>CP078014.1:1862015-4127363 GCA_020544565.1 Bradyrhizobiaceae bacterium
TCAAAACCGCCTTGGGGATGCCGCAAATAGATCAGCATCGTCCGGCAAACATTTTATCATCCGGCGATTCAGTCGCCGCGTCGTTCGACCAAAGGTTCCGTTGCGCAACATCGTGCCCAGCGAGTGGAAAAAGCGGTTCCGGCATTTCCTGCTGGACCTCGACGCGCGCATCGATTCGACGCTGTTTTCCTCGGCGGTCGGCCTGCGCGAACTGTACGAGCGCTACTCGACCTTCATGGACCGCTTCTATGTCGGCCGCTGGAAGCGCTGGGTCTTCATCGAGCCCTTGTCGGAAGCGGCGACCATCGGCCTCGCCGGCATGATCCTGATGCTGGCGCTGGCGGTCCCCGCCTTCCGCGAGACCGCCGACGACGACTGGCTGAAGAAGTCCGACCTCGCGGTATCGTTCCTCGACCGCTACGGCAATCCGATCGGCAACCGCGGCATCAAGCACAACGACTCGATTCCGCTGGAGGAGTTTCCCGATCACCTGATCAAGGCCACCCTCGCCACCGAGGACCGGCGCTTCTACGAGCATTTCGGCATCGACGTCGCCGGCACGGCACGCGCGCTCATGACCAACGCGCAGGCGGGCGGCGTGCGCCAGGGCGGCTCGTCGATCACTCAGCAGCTGGCGAAGAACCTGTTCCTCAACAACGAGCGCACCATCGAGCGCAAGGTGAAGGAAGCCTTCCTCGCCATCTGGCTGGAAACCCGGCTGACCAAGAACGAGATCCTCAAGCTCTATCTCGACCGCGCCTATATGGGCGGCGGCACCTTCGGCGTGGACGGCGCGGCACATTTCTACTTCAACAAATCGGCGCGCGACGTGAACCTTGCGGAGGCCGCGATGCTGGCCGGCCTGTTCAAGGCGCCGACCAAATACGCCCCGCACATCAACCTGCCCGCCGCCCGCGCCCGCGCCAACGTGGTGCTCGACAATCTGGTGGATGCGGGCTTCATGACCGAAGGTCAGGTGTTCGGCGCGCGGCGCAATCCCGCCTCGGTGGTGGACCGCCGCGACGAGAACTCGCCGAACTACTATCTCGACTACGCCTTCGACGAGATGCGCAAGCTGGTGCAGACCTTCCCGAAATCCTACACCGAGCGCGTGTTCGTGGTGCGCACCGCCATCGACATGAACGTGCAGCGCGCCGCGGAAGCCACCGTCGAAAACCAGTTGCGCCAGTTCGGCCGCGACTATCACGCGACGCAGGCCGCGGTGGTGCTGGCCGATCTCGACGGCGGCGTGCGCGCCATGGTCGGCGGCCGCGACTATGGCGCCAGCCAGTTCAACCGCGCGGTGGACGCGATGCGCCAGCCCGGCTCGTCGTTCAAGCCCTATGTCTACGCCACCGCGCTGATGAACGGCTTCACGCCGAACTCCATCGTGGTCGACGGTCCCGTCTGCATCGGCAACTGGTGCCCGCAGAACTACGGCCGCTCCTATTCCGGTCCGGTGACCCTCACCACCGCGATCACCCGCTCGATCAACGTGGTGCCGGTCAAGCTGTCCATCGCCATGGGTGGCAAGGGCGGCCCCAAAGCCGGCCGCGCCAAGATCGTGGAGACCGCGCGCAAGTTCGGCATCACCGCGCCGCTGATCGATACGCCGTCGCTGCCGATCGGCTCCGCCGAAGTCAGCGTGCTCGAACACGCCGTCGCCTACGCCACCTTCCCCAACAGGGGCAAGGCGGTGAAGCCGCATGCGGTGCTGGAAGTGCGCACCGGCATGGGCGATCTTGTCTGGCGCTGGGACCGCGACGGCAAGAAGCCGACGCAGGCGATCCCGGCCTCCGTCGCCGCCGACATGGCCGGCATGATGAGCCATGTGGTCGATGAAGGCACCGCGCGTCGCGCCCGGCTCGACGGCATTCCCGCCGCCGGCAAGACCGGCACCACCAACGCCTTTCGCGATGCATGGTTCGTCGGCTACACCGGCAATTTCACCATGGCGGTGTGGTACGGCAACGACGACTATTCCTCGACCAACCGCATGACCGGCGGCTCGCTGCCGGCCCAGACCTGGCACGACATCATGGTGGCCGCCCATCAGGGCGTGGAGATCAGGGACATTCCCGGCATCGGCGGCGGCAAGCGGTTGCCGCCAGATGCGCTGGCGTCGACGGCGGCATCCGCCAAGCCCGCGGAGATCAATCCCGGCCCGCCGCCGGTGCTGACGCGGCGCGGCGCGACCATCCTGATCCGCATCGAAAAGATGTTCGACGACGCCGCCAAACTCGCCGGCGCTCCGGACAAGACATCCTCGAACGGCGGCAAAGCCGCTGCGCCGTCGATGGCGGCGTTCCCGGACAGCTTCGCCGCGGCGACGCCGGCGGTGCCGGCGGCCCCCGCACCGTCACGCAAGAACTGACCTGATCGATGATGGCGCTTCGACCGTGCGGCTGATCCTTCTCACCATCGTGACCCTGCTTGTCGCAACCATCGTCGGCCTCGGCGCGACATGGATGACGGCCACGCGCGGCGTCGCAGTCGGCACGATCGAAATCGGGCCATGGATCGCGCGCCCGAAGGCCGGCACCAGCGACATCGATCCCTACTCACGCGCCTCCGTCGCCCGCAGCGGCGCACTGCCGGTCGGCACCGGCGACGGGGTCACCTTCACGGCGAAGACCGACGACGCCCGCCGCCCGCTCGACGGCCGCTGCGACGTGATCGTCAAGGGCGTCACGCCGCCGGCGCGATTCTGGACGCTGACGATCTACGACACCAAGGGGCAACTCGTCGCCAACACGTTGCAACGCTACGGATTCACCAGCCAGGAAATCGTGCGCGAATCCGACGGCTCGTTCGAGGTGCGGATTGCGCCGCGCGCCCGCTCCGGCAACTGGCTGCCGACCGGCGGCATCGATCGCTACACGCTGGCGCTGCGGCTTTACGATACGCCGGTCGGCGTCGGGACCCGGACCCAGAAGGACGCTCCGATGCCCTCCATCACGACGGCGGGGTGCCCATGATCCGCTGGCTGTTTGCAATTATCGGGGGCGTGCTGCTCGGCGTCGTGGTGCATCTCGTCAGCGTGCTGGCGCTGCCGCGCGTCGCAACGCAGGACGCCTATGCGCGTCTCGTTCCCATCACCCGGGTCAACGCCGTCACCGCGCTGCCGCCGGCCGCCCCGAACGGCGCGCCGATGCCCTTCATGGACCCGGCCTTCGCAACCGCCGCCTGCCGTTACGACCTGACGGACGGTCCGATCAAGCTCACCGTGCCGGTGAGCCAGGCTTACACCTCGGTGTCGTTCTATACCCGCAACGACGTGGCCTATTACGCGATCAACGACCGCTCGGCGGGACGCCGCGTGATCGAGCTCGACCTGATGACCGAGGCCCAGCATGCCGGCCTGCCGGAGGAGGAAGACGTCACCTCCGCCGACCGGCTGATCATCGATTCGCCGACCCCGACCGGCCTGATCGTGCTGAAGGCGCTGGCCGCGGAGCCCGGCCTGATGGCGCAGGCGCAGGCTTCGCTCGCCGCCGCGCGCTGCGCCGTGCAGCCGATGCCCGCGGCAGCGAGTACGCGCTGATCGGACTCAGCGCCCCAGCGCCGGCCAGATCTCGAGCGCGCCGCGATAGATCATCTCGACGGCAACATAGAGAATGACGGCGAGGCCGACATAGGCGATCCAGCGATGCCGGTTGAGCAGCCGGGCGATGAACGACGCCGCGACGCCCATCAACACCACCGACAGTCCCAGTCCGAAAATCAGCACTGCTGGATGCTCGCGCGCCGCGCCCGCCACCGCCAGCACATTGTCCAGCGACATCGAGACGTCGGCGACGACGATCTGCCACGTCGCCTGCGCCAGCGTCTTGCGCGGCACACCCTCGCCCGGTTCAGTAGAAGTGTGGGCAGCATCGTGATGAGAATGCATCGCGCGCAGTTCGCGCCACATCCGCCAGCACACCCATAACAGCAGGATGCCACCCGCGAGCAGCAGCCCGACGATGGCGAGAAGCTGGGTCGCCATGCCGGCGAAGACGATGCGCAGCACGGTCGCCGCAGCGACGCCGATCAGGATGGCCCTGCCACGCTGCTCCGCCGGCAGGCCGGCGGCGGCAAGACCAATGACCACGGCGTTGTCGCCGGCGAGCACAAGGTCGATCAGGATGACCTGAACGAGGGCGGAGAGAACATCTGCGGTGAGAAAATCGAACATGGACCGGGCTTCCCTGGGTTGAGGAGAGCGGCCACGGTTCGCAGGAAACGGGGGAGACGCCGCGAGAATCAGACCACCTCCGGACTCATCGCCGGTCGGCCACGTCCTCGCATGACGTGTCGTGTCTCAGAACAAAAAGGGCCACTCCAACTGAAATTCCAGTCCGACATCACAGCCTCACGGCTGCCAGAGGGGCCCGGCCTGGTGGTTCTGGTAGGTCGTTAACGCCTGCTATCACCTCTTCTCTGAACGTTCGAACAGATGCTCGAACAACTGAACGGCCTGATCCGGCTCGCCGAACACCGTCGCCGCGCAGCCGGTGATGGCCAGACCGCCGGCGATATCCCACAGCGTGACGTGCTGCACGTGTTTCTCCGCCTTGATCAGGCCCGCCACAGCGGCGGCGATCGCGGCCAGAGAAAACAGCAGAACGCTCAACGCCGGCAACACCAGATCAGCTTCGAGCACATTGACGATCAGCGCCGCGGGGATCACGACAAGCACGCTCAGAATCGCGAGGATACCGAGCGATCCGTCGGATTCAGGCATTCTTCCGAACGGGGACATCGTCATGTCATCCCCATATCCGCCGCGATCCACCACATGCACCGATGCTGGAACAAACATCCGTTCGCGGCCGGGCACAACGTGACCTTCGGCCGCATGGTTTTCACGATGATATGAAGTTCTAGCCGCCGACGCGGAGCGCGCGACCCACCACCGCGGGCGCGGCGATCCACACTTCCGACGCGCGCGCCGACATGTGGCCGATCAGGCGGTCGGCATCCGCCGCCATCGGATCGGGCACGTGGATGACGAGCCGCTCCAGCGCCCAGCGATAGGCCGCCACCCGCTGCTGCAGGGTCTGCTGCGCCCATTGCACGACGAGAACGTTCTCGCGCATCCGCGCCTGGGCGTCATCGTATTCGCGCCGCGACAGTTCCGGGACGATGGCGAGCGCCTTGCGGCGCTTGATATCGAGATCGTTGACGCGGATCGCGACCGGGATGAACTGATCGAGCATCACGCCGTCGTTGCGCACATCCTCGATCAAGATCGCATAGGCCGACACCTGCGAGCGGCGCCATTCGTCGATCAGGCGGCGGCCATAGGCGGTGTGGTCGAACACCACGATCTGCCGCCATGGCGCCGGCGTCGCCTTGTAGTCCCCGAACGCGGTTATCCACACCGGGCGCGAATGCGGCGGCTTGATGAAATAGTATGCGAGGGCGCGCAGCTCCTGCTCCGCGTCGGTCAGTTGAAACTGCGACGGCTGGCCGCCCTCGCTGGCGATGGCCTCGACGCCGACCCAGGCCGCCCTGTTGTCAATGTTGAAAGCCGGCGGCGCACGGCCGAAATCCCCGCTCGGACAGGCGAGACTCGCGACAAACGGCAGAACATAGAGCGGATTGCACATCGCGGCCCGTCGCAGAAGCGTTGCCGGCGCGGCTGACCGCGTGCCGGGATGAAACTGATCTTGCCGTCAGGAACGCGCGCGGCGCTTGCGGCGGCGGCCGGGCGCGGTGCCCTCCTCCGGTCCGCTGCCGTCGGTAGCCTCATCGGTGAAGCGCTCGATGCGGATCGCGGGAAGAATCAGGATTGTCGCCGTCCCCTCACGCGCAGCCATGCCCGGCCGCGCGCGCCGCAAGGCCGCGTCTGCCGGGAATTCAACAACGGTGCTCATATCGGTCTCTCCTGGCCGCCGCGCGTCTGCGATGCGGCGGACAACACGACACAATTAATGACAGCATGGTTAACGGCTTATTAAAGAGCGCGGGGATAACGTCGTACCAGACTGAACCTGTTGCATCCGGCATGACGGCACCTCCGATGTTTCGCGGCTTTGACGGCCTGATGACCCTGTCCCGGCGCGAGGGCGTGGATATCCGCCCGACGCTGCTGCGCGTGCTGACGGACCTCTATGTCCAGGCGGCCGGTCACAGCCATGACGAGGAGCGGCAATTCGTCGAACTGGCTTCGCGCCTGATCGACGAGGTCGATGACGCCACCCGCGCCGCGGTGCGGGCGCGTCTGTCGATCTATCCGCACACGCCATACGAGATCGCCTGGAAACTCAAGCTCGCCTCCGCCGCGGATATCGATCCGACCCCGGACGTCGAGGTCGTATCGGAAGCGGACGCCGCCATTGTTTCCGAACCGCCTGCGCCGGCTCCGAGCCTGACGATGCAACCCAGCGACGCCGCACAGCTGATCGAGATGTTTCTGGCGGCGGACTCTGGCCACCGCGCCCGTGTCCTGCACGGCCTGCGCGAGACCACGCTCCGGCCGTCGCCGCCGGTGGATCCCCGCCGCGCCAAGCAGGCATTGGCGCGGCTCGAACACGCCGCGCTGGCCGCCGACGCCGCCGGCTTCACCGCGGAACTGGCCGATGCCCTGATCCTGCCCGCGCGCACGGCGGAGCAGATCGTCGCGGAGCCGGGCGGCGAAGCACTGGCCTGCGCCCTGAAGGCGCTCGACATGCCGGCCGAGGCGTATCAGCGTGTGCTGCTGTTCCTCGATCCGGCGCGCGGCGCTTCGGTGACGGAGGTCTACCGCCTGGCCCGGCTCTACGACGTGATCGAGCCGCGCGCCGCGCTCATCATGCTGGCGGCGTGGCGCGGCACCGCGCTGGCCGTCACCCGTGCCAAATATCGCCCCGCCCTGCACGACGACGAACGCCAGCGCGCCCGCGCGACCACCGCACCATCGCGCCCTGCGGTTCAGCCCGGCGCCGCCGCCGGCTCCCGCACCGTCTCGAACGGCTGACGTTTCAGCTTTTCGCCAGATCGAGGAAGTGGCGGCCGGCCTTGTCCTCGATCTCCACGATCCAGATGTCGGGATCGAACCCGACCTCCCGGGCGAGGCGCGCATCGATGGTCCGTTCGTCAGTGGCCTGCGGCGGCGTGGCCACGAACACCCGCTCCACCGGGCGGCTGTCGTCGTAAGCCGTCTGCGGCGCGGGCGCGAACAGCATCGCCGTGCCATCCATCATCGCCAGCTTGACGAACACCGCGCCCGCCTCCTCGGCGCCGCGCCGGACCACCGCGCCGAACACGCCCTCGCTCTGGCAGCGTCGCAGATAGCCCGCCACCCAAATCGCTGTTTTCAGTCTCATGATGGCAAGTTAGGCCACGCGCGCGACGAGAGCCAGCGGCGCGACGGTCGCGCGGTGAATATCCGGCATGTGGCCTCGCGCCCGTTGCCTCACTCGATGGGCTTGCCGGTCAAGATGGTGAGGTCGCGAATCAGCTTGTCCGAAATCCGCCCCGTCACCGGCATCTTGCGGTCGCGCTCGAACTTCTGGATGGCGGCCTGGGTATCGGCGCCGATCACGCCGGTGGGCTTGAGCTGGCCATAGCCATATTGGGTGAGCGCGCGCTGCACGGCGGCGATACGCCGCGTCGAATCGATCAGATCGCCGAGCGGATCGTGATGCGCCGGCGCAATCGCCGCGGGCGGCCGCGGCGTCGCCGACGGCGCTGACGCCTTCATCGCCACCGCAGGAGCATCGGGCTTCGCCTCGGCCGGACGCATCTCGGCTTCAGCCGGGCGCACGCGCGGCAAGGGTGCAGGCGTCGGGACAGGTACAGGCACCGCGACCGACGCCGTGCCGAACATCGGCGATGGATGGCGGCCGGCCTGCAGGAACGTCGCATTGGTGATGATGGCGATCACCGCGGCGGCAGCGGCGGCGGCCGCCAGCGTATCCTTCGGGCTGTGCAGCAGAACGCGCATGATCAGCCCCCGCTCGGGCTCCGCAGCCATGGCGGCAGCGGCGGCACGGCGCTTGCGGCGGGGTTTGTCGTCGTCGATGGCGATCTGTCTAGGCACGTTTCTTCACCTGATGTTCGGAAATGTCCGCACGCGGCGGCAGAGTAAGTCTGGTGATGTTGCTCGGCGGCGTCATCGCCGGCGGGGCATAGGACAGCGGCAGCAGCACCGTCACCGTGGTTCCCTGGTCGATCACGCTGTCGACCGTCATGTCGCCACCATGCAGGCCGACGAGGCTCTTGACGATCGACAGGCCGAGACCGGTGCCCTCGTGGCGGCGCTGATAGGTGTTGCCGGCCTGGAAGAACGGATCACCGATACGCCTGAGATCGTCCGGCGCGATGCCGACGCCGGTGTCGGTGACGCGCAGCGCCAAGCGCGCGCCCTCGATTCCGATCGCCGCCGTCACCGTGCCGCCGCGCTCGGAAAACTTGATAGCGTTGGACAACAGGTTCAACACGATCTGCTTGAAGGCGCGCGGATCGCCAGTGATCTGCGGCAGATCGTGCGGCACACGGGTCACGAGATCGATGCCGTTTTCCCGCGCCTTCAGCACCATCAGGTTGCAGCAGCCGGCGAGCGCTTCGCGCGGCGCGAACGGTTCGGGCTGGATTTCGAAATTGCCACTTTCCATCTTCGACATATCGAGGATGCCGTTGACCACCGACAGCAGATGCAGGCCGGATTCGTTGATGAGCTGCGCGTATTCCTTGCGGCGCGCGGCATCGAGCATCATGTCGTCTTCGCGGACGATCATCTCGGAAAAGCCGATGATCGCGTTGAGCGGCGTGCGCAATTCGTGGCTCATGGTGGCTAGGAAGCGCGACTTGGACGCCCCCGCCCGCTCCGCCTCCATCCGCGCCGCCTCGATGGCCTGTTCCTGCGCCTTGCGCTCGGTGACGTCGCGCATCACCGCCACGACTTCGACATTGTCGCCGGCGACCGAGCGCGACGCGATATCGATCGGGCGGCAGCGCATCTCGATCCAGATGAAGTCCGCCGCCGGCGCTCGCTCGTGATGCCCGCCGATGTCGCGGCGCAGGCGGAATTCCACGCTGCGCTCCTCGCCGCTGCGCGCCGCCTCCGACAGGGCGGTGAGATAAGCGGGCCGATCCGCCACATGGACGCGATCGAACAGGCCGTGCTCCAGCAGCAGTGCCGCCGGCACGCCGATCAGCGATTCCGCGGCGGGCGAAATGAACTGGATGGCGCCGTTGCGGCTGTGGCGCGAAATCACGTCGCTGATGCTGCGTGCGAGCAGGCGGTAGCGCTCTTCTTCCACCACCAGCAGCTTTTTGCTCATGCCCGCCAGCGACTCCGCGCCGAACGCCAGCGCCGAGGCATACAGCGTGGCGCCCGCAATGCCGAGCGCATCAAACGCCAATTTGAGATCGTCCGGCACCTTGGAGACCGGCAGCGCGCCGGCCATGTCGATCGCCACCAGCGTCAGCGCACAGCCGAGCGCGAGCGCAACGGCGAAGCCCACCACCCGGCGCGATGCGGACAACGCCGCTTCCAGCGGAACGACGATCAGCCAGATCACGGCGAACGATGCAATGCCGCCGGTGTTGAAGCAGACCGCCAGCACCGCCACGGCGAGTGCAAGCGCCGACAGGACGTGGGCGACTTCGAGCCGGCCGGTTCGCGACAGATAATAGGAGGTGAGGATCGGGGTGATCAGCCAGGCAAAGAACAGAACCTCGATCTCTTTCGGCGCGCCGCGCACCGCCAGATATACCGGAAGCGCCGCGAAAGCGACGAGGCTGCCGAGCAGCCGGGGCGCGATGAAGGCACGGTGCCGCGCGCTCGTCATCGCGTCTCCCCGCACCGAGGGGTGCAGCAACGCATCGAGGTGGTCGCTTATGATGGCAGACACTGTCACGTGATCTCACCGTTCAGCCGATCGCCACGACGACGGCCGGAACGCCCCCTTATTTTCGTTGGCGGATCGTGTCAGAGCGAGCTTAAGCGAACGCTAAGGGCCAGGGCCGAACCGACGCCGCAAGCATCCTGCGCCTTGTTTTGCGGGGTGATCGCATCGCCATTCACCACGCATGGTGAATGCAAGGTTTCCGCAAGCGGGGCGTTATGGTTTCGAAAAGGTGGATGTCCCGTAACGCAATGACGTTTCGCAATCGCTGCGGCATCAATGAAATATTTACGCCAAAGCAAACGATTCAAATTTTAGGCAAATTGGAGCGAGCGCCAGAACCCGGGATTTATCCGGCCCTGCTACGACTGGCTGCAATTGCGAGACCAACCGCAACAGGCGAGGCGCCCATCGGACGAATGCGCCGCGCCAGGGGATTGATCGACGGGGACGTGAGATGTTTTTCCTGCTTCGCATGGCGTTCTGGCTCGGGCTGGTGCTCGTGCTGCTGCCCACCGACAAGACACCCGATGCGGACAAGGCTCCGCATGTCGACGCGGTCGACGCCATTTCGGCGGCGAGCGCCGCGGTGTCGGACATGAGCCAGTTCTGCACCCGTCAACCCGCGGCCTGCAATGTCGGCGGCCAGGCGGCTTCTGTGATCGGCGCGCGGGCGCAATCAGGCGCGAAGAAGGTCTATCAGTTCATCACCGACAAGGCCGAAAAGAAGACGCCGGAGACGCCCGAGAAATCCGAGAAGAAGGCCCCCGATCACACCGGCTCCATCGGTCCGCGCCAATCCGGCAGCGCCGGCGACGTCGCCGGCGCGCAGCAGACCCTGACCGAGGACGATCTGCGGATCGCGTGGCAGGAACCGGCGGGCATGGTGGCCTTCCCCTTGGCCGCTCCCTATCCCTGAACTCCGTTCCGGCAAAGGCCGCCGCTATGGCTATCGGCGGCCGGTGATCTCATATAAGTTTCATGCCGACAATCCGACATGAAAAGTGAGACGCGGGCCGTGACGACCATCGACGACATCAGGGACAACTTCGCGCTGCTCGACGAGTGGGACGACCGCTATCGCTACGTCATCGAACTTGGCCGCGCGCTGCCGCCGATGCCCGAAGAGGAACACTCGGCGGCCAACAAGGTGCAGGGTTGCACCAGCCAGGTCTGGCTGTCGCGCGACATCGACCGTTCCGGCCCCGAGCCGGTCCTGACCTTCAGGGGCGACAGCGACGCCCACATCGTGCGCGGCCTGGTCGCGATCCTGCTGTCACTGCAATCGGGCAAGACCGCGCGCGAGATTCTGGCCGCGGATCCCGTCGCCCTGTTCGACGAACTCGGCTTTCGCCAGAACCTGACGCCGCAGCGCTCCAACGGACTGCGGGCGATGGTCGAGCGCATCAACCGCGACGCGCGCGAGACCCTCGCCGAAGTCTCGTGATTGCGCCTCATGCCGTGAACGCCGCGCCGTCGGCGAGCCACGTGCGGATTTTCCCATGTGCATCACCACGGGCTTCGCCGCGCAGGCCGTAGTGACGCGCCAGCCGGTCGAGGGCGAGTTGCAGCACCACCTTGGCCGAACGCGACGGCCAGCCGCGTTCGCGCTCGACATCCTCGAGGCCGCGCAGGAAACAGCAGACATCGAGCAGAAGACCGGAAAATTCCGGGCCGCAGGCGTCCAACGCCAGCCGCACCCGCTGACGGGCGGCAACGATCACGTCCGTCATCTCGGCCGCGCCTCCAACTGCGCCGCGCGTTCGCCCGGTGCCCGACCAGCTTGAGGTGACGCGTGGCGACAGGTGTGCGCGGGTGAAATCCGCACGCAGCCGCTCGCCGGCGACGAACTGATCGGCCGCGATCATGGCGCGGCCGTCGCGGCCCTTTCGCCGCGCCAGCCACGCCAGCGGGCTTTCGCTGTCGTTGACCAGCACCTGCGCGACGCCGGCCTCCGTCATCAGGTCCCGCACCGACACATCGAGATGCCGCGCGCGGAACGCACCGACCACCTCGTCCGCAGCGGGCGTGGTGCCCGGCCGCGCGGCCTTCGGCTTGCGCGAGCCGCCCTCCTTCCGCGTCATCGCACGTCTCCGTCCAGCGCGGCGCGGCAGATCAGTTCGAGGGTCGCGAGGCGGCAGTCGAACCAGATGTCGTCACGGCGATCTTCCACCATACGGCAGGCATGGGCGACCGTGGTACGGTCGCGCCCGAATGCGCGGCCGATCGCCTCGAAACTCAGCGCGAAACCGACATGGGCCAGATACATCGCGATCTGCCGCGCCAACACCGCGCGCCGCGGGCCGCGCGCGGCCGCCTCAAGGTCTTCGGGATCGAGTGCGAAATCACAGGCGATGCAGCGGCTCACCAGAGCGCAGACCAGATCGGGATCGGGGGATACAGGATGTGTTTCGGGGGATGGAACGCAGGGTAACGACGACGGGATTTCCAGCATGATGACCTCTCTAGGAATTAATACCTACATCCTAGCCGAGGCGCAAATGGCGGGGATGGCGATCCCCGGTCAAAATCCAATATTTTTCCGCGTATCCTGCGGACGACCGTAATAAGAAAATATTCTTAAATCAAGGCAAGGAGATAGCCGCTATTTGCGGCGGCGGCGCTGCTGGCCGAGCCCCATCTGCTTGGCGAGCTGCGAGCGGGCAACGGCATAATTGGGGGCGACCATCGGATAGTCCGCCGGCAGGCCCCACTTCTCGCGATATTGCTCGGGGCTCATATTGTACTGGGTCCGCAGATGCCGCTTCAGCGATTTGAAGCGCTTTCCGTCCTCCAGACAGACCAGATATTCGGACGTCATCGATTTCTTGATCGACACAGCAGGCTTGGCCGGCTCCGGCGCGGCGTCCGGCACGCCGCCGGCCACCCGCGTCAGCGCCGCGTGGATCTGGCTGATCAGCGTCGGAATCTCTGCGGCCGTGGTCGGATTGTTGCTGACATAGGCCGACACGATCGAGGCCGTGAGTTCGACAAATCCCTTGGGGGCGGCATCGCTCATGGTGACGTCTTCCGCTGGCGTTCGGCGCGGCCGTCCGGGGCCGCAACTATACTGGATGAACTATACTGGAAAACGTCCGGACGATGCTGGCGCCCGGTAAATAAAACGGCAGGTCAAACGGGGTATCGCGTCGCTTTTATCGGCAGGCAGGCCGGGACGCGGACGCCCCGGCGCCCGCTACCGCCGCTCCAGATGGGCGCGCAATTCGTCGATGGAGGCGAACCGGACCATGCCTTCGGGCATCTGCGCTTCGATCGAGCCATCCGAATAGAGCGAATAGGCCATCGAATCGACCACGCCGGATTTCACCACCGTCACCGCGTCGCTTGCGGCGCCCTGCGGTGGTGGCGGCGGCTCCAGTGACGGTTCTTCGGAAGGCGGTGGCTCGGCGGGCTCGCGCGGCGGGAAAAGCGTGTCCCGCCGGCGACGCTGCAAGGCGCTCCGCTCGCGCCACGAACTCCCGGCCGGGCGCTCCTTGTCCGCGTCAGGCTCGCCCGGCGCTTCGCCGGATCCGGATGCGGGCATCGGCTCCTCGGCCTCCGCAGCCGGCAGCGACGCCTCGCGCAAAGAATCCTCTTTCGCACCGAGTTCGGGGCGCGAGCCGCGCCGGTGCGACGCGAACATGATGTTGCGGCGCGGACGCTGCGCGGGTTCAGGCTCGGGCTCCGGCGGTGCTTCGGCGGATTCCGGGCTGCGCGGGCGGATGACGGGCTCCTCGCGCGGGGGCGAGGACGACTCGGACTCGAGGCCCAGAGACGACGCCAGATCGTCGGCGAAATCACTCCGAGCGGGAGCGGGATCGCGGGGGAGATCGCGCGCCGGGAGATCACGCGCCGGCAGATCGCGGGTAAACAGCGGCGCGTCGGACGTCGGCCGCGGACGTCCCGGGCGCAGCGCCTGAGGCAACTCCGACACGGGCGATGCTGGCACATGGGGCGGCGCGGGCGTCAGCCCAAGGTCCGGCTCCCGCGGCGGCATGACCGGGGGAAAGGCGGGCGTAGGCAAAGCGTGCGGCAGTCCACCCTCGAGGCGGCGCGCCAGAGCCCGCACTTCCCGGCCGACCATATAGAGGCCGATCAGCACCAGCCCGGCGCTGGCGGCTCCCGTCCCTGCCATGATCAGCGTGTTGCCGAAACTGAATTCCTTGATCGGAATCCCATAGACAACGGTCAGAAGTCCGACGCACAGAACGACGATTCCGCCGATCAATAGCGCAATCATTCCAACCTCCAAATCAGCATTCGCGCATCCCTCGCGGAACCCGATTACCGTATAGTCACAGTATTCGCATTACCAATCTGTAATTTTTGCGGCCTCCGGCTGCGGAATGGCGATGGCCGGCGGCCGCCTCCGGGGCTCAACACCTGCCGTATCTGTCCGCTCCAACCGGTTCGGGTATCCCCCCGGACCGGGTTTACCCTGACGCCGATATTGCGCCGCACCCGGAAAATTGCGCCACAATTGACAATTACTTGAACCGCAAACTGGTCTACATGGTTCCCAGGGAAAGACCCGTCGCGACAAGACGGGGCATGGGAACGTTTGATTGGCTGACTGACATGTCCTCCATCACGACTTCCGCCGTCGATACGCCGTCGCCGCGTTCGATCGAGCAGACGTGCGACGACATCGCGCTGGCGGTACTGGCGGTGGTGTCCGTCGTCGCCGCGCTGACGTTCCGCGACTACGGCCTTGGCTGGGACGACTACACCCACGCCGAATATGCCGACCTACTGCTGAAGATGTTCGGCAGCGGCTTTACCGACACCCGGGCGCTCTCCTTCGTCAACCTCTATATGTATGGTGGCGGCTTCGACATGGCCGCGGCCCTGCTGCACAAGATCGTCCCGTTCGACCTGTTCGAGACGCGGCGACTGGTCGGCGCCATCGTCGGCATTATCGGCCTCGGCGTGTCGTGGCGGGTGGCGCGCCGCGTCGGCGGCCCGGTGGCGGGGCTTGCCGCGCTGATTCTGCTGGCACTGTGCCCGACCTTCTACGGGCACATGTTCATGAACCCCAAGGACGCGCCGTTCGCCGTGGCGATGGTGGTCCTCATGCTCGGCCTCGTCAGGCTGGCGCAGGAATATCCGGCCCCCTCGCCGCACACCGTCCTGATCGTCGGGCTGGGCCTTGGCCTCTCGATCGGCTCGCGCATCCTCGGCGGCATGGCGCTGATCTATGCCTTGATCGGATTCCTGCCGATCTGGATTTCGGACTATCAAACCCACGGCCTGCGCGCGACGGTGCGCCGCCTCGCCCACGTGGTCTATGTGCTGCTGCCCGCGCTCGTGCTCGGCTATCTGATCATGGGCCTGATCTGGCCGTGGTCCATCGTCGACGTCCGCAATCCGCTGCACGCGCTGACCTACTTCTCCCACTTCTTCGAGAAGCCGTGGAAGGAACTGTTCGCCGGCGCGATCGTGTCGGTGCCCGACATGCCGTGGTCGTATCTGCCGACGCTGTTCGCGCTGCAGCTTCCCGAGGTGATGCTGGCGCTGCTCGCGGCGGGCGTGGTCCTCACCGCGATTTCACTGCCGCGCAAGAGCGTCGATCCGAAATACAAGGCCGTGCTGCTGATGCTGACGCTGGCGGCGCTGCTGCCGCTGATCATCGCGATGGTGAAGCGGCCGGCGCTCTACAACGGCATCCGCCATTTCGTGTTCGTCGTGCCGCCCATGGCGATCCTCGGCGGCATCGCCTTCGGCGCGCTGTTCAACCACCTCAACAGCCACGGCCGCAGGGCGCAGGCCGCTTTCGCGGCGCTGTTCGTGATGGGCCTGACGCTGCCGCTCGGCGAGATGATCCGGCTGCATCCCTATCAGTACACCCACTTCAACCATATCGCAGGCACCGTGCGCGGCGCCGACGACCGTTACATGCTCGACTACTGGGGCCTCGCCCTCAAACAGGCGTCCGAAGGGCTGCGACAGGAACTGGTCGAGCGCCAGGAGACGGCGCCGCCAAACCGCAAGTGGCGGGTGGCGGTGTGCGGCCCGCAACGGCCGGCGCAGGTGGCGCTCGGCCCCGACTTCGCCATCGGCTGGGACAGCCACGCCGCCGACTTCGCCATGACGCTGGGCGAGTTCTACTGCAAGGGGCTCAACGCGCCGGTGGTGGTGGAGATCAAGCGCGACGACGTGGTGTTCGCACGCGTCTACGACATTCGCGGCGCCAGCATCGCAAGCCTGCTCGCCATTCCGGCACCGTGACGGGCGCTTGACCGCGCCGGCATCGGCGCCCATATTTGCATGGTCAGCCTCTACACTGACACGGAATCAAAACGCCGCCCAATTCCGGGCGGCGTTTTTATTTTGCGAAATAGAGTCAGGCTCAGCGCGGCGCGTCCGCGAAGGCGGCGAGAATGCGCGCCCACGAGCGGATGCCCTTGTGGAAACTGCGCAGGTCGTACTTCTCGTTGGGCGAATGGATGTTGTCGTCCTCGAGGCCGAAGCCGATTAGCACCGTGTCGAGCCCCAGCGTCTTCTTGAAATCGGCAACGATGGGGATCGACGCCCCCGACCCGATCAGCAGCGCGTCCTTACCCCACTCGTCGGTGAGCGCCCGCTTCGCCGCCGCGAGCGGCTTCATGCCCCAGTCGAGCGCAATGGCCGGCGCGCCGGCGTGATCGATGAATTCCGCCGTGCAATCGGCAGGCAACCGCACGGTGACGAAATCCCGGAACGCCTTGCGGATCTTCTCCGGCTCCTGCCCTTCCACCAGACGGAACGAAACCTTGGCCGACGCGTGAGCCGGAATGACGGTCTTGGACCCCTCTCCCGTATAGCCGCCGACGATGCCGTTGATGTCGCAGGTCGGGCGCGAGGACACCTGCTCGATCAGCAGCCGGTCCTTCTCGCCGGCCGGCACCGACAGCCCGATCGGCTTGAGGAACGCCTCCGCCGTGAGGTTGAGTCCCTTCCACTGGGCGAGAATCTCCGGCGGCAGGTCCTTCACGCCGTCGTAGAAGCCGGGAATGGTGACGCGGCCGTTGTCGTCGTGCAGGCCGCCGAGGATACGCGTGAGCACGCGGATCGGATTCTGCGCACCGCCGCCGAAGATGCCGGAATGCAGATCGCGGTTCGCCGCCTTGATCCTCACCTCGTCGTAGACGAGGCCGCGCAGCGAGGTGGTGATCGCCGGCGTGTCGCGATCCCACATGCCGGTGTCGCACACCAGCACGAAATCGGCGGCGAGATCGCTCTTGTGCTGGTCGAGGAACGGGCCGAAATTCTTCGAGCCGACCTCCTCCTCGCCTTCGATCAGGATGGTGACATTGAGCGGCAGCGAGCCGGTGACGTTCTTCCACGCCCGGCACGCTTCGACGAAGGTCATCAACTGGCCCTTGTCGTCCTCCGCTCCGCGCGCGACGATGATCTTGCGGCCGTCGGCATGATCCGTCACCACCGGCTCGAACGGCGGCCGCTTCCACAGATCGAGCGGATCGACCGGCTGCACGTCATAGTGGCCGTAGAACAGCACGTGGGGGCCATCGCTGCCATTGGCTTTGCCGACGATGGCGGGATGGCCGGCGGTGGGCCGCACCTCGGTCGAAAATCCGATGGTGGCGATATCATCGGCGAGATGCCGGGCGGCCTTGGCGCAATCGTCGTTGAAGGCGGGGTCCGCCGAAATCGACTTGATCCGCAACAGCGCGAACAGGCGCTCGAGGCTGCTGTCGAAATCGGCGTCGATCCGCGCGAGAACGGCGTCGAGGTGAGAGGTGGCGGGCATCAAATTCTCCGGCGAATTCGCTATATTTTCGGTGTTTCCAGACTGATACAGTATAGCTATACGACAATTAATATCATGCTTTGCTTGCTTGGTACGATTGCGCAAAGAAAGAGCCCGCTACCTCAAATGCTTTTCTACGATTCACTGTTTCTCACGCTATTCCCGGTACTTTACGTACTATATCTCGCTATTCACAATAGCTCGATCAAAAAGTGGATTTTGCTGATCGCAAGCTTTTTGTTTTATGCTTGGGGAGAACCGCTTTTCGTCCCTGTTCTCATGGCATCGACATTCGTCGACTATTTACTTGCCCCCCATCTCTCAAAAATAGCTGACAATCAAAATAGCGAAGCGCGCAGACAATTTCTGCTCGCAGTAGGCGTGGGCAGTAGTCTCGCTCTTCTTGTTCTCTACAAATATAGTGGCTTTCTCGTCGCCAATCTAAATGGGCTTCTGACACTATTTGGTACGGCCTCAATATCCGAACCGAAGATCGCACTTCCTATTGGCGTATCATTCATCGTATTTGAGAAGATCACTTATTTAGTAGATACTTATCGCGGCATATCCCGCCCCGCCAAGCGGTTTTCGGACTACTGCTTGTTTGTGCTGTTTTTCCCAAAGCTGCTAGCGGGACCGATTTTAAAATATCACGAAATAGAAAAACAGATTGCCGCGCCACCCGCCTTTGCATGGGAAGATTTCTGGATCGGCTTCACCCGCTTTGCACAAGGCATTTTCAAGAAAGTGATTATTGCCGATCCTCTCGGCGCGTGTGCCGATAGCATTTTTGGCGCCGATCCCTGGAGCATCGGTTACAGTTACGCGTGGCTTGGAATCGTTTGCTTCACGTTGCAAATCTATTTTGATTTCTCCGGTTATTCTGACATGGCCATCGGCCTCGCCCGCATGTTCGGCTTCCGGCTGCGCGAGAATTTCAACATGCCGTATATTTCACAATCGCTGACGGAATTCTGGCAACGATGGCACATCTCGCTGACTACCTGGATACGGGACTATCTTTACATTCCACTCGGCGGAAATCGCATCAGCAATTTTATAACCTATCGAAATCTATGGATATGCTTCCTATTCTCGGGCCTTTGGCATGGAGCAAGTTGGAACTTTATCCTGTGGGGAGCCTACAATGGTCTATTCCTAACTCTCGACAGGATTTTTCTGCGAGCAAGCCTGAGGCGAAGCGGTGCGATCGTCGGAACCACGGTAACACTGCTAATTGTAATGCTTGGCTGGGTCATTTTCCGCTCGCCGAATATCAGCCATCTCAGCGGATACATGGCTGCACTTGCCGGCTTCACATCTTCGACTACAAAGCCTGCAATCAGCGGGGACATTCCATTTACAATTGCACTTGGCGCGCTCCTGTCCCTCCTCCCAGCGACGTCCTTGTACCCTCTTTTAATCCGTGCATGGAAGACAATGAATTGGCCACGGATCGTTGCCAACTTCGCCTTTGTGGCCATGTATATAATCGCGCTCGCACGAGCAATCACGATCCCGTTCCAGCCGTTCATCTATTTCCGGTTCTAGGATAATGAAGCCGAAGTCTACCCCGTCTTCACTTGCTATCGCCATATTCAGCGCCGCTCTGCTTGTGTTGCCGCTGATCACAATATGGAATCTGACGATTGCGACCTATTATCCAAAGACCTTCATCAAATTTGGCCCGTTCCTCGCTGGCGTTGAACCAGATCCTGTTACTCCGTTCTCTTTAGCCACCTTACAAAGTGGCGAGTTTCAGAAATCCATTACAAACCAGGTTGGGCGGGCGCTACCGACACGACCAGCGCTGGTCCGGCTTAACAACGAAATTCGCTTTACCCTTTTCGATGAATTTGGAACATCGCATGTTGTAAGACGAGAAAATGGTGAGCTGTTCGAAATCACTTACATCCAAGAGTATTGCAAACGCACCGAGAAGATGGCGCAAACGCTGGCCGATGGCATCATTCCGAAGCTTCTTGACATTCAAAACAGCTATCGATCTCGCGGCGGGAAATTTCTCTACATCATCACCCCATCGAAGGCCGCAAACCTTCCAGAATATTTCGTGAACCTAGACCCCTGCCCCAGCACGAAGAACGCGCGAACCCGACTAGTTCCAGACTACGTCGCCCGATTGCGCGCCGCCGGGATCGCTGTTGTCGACCTCGCAACCTCCACGCATGATCTTAAGATCAAGACCTCAATACCCATGTTCACGAAGGGCGGCACGCATTGGAATGAACTAGCAGTCGCCCATGCCGCCATGGATATGGCTAAGGCGATCGACGAGCAATTCGGACATCCTATCCTTCGCCCATTTTACTTCACATATAAGATGTCCAGCAAACTCAGCATCGGAGACCGCGACCTCGAAAATATCCTGCATCTATTCGTCAATAGGATTAAGGACGTTGCTCCGCGAGCTTCTTTTATCGCAAACGGTTCTTGCGAGAACTATCCCGCTCATACCCTCGAAGCCGTAGCCATTGGGGGAAGTTTTACTCATGCGGTCGCAAGCATCCTGCTCGAACAGGGTTGCCTGACACGACTCAAAACCTATTACTATCTGCGGCGCGCCATATTTGGAGGCCCTCCCTACAGAGCCGTCATCCATCAGTTGAAGGACGCGGACTTCCTGCCGTTACGGGAAGCCAATTTTATAATTGCCGAGGAAAATGAAAGTCTAATCGGACGCTCTCCACATCTGGCTGCATTCCACGACTATCTCATTAGACACCGCAGTCCCCTGTCAGATTGATGACAGACTCACCGCCGCAGCAATCCGCCGAGCGCGCCGCGGACGATGGAGCGTCCGATCGAGCTGCCGGTCGCTCCGCCGATCGACTTGCCGATATTGGCGGCGACGTCGCCGGCGACCTTGTTGGTGACCGTGCGCGTCATGTTGCGGGCGATTACCTGCGTGGTGGTGAGCTTGCCGCGCGGCGTGTTGGTGCCGAAAATCGAACCGAAGATCGAGCCGATCTGATCCAGCACGCCGCCACCGGAACCATCGGCGGGCGCCGCCGCATCGGCGACGCGCTTCTGCAGAATCTCGTAGGCGGATTCGGAATCGACGGCGGTGTCGTATTTGCCCTTCACCGGGCTCGCGGCAATGATCGCCTGGCGCTCCTGCGGCGTGATCGGCCCGATCCGCGCCGTCGGCGGCCGGATCATGACGCGCTCCACCATCGCCGGCGTGCCGTTGCCTTCGAGGAACGACACCAGCGCCTCGCCCTTGCCGAGTTCGGTGATGACCTGCGCGGTGTTGAGCTTCGGGTTGGGCCGAAAGGTCTGCGCCGCCGCCAGCACCGCCTTCTGGTCGCGCGGCGTGAACGCGCGCAGCGCGTGCTGCACGCGGTTGCCGAGCTGGGCCAGCACCTTGTCGGGCACGTCGATCGGGTTTTGCGTCACGAAATAAACGCCGACGCCCTTCGAGCGGATCAGGCGGACCACCTGCTCGATCTTGTCCAGCAGCGCCTTCGGCGCGTCGTTGAACAACAGATGCGCCTCGTCGAAGAAGAACACCAGCTTCGGCTTGGGCAGATCGCCGACTTCGGGCAGTTCCTCGAACAGCTCGGACAGCATCCACAGCAGGAAGGTCGCATAGAGGCGCGGGCTCTGCATCAGCTTGTCGGCGGCGAGGATGTTGACGATGCCGCGGCCATCGGAGTCGGTCCGCATCAGGTCCTTCAATTGCAGCGCCGGCTCCCCGAAGAACTTCGGTCCGCCCTGGTTTTCCAGCACCAGAAGCTGGCGCTGGATGGTGCCGACCGTCTGCTTGGAAACGTTGCCGTATTGCGTCGTCAGTTCGTCGGCATGCTCCGCAACATGGGACAGGATCGCGCGCAGGTCCTTCATGTCGAGCAGTAGCAGCCCCTGCTCGTCGGCGACGCGGAAGGCGATATTGAGCACGCCTTCCTGCACGTCGTTGAGGTCCATCATGCGCGACAGCAGCAGCGGCCCCATTTCCGAGACGGTGGCGCGCACCGGATGGCCCATCTCGCCGAACACGTCCCAGAACACCGTCTTGAACTGGTCGGGCTGGAAATTCAGGCCCATGTCCCGGGCGCGGCTGAGCAGGAAATCCTTGGCCTCGCCCACCTCGGCGATGCCGGACAGGTCGCCCTTGATGTCGGCGGCGAACACCGGCACGCCGGCGCGGGCAAACCCCTCGGCCATCACCTGAAGCGTCACGGTCTTGCCGGTGCCCGTGGCACCGGTGACGAGGCCATGGCGGTTGGCCAGCGCCAGCGTCAGGAACGCCGGCTGCTCGCCCTTGCCGATGAAGATCGCGGTGTCGCTGTCGCCGACCGCGACGCTGCCGGAACCCGACGATTTCGCCGCCGATGCGGCTTTCGCCGCTTTGGTCGCCTTGGCCGGAGCCGCGGCACTGTCGGAAGTGGGGGTGGCGGTCTTCTTAGCCATGTCCTGCTTAGCCCTGTCTTGCGTTCCGGCCCGTGGCATCCGTCAAATGCGATGCGCGAGCACGATCTTGCAGGCGGAACCCCGGTGGTCAAGCCACGTCGTCGCTGCCGAACGCGTTGATCCCGCGACGCATTATATAGGGTGTCGGCAACGGTCGACGAAGGAAATCTTGACGCAAGCTGCGACCCTCCGGCGCGCGCATGACATGACGCAAGACTCCGCCCGACCCTATCCCATAGCTCGGCTCGACTTCCGACGAGATGCTTTGAGGGCACCAAATGCCAATAACTCTCAATCACTCTTGCATCCGTGCAACACTCGATCAACGATCGCGGGCAAAGAAGCAGTTGCGTTCTGGCGTTGCTTGTAATTCATAGCGCGGACGCTCAAGATAAAATCCAATAACGATGGCCCGGCGCCAAGCCGGAAGGAATGGGGCACTTCACATGGACGAGTTGGTTGACCAACTGGCGGCCAAAGCCGGTGTCGATAGGGCCGTGGCCGAAAAGACCGTCGGCGCCATTCTCGGTTTCCTTCGCAAGGAAGGTCCGGCGGACAAGGTTCAAACCCTGATCGATGCCTTTCCCGGTTCGGAAGCCGCGATTGCAGCGGCAGGCTCCGGTGGCGGCCTGGCCGGATTGCTGGGCGGCGGCATCATGGCGCTCGGCGCGAAGCTGATGGGTTTCGGCCTCGGCATGGGCCAGATTCAGGCGATCGGCCGCGAGCTGTTCAAGATCGGTCGCGACAAGATCGGCGCCGATGACATGAACGCCATCATTTCCGGAACGCCGGGCCTTTCCCAATTCGCGTAATTTTATTTTCAGTTTGAGTGGCATGTCCTATCCCATCTCGCGCATCGACGGACTGGGTCCGAACGATCAGACCAAGCTCAAGGCGCTCGGCATCCGCACCACGGCCGCCCTGCTGGACAAGGCCAGCACGCCCAAGGGCCGCAAGGCGCTCGCCGCCAGCACCGGCATCAGCGAGCAGCAGTTGCTGGCCTGGGCCAATGTCGCTGACTGCATGCGCATCAAGGGCATGGGCAAGGCCAAGGCCGAACTGCTGAGGGCGGCCGGCGTCGTCACCGTGCGCGAATTCGTGATGCGCAATCCCGAGCGGCTGGCGCAGGCCATGCGGGACGCCAACGACAAGCGCAAGCTGGTCCGGGTTCTCCCCTCCGACAAATCGGTCGCCCGGCTGATCGAGCACGCGCGCAAGCTGCCGCTGAAGATTTCCTACTGAGCCGCCGGTCTGGCGGACGGCGCCCCCGCGCAAACGCTTGACAGGCCGGCGGCGACCGCGCAAAGCCACGCCATGACGGCTACTCCCGCCCGGGCCTCGCAGACGGCCGCCGCGCCCCACCATCCGCTGCTGCAGCGGCTGTTCACGCGTGATTATCCGGCGGTGATGGGCGTGCTCAATGTGACGCCGGACTCGTTCTCCGACGGCGGCCGGTTCGTCGCGCCGGACCAGGCCCTAGCCCAGGCGCGGCGGATGATCGCCGAGGGCGCCGACATTCTCGATATCGGCGCGGAATCCACCCGCCCCTACGGCTCGCAGCCGATCTCCGCCGAGGTCGAATTGCAACGGCTGCACGACGTCCTGCCCGCTGTGGTGGCGATGGGCGCGCCGGTTTCCATCGACACCATGAAGGCGTCGGTCGCGGCCTGGGCGCTCGGCCAGGGCGCAGTCATGGCCAACGACGTCTGGGGCCTGCAGCGCGATCCCGACATGGCGCGGGTGATCGCGGAGCGCGGCGCGCCGGTCGTCGTCATGCACAACCGCGACGCCGCCGATCCCGCGATCGACATCATCGCCGACATGCAAACCTTCTTCGCCCGCTCGCTCGATATCGCCGCGCGCGCCGGCATCCCGGCCGCCCATATCGTGCTCGATCCCGGCATCGGCTTCGGCAAGACGCCGGAGCAAAGCATGACCGTGCTGGCGCGGCTGGACGACCTCGACCGGTTCGGCCTGCCGCTTCTGGTCGGCGCGTCGCGCAAGCGCTTCATCGCCACCGTCACCCCGTCCGAGCCCGACCAGCGGCTCGGCGGCTCCATCGCCGCGCATCTTCTGGCGGCGCAGCGCGGTGCGAAAATCATCCGCGCCCACGACGTGGCGGAAACCGTGCAGGCGTTGCGGGTGGCGTCTGCAATCGAGAGCAGGCGATGAGCGACACCATCTTCATCAAGGGGCTTCTGATCCACGCACGCCACGGCGTCATGGATCACGAGGCCGAAGTCGGACAGCGCTTCATGATCGATCTCGAACTGTCGATCGATCTCGCCGAATCCTCGCGCACCGACAAGCTTGCCGACACGGTGTCCTATTCCGACGTGGTGGCCACCGCCAGCGCGGCCTTCAAGGGGCACAATTACTATCTGCTGGAGCGCGCGGCGGGCGCGGTCGCGGACGCGATCCTCGCCACTTTCCAGCGCATTTCCGCCGTCAAGGTCACGGTCCACAAGCCGCATGCGCCGATCGCAGCCATCTTCGACGATGTCGGCGTGGTCATCACCCGCGCCCGGGGCTGAGCGCCATGGCCAGCGTCCTGATCGCGCTCGGGGGCAATGTCGGCGACGTCCGCGCCACGTTCCAAAAGGCGATCGCCCATATCTGCGGCATGGCGCAGGCGGCGCTGGTCGCCCGCTCGTCCGATTACGCCACCCCGCCATGGGGCGATGCGCAGCAGGACCGCTTCATCAATGCGTGCATCGCCATCGAGACCAGCCTCGATCCGCATGCGCTGCTGTTCGTGCTGCATAAGGTCGAAGCCAAATTCGGCCGCGATCGTGCCCACGAGCGGCGCTGGGGACCGCGCACGCTGGATCTCGACATCATCGCCTATGACGACATGCGCCTCGACAAACCGGAATTGACGCTGCCGCATCCGCGCCTGTTCGAGCGGGCCTTCGTGCTGGTGCCGCTGGCCGAAATCGCGCCCGACCGTCCGATCGCCGGCCGGACGCCGCGCCAGGCCCTCGCCGGTCTTGCGACAGATGGCATCGAACGCCTGCCCGATTTGCAGGAAATGCCATAACAAGCGATTGGCTTGCGCCGCGCCCCATGGCATTTTCCGGCCAGACAACACCGCACGCTGGAGTCATCTGTCTGAATGTCCGCGACAACCGACGACCTGCCGCTCGCCGCCGAATTTCCCGCCGCCAGCCGTGACGACTGGCGCAAGCTCGTGGACGGCGTGCTGAAAGGCGCCCCTTTCGAAAAGCTGGTCGGCAAGACCTATGACGGGCTGCGGATCGAGCCGATCTACCAGCGCGCGCGCGATGCCGCGGTCATTCCCGCCCGCGCCGCGGGCGCGCCGTGGCAGATCATGCAACGCGTCGATCATCCCGACGCCGCCGCGGCGAACGCGCAGGCGCTGCTCGATCTGGAAAACGGCGCGACCGGCCTCACGCTGGTGTTCGCGGGAGCCAACGGCGCGCGCGGCCATGGCCTGCCGCCGACCCCGGAGGCGCTGGCGCAAGTCCTCGACGGCATCTATCCCGAGGCCGGCATCGCCGTTGAGCTGGAAATCGGTTTGCAGTCGCGCGACATGGGCCGCCACGTCGCCGACCTGCTCGCGGCCCGGAACATCAGGCCCGCGGACGTGCAGATCCGCTTCGGCCTCGATCCCATCGGCGGCTGCGCCGTGCGCGGCGGCAGTCCGGGGCCCTGGGCCTCGACCGCGACAGTGTTCGGCGAGAAAATCGCCACGCTGGCGAAGCTCGGCTTCCGTGGCCCGTTCGCACCCGCCGACGGTCGCGTGATCCACGATGCCGGCGGCTCGGAAGCGCTGGAGCTGGGCTACTTGCTGGCGGTCGGCGTCGCCTATCTGCGCGCGCTCGAAGCGGCGGGCATCGCGCTCGAGGATGCGCAGGGCATGGTCTATGCGCGCCTTGCCGCCGATGCCGACCAGTTCCTCACCATGGCCAAGTTCCGCGCGCTGCGCCTGTTGTGGGCGCGCGTCGAGCAGAGCTGCGGCCTCGCGCCGAAGCCGTTGTTCATCGCCGCCGACACCGCGTGGCGCATGCTGACCCAGCGCGACCCCGACGTGAACATGCTGCGCACGACAGTGGCCGTGTTCTCCGCCGGGCTCGGCGGCGCCAACAGCATCAACGTGCTGCCACACACGCTGGCGCTCGGCCTGCCCGATGCTTTCGCGCGGCGCGTCGCGCGCAATACCCAATTGGTGCTGCTGGAGGAATCCAATCTCGCCAAGGTGTCCGACCCCGCCGCGGGATCGGGCGGCATCGAAACGCTGACGCAACAGCTCTGCGAAGCCGCATGGGCCGAGTTCCAGGCCATCGAGCGCGCGGGCGGCGCCTTCGCCGCGCTTGAAAACAACGTCATCCAGCCCAAGGTCGCAGCGGTGCGCGCCGCGCGCGAGGCCAACATCGCCCGCCGCAAGGACGTGCTGACCGGAGCCAGCGAATTTCCCAACCTGCACGAGCGGGTTCCGACGGTGCTGGAGGCGCAGCCGGTGGTCCTGCCCCAGGCCGAGGCTTCGGCCGTCACCTTCCCGCCGCTCGCACCGATCCGTCTCGCCGCCGCGTTCGAGACGCTGCGCGACGCCTCGGACAACGCGCTGAAGACCAAAGGCGCGCGGCCCCGCGTGTTCCTCGCCAATCTTGGCACCGCGGCGGACTTCACCGCGCGCGCCACCTTCGCCAAGAGCTTCTTCGAGGCCGGCGGTATCGAAGCCATCGACGGCGAAGGTTCCACCGACCCGGCCGCGCTCGCCGCCGCGTTCAAGACCTCGGGCGCGGCGCTGGCCTGCCTGTGCTCGTCGGACAAGGTCTATGCCGCGCATGCGGCGGCCGCCGCGCAGGCCCTTCACGCCGCCGGCGCGAAACATATCTATCTGGCAGGCCGCCCCGGCGAGATGGAAGCCGGCCTGCGCGCCGCCGGGGTCGGCGAGTTCATCGCCGCCGGCGGCGACGCGCTCGCGACACTCAGGGCCGCCTATGCTAAAATGGGTGCAGCATGACCCGCATTCCTGACTTCGCAGACATCGCCTTCGCACCGGCCGCCCCCGCAGGCGTCGCCGCAGACGCCCCGTCATCTGACAAATCCTGGCTGACGCCCGAGGGCATCGCGGTCAATCCGTCCTATGGCGAGGCCGATCTCGCCGGCATCGACTTTCTCGACACCTGGCCGGGCATCGCGCCCTATCTGCGCGGTCCCTACCCGACCATGTATGTCAACCAGCCGTGGACGGTGCGCCAATACGCCGGCTTCTCGACGGCGGAGGATTCCAACGCCTTCTACCGCCGCAACCTCGCCGCTGGGCAGAAGGGCCTGTCGGTGGCGTTCGATCTCGCCACCCACCGCGGCTACGACAGCGACCATCCGCGCGTGTCCGGCGACGTCGGCATGGCGGGCGTTGCCATCGATTCCATCTACGACATGCGCACGCTGTTCGCCGGCATCCCGCTCGACCAGATGAGCGTGTCGATGACCATGAACGGCGCGGTGTTGCCGATCCTGGCGCTGTTCGTGGTCGCGGCCGAGGAACAGGGCGTGCCGCCGGAGAAGCTCGCCGGAACCATTCAGAACGACATTCTGAAAGAGTTCATGGTGCGCAACACCTACATCTATCCACCGACGCCCTCGATGCGGATCATCTCGGACATCTTCGCCTACACTTCGCAGCGGATGCCGAAGTTCAATTCGATCTCGATCTCCGGCTATCACATGCAGGAAGCCGGCGCGACGCAGGACCTCGAACTCGCCTATACGCTCGCCGACGGCGTCGAATACGTCCGCGCCGGCATGGCAGCGGGGCTCGATATCGACAAGTTCGCGCCGCGGCTGTCGTTCTTCTGGGCCATCGGCATGAACTTCTTCATGGAAGTGGCCAAGCTGCGCGCCGCGCGACTGTTGTGGGCCAAGCTGATCAAGCCGTTCCACCCCAAGGACGCGCGCTCGCTGTCGCTGCGCACCCATTCGCAGACCTCCGGCTGGTCGCTGACCGCGCAGGACGTGTTCAACAACGTGATCCGCACCAACATCGAGGCGATGGCGGCGACGCAGGGCCACACCCAGTCGCTGCACACCAACGCGCTCGACGAGGCGCTGGCGCTGCCGACCGATTTTTCCGCCCGCATCGCGCGCAACACCCAGCTTTTCCTGCAGCAGGAAAGCGGCACCACCCGCATCGTCGATCCGTGGGGCGGCTCGTTCTATGTCGAACGCCTGACCCATGACCTCGCCGCCAAGGCGTGGGCGCATATTCAGGAAGTCGAGGAACTCGGCGGCATGGCCAAGGCCATCGAGGCCGGCGTGCCGAAGCTGCGCATCGAGGAAGCCTCGGCCAAGACCCAGGCGCGCATCGACGCCGGGCGGCAGATTGTGGTCGGGGTCAACAAGTACCGGCCGGACAACGAGGCCGCCATCGACGTGCTCAAGGTGGAGAACTCCACCGTGCGCCGGTTGCAGATCGACAAGCTCAAGCGCCTGCGCTCCGAGCGCAAGCAGGCGGAGGTCGATGCGACCCTCGCCGCGCTGACCGAAAGCGCCAGGACCGGCCAGGGCAACCTGCTGGCGCTGGCCATCGACGCCGCACGCGCCAAGGCCACCGTCGGCGAAATCTCGGACGCGATGGAAAAGGTGTTTGGCCGTCATCGCGCCGAGATCAAATCCATCACCGGCGTCTACAAGCGCGAGGCTTCCGCCATGTCCAATCGCGTCGAAAGACTTCAGGAACTGATCGATGCGTTCGAGGACGCCGAGGGCCGCCGCCCGCGCATCCTGGTCGCCAAGATCGGCCAGGACGGCCACGACCGCGGCCAGAAGGTGATCGCCTCGGCCTTTGCCGACGTCGGCTTCGACGTCGATATCGGACCGCTGTTCGCCACCGCCGACGAAGCGGCGCGGCAGGCGGTGGAAAACGACGTGCACATGATCGGCCTGTCGTCGCTGGCGGCGGCGCATCTCACCGCCGTGCCGGAGGTGAAGGACGCACTCAAGAAACGCGGCCGCGACGACATCATGGTTGTGATCGGCGGCGTGATCCCGCCGCAGGACTACGACGCGCTGTACAAGGCGGGCGCGGAAGCGATCTTCCCGCCCGGCACGGTGATCGCCGACGCCGCCGAAGAACTGATCCGCAAGCTCAACGTCCGGCTGGGACACGCGAGCGCGGCGGCGGAGTAGGCGCCCCTCGCGACGTCAAAATGGGATACGGTAAGGTGATGAGCACAATCGCCGACCTCGATCGAGAAACAATTATTCGCGAGCTTCTCAAGCTGCGTGCAGAACTCCGCGGGCGCGGCGTGACCCGGCTGGCGATATTCGGATCGCGCGCGAGGGGAAATCCCCGGCCTGACAGCGATCTTGATGTTCTCATCGATGTCGAGCCAGGAATCCGATTTTCGCTCATCGATCTGATCGGCGCCTCCCACATTATCGGTGACGAACTGGGCATTCCCGCCAATCTGTTTATGCGCCGAAGTCTGGAGCCCGGTTTGGCTCAAACAATCAGCGACGAGATCATCGAGGTATTCTGATGGCCGATCGCGCCTATTGGCGACTCACGGACATGAAGAACGCCATCGGAGAGATTCGGAAACTACTGGACGGCAAAACTGTCGACGCGGTCGTGACCGATTTCGCAACCAGAGCTGCCTTCGAAAGATTTCTTGAGATTGTCAGCGAGGCCTCGCGACATGTGCCGGACGACTGGAAAAGGATGCATCCATCGATCGAATGGCGTCAGATCGCCGATCTGGGTAATTTCATTCGGCACGTCTATCACAGGATCGATATAGATATCCTTTGGGCGATTTATACCGACAAACTCGACCCTTTAGAGCAAGCCGTCGACGCGCTGATCGCACAAGCGAAGCCAAATAGCTGATGCGAAGGGGGCACTTCACATCAAGAAGCAAACCGTTGCCCTTGATTACCGACGCTCTGCTCATCGTCGTCCCCCCTGATCCTGTCATTGCCCGCTCTATTGCACCGCAAAGATCGGTCGCCTTGCGGACGCGCGGCAAACCTGACTAGATTACCGCACAGCAGAGCGCCGGACATTACCGGCGCCGCGGGGAGATACGCCATGTCCACCATCACGCGCCGCGGTTTCGCGGCTTCGGCGGCGGCTGCCGCCGCCAGCGCCGGCCTCGGACTGAAACCTTCGTTCGCACAGGCCAACTATCCCAGCCGCCCAATCCAGCTGATCTGCCCGTGGGGCGCGGGCGGCGGCACCGACGCGACGGCGCGCATCGTCGGCGCACTGCTGGAAAAGGAATTCGGCCAGCCGGTGAACGTCGTCAACCGCACCGGCGGCTCCGGGGTGGTGGGCCACGCGGCCATCGCCGCCGCCGCGCCGGACGGCTACACCATCGGCATCGTCACCGTCGAAATCGCGATGATGCACTGGGCCGGCCTCACCGAACTGACGCCGCGGAATTACACGCCGCTGGCGCTGATGAACGAGGATCCGCCCGGCATCCAGGTGAAACACGATGCGCCCTACAAGACGGTGAAGGATCTCGCCGACGCCATCAAGGCGGCCCCGCCCGGCAAGTTCAAGGCCTCCGGCACCGGGCAGGGCGGCATCTGGCATCTCGCTCTGGTGGGCTGGATGCAGGCGATGGGGCTGCCGCCCAATCAGGTGGCCTGGGTGCCGTCGAACGGCGCGGCGCCCGCGGTGCAGGATCTCGCCGCCGGCGGCCTCGATCTCGTTCCCTGCTCGGTGCCCGAGGCACGGGCGATGATCGATGCCGGCAAGGTGCGCAGCCTCGCCATCATGGCGCCGGAGCGCGCCGCCAACTTCCCCAACGTTCCGACGCTGAAGGAAGCGATGGGCATCCCCTATTCCACCGGCGCGTGGCGCGGCTTCGCCGCACCGAAAGGCACGCCGGAGCCGGTCGCCGCCAAGCTCACCGCGGCCATGAAGAAGATCTACAATTCCAAGGAATACAAGGAGTTCATGGCAGCGCGCGGCTTCGGCACCGTGTGGAACGACGCGGCCGGATTCGCCAGTTTCATGGACCAGAGCGACCGCCAGATGGGCGAAGCGATGAAGGCCGCCGGGATCGCGAAAACGTAACGTAACCCGGCGCCGACCAGCACCAACTTTAAACCGGCGAAGATCGGAGTTGCGATGCGTCTTTCCGACAGGACCACGGGACTGTTCATCGTCGCGCTCGGCGCCCTTTCGGCCTATGGCGGGGCGCAGTTGCCCCCCGTCCCCGGGCAACAGATCGGCCCGAACGTGTTTCCCGTCGTGATCGGCCTCGCGCTCATGGCGTGCGGCGCGATGATCGCACTTGGCGTCGGCCAGAAATTCGAGGAGGACGCCGAAGCGGAGCTGCTCGCCATCGAGGGGCCGCCGCCGGTCGTCGAGAAGCCGAGCCTTCTGTCGCGCGCGCGGGTGCTGCTGCCCCCGGCGCTGCTGGTGTTCTACGTGATCGCGGTCGATCATCTCGGCTTCATCCTCACCGCCGCGATCATGGCCTTTTCGGTGTCGGTCGCGCTCGGAGCGCGGATGCGGATCGCCCTTCCCGTCGCGCTGCTGTCGCCCATCGGCGCTCACCTGATCTTCGCCAAGCTGCTGCGGGTGCCGTTGCCCGCCGGCCTCATCCCGATGCCGTGGTGACCCATGGCCACGTATCTTGAAGCCTTTCAGCTCGTCCTCGCGCCGGATGTCCTCATCGCGATCATGCTGTCGTCGATCTATGGGCTGGTGGTCGGCTCCCTGCCCGGCCTCTCCGCCACCATGGCGACCGCGCTGCTGGTGCCGGTGACGTTCTACCTGTCGCCGATCGCCGCCATCGCCACCATCGTCTCGGCCTCGGCGATGGCGATCTTCTCCGGCGATATTCCGGGCGCGCTGCTGCGCATTCCCGGCACCCCCGCCTCCGCGGCCTATACCGACGAAGCCTATGCCATGACGCGCAAAGGCCAGGCCGAACTCGCGCTCGGCGCGGGGTTGTGGTTCAGCGCCATCGGCGGCATCGCGGGCACCATTTCGCTGATGGCGCTGGCGCCGCCGCTCGCGGACATGGCGCTGAGCTTCTCGACCTTCGAGTACTTCTGGCTGGCATTCCTCGGCCTGATGTGCGCCACGCTGGTGGCGCGCAGCTCTCCGGTGAAAGCGATCGCCAGCATGCTGCTGGGCCTGCTGATTTCCTGCGTCGGCATGGAAAACCCCGGCGGCATCCCGCGCTTCACCTTCGGCTCCACCGATCTGCTCGGCGGCATCGAGGTGATCCCCGCCCTCGTCGGCGTGTTCGCCGTGTCCGAGGTGATGCGCGCCATGGCGACGGCCGAACCGCCGCCGATGCCGCGGCGCAAGTTCGGCAGCATTCTCGCCGGGCAATTGCATCTCACCGGCAAATACTGGTGGCCGATGACCCGCGGCAACATCGTCGGCATCATCATCGGCGTGCTGCCGGGCGCGGGCGCCGACATGGCGGCCTGGGTGAGCTACGCCATGTCCAAGCGCTTCTCCAAGGAGAAGGAGAAATTCGGCACCGGCCATGTCGAGGGACTGGTGGAGGCCGGGGCCAGCAACAATGCGAGCCTCGCCAGCGGCTGGGTGCCGGCGCTGCTGTTCGGCGTGCCGGGAGACACCATCACCGCCATCGCCATCGGCGTGCTGTACATGAAGGGCCTCAACCCGGGCCCGACGCTGTTCACCGAAAAGGCGTCGAGCATGTATGCGATCTACATCATGTTCATCGTCGCCAACATCCTCATGATTCCGCTTGGCATCGTCATGATCCGGCTGGCGAGCCACATCCTGCGCGCGCCGCGCTCGGCGATCATGCCGATCATCATGCTGTGCTGCGCGGTGGGGTCGTTCGCCACCGGCAACAGCCTGTTCGCGGTGCTCACCGTCGGCTTTTTCGGCGTGCTCGGCTACGTCATGGAGAGCAACGGCTATCCGGTGGCGGCGATGGTGCTCGGCATCGTCATGGGCACGATGGTGGAGCAGAGCTTCGTCACCTCGCTCATCAAGTCCGACGGCAGCATCCTGCCGTTCTTCGAGCGGCCGGTCTCCGCGGTGCTGGCATCGATGGCCATCGGCGCGCTGCTGTGGCCGGTGTTCGTCTGGCTGCGCAAGCAGGCCCGCGCGCGGCGCCCTGTGGCCGCGGCGGGGTCATAACCCCTCGCCCCGGCCGCCCATTCGTTGTAAACGGGCGGCATGGTGTCCCCTGCTGCAAATTCCCGTCCTGATACCGCCGCTCTCGCCGACGATGTCCGTTCCGGCAGCCGCGCCGCGCTGGCGCGCGCCATCACCCTGATCGAGAGCCGTCGCGCCGATCATCAAACGCAAGCGCGCGATCTGGTGCAGGCGCTGCTGCCGCACACCGGCAACGCCATGCGCGTCGGCATCACCGGATCGCCCGGCGTCGGCAAATCCACCACCATTGACGCGCTCGGCATGGCGCTGATCGGCAAGGGCCACAAGGTCGCGGTGCTGGCGGTGGACCCGTCCTCGGCGCGCACCGGCGGCTCGATCCTCGGCGACAAGACCCGCATGGCGAGGCTGTCGGCGGAAGAGCATGCCTTCATCCGCCCCTCGCCCTCCTCCGGCACGCTCGGCGGCGTCGCCGCCAAGACCCGCGAGGCGATGCTGTTGTGCGAGGCCGCCGGCTTCGACGTGGTGCTGGTGGAGACGGTCGGCATCGGCCAGTCGGAAACCGCCGTTTGCGACATGACCGATTTCTTCCTCGCCCTGATGCTGCCCGGCGCGGGCGACGAACTGCAGGGCATCAAGAAAGGGCTGGTCGAGCTTGCCGACATGATCGCCGTCAACAAGGCGGACGGCGACAACCTCAAGCGCGCCCAAGCGGCGGCGGCGGAATACAACGCCGCGCTGCACATCCTCGCACCGCGCTCGGAGCACTGGTTTCCGCCGGTGGTGACCTATTCGGCGCTCACCGGCGACGGCATCGACACGCTGTGGGACAAGATCCTCGCCCATCGCACGGCGATGATCGCCTCCGGTGATTTCGCCGCGCGCCGCCGCGCCCAGCAGGTGAAATGGATGTGGACCATCCTCGAAGACCGGCTGCAGGCGCGGCTGCGCTCCGATCCCGCGATCCGCGGCCGGGTCCGGCAGCTCGAAGCCGCGGTGGCGAATGGCGAGACGACCCCTGCCGTCGCCGCCGACGAGGTGGCCGCGCTGCTGGAACGGCGATGACCGCGCAGCGCCGCATTCTGGTGACGGGCTTCGGTCCGTTCCCCGGCGCGCCTTACAATCCGACGCAACAACTGGTGTCGCAGTTGGTGCGGCTGCGCCGTCCCGCGCTCGACAATATCGCGCGGATGGGCCATGTCTTTCCGGTGGCCTACGGCGCGGTGGACCGCGAACTGCCGATGCTGATCGCAGCTCATCGTCCCGATGCACTGCTGATGTTCGGGCTCGCGGCGCGCACGCCCTTCATCCGCGTCGAGACCCGCGTCCGCAACGCCGTCACCCAGATCTGGCCGGACGCCGCGCACACCCGGATCGGCAACCGGATGATCGCCAGTGGCGCCGACTCGATCCGGCGGTTCGGACCGCACACCTCGCGGCTGCTGCGCGCGGCGCAGACAGCGGGCGTGGACGCCCGCGCCTCCCTGAGCGCGGGATATTATCTCTGCAATTATCTCGGCTGGCGCGCCATCGAGGCGACCCGGGCACCGGATGGCCCCCGCCTCGCGGCGTTCGTCCATGTGCCGCTGGTTCCGCGCGGAGCGGCGCATCCGCTCAAGGGCTGCAACCGAGGCGTCACCTTCGAAGACCTGGTGATCGCGGGCGAGGCCATGCTGATGGAAATGGCGACGCTGGCGCGCCGGGCCGCTGATTCCGTCTGACAGCCATACCCGAAGACGCATTGAGCATCGCGACAGGCCCGCATAAACAGGGCCTCTTTTTTCAACGAACCGCGCGGCATGACCGATACCAGCGACAACGCATGGGTCTCCTCGACCCATCACCCGATGAGATTTCGCGAATTTGTCGCCATGGTCGCCGCGATCATGGCGCTCAATCCGCTGGCACTCGACCTGATGCTGCCCGGACTGCCGGATATGGCATCGGCCTTTCACCTCGGCGACGTCAACCACGCGCAGGCCGTGCTCTCGGTGTTCCTTGCCGGGTTCGGCGCGGGCCAGTTCATCATGGGCCCGCTGTCGGATCGCTTCGGGCGGCGGCCGATCCTGATCGGAGGCCTGATCGTCTATGGCATCGCCAGCCTGCTCGCCATCGCCGCGCCGACATTCGAGACGCTGCTGCTGGCCCGCATCCTGCAGGGACTCGGCACCTCGGCCTCCCGCGTTATCGCCACGTCAATCGTACGCGATTGCTACAGCGGCCGTCGCATGGCCAGCGTGATGTCGCTGGCGATGATGATCTTCATCTCGGTGCCGCTGATCGCCCCCTCGCTCGGGCAGATCGTGATGCTGGCCGGCGAATGGCGCGGCATGTTCATCGTGCTGCTGCTGTACGGCGTGCTGACGCTGGTGTGGAGCGGCCTGCGCCTGCCGGAAACCCTGCCGCCGAGCGAGCGCAGGTCCCTCGCCGTCCGCGAGGTCGCCGGCAACGTCATGCACACGCTGACCAACCGGCAGACCCTCGGCTATGCGCTGGCCGCCGGCTGCGTGCAGGGCGTGCTGTTCGGCTACGTGCTGTCGTCGCAGCAGATCTTCACCGAGATCTACGGTCTCGGCCCCTATTTCCCGGTGGCCTTCGGGGCGGTGGCGCTCGGGGTCGCCATCGCCGGATTCCTGAATTCGCGCATCGTCGGACGCTACGGCATGCGGGTGATCTCGCACGCGGCGCTGACGGCGCAGATCGCCATCGCGGTGTTGATGCTGGCGGCGACGATCGCGAATTGGTTTCCGCTGTGGCTGTTCATGCTGCTGTCCACCGCCAACATGTTCGCCTTCGGACTGATCTTCTCGAACTTCTCCGCGCTCGCCATGGAGCCGCAGGGCCATATCGCGGGCACGGCCTCCTCGCTGTTCGGATCGATCACCACGCTGGTCGGCATCGGCGTCGGCTATGTCATCGGCCAGCATTTCAACGGCACCCTGATGCCGTTTGCCGTCGGCGCGTTTGCCTCGGCGCTGGTGACCCTCGCCATCGTGCTCGTGGTCGAAAAGGGCCGCCTGTTCGTGCCCCACAACAAGCCAATCTGACCGCCCGCGCGGCACCGAGCTGTTAACCCTACCGCCGACAATCTTCTCCGGCCCGCCGTCATCGCCGCATTCGCAGTCGCCCTGCATGCGATGATCCGGCGCCATGGACATCAGCCGCCGCAACCTCGTCAATGTCACCGCCGCTGCGGCCGCCGGCGCGGTAACGGCTGCGCCGATTCCCGCGCGCGCCGCCCCGTTGCCATCAGCGCTTGGCCGCGACGCCACGCACTTCGGCGTGCGGCCGAACAGCCCGGACGATCAGACCCGCGCGCTCCAGCGCGCCATCGACGAGGCGGCCAGGGCGCAAGTCCCGCTGGCGCTGCCGCCCGGCGTCTACCGCACCGGCGGGCTGACATTGCCCGGCGGCGCGCAGCTCATCGGCGTGCGCGGCGCCACCGTGCTGCAATTCGCCGGCGGCGCATCGCTGTTGTCCGGCGACGGCGCGAGCGGCATTGCGCTGACACATCTGACACTCGATGGCGGCGGGATCGGCCTCAGTGAACGCCGCGGTCTGGTGCATATCCTGAACGGCCTCGACATCCGCATCCGCGATTGCGACATCGCCAACAGCGGCGGCTATGGCGTCTGGTTCGACGGCGTCGGCGGCGAGGTGAGCGGCAACACCATCCGCAACAGCGCCGGCACCGCGTTGACGTCCTTCGACGCGCTGGGCCTGCTGGTGGCGCAGAACACCATCCGCGATGCCGCCGACAACGGCATCGAGATCCTGCGCCATATCATCGGCGACGACGGCACCCTCGTCGTCAACAACCGCATCGAGAACATCAAGGCGGGCCCCGGCGGCTCCGGCCAGCACGGCAACGCCATCAACGCCTTCCGCGCCGGCAACGTCGTCGTCGCCGGCAACCGCATCCGCAATTGCGATTTCTCCGCCGTGCGCGGCAACTCCGCCTCCAACATCCACATCACCGGCAACAGCGTCAGCGACGTGCGCGAGGTCGCGCTCTATTCGGAGTTCAGCTTCGAGGGCGCGGTGATCGCCAACAACACGGTGGACGGCTGCGCCATCGGCGTCTCGGTGGCCAATTTCAACGAGGGCGGCCGGATCGCCACCGTGCAGGGCAATGTCATCCGCAACATGCTGCCGCAGCGGCCCGCGGGCACCGACCCGGACGACGGCGCGGGCGTCGGCATCGTGGTGGAAGCGGATGCCGCCGTCACCGGCAACGTGGTGGAGAACGCGCCGTTCTTCGGCATCGTGGCGGGCTGGGGCAAGTATCTGCGCGACGTCGCCATCACCGGCAATGTGGTGCGCAACACCGCAATCGGCATCGGCGTGTCGGTGGTGCCCGATGCGGGCACCGCGCTGGTCACGGGCAACGTCATTTCAGGCACGTCGCGCGCGGCCATCGCCGGCATGGATCACGCCCGGATCGCAACTCCCGATCTCGGCCGTGATGGCGCGCCAAAATTCCCGCAGGTCGTCATCGGCGCGAACGTCCTGCGCTGAACGGATCAGGGCTTCGCCGGGCTTTCCGACGCCGCCGCCAGCGGCACCGGCGCGACGGCGGATACGGCGCTGAAGGCGTCCGCCTCTCCCGCCCCGAATTGATCGTCGCGCCCTTTGGGGCCGAGGTCGCGCGCGGTCGATGCGAGCGTGGCGCGAACGTCCGCGGGCGATATCCCCGGATTGCGCGCGATCATCAGCGCGGCGACGCCGCTGACATAGGCCGCCGCCATCGAGGTGCCAGACGAGACCTGATATTTGCCGCCCGGCGCGGGCGCGAGAATATCGACGCCGGGCGCGGCGAGCGCGACATGGCCGCCGCGATTGGACTGCGCGAACAGCTTGTCAGCGGGATCGGTCGCCGTCACCGCGATCACGTTGCGGTCGGCCGCAGGATAGAGCGGCGCGGATTTCGGTCCGGCGTTGCCCGCCGCAGCCACCAGCACGATGCCCTTGGCGGAAGCGGCAGCAAGGCCGCGCCCGATCGCCGCGTCCTGCGGCCCGGCGAAGCTCATGTTGATGATCTGCGCGTTCCCGGTCACGGCATAGTCGAGGCTGCGCAGCACCGTGAACGAGGTGCTTTCCGCGCCGTTGCGCTGCGCCCCGAAAGCGCGGATCGCCAGCAGGCGCACTGAGGGCGCAGCCCCCATCAATCGCCCGTGCGCGGCGATGATGCCGGCGATGCCGGTGCCGTGCGCATGCGGCGCTTCGTTGCCGTCCAGCGGATCGAACGTGGCGGCGATGCTGCCCGCGAGGTCGGGGTGGGACGGGTCGATGCCGGAATCGATCACGGCGACCGTCACGTCCGTGCCGACCGACAGCTCATGCGCCTGCGGCAGGCGCATCCTGGCGAGGGCATATTGCGCGGGGTCGCCCTCGGTCTTGCCGGCGGCTTGCGGCGCAGCGGCCTGCTGCAAGCGGAAGATGTTGTTGCGCTGCGCCGATTTCACCTCGCCCGCCGCGACCAGTTCGCGCACGACGGAATCCACCGGGCGGTTATCGCGAATGCGCCAGCGCAGGAACGTGCTGTTGGTGAGCGGAACGTTCTGCGCCTGCACGCGGGTGAGGCGGTGACGGCGCGCGATGCCATCGAGTTGCGCATCGCCTGGCGAACCATCGATCTCGACCAGCACCTCCTTGGCGACATAGGTTCGCTCAGTGGCTGCGGCGGCAGCCTTGCGGCCGGGGCGCGGCGGCGCAGTGTTGCCGGCATTCGGTCCACCCGGATCGAACTCCCGGATGATGCCCGGCAGGCGCGGCGGGCGCGGCCTCACGGCGCCATATCCGTCATAGGGGATGTTTGGCGAATAGCGCACGGTGGGATGAACCGAGATGCGCGGCCCGACATTGAGGTTCGGCGCGCGCATGTTGAAATTGTTGAGGCTTTGCGCCTGAACCGACGCCGCTGCCAGCAGACCGGCCAACCCGACCACGGCCACGGCGCAAGCGCCGCGAACACATCGCGATGCGCGAAAACGTCTCCGCCTGTCCTTGCGCCTGTCCTTGCACCTTCCCTGGCCTGCGTCGGTCATCTGGCGTCCTCGCAATAGTGTCGGTCACGCATTGCCGGCGGATCAGTCCGCCGCCGCCACCAGGCTCACGATCTTTTCGCCCTGGATGCGCGTCAGCAACTGCTCGGTCTCCTGCTTCGACAGCGCCTTGTCGCCGAACTTGATCCGGAACAGGCCGGCCGTCGGTCCGGACACGATGGATGCGTTGTAGGCATCGAGCAGTTTCGTGATGTCGGCCGCACTTGCCTCCGGCGCGAAGCGCACGAGGGCGAAGGTGCCCGCCGCCGGCTGGGCCGGAAACGCGGCGGTTTCATAAGCGCCACCCGGCCGGTCCTTGACCAGCACAGTGCCAATCACCCCCGCCTGCACGAGCACCAGGCAGGCGGCGGCGATGCCGGCATAGGCCAGCGTGCGCGGCGACAGCCCGGAGAAAAATCCCGCGATAGCCATCAGCGGATTGAACGGCGCCTTGCGCGCGGGCTCGGCGTCGATGGCCGCGAACAGTTTCTGCATGGCACGCGCCGACGGCGCGCCGAGGCTTTCGTTGAGCAGAATGGTCTCGGCGAATTCGTCCTGGATCACGGCGTATTGCCGCGCCAGCTCGGGATCGGCCGCCAGCGCCTCCTCGACGCGGCGGGCGTCGCGCAGGCCGAGCGTGCCGGCGGCATGAAACGGCAGCAGCGACTCAAGCTCGGTCGGCTCGCGATCGGCGGCTGCGTTGCCCGCGGCGGTGTTGCTAGCTGGGGTCATGGCCAACCTCGCTCGATGCCGGCTGCCTTGAGCAGTTCGGCCAGTTTCTTGCGCGCGTAGAACAGGCGCGTCTTCACCGTGTTCTCCGGGATCCCAACGATTTCGGCCACCTCTTCCACGGACTTCTCGTGGTAGTAGACGAGATCGATGATCTCCCGATGGTCTGGCGAAAGTGCGGTCAGGCAATTTCGCAACGCGAGACTCGTATCCTGTTTCGCCACCGCGACTTCCGGATCGTCGGACGTGTCCTCGATCGCCGCGGCGGCCTCCTCGTCCAGTTCCGCGTCCTTCCGCTTGCGCAGGACGGACAGGGCCTTGAACCGGGTGATCGCCAGCAACCACGTCGAGACGGCGGACCGGCCCTCGAACTTGCCGGCCTGACGCCACACGTCGAGGAAGACCTCGCTGATGAGGTCCTCGGCGACGGACTCGTTGCGCACGAGCCGCAGCGCGAAGCGAAACACCCGCACATGGTGCCTTCCGTAAAGCACCTGCATGGCGAGCCGGTCACCTTGGGCGATGCGACCGATCAGGACCTCGTCCGATGCCGCGTGGGTTGCACTCAATGGCCGTCTCGCAAGGTTGGTCGCATGCGACTGGGAACGGGTTCGATCAAATCCAGGACAATTTTCGGAAAAAGTCGCCGGTATCCCGGACTCTCGGGCGCGCAAAAATGCCCTTGAATCATGAACCAGGGCAAGCCGCGTCGCAAAATCCGAATACGCGGTATTTAATTACCTTAATTCCATACCCCCACCCTAAGCTGACGCATGACAAGGCCGACCGGCGCGGCGGCAGCGGGCCAGGGAAAATACGGCCCGATCAGGTGGTTGTTACCGGTCGCCGGCGCCAAGCGCCGCCATTGGATACCAAACCTAAAGGCTTTGCCGCCTAAGGTCGGCGATTGCATTTCCTTAACGGCGATTTCATGCGTAGCGCAGCTTCCCCCCTCTCCGGCTCCATGCTCGATACCATCGTCGGCACCCACGGAGACAAATCTGCGACCGCCGACCACGAGGCGCCGCTGGACCTCGCCGCGCGCCGTGCCCGGCGCTGGCGGGAGATGCTCGACATGGTGGGCGTCAGCTACACCATCGACGCCGCGATCCTGCTGATCTACGCCTATGCCGGCACCATCGCCTTCACCATCCCGCTGGGATATCTGGCCTGTGGCCTGCTGGCGGTGGCGGCCTTCATCGCCATATCCGAAACCGGACTGAATAAACGGTTCAGGGAATATTCTTTCGTCGCGCTGCAGACCGGCGTCAGTCTCGCCATCATGCTGCTGTTCGCCTATCTCGCGCCGGAAGTCGGCATCCTGTTCGTATGCTCGATCTTCCTCATCTTCACCTTCGCGGCGCTGCGCTCCACCCCGCGCCAGACCATACTTGGATGGACCGCCGCGAGCCTCGGCCTCGCGATCCTGTTCTGCCTCACCGACAGGCCGGTCGCCATGCCGGTCGCCACGCCGCTGGAGCGCCTGGCCTCCATGCTAGTGTTCGTGCTGGTGCTCGGCCGCGGCATGATGGTCGGGCTGTTCTCCAGCACGCTACGCGACTCCCTCTACAAGCGCGGCATCGAATTGCGGGAAGCATACCGACGCATCCAGGAACTGGCCGAGCTTGACGAACTGACCGGCGCGCTCAACCGCCGCAGTATCATGCAGTCCCTCGACGAGGAAATCATCCGCGCCCACCGCACCTCAGGCAACTGCACGGTGGCGCTGATCGATCTCGACTTGTTCAAGCGCATCAACGACCAGTTCGGCCATCCCGCCGGCGATGAAGTGCTGCGGACCTTCGCGATCACGATCTTCGCCAATATCCGCAGCATCGACAAATTCGGCCGCTACGGCGGCGAGGAATTCCTGCTCATCCTGCCCGAGACCACCGACAGCGCCGCGCATCGCACCATCGACAGGCTGCGCGGGATCGTCGCCGAACTCGACTGGATCGCCATCTCGCACGGTCTTGCGGTGACCATGTCGGCCGGGGTCGCGACGCTGCGCGCAGGCGACACCATCGACAGCATCCTCACCCGCGCAGACGCCGCGCTCTATCGCGCGAAAGCCCTTGGACGCAACCAGGTGATTTCGGCGTGATCCGCCTTTCTTCCTCGTGCCGGCCAAGAACGCAGGCCGGATTCGGTTCGACGCTGTCAGGACAGAAGTCATGAGTTCGAAATCCGCAACTGCTCAGGCCAGCCTTCTCGCGGAATTGCAAGACGCCCTCGCCCACGGCACCGTCGCACGCCGCGTGGAAACCCTGCGCCGGGTCACCGACCTGTTTCTGGTCGGCGCCTCGGACTATTCCGACGAACAGATCGGCGTTTTCGACGATGTCTTCCATTGCCTGATCCAGCAGATCGAAACCTCCGCCAAGGCGCTGCTGGCCAGCCGCCTCGCACCGATCCCGAAAGCGCCGCCCCAGCTAATTCACACCCTGGCGTTCGACGATGTGATCGACGTCGCGACCCCGGTGCTGTCGCAGTCGGAACGGCTGAGCGACGACGACCTGATCCAGAACGCCCGGATCAAGAGCCAGGGCCACCTGCTGGCGATCTCCCGGCGCAAGACGCTGAGCGGCGCGGTGACCGACGTTCTGGTCGAACGCGGCAACGACGAGGTGGTGCAGAGCGCCGTCAGCAATCCCGGCGCGGAATTTTCCGAGAACGGATTCACGCAGTTGGTATCGCGCGCCCATGGCAACGACCGTCTCGCCATCTCGCTCGGTACGCGCCCGCACATTCCCCGGCACCAATACCTCAAGCTGATCGCCCGCGCCTCCGCCTCGGTCCGCGCCCGCCTCAAAGCGGCCCATCCGCATGAATCGGAAGATATTTCCAGTGCGGTGTCCGAGGTCACGCGCCGTGCGCGGGCGTCCGCCGCGCCGGACGAGACCATCATGCATGCCCGCGGCTTGATCAAATCGCTGTTCGACGAGGGACGGCTGAACGAAGAGCAGGTGGCCGCGTTCGCCTGCGCCGGCAAGATCGACGAAACCAATACCGCGATCGCCATGCTCGCCAATATTCCGGTGGAGACGGTCGAGGTCATGATGGCCGAAACACGACCGGAGGGGCTGTTGATCCTCGCCAAGGTCTCCGGACTGTCGTGGGCGACGCTGAAGCTGATCCTGTCGATGCGCGGCGAAGGGTCCATCGAGGACATCGAGGACATCAACGAATACAAGCAGAACTACGAGATGCTGCGGGTCTCGACCGCCCAGCAGGTGCTGCGCTTCCATCGGATGCGCCAGAGCACGGGGCAACCGACCCCGTAGCCGCGCGGCGCGGCTGGCTCCGCCGTTTGCGGGCACCGCCCAAATGGGCGTTTTTGCGGCATCCGCACGCAAGATTCCCTTTTTCCGCCGTCCTGTGGCCATGCCGCCGCAGTTCCCTGCGCTCCCTGAAGACTTCGGCAAGGGGAGAATGCGATGCAGATCACGCGCGCGGGATTGGCGGCGCTGGCCGCTGCCGCCGGGCTATGGCTTTGTTTCCCGGCGCCCGGACAGGCATTGACGGTGAACGGCCGCCCCACGGCGAAAGCCGCGGTGGAGAAGCCTCTGGTGCTGGCCAAATTCAGCAAGCGCGAGCAGGCGAAGTCTTCGACCAAGACGCGACGGGCGCAGGCCACGCGCAAGGCGTCAGCGAAGCAACAGACGAGCCGCCACGCGGCAAAATCCGGCAACCGGCACCACGCGGCAAAATCCCGTCAGCGCCTCGCGGCGCAGTCCGCGACCCGATCCACCGCGCGCAGCGCGGCCCCGGATGACGAGACGCGCGGCGCGATGCCGTCAGCGGTGGCCAACGCCCGCGCCGAAGCGCTGGCCAGGGACCAGGAGCAAAACATCGCGGCGCTGGACGACAACGATGTCTCCATCATGGACGGCGTGGAGATCGCCGCGTCGGACCAGTTGAACGACGTGGACCGCGCGGTGACGGAGGCCGACGCGGCCGCGCCTGTGGTCACATCGACCGCCGCGCCGACGCCGCCGCCCGCTCCCACCCCCGCAATGGTCGAAGCGAAACCGCCCGCGGAAGCGCCGGTGGTGGCGGCGGCAGCGCAGAGCGGCGACACCTGGAACAGAACCTCGCTAATCGGCAAGATCTTCGTCGCCTTCGGCAGCCTGCTGACACTGACCTCGGCGGCGCGGCTGATGTTCGCCTGACGCAAAAACCCTCTGCATCAATGCAAAAGCCGGTCCGCAGTCCCGCGGACCGGCTTTTGTCATGGGACCGGCGCGTCATCGCGCCCCGCCCCCTCGCCCGCCACGCTGTCGGGCGACCTTGCGGAGCGCCGCCGTGGCGGGCACATTGCCGCCGTCTGCGACATCGCACATCGGAAAACCCAGGGGCGGAACATGACGGCATTCGAACACATCCTCGTCGAGAGCAAGGGCGCGGTCGGCATCGTGCGGATCAACCGCCCCAAAATGCTCAACGCCCTGTCGTTCGGCGTCTTCCGGGAAATCGCCAGGGCTCTCGACAAGCTGGAAAGCGACGACGCCATCGGCTGCATCGTCATCACCGGCAACGAAAAGGCGTTCGCCGCCGGCGCCGACATCAAGGAGATGCAGCCCAAACGCTTCATCGACATGTTCAACGAGGACTTCCTCGACATCGGCGGCGACCGGGTCACGACCTGCCGCAAGCCGACCATCGCTGCGGTCAGCGGCTACGCTTTGGGCGGCGGCTGCGAACTGGCGATGATGTGCGATATCATCGTCGCCTCCGACACCGCCAAATTCGGCCAGCCGGAGATCACGCTCGGCACCATTCCGGGCCTCGGCGGCACCCAGCGCCTGACCCGCGCCATCGGCAAGTCCAAGGCCATGGACCTGTGCCTCACCGGCCGCATGATGGACGCGGCCGAAGCCGAGCGCGCCGGGCTGGTCAGCCGCATCTTCCCGGTCGACAAGCTCATGGAGGAGACGCTGGCGATGGCCGAGAAAATCGCCGCGATGTCGCGCCCGGTGGCGACCATGGCGAAGAACGCCGTCAACCGCGCGCTGGAGACCTCGCTGGCCGAGGGCATGGAGCTCGAAGGCGACCTGTTCCACGCCACCTTCGCGCTGGACGACCGCGCCGAGGGCATGGCGGCCTTCATCGAAAAGCGCAAGCCGGGCTTCAAGAACCGCTGATCCGGACGCGGCCGCAGCGCCGCAACGGTCACAAAGCCGTGCACGGCGACTGCGGCAAGGCCACAGTCGCCGTTTTTCTGTAGTTGGCGGTTTACTCCCGGCATCGCGGCCATCTAAACAGTGTACGAATATCGGCGCCGGCGGGGACCGGCGCCTGGAAATCGTTACGGGACAAGATGGTGCGGCGACGTTCAGGGGGGATTGGCGGGAGCCGGCATGCGCGGCTCGCGGGCGCCGCGGTTGGCGCGCTCGGTTGCGTCCTGAGTCTCGGTCCGGCGCAGGCGGAAACCCTGAACGAAGCCCTCGTCAGCGCCTATCAGTCCAACCCGCAACTCAACGCCTCGCGCGCCCAGCAGCGCGCCACCGACGAGAACGTGCCGCAGGCGCTGGCGGGCTACCGGCCCCAGATCGTGGCGAGCCTCAGCGCCGCATTGCAGCCGGTGCGCAACCTGCTGCCCGACAACACGATCCAGACCGCGACGCTGAAGCCCTGGACCATCGGCGTGACGGTGACCCAGAACCTGTTCAACGGCTTCAAGACCGCCAACAGCGTCCGCGTCGCCGAATTCCAGGTGCTGTCCGGCCGCGAGGCGCTGCGCAATACCGGACAGGGCGTGCTGCTCGACGCCGTCACCGCCTATATGAACGTGATCGCGAATCAGGCGCTGCTGGAAACCCAGCGCGGCAACGTCACCTTCCTGCGCGAGACGCTGTCGATCACCAAGAAGCGCCTCGACGCCGGCGACGTCACCCCCACCGACACGGCGCAGGCGGAGGCCCGGCTCAGCCGCGGCCTCGCCGACCTCAACGCCGCCGAGGTCGCCTTCGAAAGCAGCCGCGCGATCTATGCCCAGGTGATCGGCAACCTGCCGGGACATCTCACGCCAGCGCAGACCGTCGACCGCTTCGTGCCGCGCTCGCGGCAGGAGAGCATCGACACCTCGATCCGGGAAAATCCGGCGGTGGTGGCGGCGAGCTACGACGTCGATGTCGCCACCACCACCATCGGCGTGGCCGAGAGCAGCCTGCTGCCGCAGGCCAATTTGGTCGGCAACGTCAGTCGCTCGTTCGACGGCGACATCAACCTCGGCACCAAGCGCAACGACCAGGCCACCCTCGCCGGGCAGATCAACGTGCCGATCTACGACGGCGGCACCGCAGCCTCGCAGACGCGGCAGGCCAAGGAAACCGCGGTGCAGAGCCGCCTGGTGCTGGAGCAGGTACGCAACCAGGCGCGCACGGCGGCGATCAGCGCCTGGATCAGCAACGAAGGCGCCAAGGTCGCGCTCACGGCCGCCGAGGCCGAGGTGAAGTCGGCCGCCATCGCGCTGCAGGGCGTGCGGCGCGAGGCGCAGGCCGGACAACGCACCACCATCGACGTGCTGAACTCGCAGCAGGATCTCACGGCGGCGAAGTCGCGTCAGATTCTGGCGCAGCGCGACCGCGTGATCGCGTCCTACACCCTGCTCAGCGCCATCGGCCGCCTCGACGTGCGCACGCTCGGGCTCAACACCCCGGACTATCTGCCCGAGGTGCACTACCATCAGGTGCGCGACGCCTGGCACGGCCTGCGCACCCCGTCGGGACGATAGGCGCGATCCGGAACAGCGAAAACGGGGGCGCCCTCACCGCGTCCGGCGCGAGAAGATCGAGATCAGCACCGGCAGCGTGACGAGGATGACCAGCGGCGCGACCGCCATGCCCGTCACCACCACCACCGCCAGCGGCTTCTGCACCTGCGAGCCGATGCCGGCCGACATCGCCGCTGGCAATAGGCCGATGCCGGCGACCACGCAGGTCATCAGCACCGGCCGCAATTGCAGTTCGCCGGTGCGGATCACCGCCTTGATGCGGTCGTAGCCCTCGTCGATGAGCTGGTTGTACTGCGACAGGATGATGATGCCGTCCATCACCGCGATGCCGAACAGCGCGATGAAGCCGATCGCCGCCGACACGCTGAACGGGATGCCGCTGAACAACAGGCCGAGCACGCCGCCGAGCACCGCCATCGGGATCACGCTCATGGCAAGCAGCGTGTCCACCATCGATCCGAAGTTGAACCACAGCAGCACCGCGATCAGAAGCAGGCTGATCGGCACCACGATAGACAGCCGCCGGATCGCATCCTGAAGGTTGCCAAATTCGCCGACCCACTCCATGTGCGAACCGGCGGGAAGCTGGACCTGCTCGGCGACCTTTTCCTGCGCCTCCTTGATGGTGCTGCCGAGATCGCGCTCGCGCACCGAGAACTTGATCGGCAGGTAGCGCTCCTGCTGCTCGCGATAGATGTAGGCCGCCCCGGACACGAGCTTGATCGTCGCCACCTCGGACAGCGGAATCTGCTGGATGCCGTTCGGCCCCTGCGCGCCGATGCGCAGATTGTGAATGGCCTCGGCGCTCTTGCGATAGTCCGGCGCGAGACGAACGATGATCGGGAAGTGACGGTCGCTGCCCGGCTCGTACAGATCGCCCGCGGTGTCGCCGCCGACGGCGACGCGAATGGTGGCGTTGATGTCGCCGGGCGACAGGCCGTAGCGCGCCGCGCGGGCGCGGTCGATATCGATCTGGATGGTCGGCTGGCCGAGCGAGGTGAACACCGACAGATCGGTGACGCCGCGCACGGTGGACAGCACCGACTTGATCTTGTTGGCGGTCTTGGTCAGTTCGTCGAGATCGTTGCCGTAGAGCTTGATCGAGTTCTCGCCCTTCACGCCCGACACCGCCTCGGCCACGTTGTCCTGAAGGTACTGCGAGAAATTGAATTCGACGCCGGGAAACTTCTTCTGCAACTCCGCCAGAAGCTCGGTCGTGACGTCGTCTTTGTCGTGCGATCCGGGCCACTGGCTCACCGGCTTCAGCGGCGCGAAGAATTCGGCGTTGAAGAATCCGGCGGCGTCGGTGCCGTCGTCGGGGCGGCCGTGCTGCGACACCACCGACTCGACCTCGGGCCGGGCGCGGATCACCTTGCGCATCTCGTTGACGTAGGTGTTGCCCTCCTCGAGCGAGATGGTCGGCGGCAAGGTGGCGCGGATCCACAGATTGCCCTCCTCCAGCTTGGGCAGGAATTCGAGGCCGAGCAGCCGCCCCGCCACGAAGGTCAGCACCACGAGGCCGGCGGCGATACCCATCACGATGCGCCGGTTACCGACCGCCCAGCGCAGGATCGGCATGTAAGCAAGGTGCAGCAGGCGCATCACCCGCGTCTCGGTTTCCTTCATGTGCATGGGAAGGATGATCGCGCTCAGCGCCGGGGTGACGGTGAAGGTGGCGATGAGACCGCCGGCCAGCGCATAGGCGTAGGTCTTGGCCATCGGTCCGAAAATGTGGCCCTCGACGCCGCTCAGCGTGAACAGCGGAATGAACGCGGCGATGATGATCGCGGCGGCGAAGAAGATCGAGCGCGAGACGTCGGCGGAGGCGCTGAGGATGGCGTGGGTCTTCATGCCCATGACGGTTTCGGGCGAGATGACCTTGAGTTCGTCCGGCGACAGTTCGGTGGTTTGCGACAGCCGGCGGAAGATCGCCTCCACCATGATGACGGTGCCGTCCACGATCAGGCCGAAATCGATGGCGCCGACCGACAGCAGATTGGCGGATTCCCCGCGCAGCACCAGGATGATGACCGCGAAGAACAGCGCGAACGGAATGGTCGAGCCGACGATGATGGCGCTGCGCAGATCGCCGAGAAACAGCCATTGCAGGAACACGATCAGCAGGATGCCGAGCACCATGTTGTGCAGCACGGTGTGGGTGGTGGTGTCGATCAGGTCCTTGCGGTCGTAGATGCGCTCGATCCGCACCCCCGGCGGCAGGATGTTGGAGCTGTTGATGGACTTCACCAGCTGCTCCACCCGCGCGATGGTGGGTGAACTTTGTTCGCCGCGCCGCATCAGCACGATGCCCTGCACGATGTCGTCGTCCGCGTTCATGCCGGCGATGCCGAGCCGCGGCTTTTCGCCCACCGTGACGGTGGCGACGTCGCGCACCAGCACCGGGTTGCCGCCGCTCTGGGCGATCATGGTGGTGGCGAGATCGTCGATGGAGCGGATCAGGCCGACGCCGCGCACCACGGCGGATTGCGGCCCGATATTCACGGTGTTGCCGCCGACATTGATATTGGCGTTGGCGACCGCCTGCAGCAGTTGCGGCAACGTCAGCCCATAGGCGATCAGCTTGGTGAAATCGACCTGCAATTCGTAGGTCTTGGTCTTGCCGCCCCAGCTCGTGACGTCGATCACGCCGGGCACGCTGCGGAAGCGGCGCTGTAGCACCCAGTCCTGCAGCGTCTTGAGGTCCATCACGCTGTAGTTCGGCGGCCCGACCAGACGGTAGCGGAAAATTTCGCCGATCGGACTGAGCGGCGAAATCTGCGGCTGGACGTTGCCGGGCAACGGGCTCAGCTGCGACAGCCGGTTCAGCACCTGCTGCAACGCTTCTTCATACGTATAGTCGAAGGAGAACTGCAGCTTGACGTCGGACAGGCCGTAAAGCGAGATCGAGCGGATCGAGCGCAGGTTCTTCAGCCCCGCGACCTGCGTCTCGATCGGGATCGTGATGTAGCGTTCGATTTCCTCGGCGGACAGGCCGGGGCTCTGCGTCACGATATCGACCATCGGCGGCGTCGGGTCGGGGTAGGCTTCGATGTTGAGCTGCTCGAACGCGAACAGACCGCCGATCAGCGTCAGCGCGAACAGCGCCACCATCAGGTAGCGGCGGTGGACAGCGAGAGCGACGAGACGATCCATCGAGACCGGATCTTTCAGCGAGAGCGGGTGATGTCGGGCAAGGACATCCACATCCGGGGAGGAAATTCAACGAAGAAGGACGGGAATGGCAGGGCCAAGTGCGGCCACGACGGAGCAGTCTGTTTCCGTGCAAACATGAAAGGCTCTAGGTGCCGGATGATGCTGCGCGGTCGATGAACAGGCTGCCCTTGGTGACGATCCGCTCGCCAGGAAGGAGATTGCCCTTCACCTCGACGAGGTCACCATTGGACATGCCGATCTTGATCTGGCGCAGTTCGATGGACTTGTCATCCCGCACCACCCAGACCCGCACCTGATCGCCCTCGTGGATCAATGCCTGCTTCGGCACGCCGACCCCGGGACGATCGCCCCCCGAATAGATCGTGACGTTGGCGAACATTTCCGGCTTCAGCGCCCCGTCGGGATTGTCGATGGTGGCGCGCACCATCAGCCGGCGCGACGCCGGATCGATCGCCGCCGACACGTAGTTGATACGCGCGGTCAGGACGCGGCCGGGAAACGCCAGCACGTTGAACGACACGTCCTGCCCCACCTCGACGTCCGGCGCTTCGGTCTCGCGGACGAAGGCGGTGAGCCAAACGGTGGACAGGTCGCCGATCACGAACACCGGGTCGCTCGCGCCGGCGTTGACGTATTGTCCGGGGCCGATCTTGCGCTGGACCACCGTGCCGGCGATGGGCGAATAGATCGTGGTCTCGGGGTTGATCCGGCCCTTCTCCTGAAACGCCGTGATCGCCTCCTCGGTGAGGCCGAGAATGCGCAGCCGGTTGCGCGCGGCCTCGAGTGCGGTCTCGCTCGAGCGCATATCGTTCTGCGCGGAGACCAGCGCCGCCTGCGACTGCTGATAGTCCTTCAGCGGCGCGGCCTTGCCCTCGTAGAGATCGCGGGCGCGCTTGTCCTGAATCTCGGCGAGTTCAAGTTGCGATTTGGCCTTGTTGAAGGCGGTGGCCGCCGCGATGAAATCGTTCTGCGCCTGGACGTTATCCGCCGCCTCGATCACGAACAGCGGCTGGCCCTGCGCGACACGGTCGCCCGGCCGCGCCAGCAGCTTGGTGACGCGCCCGGCATAGGGCGAGAACACCGGGGTCGAGCGGTCTTCATCGACGGCGATCTTGCCCTCGGTGACATGTTCGGCGCGGAATGCGTGCTCCGTCACCGGCTGCACGGTCAGACTGGCCCATTCGACCGCAGTGGGAGTGTAGCGCAGCGCCCCCTTCCGGGACTGGCTGGAGATGTCGGAATGTTCCTTCGGCGCGCTGCCCGGCCGTATAAATCCGAAAGCAGCCGCACCCGCGAGCAGCACAAGGCCCGCGCCGACGGCGAGCCGCTGCCAGCTCAGGACGCGGACACGGGTGGTCGGCTGGCTCATTCCGGAAGGGGTCTCAGTCACGCGGCGATTCCGTCAGCAGTTGGCATGCAAGCCTGCTATTACTACTTCCGGGCTTCCGACAATGCAAAAACATCGGGGTGGCTATCGTTTTCAGTTAACGTCACATCCGTCACGGCCATTCCGGCCGACCGGACCCGAGCGGGATAGCGGGTCTATCCCAGAACGCGGGCGTTTGCGTCATCACAGCCGCGTGACGAACCGCTCTCAATACGCCAAAGCCGGACGGCTCCCGCTCCAGAAACGGCAGAACCTCGTTCTCCGAAAGGTCCTCCGCGGCAAGGCCCCGCTCCAGCCGCCCGAGCCTCCACAGCCAGCGCCCGGTCTGCGCCAGCGACACCTTCACATGCCAGCTTCCGCCCTCCCGCGCCTGTCGCAGCCGCGCCATCATCGCGCCGAACGCCATCAGATAGCCGGTGGCATGGTCGAGAATCTGCATCGGCAGTTCCTTCGGCCCGGCGATCCCGGCCGCTTGCCCTTCGGCACGGTTGAAACCGGTCGCCGCCTGCACCAGCGAGTCGAAGCCGCGCCGCCCGGCCCACGGCCCGGTAGGACCATAGGCACACAGCGACACATGGACGATGCCGGGGCTGATGCGTGCGACATCCTCCGGCGCAAAACCGAGGGCGGCGATGGAGTGCGGCCGGTAGCCTTGCGAGAAAATATCGGCCTGCGCCAGCAGGGCGCGCAGCGTGTCGCGTCCCTGCGCGGTCTTGAGGTCGGCGAAGGCGGAGAGCTTGCCGCGCCCGGTGTCGATCACAAGCCACGGGATCGACGGCAGACCCGGACCTGAGATCAGCATCACATCCGCGCCATGGGCAGCCCATGTGCGCCCGGCCACCGGCCCCGCGATGACCCGCGACAGGTCGAGCACGCGCAGACCCGCCAGCGGGCGCGCTCCCTGCGGCCACGGCCGCGGCGGCGCTTCGCCGATCTTCTCGATCTCGATGAGCGGAAGCCGCTCCAGCGCCTGCGCCTGCGGCGTCGCCATCCATTCGTCGTGGGAGCGCATCATCGCCACCACGCAGCCGCCGGCATAGGCGGCGGTCTCGAACGCCTCGCCCTGCCATTGCATCAAGGCGCGCTGCACGTCGTCGCGCTCGGGCCGGCACGCCAGCACCTTGCAGACATTGTCGCGGTGGTGCGGAAAGTTGGTGTGCAGCCGGACGAAACGTCCGTCGCCGGTGGTGTAGATGCCGGCGATGGCATCCCATGCCGGCGGCGGTGGTTTGTCATCCACGCGCAGATAACGCTCGCTGCGGCATTCGACGGCGGCGTGGGTCATATCCACCGCGACGCCCTGCGCCGGCCCGCCGCGCGCCTTCCAGGTTTCGGCGGCGGCAAGACCGGCAGCAGCGATGGTCGTCTGCGCCGCCGCGCCGACACGAAAGGACGACGGCAGCACCGGCTCGCTCCCGGTCAGCGTCACCGCGTCGAGCGCGGCCGGATCGCCGCCGCCGAGCGCCCAGAGATCGGCGAGAATGTCGCGCACCGGTTTCATGGAGGAACCTCCGTGTCAGCAACGATATTGGGCTAAAGCGAAGGAACGAAGGCTATTCCCAATTGGTATCAGTGAAAATCCCGTGAGCGCGGCAGGATGCGCACGTCGCGCGGATGGCGGCTTCGGCGTGGTGGCGTTTCTCCGCGCACCGGGGAATGCTCCTGCGACAGCGATGCGGTCGCGTCGACCTCCACGGACGCATCACCGGACAGCGACATCAGGTCGTGCGAACGATCGATCAGTTGTTCCGCCACCAGATGCACCACCCGGTCCGGGCTGCTCTGGACGGTTCCCCGCACCTCGATCAGCCGCGCGCCCATCACCTCCTTGCGGAAGGTCTCCATTACTTTCGGCCACACCACGATGTTGGCGATGCCGGTTTCGTCCTCCAGCGTCATGAAGACGACGCCCTTGGCGCTGCCCGGACGCTGGCGCACCAGCACCACCCCAGCGCAGCGCACGCGCCGCCGGTCGTTGTCATGGCACACGTCCCGGCACGCGACCACGCCTTCGCGCGCGAACATCGTACGCAGGAACGCCATCGGGTGTCCCTTGAGTGACAGGCGGATGGACTGATAGTCGGCCACCACCTGTTCGGACAGCGGCATGACGGGCAGCGGCGGCGCGCCTTCGTCCGGCTGCTCGCGCGCGGCGGCGGCGTCGAACAGCGGCAGCGACATGTCGTCCGGCAGTCGGCGCACCGCCCACAGCGCCGCGCGGCGATCGAGCCCGAGCGAGCGGAAGGCATCGGCATCGGCCAGCAGGATCAGCGCCCGCTTCGGCAGCCGCGTGTCGCGGGCGAAATCCTCCAGCGAGGTGAAGTCCCGCCGCGTCCGCGCCGCGACGATGCGCTGGTCCCAGTAATCCTCCCGCGGCTTGGTCCCGCCGCCATCCGCCTGAATCTGCGCGTCGACGTCGAACACCTCGAAGCCGTCGATCTGGCGGAAGCCGAGGCGCAGCGCGCAATACGCGTTATCGTCCTGCTCCAGCGTGTTCTGGCCGAAGCTGTGCGACACATCGATGGCGCGCACCGCGACGCCGTTGTGGCGCGCATCGCCGACGATCTGCGCGGGCGCATAGAATCCCATCGGCTGCGAGTTCAGAAGCCCGCAGGCGAAGGCATCGGGGTGGACGCATTTGAGCCATGCCGAGACATAGACGAGCTGGGCGAAGGCCGCCGCGTGGCTCTCCGGAAAACCGTAGCTGCCAAACCCCTTGATCTGATCGAAGCAGCTTTGCGCGAAGCCGGGATCGTAGCCCCGCGCGATCATCTTGCCGACCATGCGGGTTTCGAATTTCGGCATGGTCCCGATATTGCGAAAGGTCGCCATGGCACGGCGCAGGCCGTTGGCCTCCTCGGGGGTGAAGTCCGCCGCGACCATGGCGATGCGCATGGCCTGCTCCTGAAACAGCGGCACGCCCAGCGTCTTGTGCAGCACGTCCCGCAGTTCGTTGGGGTCGCCGCCCTTGGGATAGGGATAGTCGATCTCCTCCGGCTTCATCCGCCGCCGCTTCAGATAGGGATGCACCATGTTGCCCTGGATCGGGCCGGGGCGCACGATGGCCACCTCGATCACCAGATCGTAGAAGGTCCGCGGCCGCAGGCGCGGCAGCATGTTCATCTGCGCCCGGCTCTCGACCTGGAACACGCCGAGGGATTCGCCCCGGCACAGCATGTCGTAGACGGCGGGCGCCTCGCGCGGAACCGTCGCCAGGTCCCACCGCTCGCCCTTGTGCTGCGCGATCAGATCGAAGCACTTGCGGATGCAGGTGAGCATGCCGAGCGCCAGCACATCGACCTTCATCATGCGCAACGTGTCGATGTCGTCCTTGTCCCATTCGATGAAGGTGCGGTCCGCCATCGCGGCGTTGCCGATCGGCACATAGGTGTCGAGATCGTTCTGGGTCAGCACGAAGCCGCCGACATGCTGCGACAGATGACGCGGAAAGCCGATCAGTTCGGTGGCGAGCGCAACGGCGCGGCGGATGGTGCCGTTATGCGGATCGAACCCGGCCTGCCGGATCTGCGCGTCGCTGACATCGTCGCCCCAGCTTCCCCACACCGTATCGGCAAGCGCGGCGGTGACGTCCTCGCTCAGTCCCAGCGCCTTGCCGACATCGCGGATGGCGCTGCGCGGGCGATAGTGGATCACGGTGGCGACGATGGCGGCGCGATGCCGGCCGTAGCGCCGGAACACATACTGCATCACCTCCTCGCGGCGCGAATGCTCGAAATCGACATCGATGTCCGGCGGCTCCAGCCGCTCCTCGGAAATGAAGCGTTCGAACAGCACGTCGGTCTCGGCCGGGTTCACCGAAGTGATGCCGAGCAGGTAGCAGACGGCGGAATTCGCCGCCGATCCTCGCCCCTGACACAGGATGTTCTGCGACCACGCATAGCGCACGATGTCATGAACGGTCAGGAAGTAATGGGCATATTTCAGTTTCTCGATCAGCCGCAATTCCTTGTCGATGGTCGCGCGCAGCTTGTCGTCGATCCCGCCCGGAAAGTAATGCTGGACGCCCGCTTCCGTCAGGTCGGCAAGATGCTGCTGCGCCGTCTTGCCCGGCGGCACCGGCTCGTCGGGATACTGATATTCCAGTTGTCCCAGCGAAAACACGATGCGCCCGGCGAAACGCAGCGTCTCGGCGATGGCGTCCGGCCGATCACGAAACAGCCGCGCCATCTCATCGCCGGGCTTGAGGTGACGCTCGGCGTCGGCCTCGAGCCGCCGGCCGGCGGCACCGATCGTGGTCTTGTCCCGAATGCAGGTCAGCACGTCCTGCAACGGCCGCCGCGCCGGATGATGATAGAGCACCTCGTTGGTGGCGAGCAGCGGCACGCGCGCGGTCGCGGCCACACGGCCCAGCCGCGCCAGCCGCCGCGCATCGTCGCCGCGATACAACAGGCTCGCCCCGAGCCATACGCCGTCCGCCCCGCTGCGTTGCAGACGCTCCAGCACCTTCAAGGCCGGGCCGGATTCGAAACGGTGCGGCAGCGCCAGCACCAGCAATTGCCCCTCGGCGAAATCCATCAGGTCGTCGAGCGCGAGATGGCATTCGCCCTTGTCCGCCGCGCGCTTGCCGCGGGTGAGCAACCGGCACAGCCGGCCATAGGCGTCGCGGTCGCGCGGATAGACCAGGATATCCGGCGTGCCGTCGATGAAGACGAGCCGCGCGCCGATCAGCAGCTTCGGCTTGTGCCCGATCTCGGGATTGGCCAGCTCCCCATAGGCGCGCACGACGCCCGCAAGCGTATTGCGGTCGGCGATGCCGATGGCGGAGAGGCCCAGCAGGCTCGCCTGCTGCACATAGTCCTGCGGATGAGACCCGCCGCGCAGAAACGAGAAATTGGTGGTGATGCCGATCTCGGCATAATCCGCAGTACTCATGCGAACACCCCGTGCACGAACCAGCGCGGGGGCGCGGCGCGCTCGCCGCCATAGAGGCCGTCGCGATAGATCCAGAAGCGCAGCCCCTCGTCGTCCTCGACACGGAAATAATCGCGCGTTGGGGCGTCCGTCCCCTGCCGCCACCACTCCATGGCGATGCGTTCGGGCCCCTCCGCGCGCGCCACCACATGGGTCGCGCGCCGCCAGATGAAATGGCGCGGCGGCCCGTCCGGCACGGTGGCGAGCGGCACGTCGATGGCTTCGGGCCGCGCGAACAGCCGCAGCGGCCGCAGCGGCGGCTCGCCCGCGGCGCGCACGGGCCACGCGGCCACGGACGCCGCCGCGAACGCCTGTTGCGCGGGCACCGCCATCACCGCGCGCTCCGGCAGATGCGTGTCCCGCGGCAGGTGCACCACCACGCGGTCGCCGCCGAGGCGCGCGGCGAGACGGTCGATCAGGGCCGCGACGTCGTCATTGTCCCGGCGGGCGGCGTCGAGACCGCGCTGCTCCTGCACCACGATCTCGACATGGGCGGCGGAGAGGCGGATGAGATCGAACCCGAACCCGGGATCGAGCGGATCGGCCAGCGCATCGAGCCGCTCGCGGAACAGGCGCTCGACCACGTCGGCACGGGTCACCGGCCGCCCCGTCTCCACCGCGATATGGCGCACAGCGCCATCGCTGCGGAAGAAGCTCGCCTGCAAACACCGCGCGCCCTTGCCCTGCCGCTCCATCGCTGCGACCAGCATCCGCGCCAGCGCGGACAACGCCCGCGCGATCACGGCCTCGGTCGCCACCGGCTCGGCGAAGCGCTGCTCCACCATGAAATCCGGCAGCGGCCGGCGCGGGCTGATCGGCGCGTCGGCCTGCCCCAGCGCCTGCCGCAGCAGGTGCATGAAAGCCGCGCCGAAGCGCGCGGTGATCTCGTGCGGCGGCCGCGCGGCCACATCGGCGATGGTCTTGAGGCCCGCGCGCCGCAATCCACGCGTGACGGCATCATCCGCGCCGAGCGCGAACACCGGCAGCGGGCCGACCGCGCGCGCCTCAAGGCCGGCGGGCACGATGCGGCCCCGCGCCGCCCGCGTCAGGGTGCGCGCGCAGACCGCCGTCCCGGCGATCGCCGCATTGACGACGAAGCCCTGCCGCGCCAGCGCCGCGCAGACCGTGCGCAGCATCGCCGCCTCGCCGCCGAACAGATGGGCGCAGCCGCTGATGTCGAGCAGCAGGCCGTGCGGCGGATCGAGCGCCACCAGCGGCGTGAAGCGGTCGCACCAGTCGGCGACGGCGTCCAGCAGCGCGGCGTCGGCAGCCGCATCGGCGTCGAACACCCGCACCTCGGGGCAGATGGCGCGCGCATTCGCCAGCGGCAGGCCGGGCTCGAGGCCGAACTGCGCCGCCGCATCGTTCAGCGCGGTGATCTGCAGCGCGTTGTGCAGCTTGCCGACGACAACGGCGGGATGGGCGTCATCCGGCGCGCCGTCCCGCCCCGACAGCAGGCGCTGCAACCGGTCGGTCGGCAGGCGCGGCAGCCACACGCCGAGAATGCGCCGCGCCGTCGCGGAACAGGCTGTCATCACATCTCCACTCCATGATCCATCGTCCGGTCTCGCCGTGGCGATTGCGGACCAGCGCGGCCTCGCAGCGCGGCACGCCCCATGTCTCCAGACCGGAGGGCGAGCGCGCCGCGCGCACCAGCCAGCGCGTCTCCGCCGTGCTGGCGGCCGGCATCGCCGCGGTCCGCAACACGATGCAGCCCACGCCCGAGGCGCGCGCGGCGAGCGTCAGCCTGCGGCTCGCCACCGGATCGAGCGCGCGCACCTCGCCCCACACGTCCAGCACCACCGCGCCGAGGGCGTCGCAGGCGAGCGCGTCGGCGGCCGCACGCAACGCGGCGGCGGCATCCGGGGCCCGCACCGTCACCATCAGGCGCGGATCGAGGCCGAGTTCACCGATGCCGCCCGGCCACAGCGCGCCGCATTCGCGCTCGGCGAAATCCTGCCGCACCCACACCAGCGGCCGGCCCCCGGCGAGGCGATAAGCGAGCCCCGCGGCGAAGCCGGTCGCCGCCGCGCCATGGCGCCCGCCCGCCGCGAACACCTCGTGCAAGGCGGCGCGCACAAGGCCGCCCTGCAGCAGTGCGTCCGCGCCGGCATGGCCGAGCGGCACGCGCACCACCCCGTCCATCCCGCTTTCGAGATGCCCGATGGTCCGTCGCAGGCTCGCAAGCATGTCTCCGCGCGCGCCGCGCATGCGCCGCTCCTGTGATCGTGGCCGTCATCCTTCCAGAACGAATGACTGGCCTATTTGTTCATGATATGTTCTAGTCAAGCAAACGGGCGGGAGCGAGTCAACCGGACTCTTCGGACTCCGGTTTCGCCGACGCAGAAGGCCCGGTGGCTCCGGCGGAACCTTCATGGACGCCCCATGATTGACCCGCTGATCTACGCACAAGGACGCGTCTATGGCCGCACCCACGCTCCGCAAGCCCGACAGCCTCGCGGCGCTGCGCGCCGAGGCCGCGCACTGCCGCGCCTGTCCGCTGTGGAAGAACGCGACCCAGACGGTGTTCGGCGAAGGCCCTCCTCACGCGCCGCTGATGCTGGTGGGCGAACAGCCGGGCGACAAGGAAGACCTCGCCGGCAAGCCGTTCGTCGGCCCGGCGGGGATGATGCTCGACCGCGTGCTGGCGGAGGCCGGTATCGCGCGCGGCAAGATCTACGTCACCAATGCGGTGAAGCATTTCAAGTTCGTGCCGCGCGGCAAGATCCGCCTGCACCAGAAGCCGAGCACGCCGGAAATCAGGGCCTGCCGGCCGTGGTACGAGCGCGAGCGCGCGACGGTCCGGCCGGCGCTGGTGGTGGCGATGGGCGCCACTGCCGCCCAGAGCGTGTTCGGCAGGATCACCCCGATCGGCAAGAACCGCGGCCGCCTGATCGCGCTCGCGGACAGCGACGACGAGGCCAAGGCGCTGGTGACAGTGCATCCATCCTACCTGCTGCGCCTGCCCGACGCCGCGTCGAAGGCGCGCGAATACGCCGCCTTCGTCAGGGACCTTGAGCTCGCGGCGTCGTTCCTGCGCAAACTGAAGGCGGCGTAAGAACTGACAAAAATACACCGTTTCCGTCGTGCCCGGCATAGCCGTTCGAAGAACGGCGTCGCTTCGCTTGCCTATGTCCCGGGCATCCCCGTCCTGCCGAGCCAGCCGCAAGAAAAGACGTCATGGCCGGGACAAGCCCGGCCATGACGTTTCACTTTCCCTGACGAATTCCAGCGCCCTCACACATGGCGCTTCACGCCGCCATCGCTTCCGCGTTGATGCCGCCGAGCGCGAGCTTGGTGAGGTCCTCGTCGGTCTTGCGCTCCTCGCGCAGCGTCTCGTCGAGCAGCCGCACGGCATCCTTCATGCCGAGCCGGGTCGCCCATGCCTTCAGCGTGCCGTAGCGCGACATCTCGTAATGCTCGACCGCCTGCGCCGCCGCCAGCAGCCCGGCGTCGAGCGCCTCGGTGCCGCGGTATTCGGTCATGATCTCCTTGCCCTCGTCGAGAATGCCGAGGATGGCGTCGCAAGTCTTGCCGCGCGCCGGCTTGTCAATCAGCTCGAAAATCTGTTCCAGCCGCTCCACATGGCCTTCGGTCTGCGTCTCGTGCTTCTCGAAGGCGGCACGCAATTCGCCGGAATTGGCGGCCTTCGCCATTTTCGGCAGCGCCTTCAGGATATGCTTCTCGGCGAAGTAGATATCCTTGAGCGTGTCAAGGAACAGGTCGTTGAGGTCTTTGTCTTTCGCGGCGGCCATAGCGCCCTCCCAGATCGATGGTGATGCCCCACCGGCCGCTCAACACCGGACCACGGACATCGTTCCACGCGGCGCAAGAACAGCCGCCGCCGGCCTCAGCCCGCGAGCTGGCTCTCCACCAGCCTGATCCAGTAGGACGCGCCATAGACGATGGCGTCGTCGTTGAAATCGTAGGACGGGTGATGCAGCCCGGCACTGTCGCCATTGCCGATGAAGATGAAGGCGCCCGGCCGCGCCTCCAGCATGTAGGCGAAGTCCTCCGCGCCCATCACCGGCGGAATGTCGCGACCGACATGGCCGTCGCCCGCCACCTCGGCGGCGACGCGCACGGCGATCTCCGTCTCGGCGTCGTGGTTGACCAGGACCGGATAGCTGCGCTCGTAATCGAGGGTGATGGCCGCGCCGGACAGATGCGCGACGCCGGCGACGACCTCGCGCACGCGCCGCTCCATCAGGTCGCGCACCTCGGGCGTCAGCGTGCGCACCGTGCCGCGCAGCTCCGCCGTCTGCGGGATGACGTTGCGGGCGTGGCCGGCATGGAACTCGCAGATCGAGAGCACCGCGGATTCCAGCGGATCGACGCTGCGCGCCACCACCGATTGCAGCGCGGTGATGAGCTGCGCGCCGACCAGCACCGGGTCGATGCCCTTGTGCGGCTGCGCCGCGTGGGCGCCGCGCCCCTCGATACGGATATCGACGTGATCGGTCGCGGCCATCGTCGGCCCCGTGCGGGTGGCGAAGGTGCCGACCGGCATGCCCGGCGAGTTGTGCATGCCGTAGACCTGATCAATCCGGAAACGTTCCATCAGGCCGTCGCGGATCATCGCCGCCGCGCCCGCGCCGCCCTCCTCCGCGGGCTGGAAGATCATCACCGCATCGCCGGCGAAATTCCGCGTCTCGGCGAGATAGCGCGCGGCGCCGAGCAGCATCGCGGTGTGGCCGTCATGGCCGCAGGCGTGCATCTTGCCCGGCACCATGGAGCGATAGGACAGCCCGGTATCCTCCTCGATCGGCAGCGCGTCCATGTCGGCGCGCAGACCGATCGCCCGCACCTCGCCGCCGCGGGCGGAGCGGCGGCCCCTGACGACGCCGACCACGCCGGTACGCCCGAGCCCGGTGACGACCTCGTCGCAGCCGAAGGCGCGCAGACGGTCGGCGACGAAGGCGGCGGTGCGGTGCACGTCGTACATCAGTTCGGGATTGGCATGCAGATCGCGGCGCCAGCCCATGATCTCGGGTTGCAGATCGGCGACACGGTTGATGATCGGCACGGCAAACCTCGCGACAGATACAGTTGCGAAAAGCTAGCACGGCCGCGCGGCGGACCCAACATCCGCGCAAACGCCGGTTGCGCAGGTTCGCACTGTACAGCCGCCCCCGGCCGGGGCGATAAAGCGGGAACAACAAGCTGAATTCAGGATACGCGGGACGGACATGCCAAAGCAGATCGAGGGCGATTTCGATTACATCGTGGTGGGCGCGGGCACGGCGGGATGTATCGTCGCCAACCGCCTCTCCGCCGACAGCCGCAAGCGCGTGCTGATCCTGGAGGCCGGCGGCAACGACAACTGGATCTGGTTTCACATTCCCGTCGGCTATCTGTTCGCCATCGGCAATCCGCGCTCGGACTGGATGTTCAAGACCGAACCCGAGGCCGGGCTGAACGGCCGGGCGCTGGCCTATCCGCGCGGCAAGGTGATCGGCGGCTGCTCCGCCATCAACGCCATGATCTCGATGCGCGGACAGGCGGCGGACTACGACCACTGGCGGCAGCTCGGTCTCACCGGCTGGGGATGGAGCGACGTGCTGCCGGCCTTCAAGCGGCTCGAAGACCACTTCCTCGGCAATACCGAGCTCCACGGCGCGGGTGGCGGCTGGCGGATCGAGGAGCCGCGCCTGTCGTGGCCGGTGCTGGACGCCGTGGGCGAGGCCGCGCACCAAATGGGAATCCGCAAGGTCCCCGACTTCAACACCGGCGACAATGAGGGCATCGGCTATTTCCACGTCAACCAGAAGCGCGGGCGGCGCTGGTCGTCGGCGCGCGGCTTTCTCAAGCCGGCGCTGTCGCGCCCCAACCTGCGGCTCGAGACCAACGTGCTGGTGGACCGGCTGATCGTCGAGAACGGCCGCGCCGTCGGCGTACGTTTCAGCCGCGACGGCGAGATAATTGAAGCGCGCGCCAGAGGCGAAGTGATCCTGTGCTCGGGTTCGGTCGGATCGACGCAGGTGCTGCACCGCTCCGGCATCGGCCCGCGCGAATGGCTGGCGCCGCTCGGCATCGAGACGGTGCTCGACCGCGAGGGCGTCGGCCGCAACCTGCAGGACCACCTGCAGCAACGCGCCATCTACAAGGTCGAGGGCATCCGCACCCTGAACGAGACCTATTACAACCTGTTCCGGCGCGGCTGGATGGGCGTCGATTACCTGTTCCGGCGGCGCGGCCCGCTGACCATGGCGCCGTCACAGCTCGGCATCTTCACCCGCTCCGATCCGCATCAGGAGCGCGCCAACATCCAGTTCCACGTCCAGCCCCTGTCGCTGGACAAGTTCGGCGAGCCGCTGCACCGTTTCCCCGCCATCACCATCGCCGCCTGCAACCTGCGCCCGACCTCGCGCGGCACCATCCGCATCACCGCGAGCGCGCCGGAGCAGGCGCCCTCGATCGCGCCGAATTATCTGACCACGCCGGAAGACCGTCAGGTCGCCGCCGACGCCATCCGCGTCACCCGCCGCATTATGGCGCAGCCGGCGCTGGCGAATTACCATCCGCAGGAATATCTGCCCGGCCCCGCGGTGGGCGACGACGACGCCTCGCTGGCGAAGGCCGCGGGCGACATCGGCACCACCATCTTCCATCCGGTCGGCACCGCGAAGATGGGCCGCGCCAGCGATCCGATGGCGGTGGTGGACGAGCGCCTGCGCTTTCACGGCATCGCGGGACTGCGCGTGGTCGACGCCTCGGTGATGCCCACCATTACCTCCGGCAACACCAACACGCCGACCGCGATGATCGCGGAAAAGGGCTCGGCGATGATTGTCGAGGATGGGAAATAGGGCAACGTGATCACGTAATTCCGCCACGCTCCCGTCATTCCGGGGCACGCGCGTAGCGCGTGAACCCGGAATCTTTTTCAATTCTGAGAGATTCCGGATCGGCGCGCGACGCGCGCCGTCCGGAATGACATTGCTTCCGACATCACGGCCTGATCGCCATCTTCGCCACGCCCGGCGTGCGCAGCGGCTCGGCGAGGCGCGCAAATTCGCACAACAGCGAGCGGGTCTTGCGCGGATCGATGATCTCCTCGACCCAGAACTTCTCCGCCGAACGGAACGGCGAGCGCAGCTTGTTGAGGCGTTCCTCGATCTCGGCGAGCTTCGCCTTGGGATCGTCGGCGGCGTCGATCTCGGCGCGATAAGCCGCCTCGATACCGCCCTCCAGCGGCAGCGAGCCCCAATAGGCCGACGGCCAGGCATAGCGCATCGAGAAGCGCCCCGCCGGCTGATGCACCACGCCGGCGACGCCGAACGAATTGCGGACGATGATCGTGCACCACGGCACGGTGCTCTGGTTGACCGCCGCCATGGCGCGCACGCCGTGGCGGATGGTCGCCGTCTTCTCGGCGTCGAGCCCGACCGCGAAGCCGGGACAATCCATCAGATAGACCACCGGCAGATGGAAGGTCTCGGCGAGATCGACAGCACGCACCACCTTCTGGCAGGTGTCGGCGGCCCACGATCCGCCATAGATGAACGGATCGCTGGCGAGCACCAGCACCGCCCGCCCCTCGAGCCGCGCCAGCCCGGTGATGATGGCGCGGCCGAAATTCTGGCCCATCTCGAAGAACGAGCCGCGATCCACCACCTTCTCGATGATCGGGCGCATCTTGTAGACCTGCTTGCGGTCGCGCGGCACGGCGTGCAGCAGCGTCGCATCCGCGCGCTCGGGATCGTCGTGACAGGCGAGCGTCGGCGGCAGATCGTAGACCGACGGCGGCAGATAGGACAGGAAGCGCCGCGCACAGGCGAAAGCTTCTTCCTCGGTCGCCACCGCGTGATCGACGCCGCCAGCCTTGGTCTGGATGTGCCAGCCGCCGAGCTCCTGCTTGTCCAGCGCCTGGCCGAGACGCGCCACCACCGGCGGCCCCGCGACGAACATCGCCGACGATTTGGTCATCACCGAATAATGGCAGGCGGCGAGACGCGCCGCGCCGAGGCCGGCCACCGATCCGAGCCCGAGACCGACCACCGGCACCTGCGCCATGTTCGCTGTCGTGTACCAGTACCATTCGGTGCCGCCGACACCGCCGGGCAGATTGGCGGCGCCCTTGGTCTCGATGGTCTTCACCGAGCCGCCGCCGCCGGAGCCTTCGATGACGCGGATGATCGGCAGGCGGAAATCGTGCGCCATCTGCTCCGCCATCATCGGCTTCGCCCAGATCGACGCATCCGCCGAGCCGCCGCGCACGGTGAAATCGTCGCCCACCACCACGACGGGACGTCCCTCGACCTTGCCGCGGCCGAAGATGCAGTTGGCCGGCGTGACGGAGATCAATTCGCCATTCTCCGCATATTCGCCCATGCCGGAAATCGCGCCCATCTCGTGGAAGCTCTTCGCATCCAGCAGCCTGTCGAGCCGCTCGCGCACGGTGAGGCGTCCCTGATCGTGCTGGCGCTTGACCTTGTCGGGCCCTCCCATTTCGCGCGCGAACGCCTCACGGCGCGCGAGTTCCTCAAGTTCGGGCTTCCAGGTCATTCAGGGGCTCCTTGCAGTGCAGTGCGTGCATCACTTTCGGCGCCGCACCGGATTCATTTTCTTGTTGCGACGCAAGCTACCCCGGGCAATCCTTCCTCACAACAATAAGCCCCCTGCGGGGGACGCACGACAGCATGGTTGCATGACCAAACATGTCCGCAACAAGTCTAACGAGACTATGTCCCGCGATCGGCTGGCAGGCGTTGCGCTGTTGCCCGCGCGATGACATGATCCGACGTATCAAAAAAGCATTTCGCACAGCGAAAATGCAAAAGATAAAAACAGAGAAGACTGGGGAGACTTCTGCATGACACGCCACATCACCACTGTTGCCGCCATGATCGTCGCCGGAGCTACCGCCGCGATGCCGTCCGCATGGGCGCAGGATATCAAGCTGCCGTCCACGATCACGTTCACCGCCTACGACACCGGCACCTCCGGCTTCAACATCGCCGTCGGTGTCGGCAAGATGATGAAGGATAAATACGGCACCGACGTTCGCGTGCTTCCGGCGGGCAACGACGTCGCGCGCCTCGCGCCGCTGCGCGCGGGCCGCGCCGCGCTGGCATGGATGGGAACGGGCGTTTATTTCGCGCAGGAAGGCGTGTTCGAGTTCGGCGTCAGGGAGTGGGGCCCGCAGGCGCTGCAGATGACGCTGTCCACGATCGACTGCAACGGCCTGTCGGTCGGCGTCGCGAAAGATGCCGGCATCAAGGAGTGGAAAGACTTCCGCGGCAAACGACTCGGCTTCGTGGTGGGCTCCCCTGCCCTGAACCAGAACGCGCTCGCCATCATCGCTTATGGCGGCCTGACGCAGAAGGACGTCAAGATCGTCGAATTCGCGAGCTACGGCGCGATGTGGAAGGGCGTCATCAACAATGACGCCGACGGCGCGTTCGGCTCCACCGTGACCGGACCCGCGAAGGAACTGGAAAGTTCGCCGCGCGGCATCGCCTGGCCCGAGCTTCCACCCGAGGACAAGGCGGCGTGGGAGCGCGTGCGGAAAGTCGGCGCGTTCTTCAATCCACACAAGGTGACCTGCGGCGCGGCCATCACCGCCGCCAACCCGCTGCAGCTCGCCACCTATCCCTATCCGATCGCGACCGCCTATGGCATCCAGCCTGCTGACCACATCTACGCGCTCACCAAGGCGATGATCCTCAACTACGCCGCCTACAAGGATTCCGCGCCGGGCGCATCCGGTCTCGACGTCAAGCTCCAGACCCGGCAGTGGGTGATCCCGTTCCATCCCGGCGCCGTGAAGGCCCTGAGGGAAGCCGGCCAGTGGAACGACGCCGACGAAGCCCACAACAACGCCCTGCTCAAGCGGCAGGTCGTGCTGGCGGACGCCTGGAAAGCCTACAACGCCGCAAACCCGCCGTCGGAGAACGACAAGTTCCTGGCCGGGTGGATGGCCGCGCGCAAGGCGGCGCTGGCCAAGGCGAACATGCCGAACGGCTTCGAAGACTAGATCGACCGGGCGGCAACGCCATTCGCGGTGCGACCCCTCTCCCCGGTGGGGAGAGGTGATGGGATCACCGACTCCCGACCGATCATCGAATGAATGAACCTGCACCGCGATGACGAATCCCTCGGCCCAAACCGATCGGGACGTGCTCCAGACGATCCCGTTCATCGCGCATCCTTAACCTCGCACGCCCCGGAGCCGCCCATGTCATCCACTCCCGGCAATCTCGAGACACCGGCTGCAGACGTCACCGCCGCCACCATCGAAGCCGCGGAAAACAAGGTCGTATTCGACGATCCCCACGCCGGCGTCGGCGGCCTGCAGGAGGCCGAGGTCACGCGGGTGCGGACGCTGCGCGGGCCGTGGCGCTGGGCGCTGGTGGCGGCTACGGCGGCAACCATCCTGCTGTGTATCAACCAGCAGTTCGCGCTGCGCTTCTTCGTCGAATACACCCAGCTCAACACCGAGTATTTCTATCTCCTCATCGCTTTGATGCTGCCGTTCACGTTCCTGATCTTTCCGGGATCGGAGACCGCGCCGCTCGACCGCTTCCCCTGGTACGACATCCTGCTGTTTGTCGCGACCTTCGCCTCGGCGATCTGGCTGATGATGAACATCCGGCAGGCCGCGGCGCTGGGCTGGGAATTCGCCGGCGCGCCGACGCCGGTGATCGTCGGCGGCCTCGTGATGTGGGCGGTGCTGATGGAGGCCCTGCGCCGCACCGGCGGCTGGAGCCTGCTGCTCTGCGTGTTCCCCTTCACCGTCTATCCGCTATTCGCCGAATGGAGCTGGCTCGGGCCGTTCCGCGGCTCGCAGTCGACCCTCGCCCAGGCCACCGCCTATCACGTGCTGTCCGGCGAGAGCCTGCTTGGCATTCCGATCCAGGCGTTCGCCGACACGGTGATCGGCTTCCTGGTGTTCGGCACCGCGCTGATGATGACGGGCGCCGGCAAGTTCTTCATCAACATCGCCTTCGCGCTGTGCGGCACGTTCCGCGGCGGCGCGGCCAAGGTCTGCATCTTCGCCAGCGGCCTGCTCGGCATGATGTCGGGATCGATCATCTCCAACGTGCTGACCGCGGGCACCATGACCATCCCGGTCATGAAAAAAAGCGGCTTCCGCGCCTCCTACGCCGCCGCCATCGAAGCCTGCGCCTCCACCGGCGCGGTGCTGGCGCCGCCGGTGATGGGCGCGACCGCGTTCGTGATCGCCCAGTTCCTCAACGTCAGCTACGCCGACGTGGCGCTGGCCGCGATCATTCCGGCGGCGCTGTATTATCTCGGCCTGTTCATGCAGGTGGACGCCTATGCCGCGCGCCACAAGCTGCTCGGCATTCCGCGCTCCGAACTGCCGAGGGTCTCCGACACGCTCAAGGCCGGCTGGTACTACGTCTTCGTCATCGCGCTCCTGATCGTGATGCTGCTGTACTTCAAGCGCGAGAGCCATGCGCCGTTCTACGCCACCGCGCTTCTCCTGGTGCTCAATCAGTTGTTCTCCAAGGACACGCGCTGGACCGCCGCCACCATCGCCAAGTTCCTCGAGGTCAACGGCCGCACCTTCGTCGAACTGGTCGGCATCCTCGCCGGCTGCGGCCTGCTGATCGGCGCGTTCTCGATGACGGGCGTGATCTCCAGCCTCGCCAACGACCTTCTGACCATCGCCGGCGACAACGCCTTCCTGCTGCTCGCCATGTGCGCCTTCACCAGCCTGATCCTCGGCCTCGGGCTCACGACCACCGCCTGCTACATCTTCCTCGCCATTCTGGTGGCGCCGGCGCTGGAGAAAGTCGGCCTCAACCGGATGGCCGTGCACATGTTCATCTTCTATTGGGGCATGCTGTCGTCGATCACGCCGCCGGTGGCCATCGCCTCCTTCGCCGCGGCCGGCATCGCCGGTTCGCCCGCGATGAAGACCGGATGGGAATCGATGTGGGTGGGCAGCATCATCTACTTCATTCCGTTCTTCTTCGTGCTCAACCCCGCGCTCGTGCTGCAGGGCGACGCGCCCTATCTCGCCGCCCTCGGCCTGATGGGCCTCGCCGGCATCGGCACGCTGTTCATCTGCGGCGGCATCCAGGGCTATCAATCGTTCGTCGGCGACCTGCGGCGCACCGGCGTGCTGGAATGGCCGCTGCGCGTGCTGCTGGTGATCGGCGGATTCGTCCTCGCCACGCCCGGCGGCGGCATCATGCCGCTGTCACAGTGGCAGGTGACGTCCCTCGGCCTCGCGATCCTGGCTCCGACCGTGCTCATTGCACTGGCGCTGATGCGCAGAAGCGCGCCGGACACAGCCGGCGCGGCGGCGTGATCGCGCACGGCAGACTTTCATTCGGTTCCGATGAATCGAAAGTCTGCCGTCGCGAATTGTGGCGGAACCCGAGCGTCATCGGGGCAACAATGCGCGGCGTCATGCGTTGACGTCACACCCGGAAAAATAGCGGGCGGCAGCGCCGCGATGACGCGGGCTTGGCTCTGGCAATTTGAGAGCACGTACCTATAGTCCGGACAATCAAACGACTGACCTTGCAAAGGACCACAATGATCAGATCACTGCTCGTCGCCGCCGTTCTCGTCACCACGACCGCGGGCGCATTCGCTCAAAATTCGCAGCGCGGCGGCACGGTTGACGAGCAGAAAGCCTGCGCCCCGGATGTCTCGCGCCATTGCCGCGCGGTGATGAACGACGGCGACCTGACGGTGCTCGCCTGCCTGAAGCAGCACCGCGCCAAGATCAGCAAGAAGTGCAACGCGGTTCTGCTGAGCCACGGCCAGTAACGCGCTCGTCGGCGCTCGGTCCGGCGCCATGCGCGCCGGATCAAGCTGCTTCACGTCACAGCCTGACAGGGTAACGATCCGCATCAGCACGCCCGATAGGATCAGGCTATCTCGCTTATCAGCCTGATTGCCTATCAGGCCGACTTGCGCGCGGCGTTGTCCACCAGCGTCTTGCCGAGCGACCAGATCGCGCCCGGCACCCGGTGGCTGTTGTCGATCACCTTGTCGAAGGCGGTGGTGATCCAGGTGCAGTCGTCCGGCGTGATGGTCAGGGACGGCAGCAGCTTGATGGTGTGGCTGGCGTGACCCGACACCTGGCTCAGGATCTTGTGATCCTTGAACAGCGGGATGGTGATGAGCTGGCAGAACAGCCCCTTGCTCGCGGTCTCCAGCACGCTCCACGACGCCTTCAGCGCCAGCGATTTCGGCGGCCCGAATTCGACGCCGATCATCAGGCCCTTGCCGCGAACGTTCTTGAGAAGCTCGTAGCGCGGAATCATCGCGGACAGTGCGGCGAGCAGCTCGGCGCCGCGCGCCGCCGCGTTCTCGATCACCTTCTCCTGCTTGAGAACCTCCAGCGTCGCGATCCCGGCGGCCATGCCGAGATCGTTCTTCGAGAACGTCGAGCCGTGGACGACGGCTCGATCCATGCGGTCGAAAATCTTGTCGAAGACGGCCTTGCGCGTCAGCACCGCCCCGACCGGGACATGCCCACCGGACAGCGACTTCGACAGCAGCACCATGTCGGGCTCGACATTCCAGTGCTCGACGGCGAGGAAGCGTCCGGTCCGCCCCAGGCCGGTCTGGATCTCGTCGGCGACGAACAGCGTGCCATAGCGGCGGCACAGCGCAGCCGCATCCGCCAGATAGCCGTCGTCCGGCATGTTGACGCCCTTGCCCTGGATCGGCTCGACGATGAAGGCCGCAACCTGCCGCGACGCCAGCGCCCGTTCCAGCGCAGCGAGATCATTGTGGGGAATCGAGGTGCAGTCCGGCAGCAGCGGCCCGAAACCGTCGCGGAAATTGCTGTCGCCGGTCAGCGACAGCGAGCCGTAGGACAGGCCATGATAGGCATGGTCGCAATAGACGATTCCGGTGCGACCGGTGGCGCCGCGCGCGAATTTGATCGCAGCTTCGACACATTCCGTCCCTGAATTCGCAAAAAACACCTTGTCCAGATAGGGCACCTGCGCGATCAGCCGCTCGGCCAGAATCCCCGCCAGCGTGGAGAGGTCGAGTTGGACCAGATTGGGCAGGTCGCTGTCGAGCACGCTCTTGAGGGCGTCCCTGACGGTCGGGTGGTTGCGGCCGAGGGCGAATACACCGAAGCCGCTCAGCAGGTCGAGGTAGCGGACGTCGTCGCGGTCGTAGAGATATTGTCCCTGCCCGCGGCGGAATCCGACATCGTAGCCGATGGTCTTGAGGACCCGGACCAGTTGTTCGTTGAGATATCGGGTATGCAGAGCGCCGCGCTGGAATTGACGGTCAGCGAACATCTCTGAAATGTCTAGATTTGACGGCATGGTGTCATTCATACTTCGTAAGCTGGGCATCTCGTCAACCCAAAATCGTGTATGCGTCGTTTTGTCGGTTTCTGGAACCACGACGCGATCCATGATTTAAGCCGGTTGCAGCGCACGTGAGGATTCATGCGGAAAATAGCCTTGAGTGGAATGTTGTTCCTTGCCGCCATGGGGACCGCCCATGCCGCCGATCCGCTCGGCGAATGGCAGGATGAGGACGGCAAGGCCACCATTCGCATCGTCGATTGCGATTCCCGGCTGTGGGGCGTGATCGCCTCGGAATCGATTCCGGGGGGCGTGGACAGCAACAATCCGGACAAGGCCAAGCGCACCCGCCCGACCCTCGGCATGCCGGTTCTTCTCAACATGAAGCGATCCGTCAAGGACGCCGGCAAGTGGGAAGGCAAGATCTACAACGCCGAAAACGGCAAGACCTATGCAGGCTCGCTGCGGATGGAGGCGCCGGACGCGCTGCGCGTGGAAGGCTGCCTGGTGTGGCCGCTGTGCGGCGGCCAGACCTGGAGCCGCGTCGCCGAAGCCACCCCCACGCCCCCTGCTCCCGCCCCCGGCGGGGCGAAGGGAGCCAAGACCGGCGCGACCGGCATGACGGGCGCGCCGAAAACGACGGCGCGGCCCGCGGCCCCGGCTGGCGCGCCGAAGACCGGCATGGCGCCCACGACCAAGGGCGCCGCCGCCAAGGGTGCCGCCGCCAAGGGTGCGGTGGCGGTCGCCGATCCGGCCAGCGACGATGTCTGCCTACTCCCCGAGATCGCGGGGGCGGCCCATTAGCGCGGGCTGAAACAGCACCGCCGCCGCCAACGTCGTCACCAGCGACAGCGCCAGCAGCTTGCCCATGCTCGACGTTCCGGGATGGCTCGACAGCCACAGGCTGCCGAACGCGGTCGCGGTCGTCAGCGCGCTGTAGAAGATCGCCCGGGTCAGGCTGGACTGCAGCAGGTTGGTCTGCCCGTTCCGCCACGCCGTGACGTAATAGATCTTGAACGCCACGCCGATGCCGAGCAGCAGCGGCAGCGCGATGATGTTGGCGAAGTTCATCGGCAGCCCGATCAGGACGCAGATTTCGAGCGTCACCACGCCGGCGAGAATGAGCGGCACCAGCGTCAGCAGCACGTCGCCGATCCGGCGCAGCACGATCCACAGCAGGATGGCGATCGACAGCAGCGCCCACAGCCCGGCATGGATGAAGGCCCGGACGATGGTGTCGCCCGATTTCAGGATCGAGATCGGGCCGCCGATGGCGTTCGGCTCCACCTTAAGCACCGCCGCTGCGAAGGCGCGCAGAGTATCGTTGTCGTTGGGGTCGCCCTTGGGCTGCGCTTCGACGCGGCTGCGGCCATCCGCGGTGACCCAGTCGCTCAAGATATCGGGCGGCAGAGTCTTGATGCTGACCGGCTGCGCCTTGAGCAGGTCGCGCAGTTGATCGAGGGCGACGCCCAGCGGCCGGATGAAGACCGCTTCGGCCTTGTCGCGCAGGGCCTTGTCGCCTTGCGCGAGCTTGGACAGCGCCTCGGCGAGCCGTCGCGCCGCCACCGCCCCCGGCCCCTTGTCGTCGCCGGCGAGCTTGCGCAGGCTTCCGACCGCTCCCTTCAACGCCTCGACATTCTCCTCGTCGGAGGGCGCCTCGCCGCGCTTGGTTTCGTTCAGGATCGGATTCAGCTCCGCCGCCGCCTTGCCGATGAGCGCGAGTTTCGCCGGCTGATCGTCGGGAATGAAGGTCTCGAGCGAAATGGTGCGCGCCACCTCCGGCAGTTTCGCCAGTCGGTCTGCGACCTCCTTCGCCGCCGCCACCGAGGGCGTGATCACTTCCACCGCATTGGTGCCGGTGTTGGGATCCTTGCGCAGATCGAGATAGGTCGCGATCGATTCCACCTTGGGACTGCGCAGGTTGATCGGATTGAAGTCGAAATGCAGGAAATACAGCAGCGGCAGGCCGAGGATGGCGACGCCCAGCGTCGCGACCACCACGCCCACCCGGTGCCGTTCCAGAAAATCATCGACCGGCGCGAGGAAGGCAAAGCCGAGCGGCTCCGCCTCGCCGGGCGGATTGAACAGGCTGAGCAACGCCGGCAGCACGGTGATCGCGGCAACAAAGGCGATGACCATGCCGGCGCCGGCGATCTGGCCCAGTTCGGAGACGCCGCGGTAGTCGGTCGGCAGGAACGACAGGAACCCGGCCGCGGTCGCCACCGCCGCCAGCGTCAGCGGCACGGCGGAATATTCACCGGCTTTTTCCAGCGCGGCGCGCAGATTGTCATCGGCATGGCGCTCCGCCCGGTAGCGCACGCTGTACTGGATGCCGAAGTCGACCCCGAGGCCGACGAACAGCACGAAGAACGCGATCGAGATCAGGTTGAGCGCGCCGACCATCATCAGGCCGACGGCGGTGGTGATCGACAGGCCGATCACCAGGGTGATGAACACCGAAGCGATGATCTTCGGCGATTTCAGCGCGCACCACAGGATGAACAGCACGATGATGACGGTGCCGATGCCGTTGACCACAGCCCCTTCCTGCACCGTGGCGAATTCCTCGTTAGCGATGGGAACCGGCCCGGTGAGGCGCACCCGCGCACTGTAGTCGCCGGCGAGATTGAGGTCCTGCGCCGCCTTGCGGATGGCGTCGGTGGCCGCACCCCCGGGCTCCAGCGCCTGGAAATCGAGCACCGGCCGGATCAGGATCAGCGCGCGGCGGTCGGCCGCGGTCAGCGGTTCGTTGTTGGCGAGTTCCCGCCACGAGAACGCCACCGGCTGGTTGGCCACGACCTTTTCCACGGTCTCCGCCACCAGATTGAGCGGCCGCGTCAGGGCGTCCCGGCTGTACTGGCCGCGCTGAACCCCGGCGAGACCGAACTCCAGCACCCCGGTCAGGCCCCGGATGGACGGGTCGTCCATCAGGATATCGAACAGCGGGGCAGCCGAGGCCAGTTGGCCGGTCTGCTGGGCAACTTCCGGGGTCGGCAGGAACAAAAGTCCGTGAGTATCGAAGAACGGTCCGGCGTCCGGCCGCCGGATCGAAATGAACTTATCGGTCTGTGGCAGCAACTTACTCTCAAGAGCCGCGGCCGCCGATCGGGCGAGTTCCGGCGTCGGGGCCTCGACAACGGCCAAAATGGTGTCATTCCGGCCCGGAAATGCCTTTTCGAACGCGATTTCGCGCTGGCGCCAGTCCAGATCGGGAGAAATCAGGGTCGCGATGTCCGTATTGATGGCGAAATTCTTATGGGAATAGAAACCTGCCGCCGCCGCGAGAGCCACGCCTGTCAGGAGCACCAGCCATGCATGGCGCGTGCAAAAACGAACAATGGAGACAATGATCCTTGTCAGCACAGGTTTTCTTTCTATTTCTTGCGATCAGCGCGCGATTAGGGCTGCTGCCCCGGAGGCAGGATGAACTCACTGATGCCTCAAACGGTGCCCTTAAGTCACACAATAGTGGCATTAAGTCAGCATTTGTTCGGAACTACTGCTGCATAGCTGCAATAATGCTACACTGCAAAACGTTCTTGCCTTGTTCTATTCTGCATTGGAAGCCTTGGTTATGACCTCATCGACCCCATTGCTCGACTCCATCAAGTCGCCCGCCGATCTGCGCAAGCTGAAGGAAAGCGATCTGCCGCAGGTTGCGGCGGAGGTGCGTGCCGAGACGATCAACGCGGTTGCGGTCACTGGCGGCCATCTCGGTTCCGGTCTCGGCGTGGTCGAGCTGACCGTGGCCATACATCATGTCTTTAATACGCCGGCGGACCGCGTCATCTGGGACGTCGGCCATCAGGCGTATCCCCACAAGATCCTGACCGAGCGGCGCGACCGCATCCGCACCCTGCGCACGGGCGGCGGCCTGTCCGGCTTCACCAAGCGCGCGGAGAGCGAATACGACCCGTTCGGCGCAGCGCATTCCTCGACGTCGATTTCAGCCGGGCTCGGCATGGCGGTGGCGCGCGATCTCGCCGGTGGCGACAACAACGTGATCGCAGTGATCGGCGACGGCGCGATGTCGGCGGGCATGGCCTACGAGGCCATGAACAATGCCGGTGCCATGGATTCGCGACTGATCGTGATTCTCAACGACAACGAGATGTCGATCGCGCCGCCGGTCGGCGCGATGTCGGCCTACCTGTCGCGGCTGACCTCCAGCAACACCTACCGCTCGCTGCGCGAGATCGGCAAACAGGTCGCCAAGCGGTTGCCGAAATTCGTCGAAAAAGGCGCGCAGCGCGCCGAGGAATACGCCCGCGGCTTCCTGTCCGGCGGCACGCTGTTCGAGGAACTGGGCTTCTATTATGTCGGCCCGATCGACGGCCACAACCTCGACCACCTGCTGCCCGTGCTGAAGAATGTGCGGGATTCGAAGGTCGGCCCCACCCTGATCCATGTCGTCACCCAGAAGGGCAAGGGCTACACGCCCGCGGAATCCTCCGCCGACAAGTATCACGGCGTGGTCAAGTTCGATGTCGCCACCGGCAAGCAGGCCAAGGCGCAGGCCAATGCCCCGGCCTACACCAAGGTGTTCGGTTCGAGCCTCGTCAAGGAGGCCGAGAAGGACGACAAGATCGTCGCCATCACCGCAGCGATGCCGTCGGGCACCGGTGTCGATATCTTCGGCAAGGCGTTCCCGGAGCGCACCTTCGACGTCGGCATCGCCGAGCAGCATGGCGTGACCTTCGCCGCCGGCCTCGCCACCGAGGGCATGAAGCCGTTCGTGGCGATCTATTCGACCTTCCTGCAGCGCGCCTACGACCAGGTGGTGCACGACGTCGCCATCCAGGGCCTGCCGGTCCGCTTCATCATCGACCGCGCCGGGCTGGTCGGCGCCGACGGCGCGACCCATGCCGGATCGTTCGACCTCGCCTATCTCGGCTGCCTGCCTGGCATGGTGCTGATGGCCGCCGCCGACGAGGCCGAGCTGGTGCACATGGTGGCCACCGCCGCCGCCATCAACGACCGCCCCTCCGCCGTGCGCTTCCCGCGCGGCGACGGCGTCGGCGTCGATCTCCCCGCGGTCGGCGTGCCGCTCGAGATCGGCAAGGGCCGCGTCGTGCGCGAAGGCTCGTCGGTGGCGCTGCTGTCGCTCGGCACCCGCCTGCAGGAATGCCTCAAGGCTGCGGATATTCTCAAGTCGCACGGCTTGACCACAACGGTGGCCGATGCCCGCTTCGCCAAGCCGATCGACACCGATCTGGTCCTGCAACTGGCGCGCGATCACGACGTGCTGATCACCGTCGAGGAAGGCTCCATCGGCGGCTTCGGCGCGCAGGTGCTGCACACCCTCGCGGAGCACGGCGCATTGGACAAGGGGCTGAAGGTTCGCGCCATGGTCCTCCCCGATACGTTCATCGATCAGGACAGCCCGGCGGCGATGTACGCCAAGGCCGGTCTCGACGCCAAGGGCATCGTGGCGCGGGTGTTCGAGGCGCTGGGCCGCGAAGCCGACAAGGGAGCGGTGCAGCTTGCTTAGTCCCACGCCCCCGATGAAGATCCTGCTGGCCCAGCCGCGCGGTTTCTGCGCGGGGGTGGTGCGTGCGATCGAAATCGTCGAGCGGGCGCTGGAGAAATATGGTCCGCCGGTCTATGTCCGCCACGAGATCGTGCACAACAAATACGTGGTCGAAAGCCTCAAGGCCAAGGGCGCGGTGTTCGTCGAGGACCTGCATGAGGTGCCGGCCAACGCCATCACGGTATTCAGCGCCCACGGCGTCGCCCGAAGCGTCGAGGAAGAGGCGGCGGCCCGCGGCCTGCCCGTGCTCAACGCCACCTGCCCGCTGGTTACCAAGGTGCACAATCAGGGCAAGCGTTACGTCGCCCGCGGCCGCAAGCTGGTCCTGATTGGCCACGAGGGCCATCCCGAGGTGGTCGGCACCATGGGCCAGATACCCGGCCCCGTGCTGCTGGTGCAGAGCGTCGAGGATGTCGCCGCGCTCGACCTGCCCGACGACGGACCGATGGCCTATATCACCCAGACCACGCTGAGCGTGGACGACACCCGCGACATCATCGCCGCCCTCGAGGCGCGCTTCACCGACCTCGAAGGCCCCGACACGCGCGATATCTGCTACGCCACGCAAAATCGCCAGTCGTCGGTCCGCGATCTCAGCAAACTGGTCGACGTCATCCTGGTGGTCGGCGCGACCAACAGCTCCAACTCCAACCGGCTCAGGGAAATCGGGAGCGAAGTCGGCGTCCCGAGCTACCTCATCGCCGATGGCAGCGAGCTCGATCCGCGCTGGCTGCAGGGCGTGAGAACCGTCGGCATCACCGCCGGCGCCTCCGCACCGGAAGTTCTGGTCGATGACGTGATCGACGCGCTGCGGCGGATCGGGCCGGTGACGGTGTCCGTGCTGCCGGGCCGCGAGGAAAACATCGAATTCCGGCTGCCTGCCGAACTGACGTCGCGTCCGGCGAGCGTCGCTCACGCAATGCAAGAAAGATAGCACTTCATGGCAATCCCGTTTTTCAAGGAAATCAAGATCGGCTCCTATCTGGTCAAGCAGAAGCTGCTCGGCCGCAAGCGCTATCCGCTGGTGCTGATGCTGGAGCCGCTGTTCCGCTGCAACCTTGCCTGCGTCGGCTGCGGCAAGATCGACTATCCCGACGCAATCCTCAATCGCCGCATGAGCGCGCAGGAGTGCTGGGACGCCGCCGAGGAATGCGGCGCGCCGATGGTGGCGATTCCCGGCGGCGAGCCGCTGATCCACAAGGAGATCGGCGAGATCGTGCGCGGCCTCGTGGCGCGCAAGAAGTTCGTGTCGCTGTGCACCAACGCGCTACTGCTGGAGAAGAAGCTCGACCTGTTCGAGCCCTCGCCCTACCTGTTCTTCTCGGTGCATCTCGACGGCCTGCGCGACCACCACGATATGGCCGTGTCGCAGAAGGGCGTGTTCGACCGCGCCGTCTCCGCGATCAAGGCTGCCAAGGCGCGCGGCTTCACCGTCAACGTCAACGCCACGATCTTCGACAACCATCCCGCCGAGGAGATCGCCAAGTTCCTCGACTTCACCACCGAACTCGGCGTCGGCGTGTCGATGTCGCCGGGCTATGCCTATGAGCGTGCGCCGGATCAGGAGCACTTCCTGAACCGCAAGAACACCAAGGAGTTGTTCCGCAAGGTGTTCGCTTATGGCAAGGGCAAGAAGTGGAATTTCATGCACTCCGGCCTGTTCCTCGACTTCCTCGCCGGCAACCAGACCTTCCACTGCGAGCCGTGGGGCATGCCCGCGCGCAACATCTTCGGCTGGCAGAAGCCGTGCTACCTGCTCGGCGAAGGCTACACCAAGACCTTCAAGGAGCTGATGGAAACCACCGACTGGGATTCCTACGGCACCGGCAAGTACGAGAAGTGCGCGAACTGCATGGCCCATTGCGGCTACGAGCCGACCGCCGCCAACGCCGCGCTGGCCAATCCGCTCAAGGCCCTTTGGGTCAGCCTGCGCGGCATCAAGACCGAAGGTCCGATGGCGCCGGAAATCGATCTGTCGCAGCAGCGTCCGGCGCAGTACGTGTTCTCGTCGGAAGTGCAGAAGCGGCTGTCGGAAATCCGCGCCGACGAGGCCAAGGGCGCAGAAGCCAAGGCGGCCAAACTGGAGGCCGCCAAGCTTGCCGCGACGAAGAGCGCTGCTCCGGCTCCTGCCGCAACGGCCGGCACCTCCACCGCCGCCTGAGTTCAGGCGCATAGGCATTCAAAAGGCGCGAGTGATGCTCGCGCCTTTTGTTTTGGAAAGATGTGTGGCCGGAGGGCTACATCCAGTCGAACCCGCCCCTCTTAAAGTATCGGCAGGAATCGTCCGTCAGCCCCTCAGCCATCCGTATTTCATCATGAAAAGAATTTTCCTGGGATCCGCCGCCGCCGTGACCCTGGTGGCCTTCGCGCAAGCCGCCGATCTTCCCCAGAAAGCCTACACCAAGGCGCCGCCGGTCGCGGCGGCCGCCAACTGGACCGGCTTCTATCTGTTCGGCGGTGGCGGCTACGGCCTGTGGGAGGCGGATCAGCAGACGGTCAGTGGTTTACCGCCTATCTTCAACGGAGGACCACGTCACCCGGTTCGCATGGGCGGCCGCGGCTATTTCGGCACCGTCGGCGGCGGCTACGACTGGCAGTTCAATCCGCGATGGGTGGCGGGCGTCTTTGCCGATGCCCAGTTCGGCGACATCAACGGCACGGTCGATTATCTCAGCGGTCAGTTCGTCGGCAGCACGAAGAACAGGCTGAGCTATGCCGCGGGCGCGCGCCTCGGCTACCTGGTGGCACCGAATGTGCTGTCCTACGTCAACGGCGGCTACAGCCACGCCGAATTCTCACAGTCCGCCCTTTTGCCCAACGACGGCACGTCGCCGACCTTCCTGCTGCCGAAGCAGTCGCTGGATGGCTGGTTCCTCGGCGGCGGCGTCGAGAACTCGCTCGATCTGTTCGGCATCTCCGCGCCGGGCCTGTTCATGAAGACCGAGTATCGCCTCGCCGAATACGGTCGCAAGACATCCGAGGTGATCGGCCCTTATGGCTCGTTCGGCGATACGGTCTCCGTCAAGCCCTACGTGCAGACCGTCTCCACCGCGCTGGTCTATCGCTTCAACGCGGATGGCACACCATCTCGTGCAGCCAGCACGCCGTTCGCCGTCAAGACCGCGGCGGCGCCGGTCAACTGGACCGGGTTCTATCTTTCCGGCGGCGGCGGCTATGGCCTGTGGGCGGCCGACAACCAGACCATCGACCCGGCCGGCCAGGTCTTCCTGTCGGAGCGCATGGGCGGCCGCGGCTGGTTCGGCGCCGTCGGCGGCGGCTACGACTGGCAGCTCGCTCCGAGGTGGGTCGCGGGCGTCTTCGCCGACGCCCAGTTCGGCGACATCGAGGGCACGATCTACGGCACGCCGGGATATGCCAGCTTGGGCTCGACCAGCAACAAAACCAGTTACGCCGCCGGCGTGCGCCTCGGCTATCTGGTCGCGCCCAATGTGCTGTCCTATGTCAACGGCGGTTACAGCCACGCCGAGTTCTCGGCGGCCGATATCCGCCTTGCCAGCGATAGCTCGCTGACCGGCTATACCATCCCGAAGCAGTCTTTCGACGGCTGGTTCCTCGGCGGCGGCATCGAGAACTCGCTCGACTTCTTCGGCATCTCCGCGCCGGGCTGGTTCATGAAAACCGACTATCGCCTCGCCGAATATGGCCGCAAGAGCACGGCCGTTCTGTTCAACGGCACGCCTTCCAGCGACATCACGTCCTTCAAGCCCTACGTCCAGACCGTCACCACGTCGCTGGTCTACCGCTTCAACTGAGGCGCGCCGGTCTCGGCGAAGTATTGAGGCCGGCCGCACAGGCGCAATTGCAAAAGCCCCGGATGATCCGGGGCTTTTTGTTGGGCACGTGGCGTCACGCGATACGGAAAGCAGGGACCCGCCCGGACGTCATCCCAGCGCCGCGGCGCAGCCTTTCAGCGATCGCAGCGCGCGGCTGAAATCGCGGCCGGTGGAGATCAGGTGCGGAATGGTGGCGGGATTGCGCGCGATGCCGCGCATCACCTTCCACATGTCGACATCGCCGTTCGGCTTGATGGCGTTCATCGTCACTTCCGGCAGCGAGCGATGGGCCGGATCGCTGATGACGCGCACCGCCGCGAACGGCAGGCTATTATCCTCGGCGTAGCGCGCCGCGATGTGGCTTTCCATATCCACCGCGTCGGCGCCGGTGGTGGCGCGCAGCGCCGCCTTGCCGGGCTGCCCGGTGACCACCTGCTCGACGCCGGCGAGAACGCCCGGCACGATGCGGCGGCCGCGCTTTGCCGGCCGCGCCGTCAGGTTCTCGGTCAGCGCCGCTTCGGTCACCCAGCGATAGCGCGTAGTGACGATCGCCGATGCGATGACGATGTCGCCGGTGCGCAGCACCGGATTGAGACCGCCGGCGACGCCGAACGAGACGATGCCGCGAATGCCCGCCGGATCGAACGACGTCATCATCTCGCGCAGTTGCACCGGATTGCTGGAACTGCAGATCACGGTCAGACCCGGCCCGGCGGCGATGCGCGCCTCCTGCTTGAGACCGGTCACGATCAGAACCGGCAATCCCTCCCGCCCGCTCGCGCGTTGTGCGGCGTCCTCGCCTGCGTCGGTCGTCACATCCCCACCCCTACGAAACGGCTGTTAGTATTGCGCAGGTTGCGATAGCGCGCCAGCGCCCACAGCGGGAAGAACTTGGAATATCCGTGGTATCGCAAATAGAACACACGCGGGAACCCGCCGCCGGTGTATTGCGGCTCGTTCCACAGGCCGTCGTCCGTCTGCGTCGCCATCAGCCAGGCGATGCCGCGCCGGGTGGCCGGATGATCGACCTTGCCCGCCGCCATCAGCGCCAGCGTCGCCCACGCGGTCTGCGAGGCGGTCGAATCGGACCGTTCATAGCCCTTGTAGTCGAGCCTGTAGCTGTTGCCGTCCTCGCCCCAGCCGCCATCCGGATTCTGGATCGCAATCAGCCAGTCGGCGGCTTTGGCGATCGCCGGATCGGCGTGATCGACATGGGCGGCGTTGAGCGCGCACAGCGCCGACCATGTGCCGTAGATGTAGTTCACGCCCCAGCGCCCGAACCACGAGCCGTCAGCAAGCTGGGTGCGGCGCAGATAATCCACGCCGCGCGCCAGCGCCGGGCTGGTGGCCGCGGTTTCACCGAGCTGCGCCAGCATCGAGACACAGCGCGCGGTGACGTCCTCGGTCGGCGGATCGAGCAGCGCGCCATGGTCGGAGAACGGAATGTTGTTGAGATAGTATTCGAGATTGTCGGCATCGAACGCCGCCCAGCCGCCGTCCTTGCTCTGCAGGCCCTCGATCCACTCACGACCGCGCGCGATCGCCTCGTCGTAGCGGTCGCCGGTCGCGAGCGGGCCGCGGGCGCGGTCCATCGCCATCGCCACCACGGCAGTGTCGTCGAGATCAGGATAATACGCGTTATTGTACTGGAACGCCCAGCCGCCGGGGCGCACGCCGGGCCGCTTCTCGATCCAGTCGCCCTCGACGTCGAGCACCTGAAGCGGCTTGAGCCATTCCAGCGCCGCCCTGGCGGAAGCCATTTCCGCCTCGCCGCCGACTTCCATCATGGCGTGGGCGGTGAGTGCGGTGTCCCACACCGGCGACACGCAGGGCTGGCAATAGGCCTCGTCGTCCTTGATGACCAGCAGGTTCTCTACCGACTGCCGCGCCAGCACGTAATGCGGATGATCCTTGGGATAGCCGAGCAGATCGAACATCATCACGCTGTTGGCCATGGCCGGGAAGATCGCGCCGAGGCCGTCCTCGCCGTTGAGGCGCTCGGTGACGAAGGCCACCGCTTTGTCGATGGCGCGCTGGCGGCTCTTTTTCGGGAACAGCGGATCGGCCACGCGCAGCACAGAGTCCAGCATGGCGAAGCCGGTGAACCAGAGCTGGCTCTGGTGCGGGGCCTTCGCCGTCATGCCGATGGATTTCGGGTCTTCCAGAAACAGCTCGTCGACGCTGACGCCGAGCGGATTGCGCGCGCGCGGCTTCTTCGTCATCAGCACCAGGAGCGGCACGATCACCGTGCGCGCCCAGTATGAGATCTTGCTGAGGTGGAACGGAAACCAGCGTGGCAGCAGCATGATCTCCACCGGCATCATCGGAGCCGCGCGCCACGTCACGACGCCGAACAGCGCCAGCATGATGCGCGTGAACACGTTGCTCTTGATCGCGCCGCCACGGCGGAGCATCTCCTCGCGCGCCTTCTTCATGTGCGGCGCGTCCGGAGAATCGCCGATCATCTTCAGCGCGAAATAGGCTTTCACGCTGGCGCTCATGTCGAACTCGTGGCCGTGGAACAGCGACCAGCCGCCATTGGCAAGCTGGATGCGGCGCAGGTAGTTGCCGATCTTGGCCTCGAGCTCCGCGTTCACCGGCTCGGCGAGATAGTGCCGCAGCAGCACGTATTCGGCGGGAATGGTGGCGTCGGCTTCAAGCTCGAACACCCAATGGCCGTCCGGCTGGCGCGTGTCCAGCACGGCGCGGCTCGCGGCGGCGATGCTGCCTTCGAGCGCCGTCGGTGACAGTGCGGCATCGGGGGTGCGGTCGTCGATGGTCATAATGCGAAAGCGTATCCTTGATGATGTCGGTCAGTGCGGTTTCAGCGCGGCATCGGCGGCGCGATCGCCGGAGCGGATCGAGCCTTCGATGGTCGCCGGCAGGCCGGTGTCGGTCCAGTCGCCGGCGAGGAACAGGTTCTTGAATGCGGTCAACGTGCCGGGGCGCAGCGCGTTCTGTTCCGGCGTCGCCTCGAACGTGGCGCGGCGCTCGCGCACGATCTGCCACGGCGGCAGCGGCCCTTCCGCGACCGCATCGCCGAGCTGCGCCAGCTTGCAGATGTCGCACCAGATGTCGCGGGCGAGGTCCTCGCGCGGTGCGTTCACCAAGCGGTCGGCATCGCTGATGGTCACCGACAGCCGCTGCGGAAACGCGAACAGCCATTCCACCAGCCCGCCGATCACGCCCATCATCGGCGGCAGATGCACCGGCGGATCGTAGCGGAAATGGGCGTTGACGATGGCGCGGAATTTGGTCGGCGTCGTCACACCGGGCAGCAGCGTCGCCGCCGAGCGCGGCGGCACCGCGAGCACGACGACGTCACCCGCCCCGAGCGTTACGGTATCGCCGCCAAATTCAAGCGCGGTCACTCGCCCGCCGTCCATCTGCATTTTGCGCAGTTCGTGGCCGAGATTGACGCTGCCGCCCTTCACCCGCAGCAGGTCCAGCGCCGGATCGACCAGCACGGAGGAGAGCCCCTCGCGCGCGATCAGCGGACGGCACGCCTGTCCGCCGGCGAGCAGCGTGCCGCGCACGATGGCGCCGGCGAGGCCGGCGGAGCCCTGCGGCGGCTCGACATTGAGCGCAGCGAGCAGCAACGGGTGCACGAGGCGCGCATAAAGCGGCCCTTCGCACTTGATGGTGTTCCCTACCAGCGCATCGGTCTTGGCCCAGATCAGCGGCATCAGCGCAAGATAGTCGCCGATCCCGGTGCCCGGCACGCGGCGCGACGCATCGAACAGCCAGAACGGCACCCGCCCGGTGCCGAGATCGAGCCGCCAGCGCGCCCCACTGCGCAGATCGGCGAAATCGAATAACGCGCGCTCGGGCCCCACCAGACCGGCCTCGCTGCCGATCGAACGGGCATAGGCACGCGCGTGATCGTTGCCGGACAGCAGCAGGTGATTGCCGTTGTCGATCACCATGTCGGTCGCGCCGTCATAATACGAGCGGCAACGGCCGCCCGCCTGCTGCGTCGCCTCGTGGACGTGGACCTGGAATCCCGCATTGGCGAGCCGCACTGCGGCGGACAGGCCGGACACGCCGGCGCCGATGATGTGAGCCTGTTTAGCCATCAGATGAATGCATACCGGATGAGAATGAAAATCTTGGCGACCTTGGAGAGGCCCACCGGCTGGCGCGGCGGCGCGAAGCCGCGCTCCACCAGCTTGTCCAGGATCGCGTGATAATATTGCGACATGATCCGTGGCGCGCGCACCACGCGGCGCGGATTGCGCGCCATGATGGCGTCGGATTCCGTGAAATGCGCGCGCGCCTGCTTGAGCAGATCGTCGCACACCCGCGGCAGACGCGGATCGGCGGCGACCACCTGCGGATCGCTGGAAGTAATGCCCGCGGCCGCAAGCGATTCCCGCGACAGATAGAGCCGGCCGAGCCCCGCGTCCTCGTCGATGTCGCGCAGGATATTGGTCAGTTGCAGCGCGCGGCCGAGATGATGCGCCAGCAGGAGGCCGTCCTGCTCGCCGAGGCCGAACACCCGCACCGACAGGCGCCCCACCGCGCTCGCGACCCGGTCGCAATAAAGATCAAGCGTGGCGGCATCGGGTGCGCGGATATCGGTGGGCACGTCCATCGCCATGCCGTCGATGATGGCGATGAAGTCGTCGCGGCGCAAGCCGAACTGCTCCACCGAGGCGACGCAATCACGCAGCCGCGGCGGCGGGTTGCCGGCATAGAGCGCGTCGATGTCGCGCCGCCACTGGTCGAGCGCCGCGAGGCGCTCCGCGCGGGGCCCGTCCGAATCCGCGATGTCGTCGACCTGACGGCAGAAGCTGTAGATCTGGAACATGGCGTCGCGCTGCGCGCGCGGCAGGATGCGCATCGCGGCATAGAACGAACTTCCGGAGGCCGCGCCCTGCGGCGTGACTGGCGCTGTGGTTGCGGTTGCGGTCATCGCGGTCATGCTCCGAAGGCGCGGCGGACCACGCCGCCCGCAACCGTCGCGACGGCGAGCCGCATCATCTGCCCCTTGGACAGATGGACGCGCTCGCTCAAGGGATCGCGCACCTTGAGCAGATTGACGATCCGGTCCGCGAAGGCGTCGATCACGCCGATCTCGAGCGCGAGGCGCGTATCCTTCACCCCGCCCGCGAGCGGGCGCGCTTGTCGCAGAAGATCGTCGGTCTGTTGCGCCAATGTGCGGATGCAGGCCAGCAGTTGCGGCGTGGCCCGCGCCTGCCCCAGCATCTCCACCGTCGCCCCGCTCGCCGCCAGCACATCGCGCGGCAGATAGACGCGGTTCAGATTGCGATAGTCCTTGCCGCAGTCCTGCAGGTGATTGTTGATCTGCAACGCGGCGCACAGCGCGTCCGACGCCGCCCAGGTGGCGCGGTCCTCGCCATGCACGTCCAGCATGAAGCGGCCGACCGGCATCGCCGAATACCGGCAATAGTCGATGACGTCGTCCCAGTTCTCGTAGCGCAGCTTGGTGACGTCGAGGCGGAACGCCTTGAGCACGTCCTGCGCATGCTGCGGTGACAGGCCGCGCTCCGCCAGCGCCGCACGCAGCACCACCGCTTCGCGCTGGGTGTCGCCCTCGCCCAGCAGCTCGGCTTCGAGCAGATCGAGCTGTTCGAGCTTGGTGCGCGCATCGAGCTGCGCATGATCGGCGATGTCGTCGCCAGTGCGCACGAAATTGTAGAAGGCGAGGATCAGCGCGCGATGGCGCGGATGGATGATCCGCGACGCCACCGGAAAATTCTCGTCGGTGTGCCCCTTGCCCGAACGCAGATCTCCGGCGGAAATCTTTCCTGCCATGGCCGGATGGTCTGCGGTGGTGGTGTCGCCTGCGAATGTCATTGCGAACTGGATACCTGCGCCTGGGCGCGGCCTTTCCACATGCCGCCCCGGCCCTGAAAATGCTGAACTGCGGAATTGACGGTGAAGATCATGTAGGCGAAAGCAATGGCGGGAAGCGCGGCTCCCCACAGCGCCGACTGGCCATAATATCGCAGCGTCGGCTGGAAGGCGAGAGCCATCGCCAGCCACGCCGCGGCCGCCAGCACGCAGGCGGGGCCGTGGCCGTGGCCGAGCAGCGCGATCGGCACCGGCGCGAGAAAGACGATGGCCATGACGACGATGACGCCGATCAACAGCACCGGCGAATAGCGCAGTTGGGCATAGGCCGAGCGCGAGATCATCTGCCCGATCTCGCCAAGGGTGTCGGATGCGCGCGTGCTGCGCACGTGTTGCGACAGGCCGAGCCACACCGGCCCCTGCGTCTTGAGCTTCGCGCCGAGGGCGCAATCGTCGATCAGCGCGCCGCGGATGGATTCGATGCCGCCGATGGCGCGCAGCGCCTCCCAGCGCGCGAGGATACATCCACCGGCCGCCGCCGCCGTGGCGCGGTCCCGCCGGCGCACCCACGCGAACGGATACAGCATCGCGAAAAAGAACACGAAGGCCGGGATCAGGTATTTTTCCGCGAAGCTCTCGCAGCGCAGCTTCGCCATGATCGAGGTCATCGCCAGCCGCTCGTTCTGCGCGCGCGCCACGAGGCGCGTCACGACATCGCCGGAATAAACGATATCGGCGTCCGTCAGCAGGATGTAGTCGGGCTGCGCGGCGCGGTTCTCCACCAGCGCCAGACCCTGCTTCACCGCCCACAGCTTGCCGGTCCAGCCCTGCGGCAGCGGCTGGCCGGACAGCACCGTCAGGCGCTGCGCCGCGCCGATGGCGGCGGCGGCCTGCGCAGCGATCTGCGCGGTGCCGTCCTGGCTGTGATCGTCCACCAGCACCATGGTGAGCTCGCCAGGATAGGGCTGGCCGAGAACGGAGCGGACGCAATCGGCCACGCCCGCGGCCTCGTCGCGCGCGGGCACCACCACCGCGACCGACGGCCACGCCATGAAGCCCGGCGCGGGGGCGAGATCGTCGAAACGGGCCATGCGCCAGAATCCGCCCCGGGCCACCATGAGGTAGACCCAGACAGCGAAAGCAATCGAAGCGATGGCGAGTGTCACGTCGGCGAACAAAGCGGGCTCGTGGGCTGAGGGCGCAGGTCGGGGAACGGCAAAAAAAGGCGGCATTCCGCCGCCACCGCTTAGCAGGTTCACGCCGCTTTGGCCAACCCTGCCCGGGGTTGAAAACTTCACGTCATTTCAATGGATTATCATGGCAAAAGCGTGCTCTGCGCGACCCCTCGGCGGCTCCCGGGCCGGAAAGCCCCGCCGGTGACACGGGGGGCGCGGTCCGCCAAACGCTGCTATAGCCGGAGCAGTCATCACCTGCCTTCAGAGGACCATGCCGTGACCCCATCCACCAACCGTCAGATCCTGCTGGTCGAAAAGCCCACCGGCAAATTGTCGCCGCAGCATTTCCGGCTGGTGGAATCCGCCGTTCCGGAACCGAAGGACGGCGAGGTGCTGGTGCGGGTGCGCTACATCTCCCTCGACGCCGCCAACCGCGCCTGGATGCAGGGCGCGACCTATCGCTCGGCGGTGGAAGCCAACACGGTGATGGCGGGTGGCGCGGTGGCCGAGGTGATCGCGGCCAAGGCGCCCGGCTTCGCCCCCGGCGATCTGGTGTTCGGCGACACCGGCTGGCAGGACTACGCCGCCGTTCCCGCGCGGCAGCTTGTCAAAGTGCCGCGCGTCGAGCCGATGACCCATCTGCTCAGCGTCTACGGCATCGCTGGCCTCACCGCCTATTTCGGACTGCTGCGCATCGGCCGGCCGCAACCGGGCGAGACCGTGGTGGTGTCGGCGGCGGCGGGCTCGGTCGGTTCCTTCGTCGGGCAGATCGCCAGGATCAAGGGCTGCCGCGTGGTCGGCATCGCCGGTGGCCGGGCGAAGTGCGACTGGCTGGTGTCGGAACTCGGCTTCGACGCCGCCGTCGATTACAAGTCGGAACCGGTGTTCAAGGCGCTGAAGGCGGCCGCGCCGCAGGGCATCGACGTCTATTTCGACAATGTCGGCGGCGACATTTTCGAGGCGTGCCTGCCGCAGATGAACCTGCGCGGCCGCATCGCCTGCTGCGGCGCGGTCTCGGCCTATGACGGCGCGCCGCCATCGAGCGGGCCACGCGGCGTTCCCGGCCTGATCGTGGTGAAGCGCCTCACCGTGCAGGGCTTCATCGTCACCGACTTCAACGACGAGCGCGATGCCGCCATCGCCGACCTGGAGACGTGGGTAAAGGACGGCCGCATCAAGGTGCAGGAAGACATCGTCGACGGGCTGGAAAACACGCCGCGCGCGCTGATCGGCCTGCTCGCCGGCGAGAACCGCGGCAAGCGGATGGTGCGGGTGTAGTCCGCGCCGAAACTGCCGCAATGAGGGGTCGGCGGCGTCAGTGCGCGGACGCCCCGGACACGCCAAGGAAGCGTTCGAGCGCGGCGGGATCGGCTTTCAGCGCGGCGCTGGTGGCGTCGTGCACGATGACCCCGCGCTCCAGGATCACGGCCCGGTCGGCGAGGCCGAGCACCTTTTGCGCGTTCTGCTCGACCACGATGGAGCAGATGCCGCCCGCGCGGGTGATGGCGCCGAGCGCCCGCAGCAATTCCTCGACGATGATCGGCGCCAACCCCTCGGTCGGCTCGTCGAGCAGCAGCACCCTGGGATTGAGGGTGAGCGCGCGGCCGATGGCCAGCATCTGCTGCTCGCCGCCGGACAGTTCGTTGCCGAAATTCCTGCGCCGCTCGGCGAGGCGCGGAAACATCTCGTAGACTTTCGCCACCGTCCACGGGCCGGGCTGCGCCACCGCCGTCATGTTTTCTTCCACCGTCAGCGAGCGGAAGATGTTGCGCTCCTGCGGCACCCAGCCGATGCCGGCGCGGGCGCGCTGGTCCGGCCGCAGCCTCGTGATGTCCTGCCCGTCGAGCGCGATGGTGCCGCCGAAGCGCCGGGTGACGCCGACGATGGAATTGATCAGCGTGGTCTTGCCGGTGCCGTTGCGACCGAGCAGCGCCAGCACCCGCCCCTCCTCGAGATCGAGCGAGAGATTCGGCAGCACCACGGCATCGCCATAGCCGGCGCGCAGATCGCGGATGGCGAGAAGATTACGCATCGCCGCCCTCGCCGAGATAGACCGCCTTCACGCGCGGATCGCGCGCCACCTCGTCCGGCGCGCCCTCCACCAGCATCGCCCCGCCCACCAGCACCGAAATGCGGTCGGCGAAGGAGAACACGAGATCCATGTCGTGCTCGATCAGGAGCACGGTGACGTCGCGCGGCAGGGCCGCCACCGCGGCGAGAATGTCGTGGCGCTCGCTTTCGGGCACGCCCGCCGCCGGCTCGTCGAGCAAGAGCACGCGCGGCTTGGTCGCGATCGCCACCGCGATCTCGAGCAGCCGCTGCTTGCCATAGGGCAATTTGGCGGTGGGCTCGTTCATGACGTCGAGCAGATGGAAGCGGGCGAGGTGGCCGGCGATGTCGTCGTTGATCTGCGGCCGCGTGCCCATGCGCCGCCACCAGTTGCTGCCGCCGCCGAGGCGTTCCGACACCGCAAGGCCGATGGTCTCCAGCGGCGAAAGATCAGCATAGAGCTGGTTGATCTGGAAGGTGCGCGACAGGCCGCGCCGCACCCGCACATGCACCGGCAGCCGCGTGATGTCCTCGCCGCCGAGTAGAATCTGCCCGCCATTCGGTTGCAGCACCCCGGTGAGCAGGTTGATCACCGTGGTCTTGCCCGCACCGTTCGGGCCGATCAGGGCATGACGCGCGCCGGTCGCAACCTGCAGCGACAGGTCGCGGGTGACTCTGAGACCGCCGAAACGCTTCTCCAGCCCGACGGTTTCCAGCGCGAAGGTCATGGCGCGGACCTCGCGAGCCAGCGGCGCGGCCAAGACCGCCAGCGCGCGATACGTTCGCGCCCCACCAGCACGATGACGACCAGCACGAGTCCGATCCAGAACTGCCAGTATTGCGGCGTCAGCGTGGAGAACACCTCCTGCAGGATCTTGAATGCCACCGCACCGGCGATGCCGCCATAGAGATAGCCGGTGCCGCCGAGCACGAGCACCAGCAGCAGGTCGGCCGAGCGTTCGAACGAAAACACGTCCGGGGAGGCGAGCGCGGTGGACTGGGTGAACAGGGCGCCGGCGATGCCCGCATAGAACGCCGCGAAGGTGTAGATCGCAATCAGCCGCCGCTGCACCGGAATGCCGATAGCGGCGGCGCGCAGCGGATTGTTCCTGATCGCCCGCAGCGACAGGCCGAACGGCGAGTGCACCACCCGCCGCGCCAGCAGGAACAAGAGGAGCAGCACCACAAGGCAATAGATGAAGGCGGTGCGGCCATAGAGATCGAACGCGAACACGCCGAAGATGGGCTCGATGATGATGCCCTGCAAACCATCCGAGCCGCCGGTAAGGCCGGTCGCCTGCATCGACAGCGGATACATCATGGAGGCGATGCCGAGCGTCACCATCAGCCGGGTCAGATCGGTGCCGCGGATGACGAGGAAACTGGTGAGGAAGCCCAGCACCATCGCCGCGCCCCCGGCCGCCAACAGCGCCAGCACCGGCTCGGTGACCAGCCCGTGCACGGCAAGGAGCCCGGCGGCATAGGCCCCCACACCGAAGAACGCCGCATGACCCAGCGAGACGATGCCGGCGTAACCGAGGATGAGATCCAGCGACAGCGCGAACAGCGCCAGCCACGCGATCTCGGTGAGGATCAGGTAGCGGTGAGGAAACAGGAAGATGGTGGCGAAGGCGGCGAGCCAAAACACCATCTCGGCCGGACGCCAGCGCGCCAGCCGCTTCAACTGTTCGCCGATCGCGGGCTGTTCGGTCATGCCGCCCTCATCGCGCCGCCACACGGCCAAACAGCCCCTGCGGGCGCCACAGCAGCAGCACGATCATCATGGCGTAGATCACGAACGCCCCGAGCTTCGGCACGTAGTATTTTCCCGCAACGTCGCCGATGCCGAGCAGCAGCGCGGCCAGAAACGGACCGGTGACGGTGGAGGTGCCGCCGACCGAGACCACGATCAGCACGTAGATCAGGAACTTGAGCGGGAAATACGGATCAAGCCCGAGGATTTCCGCCCCCAGCGCGCCGCCGAGGCCGGCAAGGCCGCAGCCGAACGCGAAGGTCAGCGCGAACACCTGCGGCACGTTGATGCCGAGGCCGCCCGCCACCCGCGGATCGTCCACCGCCGCGCGCAGGCGGCTGCCGAACCGGGTCTTCGACAGGATCAGTTGCAGCCCGACGGTGAGCAGGCCGCAGATGACGATGATCATCAGCCGATAGCGGCCAACGCCGACGCCGAACACGTCGATCTGCCCCTGCAACGCCTGCGGCAGACGGATGAAGGTCTGGGTCGAACCCATGACATAATCGACCGCGGCGATGGACATGAACATCAGGCCGACGGTGAACAGCACCTGTTCGAGATGGCTGCGGCCGTAGAGATGGCGGTAGAGGCCGCGCTCCATCACCATGCCGATCAGCGCGCTGCCGAGAAACGCCAGCGCCAGCCCGGCGAAGAACGGCACGCCCAGGCGGTTGACCATCACGGCGCAGATGTAGCCGCCTGCCATGGCGAACGAGCCATGGGCGAGGTTGACGAAATTCATCAACCCCATGGTGACGGCGAGCCCGCACGCCAGCACGAACAGCAGCATGCCGTAGGCGACGCCGTCGAACAGGATGGTGAAGAGTGTGGTCATGGAGACAATTTCTCACCAGCGCCATTCCGGGGCAGCGCGTAGCGCTGAGCCCGGAATCTCCAGCCAGACCAAGCGAGATTCCGGGTTCGCGTCTTCGGCGCGCCCCGGAATGACGCCGGATCGATCAATCACTTCTTGGTCTTGCCTGGGTCCTTGACCGCCTCGAAGGTGGCGAATTCAACGTTGTAGAGTTCGCCGTCCACCTTCTTGACCTCGCGGATGTAGATGTTCTGCACGATGTCGCGGGTTTCGGGATCGATCGAGATCGGCCCGCGCGGGCTTTCCCACGCCATGCCCTTCATCGCACCGACAAGCGAATCGCCATCGGCCTTGCCGCCGGTCTTCTTCAGCGCCTCGTAGATCAGGTGCATGCCGTCATAACCGCCGACCGCCATGAAGCCCGGGCGCTCGCCGAACGCCTTCTTGTAGGCGGCGACGAAATCCTTGTTCTTCTGCGAGGGATGCGCGGCCGAATAGAGATGCGCCGTGACCGCGCCCAGCGCCGCGTCGCCCATGCTGTTGAGCAGGTCGTCGTCCATCACGTCGCCCGGCCCGATCACCCGGATGCCGGCCTTGTCGAGGCCGCGCTCGGCATACTGCTTCATGAAATTGCCGCCCTGCCCGGCAGGCACGAACACGAACATCGCGTCCGGCTTGGAATCCTTCATGCGCTGGAGGAACGGCGCGAAATCCGGGTTGGACAGCGGCACTTTCACTTCCTCGACGATCTCGCCGCCGCCGGCGACGAAACGCTCCTTGAAGAATTGCAGCGCGTCGTTGCCCGGCGCGTAGTCGGACGTCAGGGTCGCGACCCGCTTGATGCCGTTTTTAGCGGCCCAGTCGCCAATCACCACCGACGACTGCGGCAGCGTGAAGGAGGTGCGCACGATGTAGGGCGAGCGCTCGGTGATGATCGAGGTGCCGGCCGCCATCACGATCTCGGGGACCTTGGCCTGGGTGGCGAGCGGGGCGGCAGCCAACGCCGACGGCGTCACGCCGAACCCGGCGATGACATTGACCTTGTCGTTGACGATCAGTTCCTGCGCGGCGCGCTTGGTGTTGTCGGGCACGGTGCCGTCGTCCCTGACGATGACCTCGATCTTCCGGCCGGCGACGGTATCGCCGTGCTGCTGCATATACAGCTTGACGGCGTTGGCGATCTGCTTGCCGGTGGACGACTGGACGCCGGTCATCGGCAGGATCAGGCCGATCCTGAACGTCTCCTGCGCCGACGCCGGCGTGATCGCCCCCGCAACGGCGGCGCAGGCCATTGCCTGCAAGAATGTCCTGCGACGAACCGATATATTTGTCATCAACCTCGACCTCCCTTTGCCACCGGGCCGGCCGGCGAGCCGCCGTCAGCCTCTCATGTTCTGATCGGCGCTTATCTCACATCGCGCCCGCTCAAAAAGCCACGGGAAAATTTTTCCCCGGCGACAAGCGGTCCGCGCGTTGCGCCGCAACCAGCCAGCCGGACGCAATTGCCAGTGGATGAACACCACGATCTTAAGATCAACGGGAATTGGACACGCTCGACGATTGAGCTTCCGACCGGGATCAGGCAACCTGCGAAAAACAGACAGGTTGGACGTGCTGGCATTACCTCTTTCTCATCTGCGCGTGGTCGAACTCGGCTGCGGCGACACACTCGGCTATTGCGGCAAGCTGTTTGCCGACTTCGGGGCGGAGGTCATCAAGATCGAACCGCCGGGCGGCGATCCCGGCCGCGGCATTCCGCCGCTTACCGACGCGGGCGCCGGGCGACGCGAAAGCCTGACCTTTGCCTGGCTGAACACCAACAAGCGCAGCATCACCGCAGATCCCGAGATTCCTGCGGACGCCGCACGCATCCTCGCCCTGCTCGCCAGCGCCGATCTGCTGCTCGATGCGCGCCACCCCGACGCCATCGAGGCGTCACCGGTTTCGCACGCATTTCTGCGCGCAAACGACCCCGGCCTCGCCATCACCGCGATGTCGCGGTTCGGAGAACACGGCCCCTATCGCAACTATCTCGCCACCGAGTCGGTGTGCCGCAGCCTCGCCGGCCTGGTGAAATTCGTGGGCCCCGTGGAAGGGCCGCCGGTGCTGCCACGCGACGGACAGACCGGGGTGATCGGCGGACTCACCGCCTTCATCCCGAGCCTCGCCGGGCTTTACGGCCATGTTCACGGTGCGCGGCGCTTCGCCGTCAACGATCTCGCGGCACTGCTGCAGATCAGCGAATTCGACACCGGCGTCGCCCTGGAAAACGGCTTCACCCGTCCGCGCCCGGGCCTCAACCGGTTCGGGCGCGGCTACCCGACCGGCACCTTCGCCACCAAGCATGGCTGGCTCGGCGTGACCGTGGTGACGCCGGCGCAATGGACCGCCTTCTGCACCATGCTGGACATGCCCGACCTCGGGACCGATCCGAAATACGCCGCCACCCTCGACCGCTTCATGCAGGCCGACGAGTTGAGGGCGATCATCACCCCCGCGCTGCTGACACGCACCGCGATAGACTGGTTCGAGAAAGGCATCGCGCTGCGGCTGCCGCTCGCCGTGGTGCCCGACATGGCCGAACTGCTGACGCAGGAGGTGCACCGCAGCCGCGGCGCGTTCGCGCCGGTGACCATCGGCAGCGCCTCCTTCGAGGGGCCGGTGCTGCCGCAACATCTGACCCGCGCGCGGCCAAAACCGAACGGACCGGCGCCGCTTGCGGGCGAGCATGACGGTCGCGCCCTGCCTGCGCACACGCGGGCGGCGACGCGCGCCGCAACGCCGCAGGACGCGCTGCCCCTGAGCGGGCTGCGCATCATCGACCTCACCATGGGATGGGCCGGACCGACCGCGACCCGGCAGATGGCCGATCTCGGCGCCGACGTCATCAAGGTGGAGTCGTGCCAGTATCCGGACTGGTTTCGCGGCACCGACACCCGCCCGCCCTACCACGAGGAGCGCACCTACGAGAAAATGTACTTGTTCCAGATGAACAACCGCAACAAGCGCGGCATCACGCTGGACCTCACCACCGAACGCGGCCTCGGCCTGTTGAAGCGGCTCTTGAAAGACGCCGACGCAGTGATCGACAATTACGCCGCCGACGTGATGCCGCGCCTCGGCCTCGGCGTCGAACAACTGCTCGCCATCAATCCGCGCCTCGTGGTGGTCACCATGCCGGCCTTCGGCATGAGGGGACCGTGGAGCGGCGTGCGCGCCTATGGCTCGACGCTGGAGCAGGCGTCCGGCCTGCCGTCGGTGACCGGAGACCCCGACCATCCACCGACCATGCAGCATCCCGCCCTCGGCGATCCGATCGGCGGGCTGAACGCCGCGGCGGCGCTGCTGCTCGGCTTCATGCACCAACGCAACACCGGCGAAGGGCAGCACATCGATCTCAGCCAGGTGGAATGCCTGCTGCCGCTGCTGGCGCCGTCGATCCTCGAACAATCCGCCACCGGAGCGACCGGTCCCCGCCTCGGCAATCGCCATCCGCGTTATGTGCCACACGGCTGCTTTCCGACCCTCGGCATCGATCAATGGATCACCCTCGCGGTACGGAGCGACGACGAATGGCGCGCGCTGTGCGGCGTGATGCGCCGCCCCGATCTCGCCGCCGATATCGCGCTTGCCACCGCCGACGGCCGCCGCGCCCACGAAGACCGCATCGACGCCGCGATCCGGCGGTGGCTCGCCGACGTGCGTCCCGATATCGCGATGGTGACGCTGCAGAAGGCCGGCGTGCCCGCCGGGATTGCGCGGATGCCGCAGGACCTCGCCGCCGATCCGCATCTGTGGACGGTTGGCCACTGGCAGCCGAGCGACCGGCCCTTCATGGGCCCGCATCTTCTGCCTTCGGTCGCCTATCGCGAGGGCGACGCCCGGCACCCCTATCCCATCGACCGACTGGCGCCGACGCTGGGCCAGCACAATCACGAGGTGCTGCGCGACCTGCTCGGCCTTGACGACGACGAGATCGCCGCGCTCGAACGCAACGAGGTGATCGGCACGCAGGCCGCGCAGCCAAAGCCGAAGCAGGCGAAGGGCTGACGTCGCGCTATCTCCGCTCGGCCAGAAACGCCCGATAGGCCAGCCTGATCCCATCCTCCAGCGAGGTGGCGGCGCGCCAGCCGAGCTGCGCGAGCTTGGCGACATCGAGCAGCTTGCGCGGCGTGCCGTCCGGCTTCGACGGATCGAACACGATCGCACCGGCGTAACCCACGGCATCCGCCACCACGCGGGCGAATTCGGCGATGGAGATATCCTCGCCGGTGCCGACATTGACCAGCATGCCATCCGAATAATGCTTCATCAGATGCACCGACGCATCGGCCATATCGTCCACATAAAGAAATTCGCGGCGCGGCGTGCCGGTCCCCCACACCACGACCTCACCCGCGCCGGTTTCCTTCGCTTCATGAAAGCGGCGGATCAGCGCCGCGACCACGTGGCTGTATTCGGGATGATAATTGTCGCCCGGCCCGTAGAGATTGGTCGGCATGATGCTGATGAAGTCGCAGCCATATTGCTGACGATAGGCTTCCACCATCTTCACGCCCGCGATCTTGGCGATGGCGTAAGGCTCGTTGGTCGGCTCCAGCGGACCGGTGAGCAGCGACTCCTCGCGCAGCGGCTGCGCCGCGAGCCGCGGATAGATGCAGGACGAGCCGAGAAACAGCAGCTTCTCCACGCCGTTCGTGTGCGCCGCCTGGATCACATTCGCCGCCAGCATCAGATTGTCGTAGATGAACTCGGCGCGCAGCGTGTTGTTGGCGACGATGCCGCCGACCTTTGCCGCAGCATGAAACACCACCTGCGGGCGCATCGCCGCGAACCAGCGATCGACCGCGGCCTGATCGCGCAGATCGATTTCGCTGCGCGAAACCGTCAGGATCTCGACGTCCTCGCGCGCGAGCCGGCGCACCAGCGCGCTGCCCACCATGCCGCGGTGACCTGCGACAAAAACACGTTTTCCTTTCAGATCGAACGGCACACCCGTCCCCCGCCTTGACGCCCCGCCCGTGTTCGGCAAAGACCGACCTCCTATCACGCCGTACAAGCGGCGCGCAAATTAAGCATCCGCACCGGATCGCGACCAACGGGGACTTGCGGCGCGCTGGAGCTTGGACCACAATTATGCGATGGACGGCTGAAAAATGTCAGGGATCATGACCCGGACAACCAAAAAGCCGAAATTTTGAAACCAGGGAGAGAAAACAGATGCGTAAGCTCATGATGGCCGCAGCATTCGCGCTGCCGCTGTTCGGCGGCGCCGCGATGGCGCAGGACACCGTGAAGATCGGCTACATCGATCCGCTGTCGGGCGGCGGCGCCAGCGTCGGTGAAATCGGCTACAAGACCTTCCAGTTTCTCGCCGACGAACTGAACGCCAAGGGCGGCATCCTCGGCAAGAAAGTCGAGATCGTTCCGTTCGACAACAAGACCAATCCGCAGGAAAGCCTGATCCAGGCCCAGAAGGCGATCGACTCCGGCATTCGCTATATCACCCAGGGCAACGGCTCGGCCGTCGCCGCCGCGCTGTCGGACTTCGTCACGAAGTACAACGACCGCAACCCCGGCAAGGAAGTGCTGTACTTCAACTACGCCGCGGTGGACCCGATCCTGACCAACGAGAAATGCAGCTTCGCGCATTTCCGCTGGGACGCGAACTCCGACATCAAGATGGAAGCGCTCACCAACTACATGAAGGGCGTTCCCGCGATCAAGAAAGTGTACCTGATCAACCAGGACTACTCGTTCGGTGAGTCGGTGCGCTCGCAGGCCCGCAAGATGCTCGCCGCCAAGCGCCCGGACGTCCAGATCGTCGGTGACGAACTGCATCCGCTGCTGAAGGTGACCGACTTCGCGCCCTATATCGCCAAGATCAAGGCGTCGGGCGCCGACACCGTCATCACCGGCAACTGGGGCCAGGACTTCGCGCTGCTGCTGAAGGCGGCCGCCGACGCCGGCCTGAAAGTGGGCTGGTACACCTATTACGCCGGCGGCTCCGGCGGCCCGACCGCGATCAAGCAGGCCAACCTGAACGATCAGGTCTACCAGGTCGTCGAAGGTTACGCGAACATCGACCACGCGCCGTCGCGCGCTTTCGAGAAGGCGCTGCGCGAGAAGTACAACTTTGGCCTGTTCTATCCCCGCGCCGTGAACGAGATGCGCATGCTCGCGTTGGCGGCCGAAAAGGCCAAGTCCCTCGATCCGGTCAAGGTCGGCCTCGCGCTGGAAGGCATGGAGTTCGACGTCTTCAGCGGCGGCAAGGGCTTCATGCGCAAGGACGACCATCAGTTCTTCCAGCCGATCTACATCGCCCAGTTCGGCGAACTGAAGAACAACGAGCCGTTCGACGAGGAAAAGACCGGCTGGGGCTGGAAGGGCGCCGCCCGCATCGACACCGACAAGACCGTGCTGCCCACCACCTGCAAGATGACCCGTCCGTAACGGGTCGCCAGTCGCGTTCATCCCGGCTCCCGCCGGGGTGAACGCGGCATCGTCTATCAGGGGAACCGGGCCCGTGCTTGAACTGATCGTGATTTCCACGCTGAACGGCGTGCTGTTCGGAATGCTGCTGTTCCTGATGGCGAGCGGCCTGACAGTGATCTTCAGCATGCTCGGCGTGCTGAACTTCGCCCATGCGAGCTTCTACATGCTGGGCGCATTCTTCGGCTTCCAGATCAGCCGCTGGGTCGGGTTCTGGCCGGCGCTGGTGGCCGCGCCCCTGCTCGCCGGACTGATCGGCATGGCGGTGGAGCGCTACGGCCTGCGCCACGTCCACCGGAACGGCCACGTCGCCGAACTGCTGTTCACCTTCGGCCTCGCCTTCGCCATCGAGGAGATCGTCCAGATCATCTGGGGCAAGAGCCCGGTGGATTTCCGCGTGCCCGCCTCGCTCGATTTCCCCGCCTTCACGCTGTTCTCCACCAATTATCCCGCCTACAAGATTTTCATGCTGGCGGTGTCGGTGACCATCTTCCTCGGCCTGCTGATTGCGCTCAAGCGCACGCGCATCGGCCTGATCGTCCAGGCGGCGCTGACCCACCCGCACATGGTCGGCCATCTCGGGCACAATGTCGGCCGCATCTTCATGCTGGTGTTCGGCGTCGGCACCGCACTCGCCGCCGTCGCCGGCGTGATCGCCGGCCCCGCCCTCGTCACCCAGTCCAACATGGCCGGCCTGCTCGGACCGATCCTGTTCGTGGTGGTGGTGGTCGGCGGCCTAGGCTCGCTGCCGGGCGCGTTCATCGCCTCGCTGCTGATCGGCCTCGTGCAGACCTTCGCGGTGTCGATGAACGGTTCGCTGTCGGAAGTGTTCGGACCGCTCAGCCCCGATTATGCCCATACCTGGCTCGCTGATATCTGGAACGTCACCGTCGCGCAGATCGCGCCCATCATGCCCTATGTGCTGCTGGTGCTGATCCTCGCCTTCCGCCCGATGGGCCTCTTGGGAACGCGCGAAACATGAGCGAGATCACCGCATCCCCCGCGGCCGCATGCATCGCGCCGCCGCCCGCGACCGCCGCCGACAAGATGAAATTCTACAGCGGCTGGATCGCGGTTGCCGTCGTCCTGCTGCTGCTGCCGAAGGTGTTTTCCTCCGGCGGATCGCTGACGACCTTCAGCCTGATCGGCATCTCGATCATCTTCTCGCTGTCCTACAACATCCTGCTCGGCCAGACCGGCATGCTGTCGTTCGGCCACGCGGTCTATTACGGCCTCGGCGGCTTCCTCGTCATCCACGCCATCAATATCGTCGGCGCGCACAAATGGCCGATCCCGCTGCCGCTCATTCCGCTGATCGGCGGATTGACCGGACTTGTCTTCGCCATGCTGCTGGGATGGGTCTCGACCAAGCGCTCGGGCACCGCCTTCGCCATGATCTCGCTCGGCGTCGCCGAACTGGTGGCCTCCTCGGCCCTGATCCTGCGCACCTTCTTCGGCGGCGAGGCCGGCATCTCGGCCAACCGCACCAAGCTGTTCCGCGTCTTCGACTGGAGCTTCGGGCCCCAGATCCAGATCTATTATCTGGTCGCGGCGTGGACGCTCGTGTGCATGATCGCGATGTACGCGCTGACCCGCACCCCACTCGGCCGCATGTGCAACGCCGTGCGCGACAACCCCGAGCGCGTGCAGTTCGTCGGCTACGATCCGCACGTGGTGCGCTATCTCGCCTTCTGCTTCTCCGGGTTCTTCGCCGGCATCGCCGGGGCGCTGGCCGCGATCAATTTCGAGATCGCCAACTCCGCCTATCTCGGCGCGGTGCAGTCCGGCACCGTGCTGTTCTCCACCTATATCGGCGGCGTCGGCTTCTTCATCGGCCCGGTGGTCGGCGCGATCTTCGTGACGCTGCTGTCCCTCAGCCTCAGCGATCTCACCACGGTGTGGCAGCTCTATTTCGGGTTGTTCTTCATCGCCATGGTGATGTTCGCGCCGGGCGGCGTCACCGGCCTTCTGATGAAGCACCGGCCGCTGATCCGCGGCGGAACGCTGTTCAAGGTGCTGCCGTCCTATGTGGTGGCCCTCGTTCCGACGCTGGCGATGGTGATCGGCTTGATGATCGCGATCGAATGCGTGGTTCACTACACCGTCAACCCCGACGAGGATCCGAACATCCGGCCGTTCGGCATTCCCTTCAATGCCACGAGCCCGCTGACCTGGGCGGGCGCCGCGATCCTGCTGATCGGCGGTTTCCTGATCGCGCGCATGACCTGGAAACGGGTCGCGCAGGCGTGGGATGAGGCATTGACGGAGGCGCGCGCCAAGGGAGTGACCGCATGACCGCGTCCGCGACCACGAAACCCAACGCCATCGAGATCCGCGACGTCCAGAAGAATTTCGGCATCACCCAGGTGATCCGCGATCTCAACCTGAAAATCGCGCAGGGCGAGCGCCACGCCCTGATCGGCCCCAACGGCGCCGGCAAATCCACCACCTTCAACCTGATCAGCGGCTACATGGCGCCGACCAGCGGCGAGGTGCTGCTGCGCGGCGAGGTGATCTCCGGCCTGCCGCCCTACCAGATCAACCGGCGCGGCCTGTCGCGCTCGTTCCAGGTCACCAACGTGTTTGCCAACATGACGGTGTGGGAGAACCTGCGCTGCGCGGTGCTGTGGGCGACCGGACATCGCTACGCTTTCTGGAAGAACGTTGACCAGTTGCCGGAAGTGCGCGATCGCACCGCGCAGATTCTGGAGAACATCGGCCTCGCTTCGCGGCGCGACATCCCCGCCGGGCTCCTGACCTATGCCGAACAGCGCGCGCTGGAGATCGGCATCACGGTGGCCGGCGGCGCCGACGTCATCCTGCTCGACGAGCCGACCGCGGGCATGAGCCATGCCGAGACCGAGCGCGCGGTGGAACTGATCCGCCGCCTCACCGAGGGCCGCACGCTGCTGATCGTGGAGCACGACATGAGCGTGGTGTTCGGCCTCGCCGATCGCATCTCGGTGCTGGTCTATGGTCACGTGATCGCGTCCGGCACCCCGGAGGAGATCCGCAACAGCGCCAAGGTCAAGGAAGCCTATCTCGGCGAGGAGGCGGCCTGATGCTGGAAGTTCGCGATCTGCACGCCTATTACGGCAAGAGCCACATCCTTCAGGGCGTGGACATGAACATCGCCGCCGGCGAAGTCGTCAGCCTGCTCGGCCGCAACGGCGTCGGCCGCTCGACCACGGTGAAGGCCATTATGGGCGAGGTGCGGCCGCACGGCACCATCACCTTCAAGGGCCGGAACATCGCCGGCCTGCCGAGCTACAAGATCGCGCATCTCGGCCTCGGCTACGTGCCGGAACATCGCGACATCTTCCCCGGCCTGACGGTGCGGCAGAACCTGATGCTCGGCATCAAGGACACGCGGCATCCGGGCAAGTGGAAGCTCGACGACATGCTGGAGATGTTCCCGAATCTCAAGGCGCGGGCCGATACCGCCGCCGGCGTCATGTCGGGCGGCGAGAAGCAGATGCTGACCATCTGCCGCACGCTGATGGGCGATCCCGAACTGATCATGATCGACGAGCCCACCGAGGGCCTCGCGCCGCTGATCGTGCAGCAGGTCGGCGATCTCATCGCCGAGATCGCCCGGCGCGGCGTCGCCATCCTGCTGGTGGAGCAGAAGCTGTCGATCGCCATGCGCATTTCCCACCGTCTCTACGTGATGGGCCACGGCCGCATCGTGTTCGAGGGCGCGCCCGACGACCTCAAGGCCAATCAGGCCGTCCGCAAGGAATGGCTGGAGGTGTAGCGTGTCCCGCTGCAGATGAGCCATTGCCCCGGACGCGATGCGGCATGCAATGCCGCTTCGCTGATCCGGGGCCGTCACACACTCCGCCCCTACAACGGTCCCGGTTCTGCGTCGCAGCGCTGCACGCTGCGACGCGCCCGGGACACGGAGACACCTCACTTTACCCCTCTGCGAAGTGGCTACTCCCCGTAGGCGCGCAGCCTGTCGAGATCGACGATGGTGACCCCGCCATATTCCACCCGCAGCAGGCCCTCCTTTTCCAACGCTTTCAACGACTGATTGGCGTTCTGCCGCGAGATGCCGGAAATGGCGCCGAGTTCCTCCTGGGTGATCTCCAGGTGGCGACTGACTTCCGGATAGAGCGCCGGGTTGAACAGGGTGGCGATGCAGCGCGCCAGCCGCGCCTTGGCGTCGAGCATGCGGCCATATTCCACGAGCCCCATGAACTGGCCGAGCCGCTCGTTCAGCAGCGCCACCAGGAAGCGGTTGAACGCCACGCTGTTCTCGAACAGCCAGAAGAAGGTGGCGCGGTCCATCAGCGCGAGGCGTGTCTCGCGCAGCGCCACCGCGTCGTAGCGACGGGCCTCGTTCTTGAGCACGGTTCCCTCCCCGAACCATGCGCCGCTGGTGAGACCGGTGAAACTGATCGCCTTGCCGTCCCGGGAGACCGTGCCGATCCGGACGAGGCCGGTGACCACGCCCATCCAGTATTCGAAATGGTCGCCACGCATGCAGATGAATTCGTTGGCCCGATACGACCGCTCGACGATGCCGGCGCGCGCCACCTCGATCTCGCGCTCGCTCAGGTCCCGCGACCACACCGCGATGCGCTTCAGATAGTCTGCGCTGATCATGATTCCATCATCTGTCACCACCGGACCGGCATGCTGCGATGCGGCAAAGACCGCCATTCGACAGGCCGGGTGCAGATGGAAATTCGCTCAACGAATTGTCGGGCACAAGACACTTCAACGTCGCGCTTTGCCTTATTGACGCTGGGATTGATCACGGCCCGCGGCGCAAAGCATCATAAGTAGAATGGCTTGTCGGGGCCAGCCGATGTAGGCTCAAAGCATCGGGATCGAACCGTGGATAAGAGCGCGCAAAGCGCCGTATCTGGGAGGGACGTGAGTGGTTTACGCATTGGAGGTGCGGGGTGTCTCGTTGCGGTTCGGCGGCGTGCGCGCGCTGACCGACGTCAGCTTCGGCGTCAAGACCGGCGAGCTGTTCTCGATCATCGGCCCCAACGGCGCCGGCAAGACCTCGATCGTCAACTGCATCTCCGGCCGCTACACCCCGACCGAGGGCCGGCTGTTCTACCAGGATCGCGACATCACCGGCCTGAAACCGAACGCCCGCGCCGCACTCGGCATCGGCCGCACCTTCCAGAACCTCGCCCTGTTCCACCACATGACCGTGCTCGACAACATCATGGTCGGCCGGCATCACCTGCTGAAAAACAATTTCGTCACCGGCTCGCTGTACTGGCTGACCGGAGCACGGCGCGAGGAGCTCGAGCACCGGCGCAAGGTGGAGGAGATCATCGACTTCCTCGACCTGCAATCAGTACGCAAGGCGACCGCTGGCACCCTCTCCTACGGCCTGCGCAAGCGCGTGGAACTGGCCCGCGCCATGGCGCTGGAGCCGAAGCTGATCCTTCTCGACGAGCCGATGGCCGGCATGAACTTCGAGGAGAAGGAGGACATGGCCCGCTACATCGTCGATCTCAATGAAGAATACGGGATGACGGTGATGATGATCGAGCACGACATGGGCGTGGTGATGGACATTTCCCACCGCGTCACCGTGCTCGACTTCGGCCGCAAGATCGCCGAGGGCCTGCCCGCGGACGTGCTGGACGATCCGCATGTCAAGAAAGCCTATCTCGGCGAGGAAGACGACACGCCCGCGCCCGCCGAGGTGGCCGCTGCGGAGGCCAGCGCATGATCGACTACGCCGCCCGCGTCGCCCAGGCCGACACCTATCCGAAGATGCTGCGGCTCAACGCCCGCGAGCACGGCCACGAGATCGCGCTACGCGAGAAGGACCTCGGCCTGTGGCGCGAATTCACCTGGAACGACTACCAGACCCGGGTGCGCGACTTCGCCCTCGGCATGATCGAGCTTGGCCTCGACCGCGGCGACGTGGTCGGCATCGTCGGCGACAACCGGCCGGACTGGGTGGCGGCCGAGATCGCCGCCCACGCCATCGGCGGCATGTCGCTCGGCATGTACCGCGAATCGCTGCCTGAGGAGGTGCTGTACCTTCTCACTTATGGCGAGACCAAGATCGTGTTCGCCGAGGACGAGGAGCAGGTGGACAAGCTGCTCGAACTCGGCGACCGCGCGCCGCACCTCAAGCACATCGTCTATTCCGACCCGCGCGGCATGCGCAAATATGACGACCCGCGCCTGATTTTCGCCGACGATCTCGCCGCCAAGGGCCGCGACCGCGCCGCGCGCGAGCCGCAGCTTTACGACCGGCTGGTGGACGCGACCAAGACCGACGACGTCGCCGTGCTCTGCACCACCTCCGGCACCACCTCGAACCCCAAGCTGGCGATGCTGACCGCGGGCGCGGTGCTGCGCCACTGCGCCATCTACCTCGCTTTCGACCCGAAGGATTCGGGCGACGAATACGTCTCGGTGCTGCCGCTGCCGTGGATCATGGAACAGGTCTACGCGCTCGGCAAAGGGCTGCTCTCGCGGATGAAGATCAACTTCGTCGAAGAGCCGGACACCATGATGAACGACTTCCGCGAGATCGCGCCGACCTTCGTGCTGTTCGCGCCGCGCATCTGGGAAGCCATCGCCGCCGACGTCCGCGCCCGGGTGATGGACTCCTCGCCGCTGAAGCAGCGGCTTTACGACATCGGCATGAAGGCCGGCCTCGCCGCGCTGGAAAAGGGCCAGTCGTCGCCGCTGGCCAACACCCTGCTGTTCCGCGCGCTGCGCGACCGGCTCGGCTTCACCCGCCTGCGCTCGGCCGCCACCGGCGGCGCGGCGCTCGGGCCCGACACCTTCAGGTTCTTCCGCGCCATGGGCGTGCCGCTGCGCACGCTCTACGGCCAGACGGAAACGCTCGGCGCCTTCACGCTGCATGAGCCGAACGCCGTCGATCCCGACACCACTGGCGTCGCCATGGGGCGCGAGGTCGAAATCGAGATCCGCGATCCGGACGTCAACGGCGTCGGCGAGATCGTGGTGCGCCATCCCAACATGTTCTCGGGCTACTACAAGAACGAGGCGGCGACGGTCGCCGACCTGCGCGACGGCTGGATGTTTTCGGGCGACGCCGGCTATTTCAACCCGGCGAAGCAGCTCGTGGTGATCGACCGCATCAAGGATCTGGCGCAGACCGCCCATGGCGACCGCTTCTCTCCGCAATATATCGAGAACAAGCTGAAGTTCTCGCCCTATGTCGCCGAAGCCGTGGTGCTCGGCGACGGCCGCGACTATCTCGCGGCGATGATCTGCATCCGCTTCTCCATCGTGTCGAAATGGGCGGAGAAGAACCGGATTTCCTTCACCACCTACACCGACCTGTCGTCGCGGCCGGAGACCTATGAATTGCTGCGCAAGGAAGTGGAGGTCGTCAACGCCACGCTGCCGCCCGCCCAGCGCATCTCCAAATTCCTGCTGCTCTACAAGGAGCTCGACGCCGACGACGGCGAACTGACCCGCACCCGCAAAGTGCGACGCACCGTCATCAACGAGAAATACGCCGACATCATCGACGCTATCTACGGCGGCAAGCCCGATATCGACATCGACACCGTGATCCGCTTCCAGGACGGCTCGACCCAACGCGTCCGCTGCACGCTGCCGGTGATCGACCTCGGAACGCCACACAGGACGGCGGAGGCGGCGGAGTGAGGAGAGCCGGACAAACCATCCGCCGTCATGGCCGGACAAAAGCGCGAAGCGCGTCTTCGCAAGAATGTCCCGGCCATCCGCGCCTTGCTTCGTCATTGCGAGGAGCGCAGCGACGAAGCAATCCAGTCTCCAACCCTGCGGCAGTTTTCGCGGTTGCTGGATTGCTTCGCTTCGCTCGCAATAACGGAATAAAGCCCAGCAAGACGTGGATGCCCGGCACAAGGTCGGACATGACAAAGCTGGCATATTGCTCGGCAACACAGAGAGCTTCTCGATGAACACCCAGCTCCTGATCCAGCTCCTGATCAACGGCCTCGTGGTCGGCACGCTGTATGGCGTGGTCGCGATGTCGTTCGTGCTGATCTACAAGGCCACCCAGGTGGTGAACTTCGCGCAGGGCGAACTGCTGCTGATCGGCGCCTGGGTGTGCTGGTGGCTTCTGACCAAATATCAGGTGCCGTTCTGGATCGGCATGCCGATCACCCTCGTCTTCATGTTCGTGTTCGGCATCGCCATCCAGATCGTGATCCTGCGCCCGATGATCGGCGAGCCGATCATCTCGGTCATCATGGTCACCATCGGCCTCTCCACCGTACTGCAGGCGTTGATGAAGTGGATTTTCGGGGTCAACCTGCAACCGTTCCCGCCGATCTTCCATACCAAGCTCGTCAACATCCTCGGGCTTCAGGTGCAGACGGTCTATATCCTCAGCCTCGTCGTCTCGGTGGCGATGATGGCGGGCATGGCGTGGTTCTTCCGCGTCTCGAAATACGGCCTAGCCATGCGCGCCACCGCGTTCAACCAGCAGGTGGCGCAGTCGCTCGGCATCTCCGTCAAGAGCGTGTTCGCGATGGCGTGGGCGATCTCGGCCACGGTGTCGGCGGTGGCGGGCGTCGTGGTCGCGGTGGTGAACGGCGTGTCGGCGGGCCTCGCCGCCTACGGCATCAAGGTGTTCCCGGCGGCGATCCTCGGCGGCCTCGACAGCGTCGGCGGCGCGGTGCTCGGCGGCATCATCATCGGCCTGCTCGAAAACGTCGCGCACTTCGTCGACAGCGAATACCTGCATTGGGGCAACCTGTTCGAGGTCGCGCCGTTCTACGCCCTCATCATCATCCTGATGATCAAACCCTACGGCCTGTTCGGCACCAAGGACATCGAGCGAATCTGATGACAATCTGGCCGAACATGAAGACGAGCATGCTGCAGCTCCTCCCTCTCCCCCATAGCTCGTCGAAGACGAGCGTAAACGCTCTTATCGGGGAGAGGGTTGGGGTGAGGGGGTTACGTGCTCTTGTAATTTACGCCCCGATCCCCCTCACCCGCCGCGCTTCGCGCGTCGACCTCTCCCCGCCGGGGAGAGGTAAAAATAAGTTTGAGCGCATCTGATGGCAGGCCAAAATCTCCTCCCCGCGGGCGACTACCGCACGAGCTACGCGGCGGACACCACCGTGTTTCCGACCACCACCAGCCGCAACATGATGATCGTCGGCATCGTGCTGGTCTGTTTCGCACCCTATGTGCTGAACGAATATGCGCTCAGCCTGCTGATCCAGATCGGTATCTTCGGCATCGCGGCGCTGGGCCTCAATGTCGTGGTCGGATTCACCGGGCAGATCTCCATCGGCCACGCCGCCTTCTTCGGCTTCGGTGCCTTTACCTCGGCCTATGTGTCGAGCAAGTTCGGCGTGCCGGTGTTCTTCGCCATTCCGCTGGCGGGCGTGGTGACGGCCGCGGTCGGCCTCATCTTCGGCCTGCCGGCAGCGCGGCTGAAGGGCCTTTACCTCGCCATCGCCACGCTGGCGGCGCAGTACATCCTCATCGACTTCTTCAACCGAGCCGAATGGTTCACCGGCGGCAGCGTGCCGGCGATCGCCGAGCCGTTCTCGATCTTCGGCCGGGAGATCCGCGGCGACCGCCAGTTTTTCTACGTGGTGCTGGCGTACGTGATCGTCTGCTTCCTGCTGGTCACCAACCTGATGCGGACGCGGGACGGCCGCGCGCTGGTCGCCGTGCGCGACCATTACCTGTCCGCCGAGATCATGGGCATCAACCTTACCAAGTACCGCACGCTGTCGTTCGGCCTCGCCGCGTTCTATGCCGGCGTCGGCGGCGCGCTGTATGCGCATTATAATCAAGTGGTGTCGAACGAGGGCTTCGGCATCGACCGCTCGATCATCTTCCTCGCCATGATCATCATCGGCGGCATCGGCTCCGTGATGGGCACGCTGATGGGCACCGCCTTCATGGTGCTGCTGCCGGAATCGATGGACTGGCTCAGCGCCGCGCTGAGCGGCAGCGCCATCGATCACGCGCTCGGCCTCAAGAACAACATCGCGTGGTTGCGCGAGATATCCATCGGGGCCATCATCATCATCTTCCTGATCTTCGAGCCGGACGGCCTCGCCCACCGCTGGCGGCAGATCAAGGCTTACTGGAAACTCTACCCGTTCTCGCATTGAGGTCGGAACGGGATCGCGACAAGAAGACCTCGAGAGGAAACCGGAGGAATATGCCCATGACGAAGACATCCCTTCTCAGCACCGCCGCCTTTGCGGTGGCGTTTGGCGGCCTCGCCGCCATGACGCCCGCGATGGCGCAATCGGCCATCTCGCTCGGCCATCTCGCCGATTATTCGGGTCCGACGTCCGACGTCGGCACGCCGTTCGGCCAGGGCGTCGCCGACGCCTATGCCTGGATCAACAAGCAGGGCGGCATCAACGGCCAGAAGGTCAATGTCGATACCGTGGACTACGGCTACCAGGTGCCGCGCGCCATCGCGCAGTACAAGAAGTGGTCCGGCTCCGACAAGGTCGCCGCCATCCTCGGCTGGGGCACGGCGGACACCGAGGCCCTCACCGGCTTCCTGGCGCAGGACAAGATCCCGGACATCTCCGGCTCGTATTCGGCCGCGCTGACCGATCCCACCGGCGCGAGCGGCAAGGCCAAGCCCGCGCCCTACAACTTCTTCTACGGCCCGAGCTATTCCGACGCGCTGCGCGGCATGCTGACCTGGGCGGCGGAGGACTGGAAGTCCAAGGGCAAGCCCGGCAAGCCGAAATACGTCCACATGGGGGGCAACCACCCCTACCCGAATGCACCGAAGGCCGCCGGTGAAGCCATCGCCGCCGAACTCGGCTTCGACGTGCTGCCCCCGATCGTGTTCGCACTGACCCCGGGCGACTACAGCGCCCAGTGCCTGACGCTGAAGAGCTCGGGCGCGAACTACGCCTATCTCGGCAACACCGCCGGCTCCAACATCTCGGTGCTGAACGCCTGCAAGGCAGCCGGCACCGACGTCCAGTTCATGGGCAACGTCTGGGGCATGGACGAGAACGCCGCCAAGGCCGCGGGCGCCGCCGCCGACGGCGTCGTGTTCCCGCTGCGCACCGCCGTCGCCTGGGGCGGCAATGCGCCCGGCATGAAGACCGTGCAGGAAATCTCCAAGATGTCCGATCCCACCGGCACCGCCTATCGCCCGGTCCATTACGTCGCCGGCGTCTGCACCGCGCTCTACATGAAGGAAGCGGTCGAATGGGCCGCCAAGCATGGCGGCGCCGTCGGCGAGAAGGTGCGCGACGGCTTCTACCAGAAGAAGGACTGGGTGCCGGCCGGCATGGAGGGCGTCTGCAATCCCTCGACCTGGACCGACAAGGACCATCGTCCGACCATGAAGGTGGACATCTACCGCATGAAGGTGTCGGGCGCGACCGATGCGCCGGTGGCCGATCTGGTCAAGAGCGGCGCCATCAAGCTGGAGAAGGTCAAGACCGTCGATCTGCCGCGCAAGGCGGAATGGCTCGGCTGGTAAGAAGACGGAGCATCGTGACCGGGCAAAAGTCCTCGTAACCGGATGCCCGGCCATCCGCTTCCCGTCATTGCGAGCGAAGCGAAGCAATCCAGCGCACACGTGGCAGCAAATACGGACTGGATTGCTTCGCCGCTCCGCTCCTCGCAATGACGAGATAGAGCAACTTCCAAGCAAGGCGTGGACGCCCGCGGCTGGCGCGGGCGACATCGCAACAGACATGATCGACGCAACATGACAGCCATGGCCGAGACCGCTCAGCGCTCCCCCGCAGCCGCGACGCAAGATTCGCCGCTCCTCGCCGTGCGCAACATCGAGGTGGTGTACGACAACGTCATTCTGGTGCTGCGCGGACTGAGCCTCGACGTGCCCAAAGGCGCGATCGTGGCGCTGCTCGGAGCCAACGGCGCCGGCAAATCCACCACGCTGAAGGCGATTTCCGGGCTGCTCAAGACCGAGGACGGCGAGGTTACGCGCGGCGAGATCGTGTTCAACAACGAACGCATCGACGGCATCGATCCCGACCAGATCGTGCGGCGCGGCATCTTTCAGGTGATGGAAGGCCGCCGCATCATCGCCGACATGACGGCGCTGGAGAATTTGCGGCTCGGCGCGTTCACCCGCCGCGACAGCGGCGTCGCCGACGACATCGAGATGGTGTTCAAGTATTTTCCGCGCCTGAAGGAGCGCACCGGCCTCGCCGGCTATCTGTCCGGCGGCGAGCAGCAGATGCTGGCCATCGGCCGCGCGATGATGGCGCGCCCCAAGATGATCCTGATGGACGAGCCGTCCATGGGGCTGTCGCCGCTGCTGGTGAAGGAGGTGTTCGCCATCATCAAGCAGATCAACCGCGACCTCGGCGTCACCATCCTGCTGGTGGAGCAGAACGCGCGCGCGGCGCTGTCGGTGGCGAGCCACGGCTACATCATGGAACAGGGCAAGGTGGTGCTCGACGGCACCGCCGACGAATTGCGCGACAACGAGGACGTCAAGGAATTCTATCTCGGCGGCGCGGGCGACCAGCGCAAGAGCTTCAAGAACCTCAAGAGCTTCAAGCGCCGCAAGCGCTGGCTGTAACCACACCCGTCATTGCGAGCGAAGCGAAGCAACCCAGAGGTGACCGCAGCGCTTGTATGGCAGGAATTGAGCAACGCCGGATTGCTTCGCCGCCATAGCGCGTCGAAGACGCGCGTAAACGCGCTAATGGCTCCTCGCAATGACGAATAAACGGATCGTCCCATGACCGACCACTACGATGCCCTCGAAACCCGCGCGCCCGCCGAGCGCGAAGCCGGCCTGTTCGCGCGGCTGCCAGACGTGCTGCGCGCGGCAATGCGGGCTCCCGCTCATGCGGAACGGCTCAAGGGCATCGATCCCGCCACCGTCACCGACCGCGCCGCGCTGGCGAAGCTGCCGGTGCTGCGCAAATCGGAGCTGCCGGCGCTGCACAAGGCGACGCCGCCGTTCGGCGGCTTCGTTCCGGGCACGGCCGCCTCGTTCTCCCGCCTGTTCGCCTCGCCCGGCCCGATTTTCGAGCCGGAAGCCATCGCCAGCGATCCGTGGCATGGCGCGCGCGCCCTGTTCGCCGCGGGCTTCCGCCCCGGCGATATCGTGCTCAACACCTTCAGCTATCACCTCACCCCCGGCGGCTTCATCTTCGATACCTCCGCCCGCGCGCTGAGCTGCGCGGTGATTCCGGCCGGCCCCGCCAACACCGAGCAGCAGTTCGACCTGATCGAGACCTACCGGCCGGCGGCCTATACCGGCACGCCGGACTTTTTGAAGATCCTGCTCGATGTCGCCGACAAAACCGGACGCGACGCGTCCTCGATCAAGCGCGCCATGGTGTCGGGTGCGGCCTTCCCGAAATCGCTGCAGGAGCATATCAGGGCGCGCGGCATCGCCGCCTACCAGACCTATGCCGCCGCCGAGTTCGGCTTCATCGCCTACGAGACCGAGGCGCGCGAGGGCCTGGTGGTCAGCGAGGACCTGATTCTGGAAATCGTGCGGCCGGACACCGGCGAGCCCGCGCCGGAGGGCGACGTCGGCGAAGTGGTGGTCACCTCGCTTAATCCGCAGATTCCCTGGATCCGCCTCGCCCTCGGCGACCTCAGCGCGGTGATGGCGGGGCCGAGCCCGTGCGGCCGCACCAACATGCGCATCAAGGGCTGGATGGGCCGCGCCGACCAGACCACCAAGGTCAAGGGCATGTTCGTGCGGCCGGAACAGATCGCCGAAATCGGCAAGCGCCATCCCGAACTGGGACGGCTGCGGCTGGTCGTCAGCCGTGACAAGGAAGCGGACATCATGACGCTGTCGGCGGAAGCGTCCGCGGCCAGTGATGCGCTGCGCGAGGCCGTCGCCGCTACGCTACGCGCGATCACCAAGCTCGGCGGAACGGTGAACCTCGTGCCGCCGGGATCGCTGCCGAACGACGGCAAGGCCATCGCCGACGAACGCCCAACCGACTGACCGGCGCGAACCCTCAATCCTCCAATGCGCGGACGGGCTTGTCCCCGCCGTCGCGGTCTGGGAAAGTGCCGCTGCGCGACCGAATCCGTCGCGCGGTGGCTGTTCACCACGACGCAACAAGAAACGGAGGATGCGTGTCTCAGGGAATTTTCCAAGGCCTCAAGGTCATCGATTGCGCGAGCTTCATCGCAGCCCCCTCGGCCGCCACCACGCTGTCCGATTTCGGCGCCGACGTCATCAAGATCGAGCCGCCCGGGGCCGGAGATCCGGTGCGCAACCTGCCCAACCTGCCGGGCTATCCGATCAGCCCTCACAATTATGCGTGGATGCTGGAAGGCCGCAACAAGAAGAGCCTCGCGCTCGACCTCAGCAAGCCTGAGGGACAGGCGGTGCTCCGCAAGCTCGCGGCGGAATGCGACGTGTTCATCACCAATTTCCCGCCGCAGGTGCGCAAGAAGCTGGGCATTACCTACAACGACCTCGCGCCGCTCAATTCCCGGATGATCTATGCCTCCTTCACCGGCTACGGCGAGACCGGCGCGGAAGCCGACAAGCCCGGCTTCGACAGCAGCGCCTGGTGGGCGCGCTCCGGCCTGATGGACCTCGTGCGCGAGACCGACGAGACGGTGCCCGCCCGCTCGATGCCCGGCATGGGCGACCATGCCTGCGCGATGTCGCTGTACGCCGCCATCGCCACCGCGCTGTATCAGCGCGAACGCACCGGGCAAGGCGCGCAGGTGATGTCGAACCTGATGGTCAACGGCATCTGGTCCAACGGCATCTTCGCGCAGGCGGCGCTGTGCGGCGCGACCTTCCAGAAGCGCCCGCCGCGCCACCGCGCGCTGAACGCCGTGACCTGTCACTACAAATGCAGCGACGGCCGCTGGATCATCCTGTCGCTGCTGAACGAGGACAAGCAGTTCCCCGTTCTCGCCAAGCTCATCGCGCGCGAGGAGCTATTGGCCGATCCGCGCTTCGAGACCAGGACCGCGCGTCATCGCCACGCGACGGAGCTGATCGCCATCCTCGACGAGGTGTTCGTGACCAGACCGTTGGCAGAGTGGCTCAGGGTCCTCGACGGCAATGGCCTCATCTTCGGCCCGGTCGGCATTCCGGCCGACATTCCCGACGACGAGCAGATGCGCGTGACCGAGGCTGTCGTCCCCTTCGCCGACAGCGATCTGCGCACCATCAACACGCCGATCTTCATCGAGGGCGCGCAGAAGGTGCCGCCGCGCATGGCGCCCGATGTCGGCCAGAACAGCGACGAAGTGCTGGCGGCAGCGGGCTTCACCGATGGCGAGATCGCCAAGATGCGCGCGGCGGGGATCGTCGCCTGAGGCAGCCGCGCGTCAGCCGGTGAACGGATCGATCGGGCTCGGCGGCACGCCGCCGGCCTCGATCGCCTCGCCCGCGGCAAGGCACAGATCCTCGCGATAGCGGCCTGCGATGATCTGCACGCCGACCGGCACCCGCCCGACGAGGCCGGTGGACACCGTGAGTCCCGGCATGCCGATGAATGGCAGTGCGATCTGCGGCATCTGCGCCCGCCACACCCGCGCGAACGAAGCATCGTCCTTCAGATCAAGCTGCCATGGAAACGGCAGTTCACCGCACGGCGGCATGACGATCACCGGATGGGTTTCAAGGAACGTCTCCCAGGCGCGCACCAGTGTCGCACGCCGCGTCAGCAGCTTCGAGAACGTCGCGAGATCGAGCGAGCGCGCGGTTTTCTCATGGCCGCGCAGCACCGCCAGCGCGCCGGGATCGCCCTCGCGCTCGGCGGCGGCAAGCATCGCATCGTAACCATCCGCGAGCCAGAGCTTGACCTGCAACTCCGCCGCCTCCGCGAACGGTGGAAGCTCCATGACCTCCTCCACCGCCCACCCGGCTGCCGCCAGACGGCGGCCGGCGTCCCGCACCGCATCCTGCACCTCCGGCGCGGTTTCGAGCCCGTCGGGTCGCAGACAAATCAGCGCGCGCTTGGGCCGGGCCGGACCTTGCAGCGGCGCCGGCACCCACCACGGATCGCGCGGGTCAGGCTGCGCCATCGCGGCCAGACCCAGCCGCACGTCGGCGACGGTGCGTGCGAGAGGGCCCGACACCGCGGTGATCTGCCCGCCGATCGAACGCTCCGGCAGTGCGGCATTGAAGGCTGGAATGCGGCCGAGCGTCGGCCGCAGCCCGTGAATGCCGCAGGCATAGGCCGGATAACGCACGGAGCCGGCGATGTCGGTGCCATGGCCGATGGCGCCGATGCCGGCGGTGACGGCGGCGGCCGCGCCGCCCGACGATCCGCCCGGGGTGATGGCGGGATCGCGCGGATTGCGCGTATCGCCATAGAGCAGGTTGGTGGTGAACCAGCGATAGGAAAACGCCGGGGCATTGGTGCGCCCGACGATGACCGCGCCCGCCTTCAAAAGATTGTCCACCACGGGACTATTGGTCTGCGCGATGATGTCGCGCTGCAGGCGCACCCCATTGCTGGTGGCAAAACCGACCTGATCGACGTTGACCTTGGTGGTGACCGGCACGCCGCCCAGCAGGCCGGGGTCCTCGCCTTTCGCGATGGTGGCGTCGATAGCGTCCGCACGCGCCAGCACCTCCTCGGGCCGATGCTCGACCACCGCGTTGATGGCGGGATTGATCGCATCGAGCCGCCCCAGCGCCGCCATGGCGGCCTCGCGCGCCGAGATCTTGCGGGTGCGGATGTGAGCGGCGAGATCGGTGGCCGAAAGACGCCAGAGTTCGTTCATTGCATGTTCCATTCTGCTGCCGTTGCCGGCCAAACATCATCGCCGCTATAGTAGCCGCGAAACATTTTCGCTCAATGCCTGCCGCCCGATTTCCGGAGCGATATCGGTGCGGCCCGTTCCAGCCAGTCGGGATTTGACCCATGAAGCCCCTTGTTTTTCCGGCGACTATAGTGGCGCTTCTCGCAGCCACCCCGATCGCGGCGGCGGCCGATCCCGGCGACAACGTCAGGATCGCCATCGAGAAATGGCGCAAGCCCGGCGCCAACAACGCCGGCACCGCCGATATCATCGTGACCAACGACAACGCCTTCGCCGTGAAGGACATCCGCGTGCGGTGCGACTACATGGCGAAGACCGGCGGCCGGAAGATCGAGACCGAACAGCGCCTGGCGCTCACGGTGAAGGCCAAGACGACCAAGCTGTTCAAGAAGACCAAATTCCCGTTCATCGACACCGACGCGGCCGAAGGCTCGTGCAAGGTGACGGGCGCGGTGCAGGGGTAAATTTCTTCGTCATTGCGAGCCAACGGGTCGGCGCGAATGCGCCGACCAATGACAGGCTCCACTGCAATTAACAACTGGATTGCTTCGGAGCTCACGCTCCTCGCAATGACGAAGCTACGCCTGTGCCGGACTCGTCTTTCGCCCCAAGCTTGCGAACAGCCTGTCGATCAGCGGCCAGAACAACAGCACGATGGCGAGCGTGGTGATCGAGCCGACGAGGCCGTTCGACCAGAACACTTTCACGTCGCCGCCCGAGCCGATCATGGCAAGGCGGAACGCATCCTCCGCACGGCTGCCGAGCACCAGCGCCAGCGTGAACGGCGCCAGCGGAACGCCGATCTTCTTGAACACATAGCCGACCACGCCGAACAGCAGCATCAGCCAGATGTCGAACATCGCGTTCTGAATGGCGAAAGCGCCGATGGCGCAGGACACCACGATCATCGGCGCGATGGCCGCGAACGGCACCCGCAGGATCGAGGCGAAGATGGGCACCGTGGTCAAGACCAGCACGAGGCCAACGACATTGCCGAGATACATCGAGGCGATCAGGCCCCAGACGAAATCCTTGTGCTCGACGAACAACAGCGGACCGGGATTGAGACCCCACACCATCAGGCCGCCGAGCAGGATCGCCGCCGTGCCGGAGCCGGGAATGCCGAGCGCGAGCATCGGCAGCAGCGCCGCCGTGCCCGAGGCATGGGCCGCGGTTTCCGGCGCGAACACGCCCTCGATGCGGCCCTTGCCGAACGAGTCCTTGTCCTTGGAGAAGCGCTTGGCGAGATTGTAGCCCATGAACGACGCGGCAATGGCGCCGCCCGGGGTGATGCCGAGCCAGCAGCCGATGACGGACGAGCGCAGCAGCGTCGCCCAGTATTTCGGCAGGTCCTTCCAGACGCCGAACACCGTGCGCAGGCTGATGCGCGCCGCATGGCCGCGCAGCGCCAGCCGCTCCTCCATGGTGAGCAGGATCTCGCTGATGCCGAACAGGCCGATCACCGCGACAAGAAAATTGATCCCGCGCAGGAGATCGTTCGACCCGAAGGTCATGCGCAACTGGCCCGATACGGTGTCGAGGCCGACGCCCGCCAGCAGCAGGCCGAGCGCCATGGAGATGACGGTCTTGTGCTTGGCCTCGCGGCCGAGGCCGACGAAGGAGCAGAACGTCAGGAGATAGACCGCGAAGAATTCCGGCGGCCCGAATTTCAGCGCGAAGGTGGAGATGGCCGGCGCGAGGAAGGTGATCAGCATCACCGCCACCAGCGAGCCGATGAACGACGAGGTGAACGCCGCCGTCAGCGCCTCCGCCGCCCGGCCCTGCTGCGCCATCGGATAGCCGTCGAAGGTGGTGGCCACCGACCACGCCTCGCCGGGAATGTTGAACAGGATCGAGGTGATCGCGCCGCCGAACAGCGCGCCCCAGTAGATGCACGACAGCATCACGATGGCCGATGTCGGGTCCATGGTGAAGGTCAGCGGCAGCAGGATGGCGACGCCGTTCGGTCCGCCGAGGCCCGGCAGCACGCCGACGAAGATGCCGAGCACGAGCCCGACCATCATCAACGCGAGAATCTTCCAGGTGAAGAGAACCGCGAAGCCGTGAAACAGCAGGCCGAGTGCTTCCATGATCTTATCCTGAAGCGGTTCTCTTCACCTCTCCCCATCGGGGAGAGGTCGAAGATTGAGCGCAGCGAAATCTTCGGGTGAGGGGGCACTATTCTTCATATGAAATATCCGGAGCCCCTCACCCCACCCCTCTCCCCCACGGGGAGAGGGCGCATATTGTGCTTGCTGCACGATCACGTCTTTCACCGCCCAAGCGCCGCTTCGAGCGGCCCCTTCGGCATGATGACGTCGAAGGCAATATCGAAGGTCACGAACATGACCGCGACGAAGATGAACGCGGTCAGCAGCGACTTCCACCACGCGATCTTGCCGATGATGGCCATGAACCCCGCGATCAGCAGGAAGCTCGCGACATAGAGCCCGAGCCATTGCATGGCGAAACAGAACAGCAGCGTCGGCACGAACACCTGCGACACGCGGCGCAATTGCGCGCGGGTGACGAAGGTGTCCAGCCCTTCCGCGCGTTTCATCGCGACGCTAATAAGACCGTACAGCGCCGCGCCACCGAGGATCACCGACAGGTAGAACGGGAAATATCCCGCCTGCGGCCCGGCGGAATCCCACGCCGCCCCGGTGCGCCAGTTGTCGTAGCCGAGCAACGCCGCGAGCGCGAGCAGCAGCACCATCACCACCATCTCGACGGTGCGGGTGTTGGTGACGGCCGGCGAATCCTCCTCCGGCGCGGTCGGGTCCTCGACGACGATTTCGATGTCTGAATGGGCCATGTGACCTATGAAGTGAGCTGCGATGTGAGCTGCGTTCTTGACCTGCGTTCTTTCGCTTGACCCTCTCCCCGCGAACGGGGAGAGGGCGTACCGCACACGCGGTTGGCGTGAAGCCGCGGGCGAGACCGCTATTTCGCGACGAAGCCGGCTTCGGTCATCAGCGCCTTGTTGAGGGCGTCGTCCGATTCAAGGAACTTGAGCATGTCCGCCCCGGTCAGGAACACCGGCTTCAGCGCCTGCCTCTCCATATATTCCTTGTATTCCGCGGTCTGGGTGATCCGCTTGAACAGATCGACGTAGAACGCCACCTGCTCCGGCGTCACCTTGCCCGGCAGGAACATCGCGCGCAGCATCAGGTACTGCATGTCGAGGCCCTCCTCCTTGCAGGTGGGAACGTCGTTCCACGACTGCGTGTCGGTGACCTTGCCCTTGTACGAAATGCGCTCGCTGTCGAACACGCATAGCGGACGCACCTGGCCGGCGCGCCACACTTCGAGGTTCTCGGACGGGTTGTTGACGTTGGCCTCGACGTGCTTGCCGACGAGCTGCGTCGCCGCCTCGCCGCCAGACTTGTAGGGCAGATAGGTGAACTTGGCGCCGGTCTTCTTCTCCATGAAGACGGTCAGCACATGGTCCTCACGCTTGGAGCCGGTGCCGCCGAGCTTGAACGGCGTGCCGGACGCCTTGGCGGCGGCGATGAAATCCTTCACCGTCTTGGGGCCGTCGGCGTTGTCCCACAGCACGAACTGGTCCATCGCGATCACCGCGACCGGGGTGAGATCACGCCAGTTGAACGGAATCTTCGCCGAGAGCGGCAGCATGTAGATCAGCGAATAGGCGATCAGCACCCGGTGGGGATCGCCTTCGCTGCCCTTCATGTACATCAGCGCTTCCGCGCCGGACGCCCCGCCCTTGAGCGACACCACCACCGGCTGCTTCAGCAGATTGTTCTTCTGGATCGCGGCTTGCATCATGCGCGCCATCTGGTCGGACGCGCCGCCCGCGCCGGCGGCAACCACGATCTCGACCGGCTTGGTCGGCTCCCAGGCGAGAGCGGGCGTCGCCATCGCCATCGCCGCAAGCACACCCGTCACCTTGATCAAGTTCCTCATGCGGTTTTCTCCCTATGTTTATCGGGGTCCGGCTATGCCCGGCCCCTGCTTTGCCGTCCGCTATGCTGCGGATTGTCAATTCGTCGGCGTCGCCCTCAGGCGACCACCGCCTTCGCCTGCGACGATACGGCGTCGCGTCCGGTCAGAACCCCCATCGCCGCCATCACGCCGCCCTTGCTGTGCGGCACCCGCGCGACACCCAGCGCCATCTCGACGCCCGCCAGCGTCCCCATCAGCATCAGGTCGTTGAAGTGACCGAGATGGCCGATACGGAACACCTTGCCCTTGACCTTGCCGAGGCCGGAGCCGAGCGACATGTCGAAATTGTCCAGCGTCACCTTGCGATACTGGTCGGCGTCGTGACCTTCGGGCATCACCACCGCGGTGAGGATCGGGGAATATTCGCGCGGATCGAGGCAGAGATTCTCCAGCCCCCAGGCCGCCACCGCCGCGCGTGTCGCTGCCGAATAGCGCTTGTGGCGGGCGAACACATTGTCCAGCCCCTCCTCCAGCAGCATCGCGATCGCTTCCTTGAGGCCATAGAGCAGGTTGGTCGCCGGCGTATAGGCCCACGACCCGCTCTTGTTGGCGGCAAGAATTTCATGCCAGTCCCAGTAGGAGCGGACCGAGCCGTTGCTCCGGGATGCGGCCAGCGCCTTCTCCGAGACGGCGTTGAAGCCGAGGCCGGGCGGGAGCATCAGCCCTTTCTGCGAGCACGACACGGTGACGTCCACGCCCCAGCCGTCATGGTCGTAGTCGATCGAGCCGAGGCCCGAAATGGAATCCACCATCAAGAGCGCCGGATGCTGCGCGGCGTCGATGGCCTTGCGCACCTCGGCAATGCGGCTGGTGACGCCGGTGGAGGTCTCGTTGTGCACCACCATCACCGCCTTGATCAGGTGCTGCTTGTCCCGCGCGAGCCGCGCCTCGATTTCCTCCGGGCTGACGCCGTGACGCCAGTCGCCGGGGACGAACTCGACCTCGATCTTCATGCGCTGCGCCAGCGCGCGCCACAGCGTGGCGAAGTGCCCGGTCTCCACCATCAGCACCTTGTCGCCGGGCGACAACGTGTTGACGATGGCGGCTTCCCACGCCCCGGTGCCGGACGACGGGTAGATGACAACGGGGTTTTTGGTCTTGAAGATCTTCTTGCTGCCCTCGATCACCTCGAACCCGAGCTGGGCGAATTCCGGGCCGCGATGATCGATGGTCGGCATGTCCATCGCACGCAGCACGCGGTCCGGCACGTTGCTCGGCCCGGGGATCTGGAGGAAGTGCCGTCCGGTATGAAACGGCGTGTTGGACATGATCGGCGCTCCCTGACGTCTATTTTTGCATGCAATATTTGTGCACTGCATGAATTTTCTGTGTGAGGATTGTATTCAGATTATTCTTCTTCACAAGTCGAAAATGGGATAATCCTTCTGCAATATGAGCTGAACCATCGGAAAGCTTCGGTTTTCTACTGCATTGCGATGGCGCGGCGGATCCCGCTGATCGCGGAGGCAAGTAATTTTGAATAATCTTCTGACAGCCAAATCCTTGAAGATCGTGGAAGCGCCGGCCTCGCTGCACAGCGACCTGCTGGGTCAGGTCCGCGACTTCATCGTCGAAGGCCATCTCGAACCGGGCAGCCGCATTCCGGAGCGCGAGCTGTGCGAGACGTTCAACGTGTCGCGCACGCCGCTGCGCGAGGCGCTGAAGGTTCTGGCCGCCGAGGGCCTGATCGAACTCCTGCCCAATCGCGGCGCGCGCGTGCGCCAGTTTTCCGAAGCGGACATCCGCAACCTGTTCGAACTGATCGCGGGGCTGGATTCCATCGCCGGCCGCGCCGCCTGCGAGCGCATCTCGGACGCCGATATCGCCGCCATCGAGCGCATGCATCTGGAGATGTACACCCACTATCTGCGCCACGAGGTGGCGGACTATTTCCGCCTCAACCAGATGATCCATCAAGCCATTGTCGATGCCGCGGCCAATCCGTTCCTGTCGTCGAATTACGCCAGCGCCAACGCCATCGTGCGGCGGCTGCGCTACTCGGCGAACCTCGTGCGGCGCGACCGCCTCAGCGACGCCATGCGCGAGCACGAGGCCATCGTCGATGCCCTGCGCCGCCGCGACGGCGAACAGATGAGCCGGCTGATGTTCGACCACATGCGCAAGAAGTGCGAAGCGGTCTGCGAATATCTGCACGAGCATCGGCCGGCGGAACGTTCGCCGGCCGAGGTGTCCACGCTGCGCAACGAGGCGGGTTGAGGGCACAAGGCAAGCTGCACGACGGATTTGCCCCCTCTCCCCGATAGGGAGAGGGTTGGGGTGAGGGGCACTGAATGTTTCAATTGAAAATCGAGCCCCCTCACCCGGCGCTTCGCGCCGACCTCTCCCCGCCGGGGAGAGGTGAAGACAAGACAAGCGCGTCTTGACGAACCGGATATACGAGAACCAGCACCAATGGCGCAGCACAAGGCCATCCCCGCGAACGCCGACGCCCAGGACAGCGCCCTCGCCGCGCGCCTGAAGCGCGAGGTCGAGGGCGACGTGCTGTTCGATCCGTTCAGCACCGGGCGCTACGCCACCGACGCCTCATTCTACCAGATCCGGCCGATCGGCGTCGTGGTTCCGCGCACCATGGACGATGCGCTGCGCACGATGGCCATCGCCCGCGACGACGGACGCATCGTCACGCCGCGCGGCGGCGGCACCTCGCAATGCGGCCAGACCGTCAACGACGGCGTCGTCATCGACACCTCGAAATACCTCAACAAGCTGATTTCGCTCGATGTCGAACGGCGCACCTGCGTGGTCGAACCCGGCATCGTGCTCGACGATCTCAACCGGCAACTGAAGAAGCACGGGCTGTGGTTTCCAGTGGACGTCTCCACCGCCTCCCGCGCCACCATCGGCGGCATGGCCGGCAACAATTCCTGCGGCGGCCGCTCGCTGCGCTACGGCACCATGCGCGACAACACCATCGCGATGGACGCCGCGCTGGCCGACGGCACGCTGCTGCATTTCGGCGCCATGCCACACGATATGGCGCGGCGAAACATGGAGCAGCCGGGCAGCGACCTGTTCCGCGACATGCTGGCGCTGGGCGAGCGCGAGGCCGGCGAGATCGCGGCGCGGTTTCCGCGGGTGCAGCGCCGCGTCGGCGGCTACAACCTCGACGCGCTGACGCCGCAGCCGGTCAACAACATGGCCCACCTGCTGGTCGGTTCCGAAGGCACGCTGGCCTTCACCACCCGCGTCGAACTCAAGCTGTGGCCGCTGATCGGCCCCAAGGTGTTCGGCGTCTGCCACTTCGGCAGCTTCTACGAGGCGATGGACGCCACTCAGCATCTGGTCAGGCTGAAGCCGATCGCGGTCGAACTGGTGGACAGCACCATGATCGCGCTCGGCCGCGACATCGCCATGTTCCGGCCGACCATCGAGGCCGTGGTCAAGGGCGAGCCGGAAGCGCTGCTGATCGTCGAATTCGCCGAGGCCGATCAGGCGGCGAACCTCGCCAGACTGAAACAGCTCGGCGAGCTGATGGGCGACCTCGGCTTCGGCTGGGATCGCGAGAGGCGCAAATGGGGCGGCGTGGTTGATGTGATCGAACCGGCGATGCAGGCCGCGATCACCGATTTCCGCACCTCCGGCCTCAACGTCATGATGTCGATGAAGCAGGAAGGCAAGCCGGTATCCTTCGTCGAGGACTGCGCGGTGCCGCTGCCGCACCTCGCCGACTATACCGAGCGGCTTAATCGCATCTTCGCCAAACACGGCACCCGCGGCACCATGTATGCCCACGCCTCCGAAGGCTGCCTGCATGTGCGCCCGGTGCTCAATCTCAAGCTTGACAAGGACGTCAAGGCGATGCGCGACATCGCCGAGGAAGCCTTCGCCATGGTGCGCGACTACAAGGGCTCGCACTCCGGCGAACATGGCGACGGCATCGTCCGCTCCGAATTCCACGAGCAGATGTTCGGCGAGCGTCTCGTTCATGCCTTCGAGGAGGTGAAGCAGCGCTTCGATCCGGACAACACACTCAACCCCGGCAAGATCGTCCATCCGCCGAAGATGGACGACCGCGCGCTGTTCCGCTATGCGCCCGGCTACAAGGTGGGCGATCTCAAGACCGTGCTCGACTGGTCGGCCTTTCCCGGCGCCGCCGGCGGTTTCCAGGGCGCGGTGGAGATGTGCAACAACAACGGCGCCTGCCGCAAGCTCGAGGGCGGGGTGATGTGCCCGTCCTACCGCGCCACCCGCAACGAGAAGGACGTCACGCGCGGGCGTGCGAATACACTGCGGCTTGCGATCTCCGGCCAGCTCGGCCCCGACGCGCTGTCGTCGGACGCGATGATGGAGACCATGAAACTGTGCGTCTCCTGCAAGGGGTGCCGCCACGAATGCCCCACCGGCGTCGACCTGGCCAAGATGAAGATCGAGGTGCTGGCCGCGCGGGTCGCGACGCACGGCCTCACCCTGCGCGACCGGCTGGTGGCTTACCTGCCGCATTACGCCGGCCTCGCCGCGCGCTTTGCTCCCCTCGCCAACCTGCGCAACCGAAGCACGCTGCTGCGTAGGCTTTTGGAGAAAGTCGCGGGCATCAGCGCCCGGCGTGCGCTGCCGGAATTCCGCCGCGACGTGTTCGCGCCCGCGGACACGGCCTATGGCCCGGACGGCGGCCGCGAGGTGGTGCTGTTCGCCGACACCTTCAACCGCGCCTATGAGCGGGAGAATCTCGACGCCGCCCTGCGCGTACTGGTGGCCGGCGGCTATCGCGTCCACCTGCCGCGCGCCGCCGATGGCGGACGACCGCTGTGCTGCGGCCGCACGTTTCTGTCGGCCGGGTTGGTGGACAACGCCAGAGCCGAACTGCGGCGCGTGGTGGAGGCGATGCTCCCCTTCGCCGCCCGCGGCGTACCCATCGTCGGGCTGGAGCCGAGCTGCCTGCTGACCCTGCGCGACGAGCTGCTGTCGCTGCGCTCGGACGCCGATGCCAAAACCGTCAGCACCCAGGCGCTGATGTTCGAGGAATTTCTCGTCCGCGAGGCCGAGGCCGGCCGCCTGCAACTACCGCTCGGGGCGATCGAGACCCGCGCGCTGGTGCACGGCCACTGCCACCAGAAATCGTTCGGAGCCTTCGCACCGGTGGAGAAAATCCTGCGGCTGGTCCCCGGCCTCAAGGTCGAGAAGATCGAATCAAGCTGTTGCGGCATGGCCGGCGCGTTCGGGTATGGCGCGGACACCTACGACGTCTCCATGGAGATGGCGGAAGCCGCACTGCTGCCCGCCATACGCAAGGCGGAGACGGAGGCGCTGATCGTGGCCGACGGCACTTCCTGCCGTCACCAGATCAGGGACGGCGCCAGCCGCGACACATTGCACGTCGCCCGCGTCCTTGCCATAAGCCTCGACCGGAACGCGGCGCAAGCCGGCACCTAAGCCAGTACAAGGATGACCACGATGACCGACCTGACCCTCGATGTGGCCCGTAAGATTTCCGACGCCGCGCTCGCCAAGTGCCGCGAGATGAAGCTGAAGCCGATGGCCATCGCCATTCTCGACGCGCGCGGCACGCTCAAGACCTTCGTGGCGGAAGACGGCACCAGCCTGCTGCGTGCGGAAGTGGCCCACGGCAAAGCCTATGGCGCGCTGGCGCTGGGCATGGGGTCGCGCGCGATCTTCAAGCGCGCCGGCGAGCAGCCCTATTTCGTCGATGCCATCAACACCATGGCGCGCGGCGCGCTGGTACCCGTGCCCGGCGGCGTTCTCATCAACGACACCAACGGCGCGCTGCTCGGCGCCATCGGCATCAGCGGCGACACGTCCGATAACGACGAAGCCGCAGCGCTTGCCGGCATCGCAGCCGCCGGGCTGGTGGGCAACGCCGGCTGAACGCCACGGAGCGATGCGATGACGTTCCCGCGCGCCTCGTCGGCTCTGTCGCGCTTCACGGTGCTGGATCTGACCCGGATCAGGTCCGGGCCGACCGCAGTGCGGCAGCTCGCCGACTGGGGCGCGAACGTCATCAAGATCGACGCGCCGACCGATCTCGCCGACAGCGAGCAGCCCGGTGGCCCGCGCCATGGCCCGGATTTCCAGAACCTGCATCGCAACAAGCGCGCGATGACGCTGAACCTGAAAGACCCGAAAGGGCTCGCTGTGTTCAAGCGTCTCGCCGCGCAGGCCGACGTCGTCGTCGAGAACTTTCGCCCCGACGTAAAGGTCAAGCTCGGCATCGACTATGACAGCCTGCGCGCCATCAACCCGCGCCTCGTCTATGCCAGCATCTCCGGCTTCGGGCAGGACGGCCCTTACGCCAGCCGGCCGGGCTTCGACCAGATCGCACAGGGCATGGGCGGCCTGATGTCGATCACCGGCGAACCCGGGCGCGGGCCGATGCGCGCCGGCATTCCGGTGGCGGACCTCACCGCCGGGCTGTTCTGCGCGCTCGGCATCCTCACGGCACTTCTGGAGCGCGACGTCTCGGGCGAAGGCCAATGGGTGCAGACATCCCTGCTGCAGGCGCAGATCTTCATGCTCGACTTTCAGGCCGCGCGCTGGCTGATGGATGGCGAGGTGCCAGGACAGGCGGGCAACAATCACCCCACCAGCATCCCCACCGGCGTGTTCACCACGAAGGACGGGCGCATCAACATCGCCACCACCGGAGGGCGCATCTGGGAACGCTTCGCGGCCGCCATCGAGGCTCCCGATCTGCTGAACAACCCCGCTTACGCCACCATCACGCTGCGCTCGCAGAACCGCGATGCGCTCAACGCCGAGATCGACCGCCATCTGGCAAAACGCACCACCGGAGAATGGGTCGAGATCCTCAACGACGCCGGCGTGCCGTGCGGGCCGATCTATTCCATCGATCAGGTGTTCGACGACCCGCAGGTGAAACACCTCGGCCTCGCCCAGTCGTTGCCGGATGGCGGCAACCGTCTCGTCGCCCAGCCGGTGACGTTGTCGCGCACGCCGAGCCGTTTCGCCGCCCGCCCGCCGCTCGCCGGCGAGCAGACCTTCGAGGTGCTGACCGAATTCGGCTTCACCGATCAGGACATCGCCGCGCTCCGCCAGGGCAAGGTAATCTAAACACAAGGACGATATCCATGGTTTCGACCGACAAGATCATCTCCCGCAAGGACGACCAGGTCGGCTATGTGATCTTCAACAATCCAGAGCGCCGCAACGCCATGTCGCTGGAGATGTGGCAGGCTTGCACCGCGGCGATGACGGCCTTCGCCAGCGACGACGGCGTGCGCGTCGTGGTGCTGGCGGGCGCGGGCGACAAGGCGTTCGTCGCCGGCGCAGACATCTCGAAGTTCGGCGACGAGCGCGCCTCCGAGGCGGGGGTGAAGGCATACAACGAAGCCGTGGAGGACGCCTACGCCAGCGTGCACGAATGCCCCAAGCCCACCATCGCGCAGATTCGCGGCTTCTGCGTCGGCGGCGGCATGGGCATCGCCAGCTGCTGCGACCTGCGCATCGCTTCGGAAGATGCGCGCTTCGCGGTGCCTGCCGCCAAGCTCGGCCTCGGTTACGGCTACCCCGGCGTGAAGCGGCTGATGGACGTGGTGGGCCCCTCGTTCACCAAGGAGATTTTCTTCACGGCGCGGCTGTTTGACGCGCACGAGGCGATGACCATGGGCCTCGTCAACCGCGTGGTCGGCAACGACGTGCTCGAGAGCTATGTCAGGGACTATGCCGCGACCATCGCCGCAAACGCGCCGATGACGGTGGATTCGATCAAGTTCATCGTCGGCGAAATCTGCAAGGACGAATCCGCGCGCGACCTTCAGCGCTGCGACGACATGGTGCAAGCCTGCTTCAAGAGCGCGGATTACGAGGAAGGCCGCACCGCCTTCATGGAAAAGCGCAAGCCTGTGTTCACCGGGCGATAGCAGCACAGGTGCTCGTCGGGCGCCCAATTGAGTTGTGAATGCCACGCCGTTCTGTCTATGTCCGTCACGGCGTCACGCGGACACCGCATCGCAACCGAAAGGACAGGTTCATGGCTTACGAATTCGCAAAGGTCGCCCGCAACGGCCGCCTCACGATCATCACGCTCAATCGCCCCGAGGTGATGAACGCCCTGCACTCGCCGGCGCATTTCGAACTGCACCGGGTGTTCGATGAATTCGCCAACGATCCAGAGCAATGGATCGCCATCGTCACCGGGGCCGGCGACAAGGCGTTTTGCGCCGGCAACGACCTGAAATGGCAGGCGGCCGGTGGCAAGCGCGGCTGGGACACCAGCGGCTTCGGCGGCCTCACGACGCGCTTCGATTGCGACAAGCCGATCATCGCGGCGGTGAACGGCGTCGCCATGGGCGGCGGTTTCGAGATCGCGCTCGCCTGCGACCTGATCATTGCCGCGGAGAACGCCACTTTCGCGCTGCCGGAGCCGCGCGTCGGCCTCGCCGCGCTCGCCGGCGGACTGCATCGCCTGCCGCGCCAGATCGGCCTCAAGCGCGCCATGGGCATGATCCTGACCGGGCGCCATGTTCCGGCGCGCGAAGGCTTCGAGCTTGGTTTCGTCAACGATGTGGTTGCGCCGGGCCAGGCGCTGGCCGGCGCAGAGCGCTGGGCCAATCTCATTCTGCAGAACGGTCCGATGTCGATCCGCGCCTCGAAGCAGGCCATTCACCGCGGTCTCGGCGTATCGCTCGAACAGGCCATCGCCGAGCAGTTCGACTATCCCGCCGTCCGCGCGCTGGCCGCATCGGAGGATTACATCGAAGGCCCCAAAGCCTTCGCGGAAAAGCGCCCGCCGCAGTGGAAGGGACGATAAAGCCGCAACGGCACCGCCTGACGCTCACGCGCGGCGTCCGGCCTCCTCCGACGGCCGGTCGGAGCCGCTGTGCTGGACCGCGATCCAGTCGTCGAGCGCCTTCACCTCGCTGGCGGACAGGCGCAGGCCCAGCTTGGAGCGCCGCCAGACGATGTCGTCGGCGGTGCGCGCGAATTCGTGGGCGATGAGGTAGCGAACCTCACGCTCGGTCAGCGTATCGCCGAAGCGCTGCCCGAGATCCGCCTCGGATGCCGCATCGCCTAGAACCTGACGAGCCCGCGTGCCGTAAGCATGGGCGAGGCGCAGCGCAAAGGCGCGCGACAGGAACGGATGATCGCGGATCAGTTCGTCAGCCAGCGCCGGGATCGCGCTAACGCCAAGATCACCGCCCGGCAGCGGCGTGGTCCCGGTCCAGCCCACAGGCTGTTGCGTGCCCGGCAGATGGTCGCGCAGCCGCTCCAGTGCTTCCTCGGCGAGGCGGCGGTAGGTGGTGATCTTGCCGCCGAAGACCGACAGCAACGGCAGGCCGTCCGGCGCATCGAATTCGAACACGTAGTCGCGCGTCGCGGCTTTCGCCTCGCTGGCGCCGTCGTCATAAAGCGGACGTACCCCGGCATAGGCCCACACCACATCCTCCGGCGTCACCTGTTTTGCCAGATAGTCGTTCACCGACGTGCAGAGATAGGCGATCTCATCCGCTGACGCCTGCACCTTGGATGGATCGCCATGGTAGTCGCGGTCAGTGGTGCCGATCAGCGTGAAATCGTCCTGAAACGGAATCGCGAACACGACGCGGCCATCGGCATTCTGGAACGTATAAGCGCGATCGTGATCATAGAGGCGCGGCACCACGATGTGCGCGCCCTGCACCAGCCGCACCTTCGCCTTGGCATTGATGCCGGCGCGGCGAGTGAGCACGTCCTCCACCCAGGGCCCGCCGGCGTTCACCAGCGCGCGGGCCTGAATGCTGCTCCGCGCGCCGGTGATGGTGTCTTCCAGCATCACCTGCCAATAGCCGTCCTGCCGCCGCGCCTCGACGGCGCGGGTGCGGGTGCGGATGTCGGCGCCGCGATCGGCGGCATCGCGCGCGTTGAGCACCACGAGGCGGGCATCGTCCACCGCGCAGTCCGAATATTCGAACCCCGTGGTGAACCGCCCCGGCGTAAGAGGCAGCCCCACCGGATCATGCGCGAGATCGACGCTGCGGGTCGCGGGCAGCAGCCGCCGCCCGCCGAGATGATCGTACATGAACAGCCCGAGCCGCAGCAGCCACGCCGGCCGCAGCCCGGCATGATGGGGCAGCACGAAACGCAGCGGGCGGATAATGTGCGGCGCGATCCGCCACAGCACCTCGCGCTCCATCAGCGCCTCGCGCACCAGCCGGAACTCGTAATATTCGAGATAGCGCAGGCCGCCATGGATCAGCTTGCTCGACCACGACGAGGTGCCGCTGGCCAGATCGTTCATCTCGCACAGAAACACGGAATTGCCGCGGCCCGCGGCATCGCGGGCGATGCCGCAGCCGTTGATCCCTCCGCCAATGATCGCAAGGTCGAAAACCTGCCCCACGGCCTCTCTCCACGCCCGCTTGGGCGAATCCGGCAGCTTCGCTTCAGGTGGGACTAAATCATAACCGGAGGCGAAGCCAAGAGGCGCGGCAAGTCTCGCCGTCCAGAACGGTTTTGTTGAGACAGAATCAACGAATCGTCATGCCCGGCTTTATGCCGGGCATCCACGTCTAGAACGTTTCAACAAAATAAGACGTGGGTGGCCGGGACATAAGCGGAGCGAAGCGACGCCGTTCTTCGAACGGCTATGGCCCGGCCATGACGGACGAGGCTGTTTCTATCAATACATGAAACACTCTAGAGATAGAGACCCTCGATCTCGTCGTGATACTTGCTGTGCACGTTGGCGCGGCGGACCTTCATCGTCGCCGTCACCTCGTCGTCGTCGTGATCGAGTTCCTTGGTAAGGAGATGAAAGCGCCGGATTTGCGAGACCTGCGCCAACTGGCGGTTGGCGGCGTCGATCTCCGACTGGATCAGATCGCGCAGGCCGGCGTTCTCCGTCAGGTTCCTGAAATTGGTGTAGGCGATGCCGTGCTCCTCCGCCCACTTCCCGGCGAGGTCATAGTCGATCTGGATCAGCGCCGAGACGTACTTACGCGCTTCGGCGATAACGATGCATTCCTTGATGAAGGGACTGGCCTTGACGGTGTTCTCGATCTCGGACGGGCTGAGATTCTTGCCGCCCGCCGTGATCATGATGTCCTTCAGGCGATCGACGATGCGGAAATGGCCGTCCGCAAATTCCGCGACGTCGCCGGTGTGCAGCCAGCCGTCGCGGATCGCCGTCTTCGTCGCCTCGTCGTTGCGATAATAGCCGGCGAACACGGTGTCGCCTCGAATGAGCAACTCGTTCGACGAACCGAGCTTCACCTCCATGCGGGCGACGCCGCCGCCGACCGAGCCGACGCGCCTGTCGGCCAACACCTGCCCGAGCGCGATGCCCGACGATTCGGTTAGCCCGTAGACCTCCACCAGCGGCACGCCGATGGTGCGGAAGAAATGCACGATGGCTGGCGAAATGGGCGCGGCCCCGGTCATGGCGATGCGGGTCTTGCGCAGGCCGATGAAGTTCTGCAGCGCGCGGAAAATCAGCCAGTACGACAGCGCGAAGCTGATGCGCTCCGCGACCGTGCGGTCCGCCGGATTTTTCTCGGCAAATCCCTCGCAGGCGGCATAAGCGCGCGCGAACAGCGCACGGCGGATGGGTCCGGCCTCCATCAGCTTGATATGGATCGACGAGTGCAGCTTCTCCCAGATCCGCGGCACGCCGAGGAACATGCTAGGCGCGACCTCGCGCAGGTCTTCCTGCACGGTGCGGATCGACTCGCCGAAATTCACCAGCAAGCCGAGATAGACCGGAACCATCACCGTGGTCATCTGCTCGGCGACATGGCACAGCGGCAGATAGGACAGCATGCTGTCCGATGGATCGAGGCCGAGCTTGTCGGTCGCCGCCATGGCCTGCGCACGAACGTTCCGGTAGCTCAGCATCGCGCCCTTCGGCTTGCCGGTCGAGCCGGAGGTGTAGATGATGAGCGCGATCTGCGAGAGCTGCTGGCGATCGATGATCCCGTCCACAAGGCCGGCATGGTCATGCGCATCCTTCGCGCCGAGCGCCTCCAGCGCCTCGAACGACATCACCTGATCCGGCGGATAATCCCTGATGCCCTTGGTCTCGATCACGACGATGCGCCGCAGCTTCGGCAATTCGTCGCGCCGCTCCAGCACCTTGTCGACCTGCTCCTGATCCTCGCAGACGATCACCTCCGATTCGGAGTGCGCCACCACATAGGCGACCTCGTTGGAGGGACTGGTGGGATAGACGCCGACCGCGATGCCATCGACGATATTGGCGCCGAGCTGCGCCAGCACCCATTCGATGCGGTTTTCGGAGAGGATGGCGACGTGACCACCCGCGCTGAGCCCGAGCGCGCGAAAGCCGAGGCCGACGTCGCGGGCGCGCTCGAAATAGCCCCGCCAGGTGCAGGGATTCCAGATGCCGAATTCCTTCTGACGGATCGCCACCTGCTCCGGATGACGGCGTGCATTGTCACGCAGCATCTGCGGTAACGTCGCCTCGGGAAAGCTGTCGGGGGTCATGCCAGCCTCGTTAAAACTCAGGACAGCCAGCGCTTGCGGCGCTTGTAATGCTTGATGCCGCGGAAGCCCTTGGCCTCGGCGCTGGCCGCGCCGACGCCGAGATAGAATTCGCGGACATCCTGATCGCGGATCAATTGCTCGGTCGGCCCGTCGGTGACGATCTTGCCGGACTCCATGATGTAGCCATAGGTCGAGACCGCGAACGCCACCGCCGCGTTCTGCTCCACCAGCAGCATGGATACCCCCTGCTCACGATTGATGCGCGCGATGATGGTGAAGATCTCCTCCACCAGCTTGGGCGACAGGCCGAGCGACGGCTCGTCCAGCAGCATCAGCTCCGGTTGCGCGATCAGCGCGCGGCCGATGGCAAGCATCTGCTGCTCACCACCGGAGAGATAGCCGGCGCGGCCGGTGCGGCGCTCGAACAGCCGCGGAAAATAGGTGTAGACCAGATCGAACGGGGTCTTGCCACCGGCACGCCCTGCCGTGGCATAGGTCGCGGCGGTGAGGTTCTCCTCCACCGTCAGGTCCTCGAAAATCCGCCGGCCTTCCATGACGTGGAAAAGCCCGCTCCGCACCAGGTGATGCGGAGCGAAGCGTGAGATCGCGGCGCCCTTGAACAGGATATCGCCCGCCGTCACCCGGCCATCCTCGAGTTCGAGGAGGTTGGAGACGGCCTTGAGGGTGGTCGATTTGCCGGCGCCGTTCGAGCCCAGCAACGCGACCACCGCTCCCTTTTCGACCGTCAACGACAGGCCGCGAAGCACCTGGACCGTCTTGTTATAGACGACCTCGATATTGTTCACGGAGAGGAGTGCTTCGGCGGCCATCGTCGTTACTTCGCGATCCGGATCCAGTCGGACACCGGCTTCATCAGCTTGCTCGCGCCGTCATATTGATAGACGCGGCCGACCGGAATGGTGTTGCCCGGAATCGAGATCGGCACGCCGATGATGCCGCCGGTGTCGAAATCCTTGATGGAGTTCAGCGCGGCCTTCATGTTGGCGGCGGTCAATTCCTTCTTGGCGTCGAGGGTGCGCTTGACCGCCTCGGTCATCAGCATCGCGGTGAGGAAGCCCTGGGTGTAGCCGGTGGACTGATAGTCCGGCCGCATCTGCCGGATCTTCTCCATCATCGGCGACTTGCCTTCGGTGTCGAAGTAATAGCGATACGGCATCACGCCCATGAAGCCGTCGGCCACGTCCGCCGACTTCGCCCAGATGGCGTTGTCCATCGACCAGAACGTGCCCATGAAGCGGGTCTTGAGGCCGAGCTGCTTGGCCTGGGTCATGAACTCCGGCAGCGGCGCCAGAATGTAGCCGTGGAAGATGGTGAAATCCGGATCGGCCCGGCGCAGCTTCAGCACCTCGGTGGAAACGTCGACGCTGGTCGGCGGCGTGACGATCTTCTCCACGATCTTCAAGCCCAGTTCCGCCGCCCGCTTCTCGGTCGGCGCGATCGGGTCGCGGCCGAACTCGGTGTCGGAATTGACCAGCGCGATCTTCGCGCCCGGCTTCGCCTTGGCGATATATTCGAGCAGGATGCCGATCATTTCCGAATAATCCGGACCGGCGATGAACTGATACGGATAGTTCTTCGGGTCGTTCAGCTCGGAGGCGAACGACGCGCCGGCGAGCATGATGTCGCCGCGGCGATTCAATTCGGCGTTGATGGTCTTGGAGAACGCCGTGGAGTCCCCGTAATAGAGATTCACCTTCTCCTGGCTGGTGATGCGGTTGAACACCGCCACGGAGTTATCGACCTTGTAGCCGGTGTCCTCGGCAACGTATTTGAGCTTGCGGCCGTTGATGCCGCCGCCATCGTTGACGATCTTCACATAGTCCTGAAAGGCGTTGTTGAGCGCGATGCCGGCGAAGGCGAACACGCCGGTCATCGGCATCGATGCGCCGATGACGATGTCATCGGCGGCGCGCGCGGGCGTCGACGAACCCACGCCGTGCAACCCCAGGGCAAGACCGCCCGCGGCCGCGAAAGACAGCACCTTGCGGCGCGTTGGCAACACTCTCATATCGTTTCTCCCTGCATGTTTCATTTTCTGAACGGCCATAAATGGAAGAAGCGTCGCACGCGACGCCAGATTTCGGCGAGCCCCTGCGGCTCGAACAGCAGGAACCCGATGATGAGCGCGCCGAAAACGATGGTCCGAATCGGCGACAGTTGCGCTGTCGCGTTCGGAATGAAGGTCATGTAGGACACCGCGATCTTGAGGATCTCCGGCACCATGGTCATGAAAATCGCGCCGAGGATGCCGCCGAGGATGGTGCCCATGCCGCCGACGATGACCGCGGCAAGAAAGAACACCGAGTAGATCAGCGGAAAGCTTTCCGGCGTCACTACGCGGAAGAAATACGCCCACATGCCGCCGGCCACGCCGGCATAGAACGACGACAGCGCGAATGACAGCAACTTGTATTTCAGCAACGGAATGCCCAGCACCTCGGCGGAGATGTCGCGATCGCGGATGGCGATGAAGGCGCGCCCGATGCGGGTTCGGAACAGGTTGGCGGCCGCCATCACCGACAGCACCGTCAGCGGCATGAACAGCCAGTAGAGCTGGAACGGGCGCGCCAGATCGTAACCGAACAGTCGCGCCGGCGGCATGCTCAGGCCCTGCGTTTTTCCAAGGAAGGCCGGGCCGTTAGCGAACAGGAAGTGCAGGATGAACGACGCGGCGATGGTGGCGATGGCGAGATAGAGCCCCTTCACCCGCAGGCTGGGCACGCCGACGACGAGACCCACCGCCGCCGACACCGCGCCCGCCACCATGAGATTGACGAGGAACGGCGTGCCGACGCGGATTTCCAGAATCGCGACGGTGTAGGCGCCGACCGACATGAACGCCGCCTGTCCGAGACTGACGAGCCCGGTGTAGCCGGTGAGAATGTTCAGCCCGGTGGTGCTGACGATGTGGATCGCGACCAGACAGGCGAGATAGATCCAGTACTGGTCGGCGAAGAACGGAAACAGCACCAGCGCCGCGAACAGCGCGACCAGCATGGCGCGCTGGAAGCCGGTGTCGAACAGCGCTTCCGCCTGGGCATAGGTTTGATGGACGGCGCCGATCCGCATCACAGTCGCTCGATTTCAACGGTGCCGAACAATCCGTAGGGACGGATCATCAGCGCCACCACAAGAAGGCTGAAGGTGATGAGCAGCTTGAACTCGCCGCCCAGATAGGTGCCGACCAGCGCCTCGATCAACCCGATGGCGAGGCCCGCTACCAGCGCGCCCGCGATCGAATCGAGGCCGCCGACGATGACCGCCACCAGCACCGACAGGCCGAACACGCCCATGGTGGGCGAGAGGCCGCCGATCGCGCCGATCAGGATGCCCGCTCCCGCCGCCGCCATGCCGGCGACGATCCACGACACCGAAAACACCGCCGGCACGTTGATGCCGCAGGAGAACGCCGCGCCCTGATCGGTCGCGGTGGCGCGCAGCGCCACGCCACCGCGCCATGTGCGGAACACGATCAGGAAGGCTGCGATCAGCGCCGTGGCCACGGCGAAGGACACCGCGATCTTCGGCGACACATAGGCGTTGCCGATGAAGATCGGCTTCGACGGCAGGAAATTCGGCAGGGTGACAGGATCGCTGCCCCAGGCGAACTCCACGAAGCCGATGAGAACGGAGCTGAGCCCCACCGTGACCATGAACACCGAGATTGCGCTTTCGCCGAGCATCGGGCGGATCAGGATACGCTCGATGACGCCGCCGACGATGCCGCCCCCGATCACGGTGAGAATGATGGCGAGCCACAGCGGCAGCGCCAAAGTGGCGAGGCCGAAGAAGAAATAGGCCGACAGCATCAGCATTTCGCCGACGGCGAGGTTGAGCACCCGGGTCGCCTTGTAGATCAGTACGAAGGCAATGCCGGTCAGCGCCAGCAGCGCGCCGGAGCCGAGCCCCGACAGCACGATCTCGAACAGGAACAGCCAATCCATCACGCCGCCCTTTCGCCCGCGATCCGCCGCGACAGGTCGCCGACGTCGCCGGAGCCGAGATAGGCGGTGACGACCTCGGGGTTGGTCTGGATGTCCGCGGGCTGGCCCGCCGCGATCACCTGCCCGAAATTCAGCACCACCACATGGTCGGAGATATCCATCACCAGTCCCATGTCGTGCTCGACCATCAGGATGGTGACGCCCCATTCCTCCTTCACGTCGAGGATGAAACGCGCCATGTCCTCGGTTTCCTCGCGGTTCATGCCCGCCACCGGCTCATCGAGCATCAGGATGCGCGGTTTCATGGCGAGCGCGCGTGCCAGTTCGACGCGCTTGCGAAGGCCGTAGGATAGCGAGGCCACCGGCTGGTCGCGGATGTGCTCCATTTCCAGAAAATCGAGCACGCGGCGCTCCACCTCGGCGCGCAGCTCGATCTCCTCGCGCTTGGCGCGACCGAAGTACCACAGCGCATCGAACACGTTGGTGCGCATGTGGGCGTGACGTCCGAGCTTGATGTTGTCGAGCACGGTCATGCCGCGAAACAGCGCGATGTTCTGAAACGTGCGCGCGAGGCCGATCCTGGCCCGTTCCGGCGGATGCAGCCTGCTGATGTCCTCGCCGCCGCATTCGATCACGCCGGTGGAAGGGCGATAGAACCCGGAAATACAGTTGAACAGCGAGGTCTTGCCGGCGCCGTTCGGCCCGATCACCGCGGTGATCGATCCCGGCGCGACCGAGAACGACACGTCCGTCAGCGCCTTGAGGCCGCCGAACGACAGCGACAGATGGCTGACGTTCAATCCGACGGCGGATGAAGCCTGATCCTGCATGATCAGGTTCCGCCGAATTTCGCCGGGCGCTTACTGAGAAACGCATTCACGCCCTCGGCGAAATCCGCCGTGCCGATGCAGGCATCGAACCCTTTTGCTTCCAGCGCGAGCTGATCGTGCAGCGAATGGTCGAGCGAGCCGCGCAGCAGCGCCTTCATTCGGCCGTAGGCGAAGGTCGGCCCCTCGGCGAGACGGTGCGCCAGTCTGTCGGTCTCGGCGGCGAGATCGGCCGCCGGCACCACGCGATTGACGAGACCGAGCCGCAGGGCCTCATTGGCATCATAGACGTCCGACAACAGCGCGATCTCCATCGCCTTGCGCAGACCGACGAGACGCGGCAGCGTCCATGACGACGAACCGTCCGGGCTGGTGCCGAGCTTGGCATAGGCGAGCGTGAAGATGGTGTTGTCGGCGGCGATGGCGAGGTCGGTGGCGAGCGCGAGGCTCATGCCCCCGCCGGCCACCGCGCCGTGCAGACTGGCGATCACCGGCTGCGGCAGCGCCGCGAGAATCTCGAGAGCCTCGTGAAACGGCTCCATGATCATGGGCACGCGCTTGCGCACCTCGTCCGCCGGCCCCTGAAACGCCGAGACGTCGCCGCCCGCCACGAAGGCCCGGCCCTCGCCCGAGATGACGACGACGCGCGTTGCGGAATTGGCAGCGATGCTTTTGCAGGCCGCGAGAAACCCCTCGGCGGCGGCCACGCTCAGCGCGTTCAAGACCTTCGGTCGATTGAAGACGATGCGCGCAATCGGCCCATCGGCTTTCAGGATCACCGGATCATCCACTCCAGACACTGACTTCCCCCCTTGTGACGTGCCGGCGCTTTGCGCGCTCTTGCCATCGTATTATTAGAAAACTCCCGTATCTTATCGCTTCCGCGTCAGCAGCGCGTGCTCCGTGTACATCCGCTCCACCGGCCGATCGAGCGAGTTTCCGGCGCGCTCGAAACCGCGTCGCCAGTCCTCGACATGCCGCCGCATCCACAGCTTGCCAGCTTCTTTATCCCGCTTGCGGATGGCGTCGAGCAGATGATGATGCGCGGCAATTAGACGCGGCATACCTTCGGCGACATCGCGCACCACCATCTCGGTGGTGGGAAAGAACAGCAGGCCCGCCGGCTCCCGCGCCAATTGCAGCACACGGTTGTGCGACGCCCTGGCGATCAGACTGTGAAAATCGGCGTCGAGTTCGGCGAACGCCGCCGGATTGGACACCGACTGTTCGGTTGTGGCGATATTGGCGGCGATCTCGGCGATATCGTCGTCGGTGGCGTGATCGACGGCATATTCGATGGCGGCGATTTCGAGAACGATGGCGGTCTCGAACAGCTCGCGGAAGGTGACCTCGTGCAGCACCAGCGCGCGGCTGAAGCGGCTCGCCAGCTTGTTGTAGCGCGGCAGGCAGGCATAGAGGCGGCGGCTGGAATCGCGGCGGATCAGACCGCTCTCCTCCAGCACCCGGATTCCCTCGCGCACCGTGGAGCGGTTGACGCCGAATTGCTGAACAAGTTGGGACTCGGTGCCGATGGGATCATCCGGCTTGATGCGGCCGTTGACGATCTCGCGCTCAATGGCGTCGGCGACCTTCTGATAGGCCGGCGCCACTTCGATACGCTGGAAGCTCGGCGAAACGGACGACATGCAAGCCCGATGTTGTTTGTCGGACAATTGCTAGGGGGTGAAAATACTGGCGTCAATAGCCGATAAAACCGCACGATCTATGTTGCATCGCGCAATTTCACGATTCGGAGTGACATTGTCCGACAAAGGTAGGATGGCGCGACAAGGGCGGGACGCCGGGACCGCACCTTTCGCACGCAAGGCGCGGCCGCGTTACAGCCGGTCTTGCGACAGGCAGCGAATATCGCTCAAAGCCCGATCGAGATCATGCGCCGGATCATGCGTTCCACATTGTATCCGTGCCGGCGATGGCTGGTGCGCGCCCTGCCCGACCGGTCGCTGGAAGCGCTGGTGCTCAGTCCCGGATTCAATCCCGGCCCGATGGCCTCGAACTGGGCTTTCTGCTCGTCGGTCAGTTGGCCGTAGAAGTCCGTCAGCGCGGCATGCACCGTCTTCACAGCCTCGTCCAGCGTTTCCAGCCGGGTGCCGATCGCGGCCAGTCGCGCCGGCGGCGTCAGGTCGCCGGACGGCGCGCACGAGGCTTTGAGCATGTCCGCAGCCTTCGCCGTCGCATCCTGCAACGCGGTGAGGCTGGCGCGTTGTGCCTCAGTCGGGTTCAGCGTCTTCTCGATCTGCTCGGCCGGCCATTGCAACGGCGTGCCCGAGCCGCAATCGGCGACATCTCCGGGCGCTCCGCGCCGGCCGCCGACGATGGCGTTGATCCGCGCCTTCTGCTCGTCGTCGAGCAGACCATAGAACTTGTCCAGCGGCGGCTGAATGGCATGCACCGCCGCGATCATTGCCTCGATCCGCGTCTGCATCGCCGCCAGCCGGTTCGGCGCGGTCAGCGCGACCTCGGTCGGACAGGCCGCGCGCAGCTTCTGCGCAGCGTCCGTTGAGGCATTGGCGAGTTCGTCCAGCGCGGCGCGCTGCGCATCGTTGGGCTGGATCGCCTGCTGAATGCGGTCGATCGGCAGTCCGGCGATGGTGCGCGCATCCTCGCCGCACATCAGCGCCAGCTGATTGTCGCTGTCCGGCGCAGAAGACGATGTCTGCGGGGCCTGTGCGCCCGCAGCGGGGGCTGAACCACCACCTCCGCCGCCGCGACGTGACGGCAGATAGCCACTGAGATCGTCATAACCGTAGGGCGCGAACAGGCCGGCATAGATGTCGTCGTAGCCGTAATCCCAGAACGCGGGATCGTAGCCGTCGCCCCAGAAGGTGTAGCCGTAGATGTCGTAGAAGGCGAACGGCCAGAACAACGGACCGACCCAGCCGTATCCGCCGTGACGATGCCGCCACCAGCCTCGCCGGTCGCCATGGTGCCAGCCCGCGAGCGCAGCCGCGGCGGCGACGTGCGCGCGCGCGTTGGGATTGCGCAACGCGCCAGGTTTGCGCATGGCGCCCGCGACGGCGCGTGAATTCAGCCGATTGTGCACAGCACGGGATTCGACGTTGCCGGCGCGACCGTGACGCATAGCAGCGGCACGATTCGCCTGCCCATTGAAAGCAGCGGCGCGATTGGCCCGCCCGTTGCGATTGGCGTATCGCCCGGACCCGCCGCGCCCGGCATAATAGCCGTTTCTGCTGCCACCACGCCGCGTGTAGGAGTGCGACATAATCGGCCGGCTGCCGCTGAAGGCGCGCCCGCCGCCGAAATGAGTCCCGCCGAAGCGAGGCCCACCGATATGGCCACCGCCAAACCGCGCGCCACCGCCACCGAAATGAGGTCCACCGCCCCCAAAACGGGGACCGCCGCCACCGAAATGCGCGCCGCCGCCGCCGCCGCGGAATCCGCCACCGCCAAAGCCGCCACCACCACCACCACCACCATGCCCGCCGCCGCGTCCGGCCGCATAGGGCGCAACCGGCAGCGCGAGCATCAAGGCTGCGACAATGGCTCCGATTTTGAAAAGTCTGGACATGGACATCTCCGGCGATGTGATCTCCGGTCGCGTCATTCCCGTGGTCGTCGCGCCGCAACGCGCCGACGCAACCGCGCATCCAATTTCGGTCAACGGCGCATCCTGCGAATTGTTCCGGCTTCACGCCGCCCGCGGACCGCGCGAGGAAACGCCATCCGCAAATGCAGGCGGAGCCGTTCGATGAAACGGCCCCGGCCCTGAACCAGAGCTGAACGAAATTGCTACAGCGCCGCGCGCAGCAGCGCCTCGAATTCCTCCGCCGATGCGCGGCGCGGGGTGGTGGCGTTGGAATGGTCTGCCAGCGCCCGGGTTACCGTTTCGGGAATGTGCCGGGCCTCGAATCCCATCGCGCCCAGCGTCACCGGCAATCCCAGCGACCTGACCAGTGCAGACACCGCGTCGGCGAGATCAGCATCCGGCGCGAGACCGAACAGCTCGCGCAGCCGCTGATACTTGCTCCCGACATGATCCGCATTGAACCGCAGGACATGCGGCAGGAACACGCCGTTCAGCATGCCGTGATGCAGCGTCGGCGCGCGCAATGCGCCCGCAGCATGAGACAGCGAATGCACTGCCCCGAGCCCTTTCTGGAACGTCAGGCCGCCCTCCAGCGCCGCCATCATCATCTCCCAGCGCGCCGCGCGATCCGCACCGTTGTCCGTGGCGGTGCGGATGTTGCGCCAGGCACGCTGCGCGCCGTCGAGCGCGATCGCTTCGGCCGGGGGATTGACCAGCGGCGACAGGAACGTCTCGATGCAATGGGTCAGCGCGTCGATGCCGGTCGCCGCCGTCAGCAGCGGCGGAAGCCCGAGAGTCAATTCCGGATCGCAGATCGCGCGCCTGGGAATAAGATGCGGACTGATAAGCGCGAGCTTCGATCCGTTGCTGAGATTGATCAGCGCGCCCCTGCCGACCTCGCTGCCGGTGCCCGCCGTGGTCGGAATGGCGATCACCGGCGCGACGGCCGAGGTGATCCGGCCGACGCCATTGCGGATCGCCGCATAGGTCTCCAGCGGCCCCTCATGGGTGGCCGCAAGCGCCACCCCCTTGGCGAGATCGATCGGCGAGCCGCCGCCGAGCGCGATGACGCCATCGCAATCGGCGTCGCGATACGCCTTGACGCCGTCGAGCACCGCTTCCTCGGTCGGGTTGGGCGGCGTCCTGGCAAACACCGGGACATTGGCGCGATCGAGTTGGCCGAGGACCGTGTCGACAATGCCGGCGGCTTCCACGCCGGCGTCGGTGACCAGAAGCGGCCTGCGGATGCCAAGCGCCTCCAACTCAGCCTTCAGGGTTTTGATCGCACCGAAATCGAAATTCACTGTCGTCAGATAGCCGATCGTCGCCATGGTCGCGCTGCCTCGCCATTGTTCGCCGCGATTGTCGCAGCCTTGTTGCACCCTTGCCGGACTGAATTTCTGCTCCGATATCGCCGCTGCCGCATCTGAAGCGCGCGTCGCTCCCGCGTGCGTTGGTGTGCGCCGCGGCAAGCCGCGGCCTTCGCACCGCAACCAGATCTAATCATCTGATGTTTAACATCGGATGATTGCAAGAACAATCCATCGCGTGCTAGCATCCAGTCACGCCGCACAAGACGGCGAATTCGGGGAAGCGAAACCGTTGGCGCAGGCGCGATCAAAACCACACGCAAGACTGGTGAAGCCGGGCCGCATTCATGCGGTGCTGGCGACGCTCGGCAGCGAGATCGCGCGGGACATCATTCCGGCCGGCGCGGCGCTGCCGCCGGAACACGATCTCGAACTGCGTTTCGGCGTCGGTCGGGGCGTGGTGCGCGAAGCGGTGCGAACGCTGGCCGCCAAGGGCCTCGTCAGCGTGCGCCCGCGCCACGGCACGCATGTGCGTCCGCGCTGCGACTGGAGCCTGCTCGATCGCGAGGTGCTGGGCTGGCTCGTCGGCGATGACGAGCCCGATCACGACCTGCTGGGATGGATTCAGGAAGTGCGCGCGATCATCGAGCCGGCCGCGGCGGCCATGGCGGCGGAACGGGCGACGGCGGACGATCGCCGCCGCATCAACAAGGCGCTGGCGGCCATGCAAAGCGCGCCCGATCACGACAGCGCTTTCGCCGCCGACAAGGCGTTTCATCTCGCCATCCTCGACGCCACCCACAATCCGGTGCTGCAGGGCTTTCGCGGCGCCATCGACACCATCCTGAGCGCGGTGTTTTCCATCGCAATCGGCCGCACCGGCTGGTTCGAGGACAATGTGGCGAACCACGCCGCCGCCGCGCACGCCATCGCCGCGGGCAATGCCGGCGAAGCCAGCACCGCGATGAAACAGGTGGTCGGCTACACCGGCCTCAAGCTGACCGAACGCAAGGCGGCGGCGCGGCCCCGATCCGCCCCGCGACGGGCAACCAGCGGCAAGCTCAAAAGGACATCTCATGTATCGTGATATGAAGGGATCGACCCACGTTCTGGCGTCACCGGAGATCGCCGTCGTCGCGATCCCGCAGGACGAGCGCGTGTGGGTGCCGCAGGCGCCCGACGTCTGGTTCAGGCCGCTGATGCTCAACACGCGGCAGGGCCAGTGGTGCAACCTGCTGCGCGTGCGCCGCGCCGGCGTGCTGTCGCGGCACCTGCATCCCAACCCGGTTCACGGCTTCGTGCTGAAGGGCAAGTGGTTCTATCGCGAGCACGAATGGGTCGCCACCGAAGGTTCCTACGTGTTCGAGCCGCCGGGCGAGATCCACACCCTAGTGGTGCCGGAGGACACCAGCGAAATGATCACCTTCTTCAACATCCAGGGATCGATGGTGTATCTCGACGAGCAGAACAACCACGTCGGCTACGAGGACGTCTTCACCAAGATCGACATGTGCCGCGCGCATTACGAGGCCAGCGGCCTCGGCCGCGATTACGTCGATCAGTTCGTGCGCTGATGGCGGACGGACCGACCATGACGCAGAACGCCGCGTCCGCAACCTGGGCGTCGATCTGGTACGCGGGCAAGCGCGTGCTGGTCACCGGCGGCACCTCGGGAATCGGCGCGGGGATTGCGCGCGGCTTCGTCGAGGCCGGCGCCGATGTCACCATCGCCGGCATCGGCGCGGCGGAAATCGCCGCTGCGGCTTCCGATCCGCTCCTGAGCAGGGCTCGCGCCCACCAGCTCGATGTACGCGACAGCGGCGCGGTGACGGCGCTGGTCGGCTCCCTCGCCGGCCTCGACGTGGTGGTCAATTGCGCCGGCGTGATCCGGCGCGGCGAGGAACTCGATCCGGAGGTGTTCGGCGCGGTAGTCGACATCAACCTCAATGGCACCATGCGGGTGTGCGCGGCCGCGCGGCCGCTGCTGGCGCGATCGAACGGCGCCATCGTCAATCTCGCCTCGATGCTGTCGTTCTTCGGCGGCGGCCTCGTGCCGGGCTACGCCGCGAGCAAGGGCGGCATCGCGCAACTGACGAAATCGCTGGCCATCGCCTATGCGGGCGACGGCATCCGCGTCAACGCCATCGCGCCGGGGTGGATCGCGACGCCGCTGACCTCCGCCTTGCAGAGCGATACCGAACGCAGCCAGGCGATTCTCGATCGCACGCCGCTCAAACGCTGGGGCACGCCATCCGACCTGCTCGGCGGCGTTCTATATCTGTGTTCGCCGATCGCGTCTTTCGTCACCGGCACGGTTCTCATCATCGACGGAGGCTACGCCATCACCTGAAGTCGCGCCTCGTGCGCATTCGATTGCATCGGTTCGAACGCCGCCGGAGCGCGGCGGCAGACAAAGATCAGGCAAGGCTGATCGCAGGGAGGAGGTTACGTGCTGGTTGCACCCGGTCGGAAGGTTCAGCCCAGATGGGTGATGCGAGGGATGAATTCCCTCGTGGGCGCGGCCATGTTCGTCGCTCCCCTGCTCGCGCTCGTCGTGATATGGGCCGTCGTGGTGCCGCTGTTCCAGGTCAACCCGCGCGTCTTCCCCTCGGTCGGTGCGGTCGGCGACGCCGCCCTCGAGTCCATCCGCGACGGCACCCTTCTCCATCATGTCGGCGCGAGCCTGCTGCGCGTCGGGATCGGCACCGTGATCGGCGTCGTCACCGCCGTGCCGCTCGGCATCGCCATGGGCGTCAGCCCGGCGATCTCCGCATTGCTGACGCCGCTATTCCGTTTCTTCTCGGTGCTGGCCGGCATCGCCTGGATCCCGATCGCCACGCTGTGGTTCGGTTACGGCTTCGGCGCGATCATTTTCGTGATCTTCAACGCCGTGTTCTTCGTGGTGGCCTACAACACCCTGCTCGGGGTTTCGACCATTCCGCACACCCTGCGCAACGCCGCCGCCTCGCTCGGCGCGGGAAAATGGGCGCTGCTGACGGAGGTGCTGCTGCCCGGCGCGCTGCCGAACATCGTGACCGGCATCCGCACCGGCCTCGGCTTCGCCTGGCGCGGCCTGATCGCCGCGGAGATGATCGCCACCAATGTCGGCCTCGGCTACATGCTGTTCGTGGCGCGCGATTTCTACCGCACCGAGGTCATCGTGCTCGGCATGATCGTCATCGGGGTGCTGTGGCTGTTGATCGACCGCCTGCTGCTGGCGCCGCTGGAGCGCGCCACCATCGAGCGCTGGGGCATGGTGAGGCGCGCATGAATCCGTTTCTGAAAACCTGGAGCGCCTATACGCGGGCAACCACGCGCTGGCCGGCGATCGCCGCCATCGTGCCGTTCATTCCCGTGGTGCTGCTATGGACGCTCATCGCGGAATCCGGAATGTTTCCGCGCGCGTTCTTCCCCGGCCCCGGCGACGTGGTGCAATCGTTCATCACGCTGACCTACAAGGGCATCCTGCCGGACTATCTGCAGGACAGCCTGATCCGACTCGTCACCGGCGCGGCGGTCGGCATGGCGCTCGGCATCCCGCTCGGCATCCTGATCGGCAACAGCCGCCGGGCGCACCGCGTGTTCTGGCCGATCCTGCTGTTCTTCCAGGCCATCGGCGACATCGCCTGGCTGCCGATCCTCCTGATCTGGTTCGGATTCGGCCTCACCACCATGACCTTCGTGATCGTCTATACCGTGCTGTTTCCGGTGGTGCTCAACACCGTGCTCGGCGTGGAATCGGTGCCGCGCGACCTCGCCCGCGCCGCGCGCAGCCTCGGCGCCTCGCCGGCCCGCATCCTGTGGGAGGTGACGCTGCCCGGCGCCCTGCCCAACATCATCACCGGCCTGCGCAACGGTCTCGGCTACGGCTGGCGCGCGCTGATCGCGGTGGAGATGATCGTCGGCACCAGCGGCATCGGCTTCATGATGTTCGATGCGCGCCGCGCCGGCTCCACCGTCGAGATCGTTCTCGGCATGATCATTCTTGGACTGCTTTGGTACATCGTGGACGCCTGGATCCTCGCGCCGATCGAGCGCGCGACGGGCCAGCGCTGGGGATTGGTAACCTCATGAGCACACTTTCGATCCGCAATCTGGCGAAGACCTATTTCGATCCCTATGCCGGCTCCCACGTCACCGCCGTGCACGACGTCTCGCTGGACGTCGACCAGGGCGAGTTCGTCTCCGTTGTCGGGCCATCCGGCTGCGGCAAGACCACCATCCTCAACATGATCGCGGGCTTCATCCCGCATTCCGGCGGCGAGATCCTGCTGAACGGCAAGCCGATCGACGGTCCGGGGCCGGAGCGCGGCGTGGTGTTCCAGTCGTTCGCACTATTTCCGTGGAAGACCGTGCTCGACAATGTCGGCTTCGGCCCCAAGATGCGCGGCGTGCCGAAAGCCGAGCGCGACAAGATCGCTCACGAATATCTGGCGCTCGCGGGCCTCACCCACGCCGCCACCCGATATCCGAACGAGCTGTCCGGCGGCATGCAGCAGCGCGTCGGCGTGGTGCGCGCGCTGGCCAACAATCCCGCCGTGTTGCTGATGGACGAGCCGTTCGCCAGCGTCGATGCGCAGACCCGCATGACGCTGCAGGAGGAGCTAACGCGGATCTGGCAGGAGCGCCGCCCGACCGTGATCTTCATCACCCACGACGTGCCGGAAGCGGTGTTTCTGGCCAACCGTGTCGTCGTCCTCTCCAAGGGCCGCGTGCTCGACCAGATCAAGGTCGACCTGCCGCGCCCGCGCATCTGGGACGATCTGATCGAGGACGACACCTTCAAGCGGCTGTCGTCGCAGGTCCTGCAAATGGTGCGCTCCGCATGAGCCTTTTGTCCGAAGCGCTGCGCTCGACCAAAGGCCGCATCGTGCTCGGCGTGGTCGTGGTGTGGGCCGCGTTCCAGATCTGGCTGACGCTCGCCGCGCCGGGCAAGGTGTCGCCGCAGCTCGCGGGCGCCTCGGAGAAAGTCAACGTCCAGGTCGAACTGCCATTCACGCCGGAGCGCTTTCACGTTCAGTCGCTCCAGCAATACGGACGGGTCGCCGGCGCGGACGACAATTCGGTCGCCCTGCGTGGCGTCAAGCGAACGGACCTCAACGCACTCGCCCGGCCTTACTGGGTGAAAGGCGTTGGGCCGATCAAGGAGGGAGGATAGACGATGAAAAGACTATTGATGATAGGAGCGACACTGATGCTGGCGTGCGTGCCGGCACAGTCCCAGACGATGACCAAAGTCAAAGCCGGCATGGTCACCGGCATCGACCAGATCGGGCTTCCGATCGCGCTGGAACGCGGCTTTTTCGAGAAGAACGGTCTCGATGTCACCATTGCCCGCCCCTATGCGACCGGCGTCGATGCGCTCAATGCGCTGCAGGCGGGCGAAAGCGAGATCGTGCAGGTCGGCGTGCCGATGATCGGCGCGGTGCTGCGCGGCATGGACCTCATCGCGCTCGGCAACTACAGCGGCAACGCCACCAAGGCCGGCTCCGACGCCACCATGGCCATGGTCGCCCGCGACGGTGCAGGCATCATCAAGGGCGATCTGAAAAGCCTGAAGGGCAAGAAGATCGCCGCTTCCTTCGGCACCATCAACCATCTCTATGCGCTGGCGGTGCTGGAGAAGGCCGGGCTCACGCCCGCGGACGTCACGCTGGTCAACACGCCGCCACCGGACATGACGGTCGCGCTGCTGGCCAAGGGCATTGACGCCTTCTCGGCATGGGATCCGTGGCCGATCGTGGCCGGCAAGGACATTCCCGGCGCCTTCGAACTGATCCGCGGCGGCGAAGTGATTTCCTATCTCGGCTTCAACGTCGCCCTGCGTCCGTGGGTCGAGAAGAACGGCGAGACCATCGAGAAATTCCTCGCCGCCGTGGCCGAGGCCGATCAGTGGATGCGCAAGAATCCGAAGCAGGCCGCGCAGGTCGCGACCCGCTGGATTCCGGGCCTGAAGCCCGAGATCGCCGAAGCCGCCATGCAGTTCAACATCCAGCAGGCGGACCGCCGCCTGTCGGCCAACAACTACCGCGCCCTGTGGAGCGCGCAGGACCGGCTGCAACGGCTCGGCATCCTCAAGACGGTGTTCGACGTCAACAAGCACATCGAGCCGAAGCCGATCCTCAACGTCATGAAGAAGCATCCCGAACTGTTCGCCGACCTGCCGCCGATCCCGGCGGACGTGGCGATCGGCCCGGGCTTCGTCTTCAAGCCCTGAGCGCGTAGCGGCGGGCAGAGAAACATCTGCCCGCCGCTATCAAACCCTTTCTGCGGACGGAAGTGCGGTCAGATCCCGCCCATGCAGAGGTACTTGATTTCGAGGTAGTCCTCGATGCCGTATTTGGAGCCCTCGCGGCCGTTGCCGCTCTCCTTGACGCCGCCGAACGGCGCCACCTCGGTGGAGATGATGCCCTCGTTGATGCCGACCATGCCGTATTCCAGCGCCTCGGCGACGCGCCACACCCGGCCGATGTCGCGGCCGTAAAAATAAGCCGCCAGCCCGAACTCGGTGTCATTGGCGAGCTTGATGACTTCGTCCTCCGTCGTGAAGCGGAACACCGGCGCCACCGGGCCGAACGTCTCCTCGCGGAAGATCAGCATGTCCGGCGTGGTGTCGGTCAGGATCGTCGGCTCGAAGAAGGTGCGGCCGAGCGCGTGGCGATGGCCGCCGGCCGCGACCTTGGCGCCCTTCGCAGTCGCATCAGCGATGTGCTCCTCCACCTTCTCCACCGCCGCCATGTTGATCAGCGGTCCGATGGCGACGCCGTCGCCGAAACCGTCGCCGACCTTCAGGCCGCGCACCGCCTCCGCCAGCTTGGCGACGAAGGCGTCGTAGACCTTGTCCTGCGCGAAGATGCGGTTGACGCAGACGCAGGTCTGGCCGGCGTTGCGATACTTCGAAGCCATCGCCCCCTTCACCGCCGCATCGAGATCGGCGTCGTCGAACACGATGAACGGCGCGTTGCCGCCAAGCTCCATCGAGGTGCGCTTCACCGTCGCCGCGCACTGCGCCATCAGCGTCTTGCCGATCTCGGTCGAGCCGGTGAACGTCACCTTGCGCACGATCGGGTTCGACGTCATCTCACCGCCGATCGCGGAGGCCGAACCGGTCACCACCGAGAACACGCCCTTGGGGACGCCGGCGCGCTCCGCCAGCACCGCCAGCGCCAGCGCCGACAGCGGCGTCTGGCTCGCGGGCTTGACCACCATGGTGCAGCCGGCGGCGAGCGCCGGGCCCGCCTTGCGGGTGATCATCGCCGAGGGGAAATTCCACGGCGTGATCGCCGCGCACACGCCGATCGGCTGCTTCAGCACCACGATGCGGCGGTCGGCTGAGAACGGCGGAATGGTGTCGCCATAGACCCGCTTGCCTTCCTCCGCGAACCACTCGATGAAGCTCGCGGCATAGGCGATCTCGCCGCGGCTCTCGGCCAGCGGCTTGCCCTGCTCCGCGGTCATGAGGGCAGCCAGATCCTCCTGGTTGGCCATCATCAGTTCGAACCATTTGCGCAAAATGGCCGAGCGCTCCTTCGCGGTCCTGGCCCGCCATGCCGGCAGCGCGGCGTTGGCCAGATCGATGGCGCGCCGCGTCTCCGCCGCGCCCATGTTCGGCACGCGGCCGACAACCGCACCCGTCGCCGGATTGTCGACCGTGATCGTGCCGCCACCCTCCGCCGCAACCCATTCGCCGCCGACAAAACAGGCATCACGCAGCAGCGAGGGGTCTTTGAGAGCGAGTTTTGAAGCCTTGTCCGGCATATCAGGGAGCCTTGTTGTCTGGCGCGACCAGCGTCTCGCGCAATTTGAAGCGAATGATTTTGCCCGATCCCGTCCGCGGAATCTCTGTCACGAAATGCACCGAGAACGGCACCTTGTAGGACGAGAGGCGGCCCCGGCAATGATCCAGAATTTGTTCCGCCGCGAGGGCCGATCCCTCGCGCGCTACAACGAACAAAGCAGGCACCTCGCCCAGATGTGCATGCGGAACGCCCACGACCGCGTTGTCAACGACATCGTCCAGGATATTGACCGCCTCCTCGATCTCCGCCGGGGCAATGTTCTGTCCGCCACGGATAATGAGTTCTTTCAGCCGCCCGGTGATCGTCAGATAGCCGTCGCGGTCGCTGCGCGCCAGATCGCCGGTGTGATACCAGCCCTTGCGCAGCGCCGACGCCGTTTCCTCCGGCTTGTTGTGATAGCCGCTCATCAGATTCGGACCGCGGACGATCAACTCGCCCTCTTCGCCGAACGGCACGTCCTCGCCCGTTGCCGGTGAAATGATCCGAACGGCAAGGCCCGGCAACGGCAGCCCGCAGGATCCCATGACGCGTGCGCCCACCGGCCAGTTCATCGTCACCATGGTGGACGTTTCGGTGATGCCGTAACCGTCCAGCAGCTTGATGCCGAAGCGCCCCTCGAACTCACGATTGAGTGTCGCCGGCATGATGGCCCCGGCCGACATGCTGAGCCTCAGATTTGGCAACACCAGACCGGGCTCATCCTTGGTCGCTTCAAGAAAATAATGGAACATGGTCGGAACGCCGGGAAAGACCGTGAATTCGCCGCTTTTGAGCAGGCGCACCGCCTCGCTCGTCGAGTACTTCTCCATGATGTACTCGCTCGCCCCCGTCGCCAGAATTCCGAGCACCGAGAGATTGAGCGCGTAGGAATGGAAAAGCGGCAGCGGCGACAGAACGCTATCATTTTCGGACAGGCCCGAGATCGGCGCCCAGCAGGCCGCCACGACCCAGAGCATGCTGTGCACCGAGAGCAGCACGCCCTTTGCGCGTCCCGTCGTGCCCGACGTGTAGATGATGAAAGACGGCGCCTGGATATCGAGCGAATCCGGCGGGACGGATTTCACCGGTGTGGCGGCGAGCTCGGAATATCGCAGGCCCTCCCCGCGTCGCGCGCCGCGATCCGCCAGCACGATCAGCCTGAGCGACGGCGCCTCCCGACGCAGCTTTGCGATCATCTCCGATCGCTCGTCCGTGGTGATCACGGCCGTGCAGTCGGCATCCTGCAGGCGATAGAGAACCTCGGCCTCGGTGGCGTCATAGCTGATGGGAACGCTGACGGCATCGGCCCGGTTGATGGCGAAACAGCTCTCGACCCAGGCCACCGAATTGGGCAGGAAGATCGCCACTTTCTCGCCCGGCCTCACGCCATGATCGGCAAGATGGCCGGCAAGACGTGCGGTTCGCGCCACGAGTTCACGGTAGGTGACGGCCGTCGAAGCGTCGCGAAACGCGACCTTTGAGCCACGTGCGTCGGCGTGGCGGCGAAGAAGCGTCGGAATCGGCGCGATGAGATCCGTCTGGAGCATATCTCCCCCCTCGACTATCCGTTAAACCATGCTGAAGCCGCCGCTGATGCTGATCGTCTGGCCGGTGATCCATCCGCCGTGCCGGGATGCCAGCAACGTCACCATCGGCGCGACATCGGAGGGGAAACCCAGCCGACGGAGCGGATAAAGCTTCGTCAGCTTGTCGCGATTGGCATTGACCCAGGCGAGGTCGTGCGGCGTTTCGACCAGACCGAGGGAAATCGCATTGGCCGTGGTTCCGGAACGGCCAAGCTCGCGCGCCAGCGATTTCATCAAAGCGATGACGCCGCTGCGCGCGGCGGCCACGATCGCCAGACCGGATTCGCCGACACGGGACGAATCACCCACCACAGCGATAATCCGTCCGTCTCCGGCCTTCTCCAGATGCGGCGCGGCGGCCTTGGACACATGGATTGCGCCGTAGAGACAGATATCGATCTGCTTCTTCCATTCCTCCGGCGTCGTATCCACGAAACGATTGCGCAGCGCCACGCCGGCATTGTTGACGACGATATTAAGCCCGCCGAAATCTGACACGATCCTGGCGACCATGGCGTTCACTTCGTCAAAGTTGGCGACGTCCGCGTTATAGGCTTTCGCCTTGCCGCCGGCTTTCTCAATCTCGGCAACCACCGCCTCGGCCTTGTCGCGCGATCCATTGTAGTTGACCGCGACCGCGGCCCCCTCCGCAGCGAGGTTGAGCGCGATTTCCCTGCCAACATCGCGGCCCGCGCCGGTGACCAGTGCAACCTTGCCGTTGAGACCCATATCCATTTTGTTGTCCTCGCTATTGAATCTTCATTGTTGTCGACCAAGACCGCCGCGGCGGCTGTGATCGGTCGCCTTATTCGTAAGCGTCCGCACCCTTTCGGAGAGCATCCCACTGCGCGCTGTCATGGCTGCAAATCACCGTCGCCCCGCCCTTCTCGATCCGTCGCACTTCGGCAAACGACTGCAGGCATTGATCGGCATTCCATGTGTTCTTGGGAACGACGTCGCCATCAAGATTGGCGCGAACGCTGACGGCATCCGAGGTCAGCAGGAATTCGCCGCTGCGATCGAGGCGAACCAGCGCGCCGATCGTACCCGGCGTATGACCGGGCAAAGGCAGCAGCACGATCCGACCATCGCCGAACAGATCGGTCTGCCGCTCGATTACTTTCATGGGAATGGGATGGTCCCAGTCCGCCGGGAAATAGCCGCCGTTGACGGCATCGGGCGCCTTGGCGGCTTCAAGCTCGCGGGCGTGAACGACGATCGTCGATTTCTTGAAAAACTCGTTGCAGCCGCAATGATCGGTGTGGAGGTGCGAGCACACGACGACATCGATATCGTCAGGACCGAGGGCCAGCGCTTTCAGACCATTCAGCACATGCTCTCCGGGCGGCATGATCGGCGTCATGAACTTCGCCAAGCCGCCCCAACGCGGCTCCGGGTTCTCGGAAATCGTCGGATGGCACCCCGTATCGAACAGCACGTTGCCCTGCTTGTGGCGCATCAGAATGCAGGACACCGGAAGCTCGATGGTTTCACTGCGATCGGCATCGGGGAAATAGATGCTCTTCCGCATCCGAAGCCGGCCGCCCGACAAAACGTGCATCTTCATGACGGATTCCCTTATCTTCCCAGAAAAGCCGGCGGGCGCTTCTCGGCAAACGCCTGGCGACCTTCCCTGTAATCGTTGCTATCGGATGCATGATCGATGACGGCATCAGCCGCCGCGAGATCGAGCACGCCGGGCCCCATCGACAACCCGGTCAGGATCTGCTTGGCGCCGGCGACCGACAATGGGGCAAGTTCGGCAACCTGTTTGGCGAAGGCTTTCGCGGCGGCCAACGGATCATCGGAGACGTGATCCACGAGTCCCATGCGGGTCGCGCTGTCCGCATCGAACCGCTCCGCAGCGTACAAAATCCGCTTCGCGTTGGTCAGCCCGACCAGAGCCAGCAACCGCTGGGTACTGCGCACCCCATAGACGATCGACAGTTTCGCCGCCGGAATCCCGATGGCGGTGGCGCTGTGGGCGTAACGGAAATCGCACGCCATCGACAGATGGCATCCGCCACCCAGGCAATAACCTTCCAGAACCGCGATCACGACTTTCGGCGTATTCGCGATGGCCTCCGACGATGCATCAACCGCCACCTCATAGGCTTTGCTCTCCGCGATGTCGGAGCGCACCTTGCCGAATTCGGAAACGTCCGCGCCGACGCTGAAGTTCTTGCCGGCTCCGGTCAGAATGATTCCACGAACCTGCGGATCGTTGCCGAGCCGTGTGAAGATCTCGGCTGTATCGCGCCACATCGCGAGCGTCATGGCGTTGCGCTCTGTGGGCCTGTTGAGCGTGACGATGGCGAGCCGATCTTCGATGGCGACATCAATATCAGGCAATGGCTCGTCCTTCCCGTGGCCGTGATTGCAGTTCTGTCGTGGCAGGCCGCGGCATGAGCCGCGTCGCAACACTCCTCAATTCATCCGGCATGGCTGTCGGCCGCCCACTGTCGCGCTCGACATAGACATGGACGAAATGCCCCTGCGCCGACGCAACGTCTTCATCGTCCTTGAAGAGGCCGATCTCGTATCGAATGCTGGTGCTACCGATATGACCGACTCTCAATCCGACATTGATTTTCGAGGGAAAACCTATCGATCGGAAATAACGGCACGTGGTCTCCGCCACGAGACCGATGATCGGACTGTTTGCGACATCGAGAACGCCATGCTCGATCAGATACTGGTTCACGATCGTGTCGAAGAACGAGTAGTAGGTCGTATTGTTCATGTGACGGTAGGAGTCGTTATCCATCCAGCGCGTGGTCATCACCTGAAAATACAGGTAGGACTGGCGCGAATCGGCGGTGGGGCGCCCGTTCACAGCGACGCCTCGTAGATCGCGAATGCATCGTCCCGCACGACCTCACGCGGATTGTTGACCAGAAGCCGGGTCTGCTTCATGGCATCGTCCGCCAGCATGCCGAGATCCTTTGCTGCGATACCGACATCCCGCAAGCGCGTCGGCAAGCCCAGTTCGGTCGGAAGAGCTGACAGCATCTCAACCAGCGCCTTGGTGCGGTCAGCGCTCCCGCCTTTGGCGCTTGGAACAAGAATTTCGGCAAGCTCGCCGTAGTGATGTTCGGCCGCCGGCGCATTGAAGCGGATCACCTGAGGGAGAACCAGCGAGTTCGACAATCCATGCGGGACGTGGAAGCGGGCTCCCACCGGGTAAGCCAGCGCGTGAACCGCCGCAACCGGCGCATTCGCGAACGCCATCCCGGCCAGCATCGAGCCGAGCAACATGTTGTGACGCGCCTCGCGATTACCGCCGTTGCGGCAAACCTCGTGGATGTTGCCCCCCAGCAGCCGCAGCGCATCGCGCGCCAGCGCATCCGACAGCGGATTCTTCAACCGCTTGCTGGTGTAAGCCTCGATGGCATGGACCATCGCATCGATCCCGGTCGCGGCCGTGACCGCCGCGGGAAGCCCCAATGTCAACTCCGCATCGAGTACGGCCCAGTCCGGCAACAGAACGGGCGAGACCACGCCTTTCTTCTCGCCCTCCCCCGTCGTCACGATCGAGATCGGGGTGACCTCCGAGCCGGTGCCGGCGGTCGTCGGAGCCAGAACCAGCGGTAGACGCGGTCCCTTCGCCATCCCGACACCGTAAATGTCATCGAGCTTCTCCTTGCCGACAGCAAGAAGGGCGACGAGTTTTGCGACGTCCATCGAACTGCCGCCGCCGATGGAGACGACACCATCGACATTGGCATCCTTCGCCAGCTTGACCGCCGCATCGATCACATGAACCGGCGGGTCCGCCTCGACATCCGTGAACAGCGTGACGGCGACACCGCTCTGCTGCAGTCCGTTCAAACCCGCCTTAAGAAGGCCCGCACCCTTCACGCCGGGATCGGTCACCATCAGGACGGACTTGCAGCCAAGCGCCTTGACCAACTCTCCAATTCGGGACGAGGAGCCGGGCTCCACCAGAATTGATTTCGTCGATTGGAAGACAAATCCCTGCACTGCGAACTCCATTCAAGCATGAAGTGATCAAACACGCTCGCGCGACCACCCGGATTGTTGTTCAGGAACGTGACTGAACCGTTGGCTCATCCCAGCCGAAATTCATAACTTGCATAAGTAGACTAATTTGACGGCGCGATGTCAACTCGCTTCGAGGCTTTCCCGTCATGCGATAACAGCGTGCGCCGCGCCCGCGCAGCCTGAAAGGCGGCGGCGACTTCACCGACGATGCCCCGGCGAAACAGCAGCACGCATGTCATGAAGATAAGCCCGATGATGATCGGAACCTTGGTGGACAGGTCGACCGACAGCGTCCCCAGTTGAATGACGCCAACGCCGGAGAGTTTGCTCTCCAGCGTCACCACCAGGATCGCGCCGATGATCGGCCCGAGCGGCGTGCCCAGTCCGCCGAGCAGACACATCAAAATGACATTGCCGGATTGCGTCCAGTGCGCGTCCGGGAGGCCGGCGAAGCCGAGCGTCAGCGCCTTGACGCCTCCGGCAACACCCGCCGCCGCAGCCGACATGGAGAACGCCGAGAGCTTATAGGCCTGGACATCGTACCCGAGCGAAACAGCGCGCGGCTCATTGTCACGAATGGCGAGAAGAACCTGGCCGAACGGCGCTTCCATCAGGCGCTGGAACGCCCAGACGACGGCCACCATGACCGCGAGCACAAAGATGTACATCACGCGATCATCCGAAAGATCGATGATCCCGAACAGCGCCCGCCGCGGAATACGCTGAAGTCCGTCTTCGGCGCCGGTGAACGGCGCCTGCACGCAGAAGAAATAGACCATCTGGGCCAGCGCCAGCGTGATCATGGCGAAATAGATTCCCTGGCGGCGGATCGCCATGCCTCCCATCACCACGCCGAGGACCAGGCCGACGACAAGGCTGACGCCAAGGGCGAGTTCGGGCGTCGCCCCCCACTCCTTCGTGACATAGCCGGCGACGTAAGCGCCCATCCCGAAGAAGGCCGCATGGCCGATCGACAGCAGCCCGACGTTTCCCGTGAAGAAGTTGAACGCGACGGCGAACAGCGCCAGCGCCACACACTTCATCAGAAACTGGGCATAGAGCCCGGTGTACGGCGCGACGAAGCCGACCGCGAACAGGCCGAGCAGCAGAACCGTCGACGTTCTCACGGATTTTGTCATGCTTCGCGCCCAAACAGACCGGCAGGGCGGATCAGAAGAATGATCGCCATGACGATGAAAACGATGGTCGATGAAATCTCGGGATAGAACACCTTGGACAGCCCCTCGATCACGCCGAGAGCGAGTCCTGTGGCGATCGCGCCGGCGGTGGAGCCGAGCCCACCAATGACGACGACGGCAAAGGTGATGATCAGGATATTGGAGCCCATCAGCGGCTGAACCTGATAGATCGGCGCCGCCAGCACCCCGGCAAATGCGGCGAGCGCGGCACCGAGCGCATAAACCAGGGTCACCATCAGCGGCACATTGATGCCCAGCGCCTGCACGATCCGCGCATTCTCGGTGCCGGCGCGCAGATAAGAGCCGAGACGGGTCCGCTCGATCAGGAACCAGGTCACGATGCACACCAGCAGCGACATACCGACGATCCATACGCGATAGATCGGAAGCCTCATGAAGCCCAGATCGATCAACCCGCGCAGCAATGGAGGGGGCGGATACGACAGCCCCGCCGAGCCGTAGATATCGCGGAAGATGCCTTCCAGCACGAGGGCAAGCCCGAACGTGAACAGCAGCCCATACAGGTGATCGAGCCCGGACAGGCGGCGCAGCAGAAGGCGCTCGATCAACGCTCCGAACGCCCCGACGACGATCGGGACGAGGATCAGCGACCACCAGTAGTTCACGCCAAACTTATGCATGGCGAGATAAACGCCGAACGCGCCCAGCATATAGAGCGCGCCATGCGCGAAGTTGATGACGTTGAGAAGGCCGAAGATCAGCGCAAGGCCAAGGCTGAGAATGGCATAGAAAGACCCGTTGACGAGACCGATCGTGACCTGACCCAGCAACACCTGCAGAGGAATATCGAACATATCGCCTCTCAAACACCCAGAGTGCGGTCAACAAGGTCGGCCTGCGCGTCCAGCTCGGCCGCGGTGAGGCGCATGACGATGTTTCCGCGCTCGACCACCAGAAACCGGTCCGCAAGGGGAGCCGCGAAATACTTATTCTGCTCGACGAGCAGGATGGTGTAACCGCGCGACTTCAACTCCACGACCAGATCGAACAGCCGATCGACGATCACCGGGGCGAGCCCTTCGGAGATTTCATCCAGCAGCAGCAGGCGCGCGCCGGTTCGCAGGATTCTGGCGATCGCCAGCATCTGCTGCTCGCCGCCCGAAAGCCGCGTTCCCGGCGTCTGACGCCGCTCCGCGAGATTGGGCAGCAGCCGGTAGATTTCCTCGATTTCCATGCCGCCGGCCGTCTGGCGCGGCGGCAACAGCAGGTTTTCCTCGCACGACAGTGAAGCGAAGATCGCCCGTTCCTCGGGGCAATATCCCACGCCCATGCGCGCGATGAGATGCGGTGGCAACCCTGATGAACTCTTGCCCCCAATGCGGATTTCACCCTCGGTGCGATCGGTGAGACCCATCACCGCGCGCAACGTGGTGGTCCGCCCGCTTCCGTTGCGGCCGAGCAGCGCGACGACTTCTCCGGGATGCAAAGAAAAGGACATGCCGTGAAGCACATGCGACTCGCCATACCACGCATGGAGATCGCGGACCGCAAGCACGTCCGGCTCATGCGGGGCCAGTTCACTCACCGCCGCCGTCATTGTTTCTTCTCCGCGCGCGACCGCGAACCGAGATAGGACTCGATGACCTGCGGATCGCGCGACACGTCGTCATACGTCCCTTCGGCGATGATCTCCCCTCGCCGCAGCACACTGATGCGATCCGCGATGCGCGCCACCATCTTCATATTGTGCTCGACCATCACGACAGTCCGGCCGATCGCCGCCTGCTTGATCAGCGACGTCACGCGATCGACGTCTTCGTGGCCCAATCCCTGTGTCGGCTCGTCGAGCAGCATCACCTTGGGCTCGGCGGCCAGTGTCGTCGCCAGTTCCAGCGCGCGCTTGCGCCCATAGGGCAGATCCCCCGCGAGCGTGTTCGCGAATGCGACCAGATCGACCTGGTTCAACAACTCATCGATCCGTGCCGAGACATCGCCAAGCCGCTTCCGCCCGCGCCAGAACGCCACCGGCGAAACGCACGCGCGCTGAAGTGCCACCACGATGTTGTCGCTCACGCTCAGGCGCGGAAACACCGCTGAAATCTGGAAGGAACGCACCAATCCGCGACGGGCCAGCGCAGCCGGCCTTTCGTCCGTGACATCGATACCTTCAAGCAGGATCTGCCCCGACGACGGCACAAGAAACTTCGTGAGCAGGTTGAAGACCGTGGTCTTCCCCGCGCCATTGGGCCCGATCAAGGCATGGATCTCGCCGCGATGGACATCGAGATCGACACCGCCGACGGCCGTGTAGCCGCGAAACTCTTTTCGCAGCCCCCGCGCCTGGAGGACGACCTCTGTCGCCGGATGATGCGTCGCTGCAGGCATCCCGTTTCCCTCCCATCGTCCCTTTTTGCGCCGCACCTGAATGAGTTTCGAGCAACCCTGTTGACAGCGTCATACCAAATTAGTCTAGTTATGCAAGCCTATATGCTGCGTCGGAACGACCAGCGACAGGTTTTTTTCGGAAGTGGACAGGAGGAACCAATGAAAAGGACTGCAATTGCGCTTGCTACGACGGTCGCACTCGCGAGCCCTGCTTTTGCTCAAGTGAAGATTTCCGACGACGTGGTGCGGATCGGGGTCATGACGGACATGTCCGGACAATTCTCCCACGAGGCGGGAGAGGGTTCGGTAACCGCGGTCAAAATGGCCGTCGAGGACTTCGGTGGAACGGTCCTCGGCAAACCGATCGAGGTCATCATCGCCGATCATCAGAACCGGAATGAAGTCGCCATCGCAAAAGCCAAGGAATGGTATGACATCGGCAAGGTCGACATGATCGCCAACCTGATCAACTCCTCGATTGCGCTGGCTGTCACCAACGTCGCCCAGGAAAAGAACCGCATCGCCATTGTGAACGGCTCGGGATCGTCGCGGTTGACCGGCGACTCCTGCACGCCGAACAGCATCCACTACGCCTACGACACTTACGCTCTCGCCCAGGGCACCGGAAAGGCGCTGATCAAGGAAGGCCTAAATTCCTGGTACTTTCTGACCGCCGACTACGCATTCGGTCACGCCCTTGAAGGCGATACCGCCAATGTCGTGAAAGCCAACGGCGGCAAGGTGGCCGGAGCGATCCGCTACCCGATCGACACGCCGGACCACTCGTCGTTCCTGCTGCAAGCGCAGGCATCAAAAGCCAAGGTGGTCGCCGTGGCCGGTTCCGGCACCACCTTCATCAACGCCGTCAAGTCCGCCAAGGACTTCGGCCTCACCGACGGCGGCAAGCAAAGCATTGCCGGCCTTCTGGTGTGGATCACCGATATCGATTCCATGGGCCTCAATACGGCCCAGGGCCTGGTCCTGACCAACGGCTTCTACTGGGATCGCGACGACGAGACGCGCGCCTTTTCCAAGCGTTTCTTTGAACGCATGAAGCGCATGCCGCATATGGGCGACGCCGGCGACTATTCGTCGACGATGCATTATCTCAACGCCATCAAGGCTGCCGGCACCGACGACGCCAAGACGGTGATGGCCAAGATGCGTGAGATGCCGGTGAACGACTTCTTCGCCAAGAACGGCCGTGTCCGCGAGGACGGCCGTTTCGTCCACGATATGTACGTCTACGAAGTCAAGAAGCCGTCCGAGTCGAAATATGCGTGGGACTATTACAAGCTGCGCGCTGTCATTCCGGGTGACGAGGCCTATCGCCCCCTCTCCGAAAGCAAGTGTCCGCTTGTAAAGAAGTAAGTCGTTCTCCGGCTTTGAGAACTCCTTCGAATCCGAAGTTCGCTAGCAAGCATGCTTGCAAATGATGCGAGCTTCGGATTCGCGACACTAGACGCGGCCGGGCACCGCCCGGCTGCTTTTGCGCCCGCCGAATTGATCGGGATCGTAACGCATCCGATATTTCATGGCGAAGGCGTGGATCGGCTTGCCACACCGGTCGCAAATGACCGTCGGGGTGAAAACCCGGCCACAGGCAGCGTGCTTCAACAGCATCGGCGGCTCGCCATTCGAGCGCCACCGGTCGCCCCACGCCATCATCATCATGAGCGGTCCGTGGAGATCAGCTCCCATCGGCGTCAGCACATATTCGAATCGCTCGGGAGCCGATTGATACTTTCGCTTCTTGAAGACACCACGCTCGACCAGACGGGCCAGCCGATCGGTCAGAATATTGGAGGCAATCCTCAATTCATTCTGGAACTGGTCAAATCGCGTGGCCCCGAAAAAAGCTTCGCGGATCATCAGAAAGCTCCAGCGATCCCCGATCACCTCGAGCGCGCGCGAAACCGAACTTGGACGGCCCCGCATGAAGTCATCGGCCGTGCGGCGTGTTCGGCGCGCAGCCGCCTCCCCCCGGATCACACCCGCGCCCGGCCCTTCAAGATAAGTGACCTCGCGGGCCGAAGTCTTCTTATGGCAACACGAGCAGGCAACAATAGGCTTGCTGACGCAATTGCAGTCTTCGTGAATGAGTTGCAACGGCCCCCGCGTGGGATCAAGCCAGCGATCACCGAACTGCATCAGCGCCATGAATGTCGGATAGAGATCGATGCCCGATTTTGTGAGCTTGTACTCCACCCGGCTCGACGTATCCGAATAGCTGACCTGGCGCAGGATCTGCTCCTGCGTCAACCGCCGCAACCGATCCGTCAGCGTCGCACGGGAGATTTCGAGACCCGAGCGGTATTCCTCGAACCGCTTTGCTCCGAAGAACGCTTCGCGAATAACCAGAAAGGCCCACGCATCGGAAAGGATGCCGACGGTGCTTGCAATCGAGCACCTGCGCTCAAACTGACTTGAGGACTTGCTGTCAGCGTCGACCGATACATCTGACTTTGAAGATCTGGCCGGCTTCTTTGGTTTTGTTACTGCCGCAGGCCGCATGCTCCGACTCTGATCAATTGCCCTATCAGCCACTCCGAGGCTACATCCGCAGGGTCTCAAAACGATATTGAGCCATGTATACCAGTTGTTCAATCCCGAACAAGCGCATCAAACCATAAGCTCAGATCGCCCAGATCACCCGTTGTCTTTTTGAGTCCGCGCGGCTTCAACCAGCCGGAAGATCCGTTCCGGGGTCGCCGGCAACGTATCGATCTCGATTCCCAGCGGCGACAAGGCGTCCGAAACAGCGTTGGCGACAGCCGCCGGCGCACCGATCGTGCCGCCCTCGCCCATGCCGCGGAAGCCGCCGATCGTGTTGGGCAAATCCGCCTCGATATGAACGATTCCGATGGATGGGATATTGGTGGCGACTGGAACGAGGTAGTCCGCGAGGCTGGCCGTCACGCACTGGCCCTGATCGTCATGGACGACCTCCTCAAGCAACGCCGCGCCAATGCCCTGCGCGACCGCGCCCTGAACCTGGCCATCGACGATCATCGGATTGATGATTCGTCCGCAATCCTCCGCCACAACGTAGCGCTTGACCGTGACGCCGTAGGTATCCGGGTCGATTTCCACCATGGCGAGATGGGTGGATGAGCAGGCCGTTCCAAGATAGGGGTCGTATGTTTCCGACGCGACCAGATCCTCGCGCTGATCGTGCGGGATTGCGCCCATCTGGGAATAGACCGCGTTCGCGACCTCCTTGAACGTCATCGACACGTTGGAATTGCGCGCGCGAATGATGCCCCCCGCGGCTTCCAGCTCGTCGACGGGCTGTTGCATCAGATATGCGGCGGCCTTGAGAACCTTGGCCTTGACCACGTGCGATGCCTTGGTCGCGGCTCCTCCCCCCAGCACAGCGGACCGGCTGGCGTATGTTCCCGTGCTCATCGGCACCAGCGCGCTGTCGCCGTGCTGCACCTCGACATCTTCCATCCTGCAGCCGAGTTCGTCCGCGATGATTTGCGCGAGCGTTGTCTCCAGTCCCTGACCATGAGACGAAATACCGAACGCGGCGGTAATGGCGCCCGTCGCGTCGATCCGGATCGTCGACGTTTCAGTGCCTGTATTGATCGGCATGCCCGGCGCCACGGAGATGCGCGAGCCGATCCCGGTCAGTTCGGCGTAGCTCGACAGGCCGATGCCGACCCAGCGACCTTCGCTGCGCGCCTGATCCCGCTCGCGCACAAGATCCGGGTAGTTGACATAGTTGCACGCGCCTTCAAGGCACTCCAGGAATGCCGACTTGTCCCAGATGATGCCCGACGCGGTCCGGTAAGGAAACTCCTCGGAGCGGACCAGATTCCGGCGGCGCATTTCAGCGGGGTCGAGTCCGATCTTGCGCGCCGCCATGTCAATGAGGCGCTCCATCGCAAACGTCGATGACGGCCGGCCGACGCCGCGATAGGGGCCTGTCGGCGGCTTTGGCGTCAACACGCCGCGAATGCGGCCGCGATAATGCTCCATCCGATACGGCCCCGGCAGGAAGCTGACGACCTGAACGGGTTCGAGCGCGCCGGTCCAGGGATAGATCGAGTAGGCGCCGATATCGCCGATCACGTCGGCGCGGAGCCCAAGCAGCCTGCCTTCCCGATCGACCGCAAGCTCCGCATCGATCAGTTCATCGAAGGCCTGACTGGTTGCCGACAAATCCTCGAGCCGATCGGACACATACTTGACCGGCCGCCCGAGTTTGCGGGCCAACACACAAACCAGCATTTCCTCGTGATAGAGCGATCCCTTGCCGCCGAAACTGCCGCCGACATCCGGGGCCACGACCCGAAGCCGGCTGCCCGGCAAATCCAGACATCCTGACAGCACATCGCGAATGACGCCGGGAATATTCGTCGACGAATGCAATGTCAGCGCCAGGCGGCGCCGATCCCATTCGGCCAGGTACGAGCGGTTCTCCATCGCCACGGCCGTCTTGCGCGTCATGCGAAGGACCGCTTTGACCGTCACCGGCGCTTCGGCGATGACCCTGTCGATGTCACCGCGCGCAAACTCGCGCGAGATGATGACATTCGTTCCGGCTTCTTCGTGAAGCAGCGGCGCATCATCGGCCACCGCATCCACCTGCCGGATTGCAACCGGCAACGGCTCATACGCGATGGAAATATGTTCGAGTGCATCCTCCGCCGCATAACGACTTTCCGCGAGCACGGCGACGACCGGCTCGCCGACGTAACGCACCTTGCCCCGGGCGAGCGGCCAGATCGGCGTCGCGTAGTAATTTTTCATCTTCGACGTCGGCACCGCCGGCTTGACGTCGCCGTCGATATCCGTTGCGTCGAAAATCGCGACGACCCCCGGCACCGAAAACGCGTCGCCGACATCGATACTGCAAATGCGCGCATGCGGCTGATCGCTGCGTCGCAGCGCAACGTGGAGCGTTCCGGGCGGCGTCATGTCGTCGACATAGCGGCCGGTTCCGGTCAGAAGCCGCGGATCTTCCGTTCGCTTGATGCGCTGCCCCACCAGCTTGGGCCGCAGTTCAACCGCTGCGTTTTCAAACGTCTTCATCCGCGACACGCCTCCGCAAGGCAGCCCTTCAGCCAATGATACCTCACCGCAGCGGCCCTCTTTCGCGCGCCAGTTCACGCACCGCGTTGACGATGTGCTCGTAGCCGGTGCAACGACAGATATTTCCGGAAAGAGCTTCCCGAATTTCGTCATCGGTCTCGAGGCTGTGATGACGCAGCATATCGGTGATGGTCATGATGAACCCCGGTGTGCAGAAACCGCACTGAAGACCGTGATGATCGCGGAAAGCGCGCTGGATCCGCCCCAGGTCTTCGACGCTGCCCTGCCCTTCGACCGTTTCGATATCCGCTCCGTTGGTCTGGACCGCGAGCGTCAGGCACGAGCGCGCGCTGCGTCCATCCAGCAGCACCGTGCACGCGCCGCACACACCGTGCTCGCATCCGACATGCGTTCCGGTCAGGCCGATCTCGTGACGGAGAAAATCCGACAGCAGCATGCGCGGCTCGACGCGGCGCGTATAGGACAGGCCGTTGATCGTCACCGTGATGTCAACCTGTTTGTCCATCAGGCTGCCCTCGCATCCGCACGCGACCATGCATCCGACAATGCGCGACGAGACAGAGCGCCAGCCAGATGGCGCCGATAGTCCGCCGATCCATTGAGATCCGAATTCGGCGTGATCTGCGCACGCAACGCTTCGACCACCTCGTTGATCAGCGCATCGGACAATTCCCGACCATCGATCATCGCCTCCAGCTCCGGCATCCGCATCGGCATCTCCCCGACCCCCATGAGAGCAATCCGGGTGTCCGATGCGACGCCATCCCGTCGCGCCATGGTCACCGCCACCGCAGCGAGAGCATAGTCCCCGTGGCGCCTGGCGAATTCTTCAAAGGCCCAACCCGTCCCGATCGGGAGCGCATCGACCTCGATCTCCGTGACCATCTCGTCCGGTTCAAGAGACGTCACCAGCGAAGTCACAAAGAAATCCCGCGCTGCCACCACGCGCGCGCCTCTCTCAGAACTGACATGGACAAGCCCGTTCAGCAACAACGTCATCATGGGCATCTCCGCCGCCGGATCGGCGTGACAGACGCTGCCGCAAAACGTCCCCCGGTTTCGAACCGTCAGATGCGCCACATGCTTCATCGCGTGGTGGAGGACGGGAATCCGGTCGGCAATCACGGCGTCCGTGGCCGTGACGCGATGGCGGACCAAAGCTCCCAATGCAAGCCGATCACCGCGCGGCTCGATGCGATCGAGGCCAGGAATCCGATTGATATCGACCAGGACGGATGGCTTCACCAGCCGGAAGTTCATCATCGGCATCAGACTCTGACCGCCGGCAATGATCTTCCCGTCGCCACCGGCCTGAGCCAGCATCCGCACGGCGTGTTCGATGCTCTCCGCACGAACGTAGTCAAACGAGGCTGGCTTCATAGCGACGCCCGATCCTGACTCACTCGTCAATGTGCAGTTCGCCGAGCTTCACAGTGCCCGACGCCATACCATCACAGAATGAGCCTCTATCATCAAGGATAGTGACTTGCATTACTGTACTAATATATGCGATGTCAAGGTGCGCGCGCAAGCGCCATCACCCGCGAACCGGTTCCAGCTATCGCGTGATGTGCGTGAAACTACGTGCGCAAACCACGCGGCGATCGTGGCAGGCAGAGGAGAACCGATATGAAAATGACGGGACAACAGCAAATTCCGGCGAGTCGTGATGTCGTCTGGAAGGCTCTCAACGATCCGGCGGTTCTTCAAGCCTGCATTCCCGGCTGTCAGGAGCTCGTCAAGCTCTCCGACACGCAGATGAACGCAACCGCGGTGATCAAGGTCGGCCCGGTCAGCGCGAAGTTTCAGGGCGCGGTCACCCTGTCCGATCTCGATCCGCCGAACGGCTATCGCATTGCAGGCGAAGGTCAGGGCGGTGTCGCCGGATTCGCCAAGGGCAACGCCGTCGTCCGGCTCGAAGCCGACGGCAACGCCACCCTCCTCCACTACGACGTGTCCGCGGAGATCGGCGGCAAGCTCTCGCAGCTCGGCGGCCGATTGATCGACGCGACGGCCCGGCAGATGTCGGCCGCGTTCTTCAAGCGCTTTGCGGAAGAAATCGCAAATCAGTCCGGCAACGGCCGCAACCCGCAGCCGCGGCCGGTGGCGGATCAAACGGCAGGACAAACGCCGCCAGCGGCAAACCCGCAACCGGCACGCCAAGGGCGTTCACCCGAGCCTGCCGCTGCCACGTCCGGTCTGTTTGGAGGCAACGGCCTTGCCGGCCTGATCCTCCTTGCGCTCGTCATCGGCATCGGCTGGTACTTCCTGGGAGCCAACCTTCCCAAGCTCGTTCCAGTCGGCGGCAACCAAACGGTCTCTCCGGATTTCTTCAGTGCGGTTCTGCTCCTGATCGTCGCCGCGATCGGTTACCTGTTCGGCCGGCAACAAACCACCCGGCACTGAATGCCTTTGAAAACGAAAAGGCCGTGCAGGAACGGTCGCGCAACCGTCGCACGCATGCGTCCCTTTGACCGGTAACGGGCGCAGAACAACACTAATCTGTCGAATGATTTGTCGAACAGATGTCGAATGTTCTCTTTTGTTCTTCTCGCTGGAAATGAAAAAACCGCTGTTTTCCAGCGGCTTGCGGGTGGTGGGCGCACCAGGGCTCGAACCTGGGACCCGCTGATTAAGAGTCAGCTGCTCTACCAACTGAGCTATGCGCCCGGATCCAACCGGAATTCCCTCACGGGACGGCGTCGTTTAGCAAAGCGGACCACGCATGTCCAGCAATGTGACGACATTTTTCCGCAGGGGAAACGAAATGAATTCGCGCCCCCGGAAAAGCGAAAACCGCCGGAAAGCCGGCGGTTTTCTTGGATGAACCGATGATCTGCGGGCGCCTGAGGCGCCCGGCTTCCCTCATGCGCCTTGTCAGCCGCGCCCGCCGCGCCAGCCGCGGTGATGCCGACCGTGATTCCTGTCGCCATCCCGGCCGCGCTCGAAGCCGCGTCCGAACCAATCGCCACTGCCGCCCAGCCGGGTCAGAACCGAGAAACGGCGCTTCTGGCCCTCATCGAGAGTCTTGTAGAGCGGCTCGGCGGCATCCGCGATCTTCTTCAGCCCCGCCGCGGTCGCCGTCATGCTGTCAACCTGCGAGCGCACGCGCGCCACCGGATCGGGCGGCGTGCGGTTGGCCGGCTGCGCGTTATCGCCCGCGCCCTGCTGCCGCCGCTCTGCCCGGCGGGCATCGCGCTCGCTGATGCGGGCATCCCGCTCCGCGGCACGCTGCTTGGCGAAATCGCGCAGCGCTGTTTCGACCGGCGGCCACAGCTTTTCCTGATCCGCCGTCAGTTGCAGCCCGGCCTTGATCGAAGCCATCCGCGCATCCAGGAACGCTGCCCGGTCTTCGGTGCTCACCCGGGGAGGCTGAGGCGAGCGATTCTGTGCGTAAACCGCCTGGGAGCCGAGGATCGTGACCGCCGCGACGGCGGCGAGGACTGCTTTTTTCATGTCGTATCTCCAAAGTAGAAGTGCCCGGAGGATGACACCCGGGCACTCTTTTACAACTTAAGCTTTGGATACGTTGGTGAACGCCCGTTAATACAGCATGCCGAGCGCACGCGGCAGCCACAATGAAATCTCCGGGATGAAGGTGACGACGCCGAGGAACATCAGCATCGTCAGCAGCCACGGCCACACCGCGACCGTCAACTCCGTGATGCCCATCTTGGCGATGCCCGAGGCCACATACAGATTGAGGCCGACCGGCGGGTGGCACATGCCGACCTCCATGTTCACCACCATCAGGATGCCGAGATGCACCGGGTGGATGCCGAGCTTGACCGCGATCGGGAACAGAATCGGCGCGGTGATCAGCACGATGGAACTTGCCTCCATCACGTTGCCGGCAATGAGCAGCAGGACGTTGACGAAGATCAGGAACGTCACCCAGTTGACGCCCTTATCCAGCATCCACGCGGTCAACTGCTGCGGAATCTGCTCGCTGGTCATCAGGAACGAGAACAGCACCGCATTGGTGATGATGTAGAGGATCATCGCGCTCATGTTCGCCGAGCCGAGCAGCACGCGCGGAATGTCCGTCAGCTTCAGGTCCTTGTAGACGAAGACCGCGATGAAGAACGCATACACGGCGCTGACGGCCGCGGCCTCAGTCGGGGTGAACAGGCCGGCGTAAATGCCGCCAAGCACCAGCACGATCAGCGACAGTCCCCAGATGCACTCGCGGAACGCCTTGAAACGCTCCCCCCAGCTCGCGCGCGGGAGGCGCGGGTAGTCGAACTTCCAGGCGCGGTAGACGGTGGTGAGGCCGAGCAATGTCGCCAGCATCAGGCCGGGCACCACGCCCGCCATGAACAGCTGGCCGACCGACGCCGACGTCACCCGTTCGCCGCCCGGGCCGAACGCCACGCTGCCGCCGGTCGCCACCGCATAGATCACCATCACGATGGACGGCGGGATCAGGATGCCGAGCGCGCCCGACGTGGTGATGACGCCGGCGCCGAACTGCTTGGGAAATCCCTGTTTCACCATCGCCGGCAGCATGATCGAGCCGATGGCGATGACGGTGGCCGGCGACGATCCGGAAATGGCCGCGAACAGCGCGCACGCCATGACGCCGGCGAGGCCGAGACCGCCATGCCAGTGCCCCACCATGGAGGTGGCGAAATTGATCATGCGCCGCGCGACGCCGCCATGGGTCAGGAAGTTTCCGGCAAGGATGAAGAACGGGATCGCCATGATCTCGAAATTCTCGATGCCGGTGAACAGCTTCAGCGCCACCGCCTCGATCGGCACGTTGGTGAGCAGAAACAGGAAGGTCAGCACCGTCAGGCCGAGCGCGATCGAGATCGGCATGCCGGTGAGCATGAGCGCGATGAGAAGGACGAAGATGAATAAGGTGGTCATCGCGCACCCTCGGGCGTCGGGCCGACGGAGTCATCCACCTCGATGCCCTCGACTTGCGTATGATCGTGGTGCGGCAGCTCACCCGTCTTCCAGTATTGCCAAGCGACCTGGAGAAAACGGAAGCACATCAAATAGGAGCCGAGCGGAATGCACAAATAGACGATCCAGCTCGGCCATTCGAGATCGGGGGTGGTCTGGTCAGTAAATGACAGGCCGATCACGAACTTCGCGCCCATGGTGCCGATGATGCCGGTGAACAGCGCCCCGCACAGCAGGCCGAACAGCAGCACCATCTTGCGCCGCTCCGGCTTCAGCGCCAGGACGAGAACATCGACGCCGACGTGGATGCCGGTGCGAACGCCATAGGCCGCGCCGAACTTGGCCATCCACACGAACATGTAGATGCACAGCTCCTGCGCCCACGACAGATGAATGCCGCTGAGAAACCGATAGATCGCCATCGCGCCCGGCCAGGTGCGGTGGGCGACGACGAAATCCGTCGTGTAACGGTGCGCGACGGCGACGAAGATCACCAGCGTTGCCGCTGCGATCAGCGTTGCGATCAGGGTTTCCTCAAGACGATCGAGGATCCGCAACAATAATTTCAAGGCTGGCCCCCGCTGTCCCCACCCAGTCTTCCCCCGAATCATCCGCGCGGCCGCGCGTTCGATTCCCTGCCAGCACCCGGCTCGTCCCTGCGAGCGGGATGTGGCCCTGACAGGCCGGGCCACATCCCTCTCTTACAGATGACCGCCGATCGGCTGGTCTTCTTGATTGGACGCCTCAGTTCGATTTGGCGCCGGCTTCCTTCTTGAACGCCGCGATCAGGTCCTTGCCGACGCGCGACGCCATTTCCTGTGTGACCGGTTCGAGCGCCTTCATCCACTCGGCCTTCTCCGCCGCCGTCTGCTCGTGGAAGGTGGTGGTGCCGGCCTTCTTCATGGCCACGATGGCGTCGTCGTTTTCCTTCTGCGAGATGCCGTTGGCGAACTCGGTGGCTTCCGCCATGGCCTTGTCAACCTGCGTGCGCACGTCGGGCGGCAGGCCGTCCCAGAACTTCTTGTTCACGATCACCGCATAGCCGATATAGCCGTGGTTCGAGATCGTCATGTACTTCTGCACTTCGTGCATTTTCTGGGTGTAGACGTTCGACGGCGTGTTCTCGTTGCCGTCGACGACGCCGGTCTGCATCGCCTGATAGACTTCGGAGAACGCCAGCACCTGCGGGATCGCGCCCAGCGCGCGGAACTGGGCGTCCAGCACCTTCGACGACTGGATGCGCATCTTCAGGCCCTGGAAATCCTGCACATGGATCAGCGGCCGGTTGGCGGTCATGATCTTGAAGCCGTTGTCCCAGTAAGCGAGGCCGGTGATGCCCTTGGGCTCCAGCTTGGCCAGCAGGCCCTTGCCGATCGGTCCCTTGGTGATGCGCGCCAGCGCCGCCTTGTCCGGCAGGATGTACGGCAGGTCGAACACCTCGAATTCCTTGACGCCGAGCGGGCCGAATTTGGCCAGCGACGGCGCCAGCATCTGCACCGCGCCGAGCTGCAGCGCCTCGACCTCTTCCTTGTCCTTGTAGAGCTGCGAGTTGGGATAGACCTCAACCTTCACCTTGCCGTTGGTGTATTTCTCGGCAAGCTCCTTGAACTTCTCCGCGCCCTGCCCCTTGGGCGTGTTCGGCGCCACCACGTGGCTGAACTTGATGATGATCGGGGACTGGGCCGCGGCCGGTCCGATGAGGGCGAGCGTCGCGACCGACGCCGCGATGGCGATGAGTTTTTTCATTTTTCCTCCCGAGACAATCTTGGGAGTCCCCGGCAAGACCGGGGCTCCCTGATTTCAGACGAACCGGATCATCGCAGGACGAAACGGTCAAGACCATTGCCCGTTAGAAGGGGGTATTATTTGGAATACCGCAACGCAAAACGCGGCGCCCCGATCGGGACGCCGCGTTCATATGGATTTCAGACAGAAGGTCCCGTCAATGTCCGGCGGCGACAGCAGCCGGCATATCGCGCTGTTTCTTCATGACGATCTTGTTCAACGCACCGAGATAGGCCTTCGCCGAAGCCACCAGCGTATCGGGATCGGCCGCCTTCGATGTCATGGACCGGCCTTCATGGGCGAGTCGCACCGACACCTCAGCCTGCGCGTCGGTACCCTCGGTCACGGCATGGACCTGATAAAGCTCCAGCTTGGCCTCGTGCGGCACCAGCGCCTTGATGCAATTGAAGACCGCATCCACCGGGCCGTTGCCCTCGGCCTCCTCTATTCTGGTCTGGCCGTCGATATCGAGTTTCATGGTGGCGCGCTGCGGGCCGTGCGTCCCGGCGATCACCGTCAGCGACGTCAGCTTGATCCGATCGTGAGCAACGGCCATCTCCTCATCGACCAGCGCCTCGATATCTTCGTCATAGATATCCTTCTTGCGGTCGGCGAGCGCCTTCATGCGAACGAAAGCGTCCTCGAGCTGATTGGCGGAGAGCCTGTAGCCCATTTCCTCCAGCTTGTGGATGAAGGCGTGTCGTCCCGAATGCTTGCCCAGCACCAGGGACGACTGCTTCAGGCCCACCGAGGCCGGGGTCATGATTTCGTAGGTCTGCGCATTCTTCAGCACGCCGTCCTGATGGATGCCGCTCTCGTGCGCGAAGGCATTCCGGCCGACGATGGCCTTGTTGTACTGCACCGGAAACGAGGTCGCCGCCGAGACCAGCTTCGACGCACGGGTCAGCATCGTGGTGTCGATCCTGTTCCAGTACGGAAACTTGTCCTTGCGGACATTGATGGCCATCACGACCTCTTCCAGCGCGGCATTGCCTGCCCGCTCGCCGATGCCGTTGATGGTGCACTCGATCTGGCGTGCGCCGCCCGTCAGGCCGGCCAGCGAATTCGCGACCGCCATGCCGAGATCATTATGACAATGCACCGAGAACACCGCCTTGTCCGAGTTCGGCACGCGCTCGATCAGGGTGCGCATGAAGTGGGTATATTCCTCGGGCACGGTATAGCCGACCGTGTCCGGGATGTTCACCGTGGTCGCGCCGGCCTTGATGACCGCCTCGACGATGCGGCACAGGAAATCCATCTCGCTGCGGGTGCCGTCTTCCGCCGACCACTCGACGTCGTCAATCTGGTTGCGGGCGCGGGAGACGTTGGCGATCGAGGTTTCGATCACCTGTTCCGGCGTCATGTTCAGCTTGACCTTCATGTGCAGCGGCGAGGTCGCGATGACGGTGTGGACACGGCCGCGTTTGGCGAACTTCACAGCCTCCGCGCACCGGTCGATATCCTTGGGATGGACACGCGACAGTCCCGCGATGACCGCGTTCTTGGACCGGCGGGCGATTTCGCTCACGGCCTGGAAGTCGCCTTCCGACGTGATCGGGAAACCGGCCTCGATGACGTCGACGCCCATGTCGTCCAGCATCTCGGCGACTTCGAGCTTCTCCTCGAAGGTCATGGTGGCGCCGGGGCATTGCTCGCCGTCGCGCAAAGTGGTGTCGAAAATAACGACGCGGTCCTTGTCGGACTGGGCTTGGGTGGTCATCGGGGTCATCCTTCGGTCAAATGCGCCGCTGCGGGGCGCTCGGGTTTCGCTGCTGTCGTCTCAAACCCCTGAGTGCCCAGGCACACATGCCCAGACGGCCCTCAGGGGCAGCTAAGAAGCAGGAGCCCGCCGGGAAGGAATGAGCGCAGGGACGCCGCCGGCGCGGCCGGAATCGCAATGAAACCGGCAGCGTGCGCCGCCGTCTCCTGCTGTCCCTGAATGCCGCCGCGAATCATCGTTCCATTCCCCGAACAACGCATGATCGGCCCGATCCGTTGACGGATGGTTGCCGAAGCGTCTCGTAAAGCCCTTCTAGACGAGAAAGCGCGGATACCGCAACGCCAAAGATTGGTCAGTAAGGCTGCCTCATTTCGCGTCGGCACTTTGCGGCGGATCGGTCAGCCTGGGCAAGAACCGCCCGAAGCCGGGGAAAACCGGTACGCTTCCCCCGAACATCCGGGTAATCATCATGGTGCCGATGGCGGGCTTGAAATGGCCGGTATCGATCCAGAGATCAGGCCGGTCGCTCACCAACCCTGGCGTGGCGAAATCCCACAGGTCGGTAATCCGGTTGAGTCGCTCCCTCACCGCCTCGAGGTCGCCATGGGTGAAGCTATCCAGCTTCGAGCGCTCGATGGGATTCGTGGCCACAGTGAGCTGGACACCATGTTCGGCGCAAAGCCGCACGAATTTCTCAAGCAGCGCGAAATGGGCGTCGAGGTTAGGGCGACGCGTCACCCAGTGACTGCGCACGCGCGCAGCGGCGTCGGAGGGCTCCAGAGGCGATGGAGAAAACTGCCGCAGCTTCGATTCCGCCGCCGCATGGCCGCTCGCGGTCGCCACGACCTCGGCCGCGTCCGCGACCACATCCAGCCCCGGCGGAGGCACGTAGGGATTGGGTGGATTGTCCTGCCCGGCGATGAACCGCCGCGTCGCCGAACGCCAGTTCGCCACCTTTACGGCGGTCAGATAACGCCACCAGAAATTCACCCGGGATGCCCCGGTGACCGCAGGCGGAAGCAGGCAGTTGATCGCAATGCCTGTGCAGGGATATCCGCCGATCGCATCGAGATCCACCAGCAGCAGGACCTTCCTGATCTTGCGCCCGGACGTCTCCTGATGGCGCAGGACATATGACAGGATCGGCAGGTGATCGGTGATCGCGCCGCCCGGAACGATCTGGCTGTTCAGCCCTTGCACGCCCATGCGTTCGGCGAGATATTTTTCATCGAGGGCATAGCCGTGAGACGAGCCGAACAGCAGGGCGTCCACCGAAGCCCTGTCCCGCCGCAACTCTTCAAAGACGACAAAACGCTGATTGGCATTCGCCGGCGGAAAGATTTTCGTCCCGAACACGGCGTGGGGATCGATCACCACATTGGCGACAACCGTTGCCGCGAATAGCGCACCACCCGCGATAATCAACCCGATAGCGAATTGGCGTGGTGTCATCACTCCCCGCATCAGAACTGGAAATAGAGAAATTCGCTGAACGTATTGATGTTGGCGAACACCAGGGCAAACAGCGCGACGATCAGCGCCAGGCGGGGAACGCTCGGTTGCCAGGCAAAAATCCATGCCGAACGCCGCCAGTTGGAATGAGGCTCGTCTTCACGGTAGTCCACCATCTCCATCGTGTCGGGCACGAACAGGGCGATTGCGAGGGCCGCCGCGGTCACAAGCGAGGCCAGGACCGTCCAGTGCGCTCCGAGCCAGGTGCGGACAAATACGTCCGACACATAGCCCTTGGCGATCAGCCACCCGTCGTGATTGGCAATGCGCAGTTCCGCGACCGACGCATGACCGAAACCGGCCATCGCCGTCACCATGTGCCAGGCGGTCTCGATGTTCGGCGCGCGAAAGAACGTCATGCCTACCGCAAAAGCGCCGAAAGTGAGCACCCAGCCAACCATCCTGCCGCCGAGCGACACCCTGCCCGGCCCCCGCCACGACCGCCATGCGTGATTGATCGTCAGCAATACGCCCTGCAGGGCGCCCCACACGATGAAGGTCCAGTTCGCGCCATGCCATAGGCCGCCGAGCACCATCGTGATCAGCAGGTTGAGCGAACGGCGCGCCGGTCCCCCGGCGTTGCCGCCGAGCGGCACATAAACAAAATCGCGCAGGAAGCGGGACAGGGTGATGTGCCAGCGCCGCCACAGATCGACAATGCTGGTGGCGCGAAACGGTGCGGCGAAATTCAACGGCAGGCGCAGGTTGAACAGCAGGCCAAGCCCGATCGCCATATCGGAATAGCCCGAGAAGTCAAAATAGAGCTGCAGCGAATAGGCGATCGACGCGCCCCAGGCGGCGACGCCGGTCACCGGCACGCCTGCGGCGGCGGCATCGAAGACCAGGCCGACAAAGGGCGAGAGGTTGTCGGCGATCAATACCTTCTTTGCGAGGCCGAGACAGAAAATCGTCAGCCCGAGCGCGATGTTGGTCCAGTTGACCCGATAGCGGACCGCCTCACCCAGCTGCGGCCCGAGCTCATTCCAGCGCACGATCGGCCCGGCAATGAGATGCGGAAAGAACGATACGAACATCGCATAGCCCGGGAAACGGATCGGAGCCGGATGGCGCGACGCCTCGACCAGAAACGCAATCTGGACAAAGGTGGTGAACGATAGTGCCAGTGGCACGTCCGGCACGCCGGGGCTGCGCCCCTCAAAGATCGACAATAGAAAATCCGCATACTTGAAGTAGCACAGCACCAGGAGATTGGCGGTGATGCCCGCAACAAGAAGCGGCCGCGCCATGGCTGGGGCCGCTTCCTGGATTCTCCGCGCCAGCAGATAGTTCAGCACGATCGAAAGGATCGGCAGCACAATGAAAGGCGGCTTCCACCACGCATAGAACAGCAGCGAGGTGATCGCCGTGGTGGCGAGGGCAGCGGTCGGACTCCAGCGCGCGGCGAGGAAATGAAGCCCAACGGCGAGCGGCAGAAAAACGAAGATGAATTCGGTGGAGTTAAAAAGCATCAGGGCGGATCAGGGAAACCGGAAATCGTCAGGCGCAAGGCTGCGGAAGCTGGAGACAGCGGCTCTTATCACATCGCAGGGACAGTTGAACATCACCCGGCACCTTATTCCTTCTGGCGTGATCCCCTGGCCTCGGCCTCAAGGGCCGCGCGCGCTTTTTTCAGATTGCCCGCCTCGCTCTTGTCGACCTCGGGAAAACGCAGGTCCAGTTTGTCCATGGCGCCGACGATGGCGGAACTGATGACCACCCGCGCGAACCATTTCTGATCCGCCGGCACCACATGCCATGGCGCATGTTCCGCCGAGGTGTGGCGGATCAGGTCCTGATAGGCGGCCTGATACTTGTCCCACACCTTGCGCTCGGCGATATCGCCCATGGAGAATTTCCAGTTCTTGGCCGGATCATCGAGGCGGGCGAGAAAGCGCTTGCGCTGTTCGTCCTTCGACACGTTGAGGAAGAATTTCAGGATCAGGGTTCCGTTGCGCGCCATATAGCGCTCGAACGCCGAGATATCCTCGAAGCGCTCCTGCCAGATGTTCTTGGTGACAAGCTCCGGCGGAATCTTCTCCTGCGCCAGCACCTCCGGATGCACGCGCACGATCAGCAGTTCTTCGTAGTACGACCGGTTGAAGATGCCGATCCGCCCCCGCTCCGGCAGACAGATCAGCGAGCGCCACATGAAATCGTGATCGAGCTCCTTCGATGTCGGTTGCTTGAACGAGAACACCTGGCAACCCTGCGGATTGATGCCGGACATGACGTGCTCGACGGCGCTGTCCTTGCCCGCCGCATCCATGCCCTGGAAGATCAGCAGCACCGACCAGCGATCGTGCGCATAGAGCTTTTCCTGCAATTCCCGCAGCCGCTGGCGATTGGCGTCGATGATCGCGAGCGCGCTGTCCTTGTCGAGATCGCCCTTCTCGCCGGGCTTGTGCGATTTGAGATGGAACTCGCCGGAGCCGTCGAACCGGAACGGATCGACATAGGCTTTCAACTGCTTGGCGCTGAGCGGCGCAGCGCTGCCGGTCTTGCCGTTTTTGTCGGCCTTGTCGTCGGTTTTGGCCATGCGATGCCCTGCTCCGGTTGATCGCAATCACGCTATACGGCGATGGCCTGCTCCGCCAGAGAGCGCCGCAGCGTTACAGACCCTTGATGAAACCGGCGTCGATGAGCAGTCGATTGAACCGCCGCGCCTCTGCGCCGCCCTTGCAGCCGTAGAACACCCCGTTGCAGCGGAGCATGATCTTCTTCTGCTCGACGAACGACGGATCGAGCGGCACGCCCGCCGCCTCCTGCACCACCAGCGGCAGATAGGCACCGTCCAGCGTCTCCAGCGCCGACGTCAGGTTCGGCCGGTAGTTGAGCGCGTCGAAGGCGTAGTAGGTCTTGTAGTAGCGTGGGTCGTGCCGCATCAGGCGGTCGGCGAGGCGCGGCTGCGGCAGGTCCGGCGCGATCAGCTTCTGCGCGATCGCCGGCTGGTGATCGCCGAAGCGCACCAGCAGGAACGGCTCGCCGGGATGCTCGGCCTTCAGCCGCGCGACGAAATCCGCATAATCCGCCGCCGTCATGCTCTGGCGGCGGATGTATTCGTCGATCTCCGGCGCGTTGCCCGGCGCGCGCCACCCGGCCGGGGTCAGGTCCGTCCGGTAGGTGGAGGTCCAGGGAAAGTGGTTGGCGGTGAGATACACCAGCACGAACAGCGGCGCATCGGCCTGCCGCTCGCGCGCGATCAGCTTCAGCGCCTGATCGAAATAGAACCGATCCGGCTGCATGTCCTCATTGACGCCCATCTCGGCCATATCGATGAAGCGCTCGATGCCGGCGCCGGTCTGGAAATGGCGCGCCGAGAGAAAATCGCCATAAGTCGGGTAGAGCGAGAAGGTGCGGTAGCCGCAGCGCTGCAGCGCCTGCGGCAGGCCGCGCGTCACCTTCCCGGCCGCGATCCGCGTGACATAGAACTTGAGCTGGCCGAAGGAGCGTGCCGACAGGCCGGTCAGCACGTTGAACTCGGTGTACCAGGTCGGGCCGCCGCTCGATTCCGCCACGAACCCGCGCTGCCGGCCGTCGGCGGAGCGGAAATAGTCGCGGTAATGCTCCGGCACCTTGATGCCGGGTGCGGCGCTGATGTCGAAGCTCGATTCATCGAGCACCATGACGATGTTCGGCCGCCGCGTGCCCGGCTGGCATTCGCCTAGCGGCGCGGCCTGCGCGCTGCCGACGAGGGATTTGGGATCGGCCTCGATCCACCCGGTCGCGGTCAGATGCGACACCGCAACCACTCCCGAACGCGCCAGATTGGAGATGTGATTGACGCCCTGGAACGGCTCCCACGGCTGCTCGGGATACACCACCGACAGCCCGGTAATGCCGATGGCGCTGACGAGTGCGCCGGCGACCGCCGCCCGGCGGCGGACGCGGAACGGATCGGCGTACCAGATCGCCCACAGCACCGGCACGGCGACGAGCGCGAGCACGACGAGTTGCCCGCGCAGTTGCGGAAACACCGACTGCAGGAACGACAGGGTGTCGCGGTCGATGATCAGGAAATCGAGAAACGTCAGGGTGAGCTGGGTGATGCCGAATTTGAACTGCGACAGGGTGATCAGGGCCACGACCAGCGCCAGCGCCAGCGCCGCGCTGACGCCGGGCCGGCGGAAGACGATCAGGAGCGCGAAATTCAACAGCCCCCAGGTCAACAGCGCCAGGGTGTTGGCGAACGGCCCGTATTCGACCGACGCCAGACAATAGACCGCGGCGAGATGGAGGGCGGCGATCGCCGCGACGCCCGCGGCCCACAGCCAACGGCCGCGCGCCGCGGGGGCAGCGCCGCCGGCTCCTTCAGGCAACTCGGATGGCGACAGCGGCACCATGACGTTCGACGCAACCCACACGCCGGCCGCTCCCCTGCCCGGCCGTTTGCGGCCGGACAGCACGCCGCGGACCGGCAGCCCGGCGTGTCACAAAAGCGTAATGGAACCGTCATGGCGCCGCAAGCAACGTGCCCTGCGGCATTCCCGACATGGTGAAGGAGCGAGTGCCCTCACGGCTCAATGCAAAACGACCGCCCGAGGGCGGCCGCTGCAACACGCGATGAAAGGCTGCACCTTTGATTGAGACAGAAATAACCTTCGTCATGCCCGGCTTTATGCCGGGCATCCACGTCTTGATCGTTCAACGAGGCCAGACGTGGATGGCCGGGACCATAGGCGAGCGAAAGCGACGCCGTTCTTCGAACGGCTATGGCCCGGCCATGACGGACCACCCTGTTTCCGTCAAAAAATGAACTGTCAGTTCTTGGTCTTGTCCACCAGCGCCTTTTCCTTGATCCAGGGCATCATGGCGCGCAGCTTCTCGCCGACCGCCTCGATCTGGTGGGCGTTGGCGCGGGCGCGGGTCGCCTTGAACGACGCCTGGTTGACCTTGTTCTCCAGCATCCAGTCGCGGGTGAACTTGCCGGACTGGATGTCGGTGAGCACCCGCTTCATCTCGGCCTTGGTCTCGGGGGTGATGATGCGCGGGCCGGTGACGTATTCACCGTATTCGGCGGTGTTGGAGATCGAGTAGTTCATGTTGGCGATGCCGCCTTCGTAGATCAAGTCCACGATCAGCTTCAGTTCGTGCAGGCACTCGAAATAGGCCATCTCCGGCGCATAGCCCGCTTCCACCAGCGTCTCGTAGCCGGCGCGGATCAGTTCGACGGTGCCGCCGCAGAGCACGGCCTGTTCGCCGAACAAGTCGGTCTCGCATTCCTCTTTGAAGGTGGTCTCAATGACGCCGGCGCGGCCGCCGCCGATGGCGGAGGCGTAGGACAGGCCGAGGTCATGGGCGTTGCCCGACGAATCCTTGTGGATCGCGATCAGGGTCGGCACGCCGCCGCCGCGCTGGTATTCGGAGCGCACGGTGTGGCCCGGGCCCTTCGGCGCGACCATCAGCACGTCGAGGTCGGCGCGCGGCTCGATCAGGTTGAAATGCACGTTGAGGCCGTGGGCGAACAGCAGCGCCGCGCCCTGCTTCATGTTGTCATGCAGGTGATCGCGATAGATGTCGCCCTGCAGCTCGTCCGGGGTCAGCATCATCACGACGTCGCCCCACTTGGCGGCCTCGGCGACTTCCATCACCTTGAAGCCGGCGGCTTCCGCCTTCTTGGCCGAGGCCGAGCCCTTGCGCAGCGCGATCGCGACATCCTTGACGCCGGAGTCCTTCAGGTTCAGCGCGTGGGCGTGGCCCTGGCTGCCGTACCCAACAACGACGACCTTCTTGCCCTTGATCAGATTCAGGTCGGCATCACGATCGTAATAGACGCGCATGGTTCATTCCTCTTGAGTGGCGGCCACAGTCGGCCAAACCGGGGATTTGCGGGGAGACGGGCCGAGCCGGACCCGGATGAATTGCCGCCGTGGTGTAAGGCGGCTCGGGGCGCGAGACAAGCCCATGGACCCCATTTCTGCAATGCAGCGAAGTCACGGCTCCCTCAGCACGGGGTAGAGCGAGGCCAGCAGCAGCACGGCCATGACGATGTTGAAGATCCGGACTGCCCGCGGCGACTTCACCAGCCCCTGCAGCGAGGTGCCGAGCGCCACCCAGGTCAGCGACGACCCCAGCCCGATCACGAACAGCAGCACCGACAGCGCCGCGATGTTCAGCGGATAGGCGGCGATGGCGGCGTAGGCGGTGATCGCGCCGATGGCGATCACCCAGCCCTTGACGTTGACCCACTGGAACAGGGCGGCGCCAAGGAACGTCATCGGCCGCCCCGCCTCCGTGCGGCCGGTCTCCGCCGGGCCGGACCGGGCGATCATCGCCGCGAGGTAAACCAGATAGGCTGTGCCGATATATTTCAGGATGGTGTGCAGCACCGGGAAAGCCGCGAACACGGCACCGAGGCCAAGACCGATCACCGCCACCAGAAACGAGAAGCCGATGGTGACGCCGGCGATATGCGGCAACGTCCGCCGGAATCCGTAATTCAGCCCCGACGCCATCAGCATGATGTTGTTCGGCCCCGGGGTGAACAGCATCGCTGCGGCGAAGACGATGAAGGCGGCGGTGAGTTGCTGGGAGATCATGGCGTCAAGCCACCTCCACCAGAGTCGGAGGCTTGCGCGATAGCAGCATCACAGCGATACCGAGGACGACCACGATCATTCCGGCAAGCCGCAACGTCCCGAACTGCTCGTTGAACACGATGCTGGAAGCGCCCGCGCCGAAGAACGGGATCAGCAGTGCGAAAGGCACCACCTGCGCCGCAGAATAATTCTGCAACAGACGCCCCCATATCCAGTAGCCGAGCGTGGTGCCGAGAAGCGCCAGCGCCAGCACGCAGGCCACCACGCCCGCCGAAAGGTGGGTGAGAGAGTGCCACGTCACGGCCACGCCATCGACCCAGAGCAAAAAGGATACGAGCGGCACCAGCGCAAAGAGACTGATCCATGCGAACAGATTCAACATCGGCACATTCTGCGCCCGACGGAAAAGCAGGTTCGACAGTGCGAAGCTGATCGGCGCCGTCATCGACAGCGCAAACGCATGGACGGTGAAATCGTATCCGACCGTAAAGCAGATCAGGAGCAGCCCGCACATCGCGATCGCGATCCCAAGGAGTTGCCGTCGCGTCGGAAATTCCTTGAGAAACAGAGCGGCAAAAGCGACCGTGAACAGCGCCTGACTCTGCACGATCACGGCGGTCAGTCCGGGCGGCACGCCGTAGGCCATGCCGTAGGTCTGCGCCAGAAACTGAGCCACCAGCAGCCAGCTCGTGGCCGCGATCAGGGTCCACGACAACCGGGGCGGCGGCAACAGCAGGCATGGCAACGCCGTGATGGCGAAGCGCAGCGTCGTCATCAGCGTCGCCGACATCTCGTCGATCGCGAACCGGGTCAGCACAAAGCCCAGTCCCCAGATCACGGCGACGGCGAGAGCCAGCGCGACATCGATCGGCTTCATGGCACTGGGCGAGATGCGGTCACATCCCTTCCGGCCCGCGCGAGATGGCGGCCACCCCGGTGCGCGACACTTCGACGAGCCCGAGCGGCACCATGAGATTGACGAACTGATCGATCTTCGAGGTGCCGCCGGTGATCTCGAACACGAAGCTCTCATTGGTGGCGTCGATCACGCGCGCCCGGAACGCTTCGGCGAGCCGCATCGCCTCGATGCGCTGGTCGCCGGTGCTCCTGACCTTGACCATCGCCAGCTCGCGCTCGATGGCGCGGCCGGTGAGCGACATGTCCACCACGCGATACACCGGGATCATGCGATCGAGCTGGTGCTTGATCTGCTGGATCACCATCGGCGTGCCGGTGGTGACGATAGTGATGCGCGACATGTGCTTGGCGTGTTCGGTTTCCGACACCGTGAGACTGTCGATGTTGTAACCGCGGCCGGAGAACAGGCCGATCACGCGCGCCAGCACGCCGGGCTCGTTCTGCACCAGCACTGCGAGCGTATGCGTCTCGTTCGGATCGTGACGCTCTTCCATGAAGTAGGCGGAAGCGGGTTGTTCCATTGCAGTATCTTTCAATTTGTCACAGACCATGATGTTTCAATGCATTTAAGCTTAACGCCATGCCGCGATCATCAACGGCGTTGTGACCCTCCAACAACGCAAGAACAAAATCCTTTGCGAGGTTAAGCGCCTGTTTTTCATCTACTCCGTAAATTTCACGATCCTTGTTCAAGATCGGATATGTACGCACAACACAAAAGCTATCTTCACCTTTCGTCACAGGACTGAAAATTTGAATATGCAGTGGTTGCGACGAACTCCCGTCCTTCAAAAAACCACGCAACTCATAGACTATAGACATCACACTAATGCCTTGCCGCCAGCGAACGCCGCCGCGGTCGTCTCATCATTGGCTTCCGCGGGCAGAAGCATCTCGTTATGCGCCTTGCCCGACGGGATCATCGGGAAGCAGTTCTCCAGCGCGGCGACGCAACAGTCGAACAGCACCGGCTTCTTCACCCGGATCATCTCCTCGATCGCGGCGTCGAGATCGCCCGGCTTGCTCGCCCGCATGCCGACGCATCCATAGGCGTCCGCGAGCTTGACGAAATCCGGCAGCGCCTCGGAATAGGAATGCGACAGCCGGTTGCCGTGCAGCAGTTGTTGCCACTGGCGCACCATGCCCATGTAATGGTTGTTGAGGATGAAGATCTTGATCGGCAGCTCGTACTGCACTGCCGTTGACATTTCCTGGATCGTCATCTGCACCGAGGCGTCGCCGGCGATGTCGATGACGAGGCTGTCGCGATGCGCCACCTGCACGCCGAGCGCCGCCGGCAGGCCATAGCCCATGGTGCCGAGCCCGCCGGACGTCATCCAGTGATGCGGCTGCTCGAAACCGAAGAACTGCGCCGCCCACATCTGGTGCTGGCCGACCTCGGTGGTGATGTAGGTGTCCTTGCCCCGGGTCAGGTCGAACAGCCGCTGGATCGCATATTGCGGCATGATGACGTCGTCGTTCTTCCGGTAGGCCAGCGAATTGCGCGCGCGCCAGCGCCCGATCTCGAACCACCACGGATCGATCTTGGGTTTTTTCGGTTCCGCCTTGAACGCCGCCAGCAGGTCCGTGAGCACATGGGCGACGTCGCCGATGATCGGCACGTCGACGCGGATGTTCTTGTTGATCGACGAGGGATCGATATCGATATGGATCTTCTTCGAGTTCGGCGAGAACGCGTCGGTGCGCCCGGTGATGCGGTCGTCAAAGCGCGCGCCGATGCACAGCATGACGTCGCAATCATGCATCGCCATGTTGGCCTCGTAGGTGCCGTGCATGCCGAGCATGCCGAGCCAGTTCTTGCCCGAGGCCGGATAGGCGCCGAGCCCCATCAGCGTCGAGGTGATGGGAAAGCCGGTCGCTTCCACCAGCTCGCGCAGCAGCTTCGAAGCTTCCGGCCCCGAATTGATGACGCCGCCGCCGCTATAGATGACGGGGCGCTTGGCCGACGCCATCAGCGCCACCGCCTTGCGGATCTGGGCGGCGTCGCCCTTCACCCGCGGGGCGTAGGAGATATGCACGTCCGACTTGCGCGGCGGATGATAGGTGCCGGTGGCGAACTGCACGTCTTTCGGCACGTCGACGACGACCGGGCCGGGACGGCCTGTGGTCGCGACATAGAACGCCTCGTGCAGCACCTTGGCGAGATCGTTGACGTCGCGCACCAGCCAGTTGTGCTTGGTGCATGGCCGGGTGATGCCGACGGTGTCGCATTCCTGGAACGCATCGTTGCCAATCAGGTGGGTCGGCACCTGACCGGTGATGCACACCAGCGGAATGGAATCCATCAGCGCGTCGGTCAGCGGCGTCACCATGTTGGTGGCGCCCGGCCCCGAGGTCACCAGCACGACGCCCGGCTTGCCGGTGGAGCGCGCATAGCCTTCCGCCGCATGGCCCGCGCCCTGCTCGTGCCGCACCAGAATGTGCTCGATGTCGCTCTGCTGGAAAATCTCGTCATAGATCGGAAGCACCGCGCCACCCGGATAACCGAAGAGGTGCTCGACCCCGTGATCCTTGAGCGCGCGCACGATCATCGCCGCGCCGGTCATCTGATTGGGATCGTGTTTCTCTGTCTCGCTCATGGTTCGCTCCGGAGCGCCCTGCCGTGGGCGCGGCTTCTGGTATCTGGTTCGGACAATAAAAAAGGGCCCGAAAGGACCCTCCGCACACCGCCTTGTCGTGGGTAGCCGTCAGCCACCCCCAGCGGTGTGCCGGGTTACGACGACAATAAGAAGATTAGTAACTTTATTGCGCATGATCGTCGCACTTTTTCCAAAGGTTGCGCGGGTTATACGAGCCCTTCTGGGAATGTCAACCCCGCGCGGGCTGCAAACATACGCGCCTCACAGCGTTTGGCGAGGGGGGAAAGTGCATGCCTCACCGTCATTGCGAGCCAACGGGTCCGGCTTCGCCGGCCCGATGACAGGCTCCACGAAGCAATCCAGTGCCTTAAGACCCGGGAGAAGACGGGATTGCTTCGGAGCTCACGCTCCTCGCAATGACGGCTGCGTTCGGGACTGAATCCGGGCCCACGCGTCCTCCGGCGCGACCCACGCGAATTCCGGCAATTGATGCCGAAACCAGGTGAACTGCCGCTTGGCGTAGTGACGGGTATCGATCTGGCCGATCTCGACCGCCTGCTCCAGCGTGATCTCGCCTTTGAGGTAGCGCATCAGCGCCGGCACGCCGTGGGCCTTCATCGCGGGCAACAGCGGATCGAGCCGGCGCGCCGCCAAGGCCGCGACCTCATCCAGCGCGCCGTGCGCGACCATCGTCTCGAAACGCGCATTGATGCGGGCATAAAGTTCCTTGCGATCGGGCGCGAGGAAGACGGCCGTCACCCCCTCTGGATCGAGCAACGGCGGCAGCGCCTCGTTGTGCCAGTCCGGCAGCGCACGGCCCGTGGCCTCGATTACTTCCAGCGCCCGCGCCACGCGCGCGCTGTCGCGCGGTTTCAGCTTCGCGCCGGACACAGGATCGCGCAACATCAACTGGGCATGAAGCGCCTCGACACCCTCGCGCTCCATTCGCGCCCGGACATCGTCACGCACCTCAGCAGGAATCGGCGGCACCGCCGAGAGCCCGCGCGTCAGCGCCTTGAAGTAGAGCCCCGTGCCGCCGATGAAGATCGGCAGTTGCCCCGCCGCTCTTGCTTCGGCCAGCGCCATCGCCGCATCCGCGACCCAGGCGCCGGCCGAACAGTTCACCGCCGCGTCGCAGGTTCCATACAGCCGGTGCGGAACGCGCGCCTCTTCCTCCACGGTCGGTCGCGCCGTCAGCACACGCAGATCGCGATAGACCTGCATGGAATCGGTATTGATGACGATGCCGCCGGTCGCCTCGGCAACAGCGAGCGCCAGCGCCGACTTGCCGCTGGCCGTCGGCCCTGCGATAAGCACGGCCTTGGTCAACCGCCCCTCCCTCACGCCATCCTCACCCATTAGGCCGTCATGTCACTCGTCGCCACGCTGATCTGCAATCCCGCCGAGCCCGAACTCGACCAGACCGCCATCGAGGCTGCCCGCGCCGTGCTGCCGTCGCCGGAGCAGGCCGACTGGCTGTTCGAGGGCGTCGCCGCCGACATCTGCTTTAGCAGCAGCGACGACATTCGCACAATTTCCGACACGCTACGCGCGGCGCTCAGCGACTTGCGCGTGGACGTGGTGGTGCAGCCGGTGCTCGACCGGCGCAAGAAACTGCTGCTGGCCGACATGGACTCCACCATGATTGGCCAGGAGTGCATCGACGAGCTGGCGGATTTCGCCGGCCTCAAGGCCCATGTCGCCGCCATCACCGAGCGCGCCATGCGCGGCGAGATTGCGTTCGAACCGGCGCTGCGCGAGCGCGTGGCGCTGTTGAAGGACCTGCCGGTCACGGTGGTGGACGAGGTTCTGAAAGACCGCATCACGCTGACGCCGGGCGGCGTCGAACTGGTCCGCACCATGCGCGCCAACGGCGCCTATACCTGCCTGGTGTCCGGCGGCTTCACTCTGTTCACGCGACAGGTGGCCGAATGGATCGGCTTTCAGGAAAACCGCGCCAACACCTTGCTGACAAACGACGGCAAGCTGACGGGCGCCGTCGCGGAGCCCATTCTGGGGCGCGACGCCAAGCTCGCGACGCTGGTCGACCTGCGCGAGTCGTTCGACCTCGACAATCTCGACACAATGGTGGTCGGCGACGGCGCCAACGACCTCGCCATGATCGAGCAGGCCGGCCTCGGCGTCGCCTATCACGCCAAGCCGGCGGTCGCCGCCGCCGCCGGCGCGCGGATCGATCACGGCGATCTCACCGCGCTGCTTTACGCACAGGGTTACAAGCGCAGCGAGTTCGTGAGCGAGTAGCGAATAGAAAAAATCTTCCTATTCGCCACTCGCTACTCGCCTACTTCAGCGACAGCGCGACGAACCGCACCTCGCCGTCGCCGTTCGAGACCAGCAGCAGCACGGACTTCTTGCCGTCCTTCTTCAACTGCTCGATGCGCTTCTTGACGTCGGCGGCGTTGGTGACGGATTCCTGCGCCACCTCGACGATGACGTCGCCCGGTCCGAGGCGCTTCTCGGCCGCGTCCGACCCCGGCTCGACGCCGGTGACGACCACGCCCTTGACGCTGTCCTTGATCTTGAAGCGCGCGCGCTGATCCTTGCCGAGGCCGGCGAGATCGAGGCCGAGGACCCTCTGCACCGCCGGCTTCTCGGCTTCCACCGGAGCCGTGCTCTTGTTGGATGCCTCAACCACCTTCTCGCCGTCATCGAGACGGCCGAGGGTGACCTTGCGGGTCTCCTCCTTGCCCTTGCGGATGATGACCACGTCCACCGCCTTGCCGACCGGGGAGTCGGCGACGGCGCGCGGCAGATCCTTCATCTCCTTGATGTCCTTGCCGTCGAAGCGGATCACCACGTCGCCAGGCTCGATCCCGGCCGGCTTGGCCGGTCCCTTGTCGTCGACGCCGGCCACCAGCGCACCGCGCGCGGGCTTGATGTTGAGGCTTTCGGCGATCTCGTCCGTCACCTGCTGGATGCGGACACCAAGCCAGCCGCGGCGCACTTCCTTGAACTGGCGCAACTGATCGACCACCGCCACCACGGTCTTGGACGGCACGGCGAAACCGATGCCGATCGAGCCGCCGGACGGCGAGATGATCGCGGTGTTGACGCCGATCACTTCGCCGTCGAGGTTGAACAGCGGGCCGCCGGAATTGCCGCGATTGATGGCGGCGTCGGTCTGGATGTAGTTGTCATACGGCCCCGAATTGATGTCGCGGTTGCGCGCCGAGACGATGCCCGCCGTCACCGTGCCGCCGAGGCTGAACGGATTGCCGATGGCGATCACCCACTCGCCGAGCCGCAGACTGTCGGAGTTGCCGAATTTCACCGCCGTCAGCTTCTTCTCCGGCGGCGTGAACTTGAGAACGGCGAGATCGCTCTTCTTGTCGCGGCCGACCAGGGTGGCCTTGATCTTGGTGCCGTCGTTGAGGATGACGTTGATCTCGTCGGCATCGGCGATGACGTGATTGTTGGTCACCACGGTGCCGTCGGTGTCGATGATGAAACCGGAGCCGAGCGAGTTCACCTTGCGCGGCGCGTTGTTGCCAAGGCCGCCGCGGCGGTTCTTGAAGAACTCCTCGAAGAACTCGTTGAACGGCGAATCCGGCGGCAGTTGCGGCGTCGCACCGCGCCTGCCGTTCTTGCCGCCGCTGTCGGCGTCGCCGTCGATGCCGCCCTTGGCCTCCACGGTCTGCGACGTCGAGATGTTCACCACCGCATCGATCACCTTTTCGGCGACGTCGGCGATGCCGTCGGGGCCGCGGGCGAAGGCGGGCGTGGCAGCGATCGCGAGGCCCACCGCGGCAGCCAGCGGCAGGATGCGGCGGCTCAATGCTTGAAGCGCATCGGACATGGTCGAAAAGTCTCCTGAAAGGAAGCGGATCATCTGTTCTCAATGTGCGCCCGAACAGGACGGACGCGCAAGCACGGACAACCGGCCGGATGGCCGGCGATCATCGCGCCGATTGCGGCGAAAAGCCGGCTTTTGCCCCGTATGGATCGCGCGCCGGCTCGGGTTATTTCCGTTCCGATCAAATCGGAACGGGGCTCTCGCTCGTTGTTTTGACGCGTTTTCCTGACGCGAACCGGTAACCACTTCGCTCGGAAACGCTCTAATGGCGCACCAGCCAGATCAGGATCAGGCCGGCGATCGCCGAGACGAGGCCGACCACGCGCAGGATATTGTCCGGCGATTCCAGCGCACTTTTCATGGCGGAGCGCATCCAGTGAGGGCTCGCCGTAAACAGCAGTCCTTCCAGGACCAGCACCATTCCGAGCCCGACGAGGAAATCGCCGAATCCAACTGACCTCATCAGACGCTCCCCCCTGCCCGACCGCTTGCGTCCCTTATATCAACGCTGGGACGCCGCCGCACCGGGCGCCGGCGCGGGCGCCGCCGCCTTGCCGTTGGGGTTGTCGAAGAAGCGGAAGAACTCCGAGTCCGGACGCAGCAGATAACGCGTTTCGTTATGCTTGAGACTGTTTTCGTAGGCAGCCATCGAGCGATAGAACGCGAAGAAATCCGGATCCTTGCCATAGGCTTCCGCGAACAGGCGGTTGCGCTCGGCGTCGCCCTCGCCGCGGATCTTGTCCGACGACGAATTGGCTTCGGCGACGATGACGGTGGCCTCGCGATCGGCCCGCGAGCGGATCTCCTGCGCCCGTTCGCCGCCGCGGGCGCGGAACTCGGCGGCCTCGCGCTGACGCTCGGTCTGCATGCGCTGATAGACCGCCTGGCTGTTCTGCTCGGGCAGATCGGCGCGGCGGATGCGCACGTCGATCACCGCGATGCCGTAGCTCGCCGCTTCCCGGTCGAGCTGTTCGCGAATCCGGGCCATCAGCACGTCGCGTTCGTCGCGCACCACCTGGATGAAGGTGACCTCGCCGAGCACGCGGCGCAGCGCCGCGTTGAGCAGCGTGGTGAGCTGGATGTTGGCCGCCTGGATCGAACCGAGGGTCTGATAGAACCGCAGCGGATCGGTGATACGATAGCGCGCGAACGCATCGACCACGAGGCGCTTCTGATCGGAGGCGATGACTTCCTGCGCCGGATTCTCGAGATCGAGGATCCGCTTGTCGATGCTGATGACCGTGTCGATGAACGGCACCTTGAAGTTCAGGCCGGGCTGCTGCACGGCGCGCACCGGATCGCCGAGTCGCACCACCAGCGCCTGCTCGGTCTGGCTCACGGTGAACACCGAGCTGTAGCCGACGATGGCGACGATCAGCACGACGAAGAGAGTAACGATACCTGCGATGCCGGATTTCATCGGGTGGTCCCGCCCTGTTGCGGCGCAGCCGGGGGCGTGCGACGGTTGAGCTCAGTAAGCGGCAGGTACGGCACCACGCCGGGTGACGTCGCCGTTGCGCCCTGATCGAGCACGAGCTTGTCGGCTCCGCCCAGAACCTTTTCCATGGTTTCGAGGAAGATACGCTCGCGCGTCACACCTGGCGCCTTCTTGTATTCGTCATAGACGCTGAGGAAGCGCGCGCTCTGGCCTCGCGCGTCGGCGATGGCCTGCTCGCGATAGCCTTCGGCGGTCTGAAGGATCTGCGCGGCGCGGCCGCGCGCATCGGGCACCACGCGATTGGCATAGGTCTGCGCCTCGTTCTGCAGCCGCTCGAAGTCGGCGCGGGCCGCCTGCACGTCGCGGAACGAATCGATCACCTGCGAAGGCGGATCGACCTTCTGCATCTGCACCTGCTGGATCAGGATGCCGGCGCCGTAGGAGTCGAGGGTCTTCTGCATCAGTTCGAGCACCGCGGCCTCGATGGTGGTGCGCGCGCCGGTCAGCACCGGCTGGATGTTGGAGCGGCCGATGATGTCGCGCATCGCGCTCTCCGCCACCGCTTTCACCGTGCCTTCCGGATTCTGGATGTTGAACAGGAAGTCGCCGACGCCGTCGGGCTTGATGCGCCACAGCACCGTGAAGTCGACGTCGACGATGTTCTCGTCGCCGGTCAGCATCAGGCTTTCCTCGGGCACATCGCGGATGGTGGTGCCGCCGCCGCGGCGCGAATCGTCGATGATGCGCATGCCGATGCTCAGCGTCGAGACGCGCAGCGCCTTCGGCAGCAGCGCGGTCTCGATCGGATACGGCAGATGATAGTTCAGGCCGGGCTGCACCGTGCGCACATGCTTGCCGAAACGCAGCACGACGCCGAGTTCGTCCGGCTGCACGCGGAAGAAGCCCGACAGGCCCCAGATCGCCAGCGCCGCGACCAGCAGCAGCGCGATGCCCATGCCGCTCAGATTGCCGCCGGGCAGGATGGTCTGCAGCTTGTCCTGCCCGCGCCGCAGCAGGTCCTCGAGATCGGGCGGCCTCGGGCCGGGCGCTTGCGGCCCGGACCCCCACGGCCCCTTCGGGCCGGAGCCCCACGGCCCACCGCCTTGATTCTTCCACGGCATCGTCGATCTCCTCCGCGCGGGCGCCGCGCGCTCCGAAACTGCTGCATGGCCTTATAGGGGACGCGCCCGGTCGTTACAACGCGGGGCAAAGGCTCTTGAGAGCTAGGGTGCGGAGCAAATTTGTCAATGTAACCATCAGGGAACGGGGTTAATGCCGGCCGTGGCGGCCATCCAGCGCATGCGGTTTTCAGCCGCGGCGACGGTAGGTGACGTAGGAGAAATCGGACGTATCGCCCTCGCCCGCGGCGTGGCGGGTACGCGCGACTTCGTCCCATTCGGCGGCATCCACCGGTGCCAGCCAGGTGTCGCCTTCCGGAGCGGCGTGCACTTCCGTCACCTCCAGGCGATGGGCGCGATCGCGACCCTGCGCGAAAATCTCCGCGCCGCCGATCACCATGATCTCAGTGACCAAACGCCGCAGCGCGTCGCCACGGGCGACGTCGTAAGCGGCCTCCAGCGACGGCGCGATCACCACCCCCCGCGCCTGAAACTCCTTGTCGCGCGTCACCACGATGTTGGTGCGGCCCGGCAGCGGCCTGCCGATGGACATGAACGTCTTGCGACCCATGATGACGGGCCGGTTCAGGGTGATGGCCTTGAAGCGCTTGAGATCGGAGCGCAGGTGCCACGGCAACGCATTGTCGCGGCCGATCACGCCGTTGTCCGCGACCGCCACGACAAACACGATCTGCGGAAACGCCGCCGCCGGCGACGGCGCGCTCACACCGCGACCTCGGCCTTGATGTGCGGATGCGGATCGTAGTTTTCGAGGGTGAAGTCCTCGTAGCTGAAGCCGAAGATATCCGTCACCGCCGGATTGAGCCGCATGGTCGGCAGCGGACGCGGCGACCGGGTCAGTTGCAGGCGCGCCTGATCGACATGGTTGGCGTAAAGATGGACGTCGCCGAACGTATGCACGAAATCGCCGGGCTTGAGCCCGGTCACCTGCGCCACCATCATGGTCAGCAACGCGTAGGACGCGATATTGAACGGCACACCGAGAAACACGTCGGCCGAGCGCTGATAGAGCTGGCACGACAGCCGACCTTTGGCGACATAGAACTGGAACAGGCAGTGGCACGGCGGCAGCGCCATCCTGTCCACCTCGGCCGGATTCCAGGCACTGACGATGAGACGCCGCGAATCCGGATTGCTGCGGATCATGGCGATGACGTTGGCGATCTGGTCGATATGGCGGCCGTCCGGCGCAGGCCACGAGCGCCACTGCGAGCCGTAGACCGGGCCAAGATCGCCATTGGCGTCGGCCCACTCGTCCCAGATGGTTACGCCGTGGTCGTTGAGATACTTGATGTTGGTGTCGCCGGCGAGGAACCAGAGCACTTCGTGGATGATCGACTTCAGATGCAGCTTCTTGGTGGTGAGCAGCGGAAAGCCGTCGGCGAGATTGAAGCGCATCTGATGGCCGAACACCGATAGCGTGCCGGTGCCGGTGCGGTCGGCCTTCTCCGCGCCATCGGCCAGAATCCGCTCAAGCAGGTCGTGATATTGATGCATGGGCCTCGATGCTCTGTGCAGCCTCTGTTGTAGCCGCCGGGCCGCGCTCCGGCGCGCCGAATCAGCGCGCTGTCCACTGCAAATATAGCCTCCATATCGGCGCGGCGTCGCCAACGACAAGGGGCGGAACCTGCGTCCCGCCCCTGTCAAATCCGCTGGATTTCGATGCGATCAGTTCGCGAGCGGCTTCAGCACGCCCGACCATTTGACGATTTCGCTATCCACCAGCTTGCGCAGCGATTCCGGCGTGCGCTCCTCGGGCTTGGGAATGACGCTGCCCAGTTCGAGCAGGCGCTTGCGGACGCCCTCGTCATCCAGCGCCTTGACCAGCGCGGCGTTGAGCTTGGCGACGATCGGCGCCGGGGTGCCCTTGGGCGCGAAGATCGCATTCCAGGCCTGGGCCTGAAACTCCGGCAGGCCGGCTTCCGCGGTGGTCGGCACGTCCGGCAGCGACGGGTTCCGCTCCGGCGTGGCCACTGCATAAGCCTTGATGGTGCCGCCCTTGACCTGCGGAACGGCGTTGACGATCTGGTCGCACATGTAATCGACTTGGCCGGCGACCAGCGCGTTCATGGCCGGGCCGGTGCCGTTGAACGGAACGCCGGTCGGGTTGATGTTCAAGACCGAGTTAAGCAACTGGCACGAGGTGTAGGACACCGAGCCAACGCCGGCATGGGCGGCGTTGAGCTTGTCGGTGTTGGCCTTCACGTAGGCGACGAATTCCTTGAGATCCTTCGGCGGGAAATCCTTGCGGGCGAGGATCAGGATCGGCGTGCCGGCGGCAAGCCCGATCGGCTCGAAATCCTTCGACGGATGATAGGCCAGCTTCGGATACAGCGGCACCGCGGCGGCATGGGTGCCCATATGGCCGGTGATCAGCGTGTAGCCGTCCGGCGTGGCGCGCGCTGCGCGGGTGGAAGCAGTGGTGCCGCCGGCGCCGACCACGTTCTCGATGACGATGGTCTGGCCCAGGGTCTGCTGCATGTGGCCGGTCACGATACGCGCGATCACGTCCGTGGGACCGCCTGCCGCGAACGGTACGATCATGGTGATGTTGCGGGTGGGATAATCCTGCGCCTGGGCTGGCGCCATTACGACGCCGGACGCGGCCAGCGCGGTGATGCCGCAAGTCGCGAGCATGCGCTTAAACAGATTCATGAGGTTCTCCCGATATTTCTCATCCCTGCGGGCGGACAGCCAGCCCCGCAGTGTCAACATCACCGCATCAGGCAAGTCCATTCGACTTGCCGCTAAAAGAGGCGCGGCGCAACGCCGCACCTCTTAATCCCCTCAGCTTTCGGACTCGACGAAGACCTCGTCGCGCTTCTTGCGCAGCGACGGCAGCACCGCCAGCACCAGCAGGAAAGCGGCCATCGCCATCAGGGTCGCCGACAGCGGCCGGGTGACGAACACCGACCAGTCGCCGCGCGAGATCAGCAGCGCCCGGCGCAGGTTCTCTTCCATCAGCGGACCGAGCACCATGCCGAGCAACAGCGGCGCCGGCTCGAAATCGTGCTTCACCAGCCAGTAGCCGACAAGGCCGAAGGCGGCGGTCAGCACCACGTCCATCGGCGCGTTGTTCACCGAGTAGATGCCGATCGAGCAGAACACCACGATGCACGGGAACAGCAGCCGGTAAGGCACGCGCAGCAGCCTGACCCAGACGCCGACCATCGGCAGGTTGATCACCAGCAGCATCAGGTTGCCGATCCACATCGAGGCGATCATGCCCCAGACCAACTCCGGCTGCTTCTGCATCACCTGCGGACCAGGCACGATGCCGTGGATGGTCATCGCGCCGACCATGAGCGCCATCACCGCGTTGGGCGGAATGCCCAGCGTCAGCAGCGGAATGAACGAGGTCTGCGCCGCGGCGTTGTTGGCGGCTTCGGGCGCGGCGACGCCTTCGATGGCGCCGCGGCCGAAGCGCTCGGGATTCTTCGATATCTTCTTCTCGAAGGTGTAAGCAGCGAACGACGCGATCACCGCGCCGCCGCCCGGCAGAATGCCGAGGATCGACCCCAGCACCGTGCCGCGCATCACGGCCGGCGCCGAATCCTTCAGGTCCTTTTTGGTCGGCATCAGCCCGGTGATCTTCTGCTGCACCAGGCTGCGCTCCATATCGGCGCCGTGATCGAGATTGCGGATGATCTCGGCGAAACCGAACAGGCCCATCGCCACCGTGGCGAAGCCAAGGCCGTCGGCGAGTTCCGGAATGTTGAACGACATGCGCGAGGCGCCGGTCTCGATATCGGAGCCGACCATCGACAGCAGCACGCCGAAGGCGATCATTGCGATGGCCTTGAGCACCGAGCCCTTCGCCAGCACCACCGCGAAGATCAGGCCGAGCACCATCAGCGAGAAATATTCCGCTGGTCCGAATGCGAGCGCGAGCTTGGTGAGCGGTGCGCCGAGTAGCGCGATCAGCACCGTGGCGACGCAGCCGGCGAAGAACGAGCCAATGGCGGCGATCGCCAGCGCCGGGCCGGCGCGGCCCTGCTTGGCCATCTGGAAGCCGTCGAGCGCGGTGACCACCGACCCCGCCTCGCCGGGAATGTTCACCAGGATCGAGGTAGTGGAGCCGCCATATTGCGCGCCATAGTAGATGCCGGCGAGCATGATCAGCGCGCCGACCGGCGGCAGGCCAAAGGTGATCGGCAGCAGCATCGCCACCGTGGCGATGGTGCCGATGCCGGGCAGCACGCCGACCAGCGTGCCGACCAGGGCGCCGATCAGGCAGAGGCCGAGATTGATCGGCGAGAATGCGACGCCGAAGCCGAGGGCGAGATTGGAGAAGATATCCATGACGACCTCAGCGCAGAATGCGGGGGAACAGGTCGAGCGGCAGCCCGAGACCGTAAGGGAACAGGAGCGCGCAGCCGATCGTCAGCACAATTCCCACGATGAGGGCTTCAGCCCATCGCGTCTCATGGCTTCCCATCGCCGCGATCATGAAGCTGACGAAGGCGGAGATGATCAGGCCGAATGGACGGATCGTGACCGAGAAGGTCAGAATCGCCAGCGTGACAAACAGCGGGCCGCGAATGCCGTAGCGTTGCAGCGGCGTCCCTTCCCACAAAAGCCCGGTGACCGAGACCGCCGCTCCGAGCCCGAGGAGGAGATAGGCGAACATCCGCGGCGCAGTGCCGGGACCGAATGAGAAGCCGTGCATGCCCTGCAGATCGCTGGAGGCCCACAACGCGAACAGGGCGAGTCCCACCAGCACGAGGCCGCCGTAAAAATCCTGAGGCCCCTTGATCGGCCCCCGCGCAATCTCTGCCGCGGCGCTGTTCGGCGCTTCGCTCATTCGTCGTCCCCCCTTTAATCACGGACTTATGTCCGGTCTGCTCTTGATCACATCCAGGGATGCCCCCGATACCGCTCATTGCTTATCGACTTTCGTCCAGTGATGCCAGCAAAACTACAGGCTTCACGCGGCATTCCAAGCCTCGGACATCCGCAGAGCGAACAACATCGTTGGGCAAGCGCGGGCACGGCCGTCACACCCGGCTCGGACAAAGCAACTTGCGGCGGCGCGAGGGTCTTTCGCCGGGGAATTTTGCCCCCTATATTGAGCAGGCCGGTTCGCCGGCTATGGAAATAAATGGCCGTCGCAATAAACCATTCGGACCCGGGGGCAGCACCCGGCGCCTCCACCAGAGCCCGATCTCCCGCGTGACGGGCTCCGGCGGGGGCGAAACAGGATCGACGAGGGCGTAAAGGGCGTGTTTTTTCTCGGTATGGTTCCGCCGTTATCGGGCTACTCAATAGTTGCAAACGACAACTATGCTCCGGTTGCTCAGGCTGCGTAACGCAGTTTGAAATACCGACTTAAAGTCCTAGCGGAATAAGCCCCTCTAGGCGGGGTTCGGAGGCACCTGGCAACAGAAGCCTCCACTTCTTCCACCGCAGTCGCGTGAGTTCGCAACCTGTCATGGGACAGAGGTCGCGGACAGAGGCTGAGGAAATCCTGCAATCTGCGAGGCGCGGGTGCTGACCTGCGAGCCATGAGCGGGTAGCATGGGTCGAACGGCGAGTCGGAACATTCCACCCCGAAGCCGCTTTCGCTATTTATTGCATACGGCCACAGCACGGACACTGTCATGGCGACCGACCATATTCGTTACGATGTTCTCGCGCGGGACGCCCTGCGCGGCGTGCTGCGCCAGGTGCTGGCCGACGCGGCCGAACACGGTCTGCCGGGCGAGCACCATTTCTACATCACCTTCCTGTCCAAGGCCGACGGGGTGAAGATCTCCCCGCGCCTGCTGTCGCAGTATCCGCAGGAGATGACCATCATCCTGCAACACCAGTTCTGGGATCTGGTGGTGACCGACGACCGCTTCGAGGTGGGCCTGTCCTTCAACGGGATTCCCGAGCGCCTTGTGGTTCCCTTCAGCGCCATCAAGAGCTTCTTCGACCCCTCGGTGCAGTTTGGCCTGCAGTTCGAGCCGAGCGAGGAGGCTGCGGCCGCGCCGGCCACGCCTGCGGAAGACGCGCCCGCCCCCGCAGTGGCCGAAAAGGCCGCGGAGGCCGGCGACGAGCCGGCAAAGCAGAGCGAAGGCGCGGAAGTGGTGCGGCTCGATCGCTTCCGGAAGAAATAATCCGCCGCCCGGCCAGCGGCCGGTTTCGACACGTTCCAGAAGATGCGCCGACCTGCGCGCCCGGTTCTCCCGGCGCGCCGGTTGTGTTCCGACGCGGCGAAGTCATAAGCTTCGCCGCGCTGCGGCGGATGCCGCGCGCTCGATCCACCGAAGCATGCACGGGACGACATCATGGCCGTTTCAAAGAAGACCACGCGCACTGAAACCGACACGTTCGGGCCGATCGAGGTTCCCGCCGAGCGCTACTGGGGCGCGCAGACGGAGCGCTCCCGGCATAATTTCAGGATCGGCAACGAGCGCATGCCGGAGCCGATCATCCGCGCGCTGGCCATCGTCAAGCTCGCCGCCGCCGAGACCAACCGCGACCTCGGCCTGCTCGACCAGCGCCGCGCCCGCGCCATCGTCCGCGCCGCCCGCGAGGTGATCGACGGCCAGCTCGACGGCAATTTTCCGCTGGTGGTCTGGCAGACCGGGTCCGGCACCCAGACCAACATGAACCTCAACGAGGTGATCGCCAATCGCGCCAGCGAGCTGCTCGGCGGTGTGCCCGGCACCAAGAAGCCGGTGCATCCCAACGATCACGTCAACATGAGCCAGTCGTCCAACGACTCGTTCCCGACCGCGATGCATATCGCGGCCGCCGAGCGCATCGTCCATGATCTCATCCCCTCTCTCGCCGTGCTGGCGAAGGCACTGCGCGCCAAGGAGAAGGCGTTCGCCAAGATCGTCAAGATCGGCCGCACCCATACCCAGGACGCCACGCCGCTGACGCTCGGCCAGGAATTCTCCGGCTACGCGGCGCAGGTGGAGAGCGGCATCGCCCGGCTGCGCAGCGCGGTGAAGGAGCTCTATCCGCTGGCGCAGGGCGGCACCGCAGTCGGCACCGGCCTCAACGCCAAGCCGCGCTTTGCCAAACTGTTCGCGAAGAAAGCGGCGGCGATCACCCGGCTGCCCTTCACCAGCGCGCCGAACAAGTTCGAGGCGCTGGCCGCGAACGACGCCTATGTGTCCGTACACGGCGCGATCAATTCCGTCGCCACCGCCCTGTTCAAGATCGCCAACGACATCCGCCTGCTCGGCTCGGGGCCGCGCTCGGGGCTCGGCGAGTTGATCCTGCCGGAGAACGAGCCCGGCTCCTCGATCATGCCGGGCAAGGTCAACCCGACCCAGTGCGAGGCCATGACCATGGTGTGCTGCCAGATCTTCGGCAACCACACCGCCATCACCGTTGCCGGCAGCCAGGGGCATTTCGAGCTGAATGTCTACAAGCCGGTGCTGGCGCATTGCATGCTGCAGTCGATCCGGTTGATGGCCGACGCCGCGCGTTCGTTCACCGAACGCTGCGTCAGCGGAATCCGCGCCGACCAGAAGCGCATCAAGGATTTGATGGAGCGCTCGCTGATGCTGGTCACGGCGCTGGCGCCGAAGATCGGCTACGACAACGCCGCCAAGGTCGCCAAGACCGCGCATGCCAACGGCACCACGCTGAAGGAAGAAGCGCTGCGCCTCGGCTTCGTCACCGAAGCCGAATTCGATCGGCTGGTGAGGCCCGACAAAATGACGCATCCGGGATAGGATAGAAACGCCGGATTTTGTTTGCTTGTACGCAAAGAGACATCTCGTCGCACCCCTGCGTTCAAGCGCTGATCGGCTACCCTCGACCCGGCATCGCATGCTAGTTTTTCGCCGGGTTCCTGCCTTGCGCGGGAGCGCAACGACAGCGACCGGGCCACGCGCAAGAACGGCTGCGGTGCGACGCGGAGAAGACGGCCACGCACGAAGACACATGTGCATGAGCCTGTCGAAAGCGTCGCGGAAGGATGGAGGTGTTGATGGGCGACCTGATCAACCTGAAACAGGCGAAAAAGCGCATCGCGCGCGACGACGCCGCAAAGCAGGCCCAGGCGAACCGCGCCCGCTTCGGACGCACCAGGGACGAGCGCGCGCGCGACGATCGTCAGGCGCAGCGCGCCGACAACCATCTCGACCAGCATCGCATCGACAACGAGACTCCGGCATGAAATCGCCCGTCGTTAAACGCTCCATCGTCGTCGCAGGTCACAAGACCAGCGTCAGCCTCGAAGAAGCCTTCTGGAATGGCATGAAGGAAATCGCCTCGTCGCGGGGACTCACCCTGTCGGAACTCGTCGGCGAAATCGACGGCGGCCGTCAGCAGGGCAATCTGTCCTCGGCGATCCGGCTGTTCGTGCTCGATTACTTCCGCTCCCGCGCGGTGCCGTCGACCAGCGCCAGCCCCTCGCGCATGCACGTGGAAAGTCCGCATCCGTAGATCGCCGGATGCGGCACCTCCCATGTTGATTCCGGGCTAGGTTTTCACCCGAATATTCCGCGTGACCTGGCCAAGGTACTATGTACCTGCGTCTCGAATCCGATCGATTCGAGAGCGGCCGCAGAGTGAGGTGCGCGCGCAAGCGGGCGCAATCCTGATCGCTGCGGTGTGCTGATCTGATGTCACCCTCCACGTTCGGCGTCGCACGCCGGCGAGATGTTTCTCGCCGAATGCGGACGTGTGCCCGGACCAAAGAACAAAGGAGAAAATCGATGCGCCACGAGATGATCGGAACGACCGGAAGCTCTGCAGACGCGACAACCCCGGCGCGCAACGTCAAGGAATTCGCCGTGGTGAAACGCTCGGTCGTGGTGGGCGGACACAAGACCAGCGTCAGTCTCGAGGATGCGTTCTGGGTCAGCCTGCGCGAGATCGCCAGCCGCCGGGGCATCACGCTGTCGACGCAGATCGACACCATCGACCGCAACCGCAGAACGGGTAACCTGTCGTCGGCGATCCGGCTGTTCGTGCTCGATCACTTCCGCACCCGCGCGGTGACGTCGATGTTCATCGGCGAACGGCAGCCGTCCCCGAGCATCGCGCCGGCGCAATAATCAGAACGCTCCCGTCGCCGCAGGCGGCACCGCGGCGCGCGGCTTCGGAGCGCGCAGCGCGCCGGGCGCGGGGCGGATGTCGATCGGCGGCGGCAGCGGCGCAAGCGTCGCACCGCTCGCGGGCGGATCGGCGGGCCGCGCCGGCGGGGTCGAAGCCTGTGGCGCCGGCGCACGCGGCGGCGCCTTCGCAGCCGGCGCTTTGCGGCGCGGGTCGCGCGCAGGAACTTTTACCTGGGGTGCCGGAAGCGGCTCGGCACCGGGCAAGGGATCGTCCCACAACTGATCGCTCTCCGGCGCGGGCACCGCACCGCCGTGCTCGAGTTGATCGAGCCGACGCGTTTCGCGGTCGATGGCGCGCATCGCCAGCCACGACGACAGCGCCGCCACGTCGAGTGTGCGCGACAGCCGGTCCGGCGAGCCGTTGAGATCGATGCGGATCTCCGGGCGGCCGTTGAGCGGCTTCGTCGTCACCGGCGACATGATGGCGCGAAGGTCCATCTGGTCCGCCGGCAGATCGTAGCCTCCGGCGATGGCGATGCGGGCGCGCGGCGCCTCCAGCACCACGTTCTCGACGCGCAGGCGACCGTCGCGGATGGCGAACGGAATCTGCGCCGACGCCACCGTCACCGCGCCCGCGGACAGGACCGGCTCGACGATATCCTTCAGCCGAATGTCGTCGGTCGGCTGGCCGCTGTTGCCGGCGCGCAGCGCAACCTCGAAGGCGCGCGGATCGAGACCGGCGATGCGTGCGTCACTGAGCGTCAGCGTGCCCGCGCCGGACAACGCGCCAGCCAGTCCGGAAGCGCTGCGGCCCTGCCCCGCCAGCGTCATCTGCAACGCCACCTGCCCCGGCGGCATCGCGAGGCCGCGATAGCGCAACGCCGCGCCATCGACGCCGGACAATTGCACGCGCGCCTTGAACGAGGTGCCGGCGCCGTCGTTCTGCGCGCTCTGCCGCGCATCGAGATCGATCGCGACCTCGCCGCCGCCGAGGCCGGCCCGGACGCCGTCGAGCACCAGCGACTGGCCGTCGCCCCTGATCGCACCGCGCACCGGGCGCAACTCGCCGCCACCGGGCAATACGCCGCGCGCGGCCTCGAAGGCGAGCCGCCCGCGCCAGCCGCGCAGCCAGCCGCGCGCCAGCGGAGCCGAGGGATCGCGGCCGGCCGCGCCGAAGGCGACCGCCGCGACGGGTGCGACATCCAGCGTATCCATCGCAATCTCGCCATCGACGCCAGCCTCCTCGCCCCGCGTCAGCACCAGTCGCCCGTGCACACGGGATGCGCCCACCGCGCCATCGAGATCGTCGAAGGTGAAGACATTGCCGGCGATGCCGACCCGCGACGTGAAGGCCACGTCGCCCGCCGCCGCAGTGCCGGTCGTGAGCCCGAACAGCGGCGACAGATCGGCGCGGCGCAGCGTGGCGTTGAGTTTGGCCGCGAACGGATCGGCGGCGGGATCGATGGTGCCGCTCACATTGCCGTCGATGCCCGCGCCCATGACCGCCGCCGAGACCTGCAACGGCGTCCCCCACGCGCCTTTGAGGGAGGATTCGAACCACGCCGGGCCATTCGCCGCGGCAGCGACCCGATCGAGCCCGAGCAGCGCCAGCAGCGCGGCGGTCTGCTGCGCGGCCAGCCGGGTCTCCGCCTTCACCTCCGCGCGCCCGAGCGCGGCAAGATCGAAGGCGCGGATCGCGGCGGCGGGCGGCGACGCCGCCAACGTCACGCTGCCCTTGACCTGCGGCGCATCGATATCGACGACGCCGTGCAAATTGATGCTGTCCTGCGCGGCCGCCGCATCCGCCTGGAGCCGCAGGCGCGCCATGCCCTCGCCGCCCGGTGCAGTCAGCCGCTGCGCCAGCACCGGCGCGAACGGCGCGATGACGCTGCCGATCTGCGCCAGCGACGGCGCCGCCGCCGTCATCGTCAGCTTGCCCCTGCTGCTGCCGCGATCGAACGAGCCCGCGCCGCTGATGCTGACGCCGGACCTGCCGTCGCCGATCGCAAGCCGGTCGAGCGACAGCGTCGTCGGGCTGTAGCTCACACTGAGCGCGGCGGGATGCACCTCCTGCCCGGCGATCACCGCGCGGTCGGCCTCCAGCGACACCTGCGCGGCGTCCGGCCACGCCGATGGCGGCCCCGCCAGCGCGCCGGCGACAGCGGACAGGGCATCGAGATCGAGGCTTGCGGCCTTCAACGCCGCCTCGAACCGTGACGGACCGTCGGCGTTGCCGATCAGCGCCACCCGACCCTGCAGCACGCCGCCGGCGCCAGCGGCGTTCATGTCGTCGAGCGCGATGCGATCCGGCGCAAGGGTGGCGCGGCCGCTCAGGCGCAGCGGTTTCTGACTGCGATAGACCGCGTCGGCGCGCCCCTGCAGCCAGGCGATGAGCGCATCAGGGTCGACGGAATCGATGCTGACCGGTCCGACAAACTGCGCCGGCGTCTCGGTCAGGTTCACGACGCCGCTGGCGGCGACCTGGGTCGCCCCCGGCGCGCGCATCGCGAACGCACCGAGCGTCCACGCGTTGTCGCTGGCGCTCACGTCGAGGGCGATATTCTGCAACGGGCGGCCGGCGAGCACGACCTGCTCCGCGCCCAGTTCGAACCGCGCCGGCACCGGCAGCGCCGGCAGCGACGCCACCACCGTGCGCAGGGCCGGCAACATCCGCAGCGGCTCGGCATCCGCAGCAGCCTTGCCGAGCAGGCGGTCGGCATCGAACTGTCGCGCCGACAGCGCCAGTTGCAGCAATGGCGACGCGCCGAAGCGCATGCTGCCGCCACCGGTCAGCCGCAGCGCGCTGTCCTCCGGGCCATAGGCGGCTTCCATCTGCTCGAAGGTCGCAGCCGATGGCGTGGCCTTCACCCGCGACGACACTTTCCACGGCTGCCAGTCGCCCACCCCCTTGGCCTCCACCGGGCGCGCCAGCGTCAGCACGCCGTCGAGCAGCGGCACCGCATTGTCGAAGGTCAGCACGCCCTCGATGTCGGCGGACAGCGGACGCCCGCCGGGATCGGCAGTGAAGCGGACACGGGTGCCCTTGCCGTCGGCGCTTTGGCCCGACGACAGGCGGAACGGGATCCGCGCCCCGTGCCAGGTGAACGCGCCCTCGCCGCGCATGGTGCCCGCCTGCGGGCGCACATCGCCGCCGAACACGAGATCGTCGGCGCGCAGCGTGACGCCGCTTGCGGCATCGTGCAGCGAGATGCGCCCGGCGACATTCATCCGGTCGATGGTCAGCGATCCGAGATTGACGCGGGCGGCCGACGACAGCCCGCTGAAACGGCCCTGCCGGTCGAGCCCGAGATCGAGCGCGAAACCCGACAGCGACAATTCGCTGGCGCGCCATTCGCCGCGCAGCAGCGAGCCGAGGCTGAATTCGACGTCGAGCTTGTCGGCGCTCACCCGGACCGGATCGCTCGCTGCGCCGACCGTGACCGTGCGCAGCCGCAGTGCCGGGGTCGGCAGCAGCCGCGCATCGAGACCGCCGCCGACCCGCACCGGAGTACCCACAATGCGCGACGCCTCGGCCTCGAACTGCGGGCGGAACTGGTTCCAGTCGATGAAGTACGGACCGATCAACGCCGCCACCAGCGCGATGATGAAGGCAATGGCCAGTCCGAGCAGCGTGGTCTGCAAGGTCATTCCTCGATGGAGCGCCGGACGGCCTCCTGCATCGTCGGACCGCTGTCCAACAATTGAACCGCCGGGCGGCGTGGAATATTAAGTTTAACAGGTTCCGTTCACAACCCTGCAAAGCAAGGGGTCCAATGACCGACCAGAGCACGCGGCCCTCGGACAGAGCAGGCGCGTCGCCCGACGCGATCAAGTCTCATTACGACATGGGGAACGCGTTCTTCAAACTCGTGCTCGATCCCGAGATGATCTATTCCTGCGCCATGTTCGAGGCGGACGAGGATCTCGCCACCGCCCAGCGCCGCAAGCTCGATCACCACATCGCCGCAGCCCATGCCGCCAACGCTGGGCGGGTGCTCGACATCGGTTGCGGATGGGGCGCGATGCTGCGGCGGCTGGTCGATCACGCCGGCGTCGGCCATGCCGTCGGCCTCACGCTGAGCCCGGCGCAGGCGGAGTGGATTCGCAGCCACGGCCATCCGAAAATCGAGGTGCGGGAACAGGACTGGCGCGACCACAGGCCGGAGCACCGCTACGATGCCATCATCTCGGTGGGCGCGTTCGAGCATTTCGTGCAGAAAGGTCTCGATCCCAAGGTCAAGCTCGACGCCTATCGCGAATTCTTCGCCTATTGCGACAGCGTTCTGGTCCCCGGCAGGCGGCTGTCGCTGCAGACCATCGCCTATTCCGAACGCCACAAGGTGATGCCGCTTCTGGAGAAGACCTTTCCCGAGAGCGACCTGCCGCTGGAATGGGAGCCGATCGCGGCGGCCGAAGGCACCTTCAGCCTGATCGCCGCGCGCAACGACGCCGATCACTATTACCGGACACTGCGGATATGGGAGCGCAACCTGCTCGCGCATCACGACGAGGCCGTCGCGCTGGTTGGTGCGGCGCGCACCGACGAATTCCGCCGCTATCTGCGGCTTTCCGCCTCCGGCTTCAAGATCGGGATGGTCAGCCTGCTGCGCCTCAGCTTCGTGAAGAAATACTGACGCGCAGGCCGCCGCGACCGCTCGCTGCGCTCACGCCGGCAGGATCTTGCCCGGATTGAGAATGTTGTGCGGATCGAACGCCGCCTTCAGGGTGCGCATGGCCTGCACGGCTTCCGGCCCCAGCTCGCCTTCGAGATATTTCTGCTTGCCCTGGCCGATACCGTGCTCGCCGGTGCAGGTGCCGCCCATGGCCTGGGCGCGCTCGACCAGCCGATGCAGGAAGGCGTCGGCGCGCGCGACCTCGGCGGGATCGTCGACATCGAGCAGCAGCGAACAATGGAAATTGCCGTCGCCGACATGGCCGACGATCGGCCCCTCGAGGCCGCTGCGGTTCATGTCGTCCTCGGTTTCGACCACGCAGTCGGCGAGCCGCGAGATCGGCACGCAGACGTCGGTGGCGATCCCCTGCGCGCCGGGACGCAGATTCTTCACCGCCCAGTAGGCGTCATGACGCGCCTGCCACAGCCGGGTGCGGTCCTCGGGCCGCGTCGCCCATTCGAACCCGCCGGCACCGCATTCGGAAGCGATCTCGCCGAACAGGCGCGACTGCTCGGCCACGTCGGCCTCGGTGCCGTGGAATTCCAGCAGCAGCAGCGGCGTCTCCGGCAGCGTCAGCTTGGAATAAGCGTTGCACGCCTTCACCTGTGCGGCGTTGAGCAGTTCGATGCGCGCCACCGGGATGCCGGTCTGGATCGCCAGGATGGTGGCGTCGCAGGCACCCTTGACGGTCGCGAACGAGCAGGCGCCGGCGGCGATGCTCTGCGGAATGCCACGCAGCTTCAGCGTGATCTCCGCGATGATGCCGAGCGTGCCCTCGGCGCCGATGAACAGATGCGTGAGATCGTAACCGGCCGACGATTTCTTGGCGCGCGTGCCGGTGGTGATGATCTCGCCGTTCGCGCCGACCACCTTCAAGGCGAGGATGTTTTCGCGGATGGTGCCGTAACGCACCGCGTTGGTGCCGGAGGCGCGGGTGGAGGCCATGCCGCCGAGCGACGCGTCCGCGCCGGGATCGATCGGGAAGAACAGCCCCTGATCGCGCAGATGCTCGTTCAGCGCCTTGCGGGTGACGCCCGGCTCGATGACGCAATCAAGATCGTCGGCATGCACCGCGATGATCCGGTTCATCTCGCGCATGTCGACCGAGATGCCGCCTGCCGGCGCATTGACCTGGCCTTCCAGCGAGGTGCCGGTGCCGAACGGGATCACCGGCACGCGGTGCGCGGCGCAGATCCGCACCACGTCCTGAATATCGGCGGTGGTCTGGGCCATCACCACCGCGTCCGGCGGCTGGGGCGGCAGCCAGCTCGTGGTATGGGCGTGCTGGTCACGCACCGCCTGCGAGGTGATGAGATGGTTGCCGAACCGCGCGGCGAGCGCTTCGAGCGCGCCGGACAGTGCGGCGGGGGCCGGTCGTGTCAGGGTGGTGTTGGAAAAGGCCACGGTGTCTCGCCTCGCCGGATGCTGGGATGGCGGGAACCGTGGCAAAGGATATCTGGCGGGTCAAGAGAGCGCGGCGGCGAGCAGACTCACCCTCCCCGCCGGACTACGTCAGGCGTCAGACGTTGCCGCGTCCCCGCGCCAGCCCCACCACGGCGGAGACCAGGAACAGCACCAGGGCGACAAAGAAGATGATCTTGGCGATTTCCATCGAGGCGCCGGCGATACCGCCGAAGCCGAGAACACCGGCGACCAGCGCGATGACCAGGAATGTAACCACCCAACTCAACATGACACGCTCCTGCGTTGCGATTGGGAGCAACAGCGGCGCTGCGTGCTCCGGATGCAGGACCAATCCGAGGTGAAAGCGAAAGTTCCGACGGCCAAATCGGGGATAAACGTCAAAAAACGGCCTCCGTCAGGGAACAAATGAGGTGGACTGCCGCCGGCATGGGTTTTTCGGTGGGACAACGCGCTGTCGGTCGGCGCCGTCAATGCCTATATTCCCCGCAATCCTGATATGAAGCCTCCCCTCCGGGCCATCGCGGTGGCATCGTGGCCCAAAGACGAATCGCATGACTGAACCGAACAAGCTTCCGCCCCTCCATGTGCCGAGCCACCAGCCTGCTGCCGGCGGCATCGCCGCCCGCGCGCGCGCGGCCGCAGCGCCTCAATATCTTGCCGGCCTCAACCCCGAGCAGCGCGAGGCGGTGGAGACGCTGGAAGGGCCGGTGCTCGTTCTCGCCGGCGCCGGCACCGGCAAGACGCGGGTGCTGACCACCCGCATCGCCCACATCCTGTCCACCGGGCGCGCCCGGCCCCACGAAATCCTCTCCGTCACCTTCACCAACAAGGCGGCGCGCGAGATGAAGGAGCGCCTCGGCCACATGCTCGGCCAGGCGGTGGAAGGCATGCCGTGGCTGGGCACCTTCCATTCCATCGGCGGGCGCATCCTGCGTTTCCACGCCGAACTGGTGCAGCTCAAATCCAATTTCACCGTGCTCGACGTCGACGACCAGATCCGCCTGCTCAAGCAGTTGCTCGCCGCCGACAACATCGACGACAAGCGCTGGCCGGCGCGGATGCTGGCCGGGCAGATCGACGGCTGGAAGAATCGCGGCCTGACGCCGGCACAGGTGCCCGCCGGCGAAGCGGCCGCGTTCGGCAACGGCCGGGGCGGCAAGCTCTACGCCGCCTATCAGGAACGGCTGAAGATCCTCAACGCGGCTGATTTCGGCGACCTGCTGCTGGAGAACATCCGCCTGTTCCGCGAGCACCCCGACGTGCTGCGCCAGTACCAGACCCGCTTCAAGTACATCCTGGTGGACGAATATCAGGACACCAACGTCGCGCAGTATCTGTGGCTGCGGCTCCTGGCGCAGGCGCCGTCGCAGTCCCCCGTCATTCCGGCGCGCACCGAAGGCGCCCACCCGGAATCTCCGGGACAACCACTTCTGGATTCCGTGTCTGGGCCTGCGGCGCATCCCGGAATGACGAAACTCAAAAACATCTGCTGTGTCGGCGACGACGACCAGTCGATCTATGGCTGGCGCGGCGCGGAGGTCGACAACATCCTGCGCTTCGAGCACGACTTCCCCGGCGCGAAGGTGATCCGCCTCGAGCGCAACTACCGCTCCACCGGCCATATCCTCGCCGCCGCCGCGCATCTGATCGCCCACAACGAAGGCCGTCTCGGCAAGACGCTGCACACCGAAGACGTCGACGGCGAGAAGGTCACCGTCACCGGCGCGTGGGATTCCGAGGAGGAAGCCCGCGCCATCGGCGAGGAGATCGAGCAGTTGCAGCGCCACGGCCACGCGCTCAACGAGATCGCCATTCTGGTGCGCGCCTCGTTCCAGATGCGCGAGTTCGAAGACCGCTTCGTCACGCTCGGCCTGAATTATCGCGTGATCGGCGGCCCGCGCTTCTACGAGCGCGCGGAAATCCGCGACGCGCTGGCCTATCTGCGCGTCATCAATTCGCCCGCCGACGACCTCGCCTTCGAGCGCATCGTGAACGTGCCCAAGCGCGGCCTCGGCGACGCCACCGTGCAACTGCTGCACGATATCGGCCGCAAGCGCCGCGTTCCGCTGACCGAGGCGGCGCGTCAGGTGATCGAAACCGACGAGCTGAAGCCGAAAGCGCGCGGCAGCCTGCGCGACGTCATCGCCAATTTCGACCGCTGGCGCGCCCAGCGCGACCTCGTTCCGCACACCCAACTGGCCGAGATCGTGCTGGACGAGTCCGGCTACACCGAGATGTGGCAGAAGGACCGCTCCGCCGACGCCGCCGGCCGCCTCGAAAACCTCAAGGAACTGGTCCGCTCCATGGAGGAGTTCGAGAACCTGCAGGGCTTCCTCGAACACATCTCGCTGGTGATGGACCGCGACGGCGGCGCCAACGAGGACGCGGTGTCGCTGATGACGCTGCATTCCGCCAAGGGTCTCGAATTCGATACCGTGTTCCTGCCGGGCTGGGAGGAAGGGCTGTTCCCGCACCAGCGCGCGCTGGACGAACAGGGCCGCGCCGGCCTCGAGGAGGAACGCCGCCTCGCCCATGTCGGCATCACCCGCGCCCGCAAGCGCGCCAAGCTCTACTTCGCCACCAACCGCCGCATCCACGGCTCGTGGACCACCACCATCCCCTCGCGCTTCCTCGACGAACTGCCGGCGGACGATGTCGAGATCACCGAGTCAAAAGGCGGCTCCGGCTGGGGCGGCGCGGGCGGCTACGGCACGTCGCGCTTCGACAACATCGAGACCTTCGGATCGAGCTACTCCACGCCGGGCTGGCAGCGCGCGCAGGCGTCGCGCGCCCGCGGCGGCAATCGCTTCGACGAGACCGGCGCGCGCTACGACGCCGGCGGCCGCGGCGGATTCAGCCGCAAGGCCACGGTGATCGAAGGCGAGCTGATCGCGAAATCCACCGGCACAAATTCGGAGTACGCCATCGGCGACCGCGTGTTCCACCAGAAATTCGGTTACGGCCGCGTCGCCAAGGTGGACGGCAACAAGCTCACCATCGCCTTCGACAAGGCCGGCGAGAAGAAGGTGGTCGACAGCTTCGTGACGCGGGCGTGAGCCGGGAAATTGTGCGGCGAGATGGTTGACGGCACTGTTGCGGTCTTAGGATCGTGTCACCTCGAATCACAGGTGACCCATGCTGACCAACAGCCGCGACATCATCCGCCGCCTGCAAAAGGAAGGCTGGTCGCTGGAGCGCATCACGGGCTCGCACCACGTTTTCAAAAACCCCGTTTCCGGCGAGACGATGGTGGTTCCGCACCCCAAGAAGGACTTGGGAAAGGGCCTCATCCATGCCATTTATAAGGGAGCGGGCTGGAAGCCCGATTGAGGCATGGCATGATTCACTACATTGCCATTATCGAGGATGCAGGACCGGACCGCGCCGTGGGCGTATGGTTTCCGGACCTTCCCGGCTGCACCTCTGCCGGCGACGATATTGACGAGGCCCTGCGCAATGCGCCCGAAGCGCTGGAGCTTTACCTTGAGGATTACATTACCGCAGGCAAGCCGCTCCCAGCCTCCCGCTCACTGACCGAGTTGAAGAACGATCCAGGCGTCGCCGAGGATATCAAGAATTACATGGTCGCGGTGATCTCGCTGCCGTCCCGGGCTCACGCCGCCGAATAGGCGCCATGCGTTGCGCTGAAGGGCCGGGACGCCTATGTCATGCTCCCGCCCGAACAGCTCGCGCCCGGACAGATCGCACTCCATGTCCCCCATCATCTCCGTCAAGAACGTCTCGAAGACCTACGCCACCGGCTTCACGGCGCTGAAGACGATCGATCTCGACATCCGCAAGGGCGAGATCTTCGCGCTGCTCGGCCCCAACGGCGCGGGCAAGACGACGCTGATCGGCATCATCTGCGGCCTCGTGACGGCGAGCACCGGCACGGTGAGCGTCGGCGGCCATGACAACGTGCGGGACTACCGCGCCGCCCGCGCGATGATCGGGCTGGTGCCGCAGGAACTGCACACCGACGCCTGGGAATCGCCGCGCTCCACCGCCTCGTTCAGCCGCGGCCTGTTCGGCAAAGCCAGCAACCCCGCGCACATCGACAGGGTGCTGAAAGACCTGTCGCTGTGGGACAAGCGCAACAGCCAGATCATCACCCTGTCCGGCGGCATGAAGCGCCGGGTGATGATCGCCAAGGCGCTGGCGCACGAGCCGCAGATCCTGTTTCTCGACGAACCGACGGCGGGCGTCGACGTCGAACTGCGCAAGTCGATGTGGGAGGTGGTGCGCGCCCTGCGCGACGCCGGCGTCACCATCATCCTCACCACCCACTACATCGAGGAAGCCGAGGAGATGGCCGACCGCGTCGGCGTCATCAACAAGGGCGAGATCGTGCTGGTGGAAGAGAAGGCCAAGCTGATGCGCAAGCTCGGCCGCAAGCAACTCAAACTGCATCTGCAGGACGCCCTCGCCGCCATTCCGCCCGCCCTCGCCGCCCATCGCCTGGAACTGGCGGCCGACGGCAGGGAACTGATCTACACCTACGACACCAAAGGCGAGCGCACCGGCATCACCAGCCTTCTTAACGACCTCGGCGCCGCCGGCGTGCGCTTCAACGATCTCAACACCACCCAAAGCTCGCTGGAAGACATCTTCGTCAGCCTGGTGCATCAGTAACATGAACTTCCACGCCATCCTCGCCATCTACAAATACGAAATGGCGCGCACCTTCCGCACGCTGCTGCAAAGCGTCGTGTCGCCGGTGATCTCCACCTCGCTGTATTTCGTGGTGTTCGGCGCGGCGATCGGCTCGCGCATCACCGAGATCGACGGCATCAGCTACGGCACCTTCATCGTGCCCGGCCTCATCATGCTGTCGCTGTTGACCCAGAGCATCACCAACGCCGCGTTCGGCATCTATTTCCCGAAGTTCACCGGCACCATCTACGAACTGCTGTCGGCGCCGGTATCGTCGTTCGAGGCGGTGGTGGGCTATGTCGGCGCCGCCGCCACCAAATCGATCATCCTCGGCCTCATCATCCTGGCTACAGCCTGGCTGTTCGTGCCGCTGAAGATCGCGCATCCGCTGGTGATGGTGACGTTTCTGGTGCTGACCGCGGTGACCTTCAGCCTGTTCGGCTTCATCATCGGCATCTGGGCCGACGGCTTCGAGAAACTGCAGGTGGTCCCGCTGCTGATCATCACACCGCTGACGTTCCTCGGCGGCAGCTTCTATTCCATCCACATGCTGCCACCGATCTGGCAGAAGGTGACGCTGTTCAACCCGGTGGTCTATCTGGTCAGCGGCTTCCGCTGGAGCTTCTTCGAGATCGCCGACGTCAGCGTCGGCATCAGCCTCGCCATGACGCTGGCATTTCTCGCAGCGTGCCTGATCACGGTGTGGTGGATTTTCCGCACCGGCTACAGGCTCAAGACCTGAGCCGCGCAGGCCGCGCGGCGCGCCGCCCTAATGGCTGGTTTTGGGCTTGGACTTCTTCCGCGGCTTGTTGTCGATGCCGAGCACGCCGTTGACGCCGCCGACCACTCCGCCGACGCCCGCGCCCACCGCACCGCCGACGGCACCACCGACCGGGCCCGCGGCCTTGTTGCCCTTGCGCGAACCGTCCGCGGCGCCCTGCTCCGCGCCCTTGATCACGCCCTGGGCGTGGGCGGCCATCGGCAACGCGAGAGCGGCCAGCGCCGCCGCCACAAAGAGGAAGCGCCGGGACGCGGTATCGAACACGAACACAGCTGGCGTCGTCATGTCGAAAATCTCCCCACAGGCGAAAAAGACCCTGTTTTCAACTCCATCAGGACAAAAAGGTCGCGTCAAGTCCGGCGGAAATGCGCGAACGCGTCGGACCATTCACGAAAGCGTATGCCGCCCGCCTGCAACCTTACGGCGAAGACACTGTTAGAACAGCCGGTTTTCGTGCTTTAGTGGGGCGGGCCGAGGGGGCAGAGACGAGGCGGACAGTGATGCGTTTTATCGTGACTTCGGTGGCCGGCCTGATGCTGCTCACCGGCAGCGCGCAGGCGGCGGTGTCCATCGTCGTGGACAAGAATAACCAGCAGATGACCGTCTCGGTCGATGGCGTGACGCGCTACACCTGGCCGGTCTCGAGCGGCAACCCGTCTCACGAAACCCCGAACGGCACGTTCAGGGCGTTCCGCATGGAGCAGGATCACTACTCCAAGGAATTCGACGACGCGCCGATGCCGAACGCGATCTTCTTCACCAAGCAGGGCCACGCCATCCACGGCACGGATTCGGTCAGCCGCCTCGGCTCCCCCGCCTCCCATGGCTGCGTGCGGCTGTCCCGCGGCAATGCCCTGAAGCTGTGGGACATCGTCAAGGCCGAGGGCCTGCTCAACACCACCGTCACCCTCACGGGCTCGGCGCAGGTGGCGCTGGCCCGCAGCGGGCGGGGGCGTACCAATGTCGCGCGCGGCGGCGTCGATGCCGATGGCCAGCCGCTGGAGCTCGCGCCGCGCCGGGGGCAGGACGTGTATGAGGAAAGCCTCGACGCCAATTCCCGCGCCCGGCAAGCTTCGCAGGATCGCGTCTACCGCAATCCGTATTATCGGGAAGACCGCGCCTATTACTACGGCTCGCCCTCATCCGGCTCTGCCTATGAGTCCGCGGGGCCGATGCAGCGCCGCGTCTATGGCGCGCGGCCGGCGGTTCCGCAGGCGCTTCCGCCAAGCGGCTATGCTTATTCTGAACAGGATGCCCGCCAGGACACCCGCTACGTCCGGCCGCGCTATTACTATGGACCGGGCGGCTACTGAACCGTCGCGCTATTCGTCGGGCTTCACCAGCCGCCGCCACACCGCGCCGAGCACGTTGGAATAGTCGTCGGTCCACACCCGCTGGCCCTCGGTCGCCTCGGTGAAAGCCCATTTCGGGTCCGATGCGATCCGGCCGACATCAGCCTCCTCGCGGGCCGAGATCACCACGTCGGTGGTGAAGATGTATTCGGCGTCGCGTCCGGAATCCTCGTTGTAGACCCAGCTCTTGAGGTCGTTCTCCTCGGCGATGCCGACCGCCACGCTCTCCAGGTCGAGATGGCGATTGGAGACATGCATCACCACCGCGCCCTGCGGCGCGAGCTTGGCCTTGTAGATCGCCATCGCCTCCTCGGTCGCGAGATGGATGGGGATGGCGTCGGAGGAATAGGCATCGACGACGATCAGGTCATAGGCGCCGTCGGGCTCCTTGGCGAAGGTCAGCCGGGCGTCGCCGATCACCGGCTTCATGTTGGGCTCGCACGCGCTGATGAAGGTGAAATAGCGCGGGTCGCGCGCGGTATCGACCATGGTCTGGTCGATCTCGAAGAAGGTCCAGTCCTCGCCGGGCTGCGACTGGCACGCCAGCGAGCCCGAGCCGAGGCCGATCACCGCCACGCGGATCGGGCCGCCCTTGCGCTCGCGGATGGCGGCAATGGCGCGGCCGATGCCGCCGTCCTTGTGGTAATAGCTGATCGGCTCCGGCCGCCCCTGCACCGGCGAGCCGTCGTCGTTGAGGAATTTCTCGGCGCCATGGATCGTCGTGCCGTGCATCAGCACATGGTACTGCCCGTCCGGCGTCACCACGATCTTGTGCACGCCGAAGAAGCTGCGCACGGTTTCAACCCGGCCATTGTCGGCCGGATAGACACGCAATAGCACGAGGCCCAGCGCCACCACGGCGGCGAAGCGCCAGCGGTCGGTTCGCAAAAACAGCGCCAGCGCCGCGGCCGCGACCGCAATCGCGCTGATGACCCAGACGCGCTCGCTTTCCAGAAATTCCGTGATCGCGCCGGTTCTGAACGACAATCCGATCAACGCCAGCGCGGCGAGCACGACCAGCAGCCACACCACGGCATTGCCGCGGACCGTCGAGGTGTGCGGCGGCCGGCACAGCGCCGCCAGCGCCAGCAGGATCGGGTATTCGGCGATCCACGAGAAGGCGTAGGGCGCGATCAGGCCGGCGAACAGGCCGCCCACCATGCCGCCGAACGACAGCGCCACATAGAACCCGGTCAGATAGCGGGCCGCCGGCCGCGTCCGCGCCAGTTCGCCGTGGCAGGCCATGGCGATGATGAAGAAGCACAGTTGATGGCCGCCCAGCGTCAGCAGCAGGTTCTGCTCGCCGCCGATCGCCAGCAGCACGATAACGCCGGCGATCGCCAGCGGCTGCAGCGCCAGCATCCAGCGATGCGGCAGCAGCGGCCGCGACTGGAACACCAGCACCCAGGTCAGGAGATAGAGCGAAAGCGGCAGCACCCACAGCAACGGCGCGGCGGCGACGTCGGTGGAAATATGCGCCGTCACCGCAATCAGGAGGCCCGAGGGCACCGCGGCGAGGAAGATCCAGCGCAGCCGCAGCGGCCAGGACGGCGCGGGCGCATGGTCGTCGCCTGCGGCGTTTGCGACAACCATCGGCGGCGAGCGCAGCAGCAGCGCCCCGCAGGCCGCGATCAGCACGATCAGCACGCCATAGCCCCAGGTCCAGATCAGGTTCTGGGTCCGCAGCGTGAACACCGGCTCCAGCAGCACCGGATAGGACAGCAGCGCGAGGAAGCTGCCGATGTTCGACGAGGCATAAAGGAAATAGGGATCGGGCCCGTCGGGATGGCCGGTGCGCACGAACCACGCCTGCAGCATCGGGTTGTTGGCGGCGAGCGCGAAGAACGGCAGGCCGATCGACACCGCGAACAGGCCGAGCAGCCAGACCGCGTAACCGCTCGCCGGCGGCTCGCCCCATCCGCCGGCGATCGACAGCGGCAGCGTCAGCAGCGCGACCACCAAGAGCGCCAGATGGATCGCAATTGGCGCGACCCGGCTTTTCAGCGTCATCAGATAGTGCGCGTAGGCGTAGCCGCCGAGCAGCAGCGACTGGAAGAACACCATTGCCACCGACCACACCGCCGGCGATCCGCCAAGGCGCGGCAGCACCATTTTCGTGAACAGCGGCTGCACCGAGAACAGCAGCAGCGCACTGGTGAAGATCGCAGCGGTGTAGACCGACAGCACGAGCGCGTTCCGCGCGCCGGACAACTGGCCCGTGGTCTCCGATGGCATCGAATTCATGAAAGCTCCGGTCTCATCCCGGCGATCGACCGGACGCGGCCGGAGTGGATCACAGCCGCCGCCACCGGGCAATAACATGCGCGTGATAATGCATTTTCGTTTCGAGTTGAATCGGATCTGTCGCAGCATTGATCCTTCACCTCTCCACCAAAAGGGCGTCTACGCCCGTCTTTGACGGGCTATGGGGAGAGGTCGGAGGCGAGAGCAATAGCGAACGCCTCCGGGTGAGGGCGTAGAATCCATCGATAGATTTAGAGACCCTCACCCCACCCCTCTCCCCACCGGGGAGAGGGGGCGTATCGCGCATGCCGCACTATTTTCATCAAAAGGGGAACGCTCCAGAAATCACTCGCGCGCGATGGCGGCTGCGATTATGACTGCCCGATGTCCGATTACGATGCCCTCATCATCGGCGCGGGCCACAACGGCCTCGTCTGCGCGGCCTATCTCGCGATGAACGGCCTGCGGGTGAAGGTGGTCGATCGCCGCAAGGTGGTCGGCGGCGCGGCGGTGACCGAGGAATTTCATCCCGGCTTCCGCAACTCGGTGGCGTCCTACACCGTGAGCCTGCTCAATCCCAAGGTGATCGCCGATCTGCGCCTGCACGATCACGGCCTGCGCATCGTCGAGCGCCGCGCGCAGAATTTCCTGCCCGCACCCGACGACCGCTATCTGCTCACCGGCGAGGGCCGCACCCATGCCTCCGTCGCGGCGCTGAGCGAACGCGACGCCGCGCGGATCGACGGCTTCAACCGCGAACTGGAGATCATTGCCGACGTGCTGCGGGCCTTCGTGCTGCGCGCGCCGCCGGACGTGGTCGAAGGCTTCGGCGTGGCCGCGATCCGCGAGGCGATCAATGCGCTCGGCAGCGCCAACATCCTGCGCGCCCTGCCGCTGGAGAGCCAGCGCCTGCTGCTGGACCTGTTCACGCGCTCGGCCGGCGACATGCTCGACGACCGCTTCGAGACCGATCTGGTCAAGGCGCTGTACGGCTTCGACGCCATCGTCGGCAATTACGCCAGCCCCTACGCGGCCGGCTCCGCCTATGTGATGCTGCACCATGCCTTCGGGGAGGTGAACGGCCGCAAGGGGCTGTGGGGCCATGCGCTCGGCGGCATGGGCGCGATCACGCAGGCCATGGCGGCGGCGGCGCGCGGCCATGGCGCGGAGATCGAGACCGGCGCCGGCGTGCGCGAGGTGATCGTGGAAGCTGGCCGCGCCGCCGGGGTCGTCCTCGACAACGGCGCGACGATCCGCGCAGCCACCATCGCCTCCAGCGTCAATCCGAAGCTGCTCTACACCCGGCTGATCCCGCCGGACGCCCTGCCCGCGCCGTTCCTCGACCGCATCCGGACATGGCGCAACGGCTCCGGCACCTTCCGCATGAACGTGGCGCTGGCCGAGCTGCCGTCGTTCACCGCTTTGCCCGGCGGCGGCGACCACCTCACTGCCGGCATCATCCTCGCCCCGAGCCTCGGCTACATGGACCGCGCGTGGCTCGACGCGCGCCACCACGGCTGGAGCCGCGAGCCGGTGGTGGAGGTGCTGATCCCCTCCACCCTCGATGACGGGCTGGCTCCGCCGGGCCGGCACGTCGCCAGCCTGTTCTGCCAGCACGTCGCCCCGCAACTGCCGGACGGCCGCTCCTGGGACGACGCCCGCGACGAGGTCGCCGATTTGATGATCGCCACCGTGGACCGCTATGCGCCGGGCTTCGCCAGAAGCGTGATCGGTCGGCAGGCGCTGTCGCCGCTCGATCTCGAACGCGAGTTCGGCCTCATCGGCGGTGACATCTTCCACGGCGCGCTGACGCTCAACCAGCTGTTCTCGGCCCGGCCGATGCTCGGCCATGGCGGCTATCGCGGCCCGCTCAAAGGGCTCTATCACTGCGGCTCGGGCGCCCACCCGGGCGGCGGCGTCACCGGCGCGCCGGGCCACAACGCGGCCGCCATCATCCTGCGTGACCACCGCCGCCTGTTCACCTGAAGCGCCCTTGCAAGAACGCCGCACGGCTGTTGAGAACCTGTGGATAACCTTGTGAACAAGCTGTGGATTTCTGCGCGGTTAAGGTTTTGGTAGGCTGTGGAAAACCCCGGTTAACGAGATGTTAACAGGCGGAGGACAGGTCTCGCATAAGGTGTGGACAGGCTGTAGGGAAATGGGCGATGCAGTCAGCGGTTTCAGCCCTCTGTTCAGCCTTTGGACCTCGATCCCGTGAACGCACCGCCCTCTCCTCCCGCGACGCAGGCGACCTTCGCCATCGGCGACGAACGCACCGCCAGCCGCGTTGTGGATATCCTCACCGAGAGCTATCCGGAGCAGGACGTCGCGATCGCCGCCTTCGAGACGCCGGGCGGGCGCTGGGACGTCACCATGCATTTCGCCGAGCCGCCGGACCACGACCAGATCCATGCGCTGGTGACGGCAACAGCGGGCGAGGCGGCGGCACAGTCCATCGTCTTCACCACGGTGGAAACCAAGGACTGGGTCCAGGCCAGCCTCGCAGACCTCGTGCCGGTCAGCGCCGGGCGCTACGTCGTCCACGGCAGCCACGACCGCGACCGCATCGCGCCGAACAAGATCGGCATCGAGATCGAGGCCGCGCTGGCGTTCGGCACCGGCCATCACGGCACCACCCGCGGCTGCCTGCTGCTGCTCGACCGGGTGCTGAAACAGCGCACGCCGCGGCGCGTGCTCGACCTCGGCACCGGCACCGGCGTGCTGGCCATCGCCGCCGCCCGGACCCTGCGCCGCCGGGTGCTGGCGACTGACATCGACCCCCGCTCCGTGGTGGTGGCGCGGGAGAACGCGATCTTCAACCGCGCCGGCGATCTGGTGGAGGCCGTCCACGCCACCGGCTTTCACGCGCCGCAGTTCGCCGCCCGCGGGCCGTTCGAACTGGTGCTGGCGAATATCCTGGCCAATCCGCTGCGCCGGCTCGCGCCGGACATGGCGCGGCATCTGGCCCCCGGCGCGTTCGTCATCCTGTCGGGATTGCTGCCGCATCAGGCGGGCAGCGTGGTCGTGGCCTATTGTGGCGCGGGATTGAAGCTGATCCGGCGCATCGAGATCGACGGCTGGAGCAGCCTGCTGATGCAGAAGCGGTAGCCGCCCATTCCGGCATCGCAATTGTCGGCCCCGCCCCGCTCTCCTAAGGTCGCGCGATGTTCGAAGCTCAATTCCAGACATTCGAGGACCCCGAAGGCGGGGTGGCGCTGACGGCCCGGCTGTCGGCGTTCCGCGAGGAGCTGCTGCGCCGGCAGTTGACCGGCTTCGTCATTCCCCGCGCCGACAGCCAGCAGAACGAATACGTCGCCCCGTCCGAGGAGCGGCTGGCGTGGCTCACCGGCTTCACCGGATCGGCGGGGCTGGCCGTGGTTCTTCTCGGCGAGGCCGCCGTGTTCGTGGACGGGCGCTACACCCTGCAGGCCGCCCGGCAGGTGGACACCGCCGCCTGGGCGGTGGAATCCTTGATCGAGCCGCCACCGGAAAGCTGGCTCGCGAGCCATCTCAAGCCCGACGACCGCCTCGGATTCGACCCGTGGCTGCACACCTCCGCGGCCGCCGAGCGCCTCGCCAAGGCCTGCGCGCGGGCCGGCGCGGAGCTGGTGGCGGTGGACGGCAATCCGGTCGATACGATCTGGAGCGAGCGCCCCGCGCCGCCGCTCGGCCCGGTGACAATCCATCCGGCCGCCTTCGCCGGCGAAAGCGAGGGCGACAAGCTCGCGCGCATCGCCAAGGAGATCGCGCGGCTCGATGTCGATGCGCTGGTGCTGTCGGATTCCCACGCGGTGGCATGGACCTTCAACATCCGCGGCGCGGATGTCGCCCATACGCCGCTGCCGCTGTCCTACGCGCTGGTGCCGAAAGACGGCCGCGCCACCATCTTCATCGATCACCGCAAGCTGTCGAACAGCGTGCGCGACCACCTCGAACGCAGCGCCGCGGTGGAAGACCCCGAGGCGCTGACGGCGCGACTCGCGGAGCTTGCCGCCACCGGAGCCGCGATCGGCCTCGATACCACGACCGCCGCCGACGCGCTGTCGCGCCTGATCGCGGCGCAGGGCGGCAAACCGGTGCGGCTGACCGATCCGGTAGCCTTGCTGAAGGCGGTCAAGAATCCCGCGGAGATCGCGGGCGCGCGCGCCGCCCACAGGCGCGACGGCGCGGCGCTGGCGCGGTTTCTGGCGTGGATCGACCGCGAGGCGCCGGACGGCCATCTGACCGAGATCGACGCGGTGGAGGCGCTCGAGACCTTCCGCCGCGACACCGGCGCGCTCAAGGACGTCTCCTTCCCCACCATCGCCGGCACCGGCCCCAACGGCGCCATCGTGCATTATCGCGTCACCCGCAAATCGAACCGCCGCATCGCGCCGGACGACCTGCTGCTGATCGACTCCGGCGCGCAATACGAGGACGGCACCACCGACGTCACCCGCACCATCGCCATCGGCGAGCCGACGGCGGAGATGCGCGACCGCTTCACCCGCGTGCTGCGCGGCCATATCGCCATCGCCCGCGCCGCGTTTCCCGACGGCACCAGCGGCGCGCAGATCGACGTGCTGGCGCGCCAGTTCCTGTGGCAGGCCGGCATCGATTTCGAGCACGGCACCGGCCACGGCGTCGGCAGCTACCTCTCGGTGCACGAAGGCCCGGCGCGCATTTCCAAGCTCGGCACCACGCCGCTCAAGCGCGGCATGATCCTGTCCAACGAGCCGGGCTACTACAAGACCGACGCCTTCGGCATCCGCATCGAGAATCTCGAACTGGTGGTCGAGAAGGTCATCGACGGCGCGGAAAAGCCGATGAACGGCTTCGAGACGCTGACGCTTGCGCCGATCGACCGCCGGCTCATCAATGCCAACCGCATCAGCAAGCAGGAGCTGGCGTGGGTCAACGCCTATCATGCCCGCGTGCGCGAGGAGATCCGCCCGTTGCTGGACGAGGCGACGCGGGTCTGGCTCGACGCCGCCACCGCACCACTGGCCCCAGTCGACTGACCGGGGCCAGCAACGACACAAGAGTCCGGACAACGTGACCGATCCCACCCCCGACAGCACCCCCGCGCAGGCCGCGCCTCGCGCCACATGGAAGATCCTGCTTCTGCTCGTGGTGACGAACGGCCTCGCGCCGATATCGCTCTACATCCTGGTCCCGGCGCTCCCCCGCCTCACCACCATCTTCGCCAGCGACGTCTCCACCGTTCAGCTCAACGTCTCACTGTTCATGGTGGGGCTCGCGCTCTCGCAACTGATCGCCGGACCGCTGTCGGACCGGTTCGGTCGACGGCCGGTGCTGCTCGGCGGGTTTACGCTCACCGCCATCGCCACCGTCGGGGCCATGCTCGCCGAAACCCTGCCGCAACTGATCGCGGCGCGCGTGCTGCAGGCGGTCGGCAGCGCCAGCGGCATGGTGCTGGCCCGCGCCATCGTCCGCGATCTCTATCCGCGCGAGCGCGTCGGCGGCATGATCAGCCTGGTGATCGCGGTGATGATGATCGCGCAATTGCTGAGCCCGCTGATCGGCGGCCTGATCGAGACCGCGTTCGGCTGGCGCGCGATCTTCCACGTCATGGCCGCGGTGTCGATCGCGATCACCATCGCCATCGCGCTCGGCCTGCCGGAAACGCGCCGTCGCGACGCCGGCGGCGAGAAAAGCAGCTTCGTCACCGATATCCGCGCGCTCGCCACCACGCCCGCCTTCATCGGCTACGTGCTGTGCCAGATGCTGGCCTCGGCCATCATCTTCACCTTCGCCGGCGGCGGCCCCTATGTGGTGGTGAACCAGATGGGCCGCTCCACCGCCGAATACGGCGTCTGGTTCGCGACCTCCGGCTTCGCCTACCTGATCGGCAACCTGATCTCGGTGCGGCTGTCGCCGCGCTACGGCATCGACCGCACCATCTGGGTCGGCCTGACACTGCAGATCGCCGGCGCGATCCTGAACACGATCTGGGGCGTCAGTGGCCTCAACATGGATCCGGCGTGGCTGTTCGGCACCCACATGATCATCATGACCGGCAATGCGCTGGCGATGTCCAATGCCTCGGCCGGCGCGATCAGCATCCGCCCGCAGGCGGCGGGCACCGCGTCGGGCGCGATGGGATTCCTGCAGATGGGATTCGGTTCGCTGTGCTCGCAGCTCGGCGCGTGGCTCGGCGGCGCATTCGCGACCCCGCTGCCGCTGAACATCGCGCTTCTCGCGATTTCCTGCGCCTGCGCCACCGCGATCTTTGCGCTGGTGCCGCGCGGGCGCAAGCGTGCCGCCGCAGCCGACGATCAGGACCCCCGCCTGCTGTGAGGCGAAGCCTCACGCGCCGCCGATCAGCGCCAGCCACTCGTCCTCGGTCAGCACCGTGACGCCGAGCTTGGCCGCCTCCGCGAGCTTCGAGCCCGCGCCGGGACCGGCCACGACATAATCGGTCTTCTTCGACACCGAGCCGGACACCTTGGCGCCGAGCCGCGCCGCCTGCGCCTTGGCCTCGTCGCGGGTGAATTTCTCCAGCGAACCGGTGAACACCACGGTCTTGCCCGCCACCGCGGTGTCCTTCTTCGGCTTCTCCGCATCGACGATGGTGAGATGCCGGGTCAGCCGCTCGACGATGCCGCGATTGTGGCTCTCGCCGAAATAGGCCGCGACCGCCTGGATCACGGTGTCGCCGATCTGGTCGATATCGTCCATCTCGGCCATCGCCGCTTCATCCTTCGCCGCGACCTTGAGGCAGGCGTCGTGGAAAGCCTCCCACGAGCCGTAGCCGCGCGCCAGCGCCAGCGCCGTGGTCTCGCCGACATGGCGGATGCCGAGCGCGTAGATGAAACGGTCGAGACCGATGGTGCGCCGCTCGTTGATGGCGTCGAACAGGTTGCGCACCGAGGTCGCGCCGTAGCCCTCGATCTGTTCAAGCTTCAGTTTGTCGTTGCGCGCCTGCAGCGTGAAGATATCGCCGGGCTCCTTCACCCAGCCCTGCTCGAAGAAATATTCGATCTGCTTCTCGCCGAAGCCCTCGATGTCGAAAGCGCGGCGCGAGACGAACAGCATCAGGTGCTGGATTTTCTGGTAGGGGCAGGCGAACTCGCCGGTGCAGCGCGCCCGCGCGCCCTCCTCGCCGCCGGCGATCTCCTCGCGCACCACCTCGGTGTGCAGATGACACGGGCATGTCCTGGGGAAGTGATAGGGCTTCGCATCCTTCGGCCGCCTGTCGAGAACCACGTCCACGATCTGCGGAATGACATCGCCGGCGCGCTGGACGATGACGGTGTCGCCGATACGGATATCGCGGCCCTCGCGCAGCACCTCGCCCTTGCCGCCGACGCCCTTGATGTAATCCGGGTTGTGCAGCGTCACGTTCTGCACGATGACGCCGCCGACGCCGACCGGCTCGAGCTTGCCCACCGGGGTCAGCGCGCCGGTGCGGCCGACCTGGATCTCGATGTCCTTGAGCACGGTGATCGCCCGCTCGGCCGGAAACTTGTGCGCGATGGCCCAGCGCGGCGTGCGCGAGACGAAGCCGAGGCGCTCCTGCCAGTCGAGCCGGTCGACTTTATAGACGACGCCGTCGATGTCGTAATCGAGATGCGAGCGGCGGGATTCGATCTCGCCATGAAAGGCCAGCAGTTGCTCCACCGAGCGACAGGTTCGGGTCAGCGGATTGGTCTTGAAACCGCAATGCTCGAACCATGCGATCATGCCCGACTGGGTGTCCGCCGGCATCGCGCTCATCTCGCCCCAGGCATAGGCGAAGAAGCCGAGCGGCCGCGACGCGGTGATCGTCGGGTCCTTCTGGCGCAGCGAGCCGGCGGCCGAATTGCGCGGATTGGCGAACACGGTGTCGCCCGCCGCCTTCTGGCGCTCGTTGAGCGCGAGGAACGCCGCCTTGGTCATGTAGACCTCGCCGCGCACCTCGCAGACGTCCGGCACGCCGCGGCCCTTGAGATGATGCGGCACATCCTTGAGGGTGCGGATGTTGGCGGTGACGTCCTCCCCTTCCGCGCCGTCGCCGCGCGTCGCCGCGGTGACGAGGTCGCCGCCCTCATAGCGCAGCGACATCGACAGGCCGTCGATCTTCGGCTCGGCGCTGAACACGATGGTCTCATCGTCGCCAAGCCTCAAAAAGCGGCGGATGCGCGCGACGAAATCGACTACATCCTGCTCGGCGAAGGCGTTGTCGAGCGACAGCATCGGCACCGCGTGGCGGACCTTGCGGAACTTGCCCGAGGGCGCAGCGCCGACTTTCTGCGACGGCGAATCTTTTGTGACAAGGCCCGGAAACCGCGCCTCGATGGCATCGCTGCGCCGGCGCAATTCATCATAGGCCGCGTCCGAAATCGTCGGCGCGTCCTCGTTGTAATACGCCTCGTTGTGCCGCTCGATCTCAAGCGCGAGGCGGACCAGTTCGACCTTGGCCTGACGCTCGGTGAGCTTGTCGACGGCGATGAGGGGTTTGCTTTTGGATGCCATAGCTTACCATTCAAAAAACGTCATTCCGGGATGGTCGCGCATCCAGTGCTGCACGATCGGGATTCCGGGTTCACTCGCTTCGCTCGTGCCCCGGAATGACGACCTCACCCCCTCGCGCTTGAATTCAATTCAATGTCAATCTCATCACGCCGTCGCCGCCTTGAGCAGCCGCTCCGCGGCCGCGCGCGCCTCGGCGGTGATTTCCGCACCGGCCAGCATGCGGGCGATCTCCTCGCGGCGGTGATCCTTGGCCAGCGTCGCGACGCGGGTGGCGACGCGCTTGCCCTTGTCGAGCGCATCCTTGGAGATCAGGAGATGCTGGTCGGCGCGCGCCGCCACCTGCGGCGCATGAGTCACCGCCATCACCTGCACCTTCTCGGCCAATCGCGCCAGTCGCGCGCCGATGGCGTCGGCCACCGCGCCGCCCACCCCGGTGTCGATCTCGTCGAACACCAGCGTCGGCGCCGAGCCGCGATCCGACAGCACCACCTTCAGCGCCAGCAGGAAGCGCGACAGCTCGCCGCCGGAGGCGACCTTCATCAGTGGCCCCGGCCGCGTGCCGGGATTGGTCTGCACCCAGAATTCGACGCGGTCGAAGCCCTGCGGCCCCGGCGCGGACGGATCGGATTCGATCTGCGTGGTGAATTTCGCGCGCTCCAGCTTGAGCGGGCCAAGCTCGGCATTGACCGCCTTGTTGAGCTTGTCGGCGGCCTTGCCGCGGGCGGCGGACAGCTTCGCCGCGGCGGCGTCATAGGCCCGGTCGGCGTCGGCCACCGCCTTGTCCAGCGTCTTCAGACGCTCGGCCCCGGCGTCGATCAAGGCCACATCCGAGGCGAAGCGCTGCGCCAGCGCCGCCAGCCCGTCCACCGGCGTCGCGTATTTGCGCGCCGCCGCGCGCAGAGCGAACAGGCGTTCCTCGATGCGTTCGAGTTCGTGCGGATCGAAATCGGCGGCGAGCAGCGCCGCGTTGAGATGCTGGTCGGCTTCCTCCAGCGCGTTGATCGCGGCGTCCATCGCCTGCACCGCCGGCTCGATCAGGGCCGGGGCGCTGCCGGCGCGACGTTCCAGCCGGCGCACCGCGGCAGCCAGCGACGACACCGGCGATTGCGGGCCGCCGACCGCGGCCTGCGCCTCGCGCAGATCCTCCGCGATCTTCTCGCCCTGCATCATCGCGGTGCGGCGCTCCGCCAGCGCGGTTTCCTCGCCGTCCTGCGGCTTGAGCTTTGTCAGTTCGTCGCACGCATGGCGCAGATAGTCGGCCTCGCGGGCGGCGCGCTCCATGCCGGCGCGGTGCTCGTCGAGCGCGGCGCGGGCGCTGCGGCGCGCGTCCCACAGCACCTCGATGGCGACGACGTCCTTGTCGAGGGCGGCGAAGGCGTCCAGCAGGCGGCGATGGGTCGCCGTATCCACCAGCGCGCGCTCGTCGTGCTGGCCATGGATTTCCACCAGCGTGGCGCCCAGCGCTTTCAGGGTCTGCACGCTGATCGACTGATCGTTGAGAAAGGCGCGGGTGCGCCCGTCGGCGAACTGCACCCGCCGCAGGATCATCTCGCCGGTGTCGTCGAGACCGTTGTCGCGCAGGATGGCGCTGGCCGGATGTTTCTTCGGCACCTCGAACACCGCCGTCACCTGGCCCTGCTCGGCGCCATGGCGGACCAGGCTGGCGTCGCCGCGCCCGCCCAGCGCCAGCGCGAAGGCATCGAGCAGGATGGATTTGCCCGCGCCGGTTTCGCCGGTGAGCACGGCCAGACCCGTGAGGAAATCGATATCGAGCCGCTCGATCAGGACGATGTCACGGATCGAAAGACGGGCGAGCATGCGGAATAGGTCCTGAGGCGCGAGAGGTGTCCGGCGGCACGGAATCCCGATCGCCGCAGCAAATCACTCTAGCCAAGAATCGGCGCAGGTTCTAACCGCAAAATCACGCCCGCCACAGCGGACCGTGCAGGTCAGCCGAGGCCGACCTTCTTGAACGCCCGGCTGATCCAGGAACCCTTGTTCTCGGTCGGTTCGGAACCGCCGGACCTCACGAGATTGTAGGCGTCCTTGTACCAGGCGCTGTCCGGGAAGTTGTGGCCGAGCACGGCGGCGGCGGTCTGCGCCTCCGGAACGATGCCGATGGCCACATAGGCCTCGGTGAGACGGTACAGCGCCTCCTCGACATGGCGCGTGGTCTGATACTGCGTCACCACCACCTTGAAGCGGTTGATCGCGGCGGTGTAGTCCTTCTTGTTCATGTAGTAACGGCCGACATTCATCTCGCGGCCGGCGAGCTGGTCGCGCGCGGCCTCGATCTTCTTGCGGGCGGTGGTGGCGTATTCCGAGCTCGGATATTTGCGGACCACTTCCTCGAGCGCGGCAATGGCCTTCTCGGTACGGGTCTGGTCGCGGCTGATGTCGGGAATCTGGTCGAAATTCGCCGCCGCGATCAGATACTGCGCATAGGCAGCGTCGGGGCTGCCGGGATGCAGCGCGACATAGCGGTTGGCGGAGGAAATGCATTCGTCGTAATCGCCCTGCTCGTAAGCCGCATAGGCCGACATCAGCAGCGACTTGCGCGCCCAATCGGAATACGGGTGCTGGCGGTCGACTTCCTCGAACTTCTTGAGAGCGGCCTTGCGGTCGCTCTTCTGGTTCAGCAGGTACAGACCTTCATTGTAGAGCTTGTCGGCGGGCTCATCGACGAACACTTCCTCCTTGGCGAAGTACTTGTCCCACAGCGCGCCGGTGCCGCAGCCGCCGAGCGGCGCGGCCAGGACCACCAGCCCGAGCGCGAGACAAAGCCGGCGGCCGATGCCGCCGCCGGAGAAATCAGGAAGCTTTCGCGTTGCAAGCGTCATACGTCGTGGCCGCCCCGAATGGGAAACATGATCCGGCCCCTGCCGTTATCAAACATTCCCGCTGCCGATAAGCCCAAGACCGCCGCTGGCCGCCGCTGCGGCGCAAGCGGCCCTGCGAGATCGCCTATCTAGCTGAAAAAGATATCTTAACCAAACGGATAGGCAGACATTTCGCCCGGATTAAGGCGGCGCTCCCGGCCCGAATACTGGTTTGGTTAAAGCCGTCGCCTGTCCACCGTCGGATACCGACGCCGGTCCGATCGCAATGTGGCGGTTCAGGACACATCCGGTCCATAGGCCACGGCCACCATGCCGCCGGCGACATCGGCATGGCCGCGTGCGCGCCGCGCCACCACCGGGCGTTCCGCCACCACCGGCTCGATCGCCTCGACAATGCGCCAGGCATGGCGATCCGCCAGCAACGCCGTCAGCACGGCGTGGTTGAGCTTGTGGCCGCCGCGCACCGAGCGATAGAGACCGAGCAGCGGCAGGCCGGCCAGCGCCAGATCGCCGACCACGTCGAGCACCTTGTGGCGGACGCATTCGTCGGCATAGCGCAGACCCTCGGCATTCATGATGCGGGTGTCGTCGAACACCACCGAGTTCTCCAGCGACGCGCCGAGCGCATAGCCCGCGCTCCACAGTTTGTTGACGTCGGCCACGCAGCCGAAGGTGCGCGCCCGGCAGATGTCGCGGCGGAAGCTCGCCGGCTCGAGATCGAAGGCATAAGCCTGCCGGCCGATCAGCGGATTGGCGAAGGAGATTTCGAGCTCGGCACGGAAACCGCCGGCATAGGGGCGCAACTCGCCGACCGAATCGCCCTGCACCACCCGGATCGGCTTGAGAATTTCGATGAAACGGCGGGGCGCGGCCTGCTGCACGATCCCGGCGCGCTCAATCGCCTCGACGAAGGGGGCGGCGCTGCCGTCCATGATCGGAACTTCGGGACCATCGACCTCGATGGTGGCGTTGTCGACGCCCATGCCGCGCAGCGCGGCGAGAATGTGTTCCGCGGTGGATACCAGCGGACCGTCTTGATCGCCGAGAACCGTCGCAAGCTCGGTGGCGACGACCGCGGCCGCAACGGCGCGAATCTCGCGTTCCGCGCCATCTGTCCCGGTACGGGTGAAAACGAAGCCGGCATTGACGTCGGCGGGTCCGAGGGTGATGGTCGCGGCCGAGCCGGAATGCACGCCAATTCCCGTCACGGTCACATGCGACCGGAGCGTCGTTTGCCGACTGGATTTCATACCCGCAAGTCCACTGGCTTGACCTTATCGAAAGGTGGGCGGCCTGTGTGGCCGACACCCTCGCCTTTCGATTCCCCAAGGTTGCGTGAATCTTAGCTCCTGCAGCACGGAGCGCCACTCACGCTTGTTTACAGATTATTACCCCAAACCCGCCGTATTCATGCCGCCGGCCCGGCCAAATTCGCGACGCGCCCGGCGCTGTCAAGGGCACGGGGATCGCGCATTTTTCAATATAAAAACAGTAACTTACATATCGCCTGCGATCGTTAATAAAAAGCAAACGCCCCGGCCTGAAAAGCCGGGGCGTTTATTTTGTGATCGCGAATTGTAACAGACCTCAGTTGGCCTGCCGCCGCAGGAAGGCCGGAATGTCGAGATGGTCCTCGCTGGTGCCCTGAGGGGCCACCGGGGCCGGACGGCCGTGGGCATCGAGGCCCTGCGGCGCGGGCGCCGGACGGCGCGCATACTCCGATACCGGATCGCCGCCATACTGTGCGGGGTTCGGCCGCTGCGGCTTGCGCTCCGGCAGCGGCGGCATCTGCGCCATGGCCGGTCCCTCGCTGCGGGCCGCGATCGGCGGCTCGCTGTCCTCGTCGCGGCGGCCGAGGCCGACATTGGCCAGGCGCTGCAGCAGCGAGATGCGGGTCTTCTGCGGATGCTCCTCGGCAGTCTCCCCGCGGGCGCGGCGGATCTGGTTCTGCGCCGGCACCGGCAGTTCGTCGAACTGCGGCATGCGCGGGGCACGCATCGGCATGCGCTCGGCCTGCTGCGGGATGAAGGCAGCCGGCGGCGGAGCCTCGTTCAGGCTCATCGGCTCCTCCTGGTCGGGGAACAGCGACGGCTTGGGCGGGATCGGACGAACGCTGACGTCGCCGTAAGCCGCCGGCTGCAACAGCTCGGGAGCCGGAGCGACCGGAGCCGCCGGCGACACCGCCTCGGCGATCGCCGCCAGCGCGGCGCGGTCGATCTGGTCGGCGCTGGCGCGCGCCGGCGCGGGCGCGGCCGCCGCCTGCTTCTGCTGCTGGGAGGCGCGCTCCTGCATGCGCTGGTTGTCGGCGCGCAGGCGGGCGGTGAGTTCGGCGAGGCGGCCTTCCGGCCCGACCGAAGCGGCCGGCGTCGGCAGGGCAGCGCGGGCGACGGCGTCGATGCCGGTGGCGACCACCGAGACGCGGATGACGCCATCGAGGCTCTCGTCGAAGGTCGCGCCGACGATGATGTTGGCGTCGTTGTCGACCTCCTCGCGGATGCGGGTCGCGGCTTCATCGACCTCGAACAGGGTCAGGTCCTTGCCGCCGGTGATGGAGATCAGCAGGCCGCGCGCGCCCTTCATCGAGGAATCGTCGATCAGCGGGTTGGCGATCGCGGCTTCGGCGGCGGCCAGCGCGCGCTTCTCGCCGGTCGATTCGCCGGTGCCCATCATCGCCTTGCCCATCTCCTTCATCACCGCGCGGACGTCGGCGAAATCGAGGTTGATGAGACCTTCCTTGACCATCAGGTCGGTGATGCAGGCGACGCCGGAATACAGCACCTGGTCGGCCATCGCGAAGGCGTCGGCGAAGGTGGTCTTCTCGTTGGCGACCCGGAACAGGTTCTGGTTCGGGATGATCAGCAGCGTATCGACCACCTTCTGAAGCTCGGTGATGCCGGCCTCGGCGGTGCGCATGCGGCGCTGGCCCTCGAAGTGGAACGGCTTGGTGACCACGCCGACGGTGAGGATGCCCATGTCGCGCGCGGTGGCGGCGATCACGGGGGCCGCGCCGGTGCCGGTGCCGCCGCCCATGCCGGCGGTGACGAACACCATGTTGGCGCCGCTGAGATGATCCTTGATCTCGTCGATGACTTCCTGCGCCGCCGCCGCGCCGACATCAGGCTGCGAGCCCGCGCCGAGGCCCTGGGTGACCTGGGTGCCCATCTGCACGATGCGCTCGGCCTTCGACATGGTCAGGGCCTGCGCGTCGGTATTGGCGACGACGAAATCGACGCCTTCAAGACCGGCGGTGATCATGTTGTTGACGGCGTTGCCGCCCGCGCCGCCGACGCCGAACACGGTAATGCGCGGCCTCAGCTCGCGAACATCAGGGGGAGTGAGATTGATGGTCATGGTTGCCTCTCGATTACGCGGGCGCGTGGGGGCTTGGGCTGCTCGCCGAAGCAGTTGATGGAATGGTCCGATCCGGTGTTGAGATCATCAGAAGCCCTCCCGGAGCCATCGTCCGACCTTTCCGAAATAGCCGTGGGTCCCTGTCATGGGGTGCCGCGTATGCCGCGGTTCGACGTGTTCAAGATGGGCGAATTGCGGATAGACCAGCAGGCCCGTGGGCACCGCGAAGGATGCGCTCTTGGCCTCGTTGGGCAGGCGGCCGAAGCCGAGCGGCCGTCCGATCCGGACCGGCCGGCCGAGGATGCGGCCGGCAAGCTCGGGGATTCCCGTGAGCTGCGAGGCTCCGCCGGTCAGCACCACTCGCGCCCGCGGATCTGCCGCAAAGGGGGAATCCGCGAGCCGGTCGCGCACCATCTCGAAAGTCTCCTCAACCCGCTGGCGGACGATGTTCGCGATCGTCGCGCGGGAGACGATCTGCGGCGCATCGCGCTCGTGATCGTCCGCCGTCGGCACGCTCATCAGTTCGCGCGCGTCCGAGCCCCCCGTCAGCACCGTGCCATATAACGTCTTGATTCGCTCGGCATCCGCAATGCAGGCGCCGAGGCCGCGCGCCAGATCCATGGTGACGTGATGGCCGCCGAGCGCGAAGCCGCTCGCATGCACGCACTGGCCGGCGGAATAGGTCGAGATCGTCGTGGTGCCCGCGCCCATTTCGACGACGGCGGCACCGAGATCGAGTTCGTCGTCGGTCAGCACCGACAGCCCGGCCGCATAAGGCCCCGCCGCCATTGCCTCGACGTTGAGATGGCAGCGCTCCACCACCAGCATAAGGTTCTTGGCCGCGGTCGCATCGGTCGTGACCACGTTCATGTCGATGCCGAACTGCCGCGCCACCATGCCGGAGGGATCGCGCACGCCCTTGACGCCGTCGAGCGAGTAGCCGACCGGCAGCGCATGGAGCACGGTGCGCCCTTGCGGGGTGGCGTGATACATGCCGGCGCTGACCACGCGGCTCATGTCGGCGGGGGTGACCGCGCCGCCGCGCAATTCCGATGAGGCTTCGATCAGTTCGCCCTTGAGGCGGCCCGCCGACACCGACAACAGCACCGATTCGACGCGCACCTTGGCCATGCGCTCGGCCAGCGCCACCGCCTGACGCACCGCCTGTTCGCACTCGTTGAGATTGACCACCGCGCCGGCCTTGACGCCGCGCGACTGGATATGGCTGAGCCCGATCAGTTCGACCGCATGGGTGCGCCCGCGCAGCGTCTCGCCCGGCGGGCGCGGCTTCAGCCGCGCGATCAGGCAGGCGATCTTGCTCGTGCCGATGTCGAGCGCCGCCACCAGCGCCGTCTTGTTCGCCGGCATCTGGCGGGTTTTCGGGGTCTGCACGCCATCGAGACCGGTCATGCGCTGCCAGCCTTCTTCGGTTTCTTGTCTTTGAGCAGTTCGTCGCGCGCCTTCGCCGCCGTTTCCGACAGCCGCACCGTCAGCCGGTCCGGCAGCCGCATGTCGATGGCGGTGATGTCGCGGGAGAACAGGCCGGTTTCCTTGTCCATCTTCGACAGGGTCGCCAGCGCCTTCTCCACGTCGGTCTCGGGCAGCCGGACGTCGATGCCGTCGGCCAGGCGCAGATTCCAGCGCCGCTCGCCGACGAACACCACCGCCTTCACGGCGGAGCGGACCTGCGGATAGCGCGCCAGCAGGTTGAGGAAATCCTTGGCGCGGGTTTCGGCGCCCTTGCCGACCACCAGCGGCAGCGTCACGAACCGCCGCGCCACGTAGGGCTCCAGCACCGTGCCATCTTCCGCGATCACGGAGACGCGGCCGTTCTCCTGCCACAGCGCATAGGGCGCGCGCTCGGTGATGTCGATCTGCAGCCGGCCCGGATAGAGCTTCTGCACGGTGGCGTCGGCGATCCACGGATCGGCCTTGAGCTTGTCGCGCGCCGCCGCGGCATTGAGGAAGAGCAGCGACGAGCGGCCGTTGACGCCGCCGATGGCGAGCACTTCGTCCTGAGTGAGCTGCTTGCGGCCGGAAATCGCCACGCTGGTGATGCGGAAGCCGACCGAATTGGCGGCGGCGTTGCGCGCGTCGCTCAGCGCGCCGAGCACGTCGTCGCTATGGCCGCCCTTGACGACGCCGAACACCGCGGCGCCCATCAGCAGAACGACCGTCGCCGCCAGGCCAAAGCCGCGCGGGCGGCGGCGCTCCAGCCAGACGATCCAGCGATGCGCGGCGGCATTGTGATAGGCGGAACCGGAAAAAACACGGCGGAACAGGCCGGACGCAGCCGCGCGCGGTCCCGGACCCGCTTGGGGTCCCGTCCGTCCTAGCGACCGAGGGAGGCGTGCTCCACCGTCCATTGCACCAGCTCGTCAAATGTTGAGGCCGCCACGGACATCCGCGCGACTCACGTTGCGGCGGCCAAGCGCCCGTGCGCCGCCGGCGTTAACCATCGGACGTCCTGGTAAACAAAGGGTAAAAGTGACCCGGCCCGGAGAGAATTTGGCGCGCCGGAGAAAGGGGTTGCGCCGCGATCCGTCGCATTTGACGGAACGGCGGCCGCCTCGGCGCAAGCGCGGACCTGCCGCCGGGCCTCAGGTCCGGGCGCGGCGCTCCGCCAACGCGATCTGGTCGTGGAGGAAATCGACGAAGGCGATGCCCTGCGCCTTCAGCGCCTTCGGATACAGCGACGCCGCGGTGAGGCCGGGCAGCGTGTTGGTTTCGAGATAGACCGGGCCGCCATCGGCGACGATGAAATCCGAGCGCGAATAGCCGCGGCACGACAGCGCGCGATGCGCCCTCAGCGCCTGCTCCATGATCAGCGCGTTGACCTGCGGCGCAAAGCGCGCCGGGCAGATTTCCTGCGTCGAGGCGGCGAGATACTTGGCCTCGTAATCGAAGCCGCCCGCCGCGGGAATGATCTCGACCGGCGGCAGCGCGATCACCGCGCCATCGGATTTTTCCAGCACGCCGCAGGTGGCCTCGACCCCGGTGACGAAAGGCTCGATCAGATAATCCTCGGTCGCCGCGGCGTTGCGCACCGCGACCAGATCCTGCGCCGCATTGACGAAGATCAGACCGTAGCTCGATCCGTCGCGCGCCGGCTTGGCGATCAGCTTGCCGTAGGTCGCCAGCGCCGCCTCGGCATCCGCAAGGTCGATGCCCGACGGCGAGGTCACCCCGGCATAGGCCGCGAAGCGCTTGGCCGCGACCTTGTCGAACGCGAGATGCGACGCCGCCGAGCCCGAGCCGGTGAACGGCACGCCGCGCGCCTCGCACATCGCCTGCAATTCGCCGTTCTCGGCGATGCCGCCGTGCAGCCCGAGCACCAGCAGGCGGCCGTCGTCGCGGGCGAGATCGAGCGCCTCGGCGATGCCGCCGATCGCCGCCGCGCCCGGCTGAAACGGGGTCTCGAACGGCTTGGCGTGTTCCAGCAAGGTCTTCGACTGCACCGGATAGACGGCATTGTCGACGTTCCAGAACCACAGTTCGGCTTCCGGCAACGCCCGGTGCAGCGCCTGCGCGCTCGCCACCGACACCAGCCGCTCCTTGCTGGTGCCGCCGAACAGGATGGTGATCTTCATGCCGCGCTCCGCCCGGTCCGCTTGATACCCCATGGCAGCTACCTACGCTGATTTGCGGTAGGCTCCAAGAGCGGCAAACTCGACAATCGAGGTGCTCGAAACGAAAATATGCGACACATCGCGGCGACTTGAACGAGGCCCACCATGATCAGAACCTGGCTGGATCTGTCCGCCCCCGGCATCTTCGCCGTGCTCTGCGTGCTCTATTTCGGCGTGGCGCTGCTGCTGACCGTCGTGGTGTTTCATTCGCCGCTCACGGGCTTCATGCGATCGCTCAACGGTATCGTTGCGCCCTTTTTCGGCTCGGTCGCGGTGCTGTTTGCGCTGCTGACCGGGTTCCTCGCCGCCGATGTCAGCGACAGAAGCCGGCAGGCCGTGCGCGCGATTCAGGCCGAGGCCGGGGAATTGCGCAATGTCTATATGCTCAGCGTGGCGTCGGCCCCGGACATGAGCCCCATTCGCACCAGGTGGAAGACTTACGTGGACCTGGTCGTGTCCCAGGAATGGCCGGCGATGGCGCAAGGCCATCTGTCCCCGCAGACCTACGCCGCTTACGACGATCTGCTCAAGGAAGTGAGCAATCCCGCCATCGGCAAAAGCGCGGGACAGGCCGTCAGCACTGCGCTTCTGGGCGCGGCGGTGCGTGTCGGCACCGCGCGCAGCGAGCGCCTTGCCCTGTCGTCGGATGCCACCAGCGATCTGAAATGGGTCGTCGTCATCGTGCTCGGCATCTTCACCCAGATCGCGATCGCGCTGGTCCATCTGGAACGCCAGCGCGCTTTCGTCGCGACGCTGGTGGTGTTCTCCAGCGCCGCGATCGTGGCGCTCGGCATCATCGCGCTGCAGGAATATCCGTTCTACGGCCCGCTGCAGATTTCACCGGGGCCGATCGCAGCACTGCGATCGCTGGGAGAGTGAGGCCGGCGCGCCGTTTCAGTGCGACGGGATCCCGATCCGCTTGATTTCCCATTGCAGCTCGATGCCGGAATTGTCCTTGACCCGCGCCCGTACGGTCTCGCCCAGCGTCTCGATGTCGTGGGCAGTCGCATCGCCGGTGTTGATGAGGAAATTGCAGTGCATTTCCGACACCTGCGCGCCGCCGACCTTGAGACCGCGGCAGCCGGCGGCATCGATCAGCTTCCACGAACTGTGTCCCGGCGGATTCTTGAAGGTGGAGCCGCCGGTCTTCTCGCGGATCGGCTGCGCGCGCTCGCGATGGGCCTGCACCTCGGCCATCCGCGCCCGGATGGTCTCCGCATCGGCCGGCACGCCGCGATAGAGCGCGGAGGTGAAGATCACGGAGGTGTCCACGCCGCAATTGCGATAGACGAATTTCATCTCGGCGTTGGAGAAGGCGACGCGCGCGCCGGCGCGGGTGACGCCCCTCGCCTCCACCAGCACGTCCTTGGTCTCGCCGCCATTGGCGCCGGCGTTCATGCGCAGCGCGCCGCCGATCGAGCCGGGAATACCGAAATAGAATTCGAGCCCGGAGAGATTGGCCGCGGCCGCCGCTTCCGCCACGCGCTTGTCGAGGGCGGCGGTGCCGGCGCGCACCGTGTCGCCCGCGACCTCGATCGCGCCGAAACCGCGCGGCGACAGGCGGATCACCACGCCCGGCACGCCACCGTCGCGCACGATCAGGTTGGAGCCGACGCCGATGGTGTAAACGGCAATCTCGCTTGGCAGCTTCGACAGGAAATAGGCCAGATCGTCTTCGTCGGCCGGCGTGAACAGCACCTGCGCCGGACCGCCGACGCGAAACCACGTCAGCGGGCCGAGCGGCTCATTGGCGAGCAGACGCCCGCGCAGATCGGGCATTGCGGATTTCAGCGATGCAGAAATATCGGGAAATGTCATTTGACCTCGTCATGGCCGGGCTTGTCCCGGCCATCCACGTCTTTCATTATTGCCCCATGGCAGGCGGATATGTCTACTTTCTGACCAACAAACCAAACGGGATCCTGTATGTCGGTGTAACGAATGATCTTGTTCGCCGCATCCACGAGCATCGCTCAGGAGAGGTCGAAGGCTTTACCCGCCGATATGGATTGAAGCGCCTCGTCTATTTCGAAAGATTCGACGATATCCGCGACGCTCTTCAACGCGAACACAATATCAAGCATTGGTCCCGTTCCTGGAAAGTCAGAAAGATAGCCATCGACAATCCCGATTGGAACGATCTCTACGAAACACTTTTATAGCCAAGACGTGGATGGCCGGGACAAGCCCGGCCATGACGATCAAACTTTGCACTGGTCTCTCACTTATCCAACGCCTGCAATTCGCCCGGCAGCGCGTAGGCCCATTGCGAGATGCTGCCGGCGCCGAGGCAGATGACGAAATCGTCGGGCTGCGCGATGGTGCGCACGATTTCGGCGAGCTTGTCCGCGCCCGGCAGCGGAACCACCTCGCGATGGCCGTGGGCGCGCAGGCCGAGCACGAAGGAATCGCGGTCGATGCCCGGGATCGGCGCCTCGCCCGCCGCATAGACATCGGCGACGATCACCGTATCGGCGTCGTTGAAGCAGGTGCAGAATTCCTCGAACAGCGATTGCAGGCGGGTGTAGCGATGCGGCTGCACCACGGCGATGACTTTACCCTTCGTCGAATCGCGCGCCGCCTTGAGCACCGCGGCGATCTCCACCGGATGGTGGCCGTAGTCGTCGATGACGGTGACCCCGTTCCATTCGCCGGTGCGGGTGAAGCGCCGCTTGACGCCGCCGAAACCGGCGATCGCCCTGCGGATCGCTTCGTCGGAAATGCCGATCTCGTGCGCCACCGCGATCGCCGCCGTGGCGTTGAGCGCATTGTGGCGGCCGGGCATCGGCAGCACCAGATCGGCAATCTCGTGGACTGCATGGCCCTTGCGATGCTGGAACGCCACCTTGAACGTCGAGCCGCCCTTGAACGGCGCGAGATCGACCAGCCGCGCGTCGGCCTGCGGGTTCTCGCCATAGGTGATGATGCGGCGATCCTCGATCTTGCCGACCAGCGCCTGCACCACCGGATGATCGATGCACATCACCGCGAAGCCGTAGAACGGCACATTCTCGACGAAATTCCGGAAGGCGTCCTGCACCGCCTCGAACGTCTTGAAATGATCGAGGTGCTCGGGATCGACATTGGTGACGATGGCGACGTCGGTCGGCAGCTTGAGGAAGGTGCCGTCGCTCTCGTCGGCCTCCACCACCATCCACTCGCCGGCGCCGAGCCGCGCGTTGGTGCCGTAGGCATTGATGATGCCGCCGTTGATGACGGTGGGATCGAGGTTGCCGGCGTCGAGCAGCGTCGCCACCATCGAGGTGGTGGTGGTCTTGCCGTGGGTGCCGGCGATGGCGATACAGCTTTTCAGCCGCATCAATTCTGCCAGCATCTCGGCGCGGCGCACCACCGGAATGCGCTGGCTCCGCGCCGCCATCAATTCCGGATTGTCGCGCTTGATCGCGGTGGACACCACCAGCACGTCGGCGCCGTTGACGTTCTCGGCCCTGTGGCCGACGCTGATCCTGATGCCCTTGGCACGCAGGCGGGCGACGTTGGCGTTCTCGGAAGCGTCGGAGCCCTGCACGGTATAGCCGAGATTGCACAGCACCTCGGCGATGCCGCTCATGCCGATGCCGCCGATTCCGACGAAGTGAATGGGTCCGATCTCGCGCGGCAGTCTCATGAGGGAGAACCTGTTGGTTGGCGTCAGGCCCGCGCGGATCGCGGACATCCGTCTTTTAACTGATTCAGACGGGATTGGGGGAAGGCGTGAACAGCCGGAACAAGTCCGGCCATGACGACGCTGTCAAGGCGAATCCGCCGACAATCCGGCCACTTTCATCACCAGATCGGCGAGCCGTTCGGCGGCGTCGAGCCGGCCGACGCCGTGGGCGCCGGCCGCCATGGCGGTCAGGCGCGCAGGCGCGGCGGCGAGCGCGGACAGTTCCGCCGCGAGACGCTCAGGTGTGAATTCGGCCTGCGCAATGCGGATCGCGCCCTGGGCCTGCACCAGCACGCCGGCATTGGCGAACTGGTCCTGATCGATGGCCCCGGGCAGCGGCACCAGGATCGAGGGGCGGCCGATCGCCGCCAGTTCCGCCACGGTGCCCGCCCCCGAGCGCGAGATCACCAGATGGCTCGCCGCCAGCCGGGCCGGCAGATCGGGAAAGAACGGCGCAAGTTCGACTTCGATCTTCAACCTGTCGTAGACCGCGCGGACCCGCGCCATGTCCTCCTCGCGCACCTGCTGCACCAGGCCGAGCCTGCGCCACAGCGCCGGCTCCAGCCGCTCGATGGCGGCAGGCACGATGTCCGACATGATGCGCGCGCCCTGGCTGCCGCCAGTGACGAGCAGGCGCAGCCGCTCGCCCTCCGCCGGCAGGCTGAACGGAACGGAGGCTGCGACAACCACCGCCGGGCGCATCGGGGTGCCGGTCACCGTGGCCTTATTGGCCAGCGCCGGATCGCGGTCGAAGACGCCGGGCAGCGAGGTGGCGATGGCGCTGACCCGTCGCGACAGCAGGCGGTTGGCGCGGCCGAGCACCGCGTTGGAATCGTGGATCACGGTGGGCATGCCGAGCAGCCGCGCCGCCATCAGCGGCGGCAGCGTCGGATAGCCGCCGAAACCGATCACGGCCTTGGGCCGATGCCGCAGCAGCAGCGCGAGCGCCCTCGCCCCGCCGGCCGCGAGCACCGCAGCCGTCCGCGCCAGCGCCCATGGCGAACGCCCGCGCACGGTTTCGCTCGGCACCACGTCCATCATGTCACGTGTAAAAAATCCGCCATAGCGCACCGCGCGATGGTCGGTCATCAGCCGCACGCGCAGGCCGCGCTTCGCCAGCGCGACGCCGAGCGCCTCGGCCGGGAACAGATGGCCGCCCGTCCCGCCTGCCGCCAGCACGATGAGAGGCGCGTCAGCCATGGCGAGGCCCGCGCATCACGCGAAGGAGTGAGCGACGTTGGCCGCGCCGATGGATTCCATCTCGACGCGCGGACGCTGCCGCGTCACCGCCAGCAGCATGCCGACGCCATAGGCCAGCGACACCATCGACGATCCGCCATAGGAGATGAACGGCAGCGTCATGCCCTTGGCCGGCATCAGATGCAAGTTCACCGCCATGTTGATCGAGGCCTGGATGCCGAACATGATGGCGAGGCCGGCGGCGGCGAAGCGCGAGAACAGGTCCTCGCTCTGATAGGCCCGCGTCAGCGAGCGGATGACGATGAAGGCGAACAGCGCCAGCAGCATCAGGCACAGCAGGATGCCGAACTCCTCCGCCGCCACCGCGAACACGAAGTCGGTGTGGCTGTCGGGCAGGATGCGCTTCACCGTGCCCTCGCCCGGGCCCTGTCCGAACCAGCCGCCGCGGCTGAAGGATTCCATCGCCATGTCGACCTGGAAGGTGTCGCCGGAGGCCGGATCCATGAAGCGTTTGATGCGCGCGGCGACGTGCGGCACCATCATGTAGGCGCCGAACAGGCCGACCACGCCGGCGCCCATCAGCCCGAACACCCAGATGATGCGCATGCCGGCGATGAAGAACAGCGTTCCCCACACCATCAGCAGCAGCATGGTCTGGCCGAAATCCGGCTCCAGCACCAGAAGCGTGACCGTCATCAGCACGAGGACCAGCGCCATCGACGTCGCCGGCATTTCCGGCCGCTTGGCCGATTCCGAAAACAGCCACGCCACCAGCACGACGAAGGCAGGTTTCAGGGATTCCGACGCCTGAATATTGACGCCGAGAATGGTGATCCAGCGCCGCGCGCCCTTCACCTCGGCGCCGAACAGCAGCGTCGCCACGATCAGCACCACGCTGACGGCGAACACGACCAGCGCACTGCGGCGCACCTGCCGCGGCGACAGGAACGACACCGCGACCATCACCACCATGGATGGCACCAGGAACAGGACGTGGCGGTTGAAGAAGTGGAACGGGTCGAGGCCGATGCGCGCCGCCACCGGCGGGCTCGCGGCCAGCGACAGGATGACACCGGCAAGCATCAGCGTCATGAACGCGGCCAGCAGCAGCCGGTCCACCGTCCACCACCATTCGCTGAAAGGGGTGCGCTGCTCGCGGGAAATCATGGGCGCTCCTGCGCTAAAGATTAACGGGGTATTGCTCCCGCATCATGGTTTCCGGAGAGTTAAGGATCGGCAAATTCGGCAAATAATCTCGTCAAAATGTAGCGGAGGTGCATGGCGCCGAGATATTTGATGCCGTCATGCGCGGGCTTGACCCGCGCATCCACGTCTTGGCGATCTCCCAACAAGAAGACGTGGATGGCCGGGGCGAGCCCGGCCATGACGAAAAAATCACGGAGGCGTCAGCCCGCCCGGCAGCGCGCGGGCGATGTCGCGGAAGCGGTCGCCGCGCTTCTCGAAATTCGGGAACTGGTCGAACGAGGCGCAGGCCGGCGACAGCAGCACCACCGGAGCGGCCAGCCCGGAGGCTTCCGCGTCGCGCACGGCCGCGGGCAGCGCCTGCTCCAGCGTGCCGCTGAGGACGTGCGGCACGTCCTTGAGCGTCGCGGCGAAATCCTGCGCCGCCTCGCCGATCAGATAGGCCTTGCGGATGCGGGGGAAGAACTCGCGCAGCGACTCGATGCCGCCGGTCTTGGGCTTGCCGCCGGCGATCCAGAAGATATCGCCGAACGACGACAGCGCCCGCGCCGCCGCGTCGGCATTGGTGGCCTTGGAATCGTTGACGATCAGCACCCGGCCGTTGCGACCGAGCTGCTCCATGCGATGGGCAAGACCGGGAAAGCTCCGCAAGCCCTGTTGCAGCACGTCGGGCGCGACGCCGAGCGCACGCGCGGCCAGCGATGCGAACGCCGCGTTCTGGGCGTTGTGCAGCCCGCGCAGCGCGCCGATGTTGCCGATGTCGGCGACCGGTTCGCGCACATCGCTATCGACGCGGACGATGGTATCGCCGTCGAGGCACACACCCTTCGCCAGCGGCCGCTTCACCGAAACGCGGACCACGCTTCGCCCGGCCCGCTCGATCCGGTCGGCGATGGCCGCGCAAAAATCGTCGTCGACGCCGACAAGAGCGGTGCCGCCGCGCTGCACGCCAGCCACCAGCCGCTCCTTCACGGCGGCGTAGTGGTCGATGCTGCCGTGGCGGTCGAGATGATCCTCGGTGACGTTGAGCAGGATGCCGACGCTGGGATCGAGCGAGGGCGTGAGATCGATCTGGAACGACGACATCTCGACCACATGGACACGCCCCATGGCCGGCGGCTCGAGCGACAGGATCGCGGTGCCGATATTGCCGCCCATCTGGGTGTCGAAGCCGGCCGCGCGCATGAGATGCGCGATCAGCGCCGTGGTGGTGGACTTGCCGTTGGTGCCGGTGATGGCGACGAACGGCGCGTCCGGCGCGAGACGCCGGCGCTCGCGGCAGAACAGTTCGATATCGCCGATCACCTCGACGCCGGCGGCGCGGGCGGCGAGCACGCTCCAGTGCGGCTGCGGATGGGTCAGCGGCACGCCGGGCGTCAGCACCAGCGCCGCGATCTCGTTCCACGCGACGTTGCGCAGATCGGCGGTGACGAAGCCGGCGCTGGCGGTTTCCGCGAGCTTCGCGGCGTTGTCGTCGGAGGCGATGACCTGCGCGCCGCCGGCCTTCAGGGCGTGGCAGCTCGCCAGTCCCGAGCCGCCGAGGCCGAACACCGCGACGGTCTTGTTGGCGAAAGTGGTAACGGGGATCATGCGACCTGCTCCGTCATTCCGGGGCGCTCGCATCGCGAGCGAACCCGAAATCTTTCTCGATCCGACTGAAAGAGATTCCGGATAGCCGCCACGCGGCTTCCGGAATGACGATGGCTGGAAGCATGCCGATCACCGCAGCTTCAGCGTGGACAGGCCGACCAGCGCCAGCATCACCGACACGATCCAGAACCGGATCACGATCTGCGGCTCGGTCCAGCCCTTCTGCTCGTAGTGATGATGGATCGGCGCCATGCGGAAGAAGCGCTTGCCGGTAAGCTTGAACGAGGCCACCTGCACGATGACCGACAGCGCCTCGACCACGAACAGGCCGCCGATCACCGCCAGCACGATCTCGTGCTTGGTCGCGACCGCAATGGCGCCGAGCATGCCGCCGAGCGCGAGCGAGCCGGTGTCGCCCATGAAGATCGAGGCCGGCGGCGCGTTGAACCAGAGGAAGCCGAGGCCGGCGCCGAGCACCGCGCCGCACAGCACCGCCAGTTCGCCGGTGCCGGGCACGTAACGGATCTGCAGATATTCGGCGAACACCGCGTTGCCGACCAGATAGGCGATCATGCCGAAACTGGCGGCGGCGATCATCACCGGCACAATGGCGAGGCCGTCGAGGCCGTCGGTGAGGTTCACGGCGTTGCCTGCGCCGACGACGATGAACATCGCGAACAGCACGTAGAACCAGCCGAGATGAAGCAGGAATTCCTTGACGAAGGGAATGGACACCGCCGTCACCGTGGCGTCGCGGCCGAACCAGACGATGCAGGCGCAGGCGAGCGCGGCGATCAATCCTTCGACCGCAAGGCGCGAGCGTCCTGAGAAACCCTTGTGGGTTTGCTTGGAGACCTTCAGGTAATCGTCGTAGAAGCCGACCAGGCCGAAGCCGAGGGTGACGAACAGCACGATCCAGACATAGGCGTTGCGCAGGTTGGCCCATAGCAGGGTCGCGACCACGAGGCCCGACAGGATCATCAGGCCGCCCATGGTGGGCGTGCCCTTCTTGGTGACGAGGTGGGTCGGCGGGCCGTCGGCGCGGATCGGCTGGCCCTTGCCCTGCGCCAGGCGGAGATGGGCGATGATCCACGGCCCGAACAGAAACACGAACAGCGCGCTCGTCACCATCGCGCCGCCGGTGCGGAACGTGATGTAGCGGAACACGTTGATGCCCGGGATGGTGCCTGCGAGCTCGGTCAACCAATAAAACATTCAAACCGCCTTATGCGCCGGACGTCAGACGATGATGTCGTCCAGCGCGTCTTGAACAGGAAAGCGCTTCTCGAGCGCGGTCACAATCAGTTTCATCCGCGAGCCCAGCGATCCCTTGACCATGATCGCATCGCCGGGCCCGATCGTCTCAATCACCAAAGGCGCGAGCGCCACTGAGGTCTCGGCATAGCCGCCCTTCTTCGCCGACGGAAGGGCCTCCCACAGATGGCGCATCAGCGGACCACAGCAAAATACGCTGTCGATGCCGTTGCTCTCGATCGCCGCGCCGAGGCCGCGATGCAGGTCGGGGCTGCGCACGCCAAGCTCGAGCATGTCGCCCAGCACCGAGATGCGTCGCCCGCGCGGGCCGACGCCGGCCTGACCGAGCACCGCGATCGCCGCCGCCATCGACGCCGGGTTGGCGTTGTAGCTTTCGTCGATCAGGGTGGCGGTGCCGTCCGCAACCCCGAGGTGATGACGCACGCCGCGCCCGGCCGCGGGCTTGAGCCGCGACAAGGCCAGCGCCGACACCGCGAGATCGGCGCCGGCGAGCGTCGCCGCCGCCAGCACCGCGAGCGAATTCATCACCATGTGGCGGCCCGGCATGGCGATCTTGTAGGTGACGTCGTGGCCGAGAATATTCGCGCGCACGGCGGAGCACGCCGGATGCAGCGCGGCGTCGATCAGCCGCGCATCGGCGCGCGCATCCGCGCCGAACGACACCACGCGGGCGACGCCCGCTTTGTCCGCGCACGCTTTGAGCCGGGTGAACTGCGGATTGTCGATGTTGAGCACCGCGGCGCCGCCCGGCTCGAGCCCGAGGAAAATCTCCGCCTTGGCGTCGGCGATGGCCTCGACGCCGGAGAAGAATTCCAGATGCACCGGCTCCACCGTGGTGATGATCGCCACATGCGGGCGCACCATCTTGACCAGCGGCGTGATCTCCCCGGCATGGTTCATGCCGATCTCGAACACGGCGAATTGGGCCGAGGCCGGACAGCGCGCCAGCGTCAGCGGTACGCCCCAATGGTTGTTGAAGGAGGCGACCGAGGCATGGGTCTCGCCCTGCGCACCGAGCACCGCGCGCAACGCTTCCTTGGTCGAGGTCTTGCCGACCGATCCGGTGACGGCGATGACCTTGCCCGTCAGCCGCGCGCGCGCGGCACGGCCGAGCGCGACAAGGCCGGCCAGCACGTCGTCGACGATCAGGAGCCGCGCGTCCGGCGCGAAATTGTCCGCCTGCGCGGTCGCCACCACCGCCAGCGCCGCGCCATTGGCGAGCGCCGCCTCGACGAAGGCATGGCCGTCATGCACGTCGCCCTTGATGGCGAAATAGGCTTCGCCCGGCGTCAGGGTGCGGCTGTCGATGGAGATGCCGGTGACATCATTGGGCAGCGCGCCGCGCGTGGTGGCCTGCATTGCCTGCGCCATCGCGGCGCTGGTCCACAATGGCTGGCTCATGCGGCGTGCTCCGCTAGCGCTGCAAGCGCGGCGTCGTGATCGCTGAACGGCAAAACCCTGTCTCCGATGATCTGTCCGGTCTCGTGACCCTTGCCCGCGATCAAGAGCGCATCGCCCGCCTGCAATCCCGCCACCGCGGCGCGGATCGCCTGCGCGCGGTCGCCGATTTCCGTCGCGTTCGGGACCGCGGCCAGGATCGCCGCGCGGATCGTCGCCGGATTTTCCGAGCGCGGATTATCGTCGGTGACGATCACGGTATCGGCATTCTGCGCGGCGATCGCGCCCATCAGCGCGCGCTTGCCAGCGTCGCGGTCGCCGCCGGCGCCGAACACGACGACGAGCCTGCGCATGGTGTAGGGCCGCAGCGCCTCCAGCGCCTTGGCCAGCGCATCGGGCTTGTGGGCATAATCCACGAACACCGGCGCGCCGTTGCGCGCGCCGACCAGTTCGAGACGTCCCGGCGCGCCTTCGAGCTTCTCCAGCGCGGCGAACACCGCCGCAGGATCGCCGCCGGTGGCGATGACGAGGCCGGCGGCGACCAGCGCATTCTCGATCTGGAACGCGCCGACCAGCGGCAAGCGCACACGATAGGTCGTGCCGTCATGATCGAGCGTCAGCGTCTGCGCGAAACCTTCGACCGCGACGTCGCGCAGCCGGATGCCGTCACCATGGCGGCCCACGGTCATGACGCGCAGCCCGCGCCGGCGCGCCGCATCGATCACCGCCTGCGCGTGTTCGTGGTCGGCCGCGATCACCGCCGCGCCGCCTTCGACCACGAGGTCGGTGAACAGCCGCAGCTTGGCGGCGAGATAGTGCTCCACCGTCGGATGATAATCCATGTGGTCGCGCGACAGGTTGGTGAAGCCGCCGGCGCTGACGCGCACGCCGTCGAGCCGGTACTGGTCGAGGCCGTGGGAGGACGCTTCGAACGCCAGATGGGTGACGCCTTCGTCGGCGAGTTCGGCAAGCGCGCGATGCAGCGCGATCGGATCGGGCGTGGTCAGCGAGCCGTAGACCGAGCGCGTCGGCGACACCAGCCCGATAGTGCCGATGCTGGCGGCGGCATGGCCGAGCCGCTGCCAGATCTGGCGCACGAACACGGCGACGGAGGTCTTGCCGCTGGTGCCGGTGACGGCGGCGATGGTGGCGGGCTGGCGCACGAACAACTTCGCCGCGGCCAGCGCCAGCGCGCGGCGCGGATTGGCGACGGTGACGAACGGAACGCCGGCCCATTGTTCGGGCCGCCGCTCGCCGGCGACCGCCACCGCCCCCGCGGCGATGGCCTGGTCGATAAAGCGCGCGCCGTCGGTCCTGGTGCCGGAAAGGGCGAAGAACACGTCGCCGGGCCTGACCACGCGGCTGTCCATGGCGAGGCCGGTGACGGCGAGGCCGGCGTCGTTCGCCGCCATCCCCGCATCGCCGCTGAAAAGGTCGCCCAGCTTCATTTCTCTTTCAAACCCGGCCAAACGAAGGATCGAATCCAACACCAGCACGATAGAATCCCCTCTCCCCGTTGGGGAGAGGGTTAGGGTGAGGGGCGCTGGATGTTGAAGCTGAAATTCGAGCCCCCTCACCCGCTCGCTTCGCTCGCGACCTCTCCCCCACGGGGAGAGGTAAAGAGTGGCGCTTACCGGCCATCCCTCGATGACGCAAGAATAAGGCGCTCGGACGGCGGCAGATCGAACCGCGGCGTGACGCCGAGCAGCGGCGCGATGCGCTCGATCACCCGCCCGCCGGTCGGCACCGCGTTCCAGCCCGAGGTGATGAAGCCGTGGGTCTCCGGCAGCGACTGCGGTTCGTCCAGCATCACCAGAAGCTGATAGCGCGGATTGTCAGCCGGCAGGATCGCCGTGAACGAGTTCAGCACCCGCTTCTTGGCGTAGCGGCCGTTGATGACCTTCTCGGAGGTTCCGGTCTTGCCGCCGATATAATAGCCCTTGACGTCGGCCTTGCGTGCGGTGCCGATCTCGGCGTTGAGCCGCATCAGGAAGCGCATCTTCTCGCTGGTGTCGGCGCGGATCACCCGCTTGGCCACCGCCATCGCTTCCTTCTCGCTGCGCTTGAGGAAGGTCGGCGGAATGAGATAGCCGCCATTGACCAGCGCGTTGATGCCCATCACCGCCTGCAGCGGCGCCACCGCCATGCCGTGGCCGAACGAGATCGTCACCGTGTTGAGTTCGCCCCAGCGCTTCGGCACCAGCGGCGAGGCGCTTTCCGGCAGTTCGGTGCGCAGCCGCGTGGTCTGCCCCATCTTGGCCAGGAACGCCTTGTGCGCCTCGACGCCCTGCCCGAGCGCGATGCGCGCCGCGCCGACGTTCGAAGAGTAAGTGAACACTTCCTTGGTGTTGATGAAGCGCCCCATCGGATGGTCGTCGTGGATCTTGAACCTGCCGTAGTGCAGCGGCCCGCGCGCGTCCCACAGCGAATTCAGCGTCGCCTTGCCGGAATCGAGCGCCATCGCCAGCGTGAACGCCTTGAAGGTCGAGCCCATTTCATACACGCCGGTGGTCAGGCGGTTGATGCGGTCGGGATCGTGCACTTCCTTGGGATTGTTCGGGTCGAAGTCCGGCAGCGACACCATCGCGATCACCTCGCCGGTGCGCACGTCGCTGACGATGCCCGAGGCCGCCTTGGCGCGGAACTTCTCCTTCGCCTTCATCAGTTCGTCGCGCAGCGCATGTTCGACCCGAAGGTCGACGGCGAGTTCCACCGGCGCCTGCTGCCGATCGGTGGCGAAGCCTGCACGATGCAGATCGGCGAGGCCGTTGCCGTCGAGCCACTTCTCGATGCCGGCGATGCCCTGGTTGTCGATGTTGACGAGGCCGATCAGATGCGACACGTCCACGCCGCTCGGATAGACACGCTTGTTCTCGCGCAGGAAGCCGATGCCGGGAAGGCCGAGGCGGTAGATGTCCTTCTGCTGCTGCGGAGTGATTTCGCGCTTGAGCCAGACGAAGCCTTTCTTGGAGGACAGGCGGTCGCGCACTTCGCCGGCGTCGATGTCCGGCATGGTCGCGGTCAGAAGTTCGATCGCCTCGTCCTTGTCGATCAGGCGGCGCGGCTCGCCGAACAGCGACGGCATCTTGACGTCGGTGGCGAGGATCGCGCCGTTGCGGTCGAGAATGTCCGGGCGCGCCGTAGCGATGGCGTCCTGCGAGGCGGTGCGCCGCGCGCCGTGGCCGTCGTCTCCCACGGCGAACATGACGAGGCGCGCCGCGATCACCACATAGACCGCGCCGAACGCGATCATCGCCAGGCCGACACGGGCGCGCGCCTTGGCCGAGCGATCGACATTGCGGCCGTAGAGCAGCGTGCGGATCATCCGCTGCCGCCATGGCTCCGCCGGCCTCGCCACCTCAAGCGCCTGATCGGTCATTGCGCACCCTCCGGCGCCGGCACCGAACCGGTCACCGTCTCCTGATCCTGCGACGCCGAGGCCAGCGCTTCCTGATCGACGCTCTCGATCATGGTGCCGATCGGATCGGGGTCGCCCGGCTTGACGAAGCTCGGCGGCCGCGGCGGCAGGTTCTTCAGCGTGTCGTATTGCGTGGCCTCGATCGGCCGCAGCGACAGATGGCGCGCGGCGATACCCTGCAGCCGCCGGGGCGACTCGAGCTTGGCCCATTCCGCCTTGAGGCTGGCGATGGCGTCGCGCTGCTCGCGGATGTCGGCACGCAGCCGGATCACGCGCTCGGTCCGCACCGTGGACTCCATCTTGATGCGGTAGACATAGGCGGCGGCGAACACCAGCGCGCAGATGACGAAGAGGTGGACGATGCGCACGTCAGGTCCCTCTCATCACGTCGGCCAGTTGCGGCCAGTCGAAGGCGGCGGTCTCGGGCCGGGCCGGCGCGGCTGTCCGCGCGGCGGCGCGCAGTTTGGCCGAACGCGCCCGCGGATTGGCGGCGACCTCGTCGTCATCGGCCACCACCGGACGCCGGGTGAGGATCTCGAAGCTCGGCAGCGCCTGATCGACCTCGGGCAGATGCCGCGAGCCGCTCGCGCGGCGGCCGCGCTCGTTGAGAAAGTTCTTGACGATGCGGTCTTCCAGCGAATGGAACGACACCACCGCGAGGCGGCCGCCGGGCTTCAGCATCTGCTCGGCCGCGACCAGCGCCGCGTGCAGTTCGTCCAGCTCCTCGTTGACGAAAATCCGCAGCGCCTGGAAGGTGCGGGTGGCGGGATGGATTTCGTTCGGCTTGGCGCGCACCACCCGCGCGACGATGTCGGCGAGCGCGCGCGTCGTCGTGATCGGGGCCTCGCGGCGGGCAGCAACGATGGCGCGGGCGACGGCGCGGGAGTGCCGCTCCTCGCCGAAAATGTAGATGATGTTGGCGAGATCAGTTTCGGACGCCTTGGCCACCACGTCGGCGGCGCTGGGGCCATCGTGACCCATCCGCATGTCGAGCGGCCCGTTGAGGCGGAACGAGAAGCCGCGCGCGGCCTGGTCGAGCTGCATGGACGAGACGCCGACATCCATGACGATGCCGTCCACCGCGTCGAGGCCCTGCGCCTCGCAGACCTCGGCGAGACGGGAGAACCTGTCCTCCACCAGCGTGAGGCGGCCGTCGGACGCCTCCACCAGATCGAACCCGCCGGCGATGGCGGTGCGGTCGCGGTCGATGGCGATGACGCGAGTGCCGGGCGTTTGCAGGATCATGCGACTGTAGCCGCCGGCGCCGAAGGTGGCGTCGACATAGACGCCGCCGGCATGCGGGGCGAGCGCGTCCACCGCCTCGCGGCCGAGCACCGGAACATGACGGACGGGCGCGTCATCGGACGGCATGGCGATCCCCCACGCCGCGCACGCGGCCCCATGCCGCGCGGACCGATTCCCACTGACCCGACCGAAGCCGGCGTATTCCGCCGCCCAGATCGCCCGGACCGCGGAGGCGCTCGCGATGACACGTCGCAAATTCGAAGTTCCGCATGGGATCTTGTGGCCAGCCATGGGCTTTTGCACATCGATGAAACCGCAACCGCCCCGTTTCAGGCGCGGCTCTTGATCCTCCAGTAGCGGCCGTTATCGTTAAGGAATGGTTGACGCTCGGGATTGATTTCGAGGGGCTTCCGGCGCAACCGTGCCATGCGCGCTCTTCTGGGGGTAAAAGGCCGCCGCGCCGCCGTCGCGGATTGCACTGGCGTGGCCGCGCCCCGACATTGTCCGGCTCCCCGCCCCTCCTGCCCTGCTCCTGCCCGTTTTCGCGTTTTGAAGTACCCTGAACAATGACCCACGGACCGTTTGAGTTGGCCGACCACGTTGCCAGGCGTCAGCGTCCCGTTCCGCCATCGGGAGTGACCGCCGACATGCTGACCTTTCTGCCGGATTCGTCCGTCGTTTCCACCGTGACGCCGTCGCCCAATTTCGGCGAGCGCAAGGGTGTGCTGTCGCCGGACCTGATCGTGCTGCACTATACCGGCATGTCGGATGCGGCGAGCGCCATCGTGCGGCTGTGCACGGCCGGCACCGAGGTCTCGGCGCATTATGTCGTGCTGGAAGACGGCAACATCGTGCAATGCGTGCGCGAGGCGGATCGCGCCTGGCACGCCGGCGCGTCGTCCTGGGCCGGCGAGACCGACATCAATTCGCGCTCGATCGGGATCGAGATCGTCAACCGCGGCCACGACCTCGGCTATCCCGCGTTTCCGCTGCGGCAGATCGCGGCGGTGATCGCGCTGTGCAAGGGCATCATGATCCGGCGCGACATTCCGCAACACCGCATCGTCGGCCATTCGGACGTCGCACCGAGCCGCAAGAAGGACCCGGGCGAGAAGTTTCCCTGGCGCCTGCTGGCCGATTCCGGCGTCGGCCTGTGGGTCGAACCCGAGCCTATCGCCGGTGGCGAGCAGACCATGCTCGGCGCCTCCGGCGACGACGTGCTGGCGTTGCAGCAGGCGCTGGCCAGCTTCGGCTACGGCGTCCCGCTTAACGGGCAGTACGACGCCGCCACCATGGACGTGGTGGTGGCGTTCCAGCGCCGCTTCCGGCCGGAGCGGATCGACGGCATCGCCGATCATTCGACCTTGAGCACCCTCGGCAATCTGCTGACGCTGATGCCGCAGGATCTCGCCCTCACCTCTTGACCTTGCCGCCCGCCATGGCCATCACTGCGGCATCAGTCGGCCGGGCGGCCGCTCCGGCAGGGACCGAAAGGTCGCCGGGGAGGAAAGTCCGGGCTCCATTGACACGCGGTGCCGGATAACGTCCGGCGGGGGCGACCCCAGGGAAAGTGCCACAGAGAACGAACCGCCACGTCTACGGACGCGGCAAGGGTGAAAAGGTGCGGTAAGAGCGCACCGCGTTTCCGGCAACGGAGACGGCATGGCAAACCCCACCGGGAGCAAAACCGAATAGGGACGGCATGGCGGACAGTTCGCTTCCGGAACGCGTTTCCGGGGCGATAACTCCGCGGGGCGCGATGTCAGGCCCGCTGTCCGGGTAGGTTGCTCGAGGCGCAAGGCGACTTGCGTCCCAGAGGAATGGCCGCCACGTCCGGAGGGTGCGAACCGTCCGGGCCCTACAGAACCCGGCTTACAGGCCGGCTGATACTTTTACCTGCGCCTCTTGTGACGCGCATGGAATCAACGGGGGGCTCGGCGCAATCCGCCGGGCCCCTCGCCATGTGGGGGGGGCGCGTCAATGCGCGTCGGCGACGGGGCCGGCCATGTTCGGCTTTTCGACGAAGATCACCAGCACGCTCAACGCCAGATAGAAAATGGTGAGGATATAGAACGCATCACCGTAGCTCATCACCACGGCCTGGCGGTGGACGATCTGCGACAACTGCTTCAGCGCCATCAGCGAGGCGTCGCCCATGCCCTGAAATTTCTGGGTCAGCATGTTGAGGGTTTCGACCGCGGTGGCGTTGCCCCAGTTCACCTTCTCATGCAGCCGGGCGATGTGCAGGTCGGTGCGGCTGTCGAGCACGGTGTTGATGACGGCGAGGCCGACCGCGCCGCCGAGATTGCGCGTCAGGTTGAACAAGCCGGAGGCGTTCTTCATGCGCTCCGGCGGCAGCGTGCCGAGCGCGATGTTGTTGACGGGCACCATCGCCATCATGATGCCGACGCCGCGCAGGATCTGCGGGATCAGCAATTCATTGAAATCGTAATCGCGGGTGATCCACGTCATCTGCCACGATCCCAGGGCGAAGATGACGAGGCCCAGCGCGATCATGATGCGCAGATCGACCTTGGTCGTCATCCGCCCGACGATCGGCGCGGCCACGAACATCGCCGCGCCCGAGACGAACATGGTCTCGCCGATCATCATCGCGCTGTAGCCGCGCACCTCGGCGAGATAGCGCGGATAGATATAGGTCAGGCCATAGAGACCGATGCCGATGCAGAACGAGAACGTGCTGCCGATGGCGAAGTTACGGTCGGAGAACGCGCGGATGTCCACGATCGGCTCCTTGGTGGTCAGCACCCGCCAGAAGAAGAAGCCGGCCGACACCACGCAGACGATGCCGAGCAGGAACACGGTCTCGTCCTGGAACCAGTCGTATTGCGGCCCTTCCTCCAGCACGTATTCCAGCGCGCCGAGAAAACCCGCCATGAACAACAGTCCCCACCAGTCAAAATGGTCGAGCAGCTTGAAGTTCGGCTTGTCGAAATCCACCAGCGCCAGCACGCCGAGGGTGATGCCGATGCCCGGCACCACGTTGATGAAGAACAGCCAGTGCCACGACATCACCTCGGTGATGTAGCCGCCCACCGTCGGCCCGATGGTCGGCGCCAGCGTCGCCACCAGCCCGATGATCGGGGCCACCAGCGGCAGCTTGCTGCGCGGGAAGATGGTGTAGGCGGAGGCGAACACGGTAGGGATCATGCCCGCGCCGAGAAAGCCCTGCACGGCGCGCCACAGGATCATCTGCTCGATGGTCGAGGTCAGGCCGCACATCAAGCTTGCGCCGGTGAAGCCGGCTGCGGAAATCGCGAACAGCAGCCGCGTGCCCAACGCGCGCGACAGGAAACCGGACAGCGGGATCGCGATCACTTCCGCGATCAGATAGGCGGTCTGGACCCACGACACTTCGCTGTAGCTAGCCGACAGGCCGGCCTGGATTTCCGACAGCGACGCCGAGACGATCTGGATGTCCAGGATGGACATGAACATCCCGAATACCATGATGAGGAACGCGAACAGCCGGCGCGGCTGAATGGTCTCCTCCGGCAGCGCCGGGGCGGCCGGAATGCCATCCATGGTGGTCGATGCGCCGGCCATCGCGTGACTCTCGGGATTGCGCCGTTACCGCGCCGCTACCGGCACGGCGCCGTCGGCCGCGGGCTTGGTGTTGATCGTGGTGACGACCGACATGCCCGGCCGCAGCAGGTTTTCGCGCGCCACCGACGCCGGCACGCGGATGCGCACCGGCACGCGCTGCACGATTTTGGTGAAATTGCCGGTGGCGTTGTCCGGCGGCAGCAGCGTGAACACCGATCCCGACGCCGGCGCGAGGCTGTCCACCACGCCGGTGATGGTGCGGCCGCCGACCCCGTCCACGGTGATCTCGACGGGCTGGCCCGGCTTGAGGCGGCCGAGCTGCGTCTCCTTGTAGTTGGCGTCGATAAAGACCTCGTCGAGCGGCACCACGTTGGCGAGGCGCTGACCCGGCTGGACGTAATCGCCGACATTGACCAGCCTGTTGGCGAACAGCCCATCGACCGGGGCGCGGACCTCGGTGAACGACAGGTCGCGCACGGCCTTGGCCAGCGCCGCGCGCAATTCCTGCAACTGGCTCTCGGCTTCGACCTTCTGCGCCTTGACGACATCGACCTGCGCCCGCGCCGCATCGAGCGCCGCCTGCGCGCCCGCCACCGCCGCCACGGCCTGATCGCGGCCGGCCTGCGAGACATCGAACGTCGCCTTCGAGGCGAAACCCTTGCTCGACAGTTCTTCCTGCCGCTCGAAATCGGCCTGCGCGCGCTTGGTCGCGGCCTGCGCCGAATCGAGCTGCGACTGCGCCTGCTCCACCGCGCTGTCCTGCGCCGCGATCTGGCGGCCGATGCGCGCGATGGTGGCTTCCTGGGTCGCGACCCGGGCCTGCGCGTTGTCGACCGCGATCTGGTAGTCGCCATCGTCGATCTTGAACAGCACGCTGCCCGCCGCCACCCGGGAATTGTCGGGGACCAGAATTCTGGCGATGTGCCCGGGAATTTTCGCGCCCATGGTCGAGTTGTTGGCGCGCACATAGGCGTCGTCCGTCGTCACCATGTAGCGGCCGACGAGGACATAATGGACACCGAAATAAATGCCGGCGAGCAGAGCCAGCGCCCCCACCCCGATCAGGACCTTCCTGCGTCGGCCGGCTTTCGGCGCGCCCGCCTCGTTGGCGGCCTTGGGCAATGCGGCTGCCTCTCCGACCGGAGCCGGAGCGGGACGGCCGCGCAGATGCTCCGCCTCCGCAGCCTGACCAGAGCGCTCCGCAACGGCGTCCGACGTCTCGGGCTCGGGGTGGACGACCCGTGCAAACTGGTCTCGGGCAGACGCGGCCATTGCGGCCTCCATGGATGACGACAATTTTTGCTGCCGACCTCGACCGTGAAAGCCAAAAGCCAAATGGCCGAGGATCAGCTTGCGACAAAATTACCATTGACCGAACCGTTCGGTCAATGGTAATTTTAGAAGATCAAAATAGCGCTTTCCCGCTTGCCAGTCCTGGTTGTGCGGGGTTGTGAAGCGGAATTCATGGCGGCAAGCTGAACGAATGGTTTCCTCGATTCCCCTCGCCATCGTCCCTGCGGGCGAAGATGACAGCGCCAAGCGCCACCAGATCATGGACGGCGCGCGGCGGGTGTTCATGGATCTGGGCTTCGACGGCGCCAGCATGAACGAGATCGCCCGGGCCGCCGGCGTCTCCAAAGGCACCCTTTACGTCTATTTCGCCGACAAGCATTCGCTGTTCGGGGCCATCGTCGAAAAGGCATGTCTGGAGCAGGGCAAGGTTTCGTTCAATCTCGATCCCGCCCGTGACGCCGAAACCACGCTGCGCGGTTTCGGCCGGGCCTATATGGACATCGTGTGCAGGCCGGACGGCGGCTCCACCATCCGAACCGTGATGGCCATCGCCGAACGCATGCCCGAGGTCGGCCGCCGGTTCTACGACCGGGTGATCGCCCACAGCAACCAGCGTCTGGCCGCCTATCTCGGAGCCCGGGTCGCGGCGAAGGAGCTCGCCATCGACAACTGCGAGCTGGCGGCGATGCAGTTCATGCTGATGTGCCAGGCGACGCTGTTTCAGCCCTATATCTTCCAGGCCAAGCCCGTGCCCACGCCGGAGCAGATCGCCGCCGTGGTCGATAGCGCCACCGGGCTGTTCCTCGCCGGCTATCGGGCCAAGGCATAAGCGCACGAGGATTTGGCGCGCCGTTACCGCTCCTTGATGCGGGATTCGTCCTCGATCGAATCGCGGTCTTCCTTCGACAGCGGCCCGCGCGCGAACAGGCGCTTGACGCGCTGCCCGATGGAGCCGGTGACGCCGTAATCCTGCGGCGTGCCGCGGACCGCGTAGCCGCGCGGCGCGGCGCGGGCGGCGATCTCCTCGCCGGACACCGCCGCCGGCTGGCAGATGATGCGGCCGCTGGCGCGGCGCATCAGATCGACGTGGATATGATCGTAGTGATAGACGTTCGATCCCGGCGCGAGCACGGTGTTGAACATCTGGCAGGCCCCGCCCTGCACGTCGCGCAGGAAGCCCTGCTCCTCGGGCAATCCCTTCCAGCCGTTCTTGACCACGATCCGGCGCCCGTCCGCGAGCGTGAAGGCTGCGATGTCGAGCGCGTTGCCGAACGCATGCTCGGAAATATGCGCGCGCGAATTGCCGTTCATGCCGCGGCAGGAATAGGCGGAGATCTGCTTGATCTCGACCACCGGCGAACCGAACCAGCGTCGCGCCGCCGGCTGCACCGTATCCGCCAGCCAGTGATCCAGCATCGAGACGATGGGACAGGCCAGCGTCGCCGCCGGCTTGAGCGCCACCGGCCCGAAATTATTGACGGGCGAGCCCTGCGCCGGGCCGAGCCGCGGCGGCGTATAGGGCTCGAGGACCTCCGGTTGCGCGTTATCCGGCGCGCTGAGCGAAACCGGCGCGCCCGACGGCGTGGAATAGGACGGCGACTGCGCGGGATATGCCGGCGGCATAGAGGCCGGCTGTTGCGACACCGGCCAGCGCGGCTGATTGCCGATGCTGCCCGGCGGCCGCAAATCATCGACATAGCCGAGCGTGCTGCCGCTCTCGCCGAGCGCCGCCACTTTCAGCGGAAACTCCGCGCCGCAGGCGCCGGGCCCCGAAATCGGGCTGATCCGGACGAGGTCGGCGCTTTCCTTCACCGCCCCCGATTGCAGGCACGCCTTTTCCGCCTCGGCCCGCCACGGTTCGCGTTCGGCGGTGAAGAAACCGCGACCGCAGCCGGCAAGCGAGACAAGCACAAGGGAGCCGACGAGATACCAACTAACTCCGCGCATCATGCCGGCACGCTCGACGAAGAGAATTAAAAACTTATCAACGCGGGGCGGTTCACGACTTTTTAACCACGACGCCGCCGGCGGTCCGTCCCCATGCGGCGCGCTCACGACATCGCGACTTCGCCGCCGCCGGATTTGCCGCATTTTTGCATCCGATTGTCCCGGCCCATGGCCGGTTCCGGCATTGCAATGCCGCAGCCGGACTGTCAGAAATTCCGCCGTTCGCCCTCCTCCGTGCCCCGATCAGGTGTTTCGTGAAAAGCCGTGCCGGTCGATTTGCTGCGCTCGCCGCAACAGTGCTGATGGGCTGCGCCCTGCCCGCCACCGCCGGCGCGACCTCCGCCGTGCGCATGGCCCAGGCGTCGCAGATGCCGCAACCCGCGACACCCCAGCCGCAGCAGCCGCCTGTCGCCGCCGATCAACCGGCTCCGCCCGCGCCCGCCGACGCCGCGCAGCCGGCCGTCGTCGACAGCGAGGAGCCGGCCGGCAATGTGGCCAAACTGCAAGGCAGCGCCACGGTGACGCGCAACGGCATGACCGGGCCGCTCGCGCTCAAGGACGACATCTTCAAGGGCGACGTGCTCCAGACCGGCAAGAACGCCACCCTCACCGTCACCTTCTCCGACGACACCACGCTCGACCTGTCGGCCAATTCGCGCATCGTGGTGGACAATTTCGTCTATCAGAGCGGAGCCAGGGATAACGCGGCGCTGATCAACGTGACGCGTGGCACCATGGCGTTCGTCGCCGCCGCGGTCGCCAAAACCGGCAACATGAAAATCGAAACGCCGACCGCGACGCTCGGCATCCGCGGCACCACCGGCGTCGTCGAAGTGCCCGAAGGCGCGAGCGCCAGCGCCACCAGCGCCCGCCACGTCGGGGTGCGGCTTTATCCCGACGCCGACGGCCGCGTCGGCCACATCGACGTCATGGGACACGACGGCGCGCGGCTCGGCTCCCTGACGCAGGGCGCGAGCGGCTTCACCGTGCGCGGCGTCATGGTCGGCGGGGGCGGCATGCGCATGGCCGCGATGCCGATGGCGATGTCGCCGCAGATGATGGCGCGCGACCACGGCGTGGTGCAGCGCGTCCACACCATGCAGGGCGTCGGACGCAACATCGTCACCCAGCAGCGCTCCTATCGCCTGCAGAACCCGCAGCGTCCGCCGGCGTTCGGGCGTCCCGGCTACACTCCGCGCGGCGGCCTCAACCAGCCGGGTCCGCGCGGCCAGCCCGGTCTCAATCCGCCCGGATCACGCGGCCAGCCCGGTCTGCCGAACCGCCCCGGCCTCCAGCAACCCGGACAGCCGGGACAACCGGGCCTCAAGCAGCCGGGACGTCCGGGTCAGCCGGGTCTCCACCAGCCGGGACGTCCGGGCCTGCCGAACCCGCCCGGACAGCGCGGCAGCCTGCAGCCGAGTCAGGGACAGCCGGGCCGGCCCGCGCTCCCTAACCAGGGCGGGCTGCAACGCCAGCCCGGACTGCCGAACCAGATCGGGCAGCGCCCCGGCGCCTTGCCGAACCACGGCGCAGTGCAGCCGCGCCCGGGCCTGCCGGCGGGCTATGCGCGCCCCGCCGCGGCCCCGGCCATGCCCTCGGGCGGTGGCGGCGCGGGCGGCCTGCTCAACCGGCTCGGCGTCGGCAGCGGCCGACTCGGCCTGCCGCAGATGCCGGCGCAGCACCTGCCGGGATTGCCCCGTGCCGGCCAGCCGGCGCTGCCGTCCGTGCAGAAAAAGCTGCCGCCGGTGCAGAAGCTGAAGCCGCAACTGCCGGACGGGCGTTAACGCCCTCCGGCATTCGCCGCCAAGCTATTCATATGACTGATCAATTTCCGCGGACACGATCTCTCCACATTTGCCCGTCATGGCAGCGTCACATGCCCGCCGCGATTGAGCCGGGCTCCGCGCCGCGCCGGCATCGCGTCCCGCGCCAAACCCATTGCGAATTTCAGGACACCCCATCGTGAAGCGTCTCGCATTCGCCGCCATCGCCGCGCTCTTCCTGATCCAGCCGGCCTCCGCCCAGCACGCCGCCTACCAGCAGATGGTGGAGCGGCACGCCGCCGCCAACAATCTGCCGACCGAACTGGTGCATCGCGTCATCATGCGCGAAAGCCGCTACAACCCCCGCGTGGTCAGCAAGGGCAATTACGGCATGATGCAGATCAAGCTCGCCACCGCGCGCGGCCTTGGTTACACCGGCACCGCCCAGGGCCTGCTCGATCCCGAGACCAACCTCACCTATGCCGTGAAATATCTCGCGGGCGCCTATCGCGCCGCCAACGGCAACATGAACCGCGCGGTGTCGTATTATGCCGGTGGCTATTACTACGCGGCGAAGCGGCAGGGATTGCTGGAGCGCAAGTCGGCCACGCGAGCCAGACTGCTCGACGCCAATGCGGAAGAAGCCGCGCCGCAGCCTCACCGCTGACACGCGCCAATCGCGTATCCAGGCCGGCTTCCCGTGGAAGCCGGCTTTATTTTTTGGCCGGTGCACCCGACACGCGGACATGCACCACCGCAAAGGTGTCGGCATAAACCCGCCGCCAGCCGTCGAGACGGTCCAGCAGATGCACGGCGGGCGTCGAAGGCCGCAGCAAGGTGGCGTCGATGTCATAGCGGCGCAGCAGGCCGATCAGCGCATCGACATCTTCCAGCGAGGTGGCGCGGTCGTGCTGCACCATCAGCGTCTCACCGAACAGCTCGGTGCGGCCGTCGATGAAGGTCGGCACGCCCCGCCAGATCAGATAGCCGCCGAAGTCGTAGTCGTTGAACACGCGCGTGGCCTGATGCTGCCTGAGCGCCGCCACCGCCGCCGCCGGCGCTGTCGCCGCCGCCGGCGCATAGGGGGCGAACGACACCGCGACCGCGGTCGCAACCACCATCAGCGCCGCGACCGCCGCAATCACGGGCGCGCCGGCGCGCAGCACCATGCGCCGCGCGTCGCGCCGATTGACATAGACCGCCAGCGGCGCGGCCAACACCATCGGCGCCAGCAGCGCGAACACGTCGGCATTGCGGACATGGGACAGCGCCATATGCAGCAAGCCGAGAAACAGCGCGATCCTCACCGGAGGCAATCGCGCGCCGGTGAACAGGGCAAAACCGAGCACGGCCAGCAGGCCCGCTTCCAGCGCGCCGAATTTGGCGAAATCCGCCGGCGCCCACTCGCCGATCAGCGACAGCGCCGCGCCGAGGTTCAGGATATTGCGCGCCGCCAGGAGCGACTGCCAGCCGTAAGGCGTGACTAGGCTGGCCGCGAGCGCGGCCACGGCGAAGGCCGCCCAGCGCGCCACCAGCGCCTTGCGCGCCTGCGGCGCGGCGTTGACGACGGCATCGAGCGCCACCGGCGCGATCACCACGAGGCCGAACAGGAAGCTGCCGTGCAGATTGACCCACAGGCCCATCAGCGCGACCCACGGCAGCGACGGCGCCGCCTTGCGCTCCGCCGCCGCCAGCAGCGCGCCCATCCACGCCACCATCACCGGCAGCGCCAGCGCATGCGGCCGCGCCACCAGATGCCCGGCCGCGATCGCGAACGACGCGCCAAGCAGCGCGATGGCCGGCCCGTCGTCGAGCCGCCGGATCAGAAATCCCGCGAGCAGCGCGAACGCCAGCGCGATGGCGGACGCCGCGAGCACCACCGGCCCCGGCCATCCGGCAAGATCGAACACCACCGCATAGAGCACCTGCGCCAGCCACTGGGTCGAGATCCACGGCTGGCCGTGCAGGGTGAACGAGAAGGCGTCGGCGTGCGGCAGCGCCCTGTTGTCGATGATCCACTGGCCGATCCTGATCTGCCAGAAGGTGTCGGGATCGTTGAGCAGGCGGCTGCCGGCAACCAGCAGCGCGGCATAGACCACCGCGCCGGTCCACAATGGCAGCGCCCTGCGACGCGTCGCTGCCGCTGTCTCCGCCGTCGCGCTCAACTGCGCCGTCATCGCGCCACGCCCTCCGCCTTCACCCGCGGCTCCCGCGCATGGACGGCGGCCGGGTTGCGCAGATAGACCACGGCCTTGTCGTCGGCGTGAACGCGCTCCCAGCCGTCGAGCCGATCGAACAGTTGCACCGGCAGCGCCGCGGGCGACAGCAGCACCGCGTCGATGCGATAGCTGTCCAGCAGCGACAGGAACGCGCCGACATTCTTCAGCATCAGCGCATGGAGCGCGTCGACCACGAAGCGTTCGCCGTAGAGCTCGGCGCGGCCGTCGATGAACACCGGAACGCCGGACCAGATCAGATAGCCGCCGAACCCGGGACCGTGGAAAATCCGCTGCGCCTTGCGGGCTTTCAGAACCTCGACGGCGGCGGTCGGCGTTTGCGGCACCATCGGCGAATACGGATAGCGGGCGGTGAACGCCACCATCGCCATGCCGGCCAGCGCCACCACGACCGCCGATCCGATCCAGCCCGATCCGGACGACGTCCGCGCCAAAGCGGCGGGCGCAAGCTGCGCGGCCAGCGGCTTCGCCAGAACCAGTGGCGCCAGCAGCGCCAGCACCTCGATGTTGCGCGTGTGCGACAGCGCCATGTGCAGCAGGCCGAGCACCAGCAGGATTCGCGGCGGCGACAGCACGATGCCGCGCCAGAACACCAGCGCCAGCGCCGCGAGCAGGCCGATCTCGAACACGTCGAGGTGGCTGAAATCGATCGGCTGCCATTCCGGGATCAGCGCCAGCGCGCCGCCGAGATCGAGGATCTGCCGCGCCGCCAGCAGCGAATGCCAGCCATAGGGCGTGAGACAACTTGCGACCAGCGCGCACACGCCGAACGCCGCCCAGCGCACCGCCAGCATCAGCCGCTGATCCGCATTCGCGTTCCACAGCGCATCGAGCGCGAACGGCGCGACCAACGCCAGACCGAGCACGAAGCCGCCATGCAGATTGGCCCAGAGCGCGATCAGCGGCAGCAGCCACAGCGACGGCGCGCGTCTGTCGTCGCTGGCGCTGACAAGGCCCTGCACCCACGCCACCATCACCGGCAGCGCCAGCACATGCGGCCGCACGAGAAAATGGCTGGCCGACAACACCGTCGCAACCATCACCACGATGGTGGCGTGCACCGGCGTGAAATGCCGGCTGAGGATATGGAGCAGCAGCGCATAGGCCGCCGCGATCCCGAGCGAGGCCAGCATCACCGGCCCGGCCCAGCCGGTGAGCCCGTAGGCCGCCGCATACAGCACCTGCGCCAGCCACGACGACGATATCCACGGCGCGCCATGCTTCGTGAAGGAATAGACATCGACGGTGGGCAGCGCGCGATGGTCGATGATCCATTGCCCGACCGCGATGTGCCAGTAGGTGTCGGCGTCCTGCAGCGCGCGGTTGCCGGCAATCACCGACAGCACGAACAGCCCGACGCCGAACCACAGCCACGCCGGGACCTCGCCCACCGCCTGCCGGAGCGCACCCTGCCTGTTGTCGCTGTCGTCGCAACCGGCGATGCTCATCTGTCGTCCCGCCCCCTCACACTGGTCCCGCGACATAACCACCGGCGGCATAATGTCGGGTAAATTCCAGCCCCGGCCTTCGCGGGCAACGAATCGTTAAGCACACCGCGCGCCACGGCTGGACGCACCGGAACTCGAGGAACCGGGCGTTCCTCTCGCGAACACACAAAGAGGCATGGGGGACCTGCCATTGACACGGGAGATTCCAGGCTTATCGTAAACGCTTGTTCCGAGGGGAGCTCCGGTCGGGAGCTGAGATACCGCGATGGCGCGGTGACCCTTTGAACCTGATCCGGGTCATGCCGGCGAAGGGACAGGGATGTCACACAGCAAATCATCTCCGCGAGGAGAATCTTCCGTCAATATCATCGGCGCGGGCGTGGCCGGCAGTTGGCAGGCCCTGCTGTTCGCGCTCGCGGGCTACAGCGTCACCCTGCACGATCGCGACGACGCGGCGATGACCCAGGCCACCAGTCACTGGGCCGGCGGCATGCTGGCGCCGTGGTGCGAGCGCGAAGGCTCCGAGCCGCTCATCACCCGCCTCGGCCTGCGCTCGCTCGATCTGTGGCGCGAGCACCTGCCCGACACGCCGTTCAACGGCTCGCTGGTGGTGGCGCATCCGCGCGACCGCGCCGATTTCGAGCGCTTCGCCCGCCTCACCACCGATCACCAGCGCCTCGATGCCGACGGCATCGCCAAGCTCGAGCCGTCGCTGGACGGCCGCTTCCGCGAGGCGCTGTTCTTTCCCGGCGAAGGCCATGTCGAACCGCGCCGCGTGCTGCCGGAGTTGCACGCGAGGCTGGCGCAAGCCGGCGGCACCATCCGCTTTGAGGCCAGCTGCAACCCCGACGATCTCGACGGCCTCGTCATCGACTGCCGCGGCCTCGCCGCGCGGGAGACCGACCGGCCGGGCACCAACGCCCGCCTGCGCGGCGTCAAGGGCGAGATGATCGTGATCGAAACCGACGAGGTGCAGCTCGCGCGCCCGGTGCGTTTCCTCCACCCGCGCTGGACGCTGTATGTGATCCCGCGGGACAACAACCGCTTCATGCTCGGCGCGACCACCATCGAGAGCGAGGACACCGGCGTCAGCGTGCGCTCGGCGCTGGAACTGCTCAGCGCCGCCTATGCCGTGCATCCCGCCTTCGGCGAAGCACGCATCGTCGAAATCGGCGCGGGCCTGCGCCCCGCCTTCCCCGACAATCTGCCGCGCATCGCCATCAACGGTCCGCACATCGCCGTCAACGGGCTTTATCGCCACGGCTTCCTGCTGGCGCCGGCGCTGGCGGAGCTGACGCTGGCCTATGTCGCGCGCGGCGCCATCGATAACGAGGTCATGCAATGTTCCTGATCGTCAACGGCGAGAAGATCGAGACGCAGGCGACGCGCGTGGACGCGCTGCTCGCCGAACTCGACTACGCCGGCAGCCACCTCGCCGTCGCGGTGAATTACGACGTGGTGCCGCGCGCGCGCTGGGCCGAGACGCCGCTCAACGACAACGACCAGATTGAAATCCTCACGCCGCGACAGGGGGGGTAAGGACAATGGTTGTCATTCCGGGGCGCGAGTGAAACGAGCGAACCCGGAATCTCGACGAAACGAGGTGGCGTTCCATCACAACGGGATTCCGGATCGGACCGCTTCGCGATCCGTCCGGAATGACGATTGGAGCAGAAGAAGAACATGCTGAAATTCTACGACCGCGAATTCTCCTCCCGCCTCCTGATCGGCAGCGCGCTCTATCCGTCGCCGAAGATCATGCAGGACGCGATCCGCGCCGCCGGCAGCCAGATCGTCACCGTCTCCGTGCGCCGCGAAAGCGCCGGCGGCAAGACCGGCAACGTCTTCTGGTCGCTGATCCGCGAACTCGACGTCGCCGTGCTGCCGAATACCGCCGGCTGCAAGAGCGTGCGCGAGGCCGTGACCACGGCGAAGCTCGCGCGCGAACTGTTCGGCACCTCGTGGATCAAGCTCGAAGTCATCGCCGACGACGAGACGCTGCAGCCCGACGTGGTCGGCCTTGTCGAGGCCGCGGGCGTGCTGGTGAAGGACGGCTTCGAGGTGTTCCCCTATTGCACCGAAGACCTTTCGGTGGCCCAGCGGCTGGTGGACGCCGGCTGCCGCGTGGTGATGCCGTGGGCCGCGCCGATCGGCAGCGCGCGCGGCATCGTCAATCGCGACGCGCTGAAGCTGCTGCGCGCCCGCCTGCCCGACATCACGCTGGTGGTGGACGCCGGTCTCGGTGCGCCGTCGCACGCGGCCGAGGCGCTCGAACTTGGTTTCGACGCCGTGCTGCTCAATACCGCCGTCGCCAAGGCCGACGATCCGGTGAAAATGGCCCATGCCTTCCGCCTCGCCATTGAGGCCGGCCGCGCCGGCTTCGAGGCCGGGCTGATGGGCGCCCGCGATTTCGCCTCTCCGTCAACCCCTGTCGTTGGGACACCGTTCTGGCATGCCGTATCCTGATCGTTTCTATCCCGTGGTCGACAGCGTGGCGTGGGTCGAGCGCCTGACCAGGCTCGGCGTCGGCACCATCCAGTTGCGCGCCAAGAATCTCGACGACGCGCAGGCACTCGCCATCGTGCGCGAGGCGCTGGCCGTCACCCACGGCACCCCGACCAGGCTCGTGGTCAACGACTACTGGCGCGCGGCCATCGACGCCGGCGCGCAGCATCTCCATCTCGGGCAGGAAGACCTCGACACCGCCGATGTTCCCGCGATCCGCCGCGCCGGCCTGACGCTCGGCGTCTCGACCCACGACGAGACCGAACTCGACAACGCGCTCGCCTACAAGCCGGACTACATCGCGCTCGGCCCGATCTACGAGACCACGCTGAAGAAGATGCGTTTCGCGCCGCAGGGCATCGAGCGCATCACCGCGTGGAAGCTCCTGATCGGCGCCATTCCGCTGGTCGCCATCGGCGGCATCAAGCTCGAGCAGGCCGAGATGATCTTCGCCGCCGGGGCCGATTCCATCGCGGTCGTCAGCGACGTGACCCAGAACCCCGATCCCGACGCGCGGGTGAAAGCGTGGCTCAAAGCCACCACGGAGACGGTGGGATGATGACAAAGATTTTTCTTCCGTCATTCCGGGGCGCGAGCAAAGCGAGCGAACCCGGAATCCCGCCCGATAGATTCCGACTTCTGGATTCCGGATCGGTTCGCCTTGCGAACCGTCCGGAATGACATCGATAAAAACCTCACAGGAGGACGCCATGAACAAGCAGATCAACACCGCCGATCTGAAGCCCGCCGTCACCACCGGCGGCCTGCCGTCGTCGCGCAAGATCTACGTCACACCTGACGAGGCCGCGGACCTGCGCGTGCCGCTGCGCGAGATCATCCTCAGCGAGGGCGCAGGCGAGCCGAACCTGCCGGTCTACGACACCTCCGGCCCCTACACCGACCCCGACGTCATCATCGACGTCAACGCCGGCCTGCCGCGCCATCGCCTCGCATGGGTCAAGGAGCGCGGCGGCGTCGAGGAATACGACGGCCGCCAGATCAAGCCGGAAGACAACGGCAATGTCGGCGCGGCTCATGCCGCCGCCGCCTTCAAGGCCCATCATCGGCCGCTGCGCGGCACCGGAGATGCGCCGATCACCCAGCTCGAATTCGCCCGCGCCGGCATCATCACCAGGGAGATGATCTACGTCGCCGCGCGCGAAAACCTCGGCCGCAAGCAACAGCTCGAGCGCGCGGAAGCCGCATTGAAGGACGGCGAGAGCTTCGGCGCGGACATTCCCGCCTTCATCACCCCGGAATTCGTACGCTCCGAAATTGCCCGTGGACGCGCGATCATCCCCTGCAACATCAACCACGCCGAACTGGAGCCGATGATCATCGGCCGCAACTTCCTGACCAAGATCAACGCCAATATCGGCAACTCGGCGGTGACGTCGTCGGTCGAGGAGGAAGTGGACAAGATGGTGTGGGCGATCCGCTGGGGCGCCGACACCGTGATGGACCTGTCCACCGGGCGCAACATCCACACCACACGCGAATGGATCCTGCGCAACGCGCCGATCCCGATCGGCACCGTGCCGATCTATCAGGCGCTGGAGAAATGCGACGGCGATCCCACCAAGCTGACGTGGGAGCTTTATCGCGACACACTGGTCGAGCAGTGCGAACAGGGCGTGGATTATTTCACCATCCACGCCGGCGTCCGCCTTGCCTATATCCACCTCACCGCCAGCCGCGTCACCGGCATCGTCTCGCGCGGCGGCTCGATCATGGCCAAGTGGTGCCTCGCCCATCACAAGGAGAGCTTCCTCTACACCCACTTCGACGAGATCTGCGATCTGATGCGCAAATACGACGTGTCGTTCTCGCTCGGCGACGGCCTGCGCCCCGGCTCGATCGCCGACGCCAACGACCGCGCCCAGTTCGCCGAACTAGAAACGCTCGGCGAGCTAACGCAGATCGCGTGGAAAAAAGGCTGCCAGGTGATGATCGAGGGCCCCGGCCACGTGCCGATGCACAAGATCAAGATCAACATGGACAAGCAGCTCAAGGAGTGCGGTGAAGCGCCGTTCTACACCCTCGGGCCGCTGACCACCGACATCGCGCCGGGCTACGATCACATCACCTCCGGCATCGGGGCTGCGATGATCGGTTGGTTCGGCTGCGCCATGCTGTGCTACGTCACGCCGAAGGAGCATCTCGGCCTGCCCAACCGCGATGACGTCAAGGTCGGCGTCATCACCTACAAGATCGCGGCCCACGCGTCCGATCTCGCCAAGGGCCACCCGGCGGCGCAACTGCGCGACGACGCCTTGAGCCGCGCCCGCTTCGACTTCCGCTGGGAGGACCAGTTCAATCTCGGCCTCGACCCGGAGACCGCGCGCAACTTCCACGACGAGACGCTGCCGAAGGAAGCCCACAAGGTGGCGCATTTCTGCTCGATGTGCGGGCCGAAATTCTGCTCGATGAAGATCACGCAGGACGTACGCGACTATGCCGCCAGCCTCGGCGACAACGAGAAGGCCGCGCTGCATCTTAACGGCGCGCCGGGCACGATCGGCGTGTCGATGGCCGGCGTAATCGAGGACGGCATGGCGCAGATGAGCGAGAAGTTCGTCAAGATGGGCGGACAGGTCTATGTCGAGGCCGACGCGGTGCGGGACAGCAACAAGGCGCTGTAAGCTCACCGATCCTGCTCACGATCATTCAGCGGCGCCGATCATGATTGGCGCCGCTGTTTTTTGCTGCGCTGCCATCCGCGGGAAAATCCGCGACTGTCCTAACCCGACTAACCGACCAGCCCGCAGTTGGCCGGCGCCTTTTTTGCGAACGGAGCGGTAACCGTCAGCCGCGTCTCCGCCCGCGCGCCGAAGCCATCATGCATCGCGAGCAGCATCAGCGTGGCGATCTCGGAGAAATCCGGCGTGCCGGTAAAGTCGCGTTCATAGGAATAATTCTTTTGTTCATTTCCGGTGGCAAAGCCGAGTTGTTCGAACGCAGCTTTCGCAGCGTCCGACGGAAACGATCGGCGGGCCCGGTCGGGCGTCTCATCGTAATAGCCGGACGACGCCTCGCAGAACAGCTTGGTGCGATTCACGGCGAACATGCACTGAACATAATTTTTCTGAATCAGTGGAGCCGACAACACCAGAAAACGGTCGCGCTCCCGATAGGCGCTCGGCGCCTCGAACACCTGCCGCAACAGATCGGCGAGCGGGCAGCGGTAGCGCGCGAACAGCGCGGCGCGGCTGTCGGCGGTTTGCGCCGCGACGGACTGGTTCAAAACGACCAGCAAAAATCCGGCGACACGGACGACGCGCGACATATGAGCAGCAAAAGGCTTCATGGAGTTCGCTGCAATCGGTGAGCATGCATATCAGGCCAGTCTGGCGTTGAATGTCCCATTCCGCAACGGGTCGCGCTGGGGGTGACCTTGCGCCGTTGCGATACGGCTCGGTGCGCAGCACTCCATAGCACCGTCGTCATGTCATCACCGCCGAATTGAAGCGATTGCGAAAACGCTGCTACAAAGGATGAAGGACAGATTCATCCGGAGTGACGCCAGTGGCCGACGACACCTCACGCACGCTGCGGCGCGGACCGCAGGGACCCCAGGGCAAACCCGGACGGCCCGGGCCGCAGGGCCATCCCGGCCGGCCGGGCCCGGAAGGACCGCGCGGCAAGCAGGGTTTGCCGGGCGCACCAGGCAAGCGCGGCGTGGACGGCAAGCGTGGCGCCGAAGGCCCTCCGGGCAAAGCCGGCAAGCCGGGCTCGGACGGCAAGGCGGGTCCGCAGGGCAAGCCCGGTCCACAAGGTTCGCGCGGCGCGGAAGGCGCTCAAGGCCAGCAAGGTCCCGTCGGCCCGCAGGGCCCGCGCGGCGAGCCGGGACCGCCCGGCCGGCTGCCATCGTTCGAGGAGATTTTGCCGTGGCTCGAGACCATCTTCGAGGCCTGGGACGAGCATCGCCGCAAGCGCAAGCACGAGGCCAAGGAGCGCAAGGAGCAGGACGAGATCGCCCGCCGCGCCGCCGCCGCAACGCACGACGATGACGAGCCCCATGACGACGACGCCGAGGCCGGCGAGCCGGAGAAGAAAAAGAAACGCCGCAAGGACAAGAAGTAGTCTCGGCCGCTGACGGCGGCGCGGCTTCGATGCAAGCCCCCCTCACGACAACGGCCTTCCGGACATCATCCGGAAGGCCGTTGTCATATCGTCATGACGGGATCGCGCGGACTGCTATCGCATCGAGATCGCCAACCCGCTGAGATCGAGATTGACCATCAGCCCGCGCTGACGGCCGGAGAGCGAGAGCACCGCGCCCTTCTCGTTGCGCAGGGTGATGGCGCGCACGCCGACGCCGACCGCGCCGCCCGCGCCCACCGCGCCGTACACGCCGGCGACGTCCGACGCCCTGCGGATGTTGCTGACCGTGCCGACCAGATCGGTCTGCGACGCGCCGAACACCAGCCCACCGCTGAGGCCGCCCACCGACAGCGGATAGCTCCGGCCCTGGAAATGCAGCGTGCCGCCGCCGCCCGACGCGCCGATGAACCAGCCGCCCTTGACTATCGAGAGATGAATCCGGCCGCTCTCGGCCCACGCCGACGAGGGTGAAGACAGAACCGCGCCGACCAGCGCCGTGACGGCGACCACGGCAATGCGAACGGCGGATGAAAAGGTCATGGCGCACTCTCCCTTGAGGCTGTCCGGGCTTGCCGTGACACGCGCGGCTTTGACGCTCGAATCACTGCGGTGTGTTCGACCCTATCCGATCGGCAGATGTTTATCACCGGCGCGGAGATGTCCCGTCCACGGGGGCCGGCGGGCCGCGCCGCGACGGCGACAGCGACGGCGACGGTGACGGACGGCGACATCGCGCCTCATCGGTCGTCGTCCTCGCGTGACACGCGACGCATCGCGTCCGGATCGCTCGCGCATTGGCAATCCGTCCGGACACACCCGCTCTTCCGCCGGGTTTCATCCGGTTCCATTTTACAAGTTCCATGAAGGAGTTAGCGGGGAATTAAGGATTTGTTAACCGTGACGCCCCACGCTTCAGGGGGCTGGGATCGGTAAGTTTGAACGGTCTGCGTTCGGCGACGGACGCGGATCGGGACCGGGAGGTGTCGATGACCCATGACACACACGCCAACGCCTGGCCCTTGCCGGATGCCCCCACTGTGGCTCCGAACCGCATCGTGCCGCTGCTGATCGGCGCGACGGTCGAGGAAATCGAGCGTGAGCTGGTGCTGCAGACCCTCGCCCGCTGCGGCGGCAATCGCACCCATGCCGCCCGCGTGCTGGGACTGTCGGTACGGACGCTGCGCAACAAGATCAGGCACTATTCGGCCCTTGGCGTCGACGTGCCCGCGTACCATTAGCGCAAGCGCAGCCTGACGCGGTCGGCAACGCCCACAAGCGCCATCCGGCAGCACGACATCACCAGGAAAACAGAACTGGGATCCTGATCGAGCTGGTCTTGACAGGCAACCATTCAGTTGCCTATTATTTCCCCATGGATGAAGTCTTCAAGGCGCTGGCCGATGCGTCGCGGCGCTTGCTGCTGGACCGGCTTCATGCCCGCAACGGCCAGACCTTGCTCGAGCTCTGCGACGGCCTCGCCATGACGCGGCAGGCCGTGACCAAGCACCTTGGCATTCTGGAACAGGCCAACCTGATCACCACCGTCAGGCACGGCCGCGAAAAGCTGCACTACCTCAACCCCGTTCCGATCCACGAGATCGGCGAACGGTGGATCAGGAAATTCGAGCGCGGCAAGCTCACCGCGCTCGGTGCGTTGAAACGTCAACTGGAGAAGCGTGATGAGTAAACCCGAATTCGTCTACACGACATTCATCCGGACCACGCCCGAGAAGCTCTGGCACGCCCTCACCGACCGCGAATTCACCCACAGGTACTGGATGGATTGCATCCTGACCTCGGACTGGAAGGTCGGTTCGCGCATGACCATGGAGCGGGACGGCGAAGTCAAGAACGAGTGCGAGATTCTCGAATCCGATCCGCCGCGCCGGCTGTCCTACAGCTGGCGCTCGATATTCGATCCGGACATGCGCAAGGAAAAGCCGTCGCGCGTCACCTACACGCTGGAGCCGCGCGGCGATCTCGTCAAACTCACCGTGACCCATGAAGGCTTCGCCGAGGACAGCCGGACGCTGCCGAGCATCTCCAGCGGCTGGCCGATGGTGCTGTCGAGCCTCAAGAGCATTCTGGAGACCGGCACGCCGCTGATCCTTGATCCCGCGAGGGATGCGTAAGCGGCAGCCGATCGACAAACGGAGCGCTTCAGGACACGTTGTTTCGATGTCGTCCCCGCCTTCGCGGGGGATGCCCCTGAGAGGTCATCCCAACGCGCGCAGGTCCCGCCGCAGCACCTTGCCCGTCGCCGTCATCGGCAGGCTGGCGGCGAACTGGATGTGGCGCGGATATTCGTGGGCGGCGAGCTGCACCTTGACGAAGTCCTGGATGTCGCGGGCAAGCTCATCGCTCGCGGTGAATCCCGGCCGCAGCACGATCCACGCCTTGATCACCTCGGTGCGGATCGGATCGGGAATGCCGACCACGGCGGACATCGCCACCGCGGGATGCTTCATCAGCGTGTGCTCGATCTCCGAAGGACCGATGCGATAGCCGGCGCTGGTGATGACGTCGTCCTCGCGGCTGACGTACCAGAAATAGCCGTCGTCGTCCTGCACGCCGAGATCGCCGGTCAGGAGAAAGCCGCCGGCCACCTTGGCCGCGGTCGCCTCCGGATTCTTCCAGTATTCGAGCATGGCCACCGGATTGGGCACGCGCACGCCGATGATGCCGCGCGTGTTGCGCGGCTGCACCGCGCCGTGCTCGTCGACGATCTGCACGTCGAAGCCCGGCGTCGGCTTGCCCATCGAGCCCGGACGCAGCGGAAACAGCCTGGCGTTGTTGCCGACCACGAGATTGCATTCGGTCTGGCCGTAGATCTCGTGGGCATCGACGCCAAAGGTGGCGCGCACCCAGTCGAGCAGTTCGGCGCCGAGCGACTCGCCGCCGGTGAAGATGCTGCGCAGCCTGACGCCGTCGTGCTTCACGTCGGCCTGCCGCATCAGCTTGAGCGCGGTCGGCGGCAGGAACACGTTGCGCACGCCGTGATCCGCCATCAACTGCATCGCCGCCTGCGGCTCGAACTTCTTGGCGCGATGGCCGAGCACCGGCACGCCGTGATACCACGCCGGAAACAGCGCATCGAACAGGCCGCCGATCCAGGCCCAGTCCGCCGGGGTCCACATCAGGTCGCCGGGCTTGGGAAAGAAGTCGTGCGCCATCTCGACATTCGGCAGATGGCCAAGCACGACGCGATGGGCATGCAGCGCGCCCTTGGGATTGCCGGTGGTGCCCGAGGTGTAGATGATGATGGCGGGATCGTCGGCGGCGGTGTCGACGGTGGCGAAATCCTCCGGCGCCTCCTCGATCGCCGACCAGAACGGCTTGGCCCCGGCGTGAACCGCCCCGCCGGTGACGTAGATGTCCTGCAGATGCGGCAGGCGGTCGCGAATCTTCGACAGCTTGTCCCAGCCGCCCTCGTCGGTGATCACGGCTTTCGCGCCGCTGTTGGCGAGGCGGAATTCGAGCGCGTCCTCGCCGAACAGCGTGAACAGCGGCACCGACACAAGGCCGGCGCGGAACGCGGCGAGATGGGCGATGGGCAGTTCCACCGATTGCGACAGGAACACCGCGACGCGATCGCCGCGCTCAAGGCCATCGGCCGTCAGCACATGGGCGAAGCTTTTCGACAGCGCGCTGATCTCGTCGAACGACAGCCGCTGCGTGCCGCCGTCCTCGTCCACATAGATCAGCGCCAGCCTGCCGGAGCCGTCGGCATGGCGGTCGCAGCAGGCGGTGGCCATGTTGAACCGCGCCGGAATCTCCCAGCGGAAGGCTTTGCAGAGGTCGTCGTAGGTGTCGGCGTGAGGAAGCATGGCGGGAGCTTTCGGTTAAAACCGCGGTTGCTCCCTCACAGTCATCCCGGCGAAAACCGGGATCCATAACCACCGAATTCGATCAATCCAGCGGGACGTTGCAACCGCTCATATCAAACGACACACAGGGAGTATGGTCCCGGCCTTCGCCGGGACCACCAGAATTTTAACCCGTCAGCGCCGCCTTGACGAGGCCGCTGGCCTTGCCGAAATCCATCTGTCCGGCGTATTTCGCCTTCAGCGCGGCGATCACCTTGCCCATGTCCTTCATGCCGGCAGCGCCGGTCTCGGCGATGACCGCGGCAATGGCGGTCTTCACCTCGTCCTCGGCCATCTGCTTCGGCAGATAGGCGGAAATGACCGCGATCTCCTCGCGCTCCTGCGCGGCGAGCTCGGCGCGGCCGCCCTTCTCGTACAGTTCGACCGACTCCTGGCGCTGCTTGATCATCTTCTGCAGCACGCCGAGGATATCGTCATCGGACAACGGCGGCTTGCCCTGCCCGCGCGCGTCGATGTCGGCGTTCTTCAGGGTCGAGTTGACCATGCGCAGCGTCGAGAGCTTGCGCTCGTCCTTGGCCTTCATCGCCTCCTTGACGGCGGTGTTGATGTCGTCGCGCAGCATCCGGGTCTCCTTCGGGGCCGAAATCCCCTCGTGCAAATCGAATTGCCGTTGATTTAGGGCGTTTTCCCGATGGGCACAACCGGCGGCGCTACATCTCCAGCCAGTCGAGCAGCGCGTCGGTCGTGGCGCGGGGCTTTTCGAGCTGCACCAGATGGCCGCAATCGGCGATGGTGACGAGCTTCGCGCCGGGAATGCCCGCGGCGATCTCGGCCGAAAACTCGCTCGGCACCATGTTGTCGGCGTCGCTGGTCAGAACCAGCGTGGGGCAGCGGATCCGCGCCAGCGCCGGCCGGGAATCCGCCCGCGTCATGATCGCCTCGAGCTGCCAGACGAACGCGTCGGGGCCGACGTCGTCTGCCATGTCGAGGACGATGCGATGCAGCGCCTCGTCGCGCGCCAGCGCCGGATGCACGAACTTCTCGAACAGGCGGTCCATCACCGTGCGGTAGCCACCGGCCTTCACCTCCGCGATCCAGCCGCGGCGGCGCTCGGCCGCATCCGGCGTCTCCGGGCGCGCGGAGGTCGACAGCAGCGCCAGCCGCGTGATGCGCTCCGGCGCTTGCCGGATCATTTCCAGCGCGATGTAGCCGCCCATGGAATGCCCGGCGAGGGCGAAGCGCAGCGGCGCTTCGGCGAGAATGCGCCGCGCGATGGCGGCCATGTCGCCGCCGCGCGCGTGATTGGCGAGATGGACCGGCGCCACCCGCCACAGGTCGGGGATCTGCGGCGCATAGATGCGCGGCGAACAGGCGAGACCCGGAACGAGCAAGACGGGGAGTGTGTGGGGCATGGGATACTCCGAAATACGTCTGAACACTCAACTCGTCATGCCCGGCTTTATGCCGGGCATCCACGTCTTCCTTTGTGATCAATCAAGGCGTGGATGGCCGGGACAAGCCCGGCCATGACGGGCGAGAGATCACAAACGCATCACGCCACGCCGCGCTTGCGGTTTTCCCAATAGGGCGCGCGCAGCGCCTTGCGGTCGATCTTGCCGAGGCCGGTGACCGGAATCGCAGTCACGAAATCGATGGTCTTGGGCGACCACGGCGCGCCGCGCTTGTCCTTGACATGGGCCTGCAACTCGGCCGCATCCACCTTCGCGCCCGGCTTGAGCACCACGAAACCCTTGACCGCTTCGCCCCATTTGTCGTCGGGAATGCCGATCACCGCGGCGGAGGCGACGGCGGGATGCGCCATCAGCGCGTCCTCGACCTCGCGCGGATAGATGTTGAAGCCGCCGGAGATGATCATGTCCTTGGTGCGGTCCACGATATAGAAATAGCCCTCGGCGTCCTTCACCGCGACGTCGCCGGTGTGCAGCCAGCCGCCCTTCAGCGTCTCGGCGTTGGCGTCCGGGCGCTTCCAGTAGCCGTCCATCACCAGCGGCCCGCGCACGCAGATCTCGCCCGGCTCGCCGACGCCGACCTCGCGCATTTCGGAATCGAACAGCTTGACATCGACGAACGGGCTCGGCCGCCCGCACGAGGCGAGCCGCCCCGGCTTGGTCGGGTCGTGATCGATCTTGCGCATCGAGGTGATGACCTGCGGCGCCTCGGTCTGGCCGTAGAGCTGCACGAACACCTTGCCGAAGATGGTCATCCCTTCCAGCAGGCGGTCCGGCGACATCGGCGCGGCGCCGTAGATGATCATGTCGAGCGACGACAGGTCGTGGCGCGCGCGCAGTTCGGCGTTGTCGATCAGCGCGTAGATCAGCGTCGGCACCAGCAGCGTCGCATTCATCTTCTCCTCGGCGACGACGCGGCAATAGACCTCCGGCTCGAAGCCCTGCACGAGGCGCATGTAGCCGCCGCGCATCATCACCGGCATCAGCGTGACGCCGGCGGCGTGGCTGATCGGCGTCGCGGCCAGAAAGCGGATGTCCTGCGGCCAGTCCCAGTCGGAGAACAGCAGCAGCGTCATGGTCACCAGCGCACGGTGCGGCAGCATCACGCCCTTGGAGCGGCCGGTGGTGCCGCCGGTATAGGCGAGGAAGGCGATGTCGGCCGAATCCCCCTCGTCCACCAGCGGCGCGCAGGCGGCGGCGGCGAGGTCGGGCAGCACGTCGCGCGCGCCGTCGGTCGGCCCGAACGACAGCAGGTGCTTGAGCCCGGGCACCCGGGCCTTGATGGCGAGGCCGCGCGCGCCAAACTTGGTGCCCTCGACGATCAGGACGTCGATTTCGGCGTCTTCGATGATGAAGGCATGGTCGTCCTCGGCAGCCATCGGGTGCAGCGGCGTGTAGCGCATGCCCATCACCTGCGCGGCGCAGATCGCGGCCCAGGATTCGGCGCGGTTGCCCGACAGGATCGACAGCGCGTTGCCCTTTTTCAGCCCAAGCGCGCGGAACAGGGTGATGAAGCGCGCCACCGCGTCGCCCAGCTCCCGGTAGGTCCAGCTCACCCGGCCGTCCGCCAGCGCCGGGCGGTCGCCGAACCGCGCGATGGCGTTGACGATCAGGCTCCCGATCGTCCCGCCGGTATGCAATCGGTCCGGTTCCGCCGCTGCGCCCGCTGAACTCATCGATCGCTCTCCTGCCCGTCGCGGCTCTTGCCCGTCCGGCCGCCGAGGGGAGATTAGGGGGCGCGGGCCGCGTGTCAAATATGTGTAAACGGCATGAATACGGGGGCGTTCTGCCTTTGACGCGCCGCGGCACAGAGGCTATGTCATGGGCTTATGACCAACTCCGACAATGCCTCAGCCTGGCCGGACCTGAAACCGACCGCGCTCCTCGTGCTTGCCGACGGCACCGTGCTGGAAGGCTTCGGCCTCGGCGCGGAAGGCCAGGCGGTGGGCGAAGTGTGCTTCAACACCGCGATGACCGGCTATGAGGAAATCCTCACCGATCCGTCCTATGCCGGGCAGCTCATCACCTTCACCTTCCCGCATATCGGGAACGTCGGCACCAACGACGAAGACATCGAAACGGTGAACATGGCGGCGACGCCGGGCGCGCGCGGGGTGATCCTGCGCGCCTCGATCACCGACCCGTCGAACTACCGCGCCCTCAAGCATCTCGACCAGTGGCTGAAGGCGCGCGGCATCATCGGCCTGTCGGGCATCGACACCCGCGCCCTCACCGCGCTGATCCGCGGCAAGGGCATGCCCAATGCGGTGATCGCCCACGCCCGCGACGGCAAGTTCGACCTGCACGGCCTCAAGGAAGAGGCGCGGGAATGGCCCGGTCTCGTCGGCATGGACCTCGTGCCGATGGTCACCAGCGCCCAGCGCTTCGACTGGGACGAGACCGAGTGGCAATGGGGCAAGGGTTTCAGCCGCCTGGACAAGCCGGAATTCAACGTCGTCGCCATCGACTACGGCATCAAGCGCAACATCCTGCGGCTGCTGGCCAGCACCGGCTGCAAGGTCACCGTGGTCAACGCCAAGACCTCGGCGGACGACATTCTGGCGATGAAGCCGGACGGCGTGTTCCTGTCCAACGGCCCCGGCGATCCGGCGGCGACGGGCGAATATGCCGTGCCCGTCATCCAGAAGGTGATCGAGTCGGGTACGCCGACCTTCGGCATCTGCCTCGGCCACCAGATGCTCGGCCTCGCACTCGGCGGCAAGACCATGAAGATGCATCAGGGCCACCACGGCGCCAATCATCCGGTCAAGGACCTCACCACCGGCAAGGTCGAGATCACCTCGATGAACCACGGCTTCGCCGTGGACAAGGCGACGTTGCCGGACAATGTCGAGCAGACCCATATCTCGCTGTTCGACGACACCAATTGCGGCATCGCGCTGAAGGACAAGCCGGTGTTCTCGGTGCAGTACCACCCCGAGGCCTCCCCGGGGCCGCGCGACTCGCACTACCTGTTCAAGCGCTTCGCGGACCTGATGCGCGCCCACAAGCCGGCGTGAGCCCTGCCCTCTCCCCCTTGCGGGAGAGGACGGTCCTGACAGCGAAGGCCCTCACAGCTCATGGCGCACATCATCTTCGCGGACAAGACGGGCCGCTACGACGGACGCGATCTCGAAAAGCGCCCGCTCGGCGGCACCGAATCGAGCGTCATCCGCTGCGCCCGCGAACTGGCCAAGCGCGGCCACCGCGTCGAGGTCTATTCCAACTGCGACGCGCCGGTGGAAGATCAGGGCGTGTTCTGGCGGCCGCTCGACGGTCCGCGGCCCGATAGCTGCGATCTCTATATCGCCTGCCATCAACCGGAGCTGCTGGGCTTCGTGCGCAGGCCGCGACGCTGCGCGATCTGGGTGCTGTGGCCGGTGAACCAGCTCAAGCACTACAAGAAGCTGTGGCGGATGTGGCGCTACCGGCCGATCCCGATCCTGATCAGCCTCTATCAGGCGCAGACCTATTCGCCGGTGCTGCCGCAGCACAACCCGCAGATCGTGCTGCCGCACGCGCTGCCGGACGACGTGCGCGGCCTGCCGCCGGTGACCGAGACGCCGCCGCCGCGGGCGATCTTCGCCTCGCACCCCTCGCGCAACCTGCGCCATCTGGTGGAAATCTGGGCGCAGCACATCCTGCCCCGCGTCCCCGACGCGGTGCTGGATGTTTACGGCATCAGCGAACTCGCCCCCGGCGAGGACGCCTGGACCAAATGGGAGAACGGCACCCTGCCGCCGGGCATGTCGGCTGAGGTCAAGGCGTCGGTGCGCATCCGGCCGCCGCAGAGCCGCGAGCAGTTGATGGATGAGATGCGCCGCTCGCGGGTGATGCTCTATCTCGGCCACAAGGCGGAAGCGTTCTGCCTCGCGGTGGCCGAGGCGCAGGCGCTCGGCGTGCCGGCGGTGCTGTCCGATCTCACCGTGCTGCCGGAGCGGGTCATCGACAACCTGACCGGCTTCGTGCGGGCCGATGACGCCGCGTTCGGCGAGGCCGCGGTGGCCCTGCTCACCGACGACGATCTGTGGCGCAGGCAGCACGAGGCCGCGATCCGCTATCAGCAGGGCATCAACTGGTCGGAACACGCCGGGCGGCTGGAAAGCCTGCTGCTCGGCGACATGACGCCGATCTATCGCTCGGTGCTGGCGCTGCCGCCGGTCTGATCCGCCAGCAAGCGCTCGACCGCGGCCAGCGCCGCATCCACCGGAATCGCGGCCATATCCTCGCCGCCGTAGTCCTGCGCGCGCAGGACGATGCCGCGCACGGTCATCGGCCCCCAGCGCTCCGGATCGGTCGGCCCGAACAGGCTCACCAGCGAAACGCCGAGCGCGCCGAGGGTGTGACCCATGCCGCTATCATTGGCGACGGCCGCCGACAGCCGCTCGCCGATCGCCATCGCGAATTCCAGCGGCGCGACATCGGCGTCGATCGGCTCGGCCTGCGGAAACAGCGCATCCGGCACAGCAGTGCGCAGGCGCGCCACCACCGCGCCTTCCTGCGGGCCGTTGAAGAACACCGGCACCCGTCCCGCCGCAACGAGGCGATGCGCGAGGTCGATGAAACGCTCGAGCGGCCAGTTCTTGCGCACCTCGCGGCTGCCGACGGCGAAGCCGACATAAACCGGCCCCGCCGGCAGGCGCTCGGCCGCGATCCGCCGCGACTTCTCATTCAGCGCGAACGGCCCCTGCCATTCCGGCTGATGGCGCAGCGCCGCCGCCGCCAGCGACAGCGCCCGCGCGCCGATCCCCTTGGGACGGCGGAAGCGCCCGGGCGGCCGCCGATCGGACAGGATGTAGCCGGGCAGGCAGCAGTAAAACCCGCGATGCTGCAGCACCAGCCGCGCCAGCAGCACCGTCGGAATCCGGGTGCGCATGTCGAACACCAGATCGAACGGCGGCAGCTTCCGCAGGTTGGGCACCACCTGCGCCATCGGGGTGGTGATGCCGGCGCCCTCGATGACATGGCTCAGCAGATCGCCGACGATGGGCTTCATCTCGCGCGCCATCGACGTTTCGTGGGTAGCGATCCACCAGATCGGCCGGTCCGGATAGGCACGCGCGATGGCGCGCAGGAACGGCAGCTTCAGCAGCGTGTCGCCGAGCCCCTCGCGATCGACCAGCACCGCGATCGGGCGAACGGAGCCGGCCGCGGGCGGCGAGCTGTCGGGGTTCGAAGCCATCTGTCTACCTTCGGGGCAATGCGCCGGGCGGGAGCCGTCCTTTACGCCAGGGAAGCCCTCAGGGCAAAGCGGATCGATCCCCGCCCCCAACGAAAACGCCCGCCATGCGGCGGGCGTTTGCGAACGGCGCGGCCGGGACGGGAGGACCGGCTCACGCCTCGTTGCCGCCTTCCTGACGCGCGGCCTCGAACAGGAACCAGGCCCGGCGCTCGGCCGCGTCGATATGATTCTCGAGGATGCTGGTGGTGGCGGAATCCTTGTACTTGTCGGCGATCTCGTGAGCCTTGCGCATGGCGACGATGGTCTTCTTGTTGTCCTCCATCAGTTCGCGCAGCATCTCGCGCGGCGGCACGAATTTCTCGTCGTTGTCCGCGATCTGCGTCAGCTTGGCGAGATGGCCGACGGAGCGCAGCGTGGTGCCGCCGATCTTGCGCACGCGCTCGGCGAATTCGTCGATGGCGACGAAAATCGCCGCCGCCTGCTCGTCGAGCAGCAGATGATAGTCGCGGAAGTGTCGTCCGCTGACGTGCCAGTGGAAGTTCTTGGTCTTGATGTAGAGCGCGAAGGCGTCCGCCACCAATGGATTGACGGCCGCGGAAATCTTGTCGACCGCCTCCTGGGACAGATCGGTCGGGGTGTCGAGATCGGGCGAAACGGGGCTCTTGGTTTTGCTCACGGCGGACCTTCCTGTTAGAAACCGGGACCTGATGCGTTAGACAGGGATCGTCTGATCCCTGTAACGCACCGCTCGCCCTCCGGTTCCGACGCCGGAACCGCCGATTGCGCCCATTCACGGACCGACCTGATGGCCGACTGGATCGATTATTACGATTCGACCCACACGATTTATGTCAGCCCGCTGCACCGGGACGTGCATTTCCGCGTCATCGCCCGCGACATCGTCGCCTACGTCCCCGCCGCGGATGCCGTCGTGCTCGACTATTCCTGCGGCGAGGCGCTGTGCGCGCCCGAGGTCGCGGCGGCCTGCGGCGAACTCATTCTGGCGGAACCCGCCACCGGGGTGCGCGACCGGCTCAAGGCCCGCTTCAACGCCGATCCGAAAATCACCGTGCTGTCGCCGGACGATCTGCGACAGCGCCCCGACGCATCGCTCGATCTCGTGGTGATGATCTCGGTGGCGCAGTACATGACCCCGGCGGAACTGGACGCCGCCCTCGCCCTGTTCCGGCGCGTGCTGAAACCCACCGGCACGCTGGTCCTCGGCGACATCCTCGATCCCGGCGTCGGCATGGCGACGGACGTGATGGCGCTGATGAAGCTCGGCGCGCGGCACGGTTTCCTGATCGATGCGATGCGCGGCCTGGTCCGCACCGCGCTGTCGGACTACCGGCGGCTGCGCACCAGCATCGGCCTGCGCAGCTACAGCGAGGCCGAGATGCTGGCGAAGCTTGCAGCCGCCGGCTTCACCGCAACCCGCGCACCGGCCAATGTCGGCTACAACCCCGCCCGCATGACCTTCGTCGCGCGCCCCGCGCCTGTTTAAACGGTGTTAACGATAGCCGCGCGCAGGATTAGGCGGCGGATATCGCACACGGTAACATGCAACCACGACCCGGTGGCGGAAGTTCACGCGGGGGCCACGCAAGGCTCTTTATCCTGGTTCAAGTCCAGGCCGGGTCTCCAGCTCCGATCGCCCGCCGCACGGATTTTGCCGGCCCTTCCCGGGAACGTTGGTCCGAAACCATTCAAATAATACCCAAAATGCCCCCGTGTGACCGGCTTGACCGGCCGTTTCCGGCTCCCGACCGCAGCAACCGGCAGCCCGCGCCGCCGGGCGACAACGATCCGCAAAGAGCCCTCCGCCCCGCCGGCCGGGCAGGTCCGCCCGAACCGCATGACATTGCCGGTTGATCGCGGCCTTGAGAGCGTTTTCAAGCGAGGTGGATACCGGCTCGCGTCAAGAAAACGCGTCCAAACAAGAATCTGGAGCCCGTTCCGTCTTGATCGGAACGGAAATGGCTCTAGGGACTTTCACCGCCCCGGAATCTGGTCTAAAGACAGCCCGCACGCGAGGGAAACCTCCGCCGAGGCTTGAGGGACGCGCGGACGCGCGCCCTTTTTTTATGTCCAGTTTCGACCCGACCGCGACCTGCTCCCTCTCCCCGGCGGGGAGAGGGCTGGGGTGAGGGGGCTCATCGGGAGATGTTCAGCTCTTGAATAACGGCTTGAAGAACACCGTCGATATTGCCCAGAACGTCATGATTCCAGAATCGGATGACGTGATATCCGGATTCTTCGATTTTCGCGGTGCGCCTGGCATCGCGGTCGCCTCGTTCGGCATGCTGTCCGCCGTCGATCTCAATCACCAGTTTCAGGTCCGGAGTGATGAAGTCCACGATGTAGCCGAAAAGTGGTTGCTGCCGCTTGAACTTGACGCCGGTCAACCGGCGGTTGCGGAGTCTGCCCCACATCAGTTTTTCCGCGTCGGTCATCCTTTGACGCAAAGCACGCGCCCGTCCGTCCGCCATCGATCCCCCTCACCCTGCCCTCTCCCCCATGGGGAGAGGGTTTCAACGCGGCACCCCGTCTTTGCTGTCGCAAACTTCAGTTCGATCCACTATTGAGCGCCAATGCCTAAACGTACAGATATCTCGACGATCCTCATCATCGGCGCCGGCCCCATCGTCATCGGCCAGGCCTGCGAATTCGACTATTCCGGCACCCAGGCGGTGAAGGCGCTGAAGGAGGAAGGCTACCGGGTGGTGCTGGTCAATTCCAATCCGGCCACCATCATGACCGACCCGGATCTCGCGGATGCGACCTATATCGAGCCGATCACGCCGGAAATCGTCGCCAAGATCATCGAGAAGGAACGCCATGTCGTTCCCGGCGGCTTCGCGCTGCTGCCGACCATGGGCGGCCAGACCGCGCTGAACTGCGCGCTCAGCCTGCGCAAGCAGGGCACGCTGGAGAAATTCAATGTCGAGATGATCGGCGCCACCGCCGAGGCCATCGACAAGGCGGAAGACCGCCAGCTGTTCCGCGAGGCCATGACCAAGATCGGGCTGGAGACGCCGAAGTCGCGCCTCGCCAACGCCTCCGCGCTGAAAAAGCAGTATCGCGACAAATACCTCGCCGAGCGGGAGAAGCTCTCCGGCGAGGCGCTCGCCGACTACGACCGGCAGTGGGAGCTCGGCGAGAACGACCGCCGCAAGCGCTATCAGGAACACGCCATGGCCCAGGCCATGATGGCGCTGTCCGAGATCGGCCTGCCGGCGATCATCCGCCCGTCCTTCACCATGGGCGGCACCGGCGGCGGCATCGCCTACAACAAGGAAGAATATCTCGACATCATCGAGCGCGGCCTCGACGCCTCGCCGACCAACGAGGTGCTGATCGAAGAGTCGGTGCTCGGCTGGAAAGAGTACGAGATGGAGGTCGTCCGCGACCGCAAGGACAACTGCATCATCGTCTGCTCGATCGAGAACCTCGATCCGATGGGCGTGCACACCGGCGATTCCATCACCGTCGCCCCGGCCCTGACGCTGACCGACAAGGAATACCAGATCATGCGCGACGCCTCGCTGGCGGTGCTGCGCGAGATCGGCGTCGAGACCGGCGGCTCCAACGTGCAGTTCGGCGTCAACCCGGACGACGGCCGCATGGTCGTGATCGAAATGAACCCGCGGGTGTCGCGCTCCTCGGCGCTGGCCTCGAAGGCGACGGGCTTCCCCATCGCCAAGGTCGCGGCCAAGCTCGCGGTCGGCTACACCCTCGACGAGATCGCCAACGACATCACCGGCGGCGCGACGCCGGCCTCGTTCGAGCCGACGATCGATTACGTGGTCACCAAGATTCCACGTTTTGCCTTCGAGAAATTTCCCGGCGCGTCCACCACGCTGACGACCTCGATGAAGTCGGTCGGCGAGGTGATGGCGATCGGCCGCACGTTCCAGGAGAGCCTGCAGAAGGCGCTGCGCGGGCTGGAAACCGGCCTCACCGGCCTCGACGAGATCGAGATCGACGGGCTCGGCCAGGGCGACGACAAGAACGCCATCCGCGCCGCGCTCGGCACCCCGACGCCGGATCGGATTCTGCAGGTGGCGCAGGCGATGCGCCTCGGCTGGAGCGACGAGGACATCTTCAACTCCTGCAAGATCGATCCGTGGTTTCTCGCGCAGATGCGCGGCATCGTCGAGACCGAGCAGAAGGTGCGCGCGCACGGCCTGCCGGGCAACGCGCACAACATGCGGATGCTGAAGGCGATGGGCTTCTCCGACGCCCGCCTCGCGGTGCTCGCCAACACCACCGAGGCCGAGGTGAAGGCCGCGCGGCGCGCGCTCAAGGTGCGCCCGGTGTTCAAGCGCATCGACACCTGCGCCGCCGAATTCGCCTCCCCCACCGCCTATATGTATTCGACCTACGAGGCCCCGTTCGCGGGCGAGGTCGCCGACGAAAGCGCGCCGTCCGACAAGAACAAAGTGGTCATCCTCGGCGGCGGCCCGAACCGCATCGGCCAGGGCATCGAGTTCGACTACTGCTGCTGTCACGCCTGCTTCGCGCTGCACGACGCCGGCTACGAGACCATCATGGTCAACTGCAACCCGGAAACGGTGTCGACCGACTACGACACCGCCGACCGGCTCTATTTCGAGCCGCTGACCGCCGAGGACGTGCTCGAAATCATCGATACCGAGCGCTCGAACGGCACCCTGCACGGCGTCATCGTACAGTTCGGCGGCCAGACGCCGCTCAAGCTCGCCCGCGCGCTGGAAGACGCCGACGTGCCGATCCTCGGCACCTCGCCCGACGCCATCGACCTCGCCGAGGACCGCGACCGCTTCAAGCGCATCCTCGACAAGCTGCGCCTCAAGCAGCCGAAGAACGGCATCGCCTATTCGGTGGAGCAGGCGCGCCTCGTCGCCGCCGATCTCGGTCTTCCTCTTGTCGTCCGTCCGTCCTACGTGCTCGGCGGCCGCGCCATGCAGATCATCCGCGAGGAGGCGCAGCTCGGCGATTACCTGCTCGGCACGCTGCCCGAACTCGTGCCCGCCGACGTCAAGGCGCGCTATCCCAACGACAAGACCGGCCAGATCAACACCGTGCTCGGCAAGAACCCGCTGCTGTTCGACCGCTATCTGTCGGACGCGACCGAGGTGGACGTCGATTGCCTCAGCGACGGCAAGGACACCTTCGTCGTCGGCATCATGGAGCATATCGAGGAAGCCGGCATCCACTCCGGCGACTCGGCCTGCTCGCTGCCGCCGCATTCGCTCGATCCGGCGCTGATCGCCGAGCTTGAGCGCCAGACCCGCGAACTCGCGCTCGGCCTCGACGTCGTCGGCCTGATGAACGTGCAATACGCCATCAAGGACGGCGAGATCTACGTGCTCGAAGTCAATCCGCGCGCCTCGCGCACGGTGCCGTTCGTCGCCAAGGTGGTGGGCATTCCCGTGGCCAAGATCGCCGCGCGCATCATGGCCGGCGAGAAGCTCGCCTCGTTCGGGCTGAAGCCGCGCAAGCTCGGCCATGTCGGCGTCAAGGAATCGGTGTTCCCGTTCGCGCGCTTCCCCGGCGTCGATACGGTGCTCGGGCCGGAGATGAAATCCACCGGCGAGGTGATGGGCATCGACCGCTCGTTCGCGATGGCCTTCGCCAAGAGTCAGCTCGGCGGCGGCACGCGGGTGCCGCGCAAGGGCACGGTGTTCGTGTCGGTGCGCGAGGACGACAAGGCGCGCATCCTCGATGCCGTAAAGCAGCTGTCCTCGCTCGGCTTCAAGGTGATCGGCACCTCCGGCACCCAGCGCTATCTGGTCGAGAACGGCGTGCCTGCGGAAAAGATCAACAAGGTGCTGGAAGGCCGCCCGCATATCGTCGACGCCATCACCAATGGCGAGGTGCAGCTTGTGTTCAACACCACCGAGGGGCCGCAGGCGCTCGCCGACAGCCGCTCGTTGCGACGTGCTGCCCTCTTGCATAAAGTTCCGTATTACACCACTCTTTCAGGCGCCTTGGCTGCGGCGCAGGGCATCAGGGCCTATCTGGGCGGGGATCTCGAAGTCCGCACTCTGCAAGGTTACTTCTCCGATCTTTGAATCGCCGAGCCGGCCTCACATCTGGCGCTGTAAACCGGCCCAGTAAAAATGGCAGTTGCGGCGGGAACCCTCCCTCCGCAACGATGTTCTCTTTCGTTGCCCTGCGGCCGTGCGCGGCCCGCCCGGCACAATCACATGTTCCATGCAGGCGGCGAGCCGCCGCACGGACTTGAAGGACGAAGACGAAATGGTTGAGAAGGTTCCCATGACCCAGGGCGGCTACGACGCGCTGGAGGTTGAGTTGAAGCAGCGCCAGTCGGTCGAGCGCCCGCGCATCGTCGAGGCGATTGCCGAGGCCCGTTCCCATGGCGACCTGTCGGAAAACGCCGAATATCATGCCGCGAAGGAAGCGCAGTCGCACAACGAAGGCCGCATCGCCGAGATCGAGGACAAGCTGGCGCGCGCCGACATCATCGACGTGTCGAAGCTCTCCGGCGACACCATCAAGTTCGGCGCGACCGTGACGCTGATCGACGAGGACACCGAGAAGAAGGCCGTCTGGCAGATCGTCGGCGAAACCGAAGCCGACGCCAAGAACGGCCGCATCTCCATCACCTCGCCGCTGGCGCGGGCGCTGATCGGCAAGACCAAGGGCACCACCGTCGAGGTGATGGCGCCAGGCGGCGCGAAAGCCTACGAGATCGCCAAGGTCGACTGGAAGTAACGCACCGGCCGATGACGGTATCCGGGCGCGCGTAGCTGGGCGGACGATAGCTGGGTATGCGTTATCCAGACATGATGGCCGGGCTGTCCCGGCCATTTGCCTTTGAGACTGCAAATTTGCTGGAGGACTGCTTGAAAGGCAGTCTGGGTCCCCGCCGGAGCCTGTCATCGGGCCGGCGAAGCCGGACCCGTTGGCGGGGACGACCCGAGAGATATCTCGTAACGGTACAGTGATATTCGCGAGATCGCACACCATCGTCGTCCCCGCGCAGGCGGGGACCCAGTCCTGATTGAACGGGGAGCTTACATGTTCCACGTTTATATTCTCGCCAGTCAACGGAACGGAACGCTCTACATCGGCGTCACGAATAACGTCACGGCACGGCTGGAATTGCATCGAAGCGGCCATGGCTCCGAATTCGTCAAGCGGTATGGCGTTCATCGTCTGGTTTACGTCGAAACCTATTCAAGAGCAGAGGACGCGATCCAGCGCGAAAAGCAGATGAAGACGTGGAATCGCGCGTGGAAGATAAGGCTGATCGAGCAGGACAATCCGGAATGGAAAGACCTGTCTGACATGCTAAATTAGAGAAAATGGGTCCCCCGCCTCCGCGGGAACGACCATGGTTTGCGACATGAAGTGCTCTTGCCCAGTCCTGCTATTGCTCGCACTTCTGTTCGCAACGGCCGGCGCCTTCGCCGCCGAGATCGACACTCCGCCGTCATCCGGACTGAAAGAACCGCTCGTCCATCACGACCAGCCGGGTTGCGCCCGCTGGAGCGACGACTGCGTCATCTGCGCGCGCGATCCGGCCGGCGGCCCGCCGCTCTGTTCCAATATCGGCGTCGCCTGTCAGCCGCAGGCCATCCGCTGCCTCGCACCGCTCCTGCCGGACCCGGCGCCGGCGCCGGCGAAATGACGCACGTTGCCGCCGGCCGCTCCCGCCGTGCTGACGAAATCGTCATTGGGTTCGCCGCCGCCCGCGCTTCCGCCGGCATCATCTTCGCGATAACACTCCGGCCATCACATCCAGGGGACTCTTGATGGCAATCCAGACGACGTTGAATTCCTGCTCACCGTACATCCGCAGCGTGTTGCGGATCATGGCGGGGCTGCTGTTCCTGCAACACGGCACCGCGAAATATCTCGGTCTGCCGGCGATGCAGCAGTTCGCCAATGTGTCACCGACCTCGCTGAGCGGCATCGCCGGCCTGTTCGAGCTGATCGGCGGCGCCCTCTTGGTGATCGGCCTGTTCACCCGGCCGGTGGCGTTCCTGTGCTCGGGCCTGATGGCCGTGGCCTACTTCATGGTGCACGCGCCGAAAAGCTTCTACCCGATCGTCAACGGCGGCGAACTCGCGGTGCTGTACTGCTTCGTCTTCCTGTTTTTCACCTTCGCCGGCCCCGGCCCGCTCAGCGTCGATGGCGCGCGCGGCAAGGCGTAACAGCTATTTCAGGAAGAACACCACGGTCAGAACCGCGCCGATGGCCACCACCACGGCGCGGATGATCTTTTCCGGCACGATGCGGGCGATGGCGACGCCGTAATATCCGCCGAACACCGACGCCACCACGGTCACCAGCGCGTGCGGCCAGTGCACGAGGCCGCCGGCGATCAGGAGCGCGGCCGAGACGATCTGGATCAGGAAGGAAACGAAGATCTTGGTCGCATTGGCCTTGTGGTAGTCGCCGCTGGCGACGATCGACAGCGCCGCCAGCATGATGATGCCCATGCCGGCGCCGAAGAATCCGCCATAGATCGACACGATGGTCATCACCCCATAGGCGATGCCCTTCCCCACCCCCTGCCGGCCCATCGACCAGCGCGCCACGAAGGTCCGGATCTGGGCGCTGAACGCGAACAGCAGCGTCGCCACCAGCAGCAGCCACGGCACCGTCGGGCGAAAGCGCGCGTCCCCCATCCAGATCAGCAGCAGGGCGCCGACGCCGCCGCCGATCAGTCCGAGGATCGCGAACGGAATCATCTCGCGAAAATAGGTGCGGACCTCGCTGCGATAGGCGGCGACGCTGGCGAGGTTGGCGGGCGTCAGCGCCACCGCGCTGGTCGCATTGGCGTCGAGCGTCGGCAGGCCGGTGAACACCAGCGCCGCGAATGTCATGAACGTGCCACCGCCAGCAATGGCGTTGATCGCGCCCGCGGCGAAGCCGGCGGCCGCCAGCACGGCGATCTGCAACAGAGTCACGACGATCCCTTCACGCAAGAGGGCGCAAGGGAAGCGCCCGGCGCGATGCTTGTAACGGGTTGCGACGATGAGGAAAATGCCCCTGCGCCGGAGAGGCGGCATGCACAAATGGCAGGAGCGCCACCGCCTTCCGCCGCAACCGTTCGCCAGCGCCGCCGGCGCCGGGCTTCACCCCTGCGGGACTTTCAATTCCAGCGGCACGTCGGGAGCGTTCTTGGAATCGTGCAGCACCAGCGAGGTGCGGACGTTGCGCACATGCGGCGCCGCCGTCAGGCGCGAAACGAAGGTCTGGAACGTCGCCATGTCGGGCGCAACGCATTTGAGGATGAAATCCACATCGCCTGAGAGCATCCAGCAGCCCCGCACCAGAGGCTCGCCGCGGACGAAATCCTCGAACGCCCGCAGGTCGGCGTCGGCCTGGCTCGACAGGTGGACCGACGCGAACACCGTGACGTCGAACCCCAGCAAGGACGGATCCAGCAGCCCGCGATAGCCCCGGATATAGCCGTCCTCCTCCAGCGACCGGACCCGGCGCAGGCAGGGCGGCGGCGAAATCCCCACCCGCTTGGCCAGTTCCACATTGGTGATTCGACCATCCGCCTGAATTTCGCTGAGAATTTTCAGGTCGATGTCATCGAGGCTTTTCGACACGCGGATTCCGCTCCCTGAACAATGGCTTGCAACCGTTTTGGCCTGTTCTAGCCATGGCCGCCGGTTTGCGCAATTTTATTTCGTAACCGGTGCCATTCCAGGAGCTGGGGAAAATTTCGAGATAGGGGTTGCATATCTTGCATAGCTCGCAGGAAAGCCTAAATTCGAAACCGGGTGTTTCGACGCTTCAGCGATGATTTTGCGGACATTTCCCGCCTTCGCGCTGTTTCACTTCTCTCATCAATGGAACCCAAGGCTCGGTCATGGCCGCTCCTGTTCACGCCAAAGTCGTCATCATCGGGTCGGGACCGGCCGGCTATACCGCCGCCATCTATGCCGCCCGCGCCATGCTGGAGCCGGTTCTGATCCAGGGCATCCAGCCCGGCGGCCAGCTCACCATCACCACCGATGTCGAGAACTATCCCGGCTTCGCCGACGTCATCCAGGGCCCGTGGTTGATGGAGCAGATGGAGAAGCAGGCGGCCCATGTCGGCACCACCATCGTCACCGATCTGGTCAACACGCTCGATCTCGGCCAGCGTCCGTTCCGGATCGCCACCGACGGCGGCGCGACCTATCTCGCCGAGACCGTGATCCTGGCCACCGGCGCGCAGGCGCGCTGGCTCGGCATCCCCTCCGAGGAGACATTCAAGGGCTTCGGCGTCTCGGCCTGCGCCACCTGCGACGGCTTTTTCTACCGCAACAAGGCCGTGGTCGTGGTCGGCGGCGGCAATACCGCGGTGGAGGAAGCGCTGTTCCTGACCAATTTCGCCACCTCGGTGACGCTGGTGCATCGCCGCGACAGCCTGCGCGCCGAGCGCATCCTGCAGGACCGCCTGTTCAAGCATCCCAAGATCAAAGTGATCTGGGACAGCGAGGTGGCGGAGATCTGCGGCGCCGACAACCCCGCCAAGGTGACCCATGTGCGCCTGCGCAACCTCAAGAGCGGGGCCGTTACCGACCTCGCCACCGACGGCGTCTTCATCGCCATCGGCCATGCGCCGGCCACCGACCTCGTGGCCGGACAACTGAAGCTCAAGCCCTCGGGCTATGTCGAGATCGCGCCGCATTCGACCGCGACCTCGGTGCCCGGAGTATTCGCCGCCGGCGACGTCGCCGACGAAACCTATCGTCAGGCCGTCACCGCAGCCGGCCTCGGCTGTATGGCGGCGCTGGAAGCCGAACGTTTCCTCGCTCACAGCGCCAGCGCGCGCGCGGCGGCGGAGTAACCATGCCTCGAACACGCGACGGATTAAGCGATATGGATTGGGACAAGCTGAAGGTGTTTCACGCCGCCGCAGAAGCCGGCAGCTTCACGCATGCCGGCGAGCAGCTCGGGCTGTCGCAATCGGCGGTGTCGCGCCAGGTCAGTGCGCTGGAGCAGGAACTGTCGGTGTCGCTGTTCCACCGCCACGCCCGTGGCCTGATCCTGACCGAACAGGGCGACCTGCTGTTCCGCACCGCCCATGACGTGTTCATGCAGTTGCAGGCGGCACGCGCCAAGCTGACCGACAGCCGCGAGCGGCCGAGCGGCGACCTCAAGGTCACCACCACCCCCGGCGTCGGCATCAACTGGCTCATTCCCCGGCTCGGCGAGTTCACCTCGCTGTATCCCGAGATCCGCATTTCGCTGATGGTGACCGACGAGGAACTCGACCTCTCGATGCGCGAGGCCGATGTCGCGATCCGCACCCGTAAGCCGACCCAGCCGGACCTGATCCAGCGCAAGCTGTTCTCGATGGGCTTTCACGCCTATTGCTCGCCCGAATACATCAAGCGCCACGGCACCCCGCGCACGCTGGAGGAACTGGACGGGCACCGGATCATCATCCTCAGCGACATCAACGTGCCGCAGCACCTGCAGAACCGCAGCTGGCTGATCGAGGCCGGGCGCAACGGCTCCGGCCCGCGCGAGGCCGCGTTCAAGGTCAACAACGTCCTCGGCCTGGTGCGCGCCTGCCAGCAGGGCCTCGGGATCGCGGCGCTGCCCGACTATCTGGTCGAGGACAACAACCGCCTGGTCCAGCTTTTCAGCGAGACCGACCTCATTCAGCTCGACACCTATTTCGTCTATCCGGAGGAACTGAAGTCGGTGGCGCGCGTGCAGGTTTTCCGCGACTTCATCGTCAGCAAGGCGCAGCGCTGGCCGGGGTAACCCCGTTCCCGGTCCGATCCGATTCAATTTGAACGAATCGGATCGGCCATGCCCCCGTTCAAACAGACGTTTGACCCCGCATCCTGAGCATGACTGACATGCCAGTATCGGAGTTGCCCGCATGGGATCGTGCGGACCATACTTCGGTCATGTCGGGACTTCGGGACGCGCATCGTCCCCCTCCTCCAAGCGCTCCGGAGCCCCGATTATCCCTCTTGGAAGGTGATTGTGTCGGCCTCACGTGGCCAAAGACTAAACAAGCCGGGCGTCATGCCCGGCTTTTTTTTGTGCGTTTTTTGTGCGTCTTGGCCCGACGGCGTCAGGTCAGACGGGTGCGCGCCAGCCGCAGGGCATTGCCGATCACGCTGACCGACGACAGCGCCATGGCGGCGGCCCCGATCATCGGCGACAGCAGGATACCGAACACCGGATAGAGCGCGCCCGCGGCGATCGGAACGCCGGCGGCGTTGTAGAGAAACGCGAACAGCAGGTTCTGCCGGATGTTGCGCATGGTCGCCTGCGACAGCCGCCGCGCCTCGACGAGCCCCATCAGGTCGCCTCGCAGCAAAGTGACGCCGGCGCTCTCGATGGCGACATCGGTGCCGCCACCCATGGCGATGCCGACGTCGGCGGCGGCGAGCGCAGGGGCATCGTTGATGCCGTCGCCGACCATCGCCACGATCCGCCCCTCGCCGCGCAGCCGCGTCACCACATCGCTCTTGCGCTCCGGCAGCACGTCGGCCTCGACCTCGGCGATGGTGAGCACCTTGGCCACCGCCTGCGCGGTGGTGACGTTGTCGCCGGTCAGCATCACGACGCGCAGGCCGCCGGCGCGCAACTGCTTCAGCGCCTCCGGCGCGCTCGGCTTGATCGGGTCGGCGACGGCGATGACGCCGGCGGCAACGCCGTCGATGGCGACATAGATCGCGGTCGCCCCGCTCTCGCGCTGGCGAAGCGCCTCGACTTCCAACGCCTGCGTGCCGATGGCCGACTGCTGCATGATGGCGGCGTTGCCGAGCACGACGCTGCGGCCGTCGACCGTTCCGGTCGCGCCCTTGCCGGCGGGAGAGGCGAAATCGCGCACCTCGCCCAGCGCGACGCCCTCGTCCTTCGCCGCGTTGAGGATCGCGAACGCCAGCGGATGCTCGCTGCCGCGCTCGACGCTCGCGGCCAGCCGCAGCACCTCGTCGCGATTGAAGCCGTCCGCGGCGGTGACCGCGACCACCTTGGGCTTGCCTTCGGTCAGCGTGCCGGTCTTGTCGATCACCAGCGTGTCGACCTTCTCCATCCGCTCCAGCGCCTCGGCGTCGCGGATCAGGATGCCGGAGCGCGCGCCGCGACCGACGCCGACCATGATCGACATCGGGGTCGCAAGGCCGAGTGCGCAGGGACAGGCGATGATCAGCACCGTGACGGCGGCGACCAGCGCATAGGCGAGGCGCGGCTCGGGGCCAAAGATAGCCCACGCCGCGAACGCCACCAGCGCCGCCGCGACCACCGCCGGCACGAACCAGCCCGCGACCTGATCGGCCAGCCGCTGCACCGGCGCGCGCGAGCGCTGCGCCCGCGACACCAGATCGACGATGCGCGCCAGCATGGTGTCGCGGCCGATCTTCTCGGCGCGGATGACGAGGCCGCCGCTCTGATTGACGGTGCCGCCGATCACCGAAGCGCCCACCTTCTTCGCCACCGGCATCGACTCGCCGGTGACGAGGGATTCGTCCACCAGCGACGAACCTTCGGTGACGACGCCGTCGATCGGAATCTTCTCGCCGGGCCGCACCCGCAGCAGATTGCCCACCGCGATCAGATCGATGGCGATGTCCTCGTCGCCGGCGTCGGTGATCCGCCGCGCGGTGGTCGGCGCGAGGCCGAGCAGCGCGCGGATCGCGCCCGAGGTCTGGGCGCGGGCGCGCAGTTCGAGCACCTGCCCGAGCAGCACCAGCACGGTGATGACCGCCGCCGCCTCGAAATACACCGCGACCGCGCCGTGATGATCGCGGAACGCCTCCGGAAACACGCCCGGCGCGAGCGTCGCGACCACGCTGTAGAGATAGGCCACCCCGGTGCCCATGCCGATCAGCGTGAACATGTTGAGATTGCGCGTCACCACCGAGCGCCAGCCGCGCTGGAAGAACGGCCAGCCCGCCCACAGCACCACCGGCGTCGCCAGCGCGAACGACAGCCAGTTCGACTGCTGCTGCGGCAACAGATGCACGCCGGCGAGATGCGCCAGCATCTCGATCACGAACACCGGCAGCGTCAGGGCCAGCGCGATCCAGAACCGCCGCGTCATGTCGATCAGTTCGGGATCGGGCTTGTCGTCGAGCGTGACCAGTTCCGGCTCCAGCGCCATGCCGCAGATCGGGCACGTCCCCGGCCCCACCTGCCGCACTTCCGGATCCATCGGACAGATGTAGATGGTGCCCTCGGGCAGTTTTTCCGCAGGCGCGGACGATTTCGGCGCGAGGAATTTCTCGGGCTCGGCCTGGAAACGCGTATGGCATCGCGCCGAGCAGAAAAAATAGTCCTGCCCCTTGTAGGCGAAGCGGTGCTTGGCGGTGGCGATGGTCACGGTCATGCCACAGACCGGATCGGTCGCCTGCTTCGCCTTCGCCAGATATTTCTCCGGATCGGCCTCGAACTTGGTGCGGCAGCCGGCGCAGCAGAAGAAGTAGTCCTCGCCCTTGTAGGCAAAGCGGTGCTTGGCGGTGGCGATGGTCACCTTCATGCCACAGACCGGATCAGTCGCCTTGTCCGCGTCGGCCTGCGGGGCCACGCTTTGCTCCGCCCCGCCCTGACAACAACCGTGACCGTGCGCGTGATCATGATCATGCGCGTGGCCGTGTCCGCCGTGACTATGGCCATGGCCGCCGCAACACCCCGACCCGCTTCTTGCGTCCGCCGCCATGATCGACTCTCCTTGACCTATATACCTTATAGGGGTATATAGTACGGCATGCGTCAGGAAATCAAGTCGTCATGCCTGAAAAGGCTGAAGCGGATCGAGGGCCAGGTGCGCGGCGTCGCCGGCATGGTCGAGGACGACCGCTATTGCATCGATATCGTCACCCAGATCGCCGCCGCCCGCGCCGCTTTGCGCCGGGTCGAGGAGGAAATCCTGCGCGACCATGTCGCGCATTGCGTGGAGCATGCCATCGCCTCCGGCGACAAAGCCGACCAGCGCCGCAAGATCGCCGAACTGATGGATGTGGTGAGCCGCGCCGACCGCTGAGCGGCGGACGCGATGGCACCGGCCGCGGCCCCGGATCGGCTGCGCGCGCCCCACAGCGTTTCATGTTTTGATGGAGAGAGGCCGATCCGTTATGGCCGGGCCCATAGCCCGTCGAAGGCAGGCGTGGACGCCCTTATCGCCGTTCGAGGAACGGAGTCGCTTTCGCTCGCCTATGGTCCCGGTCATCCACGTCTTGTTTCGTGGAAACGCCTCAAGACGTGGATGCCCGGCATAAAGCCGGGCATGACGAAGGTTGGTTCTATCTCAACCGAAACCGCCCTCACGCGCGGCGCGGCATCCGCGGCCGGGATATCGCGCCCTATTTCTTTTTGCCGTCGGCGCCGAACTGGGCGAGGAACGCGGTGAGATCCTTGATCTCCTGCTCGTTCTTGAGGCCGGCGAACACCATCTTGGTGCCGGGGATCTTGGCCTTCGGGTCCCTGATGTATTCGGCGAAAATCTCAGGCGACCAGGTGATGCCCGAATTGACGTTAGCGTCGGAAAACTTGTAGCCCGCCGCGGTGCCGGACTTGCGACCGAACAGGCCGTTCAGTTCGGGGCCGACCGAGTTCTTGGCGGTTTCGCCGATCTGATGGCAGGCCCGGCACTTGTTGAACACCTTCTCGCCGGCGGCGACATCCTGGGCGAACGCCGCGCCGCCGGCGGCGGCGAAGATCGCGACAGTCAGCGACAGCGAAGCGAGAGAGCAGCGAAACGTCATGGGTCATGAACCTCTTGAGAATGAGCGAAAGGACGCGTTGAGGGAGGAGCGCGGCACCACCACGGCGCCGCGCCGGTGAAGAAAAGCGATGTGTGGTCGTCAGCCGACCTTCAGATAGGCGAAGCCCTTCGACTGGAGCACGGCGACGCTGGCGACCCCCGACGGCACGAAGCTGATGAAGGGAGCGTCGCGCACCTTGGCCTTGTCGAGATTGTTGCGCTGGAAGGTGATCTCGCACAGGTGCACCTTCAGCCCGTTCTTGGCGAGATCCTTGACGCGGTCGAACAGCTTGGGGTCGATCGTCTCCGCCTTCCACGGCGATCCGTCCAGCGACGAGAGAAAGAATTTCACCCCCGGGCCGTGGGCGATCATCGCCAGTTGCAGCGCGAACGGATCAGCGCCGTAGACCGAATAGTGATTGGAGATGTTGTTCAGCGTCTGGTCGAAGCGGGCATGATCGCCATAGTCGCAATGATAGAGACACGCGACATCGGCCTCCTTCTTCAGGTCGGTCATGGCGAGCTGCGCCGGAGCCGCGTGCGCCGAGGCCGCCACGAGACTTCCGGCGGCTCCCGCGATGAGGCCGCGCCGTGTGGTCGAGAGGGTCCGGTCGGTCATGAAACTCCGGTCGGTCATGAAACTCCGGTCGGTCATGAAACAATGTCTCCCTTCAAGGAGGTGGTCCGTAGCACGACCATCAAACGGTCGGCCCCCGCTACCTTCTCTCCCGGAGTTCTTCCCGTCAATCGACCTTCGGCCCGGACTTCTCGTCCGGCGTCACGTCCACCGAAACCGCCCGCCCGGTCACCTTCGGCTCGCCGCGGCAATTGGTCATGCAGGGATTCTTTTTCCAGAAATGCTTTTCGGACACCTCGCGATCGTCGGGGAAAAAGCCGCCGGCATTCGGCATCTTGATCGAGGTGAAGTTCTTGTCATTCAGCTCGAAATTCTCGTCCTTGACGATGTCGTTCAGGTTCAGCAGATAGGCCACCACCGCATAGACCTCGTCGTCCGACAGCGAATGGGCGTTGCCGAACGGCATGGCGCGATGGATGTAGTCGAACGCCGTGGACAGGTCGGGCCAGAACGAACCGATGGTCTTGTCGGGGCGGTCGGCCTTCAACGTGCCGTGGCCGCCGGCCAGCACCGGCCAGCGCCCCGCGCCCTCGCCAAACTCGCCATGACATGTCGCGCACTGCGCCTGGAAGATCGCGTCGCCCTGCTTCACGGTGCCCTTGCCGGGCGGCAGGCCCTTGCCGTCGGGTCGCACGTCGGTGTCCCACGCCTTGATTTCCTCCGGCAGCGCGACGCGGCCGAGGCCGAGCTTCGGCGGCGCCTTGTCATGGCCGCGGGCCGCGCCCTGTTGCGCGAAGGTTTGCGAGATCGCCAACGCGGCCAGGCAGCCGCCCAGCAACGCCAGCGCGACGAGCTTAACCAATCTCGACATTCTCGGCCTCCCCGGTCGATCGCACCAGCCACGTCTGGATGCCGTTGTTGTGATAGATCGAGTTGACACCGCGCACCTTGCGCAGCTCGTCCTTGGTCGGCTGCACGTAGCCGGTCGAATCCATGGCGCGCGACTGGATCATCAGCTCCTGGCCGTTCCAGTCGAAGTCGACATAGAAGCGCACCACCGACTTCTCCAGCACCGGACCGTCGATGCGCGCGGTCCGCCAGTTGCGGCCGCCGTCCAGCGTCACGTCCACGCGCTTCACCGTACCGCGGCCCGACCAGGCGAGGCCGGTCAGCACGTTGCGGCCCTTGTGCCGGAGCGGCGCCTGCGGCGACGGATTGGTCACCACCGATTTCGCGTCCATGACGAAGGTGTGCCACCGCGCCCGGCCATTGGCGAGAAGGTCGGTGTATTTCGAGGTTTCCTCGCGGGTCTGCCACGGCATGTCGCCGACCTCGATCCGGCGCAGCCATTTCACCCAGATGTTGCCTTCCCATCCCGGGATCACCGCGCGCAGCGGATAGCCTTGCTCGGGCCGCAGCGCCTCGCCGTTCATGCCGAAGGCCAGCATGCAATCGTCCAGAGCCTTCTCGATCGGCAGCGAGCGGTTCATGCCGGAAGCGTCCGCGCCTTCCAGCATCAGCCACTTGGCGTTGGGCTTGAGGCCGGCCTCGTCGAGCACCGTCTTCAGCGTCACGCCGGTGTACATGAGGTTGTGGATCATGCCGTGGGTGAACTGGCAGCCATTGAGCTGCGCGCCGCGCCACTCCATGCCGGAATTGGCCGCGCATTCGAGGAAATGGATCTTGTTGACGCGCGGCATGCGCCGCAGATCGTCCATGGTGAACACCAGCGGCCGGTCCACGAGGCCGTTGATCATCAGGCGATGGTCGGCCGGGTTGATCTCGGCGATGCCGCCATGATGCCGCTCGAAGCACAGCCCCGACGGGGTGATGATGCCGTCGAGTTCGTGCAGCGGCGTGAAGCTGACCGAGGATTCCGGCACCGCCGTCAGCCACGACACGTCGCGGCGCGCGACATGCTTCTCGAATTTCGACGGCATGCCATAGGGCCGCTTGGCGACGCCTTCGCCGAGATAGCGATTCCAGTCCTGCACCTCGGTGATGAGAGGATCGGGCTTCGGCGCGTCCTGCGCTTTCAACGGCCGCGCGCCGAGCGCGACGCCCGCCCCCGCGAGGCCGGCGGCACCGAGAAACTTGCGGCGGCTGGGAATATCCGCAGATGATTTGTCACTCATGCGGCATCCTTTCTATCTATCCCGATACGTGAATATGTTGGGCGCGACTTATCCATTGATCGTATTTCTCAGAGTGCTCGATCGAGATCGGCCGTCATTGCGAGCCAACGGGTCCGGCTTCGCCGGCCCGATGACAGGCTCCGCGAAGCAATCCAGAGCAAAAGAAGCCGGGCGCTCCTCGCAATGACGACCTGCTTTCATTGTGGTTTGCATGACCCGATTCCGCGTCACGCGCCCGAAACCTTCACCGCGGTGTTCGGTTCGATCGTCACCGTGCCGCGCCGGGCGACATGCGCCGACACCACGTCCCAGATCGGCGGGCCCTGGGTGCCTTCGTTGACGCTGGCCCAGCCGGCGACGGTGTAGGATTTGCCGGCCTCGATCGGCTTGCCCGATTTCAGATGCGTGAGGCCGGAAATGCGCGATCCCATCGGCTTGGAGATGTCGATGGCGTAGCCCATGCCGCCGGCGCGGACCATGTCGCCGCCGCCCTGGAAATACGGATCGGGATGGAAGATGTTGTCGGCCACGTCTTCCAGCACTTCCTTGAGCTGCGCCCCGGTCATCTGGTTGCGGTAGCAGTTCGGATAGGTGATGGCGGTGGCGTTGGTGACGTCCTCCCAGGTGATCGGCGCGCCGGGCACCAGCGTGCCGCCCCAGCGGAAGCCCGGCGACAGCGCGATCTCGGCATCGCGCTCCGCCATCATGGCGTCGCAGATCAGGTCGTCGAAGGTGCCGTTGAAGTTGCCGCGGCGATAGAGCAGCGAATCGGTCTTGCCGATGGTGCGCGCGAGGTCCTTGGCGAACGGCGCGCGCAGCTTCTCCACCAGCGTCGTCATCGCCGCGTCCGGCCGGATGGCGTCGGTGAACACCGGCATCAGCTTGAAGCGCGTGCCGGCGACCTTCTTGTCCTTCACCTCGATGTCGAGGCGCGACACGAACTTGCCGTGCGATCCGGTGGCGATCAGCACCGTGTCGCCGACGCGCACCACGCCGGGCATGGCGTCATGGGTGTGCGCGGTGAGGATCACGTCGAGCCCCTTGACCCGGCCGGCGAGCTTGCGGTCGACGTCGAAACCGTTGTGAGACAGCAGCACGACCACCTGCGCGCCTTCGGCGCGGGCGTCATCGACCTGCTTCTGCATGTCCTCCTCGCGGATGCCGAATTCCCATTTCGGGAACATCCAGCGCGGATTGGCCACCGCCGTGCGCGGCAGCGCCTGGCCGATCACCGCGATCTTGACCCCGCCGCGCTCGAACGTCTTGCGCGCCTCGAACACCGGCTCCTGCCATTCGTTGTCGCGCACGTTCTGGGCCAGGAATGCGAACGGCGCCTTGTCGGCGATCTCCTTGAGGCGGTCGGCGCCGTAGGTGAATTCCCAGTGGCCGGTCATGGCGTCGATCTTCAGCGCCGAAAAGGCATCGACCATGTCCTGCCCGCGGGTCTGCAGCGAGGTCCAGCTGCCCTGCAAGCCGTCGCCGCCGTCGAACAGCAGCACCTTGTCGTCGCCGCGCTCGGCACGCACCGCCTTCACCAGCGTGGCGATGCGGTCCATGCCGCCCATGCGTCCGTAATGGCGCGCCAGCGCGACGAAATCGTCCGCCGTCAGCGCGTAGGCTTCCGCCGAGCCGTCGGCGATGTTGAAGTAGCGGCGGAACGCGGCGTCGGTCAGATGCGGCGGCTGACCGCGCGCCTCGCCGACGCCGAGATTGACCGAGGGCTCGCGGAAATACAGCGGCATCAGCTGGGCGTGGATGTCGGCGACGTAGAGAATCGTCACCGTGCCGAGCGGATCGAAGCGGGTGATGTCGGCCTCGGTCAGGCGCTGCTGGGCCGCCACCCGACTGAGCGGACCGAGCCCGCTTCCGATCGTCAGCGCAGACGCAGCCGCGCTCGCCTGCAGGAATTCCCGCCTCGATATCATCGGTCCACCTATATCAAGCAGTCATGGCCGGCGAAGCGAAGCAATCCACTCTCACAAGGGAAGCTGGATTGCTTCGTCGCTCACGCTCCTCGCAATGACGGTCCGGCTTCAGCCTACCGTCAGCTTGTTCTTGGCGGTGTATTCCGAGCCGTCGTCATCCTTCCAGGTGAAGGTGAACTCGCCGGTCTCGGACGCCCGGTAGAAGAACGACTGATAGGGGTTGGCGGAAATCGCCGGATGCCAGTCGGCCTCGAACACCGGCTTGCCGTTGAAGGTCGCGGTGAACTTGTTGATGATTCGTCGCGGCACGACCTTGCCGGAGGAGTCCTTGCGCTGGCCCGATTCCATCTCGTGGGAGATGAGGGTCTTGATCTCGATGATTTCGCCGGGCTTCGCCGAGGCCGGAACGCGAACGCGCGGTGTGGGGGTTGTCGCCATGGGGAATTCCTCGCCTGAATTGTTTTTGAAGGTCGCTTCGCTCAGCCGCCGCAGCCGCCGATGGTGACCTTGATGTTGGATTTCGTCGAATGCAGGTTGCCGTTCGACATCTCCGCGATGGCGATGATGTTCTGCGTCTGCGCGAGGCGCATGCGCGTGGAGGCGGCGGCCTTGCCGCTCGAAGGCGTGAAGCGGTAGCTGACCACGCCGGGCAGCGGGTTGCCGTCGGCGAAGACATGCACGGACTTGACGTAGTCCTTGTCGGTCATCGGGCTTTCGACCTCGACGTTGATCGGAACGACGAGGCCGTTCTCCGCGATCTCGGGCACGTCGAGCTTGATCTTGCCGCTTTCGATTTTCCTGTCGCCGAACAGTTTCTTGATCTCGGCGGCGACTGCGCCCTCGTCCGCCAACGACATTTTCGGCGCGAGCAACGCCGCCAGACCTGCAATGGCGGCGAGCGACAGCGCCTCGCGGCGGGTGGTTTCAACCGGACTCAATTTCATCGATGTTCCTCCTGCGGGAGTCTTTTGCATCCCTTAACGACAGTATCTGCTTGACGACGCCAAGACTGATCTATCATGATCTCCACACATCATTATATTCTTTTTTCTGAATGTAAAGATACCTATGACGGTCCGATAACCGAAAGGGTCGCACAGACGACCTGACGGAGGGAGAGAAAAATGAGACAGGCCGCGATTCGGTCAGCGATAGCTTTTGCCCTGGTGATTTTCGCCTCAAGCGCGACGGTGCGCGCCGAGGACGCCGCCGAAAAGGAGATCGAGCGCTACCGCGCGATGATTTCCGACCCAATGTCCAATCCGGGCTTTCTGGCGGTCGATCGTGGCGAGGTGCTGTGGAGCACCAAGCGCGGCGCCAACAACGTCTCGCTGCAGACCTGCGATCTCGGCGAGGGTCCGGGCAAGCTGGAAGGCGCGTTCGCGCACCTGCCGCGCTACTTCAAGGACGCCGACCGGGTGATGGACCTCGAACAGCGGCTGTTGTGGTGCATGGAGAAAATCCAGAACCTCGACACCAAGGACGTGATCGCGCGCCGCTTCTCCGGCCCCGGCAAAGCCTCCGACATGGAAGACCTCGTCGCCTTCATCGCCAACAAATCGAGCGGCATGAAGATCGACATTCCGCTCAGCCATCCCAAGGAGCAGGAGATGGCCGCAGTCGGCGAAGCGATGTTCTTCCGCCGCGGCGGCGTCAACGATTTCTCCTGCGCCACCTGCCACGCCGAGGACGGCAAGCGCATCCGCCTGCAGGGATTGCCGAACCTGTCGCGGCCCGGCAAGCAGCCGCAGGAGACCATGGGCGGCTGGCCCACCTACCGCGTATCGCAGGGCGCGCTGCGCACCATGCAGCACCGGCTGTGGGACTGCTTCCGCCAGCAGCGCTGGCCCGAGCCGAAATATGCTTCCGACGGCCTCACCGCGCTGACCGTCTTCCTGCAGAAGCAGGCCGCCGGCGGCGAAATCAACGTCCCGTCGATCAAGCGTTGAGAGAGGAGCGCATCATGACGACATCCCTGAAAACCGCTGCGCTCGTGCTGGCCGCCGGCCTTGTCACCGCCCTTCCCGTCGCCGCCGTGGCGCAGACCGCGCCGAAGCCCGTGGACCCCGCCGTGGTCGATGCCTACATCAAATCGACCTTCGGTCACTCATCGCCGGAGTGGCTGGCCCGCATCGCGCCCGACGACACGCTGAAGGCCTGCAACGCCGCCCACAACAACGTGTCCTCGGCGGAGGCCGACAAGATCGTCGCGCGCGAGATGGCGCGGGTGGTCTATCCCGCCGACGGAAAATTCCTCGGCGACTGGAAGTCCGGCCGCAAGATCGCCAACAACGGTCGCGGCGGCCAGTTCTCCGACAAGCCGGGCACGGTGTCGGGCGGCAACTGCTACGCCTGCCACCAGTTGGAAAAGGCCGAAGTATCGTTCGGCACGCTCGGCCCGAGCCTGACCAATTACGGCAAGGACCGCAAATACGCGCCCGACGAGATCAAGACCGCCTTCACCAAGATCTACAACTCGCAGGCGGTGGTGGCGTGCTCCAACATGCCGCGCTTCGGCGCCAACAAGGTGCTGGACGAGCAGCAGATCAAGGACCTGGTGGCGCTGCTGTTCGATCCCGAATCGCCGGTCAACAAGTAAGGCGCGAATCGGCAGGCGCGGGCCTGATCGGGCCCGGTCGCCGCGTCATCCGGAGGGCGCGCCCGTGGCGCGTCCCGAAGGATGAGGTGGCGCAACGTTGACGATGCCGCCGTCTGATGATTCGGGATGGCGCAGGGCGTCCGCCCGTCAAGCCATGCCGGAGCAAGGAGCAAGGAGCAAGAAAGATGATGTTGCGAAGCCTGTTTGCACTGCCGGCGCTGTGCGCCGTCCTCGCGTCGCCATCATGGGCGCAGGACGCCACCGTGACCTACAAGTCGCTCAGCCCTGAACTCGCGCAGGAAGCGGCCAAGGCCGCGCTCGGCGATTGCCGCGCGCGCGGCTATCAGGTGGCGGTCGCGGTGGTCGATCGCTTCGGCGTGCCGCAGGTGATGATGCGCGACCGCTTCGCCGGCGCGCATACGCCGCCCACCGCCACCGGCAAGGCGTGGACCGCGGTGAGCTTCCGCAGCAGCACCGGCGAACTCGCCACGGCGGTGCAGGCCCCCGCGATGCAGGGCCTGCGCCAGCTTCCCAACGTGGTGCTGCTCGGCGGCGGCGTGACCATCGACGCCGCCGGCACCATGGTCGGCGGCATCGGCGTCTCCGGCGCGCCCGGCGGCGATGCCGACGAAGCCTGCGCCAAGGCCGGCATCGCGGCGATCAAGGACAAGCTGGATTTCTAAAGCGGTCATTCTCCCGGACGCAATGCAGGGCCCAGCAGTGCGTTGTTGAGCCGGGGCCATCGCAAACCCAATGTCCCTGCCCCGGATGCCGCGCAGCGCGAAGCGGTGCGCTGCTGATCCGGGGCCGTTACGGAGACGGGATTTCTCTTGCTCCAGGCGTGGATAGCGGCGCGAAGCGGGCCCCACCTCCGATGTCGTCCCCGCGCAGGCGGGGACCCATCACCACCTGGCTTTGGGGTGACGACGGACCGCGTTGTCAGGCGCTCGCGACGTCATCGATAACTCAGGGAGTCTGGGTCCCCGCCGGAGCCTGTCATCGGGCCGGCGAAGCCGGACCCGTTGGCGGGGACGACCTGGGGTAAGATCGCGCGGGAGTCGCGTGCCGTCATTGCGAGCCAACGGGTCGGCGCGAAGCGCCGCCCGATGACAGGCTCCGCGAAACAATCCATCGATGGCCGCAACCGGCAACAAGTGGATTGCTTCGCCGGCTTCGCCTCCTCGCAATGACGATGGATAGACCACGCGATGTTGCTCCCACGATCATCCATCGCTGGCTGCAACCGGCAAAGGGTGGATTGCTTCGTCGCAAGTGCTCCTCGCAATGACGGTCATTCACCCCGAAACATTTCGTGATGGGGACCGCGATCCCCGCCTCCGAAACCTCTCTTAAGGTGATCGCATCCCGCCCCACGGTGAGGGGCGTGTCGCGATCGTCACGAGACGCGGGGCGGGATGCGGTGGCCGCGATCGGTGTGCGATCGCCGTGACGCGCGCGGACCTTCTGTCTCCGGACAGATCGCGCACCGGGCGGCGATGACGACGACACCGTTCGCGGACGGCCCAAGGCGTGTCATCCCGGCGCATCGGCTTCGCGCCAAGGGGCAGGACGACGCCGTCGCGTCTCGCACAGAGGGCGATGGACGAGTCCGTCAGTCCACATAACGGTGGTGTACCCAGCATCGGCCACCGGGGGTGTCTCACGCAGCAAGCCGTTCCAACCACCGCGTGCGGAACGCCGGATGTCTCCGGCGCGACCGTGGTGACGACACTCGTGTGCTTGTTTTCATTGCGCACGAGGCTACGGATGCGTCGCGCATCCGGCGTTCCGCGCGCCCTCATCGAGGGCGGGAATGCACAGGCTTCGGGCGCCCCCGCGCCGTCACAACAACAGGGGCGATGGCGCATGTCTGTGTGCGGGCTGTTTGACAGTTGAATCGGAAACGCGCCGCTCGTCATTGCGAGCCAACGGGTCAGCGCAGAGCGCTGCCCGATGACAGGCTACGCGAAGCAATCCATCGGTGGCTGCAATCGGCAAAGGATGGATTGCTTCGTCGCTCATGCTCCTCGCAATGACGGCGCACTAACCCACGATGTCACGCGCTCGCGACGTCATCGATAACTCAGGGAGTCTGGGTCCCCGCCGGAGCCTGTCATCGGGCCGGCGAAGCCGGACCCGTTGGCGGGGACGACCTGGGAGGGATCGCACAACAGATCACATCACAACGGGGCGCGGCTGTTCGCGCCTGCGGCGAGAACAGCCGAGATCGCGAAACGCCGCGCTCACGCCTGCTTCTTCAGCCAGTCCGGGAACGGCATGGACTCGTAGCCCTTCTCGCGCACGTAGCGGAACATGGCGAGGAATTCCGCGGGCTCCAGCAGCCCCGGCATCCGCGCCACTTCCCGCGCCTGCCCCGCGCGCGCCGCCAATCCGTCGGCGCTTTCGGGGAAGAACTGGATGGTCGGCGTGAAGCGGATGCCATAGGCCTCGCCGAACGCCTTCTCGCTGCGCTTGCGTCCGTCGAAGTCGGTCACCTCGCGCGAACCGATATGGTTGAGATGGAGGATGTCGAAATTGTCGCGGATGTAGCCCTCGATCTTGGGATCCATCATGTGGACCTCGTGCATCCGCTTGCAGGACGGGCAGCCCTTGAGGCCCCACATGATGGCGAAGCGCTTGCCCTTGGCGGTCGCGGCGGCGAGATCGTCGGCGACGTCGAGGAAACTCTCCAGATACCAGTCCATGTGGTAGATGCCGTCGTCGCCGAGCGTCGGCTTCGCGAAAGACGGCGCGCTGCGCAGGGCCAGCGCCCCCGCCCCCAGAGCGGCGAGCGCATGGCGTCGCGTCAGCAGTTGTTTGTGGTGTCGCACGGGTGCCTCCCTTCAGCCGATCGATCCGAACATCGGAAACGTCTCCAGCAGCCAACCGGCAATGCGCGGCATGCTGCCAGTCAAGAACAGCACCCCCGTCAGCACAAGGCCGGAGCCGATCACCTTTTCGACAGTGCCCATATGGGGGCGCAACCGCGCCATCATCCGCATGAACGGCGCCGAGAACAGCGCCGCCAGCAGGAACGGGATGCCGATGCCGAGCGCATAGGCGCCGAGCAGCAGCGCGCCCCGCGCCGCCGATCCCTCGATGCCCGCGACCATGAGGATCGTCGCCAGCACCGGCCCGACGCACGGTGTCCAGCCGAAGGCGAAGGCGAGACCGACCACGTAAGCGCCGAGAAATCCCGCCGGCTTCGCCGCCGCGTGAAACCGCGCCTCGCGAAACAGCAGGCCGATGCGGAACACCCCGAGGAAATGCAGCCCGAGGACGATGATGACGATGCCGGCGACGATGGCGAGGGTGTCGAAATACTCCGTCACCGCCTTGCCGAGGGTGGAGGCCGACGCACCCAGCGCCACGAACACGGTGGCGAAGCCGAGCACGAAGGCGCAGGCGAGCGACACCACCCGCCAGTCCGGCCGCCACCACGGCCGCGTCTCGTCCCGCGCCAGGTCGTCGAGGCTGATGCCCGCCAGAAAGCACAGATAAGGCGGGACCAGCGGCAAAATGCAGGGCGACAGGAACGACAGCACCCCCGCTCCCAGCGCACCGATCACGGAAATCGAGGAAACCACGGCTGTCCCGGCTCTGGCAGATACATGCGAATTCGTGTATGTGTATCACATGATTGCTGGAACACGCGCAAGAACCTTCGGCGCCGCCGCTTTCGCCGCCGCTATGCTGGCGTCGCCGGCGCTATGGGCATCGGAGCTGGTGATGTTCAAACAGCCGGGATGCGTCCACTGCCTGCGCTGGGATCGGGAGGTCGGGGCGCTGTACGCCAAGACCGACGAAGCGCGTGCCCTGCCGCTGCGCCGCGTCGATATCCGCAGCCAGGGCGCGAGCGGCATCGCGCTCGCCATGCCGGTCCGCTACACGCCGACCTTCGTGGTGGTCGATGCCGGCCGCGAGGTCGGGCGCATCACCGGCTACAGCAACGACGATGCGTTCTGGGGTCTGCTCGGCGCGCTGGCAGCGAAGCTGCCCGGCGCCTCCCGGGCCAACCGCATTTGAGGACGCATGATGTCATTTCTTGAGAAACGGCCGCAGCCATGACGTCGATCCTGCCCTCCGAACTCGAAACCGAATTGCGCGACGGCGCGGAATACTCGCCCGAGCTCGACCGGCTGATGCGCAAGGCGCGCAAGGCCAGCAATTTCCTCAAGGCGCTGTCGCACGAGAACCGCCTGCTGCTGCTGTGCCTGCTCGCCGAGCGCGAACGCTCCGTCACCGAGCTGGAGAACATCCTGTCGCTGCGCCAGTCGGCGGTATCGCAGCAGCTCGCGCGGCTGCGTTACGACGGCATGGTCGATACCCGGCGCGACGGCAAGACGATCTATTACAGCCTCGCCGACGACGACGTGCGCCAGGTGATCGCGGTGGTCTACGGTATTTTCTGCTCCTCCGACGGGGAGCAGGCCAAATAATATAACCCTGCCGCATCGGCAGGCGGACGCGGAGCGACCCGCAAGGTCGGAACTCCGCGCCGATCCGGGAGAAACGCCATGCAGAACATGTCTGCCTGGATGCAAGCGTTTGGCGGCTTCGCCATCGGCATGGCCGCGGGTTTCGCCGTGCGCCGCGCCCGGCTGTGCACCTTCGGCGCCATCGAGGACGCGCTGATGGGCGGCGACAGCCGGCGGCTGCGCGTGTTCGCGCTGGCCCTCGGCATCGCCATTCTCGGCACGCAGGCGCTGATCGCGGGCGGTGTCTTCGATCCCGAACTGACGACCTACGTTCCGACCGCGCTGCCGCTGGTCGCGATCCTGATCGGCAGCGTGATGTTCGGCATCGGCATGGCGCTGGTCGGCACCTGCGGCTTCGGCTCGCTGGTGCGGCTCGGCACCGGCGACCTGCGCAGCCTCGTGGTCATCCTCGTTCTCGGCGGCGCGGCCTACGCTACGCTACGCGGCGTGTTCGCCGACTTTCGGGTCGGATTTCTCGAACCGCTGGCGCTCGCCATGCCGGAGGGCGCGCGCTCCGACGCCGCTTCGCTGGTGGCGCTGGCGCTCGGCATGGACGTCCGCGCCGTGCTCGCGCTCGTCGCGGGCATCGGGCTGTGCTGGCTCGCGCTCGGCGATGCGCGGCTGCGGCGCGCCCCGCGTCTGCTGTCGGCGGGCGTCGTGCTCGGGCTGATGGTGATCGCCGGCTGGGTCGTGACCACGTCGTGGGTCGACGAGTTCGCCGGGCCGCCCCGCCCGCAGAGCCTGACCTTCGTCTCCACCGTGGGCAAAGCGCTCTACGCGGGGCTGCTCGGCGTCACCAACTTCGCCGATTTCGGCGTCGGCACCGTGTTCGGCGTGGTCGCCGGATCATGGCTCGCGGCATGGCACGCGGCCGAGTTGCGCTGGGAAGCCTTCGACGACGATCACGAAATGCGGCGGCATCTCACCGGCGCGGCGCTGATGGGCGTCGGCGGCATTCTCGCCGGCGGCTGCACCATCGGCCAGGGACTGACCGCGGGATCGATGCTGGCGCTGTCCGCCCCGCTCGCCATCGGCGGCATGATGGTGGGCGCGCGGCTCGGCATCGCCATTCTGGTCGACGACTCCCCGCGCACCCTGCTGCAACGGCGCTGGGCGCTGCTGCTGGGCCGCAGCGACCCCGCGGAATAGCGCAACGCTATCCGGCTCTCACGGCCGCAGGTAGCTCCAGCCCTGTTCCTGCAACTCCACCAGCCGCACCGCGCCGGACGGCACGACCTCGGCCTGCGAGACGAGGCCGACGGTTTTGCCCTCGCGCTTCTCCATGCCCTCCTTGGTGTTGTTGCAGGCAACGAACTTGATGCTGGAGGGGAAACTCGCATCCGCCGCCTGCTTGATCCGCTCCTGCACCGGCGACGTATCAGCGCGCAGCATGTGCAGGCCAGGTCCGTAGGTGACGATTTCGATCCGCGCCGTTTCGCCTTGCGCCTTGTACTGCTCGATAATGTTGTTGGCGTTGTTGAGCGCGAGATTCATCACCGCCGGATCGTTCTGATCGACCTGGATGGCGATGCGGTGTTCTTTCTTGTCGGCGGCGCCGCCGGGCGAAGCCATCGCCGCCAGCGCCACCAGAGCGGCCATCGCACGAAACAGGGGTGTCATCTCTCAATCTCCATATCAGGGGCGGACGATGGTGTAGCCGCCCTCGCTCAGGGTCAAAAGCCGCTCGACGCCGGCCTGCACTTCAACGGCGTGCGGATTGATCTTCGGACGTTTGCCGGTCTCCCGCGCAATGGTGTCGAGCGTGTTGCCGCAGACGGTGAAGCGCACGCCCTGGGTCACGAGACTGTCCACCAGCGCCCTGTTCTTGTTGGTGACGCGCAGAAGATCGATGCCCGGCCCGAACGCCACCACCTCGATGGCGACCCCGTCCTGACCGTAAGCCTTCTGCAGATTGCTCGCGACGCTGAGCACCAGCCGCTCCTTCTTCGGATCGGAATCGGAGAGCTGCAACGCGATGAAATGCTCGGCGAAGGGTTTATCCTCGGGCGGTTTGGCCATGGGCCGCACACGCTCCGTACCGGCAGTCTGAGCCAGCGCCGCGCACGGCGCGGCGATCAGCACGATCACGACCAGAGAACGGGCGAATATAGGGAGGGACATCGGGTTTCAATCTTCCGGCCAGTGACGGCGACAAGGATGCCGCAGCGCCCGGATGACCACAAGCGATTTGCGAACGCCTCAGCGCGTCGCCAGCGCCGGAAACGTAACCGGGCCGCGCAGTGCCAGCGCCGCGCCGGAGACGATGCCCGCGACCGCGATGAACGACGGCATGCCGAGGGTGGACAGGCCGGTGAGGCCCTGCCCCACCGAGCAGCCATAAGCCATCGCGCCGCCGATGCCCATCAGCGCCGCGCCGGAGATCGAGCGCAGCATATGATTGGCCGAGGTATAGCCTTCGAGGCTGAAGCGGCCGGTGGCGAGCGCCGTCAGCAGGCTGCCGCCGAGCACGCCGGCGACCAGCGCGATGCCGAACGAGAGCGACAGGCCGGTGGACAGCATGGTGTATTGCAGCGTGTCGGCGATCGGCGAGATGAAGCTCAGCGACGTCACCGGGATCGGATCGAACTCGTCGGCGCCGAGCCATCCGGTGGCCAGCCAGCCCGCGACCACCAGCCCGCCGACCGCGACGCCGGCGGCGATCTGGCCATAGGCGCGGCGGAACGAGCGATCCGAGAACGCGAACGCCAGCAGCGCACCGCTCGCCAGCAGGGTCACGACGATGCGCGCGGTCAACTCGCTGAGGCCCGTGCCGGCGAGCAGCGCGGGCGCCGAGATCGCGGCGGGCGTGGTCTGCGTCGCCTGCAGGAAGGCGAGACGCGCGGGCGCGATCAGCCCCTTCAGCGTCATCGGGGCGGTGATGCCGATCACGGCGATCACCACCAGCGAGCGCAGGTTGCCCTTGCCGAGCAGAACCAGCGCACGCGAGGCGCAACCGTTGGACAGCACCATGCCGATGCCGAACAGCAGGCCACCCATGAAGATCAGCGGCGCGGAGAACGACGGTTGCAGATAGAGCGACTTCGCGATGTCCACGAGGCCCGCTCCCGCGATCAGCTGTGTGCCGAGGATCGCCACCGCCAGCGCCACCGCGTAGCTGCGCACCTTGCGGCCGTCATTGGCCGTCCACCAGTCGCGCAGGCTGCTCATCAGACAGAAGCCGCTCAGCAATCCGACCACGCCGAAGGCAAGGCCGATGGCGAAACCGGCGGAGACGGCAAAAGCGGGCATGGCGGCGTTTCCTCGCGTGCAAGCGATCGGATGCTGAAACTGCGCCATAGCTATTCGGTCGCGCCGAACGGGTCTATATCGCTGCAAAACAAACGATATTCTTGCCCGCCCCTGCTGAAAAAGAGACTCCTGTCCTCCATCCGGAGGCGCAAAGCGGAAATCCTTCTCCGCGCCTCACGCCGCCACAGAGCGTTCGTGACCTCACCCGATCCCCATCAGCGCCGCGTTGCCGCCGGCCGCGGTGGTGTTGATGGAGGTCGACACCTCCTCCAGCAGCCAGTTGAGGCAATAGGCTTCGGGATTGTCACGCAGCGCATCGGAGGATGCGGCATGCACCGGCACCAGCGGTCCCGGCAGCTCCGCGACTCGACGGTTGACCTCCATGATGCGCGCCGCATCGCCTTCCACCAGCGCGGCCGCGAAAGAACCGTCCGCGGCCCAATCCGCGCTCCATGCCACGCGCGCCGCGACCGAGGCCGGCAATGCAGGAAGCGCGAATCCGCAACCGGCATCGATCACCGCGATATTGCCGGTGGCGAGCGTGACGCCAAGCTGGTGCAGCAGGCCGTCCATGGTCTGCGGCGCGAGCAGGATCCGGCCGCGCGGATGCAGCGCGTAGAGATTGCGCTCGCCGACCGGCCCCTGCAATTCGAGCTGCGTGCCGAGCGCGGAGCGCGCGCCGGCGTTGCGGATCATTTCGGCCTGCGCCAGTCCCTGCGCGCCAAGCCATGTCACGTAGTCGGCGAAGGCATCGTCAACCCTGCCGGCATTCGCGATCCGCGCCGTGCGCGGGCGCGTCACCAGCCGGTCGAGATAGAGCGGACCGCCGGCCTTCGGCCCGGTGCCGGAGAGGCCGCGGCCGCCGAACGGCTGCACGCCCACCACCGCGCCGATGGTGTTGCGGTTGACGTAGATATTGCCCACGCGAATACGTTTGCTGACGTGGGCGATGGTGGCATCGAGCCGGGTATGCAGCCCGAAGGTGAGGCCATAGCCGGTGGCGTTGATGTCGTCGAGCAATCGGTCGAGATCGGCGCGGCGATAACGGACGACATGCAGCACGGGACCGAACACCTCGCGGGTGAGATCGGCGATGGCGTCGAGTTCGATGATCGTCGGAGCGACGAACGTGCCTGCCGCGGCCTCCGGTGGCAGCGCAAGCTGCTCCACCTTGCGGCCCTTGTCGCGCATCGACGCGATGTGCCGCACGATGGTCTCCTGCGCCTCGCTTGAGATGACGGGACCGACATCGACATTCAACCGATCCGGATTGCCGATGCGAAGTTCGCTCAGCGCGCCCTTCAGCATGGCGAGCACGCGATCGGCGACGTCTTCCTGAATGCACAGCACCCGCAGCGCCGAGCAACGCTGGCCGGCGCTGTCGAAAGCGGAAGCGAGCACGTCGCCCACCACCTGTTCGGCCAGCGCCGAGGAATCCACGATCATCGCATTCTGGCCGCCGGTTTCCGCGATCAGCGGCACCGGCATGCCGGCCGGCGTCAGCCGCGTCGCGAGTTGCGCCTGAATGAGCCGCGCGACATCGGTGGAGCCGGTGAACATCACGCCCGCCGTCTCCGGGGCCGCCACCAGCGCCGCGCCGATACGGCCGTCGCCCGGCAGCAATTGCAGCGCCGCGCGGCCGATGCCGGCCTCGTGGAGAATGCGCACCGCCTCGGCGGCGATCAGCGGCGTCTCCTCGGCGGGCTTGGCCAACACCGGATTGCCGGCCACCAGCGCGGCGGCGACCTGGCCGGTGAAAATCGCCAGCGGAAAATTCCACGGGCTGATGCACACCACCGGCCCCAGCGGCGGCTGCGGCTTGCCCGCAGCGAGGCGGGCCTGATACCCGTAGTAGCGCAGGAAATCGATCGCCTCGCGCACTTCCGACACCGCGTTGGCGGCGGACTTTCCGGCCTCGCGGATCACCAGCCCCATCAGGGTCGGCATCCGCGCCTGCATCGCATCCGCTGCGCGCTCCAGCATCGCGGCGCGCTCAGCAACCGGAACGGCCGCCCACGCTGCGGCATACGCCGCCGCATCGCGAACCGCCTGCCCGGCTTCGGCTTCGGTCGCTTCGACGACGGTGCCGACGATGTCACCGTGATCCGCCGGGTTGACGACCGCGCGCGCCACGCCATCGCCTGCGCCCTGAGCCAACAGCGGCTGCGCCGTCCATACCACATCCACCGTGGCGCCGAACGCCTGCGCGAGTTGCGACAGCACGCTCTCGCTGGCGAGATCGAAGCCGGCGGAATTGGCGCGCTGGTCGCCGTAGAGGCGCGGCGGCGACGCAATGCGCGTGTGCGGCGCGCCGACCACCGTCATCGCGCGGACGATCTCCACCGGATCGGCGACCAGATCGTCCACCGAGACGTTCGGATCGGCGATGCGGTTGACGAAGGACGAGTTGGCGCCGTTCTCCAGCAGCCGCCGCACCAGATAGGCGAGCAGCGTCTCATGGGTGCCCACCGGCGCATAGATGCGGCAGGGGCGATTGAGCTTGTCCGCGCCGACCACTTCTTCATAGAGCGGCTCGCCCATGCCGTGCAGGCACTGGAATTCGTATTGACCGACATGGAAGTCCGGCCCCGCCATCTCGAACACCGCCGCCAGGGTCTGGGCGTTGTGGGTGGCGAATTGCGGGAAGACGTGGTCGGTCGCAGCCAGGAGCTTGCGCGCGCAGACGAGGTACGACACGTCGGTGTAGATCTTGCGAGTGAAGACGGGAAAGTCGTCGAGCCCGTCCACCTGCGCCCGCTTGATCTCGCTGTCCCAATACGCACCCTTGACCAGACGCACCATGATGCGGCGATGCGAGCGCCGGGCCAGATCGATGATGTAGTCCAGCACGAACGGACAGCGTCGGCCGTAAGCCTGCACCACAAAGCCGAGGCCGTTCCAGCCGGCAAGGTTCGGACCGCGGCACAGCTCCTCGAGCAGATCGAGCGAGATCTCGAGGCGATCCGCCTCCTCGGCGTCGATGTTGAGGCCGATGTCGTATCGCTTCGCCAGCGCAGCGAGCGCGGCGACGCGCGGCAGCAATTCGCCCATCACGCGATCGGCCTGGGCGCGGCTGTAGCGCGGATGCAGCGCCGACAGCTTGATGGAAATGCCGGGCCCATCATAGATGCCGCGGCCGGCGGATGCCTTGCCGATGGCGTGGATCGCGGTCTCGTAGTCGCGATAGTAGCGCTCTGCATCGGCAGCGGTCATCGCCGCCTCGCCCAGCATGTCGTAGGAATAGCGGAAGCCCCGCGCCTCAAAGGCGCGCGCGCGTTGCAGCGCCTCGCCGATGGTCTCACCCTTGACGAACTGCTCGCCGAGCAGCCGCATCGCCATGTCCACGCCGCGCCGGATCACCGGCTCGCCGCAGCGCGCGATCAGCCGGGTCAGCGCCGCGGTGAGGCTTTGATCATTGACGGTGGCGGTGAGCTTGCCGGTCACCACCAGTCCCCAGGTCGCGGCGTTGACGAACAGGGAACGGCCGCCGCCGAGATGGGACGCCCAGTCGCCATCCGCGATCTTGTCGCGGATCAAGGCGTCGCGGGTCTCGGTGTCGGGAATGCGCAGCAGCGCCTCGGCGAGGCACATCAGCGCCACGCCCTCGTGGCTGGAGAGCGCATATTCGTGCACCAGCCCCTCGACGCCGGACCCGGTGTGCTTGGCGCGCAGGGCTTCGATCAGCCGCCGCGCGAGCGCGGCCACCGCCGCGCGGGAATGGTCAGTGAGGGTCGCCTGCTCCAGAAGCGGCGGCAGGCATTCCGTCTCCGGTCGCCGGCAGGCGGCGGTGATCGCCGCCCGCAGGGGGGTCGGCGCGTGCACCGGCGGGGCGAAATCGGAGAACGGGCGGCGACGGACATTGGCCTCGGGGATCACGGCGACGACTCCCTTTAAAAAGAATACGTCTTCCTATGTATCGCCCGCGGCGGAATTTACTTGACTTGATTTCCGGCCAGAACGATCAAAAAGAACCTATATTTTCGCCAACGAAGGTTATTATGCCTGATAATAACAACGATAACAGTGAATTAGACCAGTTCGACCGCAAGATCATGGACGCGCTGGTCGAGGACGGCCGCATGTCGGTCACCGACCTGTCCGCACGCATCGGCCTGTCGAAAACGCCGTGTCAGGCCCGGCTGCGCAAGCTCATCGCCGAAGGCTACATCGACGGTTTCAGGGCGATCCTCAATCCCGCGAAGCTGGGGCTGGATCATGTCGCTTTCGCTGAGGTGAAACTCACCGCCACCCATGACGCCGCGCTCCGCAGCTTCAACGAGGCCGTAAAGACGATCCGCGAGGTCGAGGAGTGTCACATGATCGCCGGCCGCTTCGACTATCTTCTCAAGATCCGCACCCCGGACATCCGCCGCTACCGGCTGGTGCTCGGCGAGAAGATCTCCAGCCTGCCCTTTGTCGCCAGCACGTCGACGAATGTCGTGATGGAGTCGATCAAGGAGAGCTAAGCCGCCCGCCTGAACGTCGATCAAGGCCGCAGCACCGCGGCTCCGACGAGCCGGCCGTCGCGCAGCCGGGCCAGCGCCTCGTTGGCCTGATCGAGCGGAAACACGGTGGTGTGGGTGCGGATGTTCGCCGCCGCGGCAGCCTTGAGAAAGTCGATACCGTCCTTGCGGGTCAGGTTCGCCACCGACATCACCTGACGCTCGCCCCACAGCAGATCGTAAGGAAACGACGGAATGTCCGACATGTGGATGCCGGCGCACACCACGCGGCCGCCCTTGCGCACCGCGCGCAACGCCAGCGGCACCAGCGGGCCGACTGGCGCATAGATAATGGCGGCATCGAGTTCGACGGGCGGCCGATCCTCGGAGGCTCCCGCCCATGCCGCGCCGAGCGACAGCGCCAGTTGCTGCGCATCGCGGTCGGCCCTGCGGGTGAAGGCATAGACCGCCTTTCCCTGGGCGCGCGCCACCTGCGCGACAATATGGCCGGCCGCGCCGAAGCCATAGATGCCGAGCCGCTGGCCCTCACCCGCCATCACCAGCGAGCGCCAGCCGATCAACCCGGCGCATAGCAGCGGCGCGAGCGCGGCATCCTCGCCGTCCTCGCCAAGCGGAAAGCAGTAGCGCGCATCGGCGACGAGATGGGTGGCAAAACCGCCATCACGGGTATAGCCGGTGAATTTGGCGTGATCGCACAGATTTTCCTGGTGCGAGCGGCAGTAGAAGCATTGGCCGCAGGTGTAGCCGAGCCACGGCACGCCGACGCGCATGTTCAACTGCAAACCGTCGACGCCGTCGCCCAGCGCCTCGATGCGGCCAACGACCTCGTGCCCGGGAATGATCGGATAAGGAAGGTCGGGCAATTCACCATCGACCACATGCAGGTCGGTGCGGCACACGCCGCAGGCACTGACCCTGATGCGGACCTCGCCCGGCCCCGGAACCGGATCCGGCCGTTGCTGCGCCACAAGCGGCGTATCGGGGCCGAGAAGAACCATCGCATGCATGATGAAACGCCCGTGTTGTTCCGATCGAGGCGGCGCCACTGCAACTGTCGAGCATCCGTCGCAAAGACAGGTGCATTGTTACCATAATCATGAAGACGGATCGCGGTTTGATCTCCCTCAACCCATAAAGAGATATTCGAAACTATCTAATGAAGCGATCGGCAACGATAGGGTATAGGCAGGCGACATCGAACATCACGGGATGGATGGCGAGCTCCCATCCCGCCGAGTCAACAGCTCGAAGTTTCAAGGCAAACCGATCGGGATCATCCGCCAGCGGCATCAGCCTTGCCGCAAGCCCGTCCTGATTTAATCGAAACCGAAACGCGAATTCGTCGACCTGTTCGACGCGCGATCGTGTGGCGTTGTCATGGTCGAACAAACGACGGCCCTCCCGCACAAAAGCCGCCTCGCGGCGATGCTGTGGTCGGGATTCCTCGAATACAAATGGTTCATCCTTGCGCTGGCCGTGATGCTCGGCCTCGGCGCGTGGCAGGGCGTGCGCGCGATCCTCGGCCCGGCCGTCGTGGTCGATCAGGTTCAGCGCGGCCGACTGGTGGCGACCGTCGTGGCGAGCGGCCATGTCGAGACGCCCTATCGCGTGGAGATCGGCAGCCAGATCACCGGCGTGGTGGACGACGTGCTGGTCCAGCAGGGCGAGAAGGTCAGGAAGGGACAACCGCTGATCTCGCTTGAAGCGCGCGAGTTGAAAGCCAGTGTCGTGCAGGCGCAGGGCGCGGTGGCCCAGGCGGAGGCCCGCATCCGGCAGCTTCAGGAACTGACCCTGCCGTCGGCAAAGGAAGCGCTGGTGCAGGCGCAGGCGACGCTGAAGAACGCTCAGCAGACCTATGATCGCACCGCACAGCTCGAACGCAACGGCTACGCCACACGCGCCGCGCTCGACGATGCGCAGAAGACGGTCGATGTCGCCCGCGCAGCGACCCGCGCCGCCGAGTTCCAAGTCTATACCGCAAGCCCCGGCGGCAGCGATTACGTGATGGCGGAGACGCAGCTCAATCAGGCGCGCGCCTCCCTCGACACCGCCGAATCCCGTCTCGGCTATGCGACGATCGCCGCTCCCCGCGATGGCGTACTCATCACGCGCAACGTCGAGCGTGGCACCGTGGTGCAGCCGGGCAAGGCACTGCTGGTGCTCGCGCCCGCCGGCGATATCCAGCTTGTGCTGCAGATCGACGAACGCAATCTCGGCAAGCTCGCGCTCGGGCAGACAGCGCTGGCGTCCGCCGACGCCTTTCCCGACCAGCGCTTTGCCGCCACTGTCACCTATATCAACCCCGGCGTCGATATCTCGCGCGCGACCGTCGAGGTGAAGCTGACGGTTGCCGATCCGCCGGCCTATCTGCGTCAGGACATGACCGTGTCGGTCGATATCGAGGTCGCTGCCCGGGACGACGCGCTGGTGCTGCCGACGCGATCGGTGCACGACATTCTCTCCGGACAGGCCTGGGTGCTGGGCGTCAAGGACGGCCGCGCCGCCAAGCGCCCGGTCAAGATCGGCCTGCGCGGCAATACCCATGTCGAGATCGTCGAGGATCTGGCGCTCGGCGATGTCGCCATTCCCCAGAGTTCGGGAGTTCTGACCGGACAGCGCGTGCGGCCCGTATTGCCATGAACCGCTGGATCCCTTTCGAGTGGATCGCGGCGGTGCGCTTCCTGCGCGAGGGCCGCCTGCAGACCCTGTTCATCATCGGCGGCATTTCCATCGGAGTCGGCGTCATCGTCTTCATGTCGGCCATGCTCGCCGGGCTGGAGGCAAACTTCATCAAGCGCGTGCTGACCTCGCAGCCGCAGATCCAGTTGCTCACGCCGGACCAGATCGCACGCCCGCTGCGCAACGAGCCCGGCGTGATCGAGGATGCGGTGGTGCAGCGCCCGAGCCAGCGCGTCATCTCCATCGACCAGTGGCCGAAGATCAGAAGCCAGATGATGGCCATGCCCGAGGTTGTCGCGGTGTCTCCCACCATCACCGGCTCGGCGCTGGCGGTGCGCGGCGACGCCAGCCGCGCCGTGTCGCTGACCGGCATCGAGCCGGAGAGCTATTTCAACATCGTGCGCGTACCGGACTACATCACCGCCGGCGAAGCGCGGCTCACCAGCGAGCACATCATCATCGGCACCGAGCTGGCCAAGAATCTCGGCGCCGTCGTCGGCGACAAGCTCAATCTGCAGGCCGCCTCCGGCGCCAACCGCGTGCTGACGATTTCCGGATTGGTCGATTTCGGCAACAAGGCCGTCAACCAGCGTATCGCCTATGTGTCGCTACGCACCGGACAGTCGCTGCTCGGCATGGTCGGCGGCGTCACCACCATCGACATGACGGTCAAGAATATCTATGCGGCCGAGGACATCGCCCAGCGCATCCAGGCCTCGACCTCGGTTCAGGCCGATAGCTGGATCGCGACCAATGCGCAGTTCTTCACGGCGGTCCGCGCCCAATCAAATTCGAACACCCTGATCCGCCTGTTCGTCGGCCTTTCCGTTGCGTTTGGCATCGCCGCAGTTCTGATCGTGTCGGTGATCCAGCGCTCCCGGGAGATCGGCATCCTGCGCGCCATGGGCACCTCGCGCGGCCAGATCCTGCGGGTGTTCCTGCTGCAGGGCGGCCTGCTCGGCTTCTTCGGCTCCCTGTTCGGCAGCGCGCTGGGCGCACTGGCGCTGATCTACTGGCACTCCATCGCGCTGCAGAGCGACGGCACCGAACTATTCCCGCTGATCCTGGAGCGGCGGCTGTTCGTGCTGTCCACCGTGCTTGCGACCGCCACCGGCCTGCTCGCCGCCATGGCGCCGGCGCTGCGCGCGGCGAAACTCGATCCCGTGGTGGCGATCCGTGGCTGAGATCCTGCGACTGGAGGGCGTGCGCAAAGCCTACAATATCGGCCTGCCGAGCGAGACCGAGGTGCTGCACGGCATCGACCTGCAACTGAACCACGGTGAATTCCTAGCACTGATCGGCCCGTCCGGCTCAGGCAAGAGCACGCTGCTCAACATCATCGGCCTGCTCGACCGGCCGACCTCCGGCCGCCTGCTCATCAAGGGACAGGACACCGCGGCGCTCGGCGATACCGAGATCACCCGCCTGCGCGGCCATACCATCGGCTTCATCTTCCAGTCTCATCTGCTGATCCCGGCCTTCACGGCGCGGGAAAACGTCATGATGCCGATGCTGGTGGACCGCGGCTTTCGCGATGCGGAGATCGAGGCTCGCGCCGACACGCTGCTGGCGCAGGTGGGGCTGGAAAGATTCGCCGGCAATCTCGCCAACAACATGTCGGGCGGCCAGCAGCAGCGCGTTGCGGTGGCGCGCGCGCTGGCGATGAATCCCGATCTCGTGCTGGCGGACGAACCCACCGGCAATCTCGATACAAAATCCGCCGACGCCGTGTTCGAACTGATGCGGCAGGTCAATCGCGACAGCGGCACCAGCTTCCTTCTGGTCACCCACAACATGGAGCTGGCGCAACGCTGCGACCGCATCATTCAGGTGATCGACGGCCGGGTCGAAACCTCATAAATCCGCCGGCGTCGAAACCGACTTGCGCGCAAATGCCGCAACGACAGATCGGCGCAGGCGCGACGCCTGTCCGAAAACGCCTCGCATTCCGACGATATCTCGCGAGCCGGTCACGACGCCGATATGGCCGCCGCCTTGCACGAGACCACGTCACGGGCGAAATTATCGCCGTGACGGCGGCCGCATGCCAGACCCGGGATTGCCGATGTTGAAGACCAGTCCGCAGCAAAGTTCATCCCGGATCGAGCCTCACCGTCTGTCCGCGGAGGATGTTCTCGAGGCACTTGGTTCGGCCGCAGCCTCGGGATTGAGCGACGGTGATGTCGCGCAACGCCGCGTACGCTACGGCCGCAACGAATTGCAGGCCGAGGCCGCGCGGCCGGCGTGGCTGAAATTCATCGATCAGTTCACCGACCTTCTTGTGATCCTGCTGATCGTGGCGGCGGCAATCTCCGCCGGCCTGTGGCTCTACGAGCGCCAATCCGCACTGCCCTATGAAGCTCTGGCGATTTTCGCCATCGTCATCCTCAACGCGGTGCTGGGATATGTGCAGGAAGCGCGGGCGGAGAAGGCCGTCGCGGCTTTGCGCCAGATGTCGGCGGCGCGCGCCCATGTCATTCGCGACAGCGCGCGACACGATATCCCGGCGGCCGATCTCGTACCCGGAGACATCATCCTGATCGAGGAAGGCGACACCGTTCCCGCCGATGCGCGGCTGGTGCAATCGACCGCGCTGCAAACCCAGGAAGCGGCCCTCACCGGGGAAAGCCTGCCGGTCAGCAAAGACATTCAGCCGGTCGCCGGCGCGGCTGAACTGGGCGACCGGCACAACATGGTGTTCAGCGGCACTGCCGTCGTCTACGGCCACGGCCGCGCGGTGGTGACTGCTACCGGAATGCAGACGGAGATGGGCCACATCGCCGGGCTACTCAAGAAAGCGCCGGACGACATCACCCCGCTGCAGAAGGAACTCGATCGCGTCGGCAGGGCATTGGCGATCACGGTCATCATCATCGCCGCGGCGATGATCGGCGTGATCCTGCTGGTCGGCGACATTCACGGCGTAACGGAATTCTTCGACGTGCTCATCCTCGGCGTGGCGCTGGCGGTGGCCGCGGTTCCGGAGGGTCTGCCCGCGGTGGTCACCGCCGTGCTGGCGCTCGGCGTGCAGCGGATGGCGAAGCGCAACGCTATCGTCCGCAAGCTCGCCGCCGTCGAGACGCTGGGCTCGGCCAGCATCATCGCCTCCGACAAGACCGGCACCCTGACCAGAAACGAAATGACGGTCCGCCGCATCGTCACCGCCAGCGGCTGCACCAGTCTCTCCGGCACCGGATATGTACCGAGCGGCGACGTGCAGTTCGACTGCCAGGACGACAACGCCCTCCGGCAGGAGCTGCGCCGGGCGCTACGCGCCGCCGACCGCGCCAACAACGCTGTCCTTCAGAAGTGCGACGACCGCTGGACGGTGCAGGGCGACCCGACCGAAGGAGCCCTGATCGTCGCCGCGCGCAAGGCCGGGCTGACCGCGGAGGCGCTGGACGCGCGCTTCCCCCGGATCGCCGAAGTTCCGTTCTCGTCCGAGCGCAAATTGATGACGACCGTTCATGCCGACGCCGAAAAAGGCGAACGGCTCATCGCCCTGACCAAGGGCGCGCCGGACGTGCTGCTCAGCCATTGCGCCTACGAGCTGGTCGGCGACACGGCGCGGCCCCTGAGCGATGCCCGCCGGGCGGATATCCTGATCAGCAACGAGGCACTGGCCGCCGATGCGCTGCGCACCCTTGGCGTGGCCTTCCGCTCGTTGCCAGCCAAGAGCGCGGGCTGCGACGCATTCAATGAAAGCATCGAGGGCGACCTCGTCTTCCTCGGCCTGATCGGCATGATCGATCCGCCGCGCGAGGAAGCCAAGGTCGCCGTGGCCAAGGCCAGACGCGCCGGCATCCGTCCGATCATGATCACGGGAGACCATCCGAAGACAGCCGCCGTGATCGCCGCCGAACTCGGCATCGCCAGCGACGGCCGGGTCATCGTCGGCACCGAACTCCAGACGATGTCCGACGACCAGCTCGACCGGGCGGTAGCGGAGACCTCGGTCTATGCCCGCGTCAATCCCGAGCACAAGCTGCGCATCGTCGAAGCGCTGCAACGCGACGGCATGACCGTGGCGATGACCGGCGACGGCGTCAACGACGCGCCCGCCCTGAAGAAGGCCGACATCGGCATCGCCATGGGGATCACCGGCACCGACGTGTCGAAGGAAGCCGCCGACATGGTGCTGGCCGACGACAATTTCGCGACTATCGTCGCCGCCGTGGAGGAAGGCCGCGCGATCTTCTTCAACATCCGCAAATTCCTGCGCTATCTGCTGTCGTCGAACATCGGCGAGGTGATGACGATGTTCTTCGGCGTCCTGCTCGCCGGCGTCATCGGCCTGTCGGGGCCAGCGGCAGGCGACGGCGCGCTGGTATTTCCGCTGCTGGCGACGCAGATCCTGTGGATCAACATGGTGACGGACGGCGCGCCCGCGCTCGCGCTCGGCGTCGATCCGGCAGACGCGCGCACCATGCACCGTCCGCCGCGCCCGCGCGGCGAAGGCGTGCTCACGCCGCGGATGTGGCGCGGCATTTTCCTCGTCGGCGCGATCATGGCGGTGGGCACGCTGCTGGTGCTCGACGCCGCGCTGCCAGGCGGCCTGATCGAAGGCACCGGAACCATCGCCTACGCGCGGACCATGGCCTTCACCACGCTGGTGATGTTCCAGTTGTTCAATGTCTTCAACGCCCGCTCCGACGAACAGAGCGCGTTCGTCGGGCTGTTTCGAAACCACTGGCTGTGGGCCGCCGTGGTGCTGTCGCTGCTGCTGCACGCTGTCGTGATCTATGTGCCGTTCCTGCAGCAGGCGTTTTCGACGACGGCGCTCGGCGCGCGCGACTGGCTGGTCTGCGCCGCTGTCGCAAGCTCGGTGCTGTGGCTGCGCGAGTTGAGCAAGCTCGCCACCCGCCTCTCCGCGAAATTCTGACTTTTCCGACGGACGCAAGCGATGCTGATGGAACTGAAAAGCCGGTTATGGGACGTCCTGCGCAGCGTCGGGCCGCTGATCGCATTGGTCTGCCTGCTTCAGGTCACGATCGTGCACGCTCCCCTCGGCCAGTTCATCCAGTTCCTGGCGGGATCGATGCTGATCGTCGCGGGACTGCTGCTGCTGTTCCTCGGCGTCGATCTCGGCATTCTCCCGATGGGACGTTTCATCGGCGCCGAGATGCCGCGCAAGGGCTCGGTCGCCTTGATCGTCGGCGTCGGCTTCGCCATGGGCTTCGCGACCACCATCGCAGAGCCGGACGTGCTGGTCCTCGCCCGGCAGATCGATGACATCTCCAAGGGCGACATCAACGGCACCGTCGTCCTCTATGTGATCGGTTTCGGGGTCGCCCTGTTCACGGCGGTGGCGATGGCCCGCGTGGTCTACGGCATCTCACTGCGGCTGTTGCTGACCACAGCGCTCGGCCTCGCGCTCGTTCTCTCCTTCCTCGCGCCGGCCGAATTCGTGCCGCTGGCCTATGACGCCGGCAGCGTGACCACCGGCGTGCTCACCGCGCCGGTGGTGATCGCCGTGGCGGTCGGCCTCAGTTCCGTGCTGGCGGGCCGCTCCGCCGTCTCGGACGGGTTCGGGGTTCTGGGGCTGGCCTCGATCGGCCCGATCATCGCGATCCTGATCATGGGGGTGGCCCTGCGGTGACGGAGATCACTCTGCTCGAGGAAACCGGCTCGATCGCATGGAGCGTCATGATGGCGGTGCTGCCGCTGGCGGCGCTGTTCATGGTTTTCCAGATCTTCGTGCTCGGCCTGCCCCGCCGCGATGTGCGCAACATCCTGATCGGCACCCTGCTGGCGGCCGCCGGCCTGTTCCTGTTTCTTCTCGGCGTCACTATCAGCTTCATCCCGTTCGGCCGCGCGGTGGGCGAAGCGCTGGGCGCGCTGTCGCAGAAATGGCTGCTGTTGCCGGCCGGCCTGCTGCTGGGCTTCGTCACCACCTGGGGCGAGCCGGCGGTGCGCATCTTGGCCGATCAGGTGGAGGAGGCTTCGAACGGCTCGATCAGCCGCGCCCTCGTGCTGTATGCGATCTGCATCGGGGTTGCGGTCAGCGGCGGCCTCGGCCTGCTCCGCGTCGGCTACGAAATTCCGCTGCTGTATCTGCTGGTTCCCGGCTACGTGCTGGTGATCGCCGTGCTGTGGTTCAGCGACCGCCGCTTCGTCGCCATCGCCGCCGATGCCGGCGGCGTGGCCACCGGCCCGCTCGCCAACACCTTTCTGCTGGCGCTGGCGCTCGGTGTCTCATCATCCATGGGCAATCAGGACCCTATCCTTCATGGCCTCGGTCTCGTCGCGCTGGTGGCGCTGGCGCCGATCCTCTCGGTCCTGATCCTTGGCCTGCTGCTGCGCCGGAAAGAACGTCATCAGGAATCCGATAAGGGAGCGATGTGATGCAAAACCCCTCACTGATTGTCACCATCGTGCGGAAGGGCTGGGGCAATACCGTGCTCGAGGCGTCCGTCAAGGCCGGCGCCACCGGCGGCACGGTGCTGCTCGGGCGCGGGATCGGCGTCAATGAGAAGGAATCGATCTTCGGCATTCCCATCGAGCCGGAAAAGGAAATCCTCCTCACCCTCGTTCCGCAGACCGCCATCGACACCATCCTGCAGGAGATCATCCGCGCCGCCGATCTGAACAAGCCCGGTCACGGCCTCACCTTCGTCGTTCCGGTCACCGCGGTGCTCGGCATTCCGCACATGATGACCTGAACATGGCGATCTACGCGGGCATGTGCAGCGGTTCAGCGACCATTTGCGACATCCCCAGCGCGGTACCGCGAAGATAGACTGACGATCGCTACATGCTGACGGTGAGATGGAGACGTGATCGTGAATGAACCAAGCCGGTTGAGCGGCCCTCCCCGATCGATCCTGCTAGCGACAGACCTCAGCGCCCGCAGCGACCGCGCCCTCGACCGCGCCGTTCTGCTCGCGAAGGAATGGCGCGCCCCGCTGACGGTTCTCCACGTGCTGGAGAACGCTCCTTCGCCGCTCGCCACCGCCGAACCGTCGCCGTCATGGCGACGGCCGCCGGATCCGCTGAATGCCATCAGGGACAACATCTCCGCCGACCTCGGCGAGATTGCCGAGACGACGACGATCGTGATCGAGGACGGCGACACCGTCGACACCGTGATGCAGGTCGCCGCGACGCGCGGCAGCGACCTCGTCGTCATCGGCGTCGCCCGTAACGGGCTGCTCGGCGAACTGATGCTCGGCCGGACCGTGGACAGCCTGCTGCGCCGCTGCCGGGACCCGCTGCTTGTGGTGAAGGCGCGGCCGCGCCAGCGCTACCGGCACATCGTGGTGGCAACCGATTTCTCCGAATCGTCGCGGCACGCGCTCGACGCGGCGGTGCGTTTCTTCCCCGAGGACACGCTCACGCTGTTTCATGCCTACGATCCCCTGATGTCGGGACTGACCGGTGACGCCGCCACCTATCTGCGCCAACAGCGCGAGGTCGCGGAACAGGATTGCGAAGACTTCCTGCGCGCGGCGGAAAAACGATACGGCAATTGGCGGCGACCCCGCGTGATGCTCGAATACGGCGCCCCCAATCACCTGCTGCACGACTATGTGATCGACAAGTCCGCCGACCTTGTGATCGCCGGAACACACGGCCGCGGCGCCATTCTCGATATCATCATCGGCAGCGTCGCCAAGCGCATCCTCGAAGATGTGTCGTGCGACGTCCTTATCGTGCCAGAACCGCGCGCGCGGACCTAGAGCCTCTCCGCTTTGATGGAATCAAAACGGGAGCCCTAAGTTTTTGTTTGGTCGCATTTTCTTCACGCGAACCGGTGTCCACTTCGCTCGAAAGTGCTTCGGCGTCCGCCACTTCGCGCCGCAAAAGGAACCAGATGGTCCGCCGCGACATGTCTTCGGCGCGGAAGTGGTGGTGCGGCCGCCATGCCACTGGCACAATCCGGCCGCCGGGTGCATTCGTGGCTGCGCGTTCCCATTTGCCATCGGGCCGAGGGGTGCGATGATGCCTTTTATCGCGTCACGGCGCTGGTTCCAGCACGGACGCTTCGCTATAGGAGAGCATGCTAACCGCTTCGCCCCTGTTCATCGTCGGTCTTCCTTTCGCGGCCTCCATCGCCACCGGCTTCCTGCCGGCGGGAGCGCGCAATGCGGCCGCGTGGCTCGCGGGAGCCGCCGCCATCGCGGCACTGATTCTGTTGGGAACTGTGTATCCCGTCGTCGCGGCGGGCGGCGTGCTGCGCTACGAGGTCGCATGGCTGCCCGCGCTCGGACTCAACTTCGTGCTGCGGATCGACGGCTTCGCCTGGCTGTTCGCCGCCCTGGTGACCGGTTTCGGCGCCCTCGTGGTGCTCTATGCGCGCTATTACATGTCGCCGGACGATCCGGTGCAGCGCTTTTTCGCGTTCCTGCTCGCTTTCATGGGCGCGATGACCGGCCTCGTGCTCTCTGGCAACCTGATCCAGATGGCGTTCTTCTGGGAACTGACCAGCCTGCTGTCGTTCCTGCTGATCGGCTACTGGTATCACACCGCGGCGGCGCGTGACGGCGCGCGCCTGGCGCTGACGGTGACCGCCGCCGGCGGGCTGTGTCTGTTCGCGGGCGTGCTGGTGCTCGGCCATATCGTCGGCAGCTTCGACCTCGACACCGTGCTGGCCTCGGGCGATCGCATCCGCGCGCATCCGCTCTATCTGGTGATGCTGGTGCTCGTCCTGCTCGGCGCGCTGACCAAGAGCGCCCAGTTCCCGTTTCATTTCTGGCTGCCGCACGCCATGGCGGCGCCGACGCCGGTTTCGGCCTATCTGCATTCCGCGACGCTGGTGAAGGCCGGCGTGTTCCTGCTGGCGCGATTCTGGCCGGTGATGGCCGGCACCGATGCCTGGTTCTGGATCGTCGGCGGGGCCGGCATGATCACGCTGCTGCTCGGCGCCTACATCGCGATCTTCCAGCACGATCTCAAGGGCCTCTTGGCCTATTCGACCATCAGCCACCTCGGGCTGATCACGCTGCTGCTCGGCCTCAACAGCGAACTGGGCCTCGTCGCCGCGATCTTCCACGCTCTCAATCATGCGACCTTCAAGGCATCGCTGTTCATGGCGGCAGGGATCATCGACCACGAGACCGGCACGCGCGACATCCGCCGCCTGTCCGGCCTGAACCGGCTGATGCCGTTCACCGCCCGCCTCGCCATGGTCGCCGCCGCCGCCATGGCCGGCGTACCGCTACTCAACGGCTTCCTCTCCAAGGAGATGTTCTTCGGCGAAGCGTTGTGGGCCGCCACGCCGCACCCCATGATCTACGACCTGATGCCGGTTGCGGCCGTCATCGCCAGCGCGCTCGCGGTTGCCTATTCGCTGCGCTTCATCCACGGCGTCTTCTTCGGTCCCGCTCCAACGGACCTGCCGCGCACCCCGCATGAGCCGCCGTCGTGGATGCGGCTGCCGGTGGAGATTCTGGTGCTGGCCTGCATCATCGTCGGCATCCTGCCCGCCGCCACCATCGGTCCGTTCCTCAACACCGCGGTGCGTTCTATTCTCGGCGCGGCCACGCCGAAGTACAGCCTCGCGGTCTGGCACGGCTTCAACCAGCCCCTGGTCATGAGCCTGATCGCGTTGGCCGCCGGTGTCGCGCTCTACCTCGCTTTGCAGCGTCATCTCCTCAAGGGCGTCGACGGCGCACCACTGATCCGCCGCGTCGAGGGCCGCCGCATCTTCGAGCGCGCCATGGTGTTCCTGTCGTGGCGTCTCGCCCGCTCCCTCGACCGCATGTTCGGCACCCGCCGCCTCCAGCCGCAACTGCGGCTGATGCTGGGCGTGGCGGTGCTGGCGGCGGGCAGCGCCATCTATCTGCGCGGCCTCGGACCGGGCAATATCGCGCCCGCAAGCGTCGATCCGGTGCTGGCCCTGATCTGGGCCGTGGGCGCTGCCTGCGCTCTGGGAGCCGCGTGGCAGGCCAAGTACCATCGCCTCGCCGCACTGATCCTGCTCGGCGGCGCGGGCCTCGTCACTTGCGTGACCTTCGTGTGGTTCTCGGCTCCCGACCTTGCCTTGACCCAGCTTCTGGTCGAGATCGTCACCACCGTCCTGCTCCTGCTCGGTCTGCGCTGGCTGCCGAAGCGCTTCCAGGTCGCCGGCGCGCCCGGCCCCGAAGCAATCACCACCACCCGCCGCGTCATCGATCTCGGCATCGCGATCATCGCCGGTGCGGGAATGGCGGGGCTCGCCTTCATGGTGATGACGCGGGTGCCGCCGGAGCTTCTGGCGCAGGACTTCCTGCACCGCGCCTATAGCGAAGGCGGTGGCACCAATGTCGTCAACGTGATCCTGGTGGATTTTCGCGGCTTCGACACGCTGGGGGAAATCACCGTGCTCGGCGCGGTGGCGCTCACCATCTACGCCCTGCTGCGCCGCTTCCGCCCGGCCGCCGACAGCATCGAGATTCCGGAGCAGCAGCGCGACCAGAACGCCTACGACGCCGCGCATCCCGACCGCAGCGAGGGCGACACCGCGGCCGACTGGCTGCTGGTGCCCTCCCTCATCGCGCGGCTGCTGTTTCCGGTGATCTGCCTTTTCGCGCTGTTCCTGCTGGTGCGCGGCCATGATCTGCCCGGCGGCGGCTTCACGGCCGGGCTCACCGCCGCCATCGCTCTCATCCTGCAATACATGATCGGCGGCACGCGCTGGGTGGAAGACCGCCTGCGCATCCAACCGCTGCGCTGGATGGGGTTCGGACTGCTGATCGCCGCCACCACGGGGCTCGCCGCGTGGCTGTTCGGCTATCCGTTCCTGACCTCCTATTTCGCCTACGCCACGCTGCCGATCATCGGCAAGGTGCCGACGGCCAGCGCCTTCGTGTTCGACATCGGCGTGTTCGCGCTGGTGGTGGGTGCCACCGCGCTGATCCTGATCGCGCTGGCGCACCAGTCGGTGCGCGGCCATCGCGCCGTCGCGCCGCCGTCCGACCGGCAGCCGGACGCCGGCCGGGTTCCGGCCATGACAGGAGAGACGTGATGGAAGCGATCGTCGCGCTCGCCATCGGCATTCTGACCATGTCCGGCGTCTGGCTGCTGCTGCGGCCGCGCACGTTCCAGATCATCATCGGCCTGTCGCTGCTGTCCTACGCCGTCAACCTGTTCATCTTCTCGACCGGCGGACTGCGCACCGGCGCGGCTCCCGTGCTGGAAAACGGCACGGCCGGCAACCTCGTCCAGAACGCCGACCCGACGCCGCAGTCGCTGGTTCTCACCGCCATCGTCATCGGCTTTGCCACCACGGCGCTGTTTCTCGTCGTGCTGCTGGCGGCGCGCGGCCTGAGCGGAACCGACCATGTCGACGGAGTGGAGCGCGACCGGTGACAGGCTGGAAGGACCATCTGATCATCGCGCCGATCCTGCTTCCGCTTCTTGCCGGGGCGCTGATGATCCTGATCGGCGAACGCAGGCGCAACCTGCAGGCCACGCTCGGCCTCGTCTCGGTGGCCGCCCTGCTCGTTGTCGCGATCGCGCTATTGGCCGTCGCCGACAGCACCGGCAACACCTCGACGCAGGTCTATCGGCTGGGCAACTGGCCGTCGCTGTTCGCCATCGTGCTCGCGCTCGACCGGCTGTCGGCGCTGATGCTGGTGCTGACGGCGATCCTCGGGGTTGCGGCGCTGGTGTATTCGCTGGCCCGCTGGCATCGCGCCGGGGCGCATTTCCATCCGCTGTTCCAATTCCAGTTGATGGGACTGAACGGCGCGTTCCTTACCGGCGACCTGTTCAACCTGTTCGTGTTCTTCGAGGTGATGCTGGCGGCGTCCTACGGTCTTGCGCTGCATGGCTCGGGCGCGCCGCGCGTGCGCGCCGGCCTGCATTACATCGTCGTCAATCTGACGGCCTCGCTGCTGTTTCTGGTCGGCGTCAGCATGCTCTACGGCGTCGCCGGCACGCTCAACATGGCCGATCTCGCCGCGCGCATTCCCGCCGTCGCGCCTGAGGACCGCGCGCTGGTGGAAACCGGCGCGGCGATCCTGGGCGTCGCCTTTCTGATCAAGGCGGCGATGTGGCCGCTCGGCTTCTGGCTGCCGACCACCTATGCGGCGGCGAGCGCACCTGCGGCCGCCATCCTGTCGATCCTGAGCAAGGTCGGCATCTATGCCGTGCTGCGGTTGTGGCTCCTGCTGTTCGGCGCGGCCGGTGGCGCGTCGGCCGGATTCGGCGGCGTATGGCTGCTCGGCGGCGGCCTGCTCAGCATCGCCTTCGGCTCGGTGGCGGTGCTGGCGACGCAGAACATGGCGCGGCTGGCGGGCTCGGCCGTGCTGGTGTCCTCGGGCACGCTGCTCGCCGCGGTCGGGGTCGGGCAAATCGCCGTCACCAGCGGCGCATTGTTCTATATGGCCAGTTCGGTTCTGGCGATCGCCGGATTCTTTCTGCTCACTGAACTGATCGAGCGCGGACGCGACATCGGCGCCGACATGCTGGCCGTCACCCGCGAAGCCTACGGCGAGGACGAAGAGGAAAATCCGTATAAGGAGGAAACCGGCGTCGCCATCCCGGCGACCAAGGCAATTCTCGGAATGAGCTTCATGGGCTGCGCGCTGGTGCTCGCCGGACTGCCGCCGCTGTCCGGCTTTATCGCCAAGCTGACGATCCTGGTGCCGTTGTTCGCGGGACAAGGCACCGTGTCCGTCACGACGTGGGTGCTGCTCGCCGCACTTCTGCTCTCCGGAATGGCGATGATCATCGCCATGACGCGCTCCGGCATCGACGCTTTCTGGGTGTCGGCGGGGGGGCCGCTGCCGCGCGTGCGGATGCTGGAAATCGGTCCGGTGCTGGTGCTGCTCACCCTGTGCGTGGCGCTCTCGGTCAAGCCCGCGCCCGTGCTGCGCTACATGCAGGCCGCCGCGCAATCGCTGCACGCGCCGCAGCACTATGTCCGCGACGTGCTGTCCGACCGCGGATCGCAGACATCCGTATTGCCACCGGGAGGCGGGCGATGAAGCGCTGGCTGCCCTATCCGCTGCTGACCGCGTTGCTGGTGGCCCTGTGGCTGCTGCTCAACCAGAGCATCGCGCCGGGCACAATCATCCTCGGCATCGTTTTCGCTTGCGCCACCGCCTGGGCGCTGGCGGCGCTCGATCCGCCGACAACGCGATTCCGGCGGCCCGGCGCAGCGCTGAAACTCGCGCTCGACGTTCTGGCCGAAATCATCCGCTCCAACAACGCTGTCGCCTGGCTGATCCTGCGCAACCACAAGCGCGACCGCAGATCGGGATTCGTGCGCATCCCGCTGCACACGCGCAATCCCTACTGCCTCGCCGCGCTCGCCTGCATCATCACCGCCACGCCGGGAACGATCTGGGTGGAATACGACTCCAGCGACAACACCATGCTGCTCCACGTGCTCGACCTGATCGACGAACAGCAATGGGTGACGATCATCAAGGAGCGCTACGAGAACCGGCTGATGGAGATATTCGAATGAGCGCAGCCCTGCTCGACTGGTCCATCTTCATCGCGCAGATCCTGCTCGGCCTCGCCATGGCCTGCGCCGCGCTCCATGCCTTGCGCGGGCCGCGCGCCCAAGACCGGGTGCTCGGCCTCGATACGCTTTATGCCAACGCCACGATCCTGCTTCTGACCTTCGGCATCCGTACTGGATCGACGCTCTATTTCGAATCGGCGCTGGTTATCGCCCTGCTCGGCTTCGTCGCCACCGCGGCGCTGGCCAAGTTCCTCATGCGCGGCGAGGTGATCGAATGACGCACGCGGCCAACCTGCCTGCCTGGGCGGCGGTGGTGACGGCGCTGCTGCTGCTGCTCGGATCGGCGCTGGCGCTGATCGGCTCGCTGGGCCTGCTCCGCTTCCGCAGCTTCTACGATCGCGTGCATGCGCCGACGCTGGGAACGACGCTCGGCATCGGCAGCGTGCTGATCGCCTCGATGCTGTACTTCTCGATCCTGCAGACCCGACCGGTGCTTCACGAACTGCTGATCACGGTCTTCATGGTGGTGACGACGCCGATCACCCTGATGCTGCTGGCGCGCGCCGCGCTCTACCGCGACCGACAGGAAGGCAGCGAGGACGTGCCGCCGCGAGACCAGCGGCACGTTGAAGATTGAGGCGACCCCGCGGGACGCCAGCCCTGAAATGAAGTTCAGGCCGCGCTCAGGGCGGAGGCAATCTTGTCCTTCAAAGCCAGGCGCTGCTTGCGCAGGATTTCCTCGGCCTGGTCGCTGATCGGCTCGATACGGGTTTCCGCCCGGTGAATCTGATCGTTGATCTCGTCGTATTTCTCCAGAACCTGCGCGAACTCCGGATTGCTGATCTTGAGCGCATGGATCTTGTCCATATCGTCAGGGAATTCGTCGTGGAGCGTGTGAGGGGTATTGGACAATTGCAGTCTCCTTGGTTGTCGCACAATGGCGGCGGTCGCCACGCGAGAGAACGCTGATGAAGTGCCAAGCACTCCGCGCCATCCTCTGCAGCCGGATGATGGCGGCGTCATGATGCCGGATGGCGGGGATGGTTATGGCCGTTCGACACGAACGACGCGATAGGGATGGAAGTCCGATCCCTGCCGGATCGACACATATTCCCCGGTGATGAAACGTTCCTCGCCGAGGCGGAAGCCGATCTCGTCGTCGCTGTCGCCTTCTTCGTAGTCGAAATACCATTGTCCGCCGGGTTTGCGCCGCAAGCGCCCGATCTTGACATCGCCATGCCTGTCGAAGCGCCGCACGCGGCAGACGGCCTGATGGGTTTTCCATTCATGGGGATCGAGGCGGCTGTCGCCATCAAGCGGCACGAGCAGATCGTAGCCGTCGTCCTGCTCGCCCTCCGGATGCCCCTTCTCACGCGCAAGCAACAGCCGCACATGCCGGAAGCTGGGCGTCAGATCCTTCATCTCGATCATGATCGAAACTCCTTCTCTTCCTTTTCTCCTTTCTCATGCCTTGCGGAACGCATCGCCATCTTGATTTGCATCAAATCCGGCCCGGCATCGCGAACCCAAGCGAGTTTCGAGCCGAACTGCAAAATGCGGCAGCAACGCACCACCAGCCGGAAGGCCCGCGGCCATCTGCCACAAGGGTGCCCGGATCAGACAGGAACAGAAGGATCGACGGCGATGCGCCCGGCGCGGCGCAGCGCCGCCAGCGCCGCGTGATCCTTTTCGGTCTGCCGCTGATAGGCCAGCGCGAACCGGCCGATAGCCTCGTCCAGCGCGGCGCTCTTGCCGGCATAGCCGGCGATCATCGCCGGGTCGCCGGACTTGGCGTGGGCCAGCGCCAGCGCCCGGCCGCAGAGCCGGCAGTACAAGGCAAACCGCCTGCGCTGCTCCTTGTCGTCGGCGGCGATCTGAATGCCGCCCTTCATGTCCGCGAGCTGGCGCACATAGACATGCCGCCCGCCCTCGGATTCGCCCCAGCCCAGGAAGATATCCGGAGAGCCCTGGGTCAGCCGTTGCCCAGCGACGACGCGGCGCCCCTGATTGTCGAACGGAAGACGGGCGGGCGAATACGGCGCGAGCACGGACGGCAGCGCCTCCTTGATCTGGAGGAACAGCGGGTCGTTGTCGTCGAGCCCCTGCATATAGGCGACCCAACAACTGGTGCCGACGCTGCCGACGCCCACCACCTTGCGCGCCACATCGACGATGCGATAGCGCGACAACAGCCGCTTGCGATCATCGGGAAGCGAATGGAAGTAGCTGCGGATCACCGCATCGATCACCCCGGCCATCGGCGCGCCGTCATCGCGGTGCGTCTCGCGCACGATCAAGGGAACATCCTCGGCGATCCGGGATTGTCCCGCGACCGTCTCGGTGAGCTTGTCCAGCGTGCGTAGATGACCCTTTGTCCGCGCCTTTTCGATCACGCTCTCGATGCGCCGGCGCACGTCCGGCGGCGCGGCCTTGTGGATCGGCTCGTCCTCGATTCTGTCGTACCACACCTCAAGAAACGGCATGTCCGCATAACGACGGATGTACTCACGATAGGAAGCCACCGCCTGCTGCGCCGCATCCTCGGCCTCGACGCGATCGCCGCCCATGAAACTCACGGCCACGGCAGCGCTCGCCGCCAAGCGCTTGAGGTCCCATTCCCAGGGCCCGGGATAGACCTCGTCGAAGTCATTGATGGCGAAGATGAGCTGCCGTTCCGCCGAACCGAAGACGCCGAAATTGGCGACATGCATGTCGCCACAGGCCGCGACGAGAACGCCGGTGCTCGGCGTCAGCGCCAGGTCCGCCGCCATGATCGCCGCACCGCCGCGCAGGAAACTGAAAGGCGACGCCAGCATGCGCGCATGGCGCAGCGGCACCAGTTTCCGCACGCGAGTCGCGTTCTGCTTCTTGAGAATCGCCATCGGATCGACGCGCTTCCTGCCCGGACGCCAGATCGCGTGCGCGCTTCGGGGAGTGTCGCGGCGCAGGCTCTTGCCCATCTCGATCCGTTCCTTGCGAGACGAGCGAGGCTCCGCGAAACTATGCAGCCCGCCCCGGCGGGTGCTCGAAAGCGATTCAAAATAGCCCCGGTCGAAATCGCTATTACGAAACATGTCCATGGCGACCCGCCTGACAATAAACGATCATCAAATCTCGTCGGCCGCAGCGCGAGGGAAATATCCCAACGTCAGCTGCAGCATTGTCAATGATCGATCCGCCGCGCCGGATTGACAAGGCTTTTCCGGCGCGGATCACGCCCCCGGACTGAAACGGACAAGCCCGATCGGGCAGGACCGGCTAATAGATTACCGGCTCCTTCACCGGCGCGCCGAAATCGCTGCGCAGGAAATCGAAATCGCAGCCCTCATTGGCCTGCTGGATGTGCCGGGTGAACATCCAGCCGTAACCACGCCCGTAATTCGGCTCCGGCGCTTGCCAGGCAGCGCGACGGCGCGCCATCTCCTCGTCTGAAATATCGAGATTGATGGTGCGCGCATCGACATCGAGACTGATCATGTCACCGGTCTGCACCAGCGCCAGCGGACCGCCGATATAGGCTTCCGGCGCGATATGCAGGATGCACGCGCCGTAACTCGTGCCGCTCATGCGCGCATCGGACAGGCGCACCATGTCGCGCACGCCCTGCTTCACGAGCTTCTTCGGAATCGGCAGCATGCCCCATTCCGGCATGCCCGGGCCGCCCTGCGGCCCCGCATTGCGCAGGATCAACACATGATCGGCGGTGACGTCGAGATCATCGTCGTCGATCGCCGCCTTCAGCGACGGATAGTCGTCGAACACCAGCGCCGGGCCGATGTGCTTGAGGAAGCGCGGCTCGCAGGCCGACGGCTTGATGACGCAGCCGTCCGGCGCAAGATTGCCCTTCAGCACCGCGAGCGCCCCTTCGGCATAGATCGGGTTTTGCACGGTACGGATGACATCGTCGTTGTAGACCTCGGCGGACGCGATGTTCTCGCCGAGCGTCTTTCCGGTCACGGTCATCGCGTCGAGATGCAGATGCTCCCGGATGCGGCTCATCAGCGCCGGCAGGCCGCCGGCGTAGTAGAAATCCTCCATCAGATAGGTGTCGCCCGAGGGGCGGACATTGGCGATCACCGGCACCTTGCGGCTCATGCGCTCGAAATCGTCGAGACCGATGTCCTGCCCGGCGCGGCGCGCCTGCGCGATCAGGTGGATGATCGCATTGGTGGAGCAGCCCATCGCCATCGCCACCGCGATGGCGTTCTCGAACGCCTTGCGCGTCTGGATCCGGGCCGGCGTGAGATCTTCCCACACCATGTCGACGATGCGGCGGCCGCATTCGCTGGCCATGCGGATGTGGCCGGAATCCGCCGCCGGAATCGACGACGCACCCGGCAGCGACATGCCGATCGCCTCGGCGATGGCCGTCATGGTCGAGGCCGTGCCCATAGTCATGCAGGTGCCGTAGCTGCGGGCGATCCCGCCTTCGACCTCCACCCACTCCTTGTCGGAGATTTTTCCGGCGCGGCGCTCATCCCAGTATTTCCAGGCGTCGGAGCCCGAGCCCAGCGTCCTGCCCTTCCAGTTGCCGCGCAGCATCGGACCGGCGGGCAAATAGATCGCGGGATAGCCGGCACTGGTGGCCCCAAGCAGAAGACCCGGCGTAGTCTTGTCGCAGCCGCCCATCAGCACCACGCCATCCACCGGATGGCCACGCAGCAGTTCCTCGGCATCCATCGCCAGCATATTGCGATAGAGCATGGTGGTCGGCTTGAGGAAGGATTCCGACAGCGACAGCGCCGGCAGCTCCATCGGAAACCCGCCGGCCATCAGGATGCCGCGCTTGACGTCATCGACACGGCTCTTGAAGTGCATATGACACGGCTGGGCCTCCGACCACGTATTGAGGATGGCGATGACCGGACGGCCCTTCCACTCCACCGGCGCATAGCCCTGCTGCATCGCCCGGGAGCGATGGCCGAAGGCGCGCAGATCGTCCGGGGCGAACCAGCGGGCGCTGCGCAACTGGTCGGGGCTTTTCTTCCTGTCGGTCATGACGGCCTCTTGGCGATGCGCATGCTGATCTTCCCCTTCTTGCAGGATGTTGCGTCGGGCATTCAAGGCATGGCCTGATCGGACGATGCTTTCAGGCCGCGGCGAAGCAGCGAGGCCCACCCCTCCTCGGCGGTGTCCACGAATTCAAACAGATCGAGATCCTGCGGCGCAATCGCATGGTCCTCGACCAGCGCATCGAAATTGATGATCCGGCTCCAGTAGGATTTTCCGAACAGAACGATCGGCGCGGGCGGCGCTTTCCGGGTCTGCTGCAAGGTCAGCATTTCGAACAATTCGTCGAGCGTGCCGAAGCCGCCGGGAAAAACGGCCAGCGCGGTCGCCCGCATGGCGAGGTGCATTTTACGCATTGCGAAATAATGGAAGCGAAAGGTGAGCTCCGGCGTGATGTAAGGATTGGGCCTTTGCTCATGCGGCAGGGAAATGTTGAATCCGATACTCGGCGCGTTGACATCGGCTGCGCCGCGATTGGCGGCTTCCATGATCCCGGGGCCGCCGCCAGTGGCGATCACATTGTCCCGCCAGCGATGCTTGGGCGAGAACGCGCCCCCGCGCTCGGACGCAATTCGTCCGAATTCCCGCGCCATCTCATAATAGGCGGACTTGGATTTCAGTTGCTCCGCGAGTTGCTTTTCCTCCGGGCTCTGCGCCGCGGCAACGGCCGCCTCCGCCTGTTCCGGAGAGGGAATGCGGGCGCCGCCGAAAACAATGATGGTCGAGCGGATGCCCCAATCCCGCAGGGCCAGTTCGGCCTTCGAATATTCGAGCGCGAAGCGGATCGAGCGCATCTCGTCGCGCAGAAGGAAATCCGTATCCTCCACCGCGAGCAGGTAACTCTTGGGAACGGTCGTATTGTTCTGGTTCATGATCTCTCCGGGGACGCCATCGACGGCACGCCTTATAACACATCGGCGCCGGGCCAACCGTCACACGCTGATCTCGCTGCCACGGACCGCCGCTTGTCGCCCGGCCTCGACCGTGACGTTTTCTGCCCCACCGCGGCCCGGACTCAAAGCCACGGTCAAATGCACGTTCCCCCACTGGAAGCAGAGGATACCTATTGCGGATTTTCTCTTGCCGTGCACTCGTATGCGCACGTGCTTTTTTTGGGATTCAGCTTTGGCGGGACGATTTTCAGGCGAAAGACCGACACCCGAACAGCAGGCCATGCGGGCGGCGCACATCACGGCAGGATGGCGGCGGCGGACTCCGCCGCCGGGAGGGATATTCATTCGAACCGGGGTCGGCCCGCGCGATTTGCCGGCCCGCAAAGCACATTAACGTCCGGGGACGACTGGCCTGGCCGGCAGCCGTTTGACGGCCGAAGCTCTCCGGCGCGGGACAACGAGCCTCATTCTTCAAGAAGGACAAACAGGAGGAAACGGAATGAAGAAGCTATTCGCAACCTGCTGTCTTGCGGCGAGCATGATGTCGTCGGCAGGTTGGGCCGATGATCTGAAGATCGCCCTCATTCACGGCAAGACGGGACCGCTGGAAGCCTATGCAAGGCAGACCGAGGCCGGCGTTCGACTGGGCCTCGAATATCTCACCAACAACACCATGATGGTGGACGGCCGCAAGATCGTGCTGATCACCAAGGACGACCAGGGCAAGCCGGATCTTGCCAAAGCCGCCCTCGCGGAGGCTTATCAGGATGACAAGGTCGATTTCGCCATCGGCACCACGTCATCCGCCGCCGCGCTGGCGATGCTGCCCGTCGCGGAAGAAAACAAGAAAATCCTGATCGTCGAACCGGCGGTCGCGGATTCCATCACCGGCGAAAAGTGGAATCGCTACATCTTCCGTACCGGCCGCAACTCCTCCCAGGATGCCATCTCGAACGCGGTTGCGATCGGCAAGCCGGGCGTGACCGTAGCGACGCTGGCGCAGGACTACGCGTTCGGCAGGGACGGCGTCGCGGCCTTCAGGGAAGCGCTGTCGAAGACCGGCGCCACCCTCGCGGCAGAGGAATATGTGCCAGCGGCGACGACGGACTTCACCGCCGTCGGGCAGCGGCTGTTCGACGCGCTCAAAGACAAGCCCGGCCGCAAGATGATCTGGGTGATCTGGGCCGGCGGCGGCGATCCGATCACCAAACTGCAGGACATGAATCCGGGGCGGTATAACATCGAGATCTCCACCGGCGGCGCCCCGCTGGCGGACCTCGTGGCCTTCAAACGGCTCCCCGGAATGGAGGGCGCCACCTACTATTATTACGGCATTCCCAAAAACCCGATCAACGACTGGCTGATCGCGGAGCACACCAAGCGCTACAAGTCTCCGCCGGATTTCTTCACGCCCGGCGGCTTCGCGGCGGTGTCGGCGATCATCACCGCGGTCAAGGCCGCCAAATCGACCGACACGGAAAAGCTGATCGCCGCCATGGAGGGGATGGAATTCGACACGCCCAAGGGAAAGATGATTTTCCGCAAGGAAGATCACCAGGCGTTGCAGTCCATGTATCACTTCCGGGTGAAGGTCGATCCCAACGTGCCCTGGGCCGTCAACGAACTGGTGCGCGAGTTGCAGATCAAGGACATGAACATCCCCATCCGCAACAAGCGATAGACAGCTCCATCGGTCGGCACCATCCATGGCTGGGAAGCTGGAAACGCGTGATCTGAGCATTCGGTTCGGCGGCCATCTGGCCGTCGATTCCGTCAGTTGTACGTTCCGTCCGGGGGAGCTGACCGCCATCGTCGGCCCCAACGGCGCCGGAAAGACGACGTACTTCAATCTGATCTCCGGCCAGCTTCGTCCCACCCGGGGCGCGGTGCTGCTGGACGGGGCGGACATCACCCAGATGTCCGCGCCGATGCGCACGCGCGCGGGCATTGGCCGCGCGTTCCAACTCACCAATCTGTTTCCGAACCTGTCGGTCGCGGAAAATGTCAGGCTCGCGGTTCAGGCCGCGGCCGGCGTACGCTACGAGATGCGTCGTCCATGGACGGCGCGAAAAGACCTGATCGAGAAAGCCGACATCGTTCTGAAGAGCACATCGCTGCTGGGACGGCGCGAGGCGCTCGCCGCGTCCCTCTCCCACGGCGATCAGCGCAAGCTGGAAGTGGCGCTGATGATGTCGCTCGCGCCGGACGTTTTCATGTTCGACGAGCCGACCGCGGGCATGAGCGTGGACGAGGTGCCGGTGGTTCTAAACCTCATCGAGAAACTGAAGGGCGACCGCTCCAAGATCATTCTGCTGGTGGAGCACAAGATGGACGTGGTCCGCTCGCTGGCCGATCGCATCATCGTCCTGCACAATGGCCGCCTCGTCGCCGACGGCCCTCCGGCGGAGGTCATCGCCTCGCCGATCGTGCAGGAAGCCTATCTCGGCGTCGCGCCGGACCGAGGCGCGCCATGACGAGCACGCTTCGGCTGGACAATGTCCACACCCACATCGGGCGCTATCACATCCTGCATGGCGTGGATCTTCACGTGCCGGCAGGCCAGATAACTATGCTGCTCGGACGCAACGGAGCCGGCAAAACGACGACGCTACGAACCGTGATGGGCCTTTGGCGCTGCGCCTCCGGCCAGATCACGCTGGATTCAAAGCGGATCGACACTCTGGCCACGCCCGCCATCGCCACGCTCGGCGTCGGCTACGTTCCGGAAAACATGGCCGTATTCTCCGATCTCACGATCAAGGAGAACCTCATTCTCGCCGCTCGTTCGGGACCGCTCGACGACGACAGGCTGCAATGGATCTTCGGCTTCTTCCCCGCGCTGCGGAAGTTCTGGCTGTCGCGCGCCGGCTCGCTGTCCGGCGGACAGAAGCAGATGCTGGCCATCGCGCGGGCCATCGTCGAGCCCCGCAAGCTGCTGCTGATCGACGAGCCGACCAAGGGGCTTGCCCCCGCCATCGTGCTCGCCCTGGTGGATTGCCTGCGCGAAATCAGGCGACAGGGCGTCACCACGCTGTTGGTCGAACAAAACGTCTTCGTGGCAAAGGAGATCGGCGAGGCCGTCGCCGTGATGGACAACGGGAAGATCGTCCATCATGGCCAGATGGCCGAACTCGTCAGCGACCGGCCACTGCAGGAACGCCTGCTGGGATTGAGCTTCGAGGTGCATACGTGACCGACATCGCTGAGAGCGAGCCGCTGCCCGGCCAGTCGCGCGACTATATTCCCGCGCTGTTGCCGGTGGCGCTCAGTCTTCTGATGCTTCCTCTGGTCGGCTCGATGTCGTCGTGGGTCACGCTCACCGTGGCGAGCCTCGCCATGGGCATGATGATCTTCATGATGGCCTCTGGCCTCACCCTTGTCTTCGGCCTGATGGACGTTCTGAACTTCGGCCACGGCGCGTTCATCACCGCCGGCGCCTATATCGCCACGCTGGTGCTGATCCCGATGGCGGTGTGGCTGCAGGCGGATTCGTTCTGGCTCAATCTGGCCGCGCTGGCGCCGGCCGCGCTGCTGGCGATGGCCGCCGCCGCCCTGCTCGGCGCCGTGTTCGAGCGCGTCCTGATCCTGCCGGTCTATGGCAATCACCTGAAGCAGATCCTCATCACCACCGGCGGTCTCGTCGTGGTCGAGCAACTGCTGTTCGTGTTCTGGGGTCCCACGCAGATTCCGATCCCGCTGCCGACGGCGCTACGCGGCTCGTTTATCTTCGGGGACATCGCCATCGCGAAGTATCGTCTCTTCGCCATGGTCATCGGGCTTCTGATCTTTGTCGCCATCCTCACCGTTCTCAACCGCACCAAGATCGGCCTTCTGATCCGGGCCGGCGTCGAGAACCGGGAGATGGTCGAAGCACTGGGCTATGGCATCCGCCGCCTGTTTCTCGGCGTTTTCATGGTGGGCGCAGCGCTGGCCGGGCTTGGCGGCGTGATGTGGGCGCTGTATCGCGAGCAGATCTATGGCGGCATGGGCGCCGACATGATGATCCTGATCTTCATCGTCATCATCATCGGCGGCCTGGGCTCGATCGGCGGCTGCTTCATCGGCTCCATCCTCGTCGCCATGGTGGCGAATTACGGTGGTTTTCTCGTTCCCAAGCTCGCGCTCATGTCCAACATCCTGTTGATGGTCGCCATCCTGATGTGGCGACCGCGCGGTTTGTTCACAGTGGTGAACCGATGAAACTGCTTTCGGGCGATCCGCCGCGCAGCATAGCCCTGTCCGTCATCCTGATCGCGATCATTGCCGCGCTGCTGGTGACGCCGATCCTGTTTCCGGGCGCCAAGCCCATCAATGTCGCGGCCAAGATCTGCATCTTCGCCGCGTTGGCCGCATCCTACGACCTGCTGCTCGGCTATACCGGCTCGGTGTCGTTCGCCCATACGATGTTCTACGGCATCGGCAGCTACGCCATCGCCATCGCCCTCTATACCCTCGGTCCGACCTGGCCGGCGATGGCGGTCGGCATCCTCATCGGCCTGCCGGCTGCTGTGGCGCTGGCGCTGGCGATTGGGCTGTTCTCGATGCGCGTGCAGACCATCTTCTTCTCGATGATCACCCTCGCCGTCGCCTCGGCGTTTCTGGTCCTGGCGTCGCAGTTGTCGTGGCTGACCGGAGGCGAAGACGGCAGAACCTTCCAGCTTCCCGAACTTCTCCGCCCCGGAACGGTGTTCATCAAAGACGTCTTCGGGGTCGCGGTGAACGGACGGATTTTGTCCTATTATCTCATCTTCGCATGTTGCGCCCTGATGGTGCTGGCGCTGCTGCGGGTGGTCAATTCACCATTCGGCCGCGTGCTTCAGGCGATACGCGAAAACCGGTTCCGGGCCGAGGCGCTCGGCTATCGCACGGTGGTCCACCTCAGCGTTGCAAACGTGGTGGCTGCACTGGTCGCCGCCGGCGCGGGCATGCTGAACGCCATCTGGCTGCGCTACGCCGGGCCGGACACGTCACTGTCGTTCGCGATCATGATCGACATTCTTCTGATCGTGGTCATCGGCGGGATGGGAACCATGTATGGCGCGATCATCGGCGCCGCGCTGCTGGTGATCGCCCAGAATTATCTGCAGAAGCTGATGGGCGTCGCCTCCGAGGCCGCGACCGCCGCGGGCATTCCGCTGCTGCCAAGCATCCTTCATCCGGACCGCTGGCTGCTGTGGCTGGGCCTGCTGTTCATCGCCAGCGTCTACTTCTTCCCGCAAGGCGTGGTCGGCGAGTTGCGCGGAAAATCGAAACAGGCTGTCGACCCCACCGACGCGTAAAAAAGGGAAACCGGCTTTACGCAGCCTGCTGCGCCGCTCCGCCGTAGCGGCGATACAGGATCGGCAGCAGGATCAGCGTCAGCAGCGTCGATGATAGCAAGCCGCCGATCACGACGATGGCGAGCGGCCGCTGGATCTCCGACCCCGGACCGGAGGCGAACAGCAGCGGGATCAGCCCCAGAGCCGTGATGCTGGCCGTCATCAGCACCGGCCGCAACCGGCGCCTGGCGCCATCGATCACGATACGGTCCTCGCTCAGGCCCTCCGCGCGAAGCTGGTTGAAATAGGACACCAGCACCACGCCATTGAGCACCGCAATGCCGAGCAGCGCGATGAACCCGACCGACGCCGGAACCGACAGATATTCGCCGCTCAAGACCAGCGCGAACACCCCGCCGATTAGCGCGAAGGGAATGTTGACCAGCACCAGCAATGCCTGGCGAATCGAGCCGAAGGTGGTGAACAGCAACACGAAGATCAGGCCGATCGCGACCGGCACCACCACCGCCAGACGGGCGGCGGCGCGCTGCTGGTTCTCGAACTGCCCGCCCCACGTCAGCCGGTACCCCTCCGGCAGCGGCAGCTCGGCGGCAACCTTCTGCCGGGCTTCCTCCACGAAGCCGACCATGTCGCGGCCGTGAACATTGGCGCGCACCACGCTCATGCGGTTGCCATCCTCGCGATCGATCTTCACCGGACCATCGACCCGCTGGATGCGGGCGACCTGCGACAATGCGACGTGCTGCCCCGAGGGCAACGTCAGCGGCAGGTTGGCGAGCAGCGTCGGTGCTTCGCGCGTGATCTCGCTGCCGCGCACCAGAATCGGCGTGCGACGCCCCTCCTCCAGAGCCACACCGATGGTCCGGCCCTGAATCTGGGTGCGCAGCGCATTTGCAATGGAATCCACTGTCAGGCCGAGACGCCCGGCCTCCAGACGGTTCACCGAAACGGTGTAGTATTGCGCGCCCTCGTTCAGCGTGGTGTAGACGTCTTCCGCGCCATTCACAGAGGACAGGATCGCCGACAATTTCGTCGCGATCGCGTTGAGCTTCGCGATGTCGGGACCGAAAATCTTGACCGCGACGTCGCCACGCACGCCGCTGATCATCTCCTGCACGCGCATGTCGATCGGCTGGGTGAAGCCGAGCGCAAGACCTGGAAAATCGGCCAGCACCGCGCGAAGATTTTGCAGGAGTTCTTCTCTGTTTTTCGTCTGCCTCTGATCCGCCGGCTTGAGCACGAGAAAGGCATCGGTCTGATTCGGCCCCATGGGATCGAGGCCCAGTTCATCCGATCCGGTGCGGGCGACGATGCCGGCGACATCGGGCACCTTCAGCAGCGCTGCCTGCAATCGTGTGTTGATGGCGATCGATTCGTCGAGATTGACCGAGGGAAGCGTCTCCACGCTGACGATCACATCGCCCTCGTCCATGGTCGGCATGAAGGTCTTGCCGAGCTGGGTGTAGGCATATCCTGCAGCAATGAGAGCGAGAAAAGCCGCAACCATCACCTTGCGCTCATTGCGGAGCGCCCAATCGAGAGCCGGAGCGTAGACGCGCTGCACCGCGCGGATCAATAGCGGCTCCCGATGGGCGGTGGGCTTGAGCACGAACGACGACGCCACCGGAATAACCGTCAGCGCCAGCAGCAGCGAAGCCGCCAGCGCAAAAATGATGGAGAGCGCGACGGGGATGAAGAACTTGCCTTCGAGACCCTGCAAGGTGAGCAGCGGCACGAAAACGATGATGATGATCAGCACCCCCGACGCCACCGGCTGCAGAACCTCACGAACCGAGCACAGCACGATCTGAACCGTCGAGGTCTCCTCATCCGGCTGGCGCTTGCCGAGATTGCTGACGATGTTCTCGACCACCACCACCAGAGCGTCGATCAGCATGCCGATGGCGATGGCGAGGCCGCCGAGGCTCATCAGGTTGGCCGACATGCCGACCGCCCGCATGGCGATCAGTGCAATGACAATAGCGAGCGGCAGGCTGAGCGCGATCACCAGCGAGGCGCGCCAATCCCCCAGGAAAAGCAACAGAAGGATGATGACGAGTACCGTAGCTTCGGCGAGCGCACGCACCACGGTGCCGACGGCGCGGTTGACCAGATGACTGCGGTCATAGAACACATGGATGGACACGCTTTTCGGCAGCGACGGCTGCAGCTCCGCGAGGCGGGCGCGAACGTCGCGGACGAGCTGGCCGGCATTGGCACCGCGCAGGCCGAGCACGAGACCTTCGACCGTCTCGCCGCGTCCATTGGCAGTGACCGCGCCATAGCGGGTGAGCGCACCGATCTTGACCCGCGCCACATCGCTAACCCGGATCGGGATGCCATCGCGGGTCTCGACGACGATGGAACGGATATCGTCGATATCGCGAATGCTGCCTTCGATCCGCACCAGGGCATTGTCCTCGCCCTGATTGACGTGTCCCGCGCCCTCATTGCGGCTGTTGGCCTCGATGGCGCGGCGAAGCATGTCGTGGGATATGCCGCGAGCGGCCAGCGCATCGTTGATCGGCACGATCTCGAAAGCGCGAACGAAGCCGCCGAGCGCGTTGACGTCCGCGACCCCGGGCACCGTGCGCAAGGCCGGGCGGATCACCCAATCGAGCAGGGTCCTGCGTTCAGCGAGCGACAGCTCGGAGCTGTCGATCGTGAACATGAACATCTCGCCCAGCGGGCTGGTGATCGGCGCCAATCCGCCGCTGACGCCCTCGGGAAAATCGCGCGCGAGGCCGGAGAGCCGTTCCGAGACCTGGTTGCGCGCCCAATAGATATCGGTGCCGTCCTCGAAATCGATGGTGATATCGGCCAGCGCATATTTGGTGGTCGAACGCATGATTCTCTTGTTCGGCAGGCCAAGCAATTCAAGCTCGATCGGAACCGTGATCCGCTGCTCGACCTCCTCCGGAGTGAATCCCGGCGCCTTCATGATGACCTTCACCTGAACCGGAGACACGTCCGGAAAGGCATCGATCGGAAGGTTGGGCAGAACAACAGCGCCAACGCCAACCAGCAGCAGCACGCTCAGCATGACCAGAAGCCGCTGCGACAGCGCGAATGCAACCAGGCGCTGAAGCATTACTCGCTGGCCCCGAGGCGCGCGAGAATGCCGCGCAACGCCGAAATGCCGCCAATGGCGACCTCGTCCTTGTCACTGATCGGACCGGACACGACGACGTGATCCTGATCCTCGGCGAGCAACGTCACCGGCACTACGCGAAATCCGCCGTCGATAGCGACGAAGACCGAGGTCTGCTCGCCGCGCCGGACCAGCCCGCTATAAGGAATCTCCCAGGCGTTTTCTCCTGCAGAGAGAAAATTGATGCGCGCAGCCGCGGTCTGGCCGGGGTGAAGTTCGCCGCTGTTGGGAATTTCGGCGCGCACCAGAATGGTCTGGGTGGCGGGATCGATCGTCTCCGAAATCAGAATGATCCGGCCCGGCGCGGCGTAGCCGTCGATCTCAATCTTCGCGCCGACACGGATGGCGCGAATGTCCGATGCCGGGATCGCGATTTCGGCCCACAACGGCGACAGCCGCGCCAGCTTCACCAGTGGAGCGGCCTGTTCCAGCCGCTGACCGGGCGCCACCGGAATATCAACCACCGAAGCCGCCTGCGGTGCATTCACCGTCAAGGTCGCGCTGATCACCGCTTCGTTGGTCAGCCTTGAGATAGCCTCATCCGACAACCCGCTCAGGCGCAGCATCTGCTTGCGCTCGGCGACCATGATGCCGGCCTGCCGGGCCTCGGTCTGGCTGGTTTCCAGCACCCGCTGCGGCACAGCCTTGCCCTCGAACAGATCGGAATTGCGCTTGAGCTGCTGGTTCGCCAGCGTCTCCTGCACGACCGCGTGCAGATAATCCCGCTGCAGCGAGACGAAGCTCGGGCTCTCCATCGTCACGAGCGGTTGGCCGGCGGTGACCCGATCGCCACGCGCAACCGCAAGATTGGTGACCATGCCTGCAACGGGAGCACTGACCACCCACAATTGCGGCGTCGGGATCACGATCTGAGCCGGATAAGGCAGCGTGCGATCGGTTCGACTCGATATCGGGCGCGCCACGCTCACCCCGAGATTCCGCGCCTGCTCCGGTGTCAGCTTCACCGCCTCGTCTGCCCTCGCAACACAGGGCAAAACCAAGAGCATGACGACAAGCAAAACCCACCCCGCACATCGCGGAGAAGGCAAACGACGATTCACATCGCAGAAAACGGGCATCGGCCCTCAAGGAGCATCAAACGTCGGCCGGACATATATCGCGTTTCGGTCGATTTGTAGATGCGGCCCTGCGTCAATTGGTCTGAAGACCCGCGCGGAACCATAACAATTGCGTTAGCCGCGAACGACTCGCAATAAACCTCGTGAATGTTATGAAGGAAAGATGGTCGCGGATGATCTGCTCCGCGACCTCCGCCTCAAATCCCGCCCATGCAGAGGTACTTGATTTCGAGGTAGTCCTCGATGCCGTATTTGGAGCCCTCGCGGCCGTTGCCGCTCTCCTTGACGCCGCCGAACGGCGCCACCTCGGTGGAGATGATGCCCTCGTTGATGCCGACCATGCCGTATTCCAGCGCCTCGGCGACGCGCCACACCCGGCCGATGTCGCGGCCGTAAAAATAAGCCGCCAGCCCGAACTCGGTGTCATTGGCGAGCTTGATGACTTCGTCCTCCGTCGTGAAGCGGAACACCGGCGCCACCGGGCCGAACGTCTCCTCGCGGAAGATCAGCATGTCCGGCGTGGTGTCGGTCAGGATCGTCGGCTCGAAGAAGGTGCGGCCGAGCGCGTGGCGATGGCCGCCGGCCGCGACCTTGGCGCCCTTCGCAGTCGCATCAGCGATGTGCTCCTCCACCTTCTCCACCGCCGCCATGTTGATCAGCGGTCCGATGGCGACGCCGTCGCCGAAACCGTCGCCGACCTTCAGGCCGCGCACCGCCTCCGCCAGCTTGGCGACGAAGGCGTCGTAGACCTTGTCCTGCGCGAAGATGCGGTTGACGCAGACGCAGGTCTGGCCGGCGTTGCGATACTTCGAAGCCATCGCCCCCTTCACCGCCGCATCGAGATCGGCGTCGTCGAACACGATGAACGGCGCGTTGCCGCCAAGCTCCATCGAGGTGCGCTTCACCGTCGCCGCGCACTGCGCCATCAGCGTCTTGCCGATCTCGGTCGAGCCGGTGAACGTCACCTTGCGCACGATCGGGTTCGACGTCATCTCACCGCCGATCGCGGAGGCCGAACCGGTCACCACCGAGAACACGCCCTTGGGGACGCCGGCGCGCTCCGCCAGCACCGCCAGCGCCAGCGCCGACAGCGGCGTCTGGCTCGCGGGCTTGACCACCATGGTGCAGCCGGCGGCGAGCGCCGGGCCCGCCTTGCGGGTGATCATCGCCGAGGGGAAATTCCACGGCGTGATCGCCGCGCACACGCCGATCGGCTGCTTCAGCACCACGATGCGGCGGTCGGCTGAGAACGGCGGAATGGTGTCGCCATAGACCCGCTTGCCTTCCTCCGCGAACCACTCGATGAAGCTCGCGGCATAGGCGATCTCGCCGCGGCTCTCGGCCAGCGGCTTGCCCTGCTCCGCGGTCATGAGGGCAGCCAGATCCTCCTGGTTGGCCATCATCAGTTCGAACCATTTGCGCAAAATGGCCGAGCGCTCCTTCGCGGTCCTGGCCCGCCATGCCGGCAGCGCGGCGTTGGCCAGATCGATGGCGCGCCGCGTCTCCGCCGCGCCCATGTTCGGCACGCGGCCGACAACCGCACCCGTCGCCGGATTGTCGACCGTGATCGTGCCGCCACCCTCCGCCGCAACCCAGTCGCCGCCGATGTAACAGGCATCACGCAGCAGCGAGGGGTCGGTGAGGGAAAGCTTCGACGTCATGGCGATTACTCCAAAGAATCTGGCCGATATTCGGCGCTGAGATAAACCCACCCGTCGGCAATGCGCAACCATATCGCGCCTGATTTCCTTGCCGAATCGCAGCGACGTTCACGGAGTCCCGAGCGAAAAACGCTTTTTGACCTGTTCAATGATGGCCTGACAGCTGGTGACGACCGGAACACCGAGTTGTCTTTCCAACTCGGGGATCGCCTCGAGCGCCCGGAAATTCGTACACGACACAAACAGCCCATCGAACGCAACGCCGCGGAGACGATCGACTGCAAAAGCGACGATCTCGGCGGGCGTCGGCACCGCCAATTCGGCATTGACCGAAATGCCCATGCCATACGCCGCCACCACCTTGCGTGTCGGATTTTCCGCGGCCCGGGCGACAGCCTGGGTCAGGTCGTCGATATAAGGCGTGATGACCGCGAGCCTTTTGAACTGACGAGCGTTCAGCGTATCGTTGACCGCCGAAATCGCACCCAGCGTCGGGCAGTGAGCAAGAGCGCCGAGGTCGGCGCACACCTTGCCGTCGTAGTCGAGGCCGAAGAGAGAGCCCGCCGATGTACAACCGAACACGAGCAGGTCCGGTTTCGCCGTGCCGACGTCGAGAGCGGCCTTGGGGGCATGCTCCTCGATCATCCTGATCTCGGCCTCGCGCGTGGTATCGACCAGATACATGCGCGCTGTGTGGATGGTATAGAATTCCTTCGAAAGGCCCGCATGCAGGTCGTTCTCCATCACGGAGTTCGACGACGGCACAAGCAACCCGATCCGGCGCTTGCGCCCTGCATCCGTGACTTTCGTCATCATCATCACCTTCCGATTGATAAGGAACACGGCGCGCCAGACCCCGCCCCGCTTCGGACAAGCGTCTCGCTAGTGTCCGAGATAGGCACGCCGGATATGAGGATTCGCGAGCATCTCCTTGCCGGGGCCTTCGAGCGTCATCGCGCCGGCTTCGAGCAGATAGGCATGGTCCGACATCGACAATGCCGCGTTGGCGTTCTGCTCCACCATCAGGATCGTCGTGCCAGACTTGTTCAGGGACCGGATCAACGTAAAAATCTGCTCGACGATGTTCGGCGCGAGTCCGAGAGACGGCTCATCGAACATCAACAGACGCGGACGCGACATCAGCGCGCGCGCAATCGCCAGCATCTGCTGCTCGCCGCCCGAAAGCGTACCGGCCACCTGCCGTCGCCGCTCGGCGAGACGGGGAAACTGCTCAAACATCTTCTGAAGATCAGATCTGACCTCCGCCGAATCGGATCGGCGATAGCTGCCCATCTCGAGATTTTCCGCAACGCTCATATGCGGGAAAACCCGGCGACCCTCCGGACAATGGGCAATGCCGAGCGACAATATCCGGGCCGGCGATGCACGGCTGATATCGACGCCTTCGAACATGATGGTGCCGCTGGCGGGCCGCACCAGGCCGGATATCGAGCGCAGCGTGGTCGATTTGCCTGCTCCGTTGGCCCCAACCAGCGCAACGAACTGCCCCTCGGCGACCCGAAGGGAAATACCCTTCAGCGCTTCGATCTCGCCATAGCGCGTGACAACATTGTGCAATTCAAGCAAGCGTCGCCCCCTGGCCCAGATATGCAGCAATCACTTCAGGGTTGCTCTGGATTTCAGCCGGAGATCCTTCCGCGATGATCCGCCCGTAGTTCAACACCACGATCCTGTCGGAGATTTCCATCACCATCGGCACATCGTGCTCGACCAGCAGGATGGCGATGTCCTTCGCACGCAGCGCGCGGAGCAATCGGAGAAAGTTCGCGGTTTCCGTGGGGTTCATTCCCGACACGGGCTCATCAAGCAACAGCATGGACGGCCGGCCGGCGAGCGCCAGCGCGACGCCGAGCAGCCGCTGCTCTCCGTAAGGCAGCGTCCCCGCGATCTGATGAGCGCGATCGGCGATGCCGACGAATTCGAGAATCTCCCACGCCTCGGCAATGAGCCGCGCTTCCGAAGCCCGCTCGCTTGGCAACGCAAGAAGCGCGGTCAGCAATCCGGTGCGGCTCTGCCGATGAAGTCCGATCTTGAGATTGTCGAGCACCGTGTTTGTCGCGAAAACACTGGTGCGCTGGAAGGTCCGCACCAGCCCGAGAGCCGCAACCTGGTGTGGCTTCAACCCGACCAGAGGCGTGCCGCGATAGCTCACCGCTCCCTGGGTCGGGCGCTGAAAGCCGGTAATGACATTGAAGGCCGTCGTCTTGCCCGCCCCGTTCGGGCCGATCAGACTGACGATCTCGCTGCCGGACGTCTTGAACGTCATGTCGGAAATCGCCACAAGTCCACCGAAGTGAACCGCAACTCCGTCAACCGACAAACCTTCATCTGGCGAACGAGCGACTGCGAGTGCGTTCATGGGGCCTGCTCTCCCTGAACAAGATGGGTCTGCGCCGGCATCCCGTCTTTCGGCTTGTCAGCGCCGCGCGTCGCTCCCCATCGTCGCACGGCCGGAACGATGCCTTCCGGCAAAACGAGCAGAATTGCGATCATGAATGCGCCATAGATGATCCACTGCACCTCGGGTCCGGCGACGGCGCGGAGACCCACCGGCAGAATGCCGAAGATCAATCCGCCGACAACCGGGCCGAACAGCGTTCCCTTGCCGCCCGTGATCACCATGATCACCATGGTCACGGTGTTCATGAACATGAAGATCTCGGGATCCACGATCCGGATGTAATGGGCATAGAGACTGCCCGCCGCGCCCGCCATCGCAGCAGAAACGACCGCGCCGAACACGAGATATTTCGTGACGTCGATTCCGCACGCCAGCGCCAGCGACTCGTTTTCCTTCAGCGCGACCATGGCCCGGCCATAGCGCGAGTTCACGATCCGGCCGATCAGAACGAACGCGACCACCGCCACGCCGAGCACGAGATAGTAGTTCGGCACCTTGCCGAGAAAGCTGAAGTAGCCGATCGATTGGATGCCCACCGACATGGGCGGGATATTGGTCAGCGCCAGCGGGCCCTGCGTCAGGTCGTCCCAGTTCAACGCCACCAGCCGCACCACTTCGGCGAAGCTGATGGTGACGATGACGAAATAGGCACCTCTCACCTTGAACGACAGCTTGCCGATCAGATAGCCGCAAAAGCCCGTCACCAGGATCGAAAGCGCAAATCCCGCGAGCGGCGGCCATGGATCATGCACAAACGTATAGTCGAAAATATCGACATCGAACCCGAGCGACACCAATGCGCTGGTGTAGGCGCCGATACCGAAGAACGCTACGTGACCGAGGCTGAGCTGCCCGTTATAGCCGAGCAGCAGGTTCAGGCTCATGGCAGCGATCGTAAAGATGCCGGTGGTCACGAGCATGTGCAAATAATAAGGATCGCGCATCCACAGCGGCAGCGTCGCCAGAATGACGAGAAATGCGATCGACGAGATTCGTGTCATCCCACCCTCTCGGATCGCGCGAACAGGCCGGTCGGCTTCACAAGCAGAACGGCGATGATGATCAGGAAGCCCATGGCGTCGCGGTAGCCCGACGAGACGTAGCCGGCGCCCAGTTCTTCGGAGAACGCCAGAATGAACCCGCCGATGGTGGCGCCCGGAATGCTACCGAGACCGCCGAGAATGACGATCGCAAACGCTTTCAGGGCCGCCATGTTTCCCATGGACGGCGTGACGAGGAAGACCGGGCCGAGCAGCGCGCCAGCCGCAGCGGCAAGGCTCGAGCCGATGGCAAAAGTGGCGGTATGGATCGCGCCGATATTGACGCCCATCAGCGCCGCGGCGTCCGTATCCTGGAACGTGGCGCGCATCGCCTTGCCGAGCTTCGTCTCGTTGATCAGCACGTAGGTCGCGACGATCAACACCGAAGCCGCGACCAGAACGAACAGCCGCAGTGAAGATACCGACACCGGGCCGAACGTCACCGGCACATCGGAGAACGGCGTATGGACGGATTTGGCAACACCGCCCCAAATGAGCTGGATCGTATTCAGAATGATGATTCCGGCGCCGATCATCACCAGCATGCCCGTATCGATGTCGGACGTGCGGATACGCCGCAACAAGACGAATTCGATAGCAGCTCCCATGACAGCCCCGACCAGTATGGACATCGGCAGGGTCAGGAAGAAATTCAAACCTAGCACGCTCGAGACGACATAAGCCGAATAGCCGCCCAGCGCGTAGACCTCACCATGGGTGAAGTTCACCACCCGCATGATACCGAAAATGAGCGTGAGCCCAATGCCAAGAATGGCGTAACTGCTGCCGAGAATGACAGCGTTGGCCATGTGTTGAGCCAGTTGTTCCATCACGACCTTTCCAGACGTCACGCCGAAGAGATGCTACGCGATTTCGTTGAGAGCTTGGTGCGGCAGGCGCGACCGGATTTAGGCGCGCCTGCCGCAAAGGTCCGTTCTCAGAACTCAGTTCTGGACCACCGAGATCTTGCCGTGATCGATCTTGATCACCCGGAACTGCGGCGTCGCCTGTCCGCTCTCTGCGCCCGCGGGGCCGAATTTTGCGAACACGATCGGCCCGACCAGACCATCGAGCTTGACGTTCCAGAGCGCCGCGCGGATTGCCTCCGGCTCCGCCTTCCCGGCCAGCTTGATCGCAGCGGCGATCGTGCGAATGCCGTCATAGCCACGGAAGCTCTCGGTCACGCCGGGGAACGCGTAGCCGCGCTTGGTCCAGGCTTCGATATATCGCTTGGTCAGGGCTGGGAACGACGTGGCTTCCGGAACCCACGGCGTGAAGGTCGTCAAATGCATCGAGCCGTCGACGGTCGCGCCTGCCTGAGCGATCAACTGATCCGGGTTCTGCGACCCGCCGGTGGTGATGATCGGCTTCTTGAAACCGAGCGCCGCCGCCTGCTTGAACACAAGGGTCAGCTGCTCGACCGCTGCGGTGACAAACAGCGTGTCGGCATCCGAGCTTTTCAGCTTGGCCAGCTGGGCGCTGATATCCTGGGCCGCAGGATCAATGGTTTCGACCAGACCGACGGCCACACCCTTGTCCTTGAACATCTTCCGGAAATCTTCGACCGTGCCCCGCCCCCAGTCGTTGTTGACCACGAGGAAATCAACTTTCTTGAGCTTGAAGGCATCGATCCTGTTCCGGAAGAAATCGGCCTCCATCACGGATGTCGGCGCGATCCGGAACACGAACGGGTTTCCGAGCGTGGTGATCTTGGTTGCGGCCGATGTCTCAACGATCATCGGCACCTTGTATTCGACGAGCTTGGGCATCACCGCCAAGGTCAGGCTCGATCCCCATGCCCCCATCAGGACCGGCACCTTGTCGCGCACCAGCAGCTTTTCCGCCACCGCGGCCGCTTCGGTCGGGTTGCTCTTGTTGTCCTCGATGACGAGTTCGAGTTTCTGCCCCAAAACCCCGCCTTCGGCATTGATCTCGTCCACAGCGATTTTGGCGCCGTTGGTGACATAGTTGCCGGACGCGGCAAATGCGCCGGTCAGCGGTTGAATCACGCCGATCTTGATCGACTGAGCGCTGGCCGATGTCGCCCCTGCGGCGACGGCGATCGCCGTCGCTCCCAGAATTCGAAGCAGACTCTCTTTCTTCATATCACTCACCCCTGTTTGATTGAAAAGATAGCGTCGTGGTATTCGAAGCGAGCGCTCTATCGTGTCGCGGCAGCAGCGTTGCGGGATAGAACCTCGTCATGGGTGAGGCCGCCCACACGCGCATTGAGCCGACCCCGATTCGTCACGGCAAAAACCACCGCGATTTCGTCAGGACGGGGCGAGTCCGGCAGTCCGACCGACATGGTGTCGTAGTGCGAGCGAACGTAGACCTCGTCCTTGTGATTGAGGGGAACATCAACCAGCGTGCCGACGGTCGCGATCTTGGTAATCGATGAAATCCAGGCGTTTCCACCACCGATGGCCTCGCGGAAAGGGTCCGCGAACACCGTGGAAACCAGCGCGTTGCCATGCTCCTGCTCGCCGGCAACTCCGACGATCGCGGCCTTGCCGTAGCTTTGCACCTTCAGAGGCGAAAACGCCTCGGCGAGCTTGCCGGCCATCTCGCGCCCGAGCTGGGCGCTGGCATCGATCATGTCCTGAAGATCCTGCCGATAAGCCCCGACGGCCGGATTCTGAACGACAGCGATGACGGCGAGCCGGCAAAGCGGGGTTTCAGCCCGCTGACCAGCCTCTTCGTAAAACTCCTCGCGCACGAGCGTCATTTTCTTGATTCTTAAATCCATGGGTCCGGCTCCTTGACACTGGCACCATGTGACAGATTGTCTTACAATTTGTCAATGTGATAAATGCGGTGTAACTTGTCGCATACTCAGGAATCTTCCAGCAGGCTCGGCTCCTGATCGTTTCACCCGGCCGGCACAGGATCAGTCATGGACCTCCGCATCGCCCCCAAATCCCTCCAGCAGCAAACCGTCGAACGGCTCCGCTCCGCCATTCTCAGCGGCATGTTCAAGCAGGGACAGCGTCTCGTAGAAACGGACCTATGTGAGAAGCTGGGGATCAGCCGCCCCTCGTTGCGCGAAGCCTTGCGAAGCCTGGAGGCCGAGCGCCTGATTCAGATCGTACCGAACCGCGGTCCGATCGTTCCGATCATGACCTGGGAGAAAGCCCAGCAGATCTATGACGTCCGTCTGTTGATCGAGGGCGAAGCCGCCGCGCTGGCCGCCAGCAACATATCGGATGACGCGCTGAACGGGCTGCGCACCGCGCTGAAAGATTTCGCGAAAGCCCAGAAAACCGACGATGCTGCGGCAAGATTGAAGACGACGACCCGATTTTACGAGATCATCTTCCATAGCTCGGGCAACACCATCATCGAGGAAATCGCCCGTGGCCTGCTCGCCCGCATCAATTTCCTTCGCCAGCAATCCATGTCCAACGCAGGAAGAGGCCGGCACAGCTTTCGCGAGATGAAGAACATCTTCAACGCGATCGAAGAACGCAATCCGGACGCGGCCCGCGAAGCTGCGAGAGAACACGTCAAGCTGGCCAGAGAGGCCGCGAAACGCACATTCACGCCGGTGCGCGATGAACACGACGGCAACGACTAGCCGGACAACAGTTCAACCATCGATCAGACCGTCAAGCTTCAATCAAGCAACAGACCAACCGCAGAGCGCGCGGAAGTGAGAAGACGACATGAAAACAGCGATCGTCAATCTTGGAACCATTGTCACCGGCGATATCAAGGCGCCGTTTTCGCCGGCCGATTGCATCCTGATGGAGGACGGCCGCATCGTCGCGATGGGAAGCGTCTCGGCCGAACAACTGGCGAAGTGCGACGTCGTGATCGACGCGGCGGGAACGACCGCCATTCCCGGCCTCATCGACAGCCATGTCCATATCACGTTCGGCGACTACACGCCGCGGCAGCGCGTCGTCGGGTATCTGGAAAGCTATGTGCATGGCGGCACCACAACCTCGATCACAGCATCCGAGGTCCACGTTCCAGGCCGCCCGAAAGATCCCGCCGGCGTCAAGGCGCTCGCCCTCGCCGCGCGAGCCTGCTTTCTCGACTACCGGCCCGGCGGCATGCGGGTACACGCAGGCTCCATTATTCTCGAGCCCGGCCTGACCGAAGATGATCTCAAAGAGGTCATGGCCTCCGGGCTGTGGCTCGCCAAAGCGGGCTTCGGCGCATTCGCCACGCCCTACGACTACGCACCGCTGATGCAGGCGGCGCGGCGTCTCGGCATGGTCACGACCATGCATACAGGCGGCTCGTCGATTCCAGGATCGTCAGGCATCTGGGCGGAGCATGTCCTGGCGTCGAACCCAAGCGTTTCATTTCACGTCAATGGCGGCCCCACGGCGATGCCGGAAGCGGGCTTCGCGCGTCTGGTCCATGAAAGCGATATCGCCCTGCAACTGTGCACTGCCGGCAACCTGCGGACCGCGCTGCTGACCGCGAAGCTTCTCGACGACGCCGGACAGCCTGAGCGGCTGCTGATCGCCACCGATACCCCGACCGGCAGCGGCATCATGCCGCTCGGCATGTTCTATACGATCAGCCATCTGGCCAGTCTCGGCGGAATCCCGCCCGAGCAGGCGATCGCCGCGGCGACGGGTAACAACGCGCGGGTCTATCGGCTGAATTCCGGATTTCTTCAGGTCGGCAAGGATGCCGACGTCGTTCTCATCGACGCATGCGCCGGCGGCTCCCAGGACGACGCGCTGTCCGCGCTCCGCAACGGAGACGTCCCGGCGGTCGCGGCCGTCGTGACCGATGGCGTGCCGCGCTTCGTCGGAAGAAGCCGCAATACGCCGGCAGCGATCCGGACCGTGCGGGTTGCGGAGTGCCGGCTCCCACGCGACTTCTCAGGAGCGTCTCACTAGATCGGGAATCGCGCCTGAACCAGCAGAGCCGCTTTAAGCCTCCGCTCCCATTCTCTCCGCCTGTTCCAGCGCCGCCACCAGGCTTTGCTCGGTGACGGAGCCGGCAAACTGCTTGAGATAGGGAGCCTCGGCGATCGAGCGCCGGGCGATGGTCTGAATGCCATCCCGGACATCGCCCGAGAATCCCATTGCCGCGAGATTTGTCGGCAATCCGATCTCGCGGAAGAATGAAATCATGTCGGTGAGGAAATCGTTCGACCTTTGCTCCAGGCAAAGCTGGGCCAATAGTCCATATGCGACCTGCTCGCCGTGCAGGGCACCGTTCAGCGATGGCAGCGCGGAGAACCCCCGCGTCAGCGAGTGGGCGATCGACAGGCCGCCGCTTTCGAAGCCGAGACCGCTGAGCAGGATAGTTGCTTCGACGACATTCTCGAAGGCGTCATCTGGGTTCTTGCGATCGAGCGCGGCAAGTGCCGCGATCGCGTCGCGGCGGATCACCTGATAGCATTGATCCGCGATGGAGACCGCCAGCGCTGCGGGACGGGCCTTGTAGAAATTCAGGCCGCCGGATTTATAGCACTGCTCCGCCTCGAATTTCTTGGTGAGCGCATCACCGATGCCCGCCACAAAGAATCGACGCGGCGCGCCGGCTATGATCGAGGTGTCGACCACCACCGCATCCGGATTGGTCGGCATGAGCCGCACTTCCTTGAGCACGTGATCGTCGGTGTAGACAATGGCGAGCCGGCTGGTCGGCGCATCATTCGAGGCCACCGTGGGCACCACGATGATGCCGCCGCCGCGCTGGATGCGCACACCCTTGGCGGTGTCGATGGCCTTGCCGCCGCCGATGGCGATCACCATGTCGCTGCCGCTGGCTGCCGCTTTTGCGCTCATGGCATCGATCTGAGCAGCCGAGCACTCGCCCGAGAACTCAGCCAGCTCCAGACCATCGACGCAGGGCCGCAGAAGCGCTTCGAGCTGACCGCGCAACGACCCGAGAACCGCGATATCAGCCAATACGAACGGCCGCCGGCCATACATCGGCACCAATGCGGCGAGCTCTTTCAGTGCACCCGGGCCCTGGATGTAGCGATGCGGCCCGCCGAACGCGCGAATGCTCATTGATCTCCCCAGAAAAAATCACGCTTGCCGCCATCCATGCAGATCAGCGCACCATTGATGAATGCCGCCTGGATGGAACACAGGAACGCGATCAACGCGCCCACCTCCTCCGGCTGACAGAAACGGCCGAGCGGATTCTGCCCGGCGATGATGGCGCGCTTCTCGGCCGAGAAGCCGGCGATGAGAGCCGTCTCGACATAACCCGGCGCAATGGCATTCACCGTGATGCCGGCGCTGCCGACTTCCTTGGCCAGGGTGCGCGTAAAACCAATCACGCCGGCTTTCGCGGCCGAATAGTTGGTCACGCCGGGACGGCCGCCGCCGGTGACATTCATGGACGACGTATTGACGATCCGTCCAAACCCCCGCTCCCGCATCAGCGGCACCGCATATTTGCTGCAAAGAAAGGTGCTGCGCAGATGGGTGCGGACGATGATGTCCCAGTCATCGATCGACATCTCTTCCGCCTTGCGGCCAAGATGACGCCCGCCGGCACCGGCATTGTTGACCAGAATATCGAGCCGGCCGAGCCCGTCATGCGCGGCCTTCACGACCGCCTCCGCTCCGGCCTCCTCGGATACATCGCCGATGCAGGCGACGGCCCGCGTCCCCTTGGCCTGCAGTTCGGCAACAGTGGCGGCAGCGGCCTCGCGATCGATGTCGTTGATGGCAATGGCGCAGCCTTCCGCCGCCAGCGCCAGCGCTTCCGCCTTGCCGATCCCGCGCGCTGCGCCGGTGACGAGTGCCGCCTTGCCTTCAAGTCCAAGATCCATGATCACCCCTTCACGGCGCCGGCGCCGAGGCCCTGAATGAAATACTGCGTCAACAGAGCGAACGCCGCGAACAGCGGTAGCGCGATCAAGGTCGATCCCGCCATGATTTCACCCCAGCGCAGATCGAACGATCCCACCATCGACGCCAACCCTACCGGCAGCGTCTTGTTGGCGTCGCTGCCGATCATGATCAGCGCGAAGGTGTAGTCGGTCCACGACAGGAGGAACGAGAAGATCGCAACCGTAATCAGCCCGGGCAGCGACAGCGGCAACACCACACGCACGAAGGCGCCGAGCCGCGTGCAGCCGTCCACCATGGCCGCCTCCTCCAGTTCGAACGGCATACCCTTGAAGAAGCCCCACAGGAACCAGACGCCGAGCGGCAACGTCAGCGTCAGATGCGAGGCGATCAGGCCAGTCAAGGTGTCGCTGAGGCCAAGCTGCGCGAAGATGGTGAACATCGGGATCGCGATCAGCAACGGCGGAAACATATAGGCATACAGCATCGCGCCGACGATCAGCTTCTTGCCGCGGATGCGCTGGCGCGTGACCGCATAGGCGATCATCACCGAGAACACCATGGTCACCGCAACCGTCACGACTGCCACGATGACGCTGTTGACAAAATGCGTCGGGTAGTCGGTCAACTCGAGCAGATTGGAATAATATTCGAGTGTGAACGGCCCCGGCAGCAGCGAAACCCGGGTCAGCAGGCTGGTCGGCTCGCGCAGGCTGGAGATCACCATCCAGTAGATCGGAAACGCGGAATAGATCGCGATGATCGCGGCGGCGATATAGATTCCGAGACGCGCGGGAAGCGATCGGCGGGCGAGAGCCATCAATCATCCTCCAGCGGGAAAAAGTGAAAATAGAGCAACACGGCCACCGACAGGATCGCGAACGAGATCGTAGCGATCGCCGCGCCCCCGCCGATATCGAACAGGTTGAAGGCGTGGCGATAGGACAGGATTGCAAGGTTTTCCGTGGCGCCGACAGGGCCGCCCTTGGTCAACAGCCAGATCACGTCGAACTTGTTGAACATCCAGATCGCGCGCAGCAGCACGACCACGGTCAGGATCGGCTTCAGCATCGGCAAGGTAATGTGGAAAAAGCGCTGCACCGCCGTCGTGCCGTCGACTTTAGCGGCCTCATAAAGCGAGACCGGAATGGTCTGCAGCGCGGCCAGAAAACAGGTCGTGACAAAAGGCGTCCACATCCAGACGCTGACCAGGATGGTGGAGGTCATCGCCGCGCTGGAATTCTCGAACCAGTTCACCGGCGGTAGTCCCAGGGCCGCAATGGTGTGGGTGATGATGCCGATACTGCCATCCACCATCCACTTGAACGTCAGGATGACGACGACGGTCGGCAGCAGATAAGGCAGAATGGAAAGGCCGCGCACGAAATTCCGACCGGGGAAAGTCTCGTTCAGAATCAGCGCAAAGCCGATGCCCAGCACCACCTGAAGCACGATGGAGCCGAGCGAATAGATCACGCCATTCCAGAGCGCCCGCCAGAATTCGGGCAGCTTCACGATGGCGATATAATTATCCAAGCCGATCCATTTGGCGTCACCGACGAAAGAGTCCAGCTTGTAGAAGCTGAGGCTGATCGCATAGACCACTGGCGCCACGATCAGCGCGAGCGTCACGAGCAATCCAATCACCAGAAAGGTGTATATCGTTGCCTTCGAACTCAACGTCTCTGCCTTCGGGAAAAGCCCGGCCGGGGGTATCCGGCCGGGCGGTTGTCGGTCGCTTTTGCTATGCCGTGAGCTTGCGCATCCTGTCGCCGGCTGCCTTGACGCAATCGGCCGCCGGCATGTTCTTCAGGATACGGTTCTGCAACATTTCCGGAATGACGAAGCCTTCGAACACCTTGCCCGGACGCAGATCCGGCACCGGCCCCTCGGTATCCACCGATGTCAGGATCACCGACTTGTCGACGATGAAATTCTTCATCGTCTGGACCGCTTCCCAATGCTTCTCGATCAGCGGGTGAGCACGCCAGCGCGGATCGTCATACACGTCGAGACGCGGCGGCTGGAAGTGCAGCGGCGCGGTATGCAGGAAGTTGATGTACTGGTTCTCGGTGAACCACTTCATGAACTTCATCGACTCGCTGGAGTTCGGCGTCTTCAGCACCACCCAGCCATCGTAGCCGTGATTGACCGCCTTCGCCTTGCCGGTGCTATCCATGTACGGCGTGATTCCGTACTTGGTCGCAAGCGCCGGTGACGTGCGCTCGAGCGCTTCGATGATACGGCCGGCATAGGCCGTGTGCGCCACTTTGTCCGACGCGAAATTGGACAGCACTTCGCCGAAGCTGGCCTGGCTCGCGCCCGACGGCATGGTCTTGTAGAGATCAGCGAAGAAGTCGAGATAGGCGGCGACCTTCGGCGCGTTGGCCGCGTTGTCGATGGCCACGTTCCACTTGTCATCGAACAGCTTGACGCCCTCCGCCCACATGAAGCCGGGGGACAGCCAGTTGGTCGCGCCGTTGCTGCCGATCGGGAACAACGAGCCGGAACGGCCGTCCTCGTTCAGTGCCTGCGAGTTCTTGAGCATCTCGGCCCAGCTCTTGGGAACGCTCAGGCCCTTCTTTTCGTAGAGGTCCTTGCGATAGTAGATCCAGGCCAGATTGTAGTCGTAGGGATACCAGTAGACTTCGTTCTTGATGGGGAAGAGGATCTTCGGTCCCCACTTGTGCTTGTTGGTCAGTTCCGTCAAAGGCATCAGATGGCCTTGGGCCTGCAACAAAAGGACATGACCGATGAAGGCGAATGTCGCGATGTCGTAGGGTTGACCGCCGCGCAGCGACGTCGTCACCTTGGTGAAGGCATCATCGAGCGGCACGGAATCCACGATGATCTTCGTGCCTGTCATGCGCTCGTATTCGGCGCAGGCCACCTTCAATGCGCGAATGCTGTCGATGGACGTCTCGGTGTTAAGAAAACGCAGCGTCTTCTTGCCCTGGCCCCAAACGGCAGGAGCCCCGAGGGTCGTTGCGGCAAGCCCTGCGCCCGCCCCTTTTATGAGCGTCCGACGATTGATTCCGTCCCTGGCCATTTCCTTGTCTCCCATGACACCTCTCCTTTTTCGAAGGTTCATTTTGCTTTGCTGGTCGTCTAGAATCGTTGTCCTGTCGTTTTCGAGAACAGATGGATGCGCTCGGCACGCAACCGGACCGGGATCCGTTGACCGTGGGTCCAGTTGTCGATGCGATCGGTGAGGATGCGCAAACGCGCACCATGGACCTCGCCGATGCCAAGGGTCTGGGCGCCGAGTTGCTCGACCACACTGACGTCAAACGCGAGAGCATCGTCCCCCTCGCCGATGGAAAGATGCTCTGGCCGGATGCCGAGAACGGCCTCTTCGTTGACGCCGCGATATTGCTCGGGCAACGCGATTCGCAGAGCGCCGCTCTCAAATGCACCGTTCGACGCGCGGCCCTCGATCAGGTTCATTTCCGGAGAGCCGATAAAGCCCGCCACGAACAGGTTAATGGGCCGATCATACACTTCCAGCGGCGCGCCGACCTGCTGAACATGGCCGTCGCGCATGATGACGATGCGATTGGCGAGTGTCATCGCTTCGACCTGATCGTGGGTCACATACACCATGCTGGTGCCGACCTCCTGATGCAGTCTTGCGATTTCCTCGCGCATGCGAACGCGCAACTTGGCGTCGAGATTGGACAGCGGCTCGTCGAGCAGGAACACTTCCGGATCGCGCACAAGGGCGCGGCCGAGCGCCACGCGCTGCATCTGTCCGCCGGACAACTGCTTGGGTTTTCGCTTCAGGAACTCGTCGAGACCCAGCATCTTCGCAGCGCGCTGGACCCGCTCATCGATCTGCGCGGGGTCCATCTTTCGCATCCGCAGGCCGAACGCGAGATTGTCGTAGATGGTCTTGTGCGGATAAAGCGCATAATTCTGGAACACCATCGCGATGTTGCGATCCTTGGGCTCCAGCGTTGTGACATCACGATCGCCGATAAAAATCTTGCCGGAAGTGATTTCCTCCAGGCCCGCAAGCATGCGCAACGTTGTGGATTTGCCGCATCCGGACGGTCCGAGAAAAACGACAAACTCGCCATCCCGGATGGTCAGATCGACGCCGTGAACGGCCACCACCGGACCGTATGCCTTGCGAACCTTTTCGAGCCTGATCTCCGACATGCGTCACTTGCCCTGAGCGGTCACGAAATCGTGGATGCGATGGTTGATCGGCGCGAGCGCCGCCTGGATGTCGCGATAGATCGGAAAACCTCTGTCGTAGACCGCGGCGCGCTCCGGGTCCGGCACGGCCCGCGACACGATCTGGATCACGTCCGCCGCAGCATGCTCGTCCTTGAAGACGCCGATGCCGACGCCCGCGAGTAGCGCCGCGCCATATGAGGCATCCGCCACCGCCGGCAGTTCGACCGAGATGTTGAGCACGTCGGCAACGATCTGTCGCCACAGCGCGCTCCGCGCCCCGCCGCCTGTCAGGCGCGCCGACGCAAAACCGAGCCCCTTGGCCTTCATGACGTCAAGACAGTCGCGCAGCGAATAGGCAACCCCTTCGTACAGCGCACGAACGAAATGGCCCGCGCCGTGATTGAACCCGGCGCCGACGAAATCGGCGCGCAACAGGGGGTCCCAGTAAGGACTGCGTTCGCCGTTCAAATAGGGATGAAAGAACAGTCCTTCCGACCCCGGCCGCACCGTTGCGGCCTTGGCATCCATGGCGTCGAACACCGCGCTGCCGTCCTCGCCGTCGCGGCGGAAGAAAGTATCGCGCAGCCATTTGTGCGCCGACGCGCAGGAGTTGGTGGCGGCGATGACGTACCAGTGATCGGGCACGATGTGATAGTAGTTGATCAGCGAGAAATCCGGATGCGGCCTGGGTGACAGCACGCTGACGGTGGCGGCAGTCGCGAGTTTCACGACCCCCATGCCCTCGCGCACCATACCCGCGCCAAACGTTTCGGCCGCGGTGTCGGACGTGCCGCAGACCACCGGCGTGCCTTCGGCAAGGCCCGTGGCCCGCGCCGCGCTGGCGGTCACGGTCCCGACAACGGCGGAGGGCTTCACGATCGGCGGCAGCGTCGCCATCGGCCAGCCGATCATGTCGCACAGCTCTTTCGACCATTCCGCGCGGCGCGCATCCAGCATCAGTGTGCCAAGCGCATCGATCGTGTCGGTTTCCCATGTCCCGGTAAACCGGGCGCGCAACCAGTCCTTGGCGACATAGAGGCGCTTCACGCGGGCGAATGCATCCGGCTCGTGCTTGCGCAGCCACAGCATCTGCGGCAGCGTCCATGTCGGATTGGCCCGGTTGGCGCCGATGTCAAGAATGCGCGCGTCGGCACGCTCGCGTAATTCCTCCGTCTCCCGGCGGCTGCGCTGATCGTTCCAGAGAATGGCCGGACGGATCACGCGCCCGTCGGCATCTTCCAGAACCTGCGTATGCGCGCCCGCGGAAAACGAGATTGCGGCCACGTCCGACGCCGGACGTCCCGATGCCTTCAGGCCACGACGCAATGCGTCGCAGGCGGCGAGCCACCAGTCCTGCGGATTCTGCTCGCTCCAGCCGGGGTGCGGCGACGACGTGGTCACGGGCGCGGATGCCTCGCTGACCAGTGAACCGTCACTCCTGATCACGCTGATCTTCAGCGAGCCCGCGCCGAGATCGATGCCGACCAGCAGAGGATCAGACACAGCCATGACGCGCGCCCTTCCCCATAGCAGCACCCATGCGCGCCCGATCAGTCACGACGGATATCTTTCGCGCTCGAATTCGCCCGCAAGCCGATCTTTCCCGGATTGAACAGATTGTCCGGATCGATCGCATCCTTGATCGCCTGCAGCACCACAAGTCCCGATCCGAGCTCGCGCTGCATCCACGGATTGCGGAACAGGCCCGCTCCATGGTGATGCGCAATCGAACCGCCATGATCGAGCGTCAGCGTCTCCACCGCATCCCACAGCTTCTGGTGAATCGGCAGCGCCTCAGCTTCCGGCATCGGCGGCAACCGCACCGTCATGTACTGGCACGCGCCCTCCGGATAGACGTGCGACCAATGCGCACCGAAATGCACCCCGGGATGGATCGCCCGCACCGCCTTGGCGATGGCGTCATACATCACCGGAAGCGCCGACCAGTTGCCGGTCACCTCGATCGTATCGTTGAAATAGCCAGCATCGTGCCACTTCTGCGAATAGGCGACATAGCGATTCTGCTTCCAATGCAGATAAGGCCCATCCGGCCCGATCTCGCCGTCCTGCGCCTTGGCGATGGCCAGCGCCATCTCCAGTTCGGCCGACACCAGCGGCTCGCTGCCCGCGAACTGCAGCACCGCGAGAAACGGCCTGGTCTTGAACAGATCGATATCCTTGGTGCGCTCGTCGCTCTCGACACGATCGTAGAGACGCACGATCGAGGGGCGGATTTCCGCCTGCATGATGAGACGCGCCGTGTCCAACGCCGCCTGCAGCGTCGGAAACGCAAGGACGACACCGCGCTCGACGGCCGGCTTCTTGAAGATGCGCAGCGTGGCTTCGGTGATGATGCCGAGCGTCCCTTCGCTCCCGATCATCAGGTCGCGGATCGAGGGCCCCACCGATCGACGGGCCACAGGCCGCACCTCGAGCGGGGAGCCATCGGGTAGCACGGCCTTGAGGCCAACCACGATATCCTCGATCTTGCCATAACGGCTGCTCAACTGACCGCCGCCGCGGCAGGCCAACCAGCCGCCGACGGTTGAAATTTCGAGAGATTGCGGCAGATGCCCGGTGGTGTAGCCGGCCTCATTGAGCTCGCGCTCGAACTCCGCGCCATTCATGCCGGCCTGCACGGTCACCATTGCATCGGTCGGATTGATCGCTACGATTTTGTCGAGCCGGCGCATGTCCACCATGATCTCGCCGCCGAGCGGGATGGCGCCGCCGAGCACGCCCGAGCCGTTGCCGTAGGGGATCACCGCCACCTTGCGCGCTTTGGCAAGCTGCACCGTGCGCACCACCTCATCTACATTCGCCGGGCGCACGACGAGGCGCGGCACGACGCCTGCGAGTTCCCCGGCGCGCTCGCGAAAGACCGCGAACGGCAACCGATCCCGCGAATAACCGAGACGCTGATCGAAGGCGGCGAGAACGTTGGACGCGCCAACAATGGCGGCGAACGCAGACACGAGATCTTCATCGACCTGATCGGCGCTGCGAATTGCGGCAATGGTGCTTGCGGTCATGACAGCCTCTTTGCCGAGGCCAAAGTCGCCACGCTCACTCGACGCTCCTCCACGGCCTCATTTTTGCGATTGAACAAACATTCTGCACAATCGTTTGTTCAAGCATCGTACAGCTTGTCCTTCCGGTCAAGCTAAAATTTAACGAGGAGCCGGCCCCGTGGACGCGCGGGCGATAAGGCCATCGGGCGGCAGCGGCGCGATGGGTTGCGGCGCCCCGCCATTCAGGAGATCGATCAGAAGATCGGATGCAAGCTCGCCCATCACGTCGGTCGGCATCTTCACCGTCGTGAGTGTCGGATAGAGCATGGTTGCCACCGGCGCATCGTGCAGTCCCATCACCGAAACATCGCGCGGAATTTGCAGGCCGGCCTCATGCAGGACAGCCATCGCGCCCGCCGCCGTCACAAGCGTCGCGCCGAGAACCGCTGTCGGCTTCTGCGCGAGCAAACCGCGCATCGCAGCCGCCCCACCCTCGGCGGTGTAGCCAGCCACCGCGACAAGCTGGGGATCGAACGGGATGGCATGACGCTTCAATCCGTCCCGGTATCCGGCGAGACGTTCGCCCGCATTGAATCCGCCAGGCCGCCCGGCCAGATGCGCGATCCGCTTGTGCCCCATCTGCGCCAGATGATCGACGGCAATCGCCGCGGCCGCACGGCTATCGAGCACGACGCAATATCGGCTTCCCGGCAGTTGCCGGTTGAGCAGCACGAAGGGCGTGCGCGTGGCTTCCAGTTCCTCACGCAGCAGACCGTCATCGTCCAGACTGGCGACCAGCAACCCATCGGCACGGTTGCCATGTGACAGCCGATGATAGACGGCGTCCGTCGCGCCCGGCTCCCTGTGAGCGATCAGCAGCGAATAGCCGTGTTTCGCCGCCGATTTCTCCGCACCATAAATGGCCGACGAGAACACCGGATTATCGAGCTGGGGCACGATCAAGCCCAGCGTCCGGCTGCGCGAAGTCCGCAACCCCTGGGCCAGGGCATTGGGCGAATAGTCAAGGGTGCGCGCGCTTTCGAGAATGCGCTTGCGCGTCTCCTCTCGAATGCGCTGGGTCGACTCGCCCCGGAGCACGCGCGACGCCGTGGAAACATCGACGCCGGCCATGCGGGCGACATCGGTCAATCGCGATCTCATCAACGCACCGACAGTTGCACTGGAACCGTAAGCTAGTGGCCCGGCCGTGATCCGGCAAGCGGATCGACGGGCAAGCGGCGAGGCGTGACGACTGCCGCATCTGGTTCGCGCCTGACGTCACAAGATTGCGCAGGATCGCCGCATGGCAATAGCGCACCCCCACCCGCGGCCCCGGATCGCGTTCAATGAGCAGGCGATACCGGCTTAACGGCGCGTCCGGAAAACCGGCCGCGAGCGATCCGGCGCCCCGTGGCCATGCTCGCCGAGCGTCATCGCTACGCCATCTGAGCCAGCGCGGCGTTGAATGTCGCACTCGGGCGCATCACATCCGCGCATTTCTTCGTATCCGGAAGATAGTAGCCGCCGATATCCACGGGTTTGCCCTGGACCGCCTGAAGCTCCGCGACAATCTTTTCTTCATTTCGCGTCAGCGCCTCGGCCAAAGGCTTGAACTGCTCCTGAAGGGATTTGTCCTCGGTTTGAGCCGCCAGCTCCTGCGCCCAATACATCGCGAGATAGAACTGGCTTCCGCGATTATCCAGTTCGCCCGTGCGCGGCGACGGCGACTTCCTGTTGTCGAGCAGCTTGCCGGTGGCGGCATCCAGCGTCCTGGCCAGCAGTTTGGCTTTTGAATTCCCGGTCTTGATGCCGAGATCCTCCAGCGAGACGGCGAGCGCAAGGAATTCGCCCAGCGAATCCCAGCGCAGATGGTTTTCCTCCACCAACTGCTGCACATGCTTGGGAGCCGAGCCCCCGGCACCCGTTTCATAGAGGCCGCCGCCCGCCATCAGCGGCACGACGGACAGCATCTTGGCCGAGGTGCCCAGCTCCATGATGGGGAACAGGTCGGTCAGATAATCGCGCAGGATGTTGCCCGTGGCGCTGATCGTGTCGAGACCGCGGACCACGCGCTCCAGCGTGTAGCGCATCGCGCGCACCTGGCTCATGATCTGGATATCCAGGCCGGTCGTGTCGTGCTCATGCAGGTACATCTTGACCTTGGCAATGAGCTGCGCCTCGTGCGGACGGTAAGGATCCAGCCAGAACAGCACCGGCATGCCGGAGTTGCGGGCGCGGGTGACGGCGAGCTTTACCCAGTCACGGACGGCGGCATCCTTCACCTGGCACATGCGCCAGATGTCGCCCTGCTCCACATCCTCGCTCAGGAGGACTTCGCCGGTCGCAATATCCGTAATGTTGGCGACGCCATCTTCCGGAATCTCGAAAGTCTTGTCGTGCGAGCCATATTCCTCGGCCTGCTGCGCCATCAGGCCGACATTGGGCACCGTCCCCATCGTCTTCGGATCGAACGCGCCGTGCCACTTACAGAAGTTGATCATCTCCTGATAGATGCGGGCGAAGGTGCTTTCCGGCATCACGGCCTTGACGTCCTTGAGGCGGCCGTCGGCGCCCCACATCTTGCCGCCGTTGCGGATCATCGCAGGCATCGACGCATCGACGATAATGTCGTTGGGCGAATGGAAGTTGGTGATTCCCTTGGCGGAATCGACCATCGCCAGTTCGGGCCGGTGCTCGTGGCAGGCATGGAGATCGCGCTTGATCTCGTCCTGCTGGCTCTGCGGCAAGGTGGCGATCTTGTTGTAGAGATCGACCATGCCGTTGTTGACGTTGACGCCAAGCTCCTCGAACAGCGCGCCGTGTTTCGCGAAGGCGTCGCGATAGAAGATCTTGACGCAGTGCCCGAACACGATGGGGTGGGACACCTTCATCATGGTGGCCTTCACGTGCAGCGAGAACATCACGCCGGTCTTGTAGGCGTCGTTGATCTCCCTCTCGTAGAATTCAAGCAGCGCCTTCTTGCTCATGAACATGGAGTCGATGATCTCGCGGTCCTGCAGCGAGACCTTCGGCTTGAGCACGATGGCCTTGCCGCTCTTGGTGATCAGCTCCATCTTGACGTCGCGCGCTCGGTCGAGCGTCATCGACTTCTCGCCATGGTAGAAGTCGCCATGGTGCATATGCGAGACGTGCGAGCGCGACGCCTGGCTCCATTCGCCCATGCTGTGCGGATTCTTGCGCGCATAGTTCTTGACCGCGAGCGGGGCACGGCGGTCGGAATTGCCTTCGCGCAGCACCGGGTTCACGGCGCTGCCGATGCATTTGGTGTAGCGCGCGCGGATCGCCTTTTCCTCGTCCGTCTTCGGAGACTCGGGATAATCCGGGATGCTGAAGCCCTTGCCCTGCAATTCCTTGATGGCCGCCTTCAATTGCGCCACCGAGGCGCTGACATTGGGCAGCTTGATGATGTTGGTGTCGGGGAGCAGCGTCATCCGGCCAAGCTCGGCCAGATTGTCGGGCACGCGCTGCTGTTCCGTCAGAAATTCCGGGAATTCACCGAGGATACGGGCCGCCACCGAAATGTCGCTGGTGGTAACGTCGATCCCCGCCGGCGCGGCGAACGCTCGCACGACAGGCAGGAAAGATGCCGTCGCCAGCGCCGGGGCTTCATCGGTCAGCGTATAAATAATGGTGGCGGGTGCCGTGGACATGTGCTGATTTCCTCGCTTGGCGGCGGCCGGATGACGTTTATCCTAAAGTATAAAGAGGACGCGCGGGTCCTTCGCGACTAGCTTTCTCATGCGCCCCGGGCGACTGCAACTGGCAAAATCATCGCCTCTCTCTGCATCAAGAGAATAGCGATTAAGGCTGAAAACATTGACGAAACTCGCCAACAGGTCAGAAAAAATACCGTAGTCGTCCGCAACGTCACTGACCGAGATCAAAACGCCCGGACGATTCGATCGCCTGTGGTCACGACAAGGGGGCGGCTCCGAGCAAATGCGAGCGCGCATCGGAGCGCGAACGCGCAGACAACCGCAACGGGACGACGCGCGGCGCTTTCCGCGGACCGCGCACCGTTTTCAAACATGCGAGACGCTGTCAGAAAATAGGAATAAAATCAATCGATCTGAACGCCGATCGCCTTGATCGGCGCCGCCCACTTCTCGATTTCGCTTCTCACAAACCCGTCGAGATACTGCGGCGTGGCGCGATCGTCCGCAACGATTCGCAAGCCCGCGCTCTCAAGCTTCTGCCGGATTGCGGGATCGTGCATGGCCTCAAGCATGGCCCGGTTGAGCTTGGCGACGATCGCTTCCGGCGTCCCCTTCGGCACGAAGTACGCATTCCATGTATAGGCCTTCACGTCGTAGCCTTGCTCGACCGCCGTCGGCACATTCGCCAGCGCCGGAGACCGCGTATCCGTGAGGATCGCAATCGGCTTGATTGCGCCGCCGTCGATCTGAGGCTTGGCCGTCGTGATGATGTCGCACAGATAGTCCACGCGGCCGCTCGCAAGATCCTGCATGGCGGGATTGGCGCCGCGATACGGCACATGAACGGCATCGATATTCGTCACGGAATTCAACAGGGCGCAGCCCAGATGAATGGCCGAACCGGTGCCCGCCGAAGCGAACTGCATCTTCGAGCCGTTCTGCCTGGCGTAAGCCACGAACTCTTTCATATTGTTGGCTGGAAAATCCTTGCGGGCAACCAGCACCAGCGGCGCTTCGAGGAACAGGCCGACGCTGGTGAAATCCTTGGTCGCATCGTAGGCCGGCTTCTTATAGAGCAACTGGTTCTGCGCCTGGGTCCCCACCGTGCCGACCAGGAAGGTGTAGCCATCGGGCTGGGCCTTGGCGACACGCTGCGCGCCGATCATGCCGCCTGCCCCGCCGACGTTCTCGACAATGACCTGCTGGCCAAGAACCTCGCCCATGCGCTGGGCAAACATGCGGGCCGGCACGTCGTTCGGGCCGCCGGCCGCGAACGGATTGACCATCGTGATCGGACGGGTCGGCCAATCATCGGCGGCACGTGCGTTCTCGGTGCCGGATACCGCGAAGGTGATCACGACGGCGGCGATTGCAGCGAACGAAGCCGTCCTCGCCGCAGCGTTGTTCAGCTTCCAGGCCTTGTGTGTGCCCATCGAACGTTCTCTCCGATTTTTGTTTTAGGCCGCAAGCACGCTCTGAATCTGACCGCGAATGTCGTCCTGCCTGTCCGCCTTGGCCTCCGGCGTCAACAGCACGTCGATCGCGATGTTGGCCGGCCGCTTCAGGACCACGATCCGGTCGCCGATCTCCAGCGCTTCATTGATCGAGTGCGTGATGAAAACGGCTGTTTTGCCGTTCTCCTTCACGAGCTTGACGAATTCTGCGCGCAGCTTGCGGGCTGTCATTTCATCCAGCGCCGAGAACGGTTCGTCGCAGAGCAGGATGTTGGCGTTTGTCGCGAATGCACGGGCAATGGACACGCGCTGACGCATGCCGCCCGACAGCGCATGAGGATAGTCGTTCTCGTGCCCGCGCAATCCGAGCGTTTCCAGCCAGCGCTCGGCAATGGCCCTGCGCTCCTCGCTCGACTTTCCGAGAATCTCCAGCCCAAGTTGGACATTGTCGATCGCCGTGCGCCACGGCAGCAGGCGATCACCCTGGAACACGATCGCCATCTTGCCGCGGAACGCATCGAACTGGTGGAAAGGATCGTGCCCATCCACCGTCACGCTGCCCTTGGTGGGTTCGGTCAATCCTGCGATCATATTGAAGATCGTTGACTTGCCGCAGCCCGTCTTGCCGAGCAGCGCGAGCATCTGTCCTCGCGCAACCTGCAGATCGAGGGTATCGACCGCGGTGAACGCGCCGGTGCCCCCTCTCTTGTCGAAAATTTTCGACACCTGCTTGAGGCAGATAGCAGGGTTTTCGATAGTGTCCGTCATAGCGTGCGCTCCGAGACTGCGCGGTAGCGGAATGCGACACGCTCGATCAGCGTCAGGATCGCCTGCACGACAAGAACGAAGCAAACAAGCTGCAGGGTCCAGGCCAGCGCTCCCGCCATATCGAAAACCTGCTGCTGTTGAAGCAATTGATAACCGACGCCGCCGGTCGCACCGACCAGCTCGGCGACGACCACCACGCGCGACGCATTGCCGAGGTTGACCTTCCAGGCCGTGAGAATGTCCGGAAGAACCGCCGGAATGATCATCGCGGTGAACAGCTTGGTGCGCGTCGGGCGGAAACTCATGACCATTTCCGTCAGATCGCGCGACATGGCCTGAAGCGCGCCCAGCACCTGGAATGTAAACGCCGGCAGTGTCGTCATCACCATGATAAAGAAGATGCGCGACTCGATCCCGTGAAACCAGATGATCGCGAACACGACCCATGACAGCGCCGGAATGCCCTGAAACAGGGTCAAGGCCGGCGCAAGAAAGTCATGGGCCATGCGCGAGCGGGCCATCAGCACGGCAAGCAGCGCACCGATCAGAAACGCGCCCGCAAGCCCCGCGAGAATGCGCAGCACAGTCGCAAGAACATCCACGAACTGAGACCATTCCGTCACGATGCCGATGAACCGCCAGAAGACGTCCACCAGCGACGGAAACAGGAATGGCGGGAAGAACAGCGAGGCAATCTGCCAGATCCCCGCGATCACGGCGAACGGCACGATATACGATGCCGCGCCGCGAAGGGCCGCCATACCCATTCTGGATGCGCTCGAATCCTGATACTGCGCCGCAGTCACTTCATCGGTCCCTGATAGATCGTTGCCGGAGAAGGATCAGAGGGAAGGAAGGCGATCGATCGGCCGGCCTGATAAACCGCCTTGATCTCCTTGCTGATCTCGGACGCCGCGCGCAGGTTCATGCCGAGACGATCGTTGGCACGGATCAGCCCGGCGATCGCCTTGCGATCGTCGTCCGTTCCCTTGCTGGCGATCAACTTTGCTGCTTCGTCGGGATTCGCAGTGACCCAGGCTGCCGCCTGCTTGTAAGCCGTGTAGAGCTTTGGAATCAGATCCTTGTTCTTCTCGGCCCAATCGATATGCGCGGCAACGCCGAGATAGGGAATGTTCGTGCTGCCCGACATCTTCTTCCAGCTTTCCTGGATCTTCAGATCGAGCATCCGGATGCTGGGCTTCTTGGCATGCAGTGTCGTGTAGGCCGGCTCCCAGAGCTGGACCCCCGTTGCACGATCCGCGAGCGCGTAGCCGACGAGTCCCGGAGTCGCGGTGTTGACCACCGAAATCTTGCTGGTGTCCACCCCGAGCTGGCGGGCGAACCAGTCGAACATCACATAGTTGGTCGTTCCCTTCGCCGCAGCGAGGTCCTTGCCTTCAAGATCCTTGAGCGACTTGATCTCCGGACGGGAGGTCACGACGGCGCCCCAGTAATCGAACAGGTTAAACAGATAGGTAACCTTGACGCCACGCACGTCGGCGAGGCCGACGGTGAGCAGCGCGGCGCTGCCGCCGACCTTGAACTCACCGGAATTGAACTGTGCGGTGTAGGCGTCCGGAGTCCGTTCCTCAAAGTTGATGGACAGGCCGTTCTTCTCATCGAGCTTCTGCGCCTTGATCACCGGCGGCAGGAAAGCCCCCAGGGACGGCGCGCCGAACACAACGATCGAGATCTTCGGAAGATCCTGCGCGGCCAGCGGCGACACGGACGCGACTGCGGACAGCAGCCCCAGAGCAAATGCGGTTTTTTTCATAACAACCTTCCTCCCAGCTATGTTGTTGCCGCGCTGCTGGCGCGGGACAGGAATTTCGTCAGTTCTCGCGCAAACGCATCCGGAGCCTCGACAGCGGAAATGTGAGCCGCATCCAGCGTCACCATTTGCGCTCCCTTGATTCCGGCCACGATCTCCTCTCCCCGTGCGGGTGGCGTCGATGGATCGTGCGCACCACAGATCACCTGAACCGGACAGGAGATAGCAGACAGCTGCGGCTTGAGATCGGCAACCGCGAGGGCTTCGCAGCACCCGGCATAGCCTTCTGCCGGCGTGGCCCCGATCAACTCGGCCATCTGCTCCATGCGCTTTGGGGCACGCTCACGAAACGCCTTGGTGAACCAGCGCTCCAGTGTCGCCGCAACCAGCGACCCCATGCCGTTCGCGCGAACCGCGGCGGCGCGATCCTGCCACATCGAGGCCGGCGGGAAGTTTGCCGCGGTATTGGCCAGCACCAGTCCGGCAAGCCGTTCGCCGCGGTTGACACCGAGCCACATGCCGGTCAGTCCACCCAGCGACAGGCCACAGAAAACCGCGCGCTGGATTTTCAGGGCATCGAGAATGGCGAGCGCATCGAGGCCCAGACGCTCGATCGTATAGGGGCCTGCCGGCACGTCGGACTGACCGTGGCCGCGGGTATCATAGCGAACGATGCTGGCCTGATCGGACAGACGGTCAACAACTTCATCCCACATCCCCATGCCGGCGCCGATCGAGCTGCTCAGCATGAGGACGGGCTTGCCGGAGGTGGCGGGCACCTCCACCGCAAGGCGGACGCCGGGCTCCACTTCAATGCGCTCGATACGATTTGCTGTTGCGGCCATGATGTTATCCCGCCGCCTTGGTCGCGGACGCCTCGAACTCCTTGCGAAGCGCGACGAAAAAACGACCGATCAGATGCTTCGAAACGCTCGACAGAATCCGCTGGCCGACGCCGGCAACGAGGCCGCCGATCTCGCCATTGCCCTTGTAGATCAGCTTGGCGCCATCGCCGTCCGGCTCGATGTCGAACCGGGCCGTTCCGGTGCCGTGGCCGATCGAACCGCTGCCGGAGACCGTGATGTTGCAGGACTTCGGCGCGTCCTTGTCCGACAGGCTGATCGCACCCTCGAATGTGCCGCCCACGGCGGCCACGCGGAGCTGCATCTCCACCTTGTAGGAGTCCGGCGCCGTCTCGGTCATGCTTTTGCAGCCCGGAATGCAACGGGTCAGAACGGCCGGATCATTCAAGGCAACCCAGAGCGCATCGACAGAGGTCGGAAGTGTTTCGCTGCCGCTGATATCGAGTTTCATCGCGCTCTCCTCAGAGACCAAACAATCGCTGGGCGAGGCCGCCATTGATCGAGGCGCGCTCGCTGTCCGAGAATGACGTATCCCGCACGATGTTCAGCGGCGCGAGGTCGCCGATCGGAAACGGCATGTCAGATCCCATCATGATGCGGTCCGCGCCGACAACATCGGCGAGATAGCGCAGCACGCGGGTATCCTGGACGATGGTGTCGTAATACATCGCGGCCAGCGCGGCATCGGGATCGCCGAGCTTGTCCTTGTCGAGCGAGTAATTCCGACGCAGGCGGCCGATGACATATGGCAGCGCCGCGCCGCCGATCCCCGCCACCACCTTCATGTTCGAATAGCGCGTGACGTGTCCAGCATAGATCAGGCGCGACATCGCGATCAGCGTATCGGTGATACGGCCGACGGCATTCGCCATGCCATAGTCGTGCACGCGGTCATCGCCGCTCTCGAACACCGGATGAATGAAGATGATCGAGCCGAGTTCGTTGGCCGCCTCCCAGAATGGCGCGAGCGTCGGATGGTCGAGAACCCCGCCCCTGCCCTTCGGCTGGGTGCCGATGATCGCACCCTTGAAGCCGGCTTTGTGAGCGTCACGCAAAACCTGCGCCGCGCGCGGACCATCCTGCAACGGCACGGTCGCCAGCGAAACGAAGCGCGGCTGCTCCTTCGCCGCCTGCGCCAGATGCGCATTGATCAGGCGCGACCATTCCTCGCCTTCGGCGGCCGGGATTTCGTAAGCGAACATATCGAGCCAGCCGCCGACAACCTGGCGCTCGATCTTCTGGGTATCCATCCACTGCAAGCGCGCGGCGATATCGCTGAGCGGCTTCGACACCGGACGGGTCGGCTTATTGCCCGCAAAGGAAAAGCCGAGGCTGCCGCCATCTTCGATCAGACGGACGGACGGAAACTTCGCCTTGTCGGCCCGGATCGCGTCCAGCAGGCTCGGAGGCACCAGATGAGCATGGCAATCAATGATCACGTTTTAACCTTTCTTGGTCGCTTCGGCCGCAGCGATGGCGTCGCTGATGGCAGCAATACGAATGGGAAGCCTGGAGAACGAAATGCCGAGCGGCGAAACGGCATCGTTGATAGCGCCCGAGATCGCCGCCGGCGCGCCGAGATAGCCACTCTCGCCCGAGCCTTTCTGGCCGAACACCGTGAATGGCGACGGCGTGCAGTGATGCACGATCTCGACGTTCGGCATCTCGTGCGACGACGGCAGCAGATAGTCCATGAAGGATTGGGTCAGCATCTGGCCTTCGTCGTCGTAGACGAATTCCTCCAGCAGAGCTGCGCCGAGACCATGCGCGATACCGCCGAGCGTCATACCCTTGACGATGTGCGGATTGATCACCGTGCCGCAATCGTGCCCGATCACGTAGCGCCGGATTTCAGGCTTCGCGATCTGCGGATCGAACGCCATCAGAACGAGATGAAACTCGAACGAATGGCACGGATACATCTGCACGCGGCCGTCCTCCGGCAGCTTCGTGCCGGTCGGTACCTGCATTACATGCGTGGTTTCGAGACCCGGCTCCATCCCTTCCGGCAGGGCATGAAATTGACGGTGCCCGATGTTGACAAGGTCGATCCACGACAAGGTCTTGTTCGACCTGGGATCGGTGACGCTGCCCTGGGCATAGACGGCCTCGCTCTCGGCGATTCCGAACTGATGCGCCGCAATTCGGGTCACCTTGGCTTTGAGCTTTTGCGCGGCGTGATAGCACGCGCCGCCCATCATGATGGCCATGCGGCTGCCGACCGGCGTATTAGACGGAAGGCTGGCCAGCGAATCCGGCCGCACAATGCGAATCTTGTCCGGATCGATTTCCAGCACTTCGCCGACCACCGTGGCGGCGAGAGTCTCGTGCCCCTGCCCCGATGAAGTGGTGTGAATGGTCACTGTGACGAAGCCGAGGCCGTCCACATTGATGCGGCACGAATCCATCCATGTGGTGGTGGTGTTCTTCTCGTTGAGCAGCGGCTCGAACGACGAATTGCCGCCACTCGGCTCAAGGCAGGCGGACACACCGATACCGGCCATCATGCCTCGCGCGCGAAGCTCGTCTCGCTCCTTCACCAGCGCCTCGTAATCCGCACTGGTCAGGACCTTGTCGACAACCGTGTGATAGTCGCCGCTGTCGTAGCGCGTTCCGCTCGGGATCAGGTAAGGAAATTCATGGCTGCGAATGAAATTGCGGCGGCGAACCTCGATGCGATCCAGCCCCACGGCTTCAGCCACCTTGTCGATCGCGGTTTCGATCGCATAATTGGTGGGCGACTGGCCGAAACCGCGCACCGCTTCCTGCGCCGCCTTGTTCGACATGGTCGCCATGGCGCGGTACTGCACGCTCTCGATCTTGTAAGGACCGACGATCGCACCGATCGGCTTGCCGAGCTGGAACGGCGAGCGCCCGGCATAAGCGCCGACATTGTCGAGCGCACGCATCTTCATCGATTTGACAATGCCCTCATCATTGAAGGCGATGTCCACGTCGAACAGCCGCTCCGGTCCGTGCGCATCACCGGCGCGCATGTTCTCGAGCCGGTCCTCGATCAGGCGCACCGGCCGATTGAGGATGCGGGAGAGATGCGACGCCAGAACCGTGTGCTTGATGCCGCGCTTGACGCCATAACTGCCGCCGACATCGACGTCATGATGCACGCGCACGTTATTGGTCGGAATGCGCAAGGCGCGGGAAATCTGGTCGGGATATTTCGGCATCTGGATCGAGGCCCAGACATCGAGCATGTCGCGCCAGGCATCCCACTTCGCCACCACCCCGAAGGTCTCGATCGGCACCGTGGAATTGCGGCCCCACTTCACCCGAAACGACAGATGCCGCGGGCTTTCCGCGAAATGCCTGTCCACCTCGCCCCAGACGAATGTCTTGTCGAGCAGCACGTTGGTGCCGTGCTCGGGATGCACGTTCGGACTGGCGTCCGTAATCGCTTCCTCGGCATCGATAACATAAGGCAGCGGTTCGTATGCGACGCGCACTTTTTCAGCCGCGTCCTCGGCCTGTGCGCGGGTCTCGGCCACGACCGCCACCACCCACTCACCGGCATAACGCACCTGGCCGACCGCGAGCGGATAGCGCCGCACCTTCGGCGTATCGAGACCGTTCATCAGCGGATCAACGGCCTTGACCAGTTCCTCGCCCGTGAGCGCATAGACCACGCCCGGCATCTTCAGCGCCTCGGTCGTATCGATCGAGGCGATGCGCGCCGCCGGATATTGCGACGGCACGAGAGCGACGTGCAGCATATCATCGAGAACGATATCGGCGACGTAACGGCCGCCGCCAACAACGAAACGCCGGTCCTCCCGAACCCGCCGATTCGACGAGACGAATTTCAGTTTTGGCGAATGTGCGCTCATCGGCCACCTCCATGAACCCCGGCGGCCTCAGCCTTGTCGCTGATCCGGTTCGTCTCGGTCACGCGCGGACTGTTGGCCTTGCGTAGACGCTCGGCCGCGAGTTCGATGGCTTCGATGATCTGGCCGTAGCCGGTGCAGCGGCAGATATTCCCGGAAATCGCGTCGACGATATCCTCGCGGGTCGGCTCCAGCGTGCTTTCAAGGAGCGAATGAGCCGTCAGGATCATCCCGGGCGTGCAATAACCGCATTGCATGCCGTGCGTTTCACAAAACGCGTCCTGAATGACACCCAATTCGCCGGGGGCGGGAGCAAGCCCTTCAATGGTGGTGATCTCGTAGCCATCGGCCTGCGCGGCGAACATCAGGCAGGAGCGCACCGGCGCGCCGTCAAGAAGGATGGTGCAGGCACCGCAAACGCCATGTTCGCAGCCGGTGTGGCTGCCAACAAGCGCGAGGTCCTCGCGAAGCGTGTCCAGCAGCGTCTTTCGCGGCTCGACATCGACCTCACGATGACGACCATTGACCGTGAGAGAAACCTTCATTGCGCTCCTCCGTGAGCCGCGCGATCACTGCCGCTTCGCGCCTCCTTGATCGCATCCTCAAGCGCCCGCGCTCCCAGCGTGACAGCGACGCGCATGCGATATTCCGCCGAGGCGTGCAGATCGCTTGTCGGCTCAAGCACCTGGGCCGCTTCGCGCACCATCTCGACAATCGCCGCCTGATCGAGCGGCCCACCGACAAGCCCCGACACGTCGAGGCGCACGGCGCGATCACCGACCCCGCCGATACCCAGCGCGGCATCCACGCACTGGCCATCGTCGTCCAGCGCGACCTGCGCGGCCGCCGCAACGAATGCAAAATCCGACTGCCGCGCGCTGACTTCATGAAATCCCGTACCCACCCGCGCATGACGCCAGATCGGGAAACGCACAGCGGTGACGCAATCGCCCGGCATCACGGCGGTCAGCATCGGCCCGATGAAGAAATCATCGGCGGGCATCGCAGAAACGCCGTCGGGATTCGTGATCTCGATCTCTCCCTGCAGCGTCACCGCAACAAGCGGAATCTCCGCCGACGGGTCGGCATGAGCCACCGAACCGCCCACGGTTCCGCGATTGCGCGTCGGCGGATGCCCGACCCACGGCAACGCCCTGGCAAGCAACGGCAATGCCGCTCGCGCGGCCGCACTGCGCTCGACCTGGACCTGACGCGTCGTCGCACCGATGGCGAGCACGTCACCCCCGACACGAATGCCGTTCAGTTCCGGCAGACGATAGATATCGACAAGCCGGGCCGGGCGCGCGAGGCGCATCGCCAGCATCGGAATCAAGGTCTGGCCGCCCGAGATGACCCGCGCATCCTCATCCGCGGCAAGCAACTCGCAGGCTTCAGCGATCGATCCCGGTCTGACATATTCAAAGGGAGCTGGCTTCATCGGCTTTCTTTCACGCTTGATGCCTTCGACATGGCATCACGATGCAAGAGTAACTATCCCAGCAGCAGGCCGGCCACGGCTGGCGACAACACCGAGACCGTCTGATTTTTCAGCAGCGGGCCATTCACTTCAGAAGCGGCCTTGATCTCGCGCCATTCGGTGTCAGCCCCGAACCCGGCCCATGCCTTGGTGCGATCGTCTTCGGACTTGAAGCGCGTCAGATAGGTCAGACGGCCATCTTCCGCCGGCGCCTCGAACACGCCGATCAACTCGATGCCGTGCCGCGGAAGGCGAGGCACCACATGCTCCTTGAAGCGCGCTCTCATGGCCTGCGCCTTGCCCTCAACAGCCTCATACACGCGAATTTCGTAGATCAAGGCACTCTCCATCTGCTTGCGCACTTCGCCGCGATAAAATCAAAACAGAGAGCAATGTCAAATTTATTCTAGTTCAATTGTGGATTATGCCGATACTTGCACTGCAACAATGGTGATATGCGTTGAAAATAACGAAAAATCGGGAGAAATTCACCGATTGCTCGATGTTGATTGCAACAATATAAGAATTGTACTACTCCGACATGCCCACCCTGCAGGATATTGCCGCCGTGCCTCACCAGCTCTCGAACGAATGGATCCCCACTCTCCCTGATGCGCCAGGACCACGTTATCTCGCGTTTGTGCGCTCGCTGGAAAAGGACATCGAGGCCGGGAGTCTGAAGCCCGGCACGCGCCTGCTGCCTCAGCGCGACATGGCGGCTCAACTTGGGCTCAGTGTCGGGACGATCTCCAAAGCCTATGCGGAAGCGGAATCCCGCGGGCTTATTTCGGGCGAAGTCGGCCGCGGCACATTCGTTCAGCGTCGGCGCCCTGCGACGATGACCGAAAGCCCCTCCTCCACCCTCAATCTCGCTCTCAACGTCCCGCCGCGCACGGGCGAAGACGAACTGATTGCGTCCATCCTCCAGGATGTCATGGCCGATGGCGCGTTAAAGCGCTTGCTCGGCTATCTGCCGCATCAAGGCGTTCTGCATCATCGCGACAGCATGGTCGGGTGGCTGGCGCAGCTCGGCATGCCCACCACGACCGACCATTTGTTCATCACCCATGGCGGACAACACGGCCTCTCGATCGCCATGGGGATGGTGACGGCTCCGAATGGCGTAGTGCTGACCGAGCGCTTCACGTACTCAGGCATGATCGCGCTTTCAGCGCAGAACGGCTATCGCTTGCACGGTGTGGATTGCGATAGGCACGGCTTGTTGCCCGATGCGCTGGACCGCGCCTTTACGGAGACAAAAGCGAGAGTGCTGTTCTCCATGCCCACGCTGCAAACACCGACCGGCACGACGATGCCGATCGCGCGACGGCATGAAATTGCAGAGATCATCCGGCGCCATGATGCTTACCTTCTGGAGGATGACGCCTACGCCTTCCTTTTTCCGGCGCCCCCGGCGCCGATTTCAACCCTCCTGCCCGAGCGAAGCTTCTACATCGTGAGCTTTGCGAAATGTCTGGCGCCAGGCTTGCGCATTGCAGCCATGGTCGTGCCTGATCAATTCCGCGATCGCTGCAACAATGCCGTTCGCGCCACCGGCTGGATGGCCTCGCCCCTGATGGCGGAAGTGGTCACGCGCATGATCCACAGCGGGGACCTGCAAAGGCAAGTACGCCTCAAACGCGAGGAAGCGATACGTCGGAACGCCATCGCCGATGACGTGCTCGGCAACTGGCTTCCGGTCATCTCGGACATCCCGGGTTTTCACCGCTGGCTGCCGATACCCGCCGGGCGCACGCTGATTGCGCTGGTGGCGCAAGCAGCGCAATCGGGCATCACAATCGCGCCCCCGGGCGCCCTTCAGCAGGTCGATCGCGGCACGCTCGGCGTTCGCCTTTGCCTCGGTCATCCGAGCACTCATGACGAGCTGAAACGGGCGTTCATCGAGCTTCGGAGAATCCTGGAGACGGCCGAGGAAATCTCGTTTGTCTGAAGAGTTCACCAGAACCATTGCAAAGCGCCGCAACCGTTTCGAACCCGATGGTCATGTGAGAGAATGATTGAACTGCGACAGTTCAAACAGTTCATTGTCGTCGCGGAGGAACTCAGCTTCCGCCGCGCGGCGGATCGGCTCAACATGGCACAGCCGCCTCTGACCGCCACGATCAAGCGGCTCGAAGACGCCATCGGCGCGACGCTGATCGAACGCACCAACCGGATAGACCGGCTAACGGAAGCCGGACGGGTTTTCCTCGAAGAAGCACGCAAGGCCGTCAGTCAGGCCGATCAGGCCATTTTGGCCGCGCAGCGCGCCGGCGCCGGCTTGACAGGTGCGCTGCGCGTTACGTTCGTCGCCAGCGCTGCCCGCGAAATCCTGCCGTCGATTCTGCTGCGGTTTCGCGAACACTGTCCCGCCGTCAGACTCGAACTGCGAGAAGCAATGACAGCACAGCAGATCGACCTGCTGAATGCGCAGGAGGTTGATCTCGGCTTTGTCATTCCGCCCCTTCAGAATGCCGACAACCTCAACAGTGAAGTCGTTGCCCGCTTTGGCCTGGTTGCAGCCCTTCCCGAAGGACACCCGCTCGCGCGGTATGAGCAGATTCAACTGTCCGACCTCGCCCGCGATCCGTGGATACTGTTTTCCGCGCGCCAGGGCCCGGGTCTTCACCGGATCATTCTCGACGCCTGCGCGCGGTCAGGATTTACGCCGAATATCGGACAGGAAGCTCCGCAAATGGAGACCATCGTCAATCTCGTGGCGGGTGGAATGGGAGTTGCCCTGGTCTCAAGAGCGCTCGCAACAGGCGGGCGCAAGGGCGTTGCGTTCCGGGAATTGACCGGACCCGGATCGCCGGTGGAATTCGAACTGGCTGTCGCCTACGCGCAGTCGTCTTCCATCGTCGATGCATTCATTGCGGCCACGAGGCAGTATGCGGAGGTGACGGCCTCCTGAGTTGCCGGCCGTCAGACCCCGCCATCGAGCCGGACACGCAGGATATCGGCAAGGACCGGCGGTATCCTCAAGACCGCCAGCAGATAATCCGTATGCATCGACACGCCGATCGATCCGATCACTGCGACGATCGAACCAACGATCACTGCCGCGTTCATGACTTCATAGTCCCGGTTCAGCAGCTGCGACAGCAGAATTCTGAATATCAGCGAAAGCTGCAGGATCGGCGTGACCACCATCAGCGGTGCGACAGCGAGCGACGCATAAACAAAACCATGAGAGGCCGCGACGAGGGCTGCGGCCGCGGCAAACCATGTCGCGCTGTGGCGATTGACGGTTCGTATGCTTCGCCGCAGTGGTGCCAGCAGGCAAACAAGAACAAGCAGGACGATGGTCGCAGTTGCATAGGCGATGACGCCTCCCGCGATGATGTTCTTGACCGGCGTGCTTTCGAAGGCCGCCCGCACCAGCAACGGCGCGACGCCATACGCGATTGCCGCCCCGAGACCGCACATCACCCCCGGCAGATATCGCGGCTTGAATACCGGCTTGGCATTTATCGGTGGGTTCGTCGTCGTCGCCTGCGGTCCCCCCGATGCCGACGACCCGGATTTATGCAACTGGGTGCCGAACGAGCCGCCGAGCATCAACACCGTGCCGATGGCCTGCAAAACCGTGAATTCCTCCTTGAGCAGAACCACAGCGAGCAGCATGGTTACAATGACCTGAAGCTGCACCACGGGCGCAGAGATATTAACGCCCACAAGCCTGTTGGCTTCGTAATTGAAATAGCGACCGACGACAAACTGCAGCACGCCCTGTGACGCCAGCCAGCAGGCCGCGGCAAAGGGAAAGGAATTGATCGACCAGATCTCCCCGGTGATGATCGCCATAACCAGAAAGCACAGACCACCCAACGGCACGGTCAAGGCGATCGCCTGCACGGCCGTTCCGGTCAGCACGCCGCGGCGCATCGCGGCGTTGTTCATGGCAAACGTCAGCGCCGCCAGCGTTGCGTAAATAGCCCCAAGCATGGGTCCGGTTTCCGGAGTGAGATCAAGACGCCCTGCGCTTCCCGTCAGCGACTCAACGCGTCAGCGAGCTTGCTTTTGACCGATCGTGCGATATTTCGCACCTGCATTTCAATCATATGGCGAGGGCTATTTTTGCATACATCGCAAGACGGTGCGCGGGGACCAATCACCCCGATGGCCGAAGGCGCCATGAAAGCCCCTGTGAATGCATCGTCCGGGTTGCCAGGCAATCGTGAGCAAAGCCGATGTTGACCTTGAAGAGGATCAAACAGTGATCACGCGCCAAATTTGACAGCGCGCTGACAAAACAGGCCGGCATGTTCACATGCCGGCCTGCGATCGCTTAACCTTTCACGTGCGCCATGATTACTCCGGCGGAATATTCGCCTTCTTCACGACAGCGGCCCATCGCTCGATTTCACTATCAACGAACGCGCGGAATTCGTCGCCGTAGAGATGGCCGGGTTCGACGCCCATTTCGGCCAGCTTCTTCCTGACTTCCGGAGATTCATTCACCTCCTTCATCGCCGCAACCAGCTTCTGGTAGATCGGCGAGTTATTCGCCTGCGGCATATAGAGGCCGAACCAGGCTTGTACATTGAAGCCCTTCACGCCTGATTCATCGAGCGTCGGAACATCGGGAAGCTGCGGTGACCGCTTCAAGCCTGTCAACGCCAGAACACGCACCAGCCCTCCCTTGGACGCGTTCACAACCGTCGGGAGAGAGTCGAAGAGCATGGGGATATGGCCGCCGATCAGATCGTTCATGGCAGGGCCATTCCCCTTGTAGGGAATATGGGCAATATCGACGCCGGCCATCTGCTTGAACAATTCACCCGACAGATGATTGGCGCTTCCGGTTCCGGCAGAACCGAACGAATACTTGCCCGGATTCTTTTTGAGAATCGCGATCAGCTCAGAAATGTTCTTTGCCGGAAAATCCTTGTTCACCAAAATGGCGTTGGGAGCAGCCGCAACCAGCGCAATCGGCGACAGGTCCTTTTTGGTATCGTAAGGAATGCTCTTGTAGAGACTCGGCGTAATCACATGGTGTGTCGCCGTCAACAGCAACACCGCACCGTCCGGCGGTGAGCGCACCACCGGCTCGGTACCGATAATGCCGGACGCGCCCGGCTTGTTCTCGATGTAGGTCGTGACACCAAGCTTGTCTCCGAGAGCCTTGTAGCGTGTGCTGGTGACGCAAAAACCGATCACACCCTTCTGGTCGCCGAACTCCTGAACCGCGCGCTCCGCCTCCTTCGGTGTGTTGAAGGGCAGATAGATCAAGGTTTTGATGCGATCATCGGCCGACAAGATCCTGTCGGCCATCCAGCGGTTATATGCCCGGCCCAGCCAGACCTCCATTTCGGTCTGGGGATGCATGCCGAGAAACAGCATCGGTGTCGGAAACACCACCATGTTGTCGACACCCAGCGAGTTCATCGCACGGCGCGTCAATGTCACATCGCGATGAACGTCAGTTTCTTCAACCTTTTCGCGCTGATCGTCCTGATGCGGAATTCGTCCGCCGACGGACTGATAGCGAAGGCCGAGATCGCCATTCAAGCCATAGGGGGGCGCGCCGATGCGCTCCAACTGATAGCGCATCGCATTATCGCGGATCACAGGATCCTCGATATACGTCACCACTTCCTTCCAGGAGACGGTCTCGACATGGTGGGCATCGATGTCGACGACGAACCAATCCTCAAGGCCGCGCTGGATGGCGGTCTTTCTCGCATGATCCAGCACGTCACGCGTGTCGGTATAGACGTCGATCTGCTGGGTCTTCGCATATTCGGGGCCGAACGTTTCCCGCTTATTCATTACGGTTGTCCTTGAACGTAAGTGTCTTCGTCGGGGCGCCGGCGATACCACAGCGCCAACTCCATCGGGCTGAGATGAAGTGCGCGCAACATTTCCGCGACCGCAGAGAGCAATTCCGTCGGCGTCATCTCGCTGTCGCGCTCGCCGGCGATCGGCTTGAAGGTTCGTTCCTCGCCATCGGATTTCGCAACGTACAGGCGAATGGCGGCCGTCAGAATATTGGCGACGGATTCATCGGACACCCGGCTTGCCTGCCCGCTCTCGACGAGTTCGCGCGACGCCCGCAACAGATCCGGCGCGATGGAATCAATCCAGCCGTATTGATCGTTGCGTCGGTTGTCATTGGATGACGACATAGATTTCTCCATCGCGAATGGCGAGATCGGCCTTGCGCAAGCGAACTTTCTCATTGCCCTGATGAGCGCCGGTCCGGATGCTGAACTCATAGCCGTGCCAGGGACACACGATGTTGATTTCGGTCTCGTCATATTCCATGGCGCGAACGGTGCGATCTTCCGCAACCGGCTCCAATACGCGCTTCATGATACGTCCCTGACAGACGGGCCCGGCGCGATGCGCACATCGATTGTGCCAGGCAAAGAAGTCATCGCCGATCCGGAAGACGCCGACCTCCTTGTCGCCGCATACGATCACCTTGCGATCGCCATCGGCATAATCCGCCACTTTCCCAGCGTTATATTCCGGCATTCATCTTCTCCGTCAGTATCCCGGCCTGCGCGCTGACCGAGACGAGCTTCTTGCTGACGCCAATCCGCCCGCGACTTGAATGACGATATTCTTGGTTTCGACGGCGCCGCGGAGATCCTTCGCGCATGGCGCAGCGGCCTTACGCCAGACCCCGACCTGACAGTCTCGCAGTGGGCGGATCGCCATCGCCGGCTGGGATCGCGGGCGTCCGCTGAGCCCGGACGCTATCGTACCGTGCGCACGCCCTACATGCGCGAGATCATGGATCGGCTATCGCCTGGCGATCCGGCACAGCGCATCGTGTTCATGAAAGCTGCACAGGTCGGCGCGACCGAGGCCGGCAACAACTGGATCGGTTTTGTCATCCACCAGGCACCGGGACCGATGCTGGCCGTGCAGCCGACGGTGGAACTGGCCAAACGCAACTCGCGCCAGCGAATCGATCCGCTGATCGACGAAAGTCCCGAGCTGCGGGACCGCGTCAAACCGGCGCGCTCACGCGACGCCGGCAACACCATGCTGTCCAAGGAATTCGCTGGCGGCATCCTGATCATGACGGGCGCCAACTCGGCGGTGGGCCTGCGCTCGACGCCGGCCCGCTACATCTTTCTCGACGAGGTCGACGCCTATCCGGCTTCGGCCGACGAGGAAGGCGATCCGGTGACGCTCGCCGAGGCCCGGTCGCTGACCTTCGCGCATCGGCGGAAAGTGTTGCTGGTCTCAACGCCGACGATCCGCGGTCTCTCGCGCATCGAGCGTGAATATGAGGCAAGCGACCGACGGCGCTACTTCGTGCCGTGCCCGCATTGCCGCGAGATGCAGTGGCTGAAGTTCGAGCGGCTGCGCTGGGACAAGGGGAGACCAGAAAGCGCGCATTATTCATGTGGCTCCTGCGATGGCGCGATCGCCGAGCACCATAAGGCGACGATGCTGGAGCGCGGCGAATGGCGTCCGACGGCAGCAGCTGTTGATCCTACGACGGTCGGCTACCACCTCTCGGCGCTGTATTCGCCGCCGGGTTGGATGAGCTGGATGCAGATCGCGCGAGCGCACGAGGCGGCGATGGGCTCGGACGAGGCGCTGCGAGCCTTCCGCAACACTGTCCTTGGTGAGAGCTGGGTCGAGACCGGTGAGGCGCCGGACTGGCGGCGGCTCTATGATCGGCGTGAGCACTGGACATCAGGCACGGTTCCTGTGGGCGGGTTATTCCTGACTGCAGGCGCCGACGTCCAGAAGGACCGGATCGAGATCGATGTCTGGGCCTGGGGCCGCGGGCTGGAGAGCTGGCTCGTCGATCATATCGTGATCGCAGGCGGGCCCGACCGGCCGGAAGCATGGGCGGAATTGTCGGCGCTGTTGGATCGTATCTGGTCGCACCAGCGCGGCGCTCACTTGAGGATCGCGCGGCTCGCCATCGACACCGGCTTCGAGGCGCCAGCGGTCTATGCCTGGTCGCGCCGGCAGGGATTTATGCAGGTCGCGCCAGTCAAGGGCGTCGAGGGCTTCAACCGCTCAAGCCCGGTATCGGGCCCGACTTTCGTCGACGCGACCGAGGGTGGCAAGCGCCTGCGCCGCGGCGCGCGGCTGTGGACCGTGGCGGTGTCGACCTTCAAGGCCGAGACCTATCGTTTTCTGCGGCTGGAACAACCAACCGAGGAAGAACGTGCAAGCGGTGGCGTGTTTCCGCCTGGAGCGGTGCATTTGCCGCACTGGGTCGAGAACGAATGGCTCAAGCAGTTCACGGCTGAGCAGCTGGTGACCGTGCGCACAAAGCGCGGTTTCGCCCGCCTCGAATGGCAAAAGCTCAGAGAGCGCAACGAAGCGCTCGACTGCCGCGTCTACGCCCGTGCCGCCGCCTGGATCGTCGGCGCCGACCGCTGGACCGAGGCGATGTGGTCCGATCTGGAACGACAGATCGGACCAGTGGAGGAGGTCGACAGCAAACAGTCGGCCAATCCGCAATTGGAGAGCGGTGCCGTAGCCGGCGTCATTCGTCATCGGCCAACGCGCCACGGCCGCCGCGTATTCCAGTCGAGCTATCTGAGTTGAGCCATGACACTCGAAGAGATGTTGGCGCAACGCGATGCGCTGCTCGCAGCGCGCTTTCGCGGCGTGCGCACCGTCGAAATCGACGGCCGCCGGGTCACATATGCGAGCGATGCCGAGATGGCGGCCGCTATCACCGATCTCGAGCGCCGCATTGCCGCGACCCGGGAAGGTGGCCGCAAGCGCCGCATTCTCACGTCTGCGTCGAAGGGGCTTTGAGTGCTCGCCTCACTGACAGCATTTCGTCGCCGCGTCGGTGCCTTCATTGGCGGGTTCGAGGCAGGGCTTGCAAATCGGCGACTAAGAGGATTTCAGCCGAGCCGGGCGCATCTCAACACGCTGATTGCGGCAGCAGGCCCCGATATCATGGCCCGCGCCCGCTGGCTGGTGCGCAACAATGGTTATGCCGCCAATGCGATCGAGAGCTGGGCTGGCAATGTCGTTGGCGCAGGCATCAAACCGTCGTCTCTCATCAAGGATGCTGGCTTGAAAGCCGCGGTTCAGGAGCTTTGGCTCAGCTGGACCGATGAAGCCGATGCGGAGAGCTTCACCGACTTCTATGGCCTGCAGCGCCGCGCCGCGCGCGAAGTGTTTATTGCCGGCGAGGTATTCTTTCGATTTCGGCCGCGGCGACCTCAGGATGGATTGACCGTCCCGCTGCAGTTGCAGATGTTGCCGTCGGAGATGCTACCGCTCAGTCGTAACGAAGTTATGCCCGGCGGCAATGTGATTCGACAGGGGATCGAATTCGATCGCGTAGGTCGTCGTGTTGCCTATCACTTTCTGCGGAGACACCCGGGCGACATCACCGATCTCGGCCTCGCTGGCGAAACCGTCCGCATCCCGGCCTCCGAGATCGTGCACGTCATCGATCCGGTCGATGCCGGTCAGTTGCGCGGCGTGTCACGGTTTGCCGCTGGCATCGTCAAGCTGTTCCTGCTTGATCAGTATGACGACGCCGAACTCGACCGCAAGAAGGTCGCGGCAATGCACGCGCTGTTTATCACGACGCCAGCGCCAGCCGAACCGCTCGATACCGCGGAGGGCCGGGACGACAACGACGAGCGTACCATCGACCTGCAGCCCGGCCAGATCACCATGCTGGAGCCGGGTGAGGAGGTGCAGACCTCCGCGCCGGCCGACTCAGGACAGACCTACGAGCCGTTTCAGTACCGTACGCTGCTGCAGGTCTCAGCGGCGTTGGGTGTACCTTATGCGTATCTGTCGAACGATATGCTCAAGGCGAATTACTCGAATTCTCGCCTGGCTCTGCTCGAATTTCGCAGGCGGATCGAGGCCTATCAACATGCGGTCATGGTCTGGCAGCTCTGCCGACAGGTCTGGGCACGATGGATGGACACTGCAGTGCTTGCGGGCACGCTTGCATTGCCGGACTATAATCAGCGCCGGCGCGAGCATCTCGCCTGCGGATGGTTACCGCCGAAGTGGGATTGGGTCGATCCGCTCAAGGATGCCCGCGCCGAAATCGAACAGATCGATGCCGGCCTCAAGAGCCGCACCCAAGCGCTGGCCGAGCGCGGTTACGACGCCGAGCAGGTCGACGCCGAGATTGCAGCGGACAAGGCAAGGGAGCAGCGGCTCGGGTTGACGTTCAATACCACGCCGCACGCTCCAGGCGACAGTGCGGAAACCCAAACTATATCCGATCAGGCAGCCCTCGGATGAACCCGTGCGTTGATCTTCTTGCCGACTTGATCGCGGGCCATTTCCAGGTCGTAGGTCGCCTGCATCCCCATCCAGAATTCAGCACTGGTTCCGAAATAGCGCGCAAGCCGCAACGCAGTATCGGGCGTGATCGCACGCTTGCCGTTGACAACCTCACTCACACGGATCTGCGGGACGTCGATTGCCTTGGCGAGCGCGTACTGGCTCAGCCCAAGCGGCTTGAGAAAGTCTTCACGCAGCACTTCGCCGGGATGGGCGGGAGCAAAATCGGCCATGGTTTTGTCCTCAATGATAGTCAACGATCTCCACGTCGTAGGCATCGCCATCGCGCCAGCGAAAGCAGATCCGCCACTGATCGTTGATCCGGACGCTATGCTGGCCCCGCCGGTCCTTGGTGAGGGCTTCCAGTCGATTGCCGGGCGGCGCCCGAAGATCATCGAGACTGCGGGCGTTATGGATCTGGATCAGCTTACGGTTCGCCACCTTCAGAATGTCGTTCGGAACGCCCTTGATAAAGCGGCGCGCCCACGCGGCCTCCGCTGCCGCATTCCGGAACAATTTGATCATCGCTAATACTAATGCAATGCGTTAGCTAACGCAACACATAAGTATTTCCGCTCCATGATGACCAACCTTCCGTATGTCGCCTCCCGGGTGTTCGGAAGGCCGCTATTGATTGCGCGCGCCAAGCTGGAGGTCATCCTTGACGTACTCGGGCCTCGCTTTGCCGGCGGCTCCCTGGAGGTGGTCAATCAGAAAGCCGATCCGTTACCGCTGACATCGATCACTGTCGAGCGGATCGCGGTCATTTCGGTGATCGGTACGCTTGTGAGCCGCTCGGGCTACCTCGATGCCGCCAGCGGCCTCCAGGCCTACAGCGATATTGCAGGTGCCATCACTGCAGCGATGGATGACGCGAGCGTGCGCGGCGTCATCCTCGACATCGACTCCCCCGGCGGGGAAGTCGGCGGTCTGTTCGACCTCGTCGAGCAGATTCTGGCCATCCGAAGCGCGAGCGCAAAGCCGCTCTGGGCCATGGCCAACGAGTGCGCCTTGTCGGCCGCCTATGCCATCGCCAGCGCCGCCGACCGGCTTTACGTCACGCGTACCGGCGAGGTCGGCTCGATTGGCGTCGTCGCCGTTCATGTCGACGAAAGTGGCGCGGATGCTAAGGCCGGGCTGTCATGGAGCTTCGTTTTCGCTGGTGATCAGAAGGTCGACGGCAATGCCCATGAACCGCTGTCTCAGCGCGCACGAGCCAGCATTCAGGCCGACGTCGACCGCCTTTACTCCGAGTTCTGCGCGCTGGTTGCCGCAAACCGAGGCATGGGCTCCGAGGCGGTGCGCGGCACGGCCGCGGCGATCTACCGCGGCGCGCTCGCAGTTCGCACCGGTCTTGCCGACCGGCTAGGTACGCTCGATCTCGCTATCGCCGAGATGGCCGCCGAACTCGACCGCGCCGCACCGGGGCGCATGCACGTCAACCCGACACCAAGGAGGAGCCTGTCCATGGCGACCAACGAGACTGAACATACGCAGAATCAACCGGGCGAGCAGCAGCATGCAGTCGCTCCTGAGCAAGCGCCAACGAGCGCTGCCCCTGCGCTTCCACCTCTGCCAGCTCCTGAGACGACGACGGAAGTGGGGATCGCCGAAAAGCTGCGGGTGGAGTTTGCCGAAGTGGCTACAATCGTAAGCCAGGCCGCCCGGCTCGGCGTCACAATCGATGCCGCCGACGCGCTGAAGAAGGGCATCACGCCCGACGCGCTGCGCCGCTCCGTGCTCGACACACTTGCCGCGCGGGCCGAGGCCACCACCGTGATCGCTGCCGCCCCTTCCACCCAGGCTACTGGCGATAGTCCGATTGTGCGGCGTGCCAGAGAGCGCGCGGCAGCGGCGCGCGTCTGATCATGGAAACTTGAGGAGCCCCCGACATGCCTACACTGATCATGGCGCCGACGCTTGGCGACCTGCTCAAATACGAGCTCAATGGCAACTATAGCCGCGAGACCGTTACCCTTATGGTGCGCCGGCCAACCTGATCGAGACCGTCAACACCATGGGGCTGCCGATCTATGCCCGCCAGATTGCGCGGCTGGACGGTAGCGCCATCGACGTCAAGACCGAGGCCTCGCCACTGCCGATCAACAAGCGACCGCGCCTCGCCGTCAAGATTACTACCAGCAACTAAGCTATCGTGGTGGACGCATTCACCGCGGCGATCGATGCGCTGTTCGCCGACCCGAATATTGCCCGCGTCGCGATCTGGCGTCCGGGCGGGGTGGGGTCGGGCGTCGCTGTTCGTGTCACCGTACGGCGGCCCGACCAGATCGTCGGCTTTGGCGACAGCCGAGCAATCCTGCCGACGGTGCTCATCGATGTGCGGCGCTCGGAGGTTGCAGAACCTGCGAGCGGCGACACGGTCGAGTTCGATGGCGACACCTTTGAAATCATTGCGCCGCCCATTGCTGACAGCCTGCGGCTGGTGTGGGTCTGCGAGGCCTCATTGCAGGGTTGAACTGATGCGCTTCACGTTGAAGGCCAACGATCTCGCTAAAATTCTCACTGACAACGAAATACAGGCAGCGCGCTCGGTCACCGGCGCCATGCGCGAGGTAACCGATGGGCTCAAGGGCGATCTCCGCGCCGATATCGTCGATGCCGGCCTCGGACGTCGACTCGCCAACACCTGGCGCGGCAAGACCTTTCCCGAGAGCGGCACAAGCCTCGATGCGGCTGCCTTTATCTGGTCGAAGGCACCGAACCTTGTCGACGTCTTCGATCGCGGCGTAACCATCCGCTCGAAGAACGGTTTCTGGCTTGCGATCCCGACGCCGGCCGCGGGCGCGACTGGTCTGACGACGACCGGCGCTCGTGCACGGATTACGCCCGGCGGCTTCGAGCGGCGCACCGGCATGCGGCTGCGCTTCGTCTATCGTCGCGGAAAGCCGTCGCTGCTGGTTGTCGACAACGCACGGCTGAGCAAACGAGGGCTGGCACGGCCGAACGCCGGTCGGACCCGCAACGGCGAGCAGTTCACCCGCCTGACAGGTCGATCGACCGTCGTCGTATTCATCCTGGTGCCGCAGGTCACGCTACGCAAGCGGCTCGATGTCGAGCCGATCGCACAGCGCTGGGCAACTCGACCGGCAAGGACGCAATCCTCGATAGTGACAGGAGAACATTCGCTACGGTGAAGGCCGAGCGGCTCGATAAAGTGCAGCCAGCGGACGTAACAGTATCCAGTACGAATGCTACGGCGAGTGCTCGTGCTAGCGCCAGAGCCAAAGCACCAGCACACGAGCCTCGCCAAGCAGTATGATTTACTCTTTCACTATGCTGCAGGTGTGAGTCACAAAAAAGCTAAAGCCGCTCACGTCTCCGCGCTTTTGCAACATCGCAGCACGTCGCTATCGAATGACCAGCACAGGAATCTCTGTCTTTACCAGCACCTCCGACGTCTGGCTCCCCAACAGCATCTTCTGAATACCGCGCCGGCCATGAGAGGACATCACGATGAGATCACAACTTCTGAGTCTCGCAAATCTGACGATCGCCTCAGCTGGCGATTCGTCGATTTCATGCGCCAGTTCGGCCAAAAGGCCATGCTCTCTCGCGCGCCTTTCGATATATGCAAAACGATCCTTCATGAGGTTCTCGATCTGCTGATCGTAACGGGTCGCCGGGTTTCCAACGCCACCCTGTTGAGCCGCGCGTACTTCTTCAGGGCGCAATGGTTCCGAGACGGTTAGAACCGTAACTTTCGCATCGAGTGCCTTGGCAAGCTGAAAACCATGTTCGAGCCCCTTACGAGCGAGGTCCGATCCATCTGTCGCAACCATAATGTGTCTGTACATATCTGCTCGCTATTGTCATTCGCGCCAGTAATTGTTTGCGGCAGCGACCGTCTGGAAATGAATGGCGATCACCTGCGAGGAGGCGATTAGCTGGGTACTGTCCTGCTCATAGGCGGCGCGCAGCTTGTCGCGGATCTCAGCGGAAGGCTGGGTCAGCTTGACGCCGACGCGCGCCAGCTTGGTAGCAAGCTCGAAGCCTTCCTGTGGCGTTGCGGTCTTGAGCGAGGGAAGCCAGGTTTCGGCCATGATGATGTCCTTTCGGTTTGCGGCGATTCTGCCCAGGTTAGCTGTGGAATTCGTTTCGGCAAACCATTTGCCGCAGAAGGAGAGAACTGGCGCCGTATTGCCTTGAGCGGTAATTTCGTAACAAGTGCGGGTCCGAGCATCTTGCCATCGATCCATTTATCGTCATACACCGCGCCGGACGAAGCATCGCGGAAAGGCTGCCAGTATCATGTCGCTCGAACTCTGGCTGGTCTATTTGCTGGCGGCTATCGGGCTTTCGCTCACACCCGGGCCAAATGGATTGTTGTCGCTGACCCATGGCGCGGTGTTCGGGTTTCGGTTGACGATCTACACGGTGTTCGGCGGAGCACTTGGCTTCCTGATTCTGATCATTGCCTCCCTCGTCGGTCTGGGTGCACTGCTCGCTGCGTCGGAGGAGGCATTCACAGTCTTGAAGTGGGTCGGGGCGGCCTACCTCGTCTATCTCGGGTTTCGAACCTGGCGAGCGCCGCCGCCACTTATCTCGACCATACCCGGCTGCGACAAGATGAACACGGCAAGGCCGCTGCGCCTGTTCAGCCAGGGTTTTCTGGTCGCCGTCTCTAACCCTAAGGGGCTTATCTTCTTCGCGGCCTTTCTACCGCAGTTCATGGTGGCGGGAATGTCGTTTCCGGTTCAGCTTGCCATTTTCGGCGGCACCTTCGTGATTGTCGAAGTCGTCTATGAATTGTTGCTGGCACAGGCGGCGCAAAAGATTGCGCCATGGCTTGCCCGGCATGGGCGCTGGTTCAATCGGGCAACTGGCGGTATGTTCGTCGGCATCGGCGTTGCCATGACCGCGATGAGCCGCTGACCCCTGACCTGCTCGTATTACTTGTGGAAGCATGAGCCGTGCTTGATGGACTGGATCAAGGGCAAGCGCCCGCCGAAAGTGGCCGAGGAGACGCTGCGCTCGATTTGGCTGCTACCCAGCTTCACGAAAGACGAACGGCCCGACCATCCGACGCCAAAGCCGCTCGACGCCTTCGGCATCCCGATGCGTCAGCATGTTGCGCGCAGCGGGCTCTGGCGCGGGATTGGCCGACACCGATGGCCAACGACGGTTGCAAACCGAGTGCTGGCAACCGAAAAACGGCCGACCTGACCCATGCAGCCGGAATATGGATGACGCCGACGGCTCGCGATCACAAGGATGGAGCAACGAGTCTTGCCAACACGCCGGTGAACGGACTGCTTGGCCGCCAGGTCCTCACAACGCCGATGGCTGGCAGCGATACCTGCGAGCAGCGCCGGACCTTGAACCCGCTGTTCGTCGAGGCGCTGATGGGCTGGCCCACCGGGTGGACCGGCTTCGCCTCTGTGGCAACGGCGTGGTCCCACTGGTTGCCGCGCATGCGCTTCGAACTCTCGCAGCTGAGCTGCTGGTCGACGATTGAGGGGAGTTCGGCTTAGATCAGTCGCGCCAGTAATTGTTGGCGGCAGCGACCGTCTGGAAATGAATGGCGATCACCTGGGATGAGGCGATCAGCTGCGTGCTGTCCTGCTCATAGGCGGCGCGCAGCTTGTCGCGGATCTCAGCGGAGGGCTGGGTCAGCTTGACGCCGACGCGCGCCAGCTTGGTGGCAAGCTCGAAGCCATCTTGCGGCGTTGCGGTCTTGAGCGAGGGCAGCCAGGTTTCGGCCATGATAATGTCCTTTCGGTTTGCGGTGCGGCCTATAAGCTTACCGGAAGAACCTATTTGGGCAATCCATCAACCAGAGAAAACCGCCGCCCGGTTGCACGAGCGGCGGTTCACGGGCTTTATCACGGTCAATCGTGTATGGCGTAGACTCGCCCGCGCCCTTCGATCCTTTCAGATGTAATCTCGAGGCCAAGTTTCTTTTTGAGCGCGCCGGCCATGGCGCCGCGCACGGTGTGTGGCTGCCAGCCGGTGACGGCGACGATCTCGGCGATGGTGGCGCCCTCCGGCGTGCGCAGCATGGCAATCAGCGTGGCCTGCTTGGTGTCCCGACGCGGCGGGCGTGGGGCGTGCGACGTTGCGGGTGTGGGCGCCACGGGTGCGATATTCGTCGTACTGGCGTCATGGTCCGCCGTGTCAGGGAGCGCGTATGTGTCGGCGCATGTGTCGGCGCCTGTGGCGAGCTGTGGCACTTCCGGCTCGGGGGCGTCCATGGTCGCCGGCATGCTTTCGGGATCGCCCTCCGGTTCGCCATCGGGCACATTGCCTGATCCAGCATGGTCTTCGCCGGAGGCAGCGTCTTCGCCGGAGGCGGCATCGACATCATCTGCGGCATCCGGCGCAATGCCGAGCGCGGCGAAGGCGTGTTCGGTCAGCACCAGCGTGGTGCCGTGACCGTCGCCGGTTTCGCGCCAGATCGGATCGCCGCGCACGGCCTCACACTCCTCGATCAGGTTTTTGCCGAGCAGGCTGGCGATAACCTTGTTGGCAGCGCCGCCCTTGAGGTGAGCCGGCAGTGGCAGGACGTGCCAGTCGCTACGCTGGCTGGCGGCACTGAGAATGATGAGCTGGGTATCGGAGAGTTGCATCGGGATGCTTTCTTCGTCGCAGATGCGGCCGGACCATTCCGCCGCTTCCACAACCCCGAGCCCCGAAGGTTTCGGGGCTGGAGCATCCGTTGGCGGGGATTGCGCTATCTTGCGTATTCGCCCTCGTGGAAGGCGCTGTCGCAGATCTCGCGCAGTCTGTCGCCGTAGTGGCTCAGCGTGCCGACGTCGCCCCAATCGATATCGTCGGGGTGGGTGTTAAAGTGCTCGTCGCTAAGCGTCTGCAGCCGCTGCAGCATTCCGTCGATCTCGAGCTTTTTGGCGATGAATACGTCCAGAGCCGTCGATTTCGTACCCTTTTCCATAACGGCCTCCTTCGGTCTGATGCTGACAGTCATGCTCCGATCGCGGTGATCATCAACTGAATTAGACGATCATTTTGTTGCTATTTTCGGGAGCGTCGCCGCGGATGATCGATCTCGCATGCGAGCAGGGATGAGCTATCGCGGCGATGTATGGGCTAATCGCCCACGGGCTTGAGAGGAATACTGTCGTGCAGGGCATGAGCGAGCGCCAGTACGCCGCCCATGCCGGACTGTCGCGCGGCGCCATCCAGAAGGCGAAGACGGCCGGCCGGCTGATTCTCTATCCGGATGGCAGCATCGATGCGACGGCTTCAAATCGGCGTCGTGCGGAAACGACCGATCTGTCGAAGATCAGGACGCCGTCCCAGCCAAAGCTCAAGCCGGTGTCTGAGGAAGCTGTAACCGCCGTTGGCGACACGCTGCGCGAACAGGGTTTGGCGGCACCGGCCGCTGGTAGCGGCACGACCTACCTGCAGGCCAAGACCGCCAACGAAGTGCTGAAGGCGCAGGAGCGGCGGTTGAAGCTGCAGATCTTGAGGGGTGAGCTGATCGATCGGGCACGCACCGAGATGCTGGTGTTCCGGCTGGCGCGCGAGGAACGCGATGCCTGGGTGACGTGGCCGGCACGGGCGGCAGCGTTGATGGCGGCGGAGCTGTCCGGCGAACTGGGTCAGGGCATCATGGTGGAGGCGGCGCTGATGCAGAAGGTTCTGGAAGCCCATGTCCGCAGCCAGCTTGGCAGCCTTGCGGAAATGGGCATCGGCAGTTTTTTTATTCATTCCAAACTGGGAAGGATCGCAATAATCCGTTTCATAAGGCGTGATACGCGCGCCGTATCACGCGCGCAGCAATTTGCTGCGCTGCAGTCTCATGACGGATCGCCGAAATCGCTGGAAACAAGGCAGAGCCGGTCGCGCCAGCGAACAACATCGCTCATACCCGCCGCGGCGAGCGGCAGGCAGCTGGCCTCGTGGCGCAACGTTTGAATATGAGCGGCAGAATCATGAGGAAGCGTGACGCGTATCTCTCGCTTCCAGGCCTGGATTTTCAGCACGAGACAGCTCGACGCGCGCGCACGTCCAATTCGAGAGCCTCAATCTCTCTGAACTGGCCGCACCTTTCGAACGCGCATCATACTGTCAGGGGCATCGTCATTGTGGAATGGCGATCACGATGCCGGACTGCCTTGCGACACGAACTTGGTGGCGAGATAGGCCTCCACCGCTTCAAGTCCGCCTTCGGAGCCGTAGCCTGAGTCCTTGACGCCGCCGAACGGCAACTCAGGCAGCGCCAATCCGTAATGATTGATTGACAGCATCCCGCTTTCAATCCCGGCCGCGAGGGCGGTGGAAGTCTTGACCGAGCGCGTATAGGCATAGGACGCAAGGCCGTATGGAAGCCGGTTGGCTTCCGTCATGACCTCGTCGAACTCCTTGAAGCGGCTCATCAGGGCGACGGGGCCGAACGGCTCTTCGTTCATGGCGCGCGCGGACTTCGGCACGTCGACAAGCACAGTCGGCTCGAAAAAGTAACCCTTGTTCTGGCTGCGCTTGCCGCCGGTCAGCGCCTTGGCGCCATTTTTGAGCGCGTCATCGACAAGAGCGCCGATCGCTGTCTGGCGTCGATCGTTGGCCAGCGGCCCGATGGTGACCCCTTCATCAAGGCCGCTCCCCATCTTGAGAGCCTTCGTTCTCGCCATGAATTCATCGACGAACTGATCGTAGACGCCATCCTGAATCAGAAAGCGCGTGGGCGCGATGCAGACCTGACCGGCATTGCGATATTTGCTGCCCGCAAGCACGCTGGCAGCGAACTTCACGTCAGCATCGTTGAACACGATCGCCGGCGCATGTCCGCCGAGTTCCATGGTGATGCGCTTCATGTGCGCGCCGGCGAGCGAGGCAAGCTGCTTGCCGACCGGAGTGGATCCGGTGAAGGAGACCTTGCGGATCACAGGATGCGAGATCAGGTATTCCGAAATCTCCGACGGCACACCGTAAACCAGATTGACGACGCCCTTCGGCAGACCGGCATCGGTCAATACACGGATCAACTCCGCCGGAGACGCCGGGGTTTCTTCCGGCGGCTTGATCACCATCGAGCAACCGGCGGCCAGCGCCGCGCCAAGCTTGCGCACTGCCTGACTCATGGGGAAGTTCCACGGCGTGAACGCCGCGACCGGACCGACCGGTTCTTTCATCACGAGATTGTAGATACCTTCGCCACGCGCCGGAATGATGCGTCCATACGTGCGACGGCCCTCTTCGGCGAACCAGTCAAGGAAATCGGCGCATCCGAGAATCTCGATCTTGGCCTCGGCAACAGGCTTGCCCTGTTCGAGGGTCATCGTCGTCGCGATTGAATCGGCGCGTTGACGCAACAACTCACCGGCCTTGCGGAGAATCACGGAACGATCGAGCGGCGACATCCTGCGCCAGGTCCGGAAACCGTTCGCTGCGGCATTCACTGCACGTTCAAGATCTTCGCGTTGAGCGTGAGCGACCTCCCCGATCTTTTCCTCGGTCGCCGGATTAACGACCGCGATCGTGCGTCCGGACAGGCTGTCGCACCACTCACCATCGATAAAGAGCTGAACTTTGGTCACGTGAATCCCCCGTTTGCGTTTCTACAAGCTCAATCGATGGGCCGTTGAGCTCATCAATTCAGGTCTGATCATCGGCGCCCGCGGCTCTCTCTGCGATGCAAAATATGATGCGCCGCGAGCCCCATCGCGCCGGAAGTTACTTGACTTGTTCGCCTCTCAATCGCACGATCGTGCAAATAAAGCAATTGTGATGGGGAGGAAGGAATTGTCACATCGCATCAATCGGCGCAAATCATCTCTGCTGACACTCGCGGCAGCGGTTGCAGGCAGCATGCTTGCCTCAGCCGCGTTCGCTCAGCCGCTTGAAGTCGTCAAGATCGGCTGGCCCGCCGGCTTCGCCTCCAATATGGCGCACCTGACATTCGGCAAGGAGCTTGGCCTCTTCAAGGACGAGAACCTCGACTACGAAATCGTCTCCATGCAGGGCACCTACCCTGTCATTCAGCAGATCCTCTCGGGCGGATTCCACACCGGCTATGTCGGCGTAGAAACCGTGGTCAATGCGCTGCAGCCCGGCGCCACGCCGATCCCGCTGAAATTCGTTTTCAACTATACGCGGCAATCGATCTGGGAAATCGTCGTTCCCGAGTCCAGCCCGATCAAGAAACTCGCCGACCTGAAGGACAAGACGATCGGTATCGCCGGCCCGACCTTCGGCAACGTTCCCGTCACCAAGGCAGCGCTCGGCGCTGTCGGCATCCAGCCCAACCAGTTCACGTTCCTCACTGTCGGCACCGGCGGTCCGGCGTTCCGGGCGATGACCACCGGACAGATAGACGCCCTGAACCTGTGGGACACGATGCACGCAACTCTTGAAGCCACCGGTTTCAAACTGCGCGAACTCGAGCTTCCTTCCGAATTCCAGGGCAATCCAAGTCATGGATTCGCCGTTACCGACGATCTGATAAAGAACAACCCGGAATTCATTGCTCGTTTTGGCCGCGCCATCGCGAAGACCATCGTCGCCTGCGACGCCAATCTGGAGGAATGCATCCGGTCGTTCTGGCGGGCCTACCCGGCACAAAAGCCGCAGGGCCCCGAGAATGAGGCCATGGCAAGAGAGATGAAGATCCTGTCGGCGCGCATGAAGAAACTGATGTACTTCGAGCCGGGTGAAAAGCCGCTGCTGGGCAGCTTCACCGATGCCCAGTGGAAAAGGGTCATCAACTCCCTCAAGCTCGGTGGCGTGATCAAAGTCACCGACCTGCCGATGGACAAGCTTTATACGAACCGCTTTGTGGCCGACTTCAACAAATTCGATCGCGCGGACGTGATCAGGCGAGCCAAGGCTGCGACCAAGTAGCCGTATCAGGTCAGGAACCCTCACAAACAAGCCGCCGACAAACTGTCGGCGGCTTTTCTTTCGAGCAGGCAGAAGCGCCAGTATTGATGAGACAGCCTTAGGCCGGCTCGAACACCGGATAGTTCGAGGAGCCGGCCAGCACCCACGTCAGACGAACCGGCATGTCGATCTTGAGCGTTTTCGGATCGCAGTTGATGATGTTGGTCAGAATGCGCACGCCCTCCTCAAGCTCAACCGTCGCGACGACGTAAGGCTTCACATCCTTGAACGGCGGAGGCGCCTTGTAGGACAGCGAGAACGAATAGATCCGCCCCCTGCCGCTCGCCTCCCGCCATTCGAGATCGCGCGAACCGGTATAGACGCTGACAGGCCGCGGATAGAACTGATACTTGCCTGCCTTCGGGCAGTATTGAAGCATCAGTTTCTTGTCGTTGGCGCCATCCCAGAACGGCTTGCTGAAGTTCAACTGGATCGGTGCGGGACGTTGTCCTGCGAGAGGATCGGATTCGATCGACATTATGCGGCCTCCAAAATCAATGCGGTGCTTGAGCCCCAATTGCGTCCATACGGGATCCAGCCGATGCCGGTGACGATGGCATTCGAATGATCCTTCACCTGGCGCGCGCCGGCTTCACCGAACAACTGACGCAGCGCTTCGGACAGATTGTGCGCGCCGCCCGCAAGCCCCGCTTGGCCCGCCGAGATCTGGCCGCCACCGGTATTCAACGGAAGATCGCCGCGATAGCTCATATCGTGCTCGTTGACGAACTGGCAGCCGCGCCCGGTTTCGCAGAAGCCGAGATGTTCGAGCTGCATGACGATAGCAATGAGAAAATCGTCGTAAGGCTGGAACATCTTGATATCGGACGGCTTCATGCCTGCACGCTCGAATGCGCGCTTGCCCGCGGCGCGGTGACCGCCCTCGGTAATATCGGGCGTCGGGTTGGTTTCAAGGTAGTTGACCCGCTCGCCATATCCGATCGGGTGAACCATCTTCTTCGCGCCCATTTTCTTGGCGCGCTCCGTGGTGGTGACGATGAACGCACTGGCGCCATCGCACACCATGACACAGTCCAGCATGCGGATCGGATCGGAAATCATCGGCGATGCGAGATAGTCCTCGACCGTAATGGGCTTGCGCAGCTTGTCACAGGCAAGGTCGTTCATCAGCGCATGATTGCGCTGCGTGACCGCGAGTTTGCCAAGCGCCTTGGAATCCAGCCCATACTGATGATCGTAGCGCTGGCTGATCAACGCAAAATATCCCGGAGGGCCCATAATGCCCATCGGGTACTGAAATTCACCGCGGAACGCGCCGATGGCCTGCTTGTTCGCGGTGGATTGCGGATCAGAGGCGATGACGACCACCGTTTCGCACAACCCGGCCTTGATGGCCGCGGCCGCGCGCGCGATGTTTCCGGACGCAGATGCACCGCCCAGATCCGTGACCTGACACCAGTCCAGTTCAAGCCCGAGATAAGCGGACAGGATCGGCCCGTAAAACGGATTGCCCGCATCTGCAAAGCTCGACGACACCGCCATGCCGTCGATCTCGGATTTTTCAATTCCCGCATGCGCGAGCGCGCCGGCCATGGCTTCGCCGGCCAGATCGTAAACGCTGCGCCCCGATCGAAACTCGATCTTTGTCTCGGCATAGCCGATGATTGCAATATCGCGATTTATCATTGATTTTCCTCGGTGCTCCTCGACCTACTATTTGCCCGCAAAGACGGCGGCTCGTTTTTCGGAAAACGCCTTGACACCTTCCCGCATGTCCGCCGTGCCAAACATCAACTGATAGCCTCGCCGTTCCAGCTTCAATCCGGCATCAAGCGAGGTATCAAGACCCGCGTTCACCACTTCCTTGATCTGCTGAGCCGCCAAAGGCGCGAGCGTTGCGATCTGCGCCGCGATCTCAAGCGCGCGCGGCTCGCAATTGCCAGAAACGACCTCGCTGACGAGGCCCATGCGATGAGCATCGTTTGCGCTGATGAATGCGCCTGTCAGCAACAGATACATCGCGTTGTATTTTCCCACCGTCCTCGGCAGACGCTGCGTGCCGCCGGCACCGGGGATCAGGCCGAGCTTGATTTCGGGCTGGCCAAACTTGGCTTTGTCGTTGGCGATGATGATGTCGCATTGCATCGCGAACTCACACCCCCCGCCCAGCGCAAAACCGTTGACCGCCGCAATAACCGGCTTCGGGAAATCCATGACGGCGCGGGTCGTATAAGCCTCGATCGCGCCGACAACATCACGGCCGGCCTGCTCCTGGATATCCGCACCCGCCGCGAAAGCCTGCTCGTTTCCCGTCAGCACAACACAGCGCACTTCCTCATCTTCCGTCAATTTGGCGAAGTGCATGTGAAGAAGCCGGCGCACTTCCGTGTTGAGCGCATTGCGCACGTCCGGACGATTGAAACGCACAATGGCGATGTGGGGTGAGGGTCTTTCAACAAGGACGACGGACATGGCGAACGGTCTTTCTTTTGATCTTGCTTCATGCAGATCACAACCCGATACCATAATTCGCACGATCGTGCAAATAATTGAAAGGCAAAAAAAGCCGGCTCTTTCGGAGCCGGCGCCTCTATTATTGCGATCAGGACATCAGTTGATCTCGGACAACTCTCGAACGGATACGTATCCGGCCAAGCCGTCTGATCTCGGCTTAAGCCCCTCCATCGCTTCGAAGTATTCTTCGAGCAGCTTCTCGCAATGCGCGCGGCTTTCCGTATCCGGACGCAATATCTGCCGCATCACAAGGCCATGGACGAAAATCAGAAGATGCTCGGAAGCGTGGTCGGCCTTGAGATCGGCCGGCAATTCGCCGGCCCTGATCGCGTTCTCGATCAGCTTCCGCCAGAACCCAAGCTGTTTTTCGAACCGACGATTTTGATGCTTGCGCAGTTCGGCGCTTCTCGTGCCGGCGGCCGCATAGTTGATCCAGAACCGCCAGAACCGGTCGTTCGACGACCTGAAAATGTGACTGAAAGCAAAGACCTTGAGTTGCGCCAGCGGCGATGAACTCGGCTCTTCCTCGGAAGGCGTCTCGTAAGCGGCCTGGAGCGCCGCCATGATCAGCTTCTGCTTATTGCCAAAATGATAGTTGATCGTGCCGGTACTGACTTCCGCCCGTTCCGCAATCTGCCGCATACTCGCGCCATCAATTCCGAACTCCGAAATGACCTCGTAAACGGTGCCAAGCAAGTCCTTGCGTCTTTGAACTCGACCCGGCCGCTTGCCAGCAAGGGTCTTTGATTTTGTTCTCATGTTCGAAATATCCAGTTCACGAACCGTCTTTGATCGGCGGCTATTGCATTGTGCGACAATGTATCAGTTTTGCCGCTCAATAAACCTACCCTTCTGAAATTATTTGCACGATCGTGCGAATTGTGCAAAATGACTTGCGTCCCGTCATGCGGCAGGACAAGCTTGCGGCAGGCATCGCTCCGCATTGATAAAAATAACGATCCGTGGCCAGGAAGTCGCGGACACTGCGTGAGAGGCTCAAGGTCGCGTCAGATATGCTGAACCCCGATCAAACCAGTCGCGGACCCGGCGCAGCACTGAATCCGGTGCTCTCGATCAACCAGATGAATCTGGTTTATCATTCAACGCGTGGTCCGATCACCGCCATTCGCGATCTCTCGTTCTCAATCCGGAAGGGGGAATTCGTTTCCATTCTGGGGCCGTCGGGTTGCGGCAAATCGACTCTGCTGAAAATCGTTTCCGGGTTGCTGCGTCCGACATCCGGCAATGTTGTCCTGGCCAATGTCGAGGTCAAGGGGCCGCGGCCGGACATTGGAATCGTCTTCCAGCAGCCGACGCTGCTGCCCTGGAAAACCGTTCTGGAGAACGTTCTCGTTCCCATCCGGGCCATGAGGCTGCCGGTCGCCGAGTACAAGGATCGCGCGCACGATCTGTTGCGCCTCGTCGGCCTGGGCGACTTTGTGAGTCACTATCCATACGAATTGTCCGGCGGCATGCAGCAGCGCGTCGGCATCGCGCGCGGCCTTATTCATGACCCCGCGATGCTGTTGATGGACGAGCCGTTCGCTGCACTCGATGCGATGTCGCGCGAATTCATGATGGACGAACTGCAGCAGATCTGGATGACAACCGGAAAGTTGGTCCTGTTCATCACACATTCGATCCCCGAGGCTGTCTATCTTTCGGATCGCGTCCTCACCCTCTCGCCGCGCCCAGGCCGCGTTATCGACGACATCAAGATCGACCTGCCCCGCGCGCGCAATGTCGAGACCATGGGGCAATCCGCATTTGGTGAATACGCGACGCACCTCAGGGCACTGTTCAAGTCAAGCAATCTGCGATCGACGGGGCCGGCATGACAAGATTTCGCTGGATTGAAATCGGCCTCTCCGTGGCTTTCTTCATCGCAACGCTTCTGGTGTGGGATCTGTCGGTCCGCGTCTTCAAGGTCCCGGCCTATCTCGTTCCTGCCCCGCTTGCCGTCGGCGGGGCCCTCGTCGACGGACTGGTCCACGGAACCTTCTATCCGCACATCGCCGCCACGCTCCACGCGGTGGTCGTCGGCTATGTGCTCGGCTGCGTTCTCGCCATCGTTATCGGCGCATTTCTCGCCGAGGTTCCGATCATCGAGCGAGCCCTGATGCCCTATATCGTCGCGCTCCAATCTATGCCGAAGGTCGCACTCGCTCCCCTCATCATTGTCTGGTTCGGATTCGGCATATCCTCCAAGATCGTTCTGGTCGCGCTGATCTGCTTCTTTCCGGTGTTTATCAACACCCTGGTCGGCATCCGATCCGTCAATCCGGATATCGTGAACCTGTATCGCGCATTCAGCGCTTCGCGATGGAATATCCTGCTCAACGTCAAGCTCCCCGCGTCTGCCTCTTCCATTTTCGCGGGTTTGCAGATCAGCGTCGCCATGGCGCTGATCGGCGCGGTGGTCGGTGAATTCATCGCCTCGAAGGCCGGCCTTGGAAACCTGCTGCAGGCTTCATCCATGACCATGGACGTCGCCACCATGTTTGCGGTGGTGATCGTGCTCGCCGCCATCGGCGTGATCGGGAACCAGATTCTACAATACCTGCACCGCAAGGTGGTCTTCTGGGAAAACCGAACCCATGTTGCAACGGAAGGCACGTGAGCCGTGCGCCTGCGGTGCATTCGCGCAATCCATTCAGCAAGACGAGTCCAATGAGCCGTTCCGCGCAGAACGTATTTGACGGCGGCAGCGCCGAGAAACTGCTGGCATCCATGCCGCCACGGCTGGCGGGACTGGTCCAACGACAGGCGATGGTCGCACCCGACAGGCGTGCGCTGATTTCGGGCGACAAGACCCTCACCTATGCCGAGCTATGGCAAGCGATTGGCCGCGCCAAGGAGTTGTTGAAAGCCGCAGGTGTTGTCCCCGGCGATCGCGTCATGATCGTGAACGAGAACTCCATCGCGGCCGTAACATTCATTTTCGCAGCAACCGATCTCGATGCATGGGCGAGCCCCATCAACGCACGCATGTCCCCACGGGAAATCGATGCATGCCGCACTTTCAGCGGTTGCCGTACCGTCGTCTATACGGTCGGAGATTCGCCCGCCGCCGCAGACCATGCGTCGCGCGCGCAGGCCCGTGCGCATGACGATCCCGTTTTCGGCAAGGTTGCTTTCGCACCGACGGACGTGAACGCCCGCGCCGAACCCGTCTATGCGGAAAAGGAACGACAGACCGCGATCCTGCTGTTTTCATCAGGAACGACGGGGGCGCCGAAGGGCGTTATGCTCAGCCATCAGGCCATCATGTATATGGGCGGCAACATGGCGGAGCTGCGCAAGATCACACCCGACGACATGTTCTACAATATCGCGCCGCTCAGCCACGTCATCGGGTTCGGCGCGATGCTGACCACCGCGATTTGGGCCGGCGGAACGACCGAACTCGTGACGCAATTCCGCCCGGACAATTTCGTTGCCGCGCTGCAGGCGAACCGCATCAGCTACGTGATGGGCGTTCCGACGATTTTCGCACGGGTGCTCGAATACGCGAAGGCCAACGGCCTCTCGCTCCGTTCCGATCGCCTGCGCTTCATTGCCGTCGGAGGCATGCCGCTCGACCTGACGTTGAAATCGCAGATCGAGGCTGCGTTTGGCGTCGAGATCGGCAATTCCTATGGCATGACGGAAATGGCGCCGATCACACGATCTGCCGGCGCGACATCCGGCAGCACCGTCGGCGTGCCGCAACCGGGTATCAAGATTCGCATCATGCGCGAGGACGGCCAAAGCGCCGCGGTCGACGAGCCCGGCGAAATATGGGTCAAAGGCCCTAACCTCATGCTGGGTTACTACAAGAACGACGCGGCCAACGAGGATGTCAGGCGCCCGGACGGATTCATGACCACCGGCGACATCGGATCGATGGACCAGGACGGCAACCTGTCATTGGTGGGCCGGACCAAGGACGTCATCATCCGCAGCGGGTTCAATGTCTATCCCATCGAGGTGGAAGCCGTGCTGTCGCAGGTGCCGGGTGTCGCGATGGTGGCCGTGGTCGGCCGCGCCGCGGGGGATAACGAGGAGATCATCGCCTACGTTCAGCCGGCAGTGGGTCGCCAGCTCGATATCGCGGAACTTGAGGCGTGGGCGAGAGAGAATCTCACCGCTTACAAGCGGCCCAAGGAAATCATTCTGACCAACGAATTGCCGATTGGGCCGACGGGCAAGATCCTGAAATCAAGGTTGAAGGCCGATCTTGCGAGCGGTCATAAACACTAAGTCCGTCACCATCATTTCATAGCCATCGAGATGCTTCCGCGATCAGGAAATCGCGGGCGGCAAGGCCGCCGCGCGTTGCCGGCATCTCGCTCGTTCTCGAATTCCGGAGAGAGCGGGCGGTAGCCCGGCAAATATCCGAGATTGATTGCGGTGCAATCACCGCCTAGTGTCGTGAAAGCCGACGGAGCAATCCATGGCCGACATCGCGACCCGGACTCCCGAAAACGATCTGAAGCGACGCCGGCGCGCCGCCGAACGCGGCCGTTCGATGGAGGAAGGGGCGCGGGCAATTCTCCGGAAAGGTCGTGCAACGGAGGCGACGGCATGACCGGGACGCGTCCACCGGCGGGAGCGCGGCCGCCCATCCCCGACCATTCCTCTTGCGAGGGAGAAGCAGAGTACCGTGACCGCCTGCCTCACAGGCCCGGCTTGCGGCAGGCCGTCGACGCCCTCGAAGACATGTCGCCGGCCTATTTCGGCCTGGTCATGGCCACGGGGATCGTTTCGCTAGCGTCGTTTCTCATGGGCAATCCCCGCATCGCCTCTGCCCTGTTCTATCTCAACATCGTTCAGTTCCTGATCCTGTGGGTCTTATACACTGCGCGGGCGGTTTTTCATCCACGCCGGTTTTTCGGCGATATGATCGGCCATCTGAGCGGACCCGGCTATTTCACCGCCGTGGCCGGCGCCGGCATTCTGGCGAGCCAGTTCATGGTGCAGCGGGAGAACGTCGCCGTCGGTGCGGGGCTTTGGCTGCTGGCGGTCGTGCTCTGGCTCGGCCTCACCTACACGATCTTCACCGCCTTCACCGTCAAACGCGACAAGCCGACGCTCGACAAGGGGATCACCGGCGGCTGGCTGCTTGCGGTCGTCGCCACGCAGTCCCTCTCCGTATCGAGCGCGCTACTGGCAGCTCGGACCGGGCAGCCGTTCCGGCTGGAGCTGAACCTAATGGCGCTGTCCATGTGGCTGTGGGGCGGCATGCTCTACATCTGGATGATGTCGCTGATCTTCTATCGCTACGCATTTTTCCAGTTCTCGCCGGGTGATCTCGCGCCGCCGTACTGGATCAACATGGGGGCAATGGCGATCTCGACACTGGCCGGGTCGCTGCTCATTCTCAATGCGCCACAAGCGCCCTACCTGCAATCGCTGCTGCCGTTTCTAAAAGGGTTCACATTGTTCTACTGGGCGACCGGAACATGGTGGATTCCGATGCTGCTGTTGCTCGGCATCTGGCGTCACGGCTTCATGCGTTTTCCGTTCGAATACGATCCGCTTTATTGGGGCGCGGTATTTCCACTCGGAATGTACGCGGCGTGCACCTGGCAGATGGACCGTGCGATGGAGTTCGGCTTTCTCGGCGGCCTGCCGCGCGCGTTTCTCTATATCGCGATGGCGGCGTGGACGATCACGTTCTTGGGTATGGTGTCCACGGTGGCGCGAGGGCTCACAGGGGCGCGTCGCCCGACGTAGAGCCTGCACTTAGGCAGCCTCGCCTCGTGCACGAAAATGAGATGTGGCTGGCGTAGCGCGGACGCAGCCTTCCCAGCCTTTGCGGCTGATCTGCGATGATGTCCTAAGACACCACCGCGTCCGTCAGATCCCGGCTTCGCGATTTTTTCATGCCGATGTCGGAAGTCCCTGCCCCCGTTGAGGTCAATGCCAATTCGGCGGCATTGAGCGAAGCACGATAGCGGTCATCGTGCGCGTCGCCGTAAAGGGTTGTCCGCTGCCGCGGCGTGCGATTCATGCTGCGGATAAGGCTCTCCATCTCCAGCGGCGCCATTTCATGGCCATGCTGGGCGCCGGCCGAGCGAGAGATGGTCTCATCCATCAGCGTGCCACCGAGATCGTTGACGCCGGCCTGCAGACACGCGCGAACGCCGGATTCACCAAGCTTGACCCAGGATGTCTGGATATTGGGCACCAGCGTATGGAGCGTCAGGCGCCCGACGGCATGCATAAGCACCACCTCCCGGAAGGTCGGCCCCTTGCGCGACCGGCCCTTGAGATAGATCGGCGCTTCCATATGCACAAAAGGCAACGGCACGAACTCGGTAAATCCACCCGTCTCGGCCTGCAGATCGCGAATATGCAGCAGATGCCGCGCCCAATGATCATAGCGATCGACATGACCAAACATGATGGTGGCGGTGCTGCGCAGACCCGTGCGATGCGCAGCCGTTATCACCTCCAGCCATTCCGCCGTCTTGATCTTGTCGGGACAGAGGATCGCGCGGACTTCATCATCGAGGATCTCTGCCGCTGTTCCCGGCAGCGTTCCGAGACCTGCCAGTTTCAGCTCGTGCAGGAATTCGCCAACCGAAATGCCGAGTGTCTTGGCTCCCTGAAACACCTCCAGCGGCGAAAAGGCATGGATATGCATCTCCGGCGCGTAGTCCTTCACCGTGCGGCAGATCGCGAGATAGGTCGCGCCGGTATAGGATGGATGGATACCACCCTGCATGCAGACTTCGGTCGCGCCGCGATCCCATGCCTCGCGGACACGCCTGCCGATTTCCGCATGCGGCAGGTCGTAAGGCTTGCCGCGCAGGTTCTCCGCCAGCTTTCCCTTGGAAAAGGCGCAGAACTGGCACTTGAAATAGCAAATGTTGGTGTAGTTGATGTTCCGGGTGACGACATAACTGACCGTATCGCCGTTGACGTCTCGGCGCAGTTCGTCGGCCGCACGGCAGATCGCGGTAAACTCGCCGTCCTCGGCGGCGAACAGCGAAACGATCTCATTTTCGTCGAGCCGTTTTCCTGACTGCGCCTTGGCCAATAGGCCATCAACATTGCTCCCCTTGATCGCGGGCGCAGGCGGAGCCGCGCGCAACAAGGCGATGTCATGTACCGGCGGCTCCGACGTAGCGCCGGGACACCAGTCATCAAGGCGCGGCCAGCCATTGCCATCGACAAAGCCGAGCAGCGCCGTTTGCAGCGACCTGTCCGCCCAACGCTCGCTGTGCCGGGCATAGGAGGGATAGATCGCCAATCGCTCGACCAGCTTCTTGCCGCACTGGGCGGTCGCTTCCTGCAGACGGGTCAGATGCGGCCAGGGCGCTTCAGGATTGACGTGATCAGGCGTCACCGGCGACACGCCGCCCCAATCGTTGATCCCGGCCGCGACAATCATGTCCAACACGCCCGGGCTGAGATTGGGGGGCGCCTGGATGTTCATGTCCGGACGGAACAGCAGACGCGCAAGCGCGATCGTCCACAGATGTTCCTCCAGCGGCGCCGCTTCGACATCCGCCATGCGCGTATCCGGCTTCGGCCGGAAGTTCTGCACAATGATTTCCTGGATATGGCCGTAGCGTTCGTCGAGCGCGCGCAGTGCAAGCAGTGACTCGATACGCTCCTCGCGCGTCTCGCCGATGCCGATCAATATCCCCGTCGTGAACGGCACCGCCTGCTGGCCAGCGAGTTCGATCGTCCGCAGGCGCGCTGCAGGATCCTTGTCCGGCGAACCGAAATGCGGGCCACCACGCTCGCACAAACGCGCCGACGCGCTCTCCAGCATGATCCCTTGCGAGATCGAGACCTTCCGCAACGCCGCGAGATCGTCTGCCTCCATGAGCCCCGGATTGAGGTGGGGAAGAAGACCGACTTCCTTGAAAACAGCGCGCGCGACGTCTTCGAGATAGGCGAGCGTCGTCGGATAGCCCATCGCCTGCAGTTCGTCCTGAGCATGGCGGTAGCGCAGCTCCGGCTTGTCGCCGAGGGTGAACAGCGCCTCCTTGCAGCCGGCGGCATGGCCGGCCCGCGCGATCGCCAGAACTTCATCTACCGTCAGATAGGCGCGTTGCCCTTTGCGCGGCGCATGCGCAAACGTGCAGTAGTGACAGACGTCGCGACACAACTGCGTCAGCGGAATGAAAACCTTGCGGGAAAAGGAGATCTTGTGGCCGTGAGCCTCGTCGCGCAACGACGACGCGAGGCGCATCAGATCATCAAGCGAGACATCATCGACAAGGCTCATCACCTCGCAGGACGAAATGTCACGACGGCGGAGCAGATCTGAAAGCTGTCGATCAGCGGTGACCTTCACGTCTCAATCCTTTGCCCCAGCGGGCTCATTGGCGGGTCGCAAGCGGCACGCTCTCGCTCCGGGGCAGGCTCGCGCCCGCAAGGTAGCCAACCTCATGCCAATCCTCATGAGCGGACCATTCCATTCGGCGGCTTAATCCCAGCGAGCGTAAATACGCATCCGTCCGAGTCTTCGTGCACAATTCGAGAAATTCGACGAGATGGCGCGGTTCATCGAGATCGAGCCCCAGCCGGCCATTCATCACCACAACCGGACGAAGACCACCCTGGTTGGCGACCTGAATATGCCGTACGAAGCTGTCGGACCCGAAGCACGGCGCAATCCGTCCAGGAACATCGCACGCCAGCGCATTGGTGCCGCCATCGCGAAGTGCCGGCGCAATCGCTACCCCCGTCTTTCTCACCGCGGCGAACAACGCAACGATATCCGCCGGAAGGATGCCCGGCACATCGCTCGGCAAAGCAACTACCGCGCCCCCTCGCCGGCTCGCCACATCCACAAAGCCGACCTTGACCGCGGCGTTCGTGCCGGCGGCACCATGATCGTCAATGACGACGACACCCAATTGCCGGGCATAGTTCGCGACCTCATCGGCGCTGGTGACAACCGCGACATTGCGGAGCCCGGGCACGCCGAGAGCCGCATCGAGCACATCACCCAACATCGTCCATGCCAATTTTGCCCGCTCCGCAACGCTCAGCAACGGGGACAGCCGCTGCTTCGCACCGTCGAAGGACTTCACCGGCACGATCACCCATGCGTCGGACTCGATCACAATGCATCTCCGTAACAGGCGATCACTTTTCCGATTGCGCGTCGGGCATCGAAAGGCGCTCGCCAAAAGCGACCACCTGTTCAGCCAATTCGATCTTGGACGCCATATCCGTCATCAACGTCGGAGCCAGATGAACCGCCACGTCGAGACCGGTCACCTCGGCCGCATCAGCCGAGTCGACGACCAGTCCGTCGATCAGCCCGTGATAGTGCGCGGCAATCGCGGCCGTGGTTGGCTGTATCCCGAGCTCATCCATGATCTTCCGGGTCGGTCCTTTCACCGCCTGTCCACCCAGGATCGGCGACACAGCAACAATCGGAACGCCGGCGGCGCGTAACGCGTCGCGTAATCCAGGCACCGACAGAATGGGATCGATGCTCAGATAGGGGTTCGACGGACAGATCACGATCAGCTGGAGATCATCGGCCCCAAGGGCAGCGCGCACTTCCGGCGTCATCCGCGCGGAGGCGGCACCGTCGAACCGGATCTGCTTTACGACAGGCTCACAACGGCGCTCGACGAAATACCGTTGGAATGCGAGCTCTTCGGAAGGGGTGACGACCATGGTGCGGATATCGTCGTCAGTCACGGGCAGAATCTTTGCAGAAATTCCAAACCGCCTGGCGACATCATCCGCTATCGTCGTCAGACGCTCGCCGCCCGCCCGTCGCCGCGTTCGTTCCACATGCAGCGCGAGATCGCGATCGCCAAGCGCAAACCAGGTTTCACCGCCGACCTGCGCCAACGCCTCCATGAAGTTCCAGCTCTCATCAGCCCGGCCCCAACCGCGCTGAAGATCATTCAAGCCACCGAGCGTATACAGCACCGTGTCGAGATCGGGCGAAATGTGCAGGCCGAGATGCGTGAAATCGTCGGCCATGTTGACGACGACGTTCAGCCGCTTCCCCAGCACATGCTGAAGCCCGTGCGCCAACTTCGCGCCGCCCACGCCACCACATAGTGCGACGACCCTGGACGAACTCATCTGAACATGTCCCGTTCCTTGGGGCGCACCAGCGCCGATGCCGGATTGACCGGCGCGTCGCTGGCGAAGCCCCGAACATGCACGACGGGCAGCCCCTCGCTGCCCTGCCCCATGACCAGCGACGCAGCCGCTGCCAATTCGTCCGCGACGGCAACCTCGGTGACCTGCATCGGCCGCCCGAACAGATCGGGCGAGCCGATCATGTTCTGCAACGACGGGATGCCGGCGCTTCCCAAGGCGACGCCCACCACCCCGTTGCGCCAGGGGCGACCAAAACTGTCGTTCATGACGACGCCTACCGCGACGCCCAAAGCTCGACTAAGACCGGATCGCAGAGCTTCGCAACTGGCGTCCGGATTTTCCGGCAGCAGCAGCACCCGTCCGTCCCCGTCCGCATGCACGATGTTGGATTCGTCGATCCCCGCATTCGCCATCACAAACCCCAGCCGGTGGGCCACGATCATGACGTTCTGCCGCGTGCGCACGACCTCGCTGGACTCCGTTAACACCACCTCGATGTGACGAGGATCCTTGCCGACAACTTTCGCCAGCTCCAGCGCCTGCGGCGACGGAACCACATCGCGCAGCTCGACGTATCGATTCTCGGATTTGGAGACGATTTTCTGGGCCAGCACGAAGATATCACCGGCGGCGACCTCGATTCCCGCGCGGCTTGCACCCTCGACAATGATAGCGACGAGATCGTCCCCCGGCTCGACCAAAGGCAGCCCGGGAAGCGCGGTATAAGTAATACTCTTGATCATCGTGCCCGTTTTCTCAACCAATGATTGCGCGACCGGTCGTCGATGCAACCATCGCCTTTTTACTACCTTTTCATCACACCCTTGAACACGTTGTGCAATCCCAACACATTGCCTTCGTAATCCAGCGCCTTGAGAATCGCCCCGGCCGGACGCACACCGACCATGTCGGCCCCGGCCTCATGCAGCGCCGCGAGGCGGCGCGTGCATTCTTCGGCAGAACCGAGGATCGCCATTTTGGCGACCAGGTCGTTCGGCACCAGTTCGCGCTCTATCGGGAACTGCTTGGCCTTGACCCGCGCCACAATGGTCTCGACCTGAGCCGGATCAAGACCCAGCAGCGTCCGGATCTTCGAATGTGATGCCGTGATGGTGCGCGCGATCATCTCACGGATGATATCGGCGAGCTGATCAACATCGTCGCCATGCAGAACCATGTTCCAGGCGACGATGGTCACATCCTCGCGCTTGCGGCCGGAAGCTTTCAGCCCCTCATCGACGAAGCGAATGACCTCGCGCATCGCCTCGGGCTCGCCGACGTTACCGACGATCACGCCGTCTGCAACTTCTCCCGCCATCCGGAAAGCGTCCGGGTGGGTGCTGGCGACATAGAATTTCGGCGTCACATGCGGCAGAAAATTGAGCTTGGCGTCCTCCATCTTGAAGACGCTGTTTGCGACAGAGACGCTCTCTCCCGCGAACAGCCGCTTCATCGCGAGGATCGCATCCCGCGTCACATCCACGAACTTGCCGTCGGGCGCAGCGAGCGCCGCCCGTGTGTGCTTCAATCCCGCGCCGATTCCAACGATCACAGGCTCATCGCGATAATCCTGCACGGTTGCCATTGCGCGTGCAACCTGCACCGGATGGCGCGTGTAAGGATTGGTGATACCGAGCCCGAGGCTTATCTTGTTTGTCTTGGCGCCAATGGCAGCAAGCACGGCGAACGGATCGCGATAGAACTCTTCGTCCGGAATCCACAGCAGATCGACGCCAGCCTGTTCGGACTTCAGCGCGATATCCACAAGCGTCTTCGTCGAACGGTTCGGGATCGTGCAATAGGAAAATTTCATAAGCGCCCCTCGGCCTGGCGTGTTGTCGTTATTGCTGACTGGACTTGAAGATACCGGTAATGCGTCGCCAGATCAGCGACAGCATCAGCGACGCAAAATTCAGCGATTGCGGCTCGGCCGCCGGGACCTGCGCCGCAGGCGTGGTGGCGACAGTTGCATCACGCGCATCGCCTGTCACAGCCGGCGCCGCGCTCGAATCCAGCATCTTGCCGAGATTTGTGGCGAACATCTTGGTGATACTGCCGGCGATTTCCTTGACGATTCCGCCACGGCTGAACTGCGCAAGCGGGCCGGTAATACCGTAATCCACTTTCAGTTCAATCCGGGTTTTGGCGGCGTCCATTGCGATCAGACGATAGTCCACCGTCGCGTTCACACGCGTGGCATTCTTGCCATCACGCCCCGCGCCTTTGATGATGCCGGAATGAGTGGCATCATCCCGGGTCACTTCAGCCTCTCCTGCGAACGCCGCCTTGATCGGACCGAGTTGCACGCGGAAGATTCCGCTGGCCTTGCGATTGTCCTCGACATTGGTGATCTCTGCACCGGGAATGCACGTCGCTGTGGCGCGCAAATCCTCCAGCGCCTTCCAGACGGCCTCAAGAGAATACGGAACCTCGAACGATTGCTCTAGCTGCACGGCGTATTCTCCTCACCCTACCTTGCTGTTCGCCGCATAGATATTTCGAAGGGCTCGGACAATGCCCTGATATCCCGTGCAGCGACAGATATTTCCCGACATCTCCCTGCGGATATCGGCCTCATCCAGCCCCGGAAACCGCGTAACAAGATCGTGCGAGGTCATCAGCATGCCCGACGTGCAGTAACCGCACTGAAGCGCGTGCTCCCTGGAAAACTCGACGCGGATCGCATCCATCAGCGGGTCAGCCTCGAATCCTTCGATCGTCTTGACATCGCGCCCATCGCAGGCCGCCGCCAATGTGATGCATGATCGCGCCGAGACCCCGTCAAGATGAACCGTGCAGGCCCCGCACACACCATGCTCGCAACCGATATGCGTGCCGGTGAGATGCAGTCGTTCGCGCAGGAAGTCGGCCAGCGACATCCGCGCATCAACGCTTGTTTCCACCGTCTCGCCGTTAACGGTCAGGGAGATTGCAATCATGGCCGCGCACCGCCTTGAAGGGCACGCATGACCGCGGCCGCATGGAAATGAACCTGGGCGCCTTCGACAGCGGGCGCTGCTTCGCGGACGGCCGCGCGGATCTCGTCGATCGCCATCTGCTGCGGCCAACCGCCCGCAGCCGCAAACAGCAACACGGGCGGGGATGACAACGCGCCCGCCACGATCCGGCGCATGCCGCGCGCTTGATCATCGATAAAGCATCCGATCGCCTCGGCGAATTCGCCGACCTTGCGATTGTGCTTGTAGTAGCCCCAACGCGCGGTCGCGCTCAAAGCGGGAATATGCAAATGCGTAAGAAACTCACCCGGCTCGAGCGCCACGGTGAAGCTGCCGATCAGGAACTCGCCGATCGGCAATCGCCGCGCGCCGGACGGCCCGGCAATGCCGACACTGGCGTCGAGCGCCAACAGGCACGACAGCCAGTCGGCCGCCGGATCGGCATGGGCGACGCTTCCGCCCATGGTTCCGCGATTGCGGACGCCGCGATAAGCGATACCGCCGGCGACCTTGCGCAGCAGATCGAACGTCGCCCCCGCCTCCTTCGACAACTCGAGCGCGCCGTGCGTTACCAGCGCTCCGATGGAGATTTCGGACGGCGACACCTCAACGGTTTTCAATTCATCGAGCGCCGATATATCGACGACCGCGGAGGGCCGCACCAACCGAAGATTGAGCATCGGCCCCAGGGATTGTCCTCCTGCAAGCACGCGGGCATCGCCCTGGTGCTGCGCGAGGATTTCCGTCGTCTCCTGAATGCTCGACGGTCGAACGAAATCGAAGCTCGATGCTTTCACGACGCGCCTCCCGCAGTGAAGCCGGGACCCAGTCCCACGGTTTCGAGCGCACTCAGAATCCGGTCGGGTGTGACCGGGACTGCCGCGACTTCCGCACCGAACGGAATCAATGCATCGTTGACCGCGTTCACGATCGCAGCAGGAGGCGCAATCGCCCCACCCTCTCCGACGCCCTTGATTCCAAAGCGCGTGAAGGGCGATGCGGTCTCGGTCTTGAACAACCGGATGTTCGGCACGTCCCCGCAGCCCGGCAACAGATAATCGGCGAAGGTCGATGCCTGAGGTTGACCGGATTCGTCGTACCGCACCTCCTCGAAGAGTGCCGTTCCGATCCCCTGGACGATGCCGCCAAGGATCTGACCGTCGACGATCATCGGATTGACCTGAATTCCGCAGTCGTCCACCGCCACGTAATCACGCAGCTTCACCGTCGCGAAGTCGCGGTCGATCTCGAGCACCGCGACGTGGGTGGAATAGGCGAACGCGCCGGAATCGATCTTCGGCCGGTAGCCGCCGATCACTTCAAGACCCGCGGAGTCCATATCCGGCGGAAGCTCCGCCGGGGCGAAATAGAGAATATGAGCGATCTCCCGTATGCTCATCGATGCGGAGTCGGCATAAAAAGCGCCATCGCGAAACGACAGGTCCGCGGGAGTCCGTTGCATCAGATGGGCCGCCGCCACCCGCAGCCGGGCGATCAGGCGGTCGCATCCGTCGGCGATGGCGCCCCCGACCATGATCATGCATCGCGACGCATAGGTGCCCGTCGAATAAGGCGTCAGCGCCGTGTCACCGTGCGTCACCTGAATCTTGTCGATATGAATGCCGAGAACATCGGATGCGACCTGGGCCAGGGACGTTTCCATTCCCTGTCCATGCGACTGAACCCCGGTGCGGATATCGACGCCGCCGTCGGGCGTGATCCGCACCGCCGCCTGTTCATGCCCCGGCATCAGGCGCGTCCCCATCCCCGCCAGCACCGAGGTGCTGACCCCGGTGTGCTCGGTATAGGTCGCAAACCCGATGCCCAGCAGCGGCCGGCCATCGGCAAGCCGCTGTTTCTGCTCTGCGCGCAGTTGCGCAAGATCGATCGCGCCCAGCGCCGTATCGAGGCTGTGGCGATAATCGCCGCTGTCGTAGAGCTTGCCGGTGACGGACTTGTACGGCATCGCCTCGACCGGCACCAGATTCTCGCGCCGGACCAGATACGCCTCCCGCTTCACCGCCCGCGCCAGCGCGTCGATCGTGAGTTCGGTGGCAAAGCACGCGCCGGGACGCGCGACCGCGCGATAAGCCTGGATCGGCGGCTTGTTGGTCGCAACCGTTTTCGTCACGACACGATAGTTCTGCACCTGATACGGGCCGGGCAGGATCCCGGCCGCCTGGATCGCATCGAAGGCGCAGGTGTGCGGCCAGATCGAATAAGCCCCAGCGTCTACGATGACCTCGGCATCAAGACCGAGCAAGCGGCCCTGGTCGTCGCCATATGCGGTGATGTTGTAGATGTGCTCGCGGCAGTTCGCGCCGGCGGTGAGATGCTCGCGGCGATCTTCCAGCCAGCGCACCGGCCGCTTCAGCTTCAGCGCCAGATACCCCAGAATAAGCTCTTCCGGATGCAGGATCGCCTTGTACCCGAACCCGCCACCCACGTCGGGGGCGACCACGCGAATGCGGTTCTGGTCGAGCTTCAGGAAATCCGCCAGACCGTTGCGAATGAGATGCGGCGACTGCGTCGACGAATGGACCACAAGCTGGTTCGCGCGCTCGTCCCACAGCGCGACAATGCCGCGCCCCTCGAGCGGGGCGATCGCCTGACGGGCAAGCTTGTATGTCCGTGTCACGCGGACAGGGGCCGAGGCCCGCACCTCTGCAAAATCCTGCCCCAGCTCCATCTGATGGAAGATATTGTTGGTCAATTCGGAATGGATCACGGGTGCGTCCGACGCCGTGGCGGCAATGGCATCAGTAATCGCGTCGAGCTCGTCAAAATCGAAAAATACTCGCTCCGCAAGATCCTCAGCCTCGGCGCGCGACGGCGCAAGGCACGCTGCCAGGATCTGGCCGACAAAATTGGCCTTCTTCCTGGCCATGACGGGATATTCGGTCTTGATGTAGCCGGGAATGGTGCCCTCGGCGACAATCGGCGAAATAGCCTCGATATCGGCGGCCGTAAACACATGCGCGCGATCGTCGGCGTCGATCTCCGCTTCCTTGATCACGGCATGCGCCACGGGACTGCGCACGAACGCCACGTCCAGCATTCGTGGGAAACTGAGATCGCCCACAAAGGTGCTTTTGCCGTGGAGATGACGCTTGTCTTCCTTCCGCGGAACACTTGCGCCAATACCGGTGGAACTCATGCTCGTCTCCCGCACCGAACCGGATCATGACGATCCGGATCAGCCTCCCAGATATGCAGCCTTTATGCTTTCGTCCTGCAACAGTGCCGCAGATGTCATCTGCTGCGATACAGTGCCGCGTTCAATCACGTAAGCGAGGCTGCTGTATTCAAGCGCCATGAAGGCGTTCTGCTCGACCAGAAGGATCGAAACACCCTGCTCGTTGATGTTCTTAAGCTTGTCGAAAACTTCTTCCACGAGGTTCGGCGCAAGCCCGAGCGACGGCTCGTCGAGTAGCATCAGCTTCGGCCGCGCCATGATCGCGCGGCCGATCGCCAGCATCTGCTGCTGGCCACCGGAGAGCGACCAGCCAAGCTGCTTGCGCCGTTCGGCCAGAATCGGAAACAGCCCGAAAACGCGGTCCAGATCCTCCGCCATCGACTTGCCGCGGCCGAACCAGGGCGTGGTCGCCACCCGCAGATTGTCATAGACGCTGAGACCGGGGAACACGCCTCGCCCTTCGGGGACCATCGAGATTCCCAGCCGGGCGATATCCGGCGTCTCGCGGCCCAGAATGTCCTGTCCTGCAAACTTCACCGATCCGCTGCCGCGAACAAGCCCCATGATCGCGCGCAATGTCGTGGTCTTGCCGGCGCCGTTCGCGCCGATCAGCGTGACGATCTCCCCCTCGCGAACGGAGATGTTGACCTTGTGCAGGACCTCGACCCCGTCGGGGTAGGCCGCGCTGACATCCCGGACTTCAAGCAACGACATTTTGAACGTCCTTGGCCACGCCCCTTTTACCGAGATAGGCGCTGATTACTTCCGGATTGCTGCGGATCGCAGCCGGCACGCCATCGGCGATCTTCTTGCCGAAATTAAGAACCGTGATGTCGTCTGCAATCTTCATGACGAACGGCATGTTATGTTCGACAATCACAACAGTGATGCCGATAGCTTTCATCTTCTGAATATAGCCGACCAGCCGTTCGACTTCCGTCGGGTTCATGCCTGCCGCCGGCTCATCGAGCAGAATCATCTTCGGGCGCATGGCCAGGGCGCGGGCGATTTCGACCAGACGCTGCTGCTCGTGCGGCAACGCGCTGACCTGGATGTCCCGAACGTTCCAGAGTCCGACAAACCGCAGCGCGGCCTTCGCCGTCTCGTGCAGATCGCTTTCTTCGGCGACCGCGGCGGGCGTTCCAAGCATCACCGAGGTCCAGCCTGCGCGCTTCGGGCTTCTGCACCCGACGAGAACATTTTCCATGACCGTCAGAGAATGGAACGAGCGCAGGTTCTGGAACGTGCGTGCAATGCCGAGGTCGGCCAGATTCCATGATGCCGTCGGCTGAAGCTTTCGGCCATCGAATGTCATTGTGTTCGGCTCGGGCGTGTATACACCCGACACAAGATTGATGAAGGTCGACTTGCCCGCCCCATTGGGACCGATCAGCGCATGAACCGTTCCGGCGCGAACGGTCATCGACAGATCGTTGATCGCGATCAGGCCACCGAACCTGCATGTCAGATGATCGATCGACAGCATGACGCCTTGGGCCGGCTTTGTATCGTTCACCTGGCGGATCGGACGTAGCAGGTCGATCGACGGATCGTTGATCGACAACTCATCCACCTGCCCGCCCTCGCCGAGAGACGGCACTCTCACTGCTTTGCGGCCCTTGAGCAATCCGAGGAAACCCTCCGGCAGGAAGAGAACCGCGAACGCGACGCCCGCGCCGTAGATCACCTGATAATATTCCTTGGAGACCCGCAGCACTTCGGGGAGCATGATGATGAAAATCGCGCCCAGCACCGGACCAAACATAGTCCCCATGCCGCCCAGCAACACCATGCTGAGAACCTGTGCCGTCACTTCAAAGGTGAAGGTATCGGGACTGATGAAACCGACGAGATGTGCATAGAGCGATCCTGCGCAGCCGGCAATCACCGAGCTGATGACGAACGCAAGGATCTTCATCCGCGTAACATTGACGCCGGTCGTGCCCGCCGCCATTTCGGCATCGCGAAGCGCCGCGAAGCTGCGGCCATACTTCGACGTTTCCGTGCGGCGGGCGAGAGCCAGCACGAACAGCAGAACAGCGATGCAGAGGTAGTAGTATTTCTGATCGGTGTCGAACTGGAAACCGAACGCGACCGGCGGGGGAATCGCTCCGATTCCGTCGCCGCCGTGGGTCACCTCGCGCCAGTTGAACAATACGATCCGGATGATTTCACCAAAGCCGAGGGTGCCGAAGGCAAGATAATGCCCCTTCAGGCGCAGCGCCGGAACGCCGATGATGATGCCGGCGATGCCTGCCATCACGCCCGCGAGAACGAACCCCGGCCAGAAAAGCATGCCGGAGCCCCCATGGCTCAGGATCGCCGCGGTATAGGCGCCGATGCCGAAGAAGCCGGCGTGGCCCAGCGAAATCTGCCCCGCATATCCAAGAACGAAATTGAGGCTGACCGCGAGAATGGCATAGATGATGCCCACATTGATCAGGCGAAGCAGATAGTCGTTGTGAAACGAGAAGGGCAAAGCCAGCAGCGCGATCGCGACCGCGAACGGAATGAACTTACGCATGGCTCACCCCCGCTCCTTGATGGCTTCGCCCAGCAATCCGCGTGGGAATGCGATCAAGAAAACGATGAGGATCGCGATGCAAATCGCGTCCTTGTAGACAGACGAGATGTAGACCGCGGTCAATATCTCGATCAGCCCGATGCTGATGCCGCCGATCACAACGCCCGGAATGGAGCCGAAGCCGCCAATCACGACGGCGATAAACGCCTTCAGCAAAACTGCGCCGCCCATATCGGTGTCGATCAGGAAGATCGGCGCGAGAAGAACGCCCGCGAAACCGGAGATCGCGCCGGACATCGCGAATGTGATGCCGATCATCCTGCGCGGATAGATGCCCATGAGCTGCGCGGTCTGCGCATTCTGCGCCGTGGCGCGCAGCCTACGGCCGAGATCGGTATGAAAAAACAATGCATATTGCGCGAGCAGAAGAACCGCCGTCACTACGATGACGGCGATATTCTCCGGCGACAGCACGATGCCGCCGATCGAAATCGAGTCCACCGAGGTCATCGGCGCAACCTTGAGCGGGTTCGGCCCCCAGACGATCAGCGCCAGATTGCGGACGCAGATCGAGAAACCGATCGTGACGATGACGAAGTAGAGAAACGAGCGATCTTTCAGCGGATAGAACAGCACCCGCTGAAAGAGCCAGCCCAGACCGCCAAGCGCGGCGATCGAGACGAGCACGGCGAGCCAGTAAGGCATATGGAGCGCCGTGGTCGTAAACAGGGCGAAAGCCCCAAGCATCACGAACTCACCCTGCGAGAAGTTAAGCCCGCCAGAGGCATTGTAGATGAGGACGAAAGCCAGGCCGACGAGAGCATAAATGCAGCCCATCGCAATTCCCGAGGCAATAATCTGTGACATCTCGAGTCCGTTATCCTTGAGGACTATCCGAGCCCGCATCCGTTATTTGCGTGCAACAACCTTGACGTCGCCGTTGCCCTCGATCTTCATGATGACAGAGCTGTGCCAGAGATTGCCTTCCGCATCGGCCTTGTAGTTGCCGAGGATGCCGTCATACGACTTGCTCTTGAGGCCGTCGCGAATGGCCTCACGATCCACGCCCTTTTCCTTCATGATCGAAGCCAGCATGCCGACGGCATCGTAGTCCTGGGCAATGTACATGTCGGGTGCGAAGCCGGTCTTCTTCTTGTAGTTTTCGACGAAAGCCTTGACCGCAGGCTTGTCATTGTGTGACGGCAGAACGTCGGGCGCCTGACAGTATTTGCCGTCCATCTCGGCTGCCGTAACGAGACCGCGCAGAAACGCCTTGCAGAGGCTGGCCGAGGCCACGTAGTCGGCCTTGTTGCCGATCTGATTGAACTTCTTGACGACAAGAGCTTCATCGATCGGATAGCCCTGCGTGTAGATCACGTCCACGCCGGCGCTGTTCATCGCCGTGATCTGCGCGGTCATGTCCTTGTCGGTCGCCTGATAGGATGCAACCGCCACCGGCTCGATCCCGAGTTTCTTCAATTCCTGAGTGAGATAGTCGCGCCCCGAATAACCCCACTCCGCCATCACGTGAAGAATGCCGACCTTCTTCTTTTTCAGATCCTGCGCGATGAACTTTGCCAGGACAGCCTTGTCTCCTTCATCGTGCGACGAGTCGCGGAAGAAGTATTTCGCGTCCTGCTGCGTCACCCTGCGCGTGCTGGGGCCGGCGATCAACGGGACCTTCGCCTTTTCCGTCAGCGGAAGCATGGCAAGAATCTGCGTGCCGAGGCCCGGCCCGATAACCGCCACCGGCTCCGACTGCAGGACCTTGTTCAAGGCATTGATGGCCGTCGTGTTGGACGCCTGCGTGTCTTCGGCGACGATTTCGATCTGGCGACCATTGATGCCGCCGCTCTTGTTCACTTCATCGACCGCGAGCGTGATCGCATCGAGATTGGGCTTGCCATAAGGCGCGAGCACGCCGGTCAGGGGAAGAACCACGCCCAGCACGATATTCGGCTTGGCCTGAGCATAGAGCGGCGTCGCGGCGATCGACGCAACCAGCATGACGGAGGCAGTCAACAAAGACAGCAGCGGCCGACGACTCAACTGTTTCATTTTCAAATCCCTTCCTCACCTTTGACGTGTTCAGCTCTTGGTTTCAGCTCTTTGCCTGACATTGATATTCTGCTGATTTTGATACGTTAACATCACATTTCAGCCATTTCAAAGTTAAATAACGCTGTTTCTTTAGATGAAACGGTGCTATTTATTTTCCATTCCTCACCCGGCGGTCAACGCACGATCCAAGGCATCCGGCTCAAAGAATGAGCAAGCAAATGCAACGCCCCGACCGGCGCTTTTCACCTCCACGCTCAAAGTCCGGGCAATCCCTGGGACTTTGCTGCAGTCGCGAGTTGGTCCCACGTGCCGTCACAAGCGGGCAGCGGACGACTTCCCACGCCGACATCCTTGAAACCGGACGATGTCGCGATGCATACGATCGGGCGATGGTCGCCGGCGCTGCGCGGCAATTTGCGCAATGCAGCCACGCTGGAAGCCGCGGACAACTCCGCCCACAGCCCTTCGCGAGCCAGCATGGCCTGCGCCTCGATCATCTCGCTATCGCTCACCAGGATCGCCTGCCCGCCGCTGCGAAGCGCCGCGGCAACCGCCCGGTGCCCGCCGATCTCCACGGCGATCGAAAGCGCGTCCGTGGCGCCCGAGGGCTTGATCGAGGCCGCCGGAGCACCCTCATCGATCGCCTTCTTGTGGGCGCCATAGGCACTCGTCTCGCACACCACAATTCGCGGCAAATCCTGCGTCAGGCCCAGCAGCTTCAGTTCGACGAATCCTTTCCAGACGCCATAGGCGACTTCGCCGTACCCGGTCGGGATCAGAACGACGGACGGTACAACGCGGTCGAGCTCGATGAAGAGCTCATACGCAATGGTCTTGTAGCCTTCGGTGCCGAACGCATGCCCGGTGTGGCTCTCTTCCGTCATGTTGCTCACCGGATGAAAGCCGAGACGCGACACAACCTCCCGCAGCAATGGCCATCGCTTGGCCGCAGGCACGGCTACGACGGCGGCTCCATAAGCATTGACGAACGTCTGCATCGCAGGAGGCGCCGTCGAACTCGCCAGCACGATGCAGGGCAACCCGAGCCTTGCGCTATAGGCGGCCGCCGATGCGCCGTGATTTCCGGAGGATGCGACCACCACGCCGGACGCTCCCGACAACCGGGCGGCGCTGATGGTGCACCGGTTCAGCCGGTCCTTATGGCTCCAGGTGGGATTGCGGCTTTCGTCCTTGACAAAAACCCGCCCCTCGAGATTCGCCCATGCGCCGAGCTTTGGCATCTCGACCAGGGCCGTATTGCCCTCGCCCAGTCCCATGCCGGCCACGAGAGGCGGCAGCAGCGACGACCATTGATCGATGCCGCGACCCGAAACAACCTGGCCGAAGATCGAGATATCCACATCCGCATAATTGTAGACAACCTCGACCGGCGCCCTGAACCGATCACCGCGATCCGAGGCGCTTCCATTGACGATGGGAGGCAAAAGCGGAAACTTGCTGCTATCGTCATAAACGGATTGCTGACCCATCGCCGTGGTCGGGCAGCAATCGATATTTGCGATTTTTTGATGAATCGACATTCTGGATCATGCCCCCGCTTGCAGTTGCTTTCCCTGAACCCTCGTCCCCGCGCTCGCTAATCCGCCCCACCAGATTCCGCAGGAAAGATTGACCCTCCCATGAAGGCGCCCACTGAAGCCGGAAACCAGTCGCTCATACGCGGCCTCAAGATTCTTGAAGCCTATTCGGCGACGAAGCAGAGTTGGGGTATTCGCGAGCTCGGCAGAGAGCTCGACATCAATGCCGCGACCACCTACCGGCTTGTGTCCACGCTGGCCAGCCGCGGCTATCTTGAGCAGAACCGCGAAACCCAGAAATATCATCTGGGACCCAAGGTCGTGCAGCTGGCGGCGAACTATTCGACGCAGAACTCGCTGATCGAGATCAGCCTTCGGCTGTTTGCCAAATACGAGAAAGCATTCCCCTACAATTTCTATCTCGGGGTGATGCATTCGAGCGAGGTGATCTACGTCGCGGTCTATGAATCGCGCGGACCTCTCAAAATCACCACCGAGCCGGGACAGAGCGTCAGCCTCTACAGTTCCGCGCTCGGGAAACTGCTGCTCGCCAACGAAAGCGACTCCTTCATCAAGGCGCTCCTTGCGGACAAGCCGATCGAGCGCATCACGCCGCTCACCATCACCAGCGAGAAGGAGTTGATGCGACAAATCCGGGAGATCAGGAAGCTCGGCTATGCCGTCAACCGCGGCGAGGTCTACGAGGAGATTGCAGCCGTCGCGACGCCCATCAGGGGTCCTGACGGCACCGTCATTGCCGGGCTCTCGTTGAGCTTTCCGATGCATTATCTGGACACCAAAAAACTTGACCTCGACGAAATCATCTCGCTTGCACAGACCATCGCCGACGAAATATCGACGATGAACCGTCGGACCGTCATTCGCTGATGGCCCGCGCCACATCCTCAAGACAGAACATCGAGTTCTCGTGGTGAGCCCGACGTCAACACCACGTTGGAACCATTCTCCGAGACGACGAACGGATCCTCGACGTGAACAGCGCCGATACCGAATTCGTAGTACGGCGTCTCGATATTGATCACCATTCCGGCCTCGATCATCACGTCGTTGCCATCGGCCAGAATGGGCTGCTCGTAGACTTCCGCACCGATGCCATGGCCGACGTGGTGCCGCCGATAACGCGGCTCGCCGTGCGCGCGGACCCCCTCCATGGTCAGATGAAAGACATCACTCCCGGTCATCCCGGGGCGGGTCTTGTCGATGCCGACCTGCTCGCCGGCCACCATGGCGCGATACAGCGTCTGGACCCGTGCCGAGGGTTCGCCAAAGCTGAATGTCCGGGCGAGGTCCGACCAGTAACCGAGATAGGAACTGCCGACATCGAACCAGATCGTGTCGCCCTTCTGCAGCCCGGTGCGATTTGAGAGGACCTGACCGCCGATACCGTTCCGGCCAAACTTGATCATCGTGAATTCCGCACGGCCACCCTGCGAGGCCACGGACCGATTGAACTCGAGATACAATTCGTGCTCGGTCACGCCCGTGCGGGCGATTGCGACGGCCGCCTGAATGGCCTGCTCCGTGATGCGCGCGGAACGTCCGATCCGAACGATTTCCTCCTGCGTCTTCACTCGGCGAACCCACGCAAGCGCCGCATGCGCCGGCACGAACGTGGTCCGCGGCAGCGCGCGCTTCAGCGCATCCTCGACACCGATCCGCAATCCGGCCTCGTCCAGTCCGACCCGCTTGCCCGCCAATCCGGCCCGCTTGATCGCCGATGCCAGCGCAGCCGCGCCATTCGGCTCGGCCGGATTGTAGGTCATCTGATAAAGGCGCTGCTCGTGCTCCGGCAGCACGTCATCGCCATAACGTTCCCGATAGAACGTGCCGAAATTCACCGCATCGACAATCTGCGCGGAGCTATCGAGCACCTGATCGATCTCGCCCGTCGACGACACCAGCGCGACCCGCTCGGGAGCATCGCGGGTGATGACCGCATAGCACTGACCGAAATAGGGATGCAGATGCAGCGACACGCTGCTGATGCCCGTCAGGTAGTGGATGTTCTCCGTCGTCGCGGCGACGATGCCGTCGAGGTCGTCCTCGACCATCCTCTGTTTCAATCGCCCGACATGAGCAAGCATCGTCGCCTCCGGATACATGTTTTAAATATTGAAACACTAGTTCATTACACGATGTCACGACCATCGTCTCTCGTCAATTGATATTGACTAATAAAAATAGGAATAAGATTGCATCATAGAGACCTTGACGGATTTCGGCTTGACGAAAAATGCATCGGATGATTGACTTATTTCTATAAGCGTTTCATTTATTGAAACAGAGATAATGTGCGCGGCAACGCTCCAAGGAGATCGATCATGAAGATTAGCGTCGGACTTCCCACCGGGATGGAAGGCTTGATGTACCCGGTCCCATTCTCGACTCCGAAGGACATCGTCGACATCGCCGTTCATGCCGAGCGTCTCGGGTATCATTCGGTCTGGGGCAACGATCACATGACCACGCAGCACTACGTGCGTGAGGAGTTCACGACCCCGCCGAATTACTGGGAGCCGCTGATCACCTACGGCTTCATCGCCGCCGCCACAAAGACGCTGCGCATGGGCACCGGAATGCTCGTACTGCCCATGCGTCGCGATATCGTCGTCACGGCCAAGCAGATCGCGACGCTGGATCAATTCAGCGGCGGCCGGATCGAAATCGGCCTTGGCGTCGGCGCCTATCGCGAGGAGTTCGAGGCGCTGCAGCCGCACTTCAAGGCTCATCGCGGCAACATGGTGGACGAAGGGCTTCATGCCCTGCGGCAGCTGTTCACCGAACGCACTGCCACCCACGAGGGCGAGTATTACCAGTACCGCGACGTCGAGATGTTTCCGAAGCCGCTTCAGAAACAACTGCCGCTCTATCTCGGTGGCAACAATAAGAACGCGATCTTGCGTGCGGCAAATGCCGGCGACGGCTGGATGCCCGCCTGCGTCGAAGTCAGCAAACTGCGCGAATCCACCAAGATTCTTCACGATCTCGCCGCGAAGAACGGTCGCGATGCGGCCGCCCTCGAAGTCGCGCCGCAATACATCGTCTATCTCGGCAAAAACCGGGAAGAAGCGATCGCGAAGTTCAAGCAGTCACAGATGTACAATCATCTTGTCTCGTTGAGCAAATCCACGCTCAAGGATCAAGGCGAAATCGCGCACGAAGACATCAATCTGGTCGGCGATGCCCAGCATATCATCGACCTTGGCTTGAAGTTGAAGGAAGCCGGAGCCACCCATCTTCTCGGTCTCTACTTCGCCGTCAACACCATGCCGGAACTGCTCGACCAGATGCAGGCTTTCGCCGAGGAAGTGATGCCTCATCTCGTGAAGGCATAAGGTCTCCTCGCTCCGCTCACGATCACCGCATGTCACCGAAGGTACAGAATGTCTGAGAACTCGCTTCCTACGCTCTCCATCATTGGCGGCACCGGTGATCTCGGGTCCGGGCTTGCCCGCGTCTGGAGCAAGGCCGGTTATCCGGTCATTCTCGGCTCGCGCGCCAGCGAAAAGGCCGAGCAGTCCGCCGCTGCGCTTCAGGCCGAAGGCTTCGCCCATATCAGCGGCGCAACCAACAGCGCCGCCGCCGCAAAGGGCGACATCATCATCGTGGCGGTGCCGTTTTCCAATTACGAAGCGTCGCTTTCCGAGATCCGGGATGCGGTCAAGAACAAGATCGTCGTCACGGCGGTGGTGCCGCTGGTGCCGCCGAAGGTCTTCGTCGTGCAGCTCCCGCAGGCCGGCTCCGCGGCGATCATGGCGCAGAGCGCGCTGGACCCCAGCACCAGGGTCGTCGGCGCCTTCCACAATGTCGGCGCGCAGAAATTGCACGCCGGGGACAAGGCCGATTGCGACGTGCTGGTGTTCAGCGACGATGCAGCAGCGCGCGCCGACGTCATCAGGCTCGCCGATGCGGTCAGCAACCGCGGCGTTGACGGCGGCGCCCTTGCCAATTCGGCCGCAGCCGAAGCCTTGACTTCGGTCCTGATTGCCATCAACCGGAAGTACAAGGTCAAGGGCGCGGGAATCTCGATTTCCGGATTGTCCTGATCGTCATTCCCACCGGACTTTACGAAAGACAAATCGATGCCTCGGATCGAAAACAACCTGAAGCAGGCAGGCGTTGTCCTGCCGAATCCCGCCGCCCCGGTCGCCAACTATGTCGGCTCCGTCATCACCGGAAATCTGCTGGTGATTTCGGGCCAGCTCTGCCTCGGCGCGGACGGCAAGCTCGACGCTGCTCATCGCGGCAAGCTGGGCGATAACGTCTCGCTCGAGGCAGGACAGGCCGCTGCCCGGCTCTGCGCGATCAACCTGCTCGCGCAGGCCAGCATCGCTCTCGGCGGCAATCTTGATCGTATCCGCCGCTGCGTGCGGCTGGGCGGCTTCATCAATTCCACGCCGACCTATGCCCAGATACCGCAGGTGATGAACGGCGCGTCCGACCTGATGGTGCAGATACTAGGCGATAGTGGCCGCCACGCGCGCTCGACCGTCGGCGTCGCCCAGTTGCCGCTGGATTGCGCGGTGGAAGTCGAAGCCATGTTCGAGATCGCGCAGAACTGAGCAGCAGCCGGAATCGGCCACCCCTCTTCGGGAGATGATAATAAATCCGGGGCGATTGCATCGCCGCGGATTTTTGGGAAAGATGCGAGCATGTTTCTCAGTGTGTTCGACATCTTCAAGATCGGTATCGGGCCCTCAAGCTCCCATACGATGGGACCGATGGCTGCGGCAGCGCGGTTCGTGACGGACGATATCCGGCGACTGCTACTGATGCCGAAACGCATCGCGGTCTCACTTCACGGCTCATTGGCCTTCACCGGCAGGGGACACGGCACCGACCGAGCCGTTGCGCTGGGCCTGCTCGGTCACACCGCCCAACACATCGACATCGAGCGTGTCGACGGCTTCCTCAAGGCGCTTGCGAGCAGCAATGTGCTGGATGGACCGGCCGCGGGCGTCCTTTTCGACCCCGCCAACGACATTCATTTCGACTACGGCGCCCCCCTCCCCGGCCACGTCAACGGCATGATGTTTCACGCCTATGGTGACGGCAACGCGCCCTTGCTCAGCCGCACCTATTATTCGGTCGGCGGCGGATTCATCGTGTCGGAGGAAGAACTCTCCGCCGATCATGGCGCCCGGCAGGCGGAGCCCTGTTCCGCGGTGCCGTTTCCCTTCGACAGCGCCGATACCATGCTGCGGATGGGTGCAGCCTCAGGTCTGCCGATCGTCGCCATGAAACGCGCGAACGAGACCCTGGCGATGCCGGACGAAGCTCTCGACAGGCGCCTGGACGAGATATGGCAGGTCATGGATGGCTGTATCGACCGTGGCCTCGTCAGACAGGGCGTTCTTCCAGGCGGGCTCAACGTCAAGCGCCGCGCGCCCGGCATCTACCAGCAACTCCTGCAATCCGGCCCTTCAACCAATTCCGGCTTGTCGCCGGGCGTCATGGATTGGCTCAGCGTCTTCGCCATGGCCGTTAACGAAGAGAACGCGGCTGGCGGCCGCGTTGTCACCGCGCCCACCAATGGCGCCGCAGGCGTTGTTCCTGCGGTGATCCGCTACTATCGGGACCACATCAACGGCGCCACCCAGCAAGGTATCCGGGATTTCCTGCTCGCGGCAGCGGCCATCGGCGGCATCATCAAGCACAAGGCGTCGATCTCCGGGGCCGAGGTTGGCTGTCAGGGCGAAGTCGGCTCCGCCTCCGCCATGGCGGCGGCCGGACTTGCAGCGGCGCTTGGCGCGACAAATGCGCAGATCGAGAATGCCGCCGAGATCGCATTGGAGCACCATCTGGGCATGACCTGCGACCCGATCGGCGGACTTGTGCAAATCCCGTGTATCGAACGAAACGGCTTCGGCGCGTTGAAAGCGGTCAATTCGACCATCCTCGCCATGCGGGGCGATGGATCGCATATCGTCTCGCTGGACAACTGCATCAGAACGATGCGCGACACCGGGCGGGATATGAACTCGAAGTACAAGGAAACGTCGACCGGCGGCCTCGCCGTCAACGCCGTCGAGTGCTGATATATGCACGAAGACGCGAGATCTTTGTCAAAGCTTCAGCGGGGACGTCACCCTTCGAGGTAGACCCGCATCAGATCGGTGTTGGATCGCAGTTCGCCAGCCCCTGAAGAACCCACGCATCCACGCTGCAGGACATACGCCCGATCAGAAATATCGAGTCCGAGCGCAGCATTCTGCGGCCATCAGCACGGTCTCGCCGCTCTTCGATCCCGCTTCGCGGGTGAGAGCAAACCGGCCATTCCGGCGCACCATTCATCGATCGGCTGCGCCAGACAGGTCAGGCGTCTCGTATACCGCGCGTCCGCCGACCAGGGTCAGGACCGGTTTCAGGTGCTGAATGTTCTCCTCCGCAACCGTCAGATAGTCCTCGCTCAGCACGACGAGATCGGCGTATTTCCCGACCTCGATCGAACCCAGATCATCCTCCATGCGCAGCAAGTGCGCGCCATTTTCCGTGTAGATACGCAAGGCTTGCTCGCGGGTCACGCACTCGTCCGCACCGAGCTGGAGACCTGTTTCGCCGTCCGTTCGCGTGATCATGGCCCACAGGGAGAGAAACGGATTCCACGGATAGGCGTCGGTCCCGTTGCTGACGCGAATGCCCGCCTTCAGCCAGCTGCGATAAGGCACAGCCCGATGGATCAGGTCCTCGCCATAAGCGCGCACCATGTTCATGCCGTGATTCCACAGGAACGAAATGCAGGTCGTTGGCAGAACGTTGAGCTCCTTCAGCCGCGGCATATGCCGCTGCGGATGGGCGAAAGCGCTGTGCATCATGACGAAGCGTGTATCGCGGATTCCGAATTCCGCATCCACCTCGCCGTAGATCTTGATCACCCGATCGATCATGGCCTCGCCATCGGCCTTGGTCGTGACGCGCATGCCGCGGCGCGCCGCTTCCCAGACCAGCGCGCGGTATTTGTCCTCGGGGACGCGGGCGATGCCGTTGCGGATTTCTCCCCAGCGCTTGCCCTTCCATTGCAGCAGCTTCTGCTGAACGCAATCCAGACAGCCGCATGCGCCATCCAGCGTCACGCTGACGCCGACAAACCGCAACATGTCATCGCCGGCCCCGCGATGGCTTACATGCGGAAGGCTGTCCAGCCGGGCAACAATCTCCGGGATCGTCCCCGACGTATGCACGTTCGTTGCGATCTGCGTGCGGACGGTCAGGGTGTCGCGGGCCCGCGCCTCAAGAAAGGCGCGCGTATTGCGGCCAACGGGCTCGGCCAGTCCGTGGCCCTCATAGATCGAGGTGATGCCGAGGGAATTGAACTCCAACGAACGCGCTTCGATATTTTCCAGATACGCGTCGTATCCGGGGGGCGGGACAAGATGATAGAAGTAGCTGGTGACCGTGCGCGCGACGAGGTCGTTGCCGTCCGCGATCACCCCGGTTGGCTCGCCCGTCTTGGGATCCTTTTCGATGGTCCCGCCCGGAGACGGCACCATGTCCCCGGTTCGCCAATCGAGCGCGGGAACGAGCTGGCGTGGCGACGGCGTATCGCGCGTGATGCCCGCAAGCTCAAGCGCGGCGCTGTTGAGGATGCTCGGGGTGAGATATCCGCCGCGCAGCCAGACCGGATTGTTCGGTGCGACGCGGTCCAGATCATGCCGGTTTGGAAAGCGCTTTTCCTTGTACACGTTCGGCGCCCTGCTATCGGGCTCGGCGAACCGGTGGAACAGCAGCCATTGCCCCGTGCCGGCCTGGGCTGCCGCCGCCGCCACGCGATCGAGCACCTCATCGATCGACGAACAGCCGGCAAGACTGCGAAAATAGCTGCGCCATGTATCGAGATGAGGATGGGTGTCGATCAGTCCCGGAATGACCGTGCGCCCGCCTAGCTCAACGCGTTTCGTTCCCGACGTCTCATGCTTCAGGATCTCGTCGTTCGAGCCGACCGCGATGATGCGGCCATCACGCACCGCGATGGCCTGACGAATGCTGAAATCCTTGTCGACCGTAACGATCTTGCCGTTCAAAAGAATCAGGTCTGCGCTCCCCGACATCGCGCCCTCGCTTCCGTCTATCGCGTTGTGTTGATCGGTCAGTCGGCCTTGATGCCGGCTTTGCTGATGACGCTGCCCCACCGGGCGAATTCCTCGGCATACAGCTTCGAGGTCTCCGCCGGCGTCCAGCCGGAAACCGGCGTGCCGCCAATGGACTCGATCCGCGCTTTGGTTGCCGGCTCGCTCAGAATCTCATTGAGCACGGCGTTGAGCTTCTCGACCTCGGCCTTCGGGGTCTTCGCCGGCACCGCAAATGTGTACCAGGAGATCACCTGCGAGATGTTGTAGCCCTGCTCGGCCATCGTCGGCACCTGGGGCAGTTCCTTCAACCTCCGCGACCCCGTGACCGCCAGAGCGTTCAGTTTTCCTTCGACGATGAACTGGCTCACCAGCGGCGCCGGAAGGAATCCGAAATGAACCCGCCCCTCAAGAAGATCAGAAATGGCCTGGGGAACGCCGCGGTAGGCCACGGGCACAAGCCGGATGTCGTTCATCTGCTCGAGCAGCACCACGCTGAGGGTGAACGACGAACTGGTTCCGGGCGCAATGTAGTTGATGGTCCCCGGCTTCGACTTCGCCACCGCAATGAACGAACTGATGTCCCGCGCCGGAATGGATGGATGCGCGGCGGCGACCGATGCGATCTGCCCCATATAGGCGACGCCGGCGAAGTCCTTGATCGGATCCCATGTCACTTTCTGCAAATGGGGCGTGATGACGAGCCCGGACGTCGCCATCAGAATCGTGCGCCCATCGGGCTCCGCCCGTGCAACCGCTTCGGTGCCGATGGCCGTATTCGCGCCCGGCTTCGTCTCGACGACGACCGGAACGCCGAGCTTATCGGCCAGCCTGTCACTGACCGCGCGCGCCATCAGATCGACGATTCCGCCAGCCGGATACGGAACGATGATCTTCATCGGTCGGGACATCAGGCCCTGAGCGGACGCCCCCTCCGCCGATAGCGTCAGCAGCAGCACGGTCCATGCAGCACACGCCGCGAGCACGCGTTTTTTCACCACATATCTCCTCGTCAGTTTCCCGGGCCTGCTGAGAATGGCCATGTTCATGATCGCGACGATCGGCACCGGGGCCGCACGCCGTGGATTCAGGATTCGTCTTGACAGGCTGACGCTATGACGACGGCCGCCAGCAGGGCCAATTCAATTTTATCGGCCGCCCATACAGCGAAGACATGGGCACAAGACATGAGCTGGAAATCATGGGTGAGAAGTCGTGGGCTAGAAGTGATGGGCTAGAAGTCAGCGCTCGAAGGCTGACTGTCCCGGCGCACCGGCCCCTGTGGGAATTACTGCGCGGACACATTGCATCGGTGATCGGCGGCGGAACCGGTGCGTTCCAACATCACGTCTGGTTGAAAGCCATCACGACAATCGCGCTGCAGCGCAGCGAGTAAATTCGCGCTGCGTCGAAACCGCACGCCACGATGTTGCAGATGCACGAAAGCCGGCACACCGATGCGACGTCCTCGACAACGCCGATACCAGATATAGACCTGTTCCATCGCGCGCGATCAGAATGCAACGTGCACTGCAATGACAGCACGATGCCTGCAACATTGATGAAACAAATATGACTGGAGCATTTCCAAATTCACATCGTCGTTTGTCGGCGTCGATTCATGATATCGACCCACATCTGCCCCATTGCGACGGCACGGTCCGCCGCCTCACCAGGAGCGCGATGGCCGCTGCAGACAAGGCGGCCATTGCGCTCCGAACTGACGGAGGAGAAGCGCATGATCAATCGCCCGCCGGAAAAATTCGATCCCGAGTATGTCTCCACCCTGCGGAGGATTCTCGATATCGCGGTGGAAGAGATTGCGGAGGAAAACCGCACGCCTGCAACCAAGGCGAAGATGGCGCAAACCATCGTGCGCGATGCCGCGGGCGGCATTACCGATGCCGGCGTTCTGGTGTCGCGCGCCGTCCATGTCGGCGCAACGCGAGCAGCGTGACAACGCGGAGACCTTTGCAGCCACCCCGCATGCGCAGCAGCGCACTATCCATTAAACTCTGATCGCCGGGCGTCCGTTCCTGACCGGATCGCGACGCAGCGGCGATCCTGCCCGGCCTCCCCGACAACAATATCTGGCCAATTGGGCCGCCGGCCGGCGGGCATCAATGCGCGACCACCCAACGACGTCGCGCTCGGAATTCGAACGATGGAAAAACCTAGGACGCCGACGCCGCGTGCCGTGGCGCAGCGTGAACTGCGATCGCATCCAGCCGCGGAGCGCTGGTGGCGAACTGCTCGTCCTGCGGCCGCGACGACAAGGCGCCGGTCGCCTTCGCCTGATCGATCACCTGCGCCAGCAACCGCAGCCCGAGCGGCGCCAGCGCCCGCTCCCACAGCTCGCGCGCGGTCTCGCCCTTTTTCACGAACACCCAGTCCTGCGCGGCGATCGCCCCGGCGTCGAGCCGGTCGGAGAGGTGATAGATGGTGCCGCCGGCGATCGGATCGCCCTCGCGGATGGTCCATTCCACGGCGGCGATGCCGCGATGGCGCGGCAGCAGCGAGGGATGATAGCCGATGCCACCGAGGCGCGCCGCCTGCAGCGCCGCGTGGCTGACGCGGGCATGGCAATGGGCGGTGACGATGAGATCGGTGCCCGGCGCGATCTCGGAGGGCACGATCAGTTTCGGCTCCGCCTGCACCACGACCTCGACACCCGCCGCGCGCGCCGCCGCCGCGAGCCGGTCGCCGCCATCGGCCACCACCACGCGCGCCACGTCGATCGCGTGGGCGCGCAGCATCTGGAAGGTCTCCACGCCGAAATGCCGCGAGCCCGCCAGCGTGACCTTCATGCTATTCGCCCCACGCCGTGAAAGCCTCGTTGAAGGCGCGCTCGCCCGGCGCGCCCTTTTCGATAGCGATGATGGAGCGGCGCTGGTTGGCGTAGACCAGCGGAATATCGAACCACGACCGCTCCTTGAGAAGCTGCAGGTTGCGGGCGCGGTCGGCCTCGACATTGGACAGCCCGACCAGGAAGAAGCCGTCGGTGACCTTGACTGCAAGGCCGGCCAGCGGCGTACCGCGGGTCTGCTCGTTGGACTTCATCAGGATGCCGGGCACGTTGGCGATGGTGGTGCCGAAGTCGGGCGGCAGCACGAAGGTCAGCTCCACCGTATGGCTCGCGGGCAGCGAGGCATCAGTGTTGCGGCGGATCAGCATCGACATCTTGAAATTCCGCTCGGGAACCTCGATGTCGGCGCGCACCGCGATATCCGGCGGTTGCCCGGCCGGGACCTTGACCGGTTCGGTCCGCCAGATCACCGAGCCGACGAACTGCTTGCCCTGCGGCGAGGACGGGTCCTCGTCATACAGCACCACGCGCTGCGCCACCGGAGCCACTTGGGTTGAGCCGGGCTGGCCGACGCGATCGGTGATCTTGGGCCGAACCCCGGTGTCCTTCGCCGTATCGGTCACCTGCGCCGCCGGCTTGAGCAGCGGGCGCACCGAAGGCAGCACCTTCTGATAGATCAGGATGCCGCCGCCCGCGAGCAGCAGCAGCAGGCCGGCAATCATCGCGGCCTTGAGCGGGAACCGGCGTCTCGGCTTGTCGTCGCGCGCGGGGATGCGCGTCCGCGGCAGATCGGACGGCGGAAGGTAGGCGGCCTCGTCGACGGACTCGTCGTAGCTGTAGGGCACTTCCTCGGCAGCGCCGCGCGGATCGACCGGCTGGTCGTAATCCTGCTGCCCGTAATTGCGCCGCACCGTGCGCCCGGCCTCGGCGGTGGCGCGGCCGAGATCGTTGGCGTCGGCCACCAGATCGCGCATGCCATGGGTGGACGGTGAATGGGCCGATGGCGGATGCGGATCGTCCAGACGCGGATCGCCGCGCTGCGGACGAATGTCGCGCATCGAGGTGGGCAGGCCGGCGGGAGGTTGCGGCTGGTCGCCGCGCAGGCTGCGTGACGGTGGCGGGGCGGAGGGATCATGGGACGCGCGCGCGCCGCGGGCGCTTTCCCGCAGGGCGTCCCCCGGGCGCGGACCGTCGCGGCGCGGCGGCGCGGGCCGGGGCGCGGCCGGGGCGGAGGGGGACGCGGATGCCGGCGATTCGGTGCGTCCGCGGGATTCCGGCCGGGCCGCATCGGGCAGGCTGGCGGCGCGGCGCACGGCGTCGGCCTCGACCCGGCGCACCGCATCTTCCAGCGCCAGCCGCTCGCGGGTGATCTCGGCCTCGCTCAAAGGCGGCTGCACGCTGCGCAACTGCGAAATCAGCGCCGTGCGCGCACGTTCATAAAGGGCGCGCCGGCTTTCGCCGGGCGCGCTGGGGTCCAGTCCGGCGATGGCGCGGGCTATGAGGGGGTAGTAATCTGCCATCCTCGTCCAGTCTGCCTCGTCGAGTCTGCCGGATTCCCGAGGGAATCCTGTGATCTAACAACCATGGTCGCCCCAGGAACTTAAGCGATCAGGGTCACGCCTCAAACGGATTTTGCACCAGGATCGTATCCTCGCGTTCAGGACTTGTGGACAGCAACGCGATGGGACAGCCTACCAATTCTTCCACGCGGCGGACATATTTGATGGCCTGAGCCGGCAAATCCGCCCATGACCGGGCGCTCGCGGTCGGCTCCTTCCAGCCTTCGATGGTCTCATAGATCGGGGTGACCCGCGCCTGTGCTCCTTCGCCGGCTGGGAAATAATCGATTTCCTTGCCATCCAGCTTGTAGCCGACGCAGACCTGAATTTCATCGAAACCGTCGAGAATATCGAGCTTGGTCAGGGCGAGACCGTGAATGCCGCTGGTCCGCGCGGTCTGGCGCACCAGCACGGCGTCGAACCAGCCGCAGCGACGCTTGCGCCCGGTATTGACGCCGAACTCCTTGCCGCGGCGACCGATCTCCTCGCCGATCTCGTCCGTCAGTTCGGTCGGGAACGGCCCCTGGCCGACGCGGGTGGTGTAAGCCTTGCAGATGCCGAGCACATAGCCGACCGCGCTCGGGCCCATACCGGTGCCGGTGGCAGCCTGCGCCGCCACGGTGTTCGACGAGGTGACGTAGGGATAGGTGCCGTGATCGACGTCGAGCAGCGCGCCTTGCGCACCCTCGAACAGGATGCGCTTGCCCTCGCGACGCTTGAGGTCGAGCAGGCTCCACACCGAATCCGCGAACGGCAACACCCGCGGCGCGATGGCGGTCAACTCGGTCATCACCTTGGCGCCGTCGATCTCCGCCAGGCCGAGGCCGCGGCGCAGCGCGTTGTGATGGGCCAGCAGACGGTCGATCTTGTGCGGCAGCGTCTGCGGATCGGCGAGGTCCATCAGGCGGATGGCGCGGCGACCGACCTTGTCCTCGTAGGCCGGGCCGATGCCGCGCTGGGTGGTGCCGATGGCGGTGGCCTTGCTGGCGTTCTCGCGCACCGCATCGAGTTCGCGATGCAGCGGCAGGATCAGCGTGACGTTTTCCGCCACGCGCAGATTGTCCGGCGAGATCGCCACGCCCTGGCTCTTGAGCTTGTCCAGCTCGGCGACGAACGCCTCGGCGTCGAACACCACGCCGTTGCCGATCACCGACAGCTTGGAAGACCGCAGCACGCCGGACGGCATCAACGCCAGCTTGTAGGTGTTGCCATTGATGACGAGAGTATGGCCGGCGTTATGGCCGCCCTGAAAGCGCACGACGATGTCGGCCTGCTCCGACAGCCAATCGACGATCTTGCCTTTTCCCTCGTCGCCCCACTGGGCGCCGACAACGACGACATTGGACATTTCCAGACAGTCTCCCGCAACCCGCAAATCCGCCGGACGTCCGGCGCCTTGCAGCTTGGGCTGGTCGCTTGCGAGGCATGTCACCGGATAACGGATGCGCGCAGGGGACGCAAGCGCGAACGGCATCGGCGCCCTGCGGCGATGCCGCACAAACCGTTGATATTCCCGGAAAATCCGGATAGCGCGAAGCACGTTCCACAACGGCGCGCCGGCCGGTCGCCTCGCGTTCGCCCCGGTCGCGCGGGCAGACGAATCCCCGTCGGCGCTGGGCGCGCAGCGCAATGGAGCAATCCGGGATTGTCGGTTGTGAACGTCCCGAATATCGGCACAACTCGCGTCTTCCCGTCGCAAGAAGTCCATGACCGTCGCTGATCCGCCTTCGCTGCGCCCGTCCCCGATCGCCCGGATGGCCGACCAGCCCTATCTGCTGCTGAGCCTGATGTCGCTGTTCTGGGCCGGCAACATCGTGCTCGGGCGCTACGTCGCCGGGCATGTGCCGCCATTCGCGCTGACCTTCGTGCGCTGGGGCGGCACCGCCCTGCTGCTGGCGCCATTCGCATGGCCGCATCTGCAGCGCGACTGGCCCGTGATCAAACGGCACCTGCCGCTGCTGCTGGCACTGGCGTTCACCGGCTTCGCCGCCAACAACGCGCTGTCCTACTGGGGCCTGCAACACACCCAGGCGCTGAACGCGCTGCTGATCCAGTCGTCCGGACCGCTGTTCGTGGCGCTGTGGTCGCTGGTGCTGTTCGGCATCCGCCTGACATGGGCGCAGACCGTCGGCATCGCCATCTCGCTGCTTGGCGTGCTCATCATCATCCTGCGCGGCAATCTCACGGCGCTGACGGCGATCGAAATCAATGCTGGCGACGTCATGTTCGCCGTCGCCCTGTCGGTGTTCGGACTGTATTCATCGCTGATGCCACGCCGGCCGCCGATGCATCCGCTCTCCCTGATGGCCTTCACCACCGGAGCCGGAGCCTTGATGCTGATGCCGCTGGTCGGCTGGGAAATCTCCACCGGCGAGACGCTGGTGTTCGACGCGCTCACCATGGCGACGATCGTGTTCGTGGTCGTGTTTCCCTCGACGCTGGCCTATCTGTTTTTCAACCGCGGCATCGAGCTGATCGGGCCGAACCGCGCCGCGCCGTTCTTCCATCTGGTGCCGGTGTTCGGCTCGGCCATGGCCATCGCCTTCCTCGGCGAGAAACCGGAGCTGTTTCACCTGATCGGCTACGCGCTGGTGCTGGCCGGCATCTTCATCGCCTCGCGACGCGCCTCCGCACGGGCCTGACCTCGCCGCCATCGCCGCCGCTGCGTTTTGATGCGCCGCAGTGCCGCACAACTCCCCCTCGCATTTTTGTCCGGCTTCAAGCAGTCTTGACGGCGAACGAACGGCTCCGCCACGGCTGCGGTGACCGCGCGTCGAAAAAAACGGGGAGGAACGCAATGAACGCAATGCAGGGGATCTGGGCGGCGGGGGCGATCGCGCTTGCCGTCACTATCACGGGCGCGGCGCCGACGACGGCGCAGACCAGCAACTATCCGAGCAAGACCATTACGCTGGTGCTGCCCTTCGCCGCCGGCAGCGGCACCGACACCACGACGCGGCTGATCGCAAAAGAACTCGCCGTCGGGCTCGGCGGCAATATCGTGATCGAGAACAAGCCCGGCGCCAACGGATCGATCGCGGCGAGCTACGTCGCCCGCGCCACGCCGGACGGCTACACGCTGTTCGTGACCACCAACACCACGCATTCGGCCAATCCGTTTCTGCTGAAGAACATGACCTACGATCCGATCAAGGATTTCACTCCGATCGCGCGCACCGGCGACCTGCCGTTCATGCTGGTCATCAATCCCGAAATCCCGGCGAATTCGGTGGCCGAGCTGATCGCGCTGGCCAAGAAGAGCCCCGGCAAGTTCTCCTACGCCAGCGGCAGTTCGTCGGCCATCGTGTCGGGCGCGACCTTCGCCCATCTCGCCGGCCTCGATCTTCTGCACGTGCCCTACAAGAGCTCGCCCCCGGCCTTGACCGACGTGATTGCGGGCCGCGTTTCGATGATGTTCGTCGACGTGCCGACCGGCCTGCCTCACGTCAACGCCAAGGCGTTGAAGGCGCTGGCGGTCACCACCATGAACCGCTCGGCGCTGCAGCCGGAACTGCCCACCATGGACGAGGCCGGCGTCAAGGGCTTCGACATCACCTCCTGGCAGGGCTATCTCGGGCCGGCCGGCCTGCCCCGGGACATCGTCACCAAACTGAACGCCGAAATCCGCAAGGTGGTGGAGCGGCCGGATATCAAGAAACAGCTAGCCGACCGCGGCATGGAAGCATTTTCCGGAACGCCCGAAAGCTTCGCGGCCTTTCTCAAGGAGCAGCTCGTGCTGTGGGAGAAACTGATCGCCAACGCCGGCATCGAGAAGCAGTGAGCGATCCTTGACCATGCACAGTGTCGTCCCCGCGAAAGCGGGGACCCAACCATAGCAAACCTGTGTGGTTAAAATGGCTGGGACATATCACGTCTATATCCTCGCCAGCCGGCGCAACGGCACGCTCTATATCGGCATCACAAACAATCTTGCTCTGCGGCTATCCCAACACAGGAATGGCCACGGCTCTGAGTTTGCGCGGCGTTATACGATCAATCGCCTCGTATATGCTGAAAGCTACGACACGCCTTCAGATGCGATCCAGCGGGAAAAACAACTCAAGAAATGGAACAGGGCCTGGAAAATCGAACTCATCGAAAAGGATAATCCGGAATGGCGCGATCTTTCCGATCTCGCCATCTCCGGGATGTCGTAAAAGCGTGGGTCCCCGCTGTCGCGGGGACGACACTGCGAGTGCCACCGCTCAACTCTGAGCAACGCTCAGAACGGCAGCGCCTTTAAAAGGACAGCGCCTTTAAAAGGACAGCGCTTTGGCCTGCTTGACATGCGGCAGGGTCAACGTCTTGGCCAGCACTTCGGCCGGCACCGCGCCGTCCACTTCCACCAGCGCGATGGCGTCGCCGCCTTGCTTGTTGCGGCCGAGATTGAAGGTCGCGATGTTGACGCCGGCGGCGCCGAGCAGCGAGGCGAACTGGCCAATGAAGCCCGGCTTGTCCTCGTTGGTGACATAGATCATCGACTTGCCAAACTCGGCATCGACGCGAATGCCCTTGATGTCCACGAGGCGCGGCACGCCGTCCGCGAACACCGTGCCGGACACCGACCGCTCCTGCCGCTCGGTGGTGACCGTAAGCGTGATCAGGCTTTCGTAATCGCCATCTGCGGCGCGGACCACCTCGTCCACCACCATGCCGCGCTCCTTCGCCACCACCGGCGCGGACACGACGTTGACGTCGCCCAGCATCGGCCGCAGCAGGCCGCTCAAGGCCGCCGAGGTCAGCGCCTTGATCTTCATCTCGGCAACGTGACCCTCATAGGTGATGGTCACCTTGGAAATGCCGGTCTCGGTGAGCTGGCCTGCAAACGAGCCGAGCTTCTCGGCCAGTTCGATGAAGGGCTTCAGCTTCGGCGCTTCTTCCGCGGTGATCGAGGGGAAGTTGACCGCGTTGGAAATCGCGCCGGTGAGCAGATAGTCCGACATCTGCTCGGCGACCTGCAGCGCGACGTTCTCCTGCGCTTCGGTGGTGGAGGCGCCGAGATGCGGGGTGCAGATCACGTTCGAGCGGCCGAACAGCACGTTGGTCTTGGCCGGCTCTTCCACGAACACGTCGAAAGCCGCGCCCGCAACGTGACCGGAATCGAGCGCCGCCGCCAGCGCCTGCTCGTCGACGAGGCCGCCGCGCGCGCAGTTGATGATGCGCACGCCCTTCTTGGTCTTGGCCAGCGCCGCGGCGTCCAGGATGTTCCTGGTCTTGTCGGTCAGCGGCGTGTGCAGCGTGATGAAATCCGCGCGCTTGAGCAGGTCGTCCAGTTCGACCTTCTCGACGCCGATGTCCTTGGCGCGCTCCGGCGACAGGAACGGATCGAACGCGACCACCTTCATCTTCAGGCCGAGGGCGCGGTCGGCGACGATGGCGCCGATGTTGCCGCAACCGATCACGCCCAGCGTTTTGGCGGTGATCTCGACGCCCATGAAGCGGTTCTTCTCCCACTTGCCGGCCTGGGTCGAGGCGTCGGCGGCGGGAATCTCGCGGGCCAGCGCCAGCATCAGGGTGATGGCGTGCTCGGCGGTGGTGATCGAATTGCCGAACGGCGTGTTCATCACGATGACGCCCTTGGCGGTCGCCGCCGGTATCTCGACGTTATCGACACCGATGCCGGCGCGGCCGATCACCTTGAGGTTTTTGGCCTTCTCCAGAATCTTCGCTGTCGCCTTGGTGGCGGAGCGGATGGCGAGGCCGTCATAATTGCCGATGATCTCGGCGAGTTTGTCCTTGTCCTTGCCGAGGTCGGGCTGGAAATCGACCTCGACGCCGCGATCCTTGAAGATCTGCACCGCGGCGGGGGAGAGCGCGTCGGAAATGAGAACTTTCGGTTTGGACATGGGATGTGATCCTTTGAAAAATGAAGCGTCGTCCCGGCCGTAGCGCCACTTGGCGCGCAGAGCCGGGACCCATGCTCGCCGTCGGTGGTGATGGGTCCCGGGTCGCGCAGCCGAACGGCTGCTGGCCCGGGACGACGATGTGTGTGGTTAAGCTGCTTTCGCCAGCGCGGCCTTAGTCTCGGCGAAGGCCCAGTCGATCCATTGGGTCAGGATCTCGACGTCCCTGGCCTCCACCGTCGCGCCGCACCAGATGCGAAGGCCCGCGGGCGCGTCGCGATAATGGGCGAAGTCGTAACCGGCGTCTTCCTTCTCGACGGCCGCCACCAACTTCTTGGCGAAGTCCGCCTGGGCGTCGGCGGCGAGCGCGGTGATCGCCGGATCGACGACCTTCAGGCACACCGAGGTGTTGGAGCGGATCGCCGGATCGGCCGCGAGAAAGTCCACCCACGGGGTCTTCGCCACCCAGTCGGCGAGCACTTTCGTGTTGGCATCGGCGCGCGCGATCAGCGCGTTCAGACCGCCGACCGACTTGGCCCAGTTCAGCGCGTCGAGATAGTCCTCGACGCAGAGCATCGACGGCGTGTTGATGGTCTCGCCGACGAAGATGCCCTCGATCAGCTTGCCGCCCTTGGTCATGCGGAAGATCTTCGGCAGCGGCCACGGCGGGGTGTAGCTCTCCAGCCGCGCGACGGCGCGCGGCGACAGGATCAGCATGCCGTGCGCGCCCTCGCCGCCCAGCGCCTTCTGCCAGGAGAAGGTGACGACATCGAGCTTTGCCCAGTCGAGCGGCTGGGCGAACGCCGCCGAGGTGGCGTCGCAGATGGTCAACCCCTCGCGATCGGCCTTGATCCAGTCGGCGTTCGGCACGCGCACGCCCGAGGTGGTGCCGTTCCAGGTGAAGACGATGTCGGAATTCCTGTCGGCCTGCGACAGGTCCGGGATTTCGCCATAGCCCGCGGTCAGCTTGACCACGTCCTTGAGCTTGAGCTGCTTGACGACGTCGGTGACCCAGCCGTCGCCGAAGGATTCCCAGGCGATCATGGTGACGGGACGCGGGCCGAGCAGCGACCACAGCGCCATCTCGACCGCGCCGGTGTCGGACGCCGGCACGATGCCGATCCTGTAATCGGCCGGGACCTCGAGCACCTCGCGCGTCAGGTCGATCGCGAGTTTGAGCTTGGCCTTGCCGATCTTCGCGCGATGCGAGCGGCCGAGGGCGGCGTCCTTGAGATTTGCGGGGGTCCAGCCGGGGCGCTTGGCGCAGGGGCCGGAGGAAAAATGCGGTACGGTCGGCTTGGAGCCGGGCTTCGCTACAGTCATGGTCTATCCTTCCAGATAGTGAGCCTCCCGTTGGGGGGAGGTGTCCCGCCGCCGGAAATACGCGACGCGGCCATGCAGGTCAAGGCATAGCCGCCCTGCTGCAAACAAAGTATTTGTGACATCCCTCCCGCGGGAGACGACTCCCCCTCCGCCCGGCACGCCGCCCCTTCGAGATCTCCGGATCATGCCCCTGCACGTGATGTTGCTCGTCCTGTTCGGAGCGCTGCTGCATGCGAGCTGGAACGCCATCGTCAAATCCGGACACGACAAGCTGCGCGAAACCGGCCTCGTCGCCGGCGGCGCGGCGCTGGTGGCCGCGTGCGGACTGCCCTTCGTGCCCCTGCCCGCGCCGGAGAGCTGGCCGTGGGTCGCGGCGGCAGTGGTGGTCCATCAGGTCTATTACGCCATGGTGGCGGCGGCCTATCGCGCCGGCGACATGGGCCACACCTACCCGCTGATGCGCGGCACCGCGCCACTGATCGTCGCACTGGTGAGCGCGCCCCTGCTCGGAGAAACGCTGACCTCGGCGGGATGGATCGGCATCGGCCTGATCTGCGGCAGCATCCTGATGCTCGCGCTTCATCGCCATGTCGATCACCGGGCGACGGTGATCGCGCTCGGCAACGCCATGGTGATCGCGACCTACACGCTGGTGGACGGCACCGGCGCGCGGCTGTCCGGCCATGCGGTGTCCTACGTCCTCTGGCTGACCTTCCTGTCCGGGCCGCCGATCCTGGCATGGCTGTTGTGGTGCGACGCGCCGGCGCTGCTGCAACGGGTCCGCGGGCGCGGCGGCATCGCGCTCGCCGGCGGCGCGTGCTCGATCGGCTCCTACGGCTTCGCGCTGTGGGCCATGACCCAGGCTCCGCTCGCCGCCGTTGCGGCGCTGCGCGAAACATCGGTGCTGTTCGCGGTGGGAATTTCCGTGTTCCTGCTCGGCGAGCCGGGCAGCCTGCGCCGGGTCATCGCCAGCATCCTCGTGGTCGCGGGCGCCGCGACCCTGCGGTTCGCATAGACGTCCCCCCTCAGGACGTTGCGTGCACCGCAGCAGGCGCCACAGCCGGCAGATGCAGCGCCGCCTCGCAATCGGCGATCCAGCGCCGCACCGCGCCGTAACCGTCGAGATGGAAGCCGCCCTCGGGCGCGACACGGGTATAGGCCAATAGCGCCACGTCGGCGAGCGACAGCGCATCGCCAACCAGAAAGCGCGCATCGTGGAGATGCTGCTCCATCCGCGCCAGCGCGTAATAGCCGCGCTTGACCTTTTCGGTGTCGAGCTCCGATCGCGATTGCCCGAGATAGACCATCTGGAACCGGCACGCCGCGACATAGGGCTCGTGGCTGTACTGTTCCCAGAACAGCCACTCATCCACCTTGGCGGCAAGGAAGGCTTCGGCCGGAATGAGATCGGTGCCGCGCGCGAGATAACGGATGATGGCGTTCGACTGCGCCAGCGTGCGGCCATCGTCGAACTCGACCACCGGCACCTGCCCGGCGCTGTTGAGCCTGAGAAACTCCGGGGTGCGGGTTTCGCCCTTGAGGGTGTCGATGTCGATCCAGGTGTAGCGGCGCAACAGCCGGTCGCACACCCATTTCACCTTGAGACAGTTTCCGGAATCGAGGTCGCCGTAGATTTTCATGGGACTGCCTCCCTTGAATATCCACCCAGCCCAGCAGGTGCGGCCGCCGCTGTCAACGGTTCCGATTGCCATAGCCAGCGCGGTTCCGGTTGAGACGGGATCAACCTTCCGTCATGCCGCGCCTGGCGGCGCGGGCACGCGCGAGCCTCAACTGTGCTTCTCGACCTTGCCGTCGCGAAACACGTAGACCACGCCCTGCTCGATGAACAGATCGACCGCGCGCACCGCGGTTTCGACGTCGAGCGCCACCATCAGCGCGCGGCAGGTGCCGCCATGCGATACCGCCACCGTGTCCTGCAGCAGCGAATCGTACCAGTCGCGCATGCGCAGCATCACCGAGGCGTAGCTCTCGCCGCCGGGCGGCGACACGCCCCATTTGTCCTGCTCGCGCTCGGCGAACAGGTCGGGATGCGACTTCTTCATCTCGATCAAAGTCGAGCCTTCCCAGTGGCCGTAACCGATCTCGCGCAGCCGGTCGTCCAGTTCAAAACCGTGGGGTGCGACGCCGAGTTCGCCGCGCACCAGTTCCATGGTCTGGCGCGCGCGTCCCAGCGGTGACGACACGAACGGCATCCGCTCGGGATGATGGCCATCGCCCGCGAGAATGTCGGCGAGCAGTTCGCCCGAGCGAATGGCCTGTTCGTGACCGATCTCATTGAGCGGAATGTCCTGCGTGCCCTGAAAGCGGCCGGCGGCGTTCCATTCGGTCTGGCCGTGACGGATGAAGTAGATGGTGGGAGATGGCATCGGCGAATTGTCTCATTCAGGCCGTCATTGCGAGGAGGCGAAGCCGACGAAGCAATCCAGCGCTTTCCTTGTGGAAGCCCTGTATGGATTGCTTCGCGGAGCCTGTCATCGGGCCGCGCTTTGCGCGGACCCGTTGGCTCGCAATGACGAGGTTCTTTCAATCCTTGCCGTCGAGCGAAATGTCCGGCGCATGCGGGTTCTTCATGCCGGTGACGTGATAGCCGGCATCGACGTGATGAACCTCGCCGGTGACGCCCCGCGACAGATCGGACAGCAGATACATCGCGCTGTCGCCGACTTCCTCCTGGGTGACGTTGCGGCGCAGCGGCGCGTTGTATTCGTTCCACTTGAGGATGTAGCGGAAATCGCCGATGCCGCTCGCCGCCAGCGTCTTGATCGGACCGGCCGAAATGGCGTTGACGCGGATGTTCTTCTCGCCAAGATCGGCGGCGAGATAACGCACGCTGGCCTCCAGCGCCGCCTTGGCGACGCCCATCACGTTGTAATGCGGCATCCACTTCTCCGCGCCGTAATAGGACAGCGTGAGGATCGAGCCTCCCTCGGTCATCAGCGGCTCGGCGCGCTGGGTGATGGCGGTGAGCGAGTAGCACGAGATCAGCATGGAGTTGGTGAAGTTCTCCTGCGTGGTCTCGAGGTAGCGGCCGTCGAGTTGGTCCTTGTCGGCGAAGGCGATGGCGTGGACCACGAAATCGATCTTGCCCCACTGCTTCTTCACCTCGGCGAACACCGCGTCGATGGTGGCGGGATCGGTGACGTCGCAGTGACCGAGGGTAATGGCGCCGAGCTCCTTCGCCAGCGGCTCCACGCGCTTCTTCAGCGCGTCGCCCTGCCAGGTGAGGGCGAGTTCCGCGCCCTGGTCGCGACAGGATTTCGCGATGCCGTAGGCGATGGAGCGGTTGTTCGCCACGCCCAGGATCACGCCGCGCTTGCCGCGCATCAGGCCCATGTTCTCAACCATGAAAGGATGTCCAGATTGCCGGATGAAAGAGGCCCCTCATGACATAGCCGCCGGACCCGTTCAAGCCGGGCCGCCGCGGGAACCGGACCGCGATCACGACGCGCGGCTCCGCTGCAGGGCCAGGGTGACGCCGCCGAGCGTCAGCACCATCGCCAGCACCACCCGTAGCCCGAGCGGTTCGCCGATGATGAGCGCCGCCGACACCACGCCGACGACCGGCACCAGCAGCATGCCGGTGGAGGCGGTGGCGGCCGGCATCCGGCGCAGGGTCTCGAACCAGGTGAGGTAGCACACCGCCATCGGCACCAGGGTCATGTAGACCATCGCGCCCCACACCGGGGGCGTCACCGCGGCGAAGTCCGGTTTCTCGAAGATGAGGCCGTAGACGAGCATGACGAGGCAGCCGAGCCCGACCTGCCAGGCCACCAGCGCCACCGGAGGCACCGGGATCGGCTTGCTGTTGGCGACCGTGCCGAAGGCGAACAGGATCGCCGCCGCCAGCGCCAAAGCCGCGCCGGCCAGCTTGTCCGGGCCGAGCGCAAAGCCGTCGCCGCCGAACAGCGTGACGATCCCGGCAAAGCCCAGGCCCAGTGCGACGAGATCGCGCAGCGTCGGCCGCACCCCGAGCAGCGGCCACGACAGCAGCGTGGCCCAGATCGGCATAGTGAAAGCGAGCAGCGCGCCCTCGCTGACCGTGACCCACTGCATCGCCACGGTGGCGAAGCCCATCCAGACGAACACGTTGGTGAAGGCCGCAAGCAGCAGGCGCGGCACCGCGTGAAGCGGCACGCCGAGCCGCTCGCCGCGGGCGCGCGCGACCCCGACGAGCAGGATCGCGGCCACCACCCCCGCCAGCCCGCGCGCGGACAGCGGCGGCAGTTCGCGCAGCAGCACCTTGATGAAGGGCCAGTTGAGACCCCAGCCGACCGCGGTGATCACCAGGCAGGCGATGCCGATCCATCTCGAATTGGCCATGGGATGCGACAGTCCCGGTTGGATTTCCGCCCGGTTGGGTCGCAGATTCAGACGCTCGCAGCAATCGTCGCCGCTGCATGGCACCGCCGACGAAACCGGCTATTCGGACGCCTTGGTCGCCAGCACCTTGTCGATGCGGCGGCCGTCGAGATCGACCACCTCGAAGCGCCAGCCGTCGGCGCTGACGCTCTCGCCCTCCCGCGGGATGGCGCCGAACTTCTCCAGCAGATAGCCGGCGCAGGTCTGGTAGCGGCGCGACGCCGGCAGTGCGATATGCAGCAGCTGCGCGAAGGCGATGGCCGGCATCCAGCCCGCGATCAGGAACGATCCGTCGTCGCGGCGCACCGCGGCGGGCTCGGCCGGACCTTCCTCGGTCTGAAAGCCGCCGACGATGGATTCCAGAATGTCCGCGCTGGTGACCACGCCCTGAAAGGTGCCGTACTCGTCGTGAACCAGTCCCATATGCACCGCCGAATCGCGCAGGATGGCGACCACGTCGCGCGCGTCCACCGTCTCGGGGATGACCGGCGCATCGCGGATCAGCCGGCGCAGGTCCGGTTCCTCGCCGGCGAGATAGGCGCCCAGCATGTCCTTGGCCTGCAGGATGCCGAGGGCTTCCTCGCCGTCGAACACCGGCAGCCGGGAATGCGGGCTGCTCCTGAACGCGAGCCGGATCGCCTCCGGCGGCTCCGACAGGTTGATCATGTCGACCTCGTGACGCGGCGTCATCACCGCGCCGACCGGAAGATCGCCAAGGCGCATCACGCCGGCGATCATCTCCTTTTCGCCGGGCTCAAGCACGCCGGCGTTCTCGGCCTCGATGACGAGGGTGCGGATCTCGTCCTCGCTGACCCGGTCCTCCGCCGCGCCACGCTGGCCGAGCAGCCACAGCAACGCCTGGCCGGAGCGGTCGAGAATCCACACCAGCGGCAGGGAGATTTTCGCCAGCACCGTCATGGCGGGCGCAACGCGGACCGCCACCCGCTCCGGATCGCGTAGCGCGATCTGCTTCGGCACCAGTTCGCCCACGATGAGCGAGGCATAGGTGATCAGCGTCACCACCGCGCCGACCCCGAGCGCATCCGCCGCCCCCGGCCGCAAGCCCAGTTCGACCAGCCACGACGACAGCCGCGTTCCCAGCGTCGCGCCCGAGAACGCGCCGGACAATACGCCCACCAGGGTGATGCCGATCTGCACCGTGGACAGGAACCGGCCGGGATCGGAGGCGAGGTCCAGCGCGGCGCCTGCGCCGCGGACCCCCTTCTCCACCAGTCCGGCGAGCCGCGCCGGACGGCTGGAGACGATGGCCAGCTCCGACATGGCGAGCAGGCCGTTGATGACGATGAGGGCCATGACGATGGCCAGTTCGAGCGTGAGCAATGGGGGCCTTTGTTCGCGAAAAGACCGAGACTAACGCAAAAGCCGCCCCGTCTCCACGCTGCGGCAAATGGCGGCAGCGGCCGCGGGAACCCGCCCCGCTGTCCCATGCTGTGCCGCATCATCGCCAGCCAGCATGGCGCCCCTGCGCGCGGGCGCTTTATCTCGGCGGCTTTGGTGCTAGAAGACCGTGATCTGGTGCCAGACGATCCCTATATCCCGTGCGACTGCTCAAGAAGGACAGACCATGCCCGCCTATCGCTCCCGGACCTCCACCCATGGCCGCAACATGGCCGGCGCCCGCGGTCTGTGGCGCGCCACGGGCATGACCAACGAGGATTTCGGCAAGCCGATCATCGCCATCGTCAATTCCTTCACCCAGTTCGTGCCGGGCCATGTTCACCTCAAGGACCTCGGCCAGCTCGTCGCCCGCGAGGTCGAGAAGGCCGGCGGTGTCGCCAAGGAGTTCAACACCATCGCGGTGGACGACGGCATCGCCATGGGCCACGACGGCATGCTCTACAGCCTGCCGTCACGTGAACTGATCGCCGACAGCGTCGAATACATGGTCAACGCCCATTGCGCCGATGCCATGGTGTGCATCTCCAACTGCGACAAGATCACGCCCGGCATGCTGATGGCGGCGATGCGCCTCAACATCCCGGTGGTGTTCGTCTCCGGCGGGCCGATGGAATCCGGCAAGGTCAACCTGCGCGGCAAGATCCACTCCGTGGACCTGATCGACGCCATGATCGCCGCCGCCGACGACACGGTGACCGACGCCGAGGTCGAGGAAATCGAGCGCTCCGCCTGCCCGACCTGCGGCTCGTGCTCGGGCATGTTCACCGCCAATTCGATGAATTGCCTCACCGAGGCGCTCGGCCTCGCGCTGCCCGGCAACGGCTCGGTGCTCGCCACCCATGCCGACCGCAAGAGCCTGTTCGTCGAAGCCGGCCATCTCATCGTCGATCTGGCGCGGCGCTATTACGAGCAGAACGACGAGAAAGTTCTGCCGCGCACCATCGCCAGCTTCAAGGCGTTCGAGAATGCCATGACGCTGGACATCTCGATGGGCGGCTCCACCAACACCGTGCTGCATCTGCTCGCCGCCGCCTATGAGGGCGAGGTGCCGTTCACCATGGCCGATATCGACCGGCTGTCGCGCCACGTCCCGGTGCTGTGCAAGGTCGCGCCCTCGGTCGCCGACGTGCATCTGGAGGATGTGCATCGCGCCGGCGGCATCATGGCGATCCTCGGCGAGCTCGATCGCGCCGGCCTGATCCACAACGATCTGCCGAGCGTCCACAGCGCCACGATGAAGGACGCGCTGGAGCGTTTCGACGTGATGCGCACCAAGAGCGACAGCGTCCGCACCTTCTTCAGGGCCGCGCCCGGCGGCGTGCCGAGCCAGGTGGCGTTCAGCCAGGACCGCCGCTTCGAGGATCTGGACACCGATCGCGCCAATGGCGTGATCCGCAATCTCGATCATGCCTTCTCGAGGGATGGCGGGCTTGCGGTGCTGTTCGGCAACATCGCCCTCGACGGCTGCATCGTGAAGACCGCAGGTGTCGACGACAGCATCCTGAAGTTCGAAGGCCCGGCCCGCATCTTCGAGAGCCAGGACGCGGCGGTCGAGGCCATCCTCGGCAACAAGGTTAAGCCGGGCGACGTGGTGCTGATCCGCTACGAGGGACCGCGCGGCGGCCCGGGCATGCAGGAGATGTTGTATCCGACCAGCTACCTGAAATCGAAGGGCCTCGGCAAAGCCTGTGCACTGATCACCGACGGCCGCTTCTCCGGCGGCTCGTCCGGCCTGTCGATCGGCCACATCTCGCCGGAAGCGGCGGAAGGCGGCGCCATCGGCCTCGTCAACGAAGGCGACATCATCCAGATCGACATCCCCAACCGCGCCATCAATGTCGCGGTCGACGATGCCGAACTGGCGCGGCGGCGCGAGGCCATGGCGGAGCGCGGCGAGGCCGCGTGGAAGCCCGAGAAGCCGCGCACCCGCAAGGTCACCACCGCGCTCAAGGCGTATGCGGCGCTCGCCACCAGCGCCGCGCGCGGCGCGGTGCGCGTGGTCAAGGACTGAGCGGCGGGGCAGAAACGCCCTTCCGTTTTCCGCTCCGTTGGGCGAACCTCTGCCGTCGCGAATGACGGGAGACGTTTCGGCATGACCACCAGCATCATCCGCTGCGCCAGCGGAGATATCGCCGTCCATCAGTCCGGCGGCAGCGGCCTTCCGCTGGTGCTGATTCATGGCAACTCTGCCTCGTCGCGCGCGTTCGAACGACAATTGAACAGCCCGCTCGGTGACAAGCGGCGGCTGATCGCCATCGACCTGCCCGGCCACGGCCAGTCCGCCGATGCCGCGAGCCCGGCGCATTACGGCATCGCGCCCTACGGGCGCATGATCACTGAGGTGGCGCGGCAGCTCGGCGTCGACCACGGACTGTTCATCGGCTGGAGTCTCGGCGGCCATGCCGTGCTTGAAGCCTCGGCCGATCTGCCGAAGGCGGCGGGCTTCTGCATTTTCGGCACCCCGCCGCTACCATTTCCGCCCCGGCTCACCGGCGCCTTTCTCGACCATCCGGCGATGCGCTTCACCTTCGCCGAAACGGTCACCACACAAGACGCTCCAGCTTTTATCGCAGCCTCGTTCAAGCCGGGATTTGCGGACATCCCGCCGGCCTTTGTCGAAGACGTGCTGCGCACCGACGGCCGCGCCCGGGCACAACTCATAAACCCCGACGGGGAGCCGTTTCGCGACGAGGTCAGGATCGTGGCGACGCTGGCGCAGCCGCTCGCGGTGCTGCACGGCGCCGACGAGCAACTGGTCAGCCTCGACTATTTCAAAACGCTGACCATGCCGACGCTGTGGCGCGGCGCGGTGCAGGTCATCGACGATGCCGGCCACGCCCCGCAATGGGAGCAGCCGGAGCGCTTCAACGCGCTGCTCGACGCCTTCGCAAGCGAACTGGAATGAAATTCCTCAGGCCACCGCAGGCTTGATCCGCGCCGTTACTCCAAATCCTTGCGCGGATTGAACGGGTGCTGGTCGCGCCACTTCTCCATCAGCGCTTCGAGCTGCGCGTCGTTGGCGTCGGGCAGCATGATGCGCGTGGTGGCGAACAGGTCGCCGGTCGCGCCCGGCGTGCCGGCGTTCCGGATCGGCAAGCCCTTGCCCTTGAGGCGGAAGGTGCGGCCGGACGAGGTGTTCTTCGGGATCGACAGTTGCACCGCGCCGTCCAGTGTCGGCACCCGCACCTTGGCGCCGAGCACGGCTTCATAGAGGGTGATCGGCAGGTCCAGCCGCAGGTCGTTGCCGTCCACCTTGAAATAGGGATGCGGCGCGATGGTTACGGTGATCAGCACGTCGCCGGGACGATGGCCCGGCGCGGTCTCGCCCTGACCCTTGAGCCGGATCTGCTGACCGGCATCGACGCCCGCCGGAATCTTGACGTTCAGCTCCTTGCCGGTGGGCAGACGCACCCGGCGCGTCGCGCCGTTGACGGCCTCCTCCAGCGTCACGGTCATGCTGACGTTGAGATCGAGATCGGCCGCGAACGGCATCTCCTGCTCGAACGCGCCCGCCCCGCCGCGCGCGCCCATGCCGGGGCCACCGGCCCCGCCGAACATGCTCTTGAGGATATCCTCGAAACCGCCGCTGCCCGCGCCGCCGGCGAAGCCGCCCGCGCCCGGCCCCCCGCCACCGGTGCGGAACGAATATTCGAAGCCGCCGGGTCCGGCGCGGCGCGCGCCGCCGCCCCCGCCGGGAAAGCCCGCGCCCTCGAAACCCTGGAACCGCGGCTTGCCCTCGGCATCGATCTCGCCACGATCGAACTGCTTGCGCTTGTCCTCGTCGCCGAGGATTTCGTTGGCCGCGTTCAATTCGGCGAACCGCTCGGCTGCCTTGGGATCGCCCTTGTTGGCATCGGGGTGGTGCTTCTTGGCGAGCTTGCGGAAGGCGCTCTTGATCGCCGCAGCGCTGGCACCCCGCTGTACCCCCAGGACCTCATAGGGGTCGCGCATTCGTGACATCTCCATTGGAATTTGGCATTGAATTTCGCTTGGGCCGGACGGCCCTTGCGCCATATTTGGGGCTTTCGTGGCGTCCCTGCAACCGGTCACGGCCACGACCGTGCCAAAACCGCGATGCGCGCCGGTGCGGCGCGACCGTCAACTGCGCTTCCAGGGCTTCATGGCGCGGATCTGCCAGGCGTCGCCATTGCCGTCCCGGCAGGCTTCGCCCTGCAGCCAGCCCTCGTTGCTGCCGCGCACGTAACTGGCGAGGAAATCCCGGCAGACCCGGCCCTCACTGGTATAGGTCGAGGCCAGCGGCGTCACCGAGCCGCGCGCGCCGGTCTCGGGATTTTCCCAGGGCTGGCTGGCATCCTTCTGGCCGCGAGTCAGCACGTCGGAGGCGGCATTGCGGGCCAGCGCCAGATCGGCATCGGTCAGACTGGTGTCGTCATGGGAGCGCGCCACCGGCTGGATCGAGCCGGTAATATCCGCCGCATCGTCGCGCGGGGCTTCCTTGGCGGCCATGGTCCCGAGCCGGTAGCTGCAGCCGCCCGCCGGCAGCGCCACGCTCAGCACAGCCAGCGCGGCCATCCACCGCCCGATCGGCGATAGGCCGCGGGCTCCGCTTACCCTATATAGGGAGCGCTCGACGACAGGTGTGGCACTGAGCGGCGCCAGGTTACGCAACCGGATACTCCAGACATGACCAGTCCTGATTCCATCAAAACCCCAGGTGAGTTAATTTCCGGTGATTTCACCGCCGCGCAGGAGCCGTTCGCGCTTTTTGCCGCATGGCTTACCGAGGCCACCCGCTCCGAACCCAACGACCCCAACGCCATGGCGCTGGCGACCGTGGACAAGGACGGGATGCCGGACGTGCGCATGGTGCTGCTCAAGGGCTACGACGCCGACGGCTTCGTGTTCTACACCCACCTCGACAGCGCCAAGGGCCGGGAGCTCGCCGCCAATCCCAAGGCGGCGCTGCTGTTTCACTGGAAATCCCTGCGGCGGCAGGTCCGCGTCCGCGGCCCTGTCAGCCGGGTGAGCGATGCCGAGGCCGACGCCTATTTCGCCACCCGACCGAAGCAGGCGCAGATCGGCGCCTGGGCCAGCCGGCAGTCGCAGCCGCTGGAAAGCCGGATGGCGTTCGAAAAGGCGATCGCGCTCAATGCCGCCAAATACGCCATCGGCGAGGTGCCGCGCCCGCCCGGCTGGCACGGCTGGCGGATCGCGCCAGAGAGCTTCGAGTTCTGGCACGACCGCCCGTTCCGCCTGCATGACCGCATCCAGTTCAGCCGCCCGGCTCCGGACGCGCCATGGAGCAAGACACGGCTCTATCCCTGATCGACCGCCAGATTGACCTCACGCCGAAGGCGAGACCTCATTCCATGCCGAACTCCGCTGTCACCGATCCCAACGCGCCCAAGCGCACGCTGCTCCTCACCGGTGCCAGCCGCGGCATCGGCCACGCCACCGTGATCCGCTTTTCCAGCGCCGGCTGGCGGGTGATCACCTGCTCGCGCCACCCCTTCCCCGAGCAATGCCCGTGGGACGCCGGCCCCGAGGATCACATCCAGGTCGACCTCGCCGACCACGCCGACACCTCGCGGGCCATCGACGTGATCCGCGAGCGGCTGCACGGCGGCATGCTGCATGCACTGGTGAACAACGCGGCGATCTCGCCCAAGGGGTCGGGCGGCAGCCGGCTCGGCTCGATCGACACCGACGTCGATGTCTGGAGCCACGTCTTCCGCGTCAACTTCTTCGCGCCGGTGATGCTGGCGCGCGGACTGATCGAGGAACTGAAGGCGGCGAAGGGATCGGTGGTGAACGTCACCTCCATCGCCGGCTCGCGGGTGCATCCGTTCGCGGGCGCGGCCTACGCCACCTCCAAGGCGGCGCTGGCGGCGCTGACGCGGGAGATGGCGTCGGACTTCGGCCGCGAAGGCGTGCGCGTCAACGCCATCGCCCCCGGCGAGATCGATACCTCGATCCTGTCGCCGGGCACCGACAAGATCGTGCACGAGCAGATTCCGCTGCGCCGCCTCGGCACCCCGGACGAGGTGGCGAAGATCATCTACGTGCTGTGCACGGAAACGAGTTCCTACGTGAACGGCGCTGAAATCCACATCAACGGCGGCCAGCACGTCTGACGGCAAACCGCGCGGGCCGCCGGGGCGGCGCTCAGGCCCCGCCCCGGCGCGACGCAATGCGACGGCAGGATCAGACCACGGTGAGCCGGACGTCGAGATTGTTGCGCGTGGCGTTGGAATAGGGACAGACCTGATGCGCGGTGGCCACCAGCTTCTCGGCGGCGGCGCGATCGACCCCCGGCAGCGACACCGCCAGCGCGACATCGAGACCGAAGCCACCCTCGGAGCGCGGACCGATGCCGACCTCCGCCGTCACCGTGGTGTCCGCCGGAACCTTGACTCCGACCTGACCGGACACCGCCTTCATCGCACCGAGGAAGCAGGCCGAATAGCCGGCGGCGAACAGCTGCTCGGGATTGTTGCCGCTTCCGCCCGCGCCGCCCAGTTCCTTCGGCGTGGACAGCGTGACCTGGAAGGCACCGTCGGCGGTGGCGGCCTTTCCGTCGCGGCCGCCGGTGGCGGTGGCCTTGGTGCTGTAAAGGACTTTGGTGGGCATCGGCATTCTCCCTTGGCTGGCGAAGCATCGGATCCGTGCGAACGGCACGGTTCCATCATTCATGATATGAATTCGTGAGCACGACTGCGAGCCCGCCACGCGCATGGGACGTTTGACCGACGGCATCGCCACGCCGTGGCGATGGAACCCGGGACACGCCGCCGGGTTGGCTGGGCGTCAGCGCATGCAATCATGAGGTTGGACGTGGCCGCAAAACGTCTCGACACCTACCGCACCAAACGGGATTTCACCAAAACCCCGGAGCCGAGCGGCCGCGATGCGGTCGCGCCGGCGAAGGCGCAGCGCTTCGTCATCCAGAAGCACGATGCGACGCGGCTGCATTACGATCTGCGCCTGGAACTCGACGGCGTCTTCAAGTCATGGGCGGTAACGCGCGGACCTTCGCTCGATCCGCACGACAAGCGCCTCGCGGTGGAGGTGGAGGATCACCCGCTCGACTATGGCGATTTCGAAGGCACCATTCCCCAGGGCGAGTATGGCGGCGGCACCGTGATGATATGGGATCGCGGCTACTGGCTGGCCGAGGATCCGCAGCGCGGCCTCAAAACCGGCGACCTCAAATTCGCGCTCGACGGCGAGAAGCTGCACGGCGAATGGGTGCTGGTGCGCATGAAGCACGATCGCTCCGGCGGCAAGCGCACCAACTGGCTGCTGATCAAGCACCACGACGGCTATGCGCGCGAGGGCCGCGCCAACGACATTCTCGATGATGACCGCTCCGTCGCCTCGGGCCGCACCATGGACCAGATCGCCGCCGGCACAGGCCGCGCGCCGAAGCCGTTCATGCGGCGCGCATCGGCGCGAGCGCAGGCCGCCTCGACGCAGCCCGCGCGCAAGCGATCGACGCCGCGGCCGCGCGCGGACGACGCCGGCGCCACCGTGATGGGCGTCACGCTCTCCCATCCCGACAAGGCGCTATGGCCCGACGGCGGCGACGGCCGGCCGGTCACCAAACTCGACCTCGCCCGCTACATGGAGGCGGTCGGCGACCGGCTGATGCCGCATATCCAGCGCCGGCCGTGCTCGATCGTCCGCGCCCCCGACGGCATCGGCGGCGCGACGTTCTTCCAGCGCCACGCCATGGCCGGCCTGTCGGACCGGATCGCGGCGGTGAAAATCGCCGGCGACCGCAAGCCCTATCTGCAGATCGACCGCGTCGAAGGTCTTATCGCCGTGGCGCAGGCCGGCGGCCTCGAATTGCATCCGTGGAATTGCGCGCCGAACCAGCCCGAAGTGCCGGGGCGGCTGGTGTTCGACCTCGATCCCGGGCCCGACGTGGCGTTCACAGCCGTCATCGCCGCCGCCCGCGAGATCCGCCAGCGCCTCGACGCGCTCGAGCTGGAAAGCTTCTGCAAGACTACCGGCGGCAAGGGACTTCATGTCGTCGCGCCGCTCAAGACCACGGCGAGAGACCAGGTCAGTTGGCCTGACGCAAAACGTTTCGCGCAGACGCTGTGCCAGCAGATGGCGGCGGACAGTCCCGCGCACTATCTCGTCACCATGGCGAAACGCCAGCGGGCCGGAAAAATCTTCCTCGACTATCTGCGCAACGAGCGGATGGCGACGGCTGTGGCACCGCTGTCGCCGCGCGCCCGTGACGGCGCCACGGTGTCGATGCCGCTGACCTGGGCGCAGGTGCGCAGCGGTCTCGATCCGAAGAAATTCACGCTGCGCACGGCCCCGGCGCTGATCGGCAAAAGCCGCGCGTGGGCGGAGTACGACCGCGCGGCACGGCCACTGAAGCCCGCACTGGCGAAACTCGAAAGATAGCTACAGCCACCGCTTCCATTTGAAAAACAGATACGGCCCCACCGCCGCGCACAGCATGGCGAACAACGCCAGCGGATAGCCGAGCGGGTGCTCCAGTTCGGGCATGAACTTGAAGTTCATGCCGTAGACCGAGGCGATCAGCGTCGGCGGCATCAGTACCACCGCCATCACCGAGAACAGCTTGATGATGTTGTTCTGTTCGAGATTGACCACGCCGAGCATGGCGTCGAGCACGAAGGTGATCTTGTTGGTGAGGTAGGAGGCGTGATCGGTCAGCGACGTCACGTCGCGCTGCTGGGTCTTGAACTGCGCCTTCTGCTCCCGGCTCCAGCGGCCGGTGTCGCTCTCCACCAGCACGAACGAGATCAGCCGCCCGATCGAGACCAGGCTCTCGCGCACCTTGGAGGTAAGGTCGCCCTTCTTGCCGATGGTGAGCAGGATCTGGCTGTAGCTGCGGGCATGGCCGCGCTCGGCGGAGGGCTCGAAGATCTGCGACGACACGCTGTCCACCTCCGCGCCCGCGCGCTCCAGAATGTCGGCGCAGCGGTCGATGATGCCGTCGAGCAGTTCGAGCAGGACGCCGTCGCCGGTCATGTGGGCGGGGCAATTGCGGGCAAGCTTGGCGGCGATCAGGGCGAACGGCCGGGGCTCGTCATAGCGCACGGTGACGAGGCGGTGGTCGGTGAGGATGAAGGTGACGGGCGTGATGCGCGGTGCCGGCGAATCGGCGGCGCACATCAGTGTCGCGGTCATGTAGCGCGCGCCGTTCTCGATATAGAGCCGGCTCGACGCCTCGATCTCCTGCATGTCCTCGCGCGTGGGGATCTCGATTCCCACGAGTTGCTCGACCGCCTTGTCCTCCCCCGGCGAGGGGGTCTTGATGTCGATCCAAATCGCATTCGCCGGCAGGGCGTCGGCCGCGACATTGTCGATTTTCTTCAGGCCGGACGCGGTGGGAACGAAAGCCGACAACATGGGCCACTCCAGACCTGTTCGTGGATGACGCGCCATCCATCGCCGTTCAAAGCGCAAATCTCCCCGATTCCCGCAAGCCTGTCGTGGCAGCCGGTTGTGACAATCGCATCACGGGGGAGCGGACACCTGAAATCCGGGCCTGCGGGCGGAGCCGGTGCGGCATCAAAGCCACAGGTGGGAGGCGGCGTCGCCGGATCGCCATGGAAGGGCTGGAAATATCACCAAAAACCGGCATTGATGGAGACGCGCCAAGCAAAATTCCGGATCAAAAGCCATGTGACGGAGTGACGCGCGGCGTTTTTGACCGGAAACACGCCCATGCGTCCCTTCGCCCCGAAACGCCTCGCCGCCATCTGCCTCGTCGCCGCCGCCGGGCTGATGCTGGCCGGCTGCATGCAGACCACCTACGAGGCGGCCTCGACCGCCAACCTGAAGCCGCGGGACAAGGAGTATCTGGCGAAGGTGAGCTACGACAAGGTGGCGGTGGCCGAGCCGTTCCGGCGCGCCATCGTCAATTTCCACCGCAAGGAGCTGCCCGGCTCGATCGTGGTCGATTCCGACAACCACTATCTCTATTACGTGCTCGAAGGCGGCAAGGCGATCCGCTACGGTATCACCGTGGGCGAGGAAGCAATGGCATGGTCGGGCATCGCCAAGGTCGGCGCCATGTCGGAATGGCCTGACTGGCACCCCACCAAAAGCGAGATTTCCCGCCTCGGCGTGCCCACCTTCGTCAAGGGCGGTCCGGACAATCCGATGGGCTCGCGCGCCATCTATCTGTACTCCGGCGGCAAGGACACCCTGTTCCGCATCCACGGCACCAACCAGCCGGAATATATCGGCGCCTCGATCTCCTCCGGCTGCATCCGCCTGACCAACGAGGACGTGATCGACCTCTACAACCGGGTCAAGATGGGCGCGGTGGTGGTGGTGCTCGATCCGAAACAGGGCGACTCGCCCTACAGCTCGAAGATCGCGATGCAGGGCGGCGGCGCGCTCTGAGGGCGCGGACACGACTGCGACAATCCGCCACATGAACCCGGAAAGCCACAGCCCGCATGCTGCGTGGCGAAACGAGTTGTGAATCACTGGCAATATCGCGCGTTTCAGAGCAAATAGGGCAGTAACAAAAATGGAAACATGTTGCGGTCAGACTGGTGCGGAAACGCGCCCGCTGGCTGTTGAGTTTTCATCCGTTGGACCACCGCCTGTCGCAACTTCGGCCTATTGGAACTTGGGAATGTCCTCGCTCGGCTCGAAACTCATCGTTCTTCTCGCGGGTCTGTCGCTCGCCGGCTGCATGCAGGCGACGACCACCTATGAAAAGTCGTCCGAAGCCAACCTCAAGCCGCGCGACAAGGAATATCTCGCCAAGGCGCGCTACGAGAAGGTGGCGGTGGCCGAGCCGTTCCGGCGCGCCATCGTGACGTATCATCGCAAGGAGCTGCCGGGCTCGATCGTGGTCGATTCCGACAACCACTACCTCTATTACGTGCTCGAAGGCGGCAAGGCGATCCGCTACGGCATCACCGTCGGCGAGGAAGCGCTGGCGTTCTCCGGCATCGCCCGGGTCGGCAACATGCAGGAATGGCCGAAGTGGACGCCGACCGCCGACATCCACAAGCGCATCGAGGGCCTGCCGCAGTCGGTCCCCGGCGGCCCTGACAACCCGCTCGGCGCCCGCGCGCTCTATCTCTATCAGGGCAACCGCGACACCCTGTTCCGCATCCACGGCACCAACCAGCCGGAATATATCGGCGCCTCGATCTCCTCGGGCTGCATCCGCCTGACCAATGAGGACGTGATCGATCTCTACAGCCGCGCCAAGAACGGCACCGTGGTGGTGGTGCTCGATCCCAAGCAGGGTGACTCGCCGTACAATTCCAAGATGGCGCTTCAGGGCAGCAGCAGTTCGTACTGAGCGGCCGCTCCGATCCGCCCGTCAAAAGCGCCGGCAATCCCGGCGCTTTTTTAGTGCCGCGCGCCCGGCTCCCGGGCGTTCCTCGCGTCATCGGACACAGCGCCCTCGGCGGTCACCTCGCGCGGCGGCGCGTCGTCCGGCCGCGCCGCCGGCAAGAGCGGCGCGACCGCAGGCAGCGGGTCGTAGACACCCCAGTTGCACAGTTTGAAGCCGTTGCGCCGTTCCGCCAGATCGAGATGGATGTGATCCTCGTGATACCAGTCCGAGCCCGGGCCGAGCACGGTTCTGAACCGGGCGCAGACCGTGGCCAGCACCTTCTCGCGGATCGGACGCGCCACGGTGCGATCGGTCAACCCCAGCGTGGCGCCGTTGGCCAGCTTGAGACCGCGGATATCGAGCGCGTTGGCGCGGCCGTGCTCGGACAGTTTCGCGCCCTTGACCCGGTTGCGCCCGCGGCATTCGAATGAATCGAAATTGTCGAGTTCGCTGAGCACGGTGCCGAGGCCCGCCGCCAGCGGCGCGATGTCGGTGCGGACCCAGTCGGCGATCGCCGCTGCCATGGTGCAGCGAAGGATCGCCGCCGGCTTCACCGCGACGCGCTGGGTCGGCGACAGCACCACCGCTTCGAGCCGCACCAGATCCTCGCCGCCGCAACCGCCCGCCCCCCGGATCGCCGGAATCGACGGCGCGATGGCAATGTCCTCGGTCAACGCCTTGCGGCACGCCGATACCTCCGGTGCCGCAGCCGCCGCATCACCGGGGGTCGCGGGAGCCTCCGTTTCCGGCACGGCTCTGGTGTCCGGCGCGGCTTTGGTTTCCGGCACGGCTTCGGCCCGGGGCGCGTCGGCCGGCCGTGGCTGCGGCAGCGGCACCGCGGCGCGGGCCTGCGTCATCATGACAACCACCGCAGCCATGGCCGCCAACGTATGACGCGCCAGCCGCAGATTTCTGGCATGCCAAGGGGCGGCTCGCTTGCGGGCCATTGTATCCGCGCTAGAGTTCATGCAAATCCCTTCGGGGGATTCCCAAACAAAAACGTCTCATAAAGACTTCGTTCAGGAGGAGATACCGGATGCTTGGATTGATGCAAAATTGGCCCTTGTTGTGTCATCGGATCATCGATCACGCAGCCGCCATTCACGGCCAGCAGGAGGTCGTAACGCGCTCGGTCGAAGGGCCGATCCATCGCACCACCTATGCCGCGATCCGCGGCAACGCCCTGAAGGTCGGCCAGCAACTCGACCGCCACGGCATCAAGATCGGCGACCGCGTCGCCACCATCGCCTGGAATACCTGGCGCCATCTCGAGGCGTGGTACGGCATCATGGGCATCGGCGCCGTCTGCCATACCGTCAACCCGCGCCTGTTCCCCGACCAGATCGTCTGGATCGTCAATCATGCGCAGGACCGCATCATGATGACGGACCTGACCTTCGTGCCGCTTCTGGAAAAGATCGCGGACAAGATGCCGTCCGTCGAGCGCTACATCGTATTCACCGACCGCGCACACATGCCGCAGACCACGCTGAAGAATGCGATCGCCTACGAGGACTGGATCGCGGAAGCCGACGGCGACTTCCGCTGGAAGGAGTTCGACGAGAACACCGCGGCCGCGATGTGCTACACCTCGGGCACCACGGGCGACCCCAAGGGCGTACTCTATTCGCACCGCTCCAACGTGCTCCACGCCATGATGGCGAACAATCCCGACGCACTGGGCACCCGCGCCAAGGACACCATGCTGCCGGTGGTGCCGCTGTTCCACGCCAACAGCTGGGGCATCGCGTTCTCCGCGCCGAGCATGGGCACCAAGCTGGTGATGCCCGGCCCGAAACTGGACGGCGCCTCGGTCTATGAGCTGCTCTCGACGGAAAAGGTCACCTACTCCGCCGGCGTGCCGACCGTGTGGCTGATGCTGCTGCAATACATGGCCACCGAGAAGAAGACACTGCCCGACCTCAAGGTCGTGGTCTGCGGCGGTTCGGCGATGCCGCGCTCGATGATCAAGGCGTTCATGGACATGGGCGTCGAGCCGCGCCATGCCTGGGGCATGACCGAGATGAGCCCGCTCGGCACCGTCGGCGCGCTCAAGCCGCCGTTCGCCAACCTGACCGGCGAGGCCGCGCTCGACGTGCTGCAGACCCAGGGCTATCCGCCGTTCGGCGTGCAGATGAAGATCACCGACGACGCCGGCAAGCCGCAGCCGTGGGACGCCAAGACGTTCGGCCGCCTCAAGGTGAGCGGGCCCTCCATCTCGAAAGCCTATTACCGCCTCGACGCCAACATTCTCGACGAGGACGGCTTCTTCGACACCGGCGACGTCGCCACCATGGACCCTTACGGCTACATGCGGATCACCGACCGCTCCAAGGACGTCATCAAGTCGGGCGGCGAGTGGATTTCGTCGATCGACCTGGAGAACCTCGCGGTCGGCCACCCCAAGGTGCTGGAGGCTGCCGTCATCGGCGTCCAGCATCCGAAATGGGACGAGCGTCCGCTCCTGATCGTGCAGCTCAAGCCCGACCAGCAGGCGACCCGCGAGGACATCCTGCAATACATGGACGGCAAGATCGCCAAATGGTGGATGCCGGACGACGTGCAGTTCGTGGACTCGATCCCACACACCGCCACCGGCAAGATCCTGAAGATCGCCCTGCGGGAGCAGTTCAAGGACTACCGGTTCCCGACGGCGGCGGCCTGAGGTCTCCGCGTTGCACAGCTTTAATGCCCGGCCTCGCGCCGGGCATTTTTGTCTGCCGCCGCAACGAAAGCCATATTCCGGGGCGAAGTGGCTCCCGCCGGCCGCGGAAATGGGCTAGTTGACCCGCGCGCCCTTCAGCCGCGCAAGGAATGGATTCGCACAGCATGGCCCGCCGGATTGCCGCCCCCTACCAGATGGAGCCCGTATCGGCGCTGGCCGCGTGGTCGCGCCGCCTCGCGGTGTTCTCGCTGCTGGCGAGCGCGGTCTCGGTGGTGGTGATCCGGTTCGGATTTCTCGATTTCCGCCCGGCGATGGCGATGTTCTTTGGCGCGCTGGCGCTGGCCGGGGTGTCGATCCTGCTCGGCTTCGCCGCTTTCGCCGCGATCTGGCAGAACGGCTCGCGCGGTATGGGCCGCGTCCTGCTGGCGTTCCTGATCAACGCCCTCCTGCTCGCCTACCCGGCCTATCTCGCCTGGCAGTACCGCCATCTGCCGGCGATCTACGACATCACCACCGACCCGATCGATCCGCCGCGCTTCGAGGCGCTGGCGCGGCTGCGCGCCGGCGACGGCGTCAATCCCGCCGCCTATGCCGGCCTCTATTCGGCCGAGCAGCAGCGCGCCGCCTATCCCGACATCGAGCCGGTGAGCCTCGACGTGCCGGTGCAGAAAGCCTACGAGCTCGCCCAGCGGCTGGTGGCCCGGCGCAAATGGCTGGTGATCGACGAACGCGCGCCGCAGCCCCCGCAGCGGATCGGCCGCATCGAGGCGGTGGCGCGGACGCCGGTGATGGGCTTCCGCGAGGACATCGCCATCCGCATCGTGCCCGACGGCGACAGATCGCGGGTCGATATCCGCTCGGCGTCGCGCTATTTCGGCCACGACCTCGGCTCCAACGCCGCCCGCATCGGCAAGTTCGCCGAGGATCTCAACGACGCCGTGGATACCGTGCGGCCGGACAAGAAACTGCTGACCCCGGCGAAGCCTCAGGCCAAGGGCGCGACCAAGCGATAGGTGCCGGCGATGGTCGGATCGCCGTCGGTCGCCACCACCTCGCGCGCCACCAGGTCCTCCAGATGGGCGAGGACCGAATAGCCCGCCGCGTTCACCAGCCGCGGATCGATGCCGATATAGCTCGCGCGCACGATGGTCGGAATATCGGCCTCGCCCTTGGCGAGGCGATGCAGGATCGACGCCTCGCGCGCCTTGCGATGGCGCATCAGGAAGCGGACGTAGCGCACCGCATCGGGAATCTCCGGGCCATGGCCCGACAGATAAAGCTGCTCCTCGCGCCGCGTCAGCTTATCCAGCGAGGCCATGTAATCGATCATCGATCCATCCGGCGGCGCGACGATGGAGGTGGACCACCCCATGACATGATCGCCGATGAAGGTCAGGTTCCGCTCCGGCCACGCGAACGCCATGTGGTTGGCGGTGTGGCCCGGGGTGAACACCCCTTCCAGCCGCCAGCCATGACCCTCCACCACGTCGCCGTCCTTCAGGAAAACATCCGGACGGAACGCGTGGTCGGCGCCCGACTCGGTCGGCGCGAGTTCGCTGCCATAGCGCGGACGCGAGGCGCGGTGCGCGCCCTCGGCATAGACCGTCGCCCCGGTGGCGGCCTTGAGCGGCGCGGTGCCGGGCGAATGATCCTTGTGGGTGTGGGTGACGAAAATATGCGTCACGGTTTCACCGCGCACGGCATCGAGCAGCGCCTGGCGATGCGCCGCGTCGTCCGGGCCGGGATCGATGATGGCGACATTGCCGCGGCCGACGATGTAGCTCACCGTGCCGCTGAAGGTAAACGGCGAGGCGTTGTTGCACAGCACCCGACGCACACCGGGAACGACCTCGTCCACCGTGCCGGGCGCGAGCGGGAAATCCTTGTTGAACGGGACGTCGTCTTCGGTGCTCATGGATTCGACTTGCACTCGCCTCGCTCGAAGAAATCGAAACCGAAATCTCTCTCTTCGTCATGGCCGGGACAAGCCCGGCCATGACGGCCTTTATGCTGCAAGTCGGCGGCTCTCAATTCGCCTTACGAGAACGCCTGGATGCCGGTGATGGCACGGCCGAGAATGAGGGCGTGGATGTCGTGGGTGCCCTCGTAGGTGTTGACGGTCTCCAGGTTCTGGGCGTGACGCATCACCTGATACTCCGACGAGATGCCGTTGCCGCCGTGCATGTCGCGGGCGACGCGGGCGATATCCAGCGCCTTGCCGCAATTGTTGCGCTTCATGATCGAGATCATCTCCGGCGCCATCTTGCCCTCGTCCATCAGCCGGCCGAGCCGCAGCGAGCCCTGCAGGCCGAGCGCGATCTCGGTCTCCATATCGGCGAGCTTCTTCTGCACCAGCTGCGTCGCCGCCAGCGGACGGTTGAACTGCTTGCGGTCCAGCGTGTACTGCCGCGCGCGCTGGAAGCAGTCCTCCGCCGCGCCCATCGCCCCCCACGAAATGCCGTAGCGGGCGCGGTTGAGGCAGCCGAACGGACCGGCCAGCCCGGAGACGTTGGGCAACAGCGCGCTTTCGGGAACGACCACACCATCCATCACGATTTCACCGGTGATCGAGGCGCGCAGCGACAGCTTGCCGCCGACCTTCGGCGCCGACAGGCCCTTCATGCCCTTTTCGAGAATGAAGCCGCGCACCTTGTTGTCGTGCGCGGCCGACTTCGCCCACACCACGAACACGTCGGCGATCGGGGCGTTGGAAATCCACATCTTGCTGCCGGTGAGGCGATAGCCGTCGGCGACCTTCTCGGCGCGGGTCTTCATGCCGTCCGGATCGGAGCCGGCGTCGGGCTCGGTGAGGCCGAAGCAGCCGACCCACTCGCCCGAGGCGAGCTTCGGCAGGTATTTCTTGCGCTGGCTCTCGTCGCCATAGGCATAGATCGGATACATCACCAGCGACGACTGCACGCTGTTCATCGAACGATAGCCGGAATCGACCCGCTCGATCTCGCGCGCGACGAGGCCGTAGGCGACATAGCTGGCGTTGGCGCAGCCGTATTCCTCCGGCAGCGTGATACCGATCAGGCCAAGCTCGCCCATCTCGTTGAAGATCTCGCGGTCGGTCTTTTCGTGCAGATAGGCGTCGGTCACGCGCGGCAGCAGCTTCTCCTGCGCATACTGACGGGCCGTGTCGCGGATCATGCGCTCGTCCTCGGTCAGCTGATCGTCGAGCAGGAACGGATCGTCCCACTGGAATATCGCCTTGGCGGGCTTGTCCTTGGTCTGCGGGCGGACGCTCATGACAAAAATCCTTTTCGGTTCAAACGGTATTTCATGATTGCATGACTTCGGGCGCACGATAAATCGTCGGCATCAGGTTGCAAGGGGCAAACCGGCCGCGGCGGCGCGTGGCCTAGGCGTCGAACGGCTCGTTGGCGACGATTTCGATGCCGAATCCGGAGAGCCCCTTGTAATCGTGCGTCGATGAGGTGAGATGGCGGATCGAGGTGACGCCGAGATCGCGCAGGATCTGCGCACCGACGCCGACCTCGCGCCACTGGCGATGGCGATCGGCCTCCGCCGACTGGTCTTCCTCGATCGGCGCGACGGGAACGCCGGCCGCGCCATCGCGCAGATAGACCAGAACACCGCTGCCGTTCTTCCTGAAATGTTCGAGCGCGGCGAGCACGCGGCCGGGACCGTAGAAAATATCCTTGATGATGTTCGGCTTGTGAAAGCGGGTCAGCACGTTCTGGCCATTGCCGACGCCGTTATAGACGAAGGCGACGTGATGGATCGGATCGAACGGGGAGCGATAGGCATAGCCGTCGAGCGGGCCGATCGGCGTTTCGACCGTGAAGGTCGAGACCCGCTCGATCAGCTTCTCGCGCGCCTGACGGTAGGCGATCATGTCGGCGATGGTGACGTGTTTCAGGTTGTGCTTCGCCGCGAAAGCCACCACCTGCTCGCCCTTCATCACGCTGCCGTCGTCGTTCATCAGTTCGCTGATGACGCCGACCGGCGGCAGGTCGCACAATTTGCACAGATCGACCGCGGCCTCGGTATGGCCGGAGCGCAGCAGCACGCCGCCGTCGCGCGCGATCAGCGGGAAGATGTGCCCGGGGCGGGCGAAGTCGCTGGGACCGGCATTGGGATTGGCCAGCGCCCGGCAGCAGGCGGTGCGCTCGTCGGCGGAGATGCCGGTGGTCATCCCGGGCTTGTAGTCGATCGACACCGTGAAGGCGGTGGTGTGGTTGGAATCGTTGTGGGCCACCATCGGATCGAGCCGCAGCCGCCGCGCGTTGTCCGCCGTGATCGGCGCGCAGACGATGCCGGAGGTGTGGCGGATGATGAAAGCCATCTTCTCCGCCGTGCACAGGGTGGCAGCGACGATCAGATCGCCCTCGCCCTCGCGATCGTCGTCGTCGGTCACCACCACGATCTCGCCGGCGGCAAAGGCTTTCAGGATTTCGGGGATGGGATGGGCCATGGCGCTCTTGCTCTGAATATCGGTGCAAATCCTATGGCGCAGGGGGCTGCGGCACGCAACCATCCTCTCCACATGGCCGCTCCGCAGGCGCGATCAAGGGCAAACGGCGGGCCGGCCCAGGATCGAGGCCGCCCCGGCCGGCACTCGGAGGTCAGGGCAGAACTTCCCGGCGCTCGCTCAGGACGGCGTCCAGCTCCGCCCGCTTGTGGGCGAGCGCGTCCCGCCCGGCGGCGTCGATCACCCGGTAGAGCTCGGCCGCGTCGGTGAGGCGGGTGACCGTGACATAGTCCGCGCCGGCCGCATACTGATCCTTCACGTCGTCGAGAAGGTCCGCCGTGGAAATGATCTTGGCGCCGGGATTGAGCGAGCGGACATGGCGCACCAGCTTTTCGTTGGTGGCGCCCTTGAGCAGCGAATCCGGCACGCTGAGCACGATGATCCCGGCCCGGCCCACGCCGGCATGCATCAGCGTGTCGAGGTTGCTGATATCGCCATAGACAACGTGAATCCCGCGCGCGCTGAGAATCCGGAACACGTTCGGATTGAAATCGACCACGCTGATCTCGCCGAGCAGCGTGCTGTCGCGCCGCTCGATCTCGCTGAGCAGGGCACTCGCCGCGCGAAAAAAACCCAGGATCACGATGCGCCGCGCCCCGCCATGGCCGCCGGCGCGGTCGTCGTCGGCCACACCGGGCTGATCGAGATCGCGCAACCCGAGCCGCTTCAGCACCCCGATCGTCCGGCGGATGATCGGATCGCTGCGGGTCATCACGAAGGTGCTCGCCACCGCCAGAATGGCGAAGGCGAACGACGCCGCGCTCGAGGTCTCGGGACGGATATGGCCCGCCAGCAGGCCGACCTGGATCACCACCAGCGAGAACTCGCTGATCTGCGACAGGTTGATGGCCGGCAGCAGGCTCGCCCGCAGCCCCTGCTTCATCGCATAGAGCGGCAGGAAGGTGGTGATCAGGCGGCTCGCGATCGTGAAGACGGCAATCACCGCCGCGAAAACGATGACCGACGACGTCGGAATCGGGATCGTCATCCCGAGCGCGACGAAGAACAGCGTGATGAAGAAGTCCCGCAGCGTCGTCACCTTCGCGGTCACGTCGAGCGCATAGGGGAAGGTCGAGAGCGACACGCCGGCGACCAGCGACCCCATCTCGCGCGACAGATGCAGCCGCTCGGCCGCCTCGCCCACCAGGAAGCACCACGCCAGCGCGCCGAGCAGCACCAGTTCCGGCCGCATGGCGATGTGCTGAAACAGCCGGGGCAGCACGAAGCGGCTCGCGATCATGGCGCCGGCCACCAGCACGGCGACGCGGCCGATCGACAGCAACACGACGCCGAGCTGGAGATCGTCGAGGCTCGGCTGGATGGCGAGAAACAGGATCGCGAACACGTCCTGCAGCACCAGCACGCCGAGGGTGATGCGGCCGGGCAGCGTATCCAGCTCCCGCTTCTCGTAGAGCACCTTGACGATGATGACGGTGCTGGACAGCGCGCAGGCCACCGTGAGGTAGAGCGCGTCGAAGCCGCCGTGCCCGAGCGGCAGGCCGATGGCGACAAAGAACGCGATGCCGAGCAGGCAGCCGCCGATCATCTGGCCGCCGGCGGCGACGAGAATGACGCGGCCCGCCCGGATGATCTTCTTCAGGTCGATCTCGAGCCCGATCATGAACAGCATGAAGATCAGGCCGAGTTCGGAAATGGTGCGGATCGAGTCCTCCGACTTGACCCATTGCATGCCGGAGGGACCGATCAGAAACCCCGCAACCAGATAGGCGAGAATGAGCGGCTGCCGGAAAAAATGCGCGGCGAGGCCGAGCATCCAGGCGAACAGAATACAAAAAGTAATATCGCCAATAAGTTGGTGCATGCCTCAGCCGGCCTGGCCACATCGGAAAAAAGGATCTGGCGTTCGCTATAAGGGCCCCAACAGCGGCGCGAAAGCAAGATTTCCCGGGGCGTGCCGCGCTCCCGCCGGGAGACAGCTCCTCCGGACAGCCATGAGCCCTGCGGCGCGCCCCCGCTCGGGAAACCGCAGCGGACGTCGCGCGTTCTCACCAGCGCCCCGGCGCTCCCCCGGCCGGGATCGAACGCGGATGCACGCCCGGCAAATGATGCTAGACTTGCGGAGCCGTCCTATCGCAACGGAGGCGCCATGCTGGCCAATTCTGAAATGCTGATGCGGCTCGTCATCGCGGCCGCACTCGGATGCCTGATCGGCTTTGAGCGTGAGCGCCTGCTGTGGGCGGCGGGCATCCGCACCCACATGCTGGTCTGCGTCGGCTCATGCCTCATCATGATCGTCTCGGCTTACGGCTTCGCCAGCGTCATCACCGAGAACCACGTCATTCTCGATCCCTCGCGCATCGCCGCGCAGGTGGTCTCCGGCATCGGCTTTCTAGGGGCAGGCTCGATTCTGGCTCGCGGCGAGATCGTCAAGGGCCTGACCACGGCGGCGAGCATCTGGGCGGTGGCGGCCATCGGCCTCGCAGTCGGCGGCGGCCTCTACCTCGCGGCCATCGCATCGACAGTCATCATCCTGCTCATCCTCGCCGGCATGAAGCCGCTGGAGGAAGCCTACCGCTCGCGCAACCAGACCTGCCTGCTCAAGGTCGAGGTCGACCAGGGCAGCCTCACGCCGGAACGGCTGCGCGACGCGCTGAAACTGCGGATCAGTCAGGTCAAGCGCTTCCTCGTCGAGACCCGGAACGTGGAAGGCTCCGACGAACTGGTGATTCTCCTCAGCAAGGTCTCATCCGAGGACATCGCCACTTTTCCGGAAAAATTGAAGGAACTCGATGGTGTCCGCGAAGTGACAATCATCAAAAAACGCAACGACCGGAGCGGCGGCTCGCTTGAATAACCATGCTGCGGCGATAGGTTCGGGCGAACACGCACCGTTTGGGAGTTGCAAAGACCGATCATGAATTCGACCTTGAAGCTTGTCTGCTCGCTGGGGTTCCTTGTGTCGGCCCCCCTCGCCGTCGATGCCAGCGAAGGCGTCGCCGGCCTTTGGCTCACCGAGAAAGGCGATGCCCGGATTCAGGTCAGCCCCTGCGGCAATGCGCTGTGCGGCAAGGTGATGTGGCTGCGCGACCCGATCGATCCGGCAACCGGCCGGCCGCAGACCGACTCCAAGAATCCGAACGCCTCGCTCGCGGCCCGTCCCATGATCGGCGTGCAGCTCTTTCTCGGCATGAAGCCGGCCGGCCCCGGCCGCTGGGCCGGACACATCTACAACGCCGACGACGGCGGCGTGTACGAAGGCAAGCTGTCGCTGACGGGACCCGGCACGCTGCGCGTCGAGGGCTGCCTCGCCGCCTTCTGCGGCGGGGAGACCTGGACCAGGGTCGGGAAGCGCTGAGGCCGCGCCTGCGACGTGGCGGCAGCTTCATCCGCGGCCACCACGTTCGCTCGAAAATCTCCGCTCAAAGATCGAAGAACACCGTTTCCAGTTCGCCCTGCAGATGCACGTCGAAGCGATAGGTCGCGACCTCGCCCGCCTCGCGGCGCGCGATCAGGGTGGCGCGACGCTCCGCCGGCACCAGCGCGAGAACCGGGTCGCCGGCGTTGGCGGCCTCGTCCTCGAAATAGATCCGCGTGATCACCTGCTGGGTCATGCCGCGCCCGAACACCGCCAGCAGGATATGCGGCGCCTGCGGCCGGCCGCCCGGCCCCGGCACGCTGCCCGGCTTGATGGTGAGAAACGAATACCCGCCCTGGGCATCGGTGTCGCAGCGCCCGAAGCCGCGAAAGGCGGCATTGGACAGCGCGCGGGCGTCCTGCGGGTCGCTGAAGCGGCCCTGCGCGTCGGCCTGCCAGATCTCCAGCATGGCGTCGGGGACCGCGTTGCCGGCGCCGTCGAACACCTGTCCGACGATACGGATCCGCTCGCCCGAGACCTCCGGGGTGACCAGATCGTTGCCGAAGGCATCGTTCCACTGATAGGCGCCGCCCGGCGTCAATCCGTACTTGAAGAAGGGGCCGACGGTTTGCGAAGGGGTGATGCCGCTCATCAGTCGTTATCCAGAGGCGTGGCGTTGCGTCCGCGCAGCACGATGTCGAAGCGATAGCACAGCGCCCAGTCGGGTTTGGTGTTCTCCAGATCGAAGCTGCTCACCATCCGCATCCGCGCCTTTTCGTCCGTGACCGAATTGAAGATCGGATCGTAGGCGAACAGCGGATCGCCGGGGAAATACATCTGGGTGACGAGGCGCGAGACGAAGGAGTGGCCAAACACCGAGAAATGGATGTGCGCCGGCCGCCACGCATTGGGGTGATTGCCCCACGGATAGGCCCCGGGCTTAACGGTGACGAAGCGGTAATAGCCCACGCTGTCGGTCTGCGCCCGTCCCGCGCCGGTGAAATTGGGATCGAGCGGCGCGGGGTGCTGGTCCCAGACGTGGATGTAGCGGCCACAGGAATTGGCCTGCCAGATTTCCACCAGCGTCCCGGGCACGCCGCGGCCGTCCTCGTCGCGCACATGGCCGTGGACGATGATGCGCTCGCCGATCGGCTCGCCCTTGTGCTGGACGGTGAGATCGCTGTCGCTGGCGCGCACCGCCTCGTGGCCATAGACCGGCCCGGTCAGTTCCGACAGCGTGTGCGGCATGATGACCAGCGGCCTGCTCGGTGACCGCAGCACCGTGCTCTTGTAGGCCGGCGACAGCCGCGGCGCGTGCGCGGCGTTGCTGTCGCGGGGATAGATCAGTGCCATCGCCATCTCCCTCCGGCCCGCATCGGACATCGGACGAACCGCCGGATGATGCTCGGCGCTGCGTCACATTGTCAATCGCGCGTCGCAGCGTCGAAAGCAGAGGTAACCGCTCGGGGACGGTCCCGAGCGGTCATGATCTCAACCGAAATAGATCCGCGTGATGTCCGAGTGCTCATTGGTGACGATGTTCACGCGCGACGGCACCCAGTCCATCGTAACCGCGTCACCTTCCTTGAAAACGCGAACACGACGCCCGACGATCTCCACAAGCGTCGTCGGCTGGGTCCCGACCTGCGTCAGCGCGGCCAGCGTATTGGCGCGTGCTCCCGCCTCGATATTTTTCCACGGCCACGGCACCGGATTGTCATCCGCCAACGTCTTGGCGGACGGGAATGGCGGCTCCCATGTCCAAAGCCTGAAGTCTTGCGGACCGGGAAAGCCATGGAAAAGCTTGTAAGCGCCAGCTTCCGTGATTTCGAACACATTGCCCATGCCTGTCGGACTGCCGCAGCGTTCCGTGACGAGAACCGGAACACGCAGCTTCTCGCCATGCCTGATTTCGGCATCACCGATCAGCGTGGCTAGCGCCTTGCGATCGTCATCGACCGACCTCGATCTCCGCGCCGGGTCGCACTGCCGCGAACCGTCGAACCTATAAATAAAAACATTTGCCATGACCGAACTCCCACGAGCCCGCAATTGGGCATGGTCATTCTTACACACGCATAAGTTGCGTCAAACTTGATTATGCAACCGAAAGACCAGATCGAATCGGCCGGCCTGATGCCCGCACGGCAACAGGCGACCGACGATCGTCGTCATTGCGGATTTTCAGGAAGGCGCCGCGACCGCTTTGGCGGCACAAGCGGCTCCTCCGTCGCGGAAACCGTTACGGGAAGATGGGATGCCGCGGCATGGGATTGGAATCATGGTCGGAGTAGCAGGATTTGAACCTGCGACCCCCTGCTCCCGAAGCAGGTGCGCTACCGGGCTGCGCTATACTCCGACATGCGCGCGGGTATAGCGTCGGCGCTCGTGAACCGCAAGCGGCTCCGTGAGGGCAAAATTCGCGGAAAACGCCGCTGCGGACCGGCCATTCTGCCGGATCTGGCCCGTACGCGGCGGGAATCCGCGGCGCATGGCCGCCGGACCGCCCAAACACCTGACAGCCGCGGCATATTGATCTACTGATCGGGCCGATGGCCATCGAGGCGCGACCCACCCGGGCTGCAACCGGCCGCACCCCGCAGGACGAATGACGCCCAATCTGACCACCGATCTCCATCCCGCAGGCCATGATGCAACGCAGGCGGCGGCGCGCGTGCTCGCCGGCGGCGGCCTCGTCGCCTTCCCGACCGAGACCGTCTACGGCCTCGGCGCGGATGCGACCGACGCCCGCGCGGTGGCCCGCCTTTACGCGGCGAAGGGCCGGCCGGCGTTCAATCCCCTGATCGCCCATGTCGGCGACCTCGACGCGGCGCGGCGGATCGCACGATTCGACGAGCGCAGCCTGCGGCTCGCCGAGGCGTTCTGGCCGGGCCCGCTGACGCTGGTGCTGCCCAAGGCCGCCGGATGCCCGGTGTCCGATCTCGCCACCGCGGGCCTCGACACCCTTGCCGTGCGCGTGCCGGCGCACCCGGTGGCTCAGGCCATTCTCCGCGCCTTCGGCAAGCCGGTGGTGGCGCCCTCCGCCAACATCTCGGGCCATGTCTCGCCGACCACGGCGGCGCATGTGCAAGGCGACCTCGCCGGGCGGATCGACCTGATCGTCGATGGCGGCCCGGTGTCGGTCGGCGTTGAATCCACCATTGTCGCGTGCCTCGCGACGCCGCTGCTGCTGCGCCCCGGCGGGCTTCCCCGCGCCGACATCGAGCGCGTGCTCGGCACGAAGCTGACGCGACCGGCGCAAGACGTGGCAGCCGACGCGCCGCAGCCGCTGGCGCCCGGCATGCTGGCCTCGCACTACGCGCCGCGCACCCCTGTGCGCCTCGACGCCCGCGACCTCAGGCCCGGAGAAGCGCTGCTCGCCTTCGGCCCGTGCCCGCTGGCCGGCGCGGACGCCGCGCGCACCCTGAATTTGTCGACTACCGGCGACCTCGTGGAAGCCGCCGCCAACCTGTTCGGCCATCTCCGCCATCTCGACACCGCCGGCGCCAGCGCTATCGCCGTGATGGCCGTTCCCGACGAGGGGCTGGGCGAGGCGATCAACGACCGCCTGCGCCGCGCCGCCATTCCCCAACATTGACCATCCCACAGGATCGAGACGCATGACCATCGTACAGCCGCCGCCATCCGCCCTGTCGCCAGACCTGGTGGCCCGCTTCAAAGCCATCGTCGGCGACAAATACGCGGTCACCGATCCGCAGGAGGCCGCGCCCTACCTCACCGAGGAACGCGGCCTATTTCGGGGGCACTCCCCGCTGGTGCTGCGGCCGGGCTCCACCGAGGAAGTCGCCGCGATCTGCAAGCTCGCCAGCGAGACCCGCACCGCACTGGTGCCCCAAGGCGGCAACACCGGGCTGGTGGGCGGTCAGATCCCGCATGGCGAGGTCGTGATCTCGACGCGGCGGCTCGACAAGATTCGCGCAGTGGATACGCAGTCCAACACCATGACCGTCGAAGCCGGCGTCATCCTCGCCAATGCGCAGCAGCGCGCCGCGGAAGCGGACCGGCTGTTCCCGCTGTCACTGGGGTCGGAAGGCAGTTGCACCATCGGCGGCAACCTCTCCACCAATGCCGGCGGCATCGCCGCCCTCGCCTACGGCATCGCCCGCGACCTCGCCATCGGCCTCGAAGTGGTGCTGGCGGACGGGCGCATCATGCGCGGCCTGTCCAGCCTGAAGAAGGACAACACCGGTTACAATCTGCGCGACCTGTTCATCGGCGCCGAAGGCACCCTCGGCATCATCACCGCCGCGACGGTGAAACTGTTTCCGAAGCCGCGCTCGGTGGAGACCGCTTTCGCCGCCATCACCGCGCCGGCCGACGCGCTGACCCTGCTCGACCTGTCGCGCAGCATCGCCGCCGGCAGCCTGACCAGTTTCGAACTCATTCCGCAGATCGCCATCGATTTCGTGGTCAGGCACGGCCCTTCGATCCGCGCGCCGATCAGCGGGACGCATCCGTGGTACGTGCTGATGGAAATCTCCTCGCCGCGTGACGACGCCCGCGACACCCTCGAGGCCATCCTCGCCAAGGGCATGGAAGACGGCGTCGTCCACGACGCCGTGATCGCCGCCAATCTCGACCAGCGCAACGCCTTCTGGAAACTGCGCGAGGTGATCTCGCCGGCGCAGAAGCCCGAAGGCGGATCGATCAAGCACGACGTCTCCGTACCGGTCGCCGCCGTGCCGGATTTTCTCGCCGAGGCCGACGCAGCCGTCACCCGACTCATTCCCGGTGCGCGGCCGTTCGCCTTTGGCCATCTCGGCGACGGCAATATCCATTACAACGTCAGCCAGCCCGTCGGCGCCGACACCGCCGGCTTTCTGGCGCGCTGGCACGACGTAAACACCATCGTCCATGGCGTGGTGAAGAAACACGGCGGTTCGATCTCCGCCGAGCACGGCATCGGCGTGATGAAGCGGGATGAACTGCCTCATGTGAAGGACGGCGTCGCGCTCGAGGTCATGCGCGCGATCAAGCATCTGCTCGATCCTCTCAACATCATGAACCCCGGCAAGGTGCTGTGACCGGATCCGGCGCCCCATCACAGGAACTTCGCGTCGACGCCATCGACGACGCCGACATTCCGGGCGTGGTGGCGTTGTGGCAGCGCTGCGGCCTGACGCGCCCGTGGAACGAACCGCAGGCCGATATCGCGCGGGCGCGGGGCAAGATCAATTCGGAGGTTCTCGTCGGCCGCGCTGACGCGACCGTCGTTGCCACCGTGATGGTCGGGCACGATGGCCATCGCGGCTATTTCTACTATGTCGCGGTCGACCCGGATCAGCAGATGAAAGGTTACGGCCGCGCCATTGTGGCGGCCGGAGAAGACTGGCTGCGCCAGCGCGGCATCGAGAAGCTGCAACTGATGGTCCGGCCGGGCAATACCGCCGCGGGCGCTTTTTACGAAACCCTCGATTTCGAGGAGCAGGAGCGCGTCATCTATGCCAAGTGGCTCGACGGCCGCGCCATGACGCCCTGAAGCTGCTCCGGCCCGTCAGAACAGCGATCCCTGCCGGCTGTCGTCCTCGTCCGCGACAGGACGGACCACCGATGGCTGCGGCTTCTTCCGCATCGTTGTCCGGCCACGCTCGGCTTCGTCCGCCGCCGCGGCCTGTTCGGCGGTCAGCGGCACGATCAGATCCGCACGGTCGTTGGCGACGCGATTGACCGCGCCCGACACCTCGTGCCAGACGAACGCGCCTTGCCGCGGCGCCACCAGCAACGCCGTTACGTCGGCGGCGCTCAGCGCATCGCCATCGAGCCAGCGCTCGAAATCCGCGGGATCGATCGTGACGGGAACGCGGTCGTGCAGCACCGCCATGTCGGCGCGCGCGGCGGCGGTGATAATGGCCAGGGTATCGACCTCCTCGCCGTTCGGCCCCGTCCAGGTTTCGGCGATCCCGGCGAAGGCGAACGGCGCACCGTCGCGGCGATGGATGAAGAACGGCCGCTTGCGCGCGGGTGACGCCTGCCATTCGTAATAGCCGTCCGCCGGAACGAGACAGCGCCGCCGCCGGATGGCGTTGCGGAACGACGGCTTGTCCAGCACGGTTTCGCAGCGCGCATTGATGACGAGGGCGAAGCCGCGCGGGTCCTTCACCCAGGCCGGCATGAAGCCCCACCGCATCAGCCGGAAATGGCGGGCGCCATGGTCGCGGATGACGACAGGCACGGGCTGCGTCGGCGCGACGTTGAAGCGCGGCGGAAAATTCGGTTGCTCGCTATAGCCGAACAGGCGGCGGAGCGCCTCCGGCGGAGAACTGATGACATATCGCCCGCACATAACCACCGCTCATATCGGGAATCGCACGACAACGCAGGTCCATTCAGAGCGTCTTAACCGGCGCTTGCCAACAGTCAAAACGATGACGGTTCCACCCCTCGACATCGCGCCGCACGACACTCCCGCCGCGCCCGGACCGATGGCCGGCCTGGAGCGGCCGGATGCGCAGCATCTCGTCCATGCCAACATCCATCCGCAGACCGGACTTGCAACCGACTACCTCAATCATTTCAATGAAGCGGTGATGCTTCTCGAGATGATTCCCGAAATGCCCGAATGCATCGACGATTTCCTGGCATGGCGGCCGCTGAGCTATCGCGCGCACTTCATGGCCTCCGGCTTCAAGGCAAAAGATCTCGCCGTCCACGCCTACGAGGCCGCCGATCCGGCCCTGCGCGCCGCATTCGATGACATGACAGCCACCATGACCACGATCCTGACCACGGCGGCCGCCGCCATGCGCCACGCGCGCACGACCGCAACCCATGCCGCCCTCGCCGGGCAGGCGGCCGCGGAGGTAAAACCGCTGCTCATGCTGGCAGGCGCGCTCATCAACGGCGGCCGCTCCGGGGCTGCGGACATCGACCGCATCATGGAAGGTTAGATCATGACCGCAGCCACCGCCCATTCCCGACCGCAACTGGCCGTCAGCGCCGGCATTTTCCGCGACGGCAAGATCCTGCTGGTGCGGCGCGCCCGCGACCCGGCGCGCGGCGTCTACACCTTTCCCGGCGGACGGGTGGAATTCGGCGAGAGCCTGCACGAGGCGGTGGCGCGGGAGATTCGCGAGGAAACCGGCCTGACGATCGAGATCGTCGGCCTCGTCGGCTACCGCGAGGCGCTGCCGCCGCGCACCGGCGGTCATGGCCATTTCGTCATCCTGCCCTTTGCCGCCCGCTGGGTGGCCGGCGACGTCACCCTCAACGACGAACTGGACGACGCCCGCTGGCTGACACCGGGCCCCATCAGCGGCCTGCCGCTGACCCAGGGGCTGGAAGCCACCATTGCCGCCGCGCAAGCCCTGATCAGGGTCTGATCCCCCGTCGCCGGGCCGGTCCTTCGCCTTGCTTCCGGCCAACCGAACGGGCATAGGACGGCCTCATGCTGAAGCATATCGCCGCGGTTTTCCTCGTCCTCGCAACGGCTGGCCCGGTGACGGCCCAGACGCCGGACGGCGCCGCGCCGTTCGACGCCGACCTGCAACGGCTCGCGGAAATCCTCGGCACCCTGCATTATCTGCGCGGCATCTGCGGCGCCAACGAAGGCCAGAAATGGCGTGCCGAGATGCAGGCGCTGGTGGACGCGGAGACGCCGAGCGGCGAGCGCCGCGCCCGCATGATCGCCAGCTTCAACCGCGGCTATAACGGGTTCCAGCAGACCTACCGGACCTGCACCCCGGCGGCCAATGTCGCCATCCGCCGCTATCTCCAAGAAGGCTCGAAAATTTCCCGGGACCTCACCGCGCGCTACGCCAACTAGAGCATTTTCGAGCGAAGTGGAGACCGGTTCGCGTGAAGAAAATGCGACCAAACAAAAACTTAGAGCCTCCGCTTTGATTCCATCAAAGCGGGAAAGGCTCTAAGATGTCCGAGGGTGGCGCGCCGGCCACACCGCGGCGATGTCGGACCTCACCGCGTCATTTGATCCGGCGGCATTAACCTTTCCTAAAGAACCGGCCTGTTCGCGCCTCTCGCTCATGCTAAGGCTTTGTGCGGTTTCCATACCATCGTCCCACCGGAAACCGGTTCCACGGGTCCGTTTTACAGGTCACAGGTCAGTCGGTTTCGCCCATGTCTCATTCCTCTCCCTGGACCACCGCTCGTGATCTCCTGCCGGACCAGGAACAGAAGCAGGCCGCGCTCAGCTATCTCAACGAAGCCTGGGCGGAAGCGCGGCATGACGGGGTCGACGGCGATTGCCTGGCGCAGGCCAGCCTGTTCGCGGCCTTCGCCGAACTGGTCGGCACCTACGGCGAAGACGCGGTGGCGAAATTCGTCGAGGGTCTCGCGGCACGCATCCGCAGCGGCGAATTCTCGGTGGTCGAGTTCCGGCAGTAGAAGCCGACAGGCCGCCGCGCCGCCGGCCGGATTGCGCGCGATCTCTCGTCCATCATGACCTTTCGGCCAACGGTGTCGCTTCCCTGTTTGTCCCGGGTGCGATGCGGCGCGTAGCGCTGCGTCGCTGAACCGGGACCGCTGCGGGCGAGATACGTGTTTTTGCCATAGTCGGGCGCGGATACCGTATTCGTAACGGCCCCGGCTCTGCGGAGCGGCACTGCGCGCCGCACCGCGTCCGGGGTACGGTATCGAGGCAGAGCGCACACCGCGTGTGGCGCAGGGACATTTGCACGAAAGAATGCCCCGTCTCGAAGCGCGAACGTCCGCCCTCTTCCTACGGCTTCAGCGTTTCCAGAAAGCGCACCGCCTCGCCGCTGGACGGCGTCACCAGTTCGCCCTGCCACATCACGCGCCGGCCGCGGATGAAGGTGCCCACCGGCCAGCCCGTGACCTTGACACCGTCATAGGGCGTCCAGCCCGCTTTCGAGGCGACCCAGTCGTCGGTGATGGTCTCGCTGCGCTTCATGTCGACGATGGTGAGATCGGCGTCGTAACCGGCAGCGATGCGGCCCTTGCAGGCGATGTTGAACAGCCGCGCCGGGCCGGCGCTGGTGAGATCGACGAAACGCGCCAGCGACAGCCGCCCGGCATTGACGTGATCGAGCATCACCGGCACCAGCGTCTGCACCCCGGTCATGCCCGAGGGCGAGGCCGGATAGGCTTTCGCCTTTTCCTCCAGCGTATGCGGGGCGTGGTCGGAGCCGAGCACGTCGATGATGCCCTGCTCGATGCCGCGCCAGATGCCGGCGCGGTGGACCGCGTCGCGCACCGGCGGATTCATCTGCACGCGGGTGCCGAGCCGGCGATAGGCCTCGTCGCCATCGAGAGTGAGATGATGCGGCGTCGCCTCGCAGGTGGCGACATCCTTGTGGTCGCGCAGGAAGTCGATCTCCTCCTTGGTCGAGATGTGCAGCACGTGGATGCGCTTGCCGGCCTCGCGCGCCAGCGCCACCAGCCGCCGCGTCGCCATCAGCGCCGCCTCCTCGTCGCGCCACACCGGATGCGACGACGGATCGCCCTCGACGCGCAGATGCTTGCGGTCGTTGAGACGATACTCGTCCTCGGCGTGGAAGGCGGCGCGGCGGCGGATCACCCGGAAGATGCGGCGCAGGCTGTCGTCGTCCTCCACCAGCAGCGATCCGGTCGACGAGCCGATGAACACCTTGACGCCGGCGCAGCCCGGCGCGCGCTCAAGCTCGGGCAACTGATCGACATTGTCGCGGGTGCCGCCGATGAAGAAGGCGTAATCGCAATGCATGCGATGGTGCCCGGCCTTCACCTTGGCGGTGAAAGCCTCCTCGGTCACCGTCAGCGGATTGGTGTTTGGCATCTCGAACACCGCGGTGACGCCGCCCATCACCGCGCTGCGCGAGCCGCTTTCCAGATCCTCCTTGTGGGTCAGCCCCGGTTCGCGGAAATGCACCTGGGTGTCCATCACGCCGGGGAGAATGTGCAGCCCCTTGCAGTCGATCGTCTCGCCGGCGCGGCCGGCGTCGAGCGAACCGATCTCGGCGATTCGGCCATGGGAGATGCCGATATCGCGCACGCCCTCGCCGTCCTGGTTGACCACGGTTCCGGACTTGAGGATCACATCGAATGTCTGGGGCAAGATTCGAACTCATCTGCTGTTGCGGCTGTCTTTTGCACAGCCAATACGGCTGGCGCAGGGCACCTTAGCCTTGTTGTCCGCACTTTAGCGCCTTACGTTGTCATGTCGTACCGAGCAAGATTTTTTTCCCGTCATGGCCGGGCTTGTCCCGGCCATCCACGTCTTGTCCGACGGACACACCGCAAAGACGTGGATGCCCGGCATAAAGCCGGGCATGACAACCGAGAGAAGCGGCTGATCCCGTCTCTGAGGAAGTTGTTATGAAAGCAGCGTTTCTGCCGGATCGCGGCGTGGTCAAGGTGAGCGGCGAGGACGCCCGCCATTTCCTCGACGGACTGCTGACCACCAACGTCGATCTGGTCCGTCCGGGAATTGGCAGGTTCGGCGCGCTGCTGACGCCGCAAGGCAAGATCATCACCGATTTTCTCCTGACCGAAGTGGCGCAAGCCCATGGCGGCGGTTTCATCTTCGATGTGCCGCTGGTGCTGGCGCAAGCCTTCGCCACCAAGCTCGGCTTCTACAAGCTGCGGGCGAAAGTCACCGTGGAGAATCTGTCGGCACAGCTCGGCGTGCTGGCGGCATGGGACGGGGCGCCGGCGCAAATGCCGGATCTCGCCTTTGCCGAGCCGCGCGACCCGCGCCTCGGCTGGCGCATTATCGTGCCCGACGATCTGGCGGATCAAACGGCGGCGGCGCTCGGCGCCGACCTCGTCGAGAGCAGCGCCTACGAGGCGCACCGCATCGCCTGCGGCGTACCGTGCGGCGGCGTGGATTTCATCTATGGCGATGCCTTCCCGCACGAGGCCAACATGGACCGCCTGCACGGCGTCGATTTCGACAAGGGCTGCTATGTCGGGCAGGAGGTGGTGTCGCGCATGCAGCATCGCGGCACCGCGCGCACCCGCATCGTCCGGGTGCGGCTGGAGACTGCTGCACCAGAGGCCGGCCAGCCGGTGCAGGCCGGCGGCAAGCCGCTCGGCACCATGGGCTCGTCGGCGAACGGCTTCGGCCTCGCGCTGCTGCGCACCGACCGCGTCACCGACGCGCTGGAGGCCGGGCTGGAACTGAGCGCGGGCGGCGTGCCGCTCAGCCTCGTCTCCCGCGACGATATCGCTCCGCCGAAGAAAGCCTCCGCATGACCAGCGTCCGCCTTCACGCCGACGGCCTGCAGCGCTGCCCGTGGCCGGGCGAGGACCCGTTCTATGTCGCCTATCACGACACCGAATGGGGCGTGCCGGATTACGACGACCGCGCGCTGTTCGAGAAGCTGATCCTCGACGGCTTCCAGGCCGGGCTGTCGTGGATCACCATCCTGCGCAAGCGCGACAACTTCCGCAAAGCCTTCGACGATTTCGAGCCATCGAAAATCGCACGTTACAACGACAAGAAGATCGCCGCGCTGATGGCCGACGCCGGCATCGTGCGCAACCGCGCCAAGATCGAAGGCACCGTCAACAGCGCCCGCGCCTATCTCAGGATCATGGAGGAAGGGCCGGGATTCTCGAACTTCCTGTGGGACTTCGTCGATGGCCAGCCGAAGGTGAACCATTTCAAGACCACGGCCTCGGTGCCGGCCGCAACGCCGGTCTCGACGAAAATGTCCAAGGAACTGGTGGCGCGCGGCTTCAAGTTCGTCGGCCCCACCATCGTCTACGCTTTCATGCAGGCCACCGGCATGGTCAACGATCATCTCGTCGCCTGCCACTGCCACGCCACCTGCGGCCGCATGAAGAAACCGGCGCGCAAGACGGCGACATGAAGAAGCCGTCGACAACAGCGGAGCGCGCCTGGCAGCGCATGCTGTCGGGCCGCCGCCTCGACCTGCTCGATCCCTCGCCGCTCGACATCGAGATCGAGGACATCGCCCACGGCCTCGCCCGCGTCGCGCGCTGGAACGGGCAGACCCATGGCGCGCATATCTTCTCGGTGGCGCAGCACACCTTGCTGGTCGAAGCCGTGCTGCGTCAGCAGATGCCGCGCGTCGATCACCGCATCCGCCTCGCCGCCATGCTGCACGACGCCCCGGAATACGTGATCGGCGACATGATCTCGCCGTTCAAGGCGGTGATCGGCGGCTCCTACAAGGCGGTGGAGAAACGACTGCTGTCGGCGATCCACCTGCGCTTCGGGCTGCCCGCCGTCTTGGCCCCGGAGATCGAGCAGCAGATCAAGGCCGCCGACATGGGCGCGGCCTATCTCGAAGCGACGCACCTTGCGGGCTTCGGCGCGGCGGAAGCCCGACGCCTGTTCGGCCGCGACCCGAAACTGCCGCCGACGACCGAGAAGGACTACGTGACGCCATGGTCCGCCGGGCGCGCGGAGAAGCAGTTCCTTGCCCGGTTCCGGGCGCTGTGCGAGTAGCGTGGACGGCTCCCGTGCACGGCAAAGCATCATGGCGCGCCCTGCCACGCCTGCCTATAATGGCGGCACAATAGAAGGACCGCCATGATTCACGTCTGCTCGCTCGCCGCCCTGCCCACCACCGTCGAGACCACCGGCGCCAGCCACATCCTCACCGTGATGGGCAAGATCAGCCAGGTGGTGCGGCCGGCATCGGTGCGCGAAGCCAATCACCTGCTGATCTCGATGGACGACATCAACGCGCCCGCCGATGGCTTCGTCGCGCCTTCGGACGGGCATATCGCGCAGGCGCTGGCGTTCATCCGCGGCTGGGATCGCGCCGCGCCGATGGTGATCCACTGCTGGGCCGGCATCAGCCGCTCCACCGCCAGCGCCTTCATGGCCGCCTGCGCCCTCAATCCGCGCCGCGACGAGGTCGCCATCGCCCGGCAGATCCGCGCGGCGTCGCCGAGCGCCTATCCCAACCGCCTGATCGTGACGCTGGCTGATCGCGCCCTCGGCCGCGACGGCCGCATGGTCCGCGCCCTCGACGCCATGGGCCCGGGGGACATGACCGTCGAAGGCCGGCCGTTCCGCGTCGACATCGAATGAACCACGGGCGCGCACGCCGCCACTCAGGATGGTGAACCAGCCACGCTGACATAACCGGTCCGCGCGCACGGTGCGGGCCGCCGGGGGCTCTATGGAATTTCTCGCGCTCGTCATCGCCATCGTCGCCTTCATCTTCGCGCGCAAGGCCAATCTGCGCTCGCGCGAATTGCAGGCGCAGCTTGCGCGCCTGCAGGCGACGCTGCAGTCCGCCTCCGCAGCGCCGCGCGCGCAACCGGCCGACGCCGATGCACCGCCGCAGGCCCCCTCGCTCGTGCCCGAACCGGCAGCGAACGAAACCAACATCCCGCCTGCGCCTGCGGAGGAACCTGCCGCCAGCGACAAGGCCGATGCCGGCACGCCAGCCGCTGCGGCTGGGGCGCGCATCGGCCTCGAGGAGCGGCTCGGCACCCGCTGGGTGGTGTGGATCGGCGGACTGACGCTGGCGCTCGGCGGCCTGTTCCTGGTGAAATACTCCATCGAGGCCGGACTGCTCGGTCCCGCGGTGCGGGTGCTGCTCGGCGGCCTGTTCGCGCTGGCGCTGCTGGTGGCCGGGGAATTCGCCCGCCGCCGCGACGCCCGCGCCGCCGTCGCGCCGGTCGCGATCGCCAACATCCCCGCGATCCTCACCGCCGCCGGGACCGCGGTGGCATTCGCCACCGTCTACGCCGCCTATGCGCTGTACGGCTTCCTCGCGCCGGCGCTCGCCTTCGTCCTGCTCGGCGCGGTGGCGCTCGCGACCCTCGCCGCGGCGCTGCTGCACGGCCCGGCGCTGGCCGGGCTCGGGGTAATCGGCGCGTTCGTGACCCCGGTGCTGGTGTCGTCCGGCCAGCCGGACTACTGGGCGCTGTACATCTACGTCGCCGTGGTCACCGCCGCCGCGTTCGGCCTCGCCCGCATCCGGCTGTGGCGCTGGCTCGCGGTCGCCACCATCGCGTTCGGCGCGTTCTGGATGCTGGTCGGGATTACGGAGACCGACACCCTCGGCCCGCATGCCTTCGACCTCATCGTGAGTTTCGCGCTTGCCGCGCTGCTCGTGGTTGCGGGTTTCATGTTCGGACCGCCGGCAGAACCGGGGCGGATCGAGCGGCTGTCGTCGATCTCGCTCGCTGTGATCCTGCTCGGCGCAACCGCGCTGGTGCTCGCCAACGATCATGCGGATGTGGCGCTGACGGTGTTCACGCTGCTGGTGGCCGCGACGCTGGCCATCGCCTGGCGCGCCGAGGCTGCCACCGGCGCGGTGGGCGCGGCGGCGCTGGCCGTCTTCGTGGTGTTCGCGGAATGGGCGATCCGCGCCAATCCCGATCTCGCCGTGGTGCCCGGTGGCCCGCTGCCCGGCATCGGCCCGCGCGCCGACGACGGCGCCATCACCACCCATCTCATCACCGCCGCAGGTTTCGCCACAGCCTTCGGCGCGGCCGGCTTCCTCGCCCAGGGCCGCTCCGTCTTCGCCATCGTGCCGGTGGTGTGGGCCGCGGCGGGCACCTTCACGCCGCTGGCGCTGCTGGTGGCGCTCTATGCCCGCATCGCCCATCTCGACCGCTCGATTCCCTTCGCGGTGATCGCCGTCGCGCTGGCCGCGGCATTCGGCACAATCACCGAAACGCTGACCCGCCGCGCCGCGCGCCCCGGCCAGACCATCGCGGCCGCACTGTTCGCCACCGGCACGCTGGCGGCGCTGGCGCTGGCCTTTACGTTCGCGCTGGAGAAAGGCTGGCTCACCATCGCACTCGCCTTGATGTCGCTCGGCGCGGCGTGGGTGTCGCTGCGGCGTCCGATCCCGTTTCTGCGTGCACTGGCGGCGATCCTCGCCGGCATCGTGGTGCTGCGCATCGGCTACGAGCCACGTATCGCCGGCAACGATCTCGGCACCACGCCGATCTTCAACTGGCTGCTGCTCGGCTACGGCATTCCGGCGGCGTCGTTCTGGCTAGGCAGCCACTTCATGCGCCGGCGCGGCGACGACGCTCCGCTGCGCGGCGTCGAAGCGGCCGCGGTCCTGTTCACGGTGCTGCTGGTGTTCACGGAGATCCGCCACTTCATCAACGGCGGCAACATCTATCGCATCGCCTCGAGCCTGGTGGAAACCGGCCTGCACGTCTGCACCGCGCTCGCCATGGCCATCGGGCTCGAACGCCTGCGCCTGCGCACCGACAGCATCGTCCACAACGCCGCGGCGCTGCTGCTGACGGCGTTCGCGGGCCTCGCCATCCTGCTCGGGCTGTTCTTCTTCGCCAATCCGCTGCTGTGGCGCATCGCAATCCCGGGCACGCTCATTAATCCGCTGATCCTCGGCTACGCGCTGCCGGCGATCCTCGCGCTGCTGTTGTCCTACGCCGTGGCGGGCAGGCGCAGCGCCGCCTATGCCAACACCGTCGCGGGCACGGCGCTGGTGCTGGCGCTGACCTACATCTCGCTGCAGATCCGCCGCTTCTATCACGCCCCCTATCTCAACGGTGGCGTCACCACCGACGCCGAGCAGTACGCCTATTCGGTGGCGTGGCTCGCTTTCGGGGTAGCGCTATTGGCGGTGGGGCTGATGTGGCCGTCGCAACGCGCGCGCCTCGCCTCGGCGGTGGTGATCGCCATCACCATCCTCAAGGTGTTCCTGATCGACATGGGCAACCTCACCGGCGCCTACCGGGCGTTCTCGTTCATCGGGCTCGGGCTGGTCTTGGTGGCGATCGGCTGGCTGTATCAGCGCATCCTGTTCAACCAGCCGAAAGCGGCGCAGCCTAACGCGCCGCAAGCCGAAGCATAAGGCGGGTCGGCCGGAACGAAGGCGCTGAGGGAATTCTTACTCGGTGGAGCGGCGCAGTTCGAGCGCCGGTTCCTCGCGCACCGCGGCGGGGCGTGTTTCCGCCCGCGATGCATCCGCCGACCGGGTCGGGTGCGGCGCGCGCAGCGAGCGCGGCTTGGAGATGGCGCGCGCCAGAATCACGCGGCCGTTGCCGTGACGGTGGAAATCGCAATAGGCGAAGCCGAGGCCCGAAACCGAACCGCGGAAGCTGACGTTGTCGCGCTTGTCGAGATTGAAGCACGGCTCGAACGGGATGCCCTTGATCGAGGCGCAGATCTGCTGGCCGCGCACCTGCAGCGTGTTGGACGGCAGCCGCATGTGACGGGCCTGAGGCGTGCCGCTGAACTGGACCGCGCCCGCTGCCGCGCCATCCTCGGTGATCTTGCCGACGCCCTTGGTGCCGTCGAAGCAGGTGAAGGCGAACATCTTGTTGGCGACGAACCTGCGGGCCTCGTCGGCATTCATGGTTTCGGCGAGCACGGGACTTGCCACGGTCCCCACTACGAGGGCTCCAAAGACGATACGCGCGAGCATACGTGCTACTCCAACCAACCGGACTGTGCGGACCGGGACGCGCCGCGAACGAAGCGTCCCTGACTTAACCCGCTGATTACCATACGAACCATGGCAACATTGGCGCACCATGGTTTGTAAAGTCTGAACGGATTTTACGAAATTTTGACCACGAGACGCCCGCGCACCTGCCCGGCGAGGATTTTCGGAGCCACGTCGAAGACCTCCGCCAAGCCGATTTCCGTCGTGATTTCAGCGAGTTTCGCGTGATCGAGATCCTTCGCCAGCCGCGCCCAGGCGGCCTGGCGCGGCGCCAGCGGGCACATCACGGAATCGATGCCCAAAAGGCACACTCCGCGCAAAATGAACGGCGCGACCGAGGACGGCAGGTCCATGCCGCCGGCGAGGCCGCAAGCGGCGATGGCGCCGCCATACTTCGTCATCGACAGCAGATTGGCCAGCGTGGTGGAACCGACACTGTCGACGCCGCCGGCCCAGCGCTCCTTGGCCAGCGGCTTGGCCGGACCAGACAGTTCGTTGCGGTCGATGATCTCGGCCGCGCCGAGATGGCGCAGGTAGTCGCCTTCCGCTGAACGTCCGGTGGAGGCGATGACATGGAAGCCGAGCTTCGACAGCACCGCCACCGCCACCGAGCCGACGCCGCCGGCCGCGCCGGTGACCACCACCGGGCCGTCCTTCGGCGTCACGCCGTGCTTCTCCAGCGCCAGCACCGACAGCATCGCGGTAAAGCCCGCGGTGCCGATGGCCATGGCCTGCCGCGCGGTCATTCCGTCCGGCAGCCGCACCAGCCAGTCGCCCTTGACCCGGGCCTTCTCGGCATAGGCGCCGAGAAAGGTTTCACCGAGGCCCCAGCCGGTGGACACCACCTTGTCGCCCGCTTTCCAAGACGGATGCGAGGACTCAAGAACCGTGCCGGCGAAATCGATGCCTGCGATCATCGGGAAGCGGCGCACCACGGGCGACTTGCCGGTCAGCGCCAGGCCGTCCTTGTAATTGACGGTGGACCACTCGACGGCGACGGTGACGTCGCCGTCCATCAGCTCCGCCTCGTCGAACTGCGTCAGCGCCGCGGTGGTGCCCTTTTCGGCCTTGTCGATCCTGATCGCCCTGAACGTCGCCAATCCCATTCTCCCTGTCGCTGTGTCGCCCCGTCACGGGCCGTGCCGGCGGCACCATATCGCGGCAATGGACAGGGTGAAAGCGGTGCGGCCGAGACGGTCGGCTCGGTATCTGGTGACAAGCCGGAGCCGATGCTTACTTCCGGGCGGCGATTTCCGCCGAGCTTCTGGCCTCGCTGGCCAGTTCCGCCGAGATCGCGGCGGTCTGCGCCGCCGAGCCCCAGCTCGGCGCGTCGCGGCCATCGCCCCACGCGCGCGGACGATAGAAGGTATGCACGCCGTATTTGTACATCTTCTTCATCTCGTTCACCCATGACGGGCGAACCCAGTAGGCGTGATAGTGCGTGGACTTGCCGACTTCGGGCAGCCACAGGCGGCCGTCGAGCGAGGCCTGCGCGATCTTCCTGGCGCGCTCCCACATCTCCGGCTCCTTGACCACGTCACGGATGCCGTCGCAGGCGAAGGTGAACTGGCACGACAGATGGCGGTTGGCGTTCTGATAGACGACGCCGCACACGGTGGTCGGATAGTAACCGGAGAAGGCGCGGTTCAGCACCACCTGCGCCACTGCGATCTGGCCGCGCACAGCCTCGCCGCGCGCCTCGAAATAGACCGCCTCGGTGAGGCACTTCTCGGCCTTGGCGCGTGATTTGGCATCGAGGGCGAGACGCTCGGCCGGGGTGCGCGGCCGCTGGTGCTCGCCGGTGACCTCGCCCTTGCCGGCGACGCTCTCGCCGCCGCTCACCGGTGCCGACGGATCGGCCGGATGCGCCAGCGGCAGTTTCATGTCGGGATCGCCATCCGGCACCACCACGATGACCGGCTCCTGCCCCGGCTGCCAGCGCTCCAGCGCGCCGCCGGACAGGCCGAGCGAACCGTTGCCGAAGAACAGGGTCGCGGCCTTGAAGGAGAAGGCGTCGCCGCCGGAATCCGGCGCCATCGCCGTGATGTCCCCGCCGGACGGCTGCGCGTTCAGCGGATGGCCGGGCGGCAGGCCCTGCAACGACGTGGTTTCATATTGCGGCAGATGCGGCGCATGCAGCGCGGCTTCGAGTTCGGCGTCGAGGGGAGCGGCCGCATCATGCGGCGGAGCTGCCTCGGCGGTCTTGGCGCCGCTGACCCAGCCATTGGCATCCGGCGTCGCTTGCGCAGGCTCTGGCGCGGCGGGAGCGGCTGCCTCCGGCACATAAAGCGGAAGACGGTCGCCCTTGGTGGCGCGCATCACCTTCGGATAGTCGGACTGCTGCAGCGGTCGTGTCAGTTGGCCGAGCGGATTGCTGCCGAGCGAACCGGCGACGCCGGGGTCGCGGCCGCCGAAACTGGTGAGGCGATAAGACGGCATGTCCGTGCCGAGCGGGCGGGGCAGATTGAACGAGGCGACCTGCAAGGTGCGGCGCGCCGACGAGAATACATATTGCTGCCAGCGCTCGGCGACGCCCGGCTGGCGCGCCAGCAACGAGGCGATATCCTGATAGCCGGTTTCGGTCGGCATCACTGTCAGAAGACAGAGAACAAAGCCGAAGGGCGCGAACCGCGCGCCCTTCGACCCGCTACGCAACACAGACATCGATACGCTCACGCAACACACGCTTGGTACACACGCGACCGGAAGCGGACGCTCGGTCCAATCCGATCGGTTGCGTTAGTATCGAATTAAAGTTGCCGCGCGGTTAATCGGCATGGCGCGCGCGCCACACGCAAGCGCGCACATTACATCGCGCGAGGGCATCGCAAGCATTGGTAAATGGCGCGTCCAGCGAAGTGGTAAAGATCGCGTCAACAAAAATGATGAACGCGAAGTGTCGCAGCTTTCTCCAGCCACGATGTCGTCCCCGCGCAGGCGGGGACCCATAACCGCCACACATCGTGATGGTCATAGACAAAGCAATGCAGACATTTTGAAGAGCCGATCGCTTGGGAAGCATGGGTCCCCGCCTGCGCGGGGACGACGCTGAGAGAGACCACGAGATCGTCGATATGACCGAAACAAGTCCGGCCATGACATCCAATAAAAGAGCGTCGCAATCCACAGAAGCAAAATGCCCGGGACAAGCCCGGGCATCGCAATGATTGATTATGGCGCCTGTGAGCTCACGCCTGGCTGGCGATCGCCTTGCCGAGGGCGGCCTGCGCCGCGGCCAACCGCGCGATCGGCACGCGATAGGGCGAGCACGACACGTAGTCGAGGCCGACCTCGTGACAGAACGTCACCGACGACGGATCGCCGCCGTGCTCGCCGCAGATGCCCATCTTGAGGTTGGCGCGGGTCTTGCGGCCACGCTGCACGCCGATCTTCACCAGTTCGCCGACGCCGGCGCGATCCACCGAGATGAACGGATCGATGTCGAGAATGCCACGCGCGACATAGGTGCCGAGGAAGCTCGCGGCATCGTCGCGGCTGATGCCGTAGGTGGTCTGGGTGAGATCGTTGGTGCCGAACGAGAAGAATTCGGCGGTCTGCGCGATCTCGCCCGCCATCAGGCAGGCGCGCGGCAGTTCGATCATGGTGCCGGTCTGATAGACGAGCTTTGCGCCGGTTTCCCTCATCACCGCCTGCGCGGTGGCGTCGATGCGCGCCTTGACGATGTCGAACTCCGCCTTGGTCGCGATCAGCGGCACCATCACCTCGAGCCCGACCGGCTTGCCGGTGCGCTTGCCCGCCTCCACCGCGGCCTCGAAGATGGCGCGCGCCTGCATCTCGGCGATCTCCGGATAGGCGATGGCGAGACGGCAGCCGCGGAAGCCGAGCATCGGATTGAACTCGGACAGTTCGCGCACGCGGTCGGCGAGCCGACGCGGCTCGGCCCCCATGGCGCGCGCGACCTCTTCGATCTCGCTTTGCGAGTGCGGCAGGAATTCGTGCAGCGGCGGATCGAGCAGGCGAATGGTGACCGGCAGGCCCTTCATGATCTCGAACAGATCGACGAAGTCGGCGCGCTGCATCGGCAGCAGCTTGGCCAATGCCGCGCGACGCGCGCCCTCGTCCTCGGCGAGGATCATCTCGCGCACGGTGCGGATGCGCGTCTCCTCGAAGAACATGTGCTCCGTGCGGCACAGGCCGATGCCCTCGGTGCCGAATTTCAGCGCGGTGCGCGCGTCCGCCGGGGTGTCGGCATTGGTGCGGACCTTGAGCCGGCGCACCTGATCGGCCCAGCCCATCAGCGTGTTGAAATCGCCGGACAGCTCCGGCTCGATCATCGGCATGCGCCCGGCTAGGACCTGCCCCATCGAGCCGTCGATGGTGATGACGTCGCCGGTCTTGAAGGTGCGGTTGCCCACGGTCATCAGCCCGCGTCCGTAATCGACCCGCACGGTGCCGCAGCCCGACACGCAGGGCTTGCCCATGCCGCGCGCCACCACCGCGGCGTGGGACGTCATGCCACCGCGGGTGGTGAGAATGCCTTCCGCCGCGTGCATGCCGTGAATGTCTTCCGGCGAGGTCTCGACGCGCACCAGAATGACCTTGCGTCCATCGGCCTGCAGCTTGGCCGCTTCGTCGGACGAGAACACGATCTCGCCCGCGGCGGCGCCGGGCGAGGCCGGCAGGCCTGTGGCGATGACATCGCGGGTGGCGACGGGATCGATGGTCGGATGCAGCAACTGGTCGAGGGACGCCGGATCGATGCGGGTGATCGCGTCCTTCTTGCTGATCAGGCCCTCGCTGGCAAGTTCGACGGCGATGCGCAGCGCCGCCTTCGCGGTGCGCTTGCCGTTGCGGGTCTGCAGCATCCACAGCTTGCCCTGCTCCACCGTGAATTCCATGTCCTGCATGTCGCGGTAGTGCTTCTCCAGCAGCGTGTAGATCCGCGTCAGCTCCGCGAACGCCTCCGGCATCGCCACTTCCATCGACGCCTTGTCGGAGCCGGATTCCTGGCGCGCATGCTCGGTGATGTCCTGCGGCGTGCGGATGCCCGCCACCACGTCCTCGCCCTGGGCGTTGATGAGGAATTCGCCGTAGAGGCGCTTCTCGCCGGTGGACGGATTGCGGGTGAAGGCGACGCCGGTGGCGGAAGTGTCGCCCATGTTGCCGAACACCATCGACTGGATGTTGACAGCGGTGCCCCACGACTCCGGGATATCGTGCAGGCGGCGATAGGTCACCGCGCGCGCGTTCATCCACGACGAAAACACCGCGCCGATCGCGCCCCACAACTGCGCATGCGGATCCTGGGGGAAGTCTTCCCCGGTCTCGCGGGCGACGGCGTCCTTGTATTTGCCGACCAGATCGACCCAGTCGTCGGCGGTGAGTTCGGTGTCGAGTGAATAGCCCTTGGCGTCCTTGTAGGTGTCGAGGATGTCCTCGAAATGATGATGCTCGAAGCCGAGCACCACGTCCGAATACATGGTGATGAAGCGGCGGTAGCTGTCATAGGCGAAGCGGCGGTCGCCGGAGAGCTGCGCCAGCGCCTCCACCGTGGTGTCGTTGAGGCCGAGGTTCAGCACCGTGTCCATCATGCCCGGCATCGAGGCGCGTCCGCCGGAGCGCACCGAGACGAGCAGCGGATTCTCGGCGTCGCCGAAGGTCTTGCCCGCGATCTTGCCGATCGCGACCAGCGCCTTCTCGACCTGCGCCTTCAGTTCCTTCGGATAGCTTTTGCTGTTGGCGTAGAAATAGGTGCAGACCGAGGTGGGAATGGTGAAGCCGGGCGGCACCGGCAGGCCGAGATTGGCCATCTCGGCGAGATTCGCGCCCTTGCCGCCGAGCAGGTTGCGCATGTCGGCTTTGCCCTCGGCGCGCCCGTCGCCGAAGGTGTAGACCCACTTGCCGGCCTTCACCGCGGCCGCAGGCGTCTTCGCCATCGCTTTCGCCGGTTCCTTGCGCGCGGGCTTCGCGGCGGATTTGGCCGCCGCCGATTTCGCTGCGGACGATTTCACGGGAGAGGATTTCACGGCTGCTGGCTTTCCCCCGGCTGGCCTGGCTTTCGCAACCGGCTTCTTGGGAGCGGATTTCGCGGCGGATGTCTTCGATGAGGCTTTGGCCATGGCTTCCAGTCACTGCGAGAGGGAAAACGGCAGCGGGTTACACCACGGTTGTCGATAGACGCGCAAGCGCCTCCGGGCCCGATTTATCACGAACCATTTCAGATTGTTACAAAATCAAGCAAAAGACGAGGTTTTACGACTTACGTCGTAACAAACTGAAACTTTCTGTTATCGAATGATCCCCAGCCCGAGGATGCCGACCAGGATGAGATAGAGCGCGACGATGATGTTCAACAGGCGCGGCATGATGAGAATCAGCACGCCGGCGATCAGAGCAACGATGGGCTGGATGTGAGCGATGCTGATGGACATGAGATTTCTCCAGGCGGTTGGCGTGACGACACCGGGCGCGGCAGACGCCTCGCGCTGCGTTCCCGCACGCGCCCCCGCAGGGCGACGCGCATGATGCATACAGGTTCCCTCCCTCCTGCATGAAAAGACCGCAATGAAACCACGCATGGCGCAGGAACGATGACCGGCGCGACGCATTGGCCCCGGGACGATCGGCAAGGCCGACGTTCCGTGCCATTCATCAGGAGAGCAGCCATGAGGATTCAAATTCTTGCGGCCGCCGCACTGGCGGGCGCTGCGGCGCTGCCGCTGCCGGCCAGCGCCCAGCAGGGCTACGTCGTCGAGGAGCACGTCACCACCGGCTTCGCCGCACCGGGCGGCGGCATCATCGCGGAACAGGAGGTGCCGCGCTTTCGCCGCTACATCGTGGAAGAGCGCGTGCCGTCCTACGCCATCGACACGCCGGTGCGCGTCGGCACCATCCTGCCCGACAGCGGCGTGACCTATTACGACGTGCCGCAGCAATACGGCGCTACAACCTATCGCTACACCGTGGTCAACGAACAGCCGATCCTGGTCGATCCGCGCACCCGCCGCATCATGCAGGTGATCGATTAGCGCATATTCAAGCGAAGCCCCGCTTTGATTCCGTCAAAGCGGGGGCTCTCGTGCAAGAGACGACGCGACGATCCAAACGCAGGTGAAAATCGCGTGACATCCGTCGCCAACTCCGTTTGCGCCGGTTGAAGATCTTTCCCCACCGACACTGACGCAAACGCTCAAGCCCGTCCGGCCTCTGCGCAGGGCGGGGTTTTGTTTGGGGCGCTGCTACGCGCACGACGTCGTCCCCGCGCCGGCGGGGACCCATAACCACCACACGTTCAATGAGCCAGAGCGGTCGAGCGAATCTTTGTAAGCGCCACGACGGGAAATATGGGTCCCCGCCGGCGCGGGGACGACACAGCATTTGTGGCGCTATTGCTTAGTCCTGAATCTTCGAGAAATCCGCCACCGCGCGCGTCGCGTCGCGGATTTCATTCAGCAGCTTCAGGCGGTTCTCGCGCACCGCCTTATCGTCGTCGTTGACCTTGACCTTGTCGAAGAAGGCATCGACGGCGGGCCGCAGCTTGGCCAAGGCGGTCATGGCCGTGGCAAAGTCTTCCTTTGCCACGGCCGCGCCGGCCTCGGTTTTGACCTGCGCGATGGCGGCGGCGAGCGCCTTTTCCTCGTCAAGCCTGAACAGCGAGGCATCCGGCGCGCCGGTGAACGCGCGCTTGTCCTTCTTCTCCTCGATGGCGAGAATGTTCGAGGCGCGCTTGGTGCCGGCGAGCAGGTTCTTGCCGTCGTCGGTCTCGAGGAACTTGCCGAGCGCCTCGACGCGGCGCACGACCATCAACAGATCGTCCTGCATGGCACCTGATGGCCTGACGGTCTCGCTCCCCTCCCCCTTGCGGGGAGGGGTCGGGGGTGGGGGCGCATCGGACCCCTGAGCCCGTGGCTCACCCCCCTCCCCAACCCTCCCCCGCAAGGGGGGAGGGAGTTCACCCGCAGCAAACACCGCATCGACGAGGTCATGCCGCGCGCCCTGCTCACGCAACTGCACCTTGAGACGGTCGGCGAAGAAGGAGAGAAGGTCATCTCCGATTCCGTCATGCCCGCGCTTGTCGCGGACATCCACGTCTTTCTTTTCTTTAGCCAAGGCGTGGATGGCCGGAACAAGTCCGGCCATGACGCCCGCGTGTGAGGCTGCAATCTGTTTCAGCCGCAGACGAAGACCATTGTCGATCACCAGCCTGATCACCCCCAGCGCCGCGCGCCGCAGCGCATAGGGGTCCTTGCTCCCCGTCGGCTTCTCGTCGATGGCCCAGAAGCCGACCAGCGTGTCGAGCTTGTCGGCCAGCGCCACCGCGATCGCGACCGGATCGCTCGGCACGCGATCGCCCGGGCCCTGCGGCTTGTAGTGATCCTCGATCGCCGCCGCGACCGAGGCATCCTCGCCAGCGGCCTGCGCGTAATAGCGGCCCATCAGGCCCTGCACCTCGGGGAATTCGCCGACCACCTCGGTGAGCAGGTCCGCCTTGGCGAGCTTCGCCGCGCGCTTGGCCTTGTCCACGTCCGCGCCGACCAGCGGCGCGATCTCGGCGGCAAGCCGTTCGATGCGCGCGATGCGCTCCGCCTGGGTGCCGAGTTTCTCGTGAAACACGATGTGTTCGAACTTCGGCAGCCGGTCTTCGAGTTTCGTCTTCAGATCGGTCTCGTAGAAGAACTTGGCGTCCGACAGCCGCGCGCGGATGACGCGCTCGTTGCCCGCGACGATGGCGCCGCCGCCGTCGCTCGCCTCGATGTTGGCGGTGAGGATGAAGCGGTTGGCGAGTGTTCGCCCCTCCTCCTTGCGGGGAGGGGTCGGGGGTGGGGGTCCGTCGAGCATCTGAGCCTGTTGCTCCCCCCCCTCCCCAACCCTCCCCCGCAAGGGGGGAGGGAGAGAAGAGGTGCTCACCACGAAACACTTCTGGTTGTTGCGGATGGTGGCGCGGATCACTTCACCGGGGATCGACAGGAAGCTTTCGTCGAACGACCCCATCAGCACCACCGGCCATTCGACCAGGCCCGCGACCTCGTCGAGCAGCACCGGATCCTCGATCAGTTCATAGCCCTGCGCGAACGCCAGCTCCTTGGCGTCTTCGAGGATGATGTTCCTGCGCCGCTCCGGATCGAGCACCACCTTCGCCGCTTCCAGCTTGCTGACATAGTCATCGAAGCGGCGCACGCTGAATTCGGCGGGCGCCATGAAGCGGTGGCCGCGCGTGGTCTGTCCGGCCTGGATGCCGGCGACATCGAACGCCACGATGTCCGGATCCTCGGTCTCCGGGCCGAAGGTCGCGACGATCGAATGCAGCGGCCGCACCCACGTCAGCGCGCCGGGCTTGGCCGAGCGCTCGCCCCAGCGCATCGATTTCGGCCACGGGAAGGTGCGGATGACCAGCGGAATGATCTCCGCGATCACGTCGATGGCGGGACGGCCCGCCTTCTCCATCAGCGCGATGTAGAAATCGCCCTTGGGGTCGCGCTGGATCTTGGCTTCGTCGAGCGAGGCCAAGCCAGTCGCTTTCAGGAAGCCCTGCACCGCGGCGTCCGGCGCGCCGACCTTCGGCCCCTTGCGCTCCTGCTTGAGGTCCGGCTGACGCACCGGGATGCCATGCACGGTGAGCGCGAGGCGGCGCGGCGTCACGAACGCCTTCGCGCCCTCGTAGACCAGCCCTTCGGCGACGAGCTTGTCGGTGACCATCTTGCGCAGGTCGTCCGCCGCCTTCGCCTGCATGCGCGCGGGAATTTCTTCGGAGAACAGTTCGAGCAGAAGATCGGGCATGCGAGCTACTTTCCTCCCCGCACGGTTTCGTGCCCGTCTTGAGGGCACAACTCCCCTCCCCCTTGCGGGGAGGGGTCGGGGGTGGGGGTCAGCGTATTCTGAATGGCAACAAGCACGCCGTCGATGTTGCTCAACACGTCATGATTCCAGAAACGCAAAACCCGATACCCTCTCTGTTCAATCTGCCGCGTCCGGTCCCTATCCGCGACGCTTTCCGAATGTTGTCCGCCATCCAGTTCGATCACGAGCCTCGCCCGACGGCTGACGAAATCGACAATGAAGCGGCCGATCACGGCCTGACGGCGGAAATGCGAGCCGATCAGCGTGACGTCATGGCGAAGCCGATGCCATAGCACCCGCTCGGCCTCGGTCGGCTGCTTACGCATGCGATGCGCAAACTGTCGCTGACGATCGTCCATGGTCCGGGATTGAAGCACACAGGCCAATGCCTGTGGACCCCCACCTCCGACCCCTCCCCGCAAGGGGGAGGGGAGCATGGGCATTGTGCTGCTCACGCCGTCCGTCCCGCTTCGGTATGCACCCATGCCTCGCCGCAGGCTTTCGCCAGTTCGCGCACGCGCAGGATGTAGCTCTGCCGTTCGGTGACGGAGATGACGCCGCGCGCATCGAGCAGGTTGAACACGTGGCTGGCCTTGATGCACTGGTCGTAGGCCGGCAGCGCCATCAGATGTGCTTCGCGCTTGCCGTCCTTCCAGCCGGCGTCGAGATATTTGCGACAGGCGGCTTCGGCCATTTTGAACTGCTCGAACAGCATCGTCGTGTCGGCGTGCTCGAAATTATGCCGCGAATATTCCTGCTCGGCCTGCAGGAACACGTCGCCATAGGTCACCTTCTCCGCGCCGTCGCGGCCGTTGAAGTTGAGGTCGTAGACGCGATCCACGCCCTGCACATACATGGCGAGGCGTTCCAGGCCATAGGTGAGTTCGCCGGCCACCGGCGCGCATTCGACGCCCGCCACCTGCTGGAAATAGGTGAACTGCGACACCTCCATGCCGTCGCACCAGCACTCCCAGCCGAGCCCCCACGCGCCGAGCGTCGGGCTCTCCCAGTCGTCCTCGACGAAGCGCACGTCATGCAGGTGCAGATCGATGCCGATAGCCTCCAGCGATTTCAGATAGAGGTCCTGGATGGCCGGCGGCGACGGCTTCAGGATCACCTGGAACTGGTAGTAGTGCTGGAGGCGGTTGGGGTTCTCGCCGTAGCGGCCGTCCTTGGGGCGGCGCGACGGCTGCACATAGGCCGCGTTCCACGACCGCGGCCCGAGCGCGCGCAGCGTCGTCGCCGGGTGGAAGGTGCCCGCGCCCACCTCCATGTCGTAGGGCTGGAGGATGACGCAGCCATGGTCGGCCCAATAGCGCTGCAGCGTCAGGATCAACCCCTGGAACGAACGTTCGGGGCGCATATGCGGAGGCAGGGAATCCATCGGAGATCTTTGGAAAATGGGGGCTGGACGATTTGCGCCGGACCGTATCGGCGCGGCCCCGCGGAATCAAGGCGATGACGACACCCGCAGGCGGCGATCCGGCCCGGCGGCACGGTTTTCGGCCTCAAAAGATTTTCTTAACCGCATTGGCGGACAGCGCGGCCCGATCCGCACTTTGTTAGCAACTCGCCGCTACCTGTGATCCCCGTCAAAACGGACCGCCGGATCAACCGGCGGCGGGATGTCGACAGGGACGACCATGCTTGCCTTCCAGATCATCGCCGCGGCGGCCATCATGGCCGCGCTGTGCCTCATCACTATCAGCAGCGCCCGCCGGCTCGGCTGAGCGGGCTCAGCCCGGCCGGTAGGTTCCGCTGGCCGGGTCGCGGCGCAGCGTGCGAATGCCGGCGGGATCGTTGATCCGCGCCTCCCGCGCCTCGTCCAGTTCCCGGTTGATGCGCCGGCCCTCGCGCAGGGCGGCGCGCACCAGCACTGCGCCCCCGACAAATCCGGCCACGATCAGAACAATCGGCATGGCTTCCCTCCGCCTCACAATCCGTAACGCGCCCACAGCGCGCGTGTTTCCAGCGCCGAGATCAGGTCGTCGGAAAATCCCGCGGCTCCCGGCAGCGCCGCGCCGGCCCCCGGCTTGCGGCCGGTGAGATTCGCCAGCAGGCCGCTCGGCGGGGCGACCACCGGCATCAGTACCTTGTCGCCGTAGCGGGCGCGCAGCACCGTGCGCAGGTCGCCGATGGCGTCGGCGAGGCCGAGCTTCACCGCCCGCTCGCCGGCCCAGTATTCGCCGGTGAACAGATAGTCGCCTTCGCCCTTGAGGCGCGCGCCGCGGCTGTCCTTCACGAGCTGGATGAAGGTGTCGTGGATGTCGCGCTGGATCGCCTTCAGCCGCGCCACATCGTCGGGATTTTCCGGCAGGAACGGATCGAGCTGCGACTTGTAGTCGCCGGATGTATAGATCCTGCGCTCGATGCCGACCTTCTTGATCAACTCCGTGAATCCGAAGGTGCCGCCGACCACGCCGATCGAGCCGACGATCGAGGACGGGTCGCAGAAAATCTCGTCGCCGGCGCAGGCGATCATGTAACCGCCCGACGCCGCGACATCCTCCACGAACACCAGCACGCGCAGCTTCTTCTCGGCGGCCAGTTGCCGGATGCGCAGATAGATTTCGCGGGACTGCACCGGCGAGCCGCCCGGCGAATTGATCACCAGCGCCACCGCTTTTGCGCCCCGGGTGGAAAAAGCTTTGTCGAGCAGCTTGGCCACGCCGGCAAGCGACAGGCCGGGCCGCAGTGGCGTTACCGCCCCGATCGCCCCCGACAGGCGAACCACCGGCACCACCGGAACGCCGCGCAGACGCACTGGGAGGAGCTGCCTCAGCCTCATCACAAGATCGTTGGGGTCGCGGTCGGCCATGGAACGTTCCTGCATTCACGGTTTATTATTCGATAACTGGCACTGAGGAGATGGGTTGGTTCGGCGAAGATTAACCCTCTTGGCAGCGGAATGGACCCTAAACATTTGACCTGACAAGTCTTTCCCGCTCGGCCCTCGGGGCGTGCGGGAAAGACCGGAAAACTGGAACGCGCCTTGCTTCGCAACCGTCATCATCGGTTGCAGCGGCGCAGCCCGGAAGGTGACGAAATGAAGATCTCCCTCTTGATGGTGCTGACCTGTGCCCTTTTTGCGGCGCTCCACTTCACCGCCGCGCCGGCGAGCGGTCGCAAGCCGGCATCGCACTGACGGGCAGCGCTGCCTGTCCGCCGAGCACCGCCCGCGCCGCGGCGCTGCTGTGTCCCTCGCCGTCGCCCAGCACCAGGGGCGGATGCAACACCAGCGGCGCACGCCCGCCCTTGACTGCCCGCACCAGCACCCGGATCGCCGGCGACGCCACCTCGGGATGGACCGGGATCACCTCCACGCTACCAAGGCCACGATCGAGAGCGCCGAGAACGTCCGCAAGACCGTCGGCGCGCCAGATCAGCGACACCACCCCGCCGGGCCGCAGCACGCGGCGTGCGGCGTGAACCCATGCCGCCAGCGTATCCACTGTGGCCATATGCGCGGCCTGCCGCCCCGGATCGGGCGAGGCGCGATGGCGCGCGGGATCGTTGAACGGCGGATTCATCAGCACCATGTCGGCGCTGTCGGGTCCGAGCCCGGCGGCTGAGAATTCCGCCGCCCCCGCGGTAACGTCGAGCCGCACGACCTGCGCCGCAACGCCATTGGCCGCGGCATTGGCGGCCGCCAGCGCCGCCAGCGCCGGATCGATCTCCACCAGCGCCAGATCGAGTGCGCCGACGCGGCTCGCCACCGCGAGACCGGCCGCCCCGACGCCGGCCCCGAACTCCACCACGCGCTGGCCCGGCCGCGCCGGCACCAGCGCGGCCAGCAGCAACGCGTCGTGCCCGGCGCGGTGGCCGCGCCGCGGCTGGCGCAGCCGCAGCCGCCCGTCGAGAAACAGGTCCTCGGTGATCTCGCCCGGATCAGCCATCGTCGCGCAGTTCATGGCCGAATCCGGCCTCGGCCAGCAGGTCGCGCGCGGCGGAATTGTCCTCGTCGCGGACCAGAATGCGCCGGGGCAGCACGCCCAGCGAACCGTCCATGACGCTCATGTTGGCGTCGAAAACCAGATGATGGATGCGGGCCGCGTCGAGCAGCGCGCCGATCGCCGAGACCAGCACCGCGTCGTTGGTCCGCACCAGTTCGCGCAACTCGCCGCCCTCCCCCTCCGGCCGGAACTGGCCGTTCGTCGCTCTTGCCGCATCGCACGGCAGTTTCTATGGTGGCCCGAGTTCCATCCGGAGACCGGACTTTGGCCGTCATCGTACCCTTCGAGAGCCACGCGACCCCCTCGATAGAGCAACTGGTCGCGCTTGTCGCCGCCGACATGGATCGGGTCAACGCCACCATCCTGTCGCGAACGGGCTCGGAAGTCACGATGATCCCGGAGGTCGCCAACCACCTGATTTCGTCGGGCGGCAAGCGGCTGCGGCCGATGCTGACGCTGGCGATGGCCAACCTCACCGGCTATTCGGGCGACGGCCACATCAAGCTCGCCGCCGCGGTGGAATTCATGCACACCGCGACGCTGCTGCACGACGACGTGGTGGACGAGAGCGAACTGCGACGCGGCAAGCTGTCGGCGCGCATGCTGTGGGGCAACGAGGCCAGCGTGCTGGTGGGCGACTTCCTGCTCGGCCAGGCGTTCCGCATGATGGTCGAGGTCGGCTCGCTGCGCGCGCTCGATATTCTTTCCTCCGCCGCCGCCACCATCGCCGAGGGCGAGGTGATGCAGCTCGCCGCCGCCAAGAACACCGCCACCACCGAGGACGAGTACCTCGCGGTGATCCGCGGCAAGACCGCCGAACTGTTCGCGGCCGCCTGCGAGGTGGGCCCCGTGATCGCCAACCGGCCCAAGGCGGAGCAGACCGCCTCGCGCTCGTTCGGCATGAATCTCGGCATCGCCTTCCAGTTGATCGACGATGTGCTCGACTATGGTGGCAAAGCCGCCAAGCTCGGCAAGAACGTCGGCGACGATTTCCGCGAGGGCAAGATCACCCTGCCAGTGGTGCTGGCGTTCCGGCGCGGCAACGATGTGGAGCGCGCGTTCTGGAGCCGCACTCTGGAAAAGGGCGAGATCGGAGACGGCGATCTCGATCACGCCATCGGCCTGATGACCAAACACCGCGCGCTGGAAGACACCATGAGCCGCGCCCAGCATTACGGCGCCATGGCGGTGGACGCGCTGGCGCTGTTCCCCTCGTCGCCGATGAAGACGGCGCTGGAGCAGGTAGTGGCGTTCTGCCTGGCAAGGTCGCACTGACTGATCCGCTTGTGTCCCGGGCGCGGTGCAGCGTCCTTCACGCTGCTCCGCAGAGCCGGGACCGCCGCAGACACAAACCTTGTAACGGCCCCGGCTCAGCAGCGCACCGCTTGCGCGTCGCGCAGCGTCCGGAGCAAGACTAGCACTCAGCTCAGCGCGCCGGCATGCACCCACCAGCCGGGATGGTCCTGCGCGATCGCCTTCGCCGCGAGGCCGGCGTCGCCGATGGTGTCATAAATCGCGAAGCATGTCGCGCCCGAACCGGACATGCGCGCAAGCCGGACGCCCGCGCTCGCCCGCAGCGCCGCCAGCACCTCGCCGATCACCGGCTCGACCTTAAGCGCCGGCTTTTCGAGATCGTTGACGCCGCGCGCGATGGCGTTGATCCAGTCGTCGAACGACGCACCCGCGCCGGGCCAGCCCGGCGACAGCAGGACGTCCCCGGGGCCCGCGAGCAGTTCGCCCTTGCCGAGACCAAGCGCCGCGAACACATCCTTTGTGGCAACGCCGACGCGCGGATTGACCATCACGCACGGCAGCGACGGCAGTTGCAGCATCTCCAGATTCTCGCCAACGCCGGTCATGGTGCAGGCGTGGGAGGCAAGACACACCGGAATGTCGGCGCCGGTCTCGCGCGCGACCTCCGCAAGGCGCGGATCGTCGGCCGCGAGGCCGTTGGCCCGCGCCAGCAGCCGCAGCGCCGCGGCCGCATCCGCCGAGCCGCCGCCGATGCCGGCCGCCACCGGCAGGCGCTTGTCGAGCGTGAAGCGTCCGGTCACGAGGCCCGGAACACGCTCGCCGAGCCGCAGCGCCACCCGCAGCACCAGATTGTCCGCCGCCTCGCCGCAATCGCCCGCGCCGGGACCGACGGTGTCGAGAGCAAGCTCCGCGCCGTGCTCCAGCGTCAGGGTGTCGGCGCAATCGGCAAACGCCACCAGGCTTTCGAGATCATGATAGCCGTCGACGCGGCGGCCGAGAACGCGCAGGGTGAGATTGACCTTGGCGCGCGCGGTGTCAGTCAGACGTGTCATCGGGATGCAACTCTCGTTGGTCACGGCGCGGCACCGGTCCGGCACGAAACGCCGCAGCCGCCAAAGCCAGACCATGCCTGCACGCGTCTCTATCAAGCCATGGATGGCCGGGACAAGTACAAAGCCCGATCATGGCGGATCAATGCTCCTGTGCCGCATCCCGGATGCAACCTCCTATCGTGACTTGGCCGACTGCTTGCGGGGCGCCAGCACGTTGCGGATGGTGAAACTGGACTGGATGCGCGAGACCCCCGGCAGGGTGGAGAGCACCTCCGTGTGAATTCGCTCGAACTCAGCGGCGTTCTCGACCTCCACATGCAGCAGGTAATCGGCCGTGCCGGTCATCAAATAGCATTCGCGGATCTCCGGATGCTTGCGCACGCCCGTCTCAAAGCGGCGGAAATAATCCGCGGTCTGCCGTTCGAGCGAAATGTTGACGATCACCACCATCATCGCCTCGCGCGACGATTGATCGATGATCACCGTATAGCCGTGGATGACGCCCGAATTCTCCAGATGCCGGATGCGCCGCAGGCAGGCCGACGGCGACAGCCCGACCTCGTCCGCGAGCTTCGTGGTGTTCATGCGCGCGTTGAGGCGCAACAGGCGGATGATCTCGCGGTCGATGTCATCGAGGCCAGACATGCACAACTCCGCCAATCTTGCGCACAAATTGCGCGATTTAACCCACTATATGATGCAATATAGCGCATATCGCTCACTCCATGCAGGATTTTTGCAATAGGCTCCGTTCCGTTCATGCGAGACGGCTGATGCACGGCGCCCTTTCATCCTTATCCGCCCGGACCACGGCCAGCGGCATCCTGACCATCGATCTGGCGGCGCTGGGGCGGAACTACGCCGCGCTCAGCACCCGGCTCGCCCCGACCATCGCGGGCGCCGTGGTCAAGGCAGACGCCTATGGCCTTGGCGCGGACCGGGTCGCGCCCGTTCTCTATGCTCACGGCTGCCGCGATTTCTTTGTCGCCCATCTCGACGAAGCGCTGGCGTTGAAGGACGTTCTCGCCGGCGATGTGCGCCTGTTCGTCCTCAACGGTCTCGTTCCCGGCGCGGAGGGGCGATGCGCCGAGGCCAATATCGTGCCGGTGCTCAACTGCCTCGATCAGGCCACGCGCTGGGCCCAGCAGGCGGCGATGGCGGGGCGCGAGCTGCCTGCCATCCTTCAGTTCGACACCGGCATGTCCCGCCTCGGGCTGGCCGAGAGCGAAGTGCGCACTCTCACCGACCGGCCCGACCTGCTTGCAGGCGTGCGCGTGCTGTTCGTGATGAGCCATCTGGCCTCGGCCGACGAGCCGGACAACGAACAGAACCCGGCGCAACTGGCCGCGATGCGCCGCCTCGCGGATCGCTTTCCGCGCGCCGCGCTGTGCTTCGCCAATTCCGGCGGCATTTTCCTCGGCGCGGCCTATCACGGCGCGCTGGCGCGCCCCGGCATCGCGCTGTACGGCGGCGCGCCGACGGCCGGCGTGGCCAATCCCATGACGCCGGTGGTCCGGCTCGACGTGCGGGTGATCCAGATCCGGACCGTTCCGGCCGGCACGCGCGTCGGTTATGGCGGCGTCCACGTCACCAGCGCAGAGCGCCGTCTCGCCACCATCGCCTGCGGCTATGCCGACGGCTTCCCGCGTCATCTGAGCGATCGCGGCGCGGTCTATTGCGGTGACGTGCGTCTCCCGATCGTCGGGCGGGTGTCGATGGACAGCACCACCGTCGACATCTCCGCGCTGCCCGACGGCACACTCGCCCCCGGCAGTCTCGTCGAGGTCATCGGGCCACACCAGTCGCTCGAATCCATCGCCGCGGACGCCGGCACGATCTCCTACGAGATCCTGACCCGCCTCGGCCCGCGCTATCACCGCTGCTACTGCAATCATCAGGAACCATCATGAGAGTTGCCATTCTCGGAGCCGGCGTCATCGGCGTCACATCGGCCTACTATCTCGCCAAGGCCGGCCATCAGGTCACGGTACTGGATCGCCAGCCGGGGCCGGCGCTGGAAACCAGCTTCGCCAATGCCGGACAGGTGTCGCCGGGCTACTCCTCGCCATGGGCCGCTCCCGGCATTCCGCTGAAGGCGCTCAAATGGCTGTTCATGAAGCACGCCCCGCTGGTGATCCGGCCGATGATGGATTGGGCCACCTGGCACTGGCTGACCGCGATGCTGGGCAACTGCACATCATCACGCTATGCCCTCAACAAGGGCCGGATGGTGCGCCTTGCCGAATATAGCCGCGACTGCCTCATCGCGTTGCGGGCCGAGACCGGCGTCGCCTACGATCAGCGCATGCAGGGCACCCTGCAGCTCTTCCGCACGCAGAAGCAGCTCGACGGCATCGTCAAGGATATCCAGGTGCTGGAGGCGGACGGCGTGCCGTTCGAGGTGCTGGACGTGGCGGGCTGCATCGCCGCCGAGCCTGGCCTCGCGGCTGCGCGCGACAAGATCGTCGGCGGCCTGCGCCTGCCCAATGACGAGACCGGCGACTGCTTCATGTTTACCAACGATCTCAGCCAGAAATGCGAAGCGCTCGGGGTGCGGTTTGAATACGGCGTCGAGGTCCGGCGGCTGCGCATGGAGGGCGACCGCGTCACCGCCGCCGAGCTTACAACCGGCACGGTGGAAGCCGACATGTTCGTCGTCGCATTCGGCAGCCACACGCCGGCGCTGCTCGCGCCACTGGGGCTGCGCCTGCCGATCTATCCGGTGAAGGGCTATTCCATCACCCTGCCGATCGTCGATGCCGCCCGCGCGCCGATCTCGACGGTCATGGACGAAACCTACAAGGTGGCGATCACCCGCCTCGGCGACCGCATCCGCGTCGGCGGCATGGCGGAGATCGCCGGCTTCTCGCTCGATCTGCCGGAGGCGCGCCGCGCGACGCTGGAGCATTCGGTGGGCGACCTGTTCGGCGGCGCCGGCGACCAGACCCGCGCCACCTTCTGGACCGGCCTGCGGCCGATGACGCCGGACGGAACGCCGGTGATCGGGCCGACCCGCTACAAGAACCTCTATGTCAATTCAGGGCATGGCACTTTGGGCTGGACCATGGCATGTGGATCCGCTGCCGTTCTGGCAGATCTCATCGGCGGCGCGCGGCCGGCCATCCGCGCGGATGACCTGAACCTCTCCCGTTATGGCTGAAGGAGTTTTTCCATGAAGATCACCCGGCTGCATCAGGGCGCGCGCATGAGCCAGGGCGTCGTTCACGGCAATACCGTGTATCTCGCCGGTCAGGTCGGCGCGCCGGGCGAGAGCGTCACGGCGCAGACGAAAGCGGTGCTGGCGCAGGTCGATGCCTTGCTGGCTGAGGCGGGCAGCGATCGTGACCACCTTCTGAGCGCGACCATCTGGCTCGCCGATATGAAGGATTTTGCCGAGATGAACGCCGTGTGGGACGCCTGGGTCGCGGGGCACGGCGCGCCGGCCCGCGCCACCGGCGAATCCCGCCTCGCCACCCCGGACTACAAGGTGGAGATCATCATCACCGCGGCGGTCAAGAACTGACCGGATCAGCCAACGGCATCCGCAGTGACGTGCGCGCGCGGAGAAAAGATCGCGCGCGCGGCGTCGACATCGTAGCGATCGATAAAATCCGACGCATCGCGCGCCAGCGTCGCCACTGAATCCACGATATAGGCGACCTTGTCGTCCGGCAGCAGCACGCTGAAGTTCAGGCGCGTGAAACCCGGCTTGCGCAACTCGTCCCCGGCGATGATCCGATGCCGGATGTCTTCGGATTCGTCATCGTCGATATTGAGCAGCCTGTGGGCATAGGGCCCGGCGCAGGCACAGCCGCCGCGCGCCTGAATGCCGAAGCGATCGCTCAGCATGCGCGTGACCAGTTGCTGGTGGATGTAGCCTCCCTTGCCGTCGGCAATCCGGAACGAGAAGATCGGCAGCCGCGCGGCGCTGGTATTGCCGAGCAGTTCGATGCTGTTGATCCTGCTCCAGGCGGCGAGCACCCGGGCGCTGAGGTCGGCATTGCGCGACGACATCGTCTGCTGGCCGATCGCCCGCTTCACCAGGAACGCGAGGCCGGCGCGAATGTCCCCCAGCACGTTGGGCGTGCCGCCCTCCTCGCGCGCTTCGAGGCTGTCCGCATAATCGTGCGCCGTCCGCGTGACGAACTTGACCGTTCCCCCTCCGGGCCAGGTGGGGATCTTCGTCACGACGGCCTCGCGCCGCACGATCAGCACGCCTGACGCCGCCGGACCGCCGATGAACTTGTGCGGCGAGACGACGATCGCGTCGATCTCGATTCCCGGGGCCGGCCTCATGGCGATGGGCAGATAGGGTCCGCCGCCAGCATAGTCCCAGATGATCTTGGCCCCGGCGCGCTTGGCCCGTTCCGTGATCCCGGCCACGTCCGACATGATGCCGGTCACGTTCGACGCGGCAGAGAACGCGCAGATGACGGGCCGTCCGTCCGCGCCGCGCAGCGCTTCGTCAAGTTGCGCCAGATCGGGTCCCCCGGCCTCGCTCTCATCGATCTCGACGATCTCGGCCGGGGTCTCGCGCCACGGCAGGATGTTGGAATGATGCTCGTAGGGGCCGATAATGACGCGGGGACGACGCTGCGCATCGGCGTCCTTCACCCCGAGAAGACTGACCAGACGATTCAATCCCGCGGTGGCGCCGGAGCCGGCAAAAATAACGGCATAGGCGTCATCCGCGCCGCAGATCTCGGCAATGACGCCACGCGCCGCCTGCCGCAGGCCCGTCATGAACCCACCGCAATACGACGCCTCCGTGTGGCTGTTGGCATAGAACGGGAGAACCTTGTCGAAGATGAAGCGCTCGACAGACATCAGCGCGCGCCCCGACGCGACATAATCCGCATAGACCATTTTCTTGCGCCCGAACGGTCCCGTCAGCTCGGCGTCGCTCCCCACGAGATCACCGGCCATCCGGATCAGCCGATCATCGCCGGCAAGACCATCTTCAAACGCCGCGAGGAGTTCGCGTCCCCGAACAAGATGCTGGCTGCCGACATTCATCGCGTGACTCGCCCGTTGGTTCATGAAAGCAGCAGAATACCCCGCCGACATGGTTGATTCCGCACCAAATTTTTGTATTTTATGCCATAATGGCTATCAAACGAGCGGAACAGTCATGAAAATCGATAGTATTGATCTGAAATTATTGGGTCAGCTGCAGCAAAACGGCACCTTGTCCCAGCGCGATCTGGCCGACCGCATCGGCCTGTCGCAAAACTCGTGCTGGCGGCGGCTGCAGCGCCTGACCGAAAAGGGGCTGCTGCGCGGCACGCGCACCCAGATCGACCTGCAGATGCTGGGGCTGGACCTGACCGTTGTTGTGATGGTTCGCACCCGCCATCATTCCAAGGAATGGGCCGACAGCTTTCGCAAGCACGTCGAGCGCCTGCCGGAAGTGATCGACTTCCACCGCGTCGGCGGCGACTGGGACTACATCATCAAGATCGTGACGCGGGGCATGGCCGGCTACGATGTTTTCTATCAACGCCTCATCACGAATTTCGAACTGGACCGGGTCACGGGCATGTTCTCCATGGAGGCGATCATCCAGGATCGCGCGCCGGATCTGGTGCGCCTCCTCCAGGGTGCTCCGCCGAAATAATCCCGGCCTGCACGCCGCTCGGGATGACCTTGGCACGCGCTTTCTTCGACCCACCCCTTATGCGACATTGATGGAGGCTGCAGGAATTTCCGGGGACGGCGGAAACGATGAACAATCGACACATCGAGGCGTTTCGCGCGGTGATGATGGGGGGCACCATCACCGAGGGGAGCCGGCTTCTGAACATCTCTCAACCGGCAGTCACGCGATTGATCGCCAACCTCGAAGCCGAAATCGGTTTCAAGGTGTTCGACCGGCATCGCGGGCGCCTTCTTCCCACCCCCGAAGGCGTCCAGTTCTATGAGGAAGTCCAGCGATCCTATGTCGGGCTGGCAAAACTGGCCGATGCAGCGGCCGCCATCAGGGAGTTTCGCGACGGCAAGATACGCCTGGCGACGCTATCGGCGTTCTCGGCCCATCTCATTCCGGAATTTCTGGCGAAATTTTCCAAGACCCTGCCAAGGGTGAATTTCGACATCCACGTGATGAGTCCGGAACGCATTCGTTCAGGAATAGCCGATCAACAGTACCATGTCGGCCTGGTGTTTTCCCCCGTCGATCATCCGTCGATCAAGGTCGAATTCCTGGTCAGTGTTCCTCTCGTATGCGTCGTCCCGCCTCGTCATCCTCTGGCCAAACGCCATGAACTGAGCATCGATGATCTTCGCGACGAGCCTCTGGTTCTCCTGTCGCGCGAATTTCCGCTGCGGCTGGCGATCGAGGCTGAATTCCATAAACGTCAGGCACGCCCCAACATCAAGGCAGAGACGACCGTGACCGCGGCCACTTGCGGGCTTGTTCAGCAAGGATTGGGCATCGCGGTCACGGAGCCTTTCACTCCGCTGATGTTTGAGAAAGCCGGCGGTGTGGCCATCGTCCCCTTCACCCGCTCCTTCAAATTCCGATTTGCTGTCATCACGTCCGGCATCGGCACGAAGACAAGGCTCCTCAATCAATTCGTGGCCCAGTTAAAGGCGCACATCGAACAGTTTCAGTTCCCCCCGGATATGGATATCAAGCTTGAAATAGAGCGCGATTCCACCTCCTAAGCCCTCGCAGGTTTTCACGACAATGAAGCGTGAACCGCCGAACTGATCGTGTCCTTGCGTCACCAAACGAAACGAGCGCCATCGCAATGCGCCCGTCTCGGTAAATTTAAGCCGACGGCCATCAGGATGATGGCCTGCCCGCCTTCAGCCACGCATGGGTTTCATCGAGCGCCAGCCGCGCCCGCGCAAACATGTCGGCGATCTCAGCCTTGCTAATGATGAGCGGAGGACAGAAATTGACCGTGTCGCCGAGCGCCCGGATAATCAGCCCATGCGCCTGTGCGCGCTGTCCAACCTGCACGGCAACACCCCACGCCGGATCAAACGGCTCCTTCGTGGCCTTGTCCTTCACCACCTCGAGCGTGCCGATCAGCCCCATGCCGCGGACGTTCCCCACCAGCGGATGGTCGGCAAAGGCATGCAGGCCGGCCTGGAAGTCGGCCATGACGGACCGGACATGGCCGAGCATGTCGCGCTCGCTGTAGATCTTCAGCGTTTCGAGTGCGACGGCCGTCGCCACCGGATGGGCGCCATAGGTGAAACCGTGACCGAAGGTGCCGATCTTCTCGCTTTCAACGCGAATGGCGTTGTACACTTTCTCGTTGATCATGAGGGCGGCAATCGGTTGATAGGCCGCCGACAATTGCTTCGCCATCGTCATCATATCCGGCTTGATGCCGAAGCTTTCGCAGCCGAACATGTTGCCGGTGCGCCCGAAGCCGCAGATCACCTCGTCGGCGATCAGCAGGATGTCGTACTTTTTGAGAACAGCCTGGATCTTTTCGTAATACGTCGGGGGCGGCACGATGCATCCGCCGGACGCCATCAGCGGCTCGGCGAAGAACGCCGCGATGGTCTCCGGCCCTTCCTTCTGAATCAGTTGTTCGAGGGAATTCGCACATCGCGTCGCGAATTCCTCCTCGCTCTCGCCCGGCTCCGCATAGCGATAGTGCAACGGGCAATCCGTATGCAGAATGCCGTTGATCGGAAGATCGAAGTCACGATGATTGTTCGGCAGACCGGTGAGGCTGGCGGCCGCGACCGTCACGCCATGATAGGCGCGCAACCGCGAAATGATCTTCTTCTTCTCGGGCTTGCCGATGGCATTGTGATAGTACCAGACGAGCTTGACCGCGGTGTCGTTGGCCTCCGAACCGGAATTGGTGAAGAACACCTTGCTCATCGGCACTGGCGCCATCGCGATCAATCGCTCGGCGAGCTCGACCGCCGTATCGTGCGATTTGCCGCTGAAGCTGTGATAGAATGGCAGCACGCTCATCTGGCGAACCGCCGCGTCGACGAGACGCTTCTCGCTGAAGCCGAGAGACGCGCAGAAAAGCCCCGCAAGCCCTTCGATATACCGGTTACCATCGCTGTCGATGACATAAATGCCATCGCCACCCGCGATCATCAGCGGGCCTTCCTTCTCGTGGGTGACGGCATTCGTATAGGGATGAAGCACATGCGCGATGTCGCGCGCTTCGATTGAATTCGGCCGAATACCCATGGTTCTTCTCCAGTTCTTATCGTCGATGCTTGTCCGCGCCTGTTGCGCGTGATGTTTCCGGCGAACGACGTCAGCCGGCTATGTCAGAGCGCGTGGCTGGAACAGAACGCGGACAGAAAGCGGCCCGGCGCCGTCGATATGACGTCCAGTGAATAGCCGCCTTCTTGAACGATCAGCGTCGGCAGCCCGAGCTTTCCGAACAGTTCGCCGATACGGCCGTACCCGTCATCCGTCACCTTGAGGACCGACAGCGGATCGCCGCCATGGGCGTCCCATCCGACGCTGAGCACCAGCGCCTTGCATCCTTTGGCAACGACGGCTTTCGCCAGCGCGGCGCATGCTTCCACAAAGCCGGAATCGTCCGTTCCCGGCGAAAGCGGGATGTTCAGATTGAAGCCTTCGCCCTCGCCCGTGCCCTGCTCGTCCGCGTGTCCGATATAGAAGGGATAGTAGGATGAGGGATCGGTATGGACCGATCCGAAGAACACGTCGCTTCGGTCGTAGAAAATCGACTGCGTGCCGTCGCCGTGATGCGTATCGAAATCGATGACGGCGACGCGGCCGTAAGAAGCCGCCAGCATATCGGCGGCGACCGCCGCGTTGTTGAGAAAACAAAAGCCCGCCGCCTGATCGCGATAAGCATGATGTCCCGGCGGGCGGCATGCGGCATAGATGCTCGCTTCGCCGTCAAGAATGCGTGTCGCGCCATGAATCGCGCAGCGAACCGACGCCTCGACCGCGGACCATGTCCCCTCGCCGATCGCGCAATTCAGATCGCTGACGAACCAGCCTGCCTGTCCGACGATGCTCGCAGCAGACGGACGTCCGGCAGGCTGGCCGGGCCGGAAGGCCTCACGATAATGATGTGTATTGGGGCGAACTTCTGGGCTGGCATCCGGCAGCTTGCGCCACTCGCCATAGGCGCGCCGGAGGAAATCGATGTAGCTCTGGTCATGAACCCCGAACACCGGATCGAGCGCACAGTCCGGCGGCACCTCCAGTTCGTGCCCGTCCCGCGCCAGACCCGAGGTCAGGACGTCGAGGCGCTCGGCGCTCTCGAACGGCGTAACGAGTTCGCCGCGCAGCATCACCTTGAGCGGCCGATGTTCGAGCTGGACCGGTGAGGAGAGAATCTTCACACCGAGCTCCTTCCCGAACTTGCGGATGCGCGGACATCGTCGAGCAATCCGGGCACGGAGGCCAACAGCGCCTGCGTATAGGCGTGCTGCGGCTGGCGCAGCAGATCCTGAGCCGCAGCCTCCTCGACGATCACACCATGCTTCATGACGGCAATGCGATCACAGATCTGCGCGGCCACGCGCATGTCGTGGGTGATGAACAGCATGGTCAGCCCCAGCCGGTCGCGCAGGCTTTCCAGTAGCGTCAGAATCTGGGCCTGCACAGACACGTCAAGAGCGGAAACCGGCTCGTCGGCGATCAGGACCTCCGCATCCATCGCCAGAGCTCTCGCGATCCCGATCCGCTGGCGCTGGCCGCCGCTGAACTCGTGCGGCCATCGCTCGATCGCGGACGGATCGAGACTCACCAGTTGCAGCTTCTCCCGCGCGATCGCCATGGCTTCCGCCCGGCTCGCGCCATGGGCGCGTGGACCATCCGAGATGATGTCGCCCACACGGCGACGCGGATCAAGCGAAGCGAACGGATCCTGAAACAGGAATTGAATGCGCTTGCGCAACTGCTTCCAGTCCCGCCGCGACAGGCCCCGCAGGCTTTGACCATCGAAGCGCACGTCGCCATCGCTGGGCGTCACCAGATTGACGATCGTCCGCGCAAGCGTCGACTTCCCGGAGCCGCTTTCGCCGACCAGGCCCATGGTCTCACCGCGCCGCACGACGAGATTGACGTCATTCAACGCCGCGACCTCGGTTCGGTCACGCCAGAACGTCTTGCGCAGCCCCTTGATCTCCAGCAGCGCCTGCTCCGGCCGCGCGACGACAGCATCCGTGCGCGGCTTCGGCACCGCCGACAACAGCTTTTTCGTGTAGTCGTGCGACGGGCGATTGAGAACATCGTCGGCGCTGCCCTGCTCGACGACAATCCCGTTCTGCATCACCACGACACGATCCGCGATCTCGCCGACGACCCCGAAATCATGGGTGATGAACAGCACTCCGGTGCCGCGCCGCTGTTGAATATCCTGGATCAGCTTGAGGATCTGCGCCTGCGTCGTCACGTCGAGCGCAGTGGTCGGTTCATCCGCGATCAGCAGCGAGGGTTCGAGCGCGATCGCCATCGCGATCACCACGCGCTGCCGCTGACCGCCGGACAGCATGTGCGGATAGACACGCGCCAGTGACGCCGGGTCAGGCAAATTGACCGAACGCAACAGCTCCTCGATCGTTTCCCGCGAGCAATCCCGGCCATGAACCGTGAAAACTTCGGCGATCTGGTCACCGATCCGCATCAGCGGGTTCAGAGCCGCCATCGGTTCCTGAAAAATCATCCCGATGCGGGCACCGCGCACCGTCCGCATCTGCGCAGGCGAAAGATCGCGCAGATTTTCTCCCTCCAGATCGATCCGGCCACTGAGAACGGGCAACGACCTCGGCAGCAGCCCCATGACCGAATTCGCGATCATGGATTTGCCCGAGCCGCTCTCGCCCACGACGCAGACGATTTCTCCCGCGCCGACGTCGAGCGACACGTCCTGCACCGCATAGCGGCGATCGGCGCGTGCCGGCAGGGCGATCGTCAGGTTTTCAACGCGAAGCAACGGTGTCGTCATGGCCGGTCACTCCCGGCAAGACGAGGATTGAGCAGCACCTGAAGGCCCTCTCCCAGCAAATTCAGTCCAAGGACGGTGATGAAGATCGCAACTCCCGGCAGCACGCTGATCCACCAGCCGATGCGGATCACGCTGCGGCCGGCTCCCACCATGAAGCCCCACGACATCCAGTTGGCGTCGCCAAGACCGAGAAAGGACAGCGCCGACTCGATCAGAATGGCATTCGCCACCATCAGACTCGCCAGCACGATCACCGGCGGCAGCGCATTCGGAAGCAGCGTCTGGAACATGATGCGGAGGTGGGAGACGCCCAGCACGTCCGCCGCCTGCACGAACTCGCGCTGACGCAAGGTCATGAATTCGGCACGCACCACCCGCGCGATCGGCGGCCACGACACCAGCGCAATGGCCAGAATGATCGACACGATGCTGGGACTGAAAATAGCCACCAGAAGAACCGCGAACAGAAACGTCGGAATGGTCTGGAAGAACTCGGTGAACCGCATGATGGCGTCATCAATGCGTCCCCCGACATAGCCGGCGACGCCGCCAAGACCGATCCCCATTCCCAGCGCGACCACCGTGGAAATCGCGCCGATCACCAGCGACACCACCGCGCCATGGGCGATGGCCGCAGCCACATCGCGACCCAGCGCATCGGTGCCCAGCGGGAAGTCGGGACTTCCGGGCGGCAGGAACGGCGCACCCCGCATGTCCCATGGTGAATAAGGGAAAGCGAACGGCGCGAGGACCGCGGCAACGATCATGACCGCAATGATGGCGAGGCCAACGTTCAAACGGGGATAGCGCGTTATAAATGCCATGATCACAGCACCTGCACGCGTGGATCGACCGCGAGATAGACGAGATCGGTAAGCAGGTTGAAGACAAGCACCAGAACCGAGGTGCACAGGAAAATGCCGAGCAGCAAATCGTAGTCCCGCGCCAGCAGGGCTTCGAAAGCGAGGCTTCCGATCCCCGGCCAGGCGAACACCGTCTCCACCAGCACCGAGCCGCCGATCAGATGCCCGGCCTGGATACCCGCCAGCGTGATCACCGGAAGCAGCGCATTGCGCAGGATGTGACGCCACGTGACGCGCGAGTCGCTCGCGCCCTTGGCAATGGCGGTGCGAACAAACGGCTGCGTCGCCACTTCCATCATCGAAGCGCGGGTCAAACGGATGTAGACCGCCGAATAGAACACCGCCAGCGTCACCACCGGAAGCACGGCATGCCTGGCAATATCGGCGACCAGCGCCATGCCGTGCAGCGGCACATCCACCGTCATCATGCCGAATGTCGGCAGCCAGTTAAGCCACATGCCGAATATGAGAACGAGAAGGATGCCGACCCAGAACAGCGGCGTCGCATAGAAGATCAGCGACACCGCCATGATGAGGTTGTCCGCGAGCCCGCCCGGACGGCGCGAGGCTTTCACGCCAAGCGTGATGCCGCCGAGCAGGGCCAGCAGGAATGCCGTTCCCGTCAGCAGGATCGTGGCGGGGAAGCGCTCGAAAATCACGCTCAGGACCGGTCGTTGCAGCCGGTGCGACATGCCGAGATCCAACGTCAGCACCTGCTTGATGTAGATCCACAACTGTACCGGCAACGGCTTGTCGAGGCCGAACTGCACGCGGAGCTGTTGCATGAACTGCTCATCGGCCTGTCCGGACTGCCCCGCCATCGCGCTGGCGGGATCGCCCGGCGCGGCGTGGATCAGCGTGAAGTTGACGACGATGATCGCGAGGACCATCATCGCCATCTTGAAAACCCGCCTGGCCAGCACGCCGCCAAGCGACCAGTTGCGCTTGGTGCTCATTTGAAGAAAACGTCGTCGAAGTCCCCGGAAATTCCCATACCCGTCGAGATGGGGTTGCTGATCTTACCCGAATAGTAAGTCGGGAAAGCCATCTGGGTGAGGAACAGATACGGCATATCCTCGACCGCAATGCGCTGGAATTCCGACAGCAGCTTTTGCCGTTCCGCAATGTCCGTCATCGTGCGGGTCTTGGTGAGAATTTCATCCACCCGCGGATTGCTGTAGCCGCCGACATTGTTGAACGGGATCTTCTTGATATTTTCGGTCATGAAGTACTGCTCCATGCCGATATTCGCGTCGCCGACCTGATAGATATAGGTCGCGGAGGTCTCGTAATCCCAGCTTGCCACGCGCGCGTTGTGGCTTCCCGCGTCGCTGGATTCCATCGTGATGCCGATCCCCACTTTCTGCATCGAGGCGCGGAAGTATTCCGACAACCGTGTCCACACCTCACCGTAGGGAAGCGGAAGATGTTTCAGCGTGAAGCGCAGGCCGCGGGAGTCCGCCTTGTACCCCGCCTCGTCGAGAAGCTTGTTGGCCGCCGCGATATCGAACGGAGGCAACTTCACGTTCGGATCATAGAACGGCGTCGTCTCACCGAGCGGTCCCGTCGCCGGCTTGCCCGCACCGAACCACAGCTTCTGGACGATGAAATTGCGGTCCATCGCCATGCTCATGGCGCGCCGGACCCTGACGTCGTCGAGCGGCTTGACCCGCTTGTTCAGATCGATCCAGGAGATCGGTCCGTAATACTCCCATCCCTTCATCGTGACGCTCATTCCCGGCTGCTGCTGGAAGCGGGGAAGATCGAACGGCTCGATGTCGTTTCCGCCGGCGAGCAGCGCCTGCCCCGACTGCAGCGCGAGCGCACGGCTCTGGCTGTCCGGAACGATGCGATAGATAATCTCGTCGAGATAAGGCTGACCCGGCTTCCAGTACTCCTCATGCCGGACGAGCCGAATGAAGTTTCCGCGGCGCCACTCCGCGAGCTTGAAAGGCCCGGTGCCGACGGGTTTGGCGTTGTTCGGATTGTTGCGGAAATCCGCGACGTCGTTGAGATGCTTGGGCACGATCGGCAAGGCCGTGCCGCCGATTCCCATCATGAATGCCGCAAGCGGCAGCTTGAGGGTGAAGATCGCGGTGTGCTCGTCCGGCGTCTCGACCTTCTCGATCGGCTCGAATACGGTTCTTGAGCGAACCGACAGCGCACGCATGAACTTCATGGCCGAGAACGCCACGTCCTCGGACGTCATCGGCGTGCCGTCGTGGAATTTCACGCCCTTTTGCAGATTGAACTTGTAGACACGGCGGTCGTCCGAGATTTCCCAGCTTTTCGCCAACACCGGCTTCAATTCGAGCGTCGGCGTGTAGGTGAACAACGACTGGAACATCTTGCTGGCCACGACGAGAGTCGGGCCCTGGGCATTGACGCCGATCATCACCACCGGCGGCTCCGGCGTCAGCAGGCTCGTCAACGTTCCGCCACGCTTGGGAGTGACGCCCTGGGCAAGGGCCTGATCGAGCGTCATCAGAACCGGCGACGCCGCGGCGGCGGCGCCAGTCTTGAGCAGATTGCGGCGCGTCAGGCCGGGAACGAAAGGCGGAAACGTTGTCATGCTGTCCTCCAGTATTGAGGCGGCTCAGGCCGCTTGTCGCTTTTGATACGGTGGCAATTCAAATCCGCCCTCACGGCGAGCGGTGGTCAGGTGTCATCCGGTCCGATTGGCGCGATCGAGAATCATGTTGACGAGAACGTCCGCGCCGGCGGTGGCGTGTGCCGGCTCGCACCATTCCAGTTCGCTATGCGAGATGCCGTCACGACACGGCACGAAGATCAGCGCGGTCGGGCAGACCACATGCATGTTCAGGGCGTCGTGGGCGGTCCATGTCGGAAGCCGCATCGAGGTATGACCAAGCTGCTTCGCCGTGGTCTCCGTCAGCGCGACGAGATCGGACGGAAAATCGAACCGATGGCGCTGCGGCGAGCGCGTGAACGACACCTCCAGCCCGCAATCCTGCCCCATGGTTCGTGCGATTGTCTCGATGTCGTCCAGGATGCGGTCACGTCCCTCGCCCTCGGCATGGACGATGAGAAAACCGACATTCACCCTATGCGGAATATTGATGCGATTGTTGGGCCAGACATCCGCGACCGTCGCACTGACCATTCCGTGCGGCTCCTGGGCCATGCCCAGCCGTTCGATCTCGGTGATGATCCGGGCCGCGCCCACAAGCGCATTGCGCCGGCGCGACATGCGCGTCGTCTGCGAGTGGCCGTTTTCGCCGATGATTTCGATCACGCCGCCGCCCTGATTGGACGTATGCGTCACCGCGCCGATCGTGACCCCGGCTTCCTCCAGCACGGGCCCCTGCTCGATATGAAGTTCGAGATAGCTGTCCACGGGACGCTGGCCGACATCGCGGTGACCCGCATAGCCAATCCGGTTCAACTCGTCGCCCATCAGGATGCCGGCACGATCGCGCGTCGCGAGCAGCGCCTCGAGCGTCGTTCTCCCGGCAAACAGGTTCGAGCCGACCACGCCGGGCGGAAAACGCGCGCCCTCCTCGTTGGTCCAGTTCACGATCTCGATCGGACGCTTCGTGGAAAGTCCCACGCGATTGAGGGTGCGGACGGCCTCGAGCCCGGCGAGAACGCCGAGCACGCCGTCGAACTTCCCGCCCGGCGCCTGCGTGTCGAGATGGCTTCCCGCCATCACTGGCGGCAAACTGTCGTCAGTGCCCGCGCGCCGCGCGAAAATGTTGCCGATCTTGTCGACGCTCACCTCGAGCCCGGCTTCCTTCGCCCAGTGGACGAACAGGTTTCGCCCGTCACGGTCGGCATCGGACAATGCCGTGCGGAACGAGCCGCCCCGCGCCGTGGCGCCGATCGTCGCCATCGTCATCAGATCGGACCAGAGCCGCGCGCCGTCGACCTTCAACATCCCGCCGGACTCTATTTTCGTTTGCGCCGACATCGGTCAGGCCTTCGCGCTATCGGGCTCGATGCCGCACCACTGCGCGACAAAGAAGGCGATGGCCTTCGTGGTCTCGCGGAGCGACGCAAGGTTCACACGTTCATTGAAACCATGAATGCGCTCGCCCACCGGACCGTAGCAGAAAGCCGGGATGTCGAAGTAACGATCGTAGAAGCGCGCATCGTTCAGCGCCGTCGCCAGACGACGCCCCATCGGCTGCCCGGTGACGGCCTTGTGCGCGTCTTCCATCGTCGCCCGCACCTCGGGGCGATCCCGCATCACGTAGCCATGGGACAGGTAGCCTGACCACTCGACCTCCGGCGGATTGTTGGCGAGAAAGGGAATCTCGGCCGCGGCCTTGTTGATACAGTCGACGATCTCGCGCTGGCAATCCTCGACCCGCCATTCGGGCAACAGGCCGATGCGGCAATCGAGATCGCACCAGGCCGGCACGCTCGAGGCCCAGTCGCCGCCGTGGATGATGCCCGGGTTGAAATTCAGCGGATGGGTGACAGCGCCATAGATCGGGTGGTCCGCCGCGCGGCGATTCCACTCGCGCTCCAGCCCCTCCGGCGCACGGATCATCTCAGCGGCCGCCTTGATGGCGTTGAAACCTTCACCGGCGCGCGCAACGTGGGTCGGCTCGCCGCTCACCTTGATGCGAAACCAGATCACCCCAAGGCACACATCGCTGAAAGTCTGTCCGCTCGGCTCCGGCAACAGCGCGCAGTCCGCGCGATAACCGCGCTGCAAGGCCGACAGCGCGCCAACGCCGGTGCTTTCCTCTTCGATGACCGACTGGAAGTGCAGACGCCCCTTCAGACGATAGCCCGCGTTGCGAATTGCATCGACGGCATAAAGCGCCGCCATCGTGCCTGATTTCATATCGGCGGCGCCACGTCCGTGCAGCCAGCCATCCTTGATCTCGGGCTGGAACGGCGGCGTGGTCCACATCCGCAAAGGCCCCGTGGGCACGACGTCGCAGTGCCCCTGCAGGATCAGCGAACGCCCCTCCTCCTGCGCGGGCTGGAGCGTCCCGACCACCGTGCGGGCGCGAGAGAAGTCGTGCGTGATGACGCCGACATCGGGAAGCCCCTGAAGGTCCTCCATCACGATCGACCAGTCATCCATCACATAGCCGCGGGAGCGCAGTTGCCCGGCCATGAAGTCCTGCGCAGGCCATTCGGCACCACGCGTGCTTGGGATCTCGACGAGACGCCTGGTCGCTTCGACCTGATCGTCGAACGCCCGGTCCACAGCCGCCGCGATCGCATCGCGATCATTTTGCGCAAGTGCCATCGTCACACGCCTCCCACGCGAATGGGTTTGATTTCGTTGTCCCGAAGACAGCCAATAACCTGCAGATGTCCGGTGAGCGCATCAAACAAAGGCATCGAGCTTGTCTCTTCAGGCCGCCGCGCGCACTTCGAGGATCGAGGCTTCGAGGATATCCATCGCCTCGGCGAAGACCTCCTCGCCAACGGTAATCGGCGCAAGGAAGCGGATAACATTGCCGTAAACCCCGCAGGTCAGCAGGATCAGCCCCTTTTCAAGCGCCTTCAGCCGCACGTTGTTGGCGAAGTCTGCGTCGGGCAGCTTCGTCTTGACGTTCTGGAACTCGACGGCATTCATGAACCCCGGGCCGCGGATATCCGCGATTTCCGGGACCTGATCCTGAAGCGAAGCCAGCCGCTGCTTCAGGCGGTTGCCAAGCTGGATCGCACGACCACAAAGGTCTTCTTCTTCAATAACGTCCAGAACGGCGTGCGCCGCGGCAATGCCGAGCGGATTGCCGGCATAAGTGCCGCCGAGGCCACCCGGCCCGGGCGCATCCATAATTTCCGCACGCCCCGTCACCGCCGAGAGCGGAAAGCCGCCCGCGAGGCTTTTCGCCATCGTGATGAGATCCGGAACGACGCCGGAATGCTCGCAACCGAACATCTTGCCGGTGCGGGCGAAGCCGGTCTGCACCTCGTCCGCGATCAACACGATGCCGTGCTTGTCGCAGATCTCGCGAAGCGCCTTCATCAAGGTCGCAGGCGCGGGATAAAAACCGCCCTCGCCCTGAACCGGCTCGATGATGATGGCTGCGACGCGCGCCGGATCCACATCCGCCTTGAACAACCTCTCGAGCGCATCGAGGGAATCCTGCACGGTCTGGCCATGCAGCTCGACTGGAAACGGAATATGGAAAACGTCGCCCGGCATGGCGCCGAACCCGACCTTGTAAGGCACGACCTTGCCGGTCAACGCCATGCCCATAAAGGTGCGGCCATGAAAGCCGCCCGCGAAAGCGATCACCGCGGACCGACCCGTGGCCGCGCGCGCGATCTTCACGGCATTTTCCACCGCTTCCGCACCGGTCGTCGCAAAATTTGTCTTCTTCGCAAAATCGCCGGGAGTGATCGCGTTCAGGCGCTCGGCCAGCGCCACGTAATTCTCATACGGCACCACCTGATGACAGGTATGGGTGAAACGATCGATCTGGTTCTTCACCGCGGCGATCACCTTGGGGTGGCGATGCCCCGTGTTAACCACCGCAATACCAGCCGCAAAATCGATATAACGTCGGCCGTCCTTGTCCCAGATTTCGCTGTTCTCGGCCCGGTCGGCATAAATCTGCGTGGTCATTCCGACACCGCGGGCGATGGCGGCGTTCTTGCGGTCGGTCAACGAAACGGCACTCATGAAAAGCGTCCTCGCGCGAATATCAGACCTATTTGGATTTGACGGGGAGAGCCGGAAACGGAGCTGCCGTGCAGGCCAGAATCTGTCGGGTGCGAATGCCGTGTCCGGCATCGACGGAATTCCACTGCCGCAATTCGTCCATCACGAACTCCCTGGCCTTCGACCCCCGATCGATCTTTTCAGCGGCAGGCTGCCGGCTTGCCGTTCGCCTGCCGTCGATTTCTCGGTCGAACAGATTACTTCTTTCGACCTCTTGACCTCAGCATAGACGCACTTCCCATATTTGGTCAAGTGACCTATTTTGGTCAAACGACTTATTCACGCAGGCCGGATTTCCGATGGCCGGGAGACGATGGCATGGATCACCACAACCGATACGGTGCTCGCCGGGCTATGGCCGCCCCCGGATTTGACAAACTTGCGAATGACGGCAAACAAGGTCGTATGAGGAAAACGCTGACAAAGAGCGATCAAACCCGCGCCCAGATCATCGAGGGCGCTCTGCGCGCCCTGTCGCAAACAGGAGTGATCGGCACGACCACCCGCAAGATCGCGGCTGAAGCCGGCGTACAACTTGCGACGCTGCACTATCAGTTCGACAGCAAAAGTGCGCTGCTGGTCGCCGTGCTGGAATCGCTGGTGAATGACATAACGGCGCGCATCCGCCAGCATCGGGTCGCGGAAGGCGACAATCTCGATGAGAGCATCGAACGATTCATTCACGGTGTCTGGCGTTCGATCACGGAGACAAAAGAACTTCAGATCGTTCAATATGAACTTACGCTCTATGCTCTTCGCGAAGGAGCGGAATGGCTCGCCGAGCGGCAGTACGAATCCTATCTCCGGCTGTATCGTGAGGAACTTGCCAACGCGACACTGGAGTCAGGCTCGCTCTCCCCCGCTGCCTGCGACTCACTTGCGCGCTTCATTCTCGCCGGTGTCGACGGTCTTATTCTGCAGGAGCTGGCAAAACCCAATCGCGCACGCTCCAAGCGCGGCATCGAAGTGCTGATCATTGCGACCAAGACATATGCCCGACAACTGACCTCGCAGGATTAGAACCGGCCGCGAACTCCGACGCAGGAATATTCGGCGCGCCCGAACCTCGCTCAAAATTCATGACGGCTTCAGACAACGAAAGGAAACAATCGCATGGCTTACGTTTTTCGATCGACGCAAGTCGAACCTCGCGCACGCGGCAAGGAGTTCGGCTCCGTCCATGCCGACCGGATCAACGACAGCATTGCCTCCTATTCCTACATTTATTCCGAACTGATCGGACGCAAGTTCGATTTTGCGAAAGACTTTCTGTCCTTCGGCCTTGAAGCGCTGGCGGCGACACGCCGGCAGGCGCCAGCCCTTTGCGAGGAAATGATCGGCATCGCCGAAGGCGCCGGCATTGAGCCCGCGATTATCGGCGCACTCAATGCCCGCACCGAAATTCTTGCCAGACTGCGCGTCAGCTATCCCGGCGAGTGCTCCGCCGTCGCTCATATCGATCCAGCCGGCACCGAGCCGCTGGCATTGCAGAATTGGGACTGGTTCGAACCGGCCGCCGACAACTGGCTGGTGTGGGAAATCCCCCATCGCGACGGATCGATGACGACGACGTTCACCGAGTTCGGCATGCTTGGAAAGATCGGCATCAACAGCCACGGCGTCGGCGCTCTCTTCACCATCCTGCGTCACGCCAATGACGGCGCCAATATCGGCTTTCCCGTTCACGTCGCTGCGCGGTGGGCGCTCGACACCGGCAAGAACATCACCACCGCGATGCGCAGCCTCGCTTTGGTGAAGGTCTCGGCATCGAGCTCGATCACCCTCGTCAGCAACGAGGCCAATTCGCGAACTGCGGTCGGCTTTGAACTTTATCCGCGCGGGCCCGGCATCGTATTCCCGAACGACAAGGGTTTGCTTGTTCGCACCAACCACTTTCTCACTGCGGAAGCGGAAAAAGGCGACAAGCAACCCAGCGCATTTCCGGATACATTCCTGCGCAGGGACATTCTGATGCGCAGACTGGCGCCGATCAATCATCCCACCGTCGACGACGTTCTTGCAGTGATGTGCAACCGCATCGGCGGCGAATACGCGATTTGCGCGATCCCGACAGCCGATCAGAAACAGCCGTGCCGCAAGACGGCAGCGACCGTCATTCTCGATTTCGAACGCCACACGTTGCGAGTCATCGAAGGAGGATACCGAGGCGCATCGCTCGTCAATGACGCCGCGGACTAGCGCGACAAACTGCAGAACGGTACGCAAGGAGGCGGCTGACTGCGATCTTCGCGAGAGGCCGCTTTCCAGTGCACCTACGGCGCTGCCTGTGCATCTTTCGCGGAGAATGATTCTCGACCCTAAGCAACAGCTCGCCGCAGTTGATCGAGGAGGTCGTCGATTTCCTCGGATGTGGTCCCGCGGCCGAGGCTGAAGCGGATCGCGCCCATCCCTGCCTCTTCGGCGATGCCCATGGCCGCGAGAACCGGGGATAATTCCACCCTGCCGGCATGGCAAGCCGACCCCGTCGACGCGGCCACGCCGTCGAGGCGCGCCAGCAGGTCGGTTCCGACTCGTCCCACGAAACACACATTGAGGGTGTTCGGCAGGCGGTTCTCCGGATGCCCATTGAGCCGGATGGAGTTTCCGAACTGGCCTTGCAATTCGCGCCACAAGCGGTCGCGCAGGGGCCGGATAGTCCCGAGAGAGCCAAGGTCCAGCGCCAGAGCGGTCGCCTCGCCGAGCCCCACAGCGAGCAATGCGCTTTCAGTGCCGGCGCGGCGGCCGTTCTCGTGGCCTGCGCCGTGGATCAGCGGCTCCAGCGCGACGCCGCGCCGGACATAAAGCGCTCCGACGCCCTTCGGAGCGTAGAGTTTGTGTCCCGCAATGGAGAGCAGATCGACACGGAGATCATCGACGCGCGTTGCGATCTTGCCAACGGATTGCGCCGCATCGGTATGAAAGCGCACATCGTGTTCGCGCGCGATCAGGCCGATGTCCTCGATCGGCTGAATCGTGCCGGTCTCGTTGTTCGCGTGCATGATGGTGATCAGTCCCGTGCGCGGCGTGATCGCGCGGCGGACCGCATCCGGATCGACCTGGCCGTAGCCATCGACCGGAAGATAAGTCACCTTGGCGCCAAGGCTTTCAAGAAAAGCCAGCGGCTTTATGATCGCCGGATGTTCGGTGACCTGGGTGATGATGTGATCACGCCTGCTGCGACGAGCGAAGTAGCTGCCCTTGAGCGCCAGATTGTTGGCCTCGCTCCCGCCGCTGGTGAACACGATTTCGTCGGGCTGCGCGCCAAGCAGGGCTGCGACCTGACCGCGCGCCCGTTCGAGCGCAGCTTTTGCCGGACGGCTGGCCCAATGTCCGCTGGAGGGGTTGCCGAACGCCTCGTCGAACAGCGGGCGCATGGCGTTTGCCACACGCGGATCGATCGGGGTGCTGGCATTGTAGTCGAGGTAGATTTCGGTCATCACAACACAACAGCCCGGTCAGTGTCAGGCCAACGGAAAAACGGCCGCCTCTATCAAACTATGTGAGCCGCCCTCCTCACGCTCTTGAGCCCAGCGGACCGTTGAAGTTCAGCTCACCGCTATCTTTTCAATTGTCTCGATCCGCGCCCCGTCATCGGCGACCCAGAGCATTTTCAGGTCGCCACTCCTTTGCGCAACAAACTTGAATTCCAGATAGGGGTTCTGGGAAATCGCGGTATCGAGCCGCCACGACAGCAGAGGCTCGTCTGCAAGGGTGCACTCGAAGCGCTCGACGATGTTGCGCGGAATGACTTCGCTCCGTGCGTTTTTCCGCATGCCGGTTTCCATCGGATGCGTGACCATGACCTTCACGGTCACCACGCTGCCTTTGGGCGGCGTGCGATTGCTGATCCAGATGCGCGGTTTGGATATTGGATTCGCCACGAGCCGCTCCGATTAGCCGTTGCAGCCGCCGACCGTTACGGTCACCGCTGTACGCTGAGTGATAATGGCGCCATCGCTCATACGCGCCAGCGCGATGACCGTCTGGGATTCGGCAAGCCGGATCCGGGTCACGATATTGGCCATTCCCGTCCCTGAGGAAAACGTGAAACGACACGCCATGGGCCGCGGATTGTTCTCGGCAATCAGCAGGAATTCCTCGCAATAACGCGCCTCGGAGAATTTCTCGTCGATCCGGATCCCCACCGGAACGGCATTGGCATTCTCGGAGAGTTCCGGAATGTCCAGAACAAGCCCGGTCGCCTGCGGAACCTTGCCGCGGGCAAAGTCTTTTATCAACGCCTCGGCCTCGGGGCGGGCTTGCGCAGGAGCCACAGCCAGGGCTGCGATTGCGACGCCGCCCAGCTTCAATGTAGCGCGTCGACTGAGACGCTTCATGTCGGATGCCCTCTCTTGTTCAAGACCCTCGTCCGCGCCGGTCAGGCGAGAAAATCACCGAACATGCGTCGCGCCCAATTGAAATCCTCCTCGACCAGATCAGGCGAGCGAATATCGATATCGATCTGCTTCTGGCTGATGGTGCCGTCAGGCATCATCTCATAGTCGAACTGGACGGAAATGGCCTCGCGCGGCTCGCCGCTGACCATCATGTAGCACAGATTGTCCGGCAACAGCGTCTTGACGTTCTCGCCCTTCAAGCGCTGGGCGATGTAGGTGGCGACGATCTTGCCGATGTAGTTGGCGACATGGGCGCTCTTCGGATAGTAGCCGAACTGCTTCGACACCGCTCCCATCACGTCGCCCACGAGATAGACGCTGGGGTCATCCTTGGCATGCAGCATGGTCGGATGGATGTCCGCCCATGTGGTGGGCTTGCCCTCCGGCGTCTTGCCGATCAGGTCAGCCTGCCAGACCATGTCTGCGGCCTGATGCGGCGGCATCAAAATGGCATCGTCGAACTTCACTTCGCCCGCGGTGGTCACGATCTTCCTGTTGAACGGATCGACCTCCTTCACCTTGGCATTGGGCACGTGCTGGATGATGTCCGGGTAAAGCTCCTCGAACGCCGCCTTGAAGCCGCCGCCAATCGGCATGATTCGCGGCTTCGGATCGAGAATGACGATCTTGGCCGGAATCTTGTTCTTCTTGAAGTGCCACGCCATGACGCAAGCCCGCTCGTAAGGCGACGGCGGGCAGCGGTGCGGCGGGGGCGGCATCGTCATCACCAGCGTCCCGCCCTTGAAGTTGTGGATCTTGTTCTTGATCGCAACGTGCTCGGCATCCGCCGTATAACCCGACGGATAGGCCCGGCGCGTGAATTCGATGGCTCTCTGGTCGTTGCCGAACCAGACATCGTAGGCATTGCGAATGCCGCCGGCGACGATGAGGTAGTCGTAGTCGATCTGGCCGTGAGCAGTGCGCACGATCTTCTTGTCGCGCTCGATTCCCGTCACCTGCGTCTGCACCAGCTCATAGCCGTATTTCCGCGACGGGGCGATCATGTCGTGCAGCAGAAAATCCGTGCTGAGCACGTCGATAAGCCATTTGTTGCTCATCGGCAGCGACCAGAAAATCGGATTGCGCTCGAGAACCACCACCTCCGCGTCAACACCCTGCTCGTGCAGATGACGCGCCGCCGACAGACCACCCCAGCCGCCACCTGCAATGACGATCCGCGGCTTCTTGCCACGCGCCTTCAGCATGGTGGTGGCGTTGATGGCGGTCGGCGCGGCCAATGCCGGCATCGATGCGGCCGACGCCACGCTTGCAGCCAGGAATGTCCGACGATCGAGCATCAGTGGTCCTCCCTTATGGATTTTGTGTCGCCATGTTCTTTGTTGTGGTTGGATTGGCAGACCGGGTGCGGAGCGCAATCCATGCGCCGGCGAGAATTCCCGCGCTGGCCGGGATCGACATCAGCGCCAGCGCCGACAGGCCGGAGAGGCCATGACCGATCGAACAGCCCGCCGCCAGCGCTCCCCCGATTCCCATCAGCAGGCCGCCTGCCATCGCCCGCGCCATGATCTGTGGCGTGGCAAACCCCTCAAGCTTCAAATCGCCCCGCGCGACCGCGAGCAGAAACGAGCCGAGCACGACACCGGCGACCAACGCGACGCCGAAATTGATTTTCTTGCCAGTGGCCAGCATCAGATACAGCAGGCTGTCCCCGACTGGCGCGATGAAGCTCGCGGAGGCGACGGGCGTGGGATCGAAGTCGTCAGCACCGAGCGCGCCGGTGACAACCCATCCGGCGACGATGGCGCATCCAGCCGCAGCGCCCCCGGCCAGCAACCGGAAATCCCGTCGAAACGGCGCATGGCCGAACGTAAACCAGCACAGCGCGACAACGGCCACCGTCACGGTTAGCCACGTCGCCGCCGCCTTCGCGAATCCGAGCTTCGTCAACAGACCGGGAATCGTGGCGTCATCGATCTGCATGGCCAGAACCTGTCCGGCTGCGACCCGCAGCGGCGCCAGCACGCCCGTGAGTGCGACATAACCGCCAACCGCAATACACATCAGCACGATCAGCGCGCGCAGATTGCCGCTGCCCAGCAGCACCAGCGCCCGAGCGCCGCAGCCATTGGCCATCACCATGCCGATGCCGAACAGGCCGCCACCGATGAAGACAAGCAACGGCGAGAACGGCGCCCGCACATAGATCGATTGCGACAAATCGAACAGGCCGGCGGCCTGGAGAGCCTGGCTGCCGAGCAACGCCACCGCCAGCGCCAGCGCGAAGGTGCGGATATGCCGTCCATCGCCGCCATGCCGCCAACCTCGCAGACCGTTGAGAAGGCACAGCCCGCTCAGCCGTCCGGCCGCACCGAACAGTGCGCCGGCAGCAAGACCGCCCCAGATGACGGCCGCGTTGGTCATCGCATCAGCCCTCCTTAGGGGAGACGAGAAGCCGACCGTTCACACCGGCTGCGACCGCCGCTGTCACCAGCTTCGCCCGCGCGTTTGCTGTGAACTTGGAAGCCCCGATCAGTACGATCATCGCGGCGCCGCCGGTATCTGCCTCGCGGATTCTTCGAAGATTCACGATGCACCTCTTCGCGGACATGACACCGCAACGCCGCAACGCACGGCCTGCCGCGCTTGCGGCATACGCACGCAACAACGCCGCACGCCTGACGCGCGACAACGATCGATGACGGAATGATTGAGCGTGCCTTTTGCCCGTCAGCGCTTACCACACCTGGTAAACTTAGCCCGTTACAGGGCATACGCTTGGCAACAAAGGCCGATACCTAATGATAGAGACAGGGCGTATCTTTCGTCAAGCACAGCGGAGCGCAGGATATCGCTCCGCCCCGGAAACGACGGCCGATCACCACAGAATACTGCACCTGATACCGCCATTCCGGGCGATGCCGTCTTTCACGCCCGGCAGCCACGAGATGCCATGGCGCTAGAGGCAGCGCCGCAACGACGAACATATAAGGGCAAACAAAAGGAGGCAGAGCGATGCCGCTCTGCCTCCTTCCCGGATCATCCAGCATGGGGCAGACAACTCAATGGTGAGCCATGCCGGGAATCCCCGCATGCATCTGAATCGGATAGACGGGATCTATTCCCGTCCATCCTGATCTTGCCCGGTTACAGAGCCGGACGCTTCATCTCGCAGATCGTCGGCTGGGTGATCACGGCGGCGTCGATCTTCTTGTCGGTGCGCCAGCCGAATCCCGTCTTTTCCTGATCGAACAGGACATCGGGAGAACCGGCCTTCACCCAGCTCTTGATATAGAGCGGCTGCTGGATCTGATGATCCGACGGGCGCATCGTCACCTCGCCGTTGAGGCTCGTGAACTTCATGTTCTCCAGAGCATTGGCGATCTTCAGCGCATCCGACGAGTTGGTTTCCTTGGCCGCTTTCGCGAGCATGCCGATGATGGTGTAGGTCGACATCTGATAGTAGTCGTCGTCGTACTTCTTGCGGAACTCCTCAACGAGATTCTTGCCCTTGTAGGTCTCGTTGTTCATGTTCCAGTAGCTGATCGTCTTGACCCGGTTCTCGCCATCGGCCGAGATCGCCGCCGGCACGCCGCTGTTGTCGCCATAGAGAGTGTAGAAATTGGCGTTAAGGCCGGCTTCCTTTGCGGCCTTGATCAACAAGGCAAGATCGGCGCCCCAGTTTCCGGTGATGACGGTATCCGCACCCGCCGCCTTGATCTTGGCAACGTAGGGCGCGAAGTCCTTGACCTGGGCGATCGGGTGCAAATCGTCACCGACAATCTCCACGTCAGGACGCTTGGCCTTCAGGTACTCTTTCGCGGCGCGGCTGACCTGCTGGCCATGGGAGTAGTTCTGGCCGATGATATAGACACGCTTCACCGATTTATCTTCGGCAAGGAAGCTGGTCAGCGCTTCCAGCTTCATGTCCGAATTGGCATCGAAGCGGAAGTGCCAGAAGCTGCACTTGCTGTTGGTGAAATCCGGATCCAGCGCGCCGTGATTGAGCAACAGGACGCGCTTATCGGGATTACGCTGATTGTGCTTGTTGATCGCGTCGATGAGGGCCGCGGCGGCGCCCGATCCGTCACCCTGGACCACGAAGCGGTAGCCGCGATCGATCGCGGAATTCAACTGCACGATCGATTCCTGCGGGCTGCCCTTGTTGTCGAAGCCTTCGACATGAAGGGTCTGCGAGCCGCCCCACTTTTCCTTGTTGGCCAGGTCGACGGCAAACTGCAGGCTCTTTAGCTGATTGTTGCCCACCGGAGCGAAAGGACCCGTCAGCGGATCGATGAAGGCGATCTTGACATCCTGCGCATGAGTAACGGCGGGATATGTGCAAGCCAACACCGCTCCGGCCAGCCAGCCCAATGAACTTATCTTACGCATGGTTCTCCTCCCCAAATTGGATATTCATTCAGTCAATGCGCCTTAAGCCGTCGCGGCGCGAATACGCTCCAGCACCGGGCGCAGATACGACAGGAATAGCGCGGGATTCTCGCTCATCGGAAAATGGCCGAGCCGTTCCATGATGGTGACGTCGATGCCCGCGGCCTGCCTGGCAACCTCGCGCGTATCATCCGGCGAACAGGAATAGTCGTATTCACCCGTCAGCAGATAGAGCGGGCAGCGGCTGGTATCGATCTTCGCGACATGCGCGCGAATATCACCCTCAAGTTGATAAAAATGGAGATCGCCGAGAAAAACGCCGGGGCCGCTCTGCATGTAGTGCCATAGCGTTTCCCAACGCTCGCTCTCGGGACTGAGAGGGCTGACCAATCCCGATACAACAGCAGCGCAAGCCTCGCCGCCATGAACATCCGGGCGATGCAGATAGCTGGAATCGAAATACCGCGAGACGTGGGCCCCCGATTGCAGGCCGATAATCGAGCGAAACCGCTCCGGATAGTGAAGCGCGAGATGGAGCGCGACCCGGCCGCCGATCGAACATCCCATCGCGATCGGACGATCCAGTTCCAGCGCTGTGCTCACCGCGAGAATGATATCCAGATAGTCGCGCGACGTGAGCTTGTATTCCTCATTGTGCCAGCCTGCCGGCGGCGACGAGCGGCCATGCCACGGCAGATCGAAAGTCACCACGCGATGATGGCGAAGAATCTCGGGATCGTTCAGCACGCCGCGATACTGTCTGGCATCGGCGCCGGCCGTATGGAGGCACAGCAACGGCACGCCCTGCCCCGCCTCCTCAACATAGACGCGATGCGGCTTGCCCAGCAATTCGAGGTTGAGATAGCGGCCGACGATGGGTTCAAAGAACGGCGTCATTGTGCAGCTCCGGCAGGTCGAAGCGATGCCATCAGACCTTTGATGTAGAAAAGGTTGCGCATGAAAATGAGCATGCTTCCCTCGACACGCAGCCGCTTGTAGCGCATCAGGGCGATGAGATCGTGATAGCCTGGCGGCGGCGCGGCGAGCCAGAATTTTTCCCAGGTATCGCTCGAAGCGCGCAGCGCGAAGTCCCAATCCTGCATGACAAAGGGGCCAGGCACGACGGAGTGAACCAGCCCGTCGCGAATGGACACCAGATATCCGTCGTCACCGACCTCGACGAGAAAGCGTGTATTGAGATACCGCCCACGGCGGACGAGCGCGGCGTCTGCATTGGCGCATTGGGCCAAGTTTTTCATCTGATCACTCCCGAGAACACGGTAGTCAGGCCGGTCGGAACAAAGCAACGCGGCGCTCCGAAATAGAGGTCCACTTTGTGAGATGCCGTTCAGACCTCCAGCCATTCCGCGCGTGTGGCCGGATTGCTTTCGAGCGCTGCGGGAGTGCCGGAAAAAACAATCTGTCCGTGCCCCATGACCAGCACCCTGTCCGAAACCGACATGGCGATCGTCAGTTTCTGCTCGATCAACAGTACCGAGATGCCCCGTTCCTTCAATCGAAGAAGATAGGCGCCGACGAGCTCCACGATCTTGGGCGCCAAACCTTCCGTCGGCTCATCAATGATGATCAGATCCGGATCGCCCATCAGCGTCCGGCAAAGCGTGAGCATCTGTTGTTCGCCGCCAGAGAGAACTCCCGCTTCGGTATGCTGGCGTTCCCTCAGGCGGGGGAACATTGCGTACATATCGTCAAACGTCCATCGCCCGGTGCTGCGCGATCGCTTCTGCCCCAGCATCAGATTTTGATGGACCGTCAGATCCGGAAAGATCTCGCGGTTCTCCGGCACATAGCCGATACCCATTCGTGCGATTTCGTACGGCTTGCGATGAAGGATGCTCTGCTCTTTCCACAGCAACGAGCCTTCAACCCGTACCATGCCCATGATCGCCTTGGCTGTGGTGGATCGGCCTGATCCATTCCGCCCCAGCAGCGAGATGATCTCACCCTGACCGACGCCAAAAGACACGCCGTGTAGGACGTGGCTTTTCCCATAATAGGCGTGAACGCCTTCAAGCGTAAGCATCGTCAATGTCCCGCCGTGGAGAGCGCCAGCGGCGAACCGAGATAGGCTTCCTGCACCCGGGCGTCCGCGCGGATCGCCGCCGGCGTATCGAAAGCAATCACTTCGCCATATACGACAACGGCAATCCGATCCGCGAGCCCGAACACCACGCTCATATCATGCTCGACCGTCAGAAGCGTCTTGCCTTCCGTCACCCTGCGGATCAGCTGAATGAAATGCTCGGTTTCCGTCTTGCTCATACCGGCAGTCGGCTCATCCAGCAGAATCACATCCTGGCCGCCGGCGATGGTCAGTCCGATTTCGAGCGCGCGCTGCTCCGCATAGGTCAGATTGCACGCGGCGACGTCACGCTTCCGGGACAATCCGATCTGGTCGAGAATGGTCTCCGCGTGCGCATTGGCATCACGCATGCCGGACAGAAAGCGCCAGAAGCTGTAACCGTAATTCAGGCTTCGCAAGGTCCCGCAACGCAAATTCTCGAACGCGCTGAGATTGGCGAACACGTTGGTGATCTGAAAGCTGCGCGCGAGCCCCCGCCGATAAATCTGGTAAGGCCGCATCCCGTCGATGGGCGAGCCGTTAAGCGAGATTTCTCCGCTCGTGGGCGAGAGCCGTCCGCTGACAAGATTGAACAACGTCGATTTTCCAGCGCCATTGGGGCCGATAATCGCCACACGCTCGCCTCGCCGCACGGCAAGATCGATACCCTGGATGATGGCGGTCTTGCCGAAACTCTTCCGCAGCGCCTTGATCTCAAGAGCGAACGTCATGATCGCGCCTCGAGTGAACCTGCGGTTTCCATCTCTTCCTGAACTTTCTCCCAGATGTTCGAAAAGCGCCCGCAAGCCCAGGCGAACAGCCCGCCAAAAATCGCGATATAGGCTATCGCAACGCCCCACGTCATCCGTTGATGGGTATCGATCGCGACACCCAGAAAGTGCATTACGGGCCCTTTGGCCGCCTCGAACTGGACGTGATAGATCATCTCGATCACCAGTGACAGGCCGAGCAAAGCGGCGACCGCCAGCAGCATCAGCCCGACATAAGGCAGCGCCAGATGCGAGGCTTTGCCCGAGCGGAAGATCGCGGTGTTGGCGACAATCAAGCTTGCGACGCCACCCGGGGCATACATCACCATCAGCACGAAGAACAGGCCGATATACAGCAGCCACGCCTTTGTCAGATCGGACAACAACACCGAAGCGAGCACCAGCATCACGCCACCGATGATCGGGCCGACAAAGAACGAGGCTCCGCCCAGAAAAGTAAACAGCAGGAAGCTTCCCGACTGCGCGATGCTCAGGCTTTCTCCGGCATTGATGATCTCGAAGTTGATCGCCGCGAGGCCGCCGCCGATCCCGGCAAAGAAGCCCGAGATGATGAAGGCGAGATAGCGTATGCGCTGCGTGTTGTATCCGATGAACTCCACGCGTTCCGGATTGTCGCGCGTGGCGTTCAGAAGACGCCCCAGCGGCGTGCAAGTGAACGCATACATCAGGGCGGTGCAGATGAAGCAATAGACCGCTATCAGGTAATACACCTGAATTTGCGGGCCGAAATCGAAGCCAAGAAACGGCGCGCCATAGACACGGTCGGCCTTCACGCCCCCCTCACCGCCGAAGAAGCCGGGGAACATCAGCGACATCGCAGCCACCAGCTCACCGAGACCGAGAGTGATCATCGCAAACGTGATGCCGGACTTCTTTGTCGTGACGTAACCGAAAAGGACAGCCATGAGGCCGCCGGCAAGACCGCCGACCAGAGGAATAAGCGGCAGAGGCGTCGACCAGCCCCCCGCAGAGTCCGCTATCCGCATCGCATGCATCGCGAACAACGCGCCGAAGCCGGTATAGACAGCGTGACCGAAGCTCAACATGCCGCCTTGGCCGAACAGAATATTGTAGCTCAGGCAGATGATAATGACATAGCCCGCCTGCGACAGGATGGTCATCGACAGACCGCTGCGAAACATCAGCGGCGCCACGGCAAGTGCGCCGGCGAAGGCCAGCCAGATGGCGGCGCGGCTCCATAGTGATTGTCGGATCGCTAACGACGAAAAACCCATCTCATCCCCTCTGGGTTCCGAGCAATCCGTTCGAGCGGAAGATCAGGATCAACACCAGAAACAGATATGGAAGGATCGGAGCCATCTGCGAGAGCGTCAGCGACAGCACCGAATATCCGAAGACCTGCGGCGTCATCGAGACACCCAGTGCCTGAAGCACGGTGACAACGGAGATATCCAGGGCCACCGCGAACGTCTGAACGATGCCGATCAGCAGCGAGGCAACGAATGCGCCGCTCAACGAACCCAGACCGCCGACCACCACGACGACAAAGATGATCGAGCCGACCGCCGCCGCCATGGACGGCTCGGTGACGAAGGTATTTCCCGCAATCGCGCCGGCGAGAGCCGCGAGCGCGGCGCCGCCTCCGAACACGAACATGAAGACACGCGGAACGTTGTGCCCCAGCGCTTCCACCATTTCCGGATTCTTCAGCGCGGCCTGAATGATCAGGCCGATGCGCGTGCGGGTAAGCAGCAGCCAGACCGCCACCAGCATCAGGACCGCGACCAGCATGATGAAGGAGCGGGATTTGGAGAACTGAATGTCATAAAGGGTGAACAGCGTGCCCTGCAGGGCAGGCGGCAGCGCATAAGGCACCGCGCTGCGGCCCCACACAAGCTGAACAACCTCCAGGATCAGGTAGGACAGCCCGAACGTGACCAGCAGTTCGGCGACATGGCCAAATTTGTGCACGCGTCGCAGGCTGTAACGCTCGAACAGCGCGCCGACCAGCCCGACCGCCAATGGCGCGATGATCAAAGCGGGCCAGAAGCCGATCAGCCCCATCAGTGAATAGGCGAAGTAGGCCCCCAGCATATAGAAACTGGCATGTGCGAAATTCAGCACGCCCATCATGCTGAAAATCAATGTCAGGCCGGCGCTCAGCATGAACAGCAGCAGGCCGTAGCTGATCCCGTTCAACAGGGAGATGACAATGAAGGCCGTATTCATGCTGCGCTCAGATCGGGCAGGCCGTTACGAAGCAAGTTGCGGGCGATGACCCAACGATGAACTTCGCTCGGCCCTTCGACGATCCGCATCACCCGTCCCATCCGCGCGATGTATTCGAGCGGCAGCTCTTTCGAGACTCCCATCGCGCCAAACGCCTGGATCGCACGATCGACCACGCGTCCGAGCATCTCGGTCGCCTGGGTCTTCACCATGGATCCGTCGAGACGAAAATCCTTGTCGCCTCGCTCGACCCGCCAGGCAAGGCGATAGGTGAGCAGGCGAACCATCTCCAGTTCCTGGTAACTGTCGGCGATCCACCATTGCACCGCCTGCCGGTCGGCCAGCAATGAGCCAAAGGTGGAACGCGTATTGGCCTGCTCGATCATCATCTCCAGACAACGGGTGGCAAGGCCGATGCACCGCGCCGCGATGTCGAGCCGACGCACGCCCAGCCGATTGGTGATGGGAACGAATGCGTTGCCGACTTCGCCGAGGACCTGGCCGTCGTCCAGTTCGACATTGTCGAAGAATACCGCGTAGGGATGGTACTCACCCATCATCGGATAGGATGAAGGGATCGTGACGCCAGCCGTGTCCCGGTCGACGAGAAATGCCGTCATACCGCCGCGTGCGCGCTTTTGCAGGTCCGTAACCGCCACGACGATCATGAAGTCCGATCGTCGCGCATTGCTGATCCACATCTTGGATCCGTTGAGAATCCACTTTCCGTCTCTGCGCTCGGCACGCGTCTTGATGGCCGCGGCGTCGGAGCCTGCCCCCGCCTCGCTGAGCGCGATGCAGCTTCGCTTCACACCGCTTGCATAGGGCAGCAGATATTTGTCGATCTGGGGACCGACGCACAGCTCTTTCAGCAGATAGAGATTCGGGCTGTCCGGCGGCGGGACGAACGGGACGATAGAGCGCCTGAGTTCTTCAGTAATGACAACGCGCGCTAACGCGCCGAACCCCTGCCCGCCCATCTCGACCGGAACATCGATACCCCACAGGCCTGCATCGCGCGCCTTGTCCTGCAGCGCCCGGTCGATTTCCGCCGGCAGCAAGGGAGCGTCATCATGGCCGCGCGCCGCTTCCCGTGCGATCAGATCCGCCTCGAGCGGCATCAGATCGCGCTTCACGAAAGCGCGAACCGATTTTCGGATCATTCCCATCGCTTCGGGCATCTCGAAGTCCATGACGCGATCAACCCGCCTGCATCATGCGAAAACGCGGCAGCGTGACGTCTTCCGTCAGCGGCTCGAAGACGGCTTCGACGACGTCTCCGACCTTCACCTCGGAAGGCGGCACACCGACGACGTTGCTGAACATGCGCGGACCCTCGTCGAGCTGGATCAGCGACACGTTGTAAGGCGCTTCACCCGCGAATGCCGCATGATAGATCTGATGAAACACGATGGTCGAAAACACCTTGCCGCGCCCGGACAGCCGCTGCCATTCAAATTCTCCGGACAGACACTGCGGGCACAGCTCGCTGATCGGATAGCGGATATGGCCACACCCGCAGCATTTCTGCATGCGCAGCTCGCCGGCCCGCGCCCCGTCCCAGAACGGGCGATTGTCATCATCGATCGTCGGCAGGGGACGCTGCGGAACAGGCTTGTCAGTGCTCTTGGTCATCTCGATATCTTCCTGAGGCAGGACTTAGGCGCGATGAAGGATCATGGCGTTGGAACAGTTGAGCGTCATGCCACGCCCCGTGACGAGACATGTCTCGGCGCCCTCGACCTGACGCGGACCGCATTGGCCCCGCATCTGGCGCGCGCCCTCGACGATGTGGAGCCATCCCTCCATGTAGGATTCCGACAGGTTTCCGCCGGCGGTATTGACTGGCAGATCCCCCCCGAGGCGGATGCGTCCTCCCTCCACAAACGGGCCGCTCTCGCCGACGCCGCAGAAGCCGGCATGCTCGAGCCACAACAGCACGCTCATGGTGAAATTGTCGTAGAGCTGCGCGACGTCAACGTCCGAGGGACCGACCCCGGCCATGGCGAAGGCGCGCGACAGCGCTTCCTTCTGGTGAGGAACGTACCACCAGTCCTCGCGCTCCAGGTTGCGGGTCGTATACGCCTGCCCGATGCCTCCGATGATCGCCGGCGGCTGACGCAGATCGCGCGCACGCTCAGTCGACGTCAGAATGATGCAGACGCCACCGTCGCTGATCAGACAACAATCGAGCAGCCGGAACGGCTCGACGATCCAGCGCGACGCCTGATGATCCTCGATGGTGATCGGATCACGCATGACCGCAGCGGGATTGAGAGACGCATGATAGCGGCATGCCACCGCGACCTCGGCGAGATGCCTGCTGGTCGTGCCATAAAGCGCCATGTGGCGGCTGGCGGCGACCGCGCTGTTGGCGGCCGCGCCGAACATGCCCCACAACCCCCACGAGTCGCCCCAGCCGGCGGCGCGGCTGAATCGGGAACCGCCAGTGCGCGCGGTATCGCCGAACACGCAGGCGACGTAGTCCGCCATGCCCGCCTCGATCGCGAGCGCCGCGTTCTGAATCAGCGCGCCCGCGGTGCCGCCACCCATCACCATGCTGCCGGTATAGCGGGGATCAATGCCCAGGGTTTCGCCGAGGCGCAGATAATTGAGCGGCCCTTCCGGCGACGTGGTGCCGGGCATCGTCAGCAACCCGTCGACCTGATCCTTGCGCAGACCGGCATCGGCAATAGCGCGCTTGAAGGCTTCCGCGCCGAGCGAAACCGGCGTCGAGCCGGGAAGTTTCCCCTGCTCGGTCACGCCCAGCCCGACAATCGCTACCTTGCCCTTGATCGACGACATTCCAACTCCTCAAACGGTTTCGCGGCCAATCCTCAGCGGCCCTGATAGACGGGTGGCCGCTTCTCCTGGAAAGCCTTGCGCCCCTCGATGCGATCCTGCGTGTCGCGCAGCGTTCCGAACGCCAGCCACTCGGCGCGCAGCCCGACATCGAGCGGCACGTCCTGCCCATCACGTACGAGCCGCTTCACGGCACGCACCGATAGCGGCGCATTCGCCGCGATCCGTGAGGCGATCGCCTGCGCGGCCGGCAGCAGGTCCGCGGGCTCGACCACCCGGCTGACCAGGCCGATGCGCAGCGCCTCCGCTGCATCGATCTGATCGCCGGTCAGCATCATCAGCATCGCGTTGGACATTCCGACGGTCCGCGGCAGGCGCTGCGTCCCGCCCGCGCCCGGCATGCTGCCGACGCGAACCTCGGACAGCGCGAATCGCGCGGTGGAAGCCGCGATGCGAATATCGCAGGCGAGCGCGATCTCAAGCCCGCCGCCCATCGCATAGCCGTTGATGGCGCCAATGATCGGCTTGTCGATATCCATGCCCGCGAGCAGGTGATTGGATTGGGCGCGCCCGAACGTCAGTTCGGCGAAACTCTCCTGCGGCGGCATCGTCTTCTTCAGATCGGAGCCGGTGCAGAAAGCGCGATCGCCGGCGCCGGTGAGAACGACGACCCGAATCTGATTATCCGCCTGGATGCGCGGCCAGACGTCGCGCAGGGCCGCACGCAGCTCCGGGTCGATGGAATTCATCGCCTCGGGACGATCAAGCGTCACCGTGCAGACGTGACCGGCTGTCTCGATCCGCAACGTCATGTCTCGAAGCTCCGGCAGGGTTAAAACTGGTGGCGAAACCTAGGAGAAAAGCCTCTCGCGTTGAAGGAGCCCGCGAGACTAATAGGTCCACAATATGGGATACAGAAACATCCAGCGGGATACCTCCTGTCACCGTCGCCAAGCGCCGCGCAGACATCGCGGTCCGCCTGCCATCTCATTATATGGACTCCTCTCTCCGGCCCCCGATCCCGCAAGGATCGATGATCCCCTAAGATGACCGCTTGTCATCATCGAGATAGAAACAAGGAAAGCGTCGTGGAGTATCCGGAACTCTCGCTCTTCATTGATGGGCAATGGCTCTCGATCGCGGGCCGCGACGCCAGCGATGTCATCAATCCAGCAACCGGCGCATGCCTCGGGCAACTTCCGATCGCAACCCTTGCGGATGTCGATGCGGCACTGGATGCCGCGCAACGCGCCTTTCCGGCGTGGCGCGCAACGCCTGCGATCGAACGCTCGAACATTCTGCGACGGGCCGCGTCGTTGATCCGGGACCGCCTCGATCACTATGCCTGGGTGATGACGTCGGAACAGGGCAAGCCGCTCGGCGAAGCGCGCCGGGAGGCCGGCGTCGCGGCCGAGATGTTCGAATGGGCGGCGGAAGAAAGCCGCCGCCTCTATGGCCGCCTGATTCCGCCGCGAACGCCCCGCACGTGGCAGATGGCGGTGCCGGAACCGATCGGCCCTGTCGGCGGATTTTCGGGATGGAATGCGCCGGCGGGAACGCCAAGCCGCAAGATATCGAGCGCACTCGCCGCCGGCTGCACGCTCGTCATCAAGCCCGCCGAGGAAACCCCTGCCAGTGCCCTGTTTCTTGCACGCGCGCTGGTCGATGCGGGCCTGCCCAAGGGCGTTCTCAACATGGTGTTCGGCAACCCGGCCGAGACCTCGCGCCGCATCGTGGAATCGCCAGTTACGCGGGCGATCACCTTTACCGGCTCCACCGCCATCGGCCGGCAGATCGCCGTGATGGCTGCGCCCGGCTTCAAGCGGACCATTCTTGAGCTCGGCGGTCATGCGCCGGTGCTGGTCTTCGCCGATGCCGACATCCAGCATGCGGCCAACACCATCACTCAGGCCAAATTCCGAAACGCCGGCCAGATCTGTACCTCGCCGACCCGCATTCTTGTCCATGAATCGGTGGCCGCCGAGCTCGGCGATGCGATCGCACAGCGGGCGCGCAGCCTCAGGATCGGCAACGGACTGGCGAAGGATGTGCAAATGGGGCCGCTGTCCAATCCGAGGCGGATCGCAGCGGTGACCGAAATGGTCGAGGACGCCACCAGCCGGGGCGGCGCGCTGCTCGCCGGAGGCAAGCGCATCGGCACCGAGGGCTGGTTCATGGAGCCGACCGTGATCAGCGGCTACGATCCCTCCTGGAAGGCCGCACAGGTCGAGCCGTTCGGCCCCCTCGCCATCCTGAAGAGCTTCGCACAGTTAGACGAGGCGATCGCGGAAGCCAACCGGCTCCCCTTCGGGCTCGCCGCCTATGTTTTCACCCGCAACACAACCACCGCCATGAACGCCTCCGACGCGATCGAAAGCGGCGTCGTCTGCATCAACAACTGCCAGCACGCCTTCCCTGAAACGCCTTTTGGCGGCGTGAAGGACAGCGGCCTCGGCAAGGAGGGCGGTATCGAGGGGATTGAGGCATTCACCCAGTACAAGTATGTCAGTCAAACCTGACCGGCATCGGGAGCGACGCCCCTATGAGAAAGACGGAAACCGAATCGTCCGGTTCGCTCGGCACCCAAAGCATTCAGCGCGCGGCCCAATTGCTGAAACTGCTGACGGCACAGAATCGCAAGGGAATGCGCCTGGTCGAACTCTATCGCAAGGCCAAGCTGGAGCGACCGACGACTCATCGTATTCTCCAGGGGCTTATCGCAGAGCGTCTGGTCCGGCAGGACCAGACCACAAAACGCTATTTCCTTGGGCCGATGATCTATGAGATGGGGCTCGCAGCCGCGCCGCAGTTCCAGCTCCGCGACGTCTGCCACAAGCATCTCGTGCATCTCGCGGCGCTGTCCGCCGACACCGTGTTTCTCAACGTGCGCTCCGGACTGGAAAGCGTTTGCATCGATCGGACGGAAGGGGCGTTTCCGGTCAAAGCCTTCGTCCTGGACATCGGGCGCCGGCGTCTTCTCGGCGTCGGAACCGGCGGCCTCGCCATTCTCAGCGCGATGCCCCGCAAGGAGCGGAACCAGATCCTCAAGACGAACTATCCGAAGCTTCTCTATCGATATGCCCGCTTCGATTTCAAGAAAACGACTGCGATCATCGAGGAAGGCGCGCAGAAAGGCTACGTCGTCGGCGACGTCGTCGAAGTGCCCGGCATCAGCAGCATCGGCATGCCGATCACGCTGACAGACGGCAGCCCCATCGCCGCGATCAGCATATCCGCCCTGACCACGCGCCTCGATCCCGACCGCTGCGCCGAGCTGGCCTTGGCGCTGCGCAGCGCGATCAATGAAATCGAGGACGAGCTGGCGACCCAGCCTCTGGCCAGCATCGGCTGAAGCATCGGTGGATGCCGGCCACCGTCATGCCTCAACGGGCAACAGATGGCTCACGTCACAGCAGTCCATCCGCATGGACTCGTCGAGAAAACGCGCGGCGTCGATGCGACAACCGCCGAAATCATAGCAATCCTTCACCTTGCGCAACAGTTCGTCATCGCTCAGCGGCTTCTCCGCCGATCCTCGCAAGGTCTCGACACGGGTGGACAAGGTCACGCCATCTTTGCGCAGCGCCGCGACTTCCGCCCAGCGCGGCATCAGCGTCTCCCCCTCCTCGCGCGCTGACACCTTGGGCAGGAAAGCCTGAATCTCCGGGCGCATGACCGCACTATCGAGAAAGCTCGACAGCTTGACGTCGCCGTCGTGCAGGGCCGCAGCCGCGGCGTATTCCATGCTGAACTTTGCCTCAAGTCCGGACTGCGGACGATGATGGATCAGCGGCGCCAGCGCGTCGCGACTGACGCGGACATCGACGCGCTCGACATCGGCAAGCGTCAGCCCGTGCGCGGCGCGCAGATCCAGCAAACCGTCGAGCATACGGTGGGTCGCGTAGCACAGCGGGTATTTCTTCACTTCGACGCCGCTTCGTTCCAACTCCAGCGGCTCACGGCCAAGATCGGCAAGCTGCGCGGACAGATCTTCACCCGCCCCATAGAGGCTGACATAGCCGACATCGCCATCGAGCGCGGCCGGCGAAGCGGAAAACCCGGTCTCTGCCAGAAGCGCGGCGCGCAGGGCGGCGGCGTTGGCCTGTCCGGCCTGAAACGCCTTGGCATCGGTTCCGAAATTCTGACGCGTCCCGGCGGTCTGGGCGACGGCGAGGCCGATCGCGTTGACAATCCGCACGGCGTCAAGCTGCAGAAGATGTGCACAGGCGACCGCGCTACCGATCGTCCCGATCGACGAGGTGGAATGCCAGCCCCGGGCATAGTGCTTGACCGCCATGGCGCGCGACAGCTTGACGATCACCTCGAACCCGACGACGAAGGCGCTCGCGAGTTGATCGCCGGACACCTTTCGCGCTTCTCCAAGAGCCAGCAACGCCGGCCAGATCGCGACGCCGGGATGTCCCCGCATCGGCGAGCTGACATCGTCGTAATCGAGCACATGGGCCGCAACGCCATTGGCGAGCGCCGCGCCTTCGAGCGAACCGCGCCCGCCGCGCCAGTAACGCGCAACGCCGCTGTCGCCGGCAAGGCTCGCCACATATTGCCGGACACGCTCCGCCGCGGGCTCCTCCCACCCGGCAATCGCCGCCGCATGCAGGTCCACAAGCGAGCGACCGCAGGCGGCCCGCAGCGAAGCACTCAGGCGATCCGGCCCAAACGCGACGACAAAGCGCGCGATCTGCTCGCTGGCCGTCAAGCTCATCGCAACACCCCGGCTTCGGTCATCGCCGCGATCTCGTCTCCGGTCATGTCCAGCACATCGCGGCAGACCTCTTCGGTATGCTGACCAAGAAGAGGCGCCGGCGAGTAAGGGCCAATCTCGACATCCGACATGCGGAACGCAGGCGCATTATAAATGCTTTCGCCCATTTCGGGGTGCTGCAAACGGACCCAGTGATGGCGCGCCTGAAGCTGCGGATCGCGAGTCACGATCGCCGCCGCATCGCGCACCACGCCTGCGGCCACCCCCACATTCTGAAGCGCCTCCATCAGCCTGTCCGCATCCCACGACCGTGTCGCATTGGCAATGGCCGCGCCGATCTCCTGACGCCGCTCCCAGCGCACATCGGCGTGCGACAGCCGGTCGTCGCCGGCAAGATCAGAAAGGCCGAGTACCTGGACAAGCCCCCTCCAGGCGGCAGGTTCGATCGCCGAAACGGCGATCCAGCGATCCTCTCCCGCGCACGGGAAGACGCCATGCGGCGCGCCAGCCACGTGCTGGTTGCCACGCCGCTCGGACACCTCGCCATTCGCCGTCCACTGCATCACGGCGGGCCCGAGCAGGGAAATCGTCGGCTCGGTCTGGGCGATGTCGATATATTGTCCCTGGCCCGTCCGCCTGCGGTGATGCAAGGCCGCCAGGATCGCAAACGCCGCGTGGCACGGATTGGGGATATGGTCGGGAAAGTTGGTTCCGGTACCGGCCGGCTGGCGATCGGGCAGGCCGGACAGATACTGCATGCTGGTCAGGGCCCCGATTGTCAGCCCATAGCCCAGATATTTGTACTCCGGTCCGGAAGACCCCTGCATCGACATCGACACGTAGACGATATCCTCGCGAATGGCGCGAACGGCGTCATAACCGAGCCCGAACTTCTCCATCGTTCCCGGCGTGAAGTTATTGGCCACCACATCGCTGCGGGCGATCAGCTTGCGCGCCAGCGCCTGCCCTTCAGGGCGCTTCATGTCGATGGTGACGCTACGCTTGCTGGTATTCCGGTCAGCGAAATAACCGCTGCGATTGACGCCGCGAATCCCGTCCTTGAAGGGTGCGCCGTCGCGCAGCGTATCGAGCCGCGTGGCGCTCTCGATCTTGATGACATCCGCGCCGAAATCGGCCAGCAGCTTGGTGGTGAAGGAACCGGCTCCGATCCACGTGAAATCGGCGACGCGCACGCCCGCCAATGGCTTGATCGACGCCGCCATCACTGAATGACTCCCGCTTTCAACAAAACAGCCTGCTGCTCCGGATCGATCTGCAGTTCCGACAGGATCTCCGAGGTGTGCTCGCCCAGCCGCGGCGCAGGCCCCTGCAGGCGCCACGGCGTCTCACTGAACTGATAGGGACTTCCCGGCACCGTCACCGAACGGCCCGACCATGGATGTTCGAGCGATGTAAAATAATCACGGTAGGCAAGCTGACGGTTGTCCAGAAGATCGCGCGGCGTATTGATCGGACAGATCGGCAGACGGCGCGCCTGCCCCTCGGCATAAAGCTGCACCTTGGTGCGCGACCGGCAAAATGGCGTGAATATCTCCGCGAACAAGGCCTTGGCTTCATCCGTCACGAGATAAGCGACCTGTTTCCATTCCGCGCCCTTGAGCTTCTCGGCACCCGCCACGCCTTCGTCGATCAGCCACTGCACGCTGCCGTCCCAGAAGCGGTTGGAGGCAATGCCGCCCGCCATGAAATACACCTGCCCGTCGGCGCACGGAAAAACACCCATTCCCGCCTGCCGCTGATGGCCGGCGTTGCGTTTGCGAACGGTGCCTTCGAGATCGAAGAACTGCACCGCATTTTCCATCGCCAGCACGACGCATTCCTGAACCGACAGATCGATATGACGGCCGGCAACCTGATTCGTACCAGCTCCGCCATGCAAGGCGATCATCGAGGCCACGGCAGCGAATTGCGCCGCCGCCAGATAGGCCTGATTGCCATAGACAGCGATCGGCTCGGTCTCGGGGTAACCACCGAGATAGAGCAACCCGCCGAGCGCCAGCGCGACGATATCCTCGGCTTCATACTGCGCGAAAGGTCCGGTCTGGCCGAACGGCGTGATACTGGTCATCACCAGTTGCGGCGCGATTGCCGAAAGGCTCGCGAAATCAAGTCCGCGTGCTGCCATCACGCCCGGCTTCTCGGACTCGATCAACAGATCGCTCCCCACCGCCAGACGTCGGAAAATGTCCTGTCCTTCCGGACGGTCGAGATCCAGCGCAATGCTGCGCTTGCCGGCATTGAAGTAGGCGAACGGCAGGCTACGCTCGATATGCGGCTTGTTGTCGAGAAACGGCCCGTCTCGTCGCACCGCGGAGCCACCAGTCGGTTCGACCAGCACGACCTCCGCGCCGAGATCCGAAAACATCTTGCCGCAATACTGTCCGCCCCAGCCGGATGCATCAAGAACCTTGAGGCCGCTGAGCGCTCCAGGCGCGCGCTGCTGCGCGCCCGCATTGCGCTCTCCGCGCTGTGCTTCGGTCATTTACCAGCCTTCCTTGCCGGGATATCTGCGCGACATGCCAAAGCCATGCGCAGCCGCCTGGAATGGCCCGCACAGCGCTCCGCTTTCATCGTCGATTGTGGACGAGGGGAAATCTAGAGCCTAGCCAGCACGGTGGCCAGTGGCCCGCACCGGAAAGGTGTCCAAATGGTGGAACAAGCGATTGCGGATCGCGTGAGCGCAATCATCCGATCTCATTGCGGGAATACGCCCGCTTGTTCACCACCCGGCCACCCACGCGGCGCAATGCCGTAGGGCCCCGCGACAATCAAAGTGGCTTTTTGGGCAAGCAGGTGATGGACCTACTCCCCTCCGAGACCGAGCCGGTTGGGCATACGCTTTTCAATATTGTACTTGAGCAGTGCGGCGGCGCGGAAGACGCCGTGGGCGAATTTGCCGTAGGGCATGGTCAGGAATAGCGCCATCACCGTGCCGAGATGGATGGCGAGCCACAGCGCCATGAAGCGGGTGTCGCGCAGCAACAGCAGCGCGAGGCCGGTGGCGCTGATCAGCAGCAGCAGCAGGATGAAGCCGCGATCCATCGGGTTCTGTGCGGCATCGGCGCGGAGCCCGTCGCGTCCATGATTGAGCCACAGCAGACCGAGCGGACCGATGATCAGGCCGATGCCGCCGAGCGTACCGAGGATCACCGGCGCGCTGATGAACGGATAGGGCGCGTGCAGGCCAAGCAGATAATGATACAGCGTCGCCACGCAGGTGGCGGCAAAGCACAGCAGGAAGCCATAGAGTGTCAGTTGATGGAAGCGGCGACGCCAGAGCGTGAAGGCATCGTCGTCCTCGTTGCAGCCCTCGCCGTGGCCGCCGCCGAGATATTTGAGACGCGCAATGTCGTGGGTCGCCTCGGCGACGGCCGGGATTCGCGCCCTGGCGGCAGCGGCGATATCGGCGGCATCGGCATCCTTTGTCGGCGACACCTCACGCCAGAATCGCGTCACGCCGATGACCAGCGCGGCGATGGCGAACAGGAACACGACGCCGAACACCACGACCAGGAAATTGTGCGGGAAGATCGCATAGAAATTCCCCGCCAGCGGCTCATGGATCAGCCGGCCGTTCATGGCGATCGCCAGCATCAGGAACAGGGCGAGGCCGCCGGACAGCGCGAACGCCACCGTGAGGCCGGCGCGCTGGTAAAGGCGGCCGAAGGCGGACGGCCAGGCATAGTCCTGATAGGTACGCACGCGCAGCTTGGCCATGGCCTGCGGAACGTTGACCTTGAATTCGTGTGGCGGCGCATACTGGCAGGCATAGAGGCAGGAGCCGCAGTTGTGGCAGAGATTGGCGAGATAATGCGTATCGGCCGCGTTGAACTCCAGCCGTCGCGTCATCGCCGGGAACACGGCGCAAAAACCCTCGCAGTAGCGGCACGCGTTGCAGATCTGCATGACGCGCGCGATCTCCTGCTCGTCGGCGGAGAGCGCGGCGGCGAGATGGAGGCCGCCCTCGCAGGCGCCACCCTCGACCGGCGCGGCCAATTCAGTGCCCGGCGGCATGGGCGAGTTCCTTCTGGAATGTGGGATGGCGATGGCCCGCGGCAGCCGCGGCATTGACGCCGGCGATGCGGCCGAAGGCCGTGCCGATGCTCATGCCGACGCCGGCGGTATAACCCTTGCCGAGCACGTTGCCGGCCACCATCTCGCCGGCCGCGAACAGGTTGGGGCTCGGCGCATCCTTGAAGCGCACCGCCGCCGTCGCATCGGTCTTCATGCCGAGATAGGTGAAGGTGATGCCGGGCCTGAGCGGATAGGCATAAAACGGCGGGGTATCGATCATCCGTGCCCAATGGGTCTTGGCCGGCGACAATCCCTCGGTGCGGCAGTCGTCGAGCGCGGTGTGATCGAACGTACCGGGGCGACAGGCCGCATTATAGGCATTGAGCGTCGCCATGAACGCGGCCGGGTCGAGCCCGATCCTGACCGCGAGTTCACCCAGCGTGGTCGCCGTGGTGCCTTCGAACACCGGCGGCATGAAGCGGCCGATGGCCTTGCGGTCGATGATCGACCAGGCGATCTGGCCCGGCTGCTGGGCGACGAGGCGTCCCCAGATCGCATAGCGCTTCGGCCAGAAATCCTCGCCTTCGTCGTAGAAGCGCTGCGCCTCGCGATTGACCACGACGCCGAGCGAAACGCAGTCGATGCGGGTGCAGATGCCGCCGTCATACAGTGGGGCGCGGGCATCGATGGCGACGCAATGCGCCTGGGTGGGATCGCCGATCGAATCGGCTCCAGCCTCGATCATGAACTTCAGCAGCACGCCCTGATTGAAGCGGGTGCCGCGAATCAGAAAGTTCTCCGCCGTCCACTCGCCGCGCTCATTCTGCCCCCACGCCTCGCGCTGCCATTCCAGATTCGACTCGAAGCCGCCGCAGGCAAGAATGCAGGTCTTTGCGGCGATGCGCTCGCCGCTCTCGGTGATGGCTGCGACGAAGCGGCCATCCTTGAGTTCGAGTTCCTTCACCGGCGCATCATAGCGGATCGTCACCCCGAGCGCCGCAGCGCTACGGTAATAGGCGTTCACCAGCGCCTTGCCGCCGCCCATAAAGAATGCGTTGGTGCGCGCCACATGCAGCGCGCCGGAGAGCGGCGGCTGGAAATGCACCCCGTGCCGCTGCATCCATGGCCGGCAGCGCGACGAATGGCGAATCACCAGACGCGCCAGCGGCTCGTCGGTGAGGCCGCCGGTCACCTTCAACAGATCCTGCCAGTACTCCTCCTCGGGATAGGCGTCGACCAGCACGTCCTGCGGCGCATCGTGCATGCAGCGCAGATTGCGCACATGCATCGAATTGCCGCCGCGCCACGCCTTCGGCGCGGCCTCCAGCATCACCACCGACGCCCCCGCCTCCCGCGCCATCAACGCCGCGCACAGCGCCGCATTGCCCCCGCCAATCACGAGAACGTCAGGAGTAGTGGATACCGTCATGAGGCAGGCTCCTCAGCGACTTGCCGCCCCGCAATCCAGCCGAAGGTAATCGCCGGGCCGAGCGTGATGCCCGGTCCCGGATAAGCGCCCTCCATGATCGAGGCCATATCGTTGCCGCAGGCATAAAGACCGCCAATGGGGCGGCCGTCAACACCGAGCACGCGGGCCTGATCGTCCGCGACAAGACCCGCGGACATGCCGAGATCCGCGGGTTGGACGGCGACGGCATAGAATGGCCCCTGCTTCAAGGGCGCGACACAGGGATTTGGCTGGTGATCGGCATCGCCCAGGGAGCGCTGATAGATATTGCTGCCGCGCCCGAAGGCCGGATCGTCGCCGTGCTCGGCGTCCTTGTTGAACACAGCCACAGTGGTTTCGAGCGCCTGCGGCGGAACGCCAATCGATCCCGCCAGGTCCCCCACCGTCTCCCCGCGCTTGAGATAGCCCGACTTCACGTCCGCATGGACCGACAGGGTGAACGGCTTGATCTTGCCGAGCCCGTATTTCCAAAGAAACCGGCTGTCGCAGACCAGCCACGCCGGAATGGCGCTGTTGGCGTGGGCCAGTTGCGCCCGGACGAACTCGTGATAGGAGACGGCCTCGTTGACGAAGCGTCGACCGTTGCCGTCAACAGCGATCAGACCGGGCTTGGCGCGATCGGTCACCGTATGCGGATAAACACCCCGGCTGCCATCGGCGCGGGTGAAGGTCGAGGCAGGAACCCAGAAAGCGCCTTCGCGCGTCGCCGCCGAGAGTTGCGCGCCGATGGCCGATGCAAGCCGCGCTCCGCGCGGTGCTGCGCCGGCGGCGACCGTGGCCGTCAGCGTGCCGGCGCTGTCCGGCACGAAATTCCCGCGCAGCTCCGCGTCATGCGAGATGCCGCCGGTCGCCAGCACGACGCCCCGGCGTGCGCGCACGCGACGTGGACGCGCCGATGCATCCTTCATCTCCAGCCCGCAGACGCGGCCATGGGGGTCGGTTTCCAGCCGGGTCACCGTGGCGCCGGTGCGGATCGTGACGCCAAGATCGACGGCGGATTTCAAGAGGCGCGCGACCAGCGCGTTGCCGAGATAAAGCGTGGTGCCGCGGCGTGCGCCGAGCCGCTGCAAGCCATACTTCAGCAGCAGCTTGGCCACATACAGCGCCGAGCGTGGCGACTTCCACATCCGCCGCAGATGCGGGATATCCTGACGGCTGATCATCATGCCGCCGAACAGCATGAATTCCGGCAGGGGATCGCGCACCAGCGCGAAGGCATTTCCAAGCGCGCTTGCGTCGAACGGAACCGGTTCGAGAACCCGGCCGCCCGCTGTCGCGCCGGGAAGATCGGGATAATAATCGGGATAGGTGATGACAGGCTGCAGGCGCAGGCTGGTGCGCGCCTCGAGATCGCGGATCGCGGCATCACCGCTGGCGAGAAAAGTCTCCAGCCGTGTGCGATCCTGGCCGGGCACCGTTGCGGCGAGATAGGTGCGCGCGGCGTCAAGCGTGTCCGGACGCTGTGCCGCGGCCGCCTTGTGATTGGCGGGAATCCACACCATGCCGCCGGAAATCGCCGTAGTGCCGCCGACCACCGCGGCCTGCTCCAGCAACAGCACCGAGCAGCCCTGCGCGGCCGCCGTGCTGGCGGCGGTCAGGCCGCCCGCACCGGCTCCGACGACCACGACGTCGAAGACATCGTCCGGCGCATCGGACGTTGCCTGCGTCATACCATGCCGCCGTTCGGCTGCACGACCTGACCCTGCACCCACGACGCCTGATCGGAGGCGAGAAAGCGCACAACCTCCGCCACTTCTTCGGGGCGACCGATGCGGTTGAACGGGCTCATGGCCGCCATGCGCTGCTTCACTTCTTCGGTCTTGCCGGCGTTGAACAGATCGGTGTCGACCGGACCGGGCGCCACCGCATTGACCCGCACGCCGCGCCCCGACAATTCCTTCGCCATCGAACGCACGAGGCTTTCGACCGCGGCCTTGGTCGCCGCATAGGGGCCAGTCCCCGGCACGACATGGCGTACCAGTGACGTGGTGATCGCGACAATCGCGCCGTTGTCCTGCACCCGGCGCGCGGATTCGGCGAGCACGTTGAAGGCGCCGATCAGATTGACGTCGAGCAACTGGCGGAAAGCATCGGGATTGAAGCTCGCCAGCGGCGCGCCCGGCACATTGATGCCGGCATTGGCGATCACCGCCTGCGGCGCGGCCCCAAAATCAGCTTGGGCCCGATCGAACACCTTGGCTACAGCCGCGGCATCACGGATATCGACCTGATAGCTTTTTCCCGGTGCGGCCGCCGCGGCCTTAGTCGAGTAGGTCGAGGCGACCTGCCAGCCGGCTTCCGCAAAGGCTTTGGCGCAGGCAGCGCCGATGCCGCGGGAGCCACCGAAAATGATCACGAAAGGAGATGACTTCGACATAGGTTTATCCTTAAAGAGTACGCGGGAATTGAAGGAATGGTCGCCGGAATCCCGGTGAGCGGCGAAGCCATCATGACGTGTCCTGACCTCAGGACAACGAATTTCCGGTCATACGTTCGCGCGTCGCCGCAATGGTGGCCTCGATACCCCGCTGCAGATCGTAACGCGGCACATAACCCAGTTCAGTCCTTGCCCGGCTGATATCGAGAGCGCCCTTCACGGCACTCAGGATCTTGCCGTCCAGACGATAAGGACCGTTGTCGCCCACCGTGATTTTCGCGCCGGGAATGGCTCGATTGACCGCTTCCGCCGTGTCCCGCAAGGTCGGCGCGACACCGGTCGCGATATTGTAGGCGTCATATCTGTGCTGCGGTTTATCGAGGGCGAGCAGGACGCCGGCCACCGTGTCGTCGATGTAGACCTGATCCACGGCGAGATTGCCGCCTTCCGGTTGATGGAACGGCTCGCCGCGCAGCGCCGCCTCGACAAACGTGCGCGGCATGCGCAGGCGTGGCAGATGCGGGCCATAGACCCAGCAGGTCCGCACATTGATGCATTCGAGGCCGTGGTTGCGCGAATAGACCCGGCCGTAGTGCTCGGCCGCGAGCTTAGTGAGGCCGTAGATGCTGAGCGGCTTCTGCGGATGATCCTCGTCGATCACCGGCGACAGGAAGTCGCCATAGGTTTCCTCGGTGCTGATATGGACGACACGTTTCACCCCATTGAGGCGCATCGCCTCGAACAGATTGATCGAGCCTTCCACATTGACGCGCTGGGCCTTGATCGGAATATCGGCGGCCTGGATCACCCCGACGATCGCGGCCGCATGGATCACGGCCTCGGGACGATGCGCCTCGAACAGGCGCATGATCTGATGCCATTCGCCGAGATCGGCCGCGATAGCTGTCAGCCGCGGCTCCTGCGCCGCCAGCGCCGCGATCGGCGGCGATACCGCGAGGTCGGTCGCCACCACGGCATCGCCCTGCTTCAGCAGCGCCGCCACGATGGCGGTGCCGAGCCAGCCGCAAGCGCCCGTGACCAGAATCGTTTTCGCCATCACATTCACCCTCACCGCGGCTGCGGTTCCTCATCGGTCGGCGGCGACGTGATAACGAGGAAGGTCAGCGTATCGGTGCCGGTGCAATGAAATTCATGCACCACGCCCGGCGGAATATAGGTGACATCATTGGCCCGCACGAGCCGGCGTTCGCCATCGACCGTGAGAATGCCTTCGCCACCGAGCACGTGATAGATCTGCTCCTGCACCTTGTGCGAATGGGCTTCGACATGGGCACCCGGCTCATAGCAGGAAATGCGATGGTCGAAGAAGCGGCTGCCGACCGTATCCGGCGTCACGATCGCCTTGGACAGCGCCTGATTGAAATGGCCGGGATACTGGATCCACAGCAGCTCGCCGAGATTGCGGGTGACCGCATATTTTTTCTTTTCGGCATCGGCGAAGGCGTTCGGTGCAGGCGAGACGAAGGTCATGGATGGACTCCTCAAGAGAATGCGGGCAGGCCGGCCAGCAGATGGCGCTGATCGTATTCCGCAACAAAACCCAGACGGTCGGCCGCGTGGGTGAGATCGTAGAGCGGCGCGAAAGGCTGTTTGGCGTAGACGGCGGGATTGCGGATTTCAACGCTGTCGCCATGCAGGCGTCGCAGACGCTCCAGCGTCGGCTCCGGCGACAGCGTCACCTGCGCCGACAGGTAAAAGCGTTCGAACGCGCCCGGCTCCATTTTCATGTCGAGCGCAAGCCGGAAAGCCCGCGCGAGATCGCGCGGATCGATATGATGATGCAGCGGGCCGCCGCCGGCCGATGACGGGCCGCCGACCATCGGGCCGCGATAATTTCCCGGATCCCTGGCGCGCGCCACGATTTCCCCGGCCATTTCGGGATAGGCGACAAACACGGTGCGCAGCGCCACCGCCGACATGCCGCGCAGGGCAAAGGCGCGCACCAGATCCTCGCCCGCCACCTTGCTGACGGCATAGGGATCGGTCGCCTGCAGCGGATGACCGAGATCGAGCGGAGCATAGCGCGGCGGCAGCATCCTGCCTTCACGCACGGTGTATCCCGCCACCGAATCGCTCGAGCAGAACACCATGCGCCTGACGCCCGCCGCCTCCGCCGCTTCCAGCACCGTATAGGTGCCGAGCAGATTGACCCGCATGATGGTCTGGCCGTCGCCGGACCAGATGTTGGGAATCGCCGCGATATGCATCACCGCATCCGCGCCGGCTATGGCCTTCGCCACCAGTTCGGGCGACGTCACATCGCCGACAAACCACTCGATCGCGTCATCGCCGCGCCGGCGATCCAGTCCGCGCACCACGTGGCCATGCTTCAGAAGATCGCGAACGACGAAGCGGCCGAGCAGACCGGCCGCGCCGGTGACGAGAATCGTGCTCATGCGTTGGCTCCGGCCTTGCACGGGACGAAGCCGAGCGGTTCGAGCGCGCGATGGCTGTTCAGGATCGCCGCATCGGGATCGCAGTCAAGAATCTCCAACGTACAGGCTCCGTTGAAATTGACGGTATTCATCGCCTTGGCGACTTCGGCGAACGGAACCGTGCCCGTGCCGATCGGATCATGCCGCCAGACCTCCTGGCCGGTATCGGACAAATGAACGATGCGCAGAAGGTCGGCGAGTTGCCGGATGCCGGCGGCGGGCGATTCCTTGATGAAGTGCGCGTTGGCCGCGTCGTAACAGACGCCGATCGCGGGCGAGGCGAAGCCGCGCACGAAGCGCTCCAGCGCGTTGGCGTCGGGAAAAGCCGCGAAAGGCACGTTCTCGATCGCAAGACCGACGCCGCTGCCCTCGGCGCGGGGCAGCAGTTTCGACACCCCCTCGCCGACCCATGCCGTGCGGTTCTCCATGCTCGGCGGGAACAGAGGGCTCATGCGGCCCGGCACCACCACGACGGTCTCGGCGCCGATATCGGCGGCGAGATCGATGGTGTCCTCGAACATCTTCACCGAAGCCGCGCGAACCCGCGCGAACGGGCTTGCCAGATTGTGATCGAGACTCGGCAGATTGATCGCCGTCTTGCGAGCATCGATATCCTGCAACGCCGCGCGCAATTCCCGCCGCGCCGCCGGCCCAAAATCGTCGAAAGAGAGATGCGGCGGCTGCAGCAGGAATTCGATCTGCCGGTAACCGAGCTTGCCGAGATGGCGCACGCATTCGGCGGCCGGCACAGTCCAGATGTAGCCGTAGGTGTTGATGCCGATATCACGTGCCATCAGACTGCCTTCTCCGCTTCAGGCAGCAGATCGCCCGCCTTGGTAATACCCAACAGGCGCTCCTGCAGGGCGGTGTCGGCGGCCAGCGTCTGCGCATCGCCGCTGAACGCCACCTTGCCGTTGACCAGCACATAGGCGCGATCGGCCATCGCCAGCACGCTTTCGGCATGATGCTCCACGATCACGAGGCTGGCCCGGGTGGTCAGCTTGGCAACGGCCTCGCGCACCTCCTGCACGACGGCGGGAGCAAGCCCCTCGAACGGTTCGTCGAGCAGGATCAGGCGGCTCGGCACCATCAGCGCGCGCGAAATGGCCACCATCTGGCGCTCGCCGCCGGACAGGTTCTCGGCGCGCTGGCGCATCAGTCCACGCAGTTTCGGGAACAGATCGCAGATTTCCTCCTGCGAAGCGCCGCCGCGCCGCGCCGCGAGCTTCAGGTTTTCTTCCACCGTCAGGTTCGGGAACAGACGGCGTCCCTCAGGCACCAGAGAAATGCCGGCGCGGTTGATTTCGTCGGGGCGCAAGCCACCGATTTCCTTGCCGTCGAAGGTGATGCGACCGGCCGCCAGCGGCAGCGTGCCAGTGATGGCGCGCAGCGACGTGGTCTTGCCCACTCCGTTGCGCCCGAGCAAAGCCACGACCTCGCCGGGCTGAACGGTGAGATCGAGACCATCGAGCACGGTGGAGCCGCCGTAACCGGCACGGACGCCTTCGACCCTGAGCAGCGGCGCCGTCGCGGCGCCAATCTTCGGAATCTCCCGTCGCTCCGCGCGCGGCGACGACAGCGCCTTGCCGTGCGCCGTACCCAGATAGGCCGCGATGACTTCGGGATGACCGGCGACCTCGGATGGCTTGCCGTCCGCGATCAGGCGGCCCTGATGCAACACGGTGATGCGATCCGACATCGCCAGCACGCGGTCGATATCATGTTCGATCAGCAGGACGGCGTGCGACTTCGCCAGGCGCTGGATCAGATCGCCGACGACCTTGCGATCCGACTCGGCCAACCCTGCCAGCGGCTCGTCGAGCAAGAGCAGCTTCGCATCCGTCGCCAGCGACATGGCGATTTCGAGCAGCCGCTTTTCGCCATGAGCAAGCGCGGCACAACTTTCACCGGCCCGGTCTGCAAGGCCGACGGCGCCCAGCAGCGACCAGACCCGGGCCGTCGCAGCCTTGTCGTCATAGGCATCCTGCCAATAGCCGCCCCATTGCTGCTGCGCCGCCTGCACCGCGATGCGGACGTTGTCGAAAGCGGTGAGATTGGGAAACACGCTCAAAATCTGGAACGAGCGGGACATGCCGAGGCGCGCGCGCTTGTACGGCGCAAGGTGCTGGATCGGTTTACCTTCGAACAGAAGGCTGCCGGCATCGATCTTGTGCACGCCGGTCAGAAGATTGAACAGCGTGGTCTTGCCGGCGCCGTTCGGGCCGATCAGGCTGTGCAGGCCGACCCTGCTCACCTCCAGCGACACGTCGTCCTGCGTGACGATCGATCCGAAGCGCTTCGAGACGTTCCGGATTGTCAGGATGGGTGACGAGTCGTGCTGTTGCTTCACGTGCGCCGAAACGAACGGCGCGATATCAGCCGGACGGGGCGGGATCGCGGCCCGCGTCAAAGTCCAGCGATTGCGGCCGATCATGCGCTGGAAGATGCCCTGCACGCCTTCATTGGACAGAAGCGCGAAGGCGATGATGATCGGCGCGAAGAACAGCCACCAGTTCTCGGTGAAGGCGCTGAGGCGGTCTTCGAGGGTGATGAAGATAATGGCGCCCCACAGCGGCCCCAGGAAGTGATGCACGCCGCCGAGCGCCGCCATCAGCACGGGATCGCCCGCGTGCTGCCAACTGAGGTTGTTGGCGTAAACACCCTGCAACAGCAGCGACATCAACCCGCCCGCGACACCGATCACGCCGCCGGCGACGATGAGGGCGATCAGCTTGGTGCGGTATGTATCGAAGCCGAGGCTCGACACGCGCTGCTCGTTGTCGCGGATCGCCTGCATCAGGCGACCGAACGGCGCGTGAGCGAGACGCCACATCAGCCAGCAGGTGCCAAGCACCACCACCAGCGAAAAGAGATGAAACGGCAAGGCATGCGGAAACAGCGGGCGCTCCACATTCTGCAATCCGTTTTCGCCGCCGGTGACGCTGGTCCATTTGAACGCGATTTCAAAGGCGATCTGTGAACAGGCCAGCGTCAGCAAGGAGAAATAGAGGCCGCGGCGGCGCAGGATCACGGCTCCGACGACCAGCGCCAGCAGCAGCGAGAACACCAGCGCGATCACCAGCCCGGTGATTTCGTTGCCGCCGATCATGGCTCCGCCGATCGCCAGCGCGTAACTCGCGCAGCCGAAGAAAAACGAGGCTCCGAATGGCACCAGGCCAACATAGCCGATCAGGAAGTTCACGCCGCCCGCATAGAGCGTGTAGACCGCGATCTGGGTGATACGATGGATCGGCATGCCGGTGACGAGCGCAATGCCCGTGGCGGCCACAAGCACCACCGCCATCACGACGATGGGATGCTCCCAGAGGCGCGAGAGAATCGGTCGGTCGGTTGTCATTCAAAGCGCTCCCAACGCTCGCCGAACAGACCTCGCGGCCTCAGCAGCATGATTGCGAACATCAGCGCGTACATCGAGGCGGCGGCCGCCTCGGGCTTGAACTGGATGGTCAGCGAAGTGACGATGCCGACGGCGAGACCCGCGACCACGGCACCCCGGAAAGAGCCAAGACCGCCGATGGCCACCACCACGAAGGCCGGCATCACCGCGTTCGCGGCCATCGAGGGAGACACCGTCCATAACGGCGCGGCGAGCACGCCCGCGATGGCGGCGAGCGCGCAGCCGAGGCCGAACACGGCCGTCAACACCCGCGGCAGGTTGATGCCAAGCAGTTCAACCATTTCCGGATCGCGGCTGCCGGCGCGAAGAACGCGGCCATAAGGCGTCCAGGCAAGGAATGCCCACAGGCCGAGCAGCGTCGCGATCGTGGCGCCCAGCACGGCGACACGATATTTGGTGATCAGGAGCGGGCCGACCTCGACAATGCCGAGCAGGAACGGCGGCGGGTTGAACGGCTTGCCATCGGCACCCCAGAAATAGCGGATCAGCGCCTCGATCAGCAGCGCCAGCGCGAACGTGACAATGAGGCTGAGCAGCGGCTCCTTGCCATAGAGGCGACGAATGATCGTCACCTCCACGACCATGCCGACAAGTCCGACCAGGGGCGGCGCGAAGATGACCGCCCACCAGCCGAACAACTGGAATAACTGCCACGCGGCGTAAGCGCCCAGCGCGAAGAACGCGCCGTGCGCAAAATTGATCACGCCGAGCAGTCCGAACGTGATGGAAAGCCCCACCGCAATCAGGACATAGATAAAGCCAAGGACAAGGCCGTTGGCCGTCTGCGAGACGAGGATATCGAGCATGTTTCCATCCGTTCGGAAGCTGCGGCGGGACAGGAGGGCGCGAGTGCGCCCGCCAGATCACAGCGGCGGCATGACGCAGCCGATCTCCTCCTTGGAGCCGAACGCCTTCTGGGTATCAGCTGCCGTGTCCGAGGTGTTCTTCAGCACGTCGAAGTAGTCCCACTTGTCCGTGATCTGCTTCTTGACGCCGACGATCACAGCCGGCCGCACCATCTGATGGTCCCAGTCACGGAAGAAGAACGGGAAACCTTCCTCGGTATTTCTCCACTTCTCCAAGTGGGTGACGATGGCCTTGGCGTCGGTGGATCCTGCGGCCTCGATCGATTCGAGCAGCGCCCGCATGCCCATCCAGCCGGACCAGGTCTTGTCGGACGGCGGTTCGTTAAACTTCTTCCTGAAATCGGCGATCATCTTCTTTTCCGCCTCGGTATTCTTCGGATTGTTGTAATACCAGGGCTTCACGTAGATGCCGGTCGAGGCCTGCGGACCGACGTCCCAGAAATCCGTGTCGGTCACGGCGATCGCCGCATAGGGGATCTTGTCCTTCATCCCCATCTCGTTCCACTGCTTCAGGAAGTTCGAGAAGTCGCCACCGACGAGACCGCCGACAACCACGTCCGGCTTCGCCTGACGGATCTTGAGGATGTAGGAGCTGTAGTCGGCGGTGTTGATCGGCACTTCATCGACGCCGACTTCGGTCGCGCCGACCTTCTTGAGCAGCGCACGTGACGCGCGCAGGATGTCCTGCCCGAAGGCGTAGGACGCGGTGATGAAATACACCTTCTTGCCGATCTGCGACACGTAGGGCATCAGCCCTTCCATTTGCACCGGCACGGTGGCCTGGGTGCGGAAGGTGTAGCGGCTGCAATTCTTGCCGGTGATTTCGCTGGCGGCCGCGCCGGTCAGGATCAGCGGGATCTTCTCGCGGTTGGCCACGCTCATCATCGCCAATGCCGACGAGCTGTAGTTTCCGCCGACCACGGCAACCACCTTGTTCTCGTCGATCAGGCGCTGCATGTTCTGCTGCGACACTTGCGGATTGGGCTCGTCGAGCCAGATCAGTTCGATCGGGCGACCGAGGACCTTGCCGCCGGCCTGCTCGACGGCCAGTTCGCTGCCGCGCTGCAGATACTGACCGATGGCCGCGCCGGGCCCCTGCTTGGTGTAGATCATGCCGATGCGGATGGGTTCCTTGGACTGCGCATAGGCAGCACCAGCCCCCAGAGTCGTCAGCGCAACCGCGCCTGCAACGGCCCCGATCAGGGCGCGCCGTTCCGGATTCACTTTCATCACTCTTTCCTCCTTGTTTGTCTGTTGGTTCGTTGGCCTAGATTGCACGGTGCGGTTTGCCGAAGATCGGCTCCTTGTAGGGAATGGGTGGCAGCTCCCAAGTGCCCGTCGACGGCGGCCGCACCTCCGCATCGACATGCAGATCGATCACGCATGGCCGACGGTTTTTGACAGCTGTCTCGACAGCGCCGCGGAGATCCTCGCTGCGCGTGACGGTCACGCCGTCAGCACCGCAGGCGCGCGCCCAGGCCGCGAAATCGGGATTGTAGCGATCACCGCCCGGCCCCTGATTGCCCTTGTAGAAGGCCGTGCCAAGCTCGCGCCCTTCGAACAGACCATATTGCAGGTCGCGGATGGCGCCCCATGCAAAGTTGTTCCATACGATCCAGACGCAAGGCAGATCGTATTCGACGGCGGTAGCGACCACGTAAGGCGCCATCATGAAGCCGCCGTCGCCGACCACCGCCACGCACGGGCGATCGGGCGCGGCAAGCTGCGCACCAAGAACGCCGCAGACGCCGAAGCCCATCGACGAATAGCCCCAACTGTTGAGCATGCTCTGCGCGCGCTTCGGCTTCCAGAACTGCATGAACCAGTTGTGATGCACGCCGGAATCGAGCGACAGGATGACATCGTCGGGCAAAACGTCGAGCAGCGCACCGACGACATATTCGGGCCGGATCGGCGTCGTCACCGCGCTGAAGTGCGGGCGGACGAACTTCTCCCATTCGGACTGCCAGCTGGCGACCTGCTCGCGCCAGGGAGCGAAGCCGTCACGCGTGATCTCGCGCCGTTTCGTCAGCCCGGCGATGAGCTGCGCGGCGAACACCTTGGCGTCGGCAATGATGCCGAGGGTCGGCGGATAGTTGCGGCCAAGCTCGGCCGGATCGATATCGACCTGCAACAGCTTCGTGTTCGGGAAATTCCAGGAATAGCCGGGATGCCAGCTCGACGACGAGCGATCATCGAAGCGCGTGCCGATGCAGATCACGAGATCCGCAAACCGTCCGGCCTGATTGGCCGGATAGGCCCCGTTACGGCCGATGAAGCCCAGGGTGAGCGGATCGTCCGCCGGAACGCAGCCCATGCCGTTTGGCGAGGTGATGACCGGAATGCCGAGCTTCTGCTGCAACTCGGTGATTTCCGGCCCCGCCTCGGACAGCGTCGTGCCATGCCCGATGAAGAACACCGGGCGCTTCGCCTGCGACAACAGATCGAGCGCCGCGGCGACATCGCCCTCGCTGGCACTGGGGCGGTGCCGGCCATGGACGTGCGAGAGAGCCGGCAGTTCGACGTCGTCCTCCTCCTGAAAGACGTTGTAAGGAATGTCGAGATTGACCGGCCCCGGACGGCCCGTGACCATCGTGTCGAAACCCTGCCGCAATGCCAGCGGCAGCATGTCGACGCGGCTCGGCTGGAACGAGCGCTTCACCACCGGGCGCAGAACCTGCGCGAAATCCGCCTGGTTGTGCGCATACAACTCCTGGAAGGGCGCACGATTGGCCTGCGACGTCGGCACGTTGGCCGTGATCGCCATGAACGTCGACGAATCCGACAGCGCCGTGGCGAGCGACATCACCATGTTGGCAGAGCCGGGGCCGGTGGACGTCAGCGTCGCGACCGGCTGATGCTTCACCCGGAAATAGGCATCCGCCATGTGGCCGGCACACTGCTCGTGCCGCGGCGACACCAGCTTGACCTTGTCGCGCACCGCATACAGCGCATCCAGAATGCCGACATTGCCATGCCCGCAGACGCCGAAAACGAAGGGCACCTTCTGCTTGACGAGATATTCGGCGATGACTTCGCCGCCCTTCATTTTAGCCATCATCAATTCCCATCTGTCGCGACCACGGGCCCTCAGGCCAGGATGGTGATCATACGTTCTTCGCTCATCTCGCGAACGGAATAATGCGGACCTTCGCGTCCAAACCCGCTGTCTTTCGAGCCACCGTAAGGCATGACATCGACACGCGAACTCGGCGTCTCGTTGATGTGAACGCCGCCGACTTCCAGCCGGCGGGCAGCCTGCAATGCGACGTCGATGCGCTGCGTGAAGATGCCGGTGGCGAGGCCATAGGGCGTCCCATTCACGCGCGCGATCGCGTCATCGATGCGGTCGAACGGCGCGACGCACAGCACGGGTCCGAACACTTCCTGACAACCGAGCGGCGTATCCGGGCTGACATCCGTCAGCAGCGCGGGCGGCACGACAGCGCCCTGGCGCGCGCCGCCCACGAGAAGGCGGGCACCGCGATCGACCGCGCGGGCGATCCAGGATTCGATGCGCTTTGCCGCAGCCTCACTGATCACCGGGCCGACCACCGTCCTTTCATCAGCCGGATCGCCATAGGGCAGCGCCTTGACCATGGGAACGAGGCGATCAATCACCTGCTGCAGCAGCGGCCGCTGCACCAGCAGCATCTGGATCGACGTGCAAACCTGGCCCGCCTTGCGATAGCTGGCATTCACCACCTTGGGAAGCGCCGCGTCGAGATCGGCGTCGTCACAGACAATGCAATGCGCGATGGAGCCAAGCTCCATCTGGGTGCGGCGCAGACCGGCCGCCGCCTGGATGGCGCGGCCGACCTCGGTACTGCCGGTAAACGCGTAAAAGCGCACCAGCGGCTCTTCCAGAAGCCACTGGGCCACTTCCGCATCACCATGCACGACCGACATCATCCCGGCCGGAAGGCCCGCCTCGAGCAGGCATTCCGCCATGAGACAGGACGACATCGGCGTGTGCAGCGACGGCTTGAGGACGAGTGCATTGCCAGCGGCAAGGGCCGGGCCGACCTTGTGCGCGACCGTATTCAGCGGAGCATTGAAGGGCGTGATGGCGCACACAACGCCGAGCGGAACGCGCAGCGTGAAGCCGAGCCGCCCTGCCTGACCGGATGCCCCCTCGATCGGAACCGTGTGGCCGCGAAAATTGCGGGCTTCTTCGGCCGAGAGGCGAAACGTATTGGCCGTGCGCTGGACCTCGCCCATGGCATCGCGGCGCGGAAATCCAGCCTCCTTGCGAAGCACCTCGGCAAGGTCGCCCGCCCGCCTCTCGATCACGGCCGCGGCCCGATCGAGAATGGCGCCCCGCTCGTGCGGCGTGAGCAAATTGGAGCGAAACGCAGCATCGGCGGCCGCCACACAGTCCGCCACCTGCCGCCGTGACGGCAACTCCGCCTGCATGCAGGGCTCAAGACGGAACTTGTCCATCACCGCCACCGCGCGCGCGCCATTCGTCCACTGGCCGGCAATCAGCAGCCTGCAAGCTGGCATATCCACCGCAACTTGCTGAGCCAGGACGTCCGCCATTCCACTCTACTCCCCTGGATTTTCTTCTGGTTCGCCTCGCCACTTAGAACCGATTTGACATAAGCGAAAATACTGATTTGGATTGGGTGCTATAAGCCTGACCTATATCTCTCGGCTTCTCGCGGCTTCGGATGGGACATCATGGATTTGCGTCAGTTGCGGTATTTCGCCCAGATCGTCGAAAGCGGCAGCCTTTCAAAGGCTTCGCGGTGCCTGTTCGTGGCCCAGCCGGCCTTGAGCCAGCAACTGGCCAAGCTGGAGGACGAGGTCGGCAAGCCCCTTCTGCATCGTTCGGCGCGGGGCGTGATCCCGACCGACAACGGACTGGCGCTCTATCACCATGCGCGCTTCATGCTGCGGCAACTCGATCAGGCGCTGTCGATCGCCCGGCAGGAGGCCGGCGAAGTCCGCGGCATGGTTTCCCTGGGCCTTCCGTCGACAACCCTTGTGGCGCTCGGCCTGCCGCTGATACGGCGCATCCGCGAAAAATATCCCGGTATCCTGCTCAACGTCGTCGAAGGCATGAGCGGCCACATCGCGCAGATGATGAGACTCGGACAGCTCGATCTCGCCATTCTGTTCACCAATGATGTGTCGTCCAAACTCAGCGCGACACCCCTGCTCGATGAAGAGCTTTTCGTGCTTTTGCCCGAAGACAGCACACTCGTGCCCCGTCAGCAGACCAGCATCACCATCGCCGAAGTCGCCAAGCTGCCGGTCATCCTTCCCACCAGCACCCATGGATTACGCCGTCGCATCGTGGCGGAATTCGATCGCCGCGATTTAACGCCCTACGTGGTTGCCGAGATCGATTCCCTGACTCTCCTCATGAATTGCGTCTATGACGGCATGGGCGTCACCATCAAGCCCATGTCCGCGTTGCGCCATGAAGGAGAGAGAGGGAAACACTGGCGCGCCCTCAACATCGCAGACGCCAAGATAACCCGGCGGAACTACGTCTATTCGATCGCCAAGAGCTTGTTGTCACCAGCAGCTTCTGCGGTCGCTGTCGAACTGGAGGATACCGCGCGAACACTGGTCAGTTCAGGCGAATGGCAGGGTGTTGCTCTCGTCGCCAACGAGGGCGCGGTTGCCGAACCTGCGCCGGAGGCTGCCGAATAGCTCCCGATGTCCGGTTATGGCGGGTTCAGCCGATCGCCGCACCAGATGCACGGAAGGCTGAGCCAGTTGAAGCAACGAGAGTGTGGATGTCCGCGATGCCGGTGGCGGATAGCATCGACGCCCCTCCTCTGCGAACCAATCGATGATATCCGCCGCGCCGTTCGCTTCGTTGATCGATTCAGTGATCGGCTTGCCCTGCTCGATCGTAAGCACGGTCGCGATCTCCGTAACGCGAGTTCGGAGAAGGTCAGCCGCCTTGCGCATGATAACGCAACGCTCATAAGCGGATTTGGCCTTCCAGATCTGGAATCCCCTGTCCGCTGCAGCGGCGGCCCGCTCCAGATCAGCCAGATCCGCGCAGGCGACATGACCGACGACCGCTCCGGTTGCGGGGTTGATCACATCGAGAGACCGGCCACTACCGCCCGCTGTCCAGACACCATCGATGAACAGATTCGTATCAGGATACATGGGCCAGCCTTTGCGATGAAGCATCCGTCAGGATCGCGTCCGAAATCTTCTCGGCGATCATGATTGTCGTCAGATTGGTGTTGGCGCACGGAACGCTTGGCATGATCGATGCATCGGCAACTCGCAACCCTTCAACGCCATGGACGCGGCCGCGGGAGTCCACGACGGCCCCCGAATCGGAAGACGAGCCCATGCGGCATGTGCAGCACGCGTGCCAATTCCCCAGAACCGTCTCCCGGGCGAATTTCTCGATGGCGGCGTCGTCCTTGATCATTTGGTGAAGATCGTATTTCGGCGGGACGACAACACGCATGATCATCTTGCGCGCAAGCGCGCTGCGATCGAGAAGAAACGCGCCGATCGACGTCAGTATCTTGTTGTACCAGGTCGTGCTGCTGAGATGGCGGATCCAGCTCGTATAGGCGCCCGCGAAAATCGAATAAGCGGAGGCCGGAACCGGCTGCGTCATCAGGGTCTGGTAGAGAAACCTGATCCCCATGACCATCCGCTTCATATCGCGATCATCCGACAGAAGATTGAACGCTACGATGGGCTCGTCTCGTGGATCCCTGCTGCGCAGCGCCACGAGCACCATCAGGCAAAGAAATGCATACCTGAAGACGAGACCGATTCTGAATTGACTCGTGGCGTTATGCACCGATGCCTCCTAACGGTTCCGCCCGATAACGCGCATATAGGTCAGGCTGAAAGCGGCATTGAAGAAGAACACCACGATGCCGAGCGCAGAGGCGAGGCCAAGACGCCAGTACTGGAACGTCTCGTTGAAGATACGCAGGCTCAGAACTTCCGTGGATTGCGCAGGCCCGCCCCCGGTCATGATCAGGATCAGCGTCACCATTGTGAAATAGTAAAGGCTGAGAATGATGGTCGCGGACAGCGCGGTGCTGCGCAGAAGCGGCAACGTGATGTGAAAGAACGATACCGTCGGCGACGCGCCATCGATCTTGGCGGCCTCATACAGTTCTGACGGAATCGTCTGCAGGCCGGCGGTGAAGAGAACCATGGCCAGCGGATACGACATCCAGGCATTGACGCCGATCAGCGTCAGCAGCGCGAGGCCAGGGTCGGCGGTGAAATTGATACGGCCGAGTCCGCTCTGATCGATCGCGTAATTGATAGGACCGAACGAGGGATCGAGAATCCAGACCCAGAGCAGAGCCGCAGCCGTCTGTGAAATCACCCAGGGAATCATGCAGGCCGCGGAAAAGAAATTCGCAAACCGAATGTTCCCGCCCGTCGCCAGCGCGAGCGCCAGCCCCAACGGCAACGCAATCGCGAGCGACCCGAAGACATAGAACACCGACGTCAGCAGGTTTTGCCAGAATTGCTGATCGTTCAGGAGTTCCGTGTAATTGGCAAATCCGACAAATGAGCCGATCACGAGATATTTGGTCTGGTGAAAGCTCACATAGATGGCATAGGCCACCGGTACGACGATGACAGCCACGAGCAGCAGAACAGCCGGCATCAGGAAATACAGATGAATGCCGCCGAGCTCGGAGTCTTCTCCGGACAGGAGGCGAGCGAGCCAACCGGCCCGACGCCCCTTCCCGCTGTCCTGCCGCTCAAGGTTTGTCATTTCCGCAACGCGCTGTAGCGTTCAGCGGCTTTGTCCAGCGCCTGCTTCGGGTCCGCGTTGGACACCACGACCTGCTGCACCGCATCCGCGATCAACTGGGACATTTCGGCGAAGCCCCGTGGATAGTGCGGCGAACGCGCGGTGTCACTGGCCATGAACGTCAACCAGTCACGGATTTCCTGCGCTTCGGGCGTCTTGAAGAACGGATCGTCATATGCCGACTTGCGGGTCGGAAGCTCGCCGGTCAGGCCGGCACGTCGCACCTGAGCCTTTGTGCTGGTCATATACTCGATGAATTTCCACGCCTCAGCCTTGTGCTTGGAGTCCTTGCCGATCACCAACTGCCAGCCGAAGACGTGTGCCGGAGCAGCCTTGTCCGCAGTGAAGCCAGGCAATGGCGACGCGAGCAGATTGTTGCCGAACTTGCCGGCCTCGCGCGCCGTCACCAGGCGATGCGAGCCGAGCAGCGACATGGCGTTGGTTCCGGAGCGAATGCCCGAATAGACCTCATCATAGCCATAGCCGAGGGAGGCGCGCGACATCGCCCCGCTGTCGATCATCTCCTTGATCTTCTTGACGACCTTGACGCCGGCCTCGCTGTTGAACGTCGGCTTGCCGTCCTTGTCGACCAGATCGCCGCCAGCAGCCCACAGATACGACATGAAAGGCTCGATGAATGCCACGGCGTCGCCGGAGCGGGACAAGCCCATCACCAGGCCCTGCGTGTTCGGCAGCGCGGACAGAAGCTTGCCGGTCGCGATCATTTCATCGATCGATTTCGGAATCGGACGGCCGACTTTGTCCAGCAGGTCCTTGCGGTAATAAAGAACGGCCGAGCGCAGCTCGAGCGGGATCGCAACCTTGTTGCCATCATAGACGTTAGCGCCCCACGACGTCACGAAATCGTTGCGGTACGATTCCGGCATCTTGTCGGTGAATTCGTTCATACTGGCGATCGACTGCGCCGCCACGTGATCGGGAACATTCCAGCCCAGCACGCGAACAACGTCCGGTGTGCGGCCAGCGGCTGCGGCCTGCATCAATTGCGACGACAGCTGATGCCACGGGAAGACTTCGACCTTGACGGTGATGCCGGGATTGAGAGCCTGAAATTCGGCGATATCCTGCTTGATTGCGCGGCCGCGCGGATTGTCCTGCGCCGGATCGACGAAATCCCAGTAGCGGATTTCTGCGGCATGAGCAGCCGATGCAAGCGACACCACCGTGGCTGCGTATGCGACTGCCTTCACCAGCCCGGATCCCAGGCCCTTCAAACGACGTTTCATCTTATCCTCCCCTTTTTCACTTTTCATGAACGTGCGCCAAGACGGCGCGATGCCATCGGTCCTGTTTTCGGATGTCAGTTCAGTCGCGCGCCCGTGGCGGCGTCGAACACGTGAAGATGCGCGGGATCGATTGCGAGCCGCACGGTTTCGCCGGGTTTGAAATCGTGCCGCTCCCGGAACATGGCGCAGACATCGACATTCGCAATTCGGGCAAACACCAGCGTATCCGCTCCCGTCGGCTCGACCACGCTGACGGTTCCCGCGAAACCGTCACGCTCAGCGCCGATGGAAAGATGTTCAGGACGCACGCCCAGGATCACATCGCGCACATCCGACCGCTGGAGAGCGCCCGGATATACGCGATTGCCGTCACCCAGTTCAATGGAAACCCCGCCATCAGTTGCCTGGGCGGTTCCCGGAATGAAGTTCATCGATGGCGAGCCAATGAAGCCCGCCACGAAAAGATTGGCCGGCTTGTCATAGAGTTGAAGCGGACTGCCGATTTGCTCGATGACCCCGTCGCGCATCACCACGATCTTGTCCGCCATGGTCATCGCTTCGATCTGATCGTGCGTCACGTAGATCGACGTGGTGCGAAGACGCTGGTGCTGCTCCTTGATCTCCGTCCGGACCTGCACGCGAAGCTTCGCATCCAGATTGGAAAGCGGCTCATCGAACAGAAACACCTCGGGATCACGCACGATCGCCCGCCCCATGGCGACGCGCTGCCGTTGCCCGCCCGAGAGCTGCCGCGGATATCGCGACAGCAAAGGCGTCAGTCCGAGGAATCGCGCGGCCTTTTGAACCCTTGCGTCGATCTCCGCCTCGGGAGATTTGCTCAGCCTGAGGCTGAACGCCATGTTGTCATAGACATTCTTGTGCGGATAAAGCGCGTAGTTCTGAAACACCATGGCGATGTTTCGTTCTTTCGGCGCGAGGTTATTGACGATTTTGCTGCCGATCTCGATTTCGCCCGCCGTGATCTCTTCAAGGCCGGCGATCATTCGCAGCAAGGTTGATTTGCCGCATCCGGAAGGACCCACCAGCACGACAAATTCACCGTCCGCAATGTCGAAACTGACACCGCGAATGATTTTTGTCTCGCCAAACGATTTGTCCACCCTGCGTAACTGAACGCTCGCCATCCGATGCGCTTCTCATGTTTTCACCGCGCGCAGCGGCAATCCGGAGGGCCTCTTCCTGACCCGGGGTTGCGCTGGTACGGCTTTGTGTGTTTCTTTAGTGAAACATTGCTTTCGTTATGATGCATGTCGGGTATGGCGATGTCAACACGTCCGAATTTGGTTGCAGGATCGCAACCATAACGTTCAGCTTGGTGATGCTCGGCCGGTAGGGCATAGACTGGCGCACACGCCTGAAAGACCGCATCGCAGGGGAAAGACAAGAATGGTTCGGAAGCCACCGTCCGCCACCGCCAAACCTCGCAAGGCCGCTGCAACGAGCGAGGAAACCAAGCTTGCCCTTCCAGACGGGGACAGCGCGGCAGCGGATCGCTACATCGTTCCTGCGATACGCCGCGGCCTCGCCATGCTGCGCCTCTTCAAGGCAGAACGTCCGCACATCCGTTTGCCGGAAATGGTGAAAGAGCTCGGCGTATCGCGGGCGACCGCATTTCGGATCGCCTATACCCTGGAGGCTGACGGCTACCTGCAGCGTGTGCCGCATTCGAGCGCCTTTCAGCTTGGGATCAACGTTCTTTCTCTCGGATTTGAGTATCTGGGCTCCCTCGATCTGATCGAGGCCGCGCGTCCGGCGCTGGAAGATCTTCGCGATCACACAGAGGCGTCTTCCCATCTCGGTGTCCGCGAAGGCTTGGAGGTCGTTTTCCTCCTTCGCGCGCCATCGCGTCACCGCTTGCGCAGCAATGTTAACGTGGGCACCCGCATGCCTCTTCACGCGACCACTGCTGGCCGCGCCATGCTGTTCGACACGTCGCTGGCGGAGCTTCGTGCCATGTACAAGGGCGTGGTCATGCAACGTTTCACGCCGCAGACCCCTGTCAACGTCGACGATCTCTACAAGATGATCGAGCGGGACAAGAAGAAGGGCTACGTGTCCAGTCCATCAGCCTATACACCCGGCATCGCGAACGTCGCCGCTCCCGTGCGCGATGCCCGCGGTGTGATCGTCGCGGCCGTGGTCGTCTCCGACTACGAGTCGCTGCCGTCGCTACAGGACAAGGACGGCGTCCTGAAAGACAGGATTCTCGCGGCCGCGATGACCATTTCGATGACGATCGGATATCGCGGCAACAAGACGTCGCCCCTCAGGCAAGAACCGCAAGAGTAGCCGCGGAATTCGCCGCGAAAGCGTCAGTTCTTGACGTCGCTTCCGTGCAACGGCATCCCAAGCGAGCGCAGTATATTCTGCACCTTGCTTACGTCGGCGGCCCGAACATTCACGCCATCATCGATAGCCACGGCCGCGGCGACGCCCGCCGCTTGTCCCGTCGCCATACACGCGGGCATGTTGCGGGAGCGCGCGTGGGCGGCGTGATCCGCAGCAATGCAGCGCCCCGCCACGAGCAGTTGCTCGACGCCCATCGGCACCAGCGAACGATAGGGAATTTCGTAAGGCGGCAATCCCTGGAAATCCACATCGCCGCCTTTTGGGTCGTGAATATCGAGGGCGGAGACGTCGGCTGCGATACTGTCCTCGAAATACGTTCCGTCGATGGTGTCCGGGCCCGTCAGGACATATTCGCCGAGGACATGGCGGGTCTCACGCACGCCGAGGACGGGGGCGACCTGGCCGATCCGGGCATTTTCAAAGCCCGGCACGCGCTCGCGCAGGAAGCGCGCCGTGGCTTCGATCTGCCGGTAGCACTCCACGATGGCGGCTGTGAACTCGACCGGCGAGAAAATATCGATGCCCAGCACCCGGGTGGCATTGACGTACATGAGACCGTCGGCCGTCTTCAGCGTAATGTTGTCACGCTGCAATTTCACGCCCTCCTCCTCCGAGAAGGACCTGAGCATGTTGTTAAAGCCCGTGAGCCACAGGCCGTAATCGAGATCCGCTTCGTTCTCGGGGATGGCGCGGGCCGGAATATCGTTGCTCGTTCGCGCCCACGCCGCGAGCTTCTTAATATCGACCTTGGTCATCGTATAATACATCGAGACCGGCTGCATGGTGACGTCTGAATCGCCGGCCCCCATGACAAACGGAACGTTGGCCTGCGCCGCGATATCTGCGTCGGCCGAGCAGTCGATGACGACCTTGGACCGAATGAACTGCCGCCCTGCCTTGCATTCGACGATAACGCCCTTGATTGCGCCATCCTCGACGACCGGGCCAGAAACGAATGTTTCAAAAAGTATCTGAACGCCCGAATCGACGCACAATCGCGTCATCAGGATTTTCATCGTCTCGGGATCGCACGGAGACGCGATTTTGACGCCCCCTGTCTTGGTCAGAGCCATGTAGTCCGCACCGGCCCCGCCGACAGAACGGGCGAGGTCCCACACTTCGAGCGGAAGGCCGCCGACAAGCGCGCCTGAAGGCTTGGTGTTCAATCCCAGGGTCAGGTTCCCTCCGAGCGAACCGAAACGCTCGATCAGCACGACTTTCTTCCCCAGTCGCGCCGCGGAGATGGCCGCGAAGGGTCCTGTCGTTCCGCCGCCAACCACGACGATATCTGCATCCATCAGAATCGGTATCTGGCGTGCTGGTTCAGTAATGCATTGCGTCGTCGCCAAAGTCGGCCTCCCGGAGGTCTTGCTCGTGTGGGGAATACTATATGCTTCTCTAATGAAGCAATAATTCATTAGCGATATGTTGCAACGGAAGACCCGTTCCGTCAAGTACACGGTCGGGCGGCCGTGATTGACCGACGTTAGCGACGGGCGTTAAGGGCGTTAAACCCCCGGCTCACTCCAGAAAATTGAATTCCGCTGATCAAGATGAAATAGATTTCATTCGGGCGGAGGTCTCGCCCATTTGCACGCCGCCGCCAAAATCGGAGAAAGCATGACGTCTTTGGAGCCACTCAATCGCGAATTGCCAAAGGGTATCCGCGCGCGTTTCGTCGAGAATGTGAATGGACTGACGATGCACGTCCTCGAGGCCGGCTTCGAGACTCCGGGCCGGCCGGCGTTGCTGCTGCTTCACGGTTTTCCCGAACTGGCTTACAGCTGGCGCAAGGTGATGGCGCCGCTCGCAGCGGCGGGATTTCATGTCATCGCGCCTGATCAGCGCGGTTATGGGCGCACCACCGGTTGGGACGATCGCTATCACGGCGACTTAAGCTCATTCCGCCTTATGAATCTCGTGCGTGACGCGCTAGGATTGGTGTCCGCTTTCGGCTACAGGTCCGTTGCTGCTGTCGTGGGCCACGATTATGGATCAAGTGTTGCCGCCTACTGCGCGCTGATCCGTCCAGACGTGTTCAAATCCGTCGTGCTGATGAGCGCGCCCTTCGGAGGGCCGCCGCCGCTACCGTTCAACACGATCGCCGCGCCACCGTCCGGCCGCCCGGCCATCGACATCAACGAAGCCCTCGCGGCTCTCAACCCGCCGCGTCGCCACTATCATGAGTATTATTCAAGCCCGGGCGCCAATGACGACATGGTCAACTGCCCGCAGGGCATCCATGATTTTCTACGCGCCTACTATCATCACAAGAGCGCTGACTGGAAGAACAACCGGCCCTTTCCTCTGAAATCCTGGAGCGCGTCGGAACTGTCCAAGCTGCCGACCTATTACGTCATGGAACGCGGCAAAGGCATGGCGGAAACAGTCGCTGCGGAATTTCCATCCCCCGCCGAAATCGAATCGTGCACATGGCTAACGGACGAAGAACTGCGTCTTTACAGCAGTGAGTTCGCCAGGACTGGTTTTCAAGGCGGACTGCAATGGTATCGATGCCGGTTTGTCCCGGAATTTATTGCAGAACTCGAGACGTTCTCGGGACTGACGATCGATATTCCGTCCTGTTTCATCGCGGGCAAGAGCGACTGGGGGTACCTTCAGAAGCCCGGAGACTTCGAGCGAATGCAGGCCCAATCATGCACCAGAATGCGCGGCTGCCATTTGATCGAAGGAGCCGGCCATTGGGTGCAACAGGAGAAAGCCGGAGAAGTAACAGCCACAATCCTGGACTTTGTTCGGGACGCCTCTTTGCAACCAGAGGAGCAGAACAAGCATTGACGTCGGCCCTCTCGTCCGAAGCTTATTTTCCGCAGCTTATTTTGAGTGATCGGCCCTCAGCACATCGCTCTCTCAGAGATCGGCACGAGGCCGGTATCCTCCGTGACGAGGACGGTGAGTACGGCAGTTGCACCAGCGCAATGATGATCACATCCACCAAGTCATCGGTCTCAAGGCGTGCGCCGCTGCGTCCTGATCGCGGAATCGATCTGACCGAATGGTGCGCATGAAGACGACCGTAGCATCGCCACGGTTACGGGCGCGGATTCCATCGCCTCCTCGGGCAGTGCGACCTTCCACGACAGCTTGGGAGAACCGGCGGTGTGACAGCATGCAGGCCACGCTCGCTACGTGGGCGCGCGATTTTTCCAGTAAGGATCGCGCAGCTTGCGCTTGAAGATCTTGCCGCTGGCCTCGCGCGGGAGTTCATCGAGGAACTTGATGTCCTTCGGCACCTTGAAATTCGCCAGCCGCTTGCGGAGATAATCCTGCACATCCTTCGACGTCAGCGTCGCCCCGGCATCCTGCTCGATGCAGGCCATCAGCCGCTCGCCGAATTCGTCATCCGGAATACCGAACACCGCGCAGTCGCGCACACCCTTCATGCCGATCAGCGTGTTCTCGATTTCCGCGGGATAGATATTGACCCCACCCGAAATCACCATGTCGCGCTTGCGGTCGCACAGGAACAGGTAGCCGTCCTCGTCGAGATAACCGACGTCGCCGACGCTGATCAGCCCCTCGCGGCCCGCTTCCTCGCGCGCGCCCGCCTTGCGATGATAGTCGAAGTCCGGGATCGCGGTCTGGCGCATGAAAATCTCACCGATCTCGTTGACCCCGCACGGCTCGCCGTTCGGCCCAAAAATTTTCACGACACCGCCCTCGATCGCTCGTCCGACGGTGCCGGGCTTGGCCAGCGCTTCCTGCGCCGAATGCCAGATCGGAATGCCGGTTTCGGTCGAGCCGAAATATTCATGAACCACCGGCCCCCACCATTTGATCATCGCCTGCTTCACCTCGACGGGACACGGCGCGGCGCCATGCACCACAAAGCGAAGCGACGACAGATCGTAACGGGACTTCACCTCATCGTGCAGCCGCAACAGACGCACGAACATGGTCGGCACCATATGCATGTGCGTGACCTTGTGCCGCTCGATGAGTTGCAACAGGTCCTCCGGATCGAAGCGTGGTTCGAGTACAATGGTACAGCCGTGACGGAACGCCAGCATGCCGTAGGAATTCGGCGCCGAGTGATACATCGGCCCGTTCATCAGGATGACCTGATCCTCGTTCGGCTTCACGCCGTAGGTCATGGCGCTGACGCGTTCGGCGGCGACCATCTGCTCCGGCAGCATCGGCTGACGGCGCACGCCCTTGGGTCGGCCCGTGGTGCCGGAGGTATAGAACATCGGCGATGCCCGGCCCGGCGCATCTCGCGACGCTGAGAAGCCATCGCGCCAAGTGTCCCAATTGATGCCATCATCGGGCACACGCGCGAGTTCGGGCGAGACACCAAACGCGGCGGCGATCTCCGGCGGCGTTTCCACCACCAGGAGCGGCAATCGCCTGGGCAGACCGTCCTTGATCTGCGGCAACAGATCAGCGTGGCAAACCAGCGCCTGCGCGCCGCTGTCGGCAAGAATGTAGGCGACTTCTTCAGCCTTGAGGTGCCAGTTGATCGGCACCACGGGCGAGCCGAGCATCGCCGCCGCCGATGAAGCCTCGAAGAATGCAAAATCATTGCGCAGCATCAGCCCCACCGGCGCGCCATCACGCACACCGAGCGCCTTGAAGCCGTTGGCGGCGCGCGCGATATGCTCCCATATCTCGGGATAACTGATCCGGCGCTCGCCGCTGATGATCATGGTGCCGCTCCAGCGCAAAAACAACAAAACAGGCGCGCCTCGCGATCGGGAAGCACGCCTGTCACAGGCATTTGTCTATTGGTCGTCGAGCACCTTGCCGAAGCCGACCCAGCTCTTGCCGTCAAAACGGCGGAGAAGAAGCTGCTGGAACGGCAGATAATCGTCTGGCCCCGTGTTCACCGTGATTCCGGGCAGCAACAGCGGCAGGTGCACGTCTTTCAGTGATGCGGCCTGCCGCTTGATGTTCTCGCTGCTGAAATCATCCTTGCAAGCCCTGAGAACAGAAACCATCAACTGCGCGTAGTGATAGCCGGCGGCATAGTTCGAATTGTTGAGATCCGCATTCGGCAGGTACTGCTTCATGAACGCGAAGTATTCCTTCACGCCGGGATCGTTCGCCCACTGCACATCGTTGACGTCCTTCTGGCTGCTGGACGAGATCATGCCGACGGCATTCTCCAGCCCCGCCGGAGCAAGGAACGAAATCGACGCCGCCGATGTCGGCAGGAACGTCATTTCCGGCTTCCAGCCAAGCTCGGCAATGCCCTTGATGAATTGCGACGTGAATTTACCCAACACCACACCGAACAGAACATCGGCGCCGGACGCCTTCAGTGTCGCAAGCTGCGAGCTGATAGTGGGCGCGGTGACCTCATAGTTCACTTCGGACACGATCATGGTCGCAGCCTTGTCGCCCAGCGCGCGCTTGAAGCCGCTGACATAGTCGCGGCCGAAATCATCGTTTTGCGCCAGAATAGCGATCTTCGCGTTCGGCTTCGTCGCCAGAATATGCTTGGCGTAGATCACGCCTTCGGATGCATAAGCCGCCATGCCCGGCATGGTGTAAGGAAAATTCTTTGGATCAGCCCACTTGGTCGCGCCGCTCAGCACGAACAACTGCGGAATCTTCTTGCCGTTGAGGTAACGGTGCACGGCATTGTTGGTCGCAGTGCCGAGCGAGGCGAACATTACCTGCACTTCGTCCTGCTCGACCAGCTTGCGTGTGTGCTCGACGGTTTTCGGCGGCGAATAAGCATCGTCCATGCTGATGAATTTGATCTTGCGGCCATTGATGCCGCCTTCAGCATTGATCTTCTCAAAATACGCCTCCTGAACGCGGCCGATCGCCCCGAATCCGGACAGTGGGCCGCTGTATGGCAAGGTTTGCCCGATGCGGATTTCGCTTCTGGTGTCGGCCTGCGCCTGCGTCAGCGCGCCGACTGCAAGCGTCAGGACGGCTATCGCCCGCAGTGATCCGGCTCTCATCATGCTCTGCCTCCTCCCGGTTGATTATTGTTGTGTGGCCGCACCTGAGCGCAGCCGCAACTATCGTTCACGCGCTGATGCGTTTTGCGAAATCGCCGCTGGCGTCTGCGAATTCGCTCTTCAGGCACGCGACCAGTTCGGCTACCGACGGAACGTCAGATATCTGACCGATACCCTGTCCGCATCCCCAGATATCTCGCCAGGCCTTGGCTTTCATGTTGCCGCCCGAGCCGAAGTTCATCTTGCTCTTGTCCGCCACCGGCAGATTGTCCGGATCGAGACCGGCGGCTGCGATCGACGGGCCGAGATAGTTGCCGTGAATACCGGTGAACAGATTGGTGTAGACCGTGTCATGCGCGGCATATTCAGTCAGCGCCTTTTTGTACGCCGGATCGGCATTGGCCTCAACGGTCGCGATGAAGCGCGTGCCCATGTAGGCCATGTCCGCGCCAAGCGCGAGCGCGGACGCGATGCCCCAGCCATCGGAGATCGCGCCCGACAGCAGAATGGTACCCTTGAACCATTGCTTCACTTCGCGCACCAGCGCGAATGGCGACAGCGTGCCGGCATGGCCGCCCGCGCCTGCGCAAACCAGAATCAGACCATCGACGCCCTGCTCCGCAGCCTTGCGCGCGTGCTTGACGTTGATGACGTCGTGGAACACCACGCCGCCATAGGAATGCGCGGCCTCGACGATTTCGGACGGCGGACGCAGCGAGGTGATGATGACCGGAACCTTGTGCTTCACACAGGTCTCCATGTCCTTCATCAGGCGGTCGTTGGAGGCGTGGCAGATCTGGTTGACCGCGTAGGGCGCAACCTTCTTGTCCGGATTTTTCGCCTGATACTCGCCCAGTTCATCCTCGATCCGGGTCAGCCATTCACCGAGCTTCTCGACCGGGCGCGCATTCAGCGCCGGAAACGAGCCGACGATACCGGCCTTGCACTGCGCGATCACGAGTTCGGGGCCGGAGACGATAAAGAGCGGCGAGCCGAGAACGGGCAGTTCAAGCTTATTGTTAAGCGAGGCTGGAAGCGGCATCGGACTGTTCCTGTTTTGAATGTAAGCAACGATAACATCTTGACCTCGCGCACCGAATGTCCAATTCTGAACAATTGCATTGTCAAGTTTGAACATGATGGATTGGGACCTCTGCAAGACGTTCATGGCCGTCGCCGAATCCGGCAGCTACCTCGCTGCGGCGCGGCGCTTGCGCTCGAGTCATCCCACCGTGAGCCGTGACATCGCCGCGCTGGAAGCCCAGCTCGGAACCAAATTGTTCGTCCGCTCCAATGAGGGCCTGACGCTGACGGCACAGGGCCGCCGTTTCCACGAACATGCTGCCGCGATGGAAATGGCCGCGCTCCGCGCCGAAGCCGCCGTATCAGCCAGAGGCAACAGGGCGCGCGGACTGGTCAAGTTCTCGATCGGCCCGACACTCGCGGCCTATTGGCTGATGCCGCACATGGCATCCTTCATCGCAAACCATCCCAATGTTCAGATCGAATTCGTCACTCATCCGTTTCCGGTCAGCGTGCGCAAGCGCGAGGCCGATATCGTGCTGCGCATCTATCAGAGCGGCGACGAAAATCTGGTCGGCCGCAGGATCGCGCGGCTCGGCGTCGGCTTCTATGCCTCACGCGACTATGCGGCGCGTCACCCCCTGCCCGCGAACCGCGACGACTGGAAACATCACAGCATCATCGGCTTCGCCGACCGTGCCTCAAATGCCGAACTCGGACGCTGGAGCGATCAAGTGGCGCGACAGGCCACCGTGGTGATGCGCTGTTCGTCGCAGGCCGACATGCTGGCGGCCGTGCGCGCCGGTGTCGGGATCTGCGCCTTGTCCTGCATCGTGGCCGACGCACACGACGATCTGATCCGCGTCTCCCCCCAAAAGCTCGCCGGAATTTCCGATATCTGGCTGCTGGCGCATCCCGATCTGATCGATCTTCCGCCGGTGCGCGCAGTAATCGATTTCGTGACACAACGCTCGCGCGCCGATCGCGAACTTCTCAGCGGCGGCGCAAGGACTTAGCGCCGAATCCTCTTGTATTGACGGCCGAGATACCGACGATACAGGGACAAACCAGCGCGACACCAGCGTCGAGGCGATCGCAAAGCACAATGCGGCCTATCTCACTGACGCGAACGGGGAGATCGCACGGCGCACGCCGTGTCTTCTGATGTGCTCAGACCTCCTCGGACCGTCGCGCCCTTGGACGGCCGCTCCGGCAGCTTGTGGCGCCTCGGTCGCGGTGCGACTTCTCGGGGGCCGCTATGTCGGGCCATCCTGATGCAAAACTACGATTAGAAAGGACTTGTGCAGGAAACGCGCGTCGGCTTATCCTGCCGGCATTGAGCTGACGGCATCTTACGTATGACCCGCGTTCCCGTTTGCGGCTATGCTTGCCCACGGTTGAACGGCGCTGGTCTATTGAGTGGGTCATGTCCGAAGCATCAGGGGCGCTTTCGCACACACGTCAGTTCATTTCCCCCGATCAGGTGCATATCTATGCGCCCGGAGCCATTCTGGCCGAAGGAGACACCGGCCAGAGCAACCGGCGGCGCGTCTTCTTCAGAGACTACCGCTACGCTCCCTCGACGGTCATTGCGCCCGGGATCGAAGGCGTCCAGATCGTTATCTACACCCATGGCTCGACCCTGATGAAACGCCGTTGTGGCGAGGGCTGGAAGGAAGAGCGCGTCAGACCCGGGATCATGTCGCTGATGGGCGCGGGGCAGGCTTCCGACTGGGAATGGCCTGACCAGATCGACGTGTCGCACCTCTATTTGTCGAGCGAATTGATGGCGGACACGGCGGCGTCCGCGTTCGAGCAGGATTACAGAAAGCTCGAAACCATGGATGTGTTGCGGCTCACCGACCGCAAGCTGCTGGTGCTGGCAGACGCGCTGGCGCAGGAACTGCGCTCGCCGGGCGAAGGCGGCAACCTGTTCATCGATACGGTGGCCTCGGCGCTGAGCCTGCACCTCATCCGCCGCTACCACCACAATTGCCAGGCGGCCGACGTCAAAGGCGCAGGCATGCGCCTCAGTCCGGCGCAGAGAGCCTGCGTCCTCGACTTCATCGACGCCAATATCTCGCGCAATTTCAAGCTTGCAGAACTGGCCAGGGTGTCGGGGGTGAGCGAGTTTCATTTCCTGCGCTGCTTCAAGAACACGTTCGGCGAGAGCCCCCACCATTTCGTCCTCGAGAAGCGGGTCAGGCTCGCCGTGAGACGGATCCACCAGACCAACCAGCCTCTCGCCGAAATCGCTTTCGCGGCTGGCTTCTCCGACCAGGCGCACATGACGCGCGCGGTGAGGAAGGTGGTCGGGTTGACGCCGGGAGCCATGCGCAAATCCTGAGCGTGGCGCGAGCTGCCCGAATACGAAATCTCGATCTTCAGGAACGTCGCCATGCCGGGAAGGTGCGTCCCCCTGCCACCCGCCCCTGCCACCATCAGCCTGATCCGACATCTGGCGCGCAACCACGACCCGGCAGGATCGTTCAAAAGAAAAGCAGGAACGTTCAATCTCTGCGACAGGCGTTGTTCCAGTCTCCTCGTCAACAACAAGTGTATCCGCACAAGCGGGACATCGGCGGACGACCCCGTTCGCCGGGACAGTGGAGGAAACATTGATGCCGTATCACGGCAAATTTCCATAGACCCGGAATGCCGCCTTCGGGCGTCCCGCATCGCCAGCTTCCGCGCATGAAGAGCATCGTCAGCTCATGTCTTCAGCGTGGGGCCGGATAGCCCTGCGGGCGTGTCCCGGACTGGCGGTCTTTTTCTCTCGTTGCGGCCGATATTGCGGCCCCCTTCCCGCGCTCGCCGGCTGGCGTGGCCGCGGGCAGGTGGCGGCTTGCGCGCGGCCGCACGCTGCAACCGCAATTCATGAAGCAAGGGGACCCAGATGACAGGGCACTACATTATGTCCATGGATGCCGGCGGCACCATGACGGACACCTTCTTTGTCGACGAAGCCGGTCGCTTCGTCGTCGGCAAGGCGCAGACGACGCCGGAGGACGAGTCGCGCGGCTTCGGGAAATCCGTCGAGGACGCGCTGAAGCAGTGGAATGTCGAGGCAACCGCAATCTTTCCGCAGGTCGCCACCGGCATCTATTCCGGCACCTCGATGTTGAACCGGCTTTTGGAACGCAAGGGCCGCCGGCTCGGCATCATCGTCACCGCCGGCTTTGAGGACTATTTCCTGCTTGAGCGCGGCATCCAGACCTATCTCGGCTATTCCTACCAGGACCGGCTCAAGGTCGGCACCCACCGCCACAACCCTCCCCTGGTGCCGCGCGAACGCATTCGCGGCGTGCGCGGGCGCATCGACCTGTTCGGCACCGAGGTCATCCCGCTCTACGAGCACGAAGCCGAGGCCGCAGTCGCCGAACTGCTGGCCAAGGACATCGAGGGCCTCGTCGTCAATCTCCTGTTCTCTTATGTCAGCGGCGCACACGAGCAGGCGATCAAGGCCGTGGCCGAGAAGGTGATGGCGGCAACCGGCAAGACCGTGCCGATCTATCTGTCCAGCGATCTCTACCCGGTGATGCAGGACTTCGCACGCCTCAACACGGTGACCATCGAAGCCTATGCGGCCGAGCCGTCGCGCGGCCAGTTCCAGAAGATCGCCGACAGGGCGAAGGGCTTCGGCGGTCAGTTCGAGCTGCGCGTGATGGCCTCGCACGGCGGCACCATCTCCACCGAGGCCAGGGAGCTGGCACGCACGCTGATCTCCGGGCCGATCGGTGGCATGGTCGGTTCGAAATATGTCGGGCGCGAGCTCGGAATTGACAACGTCGTGTGCTCCGACATCGGCGGCACGTCGTTCGATCTCGGCCTCATCACCGGCAACCAGTTCACGACCAAGAGTCAGCCCGACATCGCGCGCTTCGTGCTCAAGCTGCCGCTGGTCGAGATCGATTCCGTCGGCGCCGGCACAGGCTCCTATGTACGGCTCGACCCGATCTCGAACCGCATCGAGATCGGCCCCGACAGCGCCGGCTCGCGTATCGGCATGTGCTACGAGGAGGGTGGCGTCGACACCCCGACGCTCTCCGACTGCAACATCGTGCTCGGCAATCTCAACCCCTACAACTTCCTCGGTGGCGAGGTTGTCCTCAATAAGGATCGCGCCCTTCAGGCGATCAAGGAGCGCATCGCTGGCCCGCTCGGTCTCGATCCTTACGACGCCGCCGAAGGCGTGCTGGAGCTGTTCGAGAACCATCTGCGCAACGAGGTCTACGCCCGCGTCTTCGGCAAGGGCTACGCGCCGGAGGACTACACCTTGTTCGCCTATGGCGGTGGCGGACCGATGCACGTCGCCGGCTACACCAAGGGGCTGAACTTCGCCGACGTGCTGGTTCCGGCCTGGGCGGCGGGGTTCTCGGCCTTCGGCTGCGCCTGCGCCGATTTCGAGTACCGCCTCGACCGCACGCTGAACATCGCGACGGCGAGCCCCGAACTGGCGCCCGCCGCCTTCGCCGCCGGCATCGAGGGCATCGCCGCCGTCGTCAATGCCGGCTGGACGGGGCTGCGGACCAAGGTTGCCGATGAGTTCGCCAAATCGCGCGTTCCCACCGAGCGGATCGTCTATCGCCACTGCCTGCGCGTCCAATATGTCGGCCAGCTCAACGATCTTGAGGTCGAGTTGCCGTTCGACACCATCAGAACCGCCGACGACGTGCGCGCGATCGTCGATCGCTTCGAGGAAGCCTATGCCAAGCTGTTCTCCCGCGCCGCGCGCTCGCCGGAGCTCGGCTACCTGATGACGACGGCGGTGGTCTACGGCACCTGCGAGGTGATGAAGCCGGCGCTGCCGCAAGAGCCGCTTTCGGGAGAGACGCCGCCGGCCGAGGCTTACAAGGAAGGCCGCAAGATCTACCGCGGCGGCAAGTGGCACGATGCCGTCATTCTCGAAATGGAGAAGCTGCTGCCGGGCAATGTCGTCAACGGCCCGGCGGTGATCGAGGCCGGAGCCACGACCTTCGTCGTTCCGCCCGCGACGCAGGCCCGGCTCGACCAGCACCGCATTTTCCACCTTCGCCACCTCGACGCCTGATCGGGAGGACACGACAATGCTCGACAAGACCACAAAAACGGATTCACGCATCGGCCCCATCGGCTGGGAAGGCCAGACGCTCAAGGAAATGCTGGAGAGGTCGGAAGCGATCTTCGACCGGACCGGCCACTATCAGGGGCTGAAGGATCTGCCGATCCGCACCGGAAAGCCGATCCTCTACGAGAAGATATTCTCGCACCTGCGCGGCGGCCTGGTGAACGCCCGCTCCACCGCCCTCAACATCTCGGCGTCGCCGATCGTTAAGGAGATCGGTGAGCTGTCCTTCGCCCTCTATACGCCCGAGGGCGAATCGGTCGCGCTGTCCACCGGCATCATCGTGCACGTCCATACCATGTCGGATGCGATCAAATACATGATCCGCAACAACTACGAGAAGAACCCCGGCATCGCCGAAGGCTTCATCTTCTGCAACAACAATTCGATGATCGGCGACGTCCACACCGCCGACGTGCATACCCTGATCCCGATCTTCTGGGAGGGCGAGCTGATCGGCTGGGCCGGCGGCGTCACGCACGAGATCGACGTCGGCGGCATCGCCCCCGGCTCAATGTGCTACGGCCATGCCGACCGCTACGGCGACGGGCTGCTGATCTCGGCCGAACTGGTCGGCACCGACGACGTATTCCACGAGGACTATCTTCAGCGCTGCCGCGACAACGTCCGCGCCGAAATGTACTGGGTGCTCGACGAGAAGACCCGACTGACCGGCTGCCAGCTCGTGCGCGACCAGGTCTTCCGCACAATCGAAGAAGTCGGCATCCACACCTACAAGTCGTTCATCAGCGAGGCCGTCGAGGAAGGCCGGCGCACCCTGATCGGCCGCGTTCGGCAGTTGACCTTCCCCGGCGAATACGAGGCGCCGACCTTCATCGACATTCCCTGGTCCAAGGACGAGACGGTCCACGCGCTCGCGCGCAAGGATTCAATGATGCATGCGCCGCTGCGCATGAAGGTGTCGGGCGACGGACATCTGAGCCTGTCCTTCGACGGCGCCAACCAGTGGGACTACCACTCGTTCAACTGCTCGCCCTCGGCGATGCAAGGCGCGATGTGGGTGCAGCTCACTCAAACGCTGTGGAACTCCGACAAGATCAACGACGGCGCCTATTTCGCCAGCACGCTGGAGCTGCCTTACGGATCGTGGTGCAATCCCGACTTCGACAAGGTTTCCACCACGCTGACCTGGTTCTTCCTGATCCCGGCCTTCACCGGCTTCATCCGCTCGTTGGCGCGGGCCTATTTCGCCCGCGGCTATCTGGAGGAGATTTCCGCCTCCTATCCCTGCACCTGGAACCTGACCCAGGGCGGCGGCGTCAATCATTTCGGCCAGCCTTCGGCCTTCACCAATTTCGAGCAATCCTGCCAGGGGACCGGCGCACAATACGCCAAGGACGGCGAGGCGAGCTGCGCGGCCATGTGGAACCCCGAGGGCGACATGGGCGAGATCGAGACCTGGGAGCATCTGGAGCCGCTGCTCTATCTCGGCCGCGGCCTCAAGGCGAACTCGTCAGGCCCCGGCCGCTATCGCGGCGGCTGCGGCAGCGAGGCGCTGCGCATGGTGTTCAAGACGCCGGGGCTGGTGCTGTTCAGTTGCGGCGAAGGCCAGGTCTTCTCCTCCGCCGGCGTGTTCGGCGGCTATCCCGGCAACAGCGGCTACCGCCACAACGTCCACGATTCCAACATTCCCGAGCTGGCGGCGGCGAAGAAACCCTATCCGGTGCTGGACGGCGATCCCGAGAACAGCTCGATCAGCGCGCTCGCCAGCGGCCGCGAGGTGTTCGACGAAAACCAGATGACGGGGCCGCATGCCTTCGCCGAATACGATCTCTACACGGCGGTGCAGCGCGGCGGGCCGGGGCTGGGCGACCCGCTCGAGCGCGATGCCGATTCCGTGGCGAAGGACGTCAACGGCGGCGAGCTTCTCGAGCGTTATGCGCGGCCGATCTACGGCGTCGTGCTCGTTGCCGCCGGCGACGGCAAGGCCAAGGCCGACAAGACCGCCACCGCCAACGAGCGGCAGGCCATGCGCAAGAAGCGCCTCGAACGCGCAGTCGATGCCCGCGACTATGTCGCCGCCCAGCGCGGGCGCGTGCTGGAGAAGGATTTCATCGCGCCGGTGCGGGCGATGTATGCCAGCTCCATGAAACTGTCCGACCGCTGGGCCGGGCATTTCAGGACGTTCTGGTCGCTTCCCGACGACTTCGCCTTCTAGTGCGCGCCAACGACACAGACCAGGAGCGTAAAGACATGAACATCTCGCACGACATCAACACGCTGCGCCAGTTGAAGAACGGCAACCTGCCGTTCGAGAAGCTTCACGCCATGATGAGCGGGTTCAAGGACACCGACCGCTTCGACAAGATGATTGCGCTGTGGCAGGAGAGCGTCGAATGGGACGATCCCATCCTGCTGCCGCTCGGCGAGCATCTTTACGTGGTGCGCAAGCCGGACGGCCGCCGCGTCGTCAAATCGACCTGGGGCCACGAATATTGCGAGGCCCACGAGAACTGGAAGCTTCACGCCAAGGTCTTCGTCCGCGACACGCACGAGCTGATCAACGAGATCTACCCGGACAAGCTCGGCTGCAACACGGAGTGGATGCACCTGCGCGAATACTACGATCCGATCAGCGGCGTCCTGCTGGAAGTGGAGGCGGTGCCGCCCGGCTACCCGATCGTCCACGACTTCAAGCCGGACATCGACACCTTCTACACCGAATGGCTCGGCCGGCCTGCGCCCTGACGATAGCCGAATCGCGAGTCCCGTGCGCGCGGGCTCCGCATGCACGGGCAGAAAAGGACGCGCCATGACATCGCGCATCGTCTGGGAGCCTTCCGAGGCCCGCATCGCCGCTGCCGCGAGCACCCGCTTCCGGCTGGCCGCGAACGCCCGCTTCGGTCTGGCGCTCGCCGACAGTCTCGATCTCCACCGCTGGTCAGTGGCGAATCTGGTGGACTTCCACGACCTGCTGTGGGACTTCGCCGGCTTCGTCGGCGACAAGGGCGAGCGCGTCTTCGTGCCGATGGAGCGGATCGAACAGGCGCGCTTCTTCCCCGACGCGCGCCTCAACGTGGCGGAGAACCTGCTCAAGCGCACCGGCCCGGACGACGCGATCGTCTTCCGCGGCGAGGACGGGGCGACGGCGCGGCTGTCATGGGACGCACTTCACGCGCTCGTCTCGCGCCTGCAACAGGCGCTCCGCGCCGCCGGCGTTGGCGCTGGCGACCACGTCGCGGCCTATCTGCCGAACATCCCCGAGGCGACGGCGCTGCTTCTCGCCTGCGCCAGCATCGGCGCCGTGTTCTGCTCGGCTTCACCCGACTACGGCGCTTCCGGCGCGGTCGACCGCTTCGCCCAGGCTGAGCCGAAGCTCTTCTTCGCCTGCGACGGCTATCGCTACGCCGGCAAGGTGCATCCGGTCGGCGACAAGGTGGCGCAGATCGCGGCCGCCCTTGCCGGCACCCGCGTCGTGGTGGTTCCCTTCATCGGCGCACCGGAGGACATCCTCGCCGCGGTCGCCGGCGCGATGACGCTTTCCGCGTTCCTCGCGCCGTTCGCGGCCGGGCCGGTGACCTATATGCGCCTGCCCTTCGACCACCCGCTCTACATCCTGTTCTCGTCGGGCACTACCGGCAAGCCGAAGGCGATCGTCCACCGCGCCGGCGCCATCCTGCTGCAAGCCAAGGAACAGCTCCTGCATTGCGACATCCGCGCCGGCGACCGGGTCTTCTACTTCTCGACGCTGACCTGGATGGTCTGGAACTGGCACGTCGCCGTGCTCCAGACCGGGGCGGCGATCATGCTGTTCGACGGCTCGCCGTTCCATCCCGGTCCCGCGGTGCTGTGGGACTATGCCGCCGACGAGGGTTTTACCCTGTTCGGCACCTCCGCCCGCTATCTCGACACGGTGCGCAAGTCCGGCCTGCGGCCGGGCGACGGGCGTGATCTTTCTGCCCTGCGCATGGTCAGCTCCACCGGCTCGCCGCTGGCGCCCGTCAACTACGCCTTCGTCTATGAGGCGGTGAAGCGTGACGTGCATCTCGCCTCCGTTTCCGGCGGCACCGATATCGTCGGCTGCTTCGTGACCGGCGACCCCACCCGCCCGGTGCGCGACGGCGAAATCCAGGGGCCTTCGCTCGCCATGGATGTCAGCGTCGTCGACGAAGCGGCCCATCCCGTCCCGCCCGGCGTCAAAGGAGAACTCGTCTGCGCAACGCCGTTTCCATCGATCCCGCTCGGCTTTCTTGGCGACGCCGACGGCAGCCGCTTCCGCGCCGCCTATTTCGACCGCTTTCCGGGCCTGTGGCATCATGGCGACTTCGCCGCGGTCACCGAGGCGGGCGGCTTCGTCATCTACGGCCGCTCGGACGCGACCCTGAACGCAGGCGGCGTGCGGATCGGCACGGCCGAAATCTATGCCGAGGTCGAGCGCATCCCGGAGATTCTCGAGGCGTTGGCCATCGGCCAGGAGGTCGGGCACGACACGCGCATCGTCCTGTTCGTGCGGCTCGCGCCAGGCGTGGATTTCGATGCCGCATTCGAGAAGCGACTGCGCGCCGCGATCCGTAGCGGCGCCAGCCCCCGCCATGTTCCCGAAATCATCGTCCCGGTAGCCGACCTGCCGCGCACCAAAAACGGCAAGATCGTCGAGCTGGCGGTGCGCGACGTGGTCCACGGCCGGCCGATCGGCAACGTCGACGCGCTCGCCAATCCCGAGGCGTTGGAGCTCTTTCGGGACATGCCGGAACTGCGAATGCATGCGACGACATAACGCAAGCAGTACAACGCGCGGCGCGAAGCGCTTCTTCGCCGCTGAACCGGCCGGGCGTAGCGTGGCCGCCGAAATGCGTCGGGCGGCTTCTTGATAGCGAAGACAAACACCGCTCGCGTGATAAAGTTGCTGTGCGGTTGTCTTAGCATATTGTCGTAGACGGCGGCATATGCCGCCGCCCGTCGTCCGCGATCAGCCTGAACAACTTGGCAAGGCACAGTTTTCCGACCGCACAACATCGCGGCCATTGTTCGGTGCTGACCGTCAGCAATAGCGAAGTGCTACCTTCGACCGGTGCAACAATGACCGGAGCAAATTTTGACCAGTCAAAGATTTCTGCAATTTGATTGAAGCTAATTGTCCCACGTCGGTCGATTTCGCGCTGGTATCAGGCGTCAACGACGAGCTTGTCGATTTTCAAGTCACTCCAGCGCCCTCAGAATTTGATTAGCTCTCCAGGTAGACCCGCATCAGATCGGTGTTGGATCGCAATTCGGACGCCAGCCCTTGAAGAACCACGCGTCCACGCTGCAAGACATACGCCCGATCGGAAATATTGAGTCCGAGCGCGGCATTCTGCTCGGCAATCAACACCGTGACGCCGCTCTCGCGTGCAAGCTTCACCAGACGTTCGGCAATCTCGTCGACAATGCGTGGCGCAAGGCCGAGGGACGGTTCGTCCAGAACGAGCAGGCGCGGCGAACTCATCAATGCGCGCCCGATCGCCAGCATTTGCTGTTCGCCTCCGCTGAGGGTTCCCGCAAGCTGACGAGACCGCTCGCCAAGCCGCGGAAATATCGCGAACACGCCATCGATAGCGGAGTGCAACGAGGCCCCGCGCAGCCCCGGCTTGGCAAAGGCTCCGAGCTCGATGTTCTCGCGAACGGTCATTTCCGAAAAAATTCCACGCCCCTCGATCACCAGCGCCAGGCCGCGTCGCACGCGGCTCGCTGCATCCAGCGGGCGGACATCTTCTCCGGCCAATCTGATGTCGCCGTCCGCCGGCTGAACAAGCCCGGCAATCGCATTGACGACACTGGACTTCCCGGCTCCGTTCGCGCCAATGAGAACGACGATCTCACCGGCATCGACGTGAAGATCGACATTTTCCACCGCGCGGATTGCCCCGTAACGGACCTGCAATCCCCGCACGTCAAGCATGGACATCGCTCCTCTCACCGAGATAAGCGCTGCGAACATCCGGGTCAGCGATCACCGTAGCCGGCGTTCCATCGATAATCGGGGTGCCGCTATTGAGCACCAGAATGCTGTCGGACAAGGGAATAACCAGACTCATGATGTGATCGACCAGAACGATCGCGCAGCCTCTCTGCTTTTGCTCGCGCAGCAAGGTCGCCAACTGTTCGATCTCCGCCGACGAAAGACCCGCGCCCGGTTCATCCAGCAGTAAAAGCCTCGGGTTGGCCGCCAGTGCCATACCGATTTCGATCAGCCTGCGTTCGTACTGGTTTGTCTGCCCCGGGAAAGCGTGAGTAACATGCACAAGATCGAGCTGGCGCAGAATTCTGCTGGCTTCGGTCTCGCTCACGCTTCCCAGCACGGACGCACCCAGCACCATGTTTTCATAAACCGTCAGCGTCGGGATCAGGCGGGCGTGCTGAAATGTCCGTCCCAGCCGCAGGCGTGCGCGATGATAGGCCGGCGCATCCTCGACAGAATGTCCATCGAGTTCGATCGTGCCGCTGTCTGCGGCGATAACGCCCGAGATCAGCGCCAGCGCCGTGGATTTTCCTGCCCCGTTCGGCCCTATGATCGACTTGATTTCCCCCGCGCTGACATCGAAGCTCAATCCCTTGACGGCCTGCACGCCACCGAAAGTCTTTCCGATATCCCTGACCGCGAGAACCCGCTCCTTCCCCGTGGGGAGTGCCGACATGGCAGACGGTGCATCAACCGGCGAGAAGACCGAACGTCTGCGCATGAATCCGGCCAGTCCGCTGGGTGCAAACAGCATGATAATCGCCAGGATGGAGCCGAAGATCACAGGCTGCCAGGTCGCAGCTTCGCGCAACAGCTCCGGCATCCAGCCCAACAGAACGACGCCGAGAATTCCACCCCATATGCGCCCCATTCCGCCGACGACAAGCATGATGACGAGCGTCAGGGAATAGTTCAGGCCGAAGGTATCGGGCGCGACAAACTGGACATTGTGAACGTACAGACTTCCGCTCAACGCCGCGATGGCGGCGCTCGCGACAAACACGATCACCTTGAGCGCGGTCACATTGATCCCGCGTGACGAAGCCGCCGTTTCATCCGCATGGATTGCACGCAGTTTGAGCCCGAAGCGCGAATTGGCTAGGTTCCAGACGATCAGCACGACCACGGCGACAATGGCGAGCACCAGATAGTAATACACCAGCGGATCGCGCAGGATATAACTCCCGATCTTGAGCCGCGGAATCGAGATAATGCCGGAGGAGCCGCCACTCCATTGCGACGTCACGCGGATCGCCGCGTCGAACATTACCGGAAATCCCAGCGTCGCCATCGCCAGATAGTAGCCGCGCAGGCGGAGCGTCGGCACCGCCACGATCGCCGCCAACAATGCCGCAGCGAGCATGCCAACCGGCATCGCCGCCCAGCCGGAGAAACCCGCCTTGGTGGTCAGAAAGCCGGAAGCATAGGCGCCGATCGCGACGAAGATCCCATGGCCGAGCGAAAGCTGCCCGGCATACCCAAGCAGGAGATCGAGTCCCACAACCACAAGGATATTGAGGAGCAGGAACGTCCAGACACCAAGAATATACGCATCCCGTGAAACGATCGGGACGATCGCGAACAATGCCAGGATGAACAGTATGGGCTGCTGCTTCATCCATGCGGATGTCAGGGAAGATCCCGCGCTCATCGGACGGATCCCGGCTCGGCGCGACCGAACAGGCCCTGAGGCCGAACGAGAAGGATCAACAACAGCGTGAGAAACGCGTAGGCATTCTGCAAATCCGAAGAGACTAATCCAACGCCGAGACCTTCGAGCAATCCCAGCACAATCCCGCCGACCACAGCCCCGAACGGATTAGCCAAACCACCGACAATCGCCGCGGTGAAACCCTTGATGGCGAGAATGACGCCGTTGTCATAAGACATCATCTGGGACGGCGTGATCAGAACTCCGGCGAGTCCTCCGATCGCGGCGCTCGCCACGTAGGCAAGAGAAACCATCCGCCTTGGCCGGATGCCGACCGTCTGGGCCGCCCTGCTATCATTGGCACAGGCACGCATCGCCTTGCCGATCATGGTGCGAAACAGGAAAATCCACAACGCCAGGCACACGACCGCCGTCGTCAGAAGAATGGTGATCGTTGCGTAGTTGACGCTGGCGCCGAGCACCTTGATCGCGCCCTCCGGATACAACGCATATGTCTTGTAATCCGTCCCCCAGATCTGATGAGCAAGTCCCTGCAGCGCGATCGCGACGCCGATCGTGGTCATGATATAGGTCAGTTCATTGCTGCCTTTTCGCGCCGTCGACAGCAGCCCCTGCAAGGCGCCTCCCATGACGATGCTGGCCGCCAGCGATAACGGCAGCGCGATGGACGCCGGAATGTCGAACAAGGTCAGCGACACAGCAGCGAGTCCGCCGTAAACGACGAACTCGCCCTGTGCAAAATTGATGACCTTGCTCGTGCTATAAATCAGGCTGAATCCAATTCCGATCAGTCCATAGACAGCGCCGATGGCGAGCCCTCCGGCGACGAACTGTGGAATCGCACCCCAATCCATGATGGCTTACTTCTCGTAGTCGGCGAGACGCCAGCCATCTTTGTCAGCGATCATCATCACCAGCGCATCGCTCTTCAGCCCGCCGTGATCCTGTGGGCCGAAATTGAAGACGCCCGTCACGCCGACGTAATTCTTGACCTTGTTTTCGAGCCATTCGCGGATCTGGGCGCGCTCGCCGCTGGTTTCTCGGATCGCCTGCAGCACCATGTTGGCGGAGTCATAGGCAACGCCGGCAAACATGTCGGGCGCAGTCCCGAACTTCGCCTGATATTTCGTCACGAAGGCTTCCGAGACTTTCTTTTGGGGATGCGAATTCGGCAACTCATTCCACACCAGAACGGGCGCCCCCACGATCGGCTGACCGATCACCGCATCACCCACCGCATTGCGGAATGCGCTGTTCGCCTGACCATGCCCCGAGATGATCGGTATCGTCAGTTCAAGCTCGCGCGCGTTCTTGTAGACGATCGCAGACGGCGCACCGAGGCCGTGCATGAAGATGGCGTCGACGCCGGCGGATTTCAGCTTGGCGAGTTGCGGCTTCAGGTCCGTTGAATTGGCGGGAAACGATTCTTCGCGAGCAAGAGATACGCCAGCGCTTGCCGCAAGCTTGCGCATGTTATCGCGGCCATCCTCGCCGTAGGCGTCGGCGGAATAGAGAATGCCCAGCTTCTTCCATCCTGCGCGACGGGCGTAATCAAGCACCTTGGCCACAGACAGATCGCCGCCCTGTCCCGGACGGAAGACCCATTTGCGCTCGGCAATCGGCTCAATCACGCCCACGCCGGAGACCGGAGACAGCAGCGGAACCTCTGCCTCCGTCACAATCGGAACGGCGGCCATCGCCCCGCCGGTTCGGCTTGGGCCAACGATCGCCAGGACCTTGGCCTGATTGATCAACTTGCGCGCGGCAAGCACCGTATCGGTTTCAGTGCTTTTGGTGTCCTCGAAAACCAGTTCGACCTTATTGCCGCGAATGCCACCGGCCTGATTGGCTTCCTCGATCGCAAGGAGAATGGCGTTGTGTTCGGGTTTACCCAGGAAGGACGCACCACCAGTCACATCGAGCATTGCGCCGATCTTGTAAGGCTGCTGAGCGGTGGCAGGCTGAGCAAAGGTCGCAGTTGCGGCCACCGCAAATGCAACGACGTGAGCACGAAGATAATGAACTGGCCTCATATGACGTTTCCTCTCGCACGTTATGTTTTCGGTTTTGTCGTGACGTTTCGAACGAACCGCACTCTTGCCCACAGATCGCGTGAGTCCGACTTCCAAGCCATATCTCCACGTCAGAAGTCGGCGTCAGAAACCGACGTCAAACCTGGACTTCCTGCTTCTCCCAATAGGGCTTGCGCACATCACGCCTCAGGATTTTTCCAAAAGACGACATCGGCAGCTGATCGCGGAAGTCGATCTTCTTTGGCACCTTGAAGCTCGAAAGAGAGTCCTTGCAGTAGGCGATCAGGTCCGCTTCGGTTGCAGAGTGCCCTTCCTTCAGCACGACGACGGCGACGACGATCTCGCCCCATTTCGGGTCCGGCGCACCAACAACGGCGACCATGTTCACGGCCGGATGCCCGTGAATCACGTCCTCGATGTCATTCGGGAAAATATTCTCGCCACCGCTGATGATCATGTCTTTCTTGCGGTCGACGATGTAGAGATATCCCTCTTCGTCGAACCGTCCCATGTCACCGAGCGTGAAGAAGTTGCCGCTGCGAGCGCTGGCGGTTGCTTCGGGATTGTTGAAATACTCCCGGATCAACGTCGCGCCGCCGATGTGAATTTCGCCAACTTCGCCGTTCGGAACCTGATTTCCGTTCTCGTCCCGTAGCTCGACGAACATGCCGATGACGGGCCGCCCGACCGATCTCACCTTGCGGCGCTGATCGTCAGGACCGAGATTTGAAATCAGGCCGACTTCGGTGCCACCGTAAAACTCGTTGAGACCCGCGCGAGGGAACCTTTCAAGAAGGGCGGCCTTGATATGTGTCGGCAGCGGTGATCCGCCGCTTATCACGATGCGCAGCGATCCAAGATCGAACGCATCGATCTCCTCGCTCGCCATCATTGCAGCCCACATGGTCGGAACCATAAAGGTCCACGTCGCCTTGTAGCGATCAATCATGCCGAACACATTCGCCGGCGTCGTGTCGCTGGTGACGATGACCGTTCCACCGCAAAACAATTGAAGCAGGGCAAACAGTGCCGGTGCCTCATGGAAAAGAGGCGCGGCAACGAACTCACGATCGTTCGCGGTGATGCCGTAAATCGTCGCCATGCGTCGCAGACAATCGGCAAACGCCCGATGCGGATTGACGCATCCTTTAGGAAATCCGGTCGTGCCCGACGTGTAGCCCTGAAAATAACAGGCATCGAGATCGGCCGGAGCATCCGGCACCACCTCGGCGCCCGCTGCTATCAGAGCCTCATAAGAATACGTCCCCTCTCCGCCCGAACCATCGGACACGATATAACGGCTACCGACTGACGACAGCTTGTCCCGCAGCGAATTGACGGTGTCAGCCAGAGCCGCGTCGTAGACCAGCGCGCGGGCGCCGGAATGATTGACGACATATTCAATTTCGCTGGCGACAAAGCGGAAGTTGAGCGGCACGACGGCAACGCCCATCAACGCTGCTGCCTGATAAAGCTCAAGATAGCGACTGCTGTTCTGCATCAGCAGCGCAACGCGATCGCCCGGCTTGATCCCAATATCGGCGAGAGAGTCCGCCAGGCGCCGCACGCGCGACCACAACTGCCCATACGTCTGCGAACCCAGACTGGATATGATGGCGGTCTTCTCTGGCGTATACGTCGCGAACCAATGCAACGCGTCACCAATACGACTCGGCATGACGCTCTCCCTTGGTGCTCGTTTATTTTCAAACGATCATACGTTCGATTTTTCGAGTCAATGAAACAGCACGTCGCAGGTCGGGGCCGGAGATATCCGGCCCCGCCCATGTCAGTCAGGAAGGTTGTAACCGACCTCGGCAAAGCCGATCAGATCGCCAGCAGAATCCTTGCCCTCGACCACGATCTGCACCCAGTTCTTGCCGGGTCCGTGGAAATGCTTCTGTTTCACCTTCGCCGTCGCCATCACCGTCTCGCCGACCTTCACCGGCTTGGTGAACTTGGAGTCGACATAGCGGATCGAGCCGCCATTCTTTCCGATGACACCCCAGGCTCTCGTCACCGCCGAAGCCAATGTCGACATGGTCATCATGCCGTGACCCACGGTGACAGGCATGCCGAACACCTGGGCGCGCGCAGCCCATTCCTCGTTGGTGTGAACGGGATTCATGTCCAGCGAGGCGAGCGCATAGTGATCGATCGCGGATTGAGCATAAGACTGAGAGATACTGGGGAACGCGTAGCCGGTCTCGATCTTGCTGAAGGTCGGATTGGTCATTGATGGCCTCCTCTGTCAGGCGTTTGCGAAGCGAGCAACATCCGCCTGCGTCTCAGGCAGGATCAACGAACACCACCAGCGCGCCTTGAGAACGTCCTTTTCATTGTGGAAGTCGAGCAGCATCTGAAGATAGGGCTTGCCCCGCTGAACGAATTTCTGGGAGGTGGTCACCGTTGTCGTAACGACCTCGCCATATTTGAAGGGCTCGATAATTTCGATGCGCTGCTGCGGGTTACGCGCGCCCGGCGTCCGTATCCAGGTGCCGATGCCCTTTTCGCCAAGGCTGTAAAAAGCGATCGTGGTCACGAAAATCGGATGCTGCAGCAGCTCGCCGGTTGGCGAATTCTTGCGCGCATAGTCAGGATCGACCATCAGTGGGTCGGTCTCGCCGCACGCCTTGTTATAGTCGAGAATGTCTTCCTCGGTGATGACGAAGGTGCGTTGAGCGGGGCCGGACTGGCCCACCGTGGCGTCCGCCCAGGTCTCGTAGTCCTCCCACCCCGTCATGAAATCTTTTGGAAAATGCCGCTGTTTTTCGGTTTTGACGAATTTATCTAGACGTCCGGGAACGGCCATGGCTTCCTCATCTGGAGCTGGATGTTATTATCGAACACTCGTTAGGTTATTTATTACCGAACGATCGTTAGAAAATCAAGTAGGACAAAATGAAATCATCAACAGCACCAACGACCCTGGCCAAGGCAAAAAAAGCCAGATCAGGCAAGAAGATGCCGGATGAAAAGCAAAAGCTGACCAAGGGTGCGCAAGCGCGGGAGCGAATTATTTCCGTCGCCGAAGCTCTCTTCAACAAGCAAGGCTTCGATGGGGCATCGATGCGCGACATCGCCGCGGCCGCCGAAATGCAGCCCGCGTCGATGTACTATCACTTCGACTCCAAGGAAGAACTCCTCTGGGCCGTTTGGGAGAAAGGCGGCGTCGAGCTGCTCAACCGGGTTACCGATGCCATCGCACTCAAGACCGATCCCTGGCAGCGGATGGAAACGGCGTGCATCGCGCACATTACCGGCCTGCTCGATTGGCGACGCGCAAACCAGGTCCTGTTTGTCATGCCCCCCTGGCATTATCCGGAAGGCATCAAGGCGAGGGTCATTTCCTTGCGTGATGAATACGAGAAGATTTTCGCGGATTTGATCGAAGATCTCCCCCTTCGCCCCAAGGTTGACAAGCGCTACCTGCGCCTGTCCCTGATTGGCGCTCTGTCCTGGTCATTGTTCTGGTTCAAGAAGGATCGCGACACGCCAGCTTCCATCGCAAAGCAGATCCTGATCATGCTTCGCACGGGCGTGGACAAACCTGTGTAGACCGATCCGCCTCCGATGGAGTGATAGCTACCACTCAGATTGAATCGGTCAGCATCAACCGCCAAAACGACTGCATGGGGCAACGCAGTGGTTTTATTCTGCGGTCTCGGGAGAGGAGCTCTGAAAACAAGAGTTTCTCAATGGTTGGGCGGAGACTAACGGCCGATTTCGGAAGATGATGGTACGACTTCGGTCTCTATAGAGACGTTTCGTAAGAAGGTCCGTCAGTGGCGGGGATTTCTCGCACGAAGGAAAGAAGTTCTCCAAAATCCGCACTGGATAGCTCGCGATCCAGACTGGATCAAGCCAGCCGAAAGCCCGCCTCAAAAGGCGATACCAACTAACGGAGAGTCGATCGATAGACGCTAAAGATCGTGATGGCTCAAAGTTTCAGAGAAATGGCTTCCGCACATTCCTTGATTGCAGTGAGCAATTGATCTTTCAGGAATGTTTCTTCACGGGTCGATCGAGCGGCGAGTGAAATCGCAGCCTGGACTTCTCCCCGACGATTGCGAAGAGGCACCGCGATGCAGACCAATCCTTCGGCAACCTCTTCACCATCGAACGCAAATCCTACCTCTCGAATATCGTCCAGTGCGCGGCGCAATTCGCCCGGGTTGGAAATTGTGTTTTTGGTCAGAGGAACGAACGGTTCATCAGCGAGATAGCGCTCCAGTTCCTCTTTCGGGGCCGAAGCAAGCAGCATCTTGCCGATCGCCGAACAATAGGCCTCCAGTTGCATTCCGGTCTTTGTAAATACCTTGGACCTACCGCCCTGAATCTTCAGGACATAGGTCACCATATCGTTTTCGAGGATTCCAAGATGGGCGACATAGCCAACCTTTAAAGCCAGCTTTTGGAGATGTGGGCGCACAATATATTTCAGAACCTTCACGCGATCGCCTTTCGCCGCGAGGTTCATCAACTCAAGCCCTGCACCATAAGTGCCCTTGCCCGTATGGGCCAGAAAGCCGGCGCGCACAAAGGTCGCTGCCATACGATGAGCAGTCGAAAGAGGAACATCCATCTGCTCTGCGACCTGGCGGATCGAACGATCCTGTCCGCCACCAATCAGAGCTGAAAGAAAACGCAAGCTTTTGTCACCGGTCGGCGCGCGATCCATGATGTGGCTCGATGTTTAGGGATCCTAAATAACGAGGTGATAAATCCTACCCGATTTCGCTCTGCCGGTAACTCCCATTTAAAGAACGCTCGAATAACGCATAACACAAGCTATGCGCGCCCCACAGGACGATCGAACCTCGTTTCTATGCTTGTTAACCATTGAAGACCGGAGAGCCGGGTGAAAAGGCCGTTCTGCTGGTTAACGGTCAAGCCCAGCCCCGCATAGCCTTTATAGATCGCGCGGCCACGAAGCTTCGGAACCTCCGATCGGCATCGCCCTCCACATCCAGAATGGTCACCTTTTGAACCCTCTTGGATATGCTTCACGCCCGATGCCGACCGCTGTACGCCATCCGGGATGACCAATCTCTCAGGCCGGGAAGTCGCGCGAGGTTGGCATCACAAACGCCTCGCCTTCGACAACGACGGTGTCGCCGACCTTGCACACTGTTGACAGTACGGCTCGACGCTTCTCGGGAAACAGCTCCTTGACAGTCACCGTTGCCCTTACGGTATCGCCAGGGCGCACCGGCGCTTTGAAGCGAAGATTCTGTGCGAGATAGACGGTGCCCGGCCCCGGCAAGCGCCCCGCAATGGCTGCCGAGATCACGCTGGCGGTCAGCATACCATGCGCAATTCGCCCCTTGAACACCGTGCTTCTCGCGAACTCCTCATTGATGTGAACCGCGTTGTTGTCGCCTGAAGCACCTGCGAACAGCACGATATCGGCCTCGGAGATGGTCTTGGCAAAGCTTGCGCTCATGCCCAGCGCGAGATCCTCGTAATGGTAGCCATCCAGATCGTTCATATCTTCTCCATTGGTGTGACAAGATCGAATTCAGGGATGATCACCTCAGCCTGAAGCGAGGTCGTGCGGACAGCCGGACCGGACCGGCGCCGCCCGTGTGGAGGTGCCGGACTACGACCGTTGGCGGCATTTTATTTATGCGTGCGCTTCAGAGCCGACCGCTTGCAACGCAGATGGCGTCAGCGCGCGCGCCGCAACAGGGTTGCGGAACGCCTCCAGACGCGCGGCATGCAGAACCTTCGCTTCAGCAATGCTCTTTTCCTTGACATGGCCGTAACCGCGGATCTCGTCGGGCACGCTCGCCAACGCCACCGCGGCGGCGTGGTTTACGGGGTTCAACTGAGCGCAGATGGCATCGAGCTCTTTGATGTAATCCTCGATCATCTGTCGCTCGTGACGGCGCTCTTCGGTCTTGCCGAAAGCGTCGAGCGCTCCCCCGCGCAGCCCCTTGAACTTGCGTAGCCAGCCAAACGCCGTCTGCATCCAGGGCCCGAACTGCTGCTTAAGCAGATGACCGGTCACAGGATCGCGCTTGCTGATCGTCGGCGGCGCCAGATTGTATTTGACGCTATAGCCGTTGGGGAACATCGCACGGAGCTGCTCCAGGAAGGCCGGATCGGTATGCAGGCGCGCGACCTCGTATTCGTCCTTGTAAGCCATCAGCTTGTACAGGTAGCGTGCCGCGGCTTCAGCCAGCGCGGTTTTCCCGGGGACCGCCTTCGCTTCCGCGGCGATGACTCGCCGGACCACTTCGGCGTAGCGCTTCGCATAGGATTCGTTCTGGTAGGCGATCAGTTCGGACACGCGCACCTCGAGCAGACGGCGCGTCTCGCCCTGGGCGCCGACGTGATCGACGATCGCGCGCGTCGCGGCAAGAAGCTCGGGTGCAGCGACCTTCGGCGCGTATTTGGCGATCTCGGCCATCACGAAGGCACGGTCGATGACCGCCATGCGCCCCCAGCGGAAGGCGGCGAGGCTTTGCTCGACGCCGACGCCCGACGATTTGATCGCAGCTTCGATCGACTCGACCTTCAGCGGGATCGTTCCGGCCTGATAGGCCACACCGACCATGAAATTGTTGGTCGCCATCGCGTCGCCGAACAAACCCTCGGCCATCGCCTGCCCGTCGAGGAAAACGTTGTCCTCCTTGCGCGTGACCTTGTCGATTCCGGCGGTCAGGCCGTCAACCGCCGGGAAGAAGACATTGCGGTTCGCGATCATCTGACCGGTCGGCGCCCGTGACGTCGAGACAACGGCGATCGTGCGCTCGGGCAGGCACTTGTCGAGGTTTTTCGGATCAGTGGCGTTGAGGATGTCGAACCCGAGGTAAAGATCCGTGCGGCCGTCAGAAATCTTGTTTGACCCGCTGAAAGGCTCGTTCGTGACCTTGATGTCGGAGATGACCGCGCCGCCCTTCTGCGCCAGGCCGGTCTGATCCAGCCCGATCACATGCTTGCCCTCGATGCGCGCGGCATTGGCGATCGTCGCCGCCACCGTCACCGAACCCGTGCCGCCTATACCCATCACATGGATGCCGAAACCGAAACTGGAATCGACCTTCGGCTCCGGCGTCGGCAGCGCGCGATCGAGAGCCGGGATGCGCCCCTTCTTCTTTTTCTTTTTTCCGTCCGCGGCATCCGGCGGCGGATTCGGCGTAATGGTCAGGAAGGACGGACAAAATCCCTTAACGCAGGAAAAATCCTTGTTGCACGACGACTGGTGAATGCGCGTCTTGCGGCCAAACTCTGTGGCCACCGGCTCGACGCTGATGCAATTACTCTTCACACCGCAATCGCCACAGCCTTCGCAGACCCGCTCGTTGATCACGATAACCTCGGCCGGCTCCTCGGCTTTGCCTCGGCTCCGCGCGCGGCGCAATTCGGCGGCACATTCCTGATCGTGGACGAGCACCGTCGTACCCGGCGTCGCGGCGAGCAGGCGTTGAGCTTCGTCGAGGCGGTCGCGATGCCAGATCTCCGTTCCGCCGGGCAGGCCCGAGATCAGATCGGGCCGGTTGCTGGTGACGATAACCTTCCTGACGCCATTGGCAATGAGGTCAGCCACCAGATTCGCCAACGGCTCCTCGCCCTGGATGGCCTGACCGCCGGTCATCGACGTGTGCGCGTTGCGCAGCAGTTTGAAGGTGATGTTGGTGTTGGTGCTAGCGCAGTAGCGGATAGCGAGGCTGCCGGAATGAGCATAGGTGCCATCGCCCATGTTCTGGAAGATGTGCCCGGTGTCGGTGAAAGGCGCCATGCCAATCCATTGCGCGCCTTCGGCACCCATATGAGTACCCATCACGACATTGCGGTTCATCCACATGGCCATCGTGTGACAGCCGATGCCGGCCGATACGATGCTGCCCTCGACCGCCGCCGTCGAACTGTTGTGCGGGCATCCCGAACAATACCAGGCGGTGCGAGCGGTGGTCGGCAACTGGTCCCGACTGTGGATCTCTTGCAGACTCTTCAACCAGGCATCCGCCGATTCGACGCGGATTTTTTGCGACAGGCGCCGAGTGAGCGCGCGGCTGATCACATCCGATTCGAACTCGCCGTAGTGAGGGAGCAGTTCCTGTTCGTGCTCATCGAATTTGCCCACGATGCGCGGCGCATTGGCCATGCCATAGAGCACATTTTTTGCGAACATCTCGAGGAAGGGGCGCTTCTCCTCGATGACGAATATCTCCTCCAGACCGCGCGCGAAGTCACGCACCACGAACGGCTCCATCGGGAACAGCATGCCCATCTTGAGGATGCGGATGCCGCAGCGGCGTAGCCCTGCGTCGTCCAGACCAAGTTCAAGGAAGCACTGGCGCAGGTCGTTGTAGGTCTTGCCCGCGGTGATGATGCCGAGCCACGCGTCCGGGTTCTCGAAGACAACCTTGTTGAGCCCATTGACGGCGGCATAGCGCTTAGCCACCTCGAGCCGGCGCGTGTACAGCGAGCGCTCCATCTCGAGCGCCTCGGCGCGCACATTCATGCCGAGGTTCATATTCGGCGTGAAGGGCTGGCCATCGAACGTCAGGTCGGGGGTTATGAAATTCAGCCGCGCCGGATCGACGTTCGCGCTGCCGCTGCCGTCGGCGACATTGGTGACGATTTTCAGACCGACCCACAGGCCCGACAGGCGGGACATCATGTACCCGTGCAGACCGAAATCGAGAATTTCTTGCACGTTGGCCGGAAACAGCGTGGGTATGCCGACATGCATCAGCATCGGCTCGGACTGGCTGCACAACGACGATGATTTGCAACTTGGGTCATCACCCGCAACGGCGAGGACGCCGCCATTTTTGCCAATGCCGGTATAGTTGGCGTGTTTGAGCGCGTCGCCGCTGCGGTCAACGCCCGGCGCCTTGCCGTACCACATGCCGGTAACGCCATCGAATTTTTGCTTACCCACCGTATGGAGCATCTGCGTGCCCCATACGGCAGTTGCGGCAAGATCCTCATTCAAGCCGTCAACAAAATGAATGTTGTTGGCAAGCAAGGCCTTCTGATTCTTGATAAGTGCGGCATCCAACATTCCCACGGGTGAGCCGCGGTAGCCCGACACAAACATGCCGGTTTTCAAGCCGCGGCGCTCGTCGGCGCGCACCTGGTCAAGGGTTAGCCGGACCAGGGCGTCGATGCCACCCAAGTGGACAACGCCCTGTTCCTGGGTGAATACGCTAAGGGTTTCTTGTTTCGATGACATCGTCGATCCTGACCTGTTGCAGCGTATCTCAATACTTCACCGAAGCGTCGTCTTCGGCGTTAATCCAGATCGGCTCCGGTACGGTCTTCCGCCCTGGAGATTGCAAACAACGAAATCGCACCGCAGACGACGACGAACAGGCCCACTGGAATATAGCTGTGGTAAGCCGCGAGCAGCGCTGTCGCGATCAGCGGCGCGGGGCCACCGACGATCGCCGCGCCGATCTGGTAACCCAGCGAGACGCCGGTGTAGCGCACGTCGGCGGGATAGCTCTCGGCAAACATTGTGCCAAGAACCGATCCATAGGATGCCCAGATGACACCAAAGCCGACGATGCAAGCGACCATCAGCAGCATGGGATCTTTTTGATTCACGATCCACAGGAACGGGATGATGTAGATCATGATCGCAACGGTGCCGATGCCGAACACGAGCTTGCGACCGATGCGATCGGACAACGCACCCCATGCCAACATCATCGGGACAGCCACCAGTGCCGCCGCGAGGACTGCGTTCAACGCCTCTGCCCGTGTATATCCGAGCGAAACGGCATACGAGATGGTGAAGGTGGCGAACAGAAAGAAGCTCGACGTCTCGATGAATTTGGCGCCTATGGTGACCGCAACCGCTCCGCCATGATTACGCAAGGTTTCGAGCAATGGGACATTGGCAGTATGGCCCTCCGCTTTGACTTTCTTGAATGAGGGTGTTTCGTCAACCGCCTTTCGAATCCACAGGCCGAACAGCACGAGAAAAATCGAAAGAACGAACGGTATCCGCCAGCCCCACGACAGAAACTGCGTTTCCGTGAGCAGGGCGTTCATCACCGCAACCGTGAAATTTCCAAGCGCCAAACCGATCAGCGCACCGACCTGGGGTACTGCGCCATACAGGCCGCGCTTTTTCCTCGGCGCATATTCGACTGCCAACAGCAGGCCGCCGCCCCATTCACCCCCCAATGCCAATCCCTGGATGAGCCGTAGCAAGGTCAACAAGACGCCTGCCCATACGCCGATTGCCGCGTGATCGGGTAACAGGCCCATGCCCGCGGTGGAGGCTCCCATGAGTGAAAGTGTCACCACCAGGGTCTTCTTGCGTCCGATGCGATCACCGATGTGGCTAAAGACGATCCCGCCAATGGGCCGTACCAGGAAAGCCAGAGCGAACGAAGCCAAGGACAGCAGCGTTTCAGTCGTTTTGTCTGCAGACGGGAAGAACAAATGGCCAAAGACGATGCTGGCCATGGTGCCGTAGAGAAAGTAGTCGTACCACTCGACCGTACTGCCGATGGCACTGCCGATGAGCGCCCGTGTACGCGTGCGTGTATCAATCTGCTCGACGTTTATATCATTCACATTGGCGGTCATGGCCATGGGATTTCCTCCTTATTTTCGACGAACGACTACAGTTGCGTAGGCTGTCGTGCGCTGTTCTGGTATTTTTGCCAGCATGATTTCGGCCGGATGAAATCTCAATGGCAGGTCATTTTCAGATTCTCACCTTGTGAGAAACGGCATGGCCGCGCTCGTCAGCATCGGAAAGGGCAGCGCTCGACAGAGCGCGCACTGGACGCGTGCGGGGCGGACTTATCGCAGCCGCGGGACCAAGCGTTTATTCTCAACGCGATGCGGTCAGCGACGAGGGAGCGGATCACCTCGCCGCATGACCAAGCAGCCAATGGCGGAGGCCGCCGAGCAGCTTGTTGCCGGGACCGAATAGCTGCTGCTGCTGATGCACTTGCGCTGGAGCAGCGGCCGATATCGCCCCTCGCACGATGAGGATCCGCATCCGCTATAACGGTCAGGCCGCCAACGCCGGCGACCAACACAGCGTCAGGGCCAATCGCTTCGTACGCTTCTGAGACGGTTTGCTGCCACTGAAGCGCAACCGAAGGCGGCGGCTGCAGATACATTTTGCGCGAGACTACGCAATATCACGCCACCGCTATCTCCGCCTATCCAGCGCTGAAGCAGGCTCTGCCGCAAACTCTTTTCGACGCGCAAACCTGCTGGCCTTCGGCATGGCCTTGACGATCGACGCGATCACCATCTTCGGCAGACTGCGTGCGCCGACATCAATTCTGCTTCTCATCGTGGGCGCCACCTCGAACGTGCGTCGATTGGCATCGGTGACCCGATCGAGATAGTCTAGCGGAAGATCGCCGCATCGCGATCTGCTCAGGCTTTCGCTGTCGAATTCCAGTCAAGCATACGCGTCAAGCTTGCGCTAATCACTTGGCGATCGAGGCCACGCGTAATGAAAACAAGGAATGACTCGTCCGGGTTCCCTTCGGCTGGAAGATGCGTCGGAGGATGCATGATGTGTTGCACGCCATGAATGGCAACGGGAGTGGTCGAAGACGAGGTCCGCAGCAACCCCTTGACCCTGAGAATGCGGTCACCATGAGCGTGTAACAACGATGACAACCAGATCGTAAATGCAGGCCAATCAATCCGCTCTTTGATCTTCAATGTGAAGGAGCCGACATCCTGGCTGTGAAATTCACCTTCCATGGGAATACTTTGGTAACGGAGCGTGAGCAAACCCGCTCCATTCAAGATGTCATGCAGGTCGAACCCCGCTTCGTTGGCGTCAAGAATTCGAGAATCGGGCGAAATCGCCCGCACGTTCGCGATAATATCATCGAGCGGCAACGCTGATCGCATGTCTGTTTTTGTAACAACCACCGTATCTGCAGCCGAAATCTGCCGACGGCTTTCGGCCTGACGATTCAGATTCGAAATGCCACTGACAGCATCGATGACCACCACTACAGACGCCAATCGCACGTTCGATCGCAACCACGGATCTCGACTGAGAGTAGCAATAATCGGCGCAGGATCAGCGAGCCCGGATGTTTCGAGGATGGCGCGTCGAAATTTCTGTCCGCTTCGCGACAATTGCACAAGACGGTACATGGCTTCCGATACATCGCTTCGCCGCGCGCAGCACAGGCATCCACCCTCCACCAATTCCACCTGCTCGGCGGCATGAACAAAGAGACTGTGGTCGACGCCCGTCTCGCCAAACTCATTCACAATGATCCCCGTCTCGGAGCCGGCATCGGTTTCGATATAACGACGGATCAGCGTGGTCTTACCGCTGCCAAGAAAGCCGGTCACGAGCGTCAGCGCGAGGCGATCGTCCATGTCAAACCTCCTCAGCCTTGAAGCTTGATCGCGAGGGCGGCATGAAATCGGGTTTGAGCGGATCCAGACGTATGCCGCTTAACGCTTCGGCGACCGGCCAGACATCGTTGAGCGTCGCGGCCAGCGTGAACCGCCCATCCCGGTGATAGATCGCGGTCGCTTCGCCATCCCAGTCCTCGCACGACAACCCGACCGGCGCGAGAATCCGGTTGATCATCTGCAAGCGACGCACGCGTTCGGCCCGATAATGCATGATGTCGTTAAATGGATAGCGCTCATTTCGCATTCGTCCGAAGTCGCTCCAGTGCTCGCCCGCCCCGAAAATTGCACAGACTTCACACATGGCCACCTCCAGATCGGCTTTCGTGCCGGGGCACATCGAGCTCAAGATCCTCGGAGGTCGACTGGCTCAGCACCTCCGTGACACGCCTGCGCGCCAGACCCGCATGCGAAAGCGCCAGCTTGTCGGCGGCATCGGCGTCCCTGCGGGCGATGGCATCGACGATATCATCATGCTCACGAAGAATCTGGTCAATATGCGCGTGATAGGCCGCCTTGGTGTTGTAGTAATCGAACCCCATAGCCATGTGCGAGATACGCAGGTTTTCGGTGAGAAGCTGCAGATAGAAGCGCGTCATTCGCTCATTCTTGCAACACTGCGCAATCGCGGCGTGGAAGTCCCAGTTCTGATTGGCCATGGCGGTGGCGTCATTGCGGCGGAATGCTTCCCGAAAGGCATCGCACAGCTGCTTGAGTTTCGCGAGCTCATGCTCGTCGCGACGGATCGCCGCCCAGCGACAAACGAGACGCTGCGCAACCTCGAACGCTTCGAGATGTTCGCGAATGTCCTGCCACTCAAGCGGCGCCACGCGTGCGCCTCTGTTGGGTGAAAGCTTGACAAGACCCTCGCCGGCGAGCCGCACCACGGCTTCACGCAAGGGCGTGCGCGAAATACCGAGACGGCGCACGATATCCGCCTCATCGAAATCGCTACCCGGAACAAGCGCCAGGGAGACCACTTCCTGACGCAGGATGCGGTACGCGTATTCCGCACTCTCGCCCTTGCCAAGGCGCGGCGGCCTGCCTTTTCGTTGCGCTGCGGATGGTCGGGACATGACACCTCTTTTGTATAAACTATGTATAAATAACTGGCGCGTCCAGTTCTTTACGTCTATCCTTTGGAACACAGCGGAACACGGTTTTGCGCAACGATCGCGGATGACCGTCCTCGCCCGGCAACACCTGATTGGAGACATGGTATGGGACTGCCCTATGATCTCGTGATTGAGAACGGCACGATTCACAGCCCCACCAGCAGCTATAAGGCTGACATCGCTGTGCACGACGGAAAGATCGTCGCCATCGGCTCCGGCTTTCAGGACGCAAGCCGCAGGATCGACGCGAAGGGGCTCGAGATCCTGCCGGGCATCTGGCACGTCCACTGCCATTTCCGCGAGCCGGGACACGTTTATAAAGAAGATTTTGGCACCGGATCCGCAGCAGCAGCCGTTGGCGGCGTGACGATGTGCATCGACATGACCAATAACACGCCCCATCCGACGACGCTCGAAGCTTTCGAGCAAAAGAAGGCGCTCGTGGCTCCGAAGGCGCATGTCGATTACGCCCTCTATGGCGGCGGCCTTTATCCCCGCACGGTCGAAAGTCTGGCAAAGGCCGGTGCCCTCGGGATCAAGATCTTCAACACCCGGCACATCAAGGAAGTTTATCCGTATATTTCCGAACTCGGCGTTCTCGACCACGGCATTCTGTTCGAACTCTATGAAGCAACCCGTGACGTCGGCCTGGTCGCCTCGGTTCACCACGACGACCCTGAGTGGTGCAAACGCCTCACATTTCGTGACTACATCAACAAGGGCAAAACGGATGCCCTCGCTTACCACGAGAGCTTCTCGAAGGGATACATGTACGGCCATGGCATGGTCGCAGGCCTTGCCGCGTCACTCTATTACTCGCGTATCGTCGGCGTAAAACTTCATGTTCTCCATCTGGGCGTCATGCCCGAGGGAGCGAACGAGATGATCCGGCACGCCAAGTTCGATCTGGGGCAGGATGTCTCGGCTGAGCTGGAACTCGGCACACTGTTCATGACGCGCGAGCAAATGACCAAAATCGGACCGGGCACCTATAACTGGGGTTACAATCCGGAAGCCGGGTGGGAAACAATCCGCAACGGCGTAGCGGATTTCATTGTGCTCGAACATGCCCCCCATACCTGGGAAGAGGTCCAGCCAGGCTGGCAGGACATGTTCTCCATCCCGCTCGGCATGACCGGCGCGCAGGAGTTCGTGCCCATGATGCTCAACGCCGTGAGTGAAGGAAAGCTGACACTCAACACGATTGCGAAGCTTGCCGCGGAAGCTCCAGCCCGCCGGTTCGGCATCTATCCGCGCAAGGGGACCATTCAGGTCGGCGCGGATGCGGATTTCACGATTGCGGACATGAAGCGCGACGTTCTTTTCACAAAATCCGACATGCTCACCCGATCGGGCTATACCAGTTGGGAAGGCATGAAAGCCAAAGGCGCCGCCGCCTACTCGATTGTCCGCGGCTCGATCGTTGCCAAGGACGGCAAGCTCGAGGGCAAACCGGGATACGGTCAATTCATTCCCGGAACGGCGGCGACAGCCTGAACGATATCGGCTTGCCGCTTGAACGGCGGGGCCCGGAAGCGAAGGCGTTGAGCGCAATGCTTCCGCATGCGCTCCAGTTGAAGTACGCTTTTCGAGAAACGGATCGCTCCGGCGCTGGCTACACCGAACGCAGCTTTTGCCGGCGCATATAGGCAAGCAGCGATTTTTGCGTATTGACGATGTGCTGTTCCAGAGCGGTGACAGCCTCCTTGACCTGCGATTTGCGGCAGGCCTCAAGAATATGCCAATGCTCCCGGTTGGGGTTTTCCTTGCCGGAAGCGATCGAAACCTGAAGTCTTGCAAGACTGCTGGACTGATTCCAGTTGAGCTCTATCAGTGACAGCAGACGCGGCAAGTTACAGGGCGTGTAGAGGACCTTGTGGAATTGCCAGTTCATCTGACTCCACTTCTCAGGCTGCGGCTCGGCGTCGTAGGAAGCAAGAATCTCGGATGCGGTTTTGATTTCTTCCTCAGCCATGTTCGGGATGGCAAGGTAGAGCGCGCGTGTCTCAAGACCGATCCGGATTTCCAAAAGCTCGATGATTTCGTCAACCGAGTAACTTTTGACGACAGCTCCCTTGTTGGGCTGCAGTTCGACCAATCCCTCGGCCGCCAGATAACGCAATGCTTCCCGGACAGGAATCCGGCTGGTGCCAAAGCGTGATGCGATCTCATCCTGTCGGAGTTGGGTGCCCGGTGCGATTTCGCCCGACATGATCGCATTGCGCAGACCCACGCGCACCAATTCAGGAGCGGAGAACCGTTCCTCCTTCGCACCTGGTTGCGCTTCGGATATCAGGGGTTTCATCGGATTCTTCACCGATTCAGTATCGACCAAGGATAGACGGTCGGTTCCCCGCCGTCCATCCATGGTCTTGGTCCTGGGACAGGCAATCTTGCCGGAGTTATGAGGCAACGAAGTCTATAGTCACGCCGCAGCAGAATTCGGGTGGGACGCGAATGGAGCCGTCCGGGTTCGGCGCGAACCCGACCCCATTGCCCCGCAGGACTTCGCGCGTCCTGTCAATGTCCGCCACATTGAGAGTCATCGCAGGCATCGACGGTACGGACCTGCCTTTTTGCGCGAGCCCGCGCCGCTCGGCTTCGGCGGGCGTGAGATATTCCATGAAGGCGCCCTTTGGCAGACTCATCCGCAGGCTGCCCTCGCCAGAGACCAGCGCCGCCTCACCCACAAGGAGTTTCAGGCTGTCGCGGAGCTTGCCGAGATCGGCGCTCACGCCGGTGATCGAATGCACCCCGGTCACCGTGTTCGGGTGAACCAGCCATTCGGGAGAGCGGATGATTTCCGGCGTCAGATGTTGACACACGACGGTCGTCAGCAGCTCGGGAATCTTTGCCTCATTAAGGTAGGCGATATTGAATTTGGGAAATTTATCGCCGTCCGGCAACTCAAAGCGCCGGGTCAATGACTTCAGACCGGTCGGCTCAAGCCCCGCCTCCTGAGCACGACTGAAGCTCAGCTCAGAAGTGATGGCGGGAGCAAAGGCAACCCCCATCAGGCCTTCGCCACGATCCTTGAGAAAGACATCGAGGTTATGAGTATAGCGGCTTGCGTCTGTGATACCGCGCAGTTCGAGATAATCGAACGGCAACATAATGCACCAGTTTCCAGTCCCCCATTCAAGGTGGCTTCCGCGCGGAGGAATGGTGAATCCCAGGCGTCTGTAGCGCTCATGCGCCTCCTCCATATCCGCAACAGCGATGACGGGATGGTCAACGTGAGACAATTCCAGAGTCATAGAAAGATTCTCCTTGCTTGATCGTTTGTCATGGCGTGATCGGGATTCCGGCGCACTCACCTGTTCTCCAGCACCCGAACAGCGGCGCGGCGCGCGGCGACCCGCACCAGTTGCGCCCGGTAATCGGCATCGACTGTGATATCCGTCATCATCATTGACGTATCGACTTCTATGTCATCCAACTGCGGAACACGCCCGCCCCGATCGAGCATCGCTTCGAGGGCCGTCAGCCGGAAAACCCCTTCGTTGCCGGCACCGGTGATGGCAATGCGCCATCCGTCCTTCATTTCAGAGACAAAAGCTCCGCAGATCGCATAGCGTGAAGACGGATGACGAATTTTCACATATGCCGCCCGCAGGGGGAGAGGAAAGACAATCCGCGTGACGATTTCGTCCGCCGCGAGCGTGGTGGAAAACAGCCCGTCGATGAACTGTTCGTAGGGCACGACGCGCTGGGTCGTCTCGATCGTCGCACCGAGACCCAGCGCCGCAGCGGGAAAATCAGCGGAGGGATCGTTATTCGACAATGAACCACCGACAGTACCGCGATTGCGAACCTGAGGATCCGCGATCACGCCGGCAAGCGATGCGATCGATGGAGCATGCGCGCGCGCCATCGGTGAAGTCGCGATATCTGCATAGATCGTGGCAGCGCCGACGGAAAATGAGCGATCAGCGACGGCCATTCCCCTGAGATCGTCGATACGTGTCACATCGACGAGATCGCTCGGCGCGGCAAGGCGCTGCTTGAGAGCCGGAATGAGGCTTTGTCCGCCGCTGACGATCTTGGCATCGTCAGCATCGCGCAGAAGAGCGACGGCTTCGTCGAGACTCGCCGGCTGATGGAATATCAGCGGATACATCGCGGCTCTATCTGGCGTCGGCGCTGCGCATCGCGCGGGCGCCCGCCTGAATAGCAAGGACAATATTGTGATAGCCGGTGCATCGGCAGATGTTGCCGTCCAGTTCCTCGCGTATTGTCTGCTCGTCGAGTTCGGTCCCAAAGCGGCGCACGATTTCGAGCGCCTGCATGATCATGCCAGAGGTACAATATCCGCACTGAAGGCCATGATGATCGCGAAAGGCTTGCTGCATCGGATGAAGTTCCTCGCCCGAGCTCAATCCCTCGATCGTGATGATGGCGGAGCCGTTGATCTGGCCAACCAGCACGGTACACGATTTCACCGACCGCCCGTCGATATCAACCGTACATGCGCCACATTGCGATGTATCACAGCCGATATTTGTCCCGCACAGCTTCAGATGATCGCGCAATGCATAAACAAGCAATGTGCGATCTTCCGCCTCGAACGCAACAGGCACGCCATTGACGGTGCAGGCCACTCGCGTCATGAGCACCCACCGACTTTCGGTCTGGCGACAAAGACTCGATCGTTTAGCGCGAGACTCATCACAAACCTTTCATCACGAGGTTCGAGACAGACGATCTCGCAATGTTCGCCATCAATTCGTCCCAGGTTCCGGTCACTCGCGCATAAGCTGCGATGGCCACCGCGACATCGGCGATACCGAGCCCGACTGATTTGAAAAGCCGGATCTCCTTGGTGACATCTCCGTGGAGAGCGGAATTCGCCAGCACGTCACCCAGTTCGCGGACACTTTCCCAATCCACGCCGGTCGCAAGATCACCGGCTTCGGCCTGAGCTTGCGGCTTCCATTCGACGGCGATCAGATTGGCTCGCTGCACGCAGGTCTCATCCACCTCGCGGGCATTCAATGTGCTGGTACCGAGGGCCGCGACGAATGTGCCGGCCTTCAGCGAACTGCCATTGCAAAGCGGCGTGGCAGACCGCGTGGCAAGAACGACAATATCGGCATCCGCGACAGCCGCATCGGCACTTTTTTGCTTTGCGACAATTCCATGCTCACGCTCGACCCAGCGAATGTATTCGCTGGCATCGCCGCGGGAGACAATGTTGATCGCCTTGATCGGACGCACGCGGCGCAGTGCCCCGACATGCGCGCGCGCCTGGACTCCGGTTCCGAACATCGCCAGCGTCGAAGCATCCGGCCGGGCAAGCGCCTCCACGGCCAAGCTCGTCGTGACAGCCCCTTTGAGCTGTGTGACGGCCTCCCCTTCCAGGACCGCAACCGGCAGACCGCTTCTGCTCGAGAACAGGCTGATCGCAAAACCCGTCCCCTCGGCCGTCGTGGCGTAGGTCTTGCTTCCAACAAAGCCGATCTCAGGGAGAAGCCCGCCAAGTGTACTCAACCTCGTTCCCGCCATATGCGACCGCAGCCGCTGATGGTTTGCGGTCACGCCTTTACGCATCCCCACATAGGCATAACGCAACACGAGTTCGACGTCTGCGAGCGACACCGCCCGCAAGACATCTTCGTTTTTGATCTGGCGCATGAAATCCAGCGGCTTTGGCAAAAGGGGACGGGTCCCTTCCGAGTTTATACACATCTCCGAAATTGTATCCAAAATGTCAAGATTGCATATAATGTAAAATCATATTATCCAAGTGCTCTGGTGTTGAAAATTGTCCTGCTGGGGTGCGGATAACCGGTCGATGGTTGAGACATTCGGCGCGAATTTTGGTGCGGGACTCTCGTCCGCCCGTCTGGAAGACCTTCGCCTCGTGCGTGGTCGCGCCAACTACGCCGCTAATTTCGACGGCGAGTTCGTCTACGCGGCGTTTGTGCGTTCACCTTATGCACATGCGCGAATTCGCTCGATTGATTGCTCGGAAGCACGCAAAGCTGATGGCGTTCATCTTGTCGTCAGCGGCGCGGACATGCGCGACGAAAGCATTCAGCCTCTTTCTTTTGCACAGGTGCTGAAACGCCAGGACGGCGCACCCATGGCCTCCCCGGCGCGCTGGCCGCTCGCCGTCGAGGAAGTTCACTACGTCGGCGATCCCGTGGCTCTGGTGATTGCGCGAGATCGCGAAAGCGCCCGAACAGCCGCCGAAAGTGTCGTCGTCGACTATGACGAGTTGCCGCACGTCATCGATCTGGACGCGGCCGTGACCGACGGCGCACCGGCAGCCAGCACCGAGCTAAGCGACAATATTGCAGGGATTTTCTCCCTTGGGGATTCCGCCGCTGTCGACGCGGCCATTCAGGCGGCGCCGCATGTCACCCGCCTGCGCCTCATCAACAACCGCGTTGTCGTCAATCCGATGGAGATACGCACGGCCGTCGCGAGCCATAGCGAGGACACCGGCTTCGTCCTTCGCGGCTCCTTTCAGGCGCCTCATCTGTCGCAACAGATTATCGCCGCGTCCCTCGGTGTCACATCCGATAGGGTTCGGATTATCGTAGGCGATATGGGAGGCGCTTTCGGAGCGCGTATTACGCCATATCCCGAAGACGTGGCATTGCTTCTGGCCGCCCGGCGCCTGAATCGATCCATTAAATGGCAGTGCGATCGCAACGAGCTTTTTCTATCCGATACTCACGCGCGCGATCACGTCACCGACGGCGTGCTGGCGCTCGACCGCGACGGGCGTATCCTGGCAGCGCGGTTCGATGTTCTCGCCAATCTTGGCGCGCACATCTCCTATTTCGGAGGCAACGCACCGACGCACACCGGAAACCGCGTTGCGACAGGGGTTTATGATATTCCCCTCATTCACGTGAACGTGCGCACCGTTATCACCAACACCGTGCCCACCGGACCCTATCGCGGGGCCGGCCGCCCTGAAGCCATCTACCGCCTGGAGCGCATGCTGGACGTCGCGGCCGCCGAACTCGGGATCGATCCCGTGGACATTCGTCGCCGCAATCTCATCCCGGCCGAAAAGATGCCGTATCCAGCATCATCGGGCGCAACCTATGACAGCGGCAATTTCGCTGCTTTGATCGACCGAGCACTGGCTCTGTCAAATCCCGAGGGGGTGGAATCCCGGAGGGCGGACGCACGGGCGCGCGATAAATTATTCGGCCGCGGAATCGCCTGTCACATTGACACGACATCCAGCCTCGTCCCGGCCGAGACGGTTACGGTACGCTACTTGCATAACGGCGTGCTAGAGATCTATTCCGGCACACAAGCCATGGGACAGGGACTGGAAACCACATTCGCCCAGATGGCGATGGCCCGCCTCGGCTTGCCGATCGGCGCAATCCGCGTGTTTCAAGGCGATACCGCCATCGTGCAATCCGGCCACGGAAGCTATGGCTCGCGCTCCCTTTACCTCGGCGGCAGCGCGCTTGCCCTGGCTCTCGAAAACCTGATCGACGAAGCAGCAAAGTCCCTGGCAACCCATCTGCGGGTTGATCGGAAGCAGATCGCGGTCCCCCACTCGGATTCCATTTTCAGGATAGATGGCGAGACATTCAGCCTCGCCCGTCTTCTTGGAGAAACCGGCCGGACTCATCTGGAGGCCTCCGCAACATTCGAATCCGTCAATTGCTACCCCAGCGGCTGTCATATTTGCGAAGTTGAGGTTGACCCCACAATCGGCGAGGTCAAAGTCACCAAATTCGTCGCTGTTGATGACGTGGGAACCGTAATGCATCCGATGATCGTGCATGGCCAGATCCATGGTGGCGTCGCACAAGGTATCAGCCAGGCCCTTTTCGAAGGCTGCCATTACGATACATCTGGACAGCTGGTGAACGGCTCATTCATGGATTACACCCTGCCACGCGCAACAGATCTCCCTGCATTCAAGACCGATTTCGTGCCGACCTCTTCGCCGACCAATCCCCTTGGCGCCAAGGGTGGCGGCGAAAGCGGCGCGATCGGCGCGCCCCCCGCTGTGGTCAATGCCGTCATGAATGCGCTGCAGCCCTTTGGGGTTCGACACTTGGACATGCCCTTGCTCGCGCCGACAATCTGGCGCGCCATCAGCGCACAACGTATCGAAACAGACGTTCGAAGAGCTGTGGCAGGGATACATTCTTCCCTGACCTCGATGCCAGCCTGATCAGCTATCAACCAGGAGGAAAGAAACTATCATGAGCCATTCAAGCCCTATCACTCGCCGCACCTTTAGCGCCATTCTCGGCGGAGCCGCACTGACAGCACCGAGCATCGCGCGGGCCCAGACACGCAGCCTCTCCGTGCAGATTTCGGCGATTTATCGCAAGTCGTTCGACCGCTACATCGTGCCGAAGATGAAGGAACTGCACAACGTCGACGTCGTGCTTTCCACCATGCTGAGTGCCGAGGCCCTCACGCGCGCGATGGGCCAGCGCGCCAATCCGCAGATCAGCCTCTTCACGCTTGACGAAGGCCCGTGGGAACAGGGCAAGCGCCTGGGCATCTGGGACAAGATCACAACCGACACCGTTCCTAATCTCAAGGGAATCCCAGAGCGCTTTCGCGATCACGATGGCTTCGGCTCGGGGCTCTACAGCTATATGACCGGTTTCTGCTATGATGAAGAGGCTCTCAAGGCGGCTGGCGTTCCCGCCCCGTCGTCATTCTTCGACATGTGGGCGCCCGGATTCAAAAACCGAATTGCCATGCCGCAGTTTACCAACACCTTCGCGTACATCACGCTGGAGAACACATCACGGCTTCTCGGCGAAGACCCCGCCAAATCCTTCGATAAAGGCTTCGCGAAATTGAAGGAACTCCGTCCCAATATCCGCACCTTCATCGGTCCGCTGGGCCAGCTTATCCAGCTGTTTCAGCAAAAAGAGATCTGGCTCTCTTTCGCACCGCAACTCAGCGCTCTGCAGGCCGCCGGTGCGGGTCTTCCCGTCAAATGGGCCGCTCCGAAGGAAGGTGCAGTTGCATTCGCTCACTACATCGCAGTTCCAAAGGGTGCTCCGAACCGCGAGGATGCGCTTAAGATCGCCGATCTGATGCTGTCCCCTGGCTATCAGAAGGCTCTCGCAGAAATCGACTTCATGGTTCCTGTCAGCACCCAGATCCAGTTCGATCCGGCCTTCGCGAAGTCTTTCCCCGTGACACCGGAAATCATCGCCAATGCTCGCACTGCGTCCTGGACCGAATATAATGAACAGCGCGTCCAGCTTAACGAGCGGTGGCAGCGCGAGATCCAGTCGTAGGACCATCAATGGGACACACAACACGCGATAGCGGCGCTCTTGAAATCGCCGACCTGCACAAATCCTATGGCAGGGTCGAAGTTCTCAAAGGCGTCTCCATCAAGGCCGGCCAGGGAGAGTTCATCTCCCTGGTCGGGCCCTCAGGTTGCGGCAAGACGACCACGCTGAATATCGTCGCAGGGTTCGAACAGCCCGACAGCGGAGATGTAAGCCTCAACGGCAGCTCACTTGTGCCGCTCCCCTCGCACAAGCGCGGTCTCGGCATGGTTTTCCAGAACCACGCGCTTTTCCCGCACATGACCGTTCTGGAAAATGTCGGTTTCGGCTTGACCATGTCAGGTATCGCCAAGGCGGAGGTTGCAAAGCGCGCAAGTGAAACGCTGCGTCTTGTCAGACTCGAAGGATTTGAAGCGCGCTATCCGCGCGAATTGTCGGGCGGACAGCAGCAGCGCGTCGGCATTGCGCGCGCCCTGACAGTCAATCCTAAAGTCCTGCTCATGGACGAACCGCTTTCAAGCCTCGATGCCAAGCTCAGACGCGAGATGCAGGTTGAACTGCGCCGGATTCAGAAGAGTGTCGGCATCACCGCCCTTTACGTGACGCACGATCAGGAAGAGGCCCTGTCGCTGTCCGATCGCGTTGTCCTGATGAACCGCGGACACATTGAGCAAATGGGTACGCCAAAGGAAATCTATGCTCATCCGGTAACAGAATTTGCCGCGGGTTTCATCGGCGAGGCAACGTTCCTTGACGCTGTTATGCGTGACATCCGCGGAAGCGAGAGCCTGGTTGACCTCGCCTGTGGAGCGCAGGTCCTCGTCCCGCACCGTCGAGGAACGTCCGTCGGCGACAGGCTTCGTATCGCTATCCGTCCTGACAGGCTCCGCATCTCGACCGCTGACGGCGCAGCGACGACGTTGACAGGCATCGTCGTCGCCAGCGTATTCGTTGGCTCCATGCAGCGTATCGTTGCCCGTCTTGCCGACGGATCCGAGGTTTTGATCGCGGCCAATGCAACGACCTCGCTGCCCGGTCCCGATGCGACAATATCTGTCACGGCGGCGCCCTCCGACTGGATGGTTTTCCCGCACGGAGACCAGACGTGAAAGGCGCAAACCCAAACGGACGGCTTTTCGCTCTCAGCCTGCCGATCACCATCCTTCTCGGTATATTCTTTTTCGCACCGATCCTGATGGTGCTGTCACTCGCCTTTACGCCTTACGATCAGGCCACACTGATCGGCAAGGGCGTGACGCTGGAAAACTTCGCGCGCTTTCTTACCGATCCCAACCATCTATGGACTTATGTCCGAACGATCGGCATTTCGGCCGCGACCACCATTCTCTGCATCATTCTCGGCTTTCCGATCGCGTGGCACCTTCATCGGCTGAAATCCGGTCAGGCACGACTCTGGTTCACGCTTGCGGTGCTGCTGCCGCTTATGGTTAGCCTCGTCGTCGCATCTTTCGCTTGGGCTCTTCTGCTGGGCAACAATGGCGTTCTCAACAGCGCGCTTATCAAGCTCGGCATTATCCATTCTCCGATTCAAATGATGAACACCATCACGGGTGTCATCATCGTGAATGTCTTCAGCCACATCTCCTATGCCATCTTGCCGATTTTCGCCGCGCTGGAAAATGTCGATTCCAATCTTGCGCGAGCAGCGCGCATTCACGGCGCGATCGATTCTCAAATCCTTGGCCGCGTGATCCTGCCGCTCAGCCTGCCTGGGATCGTCGCGGGATCAGTGATCGTATTCTCCCTGTCGATGGCGGCCTTCGTCATTCCGTTCCTGATCGGCGGCGGCCGGGTGAACGTCGTTCCATTGCAGGTCTATCAATACACAGTTCAATTCTTCAATTGGCCCGGCGCGGCAACGCTGAGCATCATCTTGCTGACGCTCACACTGGGTGCGACCTGGGTCCTCACAACGCTCGCGCAACGCGCAATGCCTTGGGAGCGTGGACGATGAACAGAACTCTTAATATCATCGCCTACATCGTCTACGCCGCGCTGACGTTACCGGTGCTGTTCGTCGTCATCGCATCATTTACGCAGGCGAGCTATCTTAGCATCCCCCCGCAGGGATACGGACTGCGCTGGTGGAACGTCATGATCAATGATCGTGAGATGATGACCGGCTTCTGGATCAGTGCAAAAATTGCGTTCCTGACGGTGCTCATCTCTGTTCCGACCGGTGCGATGGCTGCGATCTTTCTCGGCCAACTGACACCGCGCAAGCGAGCTCTGCTCACGACCATTCTGGCATCACCCCTCAGCGTCCCCATGGTCCTGACGGGATTTTCGCTGCTGGTCATGCTCACCCAGATAGGACTGGTGAACACGGTGGGTCTTGTCATCGGTCACTCGGTCATTTCGGTGCCTTACGTTATACGGTCAACGCTGGCCAGCATGTCTCTGAGCGATCCGTCACTGCCGCGAGCCGCAGCCATTCAAGGGGCAAAGCCCTGGCAGGTGATCTGGTATGTAGTGTTGCCAACATTACGCCCTGGCCTGATTTCGGGTGCGCTCTTCGCCTTCCTGACCTCGCTCAACAACGTCGTAATTTCCGTATTCATCTCGCAGCCCGGCATGAGCCCGCTCCCTGTCGTTATTTTCTCCCGAATGGAAAATCTGGCTGAACCATCGGTCGCTGCCGCGAGCACGATCGTGATCATGCTCACCGTCGTCTGCTGTCTGATTCTTGAAAGCCGCTATCAGATATTCCGCTCGCTCGCAGGGCGATAAGTCAGCCTCCCGTCTATGTTCGCGGAGGTTTCTTAATCTCGTCGCGCAACTAACCAGCGATCCGGCTCAAAAATAACTTTATCGTTCTCCTCTCTCTTCTGCCTTAACGGAGACATCGATTGGTGCGAGATCGTCTGTGCTCTCGCGATACCTTTTTGTAGTGATCCACGAAGGTGAAAATCAGGCTCTCGAGGTCGCCAGGGCGAGGAATATTGTCAAACAGAATGTGCCCCTCAAAGTCCGGTGCGAACGTTTAAGAGCATCGCTCCGGAAGCTACCGCGCCAAACCGTATGCTGCCTTCACTTGTGCCGGAATCGCTAGAAACTCGGCATCAATTGTTCAATTCTGGGTGGCTCGTTTCGCGAGGCCATGCTCAATTCTCTGCGTGGGAGTCTGTTCGAGCCGCTTCCGGCGCTATTTCCCGGCGTAGGAAACGCCCATGCCGGCGCGGACATCGGCCTGGATGCCGTAGGGCGCGATCGGATAGCGCAGACCATTTTTGGCGAGCTGCTTCATGCCGACAACGGCCTTGGCAAGATGCGCCGGTTTGAGCGCCATCAGCATCTCCTCGTCGGGCACGCCGCCATAGCGTCGTTCCGCAAAGCACGGCAGCGAGAGGCTCGGCTCGCCAGTCTTGAGCGCCCGCCCCCACGAGTCCGCGCATGCGGTCTCACCGACCACGCCCCATTCGAACTTCCTGTAGCCGGTATATTGCAGCCCGTTGATCAAGATGATCATCTGACCGGGCGTCGCATATACGAGGCATATATCCGGCGGATTGAGCCGACCGCTGGTGAGCGGGCTCACCGCCATCGCCTGGTATTGACCATAAGGCACAACATCGAGCGCCTCCTGGCGAAGCCTTGCGTCCTCTTCCGTGCCATGCCAGACGCCTACATAGTTCTTGCCTTCGAGGAATTTTTCGTCTTGTGGCGCCAGCCCGATCACAGCGCGGCACTGCGCGCCGACGAGATCTTCGCCCGTGATGCCGACGGTCCAGCCGAGCCGCGAGGCCATGCTGACGACCTGATCGGTGGTATGGACCGCGCTCGGCCGGCGGATTTTCGGGATCGCCATCATCTCCTCGACCGTGGCAAACATCTTGATGCCGATTACAGTGGTCTTGAGCCGCAGGAGGTTGTTGAGATCGGCCACCATCGCGTTCAGATCGATCGTTTCCGGTGGCGTTTGCCGTTGCATGATGACTGCTCCCAATCGGGCGCTCCGACGCGCCAGTTGGCTTGATTGTAGCGCGGCCGGTCGACGATTGCGAAGCCCGGCGACCGAGGATGTCCACACGATCCGCCCGCTGCCACGCTTCACCATGTTACGGGAGGAATATCTCCGCACCGATTCCAGCGCCGCGAGGCATTCGTCTCAAACACCGACCGGAACACCGTTCACCGCGTCACGATCGGGAAATTGCCCGGCGCTTTCTCGATCATCAGCAAAAAGCGGCCAAGATCAATTCGGCTTCCGCTGGTGCTGACGTCGCTGGACAGCAGGAGATCGCTGGCACCCGCCTGGCCTGTCATCATCTTCAGGAAGAAAGCCTTGGTCAGCGTGAGCGTCGCATTGGCTTCGGGATCCGATGGCGCTTTCTTGAAATGCAGAACGCCATGCTCGATCCAAAGTACGTAGCTCTCGTTGAGGTCCGAGAAAACCAGATTGATCCGGAGGTCTGAATCGGCAGCCTTGCCTCCGTCGATCGATGCAGCCATTCGTTCGAGAAAGCGCTCGATCGGCGTCTGTTGCAGCATGTCCATCAACATGGCGAGCGATTTGACCTTGGTGGGTGCGCCGTTGCGCAGTTCGAAGGCGCCGTTCAGGTAGAAATTGCGCCAGGAGCCGGACTCGGCCATGAATCCCATTTGCTCGAAGCTTTTTGCAAGCAGTTCCTTCGCGGCCGCATTGTTCGGCTCGGCATAAACCGCGTGCTTGAGAACGGTCGCCGACCAGCGAAAATCGCCGGCATCAAAAGCTTTTTGAGCGTCGGCGACGATTTTGTCGACGCCGCCGGCCAGGGCGACGTAATGTTTCGCCGCTTCGACCGGCGGCAATTCATCAAGATTGGAAGGGTGTGCGTCGAACCAGCCCATGTAAAACTGATAAACAGCCCGGGCATTGTGCCGCACGGTGCCGTAGTAACCGCGGACGTTCAGATAGTCCTGCAGGCTCTTAGGCATCCGGAGCTTGTCGGCGATCTCCGGTCCGGTAAGACCGGCATTCAGCATGCGCACCGTCTGGTCGTGAATATACTTGTAAGCATCGCGCTGCATGGTGATCGACTGGCGGATATTGTCCTTGCCCCAGACCGGCCAGTGATGCTGCGTGAATACGACATCGCTTTCGGCCGTCCAGGCAAGCGACTGGTCGAGATAGTCCGACCATTTAAGCGCGTCGCGGACCTTGGCGCCGCGTAAGGTATAGAGGTTGTGCAAGGTATGGCTCATCATCTCGGCGCCGCAGAAAGCCCTTAGCTCCGGAATCTCGAAGACAAATTCGGCGGGCGCTTCGCTGCCCGGAACGTTGTGGAAGGAGAAGCGCAGCCCATCGATCACGACGTCCTGCTGAAGCTTGTCGATAATGACCGTCGGCGGCAGGATTCCGACATTGCCATAGGCGACGGCCTTACCGAGGCCGTTGTCGACCAGTCCCCTGGCGTCGCGTGCGAGTTGATCGCCATACATGAACAGGGAGCGGCGTATCATGGCCGCGCCGACCATCAGATTTTCGCTGGTCGCCTCTTCCATGAAGCCGACGGGCGCGACGATCGGGATGTTGCGCGCCTTTGCCTCCTCGGCACTCACGAGCCCCAGCACGCCACCGAAATGATCGACATGGCTGTGGGTAAAGATGACAGCGGAGATCGGCTTGTTGCCAAGATGTTGACGGGCAAAGGCGATGGCCGCAGCGGCAGTCTCACGGGATGTGAGGGTATCGATCACAATCCAGCCGGTCGCGCCCTCGATCAGCGTCATGTTGGCAAGATCGAAGCCGCGCAGTTGATAGATTCGATCGCTGACCTTGAACAGGCCAACCTGATTGTTCAGCAACGCCTGGCGCCAAAGACTCGGATTGACGGTGGCCGGAGCTTCGCCCTTGACGAAGGCAAAGGCATCGAAATCCCAGATGATGTTTCCGTTCGCATCCTTTATTTGTCCGGTCGGCGCGGCGATGAATCCGCGACGAGCATCTTCAAACGATTTCGGATCGGACAAGTCCGCCGCTTGGGCAACGGCGGCGTTGGCCTGCTGGACGGTGGCAGTCACATCACCCGAAGGCACGCCCCTGGCAGCCGGGCTATCCTGCTTGCAGGCGGCCAGGGTGGTGGCCGCGACAACAGCGACGACAACGGCGGTGCGGGCTGGCATGGCACTGGTCCTTTTTACTGAGATGTTTTGTGATCAGGCCGCAAGGCCCGCTGCCTTCGCGTCCTCGCGGATAAGATCGACGGCTTTTTCACCGATCATGATGGTCGGCGCATTGGTATTTCCGCCGCAGAGCGTGGGCATGATGGAGGCGTCGACCACCCGCAGGCCGTCGATTCCCCTGACACGCAAGCGCGCATCGACAACCGCGGTCGGATCGTTGTCCGGCCCCATCTTGCAGGTACCGACCGGATGGTACTGTGTATCCGCTCGCGCACGAATATCGCGCTCGATAGAGGCCGGATCGTCAGCGCGGGTCGGGTACAGCATCTTCCCCCGCACCCCGTTCAGGGGCGAGGACTCCATGATCGTCTGCTGAATCTGTCCGCCCCTGATGAGAAGCGCGAGATCGCGCTCGTCGGAAAGAAACTGCGGATCGATCAGCGGCGCGGAGCGCGGATCGGCATTCGTCAACCTGACCGTTCCACGGCTGAAGGGACGCAGGACGTCCACGTGGCAGGAGATGCCATGTCCCAGATGCACCTTGCGGGCATGGTCGTCGGCCAGCGCCAGGACGAAAACAAGTTGAAGATCCGGCGCAGGAATGTCGGGACGTGACCGGAGGAATGCGCCAGCTGTCGCGTAAGCCGTGGTCAGCAATCCAGACCTTCGCGCCCGCCATTCCCTGATTCCGCTTAGGATGCGTCCGCCTCCCCGAACGGATAGTCCAACAGTCTGGCTATTGCTTGGCGTGCGCCACCCCTGAACATAGTCGATATGGTCCTGAAGGTTTTCGCCGACGCCGGCAATCTCGTGGGTGACCTCTATTCCATGCCGGCGAAGCTCTTCGCCGGGACCGATACCGGACAGCATCAGAATCTGCGGCGAACCGAAGGTTCCGGACGACAGAATGACTTCGCGACGGGCATGAACCTGCCCGGCTTGACCACCCTGTTCGTAAGCTACGCCGACGGCACGCCGGTTGCTGAAGAGTATTCTTGTCGTCGTCGCATGGGTGAGCAGCTCCAGATTCGAGCGAGAGAGATTCGGCGTCAAATACGCCTTGGCCGCACTGCAGCGCTCGCCGTTCCTGTGTGTCACCTGATAGAGGAAGGCACCGTCCTGCTCGGCGCCATTGTAATCGGGGTTGAGTTTCAGACCATTCATTGCAGCGGCCGCGATGAAGCACTTGCTGACATCGCTCTCGTAACGTTGATAGGTGACGTTCAGCGGTCCGCCTTGGCCGTGAAAGGCGTTTTCGATCTGCTCGTTGTTTTCGGCCCGCTTGAACAGCGGAAGCACGTCCTCATAGGCCCAGCCTGGATTTCCGAGCGCGCACCAATGGTCGTAGTCCCATCTGTTTCCACGCACATACAGCATGGCGTTGATCGAACTGGAGCCGCCGAGCGTCTTGCCGCGTGGCTGATAACCCTTACGGCCATTGAGCTCCGGCTGCGGCACGGTTTCGTAGGCGTAGTTGTTGATCCGTGTCGGCACCATGGCGACGACGCCAGCCGGCGCGTGGATGAGGACGCTGGAATCCGGGCCTCCCGCTTCGATAAGGCAGACTGTGATGCCGGGATCTTCCGTCAGACGCGCAGCAAGCACGCAGCCAGCTGAGCCGGCTCCGACGATGACATAATCGAATTCACGCTGTTCCATCGGCGCTCCTCCTGTGTCGCATCCCCACCCGGTCCGGCCCGGCTTTTTATCCGGTGCTTTCGAATTGGTCTCTTGTATAAATGAAATTAGAATTCTATTTCTAGAAAAGCAAGAGCCAGTTGATCTCGAAATTCTGGGTCATGGTGCGCTACGGTAGCGGCAGGCCGAAATCGAGCTGGACGACACAGTGATGGCGAAACGGGCGGCAAGACCGAAGCAACAACGAAGCGAAATTCGGAAGCCCGAACAGGCACGTAGTCGCGATACCATGGAGGCGCTCCTCGACGTCGGCCGCAGACTGATCGAGGAGAAAGGAATCGACGATTTCAGCATCAGCGACGTTGCTGACGCCGCCGGCTCCTCCATCGGCTCGCTCTATTTCCGCTTTGGAAGTCGCGATCGTTTCGTCGATGAAGTCATGCAACGCCTGATCAGCCGGTACAGCGATGACTTCGCGCGCCTGATGGCCGAATTAAACGCCTCGGCGAGAGGCCCGGAAGATGTCATCATCGGCGTGATCGGTTGGACCGTCCGCTCGTTCGCGCGGAATCAAGGCCTGTTGCGGGCGCAATTGCGCCGCACGCTGGAGCGGCCCCAGGCATGGCGTCCGTTTCAGAATTTCGCGCGACAGATCGTTGGCGAGACCTTGCGGTCTCTTGAGCCATTCTTCCAGAACCGAGGCGATGATGAGTGGCAGCTTCGGGTCCAGATCGCGATGCAAATTGTTTTCGGAACCCTGAACAACATTCTGATCAATCGGCCGGGGCCGCTGGAAATCGATGATCCAAGGACAGCCGGCGAACTCGGGAAGGCTGCGATCCGCTATTTGGGCCTGGATGAGAAGAACGTTCCCAAAAGGAGGAGCACGTCATGAATGCGCCCGCCACGCCTGCAGGGACATCGGCAATTCCCGCCGAATTCCAGTCCTGCTTCGACGCGCAGCGCGCGGCCTATCTCGCAGCGCCTGAACCGTCCTATCAAGAGCGCATCGTCCATCTCAAGGCCCTCGCACAGCTCCTGAAAGACAACAAGGACGATCTGGTCGCAGCGATCAACGCGGACTACGGCAACCGGTCGGAGTTCGAGACGCTGTTTGCCGAGTATTTCGTCGTTCTCGAAACGATTTCGGATGCGATCAAAAATTTGAAGAAATGGATGCGGCCCCAGCGCCGGCACGTGGATTTTCTGAGCTATCCTCTGGCACGCAATCGCGTCGTTCCCCAACCGCTCGGCGTCGTCGGCGTGATCGTACCCTGGAACTTCCCGCTTAACCTCAGCTTCAGCCCGCTCGCCTCCATCTTTGCGGCCGGCAACCGCGCGATGGTGAAGATGTCGGAAAATTCACCGACCCTCGCCCGGCTTCTCGCGCGCCTGTCCCCTCGCTACCTTCCCGTCGAAAAGCTGGCTTTCTTTGAAGACGGCGGCGGTCGCGGGCCAGCATTCTCCTCATTGCCCTTCGACCACCTGCTGTTCACGGGATCCGGCGCAACGGGCCGTTCGGTGATGGCAAATGCAGCGCGAAATCTCACACCGGTCACGCTCGAACTGGGCGGCAAGTCGCCGGCGATCGTCGGACCGGATTTTCCCATCAAAACGGCGGCCGAGCGCATCCTTTGGGTGAAAATGTTCAATGCGGGTCAAATCTGCACGAACGTGGACTACGTCTTTTTGCCAAAGAACAGTGAAAACGCATTCGTCGATCACTGCCGCCAACTCTTCGCTGCGCGTTTTCCCAACATCAATGGTCCGGACTACACGTCCATCATCGACGACAGAGCCTTCGACAGGCTGGAGGCGACGCTGGACGATGCAAAGCGCAAAGGCGCACTCCTCGTCAATCTTGCAGAAAACCAGAACTGCGATGCCACGCTCCGCAAGTTTCCGCCGCATCTCGTCTTAGATCCGACGGACGACATGCTGCTCATGCAACGCGAGATCTTCGGCCCGATACTCCCTGTGAAAACCTACGAAAATCGGCAAGAAGTCGCCGCTTACATCAATCGGCATGACCGGCCTCTCGCCATCTATCCATTTACCCATGATGCCGGCCTGCGAGATTTCTACATTTCGCACGTCATGTCTGGCGGCGTATCGGTCAATGAAGCCCTTCTGCATGTCGGTCAGCACGACCTGCCGTTTGGCGGCGTTGGCGCCAGCGGCATGGGCCACTACCATGCTCGCGAAGGATTCAATACGTTTTCCAAGCTGCGCCCAATTTTCTACCAAGGCCCGATTTCACCGATCCAGTGGCTGTTTCAGCCGCCCTACGCCAGTCGCCCGCTGAAGATCCTGCAGGCGATGATCCGTTTAAAGACCTGAACTAGCGCAGTCGTTTCGGGCTATCGGTCCCTTCCAGGGAACGATAGCTTCGCACCTGAAGGTTGGTCCGTTTCGCACAGTTGCCCAGTTGGACCAGCAGCACGTCAGACTCGGGGCACGCGCGCGCGCCTCGTTCGAGAAATCGGTCCCCAGGGGGACTCCGGTCGTTTCATCGATATCCATGAGCAACGACATTCTCATCTGGCCGTTGCGCTGGATGTGTAAGCGAGCAGCAGCATCGGCGCCGTCCGGGTCGCGACGTGCTACTACGTCCACAATCGCCTGATGTTCTCTGCCGATCTCAGCTGATCGGCCGGGAAGCGAATAGGTTACCGGTCTTGGTCGGAGACCATTGCCAGCGCGGCAGCGACAAGACCATCCCGGATCCGGCATATCAGTCGGAGTGCGGTCCGCGCGGTCCGGCTTCATGCTGGCCGACACTCGATACAAAAAGATCGGCGATGCTTTCGCCGCAGCGGTGCTGCCCCTGAGTGACGCCGCAAAGCGCCGTATCTCGAAGATGACGCCTGAAAACTACCGCAGGCTGGCGTTGAATTTTGCCAGCGCGTCGGAGCCAGGACAAAGCTCCTTCGCGTTGAGAGTGTTCAGCGGAGCCTTCACGGTGTTGAGCGCGGCGTGCAGGTCCGTCGGCTCCTTGTCGACGTACAGAAGCCCGGTGACGATCTCGCCCGCCGCGTGGCTCTGCTGGAGATAGGTCATCGCCTTGACGCGGTCGTGCGGATCGTAGTTCGGCGCGACCTTGCGCAGCACCAGTTTCGAGCCGTCATGCTGCTCGACAACCTCGACGGTGCCGGGCGCATAGTCGGCCGTGATCGGCGCGCGGCCGGTGAGGAAGTCGAGACGGTTCACCGCCATGTTGTGCTCGCGCACGTAGTCGAAGCTTTTGGTCGAGCCGGCATGATTGTTGAACGCGATGCACGGCGACAGCACGTCGATGAAGGCGACGCCTTCATGCTCGATCGCGCCTTTGATCAAGGGGACGAGTTGCGTCTTATCGCCAGAGAATGAGCGCGCGACGTATGTCGCGCCGAGCTGCAGCGCGATGGCGACGAGGTCGATGGCGTTGTCGGAGTTGAGCACGCCCTTCTTAGACTTCGATCCGCGGTCGGCTGTGGCGGAGAACTGGCCCTTGGTGAGACCGTACACGCCATTGTTCTCGACGATGTAGGTCATGTTGACGCCGCGCCGGATCGCGTGGGCGAACTGGCCGAACCCGATGGAGGCCGAGTCGCCATCGCCGGAGACACCGAGATAGATGAGATCGCGGTTTGCGAGGTTTGCCCCAGTGAGCACCGACGGCATGCGGCCATGCACGGAGTTGAAGCCGTGCGACTGGCCGAGGAAGTAATCCGGCGTCTTCGACGAGCAACCGATGCCGGAAATTTTCGCTACACGATGCGGCTCGATGGCGAGTTCGAAGCATGCCGTGATGATCGCGCCGGTGATCGAGTCGTGGCCGCAACCCGCGCAGAGCGTGGAGATCTTCCCCTCGTAGTCGCGGTGCGTGTAACCGAGATCGTTCTTCGGCAATTCAGGGTGGTGGAATTTCGGTTTGGTCAGGTAAGTCATCGGCTACGTCCTTCCGGGCCGTCCTTGTCCTTCGAGACGGTCCTGCGGACCTCCTCGGGATGAGGACGGATAAACCCAGCAGTTTTTCTCATTTGATGAGCGATTCCGCAGGGCGCGTCTCGAAAGACCATGAATCGCTGCATCATGCCGCACCCATGCGTTTCACGTTCAGCGTATCGAGGTGCTTGCCAATCGCGCCGGCGATGAAGCGGGCTGTGATCGGCGTGCCGTCGAAGTGCAGGATTGGCACGAGCCGCATCGGGTCGAGATTGAGCTCGTTGATCAGCATCATGCGAAGCTGCGCGTCGCGATTCTGCTCGACGACGAAGACGAAATCGTGTTCGAGGATGAAATCGGTGACGTCCTGCGCGAACGGGAAGCCGCGCACGCGTAGCGAGTTGAGGTGCTTGCCTTCGGCTTCGAGCCGAAGGCTCGCTTCGTCCATCGCGGGCGCGGTGGAGCCGAAATAGATGACGCCATGCCTGGCCGGCTTCTTCGCTTGGTGGCGGATCGGCGGCGGAACGAGTTTCTTCGCAGTCTCGAACTTGCGAAGCAGACGCATCACGTTGTCGACGTAGACGGGACCTTCCTCGCTATAGCGCGCGTAACGGTCGCGCGAAGTGCCGCGGGTAAAGAACGCGCCCTTGGTCGGATGCGTGCCAGGGTAAGTGCGGAATGGGATGCCGTCGCCGTCGACGTCCAGGTAGCGGCCAAAGTCCTTGCCGGCCTCCAGATCGGCAGCGGTCATCACCTTGCCGCGGTCGTACTGGCGGCTGTCGTCCCACTGCAGCGGCGCGGAGAGGTGGTGGTTCATGCCGATCTCGAGATCGAGCATGACGAAGATCGGCGTCTGCAGACGATCCGCGAGATCGAAAGCGCGCGCGCCAAACTCGAACGCCTCCGTCGGGTTCTTCGGGAAGAGCAGGACGTGCTTGGTGTCGCCGTGCGACGCGTAGGCGCAGGAGAGCAGGTCGCATTGCTGCGTGCGCGTCGGCATGCCAGTGGAGGGGCCAGCGCGCTGGATGTTGATCAGCACGGACGGAATTTCCGCGAAGTAGGCGAGACCGATGAACTCCGTCATCAGCGAGATGCCGGGGCCGGAGGTGGCCGTGAAGGCGCGCGCGCCGTTCCATCCCGCGCCGATCACCATGCCGATCGAAGCGAGCTCGTCCTCGGCCTGCACGATGGCGAATTTCGCCTCGCCGGTTTCCTTGTCCATGCGGAAGCGGTGGCAATGGCTGGTGAAGGCTTCGGCGACCGACGACGAAGGCGTAATGGGGTACCACGCGCACACCGTCGCGCCGCCATAGACGGCGCCGAGCGCGACCGCCGAGTTGCCCTCGATGAAGATGCGGTCGCCGACCGCATCCGCCTTCTGCACCGTCAGGCCGATCGGGCAGCGCAGGTTCTTCAGCGCCCAGTCGCGACCGAGGTGCAGCGCATGCACGTTGGGCGCAATCAGCTTGTCCTTGCCCTTGAACTGCTCGCCGAGCAGTTTGACGATTGCCGACACGTCCATGTCGAGCAGCGCGGAAAGGGCGCCGATATAGATGATGTTCTTGAAGAGCTGGCGTTGGCGCGGCTCCTTGTACTCCGCATTGGTGATGGCGGTGAGCGGCACACCGATCACCGTGATGTCAGGGCGGAATTTCGAGGCCGGCATCGGTTTCGTCGAGTCGTAGAGGAGGTAACCTCCCGGCTCGATCGAAGCGACGTCCTTGTCCCAGGTCTGCGGGTTCATCGCGACCATGAGGTCGACGCCGCCACGCGCGCCGAGATAGCCGTCGCCTGAGATGCGGACCTCATACCATGTCGGCAGGCCCTGGATGTTCGACGGAAAGATGTTGCGCGGCGCGACCGGCACGCCCATTCGCATCACGGCGCGGGCAAACAGCTCGTTGGCACTCGCCGAGCCCGAGCCGTTGACATTGGCGAAGCGGACGACGAAGTCGTTGACGCTGACGAGCGGCTTGATTTGCGGATTGGTCATGGTCATGACGATCAAGCCCTTGCGCCGCAGGCATGTCCCGCATGCGTCATGCTGATGAGATATTTGTGCATGTCCCACGCGCCGGTCGGGCAACGCTCGGCGCAGAGGCCACAGTGCAGGCACATGTCCTCGTCCTTCACCATCACGCGGCCGGTCTTGAGATTATCGGCGACATAAAGGTCCTGGGAGAGATTGTTGGCGGGCGCCTTGAGATGCTGACGCAATTCGTGCTCCTCACGGTTCTCCGTGAAGGTGATGCAATCCATCGGGCAGATGTCGACGCAGGCATCGCACTCGATGCAGACCTCGCCGGTGAACACCGTCTGCACGTCGCAATTGAGGCAGCGCTCGGCTTCCTTCAGTGCAAGGACCGGATCGTAGCCAAGTTCGACCTCGGTGCGCAGATCCTTGAGCGCGATGTCCTTCTCGCGCAGCGGCACCTTGTAGCGCTCGTCGAGCGCGATCTCGTTATCGTAGGACCACTCGTGAATGCCCATCTTCTGGCTCACGATGATGACGCCGGGCGCAGGCCGCACCGCGATATCCTCGTCCTGACAGTACTTGTGGATCGAGATCGCGGCTTCATGGCCGTGCGCGACAGCCCAGATGATGTTCTTCGGCCCGAAGGCAGCGTCGCCGCCGAAGAACACGCCGGGACGGGTCGATTGCATGGTCTTCTCGTCGATCACCGGCATGTTCCACTTGTCGAACACGATGCCGATATCGCGCTCGATCCACGGGAAGGCATTCTCCTGGCCGACCGCGACGAGCACGTCGTCGCACGGGATATGCTGGTCCGACTCGCCGGTCGGCACCAGGTTGCGGCGGCCCTTCTCGTCGCGCTCCGCCTTCACCTTCTCGAAGACGACGCCGGTGAGTTTGCCGTTGGCGTGGGTGAATTCTTTCGGCACCATGAAGTTGAGGATCGGAATATCCTCGTGCAGGGCATCTTCCTTCTCCCATGGAGACGCCTTCATCTCTTCGAAGCCGGAGCGAACGACGACAGTTACTCGCTCCCCGCCGAGGCGGCGCGCCGTGCGGCAGCAGTCCATCGCGGTGTTGCCGCCACCGAGCACGACGACACGCTTGCCGATTTGCGTCGTATGGCCGAACGAGACGTTGGAGAGCCATTCGATGCCAATGTGTACGTTGTTCGCGCTTTCCGTGCGGCCCGGAATGTCCAGATCGCGGCCGCGCGGCGCGCCAGAGCCGACGAACACTGCATCATAACCTTCGGCGAGCATAGCCTTCAGGCTGTCGATGCGCCTGCCGCCGATGAAATTGACCCCGAGGCCGAGAACATATCCGGTCTCTTCGTCGACCACACTGTCGGGCAGGCGGAACTTCGGTATCTGCGTCCGCATCATGCCGCCGGCCTTCGGATCATGGTCGAAGACCGTGCACTCATAACCGAGCGGGGCGAGGTCGCGCGCCACGGTCAATGAGGCCGGGCCGCCGCCAATGAAAGCAATGCGTTTGCCATTCGATGTCGCCGCACGCGACGGCAGGCGATGGCGGATGTCTTCCTTGTGGTCTGCGGCGACGCGCTTGAGCCGGCAGATCGCGACCGGCTCGTCCTCCACGCGCCCGCGCCGGCAAGCCGGCTCGCAGGGGCGGTCGCACGTGCGCCCGAGAATTCCCGGGAAGACGTTCGACTTCCAATTGACCATGTAAGCGTCGCTATATCGGCCGGCGGCGATCAAGCGGATATATTCGGGAACCGGCGTATGGGCGGGGCAAGCCCACTGGCAGTCGACCACTTTGTGAAAGTAGTTCGGCTGCGCGATGTCTGTCAGTTTCATCGATCTCTAATTTCTTGCCTCCAGCCCGCGGAGCCGCAAAAACGTTTCTCGCGAGCAGTCGGCATCCCTCGGCGCTCAAGCGTTCAATCGCTCAAGTCGTTATCTCAAATCCTAGTTTAGAGAAATTCCAAGTCAATGTAAGGCGCTATATGACCGCGAGATGATATGACCGCAAGATGAAGACGATTTTCGCCATTGCGGTGCAATATCCGGTGCGCTTGGCTGCTGCGATGCGGCGAAACGATCTCCCACGGCAACGCAAGGAATGCTACGCGCAGACGCTGCGGGCGTGGACGGGCCTGTACGAGCCGTTTTCGCGGCCGTCTACGCGCCCTGGCAGCTTGGCCTGCCGCCACAAGCAAATCGTTTGCGTTCTCACATCAAGCGCGGGATCGCCGCTTGGAAACGACATTCTGAAGGCGGGTACTCATTGGCGGCGAGGCTGCACATGAGGAGCTGATAGCTATTCGTTCATCTGCATCAAGCCTCATATCCGCGTTTCTACACCACACGACAGAAGTCCCTCGCCGCCAACTGCTGATGGCCCACCACGATTACGGAAATTCCCGGAGCGCTTGGATGAAGGCATCAATGCTGGTGACGCACAGGCGCGTTGTATTGGCTCTCGCTGCAGGCTCATTCCTGATTCCCGCTCGCACAGCTCCGGCGTCCGGTGTCTCAGCGATCAAAGACCTGCAGCCTGGAGATTTCATTTAACAGCCCGAACTCTCTCCGCGCGGTCCAAAAGCGGGCAGAACAATATTCCAGCACCTACAACAACACATCCATGCCGAATATGCAGCGGCTGACTTGGAAGGGCGTTGCGCTTCATGCAGGCAATTTGCCGGGCCACCCGGCTTCGCACGCATGCATTCGCTGGGCTTGCTGCGAATGCGTATCGCGACAGAAAGCGTATAACGGCGCTGATGAACAGGCTGGCTCCAACCTGGCCGGGAAGCTGAAAATGAGACGGGTTGGCAAGTTTTGAGACAGGCCGGCATGGCTGCGCCATTCGCCGACTAGCTACTTTCTCGACCCAGCAGAAGATCGCGGCAATCGTTTTCCGGGATGAGCGTCAGGCACGCAGCTTCATCTTGTCTCCCGCTTGAGCCGAAGATTCCGGATAATTCAGAGCCGCGGCAGAACGAGTCGGGAGGCTCAGTCCAGGATGGCAAGGGTCGGCTGCAGCAAAATCGCGCAAGGCGCAAAGCCACACGGAGATGGATTCCATCTCGACCGCAGATCACTTCTAACGTTGGGCGCAGGTGCGGTCCTCGCCACCACCAGACTCCATTCTGCCGACGCGCAGGGTCGCGACTATCCCAGCAGACCGATCCAGGTGCTCGTGCCTTTTGCGGGCGGAAGCGCCAGCGACGTGATCACACGCATCCTACTCAACCGAATGGCCACGTCGCTCGGTCAGACGTTCGTAGTCGAGAACCGCCCCGGCGCCGGCGGCAACATTGGTACTGCAGCAGCCGTGCATGCCGCACCGGACGGTTACACGCTGCTGATGAGCACCTCGGGACCGCTGGCAGCAAATAAATCCTTATTCAAGGAGCTCGGCTATGATCCGCTGAAGGATTTTGCGCCGATCGGCTTGTTCGCTACTCTGCCAAATGTCGTCGTCATCAATTCGAAGCTTCCGCCGAAATCCCTTCGCGAGTTGGTCGACTACGCCAAGGTGCATCCCAAGGAGCTGAACTATGGCTCAGTCGGCGTGGGCTCGTCGCAACATCTGGCCGGCGCCTTCTTCGAGCAGCTTACGCGTACCGAACTCACCCACGTTCCCTACCGCAACATTTCCAACTACACGCCGGACTTCATCGCCGGACAAGTCCCGCTCGGCTTCCAGCTCCTACCGAACGTCATCGGCTTGATCAAAAATGGCGATGCGCGAGCGCTCGCAGTGGCCAGCAACAAGCGCATGGCTGCGCTGCCTGACGTTCCGACGGCCGCCGAGGCCGGTCTTCCAGGCTATGAAAGCGCTGCTTGGCTTGCACTTCTGGCTCCCGCCAACACCAGCAAGGCCGTGATCGACACGCTCTATGCCGCAATGGTAGATGCGGTGAACGATCCGAAGGTGCGCACCCTCTTAGAGGAGCAGGGAGCCGAACCGTCCATACTTAATCCGGAAGGGTTGAAAGCTTTCATGGAATTTGAAAGTGCAAAGTGGGCTGCAATCATCAAAAAGATCGGGATTGACCCGATGTGATCGTTTGGAAGCCATCGTCGCGGTGGTCAGGCGACGACACCGTCGGCGTGTTCACCTCGACGCGGCGCAGATGCCATCCATATCATGCCAACGGATTCATCCGAATCGGAGTAGATCGACGACCGCCCATTTTGGGTAAGCGTATCCGGGTGAAGAGAGTCAACGGCAACTTCATGCGGATGTCTGCTTCGGGTCAGAAGCGAACTTCTCGGGATACTGAAAGTGAGCGTAGTAGAAACGGAAATTTCTGATCATTCAGGCCGGCACCCCGTGCGATCGAACGGCCTCTGGCCCAACTCCTCTGAAAACGGGAATGTTTTGTGAGATGGCCGGAGAATACTCCGTCGATTGCAGGCGCGCTGGCGGGAAAAACGGTCGCTGAGGAGAATGAAGACGTATGAAAAGCCCATCATTGGCGGGCCTTTTCAGCAATTAATAAAACTATTCTCTCAATCACACACTGGCTAGCTGGCGGCGCAGTACTGATAGTACCTGTCTCCCGGCGAATTCCCTGCTAACAGGGAATTTTACAGAGAAAATCGTCTGAAGCGAGCCAAATGGGATGGCTCGACTAGTGAAAAAGGCCCATTTCGCACGCGCTTTCACCAGAATACCCTATGTAAAACAGCAGGGAAATGTCTGACAGGATCAGGGAGTTTGTTCTCGTTAATAGGGGCTTTCCCGTCCCATACATTAAGTTTTCCCCATGCAGAGATACTTGATCTAAAGATGGTCTCCGATGCTGTGCTTGGATCCCTCGCGGCCGTTACTGCTTTTTGACGCCACCAACGACCGTGAGAAGAACGGATTCGCTACCAATGTGGAAGAGCATGAATTGAAGTCTCGTGTCATTGCGGCACGTGTCTTCAACCAACCGCCGCGAAGTCGTGGTGCTACTGTTCGCCGTTCCGAAACACCCTTCTCTGCGTCCAGACGTAAACTGACCGAGACCATAAAAAGATACTCAGAATATATGTCTAAGCCGTCGGGCCGCTAACAGCAGATGCCGGACACAAGAGATACGCGACGCGCACATCGTCGTTAATGCACCTTCGTCGTGCTTTTGACCTGGGATGCAAATGAGATTGCGCGATGCGCCGTGCCATTTGCCAGACTACGCAATGTCTAGTGTTGAAGGCGCTGATTTCATCGCCCAATGTGCCGGTGGCGAGAACTGAACCTCTTGCGGTTACAGGAACCGGTAAAATTTAGTCGCCGCATCCAGGCAGCGGCGACGTCCCCCTTCCTTGCGACGACAATCCCGTGACGCGTCGGAATGATCGCTGGAGCCAGCCCGTCTCGCACCCGCAGCAGGCGGTCACGCCGTGCGGTTCAGAGACAGCCTGCGACAGGATCGGACTGCCCGCTTTAGGGAGCAATGCGAGATCCGCTTGCGCTGAAATAGCCGCTCTACGGCGCCGCTTTATCGACCTTCTTCCAAGTCTGATCCGGATCGAACAAGAATATGCGATTGGCGATGCTCTCCGTCCGCTTCCCCAGGTCCTTCTGGTAGACAGTCCCCGCATGGTTCACGAGGAAAGTCATGACGCCGGAATTCCCGTACTCAGCAGGATAGGCGATCAGCGCGAAGCCTCCGATCATCTTTCCTTTGACAACGTAGTTCATGGCGCCGCCGGGCGCGTCGGGTCCTTGTCCCTTCAGGACTCGAAAATAGTACCCATGATAGGGGGCCGACCGCTCCTGGACCTTGTATCCATCGGCCGCCGCCTGAGCCGCCAGCTCTCCAAGCGGACTCGGGTCGCGATCATCGCGCCAGAACAGCCCGTCCTTCGTTCCGGGATTGCTGACGATGCGTTGCGCATAGACACCCGGTCCCTCGCCCGTGCGATCCTTCTCCGCATATTCGTTTTCGGCATCCACAAAAGCCAGGGAAGTCTGAATTGCATCCAGCTCATTGCGTCCGATGCGGCGATACAGGATCTCGATCCGCCCGGCCGCAGGGTCGAATTCCCAACCGGCCTTGTTGTTCACCAAAGGAATAGGGAACGGAAAATCGTCGGCGCCCAGGATAAGGGTCGCCTTCTTGTTGCCATCTACCTTGATCGCGTGCTTGGCATCGAAGGCAGACAGAAAGCGGTTGCGCATCTCGGCGTCAGCAACGTCATCGCCGGACCAGATGATATCTTCGCTACCTTTGCCCAGAACTTTCAGGATCGCATCCGTCTCACCGGTCTTGACCGCAGCGACAAGGGCTGTCGCGGCGTCATCCGGCGAGCGAAAAGCCTGCTGGGCATGGGACGCCGAAGCCAACCACGTTAGGGCGACGACTGTGCCAAGCCCCACTGATGCCGCGCGACGGATCAATTTGATCGTGTTCATGGCTGAACCTCCCGGAGCGCCGGAATCTTGGCGCCGTCAGCAAGCCAATTGGTATAGGAGCGGAATTTCAATCCCAGCTTTTCGTAGTAGACGCGAAGATAGCCATCTTGGCCGCGGGTCACGGCGTCGGGCATCAGGTTTTGCACTTCCTGCGCGATAACACCGACATACTGCTTGCTGCTGCCGAGATAGCTGAAGCGATAGTAGCCGAGACCATTGGCGAGATGACCAAGTAGAACCACGTCATGCTTCAGGTCAGCATCGGAGCGCCGTCCGCCACCGCCGCCGCCGCGACCACCACCGCCGCCGCCACCGCCTCGGAAGCCACCACCTCCGCCGCCGCCACGGTAGCCACCACCACCCCCCGCACCGCGGAAACTACCGCCTCCATGTCCGGAGAAACTGGGCGCGCCTCCGCCTCGCCCCCCGAGACTCGCCTGACCGCGAGCCGAAGCCGCCCCAGCAGCCTTCCCTGAGGAAACGTTCATGGCGCCGCCACGATTGCCGCTGCCGCGCGCCGCACTGCTACTACGGTTGGCTACGGTGTTGCCGGCCTTGGCACGATTGCCACTGTTCTTGCCACGATCCGCCGTTGCGGGACGGTTGCCGCGATCGCTGGCGGCTCGATCACGGTTGCCCGCACGGTCAGCGCCACGGTCCCCTGCGCGATCACCGGCTCGGTCGGCAGCGCCGGGCCGATCCTGCCCCGGACGGATCACCTGCTGGCCATCGCGACCGCGGAAATCCATCCGGTCGGAGACACCGGCCTTCTGGTTGTTGTTGCCGAAGCGCTGCTGAACGTCCTTGTTGTTGTATCGCACGCCCTGGCGGTGCTCCGGATTGTGCTGCCAGTTGTTTCCGATGTTGTTGATCTTGTGATGGTCGACGTAAACATTCCGATTGCCCCAGTTGACACCGCCACCCCAGTAATTGCCCCAGCGCCCGATCGCCCAGCCCGCGCCAAAGGCAAGACCGGCGGCAATCACGCCGGCGCCGATATAAGGCGGATAGCCGAAATAATAAGGAGGATATGCCTCATATGGCCATGCTCCATACACCGTCGCCGGATCGTAGTAAGGCACGTAGATCGTATTCGGATCAGCCGATTCGATGACGATCGCCTGCTTGTTTTCCTGCGTCTTGACACTGACCTTTTGCTGCTTGGTCGTGACCAGCTTTTTATTGTCATAGGCTTTGGAACGCAGGCGCTGAATTGCATCCATGACATCGGCCTGCTGGGCAAGCATCGCGTCACCCAGGTTTTTGGTCCAGTCGACTTTATCGCTCATCATCGCGACGACGTCCGCGGTGCTGACGAGAGCCTTGACGCTATTGTCCCACGACTGCTTCTCGACTTCCTTTTTCAGTTCGTCGCCCTTCAAGGATTTATGCGCCTTGAGCCAGCGGTCGGCTTGGACGACCTCCAACGGATAGGTCGACGCAGCCAGGATATTCGCCAGCAATTCGTCAGGATAGAGCGCGATCGGCGCAACCAGCGCCTCGAGCTGCTCTGGCTTCAACAGCTCAGCACCGGGCAAGGATTGGCTCGCTGGTTGTGTAGGGCTACTCGAAGCGGGCAGCTTGTCCGCTGTCTGAGCCGAAACGGCGACCGGGATCGCGACCACCATCGCGAGCGTAATAAGATTCTTGCCGCAGCGAAACATCGCACCCTCCTTTGGGCTTCACCGCTGCAAGCTTCGGTCGCAAACAAGATCGTTCGTTGATAAAGATCAAGGAAATCGTGAGGAAGAAATCGCGGCGCGCGACCGACACTGCGATCGTGCAAATCGGGAGAGTTTATGCGAGGCCGCCGACCGAGACCGTCCGGCTCCGTGCACCACGGCATCCATTGATCCGGGATGAATGCTCCCAAATCGGTTGTTCATCCTCTAAATCTGGCACCGATGATATTCGACTTCCATGCCCTCGATCCCGGGGAACTGTCTGGAAATAGTATTGTCATCGATGATCTTCAGGAAAAACTGAACCTTCGAAAGCATGATGCCGTTGGCGCAGGCAACGACCAGATTGATCGTCCGCTCGCCGTCCTTCCGCGACTTGATCTGACAATTCTCGAACTTTCCTCTCAGGCGATCGGCCTCGGCGATAAATCCGCCGCCGTACACGCCGGGAAATCTCGTAAACCCCAACCGGTTCGTACGGCCCTTGCGGGCGAAGACCTTGGTGCATTGGTTAGCGCTTGTAGCCCACGCGCCGGTGAGATCAAACGCATTCGCCGGCTGCGGCGACAGCAGGACAGCCCCTGACAGAACAGCCGCGGAGAGGAGCAGGATTCGAGACACGCTCATCGGATACCTCTATCAGTGGCCGCTCAGCACCAACGTCTTGATTGGCATCAGCAGCGCCTGGATTCGCAACAGCAAAGCGTGAACAAGACCAACGGCGTCGATAACGTGCAGCATCGCTCTGCGCGCCGAGCCGGTTTCTTTCGCAACGATTTCATCGTGATTGCTGGTGTAGGCATTCACGATGCAATTGCTGCCTGCGGTGACGCCTTCGAGGCCGCCTTCATACAACGGCTCCAGGTGCACCAGTATCGTACCCGGGCGCGTAACATTCTGCGCCTCGACCAGTTGCTCCCCGCCACGAATCTGCCCCGCCGCGATGTAGTCCTGCACGGACGTCACGACCATCGGAATAACCACCCAGGGCTTCGAAATGCAGACCGCTTCCGCAACCATGCCTTTTCTCATCACCTGGGCCTCGATTTGCCCGAAGCCCGCCTGCAGGGCTCTCTGACCCGCACCATCGGGAATGAGAATACCTGCCGGCCGCATCAGTTGATTGACGATATCACCGACGCGAAGGAGAAACTGCTCCACCCGCCCATCGACCCCGGCGCGGACAATGGTCTTGTCCAGATCCACCTTCGCCTGCGCCAACACCGCTTCGGCGCTGGCCCGTTCTGCCGGCAGCAAAGTTGAAATGCGCAGAACGAACGTCTGCTTGGCTGCCGACGCGGCATCAATTCCGGCCTGCCGCTGATCGACTGCCACCTGAAGTTTCTCAATGTCACGTTGCGCAACGATGCCGGGATTGCGGCGCTGCAAATCGCTCTTGACGTCGAGTTCATCCCTGGCCTGCTGATATGCGGCTTTTGCCTCCTGGATCTGCGCCTCGGCCTTGACGACGTCCGCTTCGGCAGCCACCAGTGCGGCGTCAATTTCGGCGATCTTGCGCTTGGCGGTTTCAAGAGCAGCTTCCTGCCTCGAGCTATCCAGCCTGAAGAGCACGTCCCCCTTCTTAACCGACGCGCTGAACCCGACATTGACCTCGGCAACACGGCCCGACCCCTCCGGCAGAATCGGGATCGTTCGGAAGAACAACGTCGATGTGGTCGTCGAGGGATGAAAATAGAAAATCATCGTGATCAGGGAAACGGTCAGCATCAGACATGCAACGATGCCCCACCTGAGTTCATACCAGACCGAATAGAATGTAATCTCCTTGCCGAGCCGTTTGTTCTGGCCATAGCGACGATAGAGATAATCCGGCAGGATCGTCACAAGAGAACAGAGGATGAGCTCAAACATGGTCGCTCGCTTCCGCCTTTGCAGCGTTCGAACTTGTGTTCTCTGGAGATTCAGCCGCATGAGGAGCCGGAGGCGAGCCGGCTTCAGACCCGCCCTCGGCACCCGCTGATCTGACATCCGCGATCTTCTCGACAGATCCCGCGATGCTGCGTAACGGCGTGCCGAAATCAGGCAGATCGATCATCGCAAGCAACAGGGCCGCGACCCAGAACAAGTGAATGTGCGTAAACAGCGCCAGCAAACCCAGGATCGCCACGATCTCGAACTGCAGCTTTTCCGACTTGTGCGCCATCCGCTCCGGCAAGCTGTGCAACTTCAGATAGAGCGTGCCGACCCAGACCACGATGGCGACCAGAAAGATGCCCATCACCACCATCAGGACATCGGTCCCCTCCCCCGGAGCAAGAAAGAAGGGGAGATGATCCGGAGCCAGTGGATGAAGCTGCGGGTGAATCTGTTCGCTCAACATTTTCTCCCAAACAAAATCCAAGCCACCCGCAGATACCCGTCTCTATGGTATCTTTCCGCAATGCAGTTTGCTTGATTTGGATCAACGGAACAGGTTCGGCCGCGTCTAGCTTAGCGTCAGCGCTAGAAACGGCAACCATCCTGGAGCCATCCGCCATGCCTGCCAGTATTGATGACCTCATCCCCGATGCCATGCAGATTCGCAAGGAAGCCGCTCTCAAGGAAGCCGAAAAGGCAGACGAATATGCCCGCCTTGCCGCCGCTGTTGAAGCCGAGAAGCAGGCGCTGATCGACCGCCTCAGTCGTCCGTCCGGCAAGAGCGAAACCGAAAAGATCCAACTCGCGTCTACTGTCATTCAGCGGGCAGTGCGAAACGGATTGACGGAAGTTCAAGTCTATCGATTCCCCAATACGCTGTGCACCGACAAGGGCCGCGCGATCAATCAACAGGAAGCCGGTTGGGAGAACACGCTGACGGGAATTCCAAAAGAAATATATCAGCTTTGGGCCGACTACCTGAAGCCGCGAGGCTATCGGATCGGCTACCAGATCATCGAATACCCGGGAGGCATGCCGGGAGATATTGCCATCACGATTACGTGGGGAGAATGAAAGCGGTCAACCGCAATCGACTTGAAACGCTGAAATAGCGAGATGGCAGCCGACATCCCAGCGCAAAAGATCAAGCGTGAAGCAATTATTTGAAGGCGCAGGATCGCATGCTTGAGGCCATGAACACTAAGCATGCTCCGTGACACATCATTCGCTCGGAGGACAAGCGCAGGCGCGCCTGAATTGCATCGTGCACTTGCTCCGCTCAATCCCGTACAAGCAGCTCATGCGAAACAGGATCAGGCACCGTCAGCATTCCGGTAAAGACCGCTATTTAATCCAGACGTCCTTGCGAGGAATCGCGCTACCGAGCAGATCGTCCAGATTGACAGCGCGACCCGGCGCGTGCGCCCCTACTTCAAATGCAGCCTAAGGCCTCCGACCGCAGCCGATATTTCGGCGCCGACCTTGGGCCCGCTCAGTTGAAGGATGACGCCCTGGCGATTGCGCAACTGGACACCTCCCGCGCCGGCGATAGCAGCCCCACCAGCTCCAACAGCGGTGTATGTTCCCTCAATCGAGGTTGGCCCCTTGAGATTGAGCGCACGACCGACAAGCCTGTTCGCTGATGCTCCGATCGTGAAGCCGATGTTCATGCCCGATACGGTGAGTGGATAATGCTTGCCCCGAAGCGTCAGCACGCCTTCGCCGCTCCCGACTCCGACGACGAATCCACCTTTGGTAAAGAGGATTTCAACCCTCCCAGTTTCAGCCCGGGCGGGTGTACTGTTGCTGATTGCGCCAACAGCCAAGCCGATCAAGGCGACGCAAACGCCAAGCTTTTTCATGATGTTTTCCTCTGAAAGACACATCGAAAGTGGAAGCTGGTCAACATCTGCCATCCCGCTTCTCCGCTCTCTTGATCCACGTCAAGGGTTGCACCGGCAAGGCAACCCAGCAGAGGAAAACACGAGCCTGGCTTGACCACTGAATGGAGCGACATGTCATTGGCGCTCCTCGTCGAATCTTGTCGCTCCGAAACACAACACCATCATCAGCGCCACCACAGGGAAAGCGAGAGCGAAGTCCGGAGTATATTTCGTTGCGAAAGCGCCCGTCGCCGCTCCGATGCCGAACGTGACGCATAGTCCTGCGAAGATACAGGGACGACGGCGCAAACCGCGCTGGCCAGACAGCAAGGTGAACATCCCTTCGATCGCCTGGCGAAAATTCCCCGCGATCATCACCGAACCATAGGGAGCACTTTTGCAAGACGAGGTTTGTGGTCTGCGCATTGGCCATCATGCCATGAATGATCCATATGTATGCTCGGCCAGATAGGCTATGTTGATCCATGTCAACATAAGCTAGGCTCGGTAGCCCGCGAACCGGCGCTCTCTTGGTGCGGGAATGGAAGGGCCGTCAGCACTGCATCATCGCGATGACAGATGGGGTTGCTTACCGGGTCGCCATTACCGAAAAACAGCTCGAGGGTGCACCTAAATACAGCGATCGATGGGACTGGGAAGATCGCCAGCGTGCACGTCAAGTCTCCGACTACTATGGAAGCGCTTGGATCGGATTTTGAACATAAGCTCGGCGCGACCCGCCGAGCTTCATTTCACGACGCTGCCCAATAGCTGCGCGCTAAGGCGCGCTTTTCTCTACTTACCGGACGTGGAGGCCCAATATGCAACCCGAACCAGGTCGACCAGAAGACCCTATCCCGATGCCGCCGCCGAAACCCGCTCCTGATGTGAAGGAGCCGCCAGATCGAAAATTGCCAGATGAGGTACCGAATCCAAACCCCGACGAAAAACGCACCCCGCCGATGGATCGATAGAGGTCCATCGAGGGCGTACTCTCGCAACCTCTCAGCACTGCACTCAAGTCTTAGCTTCGCTGCCCATTCCGGCTTTTGAAATCATATAACCGCCCGCACGCGCCATCGATAATCTCCCGATCTTGCCACGGTATGCGGCTGTCGGTGAGATCAATAATCGCGATACATGGATCGTGGGCATGCGTATCGCTTCACTGCCTCGTAGTCGATTGCCCTGCCTGTTGATTGGGTCAGGGTAGTTGGTAACGATGCGGGCGGTCACGCGGCCTCCAATTCCAATTTCTTCCTATGCTCCGGCTCGCGGCGGCGTTGTTTGCCGACCTGAGCCAAATGCTTAGCGAAAGCATCGACAAGCGCGCGTTGTCGGCGACGCGGAAGCGTCACGCGCACAAGCTTGCGAACGCTCAGTCAACATCCGTTCAGAACGAGCAGGGAAAACGTGTTCAGAACGAGACCCTGCGGAACGCCAAATAGATAAATAAAATCAACTGGCTGGGGCGGGAGGATTCGAACCTCCGCATGGGGGAATCAAAATCCCCTGCCTTACCACTTGGCGACGCCCCAACGGTGCCGGGCAGAGCGCGACGAAGATCGGGTCTCGTGCGCCATCGGCTGTCCGCCCGGCCATACGGTGGCGGCATCGTTGCGGCGGGAAGCCGCAAGCCGCGCCGATTCACCGTGGCCGCGGAGGTCTTAGAGCATTTTGCGCCAAAGGGGAAACCCGGTTTCCGGGAAAACGGCGCGGGAGCCCGCGGGATTCACCCCGAATTCCCCGGCAAAATCGCGGCACCGCAGCCCGCGCACCCCACGGGCTCGCGACGATTGTCCGGACGACATCCCCGGCACCCTCCGCCCGCATCCCCTGCCCCGTCCATGATCGGTCCGTTCCTTGTCCCCGAATTCCCCTGCAACGGTTGAGGACCGTGGCTTTTCATGGGAAGACAGGATGCGCCGATGGCCCCGACAAGAGCCGGCGGCGCGAGGACAATTGCCTTAGCCCGACGGCTTGCTATGAACAGGCCGGCGTCTGCCGCCCCGCCCGGAAACCCGATGTCCCGGCGGGATGGCGCGGCGCCACGGCCCCCTGCCCGAACAGCGAGATCATGCCATGACCTACCGCGCGCCGATCGACGACATGCTCCTCTCCCTCAATCACGGCGCGGGCCTTCTGGCCGCCATCGAGGCCGGACATTATAGCGGCTACGAGGCCGAGTTCTCCGCCGCGGTGCTGGAGGAAGCCGGCAAGTTCGCCACCGACGTACTCGAACCGCTCAACCAGAGCGGCGACCGCGAGGGCATCAAGCTCACCGACAAGGGCGTCGTCACCGCCACCGGCTGGCCCGATGCCTACAAGCGCTGGTGCGAGGGCGGCTGGAATGCGGTCTCGGGCGCCGAGGAGTTCGGCGGCCAGGGCCTGCCGCTGGCGGTGCATTCCGCCGTCAACGAGATCTGGAGCGCCGCCAACCTCGCCTTCGGCCTGTGCCCGCTGCTGACCCTCAGCGCCATCGATGCGCTCCACGCCCACGGTAGCGAAGAGCTGAAGAAGATCTATCTCGCCAAGCTGATCTCCGGCGAATGGCCCGGCACCATGCAGCTCACCGAGCCGCAGGCCGGCACCGATGTCGGCGCGCTGCGCACCCGCGCCGAGAAGCAGGCCGACGGCAGCTATCGCCTGTTCGGCAGCAAGATCTTCATCACCTATGGCGACCACGACATGAGCGACAACATCGTTCATTTCATTCTCGCCCGCCTGCCCGGCGCACCCGCCGGCACCAAGGGCATCACCCTGTTCCTCGCGCCGAAATATCTCGTCAACGCCGACGGCTCGCTCGGCGCGCGCAACGACATTTACGCCAGCGGCGTCGAGCACAAGCTCGGCATCCACGCCTCCCCCACCTGCACCATGACCATGGGCGACAAGGGCGGCGCGGTGGCCTATGTCGTCGGCAAGGAGAACGGCGGCATGGCCGCGATGTTCACCATGATGAACCAGGCGCGCCTCGGCGTCGGCCTGCAGGGCGTCGGCCTCGCCGACCGCGCCTATCAGCGCGCGCTGGCCTATGCGCAGGAGCGCAAGCAGGGCAAGGCGCTGGGCCACAAGGGCGACGGCTCCGACCCCATCATCATGTTCCCCGACGTGAAGCGGAACCTGATGCTGATGCGCGGCCTCACCGCCGCCGCCCGCACCATCTGCTACGCCACCGCCGTCGCCATCGACGTGTCGCACCGCGCCAGCGATCCCGCCGTGCGCGCCAAGGCGGCGGCGCGCGGGGCGCTGCTGACGCCGATGGCGAAGGCGTTCTCCACCGACATCGGCAACGAGGTCGCCGGCATCGGCGTGCAGGTCCATGGCGGCATGGGCTTCATGGAGGAAACCGGCGCGGCGCAATACATCCGCGACGCCCGCATTCTCACCATCTACGAGGGCACCAACGGCATTCAGGCCAACGACCTCCTGATGCGCAAGCTGCAGATGGGCGACGGCGAGGCGGTGTGGGACCTGCTCGGCGAACTCAACACCATCGTCAAGAAGGTCGAGGCGTCCAACAATCCCGCCTTCGGCACCACGGCCGAGAAGCTGCGCGACGCTGTCACCTCGGTGGAACGCGCCAGCAAGTGGCTGCTGGAGAAGATCGCGACCTCTCCGGCCGAAGCGCTGGCGGGCGCGACGCCCTATCTGCGGCTGTTCTCCACCACGCTCGGCGGCTGCTCGCTCGCCAACGAGGCGCTGGCCGCGCGCGGCGACGGCGCAGTGCAAGGCGATCCGCAACGCTACGTCACCCTGGCGCGTTTCTTCGCCGAGAACGTCACGGTGCAGTCCGGCGCGCTGGAGCGCACCATCATGGACAGCGCCACCGCCGTCACCGGCGCGGACACGGTGTTGACGGGTTGACCGGCTGTCGGGATGACGTGTGCGGTCCTTTTCCGCACCGCTGCCGCGCGCGCGACGTAGATATTCTGCGCGATCTCACCCCAGGTCGTCCCCGCGGAGGCGGGGACCCAGACTCCCCGAGTCATCGATGTTGTCGCGAGCGCGTGACAACGCCTTCCGTTGTCACCACAAGGTTCGGTGGTGATGGGTCCCCGCCTCCGCGGGGACGACATTGTGGGGTAGTGCGCCGTCATTGCGAGGAGCGCGAGCGACGAAGCAATCCATCCTTTTGCAGTCAGCGATGGATTGCTTCCTTTGCCGATTGCAGCCGGCGATGGATTGCTTCGCGTAGCCTGTCATCGGGCAGCGCTCTGCGCTGACCCGTGGGCTCGCAATGACGCGTGGCGCGTTTCCGATTCGACTGTCAAACAGCCTCGATGACGACGCGCCGTGTTGCAGGCACGCGCCATCGCCCCTGTTGTTGTGACGGCGCGGGGGCGCCCGAAGCTCTCGTCCGTTCCTCCCTCTGATGAGGGCGCGCGGAACGCCGGATGCGCGACGCATCCGCAGCCTCGTGCGCAATGAAAACAAGCACACGAGTGTCGTCGCCACGGTCACGCCGGAGGCATCCGGCGTTCCGCACGCAATGGTTGGAACGGCTTGCTGCGTGAGACACCCCCGGTGGCCGATGCTGGGTACACCACCGTTATGTGGACTGACGGACTCGTCCATCGCCCTCTGTGCGAGACGCGACGGCGTCGTCCTGCCCCTTGGCGCGAAGCCGATGCGCCGGGATGACACGCCTTGGGCCGTCCGCGAACGGTGTCGTCGTCATCGCCGCCCGGTGCGCGATCTGTCCGGAGACAGAAGGTCCGCGCGCGTCACGGCGATCGCACACCGATCGCGGCCACCGCATCCCGCCCCGCGTCTCGTGACGATCGCGACACGCCCCTCACCGTGGGGCGGGATGCGATCACCTTAAGAGAGGTTTTCGCGGCGGGGATCGCGGTCCCCATCACGAAATGTTTCGGCAGGGTGAGGTGGCGTCATTGCGAGGAGCCCTTGCGACGAAGCAATCCAGTCCGCTTTCACTGCGCCGATGATGTGGATTGCTTCGCTCCGCTCGCAATGACGGAAGGAAGCCGGTGGTCGGGCACCCTCCCCCTCACCCCAGCGGCTTGAGTCCGGCCTCGATCTCGCGGCGGCGCGGTTCGAGGAACGGCGGCAGCGCCAGCTTCTCGCCCAGTTTCTCCATCGGCTCGTCGGTGGCGAAGCCCGGGCCATCGGTGGCGATCTCGAACAGGATGCCGTTGGGTTCGCGGAAATACAGGCTGCGGAAATAGAAGCGGTCGATCTCGCCGCTGGAATGGATGCCGAACTCCGCAAGCCGCGCCGTCCAGGCGTGATACTGCGTCTCGTCCGGCGTGCGGAAGGCGACATGATGCACGCCGCCCGCGCCCTGGCGCGCCGCCGGCAGATCCTTCTGTTCGAGCACGTGCAGCTCCGCGCCGACGCCGCCCTCGCCCATGCTGAACACATCGATGCGATGCTCGCCGTCGGGCGAGGCGTAGTCGCGCACGCGCTGCATGTTCATCACGCCGGTCAGCACCCGCGCGGTGCGCGCGAGGTCCGGCACGTTGAGCACGATCGGGCCGAGGCCGCGGATCTGGTGCTCGGCCGGCACCGGGCTTTTCTCCCACGGATGCGCCTCGCCGTGGCCGCCATCGTCCACCAGCACCAGCCGCTGGCCTTCCGCATCCTCGAACGGCAGCGTCAGCCGGCCGTCGACCTCGGTCACCTTGCCGGCGTGGACGCCGAGCCGCAGCAGGCGGTCCTGCCAGAAGCCCAGCGCCTTCTCGCCGCCGACCCGCAACCCGGTGCGCGACACGCTGCGGGTGCCGCGCTGCTCGCGCGCCGCCGGCCAGTCGAAGAAGGTCAGATCGGTGCCGGGGCTCGCCTTGCCGTCGGCGTAGAACAGGTGGTAGGCGCTGACATCGTCCTGGTTGACGGTCTTTTTCACCAGCCGCAGGCCGAGCACACCGGTATAAAATGCCAGATTGTCGCGGGCATGGGCCGAAATCGCGGTCAGATGATGGATGCCGGTAAGCTGCATGACGATATCCCCTTTCAGGCCGTGGCGGGATCGAGATGGCCATTCCTGTCGGTCCGTCCCATGATGTAGGATGAACCCATCACCCGCGCCAGCACCCCGCAGGCCAGGACCCGCCCGCACACGCCCGCCAACCGCCAGGACCCATTCATGACCGACCACGTGATCGTCACCGATGACACCGCCGCCCGCATCATCACCATGCGCCGGCCGGACAAGAAGAACGCGCTGACGCAGAGCATGTACATCACGATGGCCGAGGCGATCACCTCGGCGCAGACCAACCCGGCCATCCGCAGCATCGTGATCTCCGGCGGCTCCGGCGTGTTCACCGCCGGCAACGACCTCGAGGACTTCGCCCGCGCCAACGCCGCCGGCAGCGACGACGCCCGGCCGATGGCCGCCACGCAATTCCTCAAGGCGCTCGCCCATAACGAGAAGCCGCTGATCGGCGCGGTGGACGGCATCGCCGTCGGGGTCGGCACCACCATGCTGTTTCACTGCGACTACGTGCTGGCCTCGACCACCGCAACGTTCTCGACGCCGTTCATCCATCTCGGCCTCGTGCCGGAAGCCGCCTCCAGCCTGCTCGCGCCGCGCACCATGGGCCTGCAGCGCGCCTTCGCCATGCTGGTGATGGGCCGCACGGTGAACGCGGACGAAGCGCGCGAGGCCGGTTTCGTCAACGCGGTGGTGGCGCCCGGCCACACCGAGGTCGAGGCGCTCAAGGTGGCGCGCGAGATCGGCGCACTGCCGCCGGGAGCGGTGGCGCTGACGCGCAAGCTGCTCCGGCCGGCGCGCGGGGACGTGCTGCGCCGGATCGACGAGGAATCGCAGCTGTTCGGCGAGCGCCTGAAATCCGACGAGGCGCGCAACGCCTTCGCCGCGTTCTTCGCGCGCAAGAAGAAAGCCTGAGCCCTCTTTTCCTCCGCGACCGGGAAGACACGCCAGAATGACCACGCTCTATTATCACCACTCCGCCGGCCTCAATCACCTGACCCCGCCGGGGCACCCCGAGCGACCGGACCGGTTGCGGGCGATCGAGCAGGGGTTGTCGCACGAGAGGTTCGATACGCTGGTGCGCCACGAGGCGCCGATCGCCGATCTCGATGTGGTCGCGCTGTGCCACACCAACGAATATATCGACGAGATCCGCGCCATCGCGCCGACCGAAGGGATGATCTATCTCGACGGCGACACTGCGATGTCGCCGGGCACGCTGGAGGCGGCGCTGCGCGCCACCGGCGGCGCGGTCGCCGCCGTCGACGCGGTGATGACCAATCCCCGCACCAATGCCTTCGTCGGCACCCGCCCGCCCGGCCACCACGCCGAAAGCATGCGACCGATGGGCTTCTGCTTCTTCGACAGCGCCGCCATCGCCGCGCGCTACGCCCAGCGGCGCTACGGCGCCGAGCGCGTCGCGGTGGTGGATTTCGACGTCCATCACGGCAACGGCACCCAGGAGATTTTCTGGGCCGACCGCCGCGTGATGTACGCCTCGACCCACCAGATGCCGCTGTTTCCCGGCACCGGCGCCATCCAGGAGCGCGGCGACAACGACACCATCGTCAACGCGCCGCTGCACGAGGGCAACGGCAGCCGCGAATTCCGCGAGGCGTTCGACTTCGCGATCCTGCCGCGGCTCCAGCACTTCTCGCCGGACCTGATCGTGATCTCCGCCGGCTTCGACGCCCATTGGCGCGATCCGCTCGGCGGCCTCGAACTGCGCGAGGACGACTATCTGTGGGTGACGCGCAAGCTGATGGAGGTGGCCGACGCCACCGCGCAGGGCCGCATCGTCTCCGTGCTCGAAGGCGGCTACGACCTGCAGGGCCTGCGCGATTCCGTCGCCGTGCATGTCGCCGCGCTGATGGACAACTGACGCGGACCTCCGAACGCGCTACATTGCCGCCACATTGCGCCCGCAAAGCGCGTCCAGATTCGCACCAACGCTTCCGTCCGCAACGCTTCCGGATGTCAGGAACCTGATCATGGCCCCAACCGCCCACGCCGACGTCACGACCCTGTCCTTCGAGCGCGCCATCGAGGAGCTGGAATCCATCGTCAAGCGCCTCGAGGACGGCAAGGTGCCGCTGGAGGAATCGGTGGCGATCTACGAGCGCGGCGAAAGCCTGAAACGGCGCTGCGAGGATCTGCTGCGCCAGGCCGAGGCCCGCGTCGACAGGATCACCACCGACGCATCGGGACAGGCCGTCGGCACCGAGCCGCTCGACGTGCAGTAGATGCGGGCGCGCGCCGCGGGGTTCCCCTCGCCGTCACGTCGGTGGCCGGTCCTGCCCCGATGTTGTGCCGGCCCCGGCGCCGGACAGCCGTGCGCCGCGCCGATTGGCATTGTTTTGGAATTGGTATAAGTCACGACGCGTCGCCTGGGGCGCGCGCCTGGCTGCTTGCAGCGCCGGAGCCGCGGCTCCCACGCTCTCCTGCCATTCCATCACCTTACATTGCGGATAACGTCCCGTGTCACCCACCAGCAAGACGCCCCTTCTCGATTCCGCGCCGACGCCGGACCTGCTGCGCAAGCTCAAGCCCGAGCAGTTGCGCCAGTTCGCCGACGAGCTGCGGCAGGAGACCATCGACGCCGTCTCCGTCACCGGCGGTCATCTCGGCGCGGGCCTCGGCGTGGTCGAACTCACCACCGCGCTGCATTACGTGTTCAACACCCCGGCCGACCGCATCATCTGGGACGTCGGCCATCAGGCCTATCCGCACAAGATCCTCACCGGCCGCCGCGACCGCATCCGCACCCTGCGCATGGGCAACGGGCTCTCGGGTTTCACCAAGCGTTCGGAGAGCGAATACGACCCGTTCGGCGCGGCGCATTCCTCGACCTCGATCTCCGCCGGCCTCGGCATGGCGGTGGCGCGCGACCTCACCGGCCGCGACAACAACGTCATCGCCGTGATCGGCGACGGCTCGATGTCTGCCGGCATGGCCTATGAAGCCATGAACAACGCCGGCGCGCTGCATTCGCGCCTGATCGTCATCCTCAACGACAACGACATGTCGATCGCGCCGCCGGTCGGCGCGATGTCGGCCTATCTGGCGCGGCTTTTGTCGGGCCAGACCTATGGATCAGCGCGCGAGGCGCTGAAGAACCTCGCCCACAAGCTGCCGAAATTCTTCGAGGAGCGTGCGCTGCGCGCCGAGGAATATGCCCGCGGCATGGTGACCGGCGGCACGCTGTTCGAGGAGATGGGCTTCTTCTATGTCGGCCCCATCGACGGCCACAACCTCGATCACCTGCTGCCGGTGCTGACCAATGTGCGCGACGCCGAGAAAGGGCCGATCCTCGTTCACGTGGTGACGCAGAAGGGCAAGGGCTACGCTCCCGCCGAAGCCTCCGCCGACAAATATCACGGCGTGGTCAAGTTCGACGTCATCACCGGCAAGCAGGCCAAGGCGAAATCGAATGCGCCGTCCTACACCAGCGTGTTCGGACAGAGCCTCGTCAGGGAAGCCGAGAAGGACGACCGGATCGTCGCCATCACCGCGGCGATGCCGTCCGGCACCGGCGTCGACATCTTCGAGAAATCGTTCCCGAAGCGCACCTTCGACGTCGGCATCGCCGAACAGCACGCGGTGACCTTCGCCGCCGGCCTCGCCACCGAGGGCTTCAAGCCGTTCGTGGCGATCTATTCCACCTTCCTGCAGCGCGGCTACGATCAGGTGGTGCACGACGTCGCCATCCAGCATCTACCGGTGCGCTTCGCCCTCGACCGCGCCGGCCTCGTCGGCGCCGACGGCGCGACCCATGCCGGATCGTTCGACAACGTCTATCTCGGCTGCCTGCCCGGCTTCGTCATCATGGCGGCCGCGGACGAGGCCGATCTCGTTCACATGGTGGCGACCCAGGCGGCGATCGACGACGCGCCGAGCGCGCTGCGCTACCCGCGCGGCGAAGGCCGCGGCGTCGAGATGCCTGAAATCGGCGTGCCGCTGCCGATCGGCAAGGGTCGCATTATGCGCGACGGCGGCAAGGACGGCACCCGCGTGGCGCTGCTGTCGTTCGGCGCGCGACTCGGCGAATGCCTCAAGGCCGCCGACGCCCTCGACGGTTTCGGCATCTCAACCACAGTCGCCGACGCGCGGTTCATGAAGCCGCTCGATCTCGACATGATCCTGCGGCTCGCCCGCGACAACGAGGCGCTGATCACCATCGAGGAAGGCTCCATCGGCGGCTTCGGCACCCATGTGCTGCAGGCGCTGGCCGATCACGGCGCGCTGGACAAGGGCCTGCGGGTGCGCACCATGGTGCTGCCCGACGCGTTCCTCGATCACGACACCCCGGCGAAGATGTACGAGCAGGCCAGGCTCGACGCCAACGGCATCGTCGCCAAGGTGTTCGAGGCGCTCGGCCGCGACATGGCCACGGAGACGGTGAAGCCGGCTTGATCGATCTTCATCACCGCGCCGAGCCGGGGCCGTAACGAGGACGATGTTTGAGACGGTCCCGGCTCTGCGACGCAACGCTGCGCGTCGCATCGCGTCCGGGACAACGCCAGCGGATTGAACTCATGACCACACGCAAGCGCGCCGATATCCTTCTCGTCGAACGCGGGCTGTTCGAAAGCCGCGCCCGCGCCCAGGCAGCCATCGCCGCGGGCGGCGTCAGCGCCAACGGCAAGCCGGTGCTGAAGCCGTCAGACACGCTTCCCGCCGATGCCGAGATCGTCGCCGAGCCGGCGCATCCATGGGTGTCGCGCGGCGGCGTCAAGCTCGCCGGCGCGCTGGAGCACTATCCCATTGCCATCGAGGACCATGTCTGCGTCGATGTCGGCGCCTCCACCGGCGGCTTCACCGAGGTGCTGCTCGCCAACGGCGCGAGCCTCGTCTACGCCATCGATGTCGGCCACGACCAGTTGCATCCGAGCCTGCGCGGCAATTCCCGCATCGTCTCGATGGAAGGCACCGATATCCGCTCGCTCGCCGGCAAGCGGCTGGAGATCCGGCCTGACGTGGTGGTGATCGACGTCTCCTTCATCTCGCTGAAGCTGGTGCTGCCCGCGGTGCTGCCGCTCGCCGCCGCGCCGATGCATCTCTTGGCACTGATCAAGCCGCAGTTCGAGGCCGACCGCAAACATTCGAAGAAAGGCATCATCCGCGACGCCGCGGTTCACAAGGCGGTCTGCGACGACATCGCCGCCTTCGCCGCGGACCTCGGCTGCACCGAAATCGAGGTGTTCCCCTCGTCCATCGCCGGCGGCGACGGCAACGCCGAATTCTTCCTCGGCGCGCGGCGCGGCTAGCATGGGCACCGCGGACCACCACGTCGTCATCGTCATTGCTGTCCATGATCGTTAATTCGATGATCAGTTCGCCAGCGATGCTCCCCTCACCTCTCCCCGACGGGGAGAGGTCGGCGAGCAAAGCGAGCCGGGTGAGGGGGTTCGGATTTCACTTGATACATCCAGCGCCCCTCACCCCAACCCTCTCCCCAACGGGGAGAGGGAGCGCATCGCGGTCATTGTCTACCCTGAACAAAAACTTCCAATCGACCACCGAATTGATGACCATGCACGGTAATGACAATTCCTATCCGGCAAGCACCTGCTGACACGCCATGACCGAACGCCTCACCATCGATCATGTCGGCCATTTCGGCGACGGCGTCGCGCTGTCGAATGGCGCGAGCATCTATGTGCCCTATGCGCTCGGCGGCGAGACCGTGGAGGTGCTGCCCGTGCCCGGCCATCCGGACCGACGCACACTCGCCCATGTGATCGCGCCTAGCCCGGAGCGCATCGATCCGTTCTGCCCGCATTTCGGCACCTGCGGCGGCTGCGCCATCCAGCACTGGCAGGACGATGCCTATCGCAACTGGAAACGCCGGCTGGTCATCGACACGCTGCGCCATGCCGGGATCGATGGCGAGGTCGATGACCTGATCGACGCCCACGGCGCCGGCCGCCGCCGCATGACGCTGCATGCGCGGCTCAGTGCGCAGGGCATCCTGCGGGTCGGCTTCGCCGCCGCCGGGCGCCGCGAGATCATCGCCATCGACCATTGCCCGATCCTCGATCCCGCCATGCATGGCGCGCTCGAAGCGGCCAACGCCATCGCCGAGCGGCTGGCGTCGGTGAAGAAGCCGCTCGACATCCAGATCACCGCGGCAGCGAACGGCCTCGACGTCGACGTGCGCGGCACCGGCCCCCTCGATACCGCGATGCTCGCGGCGCTGTCAGCCCTCGCCGAGACCCACGATCTGGCGCGGCTGACGCGCCATGGCGAACTCGTCATCCAGCGCAGGCCGCCGGTGATCGAAATCGGCAAGGCGCGGCTGACGCTGCCGCCGGGATCGTTCATGCAGCCGACCGCGCTCGGCGAGGAAACGCTGGCGGCGCTGGCCATCACCCGCGCCAAGGGCGCCAAGCACGTGGCCGACCTGTTCTGCGGCTTCGGGCCGTTCGCGCTGCGGCTGGCGCAAACCGTGAAGGTCTCCGCCTTCGACAGCGACGCTGCCGCCATCGCCGCCCTGCAGCAGGCGGTGAAACTGGCGCAGGGGCTGAAGCCGCTTGCGGCCACGGCGCGCGACCTGTTCCGCCGCCCGCTGGTGGCGCAGGAACTGCGCGACTACGACTGCGTGGTGTTTGATCCGCCGCGCCAGGGCGCGCAGGCGCAATCGCAGCAACTGGCGGCGAGCCGCATCGCGCGTGTGGTGGCGATATCGTGCAATGTGGCGACCTTCGCCCGCGACGCCCGCATCCTGATCGACGCCGGATTCAGGCTGGACACCGTCACGCCGGTGGACCAGTTCCGCCACACCCCGCATGTGGAGATCGTGGCCCGGTTCAGGCGATAGAGCGTTTCCGTTTCGAGTGGAATTGTATCTCACCGCGAGAGGTCTTCACCTCTCCCGTGGGGAGAGGTCGACGCGCCATCAGCGCGTTCACGCGCGTCTGTGACGCGCTATGGCGCGGCGGGTGAGGGCGTAGAATCTATCGATAAATTGAGAGCCCCTCACCGCACGCCTCTCTCTTTAAGGGCGTTCACGTCGTCTTCCACGGGCTATGCCCGGCCACGACGGAATATCTGTTCCATCAACATGAAACCTGCCCTAGCTCAAATCTAGGAAGGCGTGGATCACCGGGACAAGCCCGGTGATGACGACCGGATAAGTGGAAACATCAACCGGTCATCTCGAAATCTGTCAGAAACACTTCACCGCCCCCAGCGCTCCTGCCACATCTTCTCGCCGATGGTGCACGACACCCGCGGCTCGCGCGCGGCGGCGGGCTCGACCCGCAGCTCCGGCGCGCGATGGGCCACCTCCATGACGAGCTTGGTGCGGATCGCCTCCTTGAATTTCTCGCGGGTCTTGATCGGCACCACGAACGACCCGGCGCCGCCGATGACGCAGTCCTCGTAGTAGAAATCGAGGTTCTCGATATCCATGGTGGCGTAGTGGGTCTGCTTGGCCATGATCGGCAGGCCGTTGATGGTGATGCCGCGGGCCAGCGCGGCGTCGCGCGCCACCGTCACCGGCTCGCCGTTGTTGTTGGGGCCGTCGCCGGATACATCGATGACGCGGCGCAGGCCGCGATAGGCGTTGGCTTCGAACAGCGGCATGGCGAAATTGATCGCGCCGGAGATCGAGGTGCGCGAGGCGCGGCGCAGCGGCGCTTTCAGGATCTCCTCCGCCACCGCGCCGGCGGATTCCGGACCGTCGATGACACGCCACGGCACCACGATCTTCTGGTCGGCGGCGGAGGCCCATTCGAAATAGGTCACCGCGACCTTGCCGGTGGGGCCGGTCTTGAGCGCCAGCAGGAATTCGCGCGAGGTGATGGCGCCGGCATAGCCCTCGCGCTGCAGCGCCAGTTCCTCCATATCCATGGAATAGGACACGTCCACGGCGAGGATCAGTTCGACATCGACGCGCGCCTCTTCGTCGGCGATCGCCGTCGGCGGCTGCGCGCCCGGCGCGGCAAGGCTCGGCGCGACAAGGCTCGGCACATCGCCGCCCGCCAGTGCGCAGGCCACAGCCACCATCCCGATCGAGACACACCAGCGCATGGCGACCCCTCCCGTGGTTGAGACTGTCATGGTGGCACGGCGGCCGGCGGGCCGGAAGCGGGAACCACGGCCCCACACGCATCTGTGCACAGCGCGCCGGCAGCGCGGCGACGGCGGGCGCCGCGCTCAGGTCTCGCCCAGTATGCTGCGGCGGTGCTTGTCGGATTCCTCGGCATAGCGGCGCAGCGCGTGCGCCTCGGTGAGAAGACCGATCACCCGGCCGCTGTCGGGGGAATCGACCACCGCCAGCGATTCCGCTTCGGCGGCATCGAACGCCGCCACCGCCTGACGCACATTCATGTCGGGCAACAGCGTGACCGTGCGGGCATGCAGGATGTCGCGGACGCTGGCGGCCTGGCTGTCCTTGAGGCCATGGGCCTCGGCGACGAACACGATGCCGGCATAGCGCCCCTCGGCATCGACCGCGACCACCTGGGTCCTCGATCCCAGCGGGTGGGCGTGACGGAAATCCGCGATCGAGGTCTCGGCGGCCACCGTGCCGACGTCGGCGCGCATCATCCGCCGCACCGTGAGATCGCGGATCCAGCCGACATCGGCGGCGCTGCGGATGGTCTCGCCGCGCAGATGGAAGCGCCAGGTGGCGAAGGAGTAGCCGAACAGCTCGCGCGTCACCTGCATCGACACGATCACCGCCACCAGCACCGCCGTGGTCAGCCACAGATTGCCGGTGGCTTCGAGCGCGATGAAGGACATGGTCAGCGGACCGCCGATGATCGAGGCCGACAGCGCGCTCATGCCGATCACCGCGTAGACGCCGGGATCGAGGCTGACGCCCGGCAGCACCGCCGACAAACCGGCCGCGAACAGATGGCCGCCGAGCGAGCCGAGCAGCAGCGACGCGAAGAACAGGCCGCCGCGAAAACCGGAGCCCAGCGAGGCGATCGAGGCCAGCGCCTTGAGCAGGAACACGGACGCCATCAGGCCGACCGGCATCGCGATCAGGCTGTTGAGGTACAGCGCCCCGTGCCCGGAGGCCAGCACCTGCGGCGTGATCAGCGCCATCAGCCCGACCAGCAGGCCGCCGAGCATGGGCCGCAGCGGCGTCCACAGCCGCGCCTTTGCCAGCAGGGTGTCGAACATCGCCACCCCGCGCATGATGGCGATGCCGGTCAGCGCGGCGGCGAGGCCGAGCACCGCGGCGATCGCCAGATCCTGACCCAGCACCTCCCCCACCGGACGGATGCTGATCCCGAGCGACAGCGGCGCGAAGGCGTGGGTAACGGCATAGCCGGTGATCGCGGCGACGCCGATGGGCGCGAGGCTCGCCGGCGTATAGCCGCCGAGCACCAGCTCGAAGGCGTAGAACGCGCCGGCCAGCGGCGCGCTGAACGCGCCCGCGATCGCCGCCGCCGCGCCGCAGCCGACCATGACGCGCTGGTCGGCGCGCCGCAGATGAAAGGCACGGCCGAGCGACGACGCCACGCCGCTGCTGAGCTGGGTATAGCCCGCCTCGAGTCCGACCGAGCCGCCGACGCCGCTCGACCAGATGGTCTGCAGCGCCACGATGACGCTGCCGCGAAACGACATGTGGCCGCCGTGCAGGGCGTTGGCCTCGATCGGGTCGATCTCCCGCCCCGGCCGCCACCGCAGCAGCGCCAGCAGCGCAAGGCCGAGCACGAGCCCGCCCAGCGCCGGCACCGCGATCGCCCGCACCGGATCGACCTTGTTGAGGCCGGACAGCCGCGCCCCGAGCGGAATATCGAACAGCCCCGCATGCATCAGCTCGACCGCCGCGCTCATGGCCGCGACGAACAGGCCGGACATGACGCCGATCACCGCGGCGATGACGATCAGGCTGGATTCGCGGGCGCGGACCAGCGCCCTCAGACGTTGCGGAGCTTCGAGGAAATATCCGGAGGACGCCATCAGCTACTTCGCGGGCGGGGATCGATCCCGGGTTTTACCCCCCTGCGCCGCCCGGTCAATGGCGGCGGGCGATACTGGCGGCGCGAACCTCTCAGCCGCCGGTCTGGCCGCGATGGCGCAGGAAGTGATCGGCCAGCACGCAGGCCATCATCGCTTCCCCCACCGGCACCGCGCGGATGCCGACGCAGGGATCGTGGCGGCCCTTGGTGAGGATGTCGGTGTCTGCGCCACTGCGATCGATGGTGCGACGCGGGGTCAGGATCGACGAGGTCGGCTTGACCGCGAACCGCGCCACCACCGCCTGCCCGGTGGAGATGCCGCCGAGAATGCCGCCGGCGTGATTGGAGAGAAAGGTCGGGCCGTCATTCCCCGTATTTGGAGAAGAACTGCGCATCTCGTCGGCGTTGTCCTCGCCATGCAGTTCCGCCGCGCCGAAGCCCGCGCCGATCTCGACGCCCTTCACCGCGTTGATGCTCATCAGCGCCGACGCCAGATCGCTGTCGAGCTTGCCGTAGATCGGCGCGCCCCAACCCGCCGGCACCCCTTCGGCCACGACTTCCACCACCGCGCCAATCGACGATCCCCGCTTGCGGATGTCGTCGAGATAGTCGGCGAAGAATTCGGCCCTGGCCTTGTCCGGGCAGAAGAACGGATTGCGGCCGACCTCGTCCCAGTCCCAGTTGGCGCGGTCGATCTTGTGCGGCCCCATCTGCACCAGCGCGGCGCGCACCGTGACCTCGGGAATGACCTTGCGCGCCACCGCGCCGGCCGCGACCCGCGCCGCGGTCTCGCGCGCCGAGGAGCGGCCGCCGCCGCGATAATCGCGCAGACCGTATTTCGCCTCATAGGTGAAGTCGGCGTGGCCGGGGCGGAACTTGTCCTTGATCTCGGAATAGTCCTTGGAGCGCTGGTCGGTGTTCTCGATCAACAGCGCGATCGGCGTGCCGGTCGTCACCTGCCGGCCGTCATGCTCCATCACCCCGGACAGGATTTTCACCTGATCGGGCTCCTGGCGCTGGGTGGTGAACCGCGACTGCCCGGGACGGCGGCGATCGAGATCGCGCTGAATCTCCTCCACGGTGAGCGGAATGAGCGGCGGGCAGCCATCGACCACGCAGCCGAGCGCGACGCCATGGCTCTCGCCGAAGGTGGTCACGCGGAACAGATGGCCGAAGGTATTGTGGGACATTGGAAATCCGAATAGCGAAGTCGCTACGACAGGTAGCAAATACACTACCTGTCGTAGCGACTTTTGCGAAAATCGCAAACTTTGCCGCGAAAATCGCGCCGCCACCATGGCCGGGGCCCGGTATCAGGCCCGGCTATGGCAGATCAGCCTGTTGCCGCCAAAATTGGAAATGCCCCAGCCTGCAGGACCTCAGAACTTGTAGCCGAGGCCGCCGCGCACGGTATTGATGTTGGTGTCGATCGGGCCGCTGAAGCGGACGTACTCGAATTCACCGCGCGCGAACAGATTGCCGAACAGCATCGCCTCTGCGCCGACGCCGAAGGTGTATCCCGTCATCAGGCGGCCGCGCTTGGCCTCGGTGGTGTTGTAGGTCACATCGTAGTCGGTAATGGTCGGCGTGCCGGTGCCGACATAGGTGCCGGTGCTTCTGATGGTGCTGGTGCGGATGCTGTCCGCCAGCCCGAGGGCGACGCCGCCAAAGGCATAGGGCAGGAAGCTGCCGATCGCATAGCCGGCGCGGCCACGGAGCGTGAGAACGTCGGTATAGTTGATCGAGGCCGACGACCTGGCGTCGGCGGTGTAGTTGACGTCATCGACGGTCCGCTGCCGGGCCATGCTGCCAGCGGCGGCCGCGCCGAAATTGCCATGCATGTAGCTGGCGTCGAGACCGATCACGACGTCATCCCACTGGGTATTGTAGCCCGCGAAGGCGCCGAAGGCGCTGTTCTGGTGCGAAATCTTGCCCCCGATCACCGGCCAGGTCGACACCCCCAGCACCTGCTCGACGGTGGTGAGCGCAAGCTGCTGCGCGGCGATGTCCTGCGTCGCATTGTTGAAATTGTGATCGGACGAACCGTAGGCCGCCTGCCCGCCGACATAGAAGCCCTGCCAGCGCGGAGCGATGCCGTCCTGATAGCTGCCGCGCAACACAGGAAGATCGCTGAAATCGGGAAGGTCGGCGGCTTGCGCACCCTGCGCCACCGCAATCATCGCCGCCGCCATCATCAACCGACGCATCACAGAACTCCGTCATCAACTCTTAACCGTGTTTGATGATGCCGCGTTAACCTTAATCAATCGTTGTCGTAGCGGTGTTCGCGCAAAAGAAAACGGCGCGGAAAAAATCCGCGCCGCTGAAGTTTGTTTGAAGAAGACAGAAGAAAACCGGATCAGCCCTTGGTGACGAGCGGCGGCGGCGGCAGATAGGCCGGCATCGGATCGATCGCCCAGCGCATGCCGAACTTGATATCGTGCGAGGTGATGTCCTTGAACTTGAAGACGTTGCCCGTCGTGGCCCCGTCATAGGCCGTCAGCACGCCGGTCTGTCCGTCACCCATGTTGAGATAGGTGTAGGCCAGTTCGAGCGTGAGGGCCGGATTGACCCGGTAGGCCAGACCCGCGTGAGCAGCCCATGCGAAATTCCACCGCGAATCGGAGGGCGCGCTGGCATAGCTGGTGGTGGAGAACGGAATCGTGTTGATGCCGGTGTCGGTGAAGCCGGAAATCTTCACCTGAGCGGTGCCGACGCCCGCGCCGATGAACGGGGTCACGCCCCACCACGTGCCGAGATCGACATAGCCGTTGACCATCACCAGCCATTCGGACTTCGAGCCGTTGTAGTTATCCTGCCCGCTATAGGGCGAGCCGCTGGCGTTGCCGGTGAAGCGGTCGACGGCGGTGAAATTCGAATTGCCGCGATACTGGCCGATGAGGTCGGCGCGGAACCAGTTGTTGAACTGGTAGCCGACGCCGAGGCCGAAGATGCCCGCGGAGTTGAACGACGACTGCTGATCGAACGACGTCAGCGGCGTATAGGCCGACTCGCGGCCGTAGTGGATATCCTTGACGCGCTGATTGCTGAAGCCGATATCGCCGCGCAGATACCATCCGCCGAAATCCACGATCGGCGGCGGCATGTAGGGTGGCGGCATGGGAAGGTCGGCCGCGACAGCAGCCGTCGCCATGAATGAGGCCGCGCCCGCGGCAAGAGCGGTTTTCAGAGTACGCATTGTCCGGTCCTTTCGTCCGGTGGGACAGACAGACGCCCCACGCCAAAACTCGTGGACGGACAGTGGCACCGAATTCTTAAAGCGCTCTTAACCCTAATTCTTAACCGTGAATTTTAAGACGGATTAAGCGAACCGATTAACACCCCTCAACAGACGAGACGCACAGCCGCAAATCCTGACGATGGGGTGATGAATCGGTCAGCGCTGCTGACGCAATAGAGGCCGCCGTGCGTTATCCCCGCTGGCCCGATGACGTCATGCCCGGAACAAGTCCGGGCATGACGACGACAGCTATGCCGGGAGGCGGAGCGTCAGAGCCTGTGGCGCTTGATCTGCGGCAGGAACACCGCCAGCAGGCCGATGGCCGGCAGGAAGGCGCAGACCTGATAGACGAACTCGATGCCCTTCCAGTCGGCGACCTGGCCGAGAACGGCCGCACCGATGCCGCCGAAACCGAAGCCCATGCCGTAGAACAGCCCCGAGATCATGCCGAGGCGATGCGGCATCAGTTCCTGCGCGTAGACGATCACCGCCGGCATCGCCGACGAGATGATGAAACCGATCAGGACGCTCAGCACCGCGCTCCAGAACAGGTTGGCGTGCGGCAGCATCAGCGTGAACGGCAGCGCGCCGAGGATCGAGAACCAGATCACGTATTTACGGCCGAAGCGATCACCGAGCGGTCCGCCGAAGAACACGCCCACCGCGCTCGCGGCGAGGAACAGGAACAGATAGAACTGCGCCGCCTGCGTCGTGACGCCGAACTTCTGGATCAGGAAGAAGGTGTAATAGCTGCCGATGCTCGCGGTGTAGAACGTCTTGGAGAACAGCAGCACCATCAGCACCACCAGCGCGACAATGGTGCGCGCCGACGAGCGGTCGTTGCCGGCGACCGCCATCGCGGTCTTGCGCTGGCCGACGCGCGGCCTGTACCAGCGGCCGACGTAAACCAGGATCGCGATCGCCGCCGCCGCGAACACCGAGAACAGTGCGATGCTCGGCTGCCCGAGCGGCACGATGATCGCCGCCGCCAGCAGCGGGCCGACCGCGGTGCCGAAATTGCCGCCGACCTGAAAGGTCGATTGCGCCATACCGAAGCGGCCGCCCGACGCCATCCGCGCGATGCGCGACGCCTCCGGATGGAAGATCGCCGATCCCGTGCCCACCAGCGCCGCCGCGCACAGGATGGTCCAGTAGTGATGGGCGAAGCCGAGCAGGACGAGGCCGACCAGGGTGAAGCCCATGCCGGTGGCCAGCGAGAACGGTTTCGGATGCTTGTCGGTGTAGGCGCCCACGAACGGCTGCAGCAGCGACGACGTGAACATGAATGCCAGCGTGATCAGGCCGATCTGGGTGAAGTCCAGCGCGTAGTTCACCTTCAGGATCGGATAGATCGACTGGATCAGCGACTGCATCAGGTCGTTGAGCAGATGGGACACGCTGATCGCCGCGATGATCCGGAAGGCCGGGCCGCCCTGCACCGGCGCCGGCTGCGGCGCATCGACCACGATCGGAGCGACCAGCGTATCTTCGGACAGGATGACGGGCTTGTTCACGGCGGCTTTCCGGCAATTGGCATCGACGCGCGCCGACAACGGAGCGCACGAACAGACGCCCACAAGGCGCACGCCTTTCAGGATGCGCCTAAATACGAGTCCGGCGAGCCTTCGGCCACCACCTTTTGACGATGGCAGCGATGCGCAACGATCAGGCCGCGGCCGACGCCGTGCCCAGCGCGGAGACGATCATGTCCACCGCTTCCTCGACCAGGTCGCGGTCGTCGCCCTCGCCCATCACCCGGATCACCGGCTCGGTGCCCGAGGGACGGATCAGGAGCCGGCCGCTGCCGTTGAGGCGCTGCTCGGCATCCTGAATGGCCGTCTTCACGCCGGGATTGTCCAGCGGCTTGCCGGCGCGGTAACGCACGTTCTTGAGGATCTGGGGCAGCGGCTCGAAACGGTGGCACACTTCCGAGACCGGGCGGCCGAGCCGCTGCACCACCGCCAGCACCTGCAGCGCCGCGACGAAGCCGTCTCCCGTGGTGGTGAAGTCCGACATGATGATGTGGCCGGACGGCTCGCCGCCGAGATTGTAGCCGCCCTTCAGCATCTGTTCGAGCACGTAGCGGTCGCCCACCGGCGTGCGCAGCAGTTCGATGCCCTGCTCTTTCAGGAAGCGCTCGAGCCCGAGATTGGACATCACGGTGGCGACGAGGCCCGGCTTCGCCAGCCGCCCGTCCTCGTTCCAGCTCTGCGCGATCACCGCCAGCAACTGGTCGCCGTCGACCACATGGCCGCGCTCGTCGACGACGATGACCCGGTCGGCGTCGCCATCGAGCGCGATGCCGACATCAGCGCGCATCTCGCGCACCTTGCGCGCCAGCGCCTCCGGCGAGGTCGAACCGCATTCCTTGTTGATGTTGAATCCGTCCGGCTCGACGCCGATGGCGATGACGTCCGCGCCCAGCTCCCACAGCGCTTCCGGCACCACCTTGTAGGCCGCGCCGTTGGCGCAATCGACCACCACGCGCAGGCCATCGAGGCTGAGGTCGCGCGGCAGCGTGCGCTTGGCGAATTCGATGTAGCGGTCGTGCACGCCGTCGATGCGGCGGGCGCGGCCGAGGCTCGCGCTCGGAGCCAGCCGCTTGTCGAGATTGTCGTCGAGCAGTTGCTCGATCTGGTTCTCCACCTCGTCGGACAGCTTGAATCCGGCCGGACCGAACAGCTTGATGCCGTTGTCGTCGAACAGATTGTGGGAGGCGGAGATCATGACGCCGAGATCGGCGCGCATGGATTTGGTCAGCATCGCCACCGCCGGCGTCGGCATCGGGCCGAGCAGCAGCACGTCCATGCCGACCGAGGTGAAGCCCGCCACCATGGCGTTCTCGATCATGTAACCGGACAGGCGGGTGTCCTTGCCGATCACCACGCGATGGCGGTGCTCGCCGCGCTGGAACACGAGCCCCGCCGCCTGCCCGACCTTGAGAGCCAGTTCCGGCGTGATCAGACCATTGGCGCGGCCGCGAATGCCGTCGGTGCCGAAATATTTGCGAACCATGAATGTCCCCGCTGCCAGTCACCGCTGCCAGTCAATGGCCCGGACGCCAGACGGCGTCGGTGCTGGCGAAGTCCCCGATCTATATTTGGAGAAGCTTATAGAACCTTCCCGGCCCGCGATCCTTCAAAAAATATGATGAATCATTACCGCCGCCCATGCGGGCGGCGGCGGATATCCATTTGATTTATAATAGCAAAAAGCGACTAGCGCTTCCGCTTGATGTCCTGGTCGTGCTTCGAGGGCGGCGGCTGGGTCACATTCACCGGGTCCGACCCCGGAAACGATTCTTCCAGTCCCCTGTCCAGGGCATCGTCCAGCTTCCGCTTCTCCGGGTCCTTGGGCTTGTGGTCGTCCCCGGGCTTATGGACCTTGGGCTTGTGGTCGCTCTTCGACTTGGTCTCGGCGTCGGCCATGATCTGCTCCTGCGTCGGTTCGCAGGATCAACGCCCGGGAATGGCCCGTGTTCCGGCACGGACCGGCGGGCTCCGGGCGCTATTCCCCGGATTCCGGCTCCGGGTGCGGATCAGGCTGGGTCAGCTTGACCGGATCGGAGGCCGGGAAGGTGTCCTCCAGCGCCTCGTTCAACTCCTCGTCCAGCTTGCGCTTTTCGGCTTCAGCCTTTTTGACAGCTTCCCGATCGGCCTTTTTCGTGGTCATGACGCTCTCCCCATGAGGCGGCTGCTTGCGCACGCCGCAACCATGATCAATGATCGAGGGAACAAAAAGTTCAACGAGGGTGCGTCCATGAAGAACATTACCTGCATCGAGGACCTGCGGCTCATTCACAAGCGCCGCGTGCCCAAGCCCTTCTTCGATTATGTGGACGCCGGCTCCTACTCCGAGCAGACCCTGCGCGCCAATATCGACGACCTGCAGAAGCTCAAGTTCCGCCAGCGCATCCTGGTCGATGTGTCCAAGCGGCAGTTGAACACCACCATCCTCGGCGAGCCCGCGGCGATGCCGCTGATCCTTGCCCCGGTCGGCTCGACCGGCATGCAGTTCGGCGACGGCGAAATCTATGCCTGCCGCGCCGCGCACGAGGCCGGGGTTCCCTACACGCTCTCCACCATGTCGATCTGCTCGATCGAGGACGTCGCCGCCAGCGTCAAGAAGCCGTTCTGGTTCCAGCTTTATGTGATGAAGGATCGCGGCTTCGCCAAATCGCTGATCGAGCGCGCCATCGCCGCCAAATGCAGCGCGCTGGTGCTCACCGTCGATCTGCAGGTGCTGGGCCAGCGCCATGCCGACGTCAAGAACGGCCTGTCGGTGCCGCCGAAGCTGGCGACGCTGCGAAACGCCATCGACTTCGCCACCAAGCCGGCCTGGGTCGCCGGCATCCTCAAGGGCAAGCAACGGAATTTCGGCAACATCGCCGGCCATGTGAAGGGCGCCGGGGATCTCGGCTCGACCTCCGAATGGGTCGCCTCGCAATTCGACACCACGCTGAACTGGAAGGATGTCGAATGGATCCGCAGCATCTGGCCGGGCAAGCTCATCATCAAGGGCATCCTCGATATCGTGGACGCGCGCGAAGCGGTGAAGACCGGCGCGGAGGCGATCGTCGTCTCCAACCACGGCGGCCGCCAGCTCGACGGCGCGCCGTCGTCGATCTCGGTGCTGCCGGAGATCGTGCAGGATGTCGGCGGGCAGACCGAAATCATGTTCGACGGCGGCATCCGCACCGGACAGGACGTGATGCGGGCGCTGGCGCTCGGCGCCAGGTCCTGCATGATCGGCCGCGCCTATATCTACGGCCTGGGCGCGGGCGGACAGGCCGGGGTGGCGCTGGCGCTCGATCTGATCGGCAAGGAGCTGAGCACGACCATGGGTCTCGCCGGCGTCAACCGCATCGACGAGATCGACCGCCACGTGCTGCGCGACATGCCGGGCAACTGAGCCCCGTGCCCGACAGGTGACCGCGCGCCGCCCTCAGGCGGCGGCGCGGGTCAGGTCCGCCTCCACCAGCGCGCGCAGCTCCGGCGTGACCACGGGGCGCTGGCCGAACCACAATTCGAACCCGCGCACCGCCTGATGCAGCAGCATGCCGAGGCCGTCGGCGGTGGTGAGACCGCGCGCCCGCGCGGCTTTGAGCAGATCGGTTTCCAGCGGCGCGTACACCAGATCGGCGACGGTGGCCGTGGCCGGCAGCGCCCCGACCGCGACATCGAGCGGGGGCTGCCCCTTCATGCCGAGCGAGGTGGTGTTGACCACAAGCCCCGCGCGCGGCAGCACGTCGTTCACCGCCTCCCACGCGACCGGGGTCACGCGGTGGCCGAACTGCGCCGCCAGCGCCTGCGCGCGCTCCATGGTGCGGTTGGCGAGATGAATGCGCCCGATGCCGCGCTCCAGCAGGCCGAACAGCACCGCGCGGGACGAGCCGCCCGCCCCCAGCACCAGCGCCTCGTCAGCGCGATCCCATCCCGGCGCGCCGGCGTCGAGATTGTTGATGAAGCCTTCGACGTCGGTATTGGTCGAGCGCAACGCGCCGTCCTTGAAATAGAGCGTGTTGGCGGCGCCGACAGCGCGGGCGCGCGCATCCGGCGCGGACAGCGCCAGCGCCCGCTCCTTGTGCGGAATGGTGACGTTGGCGCCGCGATAGCCGCGCGCGGCGAGGCCGGCGATGAAGTCGGCCAAGGCCGCCGGCTCCACCGCCTCGATGCGATAGTCGCCGGCGATGCCGAGCGCGGTCAGCCAATATTTGTGGATCAGCGGCGAGCGCGAATGCGCGGCGGGCCAGCCGATCAGGCAGGCGGCGGGAATGACGCTCATGACAGGACGCTCATGACAGCTCCATCGGCATACGCAGGAGTTGCGTATGCAGCCGGGTCAAATCACGCGCCAACCGCCGCTGTCAATCGTCCGTCCAGCCGTTTGATTTCCGCAACCGCGCTGGCGATGTCGGAGCGGTATTTCGCCTGCGGCGGCCGCGCGCCGTGGGCCAGCAGGGTCCGCCGCACCGCCGGCGACGCGCCGGTGATGACCACCCGCACGCCGTGCCGCCGCGCCTTGATCGCGATCTGCGCGATGGCGTTGGCGGCGGTGGAATCCAGCAGCGGCACCGCGGCGAAATCGATCACCAGCGCCTTGTAGCCGGCAAGCCGGTCCAGCACCGAGGCGACCGCCGCCACCGCGCCGAAAAAGAAAGCGCCATTGATGCGATAGATCATGATGTCGCGATCGACGGCGAGCGCCGGATCGTAACGCTCGCGGGCGCCGTTGGCGGTGTCGGCCACGTCATCGATGGCCCGCGGCGCATAGCTGTCGACGCCGGTGATCTCCGACATGCGATGGATGAACAGCAGCGCGCCGAGCGCGAAGCCGACCACGATCCCCTCGGTCAGATCGCGGAACACGGTGAGCAGGAAGGTCGCCAGCAGCACCACCGCGTCGCCCCAGGACGAGCGGATCAGCGTGACGAATTCGTGCTTCTCCGCCATGTTCCACGCCACCACGGCGAGCACACCCGCCAGCGTCGCCAGCGGGATGTAGCTCGCCAATGGCGCAGCCAGCAGCATGAAGGCCAGCAGGAACAGCGAATGCAGCATGCCGGACACCGGCCCGCGCGCCCCGGCGCGCACGTTGGTCGCGGTGCGGGCGATGGTGCCGGTGACGCAGATGCCGCCGAACAGCGCCGAGCCGATATTGGCAAAGCCCTGCGCCACCAGTTCGCAGTTGGAGCGATGGCGGCGGCCGGTCATGCTGTCGGCGACCACGGCGGACAACAGCGACTCGATGGCCCCGAGCAGCGCGAAGGCGGCCGCATCCGGCAGCACCTCCTGAATCTTCGCCAGCGTCACCGGCGGCAGCGCGGGCATCGGAAACGCCTGCGGAATGCCGCCGAAGCGCGTGCCGATGGTTTCCACCGGAAGATTCAGCAGCGCCGCGGCGACGGCGGTGGCGGCCACCGCGATCAGCATGCCGGGCCAGGTCGGGCGCAGCCTGCGCAGCCCTGCGATGATGGCGATGGTGGCGACCGAGACCGCCACCGCGGCGGCATTGGTGGTGCCGATGGCGCGGCCGAGCGCCTCCAGTTTCGCAACGAGTTCGCCGGGCTCCTTGGCCGTGAGCGTGATCCCGAGCAGATCGCGGATCTGGCTGGCGAAGATGATGACGGCGATGCCGGCGGTGAATCCCACCGTGACCGGATAGGGAATGAACTTGATGTAGGTGCCGAGCCGCAGGAAGCCGGCGGCGATCAGGATCAGCCCGGCGATCATGGTCGCCAGCAGCACGCCCTCGATGCCGTGCCGGGCGACCGACGCCGCAACCAGCACGATGAAGGCCCCGGCCGGGCCGCCGATCTGGAAGCGGCTGCCGCCCAGCGCCGACACCAGGAAGCCGCCGAAGATCGCGGCGTAGAGACCGCGGTCGGGGGTCGTACCGGAGGCGATGGCGATGGCCATCGACAGCGGCAGCGCCACGATGGCGACGGTCAGGCCCGCGATCGCGTCGCCGCGCAGGGCGTCGACCCCGTAGCCTTCACGGAGAAGGGTGACGAGTTTCGGCGTGAACAGTTCGGCGAAAGTCGGCTGCGAAGGCCGATTCGGTTGCGCGCGCGATGCGTCCATATCCTGCGCCTGCGTCTCTCACGCCGGCGCATCGCCGGCTTTCTAGCTCCGGGGCGGCTCCCGCAACCGCACGCCGCGGCCGCCGCCTTCGCTTTTCGCGTTGTCCCCGATCAGATCGACGCCGGCGCGGTTCAGCGCCTCGACCACCTTGGTCAGGGAATCGACGACGCCGCGCACGGTGCCGTCGCTGGCCTCCATCCGCTGGATGGTCGGCAGCGACACCCCGGACAGGCCCGCCAGCGTCTTCTGGTCGATGCCCAGAAGGGCGCGCGCGGCTCGCATCTGCGATGACGTGATCAATGCCAGAATTCCATCTTGGTAGGCCAGAATGCAACTAAAAAACTGCCTTAATGATGTATAATACATCATTCAGACCGACTTTCCATTTTCACATTTGCGCGAGGAAGGCGGGGCCGCGTTTATTTCTCCCAGTCCTCCGGAGAGGGGTCGCAAGCCACCAGGCTCGGAACAGCGGCCGCATGACCACGCCATATCCGGCTGTCGTCCCGACCGATGCCGGGACCCCTCACCACTGGCTCTCCGGGAGATGCGCGGAGCCTGCGATTTTAACAATATCGACACGGAGTATGGGTCCCGGCATGCGCCGGGACGACCAAAGAAACCGCGCGCTGCACCTCTCCCCAATGAGGAGAGGTGCAGGATCATGTGTGATCGTCCGGTTCCGGCCTACGCCGCCGCGCGGCGGGCGGCGATGATCTGCTCCGCCGCCCGGCCGGTGACCTCGGCCATGTGATCGAACTGCCGGACGAAACCGCCGGCGCCGGCGGTGGCCGAGCGCAACTCCACGATCAGGTCGCCGATCTCGGCTTCCGGCATCATGGCGCGCACCACGTCCCATCCGTTCCAGCCCTCGCGGGTGTCGAAGCCGAGGATCTGGCCACGCCGTCCCGACAGGATGGAATTGATCTTCGCCGTCGCCTCGCTCGGGCAGACGATCTCCACCATGTGGATCGGCTCCAGCAGCACCGGCAGGCATTGCGGCAACGCCTCGGTGACGCCGATGCGCGCCGCGGTGCGGAACGCCTGATCGGAGGAATCGACGCTGTGATAGGAGCCGTCGGTCAGCGTCACCTCGACGTCGATCACCGGAAAGCCGAGCGGCCCGCGCAGCATGCCGTCGCCGACGCCTTCCTCGACCGCGCCGATATAGTTCTTCGGCACCGCGCCGCCGACCACGGTCTCGCGGAACACGATGCCCGAGCCGCGCGGCAGCGGCTTCACATCCAGCACCACGTCGCCGAACTGGCCGTGGCCGCCGGACTGCTTCTTGTGACGCCCGCGCTGGGTGATGGTCTTGCGGATGGTCTCCTGATAGCCGACCGGCGGCGCATGCTGCCTGACGCTGATGCCGAACCGGTCCTGCAACCGCTCGACCGCCACCCGCAGATGCATCTCGCCCTGTCCCCACAACACCATGTCATGGGTCAGCGGGTTGTGGACCACGCTCAGCGAAGGGTCCTCCTCGCTCAATCGCGCCAGCGCCTGGCCGAGTTTGACGTCGTCCTTGCGGTCCGCGGCCGCGAGCGCCGTCGCCAGCACCGGCGCGGCCGTCACCACCTCTGTCAGCGCGGCCGGCACGGCCTTCGCCGTGGTCAGGGTGTCGCCGGTCTTCACCGCGTCGAGCTTGCCGAGCGAGACCGTGTCTCCCGCCACCGCCGTCGCGCGCTTGGCGTCGCCGCCGACCTGCGGCGCGACAATGCCGGAGACGCGGCCGCTGCCGCCGCCGGACGACTGCACCGTGTCGCCGTCGGCGATCTGCCCGCTCAGGACGCGGGTCAGCGACAGCTTGCCGCCGTGCTGGAGATGGGTGGTCTTCATCACATAGCCGAGCGCCGGCCCGCCGTCGGCGACGCCGAGCCGCTGCGCGGTGGCGGCGACGCCGGGCGCTTCGTGGCGCAGCGCCTTCATCAGCCGCAGCACGCCGTTCTCGCGGGTGGCGCAGCCGAGCAGCACCGGACAGATCTGGCCCTCGCGCAGTTCGCTGGCGAGATCGTCGAACACCTCGTCGCGCGGCGGAGGAATGTCCTCGAGCAGTTGTTCGAGCAGCCGGTCGTCGTGATCGGCGAGCTTCTCCAGCATGGTGAGCCGGGCCTCCTGCTCGCGGTCGAGATCGCCGCCGGCGAGATCGATCACCTCGGAGGGCATGTGCTCGCGATAGACGAAGGCGCGCTCCAGCGCGAGATCGACGAAACCGGCGATGAGATCACCCTTCCAGATCGGAATCTGGCGCAGCACCAGCGGCGTGCGCGAGGCCGGCTGCAACGTCGCCAGCGTCTCGCGGATGCGCTTGTTGGCCTTGTCGATCTTGTTGAGGAACAGGAAGCGCGGGATCCGCAGGTCTTCCAGCTCGCGCATGATGATCTGCAATTGCGGCAGCTTGCGCTCGTCCGCCTCGCACACGATCACCGCGGCGTCCACCGCCGGCAGCGCCGCGCGCATGTCATGGGCGAATTCGATGGAGCCGGGGCAATCGATGAAGGTGTAGCTGTCGCCCATGAAGGTGGTGGTGGCCGCGGTGAGGCCGACGCTCATGCGATGATGGCGCGCCTGCGGCGAGGAATCGCCGACCGTGTTGCAGGCTTCGACGCTGCCCGCCTTGGCGATGGCCCCGGTGCGGGACAGGATGGCTTCGAGAAGGCTGGTCTTGCCGCTCTGAAACGGGCCCACCAGCGCGATGCACCGGGGCCCTCGTGGACTTCTTCCGTTTTGTCCTGCAGGTCTTGCGTCTTGTCCCATTGCCGTCTCCTTCTCTGGAGCACGGCCCGCGCCAAGCGGTTCACGGCGAAGGGACTGTCCGGTCGCCGCCGGAACGCTCTTGCTTCAGTGCTGCGCGCATTCCGCTCGCGCCGTTGCCACTTCTGCGGAATGCGTGGCGGGTCGGCGGACTGATCGTTTCAGCGCCGGACGGCCTTGGCAAGCGGGAAACATCCCGCTGCGCAGCAAAGCCTTGTGAACGCACCCGATTGTCAGAACCGGCCGGGGCGCAGTTCGAGGCTCTGCACGCCGCCGGCGACGCTGAGGCCGGTCTGGCCCTGCACGCTGAGCGGCTGCAACGCGAACGAATTCTGCGAACCGCCGATCATGACGTTGCCGCCGAGACCGACGCCAACCGCGGCGCTGGCGCTGACGCCGGCATAGTTGCCCGACAGGTCGCCGGGGCCGAGCTGAACCGTGGGGGCGAACACCGCCCACGACAGCGCAGTCTGCTCGGTGATGCCGAGATCGATGCCGACCTTGGTAATCCGCGCGGTGTAGAGATCGTCCGGCCGGCCCTGGGCGCGGAACACGCAGCCGAGATTGGTGACCGAGCCGACGATCATGCCGACATTGGGCCCGCCGCGGCATTCCAGCACGCCGACCTGGGTGCGCGACTGCGCATGCGCGAGCGTGATCGAAGCGATGAGCGCGGTTGCGGCAAGGGACAGGATAGATAGGCGGCGCATGATGTCGTCTCCGGCTGAAAGGCGCGAAATGGACGGGCGGTCGAAAGGAATGAGGGCCTTATCTCAGCATAACCGCCGGCCGGGTTCAATCACGCCCCGGCGCTGCGCTTAAGAGAGCAACAAAAAAGGCCCGCATGCGCGGGCCTTTCTCGTGACAGTCCGTTAACTCAATGATGACGGCGATGCTTGCGCTTGTGGCCGCGACGGGGCTCGGAATAGCCGGCCGGCTCGAGGTGGAGCCCGACGATGCCGCCGCTGACGTTGACGCCGGTCTGGCCCTGCAGGCTGAGCGGCTGCAGCGCGAACGAGTTCTGCGAGCCGCCCCACAACAGGTTGCCGCCGCCGCCGACCAGGAACGAGGCGTTGCCGCCGACGCCGCCGAAGCTGCCGGCGAGATCGCCGCGGCCGATGCGCTTGGTCGGAGCATGCACGGCCCAGGCAAGGCCGGTCTTCTCGGTGATGCCGAGATCGACGCCGATGCGGTTGACATGAGCGACATAGCGCTCGGGACGACGGCCCTCGCTGCGGAATACGCAGTCCAGGGTGGTCGAGGACGTGATGATCATGCCGACATTCTGGCCGCCCTGACACTCGAGGACGCCGACGCGGACGCCCTGGGTCGCGGGCTGGGCATTGGCCGAGGCAAACGAAGCCACCAGCGCCGCGACGGCGACGCCAAGAAGGGACGAAACACGCATAAATTTCAACTCCAGTGGATCAGATTGATGTGACGGAGGCGGACAAGAGGGAAGCGCCGTGTCAAAAACAAGGCGCTTTCCCCATTTGCGATCAAACCAGCGTCAATATTTCGACAGTGTTGCGATCAGCGCAGATTTCCGCAGAAGCGCTGGATACGCTTGCAGGCGTCCTCCAGATCCGAGGTTTTGGTGGCGTAGGAGATGCGGAATGCCGGGCCGAGGCCGAACGCCGAGCCCTGCACCACCGCCACGCCTTCGGCTTCCAGCAGTTCGGTCACGAAATCCTGATCGGTTTCGATGACGTTGCCCGACGGCGCGGTCTTGCCGATGGTGCCGGCGCAGGACGGATAGACGTAGAACGCGCCTTCCGGCCGCGGGCAATCGATGCCGCTGGCCTGATTCAGCATCGCCACCACCAGGTCGCGCCGCTCCTTGAACACCTTGTTGTTGTCGGCGATGAAGTCCTGTGGACCGTTCAGCGCCTCCACCGCCGCCCATTGCGCGATCGACGACGGGTTCGAGGTCGACTGCGACTGGATGGTGGCCATCGCCTTGATCAGCGGCTCGGGGCCGCCGGCATAGCCGATGCGCCAGCCGGTCATGCAATAGGCCTTGGACACGCCGTTCACCGTCAGCGTGCGGTCGAACAGTTTCGGCTCGATCTGCGCCGGGGTGGTGAATTCGAAGTCGTCGTAGACGAGGTGCTCGTACATGTCGTCGGTCATGATCCAGACATGCGGATGGCGCAGCAGCACGTCGGTGAGCGCCTTCAGCTCGGCGCGGGTATAGGCCGCGCCGGTCGGGTTCGACGGCGAGTTGAGAATGATCCACTTGGTCTTCGGCGTGATCGCGGCTTCCAGCGCCGCCGGCTGCAGCTTGAAGCCGAACTCGGCGGTGCACACCACCGGCACCGATTCGCCGCCGGCGAGCGCCACCATCTCCGGATAGCTCACCCAGTACGGCGCGGGGATGATGACCTCGTCGCCCGGATTGATGGTGGCCATCAGCGCGTTGTAGAGCACCTGCTTGCCGCCGGTGCCGACGCTGATCTGGCTGCGCTTGTAGGTCAGGCCGTTCTCGCGCTGGAACTTGGCGATGATGGCGTCCTTCAGCTCGGGAATGCCGTCCACCGCGGTGTACTTGGTCTTGCCGGCCTCGATGGCGTGGATCGCCGCCAGCTTGATGTTGGCAGGGGTATCGAAATCCGGCTCGCCGGCGCCGAGGCCGATGACGTTGCGGCCCGCCTCTTTGAGCTGCCGTGCTTTATCCGTGACCGCGATGGTCGCGGACGGCTTCACACGGTCAAGCGCAGCGGACAGGAACGGCATCATCATCTCCTGAAATTGGGTTGGGTCGCGAAGGCCCGGATTCGCGGATTGTGGCGGGCGGGGCACCCTAAAGCGGGCGACGCTGCACCGCAAGAAACTTCACCGCAAAACCGCGCATTTGCGGGCTGGCTCACGACATTTTCAGGACGCCAAATCCGAACTTGCCATCCGTTCGCCACCACGACGACCGACAACCCCGTCCGCGCCGATTTTCATGACGCCCCGTGGCCGGATCACCGGCGCCGACTGCTGTGTCTTCATCGCGGCGCAGCACGATTTTCTGGCGATCATCGGTGCCGCAGAGGATTTCCACCATTTCCAAATGGCAGGACTTGCAGCGCGCGGCCCGGCCCCTCATTGTGAGGTCACGGCGAACTCGGGCAGGTATCAGAACCGCGGATGTACAAGCTCTACTCGATGCAACGCTCCGGCAACAGCTACAAGGTCCGCCTTGCGCTGGCGCTGTTGAACGCGCCCTACAAGACCATCGAGGTCGATGTCCTGCGCGGCGAAAGCCGCACGCCCGAATTCCTCGCCCGCAATCCGTCGGGACAGGTTCCGCTGCTGGAAGTCGCCGACGGCCGCTTCCTCGCCGAATCCAACGCCATCCTGTGGTATGTCGCGATCGGCACCTCGCTCGCGCCGGAAGACCGCGTCGAGCGCGCCCAGGCGCTGCAATGGATGTTCTTCGAGCAGCATGCGCTGGAGCCGAGCGTCGGCGCCGCCTATTTCTGGCTGGTGCTGGTGCGCGGCGGCCGCGACCTGCAGACCCACTCGCTCGAGGACTGGATGGAGCGGGGCTACGCCGCGCTGCGGGTGATGGAAAATCACCTCAAGACCCACGACTATTTTGCCGCCGGCCATCTCACCGTGGCCGACATCGCGTTGTACGGCTACACCCATGTCGCCAACCAGTGCGACTTCGACCTGTCGGGCTTCCCCGCGGTGCGGGCGTGGCTGAAGCGGGTCGAGCAGGAGCCGCGCTTCGTGCCGATGATGTGGAAGCCGGACGAGATCGCCGCGCCGGCTACGGTTCCCGGCTCCGAGGCCGACCTCGCCGCCGAGGCGTGATGGCGGACCGCGACGCAGGCGGCCGACGACGGGTGATCATCGAAAAGAACGGGGACAGACAGCGGGGATAACGGGCGCAATGGCCTATTATCGCAATAATCGCCTCTTTTTGGCCCTATTCAATGCCGCGCCGCCGCAAATTTGACAGCGAATCTTGCGATGGTTCCCTGCAACGGTGATTCGCCGCTCCGCTGAGGAATTGACGGCCATGGCCCGGTCGATCGTGTCAGGAACCGGTTTTCAGATGAAATCCGTGCGCGCCGCGCCGCCACGGCTGACCCATGCCGTCGCCGCCTCGCTGGTGGTCGCAGCGTTGTCGCTGTGCCTGAGCGTCGCCCTGGCCGTGCTGTCGATTACGGCTGCGTCGGCGCTGCCGGTCGCCGGCTGAAGCCGCGTCATTTCCCGCACCCCGGAGACGATCCCGCGAGCCGCGCGGCGGCGCGGGCGGAGATGCACGAATGAAGACATCGCTCGTGGTATCAGTGTCGCTGACGCTTGCGATCGCCGTGGTCGTGGCGGGGCTTGTGATCGCCACCCGCGCACGCGGCGCCAATCCCGCGGAGCGGCCGCCGCAGACGCGCGGCTTCCCCGTTCAGGACCATTTGTGGAATATGAAGAACGCGCCGGCGGCGATGAACGTGAAGCCGACGGCGTGATTCCAGCCGAGCGGCTCCTTCAGGTACAGCACCGAGAAGCCGGCGAACACCACCAGCGTGATGACTTCCTGAATGGTCTTGAGCTGCGCCGCCGAATAGACCGCGCTGCCCCAGCGGTTGGCCGGCACCGCGAACCAGTATTCGAAGAACGCGATGCCCCAGCTCACCATGACGACAAGCGGCAGGGCATGGTCCTTGAACTTCAGGTGGCCGTACCACGCGAAGGTCATGAACACATTGGACGCCAGCAGCATCACGATCGGCAGCAGGAACGGCGAAACGGTCGCAGGCATGAAAGTCCTCATCGGCGGCGGGCAGACGTGATTCCGAAAGGCCGGACTTTGCTGCGACTGAGGGATCACCGCAAGAGCCACCCGCATGACGACGTGCGCCTTGCGCCCGCCGCCACGACAGGCTTCCATCGCGCCCGAAATAGCGGCCCTGACCGTGGCCGCATGCGAACGACGCCCAGACCGCCGAATCCCAGACCAGCAAACCGATGACCCGTTGCCCCGACACCGTTCCCGCCGCACCACGCGCAGTCACCTGCCCGCGCTGCGGAACCGCATTCACCTGCGACCTGTCCGGCCGCTGCTGGTGCATGGACGAGACCGCGACGCTGCCGATGCCGGCGGAGGGCGAGGACTGCCTGTGCCCGGCCTGCCTGCGGTCAGAGGCCGCGCGCCACGCGCGTGGCGAGAGCAAGATGGATTGAGGTTGAATCGTCATTGCGAGCCGACGGGTCCGGCCATAAGCGCCTTTACGCGCGTCTTTGACGCGCTATGGCCGGCCCGATGACTCCGCGAAGCGATCCAGAAGCTGCAAAGTAAGAGCTGGATTGCTTCGTCGCTGACGCTCCTCGCAATGACGTCGGCGATGGCCAATCGAACGTCATTTCATCAGGTTCTAGACCGGATACCCCGGCGCGCGGCGCGCCATGCCGCCGAACGCATCGAGCAGCGTCTCGCGCCAGGCGTAGACCGGGTCGTCCTCCTTGAGCAGCCGGAACGCGCTGATGGCGCGCGCCCACTGGAAACCGCCGAACACGATGTAGTCGGCATAGTTCGGCGCGTCGCCGCCGAGATAGGGCTGCGTCTTCAGCGTCATCCGCATCGGCAGCAGGCTCCGGCGAAACGCCTCCACCGCCGTGTCGCGGTCGGCGGCGGCCTGCTCCAGCGTCCTGCCGAGGCGCTTCTCGCGGCTGTCGCGGAAATAGGCCTGCTCGGCCGGGCGCAGATGGCCGTGAATATCCAGCGCGATCATCGGAAAGATGCCGCCGATCACCGCGACGTCGCCCCACCAATTCAGCATCCGGCCCATGGCACGACCGCCTGCGCCGCCGAACAGCGAGGGACGGTCGGGATAGGCGTCCTCGAGATAGAGCGCGATGTCCCAGGAGTCCGAAAGCACCATGTCGCCGTCGAGCAGCACCGGCACCTTGTCCGCGCCGTGCGGCGCCAGCGCATCCGTTTCGGTGAACCGCCACGGGATGGTATCGTGATCCAGCCCCTTGTGGGCGAGCGCCATGCGGGTGCGCCAGCAATACGGGCTGAACACGCGCTGCGGATCAGCACCGCACAGTTCGAAAAGCTTTCGCGTCGCCATCGCCGTCACCCCTTCACCACGGCCGCGCTCTGGCCGAACAGCACCTTCTTCTGATCGTCGGTGAAGACCGTGCCGAGGCTCGGGTTGACCTTCGGCCCGATGTCGTAGGCGCGCACCGTGGCGGGCCGGGCACGGATGGCCTCGAACCAGCGCTTGAGATGCGGGAAGTCCTCCAGTCTCTGGCCCTGCCGTTCATAGGGCACGATCCACGGATAGGCCGCCATGTCGGCGATGGAATAGTCGCCGGCGACATAGTCGCGGTCGGCGAGGCGCTTGTTGAGCACGCCATACAGCCGGTTGGTTTCCTTGACGTAGCGCTCGATTGCGTAAGGCAGCTTCTCGGGCGCATAGACGCTGAAGTGGTGGTTCTGCCCGGCCATCGGGCCGAGGCCACCCATCTGCCACATCAGCCACTGGATCACGTCGAAGCGCCGGCGCAGATCCGCCGGCAGGAACCGGCCGGTCTTTTCCGCCAGATACATCAGGATCGCACCCGATTCGAAAATCCTCACTGGCTCGCCGCCATCGGCGGGGGCGCGATCGATGATCGCGGGCATGCGGTTGTTCGGCGAGAACGCCAGGAACTCCGGCTTGAACTGATCGCCCGCGCCGATGTTGACCGGATGGATGGTGTAGGCGAGGCCGGTTTCCTCGAGAAACATCGTGATCTTGTGGCCGTTCGGAGTCGGCCAGTAATAGAGATCGATCATCCTGCCTGTCCCTGATGATGGCGAACCGCGGGGCGCGCTTTGATCGCGCGGCCACGATATTCATGCGATTGCATGAACCTCGCGCGCCGCCGGCGCGAAGTCAATGGCGCTCACGCAGGCTTTATGGGGACAGAACCGAACTGCACCCGGAAGGTTGCCGGCAGCAAGGGCAAGGCGTCTGCGGGGCAGACCACAAGGCAGGTTGCGGCCGTGGTCGCGATCGCTCAGCCGACTTCGATCGGCAGCGACGGATCCTTCGCCCATTCGCTCATCGAGGCATCGTAGACCGCGATATCGGCGAAGCCGAGCTGGTGCAACAGGAAGGCATCCATGGTCGCCGCGATCCCGCCGCCGCAATAGACGAGAATACGCTTCGATTTGTCGGCGCCGACATTCCTGAAAATGGCCGCCACCTGTTCGGGCGAGCGGATCGCCAGCGTCGCCGGATCCTGAAGACCCGTGGCCGGCACGTTGACGCTGCCGGGGATGCGCCCCGGCCGACCGTAACGTCCGCTGGCGCCGCTATGCAGGTCGGGCGCCAGCGCGTTGATGGTGCAGACACCCGCAGCGCCAATGGCGGCCTGCATGTCTTCCTTGCCGACGAACACCGCCGGACGCGGCCGGACCGTCAGTTGCGCGGCTCCGTATTCGCGGGGCGTCGCCGACAGGGGACGCCCCTCCGCGGCCCATTTGTCGAAACCGCCGTCCACAACCGCGGCGTTGTCGAAGCCGATCGCGCGCAACATCCACCATATGCGGGTCGCCCACTGCATGGCCTTGCGCGAATAGAGGATGACGCGCGAACCATCTCCGACGCCCTTCGCGGCCAGGCGGCGCGCCAGCTCCTCGATCGGCAGCATCATGAAATTGGTTTTCGCGGTTTTGTCCGAGAGGTCCTCCTGAAGATCGAGGAAGGCCGAGCCGGGGATGTGTCCTGCATCGTAGTCGGCGCGGCCGCTCTCGACCCGATACGGCCGTCCGGTGCCGGTTTCATAGATGAGATAGGTCGTGCAGTCGAAAATACGCAGACTTGGATCATCGAGGTGCGCGGCGAGCCACTCCGTCGAGACCAGATGCTCGGGATGGAGATAGCGCGGGCTGTCATCGGTCATGGGTCTCTCCTGAACTAGCGGTCAATCTCATGTGCCGCAGGACCGCGCGGATCGCGCCCGCAACGTCCGCGCGTCCTTGGCGTGCCGTCACTCGGCCTCGTAGACCACCCGGCCTCCGGTGATGGTCGTGAGCGAGCGAATGGCGGCAATGTCATCATCCGGGCAGGTCAGCAGATCGTCGCTCAGAATGGCGAGATCGGCGTATTTGCCGGGCTCGATCGTGCCCTTCACATCCTCTTCGAAACTGAGATAGGCGCCTTCGCGGCTGGCGGTGGCCAACGCCTCCATCCTGGACAGCGCCTGCGACGGCGCAAGCGGTCGGCCGGCCGCCGTCCTGCGCGTGACGACATGAGAAATGGGCACCATCAGCGACGGCGGAACGTTGTCGGTCGCCAGCGACACATGAACGCCGGCGTCGATCAGGCTGCGCAGCGGCAGGACGTTCTCCACGCCCGTCTCGCCGAGCTGTGCACGCAGTTGCTCGCCGTTCTGCTCGATCCACTTGGCCGAATAGGTCTGGACGAGCAGTCCGAGGTCGCGGACGCGCTTGATCTCGTCGGGCGTGAACACGCCGATATGCTCGATCACCCAGCGTTGCTCGGCGATAGGCGCGCGCCGGTCGACCTTGGCGTAAAGGTCGAGAATGCGCGGGCTGAACGAGCCGATGCGGATGCCGAGGCGCGCCGCCTCGACCATCATCTCAACCATGATGTCTTCGGGCAGACCGGCATCGAAGTTGAAGCCGGCCCATCCGGTGTAGGGGCCGCACAGCGCGCGCAGGCGGTTTTCGTCGGAGCAATCGGATTCGGTAAAGAGGCCGAACATGCGCAGATATTCGTCGCCCATGCCGCGTCCCGAGAGCCAGCGCCCCCAGTCCGCCAGCATGTCGCGAATCGTATCGATGTCCGTGGTCGGCCACGCGGGGCTGAACATCAGCGAGGAGCGCACGGCGAGCGGGCCCTTCGCGCGCAAATCCTGATAGGCCGCCAGGACCTCGCTGGCGATGCCGTGTCCCTCGAAGACGCTCGTCGTTCCAAAGGAATTGTAGACCTGCATGGAGCGGGCAAGGCCGGCAATGCGATCATCCAGCGTGAACCGCGGAATGACCGACATGATCGTCTTCTCGACCAGAGGCTTGAAGGTGAACTCGGTCAGCACCCCGGTCGGTTCGCCGGTGGATGGGTCCTTGTCGATCTGGATCGCGGGCGCCGGCGGCAGCGTATTGCGTGTGATACCGGCAAGCTGAAGCGCGCGCGTGTTGGCGACCGAAACCAGCGGCAACGTATTGCGCCAGTGTCCCCAGATGGCGCGGATGTAGACAGGGTGATCCGGCGCGACGCTATCGAGTTCCTGACGCGTGGGAAAGCGGCTCTCTTTGAGGTTGTGCGGCACGCCCTGAAAGAACGGCGGATCGCCGACCGGCATGGTCACGATCCATTCGCCTTTCGGCGTCGTTCTGGCCAGATCCGAAATTCTCGCGAGGATATCGGCAATGGAGCGGCACCCCGCCAGCGAGGGGAGCTGGTCCTTGAGCCCCTCGCGATCCATATGGGCGTGACCATCGATCAGGCCGGGAACGACCAGTCGGCCCTTGGCGTCGATCTGTCTTGTCGCGGGACCGGTCAGGGCGCCGATCTCGGCCTCCGACCCGACGGCTGCGAAGCGATCGCCGGAAATGGCCAGCGCCGGCGCGATGCGGCCGGACGGATCGAGAGTCGCGATCTTGGCATTCCTGACGACGATGTCGGCGGCGGGACAAGGTCCCTGTGGCATGATCAAAGCCTCGGCTAAGCTGAATGGAGCGCGCGAAGAGTTGTAGCAGCGTGCGGCGGCCTCAGGAATTGCAACAGCCGCAAGTCCGCCCCGAGCCGGCGCCCGGGGGGTCCCGCCGCATCCTCACTTCGGTGCGATGTCCATCTTCTCGATCAGCGGCTTGAACGAGGTGATCAGCCGCTCGATCCGCTCGCCGTATTGCTTGCGCGGCATGGGATCGCGCAGAAACGACGCCTTCTTTGAGAACTCGATGACCTCCGGGCTTTCCATGGCCTTGAGAAGCGCGCTTTCCAGCTTGTTGAGCACGGCCTCGGGCGTCCCTGCCGGCGCATGAATGCCATTGAAACTTTCAACCGAGAAGCCCGGCACGGCCTCGGATGCAGTCGGGACTTCCGGCAGATAGGGCGACCGCTTGCGCGACGTGACCGCAAGGCCCTTCAGCTCTCCCGCGCGGACCTTTGGCGAAACGCCCGCCAGAGTCGCGATGACAAGATCCACTTCCTTGGCCATGACGCCCACAATCGCCGTCGCCTCGCCCTTGTAGGGAACGTGCCGCAGGGTGATGCCGGCCTCCGCGGCGAGAGCCGCCATGGTGATATGCAAGGCGCTGCCGATCCCGGAGGAGCCGTAGGTCACCGTGCCCGGGCTGGCCTTGGCCTTGGCGATCACGCCCTTGAGGTCGGACACGTCGAGGTCCGATCGTCCGACGATCAGGAATTCGATCGACCCCATCTGCCCGACGGGCGTCAGGTCACGGAACATATCGAACTTGATCTGCTTGTTGACCAGCGGCGCCACAAAGCTGCTCGTCACCGTCGTGACCAGCGTGTAGCCGTCCGGCGGCGCCTTGATTGCCGCGCCGATGCCGATGGCTCCGGTCGCGCCGGGGCGCGGATCCACAATAACCGGTTGCCCGAGGATTTTCTCCATTTCCTTGGCGACGACGCGCTGCAACAGCGTGACCGAACTTCCCGGCTCCCACGGCGTGATGATCGTGATCGGCTTGCTGGGGAATTCCTGTGCATGAGCAGCACCTGTGAAAAAGATCGCGAGCACTACCCCGGCACTTGCGGCAATTTTTCTCAGACCCATACGACGTAGTCTCCCCTCGTTAAGTCAATGAACGCCCCGACAACGAACACCCAGACCACCGGCGGATTGAGCTGAGGCTGGTGTTGCGCGCGCGATTGCACGAGACGCGATGCTCCTGCAAATCGGAGTCTCGGGACAATATAATTTCATTCTAAGCTTTAGACGCGCGTGCTATGGCCGATCGGACCTCGCCCGAAGCAGGCCAGCACACCTTTCCCCAGAGGCGGCGCTTCGGAGATGAAACATGCTGCGGGTCACCGCGACTTCAGCATATTTTGCGATCGATCGGGAATCGGATGTCGAACCGGATGATCGGCTACTCACGCGCGCGTCGGCATCCGGAGCGCAGTTAAGCCACCGCCTCGTCGATGATGGTCGTGCGCACCAGGTTTCCGGTGCGCGTCAGGTCGTGCATGACCTCGAGCACCAGAGCCTTCATCGCGGCGACGGCGTTGGTGAGCGGGCGATTGACGGAGTTCACGAGATAGACAGGGCGCTTGATGGGCGGCTTCCCGATGCTCCAGCACCGCAACTGCCCTGCCTTCACCTCACCGGAAATGGAATTCATCGAGAGAATGGAATAGCCGACGCCGCAGCGGACCAGCTCCTTGATGTTGGCATGGGAATCGATATCGATGATGGTGTTGAGTGTGACGCCCGCCGCCGCCGCATGCCGCTCCAGCAAATCCCGAAAGCCGTGGCGTCCGCCGGGAAGGATCAGGGGCAGATTGGCGATGAGATCGTAGGAGATCGTCTTATTGCCCTTTGGCACCTCGCACCCCGGCAACGCCTGCATGGGGCCGAAGCAGACAAGCTCCTCTTCGAGCACGCGCGTGGTGACGATCCCCTTCTCGGTCAGGTCGTGATAGACGACCGCCAGGTCGATCCGCCCGTCCCGGATCCATTCCACGGCAAAGCCGCTCATGGTCTCGGCGATGTGCAGCTTGATCTTCGGAAAGCGGCTGCGCGCCGCCATGATCAAAGGCACCGCCAGAACCTGGCCGAACGTTCCCGGGAGCCCGATGCGGACGTCACCAACCGGTTCGTTATCGTAGCCTCGAAGTTCATCTTCGGCGATGGCCAGCTGATCCAGGATGATCCGCGCATTGCGCAGCAGGATCTCACCCGCCTCGGTGGGAACGACGCCTTTCGGGCTGCGAAACAGCAGCGATGTCCCGAGATTGGCTTCCATGTTGCGCACATGCAGGGACAGCGCCGGCTGGGCGATCCGCAGGGCAGCCGCAGCCCGGGAGAATGAGCCCTGCTCGACGATCGAAGCAAAATAGCGCAAGTGGCGGATGTCCATTGAAAATCCCTATGGAAGCATGCCGTGGCATATCATAACGCTATACCCACCCGTCGCGACGCACAATAGGGTGCGGCGAGGGGCCTCCCGGCGAGGCCTGGCTTTTCCAAATGATCGGGCTTGCGCGATGGGAACGCCGGCGCGCGCGGGCAGCCGGCGCACATTTCCGGCCCCTCATCGCGAGAGGCCGCGCATCCGGGATCGCGGCAGGCAGCCGCGATGAAGCAATCGCCGCGACGGAACCGCTCAGTCGCCCTCGGCGAACAGCACTTTCCGCTTCTTGGCAATGCCCGGCAGGCTGACGACGAGGAGCGTGATCACGGCGATGGCGAGCAGAGTGGCGCTGATCGGACGCGTGACGAAGATCGAAAGATCGCCCCCGGAAATCAAAAGGGCGCGCCGCAGGTTCTCCTCCAGCATCGGCCCGAGAATGAAGCCGAGCACGAACGGCGGCAGCTCGAAGCCGAGCTTGACCAGAACGTATCCGATCAGTCCCGCAATCAGGGCCGTGTAAACATCGAACCCCGAATTCCCGACGCTGAACACGCCGATACAGCAGAACACGATGATCGCGGGAAACAGCGTGCTGTAGGGAATCGTCAGAAGCCGGACCCAGATGCCGATCAACGGAAAGTTGAGGATGACCAGCATCGCATTGCCGATCCACATCGAGGCGATGAGACCCCAGAACAGTTCCGGCTGTTTGGTCAGCACCTCCGGTCCGGGCGCGATGCCCTGAACCGTCATGGCGCCGATCATCAGCGCCATCACCACATTCGAGGGAATTCCCAGTGACAGCATGGGAATGAACGACGTCTGCGCGCCGGCGTTGTTGGCAGCCTCCGGAGCGGCGACGCCCTCGATCGCTCCCTTTCCGAATTGAGCGGCGTTCGGCGAAACCTTCTTTTCCAGATTGTACGCCACGAAGGACGACAACAGCGCACCGCCGCCGGGCAGAATTCCGAGAAACGACCCGATCGCCGTGCCGCGGACCGAGGGCGCGACGATGCGCCGGAATTCGTCGCGGTTCGGCATGATGCTGGTCACCTTGGAGACCACGGTCCTGCCGCCGCCAGCCGAATGCTCGAGATTGCGCAGGATTTCTCCGATACCGAAGATGCCGACGGCGATCGCGACAAAGTCGACACCGTCGAGCATCTCGTTGAAGCCGAAGGTGAAGCGCGGCGCGGCCGTATAGACGTCGGTGCCGGTCAGGCCGATCAACAGGCCGAGGCAGATCATGCCGATGGCCTTGAGGATCGATCCGGAGGCGAGCGCGATCGATGAGAACAGCCCGACCAGAAGCAGCGAGAAGTATTCGGCCGCGCCGAAACTGAGCGCCAGTCTGGTCAGCGGAGTCGCGACCACGGCGATGATGAGCGTCGCGGCGCAGCCGGCGATGAACGAGCTGATCGCCGCGGCGGCGAGCGCCGGCCCTCCCCGTCCTTTCTGCGCCATGCGATAGCCATCGATCGCCGTGACCACGGAAGACGATTCTCCCGGCAGGTTGATCAAGATGGCTGTCGTCGAGCCGCCGTACTGCGAGCCGTAGTAGATGCCGGCCAGCATGATGAGCGCCTGCGTGGCCGACATCCCGAAGGTCAGCGGCAGCAACATGGCGATGGTGGCCAGCGGCCCGAGGCCCGGCAGGATTCCCACCACCGTGCCGAGCAGAACGCCAATCAGACAGTAGAGCAGGTTCTGCCATTCGAGCGCGACCGCGAAGCCGAGCCCAAGGTGATCAATGAATTCCATGCAGACGCCCCCTCGGCCTCACGGCGACCTCAGCCCGAAAAGAAACTTCCGAAGAAGGGAATGGGAAGGCCGATCCCCTTGATGAAAATCAGCGAGCACAACACCGCAAGACACAGGGCGATCAGAACGGAAGGAAGCGGCTTGAACCGTCGTTCCGCAGCGGATGCCAGGAAAGCGCTTGCGAACACGGACGGAAACAGTCCGAGCTGCCGCAGAAACGTGCCGAACAGGAGGATGGAAGCCGACAGCATGACGATCGCCCGCCATGGCACGACCCCGAACTCGGCATCCTCCGATTTGAACAGGCTGCCGGCGCAAATGACGAGGCCAATGACGATAAGCGCGCCGCACAGCACCACGGGAAAGCCACCGGGCCCCAGGTTCAGCGGACTCCCGATCGGCAAGGTGTCGAACGTCACATAGCCGTAGAGCAGTCCCGCGAAGATGAGGACAAATCCCGATGCAAGCTCTTTCCAGTTCAGTGTCATATCAATCCACGCAATGGTGATGGCCTGCCGTCGCGCCGCAAGAGCCCACGTGCGAGACAGCGGGCACCTGCGCTTCTATCCGATGGCAAGGCAAATACCGAGCCAGCCAGCGCGCAGATTACACGTCTGGAGGGCGACGCAAGAGGGTTGGCGACCCGCCTCCCCTCTCCGAACCTCTCATTCGCCGCCGCCATGAGCGCGATCACCCCCTCCTTCCGGCACCCTCACAAGGCGAGCGCCAGACCATCCTTGCGATGATCGGATCCTCCGAGCAGGACGCCTCGCTCGTGATCGATCCAGATGGCCTGAGCCCCACCCATCGGGGGCTCCGACCATTCCGTGACGTGACCGCGGCCGGCGAGATCGTCCTTGATCTCCGGCGCAATGGTGCGCTCGAGCGCGAGCTTGCCATCGAAGGCGAAGGTGCGCGGTTCGTCGCTGGCTTCCTGTACGTTTCGTCCCCAATCGAGCAGCTGGGAGATGAAGTGCGCATGGCCGGTCGCCTGATAGTGCCCGCCCATCACACCGAACGGCATCACCGGGCGCCCGTCGCGGCAAAGGAAGCCGGGAATGATCGTGTGCATCGGCCGCTTGTTCGGCGCGATTGCATTGGGGTGGCCGGGCGTGGTTCGGAACGAGCTTCCCCGGTTTTGCAACATCACACCCGTTTCCGGATCGAAGATTCCGCTGCCGAAGGCATGGAACAACGAGTTGATGAACGACACCGCGTTAAGGTCACGATCGACCACGCAGAGATAAACCGTATCCTTGTGCTCGGCCTCGTCCCAGTCATCGGGCGCCGTTGCGCGTTCACGCTTGATGCGCGCCCGGACGTTGTCGGTATAGGCGTCGGACAGGAAGCGATCCACTGCGACGTCGACGTGCGCCGGATCGGCGAAATAAGCGTCCCGTGCACGATAGGCCGCCTTGGTCGCCTCGGCCATGAAGTGGATGCGGTCCGCCTCCGAATGGCGCGCGTCGGCCAGATCCAGCCCTTCGATCGTTCTCAGGATCATCAGGGCGGCAAGCCCCTGACCTGCCGGCGGGCATTCATAGACGTCGTGGTCCCGATAGCGCGTGCTGATCGGCGAGGTGTAGTCGCTGCGGGCGGCGGCGAAATCCTGCTCGGTATGCAGACCGCCGGCGCTGCGCAGCTTGCGCGTGAGGCTCCGCGCCACCTCTCCCTCGTAAAACGCCTGCGGACCCTTCTCGGCGATCTTGCGCAAGGTGCCGCCCAGCGCCGGATTGCGAAACAGATCGCCCACTTCCGGAGCGCGCCCACCCGGGAGGAACAGGTTGCGCGCATCGGGATCATGCGACAGGCGCGCGAGCTGACGTCCCCAGTCCCAGGCGACGCGCGGCGTCACCCGCATGCCGCCTTCCGCCAGACGAATGGCGGGAGCCAGAATCTCCGCCATCGATTTATTGCCGTAATCCGCGTTCAGCCGACACCACGCGGCGATCGCGCCGGGGATGGTCACGGCATGGGGCGATTCCGGCGGGATATCCTTGAACCCGCGCTCGGCGTACCACGACACATCCGCCGCCGCCGGCGCCCGGCCCGAGCCGTCGATGGCGACAGGCGCCTCACCCATCCGGGAAAAGAGCGCGAAGCAATCGCCGCCGATGCCCGTCATATGCGGCTCGACCACACATTGCACCGCGACGGCCGCGATGGCGGCGTCCATGGCATTGCCCCCGGCCCTGAGCAGTTCAAGCCCCGCCGAGGATGCCGCGGGATGCGAGGTACACACCATCCCGCCATCGCCGATCGTGAGGGAGCGCCCCGGCTTTGAAAAGTCGCGCACGATCATAGAACTCCACTGACTGTTGGTTTCCGGAAAGCAGGCAACCGAAATCGTTCCGCGAAAAGGAGATTCAGGCTGTGCCGCGCAACGCTGTCACTTGGCGTCGAGATGCCACTTGTAGGTCTCGTCGAGCGCCAGCTTGAAGCGATCAAACATGTCGTTGATCTGGCTGTCGGTGATAATCAGGGGCGGGGCAAATGCGAAGCCGTCGCCGACCTGACGCGCGATGAGGCCGTTGGCCAGCGCGCGCTGCATGAGATAGCTTCCGAGAGCGCCCGGCGGCGTGAAAGCCGCCTTGGTTGCCTTGTCGGCGACGAACTCGACCGCCCCGATCAGACCGCAATAGCGCACTTCACCGACGAGCGGATGATCTGCGAATGCCCGCAGCCGCTCCTGGAACAGGCCCGCGATATCGCGCACGTGCCCGATGATGTTGCGTTCCTCGTAGACGTTCAGGCTTTCCAGCGCCACGGCCATGGCGACCGGGTGGGAGCCGGTTGTGAAGCCGTGCCCGAACGAGGTCAGGCGGTTCGAATTGTCGGCGACGGCGTTGTAGATCCTGCCGGTCATCAGCACGGCCGACAGCGGCTGATAGCCGGACGTGATCTGCTTGGAGAGCACCAGCAGATCGGGCTCAATGTTGAACGTCTCGCACGCGAACATATCCCCGGTGCGTCCGAAGCCGCAAATGACCTCGTCAACGACCACGAGCACATCGTAGCGCCGGCACACATCCTGAACCTTTTCCCAGTAGGTGCGCGGCGGCACGATGACGCCCCCCGCCCCCATGACCGGCTCGCCGATGAATGCCGCGACAGTGTCCGGACCTTCTTTCAGGATCAAGGCCTCGAGCTCGGCCGCCAGCCGGGTAGCGTAGGCCTCCTCGCTTTCGTTCGCCTCGGCGTAGCGATAGTGATGGGGGCAGGCGGCGTGCAGAATCCCTTCGATCGGGAGGTCGAAGTCTTCGTGGTTGAGCGGCAGGCCGGTCAGGCTCCCCGATCCGATGGTGATGCCGTGGTAGGCGCGCGCGCGAGAGATGATCTTCTTTTTGGAGCGCCGGCCGAGTGCGTTGTTGAAGTAACGCACGAGCTTGATCACCGTGTCGTTTGCCTCCGACCCGGAATTGGCGAAGAAGACCTTTTCGAGTCCCTGCGGCGCGATCTTGACGAGCCGTTCCGCGTACTCGATCGCCGCGGGGTGAGCGCGGTGATTGAAATTGTGGTAGTACGGCTGCGCCCTGAGCTGCTTGACGCCGGCCTCGATCAGCCGCGCATCGTTGAATCCAAGCGCGGCATTCCACAAACCCGCCATGCCCTCGATATAGCGGTTCCCGCTATCGTCGACGACGTAGATCCCTTCCCCACGCTCGATGATGAGCGGACCGATCTGCTCATGACGCCGGGCGTTGGTGTAGGGATGGAGCGTATAGGCGATGTCCCGGGCGTGCAGGGAATTCGGGTTCGTCATGGGATGCGAAGAAGTTGAGGCCGTCATTACCACGTTCCTGTCGGATGAAGCGCCGACGAATGATCTCGCAGCTCGCGCCACGGGAACAATACAATTTCATTCTACTGACTAGAGGTGCGCACTATGGGAGAACGCCGCGTCCGGTGACCTGACGGCTTCTCGGGGCCATTCGTGCGTGACGCCCCCGCTCGATCCGAAGGGTCCACGCTCAGCGCCCTGTCTCTGGAAAGACGCGATCACCCACCCTCTCCACATAAAACTCATGCGCATTTCACCCTTTCGCCCCGCGCCGAGGGTGCCCATATTGCCGCCATGGCGAAATCTCCCGACTCGAAAAAAACCGGCCGCACGCCCCGGTCCAAGGCTCACCGGCCCGACGTCCAGCCGATCGGCCCGGCACTGGCGGAACTGCTCAACCCGGCGATCAACCGCGGCGAAAGCGGACTCGGCTCCTCCACCGGCCTGCAGCCTCCGCCGGACAATTCGTGGGACCGCCGTTCCGGCGGCGAGGCCGCGATCCATCGCGCGCGCAAATCGACGCAAACCAATGAGCCCGCCACCAAGGCGCGAGACGATGCGGCCTCGCCTCCCCCTCGCGAGGAGGGAGAGGAACAGCACGGCTCGTCCTCACCCGGCTTCGCCGAAGCACCACAAGCCAATTACGGCACCAGCGCGCCGATCCCGACCCTCGATCCGGAACTGGCGAAGCAGCTCGGCTACGACGTCGAGGACGACGACGCCTTCCGCCCCGCGCGCAACAAGATGGAAAGCCTCGGCGTCAAGGCCACGGCCGAGTCGCTGGAAGCGCTGCTGCGCGACGGACGGCCCGAATTCCGCAAGGACGACGGCTCGCTGAAGGTGTGGATGCCGCATCGCCCGCCGCGCCCGGAGAAATCCGAAGGCGGCGTGTGCTTCGTGCTCAAATCCGACTATGCGCCGAAGGGCGACCAGCCGCAGGCGATCAAGGAACTGGTCGAAGGCATCAACCGCGCCGACCGCACCCAGGTGCTGCTCGGCGTCACCGGCTCCGGCAAGACCTACACCATGGCGCAGGTGATCGCGGCGACGCAGCGACCCGCCATCATCCTCGCGCCCAACAAGACGCTGGCGGCGCAGCTCTACGGCGAGTTCAAGAGCTTCTTCCCCGACAACGCGGTGGAGTATTTCGTCTCCTATTACGACTACTACCAGCCCGAAGCCTACGTGCCGCGCACCGACACCTATATCGAGAAGGATTCCTCGATCAACGAACAGATCGACCGCATGCGCCACGCGGCGACCCGCGCGCTCTTGGAGCGCGACGACGTCATCATCGTCGCCTCGGTGTCGTGCATCTACGGTATCGGCTCGGTCGAGACCTACACCGCGATGACGTTCGCGATGAAGAAAGGTGAGCGCATCGACCAGCGCCAACTCATCGCCGATCTCGTCGCCCTGCAATACAAGCGCACCTCGGCCGACTTTACCCGCGGCACCTTCCGCGTGCGCGGCGACACCATCGACATCTTCCCGGCGCACTACGAGGACCGCGCCTGGCGCGTCAACATGTTCGGCGACACCATCGAGAGCATCGAGGAGTTCGATCCGCTCACCGGCCACAAGCAGGACGAGCTTGAATTCATCAAGATCTACGCCAATTCGCACTATGTGACGCCGCGCCCGACCCTGATCCAGGCAATGAAGAGCATCAAGGCCGAGCTGAAATGGCGGCTCGATCAGTTGAACGCGCAGGGCCGCCTGCTCGAAGCCCAGCGGCTCGAACAGCGCACCACCTTCGATCTCGAAATGATGGAGGCGACCGGGAGTTGCGCTGGCATCGAGAACTATTCGCGTTATCTCACCGGTCGCAAGCCGGGCGAGCCGCCGCCGACGCTGTTCGAATACGTGCCCGACAACGCGCTGGTGTTCGCCGACGAGAGTCACGTCACCATCCCGCAGATCGGCGGCATGTTCCGCGGCGACTTCCGCCGCAAGGCGACGCTGGCCGAATACGGCTTCCGTCTGCCCTCGTGCATGGACAACCGGCCGCTGCGCTTCGAGGAATGGGACATGATGCGGCCGCAGACCGTGGCGGTGTCGGCCACGCCCGGCGGCTGGGAACTGAACGAGAGCGGCGGCGTGTTCGTCGAACAGGTGATCCGGCCCACCGGCCTGATCGATCCGCCGGTGGACATCCGCCCGGCGCGCACCCAGGTCGACGACCTCGTCGGCGAGGTCCGCGCCACGGCTGCGAAGGGCTACCGCTCGCTCGTCACCGTGCTGACCAAGCGCATGGCGGAGGACCTCACCGAATATCTGCATGAGCAGGGTATCCGCGTGCGCTACATGCACTCCGACATCGACACCATCGAGCGCATCGAGATCATCCGCGACCTGCGGCTCGGGGCATTCGACGCCCTGGTCGGCATCAACCTGCTGCGCGAGGGTCTCGACATTCCCGAATGTGCGCTGGTCGCCATCCTCGACGCCGACAAGGAAGGTTTCCTGCGCAGCGAGACCTCGCTGATCCAGACCATCGGCCGCGCCGCGCGCAACGTCGACGGCCGGGTCATCCTCTATGCCGACCACATCACCGGCTCGATGCAGCGCGCCATCGCCGAGACCGATCGTCGCCGCGAGAAGCAGGTCGAATACAACGAGGCCAACGGCATCACGCCGGAGAGCATCAAGCGCGACATCGGCGACATTCTCGGCAGCGTCTACGAGCGCGACCACGTGCTGGTGGAGATCGGCGACGGCGGCATGGCCGACGACACCGTGGCCATCGGCCACAATTTCGAGACGGTGCTGGCCGATCTCGAAACCCGCATGCGCGAGGCCGCTGCCGACCTCAATTTCGAGGAAGCCGCGCGGCTGCGCGACGAGGTCAAGCGGCTGCGCGCCACCGAGCTTGCGGTGGTGGACGATCCCACCATCAAGCAGCGCGGCGTCGCGGCCAAGGGCGGCGGCTACACCGGCGCCAAGAAGTACGGCGAGGCTGCCAACCTGCCGCCGAAGAGCAAGTCGAAGATCCACAAACCGGATCTCGATGAAATGGGCATCGCCAGCTGGCACGAGGTCAAGCCGGCGCGCAAAAGCGTGGCGCGGCCGCGCAAGCCGACGCTGGACGAGATGGGTCCCGGCACCGAGAGCCGGATCTTCCAGCCGACCGACTCGCGCCAGTCCGGTCCCGAATTCGGTCCCTCCGGCCGCTCCAGCGGCGGCGCGCCGGGCCGCAGGGGCGGATGGAAGAAGCGCTGACAGAGGTTGTGATAGCTGAGTCAGGTGCGCAGGGCATTGCCCAGCCAGCGGCCGAGGCCGCCGAAGGCGAGCAAGACGCCATAGAGCGGCAGCCCGACAAAGAGCAGTGCCAGCGGCAACAGACCAATGTCGCCGCCGGGGCGGCGAATGAGCAGCACCGCCATGAACAGGCCGCCGAGCGTCCATAACGGCTGATACTTCAGGCCGGCGCCGTTGAGAAAGCCAGCCAGCGCTTGTGCGATCAGCATCACCGGCACGCCGATGGCCCAGAATCCGCCAGCATCCCAAGCCTCGCGAATCCACATCGCCGCACCGGGCTGCGAAGGCAGCAGTGAGAAAACGGTCCACACCGCAAAGCCCGTGAGCGCCAGCCCGATTCCGATCACCATCGGCGATCCCCGCGAGACAGGCCCATAAGACATGACACGCTCCGTAGAGTTCAGCCGGTGCAAAGACATCTGCAATTGACGACGATGGCGATTCTGAACAAGAGCGACCGCATTGAAAAGAAGATTTGCCGGGGACACGGCCGCTTCCACATCTTTGGGCGCATGCCGCTGACCTGGTCTCGCCTTATCCCTCTCCAATTGCCCTCCCCTTTCACCCCTGCTACGTGGTGCGCTGATTATAGTGCATTCACCTCAAGGGATTTTCCCATGGCCGACGCCGATCTGGATATGATGATCCGGAAGCTTGCGAAACAGCAGCACAAGACCCTGATGGCGGCGGTCAAGAAACGGCGCGACCGTTATGCCGCCCTCGCCGCCAAGGCGAAGGATGGCGACACCCGGCAGCGCTACCGTCAACTTGCCAGGGACGCGGCCGAGATCGGCGCCGCCACGGTGAAGCGGTTGCAGATGTCCGCCGACAACGCCGCCGACAGCTACGCCCGGGCGATGCGCCAGACCCTCGCCGCCGCGACGGACAAAGCCACACCCGCGCCGCGCAGGCCCGCGCTTCCGGCCGGCGGACCGGCGAAGAAGCCGGCGCGCAAGACGGCCCGCAAAGCCTGAATTGGCGCGCGGCGTGAAACCCGCCGGACGCGCAACAGACGACGAACAGGGACAGGATCGTCCGGTGCCCACCCCTCCCATCACCTATGACGATTTCGCCAGGGTCGATCTGCGCGTCGGCCGGGTGATCGAGGTTCTGCCGTTTCCCAAGGCGCGCAATCCGTCGTGGAAGGTCCGGGTCGATCTCGGCGACCTCGGCGAGAAATGGTCGAGCGCGCAGATCACCAACTACACGGCGGAGCAGCTTGTCGGCTCGCTGGTGGTGTGCGTCTGCAATTTTCCACCGCGTAATATCGCCGGCTTCATGTCCGAGGTGCTGGTCCTCGGCGCGCCGGACGCCGACGGCAACGTCATCCTGCTGTCGCCGCGCAAGAATGATGACGGCCGCGATCTCGTCGCCCCCGGCGCGAAGATCTTCTGAACGCAGCCGCGGGCGCGCGCGAACAACCGCCTATTGCGCCAGCACCCGCGCCAGTTCGATCAGGTCGGTGGAAATCGGCTTGGTGCGGTTGGCGATCTCGGCCAGCGGCGTGCGCGTGATCTCGCCGCGCTGCTCGCCGACCAGCACGCCGGCGACGCCGTCGGCCAGCGACATCAGCGCCGCGACCCCGAGCCGGGTCGCCAGCAGGCGATCGAACGCCGTGGGCGGCGCACCGCGCACCACATGGCCGAGGGTGGTGGCGCGCAGCTCGAAGCCGACCACCCCGCGATGCCGCTCGAAATAGGACAGGATGCGCGCGGCGTTTTCGGCGACCCCTTCGGCGATCACCACGATCGCATGGGTCTTGCCGCGCTCATAGGCGGCGCGCAGCCGCCGCGCGATCTCCTCCGCCGGCACCTCGGATTCCGGCACCGAGATCACCTCCGCGCCGCCGGCGAGCCCCGCCATCATGGCGAGATAGCCGCAGTCGCGGCCCATGGTCTCGACCAGAAACGCGCGGGTGTGCGACGAGCCGGTGGTGCGCAGATGATCGATCGCCTCCACCGTGACGTTGATCGCGGTGTCGCAGCCGATGGTGACGTCGGTGCCGTAAAGATCGTTGTCGATGGTGGAGGCGACGCCGACCACCGGAAACCCCATGGCGTGCAGTTCGGCCGATCCGCTCTGCGAGCCGTTGCCGCCGATCACCACCAGCGCGTCGATCCCCCGCGCGCAGAGATTGCGCAGCGCCTTCGAACGCCCCTCCTCGGTGCGGAACTCGGCGGAGCGCGCGCTGCCGAGAAAGGTTCCGCCGATCTGGATGATACCGCCGACATCCCGCGCATTGAGCGCCATGAAGCGGTCGTCGATCAGCCCCTGCCAGCCGCCGCGCACGCCGAACACATTGATCTCGCGGCCGAGCGCGCTGCGCGTCACCGCACGGATGGCGGCGTTCATGCCTGGCGCGTCGCCGCCGCTGGTCAAAATCGCAATCGTTTTCATTATGGGAATGTAGGCAACCGCACCGCCGCCGTCCATCGGTGGAGACGGATGACAATGCGCCGGCGCCTGCTGTTGTTCCCGCCGCACACGGCGTTGCGCCTTGGCGACGGCGGCGGTTTCTTCTATGACTGCGCCATCGGGCCGGGAGCGAAGGACAGATGATACGGTATCCGCGATTGGTGCGCCTTGGCGCATGGCTGACGCTCTGCGTCGTTGTGGGCGCCACCTCTGTCGACACTGTCGACGCCGCCAAGGCACCGCGCAAGCCGGCGGCCGAGCCTGCGGTTCAGGACGCGCCGTCCGACCGTGCCAACGATCTCCCGCAAACCCCGACCCTCGCCTGCGCCGGGCCATTCGCCAAGGACACCACGCAGGCGAAACTCGCGGCCGAATTCGGCGCGAAGAACGTGACGTTCAAGGACGTCATCACGCCGGGCAACATCATGGTGAAAGCCACCGTGCTTTTCGACGATGATCCTACCCGCCGCGTGACGGTGTTCTGGCACGACACCAAAGCGCGGGCGCGGCCATCGTCGATCCTCGTCGAAGCGCCGTCGACATGGATCGGCCCCGGCGGCATCCGCAACGGCCTGCCGCTGAAGGAGATGGAGAAGCTCAACGGCGGCGGCTTCAGCATGGTCGGCTTCGGCGGCGTCAATGGCGGCGTGGCCTCCAACCTCAAGGGCGTGCTCGCCGCCGTGCCCGGCGATTGCACGCTGACGATCCGGTTCGAGCCCGGCATCGCCAATCCGCTGCCGGCGATCTTCGCCTCCATCACCGGCGACCGCACGGTGTCCTCGACCAATCTGCTGCTGCGGCGCGCGCGGCCGCAGGTGATCGCGTGGGGCGTGAGCTATCGTTAAGAGGAGCGCACAGCAGTTTGCCTGGAGTCATTTCCATTCCGATCAAATCGGAACGGGGCTCTGGATTGATATTTCAACGCGCTTTCTTGACGCGAACTGGTATCCGTTTCGCTCGAGAACAATTTACCGCGCCGGCGCGACCCCGAGTTCGCGCACCAGCCCGAACCACAACGCCGTCAGTTCGCGCGCGGCAGGATCCGCGTTCGGCTTCAGCCGCACGGCGGTATGCACCATCACCAGTTGCGAGGCCGGATCGATAAAGATCGCCTGCCCGTGAGCCCCGAGCAGCGCGAACATCCGCCGCTTGGCCGGCACGATCCAGGTCTGGTAGCCGTAGCCGAAGAACGGCGTGGCAGTGCGCGGGGCGCGGAACGATCCCTCGGGCGCGGTGGTGGCTTCGATCACCCACGCCTCCGGGATGACGCCGCCGCCATTCCGCGCCAGCAGAAGGCCGAAGCGCGCATAGTCGCGCAGCCGCGCACTGAGGCAGCAATAGGCCAGCTCCTGATTATGGCCGTCCACCGTCCAGCTCGCCTTGTCCTCGGCACCCATCGGCTTCCAGATCTTCTCCGCGAGATAATCGGATAATTCCATCCCGGTCGCCGCCGTCAGCACCAGCCCGAGCACCTCGGTCTCGCTGCTCGCATAGGCGAATGCCGTCTCCGGCGGCGCGGCGCGGCGGTCGAAGGCCGCGAGCTGGGAGGCGGCGTCCGGCAGATCGGAGCGGCGCAGATTGCGGGCGAGCCGGGAGGCGTCGTCGGTGCCGTCATAGGTCTCCGTGAAGGCGACGCCTGAACTCATGGTCAGGAGCGCGCGCAGCGAGGTTCCGCCATAGGCGCTGCCCTTCAGCGCGGGGACATAGTCCTGCGCCAGATCATTCAGCGAGCGGATCCGGCCCTCCTTGATGGCGATGCCGACCAGCATCGCCACCATGGTCTTGACCATCGATTGCGACACGAAACGGTCAGTGTCACGACGGCCATACTGATAGCGCTCGAACAGGATGGTGCCGCGTTTCGCGATGAGAAGACCGGTCGCCGGATGCCGCGACAGGTAGTCGTCGAGGGTCAGCGTCTTGCCGTCGAAGTCGTAGCGCCAGTCGCTCCGTCCGCAATCGCGCACGAGCAGCGACGGCGACGATGGCGCGGCGACGGTGTGCGCCGGCAACAGCCGGTGATAGTTGCTGTACTGCGCCACCATGCGGTCCTGCCGCGCCCGATCGGCGATGGTGCCGAGCGGATAGTCCTGCTCCGCGCCATAGGCGGCGGCATCCGGCCCCAGCCGGGAGAACGACGGCGCGCACGACTGCGCCGCGCCAGGTGGCGACGCCGCCCATACTGGACAAGCCGAGACCGCGAGATAAACGCCGCACAGCGCCACGCCGACCCGGCGCAGGAATGCCGCGCGGAACGCGAGGCGAGGAGGTGGAAAACGTCGCGACATCATGGCGGTGGCGTCCAGGCGGCGAAAACAACGGGTGATCAAATAATCTTGGAACAAATTTCCCGAGACAAATTTCCGATATGAGCGTGTCCCATGGCGGGGAGGAGCGCAAGCGCCCGGGCGGCGCGGGTAAACGGCCGCCGCCGGGGCATCGGCGGCTCCGCCCGGCGGGCTTTCCTCGTTTTTAACCATCATGCCGCGTGGTGCGCGGACCGGCGGTCTCGAACCCAACAGCCACAATTGCGACAAACACATGGGGACATCGTTGGCTGCCTCCGCCGTTGAAACGATCCCGTCGGCCCCCCATGACCTTCCGCCCACATACCCTGCCCCTGCCGCCGCGCTATCTTGCCGGCGTGCTCGCCGTCCTCCTCGGCATCGGCCTGCTGTCGACGCTGCCGGCGCGGGCGAACGACGGCGACGACGAGGCCGCGCACACCGTGGAACTGGCCGCGCCCGACTCCGAGACGGCCGAGCCCGCTTTGCCCGACGAGATCGACTGGAGCATCCTCGACAGCGATCCGGCGACCATGGCCGGCAAGCCGTGGTTCCCCGCCCGCAAGGCCAGCCTGCGCGCGGGCGATGCGTGGTCGTGGAAGCGCACCGACAATCCGGATGGCACCGCCGCCGTGACGATCAAGCAGCCGGTGTCGTCCTTCTGGGACGCCCGCATCGGCGCCGATCTCAGCGTGGTGTCGCAGATGCCGGCGACCTCGTCGGAGGTGCTCGCCGAGAAGATCGCGCACGACAATCAGTTCGCGAGATCCTCGGGCAGCGCCTGGGCCGCAATGACCGCCCCCGGCCTCGGCGCGATCTGGGACAAGACCGCCATCGAGGCGCGCACCGATCCGACGCAGGACCAGAGCAAGCTCAGCGCATCGCTGAGCAAATCGATTCCGCTCGACGGCGACCGTTCCGCGCTCACGCTGCAGAACGCCACCAAAATCTCCCAGCAGACGCTGATGCCGATGGTCGGTCCCGGAGCCTCGTCGCGCGTCGTCGAGGTGGATCAGTCCGCCCGGCTCGGCTTCACCGAAACCGGCATCAGCCTGATCGCCGGGCAGACCCATTCGACCGCCGACGACAAATGGCTGCGCCGGATCGGCGCGGAACAGAAGGTCTTCGGCGACGTGACCATCACCGCCGCACTCAGCGAAACCACAAGCGGCGGCGCGAATGGCAGCCTCACCGCGGGCTTCAAGCGAAGCTGGTAGCTTTTCGTTTACCCTGACGCCGAACTCCCCGCGGGCTCCCTCCCCACCGTCATATCAACGAGCCGCCGCCTTACAATGGCCGCGCTATGGTCATGATCGGCTGGCCTCATGGATTTTTACATCGTCGTGCGGGGACATCCGCGCTCGCCCAACCAGCGAAACAAGGAACAGCCGATGAATGCAGTGCCAGTCGAAAATTCCGAGCAGATCGAGGACGACAAGAACCTCGCCGCGGTCTCCGAAGTGGAAGCCGGCATCCGTGATTTCGTCCGCAAGGACATCGCCTATCTTCGCAGGCCCGTCGCCCCTGCGGGCACCGACGTGCCGGTCGATACGCTGGCGGAAGCCAGCGTCAACAGCGTCAGCACCCTGGTGCAGCGGGTGGCCGGCGCCTCCGTCAGCGAAATCGAAACGCTGATCGCCGAACTCGAAGGACTGCGCGACCTGATGCACAACGAAGGCCAGCGCATCCAGCGCGAGCTTGCAGGCTATGCGCAGCTCGGCCAGACCGCGCTGAAATCCACGCGGATGATCGCCGACAATCTGGCGCAGTGGAAACGCACCGCGCCGGAGCCGCGCCAGGACTGAGAAGCGGCTCTGTACAGCCGGCCTGCCGGCGAAGAAATTGCTCACAAGAAGTCGCCGCCTGTCCCCACCGGGGCGGGCGGCCTTTCTTTGCCGCGTCGCCGCCTACGCCGCCGGGCGACGCGGGATGAACGCGCTTCCGATGAAGGAGAACGCCAGTTCGCCGCGCTGGTTGACGCCGGTGTTGTAGAAATTGACGAGACCCCATTGCGGGCGCGATTCCAGCGCGCGCACGGCGCACACCTCGGATGCGAAGGTCAGCGTATCGCCCGCAAGCACGGGCTTGAGCCATTTCAACTCGCGGAATCCGGGCGACGGCCCGACCGCCACCGGCTTCTCGCCGCGCGAGATGCCCTCCTGCGCACGGCGCTGCAGGCTGGCGACGATAAGTTTCATGTAGATCGCCGCCACATGCCAGCCCGATGCAGCTAGCCCGCCGAACTGCGATCTGCGGCCCGCTTCCTCATCGATGTGAAACGGCTGCGGATCGAATTGCAGGGCGAATTTCTTGATCTGCTCCGCCGTGAAGGTGAACGATCCGAGCTCGAGACGGTCGCCGATCTTGGCGTCTTCGAAATAGGCCATGATGCTTTCACGTCCCTGCAACGGCGGCGCGGCGCAGCACCATCAGCGGCACCGACACCGTCATCAGCGTTTCCCCTTTGGCATTGCGCATCACGTTGTTGACGTGGACGAAGCCGATGTCCGGACGGCTGCGAGATTCGCGCTTGCCGGTCACCTCGACCTCGAGCGTCAGGTCGTCCCCCGGCCGCAGCGGCGCAACCCAGCGCACCTCGTCCACGCCCGGCGCGCCGGCGGACGCGATCCGGTGGATGAAGCCGTCCCACGACAGGCGCATGAACAGCGCGCACATGTGCCAGCCGGAGCCCGACAGGCCCCTGAGCAGGGAGCGGTTCGCCGCCTCCTCGTCGAGATGCATCGGCTGCGGATCGAATTCGGTGGCGAAGGCGATGATATCCTCGCGCGTGACATGGAGAGGCCCGAAGACGCCGAGCGGCCCGGGTTGCAAATCTTCAAAAGTGAGCTTCATGGTTTCCGTCATGCTGTGGACGGGCGCAGTTTGGCCGTTATTTGAGGACACCTCAAGTCGTCGGCTGAAGCCTGCCCCTGCGGCCGGCCCATGCGGCATCGGTCGCCACGCGGCCGGTCCCTCGGCGTTCAACTGGAGCAAAACCCGATGTTTCAATTCAAGGATCTTTTCCAGTGGGACAGATTCATCACCCCCAGCATCATCAAGTCGTTCTACTGGCTGGTGATCGTCCTGATCGTGCTGTCCGGCTTGTCCGGCGTGCTGTCGGCGCTGGCGGCGATGGCGATCAGCCCGTTCGGCGGCTTCCTGCTGCTGCTGGCCTCGCTCGCGGCCATCGTGGTCGGCATCATCTTCTCGCGCATCGGCGCTGAACTGATCCTGATCGTGTTCCGCATCAACGAGCATCTCGGCGCGATCCGCGACCAGGGCCGCGAACGCGAGCGGCAATACTGACACCCGCTGCCCGCTGGCGCCGTCGCGGCCGGGCTCTACGGGGCCCGAACGCGACGCGGGCGATGCTCAGTTATTGAAGCGGAAATGCATCACGTCGCCGTCGGCGACGACGTAGTCCTTGCCTTCCAGCCGCAGCTTGCCGGCATCGCGCGCGCCGGCTTCACCGCCGAGCGCCACGTAGTCGTCAAAGGCGATGGTCTCGGCGCGGATGAAGCCCTTCTCGAAATCGGTATGGATCACGCCGGCGGCGGCGGGGGCCTTGGTGCCCCTGGTGATGGTCCAGGCGCGCGCTTCCTTGGGGCCGACGGTGAAATAGGTGATGAGATGCAGGAGCTCGTAGCCGGCGCGGATCAGCCGGTCGAGGCCCGCTTCCTCCAGCCCGAGGGTTTCGAGGAAATCCACGCGCTCCTCGCGTGACAGCGTCGCGATCTCGGATTCGATCTTGGCCGAAATCACCACCGCCACCGCGCCTTCCGTCTTCGCGTGTTCGAACACCGCCTGCGAGAAGCCATTGCCGGTGGCGGCCGCGCCTTCCTCGACGTTGCAGACATAGAGCACCGGCTTCGACGTCAGCAGGCCGAGCATGCGGAAGGCGCGCTCCTCCTCCGCCTTGCGTTCGAGAAACCGCGCCGGCCGGCCGTCGCGCAGCAGCTTCAGCGCGCGCTCGACCAGATCGAGCTGCTCCTTCGAATCCTTATCGCCGCCCTTGGCCTTCTTGGCGAGATTGTCGACGCGCTTTTCCAGGCTGTCGAGATCGGCCAGCATCAGCTCGGTCTCGATGGTCTCGATGTCGGCCAAAGGCGCAATCTTGCCTTCGACATGGGTGATGTCGCTGTCCTCGAAGCAGCGCACCACATGCGCCACCGCATCCACTTCGCGGATGTTGGCGAGGAACTGGTTGCCGAGGCCCTCGCCCTTCGACGCGCCGCGCACCAGGCCCGCGATATCGACGAAGGTCAATTGCGTCGGAATGATCTGCTGCGACTTGGCGATCGCCGACAATTTGTCGAGGCGCGGGTCCGGCACGGCCACCGCGCCGACATTCGGCTCGATGGTGCAGAACGGATAGTTCGCCGCCTGCGCCGCCGCCGTTTCCGTCAGCGCGTTGAACAGGGTGGACTTGCCGACATTCGGCAGTCCGACGATGCCGCATTTGAAACCCATAGTGTCCTCAACTTTTCATTTGTCGTCATTGCGAGGAGCAAAGCCACGAAGCAATCCAGCTTGTCTCAAGAGTGGATTGCCTCGCTTCGCTCGCAATGACGCGTAGCGACGCTCAGTTTTTCGGAGGCTTCGGTCCGCTCTCGTCGCCGTCCTTCCCGAATCCCTTCGCCTGCATCGCCAGATGCACCTTGTTCGCGAACGATGCATCCTGCCCGGTCACGATCAGCGCGACATTGTCCGCAACAGCTTCGCACAGCGCCTCGACCCAGGGGCGTTCGGCTTTGGCGAAATCGTTGAGCACGTGGGAGTGCACCAGTTCCTTGACGCCGGGATGGCCGACGCCGAGCCGGACACGGCGATAATCGTTGCCGACATGGGCCGAGATCGAGCGCAGCCCGTTATGCCCGGCGATGCCGCCGCCGATCTTGACGCGCAGCTTCGCGGGCGGCAGTTCGATCTCGTCGTGAAACACCGTGATGTCGCCGACGCTCAGCTTGAAGAACTTCACGGCTTCGCCGACCGCGTTGCCCGACTCGTTCATGTACGTTGTCGGCTTCAGCAGGATGACGCGCCCGTTGCCGATATGGCCCTCGGAGGTCTCCCCCTGAAAGCGACGGCGCCATGGTGCGAAACCATGACGCCGCGCGATCTCGTCCAGGACCATGAACCCGATATTGTGCCGGTTGCCCTGATACTTCGCGCCGGGATTCCCCAGTCCGACGAACAGGCGCATGGCGCAGGGTCTCTCCGCTCGGTCCGGGCCGGCTTACTTCTTCTTGTCGCCGCCGGCCGGAGCCTTGGCCGCAGCCGCAGGCGCCGCCGCACCGGCCGCGGGAGCAGCCGCACCGGCTGCAGGAGCAGCAGCAGCCGCCTTCTGCTCTTCGCCGTAACCCGACGGCGGCACCACGGTGACCAGCGTCTGGTCGGCGCGCAGCGCCTTCACGCCCTTCGGCAGGGCGACGTCGGCGAGGTGGACCGAGGAGTTGATTTCGAGCTTCGAGACATCGACCTCGATGAACTGCGGAATGTGATCCGCGTCCGCCTCGACCTCGACGGCGTGGTTGACGATGTTGACGGTGCCGCCGCGCTTCACGCCCGGCGAAACTTCAGCGCCGGTGACGTGCAGCGGAATGCTGACGCGGATCGTGGCGCCCGCGCCGAGGCGCAGGAAGTCGACATGCAGCGGGAAGTCCTTCACCGGATCGAGCGAGAAGTCGCGCGGAATCACGCGATGCTTATTGCCATCGAGATCGATGTTGAAGATCGTGGTGAGGAAGTGGCCCGCGAAAATGCTCTGGCGGGTTTCCTTGTCATCGAGGGAGATGGTCAGCGGCGGCTGGTTGCCACCATAGATCACGGCCGGGACACGGCCGGCGCGACGTTCTGCCCGGGCGGCCCCCTTGCCGGCCTTCGGACGAGCGGTCGCCTTCAATTCCTTGACGGTCGCCATTGTCGAGTTCCTTAACGTCTGAAAATGCGGGGCCACCGATGCGGCCCGGTTAAAAGGAAAAGGCCGCGAAGCGGCCCGGTTTCACGCCGCGACGAGCCTCCAGGGGTGCGGGGGCCGCGGACGTGGCGGGTTCTTAGCCCCAAAGCGCCGGAAACACAAGGAAATGCCGGGATTTTTTGCCGGTTCCGGGCCGGCGCCACCGCCCTGACCGTCGCCCGTCCGCAGCCGGCTCCGGAAAGCCGGGGTTTGGGGCGGAAATCGCACAAATTCGGTTAAGGATGCCTGTTAAGAGACGGGAACCGGTTTGTCGCTACACCTGCGGGGTGCATGGCACCCCGGGCGCCCGCAGAGGACGACATGGCCGCTTTGGCAGAACTTCCCCAGACCACGCGGCGCCTTCTGCTCGCATCGGACCGCGACGACACCAGCGAGGACCTCGCGCACATCCTCGGCCATGCCGGGCGGGTCGAGGCGATCTCGATCTTCGATCTGCCCGACTATCCCGCCAGCGATTTCGCCGGCGTCGTCATCGATATCGACCTCACCTCGGTCGCGGCGGTCCAGCACGTGCGCCGCAAGCTCACCGGCAAGGCGTATCATGACCTGCCGCGGCTGTTCGTGCTGGCCAACACGCTCTATCACGGCATGGTGCAGGCGTGGGCGCTGGGCGCGACCGACACCATCCAGCGACCGCTCGATCCGCGCAACATCCTGCACCGCATCCGCTTCGCCTGTCCCGAGACCCCCGAGGACGAACGCGCCGCCGACGCCGAAGTGCTGAGCCGCGGCGTCGCCGCGGCCCACCTCGCCATGATCAAGATCTTTCAGCGCCTGCCCGCGGGAATCCCGTTGTCCCTCGAAGACGTCGCCCGCGCCGAGACGGAGATCCTGCGCGCGCTGAAGCGGTGCTCGCTGAAGCAATGGCTGCTCGCCGTCAACAGGCATCACAAGCGTAGCTATCGCCACACCCTGCACGTCACCGGCTATGCGGTGGCCTTCGCGCAGCAGCTCGGCATGCGCGACGAGGACCAGCGCCGACTGGCGCGGGCCGCGCTGGTTCACGATGTCGGAACCGCGTTCGTGCCGCTGGCGATCCTCGACAAGACGACGGAACTGACTGCGGACGAAAGCGACATCCTCGCCCGCCACACCCGGCTCGGCTATGACGCGCTGAGGAAACAGGGCGGTTTCCCGGGCGAGGTGCTCGACGTGGTGCTGCACCATCACGAGATGCTCGACGGCACCGGCTATCCCGACCGGCTGCGCGGCGACGAGATCAGCGACATCGTCCGTATCATCACCCTGGCCGATACCTACGCCGCGCTGCTCGAGCCCGACGCCACCACGGCGGCGATGACGCCATCCCAGGCGTTCGCGATCATGGACATGATGCAGGACAAGCTCGACCGTGCCTTGTTGCAGGCGTTCCGCCCCATCGCGCTCGGATAGACCGCGGCGCGGCGGCCGTCAGGCGCCGGCGGACGGCGCCGCCTTTTTTTCCAGCGCGTCGAGACGCGCCTTCAGCGCCTCGTTCTCCTCGCGGGCGAGGCGGGCCATCTCCTTGACCGCCTCGAACTCCTCGCGTTTGACGAGATCGAGATCGCGCAGGATGCGCTCCGCCTGGCCGCGCATCACGGTTTCCACCTCGCGCTTGACGCCCTGCGCCGCGCCGGCGGCGTCGTTCATCAGACGCGCCATTTCGTCGAAAAGCCGGTTGCTGGTCTGGGTCATCGTCAAACTCCGAAGGCGATTGCCGTCTATGAACCTGCCTGGACAATGGTGATAGCCACGCCCGGGCGCAAGATGTAAGACCCCTCCTTAAGCCATTCGCCCGCCGCCGGACAACGTCTCGCCATGCTGACCATCGCTTTTCCCGTTTTCGATCCGGTCGCCATCGCCATCGGACCGTTCGCGATCCGCTGGTATGCGCTGGCCTATATCGGCGGCATCGTGCTCGGCTGGCTCTATGCCCGCAGGATCATCCGCAACGGGCGGCTGTGGGGCGGCAAGGCCCCGTTCACGGTGCTGGATTTCGACGACTTCATCCTGTGGGTGACGCTCGGCATCATCCTCGGCGGCCGCACCGGCTACGTGCTGTTCTACAATCTCGATTTCTTCATGAGCCACCCGCTCGACATCTTCAAGCTGTGGACCGGCGGCATGTCGTTCCACGGCGGCTTTATGGGCTGCGTCATCGCGGTGCTGCTGTTCGGCTGGAAGCGCGGCATTCCCGTGCTGTCGCTCGGCGACGTCACCTGCGCGGTCGGCCCCATCGGCCTGTTCCTCGGACGGCTCGCCAATTTCGTCAACAGCGAGCTGTGGGGCCGCCCCGCCGACCCGAGCCTGCCGTGGGCCATGGTATTTCCCAACGGCGGCCCGCTGCCGCGCCATCCGAGCCAGCTCTATGAAGCCGGTCTCGAAGGCGTGGTGCTGTTTATCGTGCTGGCGCTGCTCATCCGCGCCGGCGCGCTGAAACGGCCGGGCCTGATCATCGGCGCATTCGCGACATGCTACGGCCTCGCCCGCATCACCGGGGAATTCTTCCGCGAGCCCGATCCGCAACTGGGATTTCTGTGGGGCGGACTGACCATGGGAATGCTATTGTCGGTGCCGATGATCATCGCCGGTGTACTGTTCATGGGGGCGGCGTGGCGGCGCGGGCCGCAGCCGAATCCATGACAGCGCCGCCCGTGTTTTGAACGACCTCGTTTTGCACGATCCACGCTTTGAACCGACGACCCGATTGCCCTGACAGCCGCTTTCCCTGAAAGTCGTTTGCCCTGAAAGCCGTTTGCCGCGAAAGACCTCCGTGCCCGATCATTCCCCCCTCGATCTCCTGATCCGCAAGCAGATCGCCGCCACCGGGCCGATGCCGGTGGCACGCTACATGGAATTGTGCCTGACCCACCCCGAGCACGGCTACTATCGCACGCGCGATCCGCTCGGCCGCGACGGCGATTTCATCACCGCGCCCGAAGTCAGCCAGATGTTCGGCGAACTGATCGGACTGTGGGCGGCATCGGTGTGGCACGCCATGGGCATGCCGGCGCAGGTCCATCTCATCGAGCTTGGCCCCGGCCGCGGCACCATGATGACCGACGCGCTGCGCGCCATCCGCATCGTGCCCGCATTCGACGAGGCGATCCGCGTGCATCTGGTCGAAACCAGCCCGGCGCTACGCCGCAAGCAGAGCGACAAGCTCGCCGATCGCGCCGACGTGCAATGGCACGACAGCCTCGACGACATCCCCGAGGGGCCGTCGATTATCCTCGCCAACGAATTCTTCGACGCGCTGCCGGTCCATCAGGCGGTGAAGAAGGACAGCGGCTGGCACGAACGCGTGGTCGGCCTGGAGGGCGATGCCCTCGTCTATGGCGAGGCCAAAGACCCGATCCCCCGCTTCGCCATGCTGCTGCCGCCGCAGGTGCGCGAGGCCCCGCCCGGCGCGATCTTCGAATGGCGGCCCGACGCCCCGGTCATGGCCCTCGCGCGGCGCGTGCGCGACCACGGCGGCGCGGCGCTGATTATCGATTACGGCCACCTGCGCAGCGACGCCGGCGACACCTTTCAGGCCGTCGCCCGCCACAGCTTCACCAACCCGCTGCGCCGTGCCGGCCTTGCCGACATCACCGCCCATGTCGATTTTCAGGCGCTGGCCCGCGCCGCCGAGGATGTCGGCGCGCGCGTCCACGGCCCGGTGGAACAGGGCGTGTTTCTCAAGGCGCTGGGCATCGAGACCCGGGCGCTGACGCTGATGAAGAACGCCTCCCCCGACGAATCCCTCGCCATCGACGCCGCGCTGAAGCGCCTGACCGGTGGCGGAACCGAAGGCATGGGATCGCTGTTCAAGGTGGTGGGAATCTCCGCCCCGTCGATCGACGCGCTGACGGCGCTGTCGGACCACGGCCCGATGACGGCCTCCTCGCCCGGTGAGCCCTTGACGCGATGACCCTGCCACCAATGACCCTGCCACCAATGACCCTGCCACCAATGACCCTGCCACCAATGACCCTGACCTCGCCTTTGCTCGATGCGGCCGGCCTGCGCCACGCCTTCTTCACCCGCGCAGGCGGCGTCTCCGACGGCGTCTACGCCAGCCTCAACGGCGGCCTCGGCTCGAACGATGATCCCACCCGGGTCCGCGAGAACCGCCGTCGGATGGCCGCTCATCTGCGCGTCGCGCCGGAACGCTTTCTCACCGCCTACCAGATCCATTCGCCCGACGTGGCGGTGGCGACCGCGCCGTGGAGCGACGCGGAGCGGCCCCGCGCCGACGCCATGGTCACCAACGTTCCCGGCCTCGCGCTCGGCATCTCCACCGCCGACTGCGGCCCCGTGCTGTTCGCCGACGTCAACGCCCGGGTGATCGGCGGCGCCCATGCCGGATGGAAGGGCGCGCTCGGTGGCGTGCTGGAGGCGACCATCGCCGCGATGGAGACGCTCGGCGCTGCGCGCGGCAACATCACCGCCGCCATCGGCCCGCTGATCCGCCAGCCGAGCTACGAGGTCGGCGGCGAGTTCGTGGCGCGCTTCACCGAAGCGGAGGCGGACAATGCGCGCTTCTTCGCGCCGTCCGCGCGCGCGGGTCACGCCATGTTCGATCTCGCCGGCTTCATCCGCCGGCGGCTGGAGCGCGCCGGCATCGCGGCCATCGACGACATCGGCATCGACACCTATGCCGACGAGCGGCTGTTCAGCTATCGCCGCATGACCCACCGCAACGAGCCGGACTACGGCCGCAACATCCACGCCATCGTGCTGGACGGCTGAGCGACGGCCTGCTCTGGACGTTAACGGATTTTAAAGGTATCGCTCCGGTCACCCGCGTGCCGGCCGGCCCGCGCGCGGGCCGGTTTCGGTCGCGGGCGATTCGATCGCGGGCAGCATGAATTCCAGAGTACGAACAGGACGTTGGGCATTGTCGCGGGGGCTGAGGCTGCCGGCGCTGTTCGCGCTTCTGTGCCTCACCGCCGGCTGCGTCACCGACGGCGCCGGCCCGGCAGCGTCGGGGTCCGGGTTCGGACCCACCGTGGCTTTCGAGTCCGTCGACGGCCCGCCGCCGCAGGTGTTCGACCGGCTGGTGCGGGCGCTGGAGGCGGAATCGGCCGCGCGCAGCTTCACCATCGTGTCGCGCGACGCCACCGCGTCCTATCGCATCCGCAGCTATCTGTCGGCGCAGGTCCGGCGCGGCAAGACCACCATCGCCTGGGTGTGGGACGTCTACGACCGCGACCAGCAGCGCGTGCTGCGGCTCAGCGGCGAGGAAGGCGCGGGCAAGGCCGGGCGCGACGCCTGGGCCACCGCCGACGACCAGGCGCTGCGCCGCATTGCCCAGGCCGGCCTCGGCGGCGTCAGCAATTTCATCAGCGGTGCGGAGCGCCCGACGCAGGACACGCCGGCGCCGCCGCAGTCGTCCGGTCCCGCCATCGCGCAGTCCGACCCGGCTGGCGCCCCGGCTCCGGACCAGACCACGGCCCTCGCCTTCAGCGCCCAGTAAGGATATCGGCCATGAGGACACCCGGTTTTTACGGGAAAATCCGCGCCGCCATATTGCCAGCCTCGCCGGGTCCTTGTTATCACCTCGCGCGTGCGAAAAAGCGCTGGATCAACCTGGTTCCATAGGCTGCTGACATGTTGAAAAGCGTTTCCCCCCAGTCACGCGGAGAGGCCGCCATGTCAGCCAAGAACGGGGCGATCAAGCTGGTCGCCGGCAATTCAAATCCGGAATTGGCGACGCAGATCGCCTCGTGGCTCAACATGCCGCTGGCCAAGGCCAGCGTGCGACGCTTCGCCGACAACGAGATTTTCGTCGAGATCCTCGAAAACGTCCGCGGCTCGGATGTCTACGTCCTGCAATCGACGTCGTTTCCCGCCAACGACCACCTGATGGAATTGCTGATCATCACCGATGCGCTGCGCCGCGCCTCCGCGCGCCGCATCACCGCGGTGATCCCCTATTTCGGCTACGCCCGCCAGGACCGCAAGGTCGGCTCGCGCGCGCCGATCTCGGCCAAGCTGGTGGCCAACCTCATCACCCATGCCGGCGCCGATCGCGTCATGACGCTCGATCTGCATGCCGCCCAGATTCAAGGCTTCTTCGATATCCCGGTCGACAACCTGTTCGCCTCGCCGGTGATGGTGCGCGACATCAAGGAGAAGTTCGATCTCGCCAACGTGATGGTGGTGTCGCCCGACGTCGGCGGCGTGATCCGCGCCCGCGGCCTCGCCAAGCGCATCAACGCGCCGCTCGCCATCATCGACAAGCGCCGTGAGCGCGCCGGCGAATCCGAAGTGATGAACGTGATCGGCGAGGTCGCCGGCTACACCTGCATCCTGGTCGACGACATCGTCGATTCCGGCGGCACGCTGGTGAACGCCGCCGACGCGCTGCTCGCCAACGGCGCCAAGGACGTCTACGCCTACATCACCCATGGCGTGCTGTCCGGCGGCGCGGTGGCGCGCGTGACCGGATCGAAGCTGAAGGAATTGGTCATCACCGATTCGATCCAGCCGACCGAAGCCGTGCGCAACGCGCCGAACATCCGCGCGCTCTCGATCGCCTCGCTGATCGGCGAAGCCATCGGCCGCACCGCCGCCGAGGAATCGGTGTCGAGCCTGTTCGACTGACCGCGCGCAGCATCCATCAGGCATGACGCAATGGCCGGACCTGTTCCGGCCATCTGTTTTTCGCCCCCGGCCACAGCCGCCTCCCAACCGGACGCCGACTCGCGGTGCGCGCAATCTCCCCGCGCGACTCGCTCCGCGCGCATCCGATTCCGTTTTGTTCTCCCGCGCACGACACACCATTCGCGCTAAGCCGATGATGCGACTCACGAATGCGCGCTCGCGTGCGATCACGCGCATCGTTGTCCACGGAATGCGGCGCGCTGTTGATGACGTGGATATTTTCCGGTTTGGCTGTGGACGGGATTCCACCCCGCGTTGCGTGCGGGCCGCAAATCACCGATCAATCGTGACACATGGTTGCCCCTGCGGCGCACGATCCTCGCTTAGCGGATCGACGCGCGGAGGGCGGCCTTCCGCGACTGTCGTCGCGCGTTCCTTGCGTTTCGTTCCGCGTTTACATCCCACCTCATCAGCACAGGATGAAACCAGCATGTCCCTTCTGGACATCCCGACGGATTCGCAGGACAGCCCGCTTGCGGTGGTGGAGGAAATCGCATCCTCGAACGACTGGACCTTCGAACGTTCGGGCCAGGACGAGGTCACCATTCTCACGCGCGGGCAATGGACCGACTATCAGCTGTCGTTCACCTGGATGGGCGAGATCGACGCGTTGCATCTCGCCTGCGCCTTCGACATGAAGATTCCGCCAGCGCGGCAGGCCGAGGCCCAGCGCCTCATCGCCGCCATCAACGAGCAATTGTGGGTAGGGCATTTCGACCTGTGGGCGTCCTCCGGCTCGATCATGTACCGCCAGGCTTTGCTGCTGCCCGGGCTCACCGCCTCCCCGGCGCAGTGCGAACTGATGCTGGAAGGCGCGCTGCACGCCTGCGAGCGCTATTATCCGGCGCTGCAATTCGTGGTCTGGGCCGGCAAGACCGCCAGTGAGGCGATGAAGGCCGCGATGTTTGACACTGCGGGCGAGGCATAAGGGGCTGCGCCCTGCTGCCGTTCACGGCCCTTGCCAACTCTGCGATGTCGTCCCGACCAACCGGTCCGGCTTTGCCGGACCGATGACAGGCTCCGGTCGGGACCCATACTCCCTGTCATCGCTAGCAAACCGCTGCGTGTTGCAAAATCTCCGATTCAATGGAAAGTCGGTGGTATGGGTCCCGGCCTTCGCCGGGACGACGCGGGTTCAAGTCCGATGACCACATCAGCCTCCTCCGATCTTCTGAAAACGCTCAAAGGCACCCTCGTTCTCGCGGGCGCGGGCAAGATGGGCAGCGCCATGCTGTCGGGCTGGCTTGCCGGTGGCCTCGATCCGGCGTGCGTGGCGATCATCGAGCCCTACCCGTCCGACGACACCCGCGGTTTCGCCGCGCGCGGCGTCAGGCTCAATCCCCCGGCGCAGGACATCGGCACGGCCGGCGTGCTGGTGCTGGCGGTGAAGCCGCAGATGTTCGCCGAAGCCGGGCCGCAACTGCGCTCCATGGTCGGTCCCTCGACGCTGGTGGTCTCGATCATGGCCGGCACCACCGTCGCCACCCTCACCGAAGTCTGCGGCGGCCAGGTGATCCGCGCCATGCCGAACACGCCGGCCGCCATCGGCCGCGGCATCACGGTGGCGGTCCCCGCCGCCGGCGTCACCGCCGGCCAGCGCGCGCTTGCCGACGCGCTGCTGCGCGCCACCGGCGGCGTCGAATGGGTCGACGACGAAGCGCTGATGGACGCGGTCACCGCCGTGTCCGGCTCCGGCCCGGCCTATGTGTTCCTGCTCGCAGAGGAATTGGCGCGCGCCGGCGTCGCCGCCGGGCTGCCGGAGCGGCTGGCCACGCGGCTGGCGCGCGACACCGTGTCCGGCGCGGGCGAACTGCTGCATCGCTCCGACCTCGACAGCGCGACCCTGCGCAAGAACGTCACCTCCCCCGCCGGCACCACGGCGGCCGCGCTCGAGGTGCTGATGGGTGCGGACGGATTCCAGCCGCTGCTAGAGCGCGCGGTGGCGGCGGCGACCAGGCGCTCGAAGGAACTGGCGACGTAGCGATGGGCTCGTCATCGCTATTGTCCGTCGTATTTCGACTCACGGGTGTTTCGATTTCTCGTGAACTTTTGGAAAAAAAATTGGGAACCACGCTCGATCTTTACGAGCACGCTTCCCCCTCGAAATTCTATGCACAGTTGGACGCCGACGACGACTGGTCATCCGTCATCGACGCACTCGCACTCATCGCGCGCGTTCAACCTCCATTAAATTCGGATGGCTCGGTCGAAACAATGACAATGGATATTGGATTGTCCTTCCCCGAATCGAAGATGTCGATTTCATCCGTTATACCGTCGGCCGTCGTGGAGATCGCAGGGCGACTGGGTATCGCGATCGAGATATCCGTCTACAGAGCCAGCTAAGCGCTTTCGCTTCGGGTTGCGTCGCATTCGGCGCAGCGTGGTCCGTTCCCTGTCCTCCTTGCGGGATGACGAGCAACGATATCGCTCCACCCACAATGTCGTCCCCGCGAAGGCGGGGACCCATACTCCCAAGTCCTCAATCGCAACGAGGACTCGTCACAACATCCAGCTTGAACTGAAAATTCAGAGGTTATGGGTCCCCGCCTTCGCGGGGACGACCTTGAAGATATCACGCTAAATCAAAACCCGACTGTAACTGCGCGCTACACCGGCACCCGCACCGTGGCGCGCAGGCCGCCCATCGGGCTGTCGCCTAGCGTGATGTCGCCGCCATGGGAACGCGCGATGTCGCGGGCGATGGCGAGGCCGAGCCCCGAGCCGCTCTCGTCCTGATTGCGGGCGTCGTCGAGGCGCAGGAACGGCTTGAACACCTCCTCGCGCATGTCCGGCGGAATGCCGGGCCCGTCGTCGTCCACCGTGACGGTGAGATAGCGATGGTCGCGGTGGCCGGTGATGGCGATGGTGTCGGCGTGGCGCGCGGCGTTCGACACCAGATTGGCGAGGCAGCGCTTGAACGCCGCCGGCTTCACGATCACCACCGGCAGGCCGTGGAAGGTGACGGTGGCGACGTGGCCATGGCGCTCGGCGTCGCCGCGCAGTTCCTCCAGCGCCTGCTCCATGTCGGTGGGCTGGGCCTGCTCGCCGCTGTCGCCGCGCGCGAAGGCGAGATACGCCTCCAGCATACCGCTCATCTCGTCGACGTCCTTGCGCATGCCCTCGACCTCGGGGCTGTCGCCGATCAGTTCGAGTTCGAGCTTGAAGCGGGTGAGGATGGTGCGCAGGTCGTGGCTGACGCCGGCCAGCATCGCGGTGCGCTGCTCGATGCTGCGCTCGATGCGCGTCTTCATCTCCAGGAACGCCAGCGAGGCACGGCGCACCTCGCGCGCGCCGCGCGGCCGGAAGTTCGGCGCGTCGCGGCCCTTGCCGAAGCTTTCGGCGGCGTCGGCGAGGCGCAGGATCGGCTTGATCTGGTTGCGCAGGAACAGCACCGCGACGATCAGCAGGATCGACGAGGTGCCGAGCATCCAGAAAATGAAGATCTCCGAATTGGAGGCATAGGCGGCGCTGCGCTGGGCGTAGACCCGCATCACCGCGTCGTCGAGCTTGATGCGGATCTCCACCACCGAGGACCGGCCCACGGTGTCGATCCAGAACGGCCGGCCGATCTGGCGGCTGATCTGCACCGACAGCGACTGATCGAGCAGCGAGAAGAACGGCTTCGGCCCCGGCGGCGGCAGATCGTTCACCGGCAAAAAATCCACCACCAGGCCGAGCCGCTCCTGGGCGATGCGGCGCAACTGGGTGCGGTCCTTGTCCTGCGGATAGGCCTTGTAGACGTCGATCAGGGTGGCGACGTCCTGCACCACCGCCTGCGACAGCCGCCGCGTCACCGTGTTCCAATGCCGCTCCATGAACACGAACGCCACCACCGACTGCAGCACCACCATCGGCACGATGATGATGAGCAGCGCGCGGGCGTAGAGCCCCTTCGGCATCAGATCCTTGAACCAGCGCCCGAGCCAGCCGCTCGCCGCCGACACGCGGCGCGTGGCGGTGCGGATGAAGGTGAGGCCGGTGTCGAGGGTGCTCATGGCCTCACGGCACGCGCTTCACCTCTCCCCCTTGGGGGAGAGGTCGGACCACGCCAGCGATCCGGGTGATGGGGACCGGATTTCAATTCTGATATCGAGAGCCCCTTACCCCACCCTCTTCCCCAACGGGGAGAGGGAGAAGAGGGCGCCTGCCGCAAGCTCGTCATGACCCCGACCATCACGGCGACGCCACGAGGCGATAGCCGATGCCGCGCACCGCCTGCAGGAACAGCGGATTGGCGGGATCGCGCTCGATCTTGCGGCGCAGCCGGTTGATCTGCACATCCACCGCGCGCTCGTTCACCGCGCCGTCGCCGCCGGTCAGCGCCCCGCGCGGCACGGTTTCGCCCGGCGTCGCGGCGAGAACGCGCAGCATCTCGCGCTCGCGGTCGGTGAGATGGATCACCTTGTCGCCATCGCGCAGTTCGCCGCGCTCCAGATGATAGACATAAGGCCCGAACGCCACCGACTCCACCGGCGGCGCCACCGCCGGCGCGGCGCGCTTGAGCAGGTTGGCGATGCGCAGCACCAGTTCGCGCGGCTCGAACGGCTTGGCGACATAGTCATCGGCGCCGATCTGCAACCCCTCGATCCGGCTTTCGGCCTCGTGACGCGCGGTCAGCATGATGATCGGCACGGTGGAGGCGGTGCGGATCGAGCGCGCGAGATCGAAACCGGTTTCGCCCGGCATCATCACGTCGAGGATCAGAAGATCGAAATGCAGTCCCTTGAGCTTGCCGCGCGCCTCGTCGGCGCTTTTCGCCGTGGTGACGCGATAGCCCTCGTTGGCGAGAAAGCGCGACAGCAAATCGCGGATGCGGCGGTCGTCATCGACCAGCAGCAGGTGCGGCGCATCGTCGGCAGGGCGGACGCGCGGGCGCGGCGGCGTTGCGACTTCCATCACCTCGAATCCCTCGCCGGGCTGCCGCCCTTGAGAATGATCTCCAGCACCTTGTCGGGATCATCCTGGTCGATCATGCCGCGCAGGAACTGGCGCACGCTGTCCGCCGCCGCCGGCGGCAGGCCCTCCAGCGCGCGGGTGATGCGCACGGTCTGCAATCCGGCCAGTTGCGTTACCAGGGCTTCACCCTTGGCGGTGGCGAAAAGAAGACGCTGGCGCCGGTCGGCGGCGCCGGCTTTCTGCACGATGTAGCCCTCGTCGAGCAGTTGCTTGAGCACCCGGCCGAGCGACTGCTTGGTGATACGCAGCACGTCGAGCAGGTCGGCCACCGTCAGCCCGGGGTAGCGCGTGACGAAATGCACCACCCGGTGATGGGCGCGGCCGAAGCCGAACTGCTCCAGCACGTGGTCGGCGTCGCCGACGAAATCCCGATAGGCGAAAAACAGCAGCTCGATGATATCCCAGCGCAGGGCTTCGCCGGCCGGCGTGGGCGCGGCATCGCCCGTGGCCTCGGCCGGCGGTGTCCCCGCCTTGATAGATTTTATGTCAACCATATTGACGTATATCGGTTTCAATGTTACGAAAATGGCGGCGACGACGAAATATTAGTTCGTTTTGTCCGTCGTCCGTGGTCCTTTATTCGCACGATGCGGGTATCGTTGGGCGGGTTCAGGTCGCGATGGCCTTGTCGCGGCGTCCTTGTCGCGGTTTCTTTCATCGTGCGATTGTCGAGCGGCATTTCGGCAAACATACTGGACTTCGCGCCTTCCGCCAAAGCCGAAACCGGCCCTCCGGCCGGCGGGCCACGCTCTACCTCAATCGACCAGCCCGCCGCCGCGTGGACTGACAACAAGCCGGGAGAACACCCATGGGAATGACGTCGGGAGTTTCGTTCGCCAAAATCGACGGTGAGGCCTTGCCGACCTTCGACATCCAGCCCGCGGCCCAACCGACGCCCGAGAAGGAACGCGTGGCCCGGCTGGTCGATCCCGGTTTCGGACGGATTTTCACCGACCACATGGCGATCGTGCGCTACAGCAACGCCAACGGCTGGCATGGCGCGCGCGTCGAATCCCGCGCCAATTTCCCGCTCGATCCGGCCACCGCCGTGCTGCATTACGCCCAGGAGATTTTCGAGGGCCTGAAGGCCTACCGGCGCGACGACGGCGGCGTGAACCTGTTCCGCCCCGACGCCAACGCGCGGCGCTTCCGCAACTCCGCCGACCGCATGGCGATGGCGCCGGTCCCGGAAAGCGTGTTCATCGACGCGGTCGAACAGCTCGTGCGCATCGACCGCGACTGGATTCCGGGCGGCGACGGCAGCCTCTATCTGCGGCCCTTCATGATCGCCAGCGAAGTCTTCCTCGGCGTCAAGCCGTCGGCCGAATACATCTTCTCGGTGATCGCCTCGCCGGTCGGCTCCTATTTCAAGGGCGGCCCCGCCCCGGTGTCGATCTGGGTGTCGGAGAACTACACCCGTGCCGCCATCGGCGGCACCGGCGCGGTGAAATGCGGCGGCAACTACGCGGCGAGCCTGCGCGCCCAGGCCGAGGCCATCGACCACGGCTGTGACCAGGTGGTGTTCCTCGACGCGGTGGAGCGCCGCTACATCGAGGAACTCGGCGGCATGAACGTGTTCTTCGCCTTCGACGACGGCTCGCTCGCGACCCCGCCGCTCGGCACCATCCTGCCGGGCATCACCCGCGATTCGATCATCACGCTGGCGCGGGAAGCCGGCACCGTGGTGCGCGAGGAGCCCTACACCATCGAGCAGTGGCGCACTGACGCCGCCAGCGGCCGGCTCAAGGAAGCCTTCGCCTGCGGCACGGCGGCGGTCATCTCGCCGATCGGCAAGGTGCGCTCCGCCAGCGGCGATTTCACTATCAACGGCGGCAACGCCGGCCCGGTGGCCATGGGGCTGCGCAAGCAACTGGTGGACATCCAGTACGGCCGCGCCGCCGACAACCGCGGCTGGATCCGAAAAGTGCTGTAAGCCGCCGCGTACGGGCCGGTCAGTTCGCGGCCGGCACCAGCCCGAGCCGGTCGCGCCGGACCCAGCGCGCCATCATGATCACCGCCACCACCGCGAGGCCGGTGGCGAGGCCGATCCAGATGCCGAGGCCGGCGAAGCCGAGCTTGAAGCCGAACAGCAGGCTCATCGGCATGCCGACGCCCCAATAGCCGAGGCCGGCATAGATCATCGGCACGCGGGTGTCCTGCAGACCGCGCAGCATGCCCGCGCCCACCGCCTGCGCGCCATCGGCGATCTGGAACACCGCCGCGCAGAACAGGAAGGTGGCGGCCATGTTGACCACCGCGGCGTTGGCGGGATCGGACACGTCGATGAAGGCGCCGATCAGGAGGCGCGGCACGCTCATCATCACCACGCTCATGGACGCCATGAACACCATGGCCAGCGCGAACGCGCTCCAGCCCGCGCGGGTGATGCCATCGGCGTCGCACGCGCCATGGGCGCGGCCGACCCGCACCGTCGCCGCCTGCCCGAGCCCCATCGGCACCATGAACGAGGCGGAGGCGATCTGGATCGCGATGGAATGCGCGGCGATCGCCGCCGTGCCGAACTGTCCCATCAGGAACACGGCGGCGTTGAACACCGTCACCTCGAAGCCGATGGCGACGCCGATCGGCAGGCCGAGCTGCCACAGCGCACGAAGACGCGGCCAGTCCGGCCGCCACACCCGCCCGAACAGGTGAAAGCGCCGCATGCGCCGGTCGAGGACCACGACCAGCGCCAGGGCGCAGAACAGGAACGTGTTCGACAGCGACGTCGCCATGCCCGAGCCGCTGAGGCCGAGGGCGGGCACGCCGAGATGACCGAACACCAGAATCCAGTTGGCGCCGATGTTGAACAGGATCGCCACCACGGTGACAGCCAGCGCCCACGCCGGGCGCTCAAGCGCGGCCACGAAGGAGCGCAACACCACGAAGCCGAGAAACGGCAGGAAGCCCCATTGCAGATGGCGCACAAACACCTGCGCCTCGGCGGCGAGATGCGGCTCCTGTCCGAACAGCAGCAGGATCGCCTCGGCGTGCCACAGCACCAGCCAGCTCGGCACCGACAACAGCACCGCGATCCACAATCCCTGCCGGAAGGTGCGCCGCACGTCACGCACCAGATGTCGCTTGCGGCCGAACGCCTCCGCCATCATCGGCGCGGTGGCGCTGACCACGCCGATGGCGAAGATATGAATGGCGAAATAGAGATTGACCCCGAGCGTCGCCGCCGCCAGCGCCGTCGAGCCGAGGCGGCCGATGATGATGAGATCGGTGGTGGTCAGCGCGATCTGCGCAAGGTTGGTCAACACCAGCGGCCAGCCGAGCGCCAGCATGGCGCGGAACTCGCCGAGCCAGGCCGCACGCGCGCGCGTGGTGTGATGGGGATCGAACAGCATGATGAGGCGATGACTGCCGGACAACTTTGGCGAAGCGAGGACCGCGGCGGAAAGGACCGCGGAGGGACAAGGCGCTGCGGATACCGGCCGGCCGCTCCTACAGCGCGTCGGCGGTGATCCAGAACACCTCGCCCTCGGACTCATCGGTGTCGAGCCAGAGCAGCGGCAGTTCCGGATAGGCGTCCGCCACCACCTCGCGGCCGCGGCCAATCTCGCACAGAAGCCCGCCGTCCGGCGTCAGGCGATCCTTCGCGCCATCGAGAATGCGGCGCACGAGGGCGATGCCGTCGTCGCCGCCATCGAAGGCGATGGCCGGCTCGTGCCGGCACTCGCGCGGCAGATTCGCCATGCCCTGCGCGTCGACATAAGGCGGATTGGTGATGATGAGATCGTAGCGCTCCCCGTCCACCGCGTCGAACAGGTCGCCCTGATACAACGCGACGCGATCCTCCAGACCGTAATCGGCGACATTGCGCGCCGCCACCGCCAGCGCGTCGCCCGACACATCCACCGCATCGACGGTGGCGTTCGGAAAGGCGCCGCTGGCGAGAATGGCGAGACAGCCGGAGCCGGTGCACAGATCGAGCACGCGCGCGACGCTGAACGGATCGTCAATCAGCGCGCCGCCCTCGTTCTCGAGATTGCCGCTGAAATGCGCATCCAGCAGTTCGCCGATGAAGGAGCGCGGCACGATCACCCGCTCGTCGACATAGAACGGCAGGCCACGCATGTAGATCTTGTTCAGGAGATAGGCCGCCGGCTTGCGCGTGGCGATGCGCTGCTCGATCAGCGCCACGATGGCCCCGGCCTCATGCGCGGTGACGCGCGCCGCCGCGAACATCTCGAACTGGTCGGGATGCAGATGCAGCGCCTCGCAGACGATGAACGCCGCCTCCGCCACCGGATCGGTGGTGCCGTGGGCGAACACCACGCCGGCCTCGGTGAAGCGGCTGACCGCATAGCGCACCAGATCGAGCAGCGTCACAAGCTCGCCGGGCGCGACCTTCGGCGACGCGGCGGGTCGGGCGATGCGGGATTTTTTTGCGGATGTCGTCGTCGCCGCGCGCTTGGTGCCGGACCGCGCCACGGGTTTCTTCGCTTTCGCCATTACCTGTTCATTTCTTCTGTTGGTCTGTCGTCCATCGCGCCACGGCGGCGTCATCGTCCGCGTGCGCCTCGACCCAGGTCGTGCCGTCGGCGCGTTCCTCGGATTTCCAGAACGGCGCGCTGGTCTTGAGATAGTCCATCAGGAATTCGGCGGCATGAAACGCCGCCTCGCGATGGACCGAGGCCGCCAGCACCAGCACGATGTTGTCGCCGGGAACGACGCGGCCGTGGCGGTGAATCACCGTGACGCCCTGCAACGGCCAGCGCGCCAGCGCCTCCGCCACGTGACGGCCGATCTCGGCCTCGGCCATGCCGGGATAGTGCTCCAGCGTCAGCGCGGCGATGGTCTTGGCGCCGCTGCCGCCGCGGCAGATGCCGGTGAAGCTCACCACCGCGCCTATATCGGTGCGTCCCTTGGTCAGCGCCGCCGTTTCCGCAACGATGTCGAAATCGGCGGACTGGACGCGGATGGTGACGGGAACCGTCATCGTCGATCAGCCGCCGGTCATCGGCGGGAAGAAAGCGATCTCGCGCGCGCCGGCAATGGTCGCGTCCGGCTTGACATGGGCGTGGTCGATGGCGGCGCGCACCGTCTTCGGCGAGGCGAAGGCGTGGGCGTATTCCTCGCCGCGCGCCGCGAGCCACTGCACCAGATCGGCCACCGTACGCACCGAGGCTGGCGGCTCGACGGTTTCCTCCGCCCTGCCGACGCGCTCGCGCACCCAGGCGAAATAGAGAACCTTCATCACTCCTCCTCGGTGAGATGATGGATGCCCGCCCGCAGGTAATCCCATCCGGTGTAGATGGTGAGGATCGCCGCAACCCACAACAGCCCGATACCGATCAGCGTGGTCGGCGGCAGGATCACCTCACCGGCCTCGCCCGCGATCAGGAAACCGACGGCGACGAGCTGGATTGTGGTCTTCCATTTCGCCAGCCGCGACACCGGCACGCTGACGCGGATGGCGGCGAGATATTCGCGCAGCCCCGAGACCAGGATTTCCCGGCACAGGATGACGATCGCAGCCCACAGTGCCCAGCCCTTGATGGTCTCGTCCGCCGCCAGCATCAAAAGGCAAGAGGCCACCAGCAGCTTGTCGGCGATCGGGTCCAGCATGCGCCCGAGCGCGGATTGCTGATCCCACATGCGGGCATAATAGCCGTCGAGGAAATCGGTAATACCGGCGGCGATGAAGATGAACAGCGCCACCCAGCGCAGCCACAGCGGCGCACCGAGAATGGACTGGGCATAGAGGCAGCCGATCACCACCGGAATCGCGACAATCCGGGAATAGGTGAGGATATTCGGCAGAGACAGCGAACGCTTCGCCGGCTTCGGGGTGACGAGACTGACCATGACGCTACCCATACCGTGAAAATGCCGGGGTCAACAACCCGCCGGACGCATTTCGGACCCCCGCGGACAACACTTCAGCGCGCGGATCAGCCGCCGCCCTGATGGAAAAAATCGAAAATCTTGCGTGCGCTTTCGGCGCTGACGCCGGGAACCTTGGCGAGGTCGGCCACCGAGGCGCGCTCGATCTCCTTCAGGGTTCCGAAATGGTGCAGCAAGGCGCGCTTGCGCGACGGCCCGATGCCGGGGATTTCCTGCAAGCCGGCCTCGCGGATGTCCTTGCGGCGCAGCTTGCGATGCGAGCCGATGACGAAGCGATGCGCTTCGTCGCGCAGCCGCTGGATGAAATACAGCACCGGGTCGCGCGGTTCGAGCTTGAGCGAGGGCCGGTGCGGCATGAACAGGGTCTCGCGGCCGGCGTCGCGATCCGGTCCCTTGGCGACCGCGATCAGCGCCACCTGTTCCGGCAGGTTCAGTTCGGTGAAAATTGCACGCGCGGCGTTCAACTGGCCCTGGCCGCCGTCGATGATGACGAGATCGGGCCATTGCGGCACACCGTCGTCGCTCTCCGGCCGGCCGCTGCTTTCGGGCGCGACGCTGAGCAGGCGCTTGAAACGACGCTGCAGCACCTCGCGCATCATGGCGTAATCGTCGCCGGGGGTGAGCCCGTCCGACTTGATGTTGAACTTGCGGTACTGGTTCTTGGCGAAACCCTCCGGCCCCGCCACGATCATCGCGCCCACCGCGTTGGTGCCCTGGATGTGGCTGTTGTCGTAGACCTCGATCCGCCGCGGCGCGCACGGCAGGCCGAGGGTCTCCGCCAGTCCCTGCAACAGCCGCGCCTGGGTCGCGCTGTCGGCGAGCTTGCGGCCGAGCGCCTCGCGCGCATTGGTCAAGGCATGGGCGACCAGTTCCTTCTTCTCGCCGCGCTGGGGCGTGAGAACCTCGACCTTGAAGCCGGCCTTGACGCTGAGCGCTTCCGCCAGCAGGTCCTGATCCTCGACGCGGTGCGACAGCAGGATCTGCCGCGGCGGCGGCTTGTCGTCGTAGAACTGGGCGAGGAACGATCCCAGCACCTCGTCCGCCGGCAGCGTGCGGTCGGCGCGCGGAAAATAGGCGCGGTTGCCCCAGTTCTGGCCGGTGCGGAAGAAGAACACCTCGACGCAGCAATAGCCGCCCTCCTGATGGATGGCGAACACGTCCGCCTCCTCCACCGTGCGCGGATTGATGCCCTGCTGCGACTGGATCGCCGCCAGCGCAGCGAGGCGGTCGCGATAGACCGCCGCGCGCTCGAATTCGAGATCGGCCGACGCCTTCTCCATCTCCGCGGCGAGCTCCTGCTTCACCAGCCGCGAGCGGCCGGAGAGAAAGTCCACCGCCTCGCGCACCAGTTCGGTGTAGCCCGGAAAATCGATTTCTCCGGTGCACGGCCCGGCGCAACGCTTGATCTGGTACAGCAGGCACGGCCGGGTCCTGCTTTCGAAAAACGCGTCGGTGCAGGAGCGCACCAGGAACGCGCGCTGCAGCGCCGTGATGGTGCGGTTGACCGCGCCCACTGAAGCAAACGGGCCGAAGTAGCGGCCCGGCCGCGTCTGCGCGCCGCGATGCTTGAGGATCTGCGGCGCCCAGTGGTCGCCGGTGATCAGGATATAGGGGAACGACTTGTCGTCGCGCAGCTGCACGTTGAAGCGTGGACGAAGCTGCTTGATGAGGTTGGCTTCGAGCAGCAGCGCCTCGGTCTCGGTGGCGGTGGAGACCACTTCGACATGGGCGGTCATCGCGATCATGCGCGCGATCCGCGCCGTGTGCCCGGTGGGCCGGGCGTAGGAAGCGAGGCGCTTGCGGACGCTCTTGGCCTTGCCGACATAGAGCACGTCGCTGGCCGCATTGAGCATGCGGTAGACGCCGGGGGCGGTCGGCGCGAGCTTCACCGCCCGCTCGATCGCGGCGCGCCCGGTGGCGAGCGCCCCTTCGCCCGCGAACGCCTGCGCATCGTCGACCGGGTCCGGCAGCCGGCCCTCGTCATCCTCCTCGGCTACCCCCAGCGCCGGATCGAGATCCGGCCCCGGCGCAGCGTCCGCCACGGCGGTTCCCTCGCGCCGGCGGCGCGAGGAATCATCCGCCGCGGAGGAGGGCCGCGGCAGATGCGGCGGATCGGACGTCTCGTCATTCATGGGCCGAATTTAAGCGCTGCGCGGCCAATCATCCAGCGCCCGCGCGTTCGCGAACAGACCCGGAGCACGCCGCAGCCCGCCTGCGCAGCCGCCTGATTTGTAACACTTTTTTAACGACGTTAATGGCCCGGAAAGCCGTCTTAACGACCGTTTAACGTAAAACTCTCGATAAAATTTACGCATAAACGGTGGACTTCCGTAACCAAACGGCCACCACGGGCGGTCTGGCCGCCCTCCGGGTTTTGAATTGCCGGCCTTGGCCGGGCGTGCGCGTAAGGAGAGTTGAGATGAAAAAGTCGGTCCTTGGCGGAATGATTGCCGCCGCAATGTGCGTGACCGCATCGGCACAGGCCGCGGATATCTATGCGCAGCGCCGCCCCTACGCCCAGCCCGCCTATACGCCGATCCAGCCGCTCGCCAACAGCTGGGCCGGCGCCTATCTCGGCGGCAATCTCGGCTACGGCTGGGGCGAGATCACCAACCACCCGACCTCGCCGTCCGGCATCCTCGGCGGCGTCCAGGCCGGCTACAATTGGCAGTCGGGCGCGGTGGTGTTCGGCGTCGAGGGCGATCTCCAGCTCAACGGCGCGGATGACACCTTCGCGGCGTGGAAGTTCTCCAACCCGTGGTTCGGCACCGCCCGCGGCCGCATCGGCTATGCCTTCAACAACATCCTGCTGTACGGCACCGGCGGTCTCGCCTTCGGCGAGATCAAGGGCCAGTGGCTCGGGCTGACGGAAAGCCACACCGTCGCCGGCTGGACCGCGGGCGTCGGCGCGGAAGTCATGCTCAACCGCAACTGGTCCGCCAAGATCGAATATCTCTATGTCGATCTGTCCAACCAGAACTTCTCGCTCACCCGTACCTCGAACGGCTACGAGTTCAACACGCTGCGCGTCGGCGTGAACTACCACTTCTGATCGCGCCGCCAACCGGCAACGCCAACAATCCCGGGCCCCGGCCCGGGATTTTTTTATGCGCCCCGGCCGCGCCGCGCGGCGCGCAGGTCGATCCGCTCAGGGCGACACCACGAGATCGACCGCCTTGGGGCCCTTGCCCTTCTTGTCGGGCTCGACCTCGAACGTGATGCGCTGTCCCTCGATCAGGTCCTTCAGCCCGGCGCGCTCGACGGCGGTGATGTGCACGAACACATCGCGCCCGCCATCGTCCGGCTTGATGAAGCCGTAACCGCGCTCGGCATTGAAGAACTTGACCGTACCCGTCATTGCCATCGGGAATCCCTCCCCGCATTGCTCCGCCGCCGCGCCACCGCGCGCCGGCCCGACCGGCATGCACCGCCGAAATGCATCGGCCTTCAAGCGCGCTGGCTTCAAGAGCCGCCCGGCAACCGGGCCACGCTCGGGGCTTCGTCATTCCGCCGCGGCCATTTACGGACGCGGGATGCAACACCAGCCTCAGACGCAAAGCATAATACGGTTCCCGGCAAATTGACTATGGTGCTTTGGTGTTTTTCGCGGGCGCGCGCGGCCCACCCGATCAGCCCCGGACGGTGTCGATCCGGAAGCGGCCGGCGCCGCCCTGCCCCAGCGGCTTTTCCAGCTCGTGCAGGATCGCCTTCAGCTCCGCCGCCAGCGTCCACGGCGGGTTGACGATGAGCAGGCCGGCGGAGACGAGGCCGGCCTCAGGCGTCTGCGGCGCGACGCTGAATTCGACGCGCAGGCATTTTGCTTCGCCGCCGGCATTGGCGACGCGCGCTACGCGATCGGCGAGCGCCTCGGCGGCGCGGCGCTCCTTGACCGGATACCACAGCATGTACACGCCGGTCGGCCACTTGGCGTGGGCGGCGGCGAAGCCCGAGGCGAGACGCTCGAACTCGTCGCGGCTCTCGAACGGCGGGTCGATCACCACCAGACCGCGCCGCTCCTTCGGCGGCACGAAGGCGGTCAGCGCCATCCAGCCGTCGAGATCCACCACGCGCCCCTGCTCGTCGTGGCGCAGCGCGTTGATCAGTTGCCGCCGCGCCGTCGGCTCGAGTTCGCAGGCGACCAGACTGTCCTGCGGCCGCAGCAGCGCGCGCGCGATCAGCGGCGAGCCCGGATAGGCGACGAGATCGCGCCCGGGATTGAAGGCGCGCACGATGTCGAGATAGGGCGCGACCAGCGCCCTCACCTCGTCCGAAAGACGCGCCTGCATCAGCCGCGCGATTCCCGTGCGCCACTCGCCGCCGCGCGTCGCCTCGTCGCCGGTGAGATCGTAGAGACCCGCGCCGGCATGGGTGTCGACTACCCGGAACGCGGCGGGCTTGTCCTGCAGATAGACCAGGATGCGCGTCAGCGCGATGTGCTTGACGACGTCGGCGAAATTTCCCGCGTGAAAGGCGTGACGGTAATTCATGGCGCAGGTGTTACGACATCGCGCGGCGAAAGTAACGCACGCTAGCCGCCGCGCACCGGCGGCATCACCACGCGGTCGCGGCGGCAGGCGCGGCGGTCGATCTCCTCGCAGGCGCGGAACTGGAGGTCGCGGCTGAGGCAGATACGCACCTCGCTGAGGCGCTTGCTGTCGCAGGTCACCGCAATCGCCGCGGAGCTGAGACCCGGATTGGCCCTGATGAACGCCGCCTCGATCTCCGCCGGCGCGATGACCTTGGGATCGGGCAGGTTCTGGAACGCCTCGGGAATCTTCACCGCCGCGCGCGCCTTGCGCACCGCCTCGAAATAGCCGCGCGCGCCGAGACCCGAACAGGTGCCGTGCTTGTCCCACTCGTTATAGATCAGGCCCGGCGCGGGCATGATGTCGAGCATCGATCCCATCACCTTGCGGTCGAGGCGCGGGGCCGGGCGCTGGCAATAATTCGGGAAGCCGCGCTCATATTGCGGCCACAGGCCATGCACCACGAAGGAATACGGCCGCCCGCCGCACTGGGCCTGGATGCCGCGGCTGGAATGGCCTCGCTCTTGGGCGGCCGCGCAGAACGACGGCGACCACGACAGCGACAGCACGTAGAAATCGAATTCGCCCGGCGTGTTCTGACGGTGGTCCTGCGCCGAAGCAGGGACGCCGGCCGTCACCCCTGTGAGGGCCAGCAGCGCAAGCCCCGTCACCGCGGCGCCGATCCGGCGCACCATCGTGACGCCCACCCTCGCCTGCGCCCGTTCCGCGACCGCCCTGTGGTTCATGCGCCTACGCTCCAGCCCGATGAGATTCCGATTCGCGCCCCTGATTCGGGCATGGGTCGATCATTCCCGAACGCGGTTCGGGACGCCAGAGCGGGGCTGATGGCAGCAATCAGGGCCGGGCGGCCCGGCAGGACGGATTGTAGGCCCAGTTGCGGTCGAGGCCGACCACGCACCATTCCACCCCCGAATGGAAGCCGGCGAAGCCACCATCCTCGATGACGGAATAGTGCACCTGGCGGGCGCGGCCGTCGCTCAGCATGGCGCTGGCGGTGCAGAAGCGGCGCGGAATGCTGTCGCGCGCCCACGGGCGGAACGCCACTTCGCGCACGTCGGCATAGCCGGTGATCTCGAGGGCGGAATTCCAGAACCGGCTTTCCTTCTCCGCGAACTGGTAGGAGATGGCGGCGAGCGCATCGCCGCAGGCACCCATCTGGCCGTCATAGCGCGGGCCGGACAGCCAGATGCCGCGCTCCAGTGCGGACGCCGCCTGCGCCGCCTGACCGAAGGCGATCAGGCCGATCACCGCGCTGAGAGCGGCGGCAAAGCCGAGTTTCCGGAAGCTGACGAAAAGGTCGCGCATGAAGGCAGTCCACCGCAATGTCGTGTGTGCCGGAAGGTGCCGCGAAGCCGGGACCGGGTCAAGTGCAGCGCGGCAACACTCCCCCGCCAACCCCCAAAACAACCGCGCGGCGTTCTTCCCATGTCCGGCCCGGGGCTTTAATGTCACCCTCGATTCCGGAGGAGAGCACGATGCGGACCACAGGACTGGCGATTTTGGCTGCGGCGATGGCGCTGGCCGTGACGGCTCCGGCGCAGGCCACCTCGGTCCCACCCTTCAAGGGCAACGACACCGGAGGCATCATCGCCTACTCGCTCTACCAGCAGGGCGTGGACGTCAAGGCGCTGGCGCTGGACCATTGCGCCCGCTACGGCAAGTCGGTGAAGCTCACCGGCGTCGATGCGCAATATGGCGGCTATATTTCCTTCGCCTGCGTCTGGGTCCATCCGGGCCATATCGACCGCCCGCTGCGCGCGGCCTATTAGAGACACCCGCCGCCGTCCCGCACAACCATCCGGGGATCATGTGATGACGGCTCATTCAAATATCCGAAACCGCAAGCGGCGGTGGCGCGCCGGAGCCGCGGGGCTGTGCGCCGTCACGGTCGTTGCCGCGGGAGCGGCGCTGGCAGATCCGGTGGAGATGCCGACCCGCAAGCCGGGGCTGTGGGAGATCAAGGTCAATGCCGGCGGCCAGATGCCGGCGATGACCATGCAGCAATGCACCGACGCCACCACCGACAAGGACATGGCGACCACCTTCAGCCCGATGGCCAAGGAGATGTGCGCGCGGCAGGATATCCAGAAGACCGCGACCGGTCTCGCGATCGAGTCCACCTGCAATGTCGGCGGCATGACCTCGGTGTCGCACACCGAAATCAGCGGCGACTTCAACTCGGCCTACACCGTGAAGGTGACCGCGAAACACAGCGGCGGACCGGCCGGCATGCCGGCGGAAACCAGCACCACCATGGAGGCCAGATGGGCCGGCCCCTGCAAGGCGACCCAGAAGGCCGGCGACATCGTCATGCCCGGCGGCGTCACGATCAACATCAAGGACATGCAGGCGCTGCGCGCCATGATACCGAAGCGCTAACGCGCCGCGCGTCCCGTCCGCCCGACGGGTTTCACCGCACAACGAAAACCGCCCGCTCGCGATCGCGAACGGGCGGTTTCCGTTTCGGCCCGAGGGCGGGGGCGCTCCTCGGGCAACAATCCGCGTTCAGGCCTGTCGCCGTCCCGCCTCAGCCCTGCGGCTGGTCGTTGGGCGGCGTCGGGCGCTGCTTGTGCTGCGCCATGAAGGCGTCGAACTCTTCCTTGTCGCGGGCATGACGCAGACGTTCGAGGAAGTCCTTGAACTCCTTCTGCTCCTCCTCGAGGCGGCGCAGCGTCTCCATGCGGTAGTCGTCGAAGGCGCGGTTGCCGCTCGACGGCGCGTAATAGCCGCGGCCGTCCATGCGGCCGCGCATGCGGTCCATCTTCTCCTGCATCCGTTCCATCTTGTCGGCCCAGCGGCCATGACGATCGTGCGACCAGCAACCCATGTTTTTGCTCCAGAGCGAGTAGGCGAGAATGGCAAGGCCGATCGGCCACCAGATGATGAAGCCGGCGACCATCAGAAGAATCCGCGCCGGGTGGAACGGCGGATAAAAGCCGCGGTCCCGGCGGTCGAAGTCGTCGCGCGGTCCGCCCCAGGCAGGACGGCCCCATTTGTCGAGATGTGCGGTGTTGGCGTCTGCGGTGTTCGCCATCGGCTTCCTCCTGTTCACGCGGACGTGAATGTAAATAACATTCACATAGATAAAACATCCAGAGGTTTTGTCAAGATGGCCGAGGCGGCGTCGAAGCAATTATCGCGGGGGTGCGGCACCGGGCCGCTGGTCGGTGGGGAAACCGAGACCCTTGAGATAGATCAGCACCCCGGCTTCCAGCAGATCCTCCGCCGACATCGGCAGCTTGCGGCGGGCGGCGTCGCCGCGCGCGAACAGCGAGGCGATGCCGTGGGACAGCGACCAGATGTGCAGCGCCATCATCAAAGCGGGCGGCCGCGGCACGTTGGGCGGGGCCATCGCCGCCAGCCGCTCGGATGCCGCGCGGATGATGGCGAAGGCGCGCTCGCTCGCCACCAGCAGCGCCGGATTGCTTTCCAGCGGCAGCCCGGATTCGAACATCGCCGAATAGAACGCGGGATTCTCGCGGGCGAAGGCGAGATAAGCCTTGCCGACGCGCTGGAACGCGGTCGGCGTGTCGGGGCGGCCGTCGTCCCACGCCGCCGTCAAGCGCGCCTCGAACTGCTCGAAGCCCTGCTGCGCCACGCTGGCCAGCAATTCGTCGCGGTCGCGGAAATGGCGGTAGGGCGCAGCCGGGCTCACCCCCGCCGAGCGCGCGGCCTCGGCGAAGGTGAAGCCGGCCGGCCCCTTCTGCGCGATCAGGTCGAGCGCGGCCTGCATCAGCGCTTCCTTCAGATTGCCGTGATGATAGCCGCCCTCGCGGCGGCCGCGCTTGTTCCAGTTCATGGGCGGTCCGCACCTGTCATGTGAACGGGCTTTACATCACTTCGCCGCCGGGGTCACTAGAGCATGATCACGAAAAGTGGGAACCGGTTTTCGGAAAAGATCATGCTCAAGCAAAAAGATAAACGGGGTGTCTGAGGCAACAAGCACGCCGGCGTGGCCGGCTATCCCGCGTCCTGATCGGCCTTCATGGCGATGCGCAGCGCCTTGGGGATCGGCCGGGCGCGGCCGCCGGAGACGAAGGCGACCTTGACCCGCGCCTCCACCAGCACCTCGTCGCCGCGCCTGACCTGCTGGAACAGGGTGATCGACGCCCCCTTCACTTCCGCCGGCATGGTGACGACGTCGAGCAGATCGTCCATCCGCGCCGGCTTCAGATACTCGATCTGCATGGCGCGGACCACGAAGGCGAAGCCCGGCGCCTCACTCTCGGCATCGGCGAACAGCGCGCGCTGGTCGGCGCCCAGCAGCCGCAGATAATTGGTGCGGCCGCGCTCCATGAAGCGCAGATAGTTGGCGTGATAGACGATGCCGGTGAAATCCGTGTCCTCGTAATAGACGCGAACGTGCATGTGATGGCGGCCGTCGCGGATGTTGCCGTCGAGGGCGGCGCGGGACGCCGGCACGTCGATCGGTCCGCTCATGCCGTCCGCCGCCGCTTCGTCGCCGCCGGCGGCGCGCAATAGATGGCATACAGCGTCTTGAGCACGGCACGGACGTTGTCGGAGCCGATGCGGTAATACACCGTCTGCGCCTCGCGCCGGGTCGTCACCAGCCCTCCCGCGCGCATCTTGCCGAGATGCTGCGACAGCGCCCCCTGGCTCAATCCCACAATGGTGGCGAGGTCTCCGACCGAGCGCTCGCCGTCGAGCAGCTTGCACAGCACCAGCATACGCTTGGGATTGGCCATCCCTTCGAGCAATCGCGCGGCTTCCTCGGCGACGGCGCTGAGATCGTCGGACTTGCCGGTGGCGGCGGGAGCAGGTTTTCTTGACATATTCGTATATCCGAATATACTTAATCTAGTAACTATCTCAGACATGCTCACGAGGGCGTCATGGCCAATATCGGTTCCGCCGACCGCACGATTCGCTTCGTCATCGGTTTCCTGCTTATCGTGCTTCCGTTCATTGCGCCAACAGCATCGTGGTTCGCCCCTCTAGGCAATTGGACGTGGGTCGTGGTCGCCGTGGGGATCGTGATGGTCGTGACCGCGGCGCTACGCATCTGCCCGGCTTACGCCGTGTTCGGCATCACCAGCTGTCCCCGCAAATAACGCACCCTCGATCAGCGGAGCCTCCGATGACCTCGATCACCGACACCCGCCCGCTGGCGCGCGCCAGCGGCATCGACTGGACGCCCTACCTGATCGGCGCCGGCATTGGCGTGCTCAGTTGGGTCGTCTTCGTCGTCGTCAACAACCCGCTCGGCATCACCACCGCGCTGTCGCAGGCGTCCGGCGGCGTCGCCGCATCCATCTGGGGTAGCGATTTCGTCGCGCGCAACGCCTATTGGGCCAAGAACGCCTTCAAGCTCGACTACGGCATGCTGTTCCTCGCCGGCACGCTGCTCGGCGGCTTTCTGTCGGCGGTGCTGGCCGGAACGTGGAAGCTCGAAACGGTGCCATCGATCTGGGCGGAGCGTTTCGGCCCCTGCGTCATGCGGCGCTACGCCGTGGCGTTCCTCGGCGGCGTCATCACCATGGTCGGCGCGCGCCTCGCCAACGGCTGCACCAGCGGCAACGGCATTTCCGGCGGGCTGCAACTGGCGCTGAGCGGCTGGCTGTTCCTCGCCGTCATGTTCCCCGTTGGCATCGTCACGGCCTTCGCCCTGTTCGGCCGGCGCTGAGATCAAGGAGACCAGCCATGCTTCCCGTCACCGGCACCAGCCTCCTCGTCCTCGCAGTCGTGTTCGGCGCCGCCTTCGGCTTCCTGCTCCATCGCGGCCGCGTCGCCGACTACGACACCATCATCGGCCAGTTCCTGCTCAAGGACTTCACCGTCCTCAAGATCATGCTCACCGCCATCATCGTCGGCGGCATCGGCGTGTTCGTTCTGGTGCAGCTCGGCTACGCCAAGTTCCACATCAAGCCGGCGGACATGCTGGCGATCAGCCTCGGCGCCGCGCTGTTCGGCATCGGCATGGTGCTCTACGGCTATTGCCCGGGCACCGCGCTGGCCGCGATCGGCGGCGGCAGCCTGCACGCGCTGGTCGGCGCGGCCGGCATGCTGGTGGGCGGCATGGTCTACGCACTGTCGTTCGACTGGGTGAAGGCTACCATCCTGCCGGTGGGCGCCATGGGCAAGGTGCAGCTGCCGGCGCTGCTCGGCGTCAGCGCGCCGGTGATCTTTGGTGTTCTGGCGGTGGTGGCGCTGATCTTCTTCGCGCTGCTCGAACGCGGCGCGGCGCGGCGGTCCTAACCCTCGTCCTCGTTCGAGCCGAACAGACCGAACTGTCCCGCATCGCGCGACGGCTCGGCGAGGCCGAGATGCCGGAAGGCGTGCGAGGTCAGCAAACGCCCGCGCGGCGTGCGCTGCAGGTAGCCGCACTGGATCAGATACGGCTCGATGATGTCCTCGATGGCGTCGCGCGGCTCCGACAGCGCCGCCGCCATGGTCTCGACCCCGACCGGGCCGCCGCCATAGTTAAGCGCGATGGTCGTCAGATAACGGCGGTCCATGGCATCGAGCCCGGCCTTGTCGACCTCGAGCGCGCCGAGCGCGTTGTCGGCAAGGGCGCGGTCGATGGCGCTGGCGTCGGCGGCCTCGGCGAAATCGCGCACGCGCCGCAGCAGGCGTCCGGCGATGCGCGGCGTGCCGCGGGCGCGCCGCGCAATCTCGTTGGCGCCGTCCGGCGTCATGCCGATGCCGAGCACCCGCGCGCCGCGGGTGACGATCTTCTCCAGTTCGTCCTCGGTGTAGAAATTCAGCCGCACCGGAATGCCGAAGCGATCGCGCAGCGGATTGGTCAACAGCCCCGCGCGCGTCGTCGCCCCCACCAGCGTGAATTTGGCGAGATCGATCTTCACCGAGCGCGCCGCCGGGCCCTCGCCGATGATCAGATCGAGCTGAAAATCCTCCATCGCCGGATAGAGCACCTCCTCCACCTGCGGGCTGAGACGATGGATCTCGTCGATGAACAGCACGTCGCGCTCTTCGAGATTGGTCAGCAGGGCGGCGAGATCGCCCGCTTTGGCGATCACCGGCCCTGAGGTGGCGCGGAAGCCGACGCCCAGTTCGCGCGCCACGATCTGCGCCAGCGTGGTCTTGCCCAGCCCCGGCGGACCGACGAACAGCACGTGGTCGAGCGCCTCGCCGCGCTTGCGCGCAGCGTCGATGAACACCTGGAGATTGGCGCGGGCCTGGGCCTGGCCGACGAACTCCGACAGGTTCTGCGGCCGCAGCGAGGTGTCGCCGATATCGTCGGCGCGGCGCTCGGGGGTGACGATGCGGGACGAGGTCATAGGATCGCTCCGGCGCGGGCGGACAGAATGGATGGCAGAGACCAGCGGCGCACGATGAGCCAGCAGATCAAGGTGGCGAGGCCACAGGTGACGCCCAGCATCGGCGGCACGCCGTCACCCTCGCGCAGCGCCGCCGCCTGCCCGAATACGAGTTCCGCCGCCACGCCGACCGCGAGGCCGGTGAGAAGCGCGAACAGCCAGCCCATCCGACCGAAAAAAGCCAGCCACAGCGCGACCAGCGCCCCGGCCAGCACCGCAGGCGCGAGCCCCATCACATAGCTGAGCGGCACGGCGTAGATCAACGCGAAGGCGGCGATCACGAACATCGAGCCGGAGGCATCGGGCGTCCAGCCGAAGCCGACGAGGGCGACCAGCAGCATGAAGATCACCGCGCCCACCGGCGGCCCGACTAGCGCGAACACCAACACGATCAGCGCGAAGCGCAGCACGCGCTCAAGGATCGTCGGCTGGGCGGGCGCTGTCATGATCTCTGTTTAACCCGATGCAGCGGCCGGGCAAGCCACCAGCACAGGCTGGAGGCGATCAATGCGAGCGCGCCCAGCACGGCGCACAGCGCCGCCGCCTGCGGCCATGACGACACCACCGGCAGGATCAACAGCGCGGCGAGGCCGGGCCGCACGAACAGGCCGAAACCGACGAAGCCCGCCACCGCGATCGCCGCCATGATCCACGCCACCCAGATGGCGTTGCGGCCGCCATAGATCGCGATCCAGCCAAACAGGATTCCGGCGGCGAGCGCCGGCAGGAACGCGGCGCGCAGGGCTACCACGGCAAGCAGCCACGCCGCATACGACACCACCGCGCGCAGCATCCCGAGATCGAGCCATACCAGCAGCGCATCGACCAGCCGGGCGCCCAGCGCGCCGACCACCAGCGAGACGATGGCGGCAATCACCAGTGGCCCGACGATGGCGAACACCGCCACGACGCCGCCGAACCGCGCCGCCTGCCGCAGCGCCGCGCCGCCGGCCGCGTCGTTCTGCGCGCTGCCGCTCATCGCGACAGTTCCTTGAGGCCGAGGCGGATCAGTTGCGCGGTCTCGGCGTTGTCGCCGGCGGCGCGGGCGGCCGCGGCCACCGCGGCGGCGGCTTGCGGCTGGCCATAGCCGAGATTGACCAGCGCGGAGATCGCGTCGGTGACCGGACGCGGAGCGCGGTCGTCGTCGAGCGCGCCCGACAGATGCACCACCGCCGGATCGACGCTGGCCAGCGCCGGGGTCTTGTCCTTGAGTTCGGTGACGATGCGCTCGGCCACCTTCGGCCCGACCCCCGGCGTGCGCGCCACCGCCGCCTTGTCGCGCAGCGCGATGGCGTTGGCGAGCTCCTGCGGCGGCAGCGTCGAGAGCACCGCCAGCGCCACCTTGGCGCCGACGCCCTGCACCGTCTGCAACAGGCGGAACCATTCGCGTTCGGTGTCAGAGCGGAAGCCGAACAGCCGGATCTGGTCCTCGCGCACATAGGTCTCGATCGACAGCACGGCGGCTTCGCCCGGCGGCGGCAGCGCCTGCAGCGTCCGCGCCGCGCAATGCACCTGATAGCCGACGCCTTGCACGTCGAGGATCACATAGTCCTCGCCGTAAGAATCGATCAGACCCTTGAGCTTTCCGATCACGATGCCGCCCTATCTTGTGGCGATGGCCGCGGCCGCGCCCGCCATCACTCCGCTGCCGATGCGGTTGAGCAGCTTCACGGCCCGCGGACTGCGGAACAGATTGCGCGCCTTGGCCGCGGCCAGCGCGTAGCCTCCCAGCACCAACGTCAGCACCACCGCGACGATGCCGGCAAGCTCGGCGTAGCTGACGAGATCGACGCGCGACACGTCGATCAGCGCCGGCGTCAGCGCGATATAGAACGCGATGGTCTTGGGATTACCAAGGGTGAGCAGGAGCCCGCCAAGAAACGAGCGCAACGGCTTGCCGTCGACATTGTCGATCGTGGCAACATCGACCGGCATGGCCGGCGCGGTCCATAGCCGCCAGGCGATCAGCAGCAGATAGGCCGCGCCGGCGTATTTGATCACGGTGAAGATCATCGCGAAGCTCGTGGCCAACAGCGACAGGCCCAGCACCGCGATCGCGAGCCAGATCAGATCGCCCAGAATGATGCCGCCGATGAAGGCGGGCACGCCCGCGGTGCCGCGGCCGATGACGCGCGCCACCAGCGCCGCGATGGCGGGCCCCGGAGACGCGGCCGCCACCAGAATGGCAAAAGCGAAAATGGTCAGGGCGGGGATGGTCATGACGATCTGGTCCCCGAACCACCAGCGCCGCGAACGGCCCGCGCAGGCGGCGGGAGCAGACTGCAGCTATGGATACCCGTCGCGCTCATCCCGCCACCTTGATCCGCAGCGCTGCGCTGCCGCGATGATGCGCGTGGGTGATGGCGATGGCCAGCGCATCGGCGGCGTCCGGCGTCGCCGGATCGGCCTTGGGCAGCAGAATGCCGAGCATGACGCGGATCTGCGCCTTGTCGGCGTGGCCGGCCCCGACCACGGTCTTCTTGACCTGGTTGGGGGCGTATTCGGCCACCGGAATCCCGAACAGCGCCGGCGCCAGCATGGCGATGCCGCGCGCCTGGCCGAGCTTGAGGGTGGACGCGCCGTCCTTGTTGACGAAAGTCTGCTCGACCGCGGCTTCCACCGGGCTGAAATCGGCCAGCACCCGGCCGAGCCCCTCGTGCAGGGCGCGCAGGCGCTCGGCCAGCGGCTGCGCCTCGCGCGATTCCACCGAGCCGCAGCCGACATGGATCAGCCGGTTGCCGTCGAGATCGATCACGCCCCAGCCGGTGCGGCGCAGGCCCGGATCGATGCCCAGAATGCGGACAGGTGTGCGAATCGGCAGCGGTGTCATGGCCGGAACATAGCCGAAACACGCAGCCGCGTCCGGCCTTCTACAACAGCGTGCCGTGCAGGATCACCACCGCGACGCTGAAATAGATCATCAGGCCGGTGACATCGACCAGCGTGGCGACGAACGGCGCCGAGGCGCTGGCCGGATCGAACCCCGCCTTCTGCAGCAGGAACGGCAGCATCGACCCCGCCACCGAGCCGAAGGTGACGACACCGATCAGCGCCACCGCCACCGTCAGCGCCACCAGGAACCAGTGCTCGCCGTAATCGTAGATGCCGAGCTTCTGCCACAGCACCACCCGCACGAGGCCGATGGCGCCGAGCCCCGTGCCGAGCAGCAGGCCGGTCGGCAGCTCGCGCAGCATCACCCGCCACCAGTCCGACAGTTCCACCTCGCGCAGCGCCAGCGAGCGGATCAGCAGCGAGGTCGCCTGCGAGCCCGAATTGCCGCCGGAACTCATGATCAGCGGAATGAACAGGGTCAGCACCAGCGCCTTTTCCAGTGCGCCCTCGAAATGCTGCATCACGCTCGCGGTCAGCATCTCGCTGACAAACAGGATGGCAAGCCAGCCGCCGCGCTTGCGCATCATCTCGCCGAGCCCGATCTGCATGTAAGGCTCCTCGGTGGCTTCCATGCCGCCGAACTTCTGTACGTCCTCGGTGTTCTCCTGGATGATGGTGTCGATGATGTCGTCGAAGGTGACGATGCCGAGCAGGTGGCCGGCCTTGTCGATCACCGGAACCGCCAGCAGGTCGTAGCGGGCGATCAGCCGCGCCACGTCCTCGCGGTCGGTGAACGGCTGGGTGGTGATCGGCTTGGCCGCCAGCGACTGGATGGTGGCCGGCCCCTCCCCCGCGATCAGCCGCCGCAGCGACACCGCGCCGATCAGGCGGCGCGTCACCGGATCGAGCACATAGATCGCGTAGACGGTCTCGCGGGTACGCTCGACCTGGCGGATATAGGCCAGCGTCTGGTCCACGGTCCAGGTGCCGGGCACGCTGACGAACTCGGTCGTCATGATCGAGCCCGCGGTGTTTTCCGGATAGGCGAGCAGGCCGACGATGGCGCCGCGCGACACCGCGTCGAGCCCGCCGAAAAGCTCGCTTTTCGCCGGCTCCTCGAGCTGGCGCATGATGTCGGCGGCGACGTCCGCGGACATGCCCGCCAGCAGCGGCGCGGCGACGTGGCGCGGCAGCGCCTCGATGATCTCGGCGCCGAAATCGAGCTCCGGCTTGTCGAGAACCTCGATGGCGGTCTCACGCGGCATAAGCCGCATCACCTCGGCGGCGTCCGACGGCGGCAGCTTGTTGAGGACTTCGACGATATCGGCGGCGTGCTGGCCGATCACATGGGCGGCCAGCACAGCCGCATTGAAAGCGCCATCGGACGCTGCGAGATTATCCGTCATGACTCACCTTCGGGATCTGCCGGCAACGGCAGCGGTGAGCCTCAGAAGCGCTCAGACCGCACGGGCCGCTGTCGGCAAAGTACGTTGACTGTCGCTTGGCATGATTGCGGGTTCCGGTGACGCCGCGCGGGGCGATGACCCTGTGCGACATGGTGCTGACATGAGCGTTCGCCCCCGCGCCGTCAAGACAAAACAGCCGGAAGCGACGCGAAAATCGAGTGCGAAAAATCTGTGCGCTTCAGCCCGCCATCTTGGCGGCGAGCGCGTCCGACACCTCGAAATTGGCGTAGACGTTCTGGACGTCGTCGTGCTCGTTGAGCAGGTCGAGCAGCTTGAACAGCTTCTCGCCGGTCTCGTCGTCGACGGAGATAGTGTTCTGCGGCTTCCAGATCAGCGCCGCCTTGCGCGGCTCGCCGAACTGGGCCTCGAGCCCCTTGGCGACATCGCGGAACGTCTCCGGCGAGGCGTAGACCTCGTGGCCGTCGGCGCTGGAGGCGACGTCGTCGGCGCCGGCCTCGATGGCCGCTTCCAGCATGGCGTCGTCGGAGGCGGCCGCGGCGTCGTATTCGATCACGCCGACGCGATCGAACATGAACGACACCGAGCCGGTCTCGCCGAGATTGCCGCCGGACTTGGTGAAGTAGGAGCGGATGTCGGAGGCGGCGCGGTTGCGGTTGTCGGTGAGCGCCTCGACGATCACCGCGACGCCGCCGGGGCCGTAGCCCTCGTAGCGGATCTCGTCATAGCTCTCGGCCTCGTTGCCGGCCGCCTTCTTGATGGCGCGCTCGATATTGTCCTTCGGCATGTTCTCCGCGCGCGCCGCCACGATGGCGAGCCGCAGCCGCGGGTTCATCGCCGGATCGGGGGTGCCGAGCTTGGCCGCCACGGTGATTTCGCGGGCGAGCTTGCCGAACATCTTGGAGCGCATGGCGTCCTGCTTGCCCTTGCGGTGCATGATGTTCTTGAACTGGGAATGTCCGGCCATGCGGGAATCTCTCGGGGGTTGGAGGTCGCCGGCCCGTGAACGGGCGGGGCCGGCGGGCCGCGGTTATAGGCCCGCGACCGTCAAAATTAAAGGCTGATCGGCCAATTTTCGGCGCGGCGGCCGGGGACTACCGAGCGGGCGACCGGGCCGAAGTCGGTACATGTTAACCATGACTTCACGGCCCGGTGAGACACTTCGCGCCGGTCATCCATTTTCAAGCGAGACCCCATGGCGTTCGGTCTTTTCAAGAAGCGGCTGCCGGATCAGGCGACCGCGCCCGTTGCCCCGTCCTCCGCCGCGCCGATGGCCCCGGACCCCGGCCCCGCCGCGCCCCGGCCGGACCAGGCCGTCGACGACGCCCATGATTCGGCCCGCGAAATTCTCGGCCTGCTCGAACTCGAACTCGGGGCGATGGTGCGCCAGCTCGAACGCGCCGCCGGCTCGGTGGCCAACGGCGCGCAATCGACCGCGGCCACCCTGACCGCCATCCGCCACCGCGCCGACACCCTCGCCGACCGCACCAGCGACGCCGAGGCCACCGCCGAAACCTTTTCCGACGCAGCCCAGCAATTCGCCCGCTCCGCCGACGACATCGGTGCCCGGGTCTGCGACGCCTCGAAGCTCGCCGACGAGGCCAGCGCCGCCGCCCAGGAAGCCGGGCTCAATGTCGAGCGGCTGCGCGAATCGTCGGCCGCCATCGGCAATGTGGTCAATCTGATCGCCAGCATCGCCAAGCAGACCACGCTGCTGGCGCTGAACTCCACCATCGAGGCGGCGCGGGCGGGCGCGGCCGGCAAGGGCTTCGCCGTGGTGGCCTCCGAGGTCAAGGCGCTGGCGGTGCAGACCCAGAACGCCACCGAGGAAATCCGCCGCAAGATCGATACCCTGCAGCAGGACGCCGCCACCTCGTTCGAGGCCGTGCATCGCATCACCGGCGCGATCGCCGCCATCCGGCCAGTGTTCGACCACGTCAACGGCGCCATCGCCGAGCAGACCCGGACCACCGGCGAGATCACCCGCAACGCCGCCTCGGCGTCGTCCTTCATCGCCTCCGTCTCCTCCAGCAGCGCCGAGATCGACAGCGCCGCGCGCGACGCCGAAGCCCATGGCGAGGGCGTCGCCGAGGCCGGCAAGACGGTGACCATGTTCGCCGAGAAGCTGAAGACGCGCTGCGCCGTGCTGCTGCGCCAGAACGAGCGCGGGGACCGCGAGAGCCAGCGGATGCCGTGCCGCCTGCCGATCAAAATCGCCACCACGCCGGCGCCGCTCACGGCCGAGGCGCTCGAACTGTCCACCACCGGCCTCCTGATCGCCGGCGCGGGGATCGACACCGCGCCGATGCAGCAGCCGCTGCGGGCGACGCTGGACGGCATCGGCGCCTGCGAAATCCGCCTCGTCGAGCGCGTCGCCGGCGGCGTGCGGGCGGAGTTCGTCGCGCCCGACGCGGCACTGCGGGACCGCATCGAAGACCGCGTCTGGAGCATCCACGACGAGAACACCGAATTCGTCACCCGCGCCATGGAGGCGGGCGACGCCATCACCAAGATCTTCGAGACCGCGGTGGCGCAAGGCCAGGTCACGCTCAGTGACCTGTTCGACGACAATTACGTCCGGATCGACGGCACCGATCCGGCCCAGTACCGCACCCGCTTCCTCGGCTGGGCCGACCGGGCGCTGCCGGACTTCCAGGAAAGCTTCCTCGCCCGGGACTCGCGCCTCGCCTTCGTTGTGGCCATCGACCGCAACGGCTACCTGCCGGTGCACAATAAAATCTACTCGCGGCCGCAGCGTCCGGGCGACGTGGCCTGGAACGTGGCCAATGCCCGCAATCGCCGCATCTTCGACGATCCGGCGGGCCTCGCCGCCGGCCGCAACCAGCGCTCCTATCTGATCCAGAGCTACGCCCGCGACATGGGCAACGGCACCACGGTGATGATGCGCGAGATCGACGTGCCGATCCGCGTCAACGGCCGCCACTGGGGCGGCTTCCGGATGGCCTACAAGCTCTGACCCGCGCCACGCAGCGTCACCGCTGCGTCAGGCCGTCCAGAACGCCGGCACCGCGCGTTCCAGCTTCGGCCCGATGCGCACCGGCGCGACGCGCGTGGCGAGACCGGTCGCATCGTCGGTCTCCACCGCAAGGCCGCTCAGCGTCGCCGTCCCGTCGGCGGGCTCGAAGCGCGCCGCCGGATAGCCGCGCAGGAAACGGCCGAGCGGCTCGTCGCGATCCATGCCGATGATGGATTCGTAATCGCCGGTCATGCCGGCGTCGGTCATGTAGGCGGTGCCGCCCGGCAGGATGCGATGGTCGGCGGTGGGCACATGGGTGTGGGTGCCGACCACAAGGCTGGCGCGGCCGTCGCAGAAATAGCCGATGGCCTGCTTCTCGCTCGTGGCCTCGCCGTGGAAATCGACCACCACCGCGTCGGCGGCCTCGCGCAGCGGGCAGGCGCTCAACTCACGATCGATGACGGCGAAGGGATCGTCGCACGGCTGCATGAAGACGCGGCCGATGGCGTTGACGACGAGCGCGCGGGCGCCGCTGCGGGTCTCCACCAGCGCCGCGCCGCGCCCCGGCGTGCCCGGCGAAAAATTGGCCGGACGGATCAGGCGCGGGGCGCGCTCGATGAACACCAGCGCCTCGCGCTGGTCCCAGGAATGGTTGCCCAGCGTGATCGCATCCGCCCCCGCCTCCAGCAATTCGTTGTAGACCGCCTCGGTGATGCCGAAGCCGCCGGCGGCGTTCTCGCCATTGACCACCACGAGGTCGAGCGCCCAGTCGCGGATCAGGCCCGGCAGGACCTCGCTCACCACCGTGCGGCCGCTGCGCCCCACCACATCGCCGACAAACAGAATACGCACGTCCAGTGTCCCAAATCCGAAGTTCGCCTGCCCCGGCAGCATCCTCCCAAACGAACTTCGGATTTGAAAGGACACTGGTGTTGTTATCATTCTCGTGTGGTTCCGGTTCGCAAGTCCGCGCCGGCCGCGATGCACGGCAAAGCGGACTTGCGAACCACCACACTAGCAACCCCGCAGATCGATCAGCTCGCGTTCGGTTAGCACACAATCAAGCTGCTCGTCGTGGGCCAGCCGTGGCACGATATCGATTTCCTGGACCGCGAAGGCGAGCCCGATCACGGTGATCCTTTTCGCCGCGCGCAGGGTCTGCAGGGTGCGGTCGTAATAGCCGCCGCCGTAGCCGATACGGTGGCCGGCGCGGTCGAAGGCGGCGAGCGGCACCAGCACGATGTCGGGCTCGACCTCCTCCGCCTCCGCCAGCGGCTGGAAGATGCCGAGCGGGCCGCGCTTCAGCGCCTCCTCCGGTTGCCAGGCGCGGAACACCAGAGCCTCGTCGCTGCCGACGATCACCGGCAACGCCAGCGCCGCGCCGCGCTGCGCCAGCGCCCGCATCAGCGGCAGCGGATCGATCTCGCTGTTGATCGGCCAATAGCCGGCGACCACGGTGCCCGCCGGCAATTCCACCGGCAGCGCTGCGCACGCGATGGCCGCCGCGGCATCCGCCCGCACCGCCTCGCTCAAGCCGGCGCGGCGGGCGAGCGCGGCGGCGCGAAGGTCGTTCTTGGATGGCTGCAAAGAAGGATCGTCCACCGCATCCTCGGTCTCGTTTTGCGGTTCCGTTCCCGCATCTGCGCAGGCAAAAATTATGGAGATGATTCGCCATCCGCAACGAAAAAAAGGGGAGCCCACGGCTCCCCTGCTTCCAGCGATCGGATTTTTATAACCGGCAACCCCGACGGTCAGAACTTGTAGTTCAAACCCGCACGGACGACGTGGAAATTAACATCGTCTTTTGCAGTCACATACAGACCGTAGCCCGGATAGGACACATCGTTGTCATAAAAACGGTGCGTGGTGCTGCCGAGATCGACATAGGAATATTCGCCCTTGAGGCTCACATTGCCGGCCAGCGCATATTCGATACCGCCGCCGACCGTGTAACCGGTGCGCGTCTCCGTCTTCGATCCGTTGATTCCGGCGAACGGTGCACCGGTTGCATAATCGTAGTCGTTGATTCCGGCCGAGGTTTTGACCTGGCCGTAAGCCAGGCCGCCGGTCACGAACATCATCAAACGATCGGTCGGAAGGAATCCGAGGCGGGGACGAACCGTTCCGAACCACTGGACCTTGCTCTCCGCCGACAAAACGTCGTGGTAGACTCCGGCACGGTCGCCCCCGGCAGCGTAGTTCTTCTTGACGCCGGCGTAATTGATGTCGGCTTCAAGACCGAGAACAATATTCCCCATTTGATAATTGTAGCCGATCTGGCCACCGCCGGTGAATGAGCCCTTGTTTGAATTTCCAAGAAAATCAAAACCATCAGCGGCACGTGAAAAGCCCGGAATAACCGTGCTGTTCACATCGACATGGTCGAAATCGCCGCCGCCATTCCAGGCATAGCCCGCATTCACACCGGCGTAGAATCCCGTCCACGAGAAGGCGGGAGCGGCATAGGCCACCGGAGCCTTGCGCACAGGAAGATCCGCAGCCATCGCAGCGGAACAAGAAAGCGCCACCGCCATTGCGGTCGCAGGCACCAATGAAAAAAGGATCCGTTTCATCTTATTCCCCAAACCCATGAGACAGGTCCGCCTGCCCTCATCACTTAAATCCTAATTTCGGAGAAAAGTGTCAAGAAGAAATATTCGGAAACAGGATTAATTATTGAAATGAACGCTTCTTGCGCTCGGTTTATGAGACGGATTACCAGCTCCTTCTGGCGACCTTGAAAAAGGCGCGACGGGATCGGCGTATCACGCAGAAGGCCGTCGCCGACGCTCTGAACAAACCCCAATCATTCGTGTTCAAGTACGAAAGCGGCGAACGACGGCTGGACGTCGCAGAAATGGTTCACATCGCCCGATTGCTGGGGCTGGAGCCGCTCAAGCTGGTGAAGGACATGGCGAAAGACATCGCCCCCCTTCCGTCAGATCGAAAATACGGATTTCGGGAGTGACCGATGCATATGGCGGCATCATCTGGCGTCATAGTCTGACGGCATCGCCGCGGCGCCGCCGCTCGTAGCCGGTGCAAAGTGTGAAAGTGCGAAGCCACGGTCGCCGTTGAAGCGCTCGATCCCGGAGTTCCCTACGAAAGTAGGTGGGCACCATATGATCGGGTCCACGGACCCGGCCAGGGACAGTTCCCTAAAGGATCGATAAGGCCCCGGGGATATATGGCTCCTGACGCGCGCCACAGCCTCGCCCGCCCAATGTAACCACGATGGGCGCGTTGCGCCAGCCATCCCATGCAGCGAGGCCGTGCTGCGCCGGCGCAACCGTGGCGCAAACCGCGCCCTATCCGATGGCGACGCCGCCGCTCGCCGGGCGGTTGAGCGCCTGGGCCATCTTCTCGATGCGGTCGGAGGCCGAATTCAGCGCGTTGGCCACCGCCGCCTGGGTCGCCCGCGCCCGGTCGGCCGCCACCACGCGGACGTCACGCAGCGCGCTCAATTCCTCCTCGAGGCCGCGGATGCGATGCCCGGCATCGACCAGTTCGTCGGCCACCGTCAGCGCCGCCATCACCGTGAGGCGCTGGTCGCCGATCTCGCCGAACTTGCCGCGCAGGCTGGAAATGCGCGCCTCCAGGCTCTCGGCCAGCCGCAGCAGCCGGTTCTCCTGCCCGGCCTCGCAGGCCATGCGGTACTGCCGGCCGTTGATGGTGACGTTGATGTGGCTCATCGCTGGCGTCCTCGCTGCGAAGTCCGCGCCGTCCTGCGCCGTGGCCAAGCTGCGGACCTGCGAACCTCCCCCCTTCACTGTTCGATCCCCCTCAACGCTCCGCGCCCCTCTCCTCGCCGGCGTCGAGCACCGAGCGGATGGTGTCGATGGCGACATCGAGCCGCCCGGCGATCTCGCGATTGGTGCGCTCCAGCGCCCGCGTGCGCACCAGCGTGCCGTCGAGTTCGTTGGCGAGGCGCGAACGGTCGGCGCCCAGCTCCTGAATTCGCGCCGCCAGTTCCTCCTCGGCGCGGTCGGCCTCGTTGCGCCGCTCCACCGCCGTTTCCAGCGCGTCGAGGGCCGCCGCCAGCCGCCGCGTGGCAAGTTCGATCTCGCTCGGCCCCGAAGCCTGGGGCTCGGGCGCGGCGAAACCGGGAGGGCTGCGATCGATCATCACGGAACGGCGGCCTTTTTGGTTCCGGCCGCACGGGTAAAAGCGGCCAGCCGGCAAGCATTTAGGCGGACAAATTTAAGGCCGGTACGAGCGCCGCGCAACGCCGCCCGCGAGCTATGCACATAAAGCGGAAAGACCGGCGCGGAATTGACGCAATGCCCTTGGACTCAGCGGTTTCGCGGTGCTATTCCCCCGGGCGAATTCTCCGGCCGTGACATTTTTGAGACATGCGGCCGCTTCCCTCGGCAAAGATCAGGCGGACCCCATGACTGCGCGTGTCGATTCCTCCCGTATGGCCAACGCGATTCGCGCCCTCGCCATGGACGCCGTGGAGAAGGCCAAGTCCGGCCACCCCGGCCTGCCGATGGGCGCGGCGGACGTCGCCACCGTGCTGTTCACCCAGTTCCTGAAATTCGACGCCAGCGACCCGAGCTGGGCCGACCGCGACCGCTTCGTGCTGTCCGCCGGCCACGGCTCGATGCTGCTCTACGCGCTGCTGTATCTGACCGGCAATCCGGCGATGACCATCGACCAGATCAAGAATTTCCGTCAGCTCGGCTCGCTGACGCCGGGCCATCCGGAGAATTTCGTCACCCCGGGCATCGAGACCACCACCGGCCCGCTCGGCCAGGGCATCGCCACCGCCGTCGGCATGGCGCTGGCCGAACGTCACATGGCGGCTGAATTCGGCGGCGACGTGGTCGATCACCACACCTACGTGCTGGCCTCCGACGGCGACCTGATGGAAGGCATCAGCCAGGAGGCCATCGCGCTCGCAGGCCATCTCAAGCTCAACAAGATGATCGTGCTGTTCGACGACAACGGCATCTCCATCGACGGCGCGATTTCGCTGTCGGACTCCGTCGATCAGCTCAAGCGTTTCGAGGCCGCCGGCTGGGCCGCCGAGCGCGTCAACGGCCACGATCCCAAGGCCATCGCCGACGCGATCGCGCGCGCGCAGACGTCGGATCGCCCGAGCCTGATCGCCTGCAAGACCACCATCGGCTTCGGCGCGCCCAACAAGGCCGGCTCGGAGAAGTCCCACGGCTCGCCGCTCGGCGCCGACGAGATCGCGGGCGCGCGCAAGAACCTCAACTGGGATGCGCCGCCGTTCGAAATTCCGCAGGACATTCTCGACGCCTGGCGCGCCGCCGGTTCGCGCGGCAAGGCCGCCCGTGACGCCTGGACCAAGGGGCTGGCTACCAAGGACGCCGCCGCGCGCGGCGAGTTCGAGCGCCGCATGAAGGGCGACCTTCCCGCCAAGGCGCTGGCCGAGGCGGTGGCGAAGATGAAAGCGGCGCTGGCCGCGAGCCCGAAGGAGATCGCCACCCGCACCGCCTCCGAGCAGGCGCTCGAAGTGCTCACCGCCGCCGTGCCCGAGATGATCGGCGGCTCGGCGGACCTGACCGGCTCCAACAACACCCGCGTCAAGGGCATGACCGCGGTGTCGGCCACCAATTACGGCGGGCGCTACGTCAACTACGGCATCCGCGAGCACGGCATGGCGGCGGCCATGAACGGCATGGCGCTGCATGGCGGCCTCATTCCCTACTCCGGCACCTTCCTGGTGTTCTCCGATTATCTGCGCCCGGCGCTGCGGCTCGCGGCGCTGATGGGCGAGCGCGTGATCCATGTGCTGACCCACGATTCGATCGGCCTCGGCGAGGACGGCCCGACCCACCAGCCGGTCGAGCATCTGGCGGCGCTGCGCGCGATCCCGAACTGCAACGTGTTCCGGCCCTGCGACACCGTGGAGACGCTGGAATGCTGGCAGCTCGCCCTTGAAGCCAAAGACCGCCCGAGCGTGCTGGCGCTGACCCGCCAGAACCTGCCGCAACTGCGCCTCGGCAACGACGCCGACAACAAGTGCGCCGCCGGCGCCTACGAAATCTCCCCCGCCGCGGGCGAGGCCAGGGTTTCGATCTTCGCTTCCGGCTCCGAGGTGTCGCTGGCGGTGGAGGCGCAAAAGCTGCTCGCCGCGCGCGGCATTCCGACGCGGGTGGTGTCGGTGCCGTGCATGGACCTGCTGCTGGAGCTGCCCGCCGACCGCCGCGCCGCGATCATCGGCAACGCGCCGGTGAAGGTCGCGGTGGAAGCCGCCATCCGCCAGGGCTGGGACGCCGTGATCGGCTCCGACGGCGTTTTCGTGGGCATGTCCGGCTTCGGCGCCAGCGCCCCCTACAAGGAGCTGTACCGCCATTTCGGCATTACCGCCGAGGCCGTGGCGGAGGCCGCGCAGGCCAGTCTGAAAGGTTGATAACCCTGCCCCGACATTCGGGGCCGGGGTGATTGCATCGCAACGTCATTCGGGGCAAAAACCGCCTCGAAAAACGTCATTTCCGAACCGTCGAGGAGAACTTGAATGGCAGTCCGTGTCGCGATCAATGGCTTTGGCCGCATCGGCCGCAACGTCCTTCGGGCCATCTACGAGGCCAAGCGCACGGACATCGAAGTCGTCGCCGTCAACGATCTCGGCCCGGTGGAAACCAATGCCCACCTGCTGCGTTATGACTCGGTGCACGGCCGTTTCCCGCATGAGGTGAAGGTCGAGGGCGACTCGATCGTCATCGGCAACAGCAGGATCAAGGTCGCCGCCGAGCGCGACCCGGCCAAGCTGCCGTGGAAGGACCTCGGCGTCGACATCGCGCTGGAATGCACCGGCATCTTCACCTCGAAGGACAAGGCGTCGGCCCATCTCACCGCCGGCGCCAAGCGCGTGCTGGTGTCCGCACCGGCCGACGGCGCCGATCTCACCGTGGTCTACGGCGTCAACCACGACAAGATCACCAAGGACCACATCGTCGTCTCCAACGCCTCGTGCACCACCAACTGCCTCGCGCCGGTGGCGATGGTGCTCAACAATGCCTTCGGCATCGAAAAGGGCTTCATGACCACGATCCACGCCTATACCGGCGACCAGCCGACGCTGGACACCATGCACAAGGATCTCTACCGCGCCCGCGCCGCCGCCATGTCGATGATCCCGACCTCGACCGGCGCCGCCAAGGCGGTGGGCCTGGTGCTGCCGGAACTGAAGGGCAAGCTTGACGGCGTCTCGATCCGCGTGCCGACTCCCAACGTTTCGGTCATCGACTTCAAGTTCGTGTCGAAGAAGCCGGTCACCGTGGACGAGGTCAACGCCGCGCTGGTCGCCGCCGCCAACGGTCCGCTCAAGGGCATCCTCGCCTCCACCACCGAGCCGCTGGTGTCCATCGACCTCAACCACAACCCGGCGTCGTCCACCTTCGCCCTCGACCAGACCAAGGTGATCGAAGGCAATCTGGTGCGCGTGATGTCGTGGTACGATAACGAATGGGGCTTCTCCAACCGCATGAGCGACACTGCGGTCGCGATGGGCAAGCTGATCTGACCTTCTGCTCCCGGGGACGGATGCATCGCCGATGCACCGTCCCCGCATCGTTTCATGTTCTGGCGGTCCCGGCTTGGCGGCGCACCGCATCCAGGACGAGGAATCAATGACCAAATCGTTTCGCACCCTCGATGACGTCGATGTGAAGGGCCAGCGCGTGCTGCTGCGCGTCGACCTCAACGTGCCGATGGACAACGGCCGCGTCTCCGACGCCACCCGCCTCGAGCGCGTCACCAAGACCATCGCCGAAATCTCCGACCATGGCGGCAGGGTCATCCTGCTCTCGCATTTCGGCCGCCCCAAGGGCTTCGATCCGAAGGAATCGCTGAAGCCGGTGGCGATCGTGCTTGCCTACCTGCTGCGTCGCCACGTCGAATTCGCCGGCGACTGCATCGGCGACAAGGCGCAGGCCGCGGTCGCGGCGATGAAGGACGGCGACATCGTCTGCCTGGAGAACACCCGCTTCCACAAGGGCGAGGAAAAGAACGATCCCGCCTTCGTCGCCGAACTGGCGAAGCTCGGCGACATCTGGGTCAACGACGCGTTCTCCGCCGCCCACCGCGCCCATGCCTCGACCGAGGGGCTCGGCCGCGTGCTCCCCGCCTATGCCGGCCGCTCGATGCAGGCCGAACTCGACGCCCTGACCAAGGCGCTGGAAGCGCCGACCCATCCGGTGATCGCGGTGATCGGCGGCGCGAAAGTCTCGACCAAGCTCGATCTTCTGGAAAACCTCGTCAGCAAGGTGGACGCGCTCGTCATCGGCGGCGGCATGGCCAACACCTTCCTGCACGCGCAGGGCGTCGCTGTCGGCAAATCGCTGTGCGAGAAGGACCTCGCGCCGACGGCGCTGCGCATCCTGGAGAAGGCGGAGGCGTCGAAATGCGCCGTCATCCTGCCGGTGGACGCCATCGTGGCGCAGGAATTCAAGGCCAACGCCGAGTCCCACGCCTGCGGCCTCGATGCGGTGCCCGCCGACGCCATGATCCTCGATCTCGGACCGAAATCGGTGGACCGCGTGCGCGCGGCGTTCGACGACGCCGCCACCGTGGTGTGGAACGGACCGCTCGGCGCGTTCGAGATCAAGCCGTTCGACCGCGGCACGATGCAGGCGGCGCGGCACGCCGCCGGCCGCACCCGCGACGGCAAGCTGATTTCCGTTGCCGGCGGCGGCGACACCGTCGCGGCATTGAACCACGCCGGCGTGGCCGACGATTTCACCTATGTTTCGACGGCGGGCGGCGCGTTCCTCGAATGGATGGAAGGCAAGCCTTTGCCCGGCGTCGAGGTTCTGCGCATTCGCTGATTTCAACCGGGCGGGCGCAGGCTGCCCGCCGCAAACGCGGAGAGATATCCCATGGCCCGCATCACCTTGCGTCAATTGCTCGATCACGCCGCCGAACACGACTACGGCGTGCCGGCGTTCAACATCAACAACATGGAGCAGGCGCTGGCCATCATGGAGGCCGCCTCCTCGCTCGACGCGCCGGTCATCATCCAGGCGTCGCGCGGCGCGCGTTCCTACGCCAACGACGTGATGCTCAAGCACATGATGGACGCGGTCACCGAAATCCATCCGCAGATTCCGGTCTGCGTGCATCTCGACCACGGCAACGAGCCCGCCACCTGCATGACCGCGATCCAGGCCGGCTTCACCTCGGTGATGATGGACGGCTCGCTCAAGGCCGACGGCAAGACCCCCGGCGACTGGGATTACAACGTCGGCGTCACCAAAACCGTGACCGACATGGCCCATCTCGGCGGCATCTCGGTGGAGGGCGAACTCGGCGTGCTCGGATCCTTGGAAACAGGCATGGGCGACAAGGAAGACGGCCACGGCGCCGAGGGCAAGCTGTCCCACGACCAGCTCCTCACCAATCCCGACGAGGCGGTGAAGTTCGTCAAGGAGACCCAGGTCGATGCGCTCGCCATCGCCATGGGCACCTCGCACGGCGCCTACAAGTTCACCCGCAAGCCTGACGGCGACATCCTCGCCATGAACGTGATCGAGGAGATCCACCGCAAGCTGCCGAACACCCATCTCGTGATGCACGGCTCCTCGTCGGTGCCGCAGGATCTGCAGGACATCATCAACCAGTACGGCGGCAAGATGAAACCGACCTGGGGCGTGCCGGTGGCCGAGATCCAGCGCGGCATCAAGAACGGCGTCCGCAAAATCAACATCGACACCGACAACCGCATGGCGATGACCGGGCAGATCCGCAAGGTGCTGTCCGAGAACCCCGGCGAGTTCGATCCGCGCAAATATCTCAAGCCGGCGATGGAGGCGATGACCAAGCTGTGCAAGGCGCGCCTGCAGGAGTTCAACACCGCCGGTCAGGCCAGCAAGATCAAGCGCATCCTCACCACCGCGGAGATGGCCAAGCGCTACGCTTCGGGCGAACTGAACGCCAAGATCGCCTAAAGCCGGATCGCGGAACGATTTGCCCGCCGGCCCCTGTCGCGGACAGGCGGAGCATGACCATTAACGCTTCCGCATCGTTGTTGTTTTATGGAAAGGGGCGGGACTTGGTCCCGCCCCTTTTTTGGCCGCACTCCACGGGCAGATACCGCCATCATGGCCACCAAACCTCCCCCACCCCGCCCGCTGCCGCGGCTCTATCTGGCGACGCCGCCGCTCGCCGAGGCCGCTGACCTCGCCGCCCGGCTGCCGAAGCTGCTTGCCGCTGCCGACGTCGCCGCCGTGCTGGTGCGGCTTCCGCCCGGCGACGAGCGCGCCATCGTCCAGCGCGCCAAGGCGCTGGCGCCGGCGGTGCAGGACGCTGGCGCGGCGCTGCTGCTCGACGGCCATCCCCGCCTCGCCGCGCGCGGCGGCGCGGACGGCGCCCATGTCAACGGTCTCGCCGCCATGCAGGAGGCGATACCGACGCTGAAGCCCGACCGCATTCTCGGCGTCGGCGGCCTCGCGACGCGCCACGACGCCATGGTCGCGGGCGAAGCCGGCGCGGACTACGTGCTGTTCGGCGAACCCGACGCCGACGGCGCGCGGCCCTCGGCGGAGGCGATCTGCGAGCGGCTCGGCTGGTGGGCCGAACTGTTCGAGCCGCCCTGCGTCGGCCATGCCGAAAGCCTCGACGAGGTGCGGCTGTTCGCCGCCGCCGGGGCTGACTTCGTTCTGGTCGGCGATATCATCTGGCAGGATTCGCGTGGACCGGAGGTGGCGCTGGCCGACGCCGGCGACGCCATCGCGGCAGGGTTCGCGGCGACGACCGCCGCCGCTCCCGGACGATAGGACCGTCATGACCGCCCGCCGTCGCGCTCTCCTGTCCGCATCCGCCCGCGCAAGGCTGCTCGCCGCGGCAGCCGTCGGCGTGCTCGCGCTGCCGGGCCCGGTGGCGGCGCAGGCGCCCAATCCGTTCCCCGTGCCGATCGATTCCGCCCGGCCGCCGCCGGCGCAATCGAAGAAGCCGCCCGCGCCCAAAGCGCCCGCGCCGAAAGCAGCGGCGAAGCCCACGCCCGCCGCGCCGAAGAAGGCCGCCCCGGCGACGCCGGCCCCCGCCGCCGAAGCGCCGGACGACCCCAACGTCGATCTCGCCTATGGCGCCTATCAGAAGGGCCAGTACCGCACCGCCTTCAACCTCGCGCTGAAGCGCGCGCAGGACAAGGGCGACCCGAAATCGATGACGCTGCTCGGCGAACTCTATGCCAACTCGCTCGGCATCAAGCGCGACGACGCCAAGGCGGCCGACTGGTACAAGCAGGCCGCCGACCGCGGCGACCGCGAGGCCATGTTCGCCCTCGGCATGATGCGCATCGCCGGACGCGGCGGACCGCAGAACCGCGAGGAGGGCGCGCGGCTGCTCGCCTCTTCCGCCAAGCTCGGCAAGGCCGCCGCCGCCTACAACCTCGGGCTCCTGTACCTCGAAGGCCAGACCTTTCCGCAGGACATCAAGCGCGCCGCCGAACTGTTCCGCCAGGCCGCCAATGCCGGCAACCCCGAGGCGCAATACGCGCTGGCGACGTTCTACAAGGAAGGCCGCGGCGTGGAGAAGAATCTCGTCGAAGCCGCAACGCTGATGCGGGCGGCGGCGCTGGCCGACAATCCCGACGCCGAGGTCGAATACGCCATCGCCCTGTTCAACGGCACCGGCGTCACCAAGGACACCACCACCGCGGTGGCGCTGCTCAACCGCGCCGCGCGACAGGGCAGCCCGATCGCGCAGAACCGCCTGGCGCGCATCTATATCGACGGGCTCGGCGGCACGCCCGTGGACAAGATCAACGGCTTCCGCTGGCATCTGGTGGCCAAGACCGCCGGCGCAAGCGACCCCGATCTCGACGCGCAACTGGCGCAATTGCCCGCCGAGGACCGCAAGAAGGCCGAAGATCTCGCCAAGAAATGGTTCGGCGCCCGATAGACCGCGCCTGCGCCCGAAAACCGCGCCGACGCCCTTGACGCGCCTGCGCTTTGCCGCCAAGCATCCGCCTCAACACATCAGCCCGCCAGCCCGATCCGCACTCCGGTCCGCTCGCGGCGAAACCTCCTGCCAGCCGGAACCATGCTTCATTCAGCGCTCATCAACGTCATGGTCAAGGCCGCGCGCCGCGCCGGCCGCAGCCTCAAGCGCGATCTCGGCGAGATCGAGAACCTGCAGGTGTCGCTGAAAGGGCCGGCGAATTTCGTCTCGCTGGCCGACAAGCGCGCCGAGCAGATGCTCTATGACGACCTGACCAAGGCGCGGCCGGGCTATGGCTTCCTCGGCGAGGAAGGCGGCACCCGCGAGGGCAGCGACAAGTCCAACATCTGGATCGTCGATCCGCTCGACGGCACCACCAATTTCCTGCACGGCATCCCGCAGTTCGCGATTTCCATCGGCCTGCAGCGCGAGGGCGTGATCGTCGCCGGCGTGATCTACAACCCCGCCAACGACGAACTCTACATCGCCGAGCGCGGCAAGGGCGCGTTCCTCAACGACATGCGGCTGCGCGTCGCCGGGCGCAAGCGCCTCGACGACTGCGTCGTCGCCTGCGGCCTGCCCCATATCGGGCGCGGCGACCACGAGCTGTCACGCCGCGAGATGACCGAGATGCAGAACCGCGTCGCCGGCCTGCGCCGTTTCGGCGCGGCCTCGCTCGACCTCGCCTTCGTCGCCGCCGGGCGGCTCGACGGCTACTGGGAGCGCAACCTGCAGCCGTGGGACATCGCCGCGGGCCTGATCATGGTGCGCGAGGCGGGCGGCATCATCAGCGGCATCGACGGCCATGACAATGCCATCGAGAGCGGCAACGTGGTCTGCGGCAACGAGACCATCCAGCGCGAACTGGTGAAGATCCTCAAGCCGCTGTGACGCGTGCGCCGCGCGCCGTCGGTTCCCCGCCGGCCGCAAAAGAGTGATCCCGTCTTTTCTCCGGCCGCCGCTGTGCCATAGTGTGGCGGATGATTTCCACGGAGAAGGATCGACCATCCACCATGGCCAGAACATCCGCCCCCGGCACCGCGGCCGAACTCGGCGCCCCCAAGCTCTCGACGCCGCGCATCTTTCTGGTCCGGATGCTGGTGTTCCTGATCCTGTGCGGCCTGATCGCGGTGGTGCTCAACAAGCAGATCTGGCAGGCGTTTCTGGCCAATCCCGGCCTCAATGCGCTGATCCTCGGCGTGCTCGCCATCGGCATCGTCATGGCGTTCCGGCAGGTGATCCGCCTCTATCCGGAAATCGCCTGGGTCAACCACTTCCGCATTTCCGATCCCGGCCTCGCGGTGGACCGCCGTCCGACGCTGCTTGCACCGATGGCGGCGATGCTGAGCAACCGCTCCGGCCGCATGAGCATTTCACAGCAGACCATGCGGCATCTGCTCGATTCCATCGCCACCCGCCTCGACGAATCCCGCGACCTCGCGCGCTACATGACCGGGCTTCTGGTGTTTCTCGGCCTGCTCGGCACCTTCTGGGGCCTGATCGAAACCGTCGGCTCCGTCGGCCACGTCATCGAGGGGCTGAAGGTCGGCGGCGACGCCGGCTCGGTGTTCGACACGCTGAAAGAGGGCCTCGCCGCCCCGCTCGGCGGCATGGGCATCTCGTTCTCGTCGTCGCTGTTCGGCCTCGCCGGTTCGCTGATCCTCGGCTTCCTCGACCTGCAATCGGGGCAGGCGCAGAACCGCTTCTACACCGATCTCGAGGACTGGCTGGCCGAGACCGTGCGCGAAGTTGCCGGCGACGGCCCGGCGGCCGGCGGCGACCTCACCCCGGCTCTCGACCGCCTGCGCGCGGCGGTGGAGGAGATGGGCTCGAACCGCGCCTCCACCGCGGCGATGGCCAATCTCGCGGAGGCCATTCAGGGCCTCGTCCATCACATGCGCAGCGAGCAGCAGCTGATCCGCGAATGGGCCGACGGACAGGGCGAGCAGAACAAGGAGATCAAGACCCTGCTCGAACGGCTCGCACGCCAGCCGGAAAACAACTGAACCGGAGATAGCTGATGGCGCTCTCGCGTTCACGCCGCCACGACAGCGGCTTCAACTACTGGCCGGGCTTCGTCGACGCGCTGTCGACGCTGGTGCTCGCCATCGTGTTCCTGCTGTCGGTGTTCCTCGTGGTCCAGTTCTACCTGTCGCAGGAAGTCACCGGCAAGGACAAGGCGCTGGAGCGGCTCAACGCCCAGATCGCCCAGCTCACCGACCTGCTGTCGCTGGAAAAGCTCGGCAAGCTAAACCTCGACGAACAGCTGGCGCAGATGCGCGCCGGGCTCGCCGCCGCCGAGACCGAGCGCGACCGCGTCAAGGGCCTCTATGACGGCCTTGCCGGCGCGGGCGCCAGCGCCGAGGGCCGCGCCGGCGAACTCGGCAAGGCGCTCGATTCGGAGCGGCAGATCTCGGCGCGGGCGCTGGCGCAGGTCGAGGTGCTGAACCAGCAGATCAGCGCGCTGCGCCGCCAGCTGGCCGCGCTGGAGGAAGCGCTCGACGCCTCGGAGAAGCGCGACAAGGAATCGCAGACCAAGATCGCCGATCTCGGCCAGCGCCTGAACGTGGCGCTGGCCCAGCGCGTGCAGGAGCTGTCGCGCTATCGCTCGGAATTCTTCGGACGCCTGCGCACCATTCTCGGCAACCGGCCGGATGTGCGCATCGTCGGTGACCGCTTCGTGTTCCAGTCGGAGGTGTTCTTCGACACCGGACAGGCGCAGCTGCTGCCGGAGGGCCGCACCGAGCTCGACAAGGTCGCCGCCGCCCTGATCGACCTCGACAAGCAGATCCCGCCGGAGATCGCCTGGGTGCTGCGCGTGGACGGCCACACCGACGTGCGGCCGATCAACAGCCCGCAGTTCAAGTCGAACTGGGAACTGTCGTCGGCGCGCGCGATCTCGGTGGTGCAGTATCTCATTTCGCTCGGCGTGCCGGCGCAGCGCCTGGTGGCGGCGGGCTTCGCCGAATTCCAGCCGCTCGATCCCGAGAAGACCGAGGATGCGTTCAGGCGCAACCGCCGCATCGAACTGAAACTGACGGAGCGATGAGGCCCAGCATGCCAAAGTCCTGCGTGATGTCATGGCCGGGCTCGTCCCGGCCATCCACGCCTTCTTCGCATTCGGCCCTCAAGACGTGGATGCCCGGGACGAAAGGGCGTTCACGCCCGTCTTCAATGGGCTATGCCCGAGCATGACGGTGAAGCCATGACCGCGACGCCTTTCACCCTCCGCCCCTACGCATCGGCCGACGAGGATGCCGCGATCGACCTCTGGTTCCGGACCTGGCGGCAGGCCTATCCCGACATCGATTTCAGCGCGCGGCTCGAGGCGTGGCGGCAGCGCTGGCACGACGATCTCGTGCCGACCGCGCGGATCATGGTGGCCGAGCAGGACGGCGCAATGGTCGGCCTCGTCACCATCGACAATACCGGCTATCTCGACCAGCTGGTGGTCGATCCCGAGCAATGGGGCTCCGACCTCGGCAACGCGCTGATCGTCGCGGCCAAGCGGCTGTCGCCGGACGGCATCACACTGCTGGTGAACAGCGACAACAGCCGCGCCATCCGCTTCTACACCCGCCACGGCTTCACCCGCACCCATGACGACGTCAATCCGACGTCCGGACGCAAGGTGCAGGGCATGAAGTGGGCGCCGTAGGGTGACGCTATCCAATGTTTTTCGTCATAGCCGGCACAGCCGGTCGAAGACGGCCTGAACGCCCTTTCGTCCCGGCCATCCACGTCTCGACGGTTCAAGACAGAAAGACGTGGATGCCCGGCACAAGGCCGGGCATGACGGAGAAGCCGGACCCAACGGTGTCCGCGCATGACGCAGAAAGATCAACGTCCGCGCTAAGGCAACGATCCTACGCGCCCTCGAACTGCAGCCGCGCCAGCCGCGCATAGAGGCCGCCGGCCGCCACCAGCGCGGCATGGCTGCCCTGCTCGACCACCCGGCCGTTCTCCATCACCAGAATGCGGTCGCACGACAGCACGGTGGCGAGGCGATGGGCGATCACCAGCGTGGTGCGCTGTTTCATCAATTCTTCCAGCGCGGTCTGCACCAGCGTCTCGCTTTCGGCATCGAGCGCCGAGGTCGCTTCGTCCAGCAGCAACAACGGCGCATCGCGCAGGATGGCGCGGGCGATGGCGATACGCTGGCGCTGGCCGCCGGACAGGGTGACGCCGCGCTCGCCGAGCTGGGTGTCGAAACCGTGCGGCAGCCGCGCGATGAACTCGGTGGCATGGGCAAGATCGGCGGCGCGGGCGACCTCGGCATCGCTGGCGTCCGGCCGGCCGAAGCGGATGTTCTCGCGCGCGGTCGTCGCGAACACCGCCGAATCCTGCGGCACCAGCGCGATGCGCGCGCGCAGCTCGGCCGGATCGGCCTCGCGCACCGGCACGCCGTCGATGGCGATGGTGCCGCCGGCGGGATCGTAGAACCGCAGCAGCAGATGGAACAGGGTGCTCTTGCCCGCGCCGGAGGGGCCGACCACCGCGACCTTTTCGCCGGCCTTCACGGCGAACGACACGCCGTCGACCGCGAGATGATCGGGCCGCGTCGGATAGGCGAAGCGCACATTGTCGAACGCGACGTCGCCGCGCGGCGGCCGCGGCAGCGCGCGCGGACGGGCCGGCGGCGCGATCTGCGGCCGCACATGCAGCAGTTCGAACAGCCGCTCGGCCGCACCGGAGGCTTGGGAGATTTCGCCCCACACCTCGCTCAACTGGCCGAGCGCGCCGGCGGCGAACGCGGCGTAGAGAATGAACTGGCTGAGGCGGCCGGCGCTGATCTGGCCGGTCAGCACGTCGTGGGAGCCGATCCACAGGATCGCCACCACGCTGGAGAAGATCAGGAAGATCACCGTGGCGGTGAGGAAGGCGCGGGCGCGGGTGGAGCGGCGCGCGGCGTCATAGGCGCGCTCGACTTCCGCGCCGAAGCGCGCTTCGGCCAGCGGCTCGTTGGTGAACGCCTGCAGGGTGCGGATCGCGCCGATCAGTTCGGAGGCATAGGACGACGCCTGCGCCAGCGTATCCTGCGCGCCGCGCGACAGCTTCTGCACGCGGCGGCCGAACGCCACCAGCGGAATCACGATCAGCGGGATCACCGCCAGCACGATGCCGGACAGTTTCGGGCTCGTGATCACCATCATCGCGGTGGCGCCGACGAACAGCACGATATTGCGCAGCGCCATCGACACCGACGCGCCGACCGCCGACTTGATCTGGGTGGTGTCGGCCGTCAGCCGCGACACCAGTTCGCCGCTATGGGCGGTATCGAAGAAGGCCGGCGACAGCGAGGTGAGATGGTTGAACACGTCGCGGCGCAGATCGGCGACGATACGCTCCCCCAGCGTAATGACGAGGTAGTAGCGCGCCGCGCTCGCCACCGCGAGCACCACCACCACCGCGATCATCACCGCGAAATAATTGTTGATGAGGGCGATGCCTTCCGGGCTGAAGCCGAAATCGATCATCCGCCGCACCGCCAGCGGCACCACCAGCGTCGCCGCCGAGGCCACGATCAGCGCCACCAGCGCGGCGAGGGCCTGGCCGCGATAGCGCCCGACATAGGGCGCGAGGGCGAGCAGCGGGCGCAGCCTGACGCCGCGGGACTTGCGCGGCGCGCCCGGGGCTCCCGCGCCCTGCGGCGACGCCGTGCCGGCGGACGTCTCCGCGCGCGGCGGGGTGCCCTCGGGCGGCCGGCCGGCGGCGAGGCCCGCCTGTGTGTCCACTCTCTCCACTGCGCTCATCAATCCGGCCGCCGCTTGGTTGTCAGACGCCTTCCAATAGGCCCGGCGGCGAAGGCTGGCAAATGACCTTGCCGGCTTGTTTCACCGCCGCTCCTGCGATATAGAGCGGGCCAAATTCGTCCCGACATCCCCGACCACATGGGCGCCCGGCGCCAAAGGATTTGCCATGAAAGCCGAAATTCATCCGGATTATCATACCATTAAGGTCGTCATGACCGACGGGACCGAGTACCTCACCCGCTCGACCTACGGCAAGGACGGCGACACGCTGAACCTCGACATCGACTCCAAGTCGCACCCGGCCTGGACCGGCGGCCAGCAGCAGATTCTGGACCGCGGCGGCCGCGTGTCCCGGTTCCAGAAGAAGTTCTCGGGCTTCCTCAAGAGCTGAGGCACGGAACCAGCGGGTCCGGCCGGCGGCCGGGTTCCCATCGGACATCGTCAAGCGCCCCTGCTCACGCGGGGGCGTTTTTGCTGACGGGGGCTTTCGTCGCCACCTTGGGCCCGAAGGTGGCGATCACCCAGCGCCGTCCCGGCATCTCCACCAGCCGGTAACTCAGATAGGACAACAGCCAGATCGCCACGCAGCACACCGCCGTCGCCGCGATGAAGACCGATTGCGTCTGCCCGAAATGCCGCCATGCCATCACCGCGAAGCTCACGAACAGCGGGTGGATGAGGTAGATCGAATAGGAGATCAGGCCGAGGTGGTAGACGAGGGCGTTGCCGAACAAGAACCGCGCCAGCCGCCCGTCGCGCGACAGCACCGCCACCAGCACGGCGAACAGACCATAGAGCACGAAATCGCCCGGCCCCATGGCCGAGGCCATGGCGCACACCGCCACGATGCCGGCCAGCACCGCCACCAGCAGACCATCCTGCGCGGCGGGACCGAGACGGTCGAGCCGGCCCGCGACGCGAAACAGCGCAAGGCCGATGGTGAAGCCGGCCACCGCCCGCAGCAGCGGATAGAGCGTATCGCCGTTGACCACATCGAGCCGGCCGGCCGCACCCCGGCCGCTGAGGCCGATCGCATAGACCGCGAGACACGCGACAACAACGGCAAGACCGCACACCCACGGGCCGCGCCGCAACGTCGCTCCCATCAGGATCGGCAGCAGGAGATAGGATCCCATCTCCGCGCTGGAGGCCCACGACACGCCGATCAGCGGATTGACGTGCAAGCCCCAGCCGTTGACCATCAGCAGATTGCCGATGATGTCCCAGCCCGAGAACTGCGCCAGCGTATCGTTGGTGAAGCCAAGCGCGATCTTGGCGATGTAGAGCAGGCCGATGGCGTAGAAGGCGGGGTAGAGCCGGGCCACGCGCTTCAGCATGAAGGTGGCGTAATAGCGCAGCGATCCCGAATTGAAGGAATCCCGGTAATTGTAGCCGATCACATAGCCGCTGAGCATGAAGAACATCTCGACCATCAGATACCCGTGCGGGATACCGAAATAGTCGAGCGTGCCGCCGTCATACAGATGCACGTCGCCGAAATGATAGATCACGATGGCGACCGCGGCGACGCCGCGCACGCCGGTCAGGGCCCGAATGTCAGCGGCCATGGCACCGTCCTTTCGCGGACACCCTAGGGCCGCGCCGCCGCGATCTCAACACGCCAGGTCCGGTTCCGGACGATGGCCGCGCCCCGCCTCGTCAGCGCTCGAACGCAGCCTTGAGCATGTTGATCTGCGGCACCAGCGGATTGCCGATGGCGGCAGGGCTCACGGCGGGCGTATGAATGGTCGCGTCCAGCCGTCGCACCTTGGTCTGCAGCGCCATCGAGCGGGCGATCAGGCTCTGTAACTGCTCCGGCAACCGGTCGAGCGTATCGGCGGCGCCGGGGTCGGCCGCCGTGAGCTTCACCTTGGTCTTTTCGCGGTTGGCCTGGGTCAGCGTCATCTCGCCTTCCTTGACGGCGCGATGCAGCAGCAGCCACGAGGCGAGTTGCATCAGCCGGGTGGTCAGCCGCATGCTTTCGGTGGCGTAGGACAGGCTTGCGGCGCGCTCCAGCGCCTTGGCCTCGGTCCGGCCCGCGCCATCGAGATAGGCCGCGGTTTCCTCGACGAGGTCCATGCCTTCCCGGAACAGGAGTCCGAAGGCGGGGGAATTGGTGATCCGTTCGCTCAGGAGAACGAGGTCGGCTTCAGCCGACGGCGAGTGGTTCGACATGGTTAACGCCTCACGCAGTACGCTGCTTTTTTTATGATGAATAAATGATTGCGCGCCCGCGCCCGCGAGTCCAGCCACGCGAGGGAACAATGCGGAGATATGGTTTCCAGCGGGATGCCGCACCCATGGAAAACGCAGCCAGCATCAGGCGCGAGCCGACCGACCGGACATAAAAAAGAGCCGCCGTTTCCGGCGGCTTTGAAAGTTGATAACAGGGAGGCGTCAAACAGAGTGGACAGGAGCCACTCGGTGTCCAAACAAGGACAATGCCAGTCATAAACCCGAAAGCTTAATGCGTCGTAAATGAGGGATTTCGTTAACGGTTCCTTTGCGACCGGCCCCGACGTCCCGCTCGCCGCGACACGGCGAGCCCCCTGCCCCAAGATCGCGATCCGCGCCGGGGACAGGCGACTTTCGTGAACCGTGGGCGCGCGGCGACGGCGACTACGTCGTCTTGTTGAACAGCTCGCGGCCGATCAGCATGCGGCGAATTTCACTGGTGCCGGCGCCGATTTCGTAGAGCTTGGCGTCGCGCAGCAGGCGGCCGGTGGGATAGTCGTTGATATAGCCGTTGCCTCCGAGAAGCTGGATCGCGTCCAGCGCGCACTGGGTGGCGCGCTCGGCCGCATAGAGGATCGCGCCGGCGGCGTCCTCGCGGGTGGTCTCGCCGCGGTCGCACGCCTTGGCCACCGCGTAAACGTAGGCGCGCGAGGCGTTCATCGTCACATACATGTCGGCGACCTTGCCCTGCACCAGTTGGAATTCGCCGATGGGCTGGCCGAACTGCTTGCGCTCGTGGACATAGGGCATCACCACGTCGAGGCACGCCTGCATGATGCCGAGCGGTCCCGCCGCCAGCACCGCGCGCTCGTAGTCGAGCCCCGACATCAGCACGTTGACGCCGCGGCCGACGCTGCCCAGCACGTTCTCCTCCGGCACCTCGCAATCCTGAAACACTAGTTCGCCGGTGTCGGAGCCGCGCATGCCGAGCTTGTCGAGCTTCTGCGCGGTGGAGAATCCCTTCATGCCCTTCTCGACCAGGAACGCGGTCATGCCGCGCGGCCCCGCCGACGGATCGGTCTTGGCATAGACCACCAGCGTCTCGGCGATGGGGCCGTTGGTGATCCACATCTTGCCGCCGTTGAGGACGTAGCGGTCGCCCTTCTTGTCGGCGCGGGTCTTCATCGACACCACGTCGGATCCCGCCCCCGGCTCGGACATCGCCAGCGCGCCGACATGCTCGCCGGAGATCAGCTTCGGCAGGTATTTGCGCTTCTGCGCCACGCTGCCGTTGCGGCGGATCTGGTTGATGCAGAGGTTGGAATGGGCGCCGTAGGACAGGCCGACCGAGGCGGAGGCGCGCGAAATCTCCTCCACCGCGAGGCAGTGTTCGAGATAGCCGAGCCCGGAGCCGCCGTACTCCTCCTCCACGGTGATGCCGTGCAGGCCGAGCGCGCCGAGCTTGGGCCACAGGTCGCGGGGGAACTGGTTGCTCCGGTCGATCTCGGCGGCGCGCGGCGCGATCTCGTTGGCGGAGAAATCGCGCACGGTCTGGCGGATGGCGTCCGCGGTCTCGCCGAGATCGAAATTGAAAACACCGTGCGCGTTCGGAATCATCAGGCTCCCCTCCCAGGACCCGGCTCCCGGAGAAGCCGGCGATTGTTCGGCCGGACAATGCCACGGCCGGCAGATGGGGAGAAGAGGCATGAGACGGCGCGCCGCACTGTCCTGCGCGCGACATTTCGCAGGAACAATTCGCAGGACAATTGCGGCGGCCGGCCGTGGCGTCAGGCCAGCGCGCGGGAGGCCTCGCGCACCTTGCGGGTGGATTCGTCCACCGACTGCGTCGCCCGGGCGATGTCGCTCATATTGGCGTTGATGTCGGTGACGCCCTTGGCCGCCACCTGCATATTGGCGGAAATGCTCTGGGTGACCGCCGCCTGCTCCTCCACCGAGGCCGCAATCGCCGCCGAAATCTCGTTGATCCGCGAGATGGTCTGGGTGATCGCCTCGATGACGCTGACGGCGCTGCCGGTGGTGCCCTGAACCTCGGCGATCTGGGCGCTGATCTCGTCGGTGGCCTTGGCAGTCTGGGTGGCGAGGCTCTTGACCTCCGAGGCGACCACGGCGAAGCCGCGTCCGGCCTCGCCGGCGCGCGCCGCCTCGATGGTGGCGTTGAGCGCCAGCAGGTTGGTCTGCTCCGCGATGTTGTTGATGAGCTTGACCACGTCGCCGATCTTCTGGGCGGCGACGGCGAGGCCGGAGACGATGGCGCTGGTCTCGTTGGCCTGCTGCACCGCCTGCATCGAGATGCGCAGCGCGTCCGACGCCTGGCGGCTGATCTCGCCGACCGAGGCCGCCAGTTCCTCGGCGCCGGAGGCCACCGCCTGCATGTTGGAGGAGGTCTGGGTCGAAGCGCCCGCCGCCGAGGTCACCCGCTCGGAGGTCGAGGCCACCGCCTCGGTGATCTGCCCGAGATCGGCGTCGATGACCTTCTGCAGTTCGACGCGGCGGATGCGTTCCTCCACCTGGGCGGTGGTGTCGGTGGCGAATTTCACCACCTTGGACAGTTTGCCGTCCGCGCCGGTGATCGGGTTGTAGGATGCCTGGATCCACACCGTCCGGCCGCCCTTGCCGACGCGCTTGTATTCCGCCGCCTGATACTCGCCGCGGCGCAGCGACTCCCAGAAAGCGCGATACTCGGCGCTGTCGCGATAGTCGGGTTCGACGAACAGGCCGTGGTGGCGGCCCTGGATCTCGTCCAGCCGGTAGCCGAGCGTCTTGAGGAAGTTGTCGTTGGCGGTGATGATGTTGCCGTCGAGCGTAAACTCGATCACCGCCTGCGACTTCTGGATGGCCTTGATCTGGCCCTCGTAATCAGCGCTGCGCAGCTTCTGCTCGGTGATATCGGTGGCGAACTTGACCACCTTGAACGGCTTGCCGCCGCGGTCGAGCAGCGGATTATAGGACGCCTGGATCCACACCGGCCGGCCGCCCTTGCCGATTCGCATGAACTCCCTCGCCTGGAACTCGCCGCGGCGCAGCGCCTCCCAGAACGCGCGATAGTCGGCGCTGTCGCGATAGACGGGATCGACGAACATGCCGTGATGCTGGCCCTGGATTTCCTCCAGCCGGTAGCCCATCACATTGAGGAAATTCTGATTGGCGGTGACGACCGTGCCATCGAGATTGAATTCGATAACGGCCTGCGATTTTCCGAGCGCCTCAAGCTTGGCGCTCAACTCATTAGATTTAGATGTCCCGAAGAACTGCACGTTCTGCCCCTTTCGCGTTCGTCCGGGAAGCAAGACTAAAGCGCGGAAGTTAAACAAGCTGTACAAGAAACCCGGTGTCGGTATTCAAACGGAGGCGGAAGCATGGACCTACCCGTGGCTGCGCGCCTTGCAATTTTTGCGAGCACGCGGGCCGGGACACCTTGCCCACGCCGCGTCGACGCGGTGTAATTCGCTGGCAGAAACCACGAGCGGAACTCACCCGCCGCGTCTACGAGGGAGAAGGACCGCCATGCATGGAACCATCGCCGCCGCCCGCATTGAACGCATGCGCGCCGCGCGAGAGCGCGCCTACGCCCTGCCGCTGTCCGAGTTCCATCCCGGCGCGCCGCAACTGTTCTACGACGATACGCTGTGGCCGTATTTCGAGCGGCTGCGCAAGGAGGAACCGATCCACTTCTGCACCACCTGCCCGGTCGGCGATTACTGGTCGGTGACCCGCTACAACGACATCATGCATGTCGACACCAACCCCGCGATCTTCTCCTCCGACGTGCGGCTCGGCGGCATCAGCCTGCGCGACGTCGGCGAGAACTACAGCTGGCCGAGCTTCATCGCCATGGACGAGCCCAAGCACGGCCCGCAGCGCAAGACCGTGCAGCCGATGTTCACGCCCGCCCATCTCGACAGGCTCGCGGTGCTGATTCGCGAACGCGCCGCGCTGATCCTCGACAATCTGCCGCGCAACGAGACCTTCAACTGGGTGGAGCGCGTCTCCATCGAACTGACGACGCAGATGCTGGCGACGCTGTTCGACTTCCCCTGGGACGACCGCCGCAAGCTGACGCGGTGGTCGGATCTCGCCACCGCGCTGCCCAAGAGCGGCATCTACGACAGCGAGGAGCAGCGGCTGCGCGAACTCGGCGAGTGCGCCGACTACTTCACGCGGCTGTGGAACGAGCGGGTCAATGCCGAGCCGCGCAGCGACCTGATCTCGCTGATGGCGCACAGCGACGCCACCCGCCACATGACCCGCCAGGAACTGCTCGGCAACCTGATCCTGCTGATCGTCGGCGGCAACGACACCACGCGCAACTCGATGACCGGATCGGTGCTGGCGCTGAACGAGAACCCCGACCAGTACGCCAGGCTGCGCGCCGACCACGGCCTGATCGACAGCTTCGTGCCGGAGGTGATCCGCTGGCAGACGCCGCTCGCCCACATGCGCCGCACTGCGCTGGTCGACACCGAGCTCGGCGGCAAGCTGATCCGCAAGGGCGATCGCGTGGTGATGTGGTACGTCTCCGGCAACCGCGACGACACGGTGATCGAAAATCCGGACAGCTTCATCATCGACCGCGCCCGCCCGCGCAGCCACATGTCGTTCGGCTTCGGCATCCACCGCTGCGTCGGCATGCGGCTCGCGGAGCTGCAGCTGCGCATCATCTGGGAGGAAATCCTCAAGCGCTTCGACACCATCGAGGTGGTGGGCGAGCCGGTCCGCATCTATTCCAGCTTCGTCAAGGGCTACGAGACCCTCCCGGTGCGGATTCCGGGGTAGCGGCGCTCCGCGCCCGAGGCTACAAATCGGACGTGCGGCCCGCGCAGGCCGGCCCGCGCGGCCGTCCCGCCATGACCTGCCAGCCCGAGTGCCAGACAGAGCCCCATGACCCATCACGACCAGGACTATTCCGACATTCGCGAGTCGGTTGCGAAGCTTTGCGCGCAGTTTCCGGGGGAGTACTGGCGCGGGCTGGACCGGGAGATGGCGTATCCGAAGGCGTTCGTGCAGGCGCTGATCGACGCCGGCTATCTGTCGGTGCTGATCCCGGAGGAGTATGGCGGCTCGGGGCTGAAGCTGTCGGCGGCGGCGGCGATCCTGGAGGAGATTCAGCGCGCGGGCTGCAACGGCGGTGCCTGCCACGCCCAGATGTACACCATGGGCACGCTGCTGCGCCACGGCAGCGAGGCGCAGAAGGCGAAGTGGCTGCCGCGCATCGCCTCGGGCGAGCTGCGGCTGCAGGCGTTCGGCGTCACCGAGCCGACCAGCGGCACCGACACCTCCTCGCTCAAGACCTTTGCCCGGCGCGAGGGCGACCATTACGTCGTCAACGGCCAGAAGATCTGGACCAGCCGCGCCGAATATTCCGACCTGATGATCCTCTTGGCGCGCACCACGCCGAAGGAGCAGGCCAAGAAGCGCACCGACGGCCTCTCCGTCTTCATCGTCGACATGCAGGCGGCGAAAGCGGCCGGCGGCCTCACCATCCGCCCGATCCGCACCATGATGAACCACTCCACCACGGAAGTGTTCTTCGACAACATGAAGGTGCCGGCCGAGAGCCTGATCGGCGAGGAAGGCAAAGGCTTCCGCTACATCCTCTCCGGCATGAACGCCGAGCGCATCCTGATTGCCGCCGAATGCGTCGGCGACGCCAAGTGGTTCATCGCCAAGGCCAGCCACTATGCCAAGGAGCGCTCCGTGTTCGGCCGCCCGATCGGCCAGAACCAGGGCATCCAGTTCCCGATCGCGCGGGCCTACGCCAACATGCGCGCCGCCGAGCTGATGGTGAAGGAAGCAACCCGCCTCTATGAAGCGGGGCAGGACTGCGGCGCAGAGGCCAATATGGCCAAGATGCTCGCCGCCGACGCCTCGTTCGAGGCCGCCAACGCCTGCATCCAGACCCATGGCGGCTTCGGCTTCGCCGAGGAGTACGACGTCGAGCGCAAGTTCCGCGAGACCCGGCTCTATTCCGTCGCGCCGATCTCCACCAACCTGGTGCTGTCGCATCTCGCCGAGCACGTGCTCGGCATGCCGCGCTCCTACTGATCGATGCCGTCATTGTGCGCGAAGCGAAGCAAAGCGGTCGCTTCTTGCTTTCTTTACCTCTCCCCGGCGGGGAGAGGTCGGCGCGAATGCGCCGGGTGAGGGGGATCAGATGGTTCTGTTAAACTTCCGAGCCCCCTCACCCCGCCCCTCTCCCCCAAGGGGAGAGGGAGAAACAAGAACCGGATTGCCTTGTATCGCTCGCAATGACAAAGCAAAAACAGCACGTCAGGGAACACGTCATGCTGCCGCTTGAAGGACTGACCGTCATCGCCGTGGAGCAGGCGGTGGCCGCGCCGTTCTGCACCTCGCGCCTCGCCGATGCCGGCGCCACCGTCTACAAGGTCGAGCGGCCGGAGGGCGATTTCGCCCGCGGCTATGACGCCGCCGCCAAGGGCCAGAGCAGCTATTTCGTCTGGCTCAACCGCGGCAAGAAGTCGGTGGTGATCGATCTCGCCACCGCCGCCGGCCGCAACACGCTGGAGCGGCTGATCGCGGGCGCCGACGTGCTGGTGCAGAACCTCAAGCCCGGCGCCATGGACAAGCTCGGCTTTGCGCGCGAGCGGCTGCGCCGGGACTATCCCGGCCTCGTCATCTGCACCATCTCCGGCTACGGCGACGACGGCCCCTATGCCGAGCGCAAGGCCTACGACCTGCTGATCCAGGCCGAGAGCGGCCTCGCCTCCATCACCGGCGGCCCCGATACCCCGGCCCGCGTCGGCCTCTCCATCGTCGACATCGCCACCGGGGCGACGGCGCACGCGGCGATCCTCGAGGCCCTGATCGGCCGCGCCAGGACGGGACAGGGCGCCGACATCCGCATCTCGATGTTCGACGTGATGGCCGACTGGCTCACCGTGCCGCTGCTCAACGCCGAGAACGGCAACAGCCCGAAGCGTATGGGCCTCGCCCATGCGTCCATCGCGCCCTATGGCGTGTTCACCTCGAAGGACGGCCGCGACGTGCTGATCTCGATCCAGAGCGAGCGCGAATGGAAGAAGCTCTGCGCCGAGGTCATGAACATGCCGGATCTGCCCAGCGATCCGCGCTTCGCCAACGGCGTCGCACGGGTGCAGAACCGCGCGCTGACCGACAAGATCGTGGCTGATGTGTTCGCCGCCCTGAGCCGCGACGATCTGGTGAAACGGCTGGACGAGGCCGATATCGCCTTTGCCGAGGTCAACACCATGGACGATCTGGCAAAGCACCCGCATCTGCGCCGGATCGAGGTGAATACGCCAAACGGCCCGGTGGCCTATCCCGCCCCCGCCGCCATCGTCGTCGGCGAGACCCGCCCCTACGGCGCGGTGCCGCCGGTCGGCGATGCCACCGACATGATCGCACAGGACAAGACATCATGACCGCGACCCCCGACATCGATCATCTGCGCCAGTGGATCGGCCGCACCCAGGAGGCGTCCGACGTCATCACCGCGCAACTGGTGAAGGGCCTGCGCGCCACCCTGTTCCTCGACATCGGCGAGCCTGCTGACGGCGACGCCGCGCCGCTCACCACCCACTGGTGCCTCGCCCAGCCGGTCGTCCCCATGAGCGAACTCGGACCCGACGGTCATCCCGCGCGCGGCGGCTTCCTGCCGCCGGTGCCGCTGCCGCGCCGGATGTGGGCCGGCGGCCGGATCGAATTCGTCGATCCCTTGCGCGTCGGCGATACGGTGACGCGCGCCTCGCGCATCACCGACGTGACGCTCAAGAGCGGCTCCACCGGTACGCTGTGCTTCGTCGCGGTGGACCACATCCTCTCGACGCCGCGCGGCACGGCCATCCGCGAGCGCCACGACATCGTCTATCGCGACATGCCCGCGCCGGGCAGCGCGCCGCCGCCTGTGCCCGCGCCCGTTCCCGCCGGACAGATCCGCGAAAGCCACATGGCCGATCCGGTGCTGCTGTTCCGTTACTCGGCGCTGACCTTCAACGGCCACCGCATCCACTACGACCGCGACTATGTCACCCAGGTCGAAGGCTATCCGGGGCTGATCGTGCACGGCCCGCTGCAGGCCGCGCTGCTGATCGAATTCGCCGCCCGCCAGCGCGGCGGCAAGGCGCCGACGCAATTCGTCTATCGCGGCGTCAATCCGCTGTTCGACGGCGCGGAATTCAGCGTCAACGGCAACGCCACCGATGCGGGGCTTGAGGTGTGGACGGCGAACGCGGCGGGCGCTCCCACCATGAAGGGCACGGCGAGCTGGTAGCCGCTTGCACTCGTCATTGCGAGCCAACGGATCCGGCTTCGCCGGCCCGATGACAGGCTCCGCGACGCAATCCAGGTTAAAGCTCGACACGCAAACGGACTGGATTGCTTCGTCGGCTTCGCCTCCTCGCAATGACGGTCGAGAAGACAGCGTGGTCCTACGCCTTGCCGTGGATCTCGCGCGTCGCGGCCTGCAATTTCGCCATGCCGCCGATCCAGCGATCGTAATTATCGGTCTTGCGGCGCATGTAATCCAGCACCTGCGGGTGCGGCAGGATCAGGAAGGTCTCGCGGTCGATCCCCTCCAGCGCGCAGCGCGCCACGTCGTCGGCGCTGAGATTGCCGTCATTGGACTGCGGCCCCTTGGGAATGTCCTTCAGCATGTCGGTCTCCACGCCCTGCGGACACAGGATGGAGACGCGGATGTTGTGCGCCTTGTGGGCAATGGCGAGATTCTCCGCGAAGCCGACCGCGGCGTGCTTGGTGGTGGAATAGACCGCACTGCCGACCTGCGACAACAGCCCCGCCGCCGAAATGGTGTTGAGGAAATAGCCGCCGCCGCGGGCGCGGAAGCGCGGCACCAGATGGCGCGCGGCATGGACATGGGCCATGACATGGATCGCCCAGCTTTTGTCCCAGGCCGCATCCGGCGCACCGCCGGCATTGTCCATCATCGGATCGAAGCCGCCGCCGATGCCGGCATTGGAGCAGAACAGGTCGATAGGGCCGAACTGCTTCTCTGTTTCCTCGATGACATGAACGAGGTCGCTCTCCCTGGCCACGTCGCAGGCGAAGCCCGCGCCGCCGATGGAGGCGGCGACTTCTTTCGCCCGCGCCCCGTCGAGATCGGCGACCACGACTTTCGCCGCGCCGGCGCGATGGAAGGCTTCGCACAGCGCCCGGCCGATGCCGTTGGCGCCGCCGGTGACGACGACGATTTTTCCGGAAACGTTCATGCGCAAGATTTAGAGGGAACGGCCGGCTGGATCAATCGGTCTTCCAGATCCGCCATGTGGACGTGCCCCGGACGCGACGCAGCACTGTTGTGGTGCGTCGCTGAGCCGGGGCCGCCTCAACGACGGGATTCGCAACGGTCCCGGTTCTGCGGCGCGGCGCTTGCGCGCTGCACCGCGCCCGGGACACAGGGAACGGGATGGCTTCGCCGCTCACACCGCGAGCAGAACCAGATCGACCACCGCGGCGTAATGCACGGCGGCGGCGAGCAGCACGAAGCCGTGCCAGATCGCATTCTGGAAGCGCAGCCGCTCCCAGGCATGGAAGATGACGCCGAGCGAATAGATCACCCCGCCGGCGGCGATCAGCCACAGCGTCGAGGACGGCAGCGCCGACACCAGCGCGTCATAGGCGACGACGCCGCTCCAGCCGAGCGCCAGATAGAGCCCGACGGCGAGGCGGTCGAACCGGCCGGGCATGACGATCTTCAGCGCGATGCCCGCCACCGCCACGCCCCACACCCCCGCCAGCAAGGCGAGGCGCAGGACGGGATCGTGGATCTGGGTGAGGAACGGGGTGTAGGTCGCCGCGATCAGGATGTAGATCGCCGAATGGTCGAGGCGGCGCAGCCACCATTTGGCCGGCGACACCGGCCACAGATTGTAGGTGGCCGACAACCCGAGCATGGCGACGAGCCCGATGGCATAGATCGCCACCGCCGCGACATCGGCGCGCGAGGCATGGCCGGCGGCGAGCACCACCAGCGCGACGGCGGCGATGAGCCCGCAGGCGAAGCCGAGCCCGTGGACGACGCCATCGGCGATCAGCTCGGCGCGGTCGTAATCCCAGCGGATCACGCCGCCGCTGTTGCGACGCTCCGCGCTGACCGGCTTCAGCCTGAAAATCCCCATGCCGCCCTTGGCCTCGTTCCACACATGAATCGCGGCGTGAAACTTGATTTCCGCGCCGCGACCGCCCAGCTTTGATGAGGCCGCCACGCGATCCCCTCGAAGCCCATCTCTCCTATCCGGCAAAGTCTTGATCGAATTATGACCCCCAGTTTCTCCGACCTCGTCGAGGAAACCCGCCTGTCGATCCGTTCCCTGATCGAATATGGCGAGGGCCTCTTCAACCCGACGGTGCGGCTCGGCGTCACCGGCCTGTCGCGCGCGGGCAAGACGGTGTTCATCACCGCGCTGGTGCACGGCCTGCTGCGCGGCGGGCGCTTTCCGGTGTTCGAGTCGCTGGCCACCGGCCGCATCGCCCGCGCCCGGCTCGCGCCGCAGCCCGACGACGCGGTGCCGCGCTTCGCCTATGAGAGCCATGTGCGAACGCTGATCGGCGAGCGGCGCTGGCCGGCCTCGACCACCGACATCAGCGAGTTGCGCCTCGTCATCGACTACCAGCGCCAGAACGCGGCGTCACGCACCCTCACCCTCGATCTGGTGGATTATCCCGGCGAGTGGCTGCTCGACCTGCCGCTGCTCAACAAGAGCTACGAGCAATGGTCGGCCGAGAGCCTCGCGCTGTCGCGGCGCGAGCCGCGCGCGCGGCTCGCCGCTGAGTGGCACGCCCATCTCGCCACCCTCGACGCCGGCGCGCCCGAGGACGAGCAGGCCACGCTGACCGCGGCGAAGCTGTTCACCGGCTATCTGCGCGCCTGCCGCAACGAACGCTTCGCCATGAGCCTGCTGCCGCCGGGGCGTTTCCTGATGCCGGGCAATCTCGCCAACTCCCCGGCGCTGACCTTCGCGCCGCTCGACGTGCCGGCGGACGGCGTCGCCCCCGAAGGCTCGCTGTGGGCGATGATGAAGCGGCGCTATGAAGCCTACAAGGACGTGGTGGTGCGGCCGTTCTTCCGCGACCACTTCACCCGGCTCGACCGCCAGATCGTGCTGGTGGACACGCTGGCCGCGCTCAACGCCGGGCCCGAGGCGGTGAAGGATCTCGAAGGCGCGCTGGCCGGCATTCTCGACTGCTTCAACATCGGCCGCAGCACTTGGCTCGCGTCCCTGTTCCGTCCGCGCATCGACCGCATCCTGTTCGCCGCCACCAAGGCCGACCACCTCCACCGCACCAGCCACGACCGGCTCGAGGCGATCCTGCGCCGCATGGTGGAGCGCGCCACGGCCCGCGCCGAATTCGCCGGCGCGGCGGTGGACGTGGTGGCGCTCGCCGCCGTCCGCGCCACGCGCGAGGCGCTGGTGCAGCGGGGCCGCGACAAGCTGCCCTCGATCCTCGGCACGCCGGAGGCGGGCGAGACCGCCGGCGGCGAGGTGTTCGATGGCATGACCGAAGTGGCGACCTTTCCCGGCGACCTGCCGGCGCGGCTCGACGACCTGTTCGGCGGTGACGCCGCGTTTCGCGGCCTCACCGCCACAGCGGCGGAGGAGACCGACTTCCGCTTCCTGCGCTTCCGCCCGCCGCATCTCGACGCGCCCGCCGGCGAGGAGCCGGCGCTGCCCCATATCCGCCTTGACCGCGCGCTTCAGTTCCTGATCGGAGACAGGCTGCAATGAACGACAGGCCGCATTCCCGCAAACCGGCGGCGTTCAAGCTCGACGATCCCCGCGTCGTGCTGATGGAGGCCGACGACAGCGCTGCGCATCCCGCGCGCGGCCAGGTGCGCATCACCCCGGAGCCCGATCCGGCACAACTGCCCGTGCCGCTCGATGCTCCCGTCATCCGCAAACGCAGGGGCTTCGGCTGGGCCGCGCTGCTGTGGACCGCGCTCGGCGGCCTGGTCGTGCTCGGCCTCGGCCTCGGCATCACCAATCTCGTCAGCGACCTGTTCAGCCGCAGCATGAGCCTCGGCTATATCGGCCTGATCTTCGCGGTGGCGGCGGCGGTGGCGCTGATCGCCATCATCACCCGCGAGACGCTGAGCCTCGCGCGGCTCGAGACCATCGAGACGCTGCACGCGCGCGCCAACGCCGTGCTGGTGAGCGACGACCGCAAGGACAGCGACGCCATCGTCCGCGACCTGCTCAAGATCGCCCACGACAACCCGCACCTCGCCCGCGCCCGCATGGCGCTGGCCGAGCACAGCCGCGACATCATCGACGGCGCCGACATGGTGCGCCTCGCCGAGCGCGAGCTGATGGCGCCGCTCGATCAGGAGGCGCGGCGGCTGATCTCCAGCGCGGCGCAGCGCGTCTCCATCGTCACCGCCGTCAGCCCCGGCGCGGTGATCGACGTGCTGTTCGTGTTCGCGGCCGCACTGCGCCTGATCCGCCAGCTGGCGCGGCTCTATGGCGGTCGGCCCGGCACGCTGGGCATGATCCGCCTGGTGCGGCACGTGATCGCCCATCTGGCGGTGACCGGCGGCATCGCCGCCAGCGACAGCCTGATCCAGCAGGTGCTGGGCCACGGCCTCGCCGCCAAGCTGTCGGCCCGGCTCGGCGAAGGGCTGCTCAACGGCCTGCTCACCGCGCGCCTCGGCCTCGCCGCCGTGGAGGTGACCCGGCCGCTGCCGTTCGCGGCGCTGCCGCGGCCGGTGCTGTCCGATCTCGCCAGGGACCTGCTCAAGCGCGCCGGCGACGACAACACGCCGTCGTGAACGGCATTTGGCCAATTCCGAAAAAAAAGCATGAACCGATCCTGAGAGCGGTGCGACCCATCTGTATTGAACGGATGTCACGCCCCCCGCGCACAACGCGCGCAACTCAAGGAGAACGACCATGTTTCGCAAACTTGCTCTCGCACTCGTCGCTTCCGCCGCGCTCGGTGCGGCCGCTCTCGCCCCGACCGCCGCGTCCGCCCACGGCTGGCATGGCGGTGGCTGGCACGGCGGCGGCTGGGGCCATCATCACCGCGGGTTCGGCTTCGGCTTCAGCCCGGTGATCGTGACCGGCGGCTATGTCGACGACGGCTGCATCGTCACCCGCCGCGTCCGCACGCCTCACGGCATCCGCTTCCGCACCGTGAACGTCTGCTACTGAGAGCGAGGTACCTTCTGCAAGCTCCTCATGCGATGATAATTTTGTCTCAGACAGGATCAACCTTCGTCATGCCCGGCTTTATGCCGGGCATCCACGTCTTATCTTGTTGAACATCCAAGACGTAGATGGCCGGGACCATAGGCGAGCGGAAGCGACGCCGTTCTTCGAACGGCGATAAGGGCGTTTACGCCCGGCCATGACAGATCAGTCTGTTTCTATCAAACGGGATTTTCACTCCCCGTGAAGCCGTTCAGCCCCACGGTCCCCGCGACCGGCCCCAAGGGCCGCTCGGGCCGCTCGGGCCACGCGGCGCGGCGGGGGCGGCGGACGTCCTGACGCGATCGCCGCGCATACCCGTTTCCGCCGCGAGGCGCTGCAATTCGTGGACGCGGTTCTGGGTCGAGGGATGGGTCGAGAACAGGTTGTCCATGCCCTGCCCCGACAGCGGATTGATGATGAACATATGCGCGGTGGCCGGGCTGCGCTCCGCATCCATGTTCGGCACATGGTGCACGCCGTCCTCGATCCGCATCAGCGCCGAGGCAAGCCACATCGGCTCGCCGCAGATCTGCGCACCGAGACGGTCGGCGGAATATTCGCGGGTGCGGCTGATGGCCATCTGCACGATCATCGCCGCGAGCGGGGCCAGCAGCATCATCGCCAGCGAGCCGATCACGCCCATGCCGTTGTTGTCGCGGCGGCCGCCGAAGAACATGCCGAACTGCGCCAGCATCGAGATCGCGCCCGCAATCGTGGCGGTCACCGTCATGATCAGGGTGTCGCGGTTCTTGATGTGCGCAAGTTCGTGCGCCATCACCCCGGCCAGCTCCTCGCGGCTCAGCGACTGCAGGAGACCGGTGGTCGCGGCCACCGCGGCGTGCTCCGGATCGCGCCCGGTGGCGAACGCATTGGGCTGCGGATTGTCCATCAGATAGACTTTGGGCATCGGCAGTTGCGCGCGCTGCGCCAGCTCGGCGACGAGGCCGACGAAGTCCGGCGCGCTGTGCGCATCGACCTCGTGGGCGCCGTGCATCGACAGCACCATGCGGTCCGAATTCCAGTAGGCGAACAGGTTGGTTCCCGCAGCGATCACCAGCGCGATCATCGCACCGCCGGAGCCGCCGATCAGATAGCCGACGGCCATGAACAGCGCCGTCAGCCCCGCCAGCAGGATCGCCGTCTTGAAATAGTTCATCGCCCTCTCCGATACGCGCCGCCTGCCCCGCCGCGCGGAACGCGCGGCGACGACGGCCAAATGTCGCATATCAGATGGTGGCGGCGATGCCTCCGCCGCAAGACCCGCCGCTGCGGCGCGGCGTCGCAAATGGAAAGACCGTGCTAACGATGTCGGGCATTAATGATCGGCAATGAAAGACCCCGGCCGCCCGGCGGCAGGGGCGCGGCGGAACGTCAGCACGACGCGCCCCAGCCCTGGGGGAAGGGCAGCAACGGCCACGCGCCGGAGTCGACGCCGGAGCCGGAGCAATCCTCGGCCCGGTCGCCCGGCTCAAGCACGCCGCCGCAATAAGGACAGGGGTTGTCGTTGGCGGCGCGAACCGCCGCAAACGGCATCTCGGTCACGTCGCAGGCGAAAAACGTGACGGGCTTCGGGCGCGGGAACAACTGGGTCGCTGGCATGCTCATTCCTCTTCATCAGAGGCTGCATCATGTCAGCAAGATCATGCCGCTCCGTTCAGGCGAAGGCTCAAATTTTAGCATTCGATCGCGGGCAATTCGCCACGATTTCGCAAGGATCGCGCCCCTCAGCGGGCGACGATCAGGCCCCGGCTGGTGACCACGACCCAGCGGCCGTCCTGACGACGAATGGCATCGACGCGGCCGACGCCCGGCAGCGGATCGCCCGGCATCACGTCGAAAATACCCTGCCGGCCCTGCACCGTCGCCATGCCGCCGGAGACCTCGCGCAGCACCCAGCCGTCCACCAGCGGCAGTCGGTTCGGGACCGTGGCGGGCAGCGGCGGCGCGGCGGCCGCCTGCGCCGGCGGCGTGACCGACCCCGTGGCCTCGGCGGCGCGCAGCTTGTCCACGGCCTCGCTCAGCCTGGCGAGCTTCGCGGCCGGCTCCGCCTGGGCCTTCTCGACGCGATCGACGCGCTCGGCGAGCTTGACCGACTGCACCGCCTGCGAGGAGGCCATCGAACGCACCGCCGCGAGATCGGCATGGAGCTTGGCGAGGGCGCTGTCCACCGCCGCACGGCTCTGCTCGGTGGCGGCGGCGGCCGCGACAGTACGGCCGGAATTCATATTCAGATAGTGACCGAGGCCTGTGGTGGCGAGCGAACCGCCGATGGCACCGACGGTCGCCGCAAGGACGACGATGGCTGCAACCGACAGGCGGCGCGTGGGCGCGCCGGTCGCCGCCGCGGCAGCCGGGCCGAACACCTGCTCGCGTTCGTGACGCTCGTCGAACACGACGTCTTCCCATGAATTGTGCGGTGTCAGGCGCTGCAGCGTGATCTGCTTCGAAGCCCCCGGCGCGGCCGGCACCGCCGCCTCGCTGCCGCTCGCGGCCTGCGCGGACGTCTCCGCCGCGGCATCGTCCCGATGCGCCGCCGCGTCACCACTGTCCGGCACCAGCGTGGCGTCGTCGTGCGGGCCGGACTTCTTGATGGCGCCGTCGGCGGAATGATCGGTCATGGCAACGCTCCCAAACTGTTCACTGTTTGGTAACCATGGATTCGTTGAGATTTGGTTACCGGGCGCGGCCGTGCGGACGCGACCGGCGCGCGCCGGACTCTCTATCGGAAGCGAGATGAACCCGGCCTGTATGCCGCCGGACGAGGCAGACGCGCGCGAGCGGCGCTCACTCGTGATAATTGAACGGCGTATAACCGTGGCGACGGACGACCTCATCGCGCTCCGCCGCCTTGAGGTCTTCGTCCATCATCTCGGCGACCAGTTCGGCGAACGAGGTGCGCGGCGTCCAGCCGAGCTTGTCGCGGGCCTTGCTGGCGTCGCCGAGCAGGGTCTCGACCTCGGCCGGGCGGAAATAACGCGGATCGATCTCGACGATGCAGCGGCCGGTGGCGGCATCGAAGCCCTTCTCCTCGACACCGCTGCCCTGCCATTCAATGCGGATGCCGACGCGCGCGGCGGCAAGCTCGACGAACTCCCGCACCGAGTGCTGCTCGCCGGTGGCGATGACGTAATCCTCCGGCTTGTCCTGCTGCAGCATCAGCCACTGCATTTCCACATAATCGCGGGCGTGACCCCAGTCGCGCCGGGCATTGATGTTGCCGAGATAGAGCTTGTCCTGGAGGCCGAGCTTGATGCGGGCCAGCGCGCGGGTGATCTTGCGGGTGACGAAGGTCTCGCCGCGCACCGGCGACTCGTGGTTGAACAGGATGCCATTGCAGGCATAGAGGCCATAGGCCTCGCGGTAGTTCACCGTGATCCAGTAGGCATAGAGCTTGGCGACCGCATAGGGCGAGCGCGGATAGAACGGCGTGGTTTCCTTCTGCGGCGTCTCCTGCACCAGTCCGTACAGTTCGGAGGTGGACGCCTGATAGAACCGCGCCTTGTCCTGCATACGCAGGATGCGGATCGCCTCCAGCAGGCGCAGCGGGCCGAGCGCGTCGGAATTCGCGGTATATTCCGGCTCCTCGAACGACACCGCGACGTGGCTCTGGGCGGCGAGATTGTAGATCTCGTCGGGCTGCACGTCCTGCAGGATGCGCGTCAGGCTCGACGCGTCGGTGAGATCGCCGTGGTGCAGGGTGAAGTCGAAGCCCTTGTCGTGGGGATCGTGATAGAGGTGATCGATGCGGTCGGTGTTGAACAGCGAGGTGCGGCGCTTGATGCCGTGCACCGAATAGCCCTTCTGCAACAGCAGCTCGGCCAGATAGGCGCCGTCCTGGCCGGTCACGCCGGTAATCAGAGCCGTTTTGGACATGCGGCGCGCTTTGCTTCAAGTCTGGAATTTGCAGTGGTGTCCGCGCGTTTTAGCGACGCGACCGCGAAAACACAACGGCTTTCGGCCGCGCCTGAACGCGTCGCACGTGCCCGTCGCCGCCGCTAGCGGCTGCCGGCGTTATTACCAATCTTGCCGCCGACCTTGCCGCCAACCTTGCCGTCGGGCTCGCTGTCGATGAGGATGCGTTCGGCAGCGCCGTCCATATCCTCGTACTGGCCGCTTTTCAGCGCCCACAGAAACGCCGCGAGACTGGCGAGGCCGATCAGCAGCGCCACCGGGATGAGATAGACCAGAACCGTCATGCGGCGCGCCCCCCGGCATAGCGGTTCATCGCCGGAACTGTCGGCCGCGGCGCGGCGGCGGCCGTCTTCGGCGTCCGCAGCAGGCGCAGGGCGTTGGCGATGACCAGCAGCGACGAACTCGACATGGCGATCGCCGCGATCAGCGGCGTGACATAACCGAGAATGGCGATAGGCACCGCGATCATGTTGTAGATGATGGCGAGAGCGATGTTCTCGCGGATCAGCCGTCCGGCGCGCGCGGACACGTCGATGGCGAGCGGCACCGCTTCGAGACCATCGCGCAGGAAGACGAAATCGGCGACGTTGCGGCCGATGTCGGCGGCGGTCGCGGGCGCCATCGAGACATGGGCGGCGCCGAGCGCCGGCGCGTCGTTCAAGCCGTCGCCGACCATCAGCGTCCTGTGCCCGGCGGTGGCCATCTCGGCGATGCGCGCGACCTTCTCGGACGGCAACAGCGCGGCGGCGTAGCGCCGGATGCCGAGATCGGCGGCGACATCGCGGCACGCCGCCTCGGTGTCGCCGGACAGCATTTCCACCGACCGGCCGGCCTGCTCCAGCGCCTGGATCGCCTGCGCCGCGCCGGGGCGCAGCACGTCCTCGAACCGGAACGCGGCGCACGCGCGACCGTCGCGCGCGAGAATGGTGCCGGAGCGGTGTACGTCCCCGGCCTCGTCGCCCTGCCCGAGCGCCCAGCTCGCGCGGCCGAGCCGCCAGATCGAGCCGCCCGCGCGGCCCTCGATGCCGAAACCGGGGCTCTCGGTCACTTCATCAAGGTCCGCCACCGCAGCGCGCCCGCCCGCGCTCGCGGCAATGGCCTGCGACAGCGGATGGCGCGACTGCGCGCCAAGCGCCGCCGCTATAGTCAGCAGCTCCGGCGCGATCTCTTCGGCATTGACCAGCCGCGGGCGGCCGAGCGTCAGCGTACCGGTCTTGTCGAACATCACGGCGTCGACGTCCACCAGCCGCTCCATGGCCGATCCGTCGCGCACCATCACGCCGCGCTCGAACAGACGGCGGGCGGCCACCACCTGAACGATGGGCACGGCCAGACCGAGCGCGCAGGGACAGGTGATGATCAGCACGGCGATGGCGATGGTCATCGCCCGGTGCCAGTCGCCATCGACCACCATCCAGCCGAGGAAGGTGACGAGGGCGGTCAGATGCACCACCGGCGCATACAGCGCCGAGACGCGGTCGGCGATACGGCGGTAGCGCGTGCGCCCGCCTTCCGCCGCTTCCATCATCCGCATCATCTCGGCGAGGAAGGAGTCCTCGGCGCGCGCGGTGGCTTCCAGCGTCAGCGGCCCGGTGAGGTTCAGCGTGCCCGCCCGCACCAGCGAGCCCGCCATCACCGGCTGAGGCCGGCTTTCGCCGTTGACCAGCGAGCAATCGAGATCGGACGCGCCGCCTGCCACCCGCGCATCGACGGGAATACGCTCGCCGGCCGTGATCAGGAGCCGGGTGCCCGGCGCGATCTCGCCGACCGGCCGGTAGTCGCGGCTGCCGTCGGGCGCGATCACGATCGCGCCGCGCGGCGCCAGACGCGCCAGCCCGAGCACGGCGGAGCGCGCCTTGTCGCGCATGACATGGTCGAGGGTGCGGCCGATCAGCAGAAAGAACAGCAGCGTGATCGCCGCATCGAAATAGGCGTGATCGCCGTGGGTGACGGTCTCGTACAGGCTCATGGCGTAGGCCAGCGTCACGCCGATGGCGATGGGCACATCCATGTTCATGCGGCCGTGGCGCAAGGCGCTCCACGCCGAGCGATAGAACACGCTGCCGGCCAGAACCAGAGCGGGCAAGGCGATCAGCGCCGACAGCCAGTGGAACAGGTCCCGCGTCGCGGCTTCGGCGCCCGACCATACCGACACCGACAGCAGCATGATGTTGGCGGCGGCGAAGCCGGAGATCGCCACGGCGCGCATCAGTTCCGACAAGGTGCGCTCGGTCTGCAGCCCGGCCTCGTCAAACAGATGCGGGGGATAGCCGAGCCCGGTCAGGATTTCGACCACGGGCGGCGTCGCGCTTTCCGTAAAGCGGACGGACACCCGCCGGGTCGACAGATTGACGCGGGCGCTGACCACGCCATCGAGTCGCGACAGACCCTGCTCCACGGTGCGGATGCAGGCGCCGCAATGCACGGCGGGCACCGACAGTTCGATCTGGGCAGTTCCATCGCCGAGGCTGCGGGCGGCATGCCGCAACTCGTCGGACGACAGGCCGCCGGCCGCGGCGCCGAATTCAGCGCCTGGCGCGCAGCAGCTCACTGAATGACTCCGTTGACGAGCTTGAGCCGCCGCGTGTCGCGATAGGGATGCTCAAGGCCGACCTCGGCATGGACCTCGACGATCCACTGGCCGTCGCGCACCGCGACCGGGGCCGCCATCGCGCCGTCGGCACGACCGGTCAGAACCACCTCCTGGTCTTCGGAGGCATAGGCCGGACGGCGGAAGCTGATGGTGGCGCGTTTCGCCGTCACCACATTGCCGGCCTTGTCCTTGAGGCGGTAGCTGACCGTACCGTTGGCGATGACCAGTTCCGAGGTCCAGCCGAGCGCGGCCTGGGCGCGGCCCTCGGCCGCCTTCTCGTTGAACTGCTGGCTCGCCACATAAGTGTTCTCGACGACGAAGCCGGTCCAGCTCGATCGGGCGAAGAAGGCCATGGTCAGGTTGACGACGATGATGAGCGAAAAGAAGCTCACCATGATCGCCAGCATGTGCCAGCCCGTAAACTCCCGCTTCCTGCTCACTGTGCTCATTTGCCCGCCTCCGGCGCATCGAATGTGGCATCGTAATGGTCGCTCTCAAAGCTCGATTTGTCCTCGACCACGAACCGGAAGTGCTGGGTCGGGCCGGCGACCTTCTCGCGCGGCTGGCGCACGAAGACCTTGAGCGTCTTGAGCCGGTCCGGCTCGACCTGGACGGAGAACGACGTCGACGGCGGCTGGTCCATGCCGAGAACGGTCATCTCCCCGCCCGGCAGGCCCTGCATGCTGACCACGAGGGTGCGCGGCTCGGGGATCATGTTGAGCAGCTTCATCGTATAGCCGTTGCGGATCGAGCCGTCGGCCAGCACGACGAACTGCGGATTGCGATCCGCCAGCACGTTGACCTGCAGCCGGTCGCGCGTGAGCAGCGCAACGAGCAGGCCGAGCCCCACCAGCGACCATGCCGCGAAATAGATCAGGGTGCGCGGCCGCAGCAGCTTCTTCACATGGAAGGTCGAGATCTTGTCCGACAGCTTGCCGCTGGCATCGTGCACCCGGCGAGGATCGACGGCCGAGGTGCCGCCCGCCGTCGCCAGCGCCATGTTGGACTGGTACTCCGCCAGCGTCGCGTAGGCGATCAGCCCGCGCGGCTTGCCGATCTTGTCCATGACGGCGTCGCAGGCGTCGATGCACAGCGCGCAGGTGATGCATTCGAGTTGCTGGCCGTCGCGGATGTCGATGCCCATGGGGCAAACCGCGACGCAGGCGTTGCAGTCGACGCAATCGCCCACCGCCTGCCCGGCGGCTGCGACCTTCTTGGCGTGGCGCGAACGCGGTTCGCCGCGCCAGTCGTTGTAGGTGACGGTCAGCGAATTTTCGTCGAGCATCGACGCCTGAATGCGCGGCCACGGGCACATATAGGTGCAGACCTGCTCGCGCATCAGCCCGCCGAAGATGTAGGTGGTGGCCGTCAGAACCGCGATCGTGATGTAGGCTACCGCCGCCGCATGACCGGTGACCAGGTCACGCAGCAATGTCGGCGCATCGGCGAAATAGAAAATCCACGCGCCGCCGGTTCCGACCGCGATAACCAGCCAGATCAGGTGCTTGGATACCCGCTTGACCGCCTTCCCCGCCGACCACGGCGCAGCATCGAGCTTGATCTGGGCGTTGCGATCGCCTTCGACAGCGCGTTCGACCGCGAGGAACAGATCGACCCACACGGTCTGGGGACAGGTGTAGCCGCACCACGCGCGCCCGACCGTCGATGTCAGCAGGAACAGCCCGAACCCCGCCATGATCAGCAGGCCGGCGACGAAGTACAATTCCTGCGGCCAGATTTCGATCGGGAAGAAATAGAACCGCCGGTTGGCGAGATCGACCAGCACCGCCTGATTGGGCGCATAGGGGCCACGGTCCCAGCGCAGCCACGGCGTCAGGTAATAGATGCCGAGCGTGATCAGCATCACCAACCATTTGAAGCGCCGGAACTGGCCTTCGGCCCGCTTCGGGAAGATCTTCTTGCGCGCGGCGTAGAGCGGCTGGCGCACCCGCGCTGAGTTGACCGCGGTGGCGTCAAACGTCTCGATGTCCGACGTGTCGAGCATGTCCATGTTCTCCTGCCGGCGCTCCCCACGGGAGCGCCGTTACTCCTTCACATGTCACCGCCCCGTCGGACCGATCCTCATCAACCCCGGCAACCGATGCCTTGCGGCCGGCGCCGTATCCCGAGGGGCCGATCCTCAAAACCCGCGATCCCCACCGCGGGCCTCCGCTTGTCAGACCAGACGTGGTCTTCCTATTTGCCGCCTCCGAGCGAGTGGACGTAAACCGTCAGTTCCTTGACGGTGGTATCGCCGAGACGCACGCCCCACGCCGGCATGACGCCGTGCTTCGGCGACTTGATCTGCGCGGCGATGGCCGCCGGCGCCGATCCGTACAGCCAGATCGCGTCAGTCAGGTTGGGCGCGCCGACCTCGTGGTTGCCCTTGGCGTCGTCGCCGTGGCAGGCGGCGCAGTTCTGGGCGAACAGCTCCTTGCCGGCGGCGATGTCTGCGGCCTTGGCGTTTCCGGCGTGGCCGGTCAGCGACGCCACGAAAGACGCGACCTGCGTAATCTGCGCCGGCTGCAGCATGCCGGCGAAAGCCGGCATTTCGGAGACCCGGGTGTTCGGATCTTCCGTATAGCGCACGCCATGGGCGATGGTCTGCTGAATGTCCTGGGGCGTGCCGCCCCACAGCCACTCGTCATCGTTCAGGTTCGGAAAGCCGGGAGAGCCCTGCGCGCCGGAGCCATGGCACTGCACGCAGTTGACCTTGAACGCGGCCGCGCCCGCCGCCACCGCGAAGGTGCGCAGCTTGTCGTCGGCGATGATCTCGGTGACCGACTTGGCCTCGATCGCCTTGATGTAGTCCGCCTTGCTCGCCTTCACCGCCGCCAGTTCCGTCGCGATGTCGTGGCGGCTGGAATAGCCGAGCAGCCCCGTCGTCGCCGTGCGGATCATCGGCCACGCCGGATAGGCGATGGTGTAGATCACCGCCCACACCACGGTGACGTAGAAGGTGATCAGCCACCACCGCGGCATCGGATTGTCGAGTTCCTTGATGCCGTCCCAGTCATGACCGGTCGTGGCGACGCCGGAAATCTCGTCGATGTGCTTTTCACTCATGTCAGTCGTCCTTGAAAGGGATCTGGGCGGCGTCATCGGCGATGGCGCGGCTGCCGGGACGGAATGCGAAAATCACCGCGCCGATGAAGAAGGCCGTCATCGCCAGCAAACCCCAGCTGTCGGCCAGCAGGCGCAGGGTGGAGTAGGTTTCCATCCGCTCCTCCTCAGCGATAGCCGGCGGCGGCGTCGTAGGTCGAGAAATTGACCAGCGTGCCGAGCATCTGGAGATAGGCCACCAGCGCGTCCATTTCGGTCAGCGCCTGCTTGTTGCCGTCGAAATCGCCGACCTTGACCTTGGGATAGCGCGCCTCCAGCCCCTTGGTGTCGGCATCCGGATCGGCCTGCGCCCGCATGTCCGCCGCGGCATTGGCGATCATGTCATCGGTGTAGGGCACGCCGACGCGGCGGTTGGCGACGAGATGAGCCGAAATGCCCTTGGTCTGGAGCGGCGTATCCTTGAGGAAGGCATAGCTCGGCATCACCGATTCCGGCACCACCGAACGCGGATCGATCATGTGCTGGACATGCCACTCGTTCGAGTAGCGCTGGCCGACGCGGGCCAGGTCCGGACCGGTGCGCTTCGACCCCCACTGGAACGAGTGATCATACATCGATTCCGCCGCGAGGCTGTAATGGCCGTAGCGCTCGACCTCGTCGCGGAACGGCCGGATCATCTGCGAGTGGCAGGTATAGCAGCCCTCGCGGACGTAGATGTCGCGCCCGGCGAGTTCGAGCGGCGTGTAGGGACGCATGCCCTCGACCTTCTCGATGGTGTTCTGCAGGTAGAATAGCGGCACGATCTGCACGAGACCGCCCACCGTCACCACGAGCAGCGACAGGATCAGCAGCAGCGTCGCGTTCTTTTCGAGCTTGGAATGATTCATCAGGAAAGACATGGATAGCGCTCCTTACTGCGCAGGCTGCGCGACGGCGCCGCCCGAAGGCAGCGTCCCGCCCATCGGCGCCTCATCACGGATCCGGCCGCGAATGGTCTGGTAGACGTTCCACACCATCACGAAGCCACCGATCATGTAGAGCGTCCCGCCGAGCGCGCGCATCACGTAATAGGGGTGCATGGCGGCCACGGTCTCGGCGAAGGAGTAGACCAGGAAGCCCTGCTCATCGTATTCGCGCCACATCAGGCCCTGCATGATGCCGGACACCCACATCGACGAGGCGTAGAGCACGATGCCGAGCGTCGCCAGCCAGAAGTGCCAGTTGACCATGCGGATCGAATAGAGCCGCTCGCGGTCCCACAGCTTCGGCGCCAGGAAGTACACGGCGGCGAAGGTGATCATGCCGTTCCAGCCCAGCGCGCCGGCGTGAACGTGGGCGATGGTCCAGTCGGTATAATGCGAGAGCGCGTTGACCGCCTTGATCGACAGCATCGGGCCTTCGAACGTGGCCATGCCGTAGAAGGCCAGCGCGGCGACCATCAGGCGCACGATCGGATCGGTCCGGATCAGGTCCCACCGGCCCGACAGCGTCATCAGGCCGTTGATCATGCCGCCCCACGACGGCATCCACAGCATGATGGAGAACACCATGCCGAGCGTCTGCACCCAGTCGGGCACCGCGGTGTAATGCAGGTGGTGCGGACCAGCCCAGATATAGAGGAAGATCAGCGACCAGAAGTGCACCACCGACAGCCGATAGGAATAGATCGGCCGGTTCACCTGCTTGGGGATGAAGTAGTACATCATCGCCAGGAACGGCACCGTCAGGAAGAACGCCACCGCGTTATGGCCGTACCACCACTGCGTGACGGCATCCTGCACACCCGAAAACGCCGAGTAGCTCTTGGAGCCGACGAACGACACCGGCACCGCCAGATTGTTGACGATGTGCAGCATCGCGATGGTGATGATGAAGGACATGTAGAACCAGTTGGCGACGTAGATGTGCGGCTCCTTCCGCCGCAGCACGGTGCCCATGAACACGAGGAGATAGGCGACCCAGACGATGGTCAGCCACAGGTCGACGTACCATTCCGGTTCGGCGTATTCGCGCGACTGGGTGATGCCGAGCAGGTAGCCGGTCGCCGCCATCACGATGAAGAACTGGTAGCCCCAGAACACGAACCAGGCGAGGTCGCCGCCGAACAGGCGGGCGCGGCAGGTTCGCTGCACCACATAGAACGAGCTCGCGATCAGCGCGTTGCCGCCGAATGCGAAAATCACCGCCGAGGTATGCAGCGGGCGGGCCCGGCCGAAATTCAGCCACGGCTCGAAGTTGAGATGGGGGAAGGCCAGCTGCACGGCGATGACCACGCCGACCAGGAAGCCGACGACGCCCCAGAACACCGTGGCGATGACGCCGTAACGGATCGGCTCATCCATATAGGACGCTTCGTCGACGGGGGCTTCGGGCGCGAAGCTGGCGTTGCGCATCAGAGCGACCGTAAAGGCCGCCAGCACGAAAAACGCGATCCACATGTGCTGCCGGAACGGATCGTCGGCGGCGAAGGCTGCGCCCAAAAGGGCGATAAACGCCAACAGTCCAGCGAGGATGATCCTAATAGCGTGCTTCATGAAGCCGTCCCCCGACATGATTCGCAATGGCCCGCGCCCTGGGGCGCCTGCCGCAGAGTTACCTTATTTCGTGCGCCGCACAATCGCGCTTTGACTCAGCTCAAGGACTGAAAATACCGCCCGGTTCAGCCTGTAGCATAAGGCGCTTATCCGATCAGCCGGGAAAGAGCCCCGCATAACCCCGGTCCGGGCGCCGGGCCGCCGAACCAATCCGGCGTTCGGGCATGAACAAATTTCCAGCGCGGGCCAAGTTGCACGTGCATGTCCGATGACATGTCCATCCATAGTTGCATCAGACCCGCGACATTCGCCGGCAGCCTTTTCGGCGCGGACCGACGAACGCTCTTATGTCATTGAAACTACGATACAATAGACTGAGTGATCGATAACCGGTGCGCGGAAAAACGCCCTTGGCCGTGCCGGGTCCCGGTCATGCTACCCCGCCAGAAACACCAGCCGTAGTCGCCGAAATCCAATAGCCTCCGCATGGCTCGGGCAATTCCTTTCAGACAGGAATAAAGGATCAAACAGGGGCGTAGTCCGGCTTTCGCGACGCCCACCATCGCCATCACAGAATCCGTCACCAAACGGGCCAAGAATCACGACGGCCAAGAATCACGACGGCCAACAATCACAACGGCTAAGGATCGCGAAGAATGTATGGGCTGGCAGGTGCCGCTGGAGACATAGCCGACGACCACATCGAACCCGCGCTTCTGAACAAGATTGCGGAACTCCGCGACCTGCTTGTTGTTGCCGCCCGCTTCATCGATGAATTCGACCTCAATCCGCGCTCCGGCCAGGCCTTTCGAATTATAGGGCGCGGGCAGTGTGCCGTTGTTGATCGCATCAACGATGATTTCCGCGCCGCTCTGCGCCGGAATCCCCATCGAGGCCGCCGCGCCGCCGGTCAGAAAGCCGGGGATCGCGATCCGCACCGTGTCCCGCGCCGATGCCGCCGTCGATGTTAGCGCCACCAGACCGGCGGCAAGCATGGCCATTCTCATATTCTGTTTCATCCCCAACTCCATTTTGTGTTCTTGGTTGTCACCCGGCCTCGGAGCATTCCATCGCGCAGCGGAATGCGATGCCCCGCGCCGTCGCCGCTCTTGAACCCACCGGGCTCTTCATGGCCCGCATCAACCCGTCTTCCGCGCGATTGCGGCGACGTGCCCAAAGCGGCGATGTGAAAGGTAGGCTGCTTCTTCTCAGGCGGTAATTGGCAGAAAAGGTACATCCATTGTGCAAAAAAGGGCTGCCGATCACCGCGCCCGCGCATGCGCAAGCGACGTTCGGAAACGGCGATGTTGCGGAACGCCGCACCAGCGCGTTGCAGCTTCGCGTTTCCCAAAAATGATGTGAGACGAGTGCGGAGCCGCAATCGCGCGCAAGATACCGCCGGTGATCGGCGCTTGCGGAAATGCGCTTGCTGTCGGGACGACTGCACAGCCGTCGTCTTCCCCGAAAGGGAGACGACAGATGGTTGACAAGACTTAGGCGGTTTTCCGGCGCCGTTGCGCCCCAGGAGACCGCATAGCGTATGGGATTCGACACGCAGATGAACGTCAGTGAGAATGTCCGCCCCGTTGATCTTGACGCAAACCCCGCCCATCGTCAGCATGATCTAGCCCCCCAGAATCTTTTCGCGGACGGTCGGATCATTCAGAACCTTGTCTGGGCGTCCCTCGCAAATGACGTCGCCCTGCGCGAAAGCCAGAATGCGATCCACATATCGTTCCACGATCTCCATGTCGTGTTCGATGAGGATCACGGCCATCGCATTTCCGGCCACCGCCTGAATGACGCGATCCATGACTTCCAGTTTCTGCTGGGAGCTGACGCCGCTGGTGGGCTCGTCCAGCACCAGAAGTTTCGGAGCCGCGGCAAGCGCCATGGCAATGTCGAGCAGCTTTCGCGCGCCTTGCGGCATGGCCGCGATCTTCTGGTTCCGATATGGCGACAGACCGAGTTCATCGAAGATCTGCTGACACGCCGCAATGCGCCCGGGATCATCCAGAGGGGTCAGGACCGATTGGCTTGCGACTCCGGCCGCCATCAGCAGATTTTCAAAAGCGGTGAGGCCCGAAAAAAGCTGGGCAACCTGAAACGAGCGGCCGACGCCGCGCCGGGCGATATCCCGCGGCCGCAGCCCGGTGATCTCTTCACCGCCCAGCCAGATATAGGCGCCGAGGCCAAGATAGAGCGCGTGACCAAACGACACCAGGCCGGTGCGAAGCAGGACCATCAGTCCCAGCACGGCCAACCCGCGCGCCAGCGCGACCAGCAACTGATTCAGGAACCAGTCCGGCACCGTCGCGCCGACGATCGCCATCACCAGAGCCACCGCGACAATGAGAGCAACAAACGATCGACTGCTGGCCACAGCTAGATCCTTCTCGCAGCAACGAGTGAAAATATGCCGTCCGGCCGGATGCTGAGGACGAGAACCATCACGGCGTAGACCACGAACAGTTCGCCCTGCGGGAACAGATGCACGGCCGCCGTCTTGGTGAATCCGACTGCGAGCGATCCCAGCACCGCTCCCGGAATGCTGCCCATTCCGCCGATCGCCACCACCGCAAAGGAAATCGCGATGATCTCGACGCTGATGCCCGGCGTAACGGAAATGAGCGGTGCTACGCATTGAGTGCACACTGATCGCTGCTGGTAACAACGCCGAAACAGCGCGGGCGACCGTTTTTACCGGGCAATATGGCGGCGACATTCCGCCGCTGGCGTATTTTCCGGGCACTGTAAAAAGGGGAGGAATAAAGACCATGACCGATTTGAACGTGTTTGAAATCCGCAAGCAGGCGGGCGCAATCGGAAAGACGCAGAAGGCGTTCGCAAGGGCGCTCGGCGTGCCTTTGAAGACGGTGCAGAATTGGGAACAGGGACGGCGCAAGCCGACAGGTCCGGCGCGCTCGCTGCTGATGGTGGTTCAGCATCAGCCGACCGTGCTTTCTGATGCGGTGAATGGCGGCATATAGCCCACTGGGTGAGAACCGCGAAACTGCCGGGGTCGCCATCGCGACCGTTTTGAGCCGTATTTACGGTTTCGGTTGCCATCTGCTGACCTGTTTCAGCAGGTGATTTGCAGGCTCTAAAAGGCTCCGCGGTTTGAAAACAATCAAAATTAATCAAAGGGCCCAATCCACCTAACTAGGTGCAGCTATTACGAAATTTCGATCTTTGGCGCACGATTTACATTGCCGCCGTGGCCCATCTTGAAAACTTGAAAACATTTCAAGTTGCCTTTGCGGCAGTTCTGGCGCGGGTCGGTTCCTCCCCGGCTTCAATTGCTTCGTCCAGGGTACGCTTAATGATGCCGGGATCGGCGTTCTCGGCATCCCGAATTTCGCGGGCTTCGTGGATTTCTTTTGCGGTTAATCCAGCATCAGCCGCGCGCGCTTTCCCGATATTCTCTTTGGGAATATCGGGGCCGTGGCGGAGATTGTGGGAAGGCTTTGCAACCTCTCCCCGATCCTGAGCCGCATCATATTCGTCTGCGAGCCGCCGCTTCGCCTTCGCCTCGATCTCAAGAGCATCGGCTTGTGCGCGTTATTCCCTCACGCCCTCTTGCATTCGACCTATCTGTAAGTTATAACTTACATATGGTCATGATCCAGAAGACAGCAGAGTTTGAAAAGACCTTCCGGGCGATCCGCGATATCCGCGCGAAACAGAAAATCCTGATCCGGATTGACCGTCTTGAACTCGGCAACGCTGGCGATCACCGGAACCTGACCAACGGCGTCAGTGAAATGCGGATCGATTACGGCCCGGGATACCGGGTTTATTACGCGATGCGCGGCGACGAACTCGTTCTGCTGCTGCTCTGCGGCGACAAGACCACACAGGCCAAGGACATCGCCAAGGCCATAGAACTCAACTCGGAGTAACGACGATGAAAACCACAAAATTTGACGTGGCCGACTATCTCGATAGTCCAGAGATGATTGCCGGCTACCTCAACGAAGCCCTTGCCACCGGCGATACCGCGCTCGTCACCAAGGCCATCGGCACGATTGCCAGAGCGAAGGGCATGACCGCTATGGCAAAGGAAACCGGCATGGCGCGCGAGCACCTGTACAAGGCGCTGAGTGAAACAGGCCATCCCGAATTTGCCACCGTCATGAAAGCCCTGAACGCGATTGGCATTCAACTCGAAGCAAAGGCGGCCTGAGAATCGAAACGCCCGCTCGGTCATCCCGGCGGGCGCAATTCTGCATTCAATGTGATTTTCAGGACAAACCGGGGGCCGGCTGCAACGCGAGCGTTTTCATTGATGACGAGCGACTTTGCGTAGCTCGCCCAACAATTCTTGCACTTCAGCAAATAACATTGAGGCGTCGCACCAGATTCGACGTTCTTGCGTCGATAGTTCGCGATGCGTCTTCCCACTAATGGCGGCAATCGATTGGCGATGAATAACCACTTCACCGCTCTCATCATCATAGATCAGCATTTCGATGCGGTAGTCCGGCCGCTCAGGGTCATTCTCATAAGCTAGCCGGATCGCGCAGTCGCCAAAAAGCCCAGTCATGTTGCCTAACGCCGCGCGTACAAACTCGACCGGCTCTTTGAGCGTAGGCGCAACGGATCTAAGCGTCGCATTCGGTGGCAGCCGTGTATATCCTCGTCTCATAGCCGTCCGCCACGCTGGTTCGTATCTGATGCGTCTCAAGTTGAGACGCATCAACTCTTGCTTGGTTTAATTCGATTCACTTAGCAATATGTTCGTCGCGTGCGCCGCTCATCATTTTTATGCGCCGCTCATCGTCAGTTATTTTGCGACCGCAAGGTTCGTCAGTTTAACGAACCTTTGCTTCGACGTCGCTAATCGGATTCTTCGCAATCTTCACCACGCGGCCGGCATTACGCTGGTGGATCGCGGCGACCTGCTCTGCCACGGTGGGCTTGCTTGCGGCTTCCAATAGCGCCGACCGATTATTGTCTAGATGGACCTCCCGTGCAGCTGCCTTTGCCTCATCTGAGAGAGAGGCGACTTTGACCGCGCGGTGGGCGTCGCTTTTATCGATTCGGAGTTCACGCGATGCTTTGCGGATACCCTTCTCCGCAGGCTGCGCGCCACCGCAAGGCGTCTCAAGTTGAGACGCCTTTAACTTCGCTTCCACCAACTCCACCCATTTCGCGATGTGCTCATCACGTTCATCCGATGGCATGCATTGTCGAGCAACTGAGCGGCATCCGAAACGTTAGCGGGATCGGCTCGACCGGTTTCGCCACTCATGCGGAGTGATGCCAATGTCATTGATCAGCAGAAGGTGGTTTCTTGGTCGAGCCGCAGAAACAGCGGTTGCGGCCACCACAACAGCGACGACGGTCGCGCTTGCCTCTCACAAGATCGAGCCGAATGAGAGCAGGGGGTACTTCAAGCACCCCGCCGAATATGTCGCTGCAAGCCCATCAGCATCACCGATACCGCTGTCACTTTCGTCGCCCTCGTCGTCGCATTGATATTCGCAATCGCAAGCGGATGTTTGCGGGTTGTAGCTGCCAAGCGATGGTTCTAAATCGGGGTCGCCATCCATCGCATCAAGGATAGTCAACAGGCGTTCCACCTCGGCCTCAATCTGTCGGCGCGTGATCATGCTGCACCTCGCACGTGATTGTCGTGGAAACGCGCGCGGTTCTCGTCACTGGTAGCGGTGGCCGCCAAGGTGGAGACTTCATCGAGGCTGTCGTTTAGGTCGGCCAGATAGCCGACAAGCAGATGCCCGCGCCATTCGACTTCATCGCCTGTTTTCGGCTTTGCTTCCTTGGCGACGTTGGCGATGGCCTGCTCATATCCGCCCAGCCAATCGTTGAGTTTTTCGAGGAGGATGCCGGCCCCGTTGGAGTATCCGTCGCGGGTTCGCGGAATATTGCCCAGGCGCGAACCATGATGGCTCCGCGGTCAAATTTTGGCATAGCTCCGCCGTTCACCTGAAAGGTGTTTTTGCTCATTTGGATTGCCCTCTGCGCTGCTATATGATATTTTTAATATCGCACGGAAGGATTAACCATGTCAATATTAAAAATATCAATTCGCCAGATTAAGGCCGCCCGGTCTCTTTTGGGTTGGTCGCAAGATGATCTGGCCGACGCTTCCGGAATATCGAAGCCTACTATTGGGCGGCTGGAGTCAATTGACAGCAATGATCCAATTGGCGGCAGGCCAGAGACTGGTGAAGCGCTCGTTACCGCCCTCGAAAAGGCCGGCGTCGAGTTCATCGCGGAGAATGGTGGCGGGGCGGGGGTGAGATTGAAGAAGCGGTCGCGTAGGGGCTGACCAGATGCTCACTTCTAATAGTAGGGGAAAGTTATGGCGTTGCCTGCATCCATCGAGAACGAGCGAAATAGATTCCTTTTATCCAAAGTGGATAGCGCGTCATTCAAAGAAATACTGAAGTGGCCTAAAGGCAGTAAGGATGATTTCGCGCAGATAGGCCAGATCATTCTAGAGTTTGGGCAGATCGATACTCAGCTTAGATCAATCGTTGAACTTATATATCGCTTCGACAAGGGCCAAATCCCTGTCAAGTGGCATTCAAAAATTGCCAAAATGACGATTGGGGACACGGAAGATGCCCTTCGCACATCTTCCTGGATTTCGGATAAGAACGCTGAAGCAGTCGAAATCATGCGAGAGTGCAGGCGCATGAGAAATATGATGGCACATTTCATGATGCGTCGTTTTCCCGATGAGGATGCGCTTGTCTTCATTACAAAGAGTGACGAAGACGCCCGTCGCGCTTTTGGGTCACTCCCGGCTCCCGGACAAATTCTCACTGGGGTGGTCGATGCCTCGGAACTACCGCGTAAACTGAAGCAGGTGGCGGCTCTTGCCGCGTGGATCACGGATATAGCTATCGATGTCGGTGACCACTATTTCTCGAGACGCTGCGGATAAAAGCGTCCATCGGCCGCCAAATAGTAGGCGCTGCTTACCCAGTGCTTACCTAAATTCAGTAGTAGGAGTATTTTATTAGCTAAGTTATTGATTTCGCTGGCGCTCCCTAGGGGAATCGAACCCCTGTTTCAGCCTTGAGAGGGCCGCGTCCTAACCGCTAGACGAAGGGAGCGAGCGCAGAAGATGATCGGTGCGCGGACAGGCCGTGCCGAACATGCGCCAAGGGAATAGCCTCGAAACGCCGCCGCCGCAAGGCGGGAGTGCGCCGCCGAAGCTGCCCCTCCCCGCCGCCCCGGCCTCGGCTCACGGCTCGTTGGCGAATTTGAGCCGGCCGACCGGCTTCAGGGTCTTAGCGTCGTAGGTGCGGATTTCGGTGGCGCCGCCGGCCTCCACCGTCACCGCCAGCCGGTCGCCGGCGACGCCGGTGGAGACGATGCGCGCGCCCTTCGGCAGGGTGGCGGTGATGTCGGTCACCTGGGTGCTTCCATCATTGCGGAAAACGCGGTAGCCGATGGCCACCAGCACCGCCCCGAGGCCGACCGCGGTGGTCAGGCCGGCGATCAGCATCATCCTGCGCACCCGCGCCACCAGCGCGGCCTGCTCGGGGGTGGGATCGGGCGCAACGGTTTCAGGCATGCGGAACTCTTCTGAACACGACCGGCTCGAGGGCGGCCCCACGCGATGCGTGGTCACGGTGACGGGCGACGAGGGGGTGCGACGGCTCGACCAGGTGCTCGCCGCGCGCGGTCCCGGCCTGTCGCGCTCGCGCCTCAAGGCGCTGATCCTCAAAGGGCAGGTGAGCGTCGGAACCGTCGCGGTTCGCGACCCCGCTTATCACGTCGCCGCCGGCGATACGATCACAATCGACGTGCCGCCCGCGGCTCCAGCCGAGCCGGAGGGCGAGGACATCCCCCTCGCCGTCGTCTATGAGGACGACGACATCATCGTCATCGACAAGCCCCGCGGCCTCGTGGTCCATCCGGCGGCGGGGCATGAGAGCGGCACCCTGGTCAACGCCCTGATCGCCCATTGCGGCGCCAGCCTGTCGGGCATCGGCGGGGTGAAGCGGCCGGGCATCGTCCACCGCCTCGACAAGGACACCACCGGGCTGATGGTGGCGGCCAAGACCGATCGCGCCCACGCCTCGCTGTCCGCCCAGTTCGCCGACCACGGCCGCACCGGGGCGATGCGCCGCGGCTACATGGCCTTCGTCTGGGGCGCGCCGGCCCGCCCCCACGGCACCATCGACGCTCCGATCGACCGCCATCCCCACGCCCGCGAGAAAATGGCGGTGCGCCAGGGCGGCCGCAACGCCGTCACCCACTGGGAGACACGGGAAACCTTCACCGGGCGGGACGGCAAGCCGGTGGCGGCGCTGCTGGCCTGCCAGCTCGAGACCGGCCGCACCCACCAGATCCGGGTCCACCTCGCCCATCTCGGCCACCCCCTGCTCGGCGACGACGTCTACGGCGCGGGCTTCCGCACCAAGGCCGGCCAGCTCGGCCCGGAGGCGCGATCCGCCCTTGCCGCCCTTGGCCGGCAGGCGCTCCATGCCTATCTGCTGGTTCTGGAACATCCGGTGACCGGGGACATTCTCCACTGGGAATCTCCCCTGCCGGAGGATTTGCGTCTCCTCAGGGCCGCCCTGGAGAGCACAGATTGATCGGGATGCGCTGAAAAGTCGCATGGTTACAGATATTTAACCCGGGTCACGCCTTCGTGACCCCGTTTTGTTCTTCCCTTGGCCGCCGCTGATGGGGTATGCTGCACCTGCGCTGGGGATCGTCCCCGGCGCGGAACAATGCAGCGCCGCTGGCTTTGACACAGCAGCGAGCCTGCCGGGCCCGCCGCTGTCGGGGGTCCGAACACTGGAGGGCGCAACATGGCCCGTGCCGCCACACTGCCGGTTCTCAACGGGGAATCCGGTCTCGCGCATTACCTGTCCGAAATCCGCAAGTTTCCGATGCTGGAGCCGCAGCAGGAGTACATGCTGGCCAAGCGTTGGCGCGAGCATGACGACCGCGACGCGGCGCACAAGCTCGTCACCAGCCATCTCCGCCTCGTGGCCAAGATCGCCATGGGCTATCGCGGCTATGGCCTGCCGATCTCCGAGGTGGTCTCCGAAGGCAACGTCGGCCTGATGCAGGCGGTGAAGCGGTTCGAGCCCGACAAGGGCTTCCGCCTCGCCACCTACGCCATGTGGTGGATCAAGGCGTCGATTCAAGAATACATCCTGCGGTCGTGGTCGCTGGTGAAGATGGGCACCACCGCGAACCAGAAGAAGCTGTTCTTCAACCTGCGCAAGGCCAAGAGCAAGATCTCGGCCTTGGAGGACGGCGACCTGCATCCCGATCAGGTCAAGAAGATCGCCACCACCCTCGGCGTCACCGAGCAGGACGTGATCGACATGAACCGCCGCCTCGGCGGCGACGCCTCGCTCAACGCGCCGATCCGCGACGACGGCGAGCCCGGCGAATGGCAGGACTGGCTGGTGGACACCTCCCCCAGCCAGGAGACCATCATCGCCGAGAGCGAGGAGTTCGATCATCGCCGCGCGGCGCTGGCCGGCGCGATGGGCGTGCTCAACCCGCGCGAACGCCGCATCTTCGAGGCGCGGCGGCTGGCCGAGGACCCGATGACGCTGGAAGACCTCGCCGCCGAATTCGGCGTATCGCGCGAACGCGTGCGGCAGATCGAGGTCCGCGCCTTCGAGAAGGTGCAGGCGGCGGTGAAGACCACCATCGCGCGGCAGGAGCACGCCGCGCTCGCAGCGGCGCACTGATATCGCGCACGCAGGATCGAGTTGCAGAAGCCGGCCCTCGGGCCGGCTTTTTCTGTTTGGCGGAGCGCAGCCGTCCGTGCCGATCGCCAGGACAGCGCCGTGTCGTAGACGGAACCTCTCTCGCCCCGCCCCCGTGGGGCGCGAAGCGCGCCCACGTCCAATGTCGTCCCCGCGCAGGCGGGGACCCGTCACCACCTGGCTTTGGGGTGACGACGGAAGGCGCTGTCATGCGCTCGCGACGTCATCGATAACGCAGGGAGTCTGGGTCCCCGCCTGCGCGGGGACGACCTGGGGTAAGATCGCGCGGGTTGTTCAAGACTGGAATGCGCTGTTTGAAAAGGCCGATCGATAATCGATGTCGCGCATATTGCCGCATCACATCCGATGTCGTCCCCGCGCAGGCGGGGACCCATCACCACATGGCTTTGGGGGACGACGGAAGGCGTTGTCACGCGCTCGCGACAGCATCGATGACTCAGGAGTCTGGGTCCCCGCGGGAGCCTGTCATCGGGCCGGCGAAGCCGGACCCGTTGGCGGGGACGACCTGGGGTAAGATCGCGCGGGAGTCGCGTGCCGTCATTGCGAGCCAACGGGTCGGCGCGAAGCGCCGCCCGATGACAGGCTCCGCGAAACAATCCATCGATGGCCGCAACCGGCAACAAGTGGATTGCTTCGCCGGCTTCGCCTCCTCGCAATGACGATGGATAGACCACGCGATGTTGCTCCCACGATCATCCATCGCTGGCTGCAACCGGCAAAGGGTGGATTGCTTCGTCGCAAGTGCTCCTCGCAATGACGGTCATTCACCCCGAAACATTTCGTGATGGGGACCGCGATCCCCGCCTCCGAAACCTCTCTTAAGGTGATCGCATCCCGCCCCACGGTGAGGGGCGTGTCGCGATCGTCACGAGACGCGGGGCGGGATGCGGTGGCGCGGCAGCGTCGGGCGCGCGTGATGGGGCCAGGGCGTGTTCCTCGTACAGAGGGCGCGTGAGGCCCCGGAACGAGCGTTGACGACCACGCTGGGTGCGGGCCTGAGGCGTGGCGACACGTGGCAGGTTCGTGCGTCCGCGCCGGCCCAAGTCGTGTGGTCCTGCGAAATCCGGTCTGCCCCGTTTGCTTCCGACCGGAAGCGGCGGCCTCAGCGGAGACGACGGCGTCAGCCTGCGGGCGTTGCCGGGGAGAGCACGAAGCAAGCCGGAGCACCACCGCGTGCGGAACGCCGGATGTCTCCGGCGCGACCGTGGCGACGACACTCGTGTGCTTTTCACTTTTGCACACGGGGCTGCGGATGCGTTGGCGCATCCGGCGTTCCGCGCGCCCTCATCGAAGGGCGGGAATGCAATCAGGCTTCGGGCGCCCCCGCGCCGTCACAACAACAGGGGCGATGGCGCGTGCCTGCAACATGGCGCGGCGTCATCGCGGGCTGTTTGACAGTTGAATCGGAGGCCCGCCACGCGTCATTGCCGTGCGTGTTCACTCATTCCCGAATTGATCGGGATCGCGATGTGTCTTCACCTCTCCCCGGCGGGGAGAGGTCGGCATGCGGAGCATGCCGGGTGAGGGGGTTCGGCTTTCACTTGATACATCCAACGCCCCTCACCCCAACCCTCTCCCCACAGGGGAGAGGGAGCGCATCGCGGATGTTGCTTCTTCGCAATGACGGCAGAGAGGCCGCGCGATGTTGCTCCACTCACAATCGTCGTCCCCGCCTGCGCGGGGACGACTTCGGATATATCGTCACCTCTCCCCGCAGATCGCGGAGAGAGGGACGCGGCCTCAATCCACCCGCGCGCCGGCGAACTTGACCACCTTGGCCCACTTCTCGGTTTCGGAGGCGATGATCTTGCCGAAATCCTCCGGCGTCCCGATCAGTGTCACGCCGCCGAGTTCGGCGATCCGGGCCTTCATCGCGGGCTCGGCCAGGATCGCGTTCACCTCCTTGTTGAGCTTGTCGATGATCGGCCGCGGCGTTTTGGCCGGCGCGCCCATGCCGAACCAGGCGCTCGCCTCGTAGCCCTTGACCGTATCACCGAGGGGCGGCACGTCCGGCAACTGCGCCGAACGCTCAGTGGTGGTCACCGCCAGCGCCCGCAGGGTTTTGGCGCGGATGTGGGAAATCGCCGACGGCAAATTGTCGAACATCACCTGCACGCGCCCGCCCAGCATGTCGGTGATCGCCGGCGCCGAGCCGCGATAGGGCACGTGCTGCATCTGGACGCCGGTCATGGCCTTGAACAGTTCACCCGACAGATGGATCGAGGTGCCGTTGCCCGACGAGGCCATGTTGACCTTGCCCGGATTGGCCTTGGCGTAGGCGATGAACTCGGCCACCGTCTTGGCCGGGAAATCGTTCGGCACGATCATCACGTTCGGCACCCGGGCGATGCCGGCCACCGGCGCGATGTCGCGGATGAAGTTGAACGGCAGCTTGGCGTAGAGCGACGCGTTGATGCCGTTGGCCGGGTTGACCAGCAGCAGGGTGTAACCGTCGGGCTCGGCCGTCACCACCGCCTCGGTGCCGACATTGTTGCCGGCGCCGGGCTTGTTCTCGATGATGAACTGCTGGCCGAGCCGCTCGGACAACCGCTGGCCGATCAGCCGGGCGAGAATGTCGGTGGCGCCGCCGGCGGGATAGCCCACCACCCATTTCACCGGGCGCGACGGATAGTCCTGCGCGGCGGCGTTGCCGAGGCCGATGCCGAGAAACAGGGATGCGGAAAAGCCCATCGCGATCAGGCCGATCGCGGCGCGTCGTGAGTTCATGTCGTGTCCTCCCGGCTGCCGCGACTTGCCGCGCGGTCAGCATGTGCACATGTCAACGTGGAAAGACTAACAAACAAAATCCGCGGCGGCCAACAGGCTTGTGCCGCATCGCTCGCATGCCGGATGCCGCGCCGCACCCGTGCGCCGCACCCGGGGGCCGCCGCGCTCAGCGCGGCTCGACCACGAGGGACTGGGTGGCGCAGCCGAAATAGCCGTGGACGTCGGCGAGGCGGGAGATGGCGAGGCCGGCACCGTCGCGGCCCAGCGTGGTCTGCGAGTTGAGCAGGATCCAGTCGCCCACCGGCGGCCGCGCGAACGACACGGTGAGATCGGCGTTGAGGAACGTCCATCGGGTGATATCGAGCACCGACGACACCCCGTTGCTGCAATCGGCGGCGACCGCCGCGCGCATCGCCGGCGAGGTCGGCGCGCCCTCGACGATCGGACGATCGGCGCGAAACCAGATGGCGCCGGGGCCGGGCTGGAGAAAACCGCCACGCACCGCGCGCAGCGACAGCCCCTGGATGAACTTGCTGGAATTGCCCGCTTCGTCGGCGCGCCCGGTGTCGGGTCCGGCCACGTCCAGCGGCGTGCCGTCCGAAGTGCCGACGACGGCGTCGGGCAGCACCACGTCGCGGGCGCGGATCTTGAGCACGCTGGCGCGCGCCACCTCGACCCCGTCCGCCGCAAGGCGCACGGCGCAGAGCTGGATCTTGCGACCTTCGCGCACCACCTCGGCGGAAATGGTGAGCGGCGCCACCGGCACCGGGCGCATCAGGTCAACCGTCAGCCGCGCCACATGCATCGGCTCAGGCGTCGCGATGCGCTCCGCCGCCCACACCGCGAGCGCCGACGGCGCGCCGCCGTGCTGCATGCCGGGGTGCCACGGGCCGCCGGCATGGGCGCGGGTCTCCACCTCGTTGTTGTCGACGCGAAACACCGCTTCCATGATGACCCCGTTCACACCGTTGCGACAGACGCTGCGCCGCCGCTCACAGCGGCGCGTCCACGGCGGCGTCGTATTCGCGCTTGAGGCGCGCCACCAGCTCCGCCACCGGCACCACCTTCTCCACCGAGCCGATGCCCTGCCCGCTGCCCCAGATCTCCTTCCACGCCTTGGGCTTGTGACGCTCGCCGCTGGCGTCGGTGCCGAAATTCATCTTGGAGGGATCGGACACCGGCAGGTTGTCGGGGTCCATGCCGGCCGCGACGATGGACGGCTTGAGGTAATTGCCGTGCACGCCGGTGAACAGGTTGGAATAGACGATGTCCTCGGCCGACGACGTCGCGATCATGCTCTTGTAGGGGTCCGGCGCGTTGGCCTCCTGCGTGGCGATGAAGGCCGAGCCGATATAGGCGAAGTCCGCGCCCAGCACGCGGGCGGCGCGGATGGCGCGGCCGTTGCCGATGGCGCCCGACAGCGCGATCGGTCCGTCGAACCACTGCCGGGTCTCGGCGACGAAGGCGAACGGCGACAGCGCGCCGGCATGGCCGCCGGCGCCCGCCGCCACCAGCACCAGGCCGTCGGCGCCCTTCTCCACCGCCTTGTGGGCGAACTTCTGGTTGATGACGTCGTGGAAGGTGATGCCACCCCAGCCGTGCACCGCCTGATTGAGTTCCTCGCGCGCGCCGAGCGAGGTGATGATCATCGGCACCTTGTGCTTCTCGCAAACCGCGAGATCCTGATCGAGGCGGTTGTTGGACTTGTGCACGATCTGGTTGACCGCGAACGGCGCCGAGGGGCGATCCGGATGCGCCTTGTCGTGGGCGGCGAGCTCTTCCTTGATGCGGTGCAGCCACTCGTCGAGCAGCGCTTGCGGACGAGCGTTGAGCGCCGGAAACGAACCGACGATTCCCGCCTTGCACTGGGCGATCACCAGTTCCGGCCCCGACACGATGAACAGCGGCGAGCCGATCACCGGCAGCGACAGGCGACCCTTGAACAAGGCAGGCATCGACATCTGAAATCCCTCTTTCGCATGGCGGAATAAACCCACGTACCGAAAAGGTACGGTGAGAACGCCACGGTCATAAGGGCTCGCGCGAGTTCTTGAAAGAGGCTGTTCCCTACTGGCACACCGCGCGGGTGACGAAATATTCGGTCTGGCAGGCGGTGCGACCGGAAAAATAGGCTTTGGCCGAGCATTTCTGGGCGGATTCGATATCGACCCCGCGCCCTTCGCGGAAACCGTTGCCCTTGCAGAGCTGGTCTGCCGCGGCCTTGCAGTCCGGCGCGCCGTTGGCGGCGGCAGGACAAAGGGTGCGGCCGCTCACCATGGTCTGGGCGGCGGGCGCCATCTGCTTCAGACGGCCGGCGGCGTCCTGCGTCCCGGCATTGAGCCCATCGAGCGCCTCGCGCGGACTGGGCAGCGTCAGGGCGGGGGGACCTTTGAACAGCTTGCCGATCTCCTCCACCAGCCCCGGATTGCCCCGCGGCGGCACAGCCGGAGCCGGCGGCGGACCCGGAAGCTGGGGCGGGGGCTGGGATTGAGACGGGGGCGACGGAGGCTGCTGCGGCCACGCCGCGGTCACGGTCCCCGCCATCATCGCGGCCACCACCGCAGCCAGAAGCATCCGCCTCCCGGCCCTCACGACCGTCCGATCCGTGGGAATCGACATGCTGTGACGTTATCCCGCCGCCACGACGGGAAAAAGGCCGGCATGCTCAGAACATCCGGAAGGCGATGATGAAACCGAGCACCAGCACGCCGGCGCCGATCGCCACCCACAGGCCGAGACGCTCCTCGATCACCTCGCGGATCCAGCTGCCGTAACGGTTGAGCAGGACCGCGACGATGAAGAAGCGCCCCCCGCGCGCCACCAGCGACAACAGCACGAAGGCAAGGAGGTTGTAACCGGCGAAGCCCGAGGTGATGGTGACGAGCTTGTAGGGGATCGGCGTCAGCCCCTTGAGCAGGATGATCCAGGCGCCGTATTCGGCATAGCCGGCGCGGAACGCCTCGACCTTGTCGCCGTAGCCGTAGAGATTGATCAGCCACTGCCCGACGCTGTCGTAGAGCAGCGCGCCGATGGCGTAGCCGACCACCCCGCCCGCCACCGAGGTGAGGGTGCAGACCAGCGCGTAAAGCCACGCCTTCTGCGGCCGCGCCAGCGACATCGGCACCAGCATCACGTCCGGCGGGATCGGAAAGAACGAGCTTTCGGCGAAGGACACCGCGCCCATCAGCCACAGCGCATAGGGTTTGTCGGCGGCGGCGATGCACCAGTCATACATTCGTCTCAGCATGGCGCGATCAACCACCGTCCGGCTGATTTGTCCATGTGCCGAATGGCGCACCGGCGCGGGAAGATCGACCGCACCCGTCAGGCAGCCCGCGGCGGGGCCTTGCGGGACTTGTTCCCGGCGGACTTGGGCAGCTTCTCGGCGATGCCCAGGGCGCGCTCGCGCCGTTCCATCTCGTCCCAGACGTCCTGCGGATGGACCCCGGCGGCGACCCACAGCACCGACAGGTTGTAGAGCAGGTCAGCGCTCTCGCGGATCACGGCCTCGGTATCGCCGCTGACGGCGTCAATGACCACCTCGACGGCTTCCTCGGCGACCTTGCGGGCCATCTTGGCCGGGCCACGCTGGAACAGGCGGGCGGTGCGCGAGGTCGAAGGATCGAGATCCTTGGCCGCGACCACAGCATCGTAGAGCCGTTCCAGTGAATCACCCATGCGGCAAGGTTAATGAAAATCTCTCGCCACCAGGTTAACGCCGCAGCGGCCGGCCGCAACGGCTCTTGACGAAAACGCGAGATGACGGCGGCGTCGATGTGTGCTTGTCATCATCTCATCACGGCCGCGCGCACAGGCGCCGCGGCGCTTCCCGACGATGCCACCGCCATGATCCCCAGCTTCGGCCGTTTACTCCTTAAGACCCTGCCCCTCTGCGGGGCGCTGCTGTTCGCCGCGGCGCCGGCGCAGGCGCAGGCGGCGACCGCATTGCACTTCGCGCTCGACAGGCCGGTGGACGGCACCGCCGCGCCGTTCGTGCTCGCCGCCGACAAGGGGCTGTTCCGCGCCGAGGATCTCGCCGTCACCATGGACGCGGTGAACGGCTCGGCCGACGCCATCGCCCGCGTCGCCGCCGGCGAGCGCGACATGGCGCTGGCCGATCTCAACGCGCTGATCCGCTATCGCGACGGCGAGGGAGCCCCGCCGGTGAAGGCGGTGTTCGTGCTCTACAACAAGGCTCCCTACGCCATCATCGCGCGCAGGAGCCGCGGCATCGCCACCATGACCGACCTCGCCGGCAAGACCGTCGGCGCGGCCGAGGGCGATCTCGCCATCCGGCTGTGGCCGGCCATCGCCCGCCGCAACGACATCCGCCGCGACAAGGTGCGGATCGAGAAGATCGCCGCGGCGGTGCGCGAACCGATGCTGTCCGCCGGGCAGCTTGACGCCGTCGCCGGCTCCGCCCTGGTATCGGCGATCAACCTGCACAACCGCGGCATTCCGGCGAACGATCTGGCGGTGCTGCGCTTCGCCGATTTCGGCGGCGAGGTCTACGGCCACGCGCTGATCGTCAATCCGGCATTCGCGGCCAGCCGTCCCGAGGCGGTGGCAGCGTTCGTGCGCGCCACCATCGCCGGGGTCCGCCTCGCGCGCAAGGATCAGCCGCATGCGCTCGACGCGGTGATGGCGCGGATGAGCGCCAGCGCCTCCCACGACATCGAACTGGAGCGCTGGCGCGCCACGCTGCGCGACGCCATCGTCACCGACGAGGTCAAGCGCGACGGCCTCGGCGGCATCGATGCGGCGCGGTTCGAGGCCGGCGTCGCGCAGCTGGCGGAAGACGGCGAATTCCGCAAACGGCCGCTGGCGGCCGATATCTTCGATCCCGCCTTCCTGCCGCCGCTGGCGGCGCGCAGCCTCGATCCGGACCCGGCGCGCTGATCCATCCGTCTCCCGGCGGCTGGCGGTCCGATCTGGATTGCCGCGCCGACAGCCGCTACAATGCGCGAGGCGCGCCCTGCGCCGCAACGGCGCGCATTTTCATGGCTCTCCTTCGTCTTTATCTCCGCGTCCTCGACCTGCTCGGCAAGGAGGCACGGCTCGGCTGGCTGCTCGCCGCCGCCAACCTGGCGCTGGCGGTGGCGCAGTTCGCCGAACCGGTGCTGTTCGGCCGCATCATCGACATGCTGTCGGCGACCGCGACGCCCGCCCCCTCGCCGTGGCCGCTGCTCGGCGCCTGGGTCGCGTTCGGGCTGTTCACCATCGTCTGCGGCGCCGTCGTGGCGCTGCACGCCGACCGCCTGGCCCACCGCCAGCGCCAGGCGGTGCTGACGAGCTATTTCGAACACATCATGCAGTTGCCGCTGAACTTCCACACCGGCACCCATTCCGGGCGGCTGATGAAGGTGATGCTGCAGGGCACGGACGCGCTGTGGCGGCTGTGGCTCTCCTTCTTCCGCGAGCATTTCGCCGCCATCGTCTCGCTGGTCGTGCTGCTGCCGCTGTCGCTCTATCTCAACTGGCGGCTGGCGATCCTGCTGTTCGTGCTGTGTGTCGTCTTCACCGTGCTGACCACGCTGGTGGTGCGCCGGACCTACGGCATGCAGATGGAGGTCGAGGAGCATTACGGCGACCTCGCCGCCCGCGCCTCCGACGCGCTCGGCAACGTGGCGCTGGTGCAGAGCTATGTGCGGGTGGAAGCCGAGGTGCAGGGCCTGCGCGGCGTCGCCGACAAGCTGCTCGCCGCGCAGCTTCCGGTGCTGTCGTGGTGGGCGCTGGTGGCGGTGATGACGCGCGCCTCCACCACCATCACCATTCTCGCGATCTTCGTCGTCGGCATCATCCTGCACGGACAGGGCCTCGCCAGCGTCGGTGAGATCGTAATGTTCGTCTCCTTTGCCACCATGCTGATTCAGAAGCTCGAACAGGTGGTCGGCTTCATCAACAGCGTGTTCATGGAAGCGCCGCGGCTGCGCGAATTCTTCGACGTGCTCGACGCCGTGCCGGCGGTGCGCGACCGTCCCGACGCCATCGACGCCGGACGGCTGACCGGCCTCGTCGAATTCAACGACGTCTCGTTCTCCTATGACGGCAAGCGCCCCGCAGTGGAGGACGTCTCCTTCACCGCGCTGCCGGGGCAGACCTTCGCGCTGGTAGGAGAGACCGGCGCAGGCAAATCCACCGCCATCGCGCTGCTGCACCGCGCGTTCGATCCGCAGTCCGGCGTCATCAAGATCGACGGCATGGACATCCGCGGCATGACGCTGGCCTCGCTGCGGCGGAACATCGGGGTGGTGTTCCAGGAAGCGCTGCTGTTCAACCGCTCGATCGCGGACAACCTGCGCGTCGGCAAGCCCGACGCCACCGACGAGGAACTGCGCGCCGCCGCCGAGGGCGCGCAAGCGCTGGATTTCATCGAGCGCAGCGAGCACAAGTTCGACACCAATGCCGGCGAGCGCGGCCGCATGCTATCCGGCGGCGAGCGCCAGCGTCTCTCCATCGCCCGCGCACTGTTGAAGAACCCGCCGATCCTGATCCTCGACGAGGCCACCTCGGCGCTCGACGCGGTAACCGAGGCCAAGGTCAACGCCGCCCTCGACACCGTGATGCAGGGCCGAACCACCTTCGTGATCGCCCACCGCCTGTCCACCATCCGCAACGCCACCCGCATCCTGGTGTTCGACCGGGGCCGCGTCATCGAGAGCGGAACATTCGACGAACTGGTGGCGAATGGCGGCTATTTCGCCCGGCTCGCCCGGGCCCAGTTCATGGTGCAGGACAAGGCCGGCGCGGCGGCTTCGCCAGGCTGACGATCACGCCCTGCCGGCCGTCCCGCCGAACATGTGGGCATCGTCGAACTTTGGCCCCTTTCATGTCCGATTGAGCGTCAAGCCCCTGTTCGGGAGCCCGCGCCCGGGTATAAGGTCCAAGGCTGACGCCGTCTGATGCGGTGCGGCACATTTTGCGACCTGACCGCCCTCAGATACGCAACCAACCGCCGGGGAGGCCCCGATTTCCATCGCCCTTTCATACGCCTCCGGCAGATTTGCATTCGCCTCCGGCCTCTCCCTCTTCGTGTCCGGCGCGTGCGCCGATTGCGGACACGGTTAGTGGCGTTGCTCACCGCATCCGTCCGCTTGACGCGGCTGTCAGGGCTGGCACTCGCGGCCGTGCTGACGATGGCCGCCGCCGCGCTGGCGCCGCGCCCTGCCCAGGCCGAGGCGCTATTGGTGATCGAAGCCGACAGCGGCAAGGTGCTGCAGGCCGAAAACGCCACCTATCCGTGGTATCCGGCCTCCATCACCAAGGTGATGACGGCCTATGTCACGCTCAAGGCGGTCAAGGACGGCCGCATCAGTCTCGATACCCTGTTCACGGTGTCGCCCACCGCCGCCGCGCAGGCGCCCTCGAAGATGGGCTTTCCCCCCGGCACCAAGGTCACCGTCGACAATGCGCTGAAGATGATGATGGTGAAGTCGGCCAACGACATCGCCGTGGTGCTGGCGGAGGGCGTCGGCGGTTCGGTCGACGGCTTCGCCGACATGATGAACAGCACGGCGCAGCGCCTCGGCATGACCCAGAGCCATTTCGTCAATCCCAACGGGCTGCCGGCGGAAGGTCACGTCTCCTCGGCGCGCGATCTCGCCATCCTCGCCCGCGCGATCTTCCGCGACATGCCGGAATATGAATCTTACATGCACGTGCCGGCGATCAAATTCGGCCGCCGCATCACCGCCAATTTCAACAAGCTGATCGGCCGCTATCCCGGCGCCGACGGCATGAAGACCGGCTTTATCTGCGCATCCGGCTTCAACCTTGTGGCCTCGGCGACGCGCAACAACCGGCGGCTGATCGCGGTGGTGCTCGGCGCGCAGTCGTCGGCGCAGCGCGCGCAGAAGGCGGCGCAGCTCCTGGAGCGCAATTTCGGCGGCAACCGGCTGTCGTGGCTCAAGCCCTCGCTCGGCACCGTGGAATCGCTGACGCCGATCAATGCCGCGCCGCCGAACCTCAAGGAGGAGATGTGCGGGCCGAAGCGCAAGCGGCCCGCCGCCGAGGATGAGGACGACGACGTCGAGGTCAACGCCATGGCCACCGACACGCCGGTCTCGATGTATAGCGGCGTGCAACTGCCCGGCGTGAAGGTGTCCGATCTGCTGGCGGCCCCGCCGACGCCGGCGGCGCCGGTAATCGTCTATACCGGCCCGGCCCGCACCGGCGCCGCCATTCTGGAAGCCGACGCCGCCGAGAGTGCGGCGCAGGCGGCCCATGCCGCCAAGCGCAAGAAGACCGGCAAGGCCAAGACCAAGGCCGTGGCGGCGGACGAGACGAAGTCCAAGACCGCAGCCAAGACCGCAGCCAAGGGGGCAACCAAGGACGCGGCGAAGCCCGCAACCGCAGCCAAACCCGTCGCGGCAAAACCGGCGGCGGCAGCGAGTGCCAAGCCTGCGGCCGTCGCAGCCAAGCCTGCCGTTGCCAAGCCTGCCGTTACCAAGCCTGCCGTTGCCAAGCCCGCAGCCGTCCCGGCGAAACCCGCGGCGGTCGCCAAACCGGCTGCGGCGAAATCGGCCGCAGCCAGGCCGGTCGCGGCCGGCAAGGATGCCGCCAAGAGCGGCAAAGCCGCTGCCGCGCAGTGACCCCGGCCGCCCTGCGTCGTTAACCCGCACAGGCTTGCTATAGTCCGGCGCTTCGCTCAATAGTTCGGAAAGACAGGTCACCCTGCCACAAGACAGGGGCCGCACCGACATTGGCAGAGGGACATCCCATGGAACGCATCTGGCTCAAGCAATATCCGGCGGGCGTGCCGGCCGACATCGACGTCAGCCTTTATCCGTCTCTGGTGGAATTGCTGGAGGAAAGCTTCAAGACGTTCGCCGACCGCAAGGCGTTCATCTGCATGGACAAGGCGATCACCTACCGCGAACTGGATGAGATGTCGGTCGCGCTCGGCGCCTATCTGCAGAACAAGGGCCTGCACAAGGGCGCGCGCGTCGCCATCATGATGCCGAACGTGCTGCAGAACCCGATCGCCACCACCGCGATCCTGCGCGCCGGCTTCACCGTGGTGAACGTCAACCCGCTCTATACCCCGCGCGAGCTGGAGCATCAGTTGCGCGATTCCGGCGCGGAAGCGATCATCATCCTGGAGAACTTCGCCTCCACTCTGGAAAAGGTGCTGCCGAAAACCAGCATCAAGCACGTCATCATGGGATCGATGGGCGACCTGCTCGGTTTCAAGGGCGTGATCGTCAATTTCGTGGTGCGCCGGATCAAGAAGATGGTGCCGGCCTTCTCCATTCCAAGCGCGGTGCCGTTCAACGACGCGCTGGCGCAGGGGCGCCGGCTGACGCTGCTGAAGCCGGTGTTGACCGGCGACGACGTCGCCTTCCTGCAATACACCGGCGGCACCACCGGCGTATCCAAGGGCGCGACACTGCTCCACCGCAACATTCTCGCCAACGTGCTGCAGAACGACGCCTGGCTGCAACCGGCGCTGAAGAAGCCGCCGCATGTGGACCAATTGTTCATCGTCTGCGCGCTGCCGCTCTATCACATCTTCGCATTGACCGCGTGCTTCCTGCTCGCGGTGCGCGCCGGCGGCGTCAACCTGCTGATCCCGAACCCGCGCGACATGGCCGGCTTCGTCAAGGAACTGGCGAAGTATCAGGTCAACAGCTTCCCGGCGGTGAACACGCTCTATAACGGCCTGCTGCACACGCCGGGCTTCGACAAGCTCGACTTCTCCAAGCTCAAGACCTGCTTCGGCGGCGGCATGGCGGTGCAGAAGCCGGTGGCCGACAAATGGCTCGAGGTCACGCACTGCGCGCTGTCGGAAGGCTATGGCCTGTCCGAAACCTCGCCGACGCTGACTTGCAACCCGGCGGACACCGACCGCTTCTCCGGCTCGATCGGCGTGCCGGTGCCCTCGACCTGGATCTCGATCCGCGACGACGACAACAACGAGGTGCCGCTCGGCCAGCCCGGCGAGATCTGCGCCAAGGGTCCGCAGGTGATGGCGGGCTACTGGAACCGGCCGGAGGAAACCGCGAAGGTGATGACGCCGGACGGCTATTTCCGCACCGGCGACATCGGCGTCATGGCGGAGGACGGCTTCATCAAGATCGTGGACCGCAAGAAGGACATGATCCTGGTGTCCGGCTTCAACGTCTATCCGAACGAGGTGGAGGAAGTGCTGGCGAGCCATCCGGGCGTGCTCGAATGCGCGGTGGTCGGCGTGCCCGACGCCAAATCCACCGAGGCGGTGAAAGCCTTCATCGTCAAGCGCGATCCGAACCTCACCGCGCAGGACGTCATCAAGTTCGCCCACGAGCAGCTCACCGGCTACAAGGTGCCCAAATATGTCGAGTTCCGCACCGAACTGCCGAAGACCAATGTCGGCAAGATCCTGCGCCGCGAATTGCGCGACGAACAACCTAAGGCGGCCGCCGCGGCGAGCTGAGGGCGATGCACGGATCGTCCAACAGAGTCGTCCCCGCTCAGGTGGGGACGAGGGATCGTGATCGAACGTAAACATCCCATGTCCAGTCCGATCGCTTCCCCCGCCGACATCCTCGCGTTCTGGCGCACCGCCGGAGAGGCGCGCTGGTTCGGCAAGGACGCCGCGTTCGACGACGCCATCCGCCGCCGCTTCCTCGCCACATGGGAGGCCGCGCGCGACGGCAAGCTCGACAGCTGGCAGGACAGCGACGACGGCGCGCTGGCGCTGGTGATCGTGCTCGACCAGTTTCCGCGCAACATGTTTCGCGGCGACGCCCGCGCCTTCGCCACCGACCCGACGGCGCGCACTGTCGCGATGCGCGCCATCGACGCCGGCCGCGATGTCCGCGTCGATTCCGATCTCAGGGCATTCTTCTACCTGCCGCTGATGCACTCGGAAGTCCTGGACGATCAGCTCGCCTGCGTGGCGCTGTATCGCCGGCTCGGCTATGCGGAAAACCTGAAATTTGCGGAAATCCACGCCGACATCATCCGTCGGTTCGGCCGCTTCCCCCACCGCAACGCCGTGCTGGGACGGGCGACCACCGCCGACGAGCAGGCCTTCCTCGACAGTGGCGGCTTCGCCGGATGAGGCGACCAACCGATTGTTAACGAATGGTTGCTAAAGCCGGCATTCCCAACAGCGACCGCGCAGGAACCCGTTCGCCGTGGCAATCACCGACTCCCGATCACCGGCCACGCCCGCCGTCGCCGCGCTGCTGGCGCGGATCAGGCCGATCTTCAGCGGATCGAATGAGGCCGCCAAGACCCACCGCGCCGCCATCGCGGTGTTCGGCATCCGCGTGGTCGGGGCGGCGCTGGCCTATGCCTCGCAGATCCTGCTGGCGCGCTGGATGGGAACCTCGGACTACGGCGTCTATGTCTATGTCTGGACCTGGGTGCTGATGCTCGGCTGCGTGTTCGATTTCGGGCTGTCGCCGACCTCGCAGAAGCTCATTCCGATGTACCGCGCCCATGGCGATCTCGACCGGCTGCGCGGCTATCAATCCGGGGCGCGATGGATGGCCGTCGCCGCCAGCATGGTGCTCTGCCTCGTGCTCGCGGGCGTGGTGAAACTGATGTCGCCGCGGCTCGATCCGGCGATGATCGCGCCGTTGTATCTCGGCCTCCTCACGTTGCCAGCCTTCGTCGCCGCCAACATCCAGGACGGCATGGCCCGCGCCTACGACTGGATGAAACTGGCGCTGCTACCGGCCTTCATCGTCCGTCAGGGGCTCGTGATCGGCTTCACCCTCGGCGCGGTAGCGATGGGCTTCGGCTTCGACGCCACCGGCGCGATGGCGATCAGCGCCGCGGCGGTGTGGCTCGCGATGATCGCGCAGGGATTGCCGCTCGGCCGCCGTCTCGCCGCCAGCGTCGAGAGCGGCCGCAAGGTCTACGACGTCAAGGCCTGGCTCGGCGTCTCGCTGCCGATGGTGCTGGTGGAGGGCTTCTACCTGCTGTTGTCCTACACTGACATCCTGCTGCTGCAGCGCTTCCGCCCGTCCGACGAGGTCGGCGTCTATTTCGCGGCGGTGAAGACGCTGATCCTGGTGTCCTTCATCCATTACGCCATCGCGGCGTCCTCGGCCCACCGCTTCAGCGAACTGCATGCGGCGGGCGACCGCGACCGGCTGTCGGCCTATCTCTCCCACGCCATCAAGCTGACGTTCTGGCCGTCGCTGGTTGCCACCATTGCGCTGCTCGCCGTCGGTCGGCCGATGCTGGCGCTGTTCGGCCCGCAATTCGTCGATGGCTACGGGCTGATGTTCGTGCTCGCCATCGGCCTCGTGGTGCGCGCGGCGCTCGGGCCCATCGAGCGCTTCCTCAACATGGCGGGACAACAGAAGCTCTGCGCGCTGGCCTATGCGCTGGCGTTCGCAGTCAATGTCGCGCTGTGCCTGGTGCTGATCCCGCGCTTCGGCAGCTATGGCGCCGCCGCCTCGGCCTCGCTGGCCCTGGTGTTCCTCACAGCGCTGCTGTTCGCGATCACCAGGAGCCGCTTCGGTTTCCGCATTTCACCGTTCGGCCGCCACCGCGGCTAGAGCATTTTCGAGCGAAGTGAAAACCGGTTCGCTTGAAGAAAATGCGACCAAACAAAAACTGAGAACCCCCGCTTTGATTCCGTCAAAGCGGGGGAGGCTCTAGCAGGCTCACGCCGCGGTCCAGCCGCCGTCGATGGAGAGGTTGGCGCCGGTGATCTGCGCGGCATCGTCGCCGCACAGGAACAGCGCCAGCGCCGCCACCTGTTCCGGCGTGACGAATTCCTTGGTCGGCTGCGCCTGCAGCATGACGTCGTTGATGACCTGTTCCTTGGTCATGTTGCGCGCCTTCATGGTGTCGGGAATCTGCCGCTCCACCAGCGGCGTCCAGACATAGCCCGGCGAGATGGCGTTGCAGGTGATCTTGAAGGTGGCAAGCTCCAGCGCCACGGTCTTGGTTAGACCGGCGATGCCATGCTTGGCCGCGACATAGGCCGACTTGAACGGCGACGCCACCAGCGAATGCGCCGAGGCGGTGTTGATGATGCGGCCCCAGCCGCGCTTCTTCATGCCGGGCACCACGGCGCGGATGCCATGGAACGCCGACGACAGGTTGATGGCGATGATGGCGTCCCACTTGTCGATGGGAAATTCCTCCACCGGCGAGACGAACTGGATGCCGGCGTTGTTGACGAGAATGTCGACCGATCCGAACGTCTTTTCGCCGAGCGCGATCATGCCGGCGATCTCCGCGGGCTTGGTCATGTCGGCGGGCGAATGGATCGCCTTCACCTTGTAGTCGGCCTCGATGGCCGCGCGTTCCTTCTCGATGTCGGCCGGCGCGCCGAACCCGTTGATGACGACGTTGGCTCCGGCGCTGGCGAAGGCCCGCGCATAAGCGAGGCCGATGCCGCTGGTCGAACCTGTCACCACCGCCGTCTTGCCTGAAAGAGTACCCATCATTCGCTCCTGTTTAATGTCATCTGATCTGTTCCGCTCCCGCCTGGCTGAGATCGTAGGTCACCAGGGTCTGGTCCGACTGCGGACGGTCCAGCCATTCCGGATGGCGCATCGACTGGTGCACGTCGCGTTCGCCGGCGGCCCAGTGCTCGACCATTCCCAGGCGGGAGAAATCGTAATCCTTCGACGAGGTCTCGTGCGTCTTGCTGCGGTAGATCAGATGCACGATGCTGACCGTGTTTTCCCGCGCCGCCTTTCTCAATACCGCCACCAAGGGGTCATCCTTGAGGCCGTCCGGCAGCCTGGCGATCAGATCGCGCATCGCTTTGCGGGTCTCGTGGATCTTGCGGGCCTTGTCGGTGTTGAGGCGGGTGCGGCTGGAATAGCGGATATCCTTCTCGCGATCGGCCGCCTCCACCATCGTCTGCGGCAGCGGCCCGCGCGCGCTGAACAGATCGACCTGAAAGATCAGAAGATCTTTCTCAGTCTCGGTCTCGAGCACGTAGTCCAGCGGCGTGTTGGAGGCAACGCCACCGTCCCAGTAGTGCTCTCCCTCGATCTCGATCGAGGGAAATCCCGGCGGCAGCGCGCCCGAGGCCATGATGTGCTCGGGCCCGATCTTCTTTTTCTGCCGCCTGAACTCGGCGTTGTCGAAATACCTGAAATTGCCGCTGGTGACGCTGACCGCGCCGACGCTGAGGCGGGTCTTCACATCGTTGATGCGGTCGAAATCCACCAACCGCTCCAGCGTCGCGCGCAGCGGCGAGGTGTCGTAGTAACTCTCGGCCTGCGGGCTGCCCGCAGGCCACATCGTCGCCGGAGGAAAACGCGGCCTGAAGAAACCGGGCACGCCGAAAGTGGCGATCAACGCCGCGCTGGTCTCGTTGAAGGCCGTGCGCGCCTGATCGGTCCTGACCAGCGGCGCCCACGGCATCGGCGAGGCCGACGACACCATCTCCCAGAATTCCTTCAGCCGCGCACCCCGTTTTTCGGGAGCGTTGCCGGCGATGATCGCAGCGTTGATCGCGCCGATGGAAATGCCCGCCACCCAGGCCGGCTCGAAATCGTGATGGCACAGCGCCTGATAGGCGCCGGCCTGATACGAGCCCAGCGCGCCGCCGCCCTGCAGCACCAGCACGCGCTGCGCCTGTTTGGGCGTCCGGCTATAGGAGGAACGGGGGGACAGCGAATCCATTATCACTCACAGACGCGGCATTGCAGCATACCGATGCGGCGGTACCGTGGCGTCAGTTGGCGTCCGCGTCAATCCGAGCGGAATCAGGGGCAGAGTCACGCAGGATTGACCGCCCGCTAGCCGGGAGCGGCGAGAATCAGCGTCCAGAACACCTTGTATTTGGTGTTGGGAACATAGGTCGCGGCGATGCCCATCCGGGTCACGCCGGTCGCCAGCATGTTGGCCCGGTGCGGCGGCGAATCGCGCCAGCCGGAAAAGGCTTCGGCCAGCGTGTGATATCCGGCCGAGACGTTCTCCACCGCCTTCGCCGCGTCGAAGCCCGAGGCCCTGATGCGCTTGTCGAGGGTGCCGGCGACGTTGTGGTCGAGCTTGTTGCGGCTGGCCATGGCCTGCGACTGCGCTTCCGCCGCCTTCATCAGTACGGGATCGACGGTGACCGCACCGAGACCGTTGTTCTGGCGGTAGCCGGAGATCATTGACGCCGCCACCGCCGGATCGAGCCGCGCGCCGGGCGCAGCCATGCTGACATAGAACGCCGGCTGCTCGGTGGACGGCGCGCGTTCCGCACCGCATCCGCCCAGCATCGCCAGCGCCATCAGCGCCGCCACGGCCCCCGCTACCCGTCTCATGATCCTTCCCCCACCGCTGAAAGCGCGGTTGTTGCACAGAAACCGTGGCTGAAAGGTGAACGGGGGGAAATGAGCACCATGCACAGTCCACCATGCGGCCGGGAGATGCTTTTCCCCGTCATTGCGAGCGCAGCGAAACAATCCAGACCGGCCGCGCAGCACATCCGGACCGGATTGCTTCGGCGCTCACGCGCCTCGCAATGACGGGAAAAGGCCAGCGCGCCCCGATCGCCCTACGCCGAGAACAGGCGGTAGCGGCGCGGCTGCAGGCCGACCACGTCGCCGGGCTTGAGATCGCGGTCGCGCGGGGCGTCGATCTCGATCAGCGTTTCTCCCGCGCCATCACGGAGCAGCACGTCGGCGCGCTGGGTGGGACCGAAAGCGCGGACATGACACACCTCGCCCTCGAACACGCCGCTGCCGGGCGGCACGATCGCCATATCGTGGCGGCGGATGAACAGGTGCGACGAGCCGGAAGCGACGCCCCGCGCTTCAAGGGCGAGCACCCTGTCGCCCAGCCTGACGCGGCCGTCGACGACCTCGACCGGCAGCACGATGGATTCGCCGATGAAACCGTGGACGAAGGCGGTGGCCGGATTGTCGTAGACATCGCCGGGCGTGCCGACCTGCTCGATCCGGCCCTTGTCCATCACCACCACGCGATTGGCGACTTCCAGCGCCTCCTCCTGATCGTGGGTGACGAAAATCGAGGTGACGTGGATCTCGTCATGCAGCTGGCGCAGCCAGCGCCGCAGTTCCTTGCGCACCTTGGCGTCGAGCGCGCCGAACGGCTCGTCCAGCAGCAGGATGCGCGGCTCGATGGCGAGCGCGCGCGCCAGTGCGATGCGCTGGCGCTGGCCGCCCGACAACTGGTTCGGGTAGCGGTCGGCAAGCCAGTCGAGTTGCACCAGATCGAGCAGTTCCTTGACCCGCTTCCGGATCTGCGTCTCGTCCTTGCGGATGGCGCGCGGCTGCACCCGCAGCCCGAACGCCACGTTCTCGAACACGCTCATGTGGCGGAACAGGGCATAATGCTGGAACACGAAGCCGACATGGCGCTCGCCGGCGCCGCGCGCGAGCGCGTCCTCGCCGTCGAACATCACCGCGCCCTGATCCGGCCAGTCGAGTCCGGCGATGATGCGCAGGAGCGAGGTCTTGCCCGATCCCGACGGGCCGAGCAGCGCCACCAGTTCGCCGGTGGCCACCCGGAGATCGACATTGTCGAGCGCAGCGAAGCTGCCGAAGGTCTTTACGATGTTGCGGACTTCAATCGTCACGGGCGGGCTGTCCCTGTTCGAGATGACTTTCCAGTGCCGTCTTCACCACCAGCGTGACGAGGGCAAGAAACGCGAGCAGAGAGGCGATCGCGAACGAGGCGACGAACTGGTATTCGTTGTAGAGGATCTCGACCAGCAGCGGCATGGTGTTGGTTTCGCCGCGGATGTGGCCGGACACCACCGACACCGCACCGAACTCGCCCATGGCGCGGGCGTTGCAGAGCAGGACGCCGTAGAGGATGCCCCATTTGATGTTGGGCAGGGTGACGCGCACGAAGGTGCGCAGGCCCGAGGCGCCGAGCGAGATCGCGGCCTCCTCCTCCTGGGTGCCCTGCTCCTGCATCAGCGGGATCAGCTCACGCGCGACGAAGGGAAAGGTCACGAAGGTGGTGGCCAGCACGATGCCGGGCACAGCAAACAGGATCTGGACGCCGTGGGCCTGCAGCCACGTGCCGAAATAGCCCTGCGCGCCGAACAGCAGCACGAACACCAGGCCGGAGATCACCGGGCTCACCGAGAACGGCAGGTCGATCAGCGTGATCAGCAGCACCTTGCCGCGGAACTCGAACTTGGCGATGGCCCAGGCGGCGATGACCCCGAACACCAGGTTGAGGCTGACGGAGATCGCCGCCACGGTAAGCGTGAGGCGGATGGCGGACAGCGCCTCGGCGTCGGTCAGCGCGGCAAAATAGGCCATGACCCCGCGCGAGAACGCCTCAGTAAACACCACCACCAGCGGCAGCACCACGAACACTGTGAGGAAGGTGACGGCAACACCGATCAGGGTCCACCGCACCCAGACCGGCTCGGTGCGGCATTCATGGGCAGACGATGTGCGGGGCCTGTTGATGACCATGGCGCGACCTCAGATCGCGACCGACACGCCGCGCGTCTGCGCCCAGCGCTGAATGCGGTTGATGGCGAAGATGATGAGAAACGACACCAGCAGCATGACGACGGCGATGGCGGTGGCGTCGGCATAGCGGAATTCAGATAGCCGGATCACGATCAAAAGCGGGGCGATCTCCGACACATTCGGCAGGTTGCCGGCGATGAAGATCACCGAACCGTATTCGCCGACCGCGCGCGCGAAGGCGAGCGCGAAGCCGGTGAGGATCGCGGGCGTCAAGCTCGGCAGGATGACGCGGCGGATGATGTCAAAGCGCGAGGCGCCGAGCGAAGCCGCCGCTTCCTCCACCTCGATCTCCAGATCGATCAGCACCGGCTGCACCGTGCGCACCACGAAGGGAAAGCCGATGAAGATCATCGCCACGAAAATGCCGATCGGCGTGAAGGCGACCTTGATCCCCATGCTGGCCAGCGGTGCGCCGAGCCAGCCCTTCTGCGCGAACAGCGCGGTGAGCGCCACGCCGGCGACTGCGGTGGGCAGCGCGAAGGGGATATCGACGATGGCGTCGAAGATGCGGCGGCCGGGAAAGCGATAGCGCACCAGCACCCAGACGATAATGAGCCCCATCACCAGATTGACCAGCGCCGCGGCAAAGGCGAGGCCGAACGAAATGCGCAGCGCGTTCAGCGTGCGCCGGCTGGTGACGATGGCCCAGAACTGGTCGAACGACAGTTCGAACGTCTTGAGAAACAAGCCCGCCAGCGGGATCAGCACGATCACCGACAGCCATGTCAGCGTCAGCCCCATGGAGAGGCCGAATCCCGGCAATGTCCGTCGTCCCGTTGCGCCGCTCACGATAGTCTCTGGCCCCAAAATCAATATCCAGTTTCGTCATGGCCGGATTTATTCCGGCCATCCACGCCTTTTCGCCATCTCATCATTTAAGCAAGACGTGATTTAAGCAAGACGTAGATGCCCGGGACGAGCCCGGGCATGACATCGGATATGTTCCCTCAATTCTTGTAGATCTGGTCGAAAATGCCGCCCTCGCCGAAGTGCTCCTTCTGCGCCCGGGTCCAGCCGCCGAACACGTCATCGATGGTAAACAGATCGACCCTGGCGAACGAGGCCGCATATTTCGCCGCGATCTCCGGATCGCGCGGGCGATAGAAATTGCGCGCGGCGATGTCCTGCCCCTCCTTGCCGTACCAGTATTTCAGGTAAGCCTCGGCCACCGCGCGGGTGCCCTTCCTGTCGGCGACGCTGTCCACCACCGCCACCGGCGGCTCGGCCAGGATCGACAGCGGCGGCGCCACGATCTCGAACTTGTCGGCGCCGAATTCCTTCAGCGCGAGATGCGCCTCGTTCTCCCACGCCAGCAGCACGTCGCCGACGCCGCGCTCGACGAAGGTCACGGTCGATCCGCGCGCGCCGGTATCAAGCACCGGGACGTTCTTGTAGATATCTGCAACGAAGGCCTTCGCCTTGTCCGCCGAGCCGTATTTTTTCAGGGCGTAGCCCCATGCCGCGAGATAGTTCCAGCGCGCCCCGCCGGAGGTCTTGGGATTGGGCGTGATGACCGCGACGCCCGGCTTCACCAGATCGCTCCAATCCTTGATGCCCTTGGGATTGCCCTTGCGCACCAGAAAGACAATCGTGGACGTATAGGGCGAGGCATTCTGCGGCAACCGCTGCTGCCATGCCTTGTCGAGCAGCCCCCTGCTGGCGATGGCGTCGATGTCATAGGCCAGCGCCAGCGTGACCACGTCCGCCTGCAAGCCGTCGATCACCGAGCGCGCCTGCGAGCCGGAGCCGCCATGCGACTGCCTGATCTCGACGCTCTTGCCGGTGCCCTTGTGATAGGCGGCGACGAAAGCCTTGTTGAAATCCACATACAATTCGCGCGTCGGATCATACGAAACGTTGAGCAGCGACACATCCGCGGCCAGCGCGGCGCCGGCCCAGATCAAGCTTGCGGCGGCAGCAACACTGCCGATCACAGAACGACGGCGAAGCATTTCAATCTCCATTCGGACCGACGACATGATTGTCTTCGGGACAGTCATGAACCTCGTTGAAGTGACATGGTTCTGTCAACGAAACCGGATTTCATTGTTCGCGCTGCTTCGACACGAACGTTCCATGAAGCCACGGCTTTTAGCAAGCCTCAATGCGCGGCGGAGTTCGCGTCATCATCGCGCAGCCGATCGCGCGATCCGACGACATCGACGAAGGAACCGGAGCGCTTGCACAGGATCACTCACGCATGCCGCGCGTGACTTCAGTCGCGCGATGGAGCAGCGACGTGAATGCCGCACTCGGTTTTGCTTCTGCCGCGCCAGCGGCCTGCGCGCGCGTCTTCGCCGGGTCGGGTGCGGCTGGTGCACGGCATGCACCCGATCGAGGCAAAGCCGGATGCGACCAACGGATGCGGCGGCAAATTCATCACCGCAACGAGTGCCTTCAGCTCGTCCTGCGAAACATTGGCAAGCGGATTGAATTTCAGCCGCGCGCCATCGGCTTCCACCACGGCCATCGCGGCGCGGTCGCCGCCCTGAAACCGCTTTCGCCCGTTGATCCAGCCATCGAACGGCGCAAGCGCCCGCGCCAGCGGTTCGACCTTGCGGATGTGGCAGCAGCGGTCGGGATCGGAGAACCACAGCTCGCGGTTCTCATCCTCGCGCGCCAGCGCCTCCGCGCGCGGATGGATCGTGCGCACGTCCGTCAAACCGAGGCGTGACGTCAGCGCATCGCGATAGGCCAGCGTTTCGGCAAACAGCCAACCGGTGTCGAGAAACACCACGGGGATCGCGGGATCGACCTCGGCAGCGATCGCCAGCAGCGCCGCCGATTCCGCGCCGAACGACGACACCACCGCAAGGCGCTCGCGCCCGACCTCCCGCACCGCCGCCGCGACGATCTCTACCGGCGACGCATCCACCAGTGCGCGATCGAGTGCGGCAGCCGATGACTGGACGGATGGAACGGCGCTCATGGCCGCGCGCCTTGCGGCAACCGCAACAGGCGGCGACGGAAGGCGGTGATGCGGCCGTCTCCGGTCGGCTGGTAGAACACCGAATAACGCTGTGCCACGCCGGCGAAAGCTTCGGCGTCGCTTGGCTTCTTCACCTCGAAGGCATCGAAGCCGGCGCGCAGCATGAACACGAACTGGTCGCGCAACACCTGTCCGGTGGCACGCAGTTCGCCCTTGAAGCCATGGCGCTCGCGCAGCAAGCGCGCCTGCGAATAGGCGCGGCCGTCGCGAAACACGGGAAACACCAGCGCCACCACGGCGAGCCGGTCGAGATATGGCACGAGGTCATCGACATCGCGATCGTTCGGCCAGATCACGCCGGTCCTTCCGTTGTTCTTGTCGCCGCGCGACAGAACCGCGTCCGGATCGGCGAGAAAGCGCGCCGCCGGCAGCAGCACATTACCCTCGGCAGGAAGCGGCGCATCGTCGGCGGGATGGACGAAGTCGTCGGCGACGATGGCGTGGCCTCTAACGAGCGGCATAGACGCGCTCCTTGAACGGCGCGACGCCGAGACGCTTCACCACATCGACGAACAGTTCGTCCGGGCGCTGGCGCAGCGCCAGATAGGCTTCGACAATGTCTTCCACCACGTCCGCCACCTGCGCATGGGGCACCGCCGGCCCCACCAGTTCGCCCAGCACCGCGTTCTCGTCGGCGCGGCCGCCGATGGTGATCTGGTAGAACTCCTCACCGTTCTTGTCGACGCCGAGAATGCCGATATGGCCGACATGATGATGGCCGCAGGCATTGATGCAGCCGGAGATATTGATGTGCAGCCGCCCGATCAGCCTCGCCACGTCGGGATTAGCGAAGCGCCGCGTCAGTTCCTGCGCCACCGGGATCGAGCGCGCATTGGCCAGCGAGCAGTAATCGAGTCCCGGGCAGGAGATGATGTCCGACACCAGATTGACGTTCGGCGTCGCGACGCCGATGCGGTCGAGGGCGCGCCACAGCGCCGGCAGGTCGCGCTGGGCGACATGCGGCAACGCCAGGTTCTGCTCGTGGCCGACGCGGATTTCGCCGAACGAATAGCGCTCGGCGAGATCGGCGATGGCGTCCATCTGCTGCGCGGTGGCATCGCCCGGTGTGCCGCCCACCGGCTTCAGCGACAGCGTGACGACGGCGTAGCCCGGCACTTTATGGGCCGCGACCGCATTGGTGTGCCACGCCTTGAAATTCGGATTCTCCAGCGCCTTGGCAAGGGCCGGCGATGCGTCCGGCAGCGTCTCGTAGGCGGGATAGGAAAAGCGCGAGCGGATGTCCGCGATCTCGTCGTCCGCGAGCGCCAGCGCGCCATCGCGGATGAGCCGCCATTCCTCCTCGACGTCCTGCTTGAACGCCTCGATGCCCAGCTCGTGAACCAGGATCTTGATGCGCGCCTTGTAGATGTTGTCGCGGCGGCCGTACTGATTGTAGACGCGCAGGATCGCCTCGACATAACTCAGGATGTCGCGCGGCCTGACGAAATCATTGATGGTCTTGGCGATGAACGGCGTGCGGCCGAGCCCACCGCCGACCATCACCTCAAAACCGGTCTCGCCTGCGGCGTTGCGGTGGATGCGCAGGCCGATATCGTGGATTCTGATCGCGGCGCGGTCGTGGTCGCTTGCGGTGATCGCGAACTTGAACTTGCGCGGCAAGAACGAGAACTCCGGATGCAGCGTGGTGTACTGGCGCAGAATTTCCGCCCACACCCGCGCGTCCTCGATCTCGCCCGGCGCCACCCCGGCCCACTGGTCGGCGGTGACGTTGCGGGTGCAGTTGCCGCTGGTCTGCATGCCGTGCAACCCGACTTCGGCGAGATCAGCCATGGCGTCCGGCAGGTCGGCGAGCTTGATCCAGTGAAACTGGATGTTCTGTCGTGTGGTGAAGTGGCCGTAGCCGCGGTCATAGGTGCGCGCGACATGGGCGAGGCCGCGGAGTTGCTTCGACGACAGCGTGCCATAGGGAATGGCGATGCGCAGCATGTAGGCGTGCAGTTGCAGATAGACGCCGTTCATCAACCGCAGCGACTTGAATTCATCCTCGCTCAGTTCGCCGGAGAGGCGGCGGGCCACCTGATCGCGGAATTCCTCCACCCGTTCGTTGACGATGGTGCGGTCGAGTTCGTCGTAAGCGTACATGGAACAATTACCTTGAAGTGCGTCATTGCGAGGAGCGCAAGCGACGAAGCAATCCAGTCCTTTTGCGCGACGCAGCCAAGCTGGATTGCTTCGCGGAGCCTGTCATCGGGCCGGCGAAGCCGGACCCGTTGGCTCGCAATGACGGCCATCAATCTACGCCGACACCAGAAGATCGATGGTGACGCCCTGATGGCGGATGCGCTCGCGCAGATTGCCCGGCGCGAGACCGCGCTCGGTCACCTGCACCGGCGCGATATAGGGGCCGACCGCGCCGAGATCGTCGGCGACGGATTCCGACAGCAGCGCGCGGGCATCGTCGGCGTCGCGCACCACCGCGGCGTCCTCAAGATCGACCGACCAGCCGTGAAACGGCGTGCGGTAGATCACGGCACCGTCGCGGGTGCGATTGGCGGTGACGATGGAGGGACCCGCGATCTTGAGTTTCTTCTGCAGGGGGGAAGTCATTCGGCGGCCTCCAGCAATTCGGGCATGACGGTTTCGGGGTTGGCGTTCCGCCACGGCGCGGAACGGGCAACAACATCGCCGATGACGAGCAGCACGGGACCGGGCGCGGCGTCGGCGACCAGCGCCGGCAGATCGCGCAGCACGCCGACCACGGCGCGCGCATCCGGCAGCGTCGCACGCGCGAACACGCCGACCGGCGTCTGCGGCGACCGGCCGGCCTTGAGCAAACCGTCGCGAATGGCCGGCGCGGCGCTCATGCCCATGTAGACCACCACGGTCATCGCCGGATCGGTCAGCGCCGGCCAATCGACTTCACCGGCATCGTCGGCCCGATGCGCGGTGAGAAAGGTGACGCGGCGGGCCTCGTGGCGGAAGGTCAGCGGCAGTTCGGCTTCCGCCGCGGCCCCCAGCGCCGCGGTGATACCCGGGATCACGGCGCAGGCGACGCCAGCCGCGCGTAGCGCCGCGATTTCCTCGCCGCCGCGCCCGAAGATGAAGGGGTCACCGCCCTTGAGCCGCACCACACGCTGGCCCGACTGGGCGGCGTCGATCAGCAGACGATGGATCGCGTCCTGGCCGATGCCGGGCCTGCCGGCGCGGCGGCCGACCGGCACCAGCGCGGCGTCGCGCCGCGCGCGGGCGAGAATTTCGGAGGAGACGAGATCATCGTAGAAAATCACATCGGCGTCCTGCAGCGCGCGCAGCGCCTTGAGCGTCAGCAGATCCGGATCGCCCGGCCCTGCGCCGACCAGCGTGACCACGCCCGTGTCGCTGGCGCGCGCGAACGCCGCGGGGCTCGCCATGCTCGCCAGCATCTGATCGGCCTGCGCCGCGCGCCCGGCGAGCACGTCGGCCCCGATCGGCCCGTCGATCAACCGCTCCCAGAACAGGCGGCGCAACGCCAGATCGGGCAGCCCCCGTTTCACCGTGTCGCGCCAGCGCGCGGCGAAAGACGCGAGATCACCGATGCGCACCGGCAGGAGCGCCTCGATGCGCTCGCGCAGGCGGCGCGCGATCACGGGCGACGCGCCACCAGTGCCGATGGCCACCACCACCTCGCCGCGATCAACGATCGCGGGCACGATGAAGGTCGAATGCGTCGGCTCGTCCATGACGTTGACGGGAATGCCGAGCGAGCGCGCCCGCGCCGCCACGGCGCGTCCGGTATCACCGGCCGCCGCACACAACACAGCGACGACGCCGGCAAGATCAGTGGCGAGCGGATCGCCCCCGGCCAACTCAATGCGAGCCACGGCCGCGTCGTCGAAACCGGCGACATCGTGAGCCGACCCGTCGGGCGCGAACCAGCGCACCCGGGCTCCGGCGGCAAGCAGCAGTCGCAGCCGCGCCTGGGCGGGCTCGCCAGCGCCCACCAGAAGGACGCGGCCAGAGGTCAGATCGAGAAACAGCGGCAGAAAGCGCATGGGAAACTCCGCAAGCCCATTTGCAGGGTTGACGGAAATTATTTTCTATTTATGTATCTTGCAAGCGGCTTAAATAGAAAATTATTTCTTCTAGGCTGCGCCGCAAATTTGAAATTCCTCACTCCGGACAGCCCGCGAAAGAGATGCATCTTCTCCAGCCCCCCAGCCGGCCAGCCGATGACCGCCACCCCGCGACGACTCTCACCGCCCTCACCGATCACTCGCGGGCGTCGATCGCGCCCCGGCACGGAGCCTTCTCATGACCGCTTCTCCGGCAACGGCGTCCCCGGCGACGCTCGCGGCACCCCAACGCCAGATCGCGCCCGTGCCATCGGCGCCGTCGATGGATCACCTCGACGAGCTTGAAGCGCAGAGCATCTATATTTTCCGCGAAGCCTTCGCCCGGCTGAAGAAGCTCGCGCTGTTGTGGTCGCTCGGCAAAGACTCGAACGTGATGATCTGGCTGGCGCGCAAGGCGTTCTTCGGCAAGGTGCCGTTCCCGGCGCTGCACGTGGACACCGGCAAGAAGTTTCCGGAGATGTACGCTTTCCGCGACGCCTACGCGGAAGCATGGGGCCTCGATCTCAGGGTCGATTTCTGCCCGCCGATCGAGGCGATCGATCCGACGCTGCCGCCGGCGGCGCGCTCCGCCGCGCGCAAGACCGAGGGCCTGAAGCTCGCGCTGACCAAATACGGCTTCGACGGACTGATCGCCGGCATCCGCCGCGACGAAGAGGCCACCCGCGCCAAGGAGCGCGTGTTCTCGCCGCGCGGGATCGAGGGCGGATGGGACGTGCGCGACCAGCCGCCGGAATTCTGGGATCACTTCAACGCCTCGCCGCCGCAGGGCGCGCATCTGCGCGTGCATCCGATCCTGCACTGGACCGAGGAAGACATCTGGGCCTACACGGCGCGCGAGAACATCCCGATCATTCCGCTGTATCTGGCCAAGGACGGCAAGCGCTACCGCTCGCTAGGCGATCAGGACATCACCAACCCCGTCGCCTCCAACGCCGCGACCATCGCGGAGATTCTCGTTGAGCTGAAAGCGACGAAAATCCCGGAGCGCGCCGGCCGCGCCCTCGATCACGAGACCGAAGACGCCTTCGAGCGACTGCGCGTCGCCGGCTATCTGTGAGGGACCGTCCGATGAACATCGCCGTCGCGCAAACCTCCCTCGCCGCTCCGGGCGCCGCCGCGCCTCGCCCTCAGGTGCGCATCGTCATCGTCGGCCATGTCGATCACGGCAAATCGACCCTGGTGGGCCGCCTGCTCCATGAAACCGGCAGCCTGCCGGAGGGCAAGCTGGAGATGCTGCAGGCGGTCAGCGCGCGGCGCGGCATGCCGTTCGAATGGTCGTTCCTGCTCGACGCGCTGCAGACCGAGCGCGACCAGGGCATCACCATCGACACCACGCAGATCCGCTTCCGCACGCCGTCGCGCGACGTGGTACTGATCGACGCGCCGGGCCACGCCGAGTTCCTGCGCAACATGATCACCGGCGCGGCGCAGGCCGACGGCGCGGTGCTGATCATCGACGCCAAGGAAGGCGTGCGCGACCAGACCCGCCGCCACGGCTACCTGCTGCATCTGCTCGGCGTGAAGCAGGTCGCCGTGGTCGTCAACAAGATGGATCGCGTCGGCTATGACGAAGCGCGCTTCAAAGAGATCAGCGACGAGATATCCGCGCATCTCGCCGGCCTCGGCGTGACGCCCACCGCAATCATTCCGGTGTCGGCGCGCGACGGCGACGGCGTCGCCGCCCGCACCGCCCATATCGGCTGGTACGACGGCCCGACCGTGGTCGAGGCAATCGATACGCTGACTCCGGCGCGCCCGCTTGACGAACTGGCGCTGCGGCTGCCGGTGCAACTGATCACCAAGTTCGACGATCGCCGCATCGTCGCCGGCCGCGTCGAATCCGGCGCCATCGGCGCCGGCGACGAGATCGTCATCATGCCCGCGGGCAAGATCGCGAAGGTGAAGTCGGTGGAAGGCTGGCCGCACACGCCGCTCGCCACGCGGCAGGGCGCGGGCCGCTCCGTCGGCATCAGGCTCGACCGCGAACTGTTTCTCGAGCGCGGCGACGTCATCGCCCATGTCAAGGCCGCGCCGCGCGATACCAGCCGCCTGCGCGCGCGCATCTTCTGGCTGCACGATGCGCCCTTGAAGCCCGGCGCCTCGGTCGTGGTGCGGCTCGGCACTATGGAAAGCCGCGCCGCCATTGTCGCCATCGACAAGGCGGTCGATCCCGGCGAACTCGAAAGCGTCGCGGCCGCCGAGATCGGACGCAACCATGTCGGCGAGATCGACATCGCGCTGGCGCGGCCCGTCGCCGCCGACGCCTATGCCGACAACCCGCGCACCGGACGCCTCGTCCTCGAGCTCAATGGCCGCATCGCCGGCGGTGGCCTCGTGCTCAGCGTCGATGCCGGCCAGCGCGCCATTCCCGTCGATATCGTGCCGGTGGACTCCGCGCTGCGTCCGGACGAGCGCGCGGCGCGCCACGGCCATGGCGGCGCGGTGGTGTGGCTGACCGGCCTGCCGGGCTCGGGCAAATCCACCATCGCCCGCGCGCTGGAGCGCCGGCTGTTCGCGCGCGGCGGAGCGCCGCTGCTGCTCGACGGCGACACGCTGCGCGCCGGCCTCAACGGCGATCTCGGCTTCGCGCCGAAGGACCGCGCGGAAAACATCCGCCGCCTCGCCGAAGTGGCGACGCATCTGGCGCGCAACGGCCACATCGCCATCGTCGCCGCGGTGTCGCCCGCGCGCGATGATCGCGCCCGCGCGCGGCGCATCGCCGACGGCCTGTTCCACGAGATCCATGTCGCGACGCCGGCGCAGGTGTGCGAGCAGCGCGATCCCAAAGGCCATTATGCCAAGGCGCGCGCCGGCGCATTGCCGGGCTTCACCGGCATCGCCAACGACTATCAGCCGCCCGAGCGTGCCGAACTGACCATCGACACCGCCGCGCGCACCGTCACCGACGCCGCCGACGATGTCATCCGGCACCTCGCCGACGCGAGCGTCCTGCACAGCGAACCCGCCGACCTCGCGGCGAATATCTGAGCCGCGACGCGCCGTTCCGGTTCGGCCACCTCCGCCCTGGCTGCGTCCCACCGGGGACGCGCGGCGCCGGACATGCGGCTGCTGCCCCCGGGGGCGGCGAGAGGATGCCACTTTTGGTTGCAGAAGGGCCTTCTCATGGCCCCGGCTTTGGCGCTAAAACCCTTTCCGCCATGCCGTGCGCAACGGCCACCATCACCTCATCCCGAAGCCCTGACAGTGGCGTGCGAAAACGCCATTTTCCGTGAGATTTGCACCATGACACGCATCGACGCCAGCGGACTGAAGATTGCTCCGGTCCTGTTCGACTTCATCGCCAAGGAAGCGGCTCCCGGCACCGGAATCGCGCCGGACGCCTTCTGGGCCGGGCTCAGCGCCATCGTCGCCGATCTCGCGCCGCGCACCCGCGAATTGCTCGCCGTGCGCGACAGACTGCAGGCCAAGATCGACGACTGGCACAAGGCCCACAAAGGCAAGCCGTTCGACATGAACGCCTACACTGCGTTCCTCAAGGAGATCGGCTACCTGCTGCCGGAGCCTGCCGCCAAGCAGGTCCAGACCGCCAACGTCGACGAAGAACTCGCCACCATGTTCGGCCCGCAGCTCGTGGTACCGCTGACCAACGCGCGCTACTCGCTCAACGCCGCCAATGCGCGCTGGGGCAGCCTCTATGACGCCTTCTACGGCACCGACGCCATTCCGCACGAAGCAGGCGAGGCCAAGGGCTACGACAAGGCGCGCGGCGGCAAGGTGATCGCCAAGGCCAAGGCGTTCCTCGATCAGGTCGCGCCGCTCGCGAGCGGCAACCACAGCGACGTGGTGGCCTACAGCATCGAGAGCAGCCAGCTCGCCGCCAAGCTCAAGAGCGGCAACGCCACCGCGCTGAAAAACAAGGCCCAGCTCGCCGGCTATCAGGGCGACGCCGCCGCGCCGAGCTCGATCCTGCTGGTCAACAACGGCCTGCACATCGACATCGTCATCAACCGCAACAGCACCATCGGCAAGGACGATCCCGCCGGCGTCGCCGACATCATTCTGGAAGCCGCGGTCTCCACCATCCTCGACATGGAAGATTCCGTCGCCGCCGTCGATGCCGACGACAAGGTGGAGGTCTATCGCAACGTGCTCGGCCTGATGAACGGCACGCTGACCGCCGATTTCGAGAAGGGCGGCAAGACCATGACCCGCGCCCTCAACGCCGACCGCGTCTACAAGGCGCCGGACGGCAAGGGCGAAGTGCGCCTGCACGGCCGCAGCATGATGCTGGTGCGCAATGTCGGCCACCACATGTTCACCGACGCGGTGCTCGATTCCAAGGGCCAGGAAATTCCCGAGGGCATTCTTGATGCCGCCGTCACCGGCCTGCTCGCGCTGCACGATCTCAAGGGCAAGAGCAAGCTCAAGAACAGCCGCAAGGGCTCGGTCTACATCGTCAAGCCGAAGATGCACGGCCCCGACGAGGTGGCGCTGACGGTCGATCTGTTCGGCCGCGTCGAAAAGATGCTCGGCCTGCCCGCCAACACGATGAAGGTCGGCATCATGGACGAGGAACGCCGCACCACGGTGAACCTGCAGGCGTGCATCCAGAACGCCGCAGAGCGCATCTGCTTCATCAACACAGGATTCCTCGACCGCACCGGCGACGAAATCCACACCTCGATGGAAGCGGGGCCGATGATCCGCAAGAACGACATGAAGGCGCAGCCGTGGATCAAGGCGTATGAGGACTGGAACGTCGACACCGGCCTCGCCAACGGCCTGCCCGGTCACGCCCAGATCGGCAAGGGCATGTGGGCCGCGCCGGACAAGATGGCCGACATGATCGCGCAGAAGATCGCCCATCCGCAGGCCGGCGCATCCACCGCGTGGGTGCCGTCGCCGACCGCGGCGACGCTGCACGCGCTGCATTACCATCAGGTGGATGTCGGCGCGCGGCAGGCGGAACTGAAGTCGCGCGCGAAGGCGAAACTGTCGGACATTCTCACCGTTCCGGTATCGCAGTCGAACTGGGCGCCGGACGACGTCAAGCAGGAGATCGACAACAACTGCCAAGGCATCCTCGGCTATGTGGTGCGCTGGATCGATCAGGGCGTCGGCTGCTCCAAGGTGCCGGACATTCACGATGTCGGCCTGATGGAAGACCGCGCCACGCTGCGCATCTCGGCCCAGCACCTCGCCAACTGGCTGCATCAGGGCGTCGTCACCAAGGATCAGGTGATGGAATCGCTGAAGCGCATGGCGGCGGTGGTGGACAAGCAGAATGCCGGCGATCCGCTGTACAAGCCGATGGCGCCGAAGTTTGACGGCGTCGCCTTCAAGGCCGCCTGCGACCTCATCTTCAAGGGCCGCGAGCAGCCGAACGGCTACACCGAATTCATCCTGCACGCCCGCCGCAAGGAGGCCAAGGCGGCGGGGTGAAACATCGATATGCAATGACGAAAACCCCGGCCTCGCGCCGGGGTTTTTGTTTGCTGACATGCTCCCTCTTCCCGCCGGGGAGAGGTGGCCCACCCACGCCTTCCGCGACGTCGCGCCGCAATCGCCGCCGGAACGATTGCGACGCCCTGCCGTTATCGGTTTTTCCAACACAGGAGAACGACGATGATGGACTGGAATCGCGTGGAGGGAAACTGGAAGCAGTTCAAGGGCGCCGCCAAGGAGAAGTGGGGCAAGCTCACCGACGATGACCTCAACGTGATCGAAGGCCGCCGCGAGCAGCTCGAAGGCAAGCTTCAGCAGCGCTACGGCTACGCCAAGGATCAGGTCAAGAAGGACGTGGACGACTGGTTCGGCACGCTGAAATAAGCGACGCCATAATCAAGACGAAAGCCCCGGCGCGATGCCGGGGCTTTTTGTTTTGGCATACCCGCCACCCCGTCATTGCGAGCGAAGCAAAGCAATCCGCGTTCAAACCAGCCGCTGGATTGCTTCGTCGCGATGCTCCCCGCAATGACGAGTCTGTGCCTAGAACACCGCGAGATATTTCAGGATCGAGATGATGCCGATGATGACGACGATGGCCTGCACGATCTGTTTGGCGCGCCCGTCGATCGGCAGCAGATTGACGAGATACAGCACAAGGATGACGACAAGGAATGTGATCAAAACGCTGATAAGCAAAGACATAGCGGCCCTCATGGCATCGTTTCGGAAGGGTCACGAGACGATCCCGCATCCCCCGTGCTCCAACCAGGACCTGTCGCGTTTGTTCCATGTCCGGAACGCAGTCACTGCGCGGCGACCACCGGCAGCCGACCGAAACGCGCGCGCGCGGATTTCGACAACGGTGCGAGAGCCGCCGACGCGCCACGATGGCCGGCACTGCGGGTCGCGACCACGAGGCCATCCGTGCCCGCGACCAGATCGCCTTTGCGCAGCGTCGGGTCATCGTCGATGCTGATGGACGCCAGGCCGCCGCTGTCCTTGCCGTTGCAGGTGCAGCCCGCCACCAGTTCGGTGCGATAGCGGAAGGCATTGGGCAGGTCCGCATAAGACTTGCCCCGATCGGTGGCGGCGCTGTCGATGCTGCCGCCATAGACCACCCGGGTCTCGCTCGCCGGGCACAAGCTGTTGCAGGTCTCGGCCGCGCTTTGTCGACCGCCCGTGCTGCTCAGCGGAAAATAGCGGCCGTCGCAGGTGCGCACGCAATAGGCCGCCGCCCCATGGCTGGCGCGCGGCCGCGACGGCGGTGCCGAATCCGTCGCCATCGGAGCGAACGGCAGCGGCACCGCAGGCGCGGGAGCCGCGCCCATCAGACCTCCGAACAGCGACGAAAAGAAATCGCGCGCGGAGGCCTGCGGCGCGAGCACAATGCCCGCGGCGGCCGCCAGCGCGGCCACCGCCGCGCCGCGCCGAAACGATCCCTGCCAGTCCTGTCTCATGACGCACCCCGTTTCCGCACGCCGGTTACTGCCGCCTCAGCCATCAAGCCGGGATCAACGCTCCCTCCCGCGTTTCCGTTCCTGCCTGGTTTGCCGGTCGGGACCGGGCAGCGGCCGTTAAGGACCATTGATGCCGGTCATGGACAGGCTGTGCCGCCGGCAGTAGAGACAATGGAACCCCGCGCGACGCCGGGCGTTTGAGCAGCGCATGATCCCGTGTCAGGAGTTTTCCGAATGGCCAGCAGCGATGGTGACAACGCGATGAAGAACATGACGGACAAAGCCTACGAGCGCCTCAGCAAGGACGTCGAGGCGGTCAAGAACGATCTTTCCTCCCTCGCCGACCAGCTCTCCGAGGCGGTCGGATCGCTCTCCGGCGAAGCCCGCAAGCAGGCGCGGCGCACCTACAAACAGGCCCGCGCCAATGTTGACACGTTGATGGCCGACGCCGGCAAGCACGGCGGCGAAGCGCTCGACGCGGCGCAGGACTATGCCGCCTCGCTCGAGGAAACCCTGGAAGACGCTATCACCCAGCGCCCGCTCGCGGCCGTCGGTCTCGCCATCGGCCTCGGCTTCCTGATCGGCGTCACGTGGCGCAGATAAATCGGCGCGGGTAATGGGCGCAGGTAATTTCGTGCGGATGAGAGCAGGCCGCTAGCCGGCCGGCAGGGATCGACCTCTCCATGTTTCAGAAACTCCTCGACGAGGTTCGCGACACCACCGGCGGCGCGCTGCGGCTGACGTCGCTCGCCGCCGCAGTCGCGGTCGCGCTGTCAATCACCGTCGCGTTCCTGTGCGCGGCGGCCTTCGTCTACGTCCAGCAGACCTACGGCACGCTGCCGGCATGCCTCGCCGGCGCGGGCGTGTTCTTCATAGCTGCGGTGATTGCGGCGATCGTCTATGCCGCACAGAAACGCAAGATGAAACGCGAGGCGGCCGCACGCGCCGCCGCGCGCGCCAAGGCCACCATGGAGGCGGCCATCACCAATCCGATGCTGCTGGCGGCCGGCCTGCAGGCGGCGCGGTCCTTGGGCGTAAAGCGCCTGATCCCGCTGGTGGCCCTCGGCGCCATCGCGGCCGGCCTGATGATGAAGCGCGATCCGTCGCCGCCGTCGGACGAGACCTGATCGCGCAAAGGCGATCGCCGCGTCTTAGGTGACGCAGCGTCCGGGTCCTAGTTGCTTCGCCACCGTCGTCAATACGCTCACCACCGGCTCGCAGGCGATGACAGGACGCGCCGCCGGGCCGCGCAAGGTCGCGGGCGCAGGCGGCTTTCGCAGGGCATCGGCGGCTTCCCCGGGCAGACGCGTCGCCACCGAGACGCCGTCGATACCCGGCACCTTGAATGATAGCGTGACACCGCCCGGATGACGCACCACCGGGGCCCGATCGGCCTTGGCCGCGCGGTTGACGCCGGCGGCCGTGCTGTCGTCGGTGCGGACGGACAACGCCGCGGCCGGCATGCCGGCGGCAGCGGAAACCTGTGTCCCGCTCGCCAGACCATGCCCCGTCGCGTCGTCGAGCTGTACTGCGCCCAGCGCGAGCACCAGCGCCCCCGCGCCAAGCACGGCGGGCGCCCACTGTACCACGGCCCCGTCACCGAAGGCCGATCGGCCGAAATCACCATCTCCGGAAGCCGTCTTTCCGGACGTTACCCGAAACATCTGCCGGAACATCTGCGCCTCTCGTCATTGTTCGGCCGCCGCGACGGCGGCCGTTTCCTGAATCAACGAGATCGCGCAGGCTTCGTTCCGGATCGTTCGCGCCGCCTCCGGTCCGCGGCTGCTCACAATTTCGGGATTGTGCAGCCAAAATGATGAATTCGGGATTGCACAGCCAAAACGATGAACCGGGCCCGCACAGTGGACCCGGTTCGCTCGATTGTTGAGATGGCGTCAGAACCCCGGCGTCAGGACGCCGTAGCCCGCGAGGTGCGGCTGCGGGAATTACGCTGGAAGAACAGCGCCTGGCTCGCCACCGCCGACACCATGGCGGGCTGGAACGGCTTGGAAATCAGGAACGCCGGTTCGGGCCGCTCGCCAGTGAGGAAGCGCTCGGGATAGGCGGTGATGAACACCACCGGCACCTCGAACGTCTTCAACAATTCGTTGACGGCGTCGAGGCCAGAACTGCCGTCGGCCAACTGGATGTCGGCCAGGATCAGGCCGGGGGTTTTCGATCGCGACAGCGCCACGGCATCGGCATGGGTGCGCGCCACGCCGATGACGTGGTGTCCCAGGTTCTTGACCAGGCTTTCCAGATCCATCGCGATGAAGGTCTCGTCCTCGATGATGAGCACATCGGTCGCGATCTCGGCGGCGAGTTCGCGCCCCGCCGCTTCGGTCAGCTCGCGCACCTCAGCAACGTCCGTTTCCAGAATGCAGGCGGTCTCCTCCTCGGAGAATCCTTCCAGCGACAGCAGCAGGAACGCCTGCCGCGCCAGCGGCGTGATGTTGGACAGCCGCTGCTCGGACGGCTGGATCGACGGTCCGTCGTCGCTGCCGTTGAGGGACACCGAATTCCATATCCGGGTAAAGAGACGGAACAGCCCCACCCGGGGGGCGACGCTGCCGTCAAGCAGAGTCGGATCCTGCAACAGGGCCTCCAGCATGGCGGCGACATAGGCATCGCCCGACGCCTGGCTCCCCGTCAGAGCGCGGGCGTAGCGCCGCAACAGTGGCAAATGTTCAGCAATGAGCTGAGAACGCGGCATACCACCTCCAATAGGTCATCGACTATCAACCTGAAACCCGGGGGCGGGTTCCCCAAGATGGACTATCTACGCGCCAGCGCAAGAAAAGTTCCGCGCCTCAGGAACTTTCCGTGGCCTCCCGCATTGATGATCGACAATCGGGGGGCCACAGGCTTCAGGACAACAAAATTGTTGTCTTTCAAAGTACTTAGCTCCTGGGGAAAAATGGACCGGATCATGAAAGAGATGAAGCCTCCATCGACCAAGCCTCCTGCAGGAGGCAAACCGGGCGGTCTGAACGCCGAAATCCAGTCCCGGATCGGCCATCAACTCCGCGCGATGTACGATGATGTGGTGCGTCAGGGAGTGCCCGAGCGTTTTGCCGAAATGATACGGCAGCTCGATTCCCAGGAGGCGGCAGCGCGGGTCACAAGTGGCGCGCCACTGGACGCCAAAGACAACGGGAGGGACTGATGCCTCTCACCGATTCCCTACGCGACAACATTCTGGCGACGGTGCCAAGCCTGCGCGCTTTTGCGATTTCGCTGAGCGGCAATAGCGACCGCGCCGACGACCTCGTGCAGGAAACGCTGCTGCGCGCACTGGCGCACATCGATTCCTTCCAGCCGGGATCCAACATGCCCGCGTGGCTGTTCACCATCCTGCGCAACCTGTTCCGCTCCGACTACCGCAAGCGGCGCCGCGAGGTGGAGGATGCCGATGGCAGCTACGCCAAGACGCTGAAGTCGCAGCCCGGACAGAACGCACATCTGGAATTCGAGGAATTCCGTGCGGCGCTGGACAAGCTGCCCCAGGACCAGCGCGAGGCATTGATCCTGGTCGGCGCCTCCGGCTTCTCCTACGAGGACGCGGCGGCAATCTGCGGCTGCGCGGTGGGCACCATCAAGAGCCGCGTCAACCGCGCGCGCTCGAAGCTGAGCGCCCTGCTCTATGTCGAGGGTGCGGAAGATTTCGGGCCCGACGATACCATTCGCGCGGTGATCGGAGGCGGTGGCGGCGGCAGTTGATGCCGCCACTTCATCCTTCGGCGCAAAATGCCGGACAAAACAAAGACAAAACAAAAGCGGCCCATGACGGGCCGCTTTTTCGTTTCCGGATGTCCACACCGGCTCTGATTGCAACGGAGTCAACCAGAACCGGCGGGACACGGCCTGCGTCAGTGCAGGCCGCCGAATATCCAGATCAGAAACAGGATCGGCAGCGGAATGCCGAGAAGCCAGAGCAGAGCATAGCGGCCCATGATGTCATCCCTCGCGTTGCTGTGTCCTTTCCAAATCCGCAAAAGGCATTTGGTTCCTGCTTCCGCGCGTCAGCGGACCGGCGCGCCGATCCGCTCGGTACGGCCCTTTTCGTACTCGTCCACCACCGTCACCATCGGCGCGGAGAGTTCGTAGACATAGCTGACATCGGTGAAGTACCGATTGGCGGTGCCACCCAGCGCCTCGGGCGCGACGCGGTCGAGCAGCACGATACCGAACTCGCTGTCGGCGCGGCGGGTCGCGGCGCTGGTGTTGAATTCCTCCCAGCGGAAATGAAACATGGCCTCCGCTCCCTCGCCGACGACGCTCCATTGCGCAGCGATGTGCGGATGCTTGCCGACCAGCGACAGTCCCTCGTCGGCATGGGAGGCCAGCTCAAAAAACAGCAGCGACAGGCTCTGCGCAGCGCGGGCGCTGACGACGAGGTCCGGCCCATTGACCACGATGCGCTCGGCATGGGGGATGGCGCGCGATTCCAACAGCCCACGCAGGTTGACGCCCTGCCACTGGCTTTCGCTGAGCAGCGTGACGACGTGGGACATGGCGTGGATGCGGCCGATCAGAAGTTCGCGCGCGATGTCGATATCGGCGCCGTGCCGCAGGGTGCGAGTGACGATGGACTGGATGACAGCAAGGATGTTCTTGACCCGGTGGTTCAGCTCGTCGATCACCGCGGTGAGCCGGCGCTCGAAATCGATCCGGGTCTGGACCTCGCGGCTGAGGCGCACGTTGTTGTAGGACACATAGCCGAACAGCCCGCACAGGATCACGGTCAGCGCGGCGCCGATGCCGGCGACCACCAGCGCCAGGTCGCGCGCCCGCGCTGCAGCATTGCTCTTGGCGTAATAGATCAGCGTCCAGTCGCGCGCGCCGAACGACACCACCCGCAACAGCGGCGGATTGTCGGCATCGAGCGTCAGCGGCACCGCGTCGACACGGCCGTCCGGGTCGGCGCTGAGATTCTTGGTCGCATCGCGCGGATCACGCAGCGCCACCGCGAAGGTGGACATCTCGTCGTTCGCCAGCATCAGCGGCGCCAGCCGATAGGAAATGGTGAGAAACCCGGCGACGCCGGCGCCCGCCTCCCCGTGCACCGGCGCGGCCAGCACGATGCCGATCGGCCCATCGTCGCGCAGCAGCGGCAGCGGATCGGACGAGACCGGCTTGTCCTCCTGCAGGGCCCGCCGCAGCATCGGCCCGGCAACCGGGTGGTCGTCAATGGCGCGGCCGACGAAGACGCGCGTCGCGTCGGTCTGCGGCTCCACGTCCATGATCACGCTGGCGGGATCGGGCAAGGTCCCCGCCGGCCCGCCCTCGGCATTGCGCAGCACCGGCTCGGGAATTCCTGCACCGAGGAGTTGGGCCTGCGCCTGCGCCAGCGCCGTCCGCGGCACACGGGCAATCCACGCCGCCACCACGAAATCAGTCTTGAAGGCGTAGATCGAGGTCCGCAGCGGCTGCAGCGCATGGGTCATATCGAAGGACGGCGAGCGGAACAGGCCAACCGCCACGCGGGTCAGCAACTCGCGTTCGCTGAGCCGCTCTTGCACCAGATTGGCGTGGGTATCCACCGCTCGGGCCAGCGCGATGCGGTCGATCGACAATTCCTGTTCGTAAACCTTCATCGCCGCGAGCGCGGAGACGAGGATTCCGATGATCGCCATCAATGCCGTGATCAGACCCAGACGAATCACGCGCCTTACCCGGACAATGAATGAAGAAAGATCAATGAACGCGTCGGATCAATACCATCGGGGTGGAAAGGGGGACCGGCGGCGGCTCTATGGCAAGCGATCATGATGACACTGGTTAACGGCCGGCCCTCGCCGGTATCGGCGGAGGCCTACGAAATCCATCGTAGGTAAATCAACCGGCGCGCGCGCCCTTGGTTCCGGCGGCGGAGAAATATGTCCCTGCGGGCACGGTCGATCCGCCAGACCGGCGCCCGCGCCCGGCGGGGAGGCTCGTCATGTCTTAGTGATCGTGGTCGTGGTGATGGTGTCCATGGGAATGACCATGATGGTGGTCGTGGCCGTGATGACCATGGTCATGATGATCGTGGCCATGATGGTCGTGGTGATCGTGCTCGTGATGGTCGTGACCATGGCCATGGTGGCCGTGATCATGCCCGTGGTGACCGCCGCCGGAATAGGCCCCGCCCTCCGGATCGAACGGAGCCTCGATGTGGGTGACGCGGGCGCCGAGCCCCTCCACCATGGCCTCGATCACATGGTCGTGGCGGATGCGCAGGCCGCGCCCGGCGATCTGCGTCGGCAGATGCCGGTTGCCGAGATGCCACGCCACTCGCACCAGTTGGGTCGGATCGGCGGCGCGGATTTCCAGAAGGTGCTCGGGCGCGGCCACGACTTCCACCAGCCGCCCGTCGTCGAGCACCAGCGCGTCGCCGCCGCGCAGGGCGACGGCCTCGGGCAGATCGAGCAGGAAGTCGAGCCCGCGCGTGGCCGTCATCCGCTTGCGGCGGCGGTGACGGTCGTCGAAATCCAGCACCACGGTGTCGGCGGCTTCGGTCCAACTGCCCGGCGGCCGGACCGCGGTGGCGCGGATCATCGCACCACCACGTCGGCCGGGGTGATGATCTCGATCTTCGGCGGTGCGTCGAAACACTGAACGGCGACGCGGCCGAAAGTCCTCATGTGGTCCGCCTTGCGGTGCGGCTCCAGCGCCTCGACGTTCTCCCATTGCTCGACGAACACCAGCCTGGCGGGATCGGTGATGCTTTCGTGCAGGTCGTAGGCGATGTTGCCCGCTTCCTTGCGGGTCTCGGCGATGCAGGCCTTGGCCGCGGCGATCAGTTCGGCGCGCTTCTCGGGCTTCACGGTCAGGGTGGCGATGACGTAGATCAAGATGGGACTCCCGGCGATTGTCATGGACGTGCCGGGAACCCTAGTACAGGACATGCCGCAGCGCTATAGCGCCATCTGCCGGCCGATCTCGGCAGGATCGAGGGTGGCGCGATCGCAGGTGAATTTCACCGCGCCGCGATCCATCACGGCGAAACTGTCGCCGAGTTCGCAGGCAAAATCGAGATACTGCTCCACCAGCACGATGGCGATGGAGCCGAGGCTGCGCAGATAGGAAATGGCGCGGCCGATATCCTTGATGATCGAGGGCTGGATGCCTTCGGTCGGCTCGTCGAGCAGCAGCAACTTTGGCCGCATCACCAGCGCCCGGCCGATGGCCAGTTGTTGTTGCTGGCCGCCGGACAGATCGCCGCCGCGGCGGCCGAGCATGGTGCCGAGCACGGGAAACAGCGCGAACACCTCGTCCGGAATGGAGCGGTCATTGCGCTTCAGCGGCGCGAAGCCGGTTCTGAGATTCTCCTCCACGGTCAGCAGCGGAAAAATCTCGCGGCCCTGCGGCACCAGCGCGATGCCGCGCCGCGCGCGCTGGTGCGGCTTGAGCCCGGAGATGTCAGCGCCCTCGAAGGCGATGGCGCCGCTCCTGAGCGGATGCTGCCCGGCCAGCGCCCGCAGCAGGCTGGTCTTGCCGACGCCGTTGCGGCCGAGCACGCAGGTGACCTTGCCGGCTTCGGCGGTGAGCGACACCCCGCGCAATGCCTGCGCCGCGCCGTAGGACAGAGTGATGTTGTCGACGTTCAGCATGGATGCCTCTCTCGTCCCGGACGCGATGCAGCGCGAAGCGGTGCTTCGCTGAGCCGGGACCGCACCGGTTCGTGGCGGTCCCGGTTCTGCAGAGCGGTGCTTCGCACCGCACTGCGCCCGGGACACAAAACGAAAAGCAATTTACTCATCACCGCCCCAGATACACCTCGATCACCCGCTCGTTCGACGACACCTGATCGAGCGAGCCTTCCGCCAGCACCGAACCCTCGTGCAGGCAGGTGACGCGCACGCCAAGCTCGCGCACGAAAGTCATGTCGTGCTCGACCACCACCACCGTCTTGTCGCGGTTGATCTGTTTCAGCAGTTCGGCGGTCTGGTGGGTCTCGGCATCGGTCATGCCGGCCACCGGCTCGTCCACCAGCAGCAGTTTCGGATCCTGCGCCAGCAGCATGCCGATCTCCAGCCACTGCTTCTGGCCGTGGGACAGCGAACCCGCGAGACGATGGCGGAGATCCTGCAAACGGATGGTTTCCAGCACCCGCGCGACGCGCTCGTTCTCGCCCGGCGTCTCGCGCCAGAACAGCGTGGCGCGCACGCGATGATCGGCCTTGAGCGCGAGCCGCAGGTTGTCCTCCACGGTCTGGCTCTCGAACACCGTGGGCTTCTGGAATTTGCGGCCGATGCCAAGCTCGGCGATCTCGGTCTCGTCGCAGCGCGTCAGATCCACCGAGCCGTCGAACAGCACGTCGCCCTGGTCTGGCCGGGTCTTGCCGGTGACGATGTCCATCATCGTGGTCTTGCCCGCACCGTTGGGACCGATGATGGCGCGCATCTCGCCGGGTGCGATGGTCAGCGACAGGTTGTTGATGGCGTGGAAGCCGTCGAACGACACATGGACGCCGTCGAGATAGAGCATCGCGGAGGTGGCGCGGAGATCCATTGCGTTCATGTTGCTACTCCGCCGGACCCGGTGTGATGACGCCGTCTTCGGCCGCCGCGCTGATGCGATCGGCCTCGCTCCGGTCGCGGCGCTGTTCGCTCCAGTCCCGGACCGTGCCGACAATGCCTTTGGGCAGCAGCAGGGTGACGAGGATGAACAATGCGCCGAGCATGAACAGCCAGTACGGCGCCAGCGCGCCGGAGGTGAACACGGTCTTGGCGTAGTTCACCACCACCGCGCCGAGCGCCGCGCCGACCAGCGTGCCGCGTCCGCCGACCGCGACCCAGATCACCGCCTCGATCGAATTGCCCGGCGCGAACTCGCCCGGATTGATGATGCCGACCTGCGGCACGTAGAGCGCGCCGGCGACGCCCGCTATGCAGGCCGACAGCGTGAACACGAACAGCTTGTAGGACTCGACGCGATAGCCGAGGAAACGCGTGCGGGATTCGGCATCGCGGATGGCAATCAAGACCTTGCCGAGCTTGGAGGCGACCACCGCACGGCAGATCAGGAACGTCGCCATCAATGCGGCGCAGGACAGCGCGAACAGCACGGCGCGGGTGCCCTGCGCCTGCACGCTGAAGCCGAGAATGTCCTTGAAATCGGTCAGGCCGTTGTTGCCGCCGAAGCCGAAATCGTTGCGGAAGAAGGCGAGCAGCAGCGCGTAGGTCATGGCCTGGGTGATGATCGACAAATAGACGCCGGTCACGCGCGAACGAAAAGCGAGCCAGCCGAAACAGAAGGCGAGCAGCCCCGGCACCAGCAGCACCATCAACGCCGCGAACCAGAACATGTCGAAGCCGTGCCAGTACCACGGCAGCCGGTCGTAGTTCAGGAACACCATGAAATCCGGCAGCACCGGATTTCCGTAGACGCCGCGCGGGCCGATCTGACGCATCAGATACATGCCCATGGCGTAGCCGCCGAGCGCGAAGAACGCGCCGTGGCCGAGGGAGAGGATGCCGCAATAGCCCCAGATCAGATCGATCGACAGCGCGAGAATGGCATAGCAGAGATATTTGCCGAACAGCGCCACCAGATAGGTCGGGATCTGGAACGGCGAGGAAGCCGGCAGCAGCAGGTTGGACAGCGGCACCAGGACGCCGGCAGCGGCGACGATGAGCAGAAAGACCGTCGCGCCGCGATCGAGCGAGCGGGTGAGGAGATGCCGGGTCATGGGCGATACTCCACATCGTCATTGCGAGCGAAGCGAAGCAATCCAGACCGCTTGCACTGCGCATACAGACTGGATTGCTTCGTCGCTAACGCTCCTCGCAATGACGAATCTCTCCGCATCCCCGTGGTGATCTGCCATCCGACGCAATCTGCTCCCCTCCCCCTTGCGGGGAGGGGTTGGGGGTGAGGGTCAACGAGCGCGGGACCCGCGGCTACCCCCCTTCCCGCAAGGGGAAGGGAGTTGGTCTGCGATCCGGGGCGTGGTTTGGCGGCAAACATCCTCACGCCTCCACCGCCCGGCCCTTGAGCGCGAACAGGCCGCGCGGGCGCTTCTGAATGAACAGGATGATAAGAACGAGGATGGCGATCTTGGCCAGCACCGCCCCGGCCATCGGCTCCAGGAACTTGTTGGCCATGCCCAGCGTCAGCGCACCGACCAGCGTGCCCCACAGATTGCCGACGCCGCCGAACACCACCACCATGAAACTGTCGATGATGTAGCTCTGGCCGAGATTGGGACTGACGTTGTCGATCTGCGACAGCGCCACCCCGGCGATGCCGGCGATGCCGGAACCAAGGCCGAAGGTCAGCGCATCGACGCGCGAGGTCGCGATACCCATCGAGGCCGCCATGCGGCGGTTCTGCGTGACCGCGCGCATCTGCAATCCGAGACTGGTGAAGCGCAACATCGCCAGCAAGGCGAGAAACACGGCGAAGGTGAACACCACGATCCACAGCCGGTTGGAGGTGATGGTCATCTGGCCGACGTCGAACGCGCCGCTCATCCACGACGGATTGCCGACCTCGCGGTTGGTGGGCCCGAACGCGGTGCGCACCGCCTGCTGGATGACCAGCGACAGGCCCCATGTCGCCAGCAGCGTCTCCAGCGGACGGCCGTAGAGGAAGCGGATGATGGTGCGCTCGATCAGCACGCCGATCGCACCGGCGACGAGAAACGCCAGCGGCAGCGCGATGGCCAGCGAATAGTCGAACAGCGCCGGAGAGCGCGCGCGGATCACCTCCTGCACCACGAAGGTGACATAGGCGCCCAGCATCACCATTTCGCCGTGGGCCATGTTGATGACGCCCATCACGCCGAAGGTGATGGCGAGGCCGATGGCGGCGAGCAGCAGCACCGAGCCCAGCGACAGACCGTACCACGCCGTCTGCAACGCCGCCCACATGGCAAGAGTCTTGTTGATCGAATCGATGGCGGCGGCGGCCGTACGCGCCACCGCGGGCGGCTGACCGGCGGGCAGCGCCGTCAGCAGCGCCAGCGCCTCCCGATCGCCGCGGCCGCGGATCACCGCCACCGCATCGAGCTTGTCGGCTTCGGTGGCGTCGTCGCGGAACAGATTGATCGCCGCCCGCGCCTCGGCGAAGGCGCGCTTCGCGGCGGCATGGCTCTCCTTGCGCAACGCCGCCTCCACCGTGGGCAACAGCGTCGCCTCGCGCGACTTGAACACCGACTGCGCCGCCTGGATGCGCCGCGCCGGATCGGGCGACATCAGCGTCAGCCCGCCCAGCGCCGCCGCCACCACCCCGCGCAGGCGGTTGTTGAGTCGCACGGGCTCGGCGGAAGACGGCACCTCGGTCGCAGGCGCGCCAGAGACGGCATCGACGGTCGTACCGTCCGCGGCCTTGATGAAAACCCGCTTGGTCGCGGCGTCGAACAGCAGGCGCTCGTCCTGCAGCGCGCTGATAATGGCGAAGGCGCGCGGATCGCCGCTCGACGCAATAGCGGCGACCGCCTCCCGGGTGTCGGAGAAATCGTCGGCGGTGAATTTGCCGACCGCGTCCTCGAACGCACCGGCGAGGACAGGCACGCTTGAGAGCGCGACCAGCATCAGCGCGACGGCGGCCGCGCGGCAGCGATGAAACAACGAGAACGACACGTGACAACCCCGGCAGAGGTGGAGGAAGGCGGCGGCAGCCGCCGCCTTCCGAAGGTGTGGGAAAGTGAAGCCGTCATTGCGAACGAAGCGAAGCAATCCAGAGCCCCCTCACTTTCCCTCCCCCGCTGGCGGGGGAGGGTTGGAGCGGGGAATTGCTTCGCCGCTGGCACTCCGCGCAATGACGCCCGGTTCAGGCGATCAGGAACTCTGGCCGCCGCACTTGTTGGTCTTGACGTTGAAGTTGCCGCACTTCTTGGTCACCCAGTCGCCGATCAGGTCTCTGGAGCCTTCCAGTTCCTTCGACCAGGCGTCGCCGGGCACGAGATCCTTGGTCTTCCACACCACGTCGAACTGGCCGTTCGACTTGATCTCGCCGATGAACACCGGCTTGGTAATGTGATGGTTCGGCAGCATGGTCGATACGCCGCCCGTGAGGTTCGGCGTCTGCGTGCCCGGCAGCGCGTCGATCACCTTGTCGGCGTCGGTGGACTGCGCCTTCTCCACCGCCTTCACCCACATGTTGAAGCCGATAACGGTGGCTTCCATCGGGTCGTTGGTGGTGCGCTTCGGATTGTTGGTGAAGGCCTGCCAGTTGCGGATGAACTCGGCGTTGGCCGGCGTCTTGATCGACTGGAAATAGTTCCAGGCGGCGAGATGGCCAACCAGCGGCTTGGTGTCGATGCCGGCGAGTTCTTCCTCGCCGACCGAGAACGCCACCACCGGAATGTCGGTGGCCTTGATGCCCTGGTTGGCCAGCTCCTTGTAGAACGGCACGTTGGCGTCGCCGTTGATGGTGGAGACCACCGCGGTCTTCTTGCCGGCCGAGCCGAACGTCTTGATGTCCGACACGATGGTCTGCCAGTCGCTATGACCGAACGGCGTGTAGTTGACCATGATGTCCTCGGCCTTGACGCCCTTCGACTTCAGATAGGCTTCGAGGATCTTGTTGGTGGTGCGCGGATAGACGTAGTCGGTGCCCGCCAGCACCCAGCGCTGCACCGAGCCGCCGTCCTTGCTCATCAGGTAATCGACGGCGGGAATGGCCTGCTGGTTGGGCGCTGCGCCGGTGTAGAACACGTTGCGCTCGCTCTCCTCGCCCTCGTACTGCACCGGATAGAACAGGATTGAATTGAGCTCCTTGAACACCGGCAGCACCGACTTGCGCGACACCGAGGTCCAGCAGCCGAACACCGCGGCAACCTTGTCCTTGGTGATCAGCTCGCGGGCCTTTTCGGCGAACAGCGGCCAGTTCGAGGCCGGGTCGACCACCACGGCTTCGAGCTTCTTGCCCATCACGCCACCCTTCTTGTTCTGCTCGTCGATGAGGAACAGAACCGTGTCTTTCAGTGTGGTCTCGCTGATCGCCATGGTGCCGGACAGCGAATGCAGGACGCCGACCTTGATGGTGTCGTCGGCAGCCTTCGCGCCGCTGAGCGCGGTGAACCCGAGAAGAAGACCGGCGGTGGCCGCCAACCACTGACGGCGGTTCGGCAGCGCAACCTTGGGCGTGCTGGAATTGGTAAACATGCGATGTGATCTCCCTGACGCAGTCATGAACTCGACGAGGCCGCTCACCGGCAGGCCGCCTTAGGGAAATCGCAAGAAGTGTGCCATCGCGCACGGCTTTTATAATATATTGTTTTTATTATATAATTTCATATTTCAAAGAATCTGCACGGGGGCCGCGCCCAGATTCCAGGCTGAGCCGCTGACCACCTCGATGGCAACATGTCCATAATTTAATCACCCAATCTCGACTGATTAAATCAAAGGCAAAAATCTCTGGATGCCGTCACCGCCCCCGCAAAAGCAAGCCGGTCGTCGCGGCAAGGCAGCATATTCACCTTGAAAGCGCCGCGTTCTTGCGCCATATCACCGCCACGACCTTGAGAATCATCGGGTCTTCGCGAGCCGCGTGTTCTGATCCCGCCTGCCGAGACGTGTGGCGGTTTCTGGCTTGCTCCTTTCAGCTAACAAAGCCGACGCCCCAGACACGCGGGTGTCTCCGACACCCGCCCGCACCCGGCCTCCCGCCGGGCGTGCGTTGCGACTCATAGAAAGATACCCTTTTGACCTCCTTTCAGGATTTCGGCCTCGCCGATCCGATCTCGCGTGCACTCAAGGACGAAAACTACGTCACGCCCACCCCCATCCAAGCCCAGACCATTCCCCTCGCGATCACCGGCCGCGACGTCATCGGCATCGCCCAGACCGGCACCGGCAAGACGGCAGCCTTCGCGCTTCCGATTCTGAATCGCCTGCTTGAAAACCGCATCAAGCCGCAGTCCAAGACCTGCCGCGTGCTGGTGCTGAGCCCGACCCGCGAACTCTCCGGCCAGATCCTCGATAGCTTCAACGCCTACGGCCGCCACATCCGCCTGACCTCGACACTGGCCATCGGCGGCGTGCCGATGGGCCGCCAGGTCCGCGCCATGATGGGCGGCGTGGAGGTGCTGGTGGCGACGCCGGGCCGCCTGCTCGACCTCGTGCAAGGCAACGCGCTCAAGCTCAATCAGGTCGAATACCTGGTGCTCGACGAAGCCGACCGCATGCTCGACATGGGCTTCATCAACGACATCCGCAAAATCGTCGCCAAGCTGCCGATCAAGCGCCAGACGCTGTTCTTCTCGGCCACCATGCCGAAGGACATCGCCGATCTCGCCGAGCAGATGCTGCGCGACCCCGCCCGCGTCGCGGTCACCCCGGTGTCCTCGACGGTGGAGCGCATCACCCAGAAGGTGCTGCAGGTCGACCATTCCGCCAAGCCCGCCATTCTAGCGGAGCTGCTCAAGACCGAGCCGGTCAACCGCGCGCTGGTGTTCACCCGCACCAAGCACGGCGCCGACAAGGTAGTGAAGAGCCTCGTCAAGGCGGGCATTCCCGCCGAGGCCATTCACGGCAACAAGTCGCAGAACCACCGTGAGCGCGTGCTGGCGGCGTTCCGCACCGGCGACATCCGCACCCTGGTGGCGACCGACATCGCCGCGCGCGGCATCGACGTCGACGGCATCAGCCACGTCATCAATTTCGACCTGACCAACATTCCCGAAACCTATGTCCACCGCATCGGCCGCACTGCGCGCGCCGGCGCCGAGGGCACCGCCATTTCGCTGGTGGCGGGCGGGGAGGAACTGGGCTATCTGCGTGACATCGAGAAGCTGATCCGCGTCGCGCTGCCGAAGGAAGACCGCCGCACCCCGGGCCAGCATCGTCCGGCCGCGGCTGCGCCGCAACAGCAGCAACGCCCTGCCGCGCCATCCGCACACGGGCCGCGCCGCCGGCGGCGTCCCGGTGGCGGCGCAGGCGCGCCGCAGCACGGCCGCCACGACGGCCACCGGCATGAGGGGGCACGGCACGACGGCGGACGCCATGATGGTGGGCGCCCTGACGGCGGCCGTCACGAGGCGGCGCGCGCACCCCATGCCGGCGACGGTATCCAGGGCGTGGCGTTCCTGCATCGCGAAAGCCGCCCGGCGCAGAACCGCCCCGCGCAGAACCGTGGGCAAAAGCGGCGCCCGCAGCGTTCCTGACGCGGCGCGGATGCAGCCTGATCGACCGGACCTGATTTCAAAGTTTTGATTTGAAGGATGTGGAGACCTCTATGGCCAAAGAAGAACTGATCCAGTTCGAAGGACTGGTGACCGAAATCCTTCCCGATGCGCGCTATCGCGTCCAGCTCGACGCCGGACACGAGATCGTCGCCTACACCGCGGGAAAGATGAAGAAAAACCGCATCAAGACGCTGGCGGGCGACCGCGTGACCATCGAGATGTCGCCCTACGACCTCGAGAAGGGCCGCCTGATCTTCCGCCACAAGGACGAACGCCCCTCGGGCTCCATGCCGCCCCGCGGCACCCCGCCGCGCGGCCAGTTCCGCCGCCGGTAATTCCAGCCGGACCTCATTCTTCTCTGGCTGCGCGCGGCCGCTCCCCGCGCGCGAACCACCGGTTTCGGGCCGGGGCCCGTGGACCTCAAAAATCCGCGGCGCCCAGGATTGTCTTGAAAATCACTTTCGCGTAATATCAACACATCGATCTTCGGCCGGACGACATTAGCACACACCGGTACAGCCGGTTCAGACGCTGACGACTTCTCCCAAATTTCGATCTCACCCGCCCATCGAAACGTGGGCAACGACGATATCTATCTTGAGAAGGACTACCTGCGTGAGCATGGGAACTGTGAAGTGGTTCAACGCGACCAAGGGCTACGGCTTCATTCAGCCGGATGATGGCGGCAACGACGTGTTCGTGCACATCAGCGCCGTCGAGCGTGCCGGCCTCGGCACTCTGCGTGAAGGCCAGAAGATCTCCTACGAAATCGTCGCCGACCGCCGTTCGGGCAAGTCGTCGGCCGACAATCTCCGCGCCGCCGGCTAAGCGGCGCGCCCGGAGACCTCGATCTCCGGCGTTGCGAGATATCATCAGACGCGAAAAGGCCGTGCGGATGCGCACGGCCTTTTTGTTGGTCCGGACGTCGCCGCCCGCTCACCCCGTCGGGCAGGCCGTGGCCGTGCTGTAGAGAACGCAGTCGGACTGGCGCGGACGGGTGAACATCTGGTCTTTCAGCGCGATCGAGGAGCGGATGAAGTAGCCCGCGACCGGCCTGTAATTGTAAGTCACCTCGCTCCAGATCAGTTGCGTTTGCGGCACCAGCAGCGCGGATGGAATGGTCGTGATGGTGTCGCCCACGCGGTACGCGGAAGGATAGGTGCTGGACAGGGTCACCGAGTTTCCGGTGGAGCTGCCGCTGAAGCTCCATGTCACCTTGGCCACGCCGTTCTTGTCGACATACACCGCGGTCAGGCGCTGGCTCATGCTCTGAGGCGTCACCGCATAGGGCGTCATGATCGCGCTGCCCATACCGAAGAAATTCTTGATGTCGTTATCGGAGACCTTGGTCCCCCGCGACACCAGATCGGACAGGGTGCGCGCCGTCAGCGTCACCTTGCGGTCGATGGCGACGCCGCCGGCGACTTCGATGGTGCCGAAGATCAGGATCAACATCAGCGGCACGATGAAGGCGAACTCCACCGCCGCGAGGCCCCGCGTGTCCCGGCCGAAACGCGCCAGCGATCGAAACAGTCTGCGCCCGGATTTGAACGACAATGTCATGTCAGGAACCGTTCGGTTCGACGCGATAGGCTGCGGTCGCGGCGAGCAACCGCTTGGAATTCGCGCCGGAGCCAAGATTGGAAAAATTATAACCAAGCCCGGTGACGAAGGTCGGCCACTGATAGAACGCGCGCACCAGCACGGTGTCGCCCGGGTTCGGCACCTGATAGGCAGGGCTGTAGACGAAGCTCCGGTTGGCGATGGGGTCGGCGAGATCGGTCGCCGGGATCAACGTGCCCGCCGCATAGCTCCGCACCGTCACGACGAGATTGGTGCAATCGAACAGCGCCGACACGCGGTTGCACAGATCCTGCTTGAACTCGGTCTGCGTCATGGCCGAGTTCTGCGCCTGGTTGGTCAGCATCAGGCGCGCGGAATCCTGCGTGCCCGATTCCAGCACCTGACTTGCGAAGAACATCAGCGCGGTCTCGAAGATCGCGAACAGCATCGCGAAGAACAGCGGCGCGATCAACGCGAACTCGATCGCCGCGGAGGCGCGTCCATCGCGGCGGAAACGCCGCCACAACGGTGCGGGAGAACGCGGGGATGTCGTCGGAAGACGCATCGGAAAACCTCGAACGGCAGCAGCGGGAAGAAATAGCTACCGTTGCGGTATAACCGACATTGATTGTCGAATGCTTGCGGTGGATCGCGACACGATGCACCTATCCGTTAACCGTGCGTTAACCATGCTGGCCGCCCCGCTTACGGCCGGGCGCCCGCCGCCGTCGCCTGATTGTTGAGGGTGTTGGTCTGGGTCAGGGTCGAGGCGAAATAGGGCACGGCGTCGCCCAGCGTCACCCGCCGCTGGCAGATCGGCGTGCAGCTGTAGGATTCCCGATCGATGCCGCGATAGACGGTGACGAGCTTTTCCATCGGCCCTTCGACCTGGATGGAGCGGTTCGCCAGCACGCCGCCGGAGCGGTCCATCGCGATCATGTTGGTGGAGCCGTAGCCCTTGCCCGTCACCACCACCATGCCGCCGGGCTGCAGGGTGACGTCGGCGATCAGCGGATTCCCGACCACGATGGTGGCGGCCTTTTCCGGCAGCTTCACCACCTGCGCCTGATCGACGACGACGGCGACGGGATCGTCGCCGGTGCCCGCCAGCGCCGCCATGGGGCCTAGCGAAAGAGCGGCAACGACGGCGGCAAACGCGGCCGTACGAGGCGCGGAACGAAACAGTGTGAGCGACATACTCTACTCCGGGGCGTGTACAAGCCGGCAAAAGCGATACGCAGCGGTGCCGGCGCCCGACATGGCAAATCTGCCGTTAATTGATGAATGAACTGCAAACGAAGTCACACGCGCGTTGCGAACACGCCGATCTATTCGTATCCGTCACGCGTGCGCGGAATGCGGTGCGGCGACGATGCCGAAATAATGCGGCGTTCGATTAAAACGAAATTTACCGTCATCACGAACAGCGCAATACCGCGGTCTTTTCACAATCGAATTAACTGCGTCGCAATGTCCAGGTTCTACGTTGGCGCCATGGTCACGGTGGTTTCCGCCCCGCAACGACCAGAGTTCTACAGCCACGCGTACACGCGTACAGAGATGGAGTTATCAATGACCAAGCTCGTTGCTCGTTTCGTCAAGGACGAATCCGGCGCCACCGCGATCGAATACGGCCTCATTGCTGCCGGCATCTCGCTCGCGATCATTGCTGCGGTGAACACTCTCGGCGGCACCCTGAACACCAAGTTCGGCAACATCAACACCTCGCTCGGCGGCCAGTAATCGGTCGCTCGCGATCTGCTTCGAGAAAGGCTTCGGTTCGCCGAAGCCTTTTTTCTTGCCCGGTCTTCGTTTCCGGACGACCGCTCCCCTTCCGCTGGCGGACGCGCATGAAACAATCCCTCAAGGCCCAACTCCCGTCACCGGCTCGGTCGCGGGTCGCGGCGCGGGCCAGCGATCCGGCCTGGATCGTCTGCGCCGCGCTCGTGCTGGCCAGCGCCGCGGTGCTGCTGCGGATCGTGCGGGTTTGGTAACCGGCGTTTCCCCCTTGTTCACTTCTGCCGGTTAACGTCGCGGCACCTGCGCCGGAAACCGTTGCCGGCGTCCTGATCCGAACCATTCGCGGGACCCGCCATGATCCTCGACCTCGCGCGCCTCCTTGTGTTTCCGGCCCTGATGGCCTTCGCCGCCGCGAGCGATCTCTTCACCATGACGATCTCCAACCGCGTGTCACTGCTGCTGGTGGCCGGCTTCTTTATTTTAGCCGGGCTCGGCGGCATGCCGCTGCACGACATCGGGCTGCACGTCGCGGCCGGCCTCGCCGTGCTGGTCGTGACCTTTGCCTGCTTCGCCTTCGGATGGATGGGCGGCGGCGACGCCAAGGTCGCGGCCGCCACCGCCCTCTGGCTCGGCTTCCCGCCGCTGCTCAACTATTTCCTTTACGCCTCCGTGTTTGGAGGCGCGCTGACGCTGTTGGTGCTCGAATTCCGGCGCTGGCCGCTGCCCTACCCGCTCGGCGCACAGCAATGGCTGCTGCGGCTGCACGCCAGGGACAGCGGCATTCCCTACGGCATCGCGCTGGCCATGGGCGCGCTGATGGTCTACCCGGACACCGACTGGGTGAAGACGGTCGATCTGGCGCGCTTCATCGCCCCCTGACGGCGATCCCGGCAATCATCCATTAACTCGGTTTAGATACGCCTCATTAACCATGCTTTGACCTTTAGCTGGTCAAATCCCACCACTGCGACAAGTGCGTCGCAGCGTGACGTGGAAAGTGAAGCGTATGAATACCGCACGGATTGTCGTCCTCGGCATTGCTGTCTGCGCCGGCGGCGTCGCGGCCTATCTCGCCGCCGGCTCCGACACCAAGCAACAGGTCGTCGCCCCGCCCCAGATGGAAACGGTGGACGTTCTCGTCGCCCGTGCCGACATTCCCATGGGCCATACGGTGGCGCCCGATGACATGCGCTGGCAGTCCTGGCCGGCCGCCTCCGCCTCGTCCTCCTTTATCCGCCGCTCCGACCGGCCCGAGGCCCTCGCCCAGGCCGCAGGCTCGATCGCGCGCGCACCGTTCCTCGCCGGCGAACCGATCCGCGACACCAAGCTCGTCAAGGGCGATGGCGCCGGCTTCATGGCCGCGATCCTGCCCACCGGCTCGCGCGCGGTGTCCACCGAAATCTCCCCCGAAACCGGCGCCGGCGGCTTCATCCTGCCCAACGACAAGGTCGACGTCATCCTCACCAAGCGGGACAGGATGATGAGCCGGGGCGGCGCCGGCGAGATCATCAATTCCGAAACCATTCTGGTGAACATCCGCGTTCTCGCCATCGATCAGACCATCGGTGAGAAGGACGGCCAGAAGGTCGTGGTCGGCAAGACCGCCACCCTCGAACTCAAGCCCGACCAGGCGGAAATGCTGACCCGCGCCCGCCAGACCGGCACTCTGTCGCTGGCGCTGCGCAGCCTCGCCGACGCCGGACAGTCGAGCGCGACGCCCGACGATGACGGCAAGACCAACAGCATGAACGTCGTCCGCTTCGGCGTTCCCATGACCATGACGACACGCAAGTGACCAAGAGGACCGCTGACATGACGCGACAGGGACATCGGGCGCCGGCGCGAATCTCGACAATGCGCGCGCTGTCGCTGGCCGCGGTCTGCGCGCTGGCGCTGAGCCCCGCCTTGACACCGGCGGACGCCGCCGACTACGGCGCTCCCGCGGCCGCATCGGGCGGCATCATGAACGCCCGCTTTCTGCCGCTCGGCATCAGCAAGTCGGTGGTGGTCGATCTTCCGCGCGAGATCAAGGACGTGCTGGTGGCGGATCCGAAGATCGCCAACGCGGTGGTGCGCTCGGCGCGGCGCGCCTACATCATCGGCGCCGCGGTCGGCCAGACCAACATCGTGTTCTTCGACGCCGACGGCCAACAGATCGCCGCCTACGACATCGCGGTCACCCGCGATCTCAACGGCGTGCGCGCCGGACTGAAGCAGGCAATGCCGCAGGCCGACATCCGCATCGAGGGCGTCGGCGACGGCATCGTGCTGTCGGGCAGCGTCGCGAGCCCGGCCGAGGCCCAGCAGGCCCAGGAAATCGCCGCGCGCCTCGCCGGCTCTCCCGAGAAAGTGGTCAACAGCATCGTGGTGCGCGGTCGCGACCAGGTGATGCTGAAGGTCACCGTCGCCGAGGTTCAGCGCAACATCATCAAGCAGCTCGGCGTCGATCTCAGCGCCAACCTGACCTACGGCACCGCGGTGGTGAACTTCAACAACAACAACCCGTTCACCGCGCTCGGCCGCCCCCTCACCGACGGTTCCACCGTGGCCTCGTTCGGCAAAAGCGCGGGACTGCCCGCCGTCACCGCCACCATCCGCGCGATGGAGAATGCCGGCGTGGTCCGCACCCTGGCCGAGCCGAACCTGACCGCGATCTCCGGCGAATCGGCGACCTTCATCGCCGGCGGCGAATTCCCGATTCCCACCGGCGTGACCTGCCAGAGCGCCGCCGGCGGCAGCACCGGCCCGTGCTCGCCCTCGATCAGCTTCAAGAAATTCGGCATCTCGCTGAACTTCACCCCGGTGGTGCTCGCCGAAGGCCGCATCAGCCTGCGGGTGATGACGGAAGTGTCGGAAGTCTCCAACGAAAATTCCATCACCACGTCCGGCTTCACCATTCCCTCGGTCAAGACCCGGCGCGCCGAAACCACCCTCGAAATTCCCTCGGGCGGCTCGATGGCCATGGCCGGCCTGATCCAGGACCAGACCAAGCAGGCCATCAGCGGCCTGCCCGGCATGGCGCAGGTGCCAGTGCTCGGCACCCTGTTCCGCAGCCGCGACTTCATCAACAACCAGACCGAGCTGATGGTGCTGGTGACGCCCTATGTCGTCCGCGCCGTCGCGCAAAAAGACCTGTCGCGACCCGACGACGGATTCGCCGAAGCCTCCGATCCGCAGGCCAGCCTGCTCGGCACCATCAACCGCATCTACGGCGTTCCCGGACGCACCGATCCGAAGCGGCGCTATCGCGGCACTTACGGCTTTATCACGGACTGAGACGGGACAAGGACACCAGATGAACAAGCCAGCACCCGGTCCCAAGCGCAACCTGCGCATGGCGGCAGCCCTGATCGGGGCGGCCGCAGCGCTGTCCGCCTGCACCCATACCACTCAGGAGACCGTCACCGGCAGCGTGCCCAACGACTACCGGCTGCGCCACCCGATCGTGGTTCAGGAGGCCAACACCACCACGGAGGTGTTCGTCGGCTCCGGCCGCGGCGGCCTCACCGCCGCGCAGCGCGCCGACATCGGCGGCATGGCGCAGGCGTGGATGCGCGAGGGCACCGGCGCCATCGTCATCGATATGCCCGCCAACACCCCGAATGCCCGCAGCGCCAACGACTCGCTACGCGAGATCAAGGGCATCCTCGCCGCCTATGGCGTGCCGTCGCGCGGCGTCACGGTGCGGCCCTATCGTCCCGCCGATCCGCGGCAGTTCGCCACCATCCGCGTCAACTATCCGCGCATCCGCGCCGACGCCGGCCCGTGCGGGCTGTGGCCCGAGGATATCGGCCCGTCGATCAACAACAAGGGCTATCTCGACAACCGGCCCTATCACAATTTCGGCTGCGCCACCCAGCGCAACCTCGCCGCCATGGTCGACAACCCCGCCGATCTGGTGCAGCCGCGCGCCGAGACGCCGGCCATGACCTCCCGGCGCAACGCCGCCTTCACCAAATATCGCAAGGGCGAGGCGACGGCGACAAGCTATCCCGAAAGCGACAGAGCCAAACTCAGCGACGTGGGCAAATGATCAATTACGCGCGCCAGGATCAGGACAATTCAACGGCCGGGCCGTCCGAAGAGCACATCGCGCCGGCGCCCCGCGTGTCGGTGCAGGCGTTCTGCGACACCGTCGAGACCGCTGCGGCGGTGCAGGCGGCGAGCGAGGACCGCCGGCTCGACAAGGCCCATCTCAAGATCCAGATGGGCGGCATGGCGGCCGCCGTCGAAGCCTATCGCGTGGCGCCGACGCCGAACGTGATCCTGCTCGAGGCCGACGGCCGCGGCGATCTTCTCGCCAGCCTCGACCAGCTTGCCTCCGTCTGCGACGCCGGCACCCGCGTCGTCGTCATCGGCCACATCAACGACGTCGTGCTGTATCGCGAACTGGTGCGACGGGGCGTCAGCGACTATGTGATCGCGCCGCTCGCCCCGCTCGACGTGGTGCGCGCGATCTGCAACCTGTTCTCGGTGCCGGAAGCCAAGGCCGTGGGACGGGTGATCGCCATCGTCGGCGCCAAGGGCGGCGTCGGCGCGTCCACCATCGCCCACAATGTCGCCTGGGCGATCGCCCGCGACCTCGCGCTCGATTCGGTGGTGGCCGATCTCGACCTCGCCTTCGGCACCGCCGGTCTCGACTACAATCAGGACCCGGCGCAGGGCATCGCCGACGCGGTGTTCTCGCCCGACCGCATCGACACCGCCTTCGTCGACCGCCTGCTGTCGAAATGCACCGATCACCTGAGCCTGCTGGCCGCCCCCGCGACGCTGGAGCGGGTTTACGATTTCGGCGCCGACGCCTTCGATGCGATCTTCGACACGCTGCGCACCACCATGCCCTGCATCGTGCTCGACGTCCCGCATCAATGGTCGGGCTGGACCCGGCGCGCGCTGGTCAACGCCGACGACATCCTGATCGTCGCGGCGCCCGACCTCGCCAACCTGCGCAACACCAAGAACATGTACGACATGCTCAAGGGGGCGCGGCCCAACGACCGCGCCCCGCTCTATTGCCTCAACCAGGTCGGCATGCCGAAACGGCCGGAAATCGGCGTCGGCGAGTTCGCCAAGGCGATCGAGAGCCAGCCCGTGGCCAGCATTCCGTTCGATCCGCAGACCTTCGGCGCGGCCGCGAACAACGGCCAGATGATTGCGGAAATCGCCGCCAGTCATCGCGCCACCGAGATGTTCCTGCAGATCGCGCAGCGCCTGACCGGTCGCGGCGAGACCAAAAAGCCGCGCAGCTCGCTGCTGTCGCCGCTGCTGGCAAAGCTTCGGTCCAAATAGTCTCTTGCGTGGGGTTTAAGTCGTGTTTGGCAAGCGTAGCGGAACTGAGGTCGAGACCCGCCCGGCGGCGCCCGCGGATCGCGGGCCGTTGCCGGCCGCCCCAGCCGCGGGCATCGCCGCCACGGCGTCGCCGCCGCTCGCACCCGCCCGTCCCGCCGCCCCGCCGGTGGCCGAAGCGCGGCGCTCGGACACCTACTACCAGGTCAAGGCGACGATCTTCGGCGCGCTGATCGAGGCCATCGATCTCGCCCAGCTCGCCAAGCTCGACGCCGAATCCGCGCGCGAGGAAATCCGCGACATCGTCAACGAGATCATCGCGATCAAGAACATCGTGATGTCGATCGCCGAGCAGGAGGAACTGCTCGACGACATCTGCAACGACGTGCTCGGTTACGGGCCGCTGGAGCCACTGCTGGCGCGCGACGACATCGCCGATATCATGGTGAACGGCGCGGAGACCGTCTATATCGAGGTCGCCGGCAAGATCCAGCGCACCGGCATCCGCTTCCGCGACAACCAGCAGCTTCTCAACATCTGCCAGCGCATCGTCAGCCAGGTCGGCCGGCGCGTCGATGAATCCTCGCCGATCTGCGACGCCCGCCTTGCCGACGGCTCCCGCGTCAACGCCATCGTCGCGCCGCTCGCCATCGACGGCCCGGCGCTCACCATCCGCAAGTTCAAGAAGGACAAGCTGACCCTCGATCAGCTCGTCAAGTTCGGCGCCATCTCGCCCGAAGGCGCGCAGATCCTGCAGATCATCGGCCGCGTCCGCTGCAACGTGCTGATCTCCGGCGGCACCGGCTCGGGCAAGACCACGCTGCTGAACTGCCTGACCAACTATATCGACCACGACGAACGCATCATCACCTGCGAGGACGCCGCCGAACTTCAGTTGCAGCAGCCGCATGTGGTGCGTCTTGAAACCCGCCCGCCCAATATCGAGGGCGAAGGCCAGATCACCATGCGCGATCTCGTGCGCAACTGCCTGCGCATGCGGCCCGAACGCATCATCGTCGGCGAAGTCCGCGGCCCCGAGGCGTTCGACCTGCTGCAGGCCATGAACACCGGCCACGACGGATCGATGGGCACGCTGCACGCCAACAATCCGCGCGAGGCGCTGTCGCGCGCCGAGTCCATGATCACCATGGGCGGGTTCTCGCTGCCCTCGCGCACCATCCGCGAGATGATCTGCGCCTCGATCGACGTCATCATCCAGGCCGCGCGTCTGCGCGACGGCTCGCGTCGCATCACCCACGTCACCGAGGTGATGGGGATGGAAGGCGACACCATCATCACCCAGGATATTTTCCTCTACGATCTGCTGGGCGAGGACGCCAACGGCAAGGTGCTGGGCCGCCATCGCTCCACCGGCATCGGCCGCCCGCGCTTCTGGGAACGCGCGCGCTACTACAACGAGGAAAAGCGCCTCGCGGCCGCCCTCGACGCCGCCGAAGTCGTCAACGCGGGATAGGAGAGGCCCCATGACGATGCAGACGCTGGCGCTGGCCTTCCTCATCACCGTCTCGGCCGGCGGGGTGGCCTGGGTCTTCCTCTATCCGTTGCTGTCCGGACAGCAGCAGGCGGAAAAGCGCCGCGCCACAGTCGCGCAGGTGACGCCCGTCGCGATCCGAACCGACGACCGCGTGCGGGTGCGCCGCGCGCAGGTCGAGGAGACCATGAAGGAGCTGGAGCAGAAGCTCGCCAAACAGAAAAAGGTGTCGCTGAACACCCGTCTCGCCCAGGCGGGCCTTGGCTGGACCAGCCAGCAGTTCCTCATCGGCTCATCCGTGCTGGGCGCGGCCGCGCTGGTGCTGGCCTATCTCGGCGGCGTCGCGCTATTGCCCGCCGCCGGCCTGGCGCTGACCGCCGGCCTCGGCCTGCCGCGCTGGCTGCTGAACTTTCTCAAGAAGCGGCGCGAGAAGAAGTTTCTTGAAGCCCTGCCCGACGCCGTCGATGTGATCGTGCGCGGCGTCAAGTCCGGCCTGCCGCTGTTCGATTCGATCAAGATCGTCGCCAACGATGCGCCCGAGCCGCTGCGGAGCGAGTTCAAGGCGATCATCGAGACCCAGACCATCGGCATGCCGATCGGCGAAGCCTGCCAGCGATTGTATGAGCGGATGCCGCTGCCGGAAGCCAACTTCTTCGGCATCGTGGTCGCGATCCAGACCAAATCCGGCGGCAACCTCTCCGAAGCACTCGGCAACCTCTCCAAGGTGCTGCGCGACCGCCGCAAGATGGCCGCGAAGGTGCAGGCGATGTCGATGGAGGCCAAGGCGTCGGCCGCGATCATCGGCGCGCTGCCGCCGATCGTGATGATCATGGTCTACATCATGGTGCCCGACTACATCTCGCTGTTGTGGACCCATCCCACCGGACGACTGATGCTGGCCGGCTGCGCGCTGTGGATGAGCGCCGGCGTCATGGTGATGAAGAAGATGATCAATTTCGACTTCTGACGAGGCCCGCATGCTCGAACTTCTCATCGACAAGTTCCACGACGTCAGATTCCTGACCATGATGCTGGCCGCCGTCGCCGCCAGCGCCACCGTCTACGCGCTGGTGTCGCCGATGCTCGCAGCCGACGGCCTCGCCCGGCGGATGAAGGCGGTGGCAAGCGAGCGCGAGCGGATGCGCATGCGCGAGCGCGAACGGCTGAACCGCGGCGAAAAGGTTTCGCTGCGGCAAAGCCCGAAACAAATGGTGCGCAGGGTCGTCGAGGATTTCAACCTCGGCAAATGGCTGGCGCAGGAAGAAGCCCGTGACAAGCTGGTGATGGCCGGCTATCGCGGCCATGCGCCCTATGTCACGTTCCTGTTCTTCCGCCTCGTCATGCCCATCCTGTTCCTGGCCGGCGCGGCGATCTATGTGTTCCTGCTGGCGCGCATGCAGCAGCCGCTGCCGACCAAGCTCGGCATCTGCCTCGGCGCGGCGTGGCTCGGCATGCAGGCACCGATGCTGTTTTTGAAGAACGCCATCACCAAGCGTCAGTTGTCGATCCGGCGCGCCTTTCCGGACGCGCTCGACCTGCTGCTGATCTGCATCGAATCCGGCATGTCGGTGGAAGCCGGCTTCCGCCGCGTCAGCGAGGAAATCGGCCAGCAGTCGGTCGCGCTCGCCGAGGAACTGTCCCTGACCACGGCCGAACTGTCGTATCTGCAGGAACGCCGGATGGCTTACGAGAACCTCGCCAAGCGCACCGGCCTCGAAGGCGTCAAATCGGTCTGCCTCGCGCTGATGCAATGCGAGCGCTACGGCACGCCGGTCGGCCAGACGCTGCGGGTTCTGGCGCAGGAGAACCGCGACATGCGTATGAACGAGGCCGAGAAGAAGGCCGCCGCGCTGCCGCCCAAACTCACCGTGCCGATGATCGTGTTCTTCCTGCCGGTGCTGTTCGTGGTCATCCTCGGCCCGACCGGGATCAAGGTCAGCGAATACATGCGGTGACGGACGCGCCGCGCGTCACCGCGCGCGGCGGCATCAACAAGCCTGCTGAATATTCTTAGTCGGCGAGCCCGGCGATATTGCGCGTGCGGCTCCCGACATTCGCCGTCTGCGGCAGGCGGGCGTTGTCGCGGCCGATGATCTGCTTGAGATAGGCGACGTTGGCCTCGGCCTCCTCGGCCGGCAGATCCGACTTGACGATGGCTTCCGCCTCGGCGAAGCGGCCCTGAAGCCCGATCGCCAGCGCCAGATTCTGGCGCACGCGGGGATCGTTGCCGCGCTGATAGGCCCGGCGCAGGGTCGCCTCGGCCTTCGGCAGGTCCTTGGACAGCACATAGGACATGCCGAGATTGGACAGCACCGACGGCTCCTCCGGCATGATCTTGAGCGCGGTCTCGTAATAGCGGCGCGCGTCCTCGTGCCGTCCCAGTTGATCCAGCGCGGTGCCCTGCACCGACAGCGTGCGCCAGTCCGGATTCGACGGCGAGTGGGAGCGGGTCAGCGTATCGAACGCCAGTTGGAAATTGCCGTTGTCGGCCAGTGCCCGGCCATAGGCCGCCAGCAGCGGCTTGTTGGACGGATTGGCGAGAGTGGCCTGCTCCAGCACCGCCACCGCCTGCTGGCGCTGGCCGTTGGCGCGCAGCAACTGGCCGTATTTCAGGGCGGACGCGGCATCGCGCGGATTGGCGCGAAAGCGCTCGCCCGCGGCCTCGATATCGCTGCGCGACGGCGCGCCCGACGCCATCTCCGTGCCGGGCTTGAGCGATCCGGTCAGGTCCGGACCGCGCGCGGTCTGGCATCCGCCAAGCCCGAGGGCCAACAGCACGGCAATGGCGGCAGAGCCGCGGCACCGGGAAAGATTCGACGACAGACGCATGGCACAAGGACTCGCGAAAGCGGACCGGCGACGCCGGAGGCTTTCAGCAATAGAACGTTAACCCTAATGAGTGGTTAATCGGCGCCCGCGACCCCGCTGCCCGGGGGTGCTATCATCGCGCTCCGCTCCGCCCGCTCCGGCCCGCGCCCTTGATTCGTTCGAAAGACCCATCGTTCAGGATACCCATGCACCCAGCTTTCGAGACCTCTGACGCCGCCGCTGCCGCCATCCCGATCGCCTTCGCCACGCGATCGAGCTGGGACAGCGTCAGCGCCACCCTGCCCGAACCCGCCCGTGCCTTCGCCGCCGCCAACGCCTTCACGGCCAAGCCCGGCCAGTATCTGGCGCTGCCCGATGCCACCGGAGCGCTGGCCCAGGTGCTGTTCGGCCTCGACGACGCAGCGGCCGCATGGCGCGATCCGTTCCGGGCCGGCCAGTTGCCGGGCCTGTTGCCCGCCGGCGTCTACCGCTTCGCCAATACACTCGATGACCCCCGCCTCGCGGCGCTCGCCTTCGCGCTCGGCCACTACCGCTTCGGCCGCTACCGCAGCAACGATGCGCCTCGCGCCAGACTGGTGCCGCCGGACGGCCTCGACATCGCCGACCTCACGCGCATGGCGGAGGCGGCCGCGCTGGCGCGCGATCTCATCAACACCCCCGCCAACGCCATGGGGCCGGAGGAACTGGCGCAGGCGGCGCAGGACCTCGCCGACAAGTTCGGCGCGACCTGCACCTGCATTGTCGGCGATGACCTGCTGACGCAGAATTTTCCGCTGATCCATGCAGTGGGCATGGCCTCCAGCCGCGCTCCCCGCCTGATCGACATGACATGGGGCGATCCCGCGCACCCGAAAGTGACGCTGGTCGGCAAGGGCGTGTGCTTCGACACCGGTGGCCTCGATCTCAAGCCGTCGAGCGGCATGCTGATCATGAAGAAGGACATGGGCGGCGCCGCCAACGTGCTGGCGCTGGCGCAGATGATCATGGACGCGAAGCTGAAGGTGCGCCTGCGCGTGCTGATCCCCGCCGTCGAAAACGCGGTGGCCGGCAATGCGTTCCGGCCGCTGGACGTGTTCCCCTCGCGCAAGGGGCTCAACGTCGAGATCGGCAACACCGACGCGGAGGGGCGCCTGGTGCTGGCCGACGCGCTGACGCTCGCCGACGAGGACAGGCCCGACCTGCTGATTGATCTCGGCACTCTGACTGGCGCGGCGCGCGTGGCGCTGGGGCCGGACCTGCCGCCGTTCTACACCGACGACGAGGCGCTGGCGGCCGACGTCGCCCGCCATGCCCGCGCCGAGAACGATCCGCTGTGGCGCATGCCGCTGTGGATGGCCTACGATTCGTGGCTCGATTCCAAAACGGCCAACCTCACCAACGCGCCAAGCGGCACCTTCGCCGGCTCCATCACCTGCGCCCTGTTCCTCAAGCGCTTCGTCGATCCGGCGACGCGCTGGCTGCATGTCGACATCTACGGCTGGACGCCGACGGCGAAACCCGCGCGCCCCGAAGGCGGCGAATGCCAGGCCGCGCGCGCGCTCTACAAGCTGCTCGGCGAACGCTATGGCTGACCTCCCCGACGACCCGCGGCTGACGCCGGCGCGGCCGGACCTCGCCGCGAAATTTCTCGAAGGCAAAGTGCAGGCGGCGCACTTCGTCGAGGGCACCGAGTTCGAGGTGTTCGATCCGGTGGCGCCGGTGCGGCGCGCGCCCTCTCCCGACGCCGCGCTGGACACCGAGGCGCTCAAGGGCGAGCGCGTCACGATCTACGAGCGCACGCCGGAGGGATGGGCCTGGGGCCAGTTGCAATCCGACGGCTATGTCGGCTGGCTTCCCGATATCGCGCTGGTCGCGCCGCGCAGCACGCCGACCCACAAGGTGACGGCGCTGCGCACCTTCGCCTTCCCGGGGCCGTCGATCAAGCTGCCGCCCGCGGAAAGCCTGCCGCTCGGTGCGCGGATCCAGGTCGCGACCACCGACGGCGGTTTCGCCATCACCAATCAGCGGCATTATCTGACGGCACAGCACGTCGCGCCGCTCGACACCTGCGAACCGGATTTTGTCGCGGTGGCCGAGCGCTTCGTCGGCACGCCCTATCTGTGGGGCGGCAAGTCCGCGCTCGGCATCGACTGCTCGGGGCTGGTGCAGACCGCGCTTGCCGCCGCCGGCCTCAAAGCGCCGCGCGACAGCGACATGCAGGAGCGCGCGCTCGGCGCGGCGCTGCCGCCGGAGCAATGGACCCGTCTGCGGCGCGGCGACCTGTTGTTCTGGAAAGGCCACGTCGCCATCGCGCGCGACGGCGACAGCATCGTCCACGCCAACGCCCATCACATGGCGACCGCCATCGAGCCGATGCGCGACGCCATCGCGCGGATCAGGGCGGCGGGGAGCGAAGTGATCTCCATCAAGAGGCTTCAGGCTGGCCCGCTATCCTGAGATCTCCGTTTTCACTCCATCATTGCGAGCGAAGCGAAGCGATCCATCTTTGGCACAAGGGCTGGATTGCTTCGTCGCTTCTCTCCTCGCAATGACGCGCCGAGAACGGCGCCGTCACAGCTCCGGCACGAGATTCGGCGCGGTCTCGATGTTGAAGGCGGCGGCGAACAGCGCGCGGGTGTAATCGGATTGCGGATTCCTGAACAATTCCGCCGCCGCGCCCTGCTCCACCACCTTGCCATGACGCATCACGATCAGGTTGCTCGCCAACGAGGCCACCACGCGCAGATCGTGCGAGATGAACATGTAGGTCAGCTCGCGCTTGCGCTGCAGGTCGCGCAGCAGATCGACCATCTGGGCCTGGAACAGCATGTCCAGCGCACTGGTCGGCTCGTCCAGCACCACGAAGCTCGGCTCCAGCACCGCGGCGCGCGCGATCGAGATGCGCTGGCGCTGGCCGCCGGAGAATTCGTGCGGATAGCGAAAGCGCGTCGCCGGATCGAGCCCGACATCGCCCAGCGCCTTGACCACCCGCGCCTCGCGCTCGTGCTCTTTCAGGTCCGGCTGGTGCACGCCCAATCCCTCGGCGACGATATCGCCCACCGACATGCGCGGGCTGAGCGAGCCGAACGGATCCTGAAACACGATCTGCATGTCGCGGCGCAGCGGCCGCATCTGCTTGAAGTTGAAGCCCTGAATGTCCTTGCCGAGGAACACGATCGGTCCCTTCGACGAGATCAGCCGCAGCAGCGCCAGGCCGAGGGTAGTCTTGCCCGAACCGGATTCGCCGACCACGCCAAGGGTCTCGCCCTTGCGCACCGCGACGCTGACGCCATCCACCGCCTTGATGTGGCCGACGGTCTTGCGCATCAGCCCGCGCTTGATCGGAAACCACACCTTGAGATCGTCCGCGGACATCACCACCGGCGCCTGCGGCTGCGGCGGCGCGGGGTCCGGCTTCGGCTCGGCCGCGAGCAGCGCTTTGGTGTAGGGATGCTGCGGCGTGGTGAACACCTGCTCCACCGGCCCCTGCTCGACGATCTTGCCGTGGTTCATGACACAGACGGTGTCGGCGATACGCCGCACGATGCCGAGATCGTGGGTGATGAACAGCATGCTCATGCCGAGCCGGGCGCGGATGTCTGCAAGCAACTTCAATATCTGCGCCTGCACGGTGACGTCGAGCGCGGTGGTCGGCTCGTCGGCGATCAAGAGATCGGGCTCGTTCGCCAGCGCCATGGCGATCATCACGCGTTGGCGCTGGCCGCCGGACAACTGGTGCGGATAGCTGCCAAGCCGCGTTTCCGGATCGGGAATGCCGACCTGGGTCAAAAGTTCCAGCGTGCGCGCGCGCACCGCCGCGCCGCGCTTGCCGGTATGCAGCTCGATCACCTCGCCGATCTGCGCCCCGACGGTGTGCAGCGGATTGAGCGACGTCATCGGTTCCTGGAAGATGATCGAGATGTCGTTGCCGCGGATACCGCGCATCCCGTTCTCGTCCATGGCCAGCAGATCCTGCCCCTTGAAGCGGATGCGGCCGGAGGGATGAGACGCGGTGGGATAGGGCAGAAGCTTGAGCACCGACAGCGCGCTGACCGACTTGCCCGAACCGGATTCGCCGACCAGCGCCACGCACTGGCCGCGATCGATCGAGAACGAGACGTGATCGACGGCGACGCTCTCGCGGCCGTCATGACGAAAGGCCACCGACAGATCGCGCACATCGAGCAGAGGCTGGTTGATCGCGTCCATAATCCTCACCGGAACGTCTTGCGCGGATCGAAGGCGTCACGCACGCCCTCGCCGATGAAAATCAACAGCGACAGCATGATCGCCACCGAGAAGAAGCCGGTGAAGCCGAGCCACGGCGCCTGCACATTGGCCTTGCCCTGCGACAGCATTTCGCCGAGCGAGGGCGAGCCGGGCGGCAGTCCGAAGCCGAGGAAATCCAGCGCCGTCAGCGTCATCACCGACGACGACACGATGAACGGCAGGAAGGTCAGGGTCGCCACCATCGCGTTCGGCAGCAGATGCCGCACCATGATGGTGCGGTTCGACACGCCGAGCGCGCGCGCCGCCTGGATGTACTCGAAATTGCGGCCGCGCAGAAATTCGGCGCGCACAAGGCCGACCAGCGACACCCACGAGAACAGCAGCAGGATTCCGAGCAGCACGAAGAAACCGGGCGTCAGCACCGAGGACAGGATCAACAGCAGATACAGCGAGGGAATCGCGGTCCACACCTCGATGACGCGCTGGAACAGCAGATCGACCCAGCCGCCGAAATAACCCTGGATGCCGCCGGCGGCGACGCCGATCACCGAGGACACGATGGTCAGCGCCAGGCCGAACAGCACCGAGATGCGGAAGCCGTAGATCAGCCGCGCCACCACGTCGCGGCCCTGATCGTCGGTGCCGAGCCAGTTGTATTCGAGATCGCGGCAGCTTTTCAGCCCCTTCTTCTCCACCACGGAACGGCATTGCGCCTCGGTCAGCATCCAGGTCGGCGGCGACGGCGCCGGGGTCGGCAGATCGAGATTGTGGGTGTCGTAGGAATAGCGGATCAGCGGCCAGACGATGGTGCCGCCCTTCTCCGCGATCAGCTTCTGCAGATAGGGATCGCGATAATCGGCCGCGGTCTCGAAATCGCCGCCGAACGTGGTCTCGGCATAGGTGACGAAAGCGGGGAAGTACAGCCGTCCGTCGAACTTGATCAGGAACGGCCGGTCGTTGGCGATCAACTCGGCGAACAGCGACACCACGAACAGCACCGAGAAGATCCAGAACGACCAGTAGCCGCGGCGGTTGGACTTGAAGTTGCGCCAGCGGCGCGCGTTGAGCGGCGACAGGGCAAGGCGATGACGCGACGGCGGCACGGCCTCGCCCATCGGCGTCTGCACCGTGGTCTCCACCGACGTATCCACGGGGGTGAGCGGCGCCGTCATACCTCGCGCGCCTCGAAATCGATGCGCGGATCGATCCACATATAGGTCAGATCCGAGATCAGGTTGACCACGAGACCGACCAGCGAAAAGATGAACAGCGTGCCGAACACCACCGGATAATCGCGATTCAGCACGCTCTCGAAACCGAGCAGGCCGAGGCCATCGAGCGAGAAGATGGTCTCGATCAGCAGCGAGCCGGAAAAGAACGCGTGGATGAATGCGCTTGGGAATCCGGCGATCACGATCAGCATGGCGTTGCGGAAAATGTGACCATAGAGCACCTGGTTTTCGCTGCAGCCCTTGGCGCGCGCGGTCATGACGTATTGCTTGCGGATCTCATCGAGGAACGAGTTCTTGGTGAGCAGCGTCATGGTGGCGAAGGCGCCGAGCGACATCGATATCAGCGGCAGCGTGAGATGCCAGAAATAGTCGAGGATTTTCCAGTACCAGGGAAACTGCGACCAGCCGTCGGAAGTCAGCCCGCGCAACGGGAAGATGTCGAAGAACGAGCCGCCGGCGAACAGGATAATCAGCAGGATCGCGAACAGGAATCCCGGAATGGCGAAACCGATGATGATGATGCCGGAGGTCCAGGTATCGAATTTCGAGCCGTCCGCCACCGCCTTGCGGATGCCGAGCGGGATTGAGATCAGATAGGTGAGCAGCGTCATCCAGATGCCGAGCGACATCGACACCGGCAGCTTCTCCTTGATGAGCTGAATGACGCTGACGTCGCGGAAATAGCTCTTGCCGAAATCGAAGCGCGCGAAATTCCACAGCATCAGCAGGAAGCGCTCATGCGCCGGCTTGTCGAAGCCGAACTGCTTTTCGAGACTCTTGATGAAGTCCGGATCGAGCCCCTGCGCGCCGCGATATTTGGACGACACCGCATCCGCCGCGGCGCCCGCCTGCGGCCGTGACGCGAAATCGCCGCCGCTCGAGCCGGAGATGCGCGAACTGGCGCCGGTGTCTGAGCCCGACAGTTGCGCGATGACGCGCTCCACCGGCCCGCCGGGCGCGAACTGGACCACGACGAAGGATACGAACAGGATTCCCAGCAGCGTGGGGATCATCAGCAGGATGCGGCGGGCGATATAGGCGGCCATGGCTCAGCTCGCCCGTCCCGGCTTGGCCTGCGCCGGGTTTTTCGCCTTCGCCTCGTCCGACCACCAGAAATCCGGCGCGCCGACGCCGCCATAGCGCGGAATCGTCGGCGGGTGCCCGAACACGTCCCAGTAGGCGATGCGGTGGCTCGCCGAATACCATTGCGGCACCCAGTAGCGGCCGGCGCGGAACACGCGATCGAAGGCGCGGCACGCGGTGCGCAGCTCATTGCGATCATCGGCGGCGACGATGCGCTCGATCAGCGCGTCGAGCGCAGGATTCTTGATGCCGGACAGATTCTGCGAGCCTCTAATATCGGCGACCTGCGACGAGAAGAACGTGCGCATGGCGTCGCCCGGCGTCGACGACATGCTGAAGCGCTGGATGGCGGCGTCGAAATCGAAGGCATCGAGGCGGGCGCGATGCTGCACCGGATCGACCAGCCGCACGCTGGCGTCGATGCCGAGCACGCCGAGATTCTTCACATAGGGCGCGTGGTGGGCCTGGAACGCCGGCTCGTCGAGCAGGAATTCAATCCGGAACCGCTCGCCATTCGGCAGGAAGCGCTTGCCGTCCTTGATCGGGCAGCCGGCGTCCCGCAACAGTTGCGCCGCCTTGCGCAGCAGGGCGCGGTCCTGCCCCGAGCCGTCCGACACCGGCGGCGAGAACGGCACGCCGAACACCTCATCCGGCACCTGGCCGCGGAACGGCTCCAGCAGCTTCAGTTCCTCTGGCGACGGCGTGCCGCTCGCCATCAGGTCCGAATTCTGGAACGGCGACACCGTGCGCGCATAGGCGCCGTACATGATGGTCTTGTTGGTCCACTCGAAGTCGAAGGCGTCGATCAGCGCCTCGCGCACCCGCGCATCGTTGAACTGGGCGCGGCGCGTGTTGAGAAACCAGCCCTGCGCGCCGGACGGCGTCTCGTCGGGCAGTTTCTCCTGCCGCACCCGGCCGTCCTTGATCGCGGGAAAATCGTAACGCGTATTCCAGATGCGCGCGGTGAATTCCTCGCGGTAGAGATAGTTGCGGCCGGTGAAGCCCTCGAAGGCCACGTCGCGGTCGCGATAAAATTCGTAGCGCAGGGTGTCGAAATTGAACGAGCCGCGCGACACCGGCAGGTCCTTGCCCCACCAGTCCTTGACGCGGTCGAATTCGATGAAGCGTCCCGCCTCGAAGCGGCCGACCTTGTAGGGACCGGAGCCGAGCGGAATCTCCAGCGTGGATTCGTCGAACGGCCGCTTGTCGTAATAGGCTTTCGAGAAAATCGGCAGCCCCGCGACATAGAGCGGCACGTCGCGCCCGCGCCGCTCGGCGAAGGTCACCACCAGCGTGGCGTCGTCGGTCGCCTGCGCCGTCATCATATCGCGCAACTGCTGCCGGATGATCGGATGGCCGTTGCTCTTGAGGACCGTCAGCGAGAAGGCTGCATCGTGCGCCGTCAGCCGGCTGCCGTCGTGAAACCGCGCCTGCGGCCGAAGCGTGAAGCGGTAGGTCAGCTTGTCCGGCGAGATCGTCACCGATTGCGCCGCGAGGCCATACATGCCGTCCGGCTCGTCGGCGGCGCGCACCATCAGGGTGGCGAAGGTCTGGTCCATGCCGGCCGCGCCATCGCCCTTGAGAATGAAGCTGTTCAGCGAATTGAAAGTCTGAAACGAGGTGTTGTAGGCGCGCGACGACGGAATGGTCGAGAACAGGCCGCCCTTCGGTGCATCGGCGTTGACGTAATCGAAATGCCGGAAATCCGGTCCGTATTTCAGGTCGCCGAACGCCGACATGCCATGCGCCGCGCGGCCCGCATCGGCTACGGCCGGCTGCGCCGTAGCCGTCCGCGCGCGCGCCGCCATCAGCGCGCCGGCGCCGGCCATGACAACGTGGCGTCGCGTCAGCCCGCTCAAGAACGCCTGCCGAGCTTGTCGGCCCTCGCCTGATCGAACCACCAGATATCGGGAAATGCGGCCATGCCGTAGGTCGGCATCGCCTCGGGTCGGCCGAGGCGATCCCACCGCGCGGTGCGGATCTTGCCGTAGGTCCATTGCGGCACCACGAAATGATGCCACAGCAGCACACGGTCGAGCGCATGGGTCGCCGCCACCAGGTCGGCGCGGTCGGTGGCGAAGATCACGCGCTCGATCAGCTTGTCGATGGCAGGATCGGCGATGCCGATCAGGTTGCGCGATCCCGGACGGCTCGCCGCCTGCGAGCCCCAGAACTCGCGCTGCTCGTTGCCGGGCGACAGCGACTGCGGCCACGACCCCACCACGATGTCGAAGTCCCAGTTGCGCAGCCGGTTCTCGTACTGCGTCGCGTCGATGGTGCGCACGCTGACGGTGATGCCGAGCCGCTCCAGCGACGGCTTGAAGAACAGCATCACCCGCTCGAAATTCGGATCGTAGCTCAACAGCTCGATCTCGAACGGCGCGCCGGTGGGGCCGACCAGCTTGCGATCCTTGATCTCCAACCCCGCTTCTTTCAGGAGCTTCATGCCCTCGCGCAGGTTGGTGCGCATGTTCTCCGGACTGCCGCCGACCGGATTCTTGTATTCGGTGGTGAACACTTCACCCGGCACCTGGCCGCGGACGGTTTCGAGGATCTCAAGCTCGCGCCCCTGCGGCAGGCCGTGCGAGGCCAGCTCGGTGCCCTCGAAGTAGCTGGCGATGCGCTTGTACTGGCCGTAGAAGATCTGCTTGTTCATCTCCTCGAAGTCGAAGGCGTAGTTCAGCGCGTGGCGCACGCGCGCATCCCTGAACTTGTCGCGGCGGATGTTCATGGCGAACGCCTGCATGATGCTGGAGCTGCGGTTCGGAAACTCCTCCAGCACCACGCGCTTGTCCCTCACCGCGGGGAAGTCGTAGGCGGTCGCCCAGTTCTTGGCGCTGTTCTCGGTGCGCCAGTCGACCTGGTCGCCCTTGAAGGCTTCGAGCGCCACGGTGGTATCGCGGAAATACTCGTAGCGCAGCTCGTCGAAATTGTTGCGTCCGATGTTGACGTTGAGATCCTTGCCCCAGTAATCCGCCACGCGCTCGAGCACGATCGAGCGTCCCGGCACGAAGCTCTTGATCCGGTAGGGCCCGCAGCCGAGCGGCGGCTCCAGCGTGGTGGCGCTCACGTCGCGCTTGCGGCCCTGGCTGTCGGTGCTCTCCCACCAGTGCTTCGGCATCACGATCAGCTGGCCGATGATCTGCGGCAATTCGCGATTGCCGGGCTGATCGAAGGTGAAGACCACGTCGCGCTCGCCGCTCTGCTCCACCTTGGTGACGTGACGGTAATAGGCCGAATAGAACGGATGATAGGTCTTGAGCACATCGAAGGCGAAGATCACGTCCGCCGGCGTCACCGGCTTGCCGTCGTGCCAGCGCGCCTGCGCCCGCAGCCGGTAGGTGACCGAGGAGAAATCCGCCGGATAGCTCATCGCCTCGGCGAGCAGGCCGTACTGGGTCGAGACCTCGTCGAGGGACGACATGGTCAGCGCCTCGAAGGTCTCGCCGATGGCGCCGAGCGAGCCTTTGACGCCGGACACCGCCATGTTGAAATTGTCGAAGGTGCCGATGGCGATCTGCCGCACCACGCCGCCCTTCGGCGCATCCGGATTGACGTAGTCGAACCGCTTGAAATCCGCCGGATACCTGACGTCGCCGAACAGCGACAGCGCATGTCGCCACGGCGCGGCCTCGGACGGCACCCGCGCCGGCGTGATCGCCCGCGAGCCGTCCACGCCCAGTAGCGGGACAGCCGCAACGCACACTCCACCCTGGAGAAGATGCCGACGGGAAATGGTCAAATCGAAAGATCCTGTTGTCAGGGGTGGCGGGATGCGACGCACCGTCCGGACGGATTATGTCGGTTTTTGGATATGATGCCAGCCCGCAACCGCGCCCTGTTTGCGGCCAAACGCCCCCGCATCGGCATTGTTCGAATTAGCGCAGGTATTGCTCAAATAAAAACGGCCAGGCGAGCCTGGCCGTTCCGGAATTAAATTTCTGTCACGCGCCCGCTTACTGCGCCGCCGGCAGCGGAGCCGGATTGTCGGCCAGCGACCGCAGATAGGCGATCACGTCGGCGCGCTCGCTGTCCTTGCTGATGCCGGCGAAGCCCATCGCGGTGCCCGGGATGAACGCCTTCGGGTTGGTGAGGAACTTGTTGAGGTCGTCATAGGTCCACTTGCCGGCCTTCGCCTTCATCGCGGCCGAGAAGTTGAAGCCGGCATGGCCTTCGCCACGGGGTTCGTTGACGATGTTGAACAGGTTCGGACCGACCTTGTTGGGACCGCCCTTTTCGAAGGTGTGGCAGGCCGCGCACTTCTTGGCAGCGGAGGCGCCGCGCTCGGCCGACGCGGTCTGCAGCAGCTTCTCGATCGGCTCGCTCGGCGCGGCGGCGGCAACGGCCCCGGCGGCTGCCCCTCCTGCGGCATCCGCCGCGGCGATGGCGAATCCGGGCTTTTCCGGCGCCATCGGCGAGAAAATGGCGTGGGCGGTGAAATTGGTCACCAGCAGCAGCAGGCAGGTGGCCAGCACCGCACCCATGATCTTGTTGAGTTCGAAGGAGTCCATTTCAGTTCAGGCCCCAAGCCGGAAGGTCGATACGCGCGGCCGCGTCACGCGGCGATGAATCTGCTCCGAATTTGCTACCTGCAACAGACATGCAGCGCAAGACTGGCAGCGCCGACCGAGATAACGGTTTGCCTGCCCTCTGGCAACCCGTATAAACGCGCGACCCTTTGAAAACACCCGTCAATTCCTCGCGGAGGCGACGGGTCGAGCCCTCATTCCCGCCATGACAGAAACCCGCGCTTTGGTGCTGATTCCCGCCCGCATGGCCGCCTCCCGGCTGCCGGGCAAGCCTTTGTCCGACATCGCCGGCCTGCCGATGATCGTCCATGTCCTGCGCCGGGCCGAGGCTGCGCGAATCGGCCGCGTGGTGGTGGCCACCGACACCCCCGAGATCGCCCACGCCGTCACCGGAGCCGGCGGCGAGGCGGTCATGACCCGGGCCGACCACCCCTCCGGCTCGGACCGGATTTTCGAGGCGCTGCAGGCCCTCGACCCGGCGGGGCGGATCGACACCGTCATCAACGTCCAGGGCGACCTGCCGACCATCGCGCCCGAGGACATCCGCGCCGTGCTGACGCCCCTCGCCGATCCGGCGGTGGATATCGCCACCCTTGCCGCGGTGATTACCCGGGACGAGGAGCACACCAACCCCAACGTGGTGAAGGTGGTGGGGTCGCCGCTGGCCGCCACCCGGCTGCGGGCGCTGTATTTCACCCGCGCCACCGCGCCCCATGGCGACGGCCCGCGCTACCATCACATCGGCCTCTACGCCTATCGCCGGCGCGCGCTGGCCCGCTTCGTGGCGCTGCCGCCCTCGCCGCTGGAAATCCGCGAGAAGCTCGAACAGCTGCGCGCCCTGGAGGCCGGGATGCGGATCGACGTCACGGTGGTTGACAGCGTGCCGCTGGGCGTCGATACGCCACACGACCTTGACACCGCGCGACAGATACTCATGTCCCAATTCCGAAGTTCGTAAAACCTCGCCGCACGCTCTGATACGAACTTCGGAATTCAAGGGACATGAGCCGCCAAATAATTCTAGTGTGGTTTTGGTCCGCAAGTTCGTACTGAGAGCGGCTTAGAGACAGTTACGAACTTGCGGACCACCACACGAGCGGACGGACGGCCATGACCCAACCGATGACGATCGCCTTCCAGGGCGAGCCCGGAGCCAATTCGCATATCGCCATCGCGGAAGCGTTTCCCGACGCCACGCCGCTGCCCTGCGCCACCTTCGAGGATGCGCTGGCGGCGATCACCTCGGGCGCGGCCAACCTCGGCATGATCCCGATCGAGAACTCGCTGGCCGGCCGCGTCGCCGACATCCACCACCTGCTGCCGCAGTCGGGCCTGTTCATCGTCGGCGAATGGTTCCTGCCGATCCGCCATCAATTGATGGCGCCGCGCGGTGCGACGCTGGCCGATATCAAGACGGTCGAGAGCCACGTCCACGCCATCGGCCAGTGCCGCCGCATCATCCGCAAGCTCGGCATCCGCTCAATCATCGCCGGCGACACCGCGGGCGCGGCCCGCATCGTCGCCGAGCGCGGCGACAAGGCCTGCGCGGCGATCGCCTCGCGCCTCGCCGCCGAGATCTACGGCCTCGACATCCTCGCCGAGGACATCGAGGATGAAGCCCACAACACCACGCGCTTCGTCATTCTCGCGCGCGAGCCGGTGTGGCCGGACCAGGGCTCCGGCCCGCTGGTGACGACGTTCGTGTTCCGCGTGCGCAACCTGCCCGCCGCGCTCTACAAGGCGCTGGGCGGCTTCGCCACCAACGGCGTCAACATGACCAAGCTGGAAAGCTACATGGTGGAGGGCAATTTCTTCGCCACCCAGTTCTATGCCGACGTCGACGGCCACCCCGACGACCGCAACCTGAAATTCGCGCTCGAAGAACTTCAGTTCTTCTCCAAGGAGCTGCGCATCGTCGGCGTCTATCCGGCGCATCCGTTCCGCGTGGCGTTTACGGAGAAAGCGGCGGGGTAGTCTCGCGCATATCTCTCAACCGATCCCGAACGCCTCCGCCAGCAGCGCGTAGGAGCGCTTGCGCGCCTCGTGATCGAAGGTCGCGGTGATCACCATCACCTCGTCCGCCTTGCATACCTCAACCAGCGGCGTGAGCTTCTCCATCACCGTCTGCTTCGAGCCGACGAACAGCCGCGCGCGGTTGCGCGCGATCGAGGCGCGCTCAGCCTCGGAATAGGGATAGGCCAGCGCCTCCTCGACACTCGGCAGCGGCGCGTATTGGCCGCGGTCGCGCAGCAGGCGATTGAGATCGGCGGACGCGGCGAGCCGCTCCGCGTCCGCGTCGGTCTCGGCCACGATCGCCGCCACCGCCAGAATCGCATGCGGCGTCTCGCGCCAGCGCGACGGCTTGAAGTGGGCGCGGTAGTGGATCATCGCGTCGGCGGCATCGTGGGTGGCAAAGTGATGGGCGAAGGCGAACGCCATGCCGATCTGCGCCGACAGTTGCGCGCTGTAGTCGCTCGATCCCAACAACCAGATCGGCGGCAGCGGCGCATCGTCCGGCATCGCGATGACGTTGTGATAGGGATGTCCGGCGGGAAATTCCCGGGTCTCCCACAACGTCAGTTCGATCAGGCGCTCGATGAAATCGTCGCCGCCGCGCGAATCGAAACGCTGGCGCAACGCGTGCATGGTGGTCTGGTCGGTGCCCGGCGCGCGGCCGAGGCCGAGGTCGATGCGGCCGGGAAACAGCGCCTCCAGCATCTTGAAGCGCTCGGCCACCATCAGCGGCGCGTGGTTCGGCAACATCACGCCGCCGGAGCCGACGCGGATGCGCTGCGTCGCCGCCGCGATCTGCCCGATCATGATCTCGGGCGCGGGCGAGGCCACCGAGGCGAGGCTGTGGTGCTCGGCCAGCCAGTAGCGGGTATAGCCGAGCCGATCGGCCTGCCGCGCCAGATCGATGCTGTTGCGCAGCGCCTGCGATGGCGGGGTGGCGGTGGTGACGACGGAAAGATCGAGGACGGACAGCGGGGTCATGCTCGCACGCTAGAGGGTCCCGCCGGGCGGCGAAAGGCATGGGTCTCATGCCGGTACAGAGCTGAAGTAGCCTAGTCTATTGGGCAGAAATTCACAACAATCGGAAAAACATCTTCTGCCCACAATCTTCCCTCTAGAGAAATACGGAAAAATCCCGTTATTCCTATGTCAAAATAGGATTTAACCCGATTTTACCCATAATCTTTCCTCAGGTGAAATTGAATCAATCGACCCATAACTTCCATTTTGGGCAATTTCCCACGATAAAAGTCGCAATCATGGGCTGGCCCGCCAACCGCTTTCCCCCTATTTTGCTCGAAATGGCGAAATGGCGGCGAACTTGGCTCCATGAGGCCAGATCGAGGCCCGCCGCGCCGGCGCGACCGCAGCCCCGCTTTCACCCGCACGGACGCCGTTCCAGGAGTTTCACAGCGTGACCAGCATGACATCCGCTCCGGCCCCAGCGCAGGCCCCGACGCGGCCGGCGATCTCCTTCGAGTTCTTCCCGCCGAAGACCGAGGAGATGGAGCGCGGGCTGTGGGAGGTGATCAACCGGCTGGCGCCGCTCAACCCGGACTTCGTCTCGGTGACCTATGGCGCCGGCGGCTCGACCCGCGAGCGCACCCACGCCACCATCGCGCGCATCCTGAACGAAACCGATCTCGTGCCGGCCGCGCACCTCACTTGCGTCAACGCCCCGCGCGGCGACATCGACGACGTGGTGGCGCGCTATCATGACGTCGGCGTGCGCCACATCGTGGCGCTGCGCGGCGATCCCACCACCGGCATCGGCACGCCCTACGTGGCCCATCCCGACGGCTATCAGACCTCCGCCGAATTGGTCGGAAGCATCAAGAAGCGATTTCCCGATATCGACGTCACCGTCTCGGCCTATCCCGAGAAACACCCCGAAAGCCGCGACTTCGACGCCGATCTCGACATGCTGAAAGCCAAGGTCGATGCCGGCGCGACGCGCGCGATTACGCAGGTGTTCTTCGACAACGATCTCTACTTCCGTTACCTCGACCGCGTGCGGGCACGCGGCATCACCATTCCGATCCTGCCCGGCATCATGCCGATGCACAATTTCAAGCAGGCGAAGAACTTCGTCACCCGCGCGGGCACCACCGTGCCCGCTTGGCTGGAAGAGAAGTTCGAGGGGCTCGACGACGACGCCGACACCCGCAAGCTCGTCGCCGCAACCGTCGCCGCGGGGCAAGTGCAGAAGCTCGCCAAGCAGGGCGTGGAGAACTTCCACTTCTACACCATGAACCGCGCCGACCTCGTCGTCGCCATCTGCCACGTGCTCGGCATCCGCCCCGCCGCCGCGCAGCAGGCGGCCTAGTTTCTGTTTTCTGTCATGGCCGGGCTCGTCCCGGCCATCCACGTCTTCTCGATATCAAAGCAAGACGTGGATGCCCGGCATCGCAGACAAGTTTACGCAGTCTGCGACTGCTGTGGCCGGGCATGACGTTGGGAGATATATTGTGACCAAGAGTTCGAGTCCCCTCGCCGATAAATTCCGCGCCCTCGCCCGCGAGCGCATTCTCGTGCTCGACGGCGCCATGGGCACCATGATCCAGGGCCTCGCCTTCGACGAGGCGGCGTTCCGCGGCGCGCGGTTCAAGGATTTCCATCGCGACGTCAAAGGCAACAACGACCTGCTGATCCTGACCCAGCCGCAGGCGATCGAGGACATCCACTATCAGTACCTCGCGGCGGGCGCGGACATCGTCGCCACCAACACGTTCTCGTCCACCTCGATCGCGCAGGCTGATTACGACATGGCCGGCCTCGCCTACGAGCTGAACCGCGAAGGCGCGCGGCTGGCCCGCAACGCCGCGACCCGCGCCGAGGCCGCGGACGGCAAGCCGCGCTTCGTCGCCGGCGCGCTCGGCCCCACCAACCGCACCGCCTCGATCTCGCCCGACGTCGCCAATCCCGGCTATCGCGCGGTGACCTTCGACGATCTGCGCATCGCCTACAGCGAGCAGATCAACGGCCTGCTCGACGGCGGCGCGGACATCCTGCTGGTCGAAACCATCTTCGATACGCTCAACGCCAAGGCGGCGCTCTACGCCATCACCGAGATCGCCGAGGCGCGCGGCATCCATGTGCCGGTGATGATCTCCGGCACCATCACCGACAAGTCGGGCCGCCTGCTATCGGGCCAGATGCCCGAGGCGTTCTGGTACTCGGTGCAGCACGCCGCGCCGCTGACCATCGGCTTCAACTGCGCGCTCGGCGCGGAAGATTTGCGCGCGCATATCGCCGACATCGGCCGCGTCGCCGACACGCTGGTGTGCGCCTACCCCAACGCCGGGCTGCCCAACGAATTCGGCCAGTACGACGAGAGCCCGGACTATATGGCCAAACTCGTCGGCGAGTTCGCGCAGGCCGGCCTCGTCAACGTGGTCGGCGGCTGCTGCGGCACCACGCCCGACCACATCCGGGCAATCGCGCAAGCCGTCGCGCCGCATCAGCCGCGCGTCGTCCCCACCATCGAACCGCGGCTGCGGCTGTCGGGGCTGGAGCCGTTCGTGCTCACCGCCGACATCCCCTTCGTCAACGTCGGCGAGCGCACCAACGTCACCGGCTCGGCGCGCTTCCGCAAGCTCGTCAAGGAAGGCGACTACACCGCCGCCCTTCAGGTCGCCCGCGATCAGGTCGAGAACGGCGCGCAGGTGATCGACATCAACATGGACGAGGGCCTGCTCGATTCAAAGCAGGCGATGATCGACTATCTCAACCTCGTCGCCTCGGAGCCGGACATCGCCCGCGTTCCGGTGATGATCGACTCCTCGAAGTTCGACGTGATCGAGGCCGGCCTGAAATGCGTGCAGGGCAAGCCGATCGTCAACTCGATCTCGATGAAGGAAGGCGAGGACAAGTTCCTGCGCGAGGCCACCATCGCGCGCCGCCACGGCGCGGCGGTGGTGGTGATGGCGTTCGACCAGGCCGGACAGGCCGACACCTGCGCGCGCAAGATCGAAATCTGCAAGCGCGCCTACGATCTCCTGACCACCAAGCTGAACTTCCCGCCGCAGGACATCATCTTCGATCCGAATATCTTCGCCATCGCCACCGGCCTCGAGGAGCACAACAATTACGGCGTCGACTTCATCGAGGCGACGCGCTGGATCCGAGAGAACCTGCCGCACGCGCACGTCTCCGGCGGCGTCTCCAACCTGTCGTTCTCGTTCCGCGGCAACGAGCCGGTGCGCGAGGCGATGCACTCGGTGTTCCTGTATCACGCCATCAAGGCGGGCATGGACATGGGCATCGTCAATGCCGGCCAGATGGTGATCTATGACGACATCGATCCCGAGCTGCGGCAGGTGTGCGAGGACGTCATCCTCAACCGCGATCCCGGCGCGCCCGAACGGCTGCTGCAGCTCGCGGAAAAATTCCGCGGCCAGGGCAAGCAGGCGAAGGAGCAGGATCTCGCCTGGCGCGAATGGCCGGTGGAGAAACGGCTCAGCCACGCGCTGGTCAACGGCATCACCGAATATATCGAGGCCGACACCGAGGCCGCACGGCAGACGGTGGATCGCCCGCTGGCGGTGATCGAGGGCCCGCTGATGGCCGGCATGAACGTGGTCGGCGACCTGTTCGGCGCGGGCAAGATGTTCCTGCCGCAGGTGGTGAAATCCGCCCGGGTGATGAAGCAGGCGGTCGCCTATCTGATGCCGTTCATGGAAGAAGAAAAGGCGCGCAACAGGGCCGCCGGCATCGCCGAGGGTCAGCGCTCGTCTGCGGGCAAGATCGTGATGGCGACGGTGAAGGGCGACGTCCACGACATCGGCAAGAACATCGTCGGCATCGTGCTCCAGTGCAACAATTTCGAGGTGATCGACCTCGGCGTGATGGTGCCGGCGGCCAAGATTCTCGAAACCGCGAAAACCGAGAACGCGGACATGATCGGCCTGTCCGGCCTGATCACGCCCTCGCTCGATGAAATGGCGTTCGTCGCTTCCGAGATGGAGCGGCAGGACTTCGACATTCCGCTGCTGATCGGCGGCGCGACCACGAGCCGCGTCCACACCGCGGTGAAGATCGATCCGCGCTATCGCAAGGGCGCGGTGGTGCATGTCAACGACGCCAGCCGCGCGGTCGGCGTCGCCTCCTCGCTGCTGTCGCCCGACAAGCGCGAGGACTACATCTCCGAAGTGCGCCGCGACTATACCAAAACCGCCGACGCGCATTTCCGCGCCCAGCAGAACAAAAAGCGGCTGACGCTGGAGGCGGCGCGCGCCAATCGCCTCAAGATCGACTGGTCGACGGCCACGCCGAAGAAGCCGTCCTTCCTCGGCGTGAGGAATTTCAGCAATTATCCGCTCGCGGAACTGGCCGACTATATCGACTGGACGCCGTTCTTCCAGGCGTGGGAATTGTCGGGGCGTTTCCCGGCGCTGCTGAAGGACCCCAACGTCGGCGAGGTGGCGCAGTCGCTCTACAGCGATGCGCGCAAGATGCTGGACACCATCATCCGGGAGAACTGGTTCACCGCCAACGCCACCATCGGCTTCTGGCCGGCCAATTCCGAGGGCGACGACATCACCCTCTATAGCGACGAAGGGCGCACCCGGCCGCTCGCGACCCTGCACACGCTGCGCCAGCAACTGGAGAAGCGCGAAGGCCGCCACAACCTGGCGCTGTCGGATTTCATCGCGCCGAAGGACAGCGGCGTCGCCGACTATATCGGCGCCTTCGTCGTTACCGCCGGCATCGGCGAGGAAGCCATCACCCTGCGTTTCAAGCAGGCCAACGACGACTATTCCTCGATCATCGTCAAGGCGCTGGCCGACCGCCTCGCCGAAGCCTTCGCCGAGCGCATGCACCAGCGCGTGCGCATGGAATTGTGGGGCTACGCGCCCGACGAGACGCTCTCCAACGACGACCTCATTCTCGAAAAGTATCAGGGCATCCGCCCCGCGCCGGGCTACCCCGCGCAGCCCGACCACAACGAGAAGACCACGCTGTTCCGGCTGCTCGACGCCGAGCGCAATGCCGGCGTGACGCTGACCGAAAGCCTGGCGATGTGGCCGGGCTCGTCGGTGTCCGGCGTTTATTACAGCCATCCGCAGAGCGAGTATTTCGGCGTCGGCAAGATCGAGCGCGATCAGGTCGAGGATTACGCCGAGCGCATCGGCGCGACGGTGGCCGAGACCGAGCGCTCGCTCGCATCGGTGCTGAACTACATCCCGGCGGGCGAACCGCAGCCGCCCGCGCCCGCGGACGACGACATCGCCAGTCTGCCGCCGGCCCAGCATCCGCCGGGCTGCGGCTGCGCCATCCACATGCGGCTCAACATGAAGCCGCGTACGGAGGTTGCGCCGAACTGAGCCACGGCTGCGATGCGCCGCTGAGCCCGGCTACGTCGAGAACGAAAGCCCTCCTGCCCCGGACGCGGCGCAGCACCCTTGTGGTGCGCCGCTGAGCCGGGGCCGCCAAAGACGCAAGATTCTCATTCCGCCGTAATGGTCCCGGTTCAGCGAAGCAGCGCCATAAAGCGGTTTTAGTTGAGACGGAATCAACCTTCGTCATGCCCGGCTTTATGCCGGGCATCCACGTCCTGGAGATTTCAAGGAGATATGAGGTGGATGGCCGGGACAAGCCCGGCCATGACGATTCAATCTATTTCCATTAAAATGCACAACACTTTAGCGCGTCGAAGACGTGCGTGAACGCGCTTCAGCCACGCGGCATCGCCCTCGGGACACGGCACACCCTGCGCGCGCGAGTACGGCTCGCCTCACGCCTCGGGGTCGCTTGCGAGCAGGCCCCTGACCGCCAGCGCCCAGCCCGCGAGCTTGCGCGCGCGCGTCGCCTCCGACATGGCCGGCTTGAAGCGGCGCTCCAGCCGCCACGAATCGGCGAAGCGCATCGGCTCGGGATAGACCCCCGCGCCGAGCCCGGCGAGATAGGCCGCGCCGACCGCCGTGGTCTCCTGGATCACCGGCCGGTCCACCGGCGCGTCGATCAGGTCGGCGAGGCGCTGCAGGGTCCAGTCCGAGGCGGTCATGCCGCCATCGACGCGCAGCACCGTGCGGGCCGCCGCCGCCTCCGGCCAGTCGGCGCGCATCGCCGCCCACAGGTCCACGGTCTGGTAGCAGACGCTCTCCAGCACCGCGTGCGCGATCTCGGCCGGGCCGGTGTTGCGGGTGAGGCCGAACAGCGCGCCGCGCACGCGCGGGTTCCAGTACGGCGCGCCGAGGCCGACGAAGGCGGGGACGAGATACACCGCCTGGGTGGCATCGTGGGCGTCGGCCAGCGGACCGGTCTCGGCGGCATGCCTGATCAGGCCGAGCCCGTCGCGCAGCCACTGCACCGCCGAGCCGGCGACGAAGATCGAGCCCTCCAGCGCGTAGGTGCGCTGGCCGTTCAACTGATAGGCGATGGTGGTCAGCAGCTTGTTCTTCGAGGTCACCGCGGTCGTGCCGGTGTTGAGCAGAGCGAAGCAGCCGGTGCCATAAGTCGATTTCATCATGCCCGGCGCGAAGCAGGCCTGCCCGATGGTGGCGGCCTGCTGGTCGCCGGCGATGCCGCGGATGGCGATCGCGCCGCCCAAGAGATCGGGAGTGGTCTCGCCGAATTCCGCCGAGGAATCGCGCACCTGTGGCAGCATCGAGCGCGGCACCCGCAGCAGCGCCAGGAGATCGTCGTCCCACGCCCCGGTGTGGATGTTGAACAATAGCGTGCGCGAGGCATTGGTGGCGTCGGTGGCGTGCACCCGCCCGCCGGTGAGCCGCCACAACAGGTAGCTGTCCACGGTGCCGAACAGCAGATCGCCCCGCGCGGCGCGCTCGCGCGCGCCCGGCACGTGATCGAGGATCCAGGCCACCTTGGTGCCGGAGAAATACGGATCGACGATCAGCCCGGTGCGCGCCGTCACCAGCGGCTCGTGGCCCTCGGCCTTGAGCCGCGCGCAGATATCGGCGGTGCGGCGGTCCTGCCAGACGATGGCGCGATGCACCGCCTGCCCGGTGGCGCGGTCCCACACCACCGTGGTCTCGCGCTGGTTGGTGATGCCGATGGCGGCGATGTCCGACGCGACCAGTCCCGCCTGCGCCAGCGCCGCGCGGCAGGTCGCGAGCGTCGAAGCCCAGATGTCGTCGGGCTCGTGCTCGACCCAGCCCGACGCCGGGAAATGCTGCGGGAATTCCTGCTGCGCCTGCGCCGCGATGGAGAGATCGGCGCGGAACACGATGGCGCGCGACGACGTCGTGCCCTGGTCGATGGCGAGGATGTGGGAGGTCATCACGCTGCGTCCCGGTTTTTCGCGCTGACGCAAGGCAATCCGATTGGCGCGCGCGCGTCAATATCGGCATCGCCGGGACCACGACACGACAACGCCGCCGCTCCGGCCTGCGCGAACGCAAGCGGAGACGGCGGCGAGATCGTTGCAGTTGCTCCCGCCGCAAGCGGCGGAAGGCCGGGGCGTCAGATCAGCCCGCGCTCGGCGACGCGGCGCAGGTGATAGTCGGTGTCGCCGAACGAGTTCTCGATCATGGTCAGCCGCTTGAAGTAGTGGCCGATCTTGGCTTCCATGGTCATGCCGATGCCGCCGTGAAGCTGGATCGACTGCTGGCCGACGAACTTCAGCGACTTGCCGACCTGCACCTTGGCGGCGGCGACCGCGTTAGCGCGCTCGGCCGCGTCCTCGACGGTACCAGCCATCACGGCGAACAGCGCCATGCTGCGAGCCTGCTCCAGGAACACGAACATGTCGGCGGCGCGGTGCTGCAACGACTGGAAGGTGCCGATGGCGACGCCGAACTGCTTGCGGGTCTTGAGATACTCGACCGTGGTCTTGAGCGACTCGTCCATGGCGCCGACCGCCTCGGCGCACAGCGCGATGCGGGCTTCATCCACCACCCGCTCGATCAGCGGCAGCGCCTTGGCCGGATCGCCGATCGCGGCGTCGGCCCCGACCTCGACACCGGAGAAGGTGATGTCGGCGGCGCGCAGGCCGTCCTGGGTCGGATAGCCCTTGATCGACACGCCCTTGGCGGACGCCGGCACGAGGAACAGGCCGATGCCGTCGCGATCACGCTGGCCGCCGGCGGTGCGCGCCGACACGATCAGGGTGTCGGCGGAATCGCCGTGCAGCACCACGAACTTCTCGCCGTCGATGACGTAGCCGTCGCCCTTCTTCTTCGCCGTGGTGGCAACGTCGGCGAGGTCGTAGCGCGAGTTCTTCTCGAGCTGGGCGAAGGCCAGCGTCTTCGAGCCGTCGATGACGCCGGGCAGGATCGCAGCTTTCTGCGCCGCCGAGCCTCCGTGACGCAGGAAGCCGCCGCCGAGCACCACCGTGGCCAGATAGGGCTCCAGCACCAGCGCGCGGCCGAGCGCCTCCATGACGATCATGGTTTCCACCGCGCCGCCGCCGAAGCCGCCATCGGCCTCCGCGAACGGCAGGCCGAGCAGACCCTGCTCGGCGAGCTTGCTCCACACCGCACGGCTCCAGCCGTCCTTCTCGGCGCCGTACTTCTTGCGCTGCTCAAAATCATACGAATTGGCCAACAGGCCATCGATGCTGTCTTTCAGGAGCCGCTGCTCCTCCGACAAATCAAAATCCATTTCCGTGTTCCTCGACTAAGAATCGAAAGCTAGCCTCGTCATGGCCGGGCTTGTCCCGGCCATCCACGTCTTGTCCCACTTTCAAAAAAGGAAGACGTGGATGCCCGGCACAAGGCCGGGCATGACGGATGGTAGGCTCCTGCCCTTACAACCCCAGCACCGCCTTGGTGATGATGTTGCGCTGGATCTCGTTGGAGCCGCCGTAGATCGTGACCTTGCGGGTGTTGAAATAGGCCGGCGCGATCTGCGTCGCCCAATCCGCCAGTTCGTTGCGGCTGTCGTCTTCCGGCGCGAACGGCATCGCGAACGGACCGGTCACCTCGAGCAGAAGCTCGGTGATGGTCTGCTGGATCTCCGAGCCCTTGATCTTGAGGATCGAGGACGCCGGGTCCGGTTTGCCGGGACCGTTCTTGCTTTCATTGGCGACCACGCGCATCTGCGTCAGTTCGAGCGCCTTGAGCTCGATCTCGGCCGCGGTCAGCTTCTCGCGGAAGCGGTCGTCGGCGATCAGCGGCTTGCCGCCGGCCTCGACGCGGGAGGCGAGATCCTTGATGCGGCGGATGCGCTCCTTCGACATGCCGACGCGGGCGATGTTGGTGCGCTCGTTGCCGAGCAGGAACTTGGCGTAATCCCAGCCCTTGTTCTCCTCACCGACGAGGTTGGTCACCGGCACCTCGACGTCGTCGAAGAACACCTCGTTGACCTCGGCGCCGCCGTCGATGGTCTGGATCGGACGCACGGTGATGCCGCGCGACTTCATGTCCACCAGGATGAAGGAGATGCCGGACTGCTTCTTGGCCGCGGGGTCGGTGCGGCACAGGCAGAAGATCCAGTCGGCGTGCTGCGCCAGCGTGGTCCAGGTCTTCTGGCCGTTGATGACCCAGACGTCGCCCTTGCGCTTGGCGGTGGTCTTGAGCGAGGCGAGGTCCGATCCCGAGCCGGGCTCGGAGAAGCCCTGGCACCACCAGTCGTCGAGATTGGCGATGCGCGGCAGGTAATACTTCTTCTGCTCCTCGTTGCCGAAGGTGTAGATCACCGGACCGACCATGTTGGCGCCGAACGGCAGCGGCGACGGCGCCGGCGCGGACTGCAACTCCTCGAGGAAGATGTACTGCTGCACCGGCGTCCAGCCGGTGCCGCCATACTGCTTGGGCCAGTGCGGCACCGCCCAGCCCTTCTTGTTGAGGATGCGCTGCCAGTCCACCAGCTCCTGCTTGGAGGTGTGGCGACCGTCGACGATCTTCTGGCGCGTACCGGCGGGGACATTCTCCTTGAAAAAGGTCCGCACCTCGTCGCGAAACGCGAGTTCTTCCTTGGTGAAACTGAGATCCATGGGATCCTCCTGAGAATCTAATTCGAATTCTATCCGCATTCATCGTCATTGCGAGGAGCGTGAGCTCCGAAGCAATCCAGTGTGCGCTCGCCGCACATTCGATCTGGATTGCTTCGCTGCGCTCGCAATGACGGCCGTATCGATCTCCTACTGCAGGATCTCGAACAGGCCGGCCGCGCCCATGCCGCCACCGACGCACATGGTGACCACGCCGTACTTCGCCTTGCGGCGACGGCCCTCGATCAGCACATGCCCGGTGAGGCGCGCGCCGGTCATGCCGTAGGGATGGCCGACCGCGACGGAGCCGCCGCTGACATTGAGCTTCTCGGGATCGATGCCGAGCTTGTCGCGGCAATACAGCACCTGCACCGCGAACGCCTCGTTCAGCTCCCAGATGCCGATGTCGTCGATCTTGAGGCCGTGACGCTGCAGCAGGCGCGGAATCGCGAACACCGGGCCGATGCCCATTTCATCGGGCTCACAGCCGGCGGCGACGAAACCGCGGAAGATGCCGAGCGGCTTGAGGTTGCGCTTGGCGGCTTCCTTGTCGCTCATGATCACGGTGGCGCTGGCGCCGTCCGAGAGCTGGCTGGCGTTGCCGGCGGTGACGGTGCCGCCCTCGCGCACCGGCTTCAGGCTGGCGAGACCCTCGGCGGTGGTCTCCGGACGCGGACCCTCGTCCTGCGACAGGGTGATGTCCTTGTAGGACACTTCCTTGGTGGCCTTGTCGACGACCGCCATCTGGGTCGCCATCGGCGCGATCTCGTCCTTGAAGCGGCCGCCCTGCTGCGCGGCGGCGGTGCGGCGCTGGCTCTCCAGGGAATATTCGTCCTGCTTCTCGCGCGAGATGCCATAGCGCTTGGCGACGACCTCGGCGGTGTCGAGCATCGCCATGTAGACCTCGCCCTTGATCGCCTTCAGCGCGGGATCGACCGCGTGGAAGGTGTTGGCGTGCTCGTTCTGCACCAGGCTGATCGATTCGCCGCCGCCGCCGACCGCGACCTGCACGCCGTCGAACAGCACCGAGCGCGCGGCGAGCGCGATGGCCTGCAGGCCGGAGGCGCACTGGCGGTCGATGGTGGTGCCGGCGACCGTCACCGGCAGGCCGGCGCGCAGCAGCGCCTTGCGGGCGATGTTGCCGCCGGTGGCGCCCTGCTGCATGGCCGCGCCCATCACCACGTCCTCGATCTCCGCCGGATCGACGCCGGCCCGCTTGACCGCGTGCTCGATGGCGTGGCCGAGCAGGGTCGCGCCCTCGGTGTTGTTGAAGGCGCCGCGATAGGCCTTGCCAATCGGCGTGCGGGCGGTGGAAACGATAACGGCATCGGTCATGGACGACCTCCTGTTGCAGGTTTGGGTTGTTGTTGAGCGGGGTGTTGTTGGGTGGTCTGGCGCTGGGCGGCGCGCAATTCGTGGCGGGACAGTTTTCCGACGCTGGTGCGCGGCAGTTCCGTAACGAATTCCAGCGCCGCCGGCAATTCATGCTTGCCGACCTTGCCGGCAAGAAACACGCGCAGGTCCTCGATGGTGAAAGGCGCGGCGCCGGGGCGCAGGGTGATGAACGCCTTGGCCGCCTCGCCGCGATAATCGTCCGGGATGCCGATCACGATCACCTCGTGCACCGAGGGATGGGTGTAGATCGCCTGCTCGATCATCTGCGGATAGACGTTGAAGCCGCCGGAGATGATCATGTCCTTCTTGCGGTCGACCAGATAGAAATAGCCGTCGGCATCCATGTAGCCGATGTCGCCGGTGAGGAAACGGTCGCCGATGAAATACTCGGCCGCCTCCTGCTCCCGGTGCCAGTAGCCCTTGGTGACGTTGGGGCCGCGGATGCGAATCTCGCCGGTCTCGCCGGTGCCCAGCACCCGCGTCGGATCGTCGAGCGCGACCACGTCCATCTCGATGCCGGGCAGCATCAGGCCGATGGAGCCGGGCTTGTCCGGCCCCGTCGGCGGATGGCTGGTGCCGGGCGAGCAGGTTTCGGTCATGCCCCAGCCGCTCTTGAGGCTGAGGCCGGTCTTGCGCTGGAACACATTGGCGACCTCCACCGGCAGCGGCGCGCCGCCGGAGCCCGCGAAGGCCAGCGACGACAGATCGCGCTTGTCGAGATCGGGCAGCCCGGCGATGGCGATCCACATGGTCGGCACCCCGGGGAACGTGGTGGCGCGCTTGACCTCGATGTCGCGCATCACCGCCTCGATGTCGAAGCGCTGGTGCAGCGAGATCAGGTTGCCGTTCTTGAGGTTGCGCAGCAGCACCACCGTCAGCGCGTAGATGTGGAACAGCGGCAGCACCAGGATGACGCGCTGGACGGCGTCGCGCCCGGCGTCAGGGCCGAGGTTCCACACGTCGTAGATCGAGACCGCCGACGTGAGGTTGCTATGGGTGAGCATCGCGCCCTTGGGCAGGCCGGTGGTGCCGCCGGTATATTGCAATAGCGCCACCTGATCGGGGTCGATGGCGGGCCACGCCGCCGGCGGCTGGGCGTCCTTCACGAACGCCTTGAAGGTGACGATGGCGGCATTGTCCGGAAGCGCCGCCTGCGGCGTGCCGACCGCGCCCCAGGTATCGTCCTCGCAGACGATGACGCGGTCCACGAGGCCCTGGTCGAGGAATTTCAGCACGGTGGGCAGCAGCGCCGCCAGATTGCTGGTGACGATGACGCGGGCGCCGGAATCCTTCAGCTTGTGGGTCAGCGCGATCTCGCCGTCGAGCGGGCTCAGATGCACCACGCGCGCGCCGGCGGTCAGCGCGCCGAAGAAATTCACCGGATGGTCCGGCGTGTTGCCGAGAAACAGCGCGACCGAGGTGTCCTTGCCGTAGCCGGCGCGCAGGAACGCGGTCGCGGCGGCGTCGGCCATCTCCTTCAGGGCGACGTAGCTGATCGGACGGTCGCGAAATTCGATGGCGGTGCGCGCCCCGAAATCCGCCGCCGCCCTGGACAGCAGGTCCGGCAGGGTGCCGCGCGCGATCGGCGCGTCCCAGCGCACGCCTTCGGGATAATATTTTTCGCCGGGATAGGTCATGTGCGCGCCTCAGGGCAGCGAAGAATGAGCGAGCAAAAGCAAATGTGCAAGCAACGAGGGCGCGGCATCTGCGCCCCTCCCCCTTGCGGGGGAAGAAGGGCGGGAAGCTCCGGAACCGTCGCTGTCAGGCTTATCCGCCCTTGGCCAGCGACGCGAAGGTCTTGCCTTCGTCGGCGAGGCGCTTGAGCAGCGGCGTCGGCTCCAGCGACGGATCGTTGGTCGCCTTGGCGTAGTACGACAGGCGGTCCGCCACCGTCTTGAGGCCGACGAGATCGGCGTAGAACATCGGGCCGCCGCGATAGATCGGCCAGCCGTAGCCGTACAGCCAGACGACGTCGATGTCGCTCGGCCGCGCCGCGATCTTCTCCTCGAGGATGCGCGCGCCCTCGTTGATCATCGGATAGACCATGCGCTCGAGAATCTCCTGATCGTCGACCTGACGGCGCTTGAGGCCGAGCTTGGTGACGGTCTCCTCGATCAGCTTCTCGATCTCCGGATCGGGCAGCGGCGAGCGGGAGCCCGGCTCGTACTTGTAATAGCCCTTGCCGGTCTTCTGGCCGAAGCGGCCCGCCTCGCAGATCGCGTCCGCGATCTCCGACTTGATGCCGCGGTCCTGGCGCGAGCGCCAGCCGATGTCGAGGCCGGCGAGGTCGCCCATGGCGAACGGACCCATCGGCATGCCGAACTTGGTGACCACGGCGTCCACCTGCTGCGGCAGCGCGCCTTCATAGAGCAGCTTGTCGGACTGCTTGGTGCGGGCCGACAGCATGCGGTTGCCGACGAAGCCGTCGCACACCCCGACCACCACCGGCACCTTGGCGATGCGCTTGGCGATCGCCACCGCCGTCATCAGAACGTCCGGCGCGGTCTTGGCGCCGCGCACGATCTCGCACAGCTTCATGACGTTGGCCGGCGAGAAGAAGTGCATGCCAAGCACGTCCTGCGGACGCTTGGTCATGTCGGCGATGTCGTTGATGTTGAGATACGAGGTGTTGGAGGCGAGCACCGCGCCGGGATTGGCGTACTGGTCGAGCTTGCCGAACACCTCTTTCTTGATCGCCATGGTTTCGAACACCGCCTCGATGATGAGGTCGGCGTCCTTGACGTTTTCGAGACCGACGACGCCGGTGATGAGCGCCATGCGCTTGGCCGGGGCGTCGGCCGGAATGCCGCCGCGCGCCGCGGTCGCCTCGTAGTTCTTCTGCATGATGCCGAGGCCGCGCTTGAGCTGCTCCTCCCCGGTCTCGATGATGGTGACCGGGATGCCGGCATTGGCGAACGACATCGCGATGCCGCCGCCCATGGTGCCGGCGCCGATGATGGCGACGCGCTCGACCTTGCGCGGCTTGGTGCCCTCGGGCACGCCGTCGACCTTGGCGGCGGCGCGCTCGGCGAAGAAGGCGTAGCGCTGCGCCTTGGACTGATCGCCGTTCATCAGCTTGAGGAACAATTCGCGCTCGGTCTTGAGCGCCTGGTCGAACGGCTGGTCGAGGGCGTGGCTGACGGCCTCGGCCGCGGTGACCGGAGCCTCCAGGCCGCGATTGCGTTTATTTGCCGCAGCCGCCGCGTTGGTGAAGATCGACTTGTCGGCCTTGGCGGCAGCGAGCTTGGAATCGTCGTCGCGTAGCCGGCGCAGCGGGCGCTTCTCCGCGACCACCTTGCGCGCGAAGGCTTCGCCGCCGGCGGCCGGAGTGCCCTCGACGATCTCCTCGATCAGGCCGTTCTTGAGCGCGTCCTGGGCGCTGATCGGCTCGCCGGTGACGATCATCTTGACCGCCATTTCCGGGCCGACCGCGCGCGGCAGGCGCTGGGTGCCGCCACCGCCCGGCAGCAGGCCGAGCTTCACTTCCGGCAGGCCGAGCCTGGCGTCCTTGACGGCGACGCGGTAGTGGCAGCCGAGCGCCAGTTCGAGACCGCCGCCGAGCGCGGTGCCGTGGATCGCGGCGATCACCGGCTTCGGCGAATTCTCGATGGCGACGATGACGTCGTGCAGGCTCGGCGGCATCGGCGTCTTGCCGAATTCGGTGATATCGGCGCCGGCGACGAAGGTGCGGCCGCCGCAGGTCAGCACGATGGCCTGCACCTGCGGATCGGCGGCGGCGCTGGTGACGCCATCCAGAATGCCCTTGCGCACTGCCGCGCTCAGCGCGTTCACCGGCGGGCTGTCGATCGTGACGATCGCGACCGCATCATGACGTTCCACCTTGACCACTTCGCTCACCTTCAACTCTCCTTGAATTCGAATACTTGTTTTGTATTTCGCACTGCGGAACTTAATTCCACATCTTGACGGGAGGAATATTTTGAAGCACGTCCCTTGTCAACGAAGACCCTCCCATGCGGCGGACACAATGAAACGGCCAGCAAAGAAATCTGCGACCGATCGCAGTTTCGTCGTCGCGCTCTCGCGCGGACTCGACGTGTTGCGCGCGTTCCGGCCGAGCGACGGACTGCTCGGCAACCAGGAAATCGCCGCGCGCACCAACCTGCCGAAGCCGACGATTTCGCGCCTGACCTACACGCTGACCAAGCTCGGCTATCTGACACCGGTGCCGCGCTTCGAGAAATACCAGCTCGCGCCGGCGGCGATGGCGCTCGGCTATTCCGCGCTCGCCAACATGGGCATCCGCCACGTCTCCGACCCCTATCGCGACCAGTTGATGCGCGAGACCGGCGGCGCCGTCGCCATCGGCGCGCGCGACCGCCTCAGCATGATCTATTTCGGCCAGAGCCGCAGCGAACTCACCGTCGGCGTGCTGCTCGATGTCGGCTCCAAGGTGCCGATCGCAACCACGGCGATGGGCCGCGCCTATCTGTGGGCGCTGGCGCCGGACGAGCGCGAGGCGCTGATGGACGAGATCCGGGAGCATGTCGGCGCCAACTGGCCGAAGGTCCGCGACGGCATCATCCGCTCGGGCGAAACCGTGGCCAAACACGGCTTCGCCATCTCCGCCGGCGAATGGCACAACGACATTCATGCCGCGGGCGTCGCGCTCAGGCTCAATGACGGCACCGGGCCCTACGCCTTCAACTGCGGCGCGCCGGCTTTCAAGTTCAGCGAGGATCTTCTGCTCAACGATATCGGCCCGCGCCTGGTCGCGATGGTCAGGAGCATCGAGATCGCGATGACCGGCGGCGCCGCTCACGATACGCAGAAACTATCCAATAATAACAACAACAAAGCCAAATCCGACACAAGGAAGATGAAATCGTCAGGAGGGAAAGTTGCACGTGTTATCGAGGGGATCAGGTAGCCGCCAGCGGCGCGCCATGAACGGAGCGGGCGCACCCCGCGTCCGCCGGAATAGCGGCAAATGATGCAGGCACAGGCTGCGGGGCAACGCCCGCTGCTTGCAGTTCACGACGTCAGCGTCGTGTTCGGCGGCATCATTGCATTGAACGGCGTGTCTTTCGACATGATGCAGGGCCAGATTCTCGGGCTGATCGGCCCGAACGGCGCCGGCAAGACCACCCTGTTCAACTGTCTGAGCCGGCTCTATCAGCCGAGCCGCGGCGACATCCTGATGGAAGGCGCGAGCATTCTCAGCCGCAAGCCGTCCAAGATCGCCGAGATCGGCATCGGCCGGACGTTCCAGAACGTCGCGCTGTTTCCGCGCCTCACCGTGCGCGACAACATCCGCATCGGCGGCCACTGCCGCACCAACAGCGACGTGGTCAGCGACGCGCTGAAGCTGCCGTGGGTGCGCCGCGAGGAGCGCGGGCTCAACGCGAAAGTGGACGAGATCCTGACCTATCTCGACCTGCACGAGGTCGCCGACCGCGAGGTCGCCGGCCTGCCGTTCGGCACCCAGAAGCGCGTCGAACTGGGCCGCGCCCTCGCCGCCGAACCGAAGATCCTGCTGCTCGACGAGCCCGCCGGCGGCCTCAACCACGAGGAAGTCTACGTGCTCGGCGACCTGATCTGCCGCATCCGCGACGAGCGCAACATCACGGTGCTGCTGGTCGAGCACCACATGGGACTGGTGATGAAGATCGCCGACCATGTGGTCGCGCTGAACTTCGGCAAGAAGCTCGCGGAAGGCACGCCGGCCGCGGTGCAGTCCAACCCCGACGTCATCAAAGCCTATCTGGGGAGCAAGGACGCATGACGCTGCTCGCGATCAAGGATCTTCGTGCCTATTACGGCCAGGTGCAGGCGCTGCACGGCCTCGAATTCTCGCTCGACGAGGGCACCGTCACCACCCTGCTCGGCGCCAACGGCGCCGGCAAGACCACGACGCTGCGCGCGATCTGCAACATGGTGCGCGCCACCGGCGGCGTCGAGTTCGACGGCAAGCCGCTGCTCGGCAAGTCCACCGAAAGCGTGGTGCGCCTCGGCATCGCCCACGTGCCGCAGGGCCGCGGCACCTTCACCAACATGACGGTGGAGGAGAACCTGCAGCTCGGCGCCATCTCGCGCAAGGACACCCGCGCCATCGCCGGCGACATCGAGCGCATGTACGCGCACTTTCCGGTGCTCAAGCAGCGCCACGCCCAGCAGGCGGGCACGCTGTCCGGCGGCGAGCAGCAGATGCTGGCGGTCGCCCGCGCGCTGATGCTGCGGCCGCGGCTGATGCTGCTCGACGAGCCGTCGTTCGGCCTCGCGCCGCTGATCGTGCGCGACCTGTTCGGCATCCTCGGCAAGATCAACCGCGAGGACAAGGTCTCGATCCTGGTGGTGGAGCAGAACGCCCAGCTCGCGCTCGAAATCGCGCAGCGAGCCTATGTGATCGAAACCGGACGGATCGTGATGGCGGGCACCGCAAGCGAAATCGCCAGCAACGAAGACATCCGCAAATCCTATCTCGGGTATTGAGGGACCGGTCATGGAACTGTTTATCAATCAAGTCCTGGCCGGCATCGCCACCGGCGCGATCTACGCCTGCATGGCGCTCGCGGTGGTGATGATCTACCAGGCGATCGACCACCTGAACTTCGCCCAGGGCGAAATGGCGATGTTCTCCACCTTCATCGCCTGGCAACTGATGCAGTGGGGTCTCGGCTTCTGGCCCGCCTTCCTGCTGACGCTCGTCATCTCCTTCGCCGGCGGCATCGCCATCGAGCGCGCGCTGTTCAAGCCCCTCACCAACGCGCCGGTGCTGGCGCAGGTCGCGGGCTTCATCGCGCTGTTCGCCATTCTCAACAGCGTCGCGGGCCTGACCTGGGACTTCACCATCAAGCAGTTCCCCTCGCCGTTCGGCTCCTCGGCGTTCCTCGGCAGCCAGCTCATCTCCACCCATCAGGCGGGGATGATCGGCGTCACCCTGCTGCTGCTGCTGTTGCTGTTCGTGTTCTTCCGCTTCACCCGGGTCGGCCTCGCCATGCGCGCGGCCGCCTCGCTGCCGGAATCAGCGCGGCTCGTCGGCATCAACACGAGCTGGATGATCGCGCTCGGCTGGGGCATGGCGAGCGCCATCGGCGCCATCGCCGGCATGCTGATCGCGCCGGTGGTGTTCCTCGAACCCAACATGATGGGCGGCATCCTGCTGTACGGCTTCGCGGCGGCGGTGCTCGGCGGCCTCACCTCGCCGCTCGGCGCGGTGGTCGGCGGCTTCCTGGTCGGCGTCTTCGAGAACCTGGTCGGCACCTACATCCCGGGCATCGGCAACGAACTGAAACTGCCGATCGCGCTGGCGCTGATCATCGGCGTGCTTGTCATCAAACCCTCCGGTCTGTTCGGCCGCAAAATCGTGCAGCGAGTTTAACATGAGCACAGTCCAGCAAACCGCTTCCCGGCCCGCGGCGGCCGCGGCCCCCGCAGCGAAGTCGAACTCGACCGGCGTCATCGCCATGATGGTGATCTTCGCCGCACTCGTGATCACCCCGCTGTTCGTGAAGAACTTCATCATCTTCCAGATGACGATGGTGCTGATCTACGCCCTCGCCATCCTTGCGCTCAACCTCCTGACCGGCGGCAGCGGCCAGTTCTCGCTCGGCCAGAGCGCGTTCTACGCGGTCGGCGCCTACACCGCCGGCATCCTGATGGAGAACTTCGGCGTCAACTACGCGCTGACGCTGCCGGCGGCGGCGATCGTCTGCTTCATCTTCGGCTTCCTGTTCGGCTTTCCGGCGCTGCGGCTGTCGGGCGTGTATCTCGCGCTCGCCACCTTCGCGCTGGCGGTGGCGATGCCGCAACTGCTCAAGCTCGGCGTGTTCGAGCACTGGACCGGCGGCGTGCAGGGCCTCGTCATCACCAAGCCGGATGCGCCGTTCGGCCTCAAGATGTCGCAGGACATGTGGCTGTACTACTTCACCCTGTTCGTCTCCACGGTGATCTACGTGCTGTCGGTCAACCTGCTGCGGTCACGCTCCGGCCGCGCCATGATGGCGATCCGCGACAACCAGATCGCGGCCTCCGCCATGGGCGTCGACCTGCCGCTCTACAAGACGCTGGCGTTCGGCATCAGCGCGGCGTTCACCGGCATCGCCGGCGCGCTCGGCGCCATCGTGGTGCAGTTCGTCGCTCCCGACAGCTTCACCATCCAGCTCGCCATCGCCATCTTCGTCGGCATGGTGGTCGGCGGCGTCGGCTGGCTGCCGGGCTCGCTGGTCGGCGCGGCCTTCATCGTGTTCGTGCCGAATATCGCCGAGGGCATCTCCAAGGGCCTTTCCGGCGCCGTATTCGGCGTGATTCTGTTCGGCGTGATCTTCCTGATGCCGCACGGCGCAAGGCAGGTCGCCCGCTATCTCGAAACCATGATCAGCAAATCCACCAAGACCTGACGCAAGCATACGACACAAAAGCCTGAGGAGAGAGAATGTCCTTCACCAAACGCAACTTCAACGTCGCGGCGGCCTCGGCCCTCGCCGCCCTCGTGATGACCGGCGGCAGCGCCTTCGCTCAGAAGAAGTACGACACCGGCGCGAGCGACACCGAGATCAAGATCGGCAACATCATGCCCTATAGCGGCCCCGCCTCCGCTTACGGCGTCATCGGCAAGATGGAAGAAGCCTACTTCAAGATGATCAACGATCAGGGCGGCATCAACGGCCGCAAGATCAAGTTCATCTCCTACGACGACGGCTACTCGCCGCCGAAGGCGGTGGAGCAGGCGCGCAAGCTCGTCGAAAGCGACGAGGTGCTGCTGGTGTTCGGCCCGCTCGGCACGCCGTCGAACTCGGCGATCCAGAAGTATCTCAACGCCAAGAAGGTGCCGCAGCTGTTCGTCGCCACCGGCGCCACCAAGTTCGGCGATCCGAAGGACTTCCCCTGGACCATGGGCTGGCAGCCGGCCTACCAGAGCGAGGCCCGCGTCTACGCCAAGCACCTCCTCGCCAACAAGCCGGACGCCAAGATCGGCATCCTCTATCAGAACGACGACTTCGGCAAAGACATGCTGAAGGGCCTCAAGGACGGTCTCGGCGCCAAGGCGTCGCAGATCATCGCCGAGGAAAGCTATGAGGTGTCGGAGCCGACCATCGACTCCCACATCATCAAGCTGAAGGCATCGGGCGCCGATACCTTCTTCTCGTTCACCACGCCGAAATTCGCCGCCCAGGCGATCAAGAAGGCCGCCGAACTCGGCTGGAAGCCGACCTACTTCCAGAGCAACGTCGGCGCCTCGGTCGGCAGCGTGCTCAAGCCCGCCGGCTTCGAGAATGCGCAGGGCATCATGTCCGCGGCCTACGCCAAGGACGGCGCCGATCCGCAGTGGGACAACGACGAGGGCATGAAGAAATTCTACGCCTTTCTCGCCAAATACGCGCCGGAGATGAACAAGACCGACGGCTCGGTGGTCTACGGCTACGGCCAGGCCCAGACCATGGTTCAGGTGCTCAAGCAGGCCGGCGACAACCTGACCCGCGAGAACATCATGAAGCAGGCGGCCAACCTCAAGGACTTCACGCCCGACACCCTGCTGCCCGGCGTCAAGATCAACACCAGCCCGACCGATTTCTATCCGATCGACCAGCTCCGCATCATGCAGTTCAAGGGCGACAAGTACGAGCTGATCGGCCCGACCATCGACGGCGGCATGGGCGGCTAGGTCGCGCTGCCGCAGCCATGTGTCATCCGAGCCCCCCGCGACCCTGTCGCGGGGGGCTTTTCGTTGAACAGGGCCGGCAAAAGGTATTGAATAACAGCGGGCCGCCAAGAGCCCCGATCGAACACGACCACGAGGAAACACACACCACCGAGGGAGCAATCCGAATGCAGAGACTGACGCCGCGGCTGACCGCCGCTTCCATCGCCATCGCCGCCCTTGCCGTAACGGGCGGCCACGCCTTGGCACAAAAGAAATACGATCCCGGCGCGACCGACACCGAAATCAAGGTCGGCAACATCATGCCCTACAGCGGACCGGCCTCCGCCTATGGCACCATCGGCAAGACCCAGGCCGCCTACTTCAACAAGATCAATGCCGAGGGCGGCATCAACGGCCGCAAGATCAACTTCATCAGCTACGATGACAGCTACTCGCCGCCGAAAGCGGTGGAGCAGGCGCGCAAGCTCGTCGAAAGCGACGAGGTGCTGCTGATCTTCAACTCGCTCGGCACGCCATCCAATTCGGCGATTCAGAAATACATGAACGCCAAGAAGGTGCCGCAACTGTTTGTCGCCACCGGCGCCACCAAATGGAACGACCCGAAGGACTTTCCCTGGACCATGGGCTGGCAGCCCAACTACCAGAGCGAGGGCCGCATCTACGCCAAGTTCCTGCTGAAGGAGAAGCCCAACGCCAAGATCGGCATCCTCTATCAGAACGACGACTTCGGAAAGGATCTGCTCAAGGGCGTGAAAGACGGCCTCGGCGCCAAGGCCGCCACCATGATCGTCGCGGAAGAACCCTACGAGACCTCGGTGCCCACCATCGATTCCCAGATCGTGGCGCTCAAATCGAAGGGCGCGGACACCTTCATCAGCATCACCACGCCGAAATTCGGCGCGCAGTCGATCAAGAAGGTCGCCGAGCTCGGCTGGAAGCCGCTGTTCATCCTCAACAACGTCGCCTCCTCCATCGGCTCGGTGGTCAAGCCGGCGGGATTCGACAACGCCCAGGGCATCATCTCGGCGACCTACGGCAAGGATCCGACCGACCCGCAGTGGAAGAACGATCCGGGGGTGAAGAACTTCGACGCCTTCCTCGCCAAATACATGCCGGACGCCAACCGCGCCGACAGTTCGGTGACATTCGGCTACTCCTCCGCGCAGACGCTGGTGCACGTGCTCAAGGCCTGTGGCGACGACCTCACCCGCGCCAACGTGATGAAGCAGGCCGCCAGCATGAAGGGCGTGCCGCTTGAAATGCTGCTGCCCGGCATCACCCTCAACACCAGCCCGACCGACTTCGCGCCCATCGACCAGTTGCAGATGATGCGCCTGAAGGGCGAGCGCTGGGAGCTGTTCGGCCCGGTCTTCAGCGGCGGCGTCAGCGGCTAGCCGCGAGGCCGCGCCGAAGCCGGCGCGGCGCATCCTCATCCACCCTCCGCGACGCCGTCGCGGAGGGTCTTTTATTGCGCGGGCGTTCGTGTCATGTCTGTCGCCTGCCCGAGGCCGGACCATGACACGATGACCGACAGACGCCCCCTGCTGCGCGCGATGTTCGACGCCGCCGTCGCCGCCGCCCATCCCGACCGCATCCTGGGCCGGCACCTGCCGCCGCCGCCGCGCGGGCGCATCATCTGCCTCGCCGCGGGCAAGGCCGCCGGCGCGCTGGCCCGCGCCGCCGAGCATCATTATCTCGACGAGCTCGGTCTCGATCCGGCGCGGCTGTCGGGCCTCGCCACCACCCGCCACGGCCACGGCGTGCCGACCCGGCGCATCGAGGTGATCGAGGCCGGCCATCCGGTGCCGGACGAGGCCGGGCTGAAAGCCGCGAGCCGTACCCTCGATCTCGCCGCCGCCGCCACCGCCGACGATCTGGTGCTGGCGCTGATTTCCGGCGGCGGCTCGGCCAACTGGGTCGCGCCCGCCGAGGGCGTGTCGTTCGCGCAGAAGCAGGCAATGAACAAAAGCCTGCTGCGCTCCGGCGCGCCGATCGGCGAGATGAACACGGTGCGCAAGCATCTCTCCCGCATCAAGGGCGGCCGGCTCGCCCGCGCCGCCGCGCCGGCGCAGATCGTGACGCTGGCGATCTCCGACGTGCCGCACGACGATCCCGCCACCATCGCCTCCGGGCCCACGGTGCCGGACCCGACCACGCTGGCCGACGCCCGCGCCATCGTCGCGCGCTACGGCATCAAAGCCGACGCCGCCGTCATCGCCGCCCTCGACGATCCGCGTAATGAGAGCTGCAATCCCGGCGACGCGCCGTTCGCGCGCGCCGAATTCAGGATCATCGCGCGGCCGCGCGAATCCCTCGACGCCGCCATCAAGGTCGCGCGGAACGCGGGCTACGAGGTGCTCGACCTCGGCGCGGACTGCGAGGGCGAGGCGCGCGACGTCGCCGCCGCTCATGCCGCGATCGCGATCAAGGCGCGCGCCGAGGGCCGCCGGCTCGCCATCGTCTCCGGCGGCGAGCTGACGGTGACGGTGCGCGGCCAGGGGCGCGGCGGCCCCAATCAGGAATACGTGCTGGCGCTCGCGGCGCAGCTCGCCGGCACCGAGGGCATCTGCGCGCTGGCCGCCGACACCGACGGCGCCGATGGCGGCGCGGGCGACGCCTCCGATCCCGCCGGCGCGATGCTCGACGCGCGCACCTTCGCCAAAATGCGCGAGCTGACGCTCGACCCGGCCACCTATCTCGCCGACAACGACGCCACCGCGTTCTTCGCCATCACCGGCGACCTCGTCCACACCGGCCCGACGCTGACCAACGTCAACGACGTCCGCGTCATCCTGGTGGACCCGTAAGGGACAATCCCGAAAAGCGAGAGCCGGTTTGCGCTTCGCAGCCCTTCGGGTCGGAAAAGGATTACCCTCAAACAAAAAGACAAACGACTGGCCTGATTCAACGCGGTTGAATCAGACTTTGCGACAGGCCCCAATTTGACGGAAACGCTGTCCTTTCTCCACCTCTCCCCACGGGAGAGGTGGGACTCAAACCTCGTCCGCGTTTCAGGTTTCCGGCTCAGCCAAACGAAATCCACTCAGGCCACCTCATGATCACCAGCGCGGCCGGCCTTGGCCACCGTCGCGGCGAGGCGCAACAGGCGCGGCCTCCACGCCGCCGGCTCCCTCCGCGGCCCGATCACGCCTTGAGCTTGGGTGCGATAGCCGTTATCAAAATCCCGACAGGATGGCGGTTCTCACCCCTCGTCCCGTTAGCCGGGGCACCGCGGCCATCGTCCTCCGGCCTTGAGAAAGCGACGTAGAGGGGACGCCTTGGACAGCACGATCCTTCTGTTCCTGCTCCAGGACGGAATCACCAACGGCGCGATCTACGCGCTGCTCGGCCTCGCGCTGGTGCTGGTCTTCGCGGTGACGCGCGTCATCCTGATCCCGCAGGGCGAGTTCATCACCTACGGCGCGCTGACCTATGCGGTGCTGGCCTCGGGCCGGATGCCGGGCACGGCGCTGCTCGCGCTCGGCATGGGCGCGATCGCCTTCGTCTTCGACATGATCGCCGGACGCAATGTGCTGCACCCGCGCATGGTGCTGCGCTCCGCCGCTCTCAACATCGCGTTGCCGCTGGCGATCTGGGGCGTGACCGCGCTGCTCGCCGGCCGCGACAACGGCGTCGCGGTCAACTTCGTGCTGTCGGTGGTGATCGTGGCCCCGATCGGGCTGTATCTCTACCGCATTGCCTATCAGCCGATCGCCCACGCTTCGGTGCTGGTGCTGCTGATCGCCTCGGTCGGCATCCATCTCGCCCTGCAGGGACTGGGCCTCGCCTTCTTCGGACCGGAGGGCCTGCGCGGCCCGGCGATCTCGGCCGCCGCCGTGACAGTGGGGCCGCTGCGCTTCACCGGCCAGAGCCTCGGCATCTACGCCATCACCGTGGCGCTGATCGTCGGGCTGTGGCTGCTGTTCGGCTATACGCTGTACGGCAAGGCGCTGCGCGCCACCGCGGTGAACCGGCTCGGCGCGCGCATCGTCGGCATCCGCACCTCGCTGTCGGGACAGATCGCGTTCGGCCTCGCCGCCGTGATCGGCGCCATCTCCGGCATCCTGATCGCGCCGATCACCACGATCTATTACGACACCGGCTTCCTGATCGGCCTCAAGGGCTTCGTCGCCGCCATCATCGGCGGCCTCGTCAGCTACCCCCTGACCGCGGCGGCTGCGCTCGTCGTCGGCATCGTCGAGGCGTTCTCCTCGTTTCACGCCAGCAACTACAAGGAAGTCATCGTCTTCACGCTGCTGCTGCCGGTGCTGGTGCTGCGCTCGCTCGCCTCTCCCGAGGTCGAGGAGGAGAACGATTAAATGACGCAGCGCCGGGCCATGATCATATTCGCGCTGGTGATGGCGGGCCTCCCCTTCATTCCGGGGATGCCGCCGTTCTGGATCGTCCTGCTCGACAATATCGGCTTGGCGGCGCTGGTGGCGATGGGCCTCGTGCTGCTGACCGGCGTCGGCGGCCTGACCTCTTTCGGCCAGGCGGCGTTCTGCGGCTTCGGTGCCTACACCACCGCGGTGCTGACCACCTCCTACGGGCTGTCGCCGTGGCTGACGCTGCCGCTGGCGCTGATCGTCGCCGGCCTCGCCGCCGTGGTGCTCGGCCTGATGACCGTGCGCTTGTCCGGCCATTACCTGCCGCTCGGCACCATCGCCTGGGGGCTCAGCCTGTTCTACCTGTTCAGCAAGCTGGAATTCCTCGGCCGCAACGACGGCATCGGCGGCATCCCGCCGCTGTCGGTCGGCACGCTGCGCCTCACCGATCCCGGCACCATCTATTTCGCCATCTGGTTCGCGGTGATCGTGTGCGCGCTGCTGACCATCAACCTGCTCGACTCGCGCACCGGGCGCGCCATCCGCGCGCTGCGGCGCGGCCACGTCGCCGCCGAAGCCTTCGGCGTCGAAACCGCGCGCGCCAAATTGCTGGTGTTCATCTATGCCGCGGTGCTGGCGGGCCTGTCCGGCTGGCTCTACGCCCACTTCCAGCGCGCGGTGAACCCGACGCCGTTCGGCCTCGGCGCCGGCATCGAATACCTGTTCATCGCCGTGGTCGGCGGCGCGGGCTATGTCTGGGGCGCGGTGCTGGGCGCGGGCATCGTCATCGTGCTCAAGGAAATCTTGCAGAGCACGCTGCCGCTGGTGTTCCCCGGCTCGATGCAGCTCGAAACCGTGGTGTTCGGCATCCTGCTGGTGGTGCTGCTGCAGATTGCGCCCGGCGGCATGTGGCCGCGCCTCGCCGCGCTGCTGCCGGCTGGGACGCCGCGGACGCCGCAACCGGGCGCGGCGCTGCCGCCGCGTGCCAAGCCCGACGCCGGCGTGCAGGTGCTGCTCGACATCCAGCGCGCGCGCAAGCAGTTCGGCGGCGTGGTCGCGGTCAACGACGTGTCGTTCAGCGTCGGCGCGCGCGAGATCGTCGCCCTGATCGGCCCCAACGGCGCCGGCAAGAGCACCACCTTCAACCTCATCACCGGCGTGCTGCGCGCCAGCGGCGGCGCGATCACGGTGCTGGGCCGCAACGTCGAGAACGCCGCCCCGCAGCAGATCGCGCGGCTCGGCGTGGCGCGTACCTTCCAGCACGTCAAGCTCGTGCCCGACATGAGCGTGCTGGAGAACGTCGCCATCGGCGCGCATCTGCGCGGCCGTGCCGGGGCGATCGCCAGCATGCTGCGGCTCGACCGCGCCGACGAGGCCGGGCTGCTCGCCGAGGCCGCCCGCCAGATCGCCCGCGTCGGCCTCGGCGACCAGATGCACCAGCCCGCCGGTAGCCTGTCGCTCGGCCAGCAGCGCATCGTCGAGATCGCCCGCGCGCTGTGTGTCGATCCGATGCTGCTGCTGCTTGATGAGCCCGCCGCCGGGTTGCGCCACATGGAGAAACAGAAGCTCGCGGCGCTGCTGCGCCAGTTGCGCGGCGAAGGCATGTCGGTGCTGCTGGTGGAGCACGACATGGGCTTCGTGATGGATATCGCCGACCGCATCGTGGTGCTGGAGTTCGGCACACGGATCGCCGAAGGCACCCCGGCGCAGATCCGCAGCAACCCCGACGTGATCAAGGCCTATCTCGGAGGCGCGGCATGAATGCGGCATTGCTGTCGGTCGCCGGCGCGGGCATCTCCTACGGCAAGGTCGAGGCGGTGCGCAACGCCACGCTCAGCGTCGGCGCCGATGAGATCGTCACCATCATCGGCGCCAACGGCGCGGGCAAGACGACGCTGCTCAACGCCATCATGGGCATCCTGCCCGTGAGCGGCCGCGTCGCCTTCGCCGGCCGCGACATCACCCGTCTCGACATCGAGGATCGCGTCGCCGCCGGCCTGTGCCTCGTGCCCGAGCATCGCGAGCTGTTCGGCACCATGACGGTGGAGGACAACCTGCAGCTCGGCGGCTTCCGCGTGCCCCGCGCCAAGGCCGCACGCGAGCAGGAGCGCGTCTACGCGCTGTTTCCGCGGCTGAAGGAGCGGCGCACCCAGCTCGCCGGCACGCTGTCCGGCGGCGAGCAGCAGATGCTGGCCATGGGCCGCGCCCTGATGAGCCATCCGAAACTCCTGATGCTCGACGAGCCGAGCCTCGGCCTCGCGCCGCTGATCGTCGCCGACATCTTCCGCACCATCGGCGAACTGAAGCAGGCCGGGGTCTCGATCCTGCTGGTGGAGCAGAACGCCCGCGCGGCGCTGGAGATCGCCGACCGCGCCTATGTGATGGAGCTGGGCGAATTCATCATGAGCGGCACGGCGGCGGAGATCGGCGGCGACCCGCGCGTGGTGGCGAGCTATCTCGGCTTCCAGCACGGCGGCGACGACGCGCGGTAGGGTCACATCCATCGGTCATCCCCGCGCAGGCGGAGACCCATCACCCCTGCGCCATCTGGTCAGACGGATGGCGAACATCGTGTCAACAACATCGACAGGGAGTCCGGGTCGCCACCCGCGCGGGGACGACACCGTCCATGTTGTGGATCGGCAAGCTCTGGCCGATAGTGTCTGCGGCCATATCTTGATGCGGAGACCTTGCGGTGATGGATGCGCGATCCGAGCGAAAGCTGCGCTTTTTCGCGGCCATTCTCGGCACCGGAATGCTGGGCGGAATCCTCTTCATTGCCGTGCATGTCGGGTTTTCGCCCCAGCAATTTCTTGTCGGCATCACTTACGGGCTGCTGATCAGCGGCGCGATCGGCACGTTCGAATTCCTCGCGGCCTCGGGACCGCTGCGGGACTGGCTGGGAAGCCTGCCGTTCAGCGCAAGCCTCGCGATCCGCAGCGCGTTCTACGCGGCGGTGATCATTCCGCTGCAGTATTTCGACCTCGGCGCCCTGATCGCCGGCCAGACGCGCGAGCCCGGTCAGGATGTGTGGACGCCTATCGTCTTCTCGGCGGTGTTTGCGGTTGCGCTGAACCTGCTGTTCGCCATTTCCAACATTATCGGCCCGCGCGCGTTTCTTCATCTGCTCACCGGGCGCTACCACACGCCGGTCGAGGAAAGCCGGTTCGTTCTGTTCGTCGATATCGCGGGATCGACGACCCTTGCCGAACGCCTCGGCGGCCTCGGCATCCATCGCTTTCTCGATAAAACCTTTCGCACCCTGACCGGCGCGGTGATCGACTATCGGGGCGAGGTCCTGAACTATGTCGGGGACGAGATCATCGTCACCTGGCCAGCCTCCGCCGGCGCGGTGGATTGCCGGCCGCTGCGCTGTTTTCTCGCCATGCGCGACAGCCTGCAACGGCTGCAAGGCCGGTTCGAAAAGGAATTCGGCGTCGCGCCGCGCATTCGCGGCAGCCTGCATTTCGGCCCGGTCATCGTCGGCGAAATCGGCGACATCAAGCGCGCCATCGTGTTCAACGGCGACGTCATGAACACCGCCGCCCGGCTGGAAGAACTCAGCCGGGCCGTGGAAGGCGGCTTTGTGATGTCACGCGCGGCGGTCGACCGCTTCACGACCGCGCCGCCGGTGCGGCTGCGCGATCTCGGCGTCCACGGCATCCGCGGCAAGGCCGACGGCATCGCCGTCATGGGCCTCGCCTGACGCCGCGGCCAACAGGCCGCCAACGAAAATGCCCGGCGCGAGGCCGGGCATTTGAAAGCGCACAGCGGGTTCGCCGCTTACTTGAGCAGCTCGAACTTGCCGTTCTTCACCGTCAGCAGGATGCGCGAGCGGTCGTCGGTGCCGAAGCGATCCTTCTCCGTGAAGTTGTAGACGCCCTGGCTCGCCGGCATCTCGCGCTCGGTCAGCAGCGCCTGGCGGATGGCCTCGCGGAATTCCTGCGTGCCGGGCTTGGCGGTCTTGAGCGCCACCGGGATGATGCGCTTGAGCACCTCGAAGGCGTCGTACATGTGGCCAGCGAACTGGCTGCGGGTGTGGGCGCCGTATTTGCCTTCATAGGCGGCGTTGAGCGCGAGGCCCGGTTTCTTGGTCAGCGCGCTGTCGGCCTGGCCTTCCGGCGCCATCACCGGACCGGCCGCCATGATCACGCCTTCCGCGGCGGGACCGGCGATGCGGATGAAGTCGATCGCCGCCGCGCCGTGGGTCTGGTAGATCAGTCCCTTGTAGCCGCGGCTGCGCAGTTCGCTCTGCGGCAGCGCCGCGCCTGCGCCCGAGCCGCCGACCAGGATGGCGTCGGGGTTGGCGGCCATGAGCTTCAGCACCTGGCCGGTGACCGAAGTGTCCGGACGGGCGTAACGCTCCTCCGCCACCACGGTGATGCCGCCCATCTTCGCGGTCTGCGACTTGAGGTCGTTGAGCCAGAGGTCGCCGTAGGAATCCGAGAAGCCGATATAGCCCACGGTCTTCACGTTGTTCTTCTTCATGTGCTCGTAGAGCACCTTGCCCACGATCGGCACCGGCTGCGGCATCACCGCGGTCCACTTCGCGCGCGCGTCGGTGATCGGCATCGGCGCGAGGCTGAAATGAGGCACGCCGACCTCGTTGGCGACGGTGGAGATCGCGATCGACGGCGGCGTCACCGACGAGCCGATCAGGATGTCGGCCTTGGATTCGGTGACGAAGCGCCGCGCATTGGTGGTGGCGTTGGTGGGATCGCCCGCATCGTCGAGGGCGATGATCTTGAGCTTGGCGCCGCCGATCTCGCTGGGGACGAACTCCAGCGCGTTCTTCTCGGGCACGCCGAGCGCCGCGGCCGGGCCGGTGGCGCTGACGCTGACGCCGATGGTGATGTCCTGCGCAGAGGCAGCCGTCACCGCGCCGGGCAGTGCGACCGAGGCCGCGAGCACCACGGCAGTCCAGTTCAGTTTCCTCATTCAATCCTCCCAGACAACTCTGTCACGTTTCAGACGCCGTGCCCGATGATCACGCATCGACGCCACCCATGAGCCCGGCCGGCTGCTTTTGCGGCGCAGCATCGAACCCGAAGCCGCCGCCATTCAGATAGAAGTCGGCGACCATTTGCAATGGGTTCCGTACCGGTCATTGGTATGACCCATTGTCCCGCCGCGCCGGCCTGCGCGTTTCAAACTGTCTGCCGGGGCTGTTTCAAACTTTGATCGGCCATGAAGCCGCTGCACCGACGCCTTATGCTGAGCAAGAATCGAACCCGCCACAGAAAGACCGACGCATGGACACGGCCGACATTCCCGCAGGCTTCGCGCGCCATACCCGGCACAGCCCGTTCACGGGTCCGTGGGAACCGATCTATGCCAAACAGACGGCGGACGCGGTGATCCTCGCCTTGCGCCTCGCCGAGCCGCACACCAATGCGCGCGGTCTTGTCCATGGCGGCCTGATCGCCTCGCTCGCCGACAACGCCATGGGGCTGAGCTGCCGCCTCAAGGCCGACGATGCCGCAGATGGGCTCGTCACCGTCAACCTGTCGGTGGACTATCTCGGTTCGGCCCATGTCGGCCAGTGGCTCGCGGTCGAGACCGGCTTCGTCAGGGCCGGCGGCTCGCTGTGCTTCGCGCAGAGCTTCATCACCGCCGACGGCAAGCCCTGCGCCCGCGCCAACGCCACCTTCAAGATCCTGCGGGGAAAGTCCTGAGGCGCCCATGACTGCGACCGACAACCCCTGCCAGAGCTGCGGCGCGTGCTGCGCCTATTCCAGCAACTGGCCGCGCTTCACCACCGAGGACGACGCGGCGCTCGACCTCATTCCGGCGGCGCTGGTCAACGACCGGATGTCGGGCATGCGCTGCGACGGTGACCGCTGCGCGGCGCTGACGGGGCGGATCGGGGACAGCGTGGCCTGCACGATCTACGCGATGCGGCCGGAGGTGTGCCGTACCTGCATGCCGGGCGACCCGGAATGCACCATGGCGCGGCGGCGCTTCGGCCTCGCCGCGCTGGCGCCAAGCAATCCGGCCTGAGATCAGGCGGTGGCGGCGTCCGCTGCGATCGTGTCCGCTTCGCTGTCGTCGTCGAGATCGTCATCGATGGGCACGAAGGCACCGAGCGGCTTGGTGGACAGCGTGATGGCGCGGCGGCCGCTGGACGCGGGCGCGGACGCCGCCGGCGCCTGCGCCTGCCGCGACAGCGCGAACAGCGTCGATCCGACGATGCCGCCCTGCTCCACCAGATCGCGCTCGCTGCAGGTGGCGGCGATGGCGAGGCTCATGGAGTGAAGATGGGCGCGGCGGTAGCAGAACAGCGCCAGCATGGCGCGCACGTCCGACGACACCGAATCCACCAGTTGGGGAAGACCATGTTCGCTGGCGCGATACAGGCTTCCGAGCAGTTCGTCGCCGACGGGGCAGACGTCATTCTCAAAGGCAACGCGGCTGGACAACATGGCAACTCTCCCGACCAGCGCGACCGGCTCGGGGCCGCTCGCGTCTGATCGGGAAGATGCCGCGCAATTTCCTAACGAGGAGTTAACCACGCTGCCGTCGCCCCCGCCGCGTTCATACATTGTGAACGGACCACAGGAACCGGTTCCACGACTGATTCGGCGCTGGGCGTCGCGGGACGTGACGAACACCGTGTTCGGAGCGGTCCCGGTTCTGCGAAGCACCGCTTTGCGCCGCATCGCGCCCGGGACAAGCGGAGCGATCGCGCGATACCTGATCGTTCACGATCGTCATACGCGGGCTTGCCCCACGTATCCATCACGCTTCGCAAAATGCATTTCCCGCAGAGTGCAGTGCCCCCGGGTGCGGCGCGCAGTGCCGCGCCGCTGAGCCGGGGCCGTTACGAACACGATGCCCGCTCCCGATCACGGCCAGCACCACTATCCTGCCCGCGACGGTCCCGGGTCTGCGCCGCAACGCTTCGCGTCGCATCGCGCCCGGGACACAGAACTTGCGGCATCGGCCGATGACGACCCTCAGTCGATGAACGTGGCCGCGTCCGTCACGCTCGCGCGGGTGGTGCGGTAGCTGTTGGCCGGATGGCTGTCGTCGGCGTAGCCGAACGAGATCGCGCACACCACGCGGCGATCATCACCGACGCCGAGATGGGCGCGGATCAGCGGCGCGTAACCCGCCGGCGCGGCCTGCGGCACGGCGGCGATCCCGAGCGCCCGCGCCGCCAGCATGAAAGTGCCGACATAGCCGCCGCAATCCAACGCGCCGTAGATGCCGAGCGCCTCGTCGGTGGTGACGATCGCCACATGCGGCGCGCCGAAGAAGCGGAAGTTCTCCAGCATCTGGGCGTTGTAGCCGGCCCTGTCGCCGCGGGGGATGCCGAGCGCGTTGTAGAGCTGGAAGCCGCTTTCGCGCCGCCGCTCCAGATAGACGCCGCGATACTCCCGCGGGAACGGGAAATCGGGCGTGACCGGCCTGCTCTCGCTCGCCGCCTTGTAGAGCGTCTCGGCGAGCCCGCGCTTTGACTCGCCCGACAGCACCGCCACCTGCCACGGCTGGCTGTTGCACCACGACGCCGTCTTCTGCGCCGCGTCCAGGACCCGCGCGATGACGTCGCGCGGCACCGGATCGGGCCGGAATGCGCGGCACGAGAACCGCGCGGCGAGAAGCCGCTCGAGGGTCTCGATGTCGGGATTGTCGGTCGGGATCGTCATGGCGTCAGCGCCCCTTGGTGGGAATGGCATTGAACGGCACGTCCTTGTCGACGCGGATATCGCCGGGCAGGCCCAGCACCCGCTCGGCGATGACGTTGCGCAGGATTTCGTCGGTGCCGCCCTCGATGCGGGTGGCGGGCGAGCGCAGCAGCATCGACTGGAACTGGCCGGCGCCGGCGACGCTGTCGTTCTCGCTCAGGACCCCGGCCGCGCCCTGCAGATCAAGCGCGTAGGTGGCGATCTCCTGCAGCATCGATCCCGATACCAGCTTGCCGATGGAATTTTCCGGCCCCGGCCGCTCGCCGCGCGACAGCGCCGAGATCGCGCGATAGGCGGTGTATTTGAGGCCGCTCGCCTTCACCGCCCACTGGGCGAGCTTCGCGCGCACGTTGCGGTCGTCGATGGCGAGACCGTCCTCCAGCATCAGGTTGCTGCAGAACGCGAACATCTCCGGCACGCCGGTGACGACGCGCGCGCCGATCGTCAGCCGTTCGTTCATCAGCGTGGTCAGCGACACGTTCCAGCCGTCATTGACCGCGCCGAGGCGCTGCGAATCCGGAATCCGCACGTCGGTGAAATAGACCTCGTTGAATTCCGACTGGCCGTTGGCCTGTTTGATCGGCTTCACCGTGACCCCGGGACTCTTCATGTCGAGGAAGAACATGGTGAGGCCCTTGTGCTTGGGCACGGCGGGATCGGTGCGGGTGATGACGATGCCGTAATCGGAGAAATGCGCGCCGGTGGTCCACACCTTCTGGCCGTTGATGATCCAGTCGTCGCCGTCCTTCTCGGCGCGGGTGCGCAAGCCCGCGACGTCGGAGCCGGCGGCGGGCTCGGAGAACAGCTGGCACCAGACGTTCTCGCCGGAGGCAAGCTTCGGCAGATATTTCTGCTTATCGGCCTCGCCGGCGTAGGCCATCATGGTCGGGCCGCACATGCCCTGCCCGATCAGGAACACGGATTCGAGCTTGATATAGACGCCCTCCTCCTGCTGCCAGATCACCCGCTCGATCGGCGAAGCGCCGCGGCCACCGCACTCTTTCGGCCAGTGCAGGCAGGCCCAGCCGGCGTCGAACTTCTTCTTCTGCCATTCCTTCGAAGCCTGAAGGATGTCGCCGCTGCGCAGCCTGATGCGTCCGACCGAGGGCTCGGACAGCTCGGCTTCCAGATGCTTCGGCGCGTTGGCCTCGATCCAGGCCCGCGCCTGCGCACGAAACGCGGCTTCCTGCGGAGTGTCATCGAAATTCATGAGTGGCTCCTCGTTCTTGTCATTCCGGACGATCCGCACCGCGGATCGATCCGGAATCTGTCTCGATGAGATTCCGGGTTCGCCCGCTGCGCGAGCGCCCCGGAATGACGGAAACAATCTCACCCGGCGTTGCGCACACGCATGCGGTCGATCAACTGGTTCTCCCAATACGACAGGCTGCCGAGCGACAGCGCCAGCGCATTGGCGCGGCGGTAATAGAGGTGACAGTCGGACTCCCAGGTGAAGCCCATGCCGCCATGGACCTGGATGTTGTTCTTCGCGCAGTGCTGAAACGCCTGGGTGGCGCTGACGCGGGCGGTGGCCGCCGCCTGCGGCAGTTCGGCGGCCTCGGTGGAGAGCGCCCACGCGCCGTAATAGCAGTTCGAGCGCGCCAGCGTCGCCGCCACATACATGTCCGCCAGCATGTGCTTCACCGCCTGGAACGAGCCGATGGGGCGACCGAAGGCGACGCGATCCAGCGCGTAGTCGCGCCCCATCTCCAGCGCGCGGTCGGCGCCGCCAAGCTGCTCGAATGCGGTGAGCACGGCGGCGCGGTCAAGCACGCGCGTGAGCAGGCTCCAGCCCTCGCCGGCGGCACCGAGCGGCTCGGCCTTGCAGTTGTCGAACACGATCTCGGCCTGGCCATGGGCCTGATCGATGGTGCTCAGCGCCCGCCGGGCGACGCCGGGACCGTTGAGGTCCACCAGGAACAGGGCGATGTCGCTGTCGCGGCCGGTGGTCGCGGTACGCGCGGCGACAATGGCGACGTCCGCGATAGCGCCATCCGCCACCGGCAGTTTGACGCCGGAGATCATGCCGTTCGACGCCACCGCCCTGATCGCTTTGGGCGCGGGATTGCCCGCGCCCTCGAACAGCGCCAGCGCGCCGATGGCGTCGCCGGCGGCGATCCTCGGCAGCCACGCCGCCTTCTGCGCGTCGCTGCCGGCCAGCATGATCGCCTCGGCGGCGAGATAGACGGTGGAGGCGAACGGCACCGGCGCCGCCACCCGGCCGATCTCCTCGGCGATCACGCACAGTTCGAGATGCCCCGCCCCCGCGCCGCCGAACGCCTCGGGAATGGCGACGCCGAGAAAGCCCATCCCGGCGAGACCCTTCCACAGCGCGCGGTCATACGGCGCGCCGCCCTCCAGCACCGCGCGCACCGCCCGCGGCGGCGACTGCTCGGTGAGAAAGCGCCGCGCCTGATCGCGCAGTTGTTTCTGGTCGTCGGAGAAATCGAAGTTCATTGGGAATGCTCGCTCATTCGCTGCTTGAATTTCTTTTAAAGGCTGGCGTCACCCGGTTGCCTGCCCCGGACGCACTGCAGCACTCTTGTGCTGCCGTGCTGAGCCGGGGCCGTCTCAAAGACGGTATCCGCAACGGTCCCGGTTCAGCGAAGCGATGCTGTCGCATCGCATCGCGCCCGGGACACAGGAACTGTTTATCGCGGGGCCATGCGGATGGCGCCGTCGAGGCGGATCACCTCGCCGTTGAGCATCGGGTTCTCGACGATGTGCACCGCAAGCGCGCCGTATTCGCTCGGGTCGCCGAGGCGGGCGGGATGCGGCACCTGCTTGCCGAGGCTGTCCTGCGCCTCCTGCGGCAGGCCCTTGAGCAGCGGCGTCAGGAACAAGCCGGGGGCGATGGTCATGACGCGGATGTTGAGCGAGGCGAGATCGCGCGCCACCGGCAGCGTCATGCCGACGATGCCGCCCTTGGACGACGAATAGGCCGCCTGTCCGATCTGGCCGTCATAGGCCGCGACGCTGGCGGTGTTGATGATGACGCCGCGCTCCTCGCCGATGGTCGGCGCGCCCTGCATGCGCTCCGCCACCAGACGGATGCAGTTGAAGGTGCCGATCAGATTGACCTTGATGACGCGGGTGTAGTCCGCCAGCGAATACGCGCCGTTCTTGCCCACGGTCTTGCCGGCATTGCCGATGCCGGCGCAGTTGACCAGCACCCGCACCGTGCCATGGGCGGCCTCGGCCTTGGCGATCGCCTCCCTGACCGGGGCTTCCTCCGACACGTCCCCGACCAGCGCGAGGCCGCCGATCTCCTTGGCGACCGCTTCGGCGCCGTCCTTGTTCATGTCGATCACGGCGACCTTGGCGCCCTTGGCCGCCATCGCGCGCGCGGTCGCCGCGCCGAGGCCGGAGCCGCCGCCGGTGATGAGAACCGAAACATCCTTGAGCTGCATCTTGGTTTCCTGTGTTGGGTTGAGAGGAAGGGAAGTCGGAACGTGGATCAGGCTAGGACTGGTGCGTGGAGGTCGTCTCCGACCACCGCGCGAGGATCTCGGCGGCATCGACCGGCGCCGCCGCAGGCGAGCCCTGAATGGCGGACGGCGTGCCCGAGAACCGCGGCGCGGGCGCGGGCTGGACGTAGCCGTCGCGCTCCACGAACGTCCCGCGCGCCGCCAGATGCGGATGATCCGGTGCTTCGAACATCCCGCGCACCGCGGCGGCGCAGGCGTCGGAGCCCTCCAGCAGCGCCGCCCATTCGTCGCGCGTTTTGGTGCGGAACAAAGCCGCCATCTTGTCCTGCAGCGCCGGCCAGCGGCCGCGGTCGAGCTGGGCGTCGTAGTCCGGGTCGGTCAGGCCCGCGCGCTGGCGCAGTTCCGCATAGAACTGCGGCTCCAGCGCGCCGATGGCGATGAAGCCGCCGTCCTTGCATGCGTAGGTGCGATAGAAATGCGCGCCGCCGTCGAGCAGGTTGGTGCCCGGCTTATCGCTCCAGCGGCCCATGGCCTGCATGCCGTGAAACATCGTCAGCATGCTGGACACGCCGTCGCACATCGCCGCGTCCACCACCTGACCCTTGCCCGAGCCGCGCGCCGCGATCACCGCCGCCAGCACGCCCACCACGAGATAGAGCGCGCCGCCGCCATAGTCGCCGACCAGATTGAGCGGCGACACCGTTTCGCCGTTGCCGGCGCGGAACGAATCCAGCGCGCCGGTGATGGCGATGTAGTTGATGTCGTGACCCGCCGCCTGCGCCAGCGGTCCGCTCTGGCCCCAGCCGGTCATGCGACCATAGACGAGGCGCGGATTGCGCTTCAGCGCCACCTCCGGCCCGAGGCCGAGCCGCTCCATCACCTGCGGGCGGAAACCTTCGATCAGGATGTCGGCGGCGGCGATCAGATCGAGCGCCTGGCCGACATGGGCGGAATTCTTGAGGTCCAGTTCGATCACCCGACGACCGCGGTTGACGAAATCCCGCACGTCGCGCCGGCCCCGGCCGGGTCGCGCGATCGACACCACCTCGGCGCCCATGTCGGACAGCAGCATCGCCGCGAACGGCCCCGGCCCGATGCCGGCGAACTCGATCACCCGCACGCCGCGCAAGGGCCCCGCTGCCGCTGTCTGCTCCGTCATCCGTTTCTCCCGAACGCAACGTGTTGTTGTTATGGCCATGCCGGTCTTGCGCCGGCCTCAAGGCCCCGATGTTTGCTAGTCCGCCTGTTTGTCGGTCAGCAATCCGCCGAGGATCAGTTTCGTCATGTGATCGATGTATTGCCGCCGCACCGCATCGGTCACGCCGCCGGAGCCGATCAGATGCGTGTTCATCTGCCGGCCGTAGAACAGGTGATCGCAGGCGCCGTTGAGGCTGATGTAGAACAGCGCCGGATCGACCTTGCGGAACTCGCCGGTCGCGATCCCGTCTTCCAACAGCCGCTTCACGAAGCCGAACAGCGGCGCCACGAAGAAGCGATGCACTTCCTTCGCCGTCGCCTCGCTGCCCTGATGCAGCAGCAGGTGGATCAGCCGGTTGAGATAGGGCACACGGAAATAGGCGTTGACGATGCCGGCGATGTGCCGGCGCATCTTGTCCGTCGGCGAGATCGGCTGATCGAGCACGAAAGCGAGAGTGGCCATCTCGGCCTGGGCGTCGCGCGCCAGCAGCGCCAGCAGCAGGCCGTCCTTGTTGCCGAAATGATATTTGACCAGCGCGGCGTTGACGCCGGACTTCTGGGCGATCTCGCTCAGCGAGATCTCTGTGGAGTTGCGCTCGATCATGAGGTCGCCCGCCGCCACCAGCAGCTTGGCCGCGGTCGCGTTCATCGGCGCGGCGTCCTTGCCGGACGCCGGGTGCGGGACGGCGCGTCGCGGCGCTTTGCGGGAGGGGGCTGACGGCATGCACGGGTCCGGGAAACGTCCAGCCGCCAGCTAACCCCATGACCGGTCCGCACTCAAGAGTTAATTGAGCGATTGACTAAATCACGTCCCGCTCGTTTAATCGCCGCCAAGATCACAACAACGCAACAGGGAGCGCCACCATGGCCGAAGCCTATATCGTCGCCGCAGCACGCACCGCCGGGGGCCGCAAGGGCGGCCGCCTCTCGGGCTGGCATCCGGTGGATCTCGCCGCCTCGGTGCTGGATGCGCTGGTGGAGCGCAGCCGCGTCGATCCCGCCCAGATCGAGGACGTCATCATGGGCTGCGTGATGCAGGCAGGCGAGCAGTCCAACAACGTGGCGCGCAATGCGGTGATGGCCTCGAAGCTGCCGGAGAGCGTGCCGGCCACCTCGGTGGACCGCCAGTGCGGCTCGTCGCAGCAGGCGCTGCATTTCGCCGCGCAGGCGGTGATGTCCGGCACCATGGACATCGTCATCGCCGCCGGCGTCGAGGGCATGAGCCGCGTGCCGATGGGCCTGCCCGCGACACTGGCCGCCAAGAACGGCTTCGGCACCTACTACAGCCCGAACATCCAGGCCAAGTATCCGAACATCCAGTTCAGCCAGTTCACCGGCGCGGAGATGATGGCGGAAAAGTACGGCCTGTCCAAGGAAGACCTCGACCGCTACTCGTTCGAGAGCCACCAGCGCGCCATCGCCGCCACCCAGGCCGGCGCGTTCAAGGACGAGATCGTGCCGCTCACGATCACCCGCGCCGACGGCTCGACCGATATTCACGACATCGACGAAGGCATCCGCTTCGACGCGACGCTCGACGGCATCCGCGGCGTCAAGACCATCGCCGAGGGCGGCAAGATCACCGCCGCCAACGCCAGCCAGATCTGCGACGGCGCCTCCGGCGTGATGGTGGTCAACGAGAAGGGCCTGAAGTCGCTCGGCATCGCGCCGCTGGCGCGCATCCATCACCTGACCATGATCGGCCACGATCCCGTCATCATGCTGGAAGCGCCGCTGCCCGCCACCGAGCGCGCGCTGAAGAAGGCCGGCATGACCATCGACGACATCGACCTGTTCGAGGTCAACGAGGCGTTCGCCTCGGTGCCGACCGCGTGGCTCAAGACCACCGGCGCGGATCCCGCGAAACTCAACGTCAACGGCGGCGCCATCGCGCTCGGCCATCCGCTCGGCGGCTCCGGCACCAAGCTGATGACCACGCTCATCAACGCGCTAAAGCAGCGCAACAAGCGTTACGGCCTGCAGACCATGTGCGAAGGCGGCGGCATGGCCAACGTCACCATCGTCGAGCGGCTGTGAGCCGCTGACGGAAATAGACCAATCGTCCTTGCGAGGAGCGCGAGCTCCGAAGCAATCCAGCTCTTTTTGCAGCCCTGGATTGCTTCGCGGAGCCTGTCATCGGGCCGGCGAAGCCGGACCCGGTGACTCGCAATGACGCCGGATAGAACACCCCGCACCTCAAAAGGGGGCGACCAAGCTTTACGATCCTTCAAACTCAAGAGCGGACCAATCCGCCGTCCACGAGGAACCGCACCCGATGACCCACCCTTCCATCCACGCGCAGACCACGCCCGACAAGATCGCCTACCGGATGGCGGGCAGCGGCGAGGCCATCACCTATCGCGACCTCGACCGCCGCTCCAACCAGGGCGCGCATCTGTTCCGCGCGCTCGGCCTCAAACAGGGCGACCACATCGCGCTGTTGATGGAGAACTGCCTCGCCTTCATGGAGATCTGCTGGGCGGCGCAGCGCTCGGGGCTCTACTACACCGCGATCAGCCGCTACCTGACCGCGGAGGAGATCGCCTACATCGTCAAGGACTGCGGCGCGCGCGTCGTCATCACCACGCCGCAAGGCCTCGCCGCCATCGCCCCGCTGGCCGATGGCGACAGGGACGCGCCGGAATTTTTCATCACCGGGCCGGCGCAGGGGCGTTTCCGGTCGTGGGACGAGGCCCGGGCCGCGCAGCCAACGACGCCGATCGCCGATGAAAGCGCCGGCTACGACATGCTGTATTCGTCGGGCACCACCGGCCGGCCCAAAGGCATCAAGCGGCCGCTGAGCGAGCCGTCGATCCTCGTGCCCAATCCGCTGCTCAAGCTGTTGTGCGCCACCATGTGCGGCATGGGCCCCGACAGCATCTATCTGTCGCCGGCGCCGCTCTATCACGCCGCGCCGCTGCGCTTCAACATGATGTGCGGCATGCTCGGCGGCACCTCGATCATCATGGAGCACTTCGACGCCGAGAACTTCCTGCGGCTGGTGCAGCAGCATCGCGTCACCCAGTCGCAACTGGTGCCGACCATGTTCGTGCGCATGCTGAAATTGCCCGACGACGTGCGCGCGAAATATGACGTGTCGTCGCTGCGCGGCGCGGTGCATGCCGCCGCCCCCTGCCCCACTGAGGTCAAGGCGAAGATGATCGAGTGGTGGGGGCCGATCCTGATCGAGTATTACGCCGGCTCCGAAGGCAACGGCGTCACCGTATCGAATTCGCAGCAATGGCTGGCCCATCGCGGCACCGTCGGCCGCGCGGTGGTCGGCGAGATCAAGATCCTCGACGACGACGGCAACGAACTGCCGACGGGCGAGACCGGTACGGTCTATTTCGCCGGCGGCCCGCCTTTCGCCTATCACAACGACGCCGACAAGACGCAGCGCGCCTATAACGAGCGCGGCTGGTCGACGCTGGGCGACGTCGGCTATGTCGATGCGGAAGGCTTCCTCTACCTCACCGACCGCAAGGCCTACATGATCATCTCCGGCGGCGTGAACATCTACCCGCAGGAGACCGAGGACGTGCTCATCACCCACCCGGCGGTGGCCGACGTCGCCGTGTTCGGCGTGCCCAATGAGGAGATGGGCGAGGAGGTGAAGGCGGTGGTGCAGCCCCACGACATGGCGCGCGCGGGCAAGGACCTCGAAGCCGAACTGATCGCGTTCTGCCGCCAGCACCTGTCGCCGATCAAATGCCCGAAGAGCGTCGACTTCGAGCCGGAGCTGCCGCGCACGCCCACCGGCAAGCTGGTGAAGCGGCACCTGCGCGACCGTTACTGGGCAGCGGCCAGAAAGACGCCGGCGTGAGCGTGAGACAAAGGCTCACGACGAGGCGTGAAGCCGCGGACGGTTGAAACTCCCAAACCGAAGCTTAATATTCGGTCTAGCCCGCCAGCAATGAGACCATCCAGACAATGATTTGCGAGAAGCTCTTCAGATGAATCTGGATCGCTACACGAGACCCGCGGCCATGAGCAGTCCCGGGGATCATATCCTCCTGTTCGACGGCCTGCCACGCGACGCTCGCGGACTGGCGGAAACGGTGCAGGGGCTATTGATCCATCCGAATATTGCCCCTGCTTACGGTGCGGCACTCAGCCACGACCAACAGGCTCAGTCACATATTCGTTCTGTCGAGAGGATGCTGGACGACATCATGACACGCGACTGTCGTCCGTTATCTGTCGCGCGAGTTCCGGCCGAGCGGCAAGTAGGTGTCTGTCGACACTTTACGCTTCTTCACGTGGCGATGTTGCGTGCACGGGGCATTCCGGCCCGCGCTCGCTGTGGCTTCGGAGCCTATTTCGAAAAGGATAGATATTTAGATCATTGGACAACCGAATACTGGAACGAAGAAAGAGAATCTTGGGTGCTGTTCGATTCTCAAATCGACCGTCGTCAACGCGAGCTTTTTAGGGTCAAATTCGACACAGCGGATGTTCCGCGGGATCAGTTCCTGGTCGCTGGCGAAGCTTGGTCACTCTGTCGTCTCGGCAGAGCCGATCCGAATGCATTTGGCATCCTCGACATGTGCGGACTTTGGTTTGTCGCAGGCAACCTTATCCGCGATATCGCTGCCTTGAATAACAGGGAAATGCTGCCATGGGATGTTTGGGGCGCCATGGGGCGGCAAGACAAGGACCTCGATCTCGCCTTTTTCGATTGGTTGGCTGTGGTCAGCCGTGAGCCCGATGTTCACATCGACGAACTGAGTGCACTCTATTCTGACAGGCGTGTGAACGTACCCGGAACTGTGTTCAACGCGCAGCTCAACTGCGTGCAGAACTTGTAGGAAAGTCAACGCAGGCGTGTGCGTGGGATGCGCGCTCAGTTCTCGCGCAGCCATTGTTCGAGGAGCTTGACGTCGGGCGGCTGGGCATAGGCCGTGGTCCACATGTCCACCGCCCACTCGATGCGGCTGGCTTTCTCCGTCAGCACCGCGGTGTTGTGCGGCAATTGCATCGCGAACAGATTGCCGCGGTAGCGCGGATTGCCGACGGTGTGGTGTTTGAGCAGCCCCCATTCCTGCAGCACCAGCAGCAGGCTCGAGACGTTGCGAGTGGAATCCCAGCAGTCGAAATTCTGGGCGGTAGCTCCGGCGCGGATGTCGGCGTTGGCGACACGCCGCGTGGTGCCGATCATGGGACCGACGCGCCGGTCGAACCAGATCACCGCCTTCTGTACGGCGGCGCGCTCGGCCGCGGGTGAAGCCCTGCCGGCAGCAAGAATCTGCGTCAGCGCTCGGCGGTCGGCCGCGGTGAAATCCAGCTCGGCGCGGCGGCGGCAGACGAAGCCGTAGCACACCGTCATCGCGCTCGCGCTTGGCGGATTGATCGACACCGAGGTGTAGAGCTGGTTCTGCTCGGGACTGAGCTGGAGCGCGCGCGCCGGGGCCGCGCCGCTCAGCAGCGCGAACAACGCGAACGCCGCAAACCCTCCGCGCCCCATACGGGACCGCTGACGGACGAACGAACGCAGGGACAAAGGCATGAATGACCGCATCGCATGGAACCCTGAACACCGGCCGCGAGCTTAGAGCATTTCATATTTTGACGGAAACAGGCTGATCTGTCATGGCCGGGCCATAGCCCGTCGAAGACGGGCGTGAACGCCCTTTATGTCCCGGCCATCCACGTCTAATTTCGTTAAAACTCCCAAGACATAGATACCCGGCATAAAGCCGAGCATGACGAAGATTGACTCCGTCTCAATCAAATCCGCTCCGCCATCCAGGTCATAACCCGCCGCGCGCGGGATAGACCACCATGCCGTCGTCGCGGACCACGGCGCCGGGCGTCAGCCGCGCGGGTTCCAGCCGGCCCGGACCCATGATGTGAAACACCGTGCGCCCGCGCGCGATCAGATAATCGGCGATGAGGCGGCGATGACAGCGCCACCACACCGCCTCCGCGCACATCACGGCACAGCGCCGCGTCGCCCCCATGTCGAGGAGATCCGCGAACCCCTGCTGAAACGATTCCGACAGGGCATAGTCGGCATAATTGTGGAAACTCCGGTTGGTCCATAGCCCGTTGACATCCGGCGGCACGACCGCGGCCTTGCCGCGCAGGCCGCCGAGCGCGGCGATGTGCTCATAGGCGATCTGGACCGCCGCCAAAGCGGCGGCGAGCGCGTCCCCATTGAACTGCGGATTGGCCCGCGACATCGGCATCTTTCTCACGTCGGCGACAAGGCCGATGTCCGCGCCGCGCAGCAGATCGACAAACGCGTCGATACTGTGATTGGAATGCCCGACAGTGAAGAAAGGCAGCACGGCCGGCCGTCACAGGCGATGGAGCGCGCCGCCCTTGTGGGCGGCGACATGGTCCGTCTTGTCGCTTTTGATCTCGTACTGGGGATCGGCCTCCGACGCGTGATGCGTGTAGCCCTTGAACGAAAAGTCCGAAGTGTGCACGGCGATGATGGTGCCGCTCACATGCCCGGCTTCGGAATTCCACGTGACGTGATCTCCGATCTTGAAACGTCCGGCCATGACGCAGGCTCCTTCGCGGTTCAGGACGTGGCGGCGGACCTCTTTGCGGAGGTGAGGACCACCGACGCCTCGGTCGTCAGCACGCGGAAAGTGAACGTCTCCTGGAAGTAAAGCTCCACGGTGGTGCTCGAATGGCCGAGATAGCCGATCGACAGGTCCTGGCCGATATCCAGTGCGAAATCACCGCCGCGCGTGGTCATCACGAACGCGCCGTCGATGGCCGGCGCCCAGATCAATCCGCCATCGACCAGACGCTCGATATGGCGGATCACCGGATAGCCTTCGTCGCTGCCGCCGGTGGCCGCGGTATAGGCTTCGCCGCCGAGCACCAGCGCATAGGGCCCGTTGCAGCCGGCCAGCCGCAGTTCGCTCACCGCCCGCGCCACGATATCCGGAATGACCTTCACGCTCGCCGGCAGCGCCAGATGCGCATTGCTGCTGGCCTCGCGGATGCCCTGGATGCCGGCCGCCGCGTAGCCGTCGAAGATGGCGCGGTCCTCGGCGAAGGCGATCCGGCGCGCTGCGTCCTTGACCGGCGACCAGTCGGAGTCCAGCGCGCCGCGCTCGACATCGTCGATCTGCTGCCGCGACAGCTGGAACGGCACGCGCAGTTCGACCAGCGGCTTGACCTCGCGCTGTTGCGCCAACACGCCGTCGGCGGGGCCGTTGATCTCGCGCACATGGCCGGTGCCGACTGCCGAGAAATCGACGCCCTTCGCATCCGACACATCGACGACGCGACGCGACGCGAGATGACGCTTGAGGGTGCGGGATGCCTCGTCCTCGATCTGGGCCCATGCCTTGTCGGAAATCGGGGCGAGGTGGCGATGGAGATTGTTCATGCGCTAACCTTCTCTTTTCAAGGAGCCAATTCCGAGCGACCCGTCGCCGCCAGCCGCCGGCGTGCGGGATATGTCGTTGTCCCCGGCGGCCGGCGTTGGCGCAGGCGCGTCGGACGCGGAGCCCGGGGAGACGGCATCGGCGGACACATTGTCGAGAAACGTTGCAGACGGCACGAAAAACAGCGTGCCGGTGACGGCCCGGCTGACATCGAGCAGGCGATCATAATTCCCGGCGGGAAGGCCCACGAACATGTTCTCCAGCATCTGCTCGATCGGACGGGGCGAGCGGGCATAGCCGATGAAATAGGTGCCGAACTCGCCCTTGCCGATCTCGCCGAAGGGCATGTTATCGCGCACGATCTGAAGCTGCCGCCCGTCTTCCTCGATGTTGGTCAAAACATTGTGCGCGTAAGACGCCTTGACCGCATCGTCCTGCTCGATGTCGGACAGCTTGGCGCGTCCGATGATCCGCTCCTGCTCCTCGACCGGCTTGGCGTTCCAGCGCGCCAGATCGTGCAGGTATTTCTGGGTGATGACGTAGCTGCCGCCCGCGAACGGCGCATCCTCGTCGCCGATGATGGCGGCATCGACCGCGTCCTGATCGACCGGGTTCTCGGTGCCATCGACGAAGCCGAGCAGATCGCGGTCGTCGAAATATTTGAAGCCGTGCACCTCGTCGATGACGGTCACCGCGCTGCCCAGACGCGACACGATCTGCGCCGCGATCTCGAAGCAGATGTCCATGCGGGTGGAGCGGATGTGCAGAAGAATGTCGCCCGGCGTGGCGACGGCGTGATGCACGCCGTTGATTTCCCGAAAGGGATGGAGGTCCTTCGGCCGCGGCGCGCCGAACAGCCGGTCCCAGGCATCCGACCCGAACCCCATCACGCAGGACAGCCGCGACTCGAGATCACGAAACCCCACCGCGCGCAGCAGCCCCGACAGATCTGCACAGAGCTGGCGAACGGTGACGTCGTTGTCGCGCCCGGGATTGATGGTCGCGACCAGAAAGATGGCCGCCTTCGTCAGCTTCGCGACGACCGGCTGTGATACGGCAGGAGGCACGCCCGATTCCCTTAAATCGATCCGACCCGTCATGCGCAGCGCACCCGCATGCGCGGCTTCCGCAGCCTGTCCGGGATGTTCCAGTTCCCGATCTTTAACAGGAGAATGGCCCGGTTTGCATCAGATCATTTTATGGGAATGCAGACCGATCCTGCAATGCAGGCCGGCGCCGGCGTCACGTCCGCGGAGCGGACAAGCCACCGCTCCGCTCCAACGTGCAGGCGTTCAATCCATATCGCGGAATGCGTGGCCGTTGGCCTTGACCTCCGCCGCAACGCTCTCCGGCACAAGATCTTGCGCCGCTGTTCCGTCGAAAACCCAATCGCCCTTGTCCGCGAGATCGGGAAGGTTTGTGCCTTTGCGCACATAAAGCCCGACCGCCTGTTTCTTCGCATTGAGGTAGAGATCATATTCGTCCATCGAACAACCTTCCCTGTTCGGGCTGCGCATGCGCGGCTGCGAAGCGACGGCCCATCACTGCCGGTCGCTCGCCGCTGCGGTCACAAAGCCGCGCTTATCCCAGCTTGACGGGGCGTCCCGACGCCTCTTCCTCAAGCGTGACGGCGACGTCCGCATTGGCGGACAGACGCACCTTGTCACCCTCGACACCGGCGACGAACCCCATCTCGACATAGTGATGATGCCCTTCGTGCCGCCCGAAACCGTCACTCTTTTTGAGCTTGATGCGATTGTCCTCGATCCGGTCCACGGTGCCGACATGAACGCCGTCGGCGCCGATGACTTCCATGTTCTCCTTCACCTTGCCCGTCATCTCGTTCTCCCTCGCTGCGCATGGCCCGAAAGCGAGCCAGGCGAATTCCGGCAGGGAGACTAACGTCGCTTGAGGTCGCCTGGTTCCAGGGAGGTTGTCCTGAGGCACCGGACCGGCCTGCTCCATGAGCGGACGCGCAAACGTCGGCTCACTCCAGGCAAACCACCGCCTCGATCTCGACCATCATCCGCGGGTCGATCAACCGGCTGACCTCGACAAGCGTCGAGGCCGGCCGCTCCACGAAGAACGGATACCGGATATCGCGCGTTTCGGTGTTGAACACGTCGATGCTGGTGGTGAAGATCGTGAACTTGACGACCTGGCTGAACGACGCCCCGGCGGCGGCCAGCACATCGCCCAGATTGGCGAAGCACTGCGCCGTCTGCGCGCGAATGTCGCCCTCGCCGACGACATCGCCATCCGCGTTCCTGGAGGTGATGCCCGCCGTGTACAGCATGCGCCCCGACGCCACCACGCCCAGGGAGAACGGCACCTTCTTTTCATAACCCTTGTTCAGGACCAGAGAATTCTTGGGCATTGGATCGCCTCCCCCCACGATTTCGAATATCGCGGTTTCCAAGCGTGACGGGCGCGAGCAACCGCGACAGCTCAGTCCCGCATCGCGATGGCTTCGACTTCGAGCAGCAGGTCGGGCCGGGCGAGCGAGGAGACCCCGACCATGGTGCTCGCCGGCACTTGCCCGGGCCCAAAGAATGGCTGCCGGGCCTCGCGAATGATGACGGCCTTGTCGGGCGACAGGTCGCGGACAAAAAGCACGGTCTTGACCACGTCGGACATCGACGCGCCGGCCCCGGCCAGAGCCTTCTGGATGTTTTCGTAGACCTGCCGGGTCTGCGCGGCAAGATCGCCGACGCCGACGACGGCGCCGGTGGCATCATAGGCCACCTGCCCCGAGACATGGATCGTGGTGCGGTGGGTCGATGTCACCACATGGGCGAAGCCGTTCGGGCTGGTCATCCCGGGGGGATTGATCCGCGTGTTCGTGGGTGCCTGTTGCGCCGGTCCGGCCTGCGTGTCCATTCGTATCTCCTTGTCCCGTTATGGCGAAGAATTCACTCCAAGGCGCGTCATGACTGATGCTCCAGGCGTTCGCCCTGCCGGGCGCGGCATGCGCGTCAGCGCGCGAAGCTGCACAGGCCGCCGCGGAATTCCGCCGACGTGAACACCTCCGGCAGAACCGCCGCCAGTTCGTCGAGATCGATATCGATTCCATTCGCCTTCAGCATCGGCGCGGCCTCCCGCGCGATCTCGCGCCAGTCGTCGATCAGGCGGAAGGGCTCCACCGTGTCGCGACAGGGCTCGGCGCCCATGGCCTGAACCAGCAGCTCGGTGAAATTGACGACGGCGAAGCCGTGCTTCCTGCCGTCGGTCGCGAGTTGCAGGTGGCAGGGATGGAACAGCGACACCAGTGCGTCGACATCGTCGCGCTGGCTGAGCCTGATCGTCTCCGCGCGCTGGTGGGCCTTCAGTTCCGGCGACCGGTTGGAGCCGGACGCCCCGCAGGTATAGCCGGCCTCCTCCGCGACCTCGACGATGGTGAGCCCGGGGATGCACCTCAGAAGGCGCAGCACGTTGTTTCCGATATCGTCCATGCCGGCATGGGTATGGACCACGACGCGCTTGTCGATCGGCCGGATAAAGCGCTTTTTCAGGTCCGCTTCATGCTCGGTCAGGAATGTCGTGATGTGATCCAGATCGAACTTGACCTGCCTGTAGCCCTTGATGGTCTCGCCGAGATGCAACTGGCACGACGGGCACCAGCTCAGCACCTTGTCGGGCGAGAAGTCTCCGAATTTGGTCAAGGTCTGCTCGGTCACGCGACCGCCCTTGGCGACTTCGCCTTCCCACTTGCTGTGCACGATGCCGCAGCACGCGGCCGGGCCTCCCATCACCTCGTAATCGATATCCAGTTCGTCCAGAATCGTCATCACGTTGAACAGCACGTGCGGCGTTCTGATCGGATTGCATCCGGTGTAGAAGATGACATCGGCCTCGCGCGCCCGAGGCGGCCTCAACAGACGCGCGACGTCGCTCGGAATGAGCTGCATCGACACCATGATGCGGATGGCGCGGGCCATTTTCCGGAAGGTGTGGGGCGTCGGGTTGTCCGTCTTCGAGACTTTCGAGAACGCCAGCGTCACCATGCGGCGCGGGTTGACGCTTTCCGGGCAGGCCGGGATGCAATCCCCGCAGCCGTTGCACTGGCTGAGCCACGTCGCCGAGGCTGCCGGCATCGGCGTCGCGTGGACCATGTAGTCGAGCAGGCCCGTCACCACGGCGGAGGGATCGGCGTCGGCGAGACCCGGCGCATACGGCACCACGGGGCAGGCCTCGACGCATTTGCCGCAGCGGGTGCAGGCGGCGAGGATCCCGTCCCACGTTTTCGCGGTGTAGTCCTCCAGCGTCAGGTCGGCAGACAGAGCCTGGTTCATGGATTTTCTCCTGACCCGACCCGTGGTTGCCGGCGCGTGCATGATTGCCTACCCGCGGCCTGCTGCGCCGGCGTCAACCCGGGTTTGGCGTGATCATGACGATGGATGGATGGGATTTCCAGAGCCGTTTATCCCGGCGGGTCCCGAATCGTTCTCCGTTCCGGAACGATTCCTCCGTTCGCCGGCGGAGCCCGCCGTCGCGGCGGCCGGAAAGCCGTTTCGCTTCAGCAGGTTCTGCCGGTCGCACGGCCTTCCGGGGGCATCGAGGCACGCCCCCGAAAATCTGCCGCTTCCGCTTCCTTCTAAGCGCTGCGGCCGGGCGCTCGATCGCCCCGCAGCACGATATAGATCGCCGGGATCACCAGCACGGTGAGCGCCGTCGATGACGCAAGGCCGAACAAGAGCGAGATCGCCAAGCCCTGGAAGATGGGATCGGTGAGGATCACCGCCGCGCCGATCATCGCGGCGATCGCGGTCAGCAGGATCGGCTTGAAGCGGATGGCGCCGGCTTCCAGCAACACGTCGAGCAGCGGCTGGCCGGGCCGGCGCGCATGACGGATGAAGTCCACCAGCAGGATCGAGTTGCGCACGATGATGCCGGCGAGCGCGATGAAGCCGATCATGGACGTGGCCGTGAACGGCGCATTGAACAGCCAGTGGCCCAGCACGATGCCGATGAAGGTCAGCGGGATCGGCGTGAGGATCACCAGCGGCAGCTTGAACGAGCCGAACTGCGCGACCACGAGGATGTAGATGCCGAGGATCGCCACCATGAAGGCCGCGCCCATGTCGCGGAAGGTCACCCAGGTCACCTCCCACTCGCCATCCCACAGCAGCGTCGCCCGGGTCTCGTCGTCCGGCTGGCCGTGCAGCCTGATGACGGGCTTCGGCAGGTTGCCCCAGTCGATCCGGTCGATCGCCTCCTGCACCGCGAGCATGCCGTAGATCGGCGCTTCATAGGCGCCGGCCAGCTCCGCCGTCACCATCTCGGCGGGACGGCTGTTGTGGCGGAAGATCGGAAAGGACGCCGGCTCGCGCACGACGCTGACGACGTCGCCGAGTTCGACCACGCCGCGCCCGCCGGGCAAGGCATTGGCCGGCACCGGCGTGGTCAGCGCCCGCTGATCCATCACCGTATCCGTCTTCGGCAGCGCGAGGCGGATGGCGATCGGGGTCCGGCCGCCGCCGCGGTGGGAATAGCCGACGGTGACGCCGCCATAGAGATAGCGCAGCGTGTCATACACGTCCGACTGCTCGACCTTGTAGTATTCGAGCTTGTCCTGATCGATCGCGACGCGCAGGCGCTCCGGCTGGTTGCGATAGCTGTCCTCGACATCGACGATGAACGGAACGCTCAGGAATGCCTCGCGGACCTTGGCCGTTACCGCGCGCCGCGTCTGCGGATCCGGCCCGTAAATTTCCGCCAGCAGGGTGCCGAGCACCGGCGGGCCGGGCGGCGGCTCGACCACCTTCAGAATGGAGCCGTCCGGCAGATCGAGGCCTTTGAGACGCTGGCGGATGTCGAGCGCGATCGCGTGGCTGGCGCGCGAACGCTGGCCCTTCTCCAGCAGATTGATCGCGACGTCGCCCTGCTCGGGATTGGCGCGCAGATAATAGTGCCGCACCAGCCCGTTGAAATCGAACGGCGCGGCGGCGCCGGCGAAGGTCTGGAACGAGACGATTTCCGGCACGCCCGCGAGCCGGTCGACGATCGCCTGCAGGGCGCGGTCGGTATCCTCGACCGAAGCGCCTTTCGGCAGATCGAGCACGACCTGCAGATTGGCCTTGTTGTCGAACGGCAGCAGCTTCACCGTGACGTGCTTGGTGTAGAACATTCCGAGCGACGCCACGGTGGCGAGGCCGACGCCGAGAAGGAAAATCCACGCCCGCCGGCGCGTCGCCAGAACGGGCTTCGCCACCGCGACATACAGGCGACCGAGACGCCCGCCGCCGGCGCTCTCGTGGTGGCCGCCGCCGGCCTGGTCCTTGCCCAGCTTCATCATCAGCCACGGCGTCAGCATCACCGCGACGAAGAAGGAGAACAGCATCGCCGCCGAGGCGTTGGCCGGGATCGGGCTCATGTAAGGGCCCATCATGCCCGAGACGAACAGCATGGGCAGCAGCGCCGCCACCACCGTCAGGGTGGCGACGATGGTCGGGTTGCCGACCTCGGCGACGGCGTCGATCGCCGCCTGGGCGCGCGGGCGGCCGTCATGCATCGCCCAATGGCGCGAGATATTCTCGATCACCACGATGGCGTCGTCGACCAGAATGCCGATCGAGAAGATCAGCGCGAACAGGCTGACGCGGTTGAGCGTATAGCCCATGATCCAGGACGCGAACAGCGTGAGCAGGATGGTGGTCGGAATGACGACGGCCACCACCAGCGCCTCGCGCCAGCCGATGGCGAAGGCGACGAGAATCACGATCGACACCGTCGCCAGGCCGAGATGGAACAGCAGCTCGTTGGCCTTCTCGTTGGCGGTCTCGCCGTAGTTGCGCGTGACCGTCATCTCCACGTCGCTGGGAAAGATCTGGCCGCGCACATGCTCCAGCCGGTTGACGATCTCCTCGGCGATGACCACCGCATTGGTGCCAGGGCGCTTGGCGATGGCCAGCGAAACGGACGGCGTGCGCACGAGCTGGCCCGCCACCGGGCGAATATCGGTCACGCGGCTCTCAGTCGGGGATGTCGCCAGCACGACACGGGCGACGTCGCGGACATAGACGGGACGGCCGTCGCGCGCGGTGAGCAGGAGATTGCCGATCTCCGGAAGCGACTGCAGCGTCTGGCCGGCGATGATGGCGCGCTGCTGGGTGTCCTCCCGCACCGCCCCGATCCGGAACGAGCGATTGGCGCCTTCGATCTTGGCGGCGAGCTGCTGCAGGGTGATGCCGTAAAGCGAGAGCTTGTCCGGGTCCGGCTCGACGCGGAACTGCTCCGGCTGCTCGCCGACGATGTAGGTGAGGCCGATATCCGGCAGCTTCGACACCTCGACCTGCAACTCGCGGGCAAGCCGCGTCAGGTCGTTGGCGGTCCAGCGCGCGGCCGCTTCGGGGGTCGGACGCAGCGTCACCACCACGATCGCGACATCGTCGATGCCGCGGCCGACGATGAGCGGCTCAGGAATCCCGACCGGGATGCGATGCATGTTGGCGCGGACCTTCTCGTGCACGCGCAGAATGGCGGCGTCGGGATTGGTGCCGACCTTGAAGCGCGCGGTGACGACGGTGCCGTCGTCCTGGGTCTGCGAATAGACGTGATCGACGTCGGTGATGCTCTTGACGATGGTCTCGAGCGGCTCGGTGACGAGCTTGACCGCGTCCTCCGCCCGAAGGCCGTTGGCGGTGACATGGATATCGACCATCGGCACCGAGATCTGCGGCTCCTCCTCGCGGGGCAGCATGATCAGGGCGACAAGCCCGAGCGCGAGCGCCGCGAGCAGGATCAGCGGCGTCAGCGGCGACGCGATGAAGGCGCGGGTGAGACCGCCTGCAATGCCGAGCTTCATGGCAGCACGACCCGGTCGCCGTCATGCAGGCCCGTGAGAATCTCGACGCGCCCCTGCCCGTTGTCCTCGAACGCTTCGCCGAGGATAACCGCGACATCCATCTCGCCCTTGGCGGTGGCGACGCGCACATAATCGACGCCGTGCACGGTGCGGACCGCCGTGTGCGGGACCGCGAGCACCTTGCGCTTGCCCACCGGAATCGACACCAGCGTGCGTTCGTGGACGAAATAGTCGCCGATGCCCTGAACCTCGACGTCGGCGATCACGCGTCCATCGACGATCTCCGGATAGACCTTGACGATCCGGCCGCGATGCGCCGTCGAAAGCCGGTCCCGCGACTGATTCAGGCCACGCTCGCCGACCAGCACGTCGGAGCCCTGCACGATTTCCGCCGCATGGCGCTCCGGCAGCGACAGCCGCAGATAATACGGGCCCGGCGCGATGCGGGCGATCTCCTCGCCGGGCATGATGACGGAGCCGAGCGTGACAGGCACGGTCAGCACCCGCCCGGCCGCCGGCGCGAACACGGTACCCTCGCGCGCGGTCTGCTCGATGACGGTTCTCTCGGCCTTGGCCGCGGACACCTGGTTCATCGTCACTTCGAATTGCGTCTTGGCCTGATCGAGGCTGACCTGCGTTCCGGTGCCGGTGGCCCGGAGCTGCTGCGCCCGGTCCAGCTGGGTCCGCGCATTCTCGAGCTGCGAGTTGAGCGCCTCGATCTTCGCCTCGGCGGCGTTGAGTTGAAGCGGCAGCTTGTCGTCGACGATGACGGCGATCGGCTGCCCCTCGGTGACATGGTCGCCCTGGCTGACGCGCAGTTCGCGGACGGCGCCGCCGATGCGGGCGCGCGCCGGCACGACGATGCGGCTTTCGACCTGGCCGAAAACGGCCTTCATTTCGGGAATCGTCCCCGCCCTGACGACGAACTCCGCGGCACCGGCCTCGCCGGTGGGGAGGATCGCCGTCATGGCGGAGAGTGCGGTCAGCAACAACACGTTCAATCGATACATGACACCTGTCACCTTCGCGACAACCTCACCGTTTCACCGGATGATCGGATGACGCAGGCCTCCCTCACTTGAACGCCACGCCCGTGCGGCAGCCGAGTTTCCGAAACACCAGCGCCGCCGGGCAGAAGCCGGTGATCGACGCCTGGATCTGATTGAGCCCGATGAAGATCGTGAACAGAAAGAACCAGGGCGAGACGTAAAGTGTGAGCACCACGGATAACAGAACCATGCAGCCCGCGAACATCATCACGGCACGATCGAGTGTCATTGTCGTCTCCTTTGGATTCGGGACCGCCTAGTCGGCGGTCTCCAGGTGGATTTCCTTCAGCTTCTTGATGCCGAGCATGTCGAGAACGAGATTCTCGTAGAAGGTCTCGGGCTTGCCCTGCCGGATCTTGCGCAGGAAGTACTTTTCGAAGCCGATCTTGGCGGCATGCACCCACAGCCCCTGCGACGACCAGTTGACGTTGCGGGGCGGGATCTGCGGCTGGGCGACGAAGGCGATGCCGTCGTCGCCGAAATCGGCGAGACAGACCGCGTTCCAGCTGGCGACGGCCCTGGGCTCCTCGCCCCGGAGCAGCGCCGCGATGTTCTCCGCCGTTGCCGTCACCATCGATTCGATCATGAAGCCGGTCTTGGGCACGCCGACCGCGAGCGGCGTCTTGCCGACCGGCGGGATGGCGACGCACACCCCGATCGCGAAGATGCGCGGGAACGCCGGATTGCGCTGATGCTTGTCGATCGTGATGAAGCCGCGCGGATTGGTCAGGCCCTCGATGCCGAGCACCGCCGGCACGCCGCGGAAGGCCGGCAGCAGCATGGAGAACGTCTGCGGCAATTCATGCGTCGCCTTGAGCGAACCGTCGTCATTGACCTCCTCGACGACGAGCTTGTCGGCCTCGACCCTGGTCGTGCGGGCGTTGGTGATCCACTTGATGTGGCGATTGCGCATGGCGCTCTCGATCAGGCCCTTGGTGTCGCCGACGCCGTCGAGGCCGAGATGGCCGATATAGGGCTCGGGCGTCACGAAGGTCATCGGCACCCGGTCGCGCACCCGCGCGTTGCGCAACGCGGTGTCGAGGATGAAAGCGAATTCGTAAGCCGGGCCGTAGCAGGACGCGCCCTGCACCGCGCCGATCACCACCGGCCCCGGCTTCTTCACCAGCGCGTCGAAGGCGACCTTGGCCTGAAGGGCATGGTCGGTATGGCAGACCGACTGGGTATGGGCGCCCGGACCGAATCCCGGAATCTCATCGAAGGCGAGGTCCGGACCGGTGGCGATGATCAGGTAATCGTAATCGACGAAGGAGCCGTCATTCAGCTCGACCCGATTGTCCTCCGGATGGACCCGTCGCGCCCCTTCGGGCCGAAGGTCGATGCCGCGCTGCCTCAGCACCGGGGCGAAATCGACAGTGATGTCGGCCGGCTGCCGCCAGCCCACCGCAACCCAGGGGTTGGACGGCACGAACGAATAGCTTGAACCGAGATTGATCACGGTCATACGATCTTCGCGGCGAAGCTTGCTCTTCATTTCATACGCCATGATGAGACCGCCGAGACCCGCGCCAAGAACCACGATATGAGACATTGGCATTTCCTCTGTTTGAGACTCATGCCAGCACCGGCTGGCCACCGTCCTGCTTCGAACCGGGGGCTCCATCGCGAGGGCTGCGCGCCGCGGCGACGGGCCTTCTCTTGTTGCTTTCGGATTGACACTAACATTCAAAAATTATAAATTCAAGAAGATGAATGTAAAAGACATGATCCCGGCTTCGGAATCGGCCGCCGTGCTGATGCGCAGCCTGTCGCACCCGCAGCGCCTGCTGGTGCTGTGCGCGCTCGTGGATGGAGAGAGGTCGGTCGCCGAACTGCGCCAGCAGCTCGGGATCGAGCAGGTGCCGATGTCGCAGCAACTGATGCGGCTCCGATCGGACGGACTGGTCGAGGCGCGCCGCGACGGCACCACCGTCTATTATTCCATCGTGCGGCCCGAAATTCTCACCATCGTCAGTGCGCTGCACGCCGCGTTCTGCGCGCCGGCCAAAACCAAACGCAAGCGACCTTCCCGCGAGGGCCGACCTAGGACGTGAGGACCCGAGGCGGGGTCATTTCACCGCCGCATGACAAAGGGACGCACCGTATCAGCCTCATTCCCGGACAGGACGAGCGACATCCCTTAAGGACATGGATCCCCAATGGCCGCGAAGCGCAGATCAGCTCAAGCGAAAGCCCGACAAAAACCGCCATTGCAACGGCGCGGGGCCGCCCTTCAATGCTTCTGCGCGTCGATGACGAATATATCCGAGGCGGCGGCGTTGCTGCGGATGTTCTCAAACGCCAAGCGTCTGCTCATCCTGCATGAACTCATGGCCGTGAGCGAACTGTCCGTGGGCGAACTGGCGGAGACCGTCGGCGTCGCCCAGGCATCGCTGTCCCAGCATCTGACCAAACTGCGCGCGGCGAATCTGCTGTGCGCACGCCGCGAGGGAAAGCACGTCTAGCCTCGCTGCCCAAGGAAAAGCAGGAGCAGGTTGAAAAGCGATATCAGGCGCTCCGTCGGGATTACTTGAAATCGAAAGACCACGGATCGGCTGACGAGGCCAAGACCGAGAGGTGAGCGCGGGAAGCCGGCTTTGACGGCTAGCCGCTTGGGCTCGAACCCGTGCTGACCCCTCTGCCTTTCCCTTGCCTAAGGCTGGGTGTCGCCCCTTGAATGCGATGTCTTCGAGCGCTATCTTACATTCGTCTTACCTCTGAGAGGATTCGGGCCAATGGCCAGCGCGGAGAAGCTCACGACTACTGTGTCCACCAAGGGGCAGATCATCCTGCCCAGTGCGATCCGCCAGCGGCGTGAATGGCGCGCGGGAACACGACTCACGGTCGAGGAGACGGCAGACGGTGTACTGCTGAAACCTGCGACCGCCTTCTCCAAGACGCGGCCGCAAGACGTGTTTGGCATGCTGCCCCGCAGGGGCAAGCCGAAGACGCTCGAAGAGATGGACGCCGGCGTGTTGGCCGAGGCACGCCGGCGCCATGCTCGCAGTTGATACCAACCTGATCGTCCGATACCTGACGGGCGACCATCCGAGGCAGTCGCCGCGCGCACGCGCGCTGATCGACGGCGAGCAGGTCTTTGCCGCGATTACGGTCGTGTTGGAAGTGGAATGGGTATTGCGCAGCACCTACGGCTTTCGGCCGAAAGAGGTGATAAGCGCGCTCCGTGCTTTCGCAGGGCTTCCGACCGTGACGATCGAGGACAGCCCAGTGGTGGCCTTTGCCCTTGATCTGGTTGAGAAGGGGATGGATTTTGCGGACGCACTCCATCTCGGCCGCTCTGCGCATTGCGAGGGATTCGCCAGTTTCGACCGCAAATTTGTCAAAGCTGCACAGGCTGCCGGCTATCCAAGCGTGCGGGAAGCCTGACGGCCGGGTCCGCTCTGTGCGGTAAATTACCAATCGCATGTCGCGGGTGTCGGCAATGGGGCGACCTCGGTCCGACCAATTGGCTGGTGGATGCGATTGACACGCTTGTTATAGGTATAAGTAACCCCCTAGCCGATTCCCGAAAAGCGCAAAAAATCAATCAAAACGAGCATTCGACTTACGCTTCCCGCATGCTCGAGGCAACCGCGCTGCTGGCGCAGACCCCCCGCCTCAAAGTTAATTACGCCTAGCCTGACCTATCTATCTACGGGTCGGTGCAACCACATTCCCCGAGCCGCCCACATCCAGAGCGACGCGAACATTTCACGGCACTCTCATCCGAACGAACTACGGTCGATTTGACGCTATTCCCGAACCAGAACACAAGGTAACCCCAATTCCGTCGGACCCTGTAGTGCTGCAACTGCGTCGCAGCGGCAGTCGATACTTCCGGGTGGAATGACGCTTAATCTCGATCAGAAGATTGCGGCCGGCTCCGGATAGGAAGAGCATGTCGGTCCGCGTCGCCTCGTCTCTGCGCGCCTCCGGAACGGCCTCAGCGATCTGGTATTTTTCGAGTCGGTCGCCAAGGCGATCCAGACGATTGCTGCGACATTTGTTCGATCGCCGCATACATCACCGAGGCCGGAGGATGCTTAAAGTTTCGACCCCTCACGATTCGCAATTGCTGCGCCTGTGCGTGCCTTATCTCGCGGATCCACCATCTGACAGCGGGTGACTGAGGCGCGCTCCTAGTCATTCACGGTTACGCCGCTTTGGAAATCGCCCGTCCTTCTTCACTTCACGTTCTTAGGCGGTCTTTTGCTTAGTCAGCGGGGCACGCAAGCTATCTGTTCTCAACGAACTTTCTTCACTCAAGGTAGCGAAATCTAGCGTGAGGGAAAGTAGAGGACGCGGCGATATCGCAATTCGCGGCGAAAACCGTTTCAAAAACCGTTTCAGAATGGATTTTTGAAACGGTGAGATACAGCTAAGTTATTGAATTTACTGGCGCGCCCGAAAGGATTCGAACCTCTGACCCCCAGATTCGTAGTCTGGTGCTCTATCCAGCTGAGCTACGGGCGCGCGTTTCACGGGTCCTGGAAGGCCGGGTGGCCGGACCGCGAAAGAGCGCCATAGCTACCGGCTCCGGACCGGCTTTGCAAGATCGCTGAACCGAAGAATTCGGGGCCGGAGCGGTTTTTCCGGCCCGCGCCGGTGGGCGCGAGGCTTCCCTGATCGCCCCGACGATATCCGGAGCAGATCTCAGGCGCGCGCCCGCGCGTCGCGCAGGCTTTGCAGCTGCACCGGCCGGTCGGGGATGGCGATGCGGAAGGTGGCGCCGATGGTGCCTTCCACCAGCGCCAGCTCGCCGCCATGGGCCCGCACCAGCTCGGCGGCGATGGCGAGGCCGAGCCCGGTTCCGCCTTCCCGCGCCGAGCCCTGAAACGCCTCGAACAGATGGGCGCGGGCCTTTTCCGGCACGCCGGGCCCGGTATCGGAAATCTCCAGGATGGTGACGGCGCCCACGCGGCGGCCGGTGATGCGGATCTGCCGGGGCGCATCGATCCGCAGCCTGTCGCTCTCCAGCGCCTGCGCCGCATTGCGCACCAGGTTGAGCAGCACTCGGAACAACTGGTCGGGATCGGCGTCGACCATGAGGCCGCGCTCGATGGCGTTGACCCATGTGATCGCACTACCGGCACCGAGCCCCGCCGATTCCCGCACCTCGTTGGCGATCGGCTCGATCAGGATCAGGCGCCGGTCGGGCGGGGCTTCCTGCGCCTTGCCGTAAGACAATGTGGATTGGCAGAACGCGATCGCCCGCTCCAGCGAGCGCATCAGCTTCGGCGCGAAGCGCTGCACCCGTGGATCAGGCACGCTGGCGAGCTGGTCGGACAGCAGTTGCGACGACGCCAGCAGGTTGCGCAGATCGTGATTGATCTTCGACACCGCCAGGCCCAGCGCCGCGAGATGGCTTTTCTGATGCAGCATCGACACCAGATCGCGCTGCATGTCGGACAATTCCCGCTCCGCCAAGCCGATCTCGTCGCCGCGCTGCGACGGCGCGATGATGTGCGCGGGGCTTTCGGGGTTCTCGTGAAACGCCACGAGATTGGCGGTGAGACGCCGCATCGGCCGTACGAACAGGTGATGCAGCGCGTAGTAGATCAGCCCGGCGGTGATGCTGATCATCACCAGCGACAGCAGCAGCACGTTGCGCGAGAAGCGAAACATCGCCGCCCGCAGCGGCTTCTCGTCGATCACCACCTCGATGAACTGGCCGCTGCCCGGCGCGGGCCCGACGATGCGGATGGTCTCGTCGCCGCGGTCGAGCATCACCTCGAACGCGCCGACGATCGCCGCCCATGCCCCCATGTCGCGCATATCGACATCGTGGTCGATCCGCGCCGGCATGTCGGCGGAGGCAAGCAGCCGGCGCTGCTGCCCGCTCTTGATGGCGACGGCGCGCGCGCCGATGCTGTCGAGAATTTCGCGGGCGAGCGCATCCGGCACCATGCCGCGCGGCGCGGCGTCGAGCACCAGCGCGGCGGTGTTGGCTGCGGCCAGCCGGTCGTTCAGCCGGTTCACCCGGAAGTTGGCGATGGAGGGAACGTAGATCAGGACTTCGACGATCAGGATCAGCGGAACCGTCAGAAGCAGCAGCTTCGCCGACAGCCCGAAACGCAGCCCAGGCCGCGCAAGACCGGGCGCGGCAAGACCGGGCGCGGCATGGCCCGACGCCGCATGATCTGGCGCTGCAACAGTCGAATCCTCGCCGGAAACTGCCATCCGTCCCAACCGTCTCCCTGCCCGGTGATTTCGGCCGGCAGCATGCGCCCGGCCCCGCCTTCCGTCAAACCCCGGGAAAGCTTAAGGTTTATCCGCCAGCCCCGCCGCCGGGACGACCCGTTTCGATCAACCCGGATGATTGACGAAAACCGACCGCTCCCGTATAAGCCGCGCCAACTGTCCCCGATGGCCCGGCATGTCCGGGCCGGTTCATTTTGGATCGAAATTGGCCCACTTCAGGGCCGGCATCGCGGGATTTCATCATCAAGATCGGCGAATTGCCCCGGCCGACGCCCGGACGGGCCATTCGGACAGGCTATTCGGCAGCGGAGAACGACCCGTGAAGCGGACTTATCAACCCAGCAAACTGGTGCGCAAGCGCCGTCACGGCTTTCGCGCCCGCAACGCCACCACCGGCGGCCGCAAGGTTCTGGCCGCTCGCCGCGCCCGCGGCCGCAAGCGCCTGAGCGCCTGAGCGGACCACATCCGAGACATCCCATGCGCCGGTTGAAACCATGGACCGGTTGAGGCAGCGCGCGGATTTCGTCGCCGCAGCCAAGGGCCCGCGCATGGCCAGACCCGCCTTCGTGGTGCAGGCACGCTCCCGTGACGACGACGGCCCGGTCCGGGTCGGCTTTACCGTCACCAAAAAGGTCGGCACCGCCACCGAGCGCAACCGCATCCGGCGCCGACTTCGCGCACTGGTGAAGCGCCTCGACGTCATATCCATGCGCCCTCACCACGATTATGTGCTAGTAGGCCGCCGGGCCGCTCTCGACCGCGGCTTCGACGTCATGCTCGACGACCTGCACTCGGCGCTCGGTCGCCTGAAGCAGCCGCCGGCAAAACGACCGACATAACGACAAGCGACACCCCGATTTCCGCACGCCCGAGTGAATGACGAGACCTGAACGATGATCGAAAATCGCAACACCCTCCTCGCCATCGTGCTGTCGGGTCTCGTGCTCCTGGGATGGCAGTACTTCTACAATATTCCGGCGATGGAGAAGCAGCGCGCGGCGCAGCAGGCGGAGCTGACCCAGAAGCAGGCCGCAACGCCGGCCGGCACGCCGCCGGCCGCAAACCAGCCCGCCGGCTCGGCCCCCGCTCCGGCCCAGCACCCGGCCGCCGCAGCCGCAGCGCCGGTGATCGGCCGCGCCGCCGCGCTTGCCGCCTCGCCGCGGGTCAAGATCAACACCCCCAACATCGCCGGCAGCATCGCGCTCACCGGCGCGCGCATCGACGACGTCTCGCTGGTCCGCTTCCGCGAAACGGTGGACCCCAAGTCACCGGCGATCGAACTGTTCTCGCCCTCGGGCACCAAGGATCCGTTCTACGCCGAATTCGGCTTCGTGCCGGCGGCGGGCTCCACCGTGAAGATGCCCGACCGCGACACGGTGTGGACCCAGGACGGCACCAACGCGCTGACCCCGACGACCCCGGTGGTGCTGACCTGGAACAACGGCCAGGGCCTGACCTTCAAGCGCACCATCTCCGTCGACGACAAGTACCTGTTCACCATCAAGGACGAGGTCTCGAACGTCGGCGACGCGGCGGTGACGCTGTATCCGTTCGGCCTGATCTCGCGCCACGGCACGCCGCCGGTCTCGGGCTACTACATCCTTCACGAGGGCCTGATCGGCGTTCTCGGTGACCAGGGCCTGCAGGAATTCCCCTACAGCAAGATCGACAGCGCCAAGAACGTCGAGTTCAAGGTCACCAACGCCTGGCTCGGCATCACCGACAAATACTGGGCCGGCACGCTGCTGCCGAGCCCGAAGGCCGCGGTGCAGGCGCGCTTCTCCTCGAACCTCGTCAACGGGCTGCGCACCTACCAGACCGACTACCTGCTCGATCCCATTACCGTCGCCATCGGCGGCACCGCGACCACCTCCACCAACCTGTTCGCGGGCGCCAAGGAAAGCGCCATCGTCGACGGCTACGACCGCGACCTCGGCCTCAACAAGTTCGACCGCCTGATCGACTGGGGCTGGTTCTATTTCATCACCCGGCCGATGTTCTGGCTGCTCGACTTCTTCTTCCGCATCGTCGGCAATTTCGGCGTCTCCATCCTGCTGGTGACCGTGCTGGTGAAGGCGGTGTTCTTCCCGCTCGCCAACAAGTCCTATGCCTCCATGGCCAAGATGAAGGCCGTGCAGCCGCAGCTCGCCGCGCTGAAGGAGAAGTATCCCGACGACCGGATGAAGCAGCAGCAGGAGATGATGGAGATCTACAAGAAGGAGAAGATCAACCCGGTGGCGGGCTGTCTTCCCATCCTGATCCAGGTCCCGGTGTTCTTCTCGCTCTACAAGGTGCTGTTCATCACCATCGAAATGCGGCACGCGCCGTTCTTCGGCTGGATCCGCGACCTCTCGGCGCACGACCCGACCAACCTGTTCAACCTGTTCGGCCTGCTGGCGTTCGACCCGACCCAGATTCCGGTGATCGGACACTACCTCGCGCTCGGCATCTGGCCGATCATCATGGGCATCACCATGTGGTTCCAGATGAAGCTCAATCCGACGCCGCCGGACCCGACGCAGAAGATGATCTTCGACTGGATGCCGCTGATCTTCACCTTCATGCTGGCGTCGTTCCCGGCCGGTCTCGTGATCTACTGGGCCTGGAACAACACCCTGTCGGTGCTGCAGCAGGGCTACATCATGCGCAAGCACGGCGCCAAGGTGGAGCTGTTCGATAACCTGCGGACCACTTTCGGCGGCAAGAAGAAGACGACGTAAATTCTCGGCGCACCTGATGCGCTCCCTCTCCCCCATAGCTCGTCGAAGACGAGCGTGAACGCTCTTATGGGGAGAGGGTTGGGGTGAGGGGCTCTGGATGACTCATCTGACGCACCGATCCCCCTCACCCGTCGCGCTCCGCGCGCCGACCTCTCCCCCATGGGGAGAGGTAAAAAACAATTTTACACCTCTCACGACAAAGATCTTCGCATGACCGAACACCCCGATGCGGAGCTGATCGAAGCCGGGCGGAAAATCTTCGCCGGCGACTGGCGCTTCGTGTGGGCGTCGCCCTCGATCGCCACCCTGCCGCCGATGGCCGGGGTCGAGATCGCGTTCGCCGGGCGCTCCAATGTCGGCAAATCCAGCCTGATCAACGCGCTGACCAACCGCAACGGCCTCGCCCGCACCTCGCACACCCCGGGCCGGACCCAGGAACTGATCTTCTTCGACGGCCCGACCCCGGCCGACGGCAAGGACGCCGGCCTGCGGCTGGTGGACATGCCGGGCTATGGCTACGCCTCCGCGCCGAAGACGCAGGTCGCGTCGTGGACGACGCTGATCCATCAATTCCTGCAGGGCCGCGCCAATCTCGCCCGCGTCTATGTGCTGATCGACGCCCGGCACGGCTTCAAGGACGTCGATGCCGCCGTGCTCAAGACCCTCGATAAATCCGCCGTGAGCTATCAGGTGGTGCTGACCAAGGCCGATCAGGTGAAGAAGGCCGAGCTGGACAAGACCATGGCTGCCACCGCCGCCGCGCTCGCCACCCACCCCGCCGCGTTTCCGCAGGTGCTGGCGACCTCTTCGCGCACCGGCGAGGGCATGCCCGAACTGCGCGCCGCCATGATCCGCCTGCTCCGGGAGCGAAGCTCATGACCACCGCCACGGCGCTGCGTCTCGTTGTCGCCGTCGCCGGACTGATGGGCGCCTGCGGCGTCGCGCTCGCGGCCGCCTCCGCGCATCTGCCGGACGCAACGCGCCTCGCCTCCGCCTCGTCGATGCTGCTGTTCCACGCCAGCGCCGCGCCGGTCGCGGCGCTGCTGGCCGCGCGCGGCACTCTCCAGCGCCATCTCGGCTGGGCCGCCGCCTGCGGCCTCATCGCCGGCGCCACGTTGTTCGCGGGCGATCTCACCCTGCGCCAGTTCGCCGGGCACGGGCTGTTTTATATGGCCGCACCCACCGGCGGCACGCTTGCGATGGCAAGCTGGCTGGCGCTGTCGCTGGCGGCGCTGACGCCGCGCCGAGCGGCGTGAGCGTCACAGCGTCTTCAGCACATCCCAGAACAAAGCTTCCCCGCCGGCGACGTTGTCCTGCCAGTGCGCGGCGGCGTTGTCGTCGGCATCGTCGGTGACGAACTTGAACGCGCGCCACGGCACGCCGTGCCGTTCGCAGGCATGGGCAATGGCGAACAATTCCATGTCGACGATATCGACGCCGTTCGCCGCCAGCCACGGGTCAGTTGCGGTGACGAAGCTGTCGCCGGTGCCGCACACCACCTCGCCATGGCGCGACGACAGACGGTCCAGCTCCGGCGAGAACGGCGTGCGTCCGCGCGGCGCCAGCGGCTCGGCACTCATGTCGCGCTGGACCACGTCGCGCACCTCCACCAGCCCGCGATGCCGGGTCGCGATCGCTCCGGCGGTGCCGTAATTGACCACGAGTTGCGGACGCAGCGCCAACAGCGCCAGCGTCGCGGCGCTGGCCGCATTGATCTTGCCGACGCCGGTATAGATCACCTCGACGCCGGACGGCGCGCGCGCCTTGTCCAGTTCGTCGGCGATGGCGGTGAGAACGAGGATGCGGCCGCTCATGGACGCGGCGTCACGCGAAATAACGATCGAGCACGCCGCGATAGATCGCGGTGAGCGTATCGAGATCGGCCACCGGCGTGCGCTCGTCGATCTGGTGCATGGTCTGGCCGACGAGGCCGAATTCCAGCACCGGACAATAATGGGTGATGAAGCGCGCGTCCGAAGTGCCGCCGCCGGTGTTCAGCTCCGGCCTGCGGCCGGTGACGTCTTCGATCGCCGCCACCACGATATCGGTGAACGGCCCGGGTTGGGTCAGGAACACGTCGGCGTTGGACGGCTCCCACGTCACATGCGCCCTGATGCGGTTGCCGCAGGCCGCCACCACGCGTTGCTCGATCAGCGCACGCAGCGATTCGCGGGTGTGGCGGTCGTTGTAGCGGATGTTGAAGCGCGCCCGCGCCTGCGCCGGGATCACGTTCCAGGCCGGATTGCCGACATCCACCGAGGTGAATTCGAGATTCGACGGCTGGAAATGCGCGGTGCCATGATCGAGCGGCTCGCCGCTCAGCGCCGCGATGATCGTGGCGATGTCCGGCACCGGGTTGGAGGCGCGGTGCGGATAGGCGACGTGGCCCTGCACGCCATCGACGACGATGGTGCCGGACTGCGAGCCGCGCCGGCCGGCCTTGATGGTGTCGCCGATCTCATTGACGTTGCTCGGCTCGCCCAGCACGCAGTGATCGAATGTCTCGCCGCGCGTCGCCGCCCATTGCAGCAGCTTGACGGTGCCGTTGACGGCGATGTCTTCCTCGTCGCCGGTGATAAGGAAGGAAATCGAACCTTTCGGCTGGCCGCCGTTGGCCGCGAGATAATCGAGCACCGCCGCCACCGCGCAGGCGATGCCGCCCTTCATGTCCACCGCGCCGCGGCCGTAGAGCAGGCCGTCCTTGACCTCGCCCGCGAACGCGCCGTGCGACCACTGCGCCTCGTCTCCCGGCGGCACCACGTCGGTGTGGCCGGCGAAGGTGATGTGCGGCGCGGCGGTGCCGATACGCGCGTAGAGATTGTCGATGTCGGCCGCGCCGGGCTCGGAGAAGGTGACGCGATGCACCGCGAAACCGGCATCGCCGAGCAGCTTCTCCAGCACACCGAGCGCGCCCGCATCCGCCGGCGTCACCGAGGGACAGCGGACCAGATCGCGGGCAATGGAGAGAGCGTCGGCCATAGTCTTCACTTTAAGGTGGGCATGATCAAAACCGGTACCCACTTTTCCGGATCATGCCCTCAGTCGCGCAGCAGGTCGTTGATGCTGGTCTTGGAGCGGGTGCGCTCATCGACGCGCTTGACGATGACGGCGCAGGCGGTGTTCGGGCCGGGCTGGCCGTTCTTCAGCGGCTTGCCGGGCAGCGTGCCGGGCACCAGCACCGCATATTCCGGCACTTCGCCGATGAAGGTCTCGCCGGTCTCGCGATCGACGATCTTGGTGGAGGCGCCGAGGAACACGCCCATCGCCAGCACCGCGCCCTTGCGCACGATGACGCCCTCGGCGACTTCCGAACGCGCGCCGATGAAACAGTCGTCCTCGATGATGACCGGACCGGCCTGCAGCGGCTCCAGCACGCCGCCGATGCCGACACCGCCGGAGATGTGCACGCGCTTGCCGATCTGCGCGCAGGAACCGACGGTGGACCATGTGTCCACCATGGTGGCTTCATCGACATAGGCGCCGAGATTGACGAAGGACGGCATCAGCACCACGTTCTTGGCGATGAAGGCCGAGCGGCGCACGATGGCGCCGGGCACGGCGCGGAAGCCGGCGTCGCGGAAGCGGCTTTCGCCCCAGTCCTCGAACTTCGAGGGTACCTTGTCCCACCACTGCGCGCCGCCGGGGCCGCCGGTGATCGGCGCCATGTCGTTGAGGCGGAACGACAGCAGCACCGCCTTCTTCAGCCACTGATTGACGTGCCATTGTCCGTCCGCCTGCCGCTCCGCCACCCGGGCCTCGCCCTTATCAAGCATGTCGAGCGCCAGTTCCACGGCGTCGCGCACTTCGCCTTTGGTGCTGGCATTGACGGTATCGCGGGCATCGAAGGCGGCGTTCAGCGTGGTTTCGAGAGCGGAAAGAGACATTATCGGTCCTTGCAGGCGGAAGGGAAGCGACGGCGCGCGCAGGCGCGGCGCTGCTGGTTGGCGGCAGCGTTTGTCGGATTTTTAGGGGGTGCGAGTCAACACCGCGCCGGCGGGATTGTCCCCATCCGGCCGCGGCGGCAGAGCTTATTCCGCGGGCTGAAGCCGCCGCTTCGGCTGTTTGGGCGCGATCCAGAACATGGCGGGACGCTCGAACAGGAAGGTGAGGCCGACGCGCCGCGCACCCCACCATATCGCCAGCGCGCCAAGCACGCCGCAGGCCGTCACCAGCAGCGCCACCGTGCCGACATCCAGCGAGGTGAAGCGCAGCAGCGCGATGCGCGACGCCGCCATCGGCAGGAAGAAGGCGAGATAGATCACGATGGAATTCTCGCCGCAGAAGCGCAGCGCGTCGAGCCATTGCGCCCGCGCCAGCAGCACGCCGGTGACGATGATGGCGCAGGCCCCCGCGAATCCCAGCGCCAGCGACACCACCGGCAGGTCCGCCAACCCCATGAACACCAGTGCGGCGTTGACGGCGAACCACGCCCCAAGCCCGACAAACGCCAGACCCGGGCGGGCCCGCGCCCGATCCGCCAGCGCGAACACAGCGTTGGCGAACAGATAGCCGGAATAAAAATAGACGAAGCGCGCCGCGAATTCGTCGATCAGGGTCCAGCCGGTGGAGACGTGGGCCATTTCCAGCGCCGCCGCGACAAGCCAGATCAGCGCCGCGGGAAGGCGCTGCGTCGCCTTGGTCAGCACGAAGAACACCGGCAGCATGTAGATGAACCACAGCGTGCCGAACGGCTCGATATACGACAGCAGATACAGCCGGCCGACGGAGGCCCAGCCGCCCTCGGCGGCGAGGCCGGGCGCCTTGAAGGCGAACTGGATGGTGAGCCACAGCACATAGAAATAGGCGAAGTGCACCACCTTGCGGTCGAGATAGGTGCGCCAGTCGCGGTCGATCACCCGCGCCAGGAACAGCCCGGAGATCAGGAAGAAATCCGGCATCCGGAACGGCCGGGCGAATTCCACCACCACATGCATGAAGCCCTGCCGGCCGGCGGCCAGCTCGGTGCCGAGGGTGGAATGCATCATCACCACCATGATGATGCAGATTCCCTTGGCGTAATCGACCCAATCCACCCGCCGATCCGTTCCTGGCAGGGCCGCCGCTGTTCCGATCTCGCTCATGATGTCCCGTTCCGGTGCAATTCCGCCCCATCCTGGCGGGAATGGGTTTCATTCTGCTTTATTCATACAAATGTTGTGCCCATTGGCCGCCGATCTGGGCTAAAAGGCCCGCGAAAACAACGTTCTCCCATTTACCTTAAGGCGGGGCATTCATGCGGATCACCATGGTCGGCACAGGCTATGTGGGGCTGGTATCGGGGGCCTGCTTCGCGGACTTCGGCCATCGCGTCACCTGCGTCGATACCGACGCGGGCAAGATCGCGGCGCTCAACCGCGGCGAGATCCCGATTTTCGAGCCGGATCTCGACCGGCTGGTGGCCGACTGCGTCAAGGCCGGCCGGCTCGATTTCACCACCGACCTTGCGGGTCCGGTGGCCGACGCGGACGCGGTGTTCATCGCGGTCGGCACCCCGTCGCGGCGTGGCGACGGCCATGCCGACCTGTCCTACGTCCACGCCGCCGCGCGCGACATCGCCAAGGTGCTGCAGGGCTTCACCGTGGTGGTGACCAAATCCACCGTGCCGGTCGGCACCGGCGACGAGGTCGAGCGCATCATCCGCGAAACCAACCCGCAGGCCGACGTCGCCGTCGCCTCCAACCCCGAATTCCTGCGCGAGGGCGCGGCGATCCGCGACTTCAAGCATCCCGACCGCATCGTGGTCGGCACCGACGACGAGCGCGCCCGCAAGGTGCTGGGCGAAGTGTATCGCCCGCTCTATCTCAACCAGGCGCCGATCATGTACACCGCGCGGCGCACGGCGGAGCTGATCAAATACGCCGCCAACGCCTTTCTCGCCACCAAGATCACCTTCATCAACGAGATCGCGGACCTCGCGGAAAAGGTCGGCGCGGACGTGCAGGACGTGGCGCGCGGCATCGGCCTCGACAACCGCATCGGCCCGAAATTCCTCAACGCCGGTCCCGGCTTCGGCGGCTCGTGCTTTCCCAAGGACACCCGCGCGCTGGTCAAAACCGCGCTCGACCACGACGTGCCGCTGCGCATCGTCGAAGCCGTGCTCGCGGTCAATGACAACAGGAAGCGCGCCATGGCGCGTAAGGTGGCGGCTGCCCTCGGCGGCAATCTGCGCGGCAAGACCGTCGGCCTGCTCGGACTGACCTTCAAGCCCGACACCGACGACATGCGCGAGGCGCCCTCGATCCCGCTGGTGACCGGATTGCTCGACCTCGGCGCGACGGTGCGCGCCTACGATCCCGTCGGCATGGAGCAGGCCAAGCGCGAACTGCCCGACATCACCTATTGCGAGGACGCCTATGCCTGCGCCAGGGGCGCGGACGCGCTGGTGATCGTCACCGAATGGGTCCAGTTCCGCGCCCTCGACTTTGAGCGGCTGAAGCGCGATCTGGCCCAGCCGGTGGTGGTGGACCTGCGCAACATCTACCGGCGCGACGAGATGCAGGCGCTCGGCTTCACCTATGAGAGCATCGGGCGGGGTTCAGTTTGAAGACGCTCTGTTGTGAGCGCGAATCTGCCGCGGAAGATGATCGTCATCACCGGGCTTGTCCCGGTGATCCACGCCTTGCCTAAATTTGCTAAAGACGTGGATGGCCGGGACAAGCCCGGCCATGACGAATATTGAATGACATGATCTTCACCACGCCCCTGCCCATTGACGCGGTTCTCGGCGACCTGACAACCACGCTCGCGCAGCACAGCACCGCCGTGCTGGTGGCGCCGCCGGGCGCGGGCAAGACCACGCGCGTACCGCTGGCGCTGCTCGATGCCGACTGGGCTCGCGGCAAGAAGATCATCGTGCTGGAGCCGCGCCGCATCGCCGCGCGCGCCGCCGCCGAGCGCATGGCGCAGACGCTGGGCGAAAAGGCCGGCGACACGATCGGCTACCGCGTACGCTTCGGCTCGAAGGTCTCGCGTGCGACGCGGATCGAGGTGGTGACCGAAGGCATCTTCACGCGACAGATTCTCGACGACCCGGAACTGAACGGCGTCGCCGCCGTGCTGTTCGACGAATTCCACGAGCGCTCGCTCGATGCTGATCTCGGCCTCGCGCTGGCGCGCGACGCGCAGCAAGGTTTGCGCGAGGACCTGCGCATTGTGGTGATGTCGGCGACGCTCGATGGCGCGCGCATCGCCGCACTGCTTGGCGACGCGCCGGTGATCGAAAGCCAGGGTCGGGCGTTTCCGGTGGAGACGCACTATCTCGGCCGCAAGCCCGACGCGCCGGTGGAGCGGCAGATGGCCGACGCCATCACCCAGGCGCTGCGCGCCCACAGCGGATCGGTGCTGGCGTTTCTGCCGGGCGCGGCCGAAATCCGCCGCACCCAGACGTTTCTCACCGAGCGCATCAACGATCCCGCGATCGAGATCGTGCCGCTGTTCGGCGCGCTCGACGCCGCCGTGCAGGACCGCGCCATCGCCCCCGCGCCCAAGGGTATGCGCAAGGTGGTGCTGGCGACCTCGATCGCCGAGACCTCGCTGACCATCGAGGGCGTGCGCATCGTCGTCGATTGCGGCCTCGCGCGGGTGCCGCGCTACGAGCCGGACATCGGCCTGACGCGGCTGGAAACCGTGCGCGCCTCGCGCGCCGCCGTCGATCAGCGCCGCGGCCGCGCCGGCCGCACCGAGCCCGGCGTGTGCTACCGGCTGTGGGACGAGCCGCAGACCGCATCGCTGGAGCCCTATACGCGGCCGGAAATCCTCGCCGCCGATCTGTCCGCGCTGGTGCTCGACCTTGCCCACTGGGGAACGAATGATTCGTCCACGCTGGCGTTTCTCGATCCGCCGCCGCGGCCGGCGTTGAGCGAAGCGCGGACGTTGTTGCGCGAACTCGACGCCCTCGACGACGACGGCCGCATCACCGACGAGGGCAACAGCCTGCGCGCGCTGGCGCTGCCGCCGCGCCTCGCCCGCATGATCGTGGACGCCGCGCGCCTCGGCGCGGGGCACGAAGCGGCGCTGATCGCCGCCATCCTCACCGAGCGCGGGCTCGGCGGCGACAGCGTCGACCTCGACGCGCGGCTCGATCAATTCCGCCGCGACCGCTCGCAGCGCGCGCAGAGCGCGCGGCAGATGGCGCTGCGCTGGGACAAGCAGGTAGCGAGCGATGATGGCGCGCGCAATTTTTCTGCTCCCTCCCCCGTTGCGGGGGAAGGTCCAGAAGGGAAGTTGAGCACCGGCGAGATTCTCGCCCTCGCCTTCCCGGACCGCGTCGCGCGCAATCGCGGCAAGGCGAGCTTCACGCTGGCCAACGGCCGCGGGGCGAGTGTTGAACAGACCTCGGCGCTGGCGCGCGAACCCTATCTCGCCGTCGCCGAACTCACCGGCACCGCCGCGAGCGGCCGCATCCTGCTCGCCGCGCCGATCACGCAAGCCGCGATCGAGGCCCGCTTCGCCGCGCACATCACCGTGGACGACGAGATCGCCTTCGACAGGGCGACGATGGCGCTGCGCGCGCGGCGGCGCAAGAAGCTGCATGCCATCACGCTGTCCGAGCAGCCGCTGGCGATCACGCCGTCGGAGGAGACCGCGCGTCGTCTCGCCGACGGGCTGATCGCGGCAGGAATCGAACGGCTGCCGTGGTCGAAGGCGCTGCGGCAATGGCGCGACCGGGTGATATTCCTGCGCGCGGCCGCACCGGACGAATGGCCCGACCTGTCCGATGCGGCACTGGCGCAGACAAGCAGTGACTGGCTCGCGCCCGCGCTGCACGACAAGACAGCGCTGGCGGATCTCTCCGCCGGCGAACTGTCCGACGCGCTGATGGCGCTGCTGCCGTGGGACACGCGCGCGCGGCTCGACCGCGAGGCCCCGACCCATTTCGAGGCCCCGACCGGCACCGCACTGCCCATCGACTACGAGGCCGAGCAGGGCCCGACCATTGCGGTGCGGCTGCAGGAGCTGTTCGGGCTCACGGTCCACCCTTCCATCGCCAAAGGCAAAATTCCGCTGGTGCTCGAACTGCTGTCGCCGGCGCACCGCCCGGTGCAGGTGACGCGCGACCTGCCCGGCTTCTGGCGCGGCAGCTACGCCGCGGTGCGCGCCGACCTGCGCGGGCGCTATCCGCGCCATCCCTGGCCGGAAGACCCCGCCTCCGCGCCGCCGACCCGCCGCGTCAAGCCGCGCGGGACCTAACGGCGCAGCCTCGGAATTAACCGTTCCCTCACCGTTATTTCGGAAAAAGCCGTCGGAGCGACTGCGAAAGCGGCCGAGCTTCGGACGGCCGTGAGGAACCTGGCGTAGGGTTCGCGCGGGACCGGGTATATTGGTGCAGAGATATGCGAGCCATCTTGATTCTGGCGGCCCTGCTGATCGTGTTCGGAACGTCCATGGCGAAAGTCGCGGACACCATGACCGGCGAACGGGCTCAGGCCAAGAGCGCGGACAAGGCCGCCGACAAGGCCAAGGCACGGAACGCCTTCGCCGCGATGCAGCCGCCGCAGCGCACGCTGGCGACGACGGGCCGCAGCGTGACCATTCCCCGCGACAGACGCGGCCATTTCCAGACCGAAGGCAGCGTTGACGGCCGCCGCCTCGACTTCATGGTGGATACCGGTGCCTCGGTGATCGCGCTGAACGAAAGCTCGGCGGCCCGGGTTGGCGTCTATCCCCGCCCCGACGACTACACCGCCAACGTCTCCACCGCCAACGGCTCGGTCAAGGCCGCGCGCACCCGCCTGCGCCGGGTGAGCATCGGCGGCCTCGAGGTGCGCGATGTCGATGCGCTGGTGCTACCCGACACCGCGCTGTCGGAAAACCTGCTCGGCCTGTCGTTCCTGTCGAAGCTCAAGCGCTACGAATTCACCGGCGGCAAGCTGGTGATGGAGCAGTAGGGATATCCATCCCTCGTCATTGCGAGGAGCACTTGCGACGAAGCAATCCAGCTTCCCGGATTGTTGCAGTGGATTGCTTCAATGCGCTCGCAATGACGATTATGTTCGCCAAAACACCACGCTCAGATTGTTCGCCGGCATCTCGGTGACCGCCGGCGCCGAAAACCCGTGATCGCGCGCCAGCGCCGCCACGACCTCCAGATCGCGCAGGCCCCACTCCGGATGCCGCGCCTTGAGGCTGGCGTCGAACGCCTCGTTGCTCGGGGCGGTGACCACGCCGGCGCGGCGAAACGGTCCGTACAGATACAGCGGCGCGCCCGCGGGCAGCAGCCTTGCGGCTCCTCGCAGCAGTCCCTGCGTCGCCCGCCACGGCGCGATGTGGATCATGTTGATGCAGAGAATGGCGGCGGCGGACGACAGCGGCCACTTATCCGCGGCCGCATCCAGCGCCAGCGGCAACCTGACATTGGCGAGCCCGGCCTGCCGCGCCCAGGCCGCGATGCTTTGCCGCGCGGCCTCCTCCGGATCGGACGGCTGGAATGCGAGCACGGGGAAAGCCTGCGCGAAATGCACCACATGCTCGCCCGATCCGCTGGCGACTTCCAGCACCACGCCCGATGCGGGCAACACGTCACGCAGCACGGCGACAATGGCGTCGCGGTTGCGCGCGGTGGCGGGATAATGGAGACGGTTGTCGGTCATGAGATCCTCGATCTGAACGGCACGGAATGGCGACGCTGCCAAACCGCCGCAATTGATCCGTAAATGCCCGGCTCCCGCCTTTCCACGGTTCGAAGCATTCGCTAAAGCTGCTGGATATTGCCCGCCTGTTTTATCACGAGGCCCCTGAATGTTCCCCAAGCCGAAGCCCGTACTCGTCCCCAATACCTATGCCTATGAATCCGAGCCGATGGTCAAGGCGACGGGCTTTCGCGAATACGACGCGCGCTGGCTGTTCGGCAAGGAAATCAACCTGATGGGGATTCAGGCGCTGGGCATGGGGCTTGGCACACTGATCGCCGAGATGGGCCAGAAGCAGGAGATCGTCACCGCCCACGATTTCCGCGGCTATTCGGCCTCGATCAAATACGCGCTGATCTCGGGCCTCTTGGCGTCCGGCTGCAAGGTGCACGACATCGGCCTCGCGGTGACGCCGATGGCCTATTTCGCCCAGTTCGAACTCGACGTGCCATGCGTCGCCATGGTCACCGCTTCGCACAACGACAACGGCTGGACCGGCGTCAAGATGGGCGCCAACAGGCCGCTGACCTTCGGGCCGGACGAGATGAACCGGCTGAAGGAGATCGTGCTCAACGCCGACTTCAAGCTCAAGCCGGCCGGCGGCTACCAGTTCCACGAGAACTTCCCGGCGCGCTACATCGCCGACCTCGTCGACCGCCCCAAGCTCAAGCGCAAGCTCAGGGTGGTGGTGGCCTGCGGCAATGGGACCGCCGGCGCCTTCGCACCCAAGGTGATGGAGGCGATCGGCTGCGAGGTGATCCCGCTCGACGTGGAGCTCGATCACACCTTCCCGAAATATAATCCGAACCCGGAAGACATGGAGATGCTGCACGCCATCCGCGACGCCGTGCTCGAACACAAGGCCGATGTCGGCCTCGGCTTCGACGGCGACGGCGACCGCTGCGGCGTGGTCGACAACACCGGCGAGGAAATCTTCGCCGACAAGGTCGGCGTGATGCTGGCGCGCGACATGTCCGCGATCCACAAGAACGCGCAATTCGTGGTGGACGTGAAATCGACCGGCCTGTTCGTGACGGACCCCGTGCTGCAAAAACAGGGCGCGCATGCGAGCTACTGGAAGACCGGCCATTCCTACATGAAGCGCCGCACCCACGAGTTGAAAGCGCTGGCCGGCTTCGAGAAATCGGGCCACTTCTTCTTCAACGCGCCGGTCGGACGCGGCTATGACGACGGCCTGGTCTCGGCCATCGCGGTGTGCGAGATGCTCGACCGCGCGCCGGGCAAGACGATGTCGGACCTGCGCGAATCGCTGCCGAAGACGTGGTCGTCGCCGACCATGTCGCCGCACTGCGCCGACGAGACCAAATACGGCATCGTCGCGCAGGTGGTGAAGCATTTCGAGGACGTGAAGGCCAAGAGCGGCAAGGTCGCGGGCCAGCCGATCCGCGATCTCGTCACCGTCAACGGCGTCCGCGTCACCTGCGCCGACGGCAGCTGGGGCCTGGTGCGCGCCTCCAGCAACAAGCCGGAGCTGGTGGTGGTGGTGGAAAGCCCGGTGTCCGAGCAGCGCATGCGCGACATGTTCGAGGCGATGGACGCGGTGCTGCGCACCCATCCCGAGGTCGGCGAATACAATCAGAAGATCTGACCGCGCGACGGCGGTGCAGTCCGCCCGGCCCGTTGGAGCGGCTGGGTTGAGACGAAATCAACCTTCGTCATGCCCGGCTTTATGCCGGGCATCCACGTCTTGGATGTTTCAACAAAATAAGGCGTGGATGGCCGGGCTAAAGGGCGTTCACGCCCGTCTTCGACTGGCTATGGCCGGCCGTGACGAATCAGTCTGTTTCTCAAAATATAAAATGCTCAGGCCGCCGTCAGCGCCGGCACCGGCAGCGCAGTGACCGACTTGATCTTCTCCATGGCGAAGCGCGAGGTGACGTTCTTCAGCGCCACCGCGCTGATGAGCTTTTTGTAGAAGATGTCATAGCTCTGCATGTCGGCGACGACCACGCGCAGCATGTAATCGACGTCGCCAGCCATGCGGTAGAATTCCATCACCTCCGGCATGGCGCTGACGGCGTCGGCGAATGTCTTCAGCCAGGCGTCGGAATGATCGCCGCTCTCCACCGAGACGAACACGGTGATGCCGAGGCCGATCCTGTTCTGATCCACCAGCGCCACCCGGCGCAAGATGACGCCCTCGGCCTCCAGGCGCTGGATGCGCTTCCAGCACGGGGTGGAGGACAGCCCGACCCGGTCGCCGATCTCGGCCACCGACAGGGAGGCATCGTCCTGCAGAACGGTGAGGATCTTGCGATCGATCGCGTCGAGGCGGCGCGGCGGATCGAAGCTTATGGCGGCGACGTCAGACATGGGAAATTTTTCCATTTATCAGGGTCTGAGACCAGATATATAGAAAATCATTCCATGACAACCCCAAACCTCGCGACATCACGCTCAGGGGGGCAGTACCGCCGCTCCGGAGGCCAGAAAGGCATCGACCTCGGAGCGGGTGGGCGAGCCGAACGCGCCGCCGAACCGGGTGCATTTCAGCGCCGCCGTCGCCGAGGCGAAGCGCAGCGCCTGCTCCAGCGGCTGGCCTTCGACCACCGCCAGGGTGAACGCACCGTGGAACACGTCGCCGGCCCCCAGCGTATCCACGGTGTGGACCGGAAACGCCGGCATGTGCCGCGGCGCGCCGTCGCCATCGAGCCAGTCCACGCCGCGCACGCCAGAGGTGACGCCGAGCAAGGCCGGCGTCAGTTTCGCGACCTTGCGCAACGAGGCGATCTCGTCGCTCTCGCCCGCGGTGGCGCGCAGCGCTTCCGCCGAGAAGATGATGTGGGACGACACCTGCAGCAGCCCCTCGCGCAGCGACATCAGGCGGTCGGCATCGACCACCACGGGCAATCCGCGCCGGTGCGCCTCGGCGCAGAGGTCGGTGGCGAATTCGGCGCAGCGGCTTTCGGTGAGGATGGCGTCGCACGAAGCCAGCAATTGGTCGCTGTCCGGCAACTGCACGCTCCACAGTTTCGGATCGCGATAGGTGACGATGGTGCGCTCGCCCGACGGATCGATCATGATGGTCGAGATCGGCGTCACCACGTCGGGCACCGCGATCAGTCCCGAGGCATCGACGCCTTCGTTCGCGAGCTGGTCGCGGATATAGCCGCAAGCCTGCTCCTGCAGCCCGCCAACTGGACCGCACAGCGTCGCCCGGCCGCCGAGCCGCGCGATGCCGATCGCCGCGTTGGGCCCGTTGCCGCCGGCGATCTCGGCGAATTCCGTGGCGGATTCCTTGTGGCCGCGGTCGGGCAGATGCGCGATGCGGAAGATCAGATCGCGCACCGGCATGCCGATGCACAGAATGCGCGGCGATTGCGTTCGCCGCCTGCGATCGTCGGAAGTCATGGATACAACGCCCCACCTGGTATCAGCCCGCCGGCGCGGACCTTGACGGATAACGGATCGCGCGGCGACCGGTTCCATGGATCGGCCCGGAACCGTGGCCGTGCGCAACGCGCGTCAGCTCAGCCAGTGCGCCAGCAGATGGTGGGCGATGGCCACGGGATGCGGGCCCGTCTGACCCTGCGGGTGCGTCCCCGCCAGCATCGCCGCGACCTCGTCGCGGCTGAACCAGCGCGCATCCTCAAGCTCGGTGCGGTCCACCACGATGTCGGTGGTGGTGGCGCGCGCGGTGCATCCGATCATCAGCGACGACGGATAGGGCCACGGCTGCGTCATGTAATAGCGCACGTCCTCGCAGCGGATGTGCGATTCTTCCCAGATCTCGCGGCACACCGCCTGCTCGATGGTCTCCGCCGCCTCGACGAATCCGGCGAGGCACGACCACATGGTGGGCGGAAACTGCGCCTGCCGGCCAAGCAGGCACTTGTCGCCCGCCGTCACCAGCATGATCACCACCGGATCGGTGCGCGGGAAATGTTCGGCCTTGCAGCTCGGGCATTCGCGCTTCCAGCCGCCTTCGGCCATTTTGGTCCGCACCCCGCAATTGGCGCAGAAGCCGTGGCGCTGGTGCCAGCCCACCAGCGATTTGGCCATGGCGATGGTGGACAATTCGCGCGCCGCCACCGCGCCGCTCGCCGCCACCGCGCGCAGGTTCTCGACACCGACGTCCTTGCGGCCAAGCAGATCCTCGGCCGCGGCCGGGCTGATGCCCATGCCGAACACCGCCGCGCCATCGCGCAGACCGAGGAAAATGGTGCCGGGATTGGCTCCGAATTTGCGCGCCTCGTCCAGCGTCAGCGCCGCGCGGGGCCCGTCCGCGTCCTGCGCCATCAGCAGCGAATCGCGATGAATGACATAGGCCCGCGCGTCGCGATGGCCCTCCAGCGCGAACAGTCTGTCGTCATTGGCGCGCAGATGGGCGGCGCGGTCGATGGGATCGGAGACGAAGCCCGGCTGCCCGAGCGGAAAGGAATCAGACGGCATTGCGATGTCTCAACTCAACCAGATCTTGCGGCGTAGCGCCGCGATGAAAGCGTCCAGCTCCTGCGGATCGTGCGCGAGCGGCGGCACCACGCCCCACACCGGACGCGGCCACGCGGCGTCCGTGGTACGCCGCGCGATGATGTGGACGTGCAACTGTGGAACCACGTTACCCAGCGCCGCGACATTGAGCTTGTCCGGCTTCGTCACCTCCTGCAGCGCCCGCGCCACGCGGTTGATCTCGGTGATCAACTGGGCTTGCGCCACCTCGTCGAGATCGATGATCTCGACCGCGCCGGAACGGCGCGGCACCAGCAGCAGCCACGGATAGTTGGCGTCCTTGATGACGAGCACGCGCGACAGCGGCAGGTCGCCGACGGACACGGTGTCTTGTTCGAGGGTCGCATGCAGCGACCAGGCGGCGGGCATCGGACGAAATCTCGGAGTCTCGTGAAAAACGGCGGCGTGACGGCAATCGAACAGGCGGTGGGTCCGCGCGCGGCCACCGCCGCGCCCGGAATAAGCCCGTTGGCCACGGTAACCAAGGGTTTTCGCCGAATGCAACCGCGGGGCGAACATGCCAGCGCCGCGTGCTTGCTTTCCGGCGCTTTTGGCCCCAAATAGGGACCGGGAGATTGGCGGTGGACGAGCCACTCGCCAACCGGGTCAGGTCCGGAAGGAAGCAGCCCTAACGAGGTCCGGATCGGGTCGCTCGTCAGTCTCCTACCTCTTTTCATGCCGGGGCGGGCGCGATGCCGGCCGACTGCCCGCCATCCGCGTGGCAGAGCGGCGCGCCGATGAACCAATGCGGATCGCTCGATGCCCGATTCCGACCTCCCTGGCCTGAGTGCGGGCGATCACGCGAGCCTCGGCGGCGGTCTTGGCCTTGCCGATCCAGGAGCGGCCGTGACCGCAAGCGCGTCCGGCTATCGCGTGCTGGCGCGCAAATATCGTCCTTCGAATTTCAACGACCTGATCGGCCAGGACGCCATGGTCCGTACCCTCTCGAACGCCTTCGAGACCGGACGGATTCCGCAGGCCTGGATCCTCACCGGCGTGCGCGGCGTCGGCAAGACCACCACCGCCCGCATCCTTGCCCGCGCGCTGAACTACGAACTGCCGGACGGATCGGTGAAGGGGCCGACCATCCACATGCCGGTGCCCGGCGTGCACTGCCAGGCGATCATGGAAAGCCGCCATATCGACATTCTCGAAATGGACGCGGCCTCCCACACCGGCATCGACGACGTGCGCCAGATCACCGACGGCGTGCGTTACGCGCCGACGAGTGCGCGCTACAAGGTCTACATCATCGACGAGGTTCACATGCTGTCGGAGAAGGCGTTCAACGCCTTCCTCAAGACGCTGGAGGAGCCGCCCGAGCACGCCAAATTCGTGTTCGCCACCACCGAGATCCGCAAGGTGCCGGTCACGGTGCTGTCGCGCTGCCAGCGCTTCGACCTGCGCCGCGTCGAGGCCGACGTGCTGATGGCGCACCTGTCGAATATCGCCACGAAAGAGGGCGTGCAGGCCGAACCCGAGGCGCTTGGCCTGATCGCCCGCGCCGCCGAAGGCTCGGTGCGCGATTCGCTGTCGCTGCTCGATCAGGCCATCGCCCATGCGGCGGGGCTGGTGCGCGCCGAGGACGTGCGCCAGATGCTCGGCCTCGCCGACCGCACCCGCATCATCGATCTGTTCCAGTCGCTCGCCAGCGGCGACATCGCCGCCGCCTTCAGGGAATTCCGCGACCAGTACGACACCGGCGCCGACCCCGTGGTGGTGCTGAGCGACCTCGCGGAATTCGTCAACTTCGTCACGCGGGTCAAGATCGTGCCGGCGACGGCGGACAATCTGGCGCTGGGCGAGACCGAGCGCACGCGCGGGCGCGATTTCGCCGCCAAGCTGTCGATGCGCGTGCTGTCGCGGATGTGGCAGATGCTGCTCAAGGGTATCGCCGAGGTCAAGGACGCGACGCGACCGCAGGCCGCCGCCGAAATGGTGCTGGTGCGCATCGCCTATGCCGCCGACCTGCCGACGCCCGACGAGGCGATCAAAATGATCGACGCCAATGGCGGCGGTTCGCCCGCGCTCGGCGGCGGCAATACTGGTGGCAGCGCCGCGCCGCGCGGCGGCGCCACGATGCTTGCGCCCGCCGCCAGCAGCGACGGAGCGCCGCTGCGCGCTGTCTCCACCATGCGCGCGGGCGGCGACAACGCCCTGCGGGCGCAGTTGAGCGCACCCGCACCAACCTTAGCACCAACCCCCGCGCCTGCCGAAGCGGCCCCGGCGCTGCGGCTAAACAGCTTCGCCGACATCGTCGAGCTCGCCGGCAAGAAGCGCGACCTTCAGATCAAGTCCGCGCTGGAAGGCGACGTCCGCCTGGTGCGGATGGAAGACGGGCGGCTTGAACTGGCGCTGGAGCGCAGCGCCGCGCGTTCCATGATCAACGACCTGCAACGCAAGCTCGAACAATGGACCGGGCGGCGCTGGGCGGTGATCGTGTCCAACGACGCCGGCCAGCCGACGCTGCGCGAGCAGGCGCAGGCCGCCAAGGCGCGCCTCAAGGACGGCGCCCATGCCGACCCGCGGGTGCAGGCGGTGCTGTCGCGCTTTCCCGGCGCGCAGATCGTCGAGGTGCGGCCGATCGCGCCGGACACCGGCTCCGACGCGGAGGACGGCCCGGTCGCGGCGGCGGAAGACGACGATTTCGACAACGATTGATCACGATGGACAGCGGCGCGCGGAGACTAGCCCGCGCCACGACAACCGGATGAGGACAGGTCATGGCTGACTTTCTCGGCATGATGAAACAGGCGGCGCAGCTTCAATCCAAGATGAAGGCGTTGCAGGAGGAGCTTGACCATGTCGAGGTCGAGGGCCTGTCGGGCGGCGGCCTCGTCGCCGTGCGCATGACCGCGAAAGGCGACGTTAAGGCGGTGAAGATCGACCCGTCGCTGATGAAGGCCGACGAGTGCGAGATCCTCGAAGACCTGCTGGTCACCGCGCATAACGACGCCCGCCGCAAGGCCGAGGCCGCGATGCAGGAGAAGATGCAGGCGCTCACCGGCGGTCTCGGTCTGCCGCCGGGTCTCGGTCTCGGCTGAGGTTGAATAATCGTCATTGCGCGGAGCGCAAGCGACGAAGCAATCCGGTTCTTTGTCCGCTGCAATCATCTCTGGATTGCTTCGCTTCGCTCGCAATGACGGCATCTTTGGCTACAAGGTTTGAAGAGCTTTCTTGAATGGTGTCATCCGTCGCAGGCCCCGAGATCGAGCGGCTGATCCAGTTGCTGGCGCGGCTGCCGGGGCTCGGCCCGCGCTCGGCGCGTCGCGCCGCGCTACACCTGATCAAGAAGCGCGAGGCGCTGATGACGCCGCTGGCGGCGGCGCTGCAGGTGGCGATCGACAAGATCGAGGTGTGCGGCACCTGCGGCAACATCGACACGCAGAACCCGTGCACGGTGTGCACCGACGCGCGCCGCGATCCGTCGATCATCGTGGTGGTGACCGACGTCGCCGACCTGTGGGCGCTGGAGCGCGCTCATGCCGTCAACGGGCTCTATCACGTGCTCGGCGGCACGCTGTCGCCGCTCGACGGCGTCGGCCCGCAGGATCTGACCATCGACGCGCTGGTCAGGCGCGCACACGATCCGCGCGTCGGCGAGATCATCCTCGCCCTCAATGCCACGGTCGACGGCCAGACCACCGCGCACTACATCACCGACCTGTTGCAGGACGCCGACGTCAGGATCACCCGCCTCGCCCACGGCGTGCCGGTGGGCGGCGAACTCGACTATCTCGACGAAGGCACGCTATCCGCCGCCATGCGGCAGCGGACGCTGTTCTGAGCCGTCCTGCGCCGACGCCACAAACCAGATGAGCGATGCGCTGGTCACCGAATGGAACGTTGTCGCCAAGCACTGGTGCGCTTGCCAGTTTCTGGACACCCGCCCTAGCCTTACAATTTCGGATATCTATTTTGGGGCGGGTCATGTCATTGCGGCGCAGTCTGTTTGCTCCCTTCGTTTGTGCAACCTTGTTCTTCTTATCTCCGGCGGCCGTCCATTCCGCCTTTGCCCAAATTCAGGTCGCGGCGATCGGCGACAGCAATGTTTACGGCAAGGGTGTTTCGACTTCGGAGAACTATCCGAGCCAGCTTCGGGCTGCCCTCAACGCCCGCGGTCTGAACGTCAATGTCAGCAATGGTGGGATCAATGGCGACACCAGTGCCGGCCTTGCGGGACGCCTGGATTCCGCTGTGCCGTCCGGCACGCGGGTTGCGGTGATCTGGATCGGCGTCAACGATGCGCGCCGTGGGGTTAGCCGTCAGGAAATCCAGGCCAATGTCGCAGGCATTGTCAGCCGCCTGAAGGCCAGAGGGATCGAGAGCTATGTGATCCGGCCGCCGGTTTACGACGTGGCTGATCATCAGAATCCCGCACTCACCGTCGGCGGCGGCGACAAACATTTTAACGCGGCGGGCTACAGAAAGATGGTCGGCAAGACCATTGGGCCGATTGCAGCGCTGGTCGGCAAGGCCGCGAAGAAGAAAGCGGACTGAGCCATCAAGCCTCGGCAGCCTCGCGCCGCCCGACCCCCTCGAAATGCCCGCGCCGCTGCAGCCACGCCAGCAGCAGCAGGCTCGGCACCGCGACCAGCACGCTCAGCATGAAGAACATCGGCCAGCCGGTGGCCTTGGCGACGAAGCCGGCTCCGGCCGACAGATAGGTGCGGCCGATCGCAGCGAGCGCGGTGAGCAGGGCGTACTGCGTCGCGGTGTGCAGCGGGCTCTGGCACAGCGACGACAGGTAGGCGACGAAGATCACCGTGCCGATGGCGCTGGTGAAATTCTCCACCGTGATCGCCAGCGCCAGCGCCCACTGGTTCATGCCGACGAAGGCCAGCCAGGCGAAGGACAGATTGGAAACCGCCTGCAGCACCCCGCCGATCCACAGGCAGGCCGGCAGCGACCAGGCGCGGGCGAGAAAGCCGCCGGCGAAGCCGCCGATCAGCGTCGCGGCGAGGCCGACGCCCTTGACGATGGCGGCGTAGTCGTTGCGCGAGAAGCCGAGATCGATCACGAACGGCGCGGTCATAGTGCCGGAGAACGAGTCGGTGAACTTGTAGAGCACCACGAAGGCGAGCACGGCCCAGACGTCCTTGCGGGCGAGAAACTCGGTGAAGGCGCCGACGGCGGCGGCGGTAACCCGATTCAGCGCGCTCTCGCCGCTGGTCGCCGCCTCGGCGCGGCGGGACTGCTCGGGTTCGGTGGCGGCGAGCGCCGCGATCATGCCGATCAGCACCATCGCCGCCATGGCGGCATAGCCCCACATCCACGCCGCCGGCTTGGCCAGCCCCAGCCCCTCGAAACCGCTGACCAGAAACAACGCGCCGGCGGTGGAGATCAGCATGCCGACACGATAGGCCGCGACATAGGAGGCCATGCCCGCCGCCTGCTCGCTCTCGGGCAGGCTCTCGACGCGGAAAGCGTCGACCACGGTGTCCTGGGTGGCCGAGGCCGTCGCCACCAAGAGCGCGCCGAGCGCCACGAACAGCGGTGAGCGCGCCGGATCGGTCAGCGCCAAAAGCAGGATCGCGGCGATCAGCAGCAGTTGCGCGAACACCAGCCAGCCGCGGCGGCGGCCGAGCCACCGCGTCAGCACCGGCACATGCAGCGCGTCCACCAGCGGCGCCCACAGGAACTTGAGCGTGTAGGGCGTGCCGACCAGCGCGAACAGGCCGATGGTGCCGAGATCGACGCCGGATTCGCGCATCCACACCAACAGCGTCGAGCCCGACAGCGCCAGCGGCAACCCCGACGAGAAGCCGAGGAACATCACGATCAGCACGCGCGGCTGCAGATACACCGCAAGGGCATCGCGCCACGAGGTGGCGGGGATTTCGGTTTCTGCCTTGGCGGCGTCAGGAACGATCATGACCGGGTGTTAGCAGATTCGGACGTTCCTCTCTCCCCTTGGGGGGATGAAGTTGGCGCTGAATGGCGCAAATCCATCAACACGTCGCCCCCGCGCCGGCGGGGGCCCATCACCCCCTGATCTCGCGATTTAAGGCGAGCGCTGAAACATCTCGAATACACAACATCGACAGGGTGTCTGGGTCCCCGCCTGCGCGGGGACGACATCAACCATGTGGCGAGAGACGCGCAGGACCGTGAAGCGAGTCTACTCCCCCGCCCCCAGCTTACGCAGCGGATGGACGGGAAACAGCTCTCCGCCGCCAGGTGCAGCGGCGCGCGGCGCGCCGGTTGCTTCGTCGGCGGTGGTGAAATCGAGTTCCTCGATGCGCCCGGCGCGCTTCTCGATCTTGTCCGCCGAGATCAGGATCTGGCGCACGTCCTCGTTCACGTTGCCGAAATCCTTCTGCAGCTTGAGCACGCGCTCGCGCAGCCGGGCGAGATCGTCCGACATGCTCATCACCTCGGTGCGGATCTGGTCGGCGGCGTCGCGCATGCGCGCGTCCTTGAGGATCTGCTGCATCACCTGGATCGCCAGCATCAGCAGCGACGGCGACACCAGCACCACGCGGGCGCGATAGGCCTTCTGGATCACGTCGTCGAAGCCGTCGTGAATCTCGGCATAGACGGATTCCGACGGCACGAACATCAACGCGGTGTCCTGGGTCTCGCCGGGAATGAGGTATTTGCCGGCGATGTCGGCGACGTGCTTCATCACGTCCTGCCGCAGCCGCTGGGTGGCGTATTTCCTGTCGTCGTCGCTGCGCGCGTCGCGCAGCGCGGTGACGGCCTCCAGCGGGAACTTGGCGTCGATGCACAGCGGCCGCCCGTCGGGCAGGAACACGACGCAATCCGGCCGCGTCCGGTTCGACAGGGTGTGCTGGAAGGCGAAGGCGCCCTTCGGCATGCCGTCCTGCACGATGGCTTCCATCCGCGCCTGCCCGAACGCGCCGCGGGCCTGCTTGTTGGCCAGCACATCGCGCAGCGTCGTCACCTGCGAGGTGAGGTCGGCGAGGTTCTTGTGGGCGCTGTCGATGATGCCGAGGCGCTCGTGCAGCACGCGCAAGGAATCCATGGTGTTGCGGGTGGTCTGCTCCATCGACTGGCCGACCCGGTGGGTGACCGAATCCAGCCGCTCGTTGACCGCGCGCGACATCTCCGCCTGCCGCCCAACCAGCGCCTGCCCCATCTCATGCACCCGGCCGGCGGCCTCGTTCTGGATGCGCAGCACCTCGGCGAGGCGCTGCTCCATCTCGTCGGCGCGCACCGCCTGCGCCATGGCCGCCGCCGCCCCCCGGCGGCCGGAGCGGGCGATGACCACGGCGATGGCCGCAAGCAGCGCCAGCGCCAGCGCGCCGAAGCCGGCCAGCAGCGCGCCGGCCCGCACCGGGATGTCCCCGACAGTAAAAACAATCTCGTTCATGCCGTCACTCTAACCCGATTCGGGCCCCTTGCGAACGAACAGGGAACGATCATGGTGAACAAATCCTCATTGGCCGCCGCGGCCGTCCCCGGCGGCGACGGGCTCCCTGTCCGCATAACGGGTTTGACCGCGGCGGGCGCGCCTATTACATCGCCGGCATGGCCATACGCGACATCATCATCCTGCCCGACACCCAGCTCCGGCTGGTCTCCAAGCCCGTCGAAAAGATCACGTCCGAGATCCGGGCGCTGGCCGACGACATGTTCGAGACCATGTACGACGCGCCGGGCATCGGCCTCGCCGCGATCCAGGTGGCGCAGCCGCTGCGGCTGATCACCATGGATCTGTCCAAGAAGGAGGGCGAGAAGAACCCGCGCGCCTTCATCAATCCGGAGATCGTGTCCGCCTCCGAGGAACTGTCGGTCTACGAGGAAGGCTGCCTGTCGATCCCGGAATATTACGAGGAGGTCGAGCGCCCCGCGCAGGTGCGCGTGCGCTTCATGGACCTCGACGGCAAGATCCACGAGGAGGACGCCGACGGCCTGTACGCCACCTGCATCCAGCACGAGATCGACCATCTCAACGGCGTGCTGTTCGTGGACTATCTGTCCAAGCTCAAGCGCGACCGCGTGATGAAGAAGTTCACCAAGGCCGCGCGGCTCGCGGCGAAATAGGCTCGCTTGCAACACCGCCGTCATGGCCGGGCTTGACCCGGCCATCCACGTCTTGACGAAAGACAAGAAAGGCGTGGATGCCCGCGACAAGCGCGGGCATGACGAACTTAAAAGACCCATCGTCATTCTAGGACCGTCGCCGCCATGCCGCTTCGTCTTATCTTCATGGGCACGCCGGATTTCGCGGTGCCGACGCTGCTGGCGCTGGCGGGCCATGGCCACGACATCGCCGCGGTCTACACCCGCGCGGCAAAGCCGGCCGGGCGCGGCATGAAACTGCAGCCGACCCCGGTGGAACAGACGGCGCGCCAGCTCGGCATCCCGGTGCTGACACCGAAGACATTGCGGACGCCGGAAGCCGAAGCCGAATTCCGCGCCCATCAGGCGGATGCGGCGGTGGTGGTGGCCTACGGCCTGATCCTGCCCGCCAATATTCTCGACGCCGTGCCGCTCGGCTGCTTCAACCTGCACGGCTCGCTGCTGCCGCGCTGGCGCGGCGCGGCCCCGATCCAGCGCGCCATCATGTCCGGCGATGCCGAAACCGGCGTCATGGTGATGAAGATGGATGTCGGCCTCGACACCGGCGACGTGGCCATGGCCGAGCGCCTGCCGATCACCGACGCCATGACGGCGCGCGACCTGCACGACGCGCTCGCCCCGCTCGGCGCCGACCTGATGGTGCGAGCGATGGCGGCGCTGGCGCGTGGCGGCCTGCAACTGACAAAACAAAGCGAACAGGGCGTCACTTACGCCGCCAAGATCGACAAGGCGGAAGCGCGGATCGACTGGACGAAGCCCGCGCACGCCGTGCTGCGCCACATCCACGGCCTGTCGCCGTTTCCCGGGGCGTGGTTCGAGATCGCGCTCGACGACGGCGCGCCGGCGCGCATCAAGGCGCTGCGCTGCGAGGTCGCACCGGGCTCGGGACCACCGGGCCAAGTGCTCGACGACCGCCTCACCATCGCCTGCGGCGACGGCGCGGTCCGCATCCTGCAATTGCAGCGCGCCGGCAAGCCGCCGATGACGGCGGACGCCTTCCTCAACGGCACGCCGCTGAAGCCGCCGGCGCGGGCGCAATGATCATTCGTCCGGAAACGGCCGGCGACAGCGCGGCGATCGCCGATGTCATCCGTCAAGCGTTCGGAGGCGGCAACGAAGCCTGCGCCGAGGCCGATCTGGTGGATCGCCTGCGCCACGACCATGACCTCGTGCTTGCGCTCGTGGCCGAACAGAACGGGCAGCTTTTGGGGCATGTTGCATTTTCGCGGCTGTGGATCGCGCAGGATTCGCGCCGCGTCGCCGGCGTCAGCCTCGCGCCGCTGGCGGTGTTGCCGGAAGCTCAGGGCAGAGGAATCGGGCGCGCGCTGGTCGAGGCAGGACATGCGCGCCTGCGTGACATGGGTGAAACCATCATCTTCGTGCTGGGCGATCCGGACTACTATGGCCGTTTCGGCTTTTCCCTTGCGGGCGCGCGAGCCTTCGACTGCCGGTATGCGGGCGAGCACTTTCAGGCCCTGCGGCTGGCATCGTCCGCGCCGGAAGCGGGAGCCATCAGCTATGCTCAAGCCTTCAACGATCTGGGCTGACGGACATGCCGCGCTACAAGCTCATCATCGAATATGACGGCGCGCCGTTCTACGGCTGGCAAACGCAGGATACGCTGCCCTCGGTACAGGGCGCGCTGGAGACCGCCGTCAAGGCGATGACCGGCGAGACCCTGCGCGTCAGCGGCGCCGGACGCACCGACGCCGGGGTCCATGCACTGGGACAGGTGGCCCATGTCGATATCGCGCGCGCCTTCCGCGCCGATCAGGTCCGCGACGCGCTCAACGCGCATCTGCGGCCGCATCCGATCGGCGTGCTCAGTGCGGAGATCGTGCCGGAGACGTTCGACGCCCGGTTCTCGGCGATGCGACGGCATTACGTCTACCGGATCGCCAACCGCCGCGCCAATCTCGCCCTCGACGCCGGCCGGGCGTGGCGGCTGGCGCGGCCGCTCGATGTTGCGGCCATGCACGCCGCCGCGCAGGTGCTGACCGGCCGGCACGATTTCACCACCTTCCGCCACACCGAATGTCAGGCCAAATCGCCGGAGAAGACGCTCGACGTGCTCGACGTCGCCCGCGATGGCGACGCCGTCACCGTCACCACCTCGGCGCGCTCGTTCCTGCACAGCCAGGTGCGTTCCATGGTCGGCTCGTTGGTGTGGGTCGGCCACGGCCGCTGGAGCGCCGCCGACCTGAAGCGCGCGCTGGAGGCCCGCGACCGCACCGCCTGCGGCCCGGTGGCGCCGCCGGACGGGCTCTATCTGGTGCGGGTGGACTATTGAACAGCAGTGCGCTTTGCAGCGTCGCGCCGATGGGCTAAACCCTCGGCCGAATTTCCCCCGCCCGCCCAGCGAGACCTCCATGACCGATCTGCCGATCACCATCAGCCCACAGGATCAGGCCCGCATCCTGTCGGAAGCGCTGCCGCACATGCAACAGTACGACGACGAAACCATCGTCATCAAATACGGCGGCCACGCCATGGGCGAGGAGAACCTCGCCAAGCAGTTCGCCCGCGACATCGTGCTGTTGGAGCAGACCGCGATCAATCCGGTGGTGGTGCATGGCGGCGGCCCGCAGATCGCCACCATGCTGGCGCGGCTCGGCATCAAGTCGGAATTCGCCGCCGGCCTGCGCGTCACCGACGCGCCGACCATGGAAATCGTCGAGATGGTGCTGGCCGGCTCGATCAACAAGCAGATCGTCAGCTACATCAACGAGGCCGGCGGCAAGGCCGTGGGCCTGTGCGGCAAGGACGGCAACATGGTGACCGCCACCAAGGCGACCCGCACCATGGTCGATCCCGGCTCCAACATCGAGAAGGTGGTCGATCTCGGCTTCGTCGGCGAGCCCGACAAGGTCGATCTCACCTTGCTCAACCAGTTGATCGGCTACGAGCTGATCCCGGTGCTGGCGCCGCTCGCGGCCTCCGCCTCCGGCCAGACCTTCAACGTCAACGCCGACACATTCGCCGGCGCGGTGGCGGGCGCGCTCAAAGCCAAGCGCCTGCTGCTGCTCACCGACGTGCCAGGCGTACTCGACAAATCGAAGAAGCTCATTCCCGAACTGTCGATCAAGGACGCGCGCAAGCTGATCGCCGACGGCACCATCTCCGGCGGCATGATCCCCAAGGTGGAGACCTGCATCTATTCGCTGGAAGCCGGCGTCGAAGGCGTCGTCATCCTCGACGGCAAGACCCCGCATGCGGTGCTGCTGGAACTGTTCACCAATCAGGGCACCGGCACCTTGATGCACAAGTGATGATGCGGCCGCCGATAAAATATACGATGTCGTCCCCGCGAAGGCGGGGACCCATCTTTCCTGTTGGCAAGCATGGACAGTCCCAGTTTCGATAAACGAGGCAAAACACCGCGCCCGTGGCAATGCCTGGGTCCCCGCTTTCGCGGGGACGACAAAACGGTATTTTCCGTTGCGGCATTTCTCATCCTGTCCGCGCTATTTGTTTCCTCCCCCGCCCGCGCCGACCTCAAGATCTGCAACCGCATGAGCTATGTGGTCGAGGCCGCCATCGGCATCGACGACAAGGCGGCGACCGCGACGCGCGGCTGGTTCCGCATCGATCCCGCGACCTGCCGCGTGGTGGCGCACGGCGCGGTGAAGGCCGACCGTCTCCTGCTGCATGCGCGCGCGCTGCCGGTCTACGGCGCCACCCCCGCGCCGCAGAGCGGCACCGACAACCTATGCGTCGCCGACAAGGATTTCGTCATCGCCGCCGCGCGCCAGTGCCGCGCCGGCCAGACCGCCGCCGCCTTCACCGAGGTCAAGCCCGCGACCGACGACGCCAACAACCAGATAGCCTATCTCGCCGAGGATTCCGATTACGACGACGAACAGGCCCGGCTCGCCGCGATCCAGCGCCTGCTGGTGATCGCGGGCTACGACGCCGCCCCCATCGACGGCGTCGACGGGCCGAAAACCCAGAACGCGCTGGCCGCCTTTCTGAAGACACGCGGCCTGCCCGCCGACGCGGCGAAGGCCGCGACTTTCTTCGACACCATGATCGCGGCGGTAGAGCAGCCGTCCCCGACCGGCCTGACCTGGTGCAACGACACCCGCTATCGCGTCATGGCCGCTGTCGCCACCGACGACGGCCGCACGGTGACGAGCCGCGGCTGGTATCGCATCGAGCCCGGCAAATGCCTGCATCCGGACCTCGCCGGACAGCCGCGCAAGATCTACAGTTTCGCCGAGGCAGTCGATCCCGACGGGCGTACCGTCAAGACCGGCGGCCGGGCGCTGAACTGGGGTGGCTCCATCATGCTGTGCACCCGCGAGACGCAATTCGAATTCGGCGAGCAGGGCGACTGCGGCGCGCGCGGCCTCACCGCCAGCGGCTTCACCCCGATCGAGCTCGCCGCCGGGACCGGCCGCACCATCCGATTCGGCATGCCATGATTTGCGAAAAGCAACATGCAGCCCCTGACGTTGCTTCAGCCGCGATGAACTCCCTCTCCCGTGGGAGAGGGTCGGGGTGAGGGCGCAGAATGCTCAAGATCACATCGCTCCCCCTCACCCGCTCGCTTCACTCGCGACCTCTCCCCCAAGGGGAGAGGTGAAGAGGAAGAAGACATGACAGCTCCTTCATACAGCCAGCCGCCACGCACCTTCGCCCATGTCGACACCTGGGTGTTCGATCTCGACAACACGCTCTACCCGCACCACGTCAACCTGTGGCAGCAGGTGGACGTGCGCATCCGCGATTTCGTCGCGAGCTACCTCAAGGTCCCGACCGACGAGGCCTTCCGCATCCAGAAGGACTATTACCGGCGCTATGGCACCACCATGCGCGGCATGATGACCGAGCACGGTCTCAACGCCGACGATTTCCTCGAATACGTCCACCACATCGACCATTCGCCGCTGGAGCCCAATCCGGCGATGGGGGCCGCGATCGAGCGCCTGCCCGGCCGCAAGCTGATCCTCACCAACGGCTCGCGCGCCCATGCCGGCAAGGTGCTCGAACGCCTCGGCATCGGCGATCACTTCGAAGACGTGTTCGACATCATCGCCGCCGAGCTGGAGCCGAAGCCCGCGCGCCAGACCTACATGAAATTCCTCAGGCAACACGGCGTCGATCCGTCGCGGGCGGCGATGTTCGAGGATCTCGCCCGCAATCTGGTGACGCCGCACGACCTCGGCATGACCACCGTGCTGGTGGTGCCGGACGGAACCCGCAACGTGGTGCGCGAGGACTGGGAACTGGAAGGCCGCGGCGCCGCGTATGTCGATCACATCACCGACGACCTGACCGGCTTTCTCGCCACGCTCACCGCGCGCCGATAATTCCTGCGCATCGCCCCGCGCGGGGCTGTCAATCGCGGCCAAAATCCTTAAGTTGCGGCCATGTCGAAAAAGCCCGCCACATCCGCAGCCACCGAGCCCGCCGCCGCCAAGCCTCCCGCGAAAGGCGACCACGTCTTTCTGGTGGACGGCTCGTCCTACATCTTCCGCGCCTACCACGCGCTGCCGCCGCTCAACCGCAAGTCCGACGGCTTGCAGGTCAACGCCGTGCTCGGCTTCTGCAACATGCTGTGGAAGCTGATGCGCGACATGCCGGCCGACGACCGGCCGACCCATCTCGCCATCGTCTTCGACAAGTCCGAGATCACCTTCCGCAACAAGCTCTATCCCGCCTACAAGGCGCAGCGGCCGCCGGCGCCGGACGACCTGATCCCGCAATTCGCGCTGATCCGCGAGGCGGTGCGCGCGTTCGAGCTGCCCTGCCTCGAACAGGCCGGCTTCGAGGCCGACGACCTGATCGCCACCTATGCCCGCGAGGCGAGCGCGCGCGGCGCCACCACCACCATCGTCTCCTCCGACAAGGACCTGATGCAGCTCGTGACCGATGATGTCGTGATGTACGACACCATGAAGGACCGCCGCATCGGCACCGCCGAGGTGATCGAGAAGTTCGGCGTGCCGCCGGACAAGGTGGTGGAGGTGCAGGCGCTGGCGGGCGATTCCGTCGACAACGTGCCGGGCGTGCCCGGCATCGGCGTCAAGACCGCGGCGCAGCTCATCAGCGAATATGGCGACCTCGAAACCCTGCTGGCGCGCGCCGGCGAGATCAAGCAGCCCAAGCGCCGCGAGACCCTGATCGACAACGCCGACAAGGCCCGCATCTCGCGCCAGCTCGTCCAGCTCGACGACCGCGTGCCGCTCGACGTGCCGCTCGACGACCTCGCCGTGCACGAGCCCGACGCGCGCCGGCTGATCGCCTTCCTCAAGGCGATGGAGTTCTCGACCCTGACGCGGCGCGTCGCCGACTATGCGCAGGTCGATCCCGCCGACGTCGCCGCGGACGAGCGGCTGAAAAGCGATTTCGCCCGGGGCGCGATCGCGCCGGATTCGCCGCAGACGCCGCCGCTCGGCGGCGAGCCCGATGCGCGGGCGCAAGGCACCTCGTCTTCGCCTCTCCCGCCTGCGGGGGAGGTCGGCGCGCGAAGCGCGACGGGTGGGAGCAGTCAAATGGCAAGCGCAAGCGGAGGCACGCCCCAGGCGCGCGCCGCCGCGCGGCTGGAGGCCGCGCGCGCGACCAGGATCGACCGCTCCAGCTACGAGACCGTCCGCACGCTGGACCAGCTCAACGGCTGGATCGCGCGCGCGCAGGACGTCGGTTACGTCGCCCTGGACACCGAAGCCACCAGCCTCGATCCGATGCAGGCGGAGATGTGCGGCTTCTCGCTGGCACTGCCGCCCGGCCGCGCCTGCTACGTGCCGCTGGCCCACAAGCAGGGCGGCGACGGCGCCGGCCTGTTCGCGGGCGGCGTCGCGCCGGACCAGCTCGACGCGCGGCAGGCGCTGGCGGCGCTGAAGCCCTTGCTCGAAGACGAAGGCGTGCTCAAGATCGGGCAGAACCTGAAATTCGACGCGCTGCTGCTGGCGCAGCACGGCGTCATGCTGCGCGGCATCGACGACACCATGCTGATCTCCTACGTGTTGGATGCCGGGCGCGGCTCCCACGGCATGGACTCGCTGTCGGAGCGCTGGCTCGGCCACAAGCCGATCAGCTATGGCGAGGTCGCCGGCACCGGCAAGAGCCAGGTCTGTTTCGATCAGGTCTCGATCGAGAAGGCGACGGAATATGCCGCCGAGGACGCCGACGTCACGCTGCGGCTGTGGCAGGCGCTCAAACCGCGCCTCGTGGCCGAGCGCATGACCGCGGTGTACGAGACGCTGGAGCGGCCGCTGGTCGCGGTGCTGGCGCGGATGGAGCGGCGCGGCATCACCGTGGACCGTCAGGCGCTGTCGCGGCTGTCCGGCGAATTCGCCCAGATCGCGGCGCGCGTCGAGGCCGAGATTCGCGACCTCGCCGGCGAGCCGGTCAATCCCGGAAGCCCCAAACAACTCGGCGACATCATGTTCGGCAAGATGGGTCTGCCCGGCGGCAGCAAGACCAAGACCGGGGCGTGGTCGACCTCCGCCTCGTTGCTCGAAGATCTCGCCGAAGAAGGCCACGCCTTTCCGCGCAAGATCCTCGACTGGCGCCAGGTATCGAAGCTGAAATCGACCTACACCGACGCGCTGCCGACCTTCATCAATCCGAACACCGGTCGCGTCCACACCTCCTACGCGCTGGCCGCCACCACCACCGGGCGGCTCGCCTCGTCCGACCCCAACCTGCAGAACATTCCGGTGCGCACCGAGGAAGGCCGCAAGATCCGCCGCGCCTTCATCGCCGCGCCCGGGCACAGACTGGTGTCGGCGGACTATTCGCAGATCGAACTGCGGCTGCTCGCGGAGATCGCCGACATTCCCGCACTGAAGCAGGCGTTCAAGGACGGGCTCGACATCCACGCCATGACCGCGTCGGAAATGTTCGGGGTGCCGATCAAGGACATGCCGGGCGAGGTGCGCCGCCGCGCCAAGGCGATCAATTTCGGCATCATCTACGGCATCTCGGCATTCGGCCTCGCCAACCAGCTCGGCATCGCGCGCGAGGAAGCCGGCGCCTATATCAAGAAATATTTCGAGCGCTTCCCCGGCATCCGCGCCTACATGGACGCCACCCGCGAGTTCTGCCGCGAGCACGGCTATGTCGAGACGCTGTTCGGGCGCAAGTGCCACTATCCCGACATCAAGGCGTCGAACCCCTCGGTGCGCGCCTTCAACGAGCGCGCCGCCATCAACGCCCGCCTGCAGGGCACCGCCGCCGACATCATCCGCCGCGCCATGGTGCGGATGGAGGATGCGCTGGCCGCCGACAAGCTGTCGGCGCAGATGCTGCTGCAGGTGCACGACGAACTGATCTTCGAGGTGCCGGACGACGAGGTCGAGCGCACGCTGCCGGTGGTGCAGCGGGTGATGCAGGACGCGCCGATGCCGGCGGTGGCGCTGTCGGTGCCGTTGCAGGTGGATGCCCGTGCCGCCCACAACTGGGACGAGGCGCACTGATGTCCTGATCGTGTCGGATCAGGCACAGACCAACGGGGCGCATTCCGCAATCATGCCACTGCGGTACGGCGCACGCCCCAGAGAACAAGCACGGTTGCGATCATCATCGCCAGCCCGACGGTCGTGAAACCGACGGTCACCAGCGTTTCCTGCCATGGCAACGCAGCATGGCCGCTGCCCGTGATCGGCGAAAGGGCGGCCGCTCCGAAAACAGCCGCAAGAGTCGTTGTGAACCAGTTCGCATAGGTGCCGTAAAGCGCCGTCCAGAACGCCGCCGTCTTGACACTTGCCGACAACCTCACCTCGGCCCAGATCGCTCCCAGCACGACAAGGAAGGTGCCGTTCATCACCCCTTCCAGATGCGCGGCAAGGCCCATTCGTGGATTGGCAAACTGCGCCTCGACCAATCCCGTCAGCAGGCCCAACAGGAACAGAAGCATTCCATGCCACATCAAACGGCGGCGGCTGTCTGCTTGGTTCATCGCGCCATCTCCGGCCAGAACGACAATTCGCGAGGGCGAACGCCGCGTCTTGCTTCAACAACAGCCGCCGCTCGCATCAGGCTCTGCCCGCTACGCCGCTCGTCCAGCCGTCGCCATCGGATGATACACGGATCAAGGCCGCAATTCCCGTCCGTTGCGAAGGCCTCAGCTCAAGCTCACCTCGAAGCCGCGCTTGACGCCCGGCCGCGCCATCATGGTCTCGTACCAGCGCTTCACGTTCGGATAGTCTTCCAGCGCCACCTCGTGGCGCTCGTGCCGCCACGCCCAGCCGATAATGGCGAAGTCCGCCACCGAGATTTTGTCGGCGACGAATTCATGATCGGCGAGCCGGCGGTCGAGCACGCCGTAGAGCCGGCGCGTCTCCTTCGAGAACCGTTCGAGGCCGTAGCGGCGGTCCTGCTCGCTCGTAAGCGCGATGAAGTGATGCACCTGCCCCGGCATCGGTCCGAAGCCGCCCATCTGCCACATCAGCCATTCCAGCACCGGAATACGTTCGCCGAGGTCCCGCGGCAGGAACTGGCCGGTCTTCTCGCCGAGATAGAGCAGGATCGCACCCGATTCGAACACGCTGACCGGACGGCCGTGCGGCCCGTCGGGATCGACGATGGCGGGAATCTTGTTGTTCGGGCTGATCTTGAGAAAGTCCGGCGCGAACTGCTCGTCCTTGCCGATATTGACGGGATGCACCGTGTAGGGCAGCCCCATTTCCTCCAGCGCAACGCTGATCTTGCGGCCGTTGGGCGTATTCCAGGCGTAGAAGTCGATGGCCATCCGGCCTCCTTTGTTGCTCTTGCCGGCGTTTGTTGCTATTGCGCGGTTGACGGTGGGCGATCCGCCATGGAATGTCCAGCCATCCGATGCCGGGGGACAGTCTCCCAAAGCCGGTTTTCACCCTGCGGCGCAATGCCGTAAAGTCCGCGCGCACGCCCCCAACCCCAAGAGCCCGCCTTGTCCACGTCAGCTTCCCGCGCCCGCCTCAAAGACATCATCCGCGCCCGCTCCTTCGGGCGCGGCGAGATCACGCTGGCCTCCGGCCGCAAGAGCGATTTCTATTTCAACCTCAAGCCGACCATGCTCGATCCCGAGGGCGCGGCGCTGCTGGCCGAATTGTCGCTCGACGCTCTGAAGGACGACGCCCTCGACTATATCGGCGGGCTGGAGATGGGCGCGGTGCCGCTGGCGGGCGCCATCGCCCAGTTGTCGTGGATGAAGGGCCGGCCGATCGCCGCCTTCTTCGTGCGCAAGAAGCCGAAGGAACACGGCGCGCGGCTGTCGGTGGAGGGCCTCGCCAAGGGCGAAAGCCTCGACGGCAAGCGCATCGTCATCGTCGAGGATGTCACCACCACCGGCGGCTCGGCGATCAAGGCCGTGGACGCGGTCAGGGACGCCGGCGGCGAGGTGGTGCTGGTGTTCACCATGGTGGACCGTGACGAGGGCGCGACCGAAGCCTTCGCGGCGGCCGGCATTCCGTTCCGCGCGCTCTACAAGGCGGGCGAATTCCTCAAGGATTGACCGCGGCGATGCCAGGCAGCGCGCTCAAGGCCCCGCAGCACCGTCCGCGTCGCGCTTTGATGCTGCTGACGGCCGCCGCCGCGCTGCTATGCGTCCTGCTCGCTCCCATGCCCGCCGTCGCGGCGGAAGGGCTCGACGGCGCCAGACTGCCGCTGGTGTGGGCGCTGCCTTTCGCCGGCATCCTTTTGTGCATCGCCACGGGTCCGGTGTTCTATCCGCATCTGTGGGAACATCACTTCGGCAAGTTCACCGCAATCTGGGCGGCGCTGGTGCTGGTGCCGCTCGCGCTGACGATGGATGCGCCCACGGTGACGGCAACGCTGGCGCACACCGCACTGCTCGAATACATGCCGTTCATCCTGCTGCTGCTGGCGCTCTACACCGTGGCGGGCGGCGTCTATCTCGAAGGCAATCTCCGCGACAGTACGCTCACCAACACCGCGCTGCTCGCGCTCGGCACGGCGCTGGCGAGCGTGGTCGGCACCACCGGCGCGGCGATGATTCTGATCCGGCCGCTGATCCGCGCCAATGACGATCGCCGCACCAACGCCCATGTCGTGGTGTTCTTCATCTTCCTTGTCGCCAATATCGGCGGCGCGCTGTCGCCGCTCGGCGATCCGCCGTTGTTCATCGGCTTCCTCAAGGGCGTCGATTTTTTCTGGACCGCGCGGCATCTGTGGCAGCCGACACTGTTCGTCTCCGGCATCGTGCTCGCGGTGTTCGTCGTGCTCGATCTCATGATCCGCCGCCGCGACGCGGCTTTCACGCAGCCGCGCGATCCCACGCCCGACCGGCCCTTGAGACTGCACGGCGCCGTCAACCTCGCGCTGATCGTCGTCGTCATCGCCGCGATCCTGATGAGCGCGGCGTGGAAGCCGGGCGTTGCATTCCTGATCGGCGGCGTCGAGCTTGCGCTTCAGGATCTGACGCGTGACGTGATCTTCATCCTGGTCACGCTGTGGTCGCTGGCGCTGACCAACAAGGCGCATCGCACGGCCAACGGCTTTTCCTGGGGGCCGATCCGCGAGATCGCGATCCTGTTCGCGGGCATCTTCATCTGCATCATTCCGGTGCTGGCGATGCTGCAGGCCGGCGCACACGGCCCGTTCGCAGCCCTGCTCCGCCTTGTCACCCATGCCGACGGCTCCGACAACGCCGCCGCCTATTTCTGGCTGACCGGCGGCCTGTCCTCGTTCCTCGACAATGCGCCGACCTATCTGGTGTTCTTCCAGCTCGCCGGCGGCGATGCGCAGGCGCTGATGACGGCGCAGGCGAAGACGCTGGCCGCGATCTCCGCCGGCGCGGTCTATATGGGCGCCAACACCTATATCGGCAACGCGCCGAACTTCATGGTCTACGCCATCGCGCGGCAATCGGGCGTCCGGATGCCGAGCTTCTTCGGCTACATGATGTGGTCGGGGCTGGTGCTGATCCCGATCTTCGTGCTGGCGACGCTGGTGTTCTTCTGACGCGCGCAAGGCATCCCGGAGGATCTGACCGATGAAAGTCGCAGTGATGGGCGCCGGCGCGGTCGGGAGCTACTACGGCGCGATGCTGGCGCGCGCCGGCCACGCGGTGACCCTGATCGGGCGGCCGGCACATGTTGAAGCGGTGCGAACACACGGCCTGATGTTCGAAAGCAGCGCCTTTCATGGTCGCATCGCGATGCAGGCCACCACCGAACCTTCCGGCGTCGCCGACGCCGATGTGGTGCTGTTCTGCGTCAAGTCCACCGACACCGAAAACGCCGGACGCGCCATCGCGCCGTTTCTCAAGCCGGACACCACGGTGCTGTGCCTGCAGAACGGCGTCGATAACGCAACGCGCCTGCAAGCCATCATCGCGCCGACCGCCGTTCCCGCCGTGGTCTACGTCGCCAGCGAAATGATCGGGCCCGGTCACATCCGGCACCACGGGCGCGGTGAACTGATCATCGGCCCCTCGCCGGCGAGCGACGCCATCGCTGCGCGGTTCATCGCCGCTGCGATCCCGACCACGGTGTCGGCCCATGTCGCCGATGCCCTGTGGGTCAAGCTCGTCACCAACTGCGCCTATAACGCGCTGTCGGCGGTGGGCGAGATGTCCTACGGCCCGCTGCTGGCAACAGCGGGCGTGGCCGAGATCATGCGCAGCGTGGTTGCCGAGTGCCGCGCGGTGGCATCGGCCGCGGGCGTGGCGCTGCCTGCGGATATCGCGGAGCAGGTTCTCGGCCTCGCCGCCACCATGCCGGACCAGTATTCGTCCACGGCGCAGGATCTCAGGCGCGGCAAGCCCACCGAGATCGATCACCTCAACGGCTATGTGACGCGCGCCGGCGCGGCGCTCGGCATTCCGACGCCGGTCAACCTCGCCCTCCAGGTCATCGTCAAGCTGCGCGAGGCGCGGCAGGCGGCGAGCGTGCCGCGCTCCTAACCCCACGTTTACCATCGCACACTAACGTTGTTGACGGCGCGGCAAGAGCCGGTCGCGCGTCAGTATGGCGTTGAGTGGAGTATAGCGTTGCGTCAAGAGTTGCGTAGTCCGCGCGGTCCGCGCCGCGTGATGCAGGCCGCCGCCCTGCTGCTGGCGCTGCCGATCACCCTCGCGCCGCTTCCCGCCTCAGCCGGCTTTTTCGATTTCCTGTTCGGCAACAACCGCCCCGCGCCCGCGGCGCCGCCGGAGCAGCCCGGGGCGTTCGCCGATCCCGCCGCGCCCTCGCCGGCGGCTTCCGTTCCCACCTCGGGCGGGCGCTTCACCACCTACTGCGTGCGCAGTTGCGACGGCCGCTATTTCCCGCTGACCGCCAATGGCGGCGGCACCCCGGCCCAGATGTGCCAGTCGTTCTGCCCGGCGAGCCCCACCAGGGTCTATTCCGGCAACAGCATCGACTATGCCGTTGGCGCCAACGGCGAGCGCTATGTCGACAGCGCCAACGCCTTCCTCTACCGCAAGACCCTGAAGGCCAACTGCACCTGCAACGGCCGCAACCCGGCGGGCCTCGCCCCGGTCGATCTGTCGCTCGACACCTCGCTGCGTCCCGGCGACGTGGTCGCCACCGCGAGCGGGCTCGTGGCCTATTCTCCGGCACCAGGACCGCCAACGGCCAGACCGCCGAATTCACCCCGGTCGCCAACTATCCGGGGCTGACACCGGACGTCCGCGCCCGGCTCGGCGAGATGAAGGTGGCGCCCGTCAGCGCCGAGCTATCCGAGGACACCTATTTGTCGTCCGCGGCGCCGGAGACCACGGCCACGCTGGCGCCGGCCAGACCGGCGCTGCCCGCGGCAAGCCTGCGGGGCACGGCGGCGCCGCATATCACTGCTCCGAAATCGAACCGCGTGATGTAGCGCCGTCGCGCCGCGCCCTCAGCGCCCGACGATGACGCCGATCACGTTCGGCGCGGCGAGGTATTTCTCCTCCATCGCCATGCGCGCCCGCGCCCGGATCTCGGGGGTCAACAGCCCGCGCGCTTCCGCCAGGATCATCCAGCAATAGCCCCACCAGTCGGTGAGGATGCCGGCGTCGTCGACCAGGTCGTAACCGTGCTCGGCGGCGAACAGGCGCGCCCGCGCCTCGTCCAGCGTGTCGAGGAAGGCGTGATCCTTGAGCGAGAACAGATCGTCGGTGAAATCGTCGGTGGTGTAGCCCCACACCGACATGCACACCGCGTTGAACTCGCGGTCGATGTGGTCGTCGTCCACCGGGCGGGTGCGGGCCGCGGCATGGAGGCGCGACAGCGTCCGGGCGAAATCGGCGATGCGCGTCAGCGCCATGTTGTCGAAAGCAATGGTGGACATGTCGTCCTCACACCCTGTTGCAAACACCAGATATAGTGGCTCGCTTGACCGAATCATAATGGTATATCAAAGACTTGCAAAAATGTTCTTAATTTGTTCGCAAATCGTGTTTGCCCGCTTGCTTGACGTTCCGGCCGCCGCGATCGACAGCCATTGTTCGTCATTCCGGGAGGATGCCATAACGCGACATGGCGGCGTGTTCCGGACTGTGGCGAATGACGCCTCGCGCAAAGCCCGCCCGGCCAATGGGAGCCCTTGATGCTTGAGAAGACGTCCGACGCGACTGCAGACCACGCCATCCATCCGTTCGACCGGGCGACTCAGGTCACCGCCGCCGACGGCCGCTGGCGCGGCGCCACCAGCGACGGCTATTTCGCCTTCGTCGGCCCGTTCGGCGGCGTCACCGCGGCGACCATGCTGCGCGCCGTGATGGTGCAGCCGGACCGCATCGGCGATCCGCTGTCGGTGACGGTCAATTTCTGCGCGCCGGTGACCGGCGGCGACTTCGACCTCGACGTGCGGCTGATCAAGGCGACCCGCTCGACGCAGCACTGGATGGTCGAACTGACGCAGAACGGCGACATCGCTGTGTTCATGATCGCGATGTTCGCGGCGCGCCGGCCGTCATGGTCGCATCAGAGCGCCACCATGCCGGAGGCTCCGCCGTTCGATCAGGTCGAACCGCTGCGCGGCAGGATCGTCGCGCCATGGACCGAGCAATATCAGTTCCGCTTCGTCGACGGCCACCCGCGCTTCGACAGCCCGCGCGATGCGCCGGCCAGCCCGTTCTCGAAGATGTGGCTCAGCGACGCCACGCCGCGGCCCATCGATTTCCTGTCGCTGCTGTCGATGTCCGACTCGTTCTTCGCACGCATCTTCCACGCCCTCGGCACCATCGTGCCGATCGGCACCGTGACCATGACGACGACTTTCCATGCCGACGCCGCCGATCTCGCCGCCGAGAACACCACCGCCGTGCTCGGCGTGGCCGATGCCAATATCTCCCACAAGAGTTTCGGCGACCAGATCGGCGAACTGTGGGCCCCGAGCGGCCGGCTGCTCGCCACCACCTCGCAGGTGGTCTACTTCAAGGCGTAGCAACGCGAAACACCACGGCGCAAAAACTCACGGCGCAAACAGAAAAGGCGGCCCAGGGGCCGCCCTTTTCAATGCAACGTGAGCCGCAGGCTTATTCCGCCGCGAGCTTCGCGTCCGGAGCGGCGGCGCGGACGTCCGCGTCGACATGCTTCTCGAACTTCTCGAAGTTCTTCTGGAACATGCCGACCAGCGCGCGCGCGGTCTTGTCGAACTCGGCCTTGTCCTTCCAGGTGTTGACCGGATCAAGGATCTCGCTCGGCACGCCGTCCAGCGCGGTCGGCACCGCGAAGCCGAAATACTTGTCGGTGCGGAACTGGACGTTGCGCAGCGAGCCGTTCAGCGCCGCGGTGAGCAGCGCGCGCGTCACCTTGATCGGCATGCGGCTGCCGACGCCGTACTTGCCCCCGGTCCAGCCGGTGTTCACCACCCAGCAGTCGACATTGTGCCTGGCGATCAGCTCCTTCAGCAACTGGCCATATTCGGCCGGGTCGCGCGGCAGGAACGGCGAACCGAAGCAGGCGGAGAATTCCGGCTGCGGTTCGTTGCCGAGACCACGCTCGGTGCCCGCGACCTTGGCAGTATAGCCCGACAGGAAGTGATACATCGCCTGCGCCGGGGTCAGCTTGGCGATCGGCGGCATCACGCCGAAAGCGTCGGCGGCGAGCATCACGAGATTCTTCGGGTGGCCGGCGCGGCCGGTGCGCGAGGCGTTCGGGATCGACTCGAGCGGATAGGCCGAGCGGGTGTTCTCGGTCTTCGAGCCGTCGTCAAAATCCGGCACGCGGGTCAGCGGATCGAGCACGACGTTTTCAAGCACCGCACCGAACCTGATGCTGGCGTCGTAGATCGCGGGCTCGGCCTCGCGCGACAGCTTGATGCACTTGGCGTAGCAGCCGCCCTCGAAATTGAAGATGCCGTCCGGGCCCCAGCCGTGTTCGTCGTCGCCGATCAGGGTGCGGTTCGGGTCGGCCGACAGCGTGGTCTTGCCGGTACCGGAGAGGCCGAAGAACACCGCCGAGTCGCCGTTCGGGCCGACGTTGGCCGAGCAGTGCATCGGCATCACGCCCTGCGCCGGCAGGAAGAAGTTCAGCGTGGTGAACACCGACTTCTTCATCTCGCCGGCATACTGGCTGCCGCAGATGATGACGATCTTGCGGGTGAAATCGATGGCGACCATGTTCTCCGACTTGCCGCCATGGCGCTTCGGATCGCAACGGAAGCTCGGCAGGTCGACGATGGTCAGTTCGGGCGCGAAATCCGCCAGTTCGGCGGCCTCGGGGCGGATCAGCAGGGTGCGGATGAACAGCGAGTGCCACGCCATCTCGGTATAGACGCGGGTCTTGATGCGATAGGTCGGGTCGGCGCCGCCGTAGAGATCCTGCGCGAACAGCGTCTTGCCCTCGCAGTGCCTGGTGACGTCCTCATGCAGCGCCTGAAACTGTTCGGAGGTGATCGGCTGGTTGCCGCCCCACCACATGGTCTTGTCGGTGGCGGCGTCGCGGACGGTGAACTTGTCCTTGGGGCTGCGGCCGGTGAACACGCCGGTCTCGGCGCAGAGCGCGCCTTCCGCGGTGAGCACGGCCTCGCCGTTGCGAATGGCGTGCTCATAAAGCGGCGCCGTGCCCAGATTCCAGTTCACCGCGCCGAGATTTTTGAAGCCGAATTTGTCGGCGCCGAAGGCGCCGTTGCGCACACCCGTCTCTTGCACTGAAGACTCTCCTTGTAAAACCGCGTCTCTCAACCGCGTATCGCCCACGCTGCGGTCTGCGGACATTAATGATCGGCAGACGGCCTCTGTCGCGGATGCCGGGGATGGCTCTCTCCCGGGTTCGGTCCCGCGACTTTTAGTAGCCAACGCCCGGATTGCCAAGCAGGCCCACGAATAAATGCTTGCTGCACAGCGAAATTGACCTGGATCAACCCGCCAGACCGACCCGCCCGCCCGGCAAAGCGCGGCCCGGTCAAGCCTTTAGCGCGCGCGCCCGGTCCGCCAGGTCTTTCAGGGTTTGCCGCAATGCGGCAGGCGTGGCGATCCGCCGCGGAAACTCCAGCCGCAGCACCCGCTGACCGTCCTGGATATCCATCCCCTCGGGATCGCAGCCGGCGCAGCGCCACGCTCCGGCGCCAGACCCCGCCCCCAGCAGCGTCTCGGCATAAAGGGCCATCGTCTGCGTGTGGTCGGCGTCCATATGGGCGACGATCTCGGGCTCCGCCGCGATCAGGTCGGCGGCGTCGCTCAGGTCGGTGAGGAAGCGCTCGGGCGCAAGATCGACGATGCGGCCGAAACCCGCCACCAGATGCACCCCGGTGGGTGCGATGGTGAAAAACGCGAAGTCCTTGAAGGCGGCGAACGCCTCCGCCTCCGGATGGGCCGCAAGATAGCGGCGCTGCGCCAGCGCGGCCGCCTCGCCCTCGGCCTCCACCGCCCGGCCCGCCACCATGATGCGCGCGCCTTCGAGGGGATCGCCGGGCGCGCGCTCGTCCAGCATCAGCGACACCCGCGGGTCGGCGAGGAGATTGCGGGTGTGCAGCGCGAGCCGCGAAATCAGCAGCACCGGCGCGCCGTCCGGCAGGGAGGCGACATTGACCAGCGAGCAATAGGGGTCGCCCGATTCCGGCATCAGGGTGGCAATCGCCCCCTGGCGGGAGCGCGCCAGCAGCGAGCGGGTCAGGCGGGCGGGGTTAACCTTGGCGGCGGGATCCATCGCTCAGAGCCTCAAAAGGGTGAAATTCATCGGCTTTTTCCGGCCGAAAAGGGGTTATGCTGCCCGACATCCGCCTTATATAGCGGGACACGCCCGGAATTTCGAAATGCCGGAACCGGACGGGAACGAGGTCACATTTCAGCCCAGCTTGCATTGCTCGGTGGCGCCGAAGCAAACGCCCTGATTTTACGGCACCCGGCCGTCCCGATGGCGATGGCTCCACAAACCCGATTCGGAAGGCAGGTTCATGCCCACAATTGCCCTGGTCGACGACGACCGCAACATTCTCACATCGGTCTCGATCGCGCTGGAAGCCGAAGGCTACCGCATCATGACCTACACCGACGGGGCCTCGGCGCTGGAGGGCTTCAAGACCTCGCCGCCCGATCTCGCCATCCTCGACATCAAGATGCCGCGCATGGACGGCATGGAGACCCTGCGCCGGCTGCGCCAGAAATCCGACCTGCCGGTGATCTTCCTCACCTCCAAGGACGAGGAGATCGACGAACTGTTCGGCCTCAAGATGGGGGCCGACGACTTCATCCGCAAACCGTTCTCGCAGCGCCTGCTGGTCGAGCGGGTCAAGGCCGTGCTGCGCCGGGCGACCCCGAAGGACCCCACCGTGACGCCGAAGGAGAGCGACGCCAAGGCGCTGGAACGCGGCCTGCTGCGCATGGACCCCGAGCGCCATACCTGCACCTGGAAGAACGAGCCGGTGACCCTGACCGTGACCGAATTCCTGATCCTGCAGGCGCTGGCGACCCGCCCCGGCGTGGTCAAGAGCCGCAATGCGCTGATGGACGCCGCCTATGACGACCAGGTCTATGTCGACGACCGCACCATCGACAGCCACATCAAGCGCCTGCGCAAGAAGTTCAAGTCCGTGGACGACGACTTCGAGATGATCGAGACGCTCTATGGCGTCGGCTACCGCTTCAAGGAAACCTGAGCGGAGTCAGAATTCCGGCTTCACCGTCATTGCGAACGAAGCGAAGCAATCCAGCTTTTTTCGCAACGGTCCATCGACTGGATTGCTTCGTCGGCTTCGCCTCCTCGCAATGACGGATCGCTCGAGCCGTCATGCGCCGAAGCATCCTGATGGGGGATGGCGCGCGCGGGCGACGTGATAAGATGGCCGGCGACAACGCCCTAACCAACGGTTCAGCCATTGCTTGATCGACCGCAGCAGGACCGCAACGACGAGACCGACGACGCCGACATCGGTGCGCCGCCGCTTGCGCCTGTCAGCGATGCGCCGCCGGAGTCCGCCGCCGCCCGCCGCGGCTGGCACAGTCCCCTCGACCTGATCAAGCGGGCCGGGCGCTACGTCTCGGCGCTGACCTTCTCCAGCCTGACCCGCCGTATCGTCTCGCTCAACCTGATCGGCCTGATCGCGATGCTGGCCGGCATCCTCTATCTGTCGCAGTTCCGCGCCGGGCTGATCGACGCGCGGGCGCAGAGCCTATTGGTGCAGGCCGAGATCATCTCCGGCGCGATCGCCGCCTCCGCCACCGTCGAGACCAACGCCATCACCGTCGATCCCGAGCGGCTGCTCGATCTCAAGCCCGGCGAAAGCTACGGGCCGAGCGACGAGATACTGTCCAACCTCGAATTTCCGATCAATCCGGAGCGCGTCGCGCCGGTGCTGCGGCGGCTGATCTCGCCGACCAAGACGCGGGCGCGCATTTACGACCGCGACGGCGTGCTGGTGCTCGACAGCCGCAATCTCTACGGCCGCGGCGATGTGCTGCGCTTCGAACTGGCGCCGCCGACCAACGAGAAGCCCGGTTTCGCCGAGCGAACCATGATCGCGATCCGCACCTGGCTCAACCGCGGCGACCTGCCGCCCTACCGCGAACTCGGTCCCGAAAACGGCAACGGCTACCAGGAAGTGCAGCAGGCGCTCGACGGCAAGAAGGGCAGCATGGTGCGGATCAACGACCGCGGCGAGGTCATCGTCTCGGTGGCGGTGCCGGTGCAGCGCTTCCGCGCGGTGCACGGCGCGCTGATGCTGTCCACCCAGGGCGACGACATCGACCAGATGGTCACGGCCGAGCGCCTCGCCATCCTCAAGGTGTTCGGCATCGCCGCCGCCGTCATGATCGTGCTGTCGCTGCTGCTCGCCTCCACCATCGCCGGCCCGATGCGCCGTCTCGCCGACAGCGCCGAACGCGTCCGCCGCCGCACCAAGAGCCGCGTGGAAATTCCCGACTTCTCCGCGCGCGGCGACGAGATCGGCCACCTGTCGCGGGCGCTGCGCGACATGACCGACGCGCTCTATAACCGCATCGAAGGCATCGAGCGCTTCGCCGCCGACGTCGCCCACGAGTTGAAGAACCCGCTGACCTCGATGCGCTCGGCGGTGGAGACGCTGCCGCTGGCGCGTTCCGACGACAGCCGCACCCGGCTGCTGGCGGTGATCGAGCACGACGTGCGCCGCCTCGACCGGCTGATCTCGGATATTTCCGACGCGAGCCGCCTCGACGCCGAATTGCAGCGCCAGGATGTCGCGCCGGTGGATTTGCGGCGGCTGCTCAACACCCTGGTGGCGGTGGCCAACGAGACCAACCACGAGAACGACGTCAAGGTGGAAGCCCGCTTCGAGGGCCCCCTCTCGGATTCGTTCTCGGCTCCGGGTCACGATTCCCGCCTCGGCCAGGTGATCGCCAACCTGCTCAGCAACGCGCAGTCGTTCTCGCGGCCCGGCAGCAAGGTGCGCATCGCCTGCCGCCGGGTGCGCAACGAAGTCGAGATCGTGGTGGACGACGACGGCCCCGGCATCCGCCCCGGCGCGCTGGAGAAGATCTTCGAGCGCTTCTACACCGACCGCCCGCACCAGGGCTTCGGGCAGAATTCCGGGCTCGGCCTGTCGATCTCCAAGCAGATCGTGGAAGCCCATGGCGGCCGGCTGTGGGCGGAGAACCGCTCCGGTCCGGTGGACGCCGAGGGCGACGCCCGCATCGCCGGGGCGCGCTTCGTGGTCCGGCTGCCGGCGCGATGACCGCGCGGCCGCAGGGCGCGAGCGTGCACGGCTCCGCGGTGCTGGTGGGGGAGCGCGCGGTGCTGATCCGCGGCCCCTCAGGGTCCGGCAAGTCGCGCCTCGCTTTTGAGCTGATCCTCGCCGGCCGCGCCGGGCAGGTGCCGCCGGCGACGCTGATCGGCGACGACCGGGTCGTCCTCGCGGCCGAAGGCCGCATCCTGCGGGTGCGCGGCGTGCCGGAATTGGCCGGGCTGATCGAAATCCGCGGCCTCGGGCTGCGCACCTTGCCCCATGCCGGCCACGGCGTGGTGGCGCTGGTGGTCGATCTCGCCGCCGTCGACGCCGAACGGCTGCCGCCGCCGTCCGCCCTGCGAACAAACGTGAACGGCGTGGAAATCGCGCGGATTCCGGTGGCGGCAGGCTATTCCGCCCTGCCGCTGGTGGCAGGATTCCTTACCACGAGTTAAGGTTGTGGCGGTTTGCCTGCGACCTTGGGACGATTGCCGGAAAGGAATTGGTAGCCATATAAACCACACACTCGCCTCCGGCCGTCCAGCGCCGACCTCCTTTTCAGGGGATACGCGGCAACAACCCCCCTTGTCTCGGGGCGCTGAATGGTCAACATGTGGCCCGTTCGTGCGGCGCATCGACGCGCCCGCGAGGAGTCTTTGATGATTGGTCTGGTACTGGTGACCCACGGGCGTCTTGCCGACGAATTCAAGGCGGCGCTCGAGCATGTAATGGGTCCGCAAAAACAAATCGAAGCGATCACGATCGGCGCCGAGGATGACGCTGACCTGTGTCGCAGCGATATCATCGAGGCCGTCAAGCGCGTCGACAGCGGCGACGGCGTCGCCATTCTGACCGACATGTTCGGCGGCACGCCGTCGAACCTGGCGATCTCGTGCATGAGCCGCCCCAAGGTCGAGGTGTTGGCCGGCATCAACCTGCCGATGCTGGTGAAGCTCGCCAAGGTGCGCGACGACAAGCCGCTGCCAGACGCCATTGCCGCCGCCCAGGAAGCCGGCCGTAAATACGTCACCATCGCAAGCCGGGTGCTGGCCGGGAAATGAGCATGCCGCAGGACGACCAGCCCGCCTCCGCCGGCGCTATCGTCCGGGAGCTTCCCATCATCAACAAGCGCGGCCTGCACGCCCGCGCGTCGGCGAAATTCGTGCAGATGGCCGAGAAGTTCGATGCCGAAATCTCGGTGTCGCGCAACGGCGAAACCGTGGGCGGCACCTCGATCATGGGCCTGATGATGCTGGCGGCGGGCATCGGCACCTCGATCACCGTCGCCGCCACCGGGCGCGAGGCGGAGGCGGCCATGGACGCCATCACCGAACTGCTCGCCAACAAGTTCGGCGAGGAAGACGCGAGCTGAGCCCGACGCCGAGGCAACCGCGCCCGCGACGGCAAATCCTTGCAACAGTTGCGGAAGTCGGCCTAGGGCCGCCAATTCTGTTGCCGCTGCGCAGCGCCGGTGCTATCCCGCGCCCATGACAACCAAGCCGATATCCAACATCCGCAATTTCTCCATCGTCGCTCATATCGACCATGGCAAATCGACGCTGGCCGACCGCCTGATCCAGACCACGGGCGGGCTGGAGGCGCGCGAGATGAAGGACCAGGTGCTCGATTCGATGGACATCGAGCGCGAGCGCGGCATCACCATCAAGGCGCAGACCGTCCGCCTCAACTACAAGGCCAAGGACGGCAAGGACTACATCTTCAACCTGATGGACACACCCGGCCACGTCGACTTCGCCTACGAGGTCAGCCGCTGCCTCGCCGCCTGCGAGGGCGCGCTGCTGGTGGTCGACGCCTCGCAGGGCGTGGAGGCGCAGACGCTGGCCAACGTCTATCAGGCCATCGACAACAACCTCGAGATCGTGCCGGTCCTCAACAAGGTCGATCTGCCCGCCGCCGAGCCCGAGCAGGTCAAGCAGCAGATCGAGGACGTGATCGGCATCGACGCCTCCGACGCCATCATGGTCTCGGCCAAGACCGGCCTCGGCATCCCCGACGCGCTGGAAGCCATCGTCACCCGCCTGCCGCCGCCCAAGGGCGACCGCGACGCGACGCTGAAGGCGCTACTGGTGGATAGCTGGTACGATGTCTATCTCGGCGTCGTGGTGCTGATCCGCGTCGTCGATGGCGTGATGAAGAAGGGCCAGCGCATCCGCATGATGGGCACGGGCGCGGCCTACGACGTCGAGCGCGTCGGCGTGTTCACGCCGAAGATGGTCAATGTCGATGAGCTCGGCCCCGGCGAAGTCGGCTTCATCACCGCCGCGATCAAGGAAGTGGCCGACACAAGAGTGGGCGACACCATCACCGACGACAGGAAGCCGGTCACCGAGATGCTGGCGGGCTTCAAGCCGGCGGTGCCGGTGGTGTTCTGCGGCCTGTTTCCGGTCGATGCCGACGATTTCGAGACGCTGCGCGCGGCGATGGGCAAGCTGCGCCTCAACGACGCCAGCTTCTCGTTCGAGATGGAGACCAGCGCGGCCCTGGGTTTCGGTTTCCGCTGCGGCTTCCTCGGCCTGTTGCATCTGGAGATCATCCAGGAGCGATTGAGCCGCGAGTTCAACCTCAACCTGATCGCCACCGCGCCGTCGGTGATCTACAGGATGAAGCTGACCGACGGCACCGAGATGGAGATCCACAATCCGGTGGACATGCCGGACGTGGTGAAGATCGCCGAGATCCAGGAGCCGTGGATCGAGGCCACCATCATGACGCCGGACGACTATCTCGGCAGCGTGCTGAAGCTGTGCCAGGACCGCCGCGGCGTGCAGAAGGAACTGACCTATGTCGGCTCCCGCGCCATGGCGAAATATGAGCTGCCGCTCAACGAGGTGGTGTTCGATTTCTACGACCGGCTGAAATCGGTATCGAAAGGCTACGCCTCGTTCGACTATCACCTCACCGACTACAAGCCCGCCGACCTCGTCAAGATGCAGATCCTGGTCAACAACGAGCCGGTGGACGCGCTCTCCATGCTGGTGCATCGCACCCGCGCCGAAGGCCGCGGCCGCGCCATGGTCGAGAAGATGAAGGAATTGATCCCGCCGCACATGTTCCAGATCCCGATTCAGGCGGCAATCGGCGGCAAGGTGATCGCGCGCGAGACCGTGCGCGCGTTGCGCAAGGACGTCACCGCGAAATGCTACGGCGGCGACATCACCCGCAAACGCAAACTTCTGGAGAAGCAGAAGGAAGGCAAGAAGAAGATGCGGCAGTTCGGCAAGGTCGACATTCCGCAGGAAGCCTTTATTGCCGCCTTGAAGGTTGACGGCTGACGCGGCGTATCCGTCTTGAGTTAAGCGGCGGCGGTCCGTCGCCGTCGTCATTCCCCCTCCGTTCATCACTGTTCAAAGCATATCCACGCGATGCATCATCGCGGGAAAAGGCCGCGCGATACTTGACTCTTCGCGCGCCTGCACCGACGGTGCGACGATCAAGCGATTCGAACATCGGAGAGAATGATGGCCGCAGCCTACAAATTTGAAATCTACAAGGACAAGTCCGGCGAATTCCGTTTCCGCTTCCGCGCTCCGAACGGCGAGAAGATGTTCGCCTCCGAGGGCTATTCGAGCAAGGCTTCGGCCAAGAGCACCATCAAGTCGATCATCAAGCATGTCGGCGCGGCCGAGGTCGACGACGTGTCGAAGGTGAAGGCCGTCAAGAACGCGCCGAAGCCGGCCAAGACGGCGAAGAAGAAAAAGAAAGCGAAGAAGACCAGGAAGGCCAAGAAGTAACACGCGCTCTGCACAGAAGATCAAAAAACCCCGGCCCGGCCGGGGTTTTTCATGCGCGGGACTTCTCGGAACGAATGACCTTTCGACGCGAACGGCTTCTCGACGCGATCAGGCGACCCGCGCGATCAGCGCCTTGTGCTGCGCCTGCAGCAACTGCATGATCTCGGCCTGCGGCCGCGCGCGGCTGAACAGATAACCTTGGCCTTCGTGGCAGCCTTCGGCGCGCAGGCAGTTCAATTCGGCCTCGGTCTCGACGCCTTCGGCGGTGATGGTGATGCCGAGGCCGACGCCGAGACTGATGATCGAGCGCACGATGGCCTGGGCATCGTGGTTCGATCCGAGATCGCGCACGAAGGACTGGTCGATCTTGATCTTGTCGAAGGGAAAGCTGCGCAGGTAGCTCAGCGACGAATAGCCGGTGCCGAAATCATCCATCGAAATCCGCACGCCGAGCGCGCGCAACGCATGCAGCGTCGCCAGCACGTGGTCGCTGCGGTCGAGCAGCAGCGTCTCGGTGATCTCCAGCTCCAGCCGCCGCGCCGGCAGGCCGGAGGTCTTGAGCGCGTCCATCACCACCGCCAGCAGGTTTCCGATCCGGAATTGCAGCGGCGACAGGTTGACCGCGACGCGGACGTCGTCGGGCCACTGCGCGGCGTCCATGCAGGCGCGGCGCAGGATCAGGCTGCCGATCGCGTGGATCAGGCCGGTTTCCTCGGCGACGGGAATGAATTCGCCGGGCGGGATCATGCCGCGCACGGGATCGGGCCAGCGCACCAGCGTCTCGAAGCCGGTGATGCGCCCGCCGCGCAGGTCGATCAGCGGCTGGTAAAACGGCTGCAGCACGTCGCGCTCGATCGCCGCGCGCAGGTCGGTCTCGATGCGGCGGCGCGCCTGCGCCTGCGCATCCATTTCCGCCTCGAAAAAGCTGAAGGTGCCGGGCGCTTCACTCTTGGCGCGTGACAGCGCCATGTCGGCGTTCTTGAGCAGCTTCTCGGCATCGTCGCCGTCGCCGGGCGCAACCGCGATGCCGATGCTGGCGCTGCTGACGATGGTGTGGCCGTCGAGCATATAGGGCCCGCCGAGGGTCTCGATCAGGCGGCGAGCCAGCAAGGCCACATCCTCGGGCCGCGCGACATTGGCCTGCACCACGGCGAATTCGTCGGAGCCAAGGCGGGCGACGGCGTCCTCCTCGCGCAACGACGAACGAAGACGCCGCGCCACGGCCTTGAGCAGCCTGTCGCCGACGGCGTGGCCGAAGGTGTCGTTGATGGTCTTGAAGTTGTCGAGGTCGAGAACCAGAACCGCGACCTTGTCACCGCCGCGGCGGGTCTGCGCCAACAGGCCGTCGAGCCGCTGATGCAGCAACGGACGGTTCGGCAGGCCGGTCAGCGCATCATGCTGGGCGAGAAAGGCGAGCCGCGCCTCGGCGCGCTTGCGCTCGGTGATGTCCATCAGGGCCAGCAGCACGGCAGCCCGATCGTCGAAAGTGAGAAGGCGCGCATAGATCGCGACATCGATCAGCGAACCATCGGCCCTGACATGCTTCCAGGTACGCGCGGCGCGCTCGTCGGCACTGTGGTCGCCGTGCCATGGCGGCAGTTGTTCGAAAGCCTGGATGTCGGAGATGCGCAGCTTCTCGAAATCGTCGCGGGAATAGCCGTAATGGGCGACCGCCGCGTCGTTGATGGCGACGATGCGTTCGGTGTCCTGCGCGCAGACGATCATCGGCACGGGGTTGCTGTCGAACAGCAACCGGAACGAGGTGTCATGATGTTTCAGCGCGGCGGTGTCCGGCGCCCTGCGGACGCGCACCGGCCGGCTCAGTGCGGCCTTGGCGCGACGCCGCGGTTTCCGCCGCTTCACCAGCCGTGCTTTGTCGGCCCCGGTTTTCGGTTTTGGCCGGTCAATCGGCATTTATCCCGCCACGCTTGCATCCTGCGGGCGCAGTCTTGGTGCAAGTCTCTGAAGAAAGGGTATCCAAGAACCCTCGGAAACCCCGCATCCGGCCATTAGCCGCTCAGCGCGCCCGTGCGCCATATACCTCCATACCGGCCGGGGACCGCGTTGATCGGATGCAGTAAACGCCGGGTTAAGGTTCCGCGCGCCCCGGCTGCGATCACCGGGACGTGTCCGCGGCCGGATCGCCTCGCCGCCGGACCGCCGCCACGCTATAAACGGACCATGATGCGGATACGCTTGATTCTCGCCGTCGCCCTAGTGCTGCCGGCCGCTGCGATCACGACCGGCGCGGCGTGGGCGCAGGATAAAGGATCGGTCAATCCGAAGCCGCTGCCGGCGCTCGCCAACCCGAACGATCCGCACCTCGCCGCCAAGGAACTGTTCGGCCGCAAGCTCGCGCCCGCGTCGCTGCCGGCGCAGCCGATCGGCTTCTATGCCAGAGGCTGCATCGCCGGCGCCACGGCGCTGCCGATCACCGGGCCGGCATGGCAGGTCATGCGGCTGTCGCGCAATCGTAACTGGGGCCATCCCGATCTGGTGGCGCTGCTGGAGCGGGTGGCGGCGAAAGCGCAGACAACCGCGGGCTGGCCGGGCCTGCTGGTCGGCGACATGTCGCAGCCGCGCGGCGGGCCGATGCTGACCGGCCACGCCAGCCATCAGGTCGGCCTCGACGCCGACGTGTGGCTGACGCCGATGCCGAACCGCATGCTGTCGCGCCAGGAACGCGAGGACATGTCCGCGGTGATGATGGTGCGCAAGGACCGGCTCGACATCGATCCCCGGACATGGACGCCGACGCATCTCTCCGTCATCCGCGCCGCCGCGAAGGAACCGCGGGTCGAGCGCATCTTCGTCAATGCCGCCATCAAGAAGGCGCTGTGCCGCGAGGCCACCGGCGACCGGCGCTGGCTCAGCAAGGTGCGGCCGATGTACGGCCACGACTATCACTTCCACATCCGCATCAAGTGCCCGCCGGGCAGCACCCATTGCGAGGCGCAGCCGCCGCCGAACGAAAGCGAGGGCTGCGCCGCCGCCGACCTCGCCTACTGGTTCAGCGACGCCGTGCTGCATCCCAAGCCGCCGGTGACCCCACCGAAACCAAAACCGCCGCTGACACTGGCCGACCTTCCGACCGAATGCCGCGCGGTGCTGCGCGCGCCGTGAGCGCGGCGCGGAGCCACCGCTCTTTCAAACGCCGTGACGCCTTGATAGACTTGCCGTAGCCGCCGCGCCGCAAGCGCGCGCGGACCGCGCGGACGATGGTCCATACCGAAGATCGTTTGTTGTCTGCAACTCGCCGGCGCGCCGTCACGCGCGCGGCGAAGAAAGGTCCGCCATGCGCATCAGTGCGAGAAACCAGATCAAGGGCAAGATCGTCGAAGTCACCAAGGGCGCGACCACCGCGCATGTGCGGGTCGATATCGGCGGCGGCCAGATCGTCACCTCCGCGATCACCAACGAAGCCGTGGACGAACTGGCGCTGAAAGCCGGCAGCGCGGTCATCGTCGTGGTCAAAGCCTCGGACGTCATGATCGCGGTCGATTGATCATGAGACTCTCTTTCGCCGTGGCCGCGGCATTGTTGGCCGCCGCACCCGCATGGGCGAAGGACCCTGTCGGCTGCGACAATTTCAAATGGCCGGTGGCGCGCGAACGCGCCGCCCTTGCCGCACCCAATCTGCCGCGGCTCGCGCCGGGCGGAGATTTTCCGGCCACACTTCCGGCCGCCGCGACGCTGGTGCTGCAACCGGCGGATCAGGCGAAACTGCCGAAAGAGCCGGAGCGCGCGCCGAAACCCGCGACCTTCGCGGGCTTCACCACGATCGCCGCCATTCCCGCGGCGGGAGTCTATTCGGTCAGCCTGTCGGTCTATGGCTGGGTCGATGTGGTGCAGAACGGCGCGTTCCTGAAGCCGAAGGGCTTCAGCGGCGTCACCGGCTGCGACGGCATCCGCAAGACCATGACATTCGACTTGGCGGCGGGACCGGCCCTGATCCAGATCAGCGGCGTCACCGAGCCGGCCGTCACTGTCGCGGTCGCGCCAAGGACCGAGTGACACAGGGCCCTTTGGGGTCTTTACGGGCGGGCTGTGCCTGATATGGTCCGCCCCAACGATACCCCGGTTCGCTGCGCGCAGCCGGGGCTGCCGGAACGGCGCTTCCGCTTGTCGTCAGATGAAATGATCACAGCCGGTGCGTGCGCACTTGCCGCGCGCGATCCGTCATGGAGCGCCCAATGAATTTCCTGTCCCGTCGTCTCGTTCTCGTTTCGCTCGCCTGCGCGTCGCTGATCGCGACCGCGCATGCCCAGGATGCCCGTCCGGCGGCCACCGCCGCGCCGCAGGTACAGGGCAAGACCCTGACCGTATTCGCCGCCGCCTCGATGAAGAACGCGCTGGACGAAGTCAACGCCGCCTATGCCGCCAAGACCGGCGTCAAGGTCGTTGCGAGCTACGCGGCGAGCTCCGCGCTCGCCAAGCAGCTCGAACAGGGCGCGCCTGCCGACGCTTTCATCTCGGCCGACCTCGACTGGATGGATTATTCCGCCGGCAAGAAGACCATCACCCCGGCGAGCCGCGTCAACCTGCTCGGCAACAAGATCGTGCTGATCGCGCCGAAGGATTCCAAGCTCGGCAACGTCACCATCGGCCAGGGCTTCGATCTCGCCAAGCTCGCCGGCGACGGCAAGATCGCCACCGGCGACGTCAAGGCGGTTCCGGTCGGGAAATATGCCAAGGCGGCGCTGGAGAAGCTCGGCGCGTGGCAGGCGGCGGAGCCGAAATTCGCGATGGCGGAGAGCGTGCGCGCGGCGCTGGCGCTGGTATCGCGCGGCGAGGCCAATCTCGGCATCGTCTACGAGACCGACGCCAAGGTCGATTCCGGCGTCAAGATCATCGGCGCCTTCCCCGCCGAATCCCATCCGCCGATCATCTATCCGATCGCGGCGACCGCGACGGCGAAGCCGGAGGCTGCCAACTATCTCGCCTTCCTGCGCTCGGACGCGGCGAAGACCGTGTTCGAGAAATACGGCTTCACCTTCCTGAACAAGCCGGTGTCCTGATCGCGTCCCGTGTCGGAGATTACCGCCGAGGAATGGACGGCGATCCTGCTGTCGTTGCGGGTCGCCTCCATCGCCACGCTGGTCGCCACGCCGCTCGGCATCGCGGTGGCGTGGCTGCTGGCGCGGTTTGACTTCTGGGGCAAGGCCGCCGTCGAAGCCGTGATCTACCTGCCGCTGGTGCTGCCGCCGGTGGTGACCGGCTATCTGCTGCTGCTGACCTTCGGCCGCAAGGGGTTGGTCGGCGGCTGGCTCGCCGATCACCTCGGCATCGTGTTCGCGTTCCGCTGGACCGGCGCGGCGCTGGCCTGCGGCGTGATGTCGTTTCCGCTGCTGATGCGGCCGATCCGCCTCTCCATCGAGGCGGTGGACCGCAAGCTCGAGGACGCCGCGAGCACGCTCGGGGCCGCACCGTGGCGGGTGTTCCTCACCATCACGCTGCCGCTGGCGCTGCCCGGCATTCTCGCCGGCATGGTGTTCGGCTTCGCCAAGGCGATCGGCGAATTCGGCGCAACCATCACTTTCGTCTCCAACATTCCGGGCGAGACCCAGACCATTTCGGCGGCGATCTACACGCTGACCCAGACGCCGGACGGCGACGCGGCCGCGTTCCGTCTCGTGCTGGTCTCGATCGGCATCGCCATGATCGCGCTGGTCGCGTCCGAAGTCCTGGCGCGGCGCGCCACCCGACGGCTGCACGGCTACTGACATGCTGTCCGTCGACGTCGAAAAACAGCTTGGCGATTTCGCGCTGCGCGCCGCCTTCACCAGCGACGGCCTGGTCACCGGCCTGTTCGGCAACTCCGGCACCGGCAAGACCTCGATCATCAACATGATCGCCGGGCTGAGCACACCCGACCGCGGCCGCATCTCGCTCGACGACGAGGTGCTCGACGACACCGCGACCGGAATCCACGTCGCGCCGCACCGGCGGCGGATCGGCTACGTGTTTCAGGACGCGCGCCTGTTCCCGCATCTCAGCGTCAAGCAGAATCTCGATTACGGCTGGCGCATGAACGGCTTCGCCCGCGACGACGCGACCTGGATGCACACGGTGGACCTGCTCGACATCGGCGATCTGCTCAAGCGCCGGCCGGCGCAACTGTCCGGCGGCGAACGCCAGCGCGTCGCGCTCGGCCGCGCCTTGCTGACGCGGCCGAAATTGCTGTTGCTCGACGAGCCGCTCGGCGCGCTCGACGACGCGCGCAAGGCGGAGATCCTGCCCTATCTGGCGCGGCTGCGCGACGAAGCCGGCATCCCCATGGTGCTGGTCAGCCACGACGCGACCGAGATGCGCCGGCTTGCGACCAATGTGGTGATCCTCGGGCGCGGCCGAGTGGTCGCCTGCGGCGGCGTCGATCTCCTGCCGGCAACCGTCACCTGAGTCTCTTGATCGCCTGGGTCAGATAATCGAGCCCCTGCACCAGCGACGGCCCACCGCACACGGTGTAGCGCTCGGGCAAATCGATGCGGCGGTCGGGGCCGTAGCGCGCCAGCAGCGCGGGATGGGTGATGAACAGCGCGCCCTGATCGCCTGCCGCGCGCGGCGGGTCCTGCAGCACCAGCACGTCCGGACCATCGGTCAGCAGATGCTCCAGCGACACGAAGCCGCCCTGCTCCGCCGACATGAAGCCGCCGGCTCCCGATGACGAGCGCGCGGGTGGCCGCAGCCCCGCAATCGACAGCATGCTCGAGGCGAGGCTCGCGGGGCCTTCGCGGTACCCTTCGCGCTGGATCACCACCGCCGTGCGCGGCGGTTTAATCGCTGCGGCAGACAAGCGCGCCTCGGCCTGCGCGAGATCGCGCGCCAGCGCTTCGCCGCGCTGGGGATGACCGAGCAGCGCGCCGATATCGCGCGCCTGCCGCTGCGCATCCGCAAGGTTGTTGATGAGATCGACCTCGACAACACGAATGCCCATCGCGCCCAGCATGGCGCGGGTCGGACGGCGGCTGGGGCCGACCAGCACCAGATCCGGCGCGAGATTGACGATGGATTCGGCGTCCCAATCGAGCCGCAGAAACGGCGCGGCCTGCGCGGTCGTCACCGACAGCAGCGGATCGACCGCATAGGGCGACAGGCCGGCGATCTGCCCCGGATCGGCCAGCGTCAGCAGCAGCTGGTCGGCGCACAGGTTGAACGACACGATGCGCCGCGGCGCGGTTCCGGCGGCGACGGCATCGCCGGCCGGGACCAGCGCGGTGCACGCCGCCAGCGCGATACAGGCGGCAACGATGGTTCTCTTGATCATGACGGCTCGTTATGCCACGCCCTTGGCGCCGCGTCAGCGGCATCGGATCAGGATGCGAATGGACCAACGAGGCACATGGCTGACCGCGACCCTCGCCATCGGCGTGGTGCTGTTGTTCGCGCTGTCGCTGATGACCGGGCCGGCACGCTTCCCGCCGCAGACCGTGGCGGCGGCGCTGGTGTCGGATCAGGGCGTCGCTTCCATCATCGTGCGCGACATCCGCCTGCCGCGCACGCTGCTGGCGCTCCTGATCGGGGCAACCTTCGGGCTCGCCGGCGCCTCGCTGCAGGGCCTGCTGCGCAACCCTCTCGCCGAACCGTCGCTGTTCGGCGCGCCGCAGGCGGCGGCCGCGGCGGCGGCGGCGGTCATGGCATTCGGCCTCGCCAATGCGACGTCGCTGGCGGTGCCGCTCGCCGGCATCGGCGGCGCACTGCTGTCGGTCGGCGCGCTGGTGGCCATCGCCGGACGCCGCGCCTCCCTGACGGTGACGCTGCTGGCGGGGCTGGCGCTGGCGAGCTTCGCCGGCGCGGCCATCGCGCTGATCCTCAACCTCGCGCCGAACCCCTATATCGCTCTCGAAATCGCGTTCTGGCTGCTGGGCTCGCTGCGCGACCGCAGCATGGACCACGTCTGGCTGGCGGCGCCGTTCATGATCGCGAGCTGGCTGGTGCTGGCGCTCAATGCCGGCGCGTTCCGCGCCCTCACCCTCGGCGAGGACGCCGCCGCCTCGCTCGGCGTCAATGTCGAGCGCACCCGCGTGCTGGTGGTGATCGGCGTCGCGCTCGGGGTCGGAGCCGCCGTGTCCGTGGCCGGCGCGATCTCGTTCGTCGGCCTGGTCGCGCCGCATCTGGTGCGCCGGTTCTACGGCTCGGATCCGGCGCGGGTGCTGCTGCCGGCCTCTCTTGCCGGCGCCGCGTTGCTGATGGCCGCCGATATCGCCGTGCGCCTCGTTCCCGGCGCGGTGGAGATCAAGATCGGCGTCGTCACCGCGCTGATCGGCGTGCCGTTCTTTTTGGCGATGATCTTCCACGAGCGCCGCGCCCTGGAGGACAGCACGTCATGAAGCCCGATGCCACGCCCCGCCTGATAGCCAGCGGCCTGTGCGTCACGCGCGGAGCGCGCCGCATCGTCGACAACGCCAGCCTCACCCTGAACGCGGGCGAACTCACGGTGCTCGCCGGGCCGAACGGCGCCGGCAAGACCACGCTGGCGCGGGCGATGGCGGGCCTGATCGCCGCCGACGGGACGGTGGCATTCGACGGCGCGGACCTGCATGCTCTCACGCCCCGCGCGCGGGCGCGCGCGATGGCCTATCTGCCGCAGGGCCACGAATTCCACTGGCCGATGCGGGTGGACGGCATCGTGGCGCTCGGCCGCGAGCCTCATGCCGATCCGTTTGGGCGTCCCTCCGCGACTGATCGCAGCGCCGTCGCCCGGGCGATGGACGCCACTGCCGTGACCGCATTCGCGGACCGGCCGATCGCCACCCTGTCCGGCGGCGAGCGCGCCCGCGTCGCCATCGCCCGGGCGCTCGCCACCGAAGCCGCGGTACTGATCGCCGACGAGCCGACCGCCGCCCTCGACCAGCGCCATCAGTTGATCGTCATGGAACTGCTCCGGCGCACCGCCCATGCCGGCGCCGCGGTGCTCGCCATCATCCACGATCTCGCGCTGGCGATGCGCTTCGCCGACCGCGTGGTGGTGATGGCCGACGGCCGCATCGTCGCCAACGACGCCCCGGCGCTGGCGTTGACGCCCGCGCGCATCGCGGAGATTTTCGGCGTCTCGGTCAACCGCGTCGAAACCCCGGACGGGCCGCTGCTGCTGCCGTCGCGGGCGCTGTGACGCTCACGCGCCGAGCATCCAGGTCCACAGCTTCGACAGTCTGGCCTGGGTGGCGACGCGACGCGTCGGCGGCACGACCGGCTCCGGCTCGTCCTGCGGCAGGCGCAGACCGACCACATCGACGCGGTTGCCGCCGATATGGCGCGCCACCAGCACGATCGAATCGAGCGGCAGGGTGGCCCCGACCCGCGGCGCCTGATCGAGATGAATATCGAAATAATCCGCCAGCGTCAGATGCGCCGCGGCGGCATCGACGGTGATGCCATAGGCTTCCGCGACATCGCGCAGCACCACGTCGCCCGCCATCATGAAATCGCCGAGCAGATGCGGATCGGGCGCGGGCGCGGCGGGCATGTCCACGAAGAAGCGGTCGAGCGATCCGGCCTTCTCCGGCGGCGCCAGAAGATAGAGGTAATCGCCCTTCACCACCGGTTCCGCCTCGGCCGGCGACAGGATCTTCTCGTCGCGGATCACCAGCGTCGGCTTCGACCACGAGGGAATGAGGCCGCGCTTGAGAAACAGGCTGTTGGCGCGCACCGGATAGCCGATCAACTGCTGTTCGAGCTGGCCGGGAAGATCGAGCTCGATGCGGCGGGGGCCACGCTCCGTCCGCGGCAGCGCCACGTGCAACCGCCGCGCCGCATAGGCCAGGGTCCAGCCCTGCAGCAGCAGCGAGATGATGACCACCACGAAGGCGACGTCGAAATAGACATAGGCGTTGGGCAGGTTCACCAGCATGGGGATCGAGGCGAGGAAGATCGCGACCGCGCCGCGCAGCCCAACCCAGGCGACAAATGTCTTCTCGCGCCAGTTGAAGGGAAACGGCGCGAGGCAGAGGAAGACCGCCACCGGCCGCGCCACCAGCATCAGCACCAGCGCCACCACGATGCCGGGCAGGAGCGTGCTGAGGGTCCGCTCCGGCGCGACCAGCAGGCCGAGCAGCACGAACATCACGATCTGCGCCAGCCAGGTGGCGGCATCGAGGAAGGCCACCACGGAATTGTGGGCCCGGGTCGGCCGGTTGCCGATCAGCATGCCGGCCAGATAGACCGCGAGAAATCCCGAGGAATGGCCGATCTGCGCCACGCCGAAGATCACCAGCGCCGCCGTGGTGACGAACGGCGCGTGCAGGCCCTGCGGCAGCGAGACGCGGTTGAGCGCCAGCACCACCAGCCAGCCGCCGACCACGCCGATCAGCCCGCCGATCACCATCTCGCGGACGAACTGCAACGCCACGTGCCACGCCGAGCTTTCGCCGATGGAGAGCAGCTCCACCAGCATCAGCGTCAGGAAGATCGCGAACGGGTCGTTGGTGCCGGATTCGACCTCCAGCGTCGCCCCGACGCGGGGACGCAGGCGCAGGCCCTGGGCGTTGACCAGCAGGAACACCGCCGCGGCATCGGTGGAGGCGACCACCGCGCCGACCAGCAGCGCCTGCGGCCAATTGAGATCGAGAGCATACCAGGCCACCGGCGCGGTGATCAGCGCCGTCAGCAGCACGCCGAGGGTCGCCAGCACCATGGACGGCGCAAGCACGGTGCGGATGGTCTGGAAACGCGTCTTCAGGCCGCCGTCGAACAGGATCAGCGCCAGCGCGATCGAACCGACGAGATAGGTGGTCTGGACGTCGCTGAACTGCAGATGGCCCGGGCCGCTCTCGCCCGCGGCCATGCCGATGAACAGGAACACCAGCAGCAGGGGGGCGCCGAAACGCAGCGCCAGCAGGCTCGACAGAATGCCCGCCATGACCAGGACCGAGCCGAGCAGGATTCCGATGCTGACCGTGTCCAGCGAAGCCATCAGCCGTGTCGATCCATCCGCATGCGCACCCCGAAAATACCTGCAACTGCATGAATATCGTCGCGGCGGCGCGACGCCAACCGTTTTGTTGGCGACAACACAAATGTGCCGGATTTGCTGGTGTTAAGTCGCCGGCCGGCGCATTTGGCGGCAGCCTTGCCCCGGCGAATCTGGGAAACTGACGATCCGCGGCGTCATGCTCTCCGGAGCCGGGCGACGCCCGTCCCTGCCGACGTCCGCAACGAGAGCCGACAATGGAATGGAATAACCTCCACGACATGCTGACCAGCGCCGGCCGCTCCGTCAGCGCCTACGTGTCCTCGCCGTGGTTCACCTTCCAGGCAGCCGCCATCGTCGTCACGGCCGCTATTTCGCTGATGGTGGCGAACTTCCTGCGGGCGCGCTTCGACATCTCGTCGATGACCATGGGCCTGCCCGCGCCGCTGCGCGTCATGATCCGGGTGCTGAGAAACTACGTCGGCACCATCATCTTCGTGCTGCTGACGGCCATCACCCGCGCCATCCTCATCAAGACCGGGACCCTGCACCGGGGCTATCTGCTCTCCACCGCGATCAGCCTCGCCACCGCCTGGATCGTCATCCGCCTCGCCACCAGCCTGATCCGCAACGAATTCGTGGTGCGCGCGGTGTCGGTGGCGGCGTGGATCGTGGCCGCGCTCAGCATCATCGGCAAGCTCGACGAGGCGGCCGACGCCCTGAACTCGGTGTCGATCGTGATCGGCACGCTGCGGGTGACCCCGCTGCTGGTGCTCAAGGTCACGGTCTCGCTGGGCATCGCGCTGTGGCTGGTCGAAATCTGCGGCAATTTTCTCGAGGCGCGGATCGCGCGCACCCGCGATCTCACCCCCTCGGTGCAGGTGCTGCTGATCAAGATGATGCGGCTGTCGCTGATGGTGGTGGCGGTGCTGATCGCCATGAGCGCCGCCGGCATCGACCTGTCCGCCTTCGCCCTGTTCTCCGGCGCGGTCGGCGTCGGCCTCGGCTTCGGCCTGCAGAAAATCGTCGCCAATTTCATCAGCGGCGTGATCCTGCTCGCCGACAAGTCGGTGAAGCCCGGCGACCTCATCACCATCGGCGACAGTTCGGGCAAGATCAGCTCCATGAACACCCGCTACATCTCGGTGGCGGCGGGCGATGGCCGCGAGATCCTGATCCCCAACGAAGACCTGATCACCCAGCGCGTGGTGAACTGGACCTATACCAACAAGAACATGCTGGTGAAGGTCAATTTCGCCACCAACTACGACGCCGATCCGGCCCTCGTCTGCAAGCTCGCCATGGACATCGCCACCAAAACGTCGAGCGTCGCCACCTTCAAGCCGCCGAACTGCCTGCTGACGGAATTCGCCGAGACCGGCATGAAGTTCTCGCTGACGTTCTGGATCGCCGATCTCGACGCCGGCATGGACAATGTCCGCAGCGAGGTGATGCTGAAGCTGTGGGCCGCATTCCGCGAGCAGGGCATCCGCGTGCCGTATCCGGTGCGCGAGATCCGCGTCCGCGGCGGCGCGCTGCCGGTGGAAAGCGTCACCGACGTGACCTCGGGCTGATCCCATGCGCTTCGCCGCCGACCTGGTGCCGGGCACGCTGGTCCGGCGCTACAAGCGTTTCCTCGCCGACGTCGTGCTCGATGACGGCACCGCGCTCACCGCCCATGTCGCCAATCCGGGCGCGATGACCGGCCTGCAGGCCGAAGGCGCGCGAGTATGGCTGTCGCAATCGCCGAACGCTGCTCGCAAGCTGCCGTTCTCGTGGGAACTGGTGGAAGCCGATTTCGGCCAAGGGCGCGAGCTTGTCGGCGTCAACACCATGCACCCCAATGCGGTGGTGGCCGAGGCGCTGGCCGCCGCGACCATTCCCGAACTGGCGGGATATGCCACCGTCCGCCGCGAAGTGAAGTATGGCGGTATCGTCAACGGCAAAAGCTCGCGGGTGGATTTCCTGCTGGAGCACCCGGCGCGGCCGCCGTGCTATGTCGAGGTCAAGAACGTCCATTTGATGCGGCGACCGGGCCTTGCCGAGTTCCCCGATTCAGTGACCGCACGCGGCGCCAGGCATCTCGACGAACTGGCGGCCATCGCCGCCGCGGGCGGGCGCGCGGTGATGCTGTTCGTGATCCAGATCGGCTCGGCGACGTCATTCGCCCTCGCCCGCGATATCGATCCCGCTTACGCCCGTGCCTTCGACGCCGCGCGCGCCGCCGGGGTCGAGGCGCTGGCCTGGACCTGCAAGGTGACCCGCCAGAGCATCACCTTGGACCGTCCGGTGCCGATCGCGCCGTAAAGCTTTCTGATCGGAGGATTTCACCGCAAAAACCGGATTTCCACACGGAAACAAGGGCCGACCGCAGCGGAAAGCAGCGTGGCTTGCACCGCTGGCTACATCCATTAAATTAGATGTCAGACACGGACGATTGTCCCCCCTCCCTTCAGCCAGATGATGCCATGACCTACGTCGAAGCCACCGATGCCGCCTTGCGCAAGACCGGCCAGATCAAGCTGCACGGCCCGGCCGCCTTCGCCGGCATGCGCAACGCCGGCGCGCTGGTGGCGCAGTGCCTCGACGCGCTGGTGCCGCTGGTGCGGCCCGGGGTTCCGACCGCGCAGATCGATGATTTCGTCCGCACCTTCGCCTTCGACCACAAGGCCTATCCGGCGACGCTGATGTATCGCGGCTATCGCTACTCCACCTGTACCTCGATCAACCACGTGGTCTGCCACGGCATGCCCGGCGACCGCCCGCTGAAGGAAGGCGACATCGTCAACGTCGACGTGACCTTCATCGTCGACGGCTGGTACGGCGATTCCAGCCGCATGTACGCGGTCGGCGAGATCTCGCGCCGGGCCGAGCGGCTGATCGACGTGACCTACGAGGCGATGATGCGCGGCATCGCCGCGGTCAGGCCCGGAGCCACCACCGGCGACATCGGCCACGCCATCCAGAGCTTCGTCGAGCCGCAGCAGATGAGCGTGGTGCGCGATTTCTGCGGCCACGGCCTCGGCCGCATTTTTCACGACGAGCCCAACATCATCCATGTCGGCCGCCCCGGCGAAGGCGTGGCGCTGAAGCCCGGCATGCTGTTCACCATCGAGCCGATGATCAATCTCGGCAAACCGCATGTGAAGATCCTGTCCGACGGCTGGACCGCGGTGACCCGCGACCGCTCGCTCTCGGCGCAGTTCGAGCATTCGGTCGGCGTGACCGAGGATGGCGTGGAGATCTTCACGCTCTCGCCCGGCAAGCTCGACAAGCCGCCCTACAAGGCCGCCGCATAGTTGCAAGATTGCAATCGTTTGCATGCAAACTTGCGGACGATGTGAAATCTTTCACATGGCAAACCGGATAAAGCCGGTTGCAAATACCGCCGGGCACGGCATGCTTGTTGCGTTTCGCCGAAGCAAGCGCACACATGTCCTCGCAACCCAAAGAGCCTCCTGATCCGCCCGGGTTTTCCGAGGCTCCGCATTATCACGGCCATCGCGAGCGGCTGCGCGAGCGCTTCCGCGACGCCGGCGCCGATGCGCTCAGCGACTATGAACTGCTCGAACTGGTGTTGTTTCGCGCGCTGCCGCGCCGCGACGTCAAGCCGCTGGCGAAGGTCCTGATCGGCAAGTTCGGCTCGTTCGCCGAGGTGGTTCACGCCCCCGAACTGCGCCTCAAGGAGGTTAGCGGCCTCGGCGAAGCCGCCATTACCGAGATCAAGCTGATCGCCGCAACCGCGAGCCGCGTGGCCAGGGGACGGATCGACCGGCACAAAACGGTGCTGTCATCGTGGTCGTCGGTGATCGACTATTGCCGCGCCGCCATGGCCTTCGCCGACAAGGAACAGTTCCGCATCCTGTTCCTCGACAAGCGCAACCAGCTGATCGCCGACGAATTGCAGCAAGTCGGCACCATCGATCACACCCCGGTCTATCCGCGCGAGGTGGTGAAGCGCGCGCTGGAACTGTCCGCCACCGCGATCATTCTGGTGCATAACCATCCCTCCGGCGACCCGACGCCGTCCACCGCCGACGTGCAGATGACCAAGTCGATCATGACCATTGCCGGTCCGCTCGGCATCGCCGTGCACGACCACATCATTGTCGGCAAGAGCGGCCACGCCAGCCTCAAGGGCCTGAAGTTGATCTAGAGCATTTTCGAGCGAAGTGGAAACCGGTTCGCGTGAAGAAAATGCGACCAGACAAAAACCTAGAGCCCCCGCTTTGATTCCATCAAAGCGGGAAAGGCTCTAGAATGAGTTCCATTGAGACGGAATCAACAACTCGTCATGCCCGGCTTTATGCCGGGCATCCACGTCCTGGGAGTTTCAACGAAATAAGACGTGATGGCCGGGACAAAAGGGCGTTCACGCCCGTCTTCGACGGGCTATGCCCGGCCATGACAGAATATCTGTTGGGGATATCCGCGACATCGGCGAGCGACGCAAACGTGGCAGCCAGGCTCTCCTGCTTCCCGCAGCAAAGCGGAAGCGAAGGAGGGAACATCACCTAGAGCGGCCTCGCATAAAGTCCTGCCGAGAGGTCGTGCGCGTCGCGCTCGTGGATTATATTGGCGCGGCCAACCAGAAGATCGTCCACCGGTCCTATGCGTTTGGGATCCTTGCCTTTGTAAGGCATGGCATGCAGCACATAGCGCATGGCGTTCAGTCGCGCGCGCTTCTTGTCGTCAGACTTGACCACCGTCCACGGAGAATCGGCGGTGTCGGTATGAAAGAACATCGCTTCCTTCGCGCGGGTGTATTCGTCCCATTTGCCGAGCGAAGCGAGATCGACCGGCGAGAGCTTCCACTGCTTTAGCGGATGCACCTTTCGTTCCTTGAAGCGGCGGCGCTGCTCTTCGCGGCTGACCGAGAACCAGAATTTTATCAGATGGATCCCGCTACGCACGAGATTGCGTTCGAACTCCGGGACCTGACGGAGAAACTCGTCATATTCCGCTTGCGAACAATAACCCATGACGTGCTCGACCCCGGAGCGATTGTACCAGCTCCGGTCAAGCAACACGATCTCGCCAGCGGTCGGCAGGTGCTGAACGTAACGTTGAAAATACCATTGGCCACGTTCGACCTCGCTGGGCTTCTCAAGCGCCACGACCCGAGCGCCGCGCGGGTTGAGATGCTCCATGAACCGCTTGATCGCTCCGCCTTTGCCGGCCGCATCGCGCCCCTCGAAAAGAATGATGAGGCGCTGATGCGAGGCCTTCACCCATGCCTGCAGCTTGAGCAATTCCGTCTGCAAAACAAATTTGTGATTCTCATAGTCGCTTCGCAGCATCTTGAACTTGTAAGGATAGCCTTGCCGCCAGTCGTCGGCGAGTTCATCGCTGGTACGACGCTGATTGCGGTCACGGCGCGGCACCGGCTGCTCGAACCCATCGAGCACGGGAGCGTCGGCCTCTGCATTGTCGGGTTCGTTCAAGACGGATCGCAGACGCGCGGCGTCGTCGGGTGCGGCGCCGTCCAGTATCGCCTTGATCGAGTCGCTGTTCGGCGCGAGTTCTGGCTGCCCTTCGCGGATCGCCTCGATGGCCGCCACCGCTGCTTCCTGCTTGCTATTCGTCGCCTCACCGACAACGAAAGTCTGCAGGCCAGCGGCACTCCGCACAGGCGCAACATCCCCCTCGCTCACCAAAGAGTTCGAATATCGCGAGGAGCGAGCGGTTTTGCCTCGCACCCGCGACTTTGGCTTGCCGGCGACACTCCCCTTCGGCCCGACTTTCTGACGCACGAGATGCTCCCTCTCTGACTGCAATATCGCGCCTCATGTGCATCGAGCGCGCATTGACGCATCTCAAACACGGGCGGAAAAAGAATGCCTCCCGCGAGAGCTGGAGCAGGCGAAATTTGGCGAGCGCATGTGATCGAAGGACTGAGCCGGCGAGGCACCATGATCATCGCGAACCGCCACGTCCCGCAGTCCGCTATCGGCGCCCCAATCACGTCGAGCGCGAAAAATATTTTATTTTCAACAACGTATTCGCTGCCATAACGTATTCGCAGCCATGGCTTGCAGCACAACCGTCCGTCCGGCGGCCCGACGCCGTCCGTCGCCGACATGCACGATCATGTCATCGTCGGCAGGAGCGGCCACGCCAGCCTCAAGGACGTGAAGCTGATTTAGAGCGGTTTGCTTAGAGGGAATCGCCCGATGGCCTGCGCTTTCGATGGTCGTCCCGACGCAGGATCACTACTGCCGCATCAGGATCAGCGGATCGGCACTGTCGGGCACGCGCCGCCACTGGGCGTTGTCGTCGGCCTCGAAGCGCCAGATATCTCCCTTGGCCGACTGCAGCAGCAGCTCGCCGCGCTCGATGCGCCATAGCGTCGGCGCGAACGCCGTCACCGCCGGATCGCAGCGCGGCTTGAGATACACCGCGAAATTCTCCGGCGTCGCCGTCTCGGTGTTGGTGAGCGTGAGGCCGCACAGCGTCTTGCCGCTTTCGCGCATCAAGGCCCAGTCGCCGATCAACTGATCGGTCGATTTCGACAACGCCCGCGCGGCCGCGAGATTTTGCAGAAGATAGATGCCCTCGCCCTCGCGGCGGCCCTCGAAGATGCCGCTTTCGACCTCGGTGACGTCGATCACCGGCTGGCCCTTGGCATCCTGCAGGCGGACAATGTCGAGCCCCTTCACGCTCCAGGCCGCGATGGCCCTGGTGAAGGGCAGCGCATCGCCGCAACCCTTGTCGAGTTCGAGCTTCATTCCCTGCGCCGCCGCATCGCCCTTGAGCGTCACGACGCAGGTCTTGTCGCGGCCGGCGGTGGACAATTCCCACTGGCCGATCATGTCATTCGCGAGCGAGCGCGAATCCTGCGCCCGCGCAGCCGGGCCGGTCGCCGCCACGGCGAGCATCCACGCCATCGCCGCGACGACGCGCATGGTCAGCGGCCCTTCACCGGGGTCTCGGCGACGGGGGTCAGCGGCGCCTTGCCATCGAACCAGAGCTTGAGATTGTCCACCACCAGTTGATCCATCGCGGTGCGGGTCGTCACCGAGGCGGAGGCGATGTGCGGCAGCAGCACCACGTTCTGCAACGCGCGCAGCTCTTCCGGAATATGCGGCTCGTTTGCGAACACGTCGAGGCCGGCCGCCTGAATGGTGCCGTCCTTCAGCGCCGCGATCAGCGCCGGCTCGTCCACCACCGAGCCGCGCGCGACGTTGATGACGATGCCGCGCGGCCCAAGCGCCTTCAGCACCTCGGCGTTGACGATCTTCGCGGTCGAGGGGCCGCCCGGCGTGATCAGGATCAGGGTATCGACGTCCTTCGCCATCTCGATCAGGCTCGGATAGTGCTGATAACTGACGCCCTTGGCCGGATTGCGCGAATGATAGACCACCGGCACCAGCGACGCCTCGAGGCGGCGGGCGATAGCCTGGCCGATGCGGCCCATGCCGACCATGCCGACCTTGCGGTCGCGCAGCGACGCCCGGCTCAGCGGAAACGGCTGCGTGGCCCATTTCCCGGCGCGCGCGAAAGCCTCGGCCTTGATGAAATCGCGCGCAGTGGCGATCAGGAGACCGAGCGCCACGTCGGCCACTTCCTCCGTCAGCACGTCCGGCGTGTTGGTCACCATGATGTCGTGCGCGGCGGCGTATTTGGCGTCGACATGGTCGTAGCCGACGCCGAAGGTCGACACGATTTCGATCTTGGGGAAACGCGCCAGCATCGCCGCATCGGCGGCCACGAGGCCGGTGACCGCGACGCCGCGAATGCGCGCCGCGACATCGGCAGCGATGCGGCCGAGGTCGCGCTGGTTCTCGAATTTGTGCAGCGCGAATTTATCGGGAAAGCCGCCTTCGATCACCGGCTTGGTCGGGCCATAGATCAGCAGGTCGATTTTATCCTGTGCAGCGTTCGCAGCCATCAGTCTTCCTTTCCCAGCGCGCTTTCGTGCCAGCGTCGTAGCACGAGATGCGACACCAGCGAGAGAGCCAAATAGATCACAATTCCTGCAACCGCCAAAAGCAACAGCGCCGCGAACATCCGCGGAATGTTGAGCCGGTAGCCGGATTCTGCGATGCGGTAGGCAAGGCCCGAGCCGGCTCCGGCGGAGCCGGCGGCGATTTCCGCCACCACCGCGCCGATCAGCGACAGCCCGCCGGCGATCCGCAGGCCGCCGAGAATGTGCGGCAGCGCCGAGGGCCATTGCAGCCGATGGAGCGTCTGCCAGCCGGACGCGCCGTAGAGCTGGAACAGCCCGGCCAGATTGCGGTCCACCGATTTCAGGCCCAGCGCGGTGTTGGACAGCACCGGGAAGAACGCCACGATAAAGGCGCACACCACCACGGCGACGTGCTGCGGCAGATAGATCAGCAGCAGCGGCGCGATCGCGATCACCGGCATCACCTGCAGGATCAGCGCATAGGGCAACAGCGCATATTCCAGCCATCTCGAGCGGTTGAACAGCAGCGCCAGCGCGATGCCGCCGATCGCGGCGGCGGCGAAGCCCTGCACCGTGGTCGCGAGCGTCACCCACAGCGAGGCCGACAGCACCGGCCAGTCCTCGACGACGGTGGACAGCACCACGCTCGGCGCCGGCAGCACATAGGCGGGAATATCGTTGAGCCGCACCGCGGCTTCCCACAGCGCGACGCCGGCGGCGAGCGTCGCCAGCGGCAGCGCGATCCGCACAGCCCGGGCGAGGTCTTTGTCGGCGCACGGCGTCATCGGCCCGTCTCCCCGTCGCTCGCCCGCGCCAGCGCGGCGGAGACATCGCGACAGTAACCAGCATAGTCCGGCGCGGTGCGGAACGCCTCGCCGCGCGGCTCCGCCGCCGCGATCCGGAATTCGCGCGCGACGCGGCCCGGCCGCGCGGTCATCACCAGTACGCGCTGCGACAGATACACCGACTCGAACACCGAATGGGTCACGAACACGACGGTCATGCGCAGGCCGCGCCACAGGTCCAGCAGATCGTTGTTGAGCCGGAAACGGGTGATCTCGTCGAGAGCGGCGAACGGCTCGTCGAGCAGCAGGATATCGGGACCGGTCGCCAGCGCGCGGGCCAGCGACACCCGCATCTTCATGCCGCCGGACAATTCGCGCGGATAGGCGCGCGCGAAATCGGCGAGCCCGACTTGCGCCAATGCCTGATCGACCCGCGCGGCGACATCGCCCCGCGCCGCCTCCGCCAGATCGAACGGCAGCCGGACATTGTCGCGCACCGTGGCCCACGGCATCAGCGTCGGCTCCTGAAACACGAAGCCGATTTTGTGGCGCGACGTTTCGCGGTCCTCGCGCGCCGCGACACGGACGCTGCCGGAGGTGGGCGCGGCGAGCCCGGCGATGAGGCGCAGCGCGGTGGACTTACCGCAGCCGGATGGCCCCAGCAGTGACACAAACTCGCCGCGGGCAACATCCATCGTGAGCGGACCGAGCGCGGTGACGCCGTTGTCATAGACCTTGACGACGTCGCGCAGTGCGATCGCCGCCTCGTCCGGCACGCCGCCTTGCAGGCTCTCCTGCGTATCGCCGCTCTGGGACAGGGACATGCCGGGCAACCGCCGCGCTCAGTTCTTGGGCCGCAGCTCGACGCCGACGGCCTTGTTGACGAAGCGTAGCGTATAGGCGCGGCGATAATCGACGTCGCGCTTGACCACGCCCGCGCGCACCATCTTGTCGAAGAAATCCGCCATGCGGGCGTCGCTCATCGCGCCGATGCCGTCCTTAATGGCGTCGCCCGAATCGACGATGCCATGCTGCTTCATCTTCGCCACCGAATAGGCCAGGAGATCGTCGGTCATCTCGGGATTGGCCTTCTTGATGAGCTCGTTGGCAGCGCGGTTGTCGCCATAGAGATAGCGATACCAGCCGATGATCGAGGCATCGACAAAGCGCTGCACCAGATCGGGGTTCTTCTCCGCGAAGGCGCTGCGGGTTTCGATCAGGGTCGAATAGCTGCTGAACCCGTAATCCGCCAGCGGGATGACGGTGGGCACGAACTTCGCCCGCCGCTCTACCGCGAACGGCTCGGAAGTGACGTATCCCTCCATGGCGCTGTTCTTGTCGACCAGAAACGGCTGCGGATTGGAGGTGTAGGGCTTGACCTTGTTCTCGCTGAAGCCGAACTCCGCTTTCAGCCACTGGAAATAGGTCGGCATGCCTTCCTTGGAGACGAACAGCGTCAGCGGCTTGAGATCCGCGAGCGTTGAGACCTTCGCTTCCGGATGGGCGAGGAAAACCTGCGGGTCCTTCTGGAAGATCGCGGCGACCGCGACCACCGGCACCTTGTTGGCGGCCGCGTCGAAGGTCTGCAGCGAATTCGCGCTCATGAAGAAATCGAGCTTGCCGGCGACCATCTGGATGCGGTTGTTGACGTTGGGGCCGCCCGGCACGATGGTGACATCGAGGCCGTAGCTCTTGTAGGTGCCGTCGGCCAGCGCCTGATAGAATCCGCCGTGCTCGGCCTGCGCCACCCAGTTGGTGCCGAACGACACCTTGTCCAGCTCCATCGCGCCCGCCGGCATCAACGGCATCGCCGCCCACGCCAGCACGCCCGCCATCAATGCCCGGATCGAAAACCTCGCTTGCACCATTGGACTCCGCAGATCGTTTTGCCCATGATGGGCGTGCAGCAAACTACCCTGCAAATCACCTCAAAGAAACCTGTTCACGGACGCAGCCGCGCGATGATGACTGATCCCCCGCATGACTGGAGCGCGATCCGCTGGCCAGAGGTGAGCGAGGCCACCGCGCGGAACTGGATCGCGGTGCTGCCGCTCGCGGCCACCGAACAGCACGGGCCGCATCTGCCGCTTGAGACCGACGTGCGGATCGCGGAGGCTTATCTCGCGCGCGTGCGCGCGATCCTGCCGCGCGACCTGCCCGCCACGTTCCTGCCCATCGAGCCGGTCGGCATCTCCACCGAGCACATCGCTTTTCCCGGCACGCAGACCCTGTCGACGCGGGACGCCCTCGACCGATGGATGGCGCTCGGCGAGAACGTGGCGCGCCACGGACTGCGCAAGCTCGTCATCATCAGCAGCCATGGCGGCAACAGCGCGGCCATGGCCCTGATTGCGCAGGACCTGCGCGCGCGTCACGACATGCTGGCGGTGACCACCGGCTGGAGCCGGTTCGGCGCGCCGGCGGGACTGTTCGCGGCGGATGAGTTGCGCTTCGGCATCCACGGCGGCGCGGTCGAGACCTCGATCATGCTGGCCGCGTTCCCGGACACGGTGCGGCGCGCCCATGTCGCCAATTTCGAATCCGCCGACCGGCAGATGACGCGGGAGTTCCGCTGGCTGTCGGCGGCCCGGCCCGCGCCGTTCGCATGGGCGGCGCAGGACCTCAATCCCGCCGGAGTGGTCGGCGACGCGACGCAGGCCAGCGCCGACAAGGGCCATGCCCTGATCGATCACGGCGCCCGCGCCTTCGTCGAACTGCTCGCTGATGTGCACCGCTTCGACCTGGCACGGCTTGCGAACCGGCCAATCATCGCCCCCTGATCGTCAGACTTCGCGCCATCCGTCCCGCGCGAATTTCTTTGAAGCCGATCGAACCTATCGGCCTTGAGGCTCCACCAATGGATATGCGGCCCACACGGCCCGCCCCAACCAGGATGGAGAGTTTCATGTCGATCAAGACCCGCATTGCCGCCGTTGCCATCGCCGCCCTGACCGCGACCGCGGGCATCGCCGCTACGACCCAGCAGGCCGAGGCCGGCCACAGGGGCGTGGGCCTCGGGATCGGTCTCGCCGCCGGCGCGCTGGTGGGCGCGGCCATCGCCAGCAACGCCTATGCCGCGCCGGTCTACGGCTACGGTTATCGCCGCTGCGGCTATGTCCGCCAGTTCGATGTCTACGGCAACTATATCGGCCGCGTGCGCACCTGCGCCTATTGAAGCCCGTTCGCGCTGAGGTTCGGCGCGACGCCTCATCCACGCCGCGCCAACACCAGACCCGCCCGGACGTCCCCCGGGCGGGTCGCCTTTTGCGTCGCAAGGTGGCTTGCTCCGCCGGCCGGTCGCCGTCGCCGCGCACGCCTTTGCCACCTCGAAAATGTAGCCAATGCCGGGAATGCCGCCGTGTCATGCGGCTGTCACCGATCGATGGCACGGCTTCGCGGGCCGAGTTATCAATCACAAAATGCACTTGCGAAGCATTTGCATCTAAGGTTAGATGACGGTCGCAACGTTCCGGTTGCTCCCGCTGGCGTCCTGCCGTCCTTTGATCCGATCACCCTGCGAATCAGCCCGCCCATGACCCACGTCTCGCGTTTCCCGGCACATTTGAACGGCCTCGTCGCCGTCGCTGTGCTGTGGGCGCTGCCGTCCGGGTGGGCGCTGGCGGCCGACAAGCCGCTTGCGCCGCCGCCCCAGGCCGTTTCCGGCTTCGACTGGAGCGGCGCCTATCTCGGCGCCCATATGGGCTATGGCAGGGGCCGCGCCGCCGTCACCCTGTTCGATCCGGCCGCCACCGCGGGATCGCACGGCTTTTCCGCCATCAACGGCGGCGTGCAGGCGGGCTACAACATGGTGCTGCCGTCGCGCCTGCTGCTCGGCGTCGAAGCCGACGTCACCTTCCCGGGCTATCTCGACTCCGATCCGGTGATGTCGTTTGTGCAAGGCGCCGGATTCGGCGTCACCGAACAGATGGACTATGTCGGCTCGCTCCGCGCCCGCATCGGCTACGCCGCGCCGGCGTGGATGATCTACGCCACCGGCGGCTTCGCCTTCGAGGGCGCGCGCTTCGTCACCACCCTGCCCTCCGGCATCGACAACAACACCCTGCGGCTGCGGACCGGCTGGGCCGCGGGCGCGGGCGTCGAATACGCCATCGCGCCGTTGTGGAGCGCGCGGCTCGAATATCTCTATCGCGAGTTCGGCACGGCCGATGTCGCGCTGCCGGCGGGCGCGCGCACTGCCTCCCGCCATGATTTCCAGACCCTGCGGATCGGCCTCAACCGCAAGATCGACTGGCCCGGCGCGGCGGCGACGCCCGCGTCCACAGCACGCGACGACGGCCCCGGCATCTGGGAGGTACACGGCCAGATCACCTATCTGCCGCAGGGCTATCCGCGCTTCGCCGCGCCCTATTCCGGCCCCAACAGCCTCACCCCCGCGCCGCAGGCCCAGGCGACATGGAGCAACAGCCTCTATCTCAACGCGCGGCTGTGGGAGGGCGGCGAGGTCTATTTCAATCCCGAACTGCTGCAGGGCTTCGGGCTGAGCAACACCTATGGCGTGGCCGGGTTTCCCAACGGCGAGGCGCAGAAATCGAACTTCGCCTATCCGCGCTTTAATCCGTCGCGGTTCTACCTGCGCCAGACATTCGGCTTCGGCGGCGAGCAGGAGACGCTGGACAGCGGCCCCGGTCAGCTCGGCCAGAAGCTCGATATCTCGCGCCTGACCATACAGGCCGGAAAGTTCGCCGTGCTCGACGTGTTCGACGGCAACGCCTACGCCAAGGACACCCGCAAGGATTTCATGAACTGGTCGATCTGGGCTCCCGGCGCGTTCGACTACGCCGCCGACAGGCTCGGGCTCACCTATGGCGTCACCGCCGAATTGAACCAGAAGACGTGGGCGCTGCGGGCCGGCTACTTCCTGATGGACGCGGAGTCGAACTCGAACAATTTCGACATGAAGCTGTTCCAGCGCGGCAGCTACGTGCTCGAACTGGAGACCCGCTATTCGCTGTTTTCGCAGCCGGGAAAACTCCGCGCCATCGCCTGGCTCAACAGCGCCTATTCCGGCAGCTACCGCGCGGTGCTGGACAATCCCGCCCTCGACCTCGACATCAGCCGCACCCGCCAGGGCCGCATCAAATACGGCTACGTCTTCAACATCGAGCAGGCGGTCACCGACGACATCGGGCTGTTCGGCCGCTGGAGCTGGAACGACGGCAAGACCGAGATCATGGCCTTCACCGACATCGACGCCAGCCTGTCGTTCGGCACCTCGCTGAAGGGCCGGCTGTGGGGACGGCCCGACGACGTGATCGGCATCGGCGGCGCGTTCAACGCGCTGTCGCGTGACCATCGCGACTTCATCGCCGCCGGCGGCCTCGGCGTGCTGATCGGCGACGGCCGGCTCAACTACCGCCGGGAAAAAATCCTCGAAACCTATTATTCGCTGCCGCTCTCAAGCCAGCTCACGGCGACGGCGGATTATCAGTTCATCGCCAATCCCGGCTACAACGCCGATCGTGGACCGGTGTCGGTGTTCTCCGGTCGCCTGCGCGCGGAATTCTAGCGCGGGGTTTTGTTGAGATGGAAATCACCCGATCTGCTCATGCCCGCGCGCCCATCACATCGAGCGCGGCCGCGACCGGCGCGAACGATTCCGCCTGCGCCAGCGCCCAGGCGCGGGCGAACCGCCGATCCCTGATCTCACCGTCCAGCAATTCGCCGGGCTGTAGCTGCGGGTAAAGCCGCGCGAACGACAGCACCTCGGTTTCCGAAATGCGGCGCGAGAAATGGATCGGGCGAATGTCCTGCGGATGGCCGAGACCGGCTGCTGCGATCAGCTCCGCCAGCGCATGCAGGGTGGCGCGATGATAGTTGAAGACCCGCAGGGTCTTGTCCGGCACCACCAGCGCGCGGCTGCGGGTGGGGTCCTGCGTCGCGACGCCGGTCGGGCAAAGATCGGTGTGGCAGCTCAGCGACTGGATGCAGCCCAGCGCAAACATGAAGCCACGCGCCGAATTGCACCAGTCGGCGCCGAGCGCCATGGCGCGGGCGAGATCGAAGCCGGTGGCGATCTTGCCCGAGGCGCCGACCCGGATGCGATCGCGGGCGTTGATGCCGATCAGCGCGTTGTGGACGAAATTGACGCCCTCGCGCATCGGCATGCCGAGATGGTCCATGAACTCGGCGGGGGCCGCGCCGGTGCCGCCCTCGCTGCCGTCGACCACGATGAAATCGGGATAGATGCCGGTTTCCACCATCGCCTTGCAGATGGCGAGAAACTCCCAGCGGTGGCCGATGCAGAGCTTGAAGCCCGCCGGCTTGCCGCCCGACAGCCGCCGCATCTCGGCGACGAACTGCATCATCTCCACCGGCGTCGAGAACGCGCGGTGATAGGCCGGCGAAATGCAGTCCTCGCCCATGGCGACGCCGCGGATGCGCGAGATTTCCTCCGACACCTTCGCCGCCGGCAGCACGCCGCCATGGCCCGGCTTGGCGCCCTGGCTGATTTTCAGTTCGACCATCCTGATCTGGTCGTCGCTTGCCACCTTGGCGAACAGCTCCGGATTGAAGGTGCCATCGGGATTGCGGCAGCCGAAATAGCCCGAGCCGATTTCCCAGATCAGATCACCGCCGTTCTCGCGATGATAGGGACTGACGCCGCCCTCGCCGGTGTCGTGGGCGAAATTGCCCTTGCGCGCGCCGGCATTCAGCGCCCGCACCGCGCTGGGGCTGAGCGCGCCGAAGCTCATGGCGGAAATGTTGAGCACCGACGCCGAATACGGCTTGTCGCAATCAGGCCCGCCGATGGTGATGCGGAAGTGCTCGTCCGTGAGCGGCTTCGGCGCGATGGAATGGTGCATCCATTCATAGCCTTCGGCGTAGACGTCCTCCTGGGTGCCGAACGGCCGCTTGTCGAGCTGCATCTTGGCGCGCTGATACACCACCGCGCGGGTGTCGCGGCTGAACGGCTTGCCGTCCTTCTCGCTCTCGAAGAAATACTGCCGCATCTCGGGCCGGATGTCCTCGAGCAGAAACCGCAGATGCGCGGTGATCGGATAGTTGCGCAGGATCGCGTGGCTCTTCTGGGTGAGATCGGAGATGCCGAGCACTGACAGCGCACCGAACAGGGCCAGCGGAATCACCAGCAGAAGTCCGTCCTCGGGATCGAACGCCAGCGCGGCGAGCAGCAACACGCTCAGCACGATGCACAGCGAGAGAACGACGTAGCGCGGCGAGAATATCAGCGCGAGTATTGGCATGGAGACCTCGAAAGACCGGTCGGCGCACACACCATACACGAAATCATCCGCACCAGGAGGTGGCGCACACACCAGCGATCTCTGGCTTAACCGCGTCGCGTGACAGTTCGCCGTTCAATGGCCGCCGCTCAGTGGCTGTGGGGACGCAATTCGGAGGGAATGCCGCCGGTCTCGAGGCCGCCCCGGGCGATCCATGCTTCCGTGCTGCGGATCGCGCGGGAGATGTGCTCGTCGCTGCGGGTGAAATCGTAGGGCGATCCCACCAGCGGGCACAGCGGCGGCACCACGCAATAGTCGACCGCCTGTTCGAGATATTCCAGCTCCGCCGTCATCTGCCGCGAGATCAGCAGGGTCAGCGCATGCAGCGCGGTCGCCACCGCCCCGACCGGCGGATCCCCCCCGGCGCAGGCGAAGCCTGTCGGCAGAATGATCAGGCGCTGCGCGCCCTTCGCGATGGCGACACGGATCGGCGTGTTGCTGGAGATCGCGCCGTCCGCGAGATAGCGCCCGCCATGCTTCACCGGAGCGAACGCCCCCGGGATCGCGGTGCTCGCCACGATGGCTTCAACCGCAGAGCCGTGCGACAGCACCACGGTGTCGCCGGTGACGATATCGGTGGTGACGATGTGAATGGGAATGACGGCATCTTCCAGATTCCGATACGGCAGGTGATCTTTGATCAACCGACGGATACCATCATGGGGGATCAGGAAGTCCTTGTGCCACAGGAAGCCGATGAAGGCATGCACCGACACCGGGAACACATCCTGCCGGCGCAGGCCGCGCCAGATGGCGGCGAGGGCCTTGACGCCTTCGAGAGTCGGCACGCCGGCGTAATAGGCGCCGTTCATTGCGCCGACGCTGGAGCCGACCACGAAATCGGGCCGCACGCCATGGGCGGCCAGCGCCTGCATCATCCCGACCTGGATCGCGCCGAAGGAGCCGCCACCGGCGAACACAAACGCGGTGTTCTGTTTCGTCCGTCCGGCGCCATCAGGCGCCGATAAAGTGGCTCTCGTATCCATGTTCGCGACCACAGCTTCGCGACGGGCCGGCAGCGACCGGCAATCCAGCGTCGCCGGCGCTGTCAGAAGACATAGGGTGATGAGGTCGCCCCGTCCACATCGGGCGTCGCTCACGCAGGTCAGCCCTGCGCGCCGCGCCGGTAACCGCCGCCCTCAGGCAAGCGCCGTGGCATAGATCGTGGTCGCCCCGATCACCACGGTGACCACGCCGACGGCGACCTGGATGATGCGGTTGGCCCAGGTCAGCCGGCGCGCGGACATCACCAGCGGCACGGCGATCACGCCCGACAGCGCCCCCATGCCCAGCATCGACCCGACGCCGAACAGCAGGATGTAGAGCAGGCCATAGACCGGCTGCGTCACCTGCGTCGCCGCCAGCACCAGCAGCGCGCCCGAGCCGGCCATGCCGTGCATCAGCCCCACCAGCAGCGAGCGCCAGCGGAAGCCATGAGCATGGGCGTGAGCGCTTCGCTCATGCGGCACGGCCTCTCTGGCGTGGCTGTGGAGATGGAGATGCTCGACGCCGGCGCCATGGCGGTGGCGGTGGAAGTGGACGCGGTCGCGCCACACCCGCCACAGCACATGCGCGCCGAGGCCGACCAGCATGACGCCCACCGCCGTCTCCAGCGGTTGCGACAGATGCTCGGGCACCGCGCGGCCCAGCAAAATCGCCGCCCCCGCAAACACGAACAGGGTGATGGTGTGGCCGAGCCCCCAGGTCAGCCCGTGGCGGATGATGTCGCCGGTATTGGTGCGCCGCGCGGCGATGCTGGACACCGCGGCGATATGATCGGCTTCAAGGGCGTGCTGCATCCCGAGCAGAAAGCCGAGCCCCAGAATCCCGAACATGCGTCCCACACTTTCGTTTGCGGCCCGGATATTATCCGACGGAACGCGGTTGCAAAGGGCCTTGTCAGAACCGGCCCATCAGGGTCAGGCGCACCGCGAACGGCTCGACGGGATGGAGCACGCGGTCCATCACCCCGGTCTCGCACACCGGGCTCGGCGGCGGGCTTGGGGAATTGCATTTCGCGAACAGCGCATCGGTCTTCAGCAGCGAGCCATAGGCGTAAGTGATCTGGTCAGACTTGCTGTCGGTCAGGTTGAAGCCTTCGAGCTGGATGCGCCATCCGTTGGCGAAATTGTAACCGACCTGCCCGTTGAGCAGGCCGGTCGCCGGCGACACGAAGGCGCCGTCCTCGGTCAGCGGCCGCGGCCCGAAATAGCGATAGCGCAGCGCGCCGAACCAGCCGGTCTTTTCGCCGATCCGGATTCCCGCCGAGGCGATCACGTTCGGCGCCCCCGGGATGCGGTTGCCGGGCGCGTTGCCGATCTGGGCTTCGGGAAAGCCCGCCAGCTCCGCATACGCCGCCGCCTGCGCAAAATCGGTGCCGCGAAAGCGCGCATGGGTCACCGCGATATCGCCGTCGAAGCTGAGCCACGAATAGGGGCGGTAGTGATTGGACCACTCGACGCCGTAGCGGCGGCTCGGCCGGCTCGGCTCGGTGTCGCCGGCATCGCCGACAAACAGGATCTCGGATTCCGAATCGAGCAGGAACAGCGAAAGCGTGCTTTCGAGATGCGGAATCACCCGCGTCCGGATGCCGATCTCCGCGCCGCGCGTCTTGACCAGGAACGGCGAGGCGTCCGCCGACGTGTCGGGATCGGTCGGCGATACCTTGATGGTGACGCCGCGCGCGTCGTTGCTGTGAAAGCCCTCGCCGGCGTTGAAGAAGAATTCGGTCTTGTTGAACGGGCCGACCACGAGGCCGAATTTCGGGCTGCCGATCGAGGCCGTCGCGTTGCCTGAATTGGCCGGCGTCAGAAACGAATTCACGCTCGCGGTGTAGAAGTCGCCACGATAGCCGACGGTGGTGCGCAGCCACTCGGTCCAGTGCAGGGTGTTTTGGACATAGAGGCCGACGCTGCCCTCCTTCACCTTGTCGGCGCGGGTGCCGGACAGAAACTGCCGCCGGTAGGTGTTCGACAGCGACACGTTGATGTCGTCGTAGCGGCTCTGGACGCCGATCTCCGTCTGCATCGGCAGGCCGGCGAACGTGCTGTTGAAGGTGTGCGACGCATTGAGGCCGGCGACGACGCGGTCGTCGTGCTGGTGGAACTGGTCGCCATAGACCGGATCGCTGAGGAAGAAGGTGAAGTTGTTGTAGAGATCGAGCGAACTCTTGATCGCGTAGAAATTCACCTTCGACGATCCGTCGCGGTCGGTCCGCGCCCACTGGCCCGAAATGGAGAAGCGGTCGGAGCGGCCGCCGTCGGTGGAATCGAGCGCGCCAAAGCGGCCGACCAGCCCGGAAGTGATAGCGCGCAACGGAATCTGGTCGGTGGAATTCCAGCGGTTGGAATAGGCCATGCCGGTCAGCGAGAAGCCGTTGGCGGCGGTGCCTTCCGAGTAACGCACCACGGCGTTGAGCTTGCGCAGATTGTCGGGATTGTCCCACGGCCCGTTATAGCCGTTGACCTCGCCGGCCACGAGCAAATGGCCGTTGCCGACCTTCGTCGAGGTGATGCCGAGGCCCCTGACATAGCCGAAGCTGCCGACCGTCATCAGCGCCATGGATTTCTCGATGGTGTCGATCAGGCCGATATGGGCGACGCCAACCGAAGAGAAGTCGCCCTCGTCGGCGAAATACGGACCCTTGCGCACGTTGATCGACGAAATCAGTTCCGGAATCAGGAAGTTGAGATCGGCGTAGCCCTGGCCGTGCCCGTGGGTGCGCATGTTGACCGGCATGCCGTCCACGGTGATGGCGAAATCGGTGCCGTGATCGAGATTAAAGCCGCGCAGAAAATACTGGTTGGCCTTGCCGTCGCCGCTGTGCTGCGTGACCATCAGGCCGGGCACCACCTCCAGCGCCTCGGCGGGCCGCGAGAACGGCCGCGCATTGACCTCCGCGCCCGACACGTTGCGCTCGCTGGCGGCGCTCACCGGCACATCAGTGGCCTCATCCGGCGCGGACGCGGGGACCGCCTGCACCGTGCGCGGCCGGTCGCCGGACCGCGGGCGCGGCGCCACCACGTTCACCGTGGGCAGCGCGGTGGCTTCATCCGGCGCGGCGCTTTGCGCCGTCGCCTCCGTTGCGACCGCGATCCAGCCGGTGACGGCGAGGCCCAGGAGCGGCCATACGCGGCACGCGCCATCCGTCCGCGCAGGGCGACCCCGTGCCGCCGCTGCGCGACATGCCGATCCGATCCGTGAAATTTCTACGCCCCTGCGTGCTCATCCTGCCCGGGGCGGACGCTCGCACGCAGAGTATGATATTGTCAATAATTCATCATACACGCAGCTTCGCCCGCCCGAGCCGGGCGCGACGATGGGCCGGCGTCAACCGCGCCGATCGTGATCCTGGGTGCAACAGCCCCGCGCCTCCAGCGTCGCCACATCGATCGCGCCGAACGCCGCAATCGCCTGCTGCCGCATGGAGCTCTGGGGCTCGACCGGCTGGAACACCCGCTGGTCGATGGACGGCAACCGGTCGCGCATCTCGACCGACGACAGATGCGGGCCGAGATCGCGCATCAACCCGTCGTGGATGGCGTAGATCCAGCCGTGCAGATGGAGCGGCTGCCCCCGCGCCCAGGCATTCTCCACGATCGGGGTAGCGGCCAGCCGGCGCACCTGCATCTCGACATTGATCTCGCACATGCGGTTGATGCGCTCGGCCGGATCCTCGATCGCGTCGAAGGTCGCGCGATGCTTGCGGTAGAACATGGAGATCGGCAACAGCCAGTGATCGAGCATCGCGCTGTGCTCGCCGGCGATGGCGCGGTTGACGCCGCTGCATCCGTAGTGGCCGCAGACGATGACGTGTTCGATCCTGAGCTGATCCACCGCGAATTCCAGCACCGACAGAATGTTCATGTCGCTGGTGTGAACGACATTGGCGATGTTGCGGTGGACGAAGATCTCGCCGGGGTCGAGGCCGAGCACGCTGTTGGCGGTCACCCGGCTGTCGGAGCAGCCGATCCACAGGTAATGCGGGGTCTGCTGTTCGGCCATGCGGCGGAAATAGTGCGGGTCTTCTCTGGTCTGCCGGTTCGCCCAGGCGACGTTCTGGTCGAAAAGGTGATCAAGCGTGGCCGACATGACAGGCTCCCGGCAAACGGCCGGCACAGCGTGCCTCAGCGGCAGCCCTTCCGGCAAACATCAAAATTCTTACAATTATAGAGGGCGCGCCGCACGCGGCTTTGAACCGGATCAAATGCGAGCGGATCAAAGACTGTCATAGCCGGGCCGGCCCGCCGGGTCGCGGCACAACGGAGCGCGCGGCGCGAGGATCGCATGGCGCGGCAACGGTATCTGCGGCTGGAGACTGGCGATCCCGGGAAGACTCGAACTTCCGACCTACGGTTTAGGAAACCGTCGCTCTATCCGGCTGAGCTACGGGACCGGTCGCATGTACGCAGCTACCTTCGGCAATGGAGCCACGCGTGACACGTCCATAGCAGAGCCGATCCCGCGCCGCTAGGTTCCGCGCGCGCGTCCATGCGAAATGCCGCGCCTGATCCGGCTGGCGTTTTCAATCCAGCCGATCCGGTCCCGCGCTGGGAGACAATCCGCGCCGCCGTCAGGCGTGGCCGGCCTCGTTCGACAGCATGGCGAGGTCGATGCCGATCTTTTCCAGCGCGCGCGCGTATTTCCCTTCCGCGTTGCGTCCGAACACCAGGTCGGAATCCGCCGGACAGTGCAGCCAGCCGTTGTGCTGGATTTCGTTTTCCAGTTGCCCCGGCGCCCAGCCGGCATAGCCGAGCGCCAGCATGGCGTGCTTCGGCCCGGCGCCGGCGGCGATCGCCTTGAGGATGTCCAGCGTCGCGGTGAGGCAGATGCCGTCGTCGATCGGCAGCGTGGCGTCCTCGATGAAGAAATCGCTCGAATGCAGCACGAAACCGCGCCCGGTTTCCACCGGCCCGCCCTTCATCACCTTCATGGCTTCCGCGGCCCGCGGCAGTTTGATCGGCTCGGACTTGTCGATGATGTCGAGCTGCCGCAGCAGTTGCGGGAAGTCGATGCTGCCCGCCGGGCGGTTGACGATGATGCCCATCGCCCCCTCGGCGGAATGTGCGCACAGATAGATCACCGAGCGTGCGAAACGCTCATCGTCCATCACCGGCATCGCGATCAGCAACTGGCCATCGAGATAACCGGAGCCCACGGCATCGGAGACAGAGCCGGTGGCGGTCGGCCGGCCCGTCGCGGGCTTTGCTGTCTTGGGGCGCGGTGTGGTCATGCGCAACGACTCTCCCCTTGATATCACTATCCTGATATTGGTGGTTTGTTCTGTCAATCAAGCCATCGTCCGCGCCGATCGCCGCAATTGCCTGCGGATGACGCATGGCCTGTCGCGAAAAAGGCTGGATCGCAGGCCATGCAACCGTCATCACCAATCCGTCCCGCTCCGGGATCCCGCCTGCGAGGGCCTTCGATGACACTGCCGGTTCCCTTTCGCGCCGCCGCCCTTGCCGTGGCCGCCGCCTGCCTGATTGCGGGCAGCGCGCGAGCGGACGACGCCTCGCCATGGATCAAGGACACCTATTCGCAGGTCCGGCTGATCGCGGGCTCGCGCAGCGGCACGGCGTTTCTCGGCGGCATCGCGCTCCAGCTTCAGCCCGGCTGGAAAACCTATTGGCGTACACCGGGGGATTCGGGCGTGCCGCCGCGGTTTGATTTCAGCAAGTCCGAGAACGTCGAGAGCGTCACCATCCTGTGGCCCGCGCCGATGAGATTCCCCGATGGCGCCGGCGGCGTCTCACTCGGCTACAGCAAGCAGGTGCTGCTGCCGCTGCGCATCGTCGCCAAACACGCCGACAAGCCGGTGACGCTGCGCGCCGCGATCAACTACGCGGTGTGCGACAAGCTGTGCGTGCCGGTGGAAGCCTCGGCCGAACTGACGTTCACCAGCGTGGCCAGCACCGAGGACAGCGCCATCGCGGCAGCGCTCGACACCGTGCCGAAGCCGGCCAGGATCGGCGACGCCACGCCGCTCGCGATCCGCGACGTGCGGCGCGAAGGTGCGAACACCGTCGTGGTGGATGTCATCGCGCCCAGAGAGGCCGGCGGCAAGGAAGTCGACCTGTTCGTCGAAGGACCGACCCCGGACTGGGCGCTGCCGGTGCCGAAGCTGGTCAAGCGCGAGGCCAACGGGCTGCGCCGCTTCAGCTTCAACCTCGAAGGGCTGCCGCCCGGCGCGAGCGCCACCGGCGCGGTGTTGAAATTCACGCTCACGGGGCCGTCCGCTGCCTACGAATACACCGCCGCGTTGCCGTAAGGCGCGGCGAAACGCGTTCCCCTGCCGCTCCGGACGCGCTATGACAGCGTCCCCGAAGCAGGAGAGCAAGAATGACGATCAAGGTTGGCGACAAACTGCCCGCAGCCACGTTTCGCGTGATGACCGCAGACGGCGTTCAGACCAAAACCACCGACGACATTTTCAAAGGCAGGAAGGTGGCGCTGTTCGCCGTGCCCGGCGCCTATACCGGCACCTGCCACAAGATGCATCTGCCGAGCATTTTCCTCAACGCCTCGGCGCTCAAGGCCAAGGGCGTCGACGCCATCGCCGTGGTGTCGGTCAACGACGCTTTCGTGATGAACGCCTGGAAGCGCGACACCGACCAGCGCGACGAGGCGATCTTCCTCGCCGACGGCAACGCGGAGTTCGCCAAGGCCATCGGCCTCGAACTCGACGCTTCCGGCAATGGCCTCGGCATCCGCTCCAAGCGCTATGCGATGCTGGTGGAGGACGGCGCGGTGAAAATTCTCAACCTCGAGGCCAACCCCGGCAAGGTCGAAGTCTCCGGCGGCGACACGCTGCTCGGGCAGCTTTAATATCTTCGTCATTGCGAGCAAAGCGAAGCAATCCACTGTTCAAATAACTTGGATTGCTTCGTCGCTCACGCTCCTCGCAATGACGAGAAGACCCTACCTGTTCTCCGCCAATCCCTCCCGCGCGAGCTGGTCGGCGCGCTCGTTTTCGGGATGGCCGGCATGGCCCTTAATCCAGTGCCAGCGGATGTGGTGCGGCTTGAGTGCGGTTTCGAGCCGCTGCCACAGGTCGGCGTTCTTCACCGGCTTGCGGTCGGCGGTCTTCCAGCCGTTGCGTTTCCAGTTGTGAATCCAGGCGGTGATGCCCTGGCGCACATACTGGCTGTCGGTGGTGAGATCGACCACGGCGGGGCGCTTCAGCGCCTCCAGCGCCGAGATCGCCGCCATCAATTCCATGCGGTTGTTGGTGGACGGATTTTCGCCACCCTTCAATTCCTTCTCGACGTCGCCGAAGCGCAGGATCGCGCCCCAGCCGCCGGGCCCCGGATTTCCAGAACAGGCGCCGTCGGTGAAGATCGTGACATGCGGGCGGTTGTCGGCGCTCACGCAGCGAAGCCCTCGCCGTCGATGCCGTAGTCGGTGATGCTGGTGACGCCCTGATGGAAGCGCAGCTTGCGGACGTATTCCAGCGGGTCCTTCGGCTTCACCAGCGCGCCGGGCGGCACGTTGAGCCAGTCCACCAGCCGTGTCAGCAGGAAGCGGATCGCCGCCCCGCGCGCCAGGAGCGGCAACGCGGCGCGCTCCGCAGCGGACAACGCGCGCGCGCGTCCATAGGCGTTGAGAAACGCCCGCGCCTTGGTGACGTTGAAGGCATGATCGCTCTCGAAGCACCACGCATTGAGACAGATCGCGACGTCGTAGGCGAACATGTCGTTGCAGGCGAAGTAGAAGTCGATCAGGCCGGACAGCCTGTCGCCGAGAAACAGCGCATTGTCCGGAAACAGGTCAGCATGGATCACGCCGCGCGGCAGCGCCGACGGCCAGTGCGCCTCCAGATGATCGAGCTCCGCGGCCAGCAGCGCGGTGAGACCAGCCTGCACGCTGTCGGCGCGCGCGGCGGCCTGATCGAACAGCGGCCGCCAACCGGCAACCGACAGGGCGTTGGCGCGCGTCATGGCGAAATCGGCCCCGGCCAGATGCATCTTCGCCAGCGCCTCGCCGATGGCGGCGCAATGGGCGACGCTCGGCCGGCGCGGCCACACCCCTTCGAGAAAATCGATGATGGCGGCGGGCCGTCCCGCCAGTGTGCCGAGCGCCACGCCGGCGCAATTGGCCACCGGCTGCGGACAGGTGATGCCGCGCGCGGCGAGATGCGCCATCAGCCCGAGAAAGAACGGCAGGTCGCCTGCCGCGACGCGCTTCTCGTACAGCGTCAGGAAGAAGTAGCCGCGACTCGTGTGCAGCAGATAGTTGGAATTCTCCACGCCCTCGGCGATGCCCTTGTAGGACAGCAGATCGCCGATTCCGTAGCCGGCGAGAAACTCGGCGAGCTGCTCGGCGCTGACGTCGGTATAAACCGCCATCTCACTCCGCCGCGTCGTTGCGCAGCGGGCGCGGCAGCGGGAAGAATTCGTTCTCGTGGGCGGCGGAAACCGTCTCCACCCGCAGCGTGTAGTGCGCGGCGAAGGCGTCCATGATTTCCTCGACGATCACCTCCGGCGCCGACGCGCCCGCGGTGATGCCGAGCGTCTTGATGCCGGCGAACTTCGACCAATCGAGTTCGGAGGCGCGCTGCACCAGCACCGAGACCTTGCAGCCCTCGCGCTCGGCGACCTCGCGCAGGCGCTGGGAGTTCGACGAATTGGGCGAGCCGACCACGATCATGGCCTCGACCTGCGGCGCGACCTTCTTCACCGCGAGCTGGCGGTTGGTGGTGGCGTAGCAGATGTCTTCCTTGTGCGGGCCGTCGATATTCGGGAAGCGCTCCTTGAGCACGGCGACGATTTCCTTGGTGTCGTCGATGGAGAGGGTGGTCTGGGTGACGAAGGCGAGCTTGGTGGCGTCCTTGGGCTGGAAGGTGCGCGCTTCCTCCATGGTCTCGATCAGCACCACCGCGCCCTTGGGCAGTTGCCCCAGGGTGCCGACCACCTCCGGATGCCCGGCGTGGCCGATCAGGAGAATCTCCCGGCCGCGCTTGAAATGGATGGCGGCCTCGCGGTGGACCTTGGTCACCAGCGGGCAGGTCGCGTCCAGGGTGAAGAAATTGCGCCGGCCGGCCTCGTTGGGAATGGCCTTCGGCACGCCATGGGCGGAAAACACCACCGGGGCGTCGGTCTCGGGGATTTCGTCCAGTTCCGCGACGAAAATGGCGCCCTTTTCGCGCAGGCTCTCCACCACATAGCGGTTATGCACGATTTCGTGACGGACGTAGACCGGGGCGCCGTAGAGTTTCAGCGCGCGTTCCACCGTGTCGATGGCCCGGACCACGCCGGCGCAAAATCCCCGCGGGGAACACAGCACGATGGAAAGCGGCGGTTTTTGAGCGTCTAAGGTCATTTTCTGAGCCGGAATCAAGCAGTTTGGGGCCGACGGACGGGCGCTGAAGCAGGAAGCCGAACAGGACTTGGGGCCGCGTTCAACCGTCTGTCAAGGGCGATCCGGACCATTGCACGGTCCGCCCCCGGCAGACTATATAGGGCTTATTCCCGTCATCACCGATGACTAGACGGCTTTACCCCCAAAAACCCGGCGGGCGAAGCGCAAAGGAGACTCGCCATGAGCAATGCACCGCTGATGCCGAAGGCGACGGCCGTGTGGCTGGTTGACAATACCGCGCTCACCTTCGACCAGGTCGCCGAATTCACCAAGATGCATCCGCTGGAAGTCCGCGCCATCGCCGACGGCGACGCCGCCCAGGGCATCAAGGGCATGGACCCGATCTCGACCGGGCAGCTCACCCGCGAGGAGATCGAGCGCGGCGAGGCCGACCCCGACTACCGGCTCAAGCTCGGCGAATCCAAGGTGATCCTGCCCGAGGCCAAGAAGAAGAAGGGCCCGCGTTATACCCCGGTGTCGCGCCGCCACGAGCGCCCGAGCGCGATCCTCTGGCTGGTACGCAACCATCCGGAGCTGAAAGACAGCCAGATCATGCGCCTCGTCGGCACCACCAAGACCACCATCGCCTCGATCCGCGACCGCACCCACTGGAACGCGCAGACGCTGACGCCGATGGACCCGGTGACGCTCGGCCTGTGCTCGCAGATCGAACTCGATTTCGAGGTGCAGCGCGCGGCCAAGGAAAAGCCGGCCACCCAGCAATATGGCGGCGCGACGCTGCTGCCGGCCGCGGAAACCACCCGCAAGGAGGCCGAGCACGAAGCCGGCGCGACTTCCGCCAGAAGCGACGACGATATCAATGTCGACGCGGTGTTCGCAAAGCTCAAGACCATCGGCGGCAAGAAAGCCGACGACGAATAAGCGTTACGGACATTCCCGCAGGTTCGAGCCTTTTCCGCTTTGATGGAATCAAAGCGGACGCTCTAAGTTTTTGTTTGGTCGCATTTTCTTCACGCGAACCGGTCTCCACTTCGCTCGAAAATGCTCTCATACGGCAAAGGCCGCGCTTTGGGCGCGGCCTTTTCGTTTCTGCGAGCTTATTTCTTCAAGTCTCAGAACTTGTAGGTGATGCCGGTGCCAATCAGCCACGGATCGAGATTGACCTTGCCGGAAACGGGCGTCACGCCGTTGATGGTGCCTTCCCAGTTCGGACGCAGCCAGATTTTCTTGACGTCGACGTTCCATCCCCAGTGCTTGTCGATCATGTAGTCGAAACCGAACTGCGCGACGGGAGCGAAACTATCTTTCAGGTGGCTGTTCGTCACCGCCACGCCCGCGCCGTTGGCCACATTGCCTGCGGACTGGCTGAAGAAGAACGTGTAGTTCACACCGCCGCCGACATAGGGTTTGAACGCGCCAAAATCGGTGAAGTGATATTGCAGGGTCAGTGTGGGCGGCAGCAACCACGCCTTGCCGACGTCAAGGCCATTGGTGGCCGGAACGCCCGTGCCGGTGACATGATGCCTGGTCACGCCGAGGATCAGCTCCGCAGCGATATTCTTCGTAAAGAAGTAGGAGATATCGAACTCAGGCACCACTGTATCGGACGTGCTCAGTCCCGAACCGAGGACTTGATCCACGTATCCGGAATCACGGGTAATCACGCCAAGCGCACGCAGGCGGAACATCCACGGATTCCACGGCTCGTATACCGGCGCCTTGTACACGGGCGCGGCGGGAAGATCAGCAGCCTGTGCTGACGTTGCAGCCCCGACAAGTGCCGTCGCCAAGACCAGCGACGACGCGGCAAGAAAGTTCTTCATGATAGACCCCATAAACGATCGCCAGCGAAAGATTTTCTGACGACATCCATAGGCACCGAGCCGGAATTGCCGGGATTTGATGTACGTCAAAATGGAAGGCAATAACGATCAAGTTGATGACGGCCGTGGCAATGATGACACAGAGGTCATCGGATCTCGTCGATCCCAACACCGCCACGCTGGAATCTCGCGACGGCACGGAGAGGCGCCGCACTGAACAGATCAAGCTTATCGAACGCGACAATGCGGCCAGGATTGCCAAGATCGCGCCGCGACAGGCCGCAACACGTGGCCGAACGTTTCGACACGTGAATTTGTGAAGGTCGGCCTCGCCGGATTTTTCAACCGGCTCTCGAGCTTCATCAGCGATGCCGGCAAACCGAATTGAATTCCATCCCGCAGGATTGCATCGGGCGCAAGACCCTACTTCCCTTTCGCTCCGCCCTGCTTCGCGGCCTTGCGCGCATCGGCGATGGCGAGCTTGAACTGCTCGGCGGTCAGCCCGCCCGGCACGCGAAAGGTGCCGACCACGAATGCGGGCGTGCCGCGGAACCCGAAGGCTTCCGCCTGATCGTTGTTGCGCTTGAGCAGCGCCTCGATGGCGGGCTTGTTGGCTGCGAGATCGGCCTTGAGCCGGGCGACATCGAGGCCCGCGCCCGCCAGCGCCTGCTCGATCACGGCCTCGGTCAGCCGCCCGCTGTGGCCGATCAGGGCCCGGTGCGCCGCTTCATACTTGTCCTGATATTTCGCGGCCTGCACCAGCCGCGCCGCATATCCCGACGGATCGCCGAGGATCGGCCAGTCCTTGAGCACGAGGCGCACCTTGGCGTCGTCCTTGAGCACCTGATCGAGCACCGGCGAGATCTTCTTGCAGTAGGGGCAGCGGTAATCGAAATACTCGACGATGGTGATGTCGCCGTCAGGGTTGCCGAGCGCGGGAATCTCCGGATCGCGCAGCACGCGCTCCTTGCTCAGGATATTGTCCGCGGACGCCGCATTGTCCGTGGCCGAGGCACTGTCCTGCGCCGCACGCGCAGGCGCGGCAACGAGCACCAGCGCGGCGAGCGCCACGGCCACGAGGCCGCAATATGTCTGTCGCAGGTTGAAGGTCATATCACCGCACTTTCAGCAGGGTTCTTATCAGGGCTTTTGGCCAGCCGCCGCGAGGCTCACGCCTTTTTCAGGAATTCCGTGCGCAGGACAAGGCCCTTGATCTTGTCGGTGCGGCCCTCGATCTCGTCTTCATCGTCGGTGAGGCGGATGTTCTTCACCACCGTGCCGCGCTTCAGCCCGCTGGACGAGCCCTTGACCTTGAGATCCTTGATGACGACGACGGTGTCGCCGTCTTTCAACTCGTTGCCGTTGCTGTCCCTGACCGCCATGTTCTGTTCCTTGTGATCCACGGACCGCACTAATACCGATGGTTGAGCATGTCTTCCGCCATGTTGCGGTGGGCGCGCTCAATGCGCTCGTTGCCCGACATGCGGCTGTTGGCCACGTCGCGGTCCTTGCGGCAGGCGACATAAGCCGGCGAACCCGGCTGTCCCTGGGCGCGGCAGAGGGCGTCGTCATCGACCCTGTCGGCCACCGGGTTGCGCTCGAACTGCGCGCAGGCCGACACCATCAGGGCCGTGGCCGCCATCGCCACCATCCGCCATCGATTCTGCTGCACCGGTCCGCGCCCCGCTGTCTCGCCACGCCATCCGCCGGCAGGCGCCGGCGGCGCCCGTCTTTGAACCCGGCCAGCGGGCAAAAGCAAGGCGCGCCGACGCCGCAATCCTGCCCGGCGCGGGAGAAGGGCCGCGAACTATGCGGTGTGGCCGGTCAGCGCCGTCTTGATCTCGTCGAGCACGGCAGGATCCTCGATGGTGGCGGGCATGGTCCAGCTCTCGCCGTCGGCGATCTTCTTCATGGTGCCGCGCAGGATCTTGCCGGAGCGCGTCTTGGGCAGGCGCGGCACGGTGATCGCCAGCTTGAAGGCCGCGACGGGACCGATCTTGTCGCGCACCAGCGCGACGATTTCCTTCTCGATCTCGGCCACCGGACGCGTCACCCCGGCCTTGAGCACGAGGAAGCCGCACGGCACCTCGCCCTTCACCGCATCCTTGACGCCGAGCACGGCGCATTCGGCGACATCCGGGTGCGAGGCCAGCACCTCCTCCATGCCGCCGGTGGAGAGACGATGGCCGGCGACGTTGATGATATCGTCGGTGCGGCCCATGACGAAGACATAGCCGTCCTCGTCCTTGTAGCCGGCGTCGGAGGTTTTGTAGTAGCCGGGGAACTCGTTGAAATAGGCTTCGCGGCAGCGTTCGTCCTGCTGCCACAGCGTCGGCAGGTTGCCGGGCGGCAGCGGCAGCTTGATGACGATCGAGCCCATGGTGTTCGGCGGCAGCGGCTTGGCTGCTTCATCCACGATATCCACCTGATAACCGGGCATCGGCACCGTGGGCGAGCCGTGCTTGACCGGCAGCATGCCGAGACCGACCGGATTGCCGGCGATGCACCAGCCGGTTTCCGTCTGCCACCAGTGATCGACCACCGGCTTCTTGAGCTGCTGCTCGGCCCATTCCACCGTCGGCGGATCGGCGCGCTCGCCGGCAAGAAACAGCGTACGCAGGCCCGACAGGTCGTATTTGCGGATGAAATCGCCGTTCGGGTCTTCCTTCTTGATGGCACGGAATGCGGTCGGCGCGGTGAAGAACGCCACCGCCTTGTGCTGCGCGATCACCCGCCAGAACGCGCCGGCGTCCGGCGTGCCGACCGGCTTGCCCTCGTACATGACCGAGGTGGCGCCGTGAATCAGCGGGCCGTAGATGATGTAGCTGTGGCCGACCACCCAGCCGATGTCCGAGCCGCACCACCACACCTCGCCCGGCTTGACGCCGTAGAGATTGAACATCGACCATTTCAGCGCGACGAGATGGCCGCCATTGTCGCGCACCACGCCCTTGGGCTTTCCGGTGGTGCCGGAGGTGTAGAGCACATACAGCGGATCGGTCGCCAGCACCGGCACGCAGGGCGCGGCTTTGCCGGCCTTGAGCGCGGCCTCGCGCAATTCGTTCCAGTCGTGATCGCGGCCCTTGACGAGATCGCAGACATGCTGCGGCCGCTGCAGGACGATGCACGCCTGCGGCTTGACGCTGGACAGGCTGATCGCCTCGTCGAGCAGCGGCTTGTACCGCACGATGCGGCCCGGTTCGAGGCCGCAGCTTGCCGACAGAATGAGCTTCGGCTCGGCGTCCTCGATGCGGGTGGCGAGTTCCTTCGCCGCGAAACCGCCGAACACCACCGAATGGATCGCACCGATGCGCGCGCAGGCGAGCATAGCCACCATCGCCTGCGGCACCATCGGCATGTAGAGGATGACGCGATCGCCCTTGACGACGCCGAAATCCTGCATCACGGCGGCGAGCGCCTGCACCTCGCGCAGCATCTCGGCATAAGTGAGCCTGGTGATGGTGTCGGTCAGCGGCGAATCGTGGATCAGCGCCAGTTGATCGCCGCGCCCGCCCGCGACATGACGGTCGAGCGCATTGTAGCAGGTGTTGACCACCCCGCCCGCGAACCAGCGCCCGTAAAGCCCCTGCGACGGATCGAACACCTTCTTCGGCGGTTCGATCCAGTCGATCTCGCGCGCGGCCTCGCCCCAGAAACCTTCGGGATCGCGCAGCGAGCGCGCATGGACCTCGGCATAGCGGCTGGCAGTGTGGTTCATGACGTCCCTCTCTCCCGACAGGCGATTGTTCGCCACCGGCCTCCATCGGCGGGAGAGGCGGGCGCGACAACTTTCAAATTAAGCATACAGGTATTTGCCGCGTCTTGAGGTGCGTCAATCCCGTCTTTCGGTCAGCGGCCATCGGTGCCCGGCTCCCATGATCGCGCCGGACAGGGCCTTGCCATCGCCCCGCGCTGACCGGCCGTCCCGCCCCCTTTTGCATCGCAATGGCCAAACGGCCGAGGGTGCTCTAAAATGGTTCTATCGACGCGCCAATGTCGATCACAGACAAACACCCGCCAAGCGGGAGAACCCGGGAGTTTCCTTGATGTCCAAGCGACCTTCGTCCGCGCCCCCCGTTTCCACCGCACGGCCCACCCGCCGCTCCGTTCTCGCCGGCAGCGCCGCCGCCATCGGCGCGATGCCGTTCCTGATCCGCGATGCCAAGGCCGCCGAGTCGTGGCCGACGCGGCCGGTCAAGTTCGTGGTGCCGTTCGCCGCGGGCGGAACCACCGACATTCTCGGCCGCCTGGTGGCGCAGAAACTGTCGGAGGAATACGGCCAGCAGTTCGTGGTCGAGAACAAGCCGGGCGCGGGCGGCAACATCGCCGCCGAGTTCGTCGCCAAGGCCGAGCCCGACGGCTACACCTTCATCGTCGGAACCCCGGGCACCCACGCGATCAACCAGTTCGTCCAGAAGTATATGCCCTACGATCCGATCAAGGACATTCAGCCGGTCACCATCATCGCGCAGGTGCCGAACCTGATGTCGGTCAATCCGGAGGTGCCGGCGAAGTCGGTGGCCGAATTCATCGCGCTGGCGAAAAGCAAGCCCGGCCAGTTGCTCTATGGCACGCCGGGTCTCGGCACCACCGCGCACCTCGCCACCGAACTGCTGAAGTCGATGACCGGCATCGACATCGTCCATGTTCCCTACAAGGGCAGCGCCCCCGCACTGACCGATCTGGTGGCCGGCCGCGTCCATGTGATGATCGACAACCTGCCGGCGGTGCTGCCCTTCGCCGAGAACGGCAACGTGCGGCCGCTTGCCGTCAGCACCGCGAAGCGCTGGCCGCTGCTGCAAAATCTTCCGACCGTCGCCGAAGCCGCCGTGCCCGGCTACGACGCCTCGGCGTGGTTCACGGTCGCAGCCCCCGCCAAGGTGTCGAAGGACATCGTCATGAAGCTCAATGCGAGCATCATCAAATACATCAAGTCGGAGGAGGGCACCGCACGCATCCGCAAGCTCGGCGGTGAGCCGATCGGCGGCACGCCGGCCGAAATGCTGGCGTTCGTCCTCGCCGAGACGGAGAAGTGGCGCAAGGTCGCCGAGTTCGCCAAGATCACGCCGCAATAGCGCCGGCGACCACGCCATCACCATCGGCTCCGCCGGACGTCCGCGTCCGGCGGCATGCCACGCAGGCGGGGCCGCCCGACATCCGGCCGCCAGCCTCCGGAACCGGGTATCTCCCGATCCGTCGCGGGCGTCATTGCGCGAGCAATGACGCTCTTTTCAGCCGGGCTTAGTTGGAACACATTGCGGCTTCATAGCGCTCCGATTCTCGCAAGCGCCGCCATTTCCAAGGATCCCCGTCGTGACCGCGACGACTGACAAGCCCGGCAAGCCCCCGTTTTTCCGAGCCGGCGGCGTCGCCGCACCATTGCAGCATGCCGTCTTCCGTCGCATCTGGCTCGCCAGCCTGCTCTCCAATCTGGGCCTGATGATCAACGGCGTCGGCGCCGCCTGGGCCATGACCCAGATGACCTCCTCCGCCGACATGGTGGCGCTGGTGCAGACCGCGCTGATGCTCCCGATCATGCTGCTGTCGCTGGCGGCGGGCGCCATCGCCGACATGTACGACCGGCGCATCGTCGGCATCGCCGCGCTGACGCTCGGCCTGATCGGCGCGGTGACGCTCGCCACCCTCGCCCATTTCGGCGCGATCACGCCCAACAGCCTGCTGGTGTTCTGCTTCATGATCGGCAGCGGCATGGCCCTGTTCGGCCCCGCCTGGCAGGCGTCGGTCAGCGAGCAGGTGCCCGCCGACACCCTGCCCGCGGCGGTGGCGCTGAACGGCATCAGCTACAACATCGCCCGCTCGTTCGGTCCGGCGCTGGGCGGCATCATCGTGGCGACGGCGGGGGCGGAAGCCGCTTTCGTCTCCAACGTGCTGCTGTATGTTCCACTGCTGGTGGTGCTCTATCTCTGGCGCCGCGCGCTTGAGCCGTCGCGGCTGCCGCCCGAGCGCCTGCGCCGCGCCATGGTCTCCGGCGTGCGCTACATCGTCCACTCGCCGTCGATCCGCATCGTGCTGTACCGGACGCTGGTGACCGGGATCGCCGGCGGCTCGGTGCTGGCGCTGCTGCCGCTGGTGGCGCGCGACATCCTGCACGGCAGCGCCCAGACCTACGGCATCATGCTGGGCTGTTTCGGCATGGGCGGCGTGCTCGGCGCGGTCAGCATCTCCTCGGTGCGCGCCCATCTCACCGGCGAGCGCGCGGTGCGGCTGTGCGCACTGGCCATGGGCATCGCCATCGGCGTGCTCGCGCTCAGCCACTCGGCGGTGCTGACCGGCGCGGCGCTGATCGTCGCCGGCATCTGCTGGATGATGTCGGTGACGCTGTTCAACATCGGCGTGCAGCTTGCAACCCCGCGCTGGGTGGCGGGCCGCGCGCTGGCGGCCTATCAGGCCGCGATCGCCGGCGGCGTCGCCATCGGAAGCTGGCTGTGGGGCCGCCTCGCCAACGACATCGGCGTGGATCACGCGCTCTTGGTGGCGGGCGCAGTGATGTTCGTCTCGCCGGTGCTGGCGATCTGGCTGCGCATGCCCACCACCGACGGCCTCAACCTCGACGCCATCGACGCGCTGGCCGAGCCGGAAGTGAACCTGCTGATCTCGCCGCGCAGCGGTCCCATCGTGGTGGAGGTGGAATACCGCGTGAACCCGACCAAGGCGCGCGCGTTCTACACCGTGATGCTGCACGTGCAGGCGACGCGTCAGCGCAACGGCGCCTATGGCTGGTCGATCGCGCGCGACATCGCCGATCCGGAACTGTGGATCGAGCGCTACCATTGTCCGACATGGCTGGACTATCTGCGCCAGCGCAACCGCTCGACCCAATCGGAGCGCGACCTGCATCTGAGGGCCATGTCGTTCCATATCGGGCCGGAACCGGTGAAGATTCACCGCATGCTGGAACGGCCGCTCGGATCGGTGCGCTGGAAGGACAACACGCCGGACCACGGCCAAGCCAGCGAAGTGGCCGTCCCCACGCCGGCCAGCGGCGCCGTCTGATCGCGGCAGGCGCGGCTCAGTTTTTGCCGGCGGAGGTCTTGTTCGGCTCGTACCAGCGGTTCGCCCGCTCGTACAGGCGCCAGTGGACTTTCTCGGTCTCGGCGAATTTTTCCGGGCTGAGCCACGGCTTGAGCGCCTTGAGCGTTTTTTCCCAGGCCGCCCGATCCGGTTGAGGCAATTCGTCAAACAGCGTTGACGACGTGTTGGAAACGAGCCCCTTCGGCGAAACAATTTTATTCATGATCACCGCCCTGCACGCGAACACAACAGGTCACGCAAGCGTCACATTTGACGCCATCCGTTAACGCGGCGCGACAGTGATTCGATAGAGTCCTGCAAATGATTGTTGATAACTGGTGCAGGACAACGACCCCGAAGAATCGCGCTGCGCTGCAGCGTCATCATGGCAAAGAAAGCGAGTCGTTTTGACGCATTGCAGCGACGCGAAGCGACCCCCGCTTTCTCCGACACGCTCTATACATAGGAGACAACGAATCATCAGGAGCCGGTTCGACAGCATGACGGACTTCAGCACGCTGATGCGAGGCGCCAGACGGGTGCGGGACGGAAGTCGGCCAACGGCGTGGGCGACCGTATTCCTCGCGGCAATGCTGGCGCAGGCCCCGCTTGCACCGGACGCGCGCGCGCAGACCGCGACGCCGGCGCAGATGGCGGAGTATCAGCGCAAGCTGGCGGACTACACCGCCATCCGCGCGCAATTCGACGCGGAGGCGTCCGCCTACTGGAGCACGATCAGCGACCAGCGGCGCGTGCGCAATGCCAAGCGGCGCAGCGGCGAAGCCATCGCGCTGGAAGACTACGTGCTAACCCATCCGCCGATCTACAGCGGACCGCCCCGGCCGGTCGATCCGTCGACCCCGCCGACGCCGCCCAGGGAACGCAGGCCGATCCCGGTGGTGGCGGACTTCCTGCACCACGCGCAGGAGCAGTTTCAGTTCAGCCCGCGCAAGCCGGCGAGCGAGATCGACTACAAGCGCGCCTACGCCCGGGTCGCGTCCAGCTTCGGCCTGACCAGGGATCAGGCGGTGCGGATCTACAGCTTCGAATCCGGCGGCAACGGCGGCTACGACGTGCAGGCCGGCCTCGAACGCGCCAACGGCCGCGCCATCTCCACCGCGCTCGGCTACAACCAGTTGCTCACCACCAACACCATCGACCTGCTGGCGGAACATGGCGACCTCATCGTGAAGGCGCTCCATGACAAAGCGCGCGGTACGAGTGGCGCGCAAAAGGCCGCACTGGAGCGCAAGGCCGCCGCGGTCCAGCACATGGTCGCCTTCACCCGCACCGTGCCCAACACATGGAGCGCACACGAGAAGCTCGGCGTCACCCCGCGCGGCATCGCGGTGCACGCGCTCAACCTCGATGTCGATGTCGGGCCGCTGCTGCAGACGCTGAAGCTGATGGACTCGGTCAATTTCGCCCGGCGCAAGGGCATCGCCCGGCCGCTGACCGCCGCCGAACTTGAGATGATGAACCTCACCGGCGACGGCAACGGTTTCGACATGGTGTCGATGCCGCAGGCGATGCGCACCCGCGTGCCGACCTCGAACTTCTTCCAGCGCAACGGCTACGAGCGCAATCCGGTGGCAATCCGCAACAACACCGTGGCCAAGCTGCTGGCGGCGACCGACGCGCGCATGGACAATCAGACCACCCTGCAGGGCGCGCGGGACCTCGCGGCGGCGTTCTGAGCCCAGACGGCAAATCCCGAGCGGAGGCAGGCGATGCGCCGACCACCCCGCGCCATCCTTATGCGCGCCGGCGCGGCTGCCCTATCGCGTTTTCAAGCGAAGTGGACCCCGCTTCGCGCGAAGAAAACGAGTCAAACCATTAGGATAGAGCCCCGCTTCTGATTCCATCAGAAGCGGAAAGGCTCTAGGCTCGCACCCGATCGGGGTTTCAAAACGGGGGAGTGATCATCGATGGCTGGCAAGTTCGTGCTGAGCAAGGGCGCAACCGGAAAATTTCACTTCGTTCTCAAGGCCGGCAATGGCGAGACGATCCTCATGAGCGAACACTACGAGGCCAAGGCCTCGGCCGAGAACGGCATCGCCTCGGTCAAGGAGAATGCGCCGAAGGACGAGCGCTATGAGCGCAAGACCGCCAAGAACGGCAGCCCGATGTTCAACCTCAAGGCCGCCAACGGCCAGGTGATCGGCACCAGCGAGACCTATTCATCGGAAAGCGCGCGGGAGAACGGCATCGCCTCGGTGAAGGCGAACGCGCCTGCCGCAAGCATCGAAGACAAGACCTGAGCGCACGGGACCAACCGGTCTCTCAAACGAGGGAATGACCGGCCAACCGCGTGGCCGCATCGCGCGGCGGCGGACTCGTCGAAATGCCACGGGAACCCGATCGGGCTCTCCGCCGTTCTCACGTCGGCGGGACGTTCTCGCGCCGGCGGGGCATGGCCGCACCCGGTGCGCCCGCGCCTCACGCCGCTCGCCTTGTAACCGTCATAACGAGCCACTAATCTCAAAGGTCAAACGGACCTGCGACAGGAGAAAGCCATGGGTTTGCTCGACGTTCTCAACGGAATGCAGAATGGGCCGCGCGGCCCGAGCGATACCGCGACAACCGGCGATAGCGGCAGCAGCAGCGGCGGCGGCATGTCGCCGATGACCATGGCGATCCTCGGCCTGCTCGCCTTCAAGGCCTTCAAGCATCTGACCGGCGGCAGCCAGCCAAGCGCCGCGCCGGCCGGTCATGCGCCCGCCCCCGCGCCGAAATCCCTGCCCGACGCCAGCGTTGCGCAGGGCGGCGGCCTTCAAGGCGGATTGGGCGACCTGCTGAGCGGTGGCCTTGGCAACCTGATGAAGGGTCCATTGGGTGGCCTCCTGGCCGGCGGCGCGGCCGGCAGCGTGCTCAGCGGCGGGCTCGGCGATCTGGTCAAGCAGTTGCAGGACAAGGGCCACTCCGACGTGGCCAATTCATGGGTCGGCAACGGACCGAACAAGCAGATTTCCTCCGACGATCTCGCCTCCGCCCTCGGCGCCGACCAGATCAACGCGCTGGTGTCGCAGACCGGGCTGTCGCGCAACGAACTGCTGGAAGGACTGGCCCAGCAGCTGCCCGACGTGGTCCATCATCTGACGCCGGACGGCCGCCTGCCGACCGAACACGAAGCCTCACGCTGGCTGTAGCGTCGCCCTCGCGCGGCGGATACCACGCCGGCGACAACAGACGACGACAACAGAAATGGAGCGGCCGGCGCCGCTCCATGTTTCCGGTCCGCCGGACACGGGATATTTCAATCATACGGACTTCTGAAAAGGGATCGCGGCCATGAGCGGCATTATCTGGATCATCGTTGTCGGCTTTGTCGCCGGAATCATCGCACGCATGATCTCACCCGGACCGAACAATCCGTCCGGCTTCATTCTCACCACCGTGCTCGGCATCGCGGGCGCGTTCCTCGCCACCTTCGTCGGCCAGTCGATCGGCCACTACGGCTCCAATCAGGGCGCGGGGTTCATCACCGCCACCATCGGCGCGCTGGTGGTGCTGTTCATCTGGAACCGGCTGGTCGCCCACGGGGTCATCTCCGATCAGGGCCGCCGGCGCTGACACTCTCAACACCGTGACAGGAAACGGCCGGCGCGATCGCAAACGATCGCGCCGGCCGTTTCGTTTCGCTGACGATCACAGATGCGCGCCCGCATCGACCCGCACGATCTCTCCGGTCATGTTGCGCGACTGCGGCCCGGCGAGGAAACACACCACCTCGGCGACGTCCTCGGCGGTGGAGGCGAGCTTGAGCGCCGAGCCCTTGGCCACGTGATCGCGAATCCGCGCCGCCTGATCGGCGCCGCGCCCCTTGGTGAACCACGGCGTATCGATATAGCCGGGACAGACGGCATTGACGCGGATCAGCGGCGCCAGTCCCCGCGCCAGCGCCAATGTCATGGCATTGAGCGCGCCCTTGCTGCCGACATAGGCCACCGACGAACCGATGCCGGAGACGCCGGCGATCGACGACACGTTCACCACCGACGATGCGCGGCCCGCGTGCTTCGCACCGGCTTCGAGCAGGGCGCGCGCGGCGCGCACCATCTGATAGGGGCCGATGGCGTTGACGGCATAGATGCGCTGGAAATCGTCCGTCGACAGGCCATCGAGATTGCCGTGATCGACATGCTTGGTGGTGCCGGCATTGTTGATGAGCGCATCGAGCCGGCCCCATGGCGCGGCAGCGGCGACGATCGCCTTGCAATCGGCATCGCGGGACACGTCGCCCTGCACCACCACGATCTCGCCCCCCGCGCTGCGGCACCGGTCGGCGGTTTCCTCCGCCTCCTTCTTGCTCGACGCATAATTGACCACGAGCCGCGCGCCCTGCTTGGCGAGAAGCATGGCGGCCGCGGCCCCCAGCCCCGATGCCGACCCCGTGATGATGGCCGTGAAACCGTCCTTTGACATGCGTTGCTTTCCCTGACTTCCACCGGCCTTGCGGACACACATCCGCAGCCGGAACCACAATCATGATGACGGCCGCGACGCGCTCTCACGCATACGCAACCGGTCTTCGCAGCGGGCTTCCCGCCGCCGCGCGTTTACTTCTTGATGAACGGGCAGCGCGAGGCTTCCAGCGGCTGGAACGCCTGATCGCCGGGGATGGTCGCGAGCAGCTTGTAGATATCCCAGCGCGCCTTGGACTCGGCGGGTTTCTTCACCTCGAACAGATACATGTCGTGAACCATTCGGCCGTCCTCGCGGATGCGGCCATTCTTGGCGAACATGTCGTTGATCGGCGTCGCCTTCATAATCTTCATCACCGCAGCGGAGTCGGTGGTGCCGGCCGCCTTGACCGCCTTGAGATAGTGCAGGACGGATGAGTAGATTCCCGCCTGCGCCGAGGTCGGCACCCGCTTCATGCGCTCCATGAAGCGCCTGGTGAAAGCGCGGGTGTCGTCATTCATATCCCAGTAGAACGCCTCCGCCAGCACGAGGCCCTGCGCCGTCTCCAGCCCGATGCTGTCGATGTCGGTGATGAAGGCGAGCAGCGGCGACATCTTCTGCCCGCCCTTCATGATGCCGAATTCCGCCGCCTGCTTGATGGCGTTGATGGTGTCGCCGCCGGCATTGGCGAGGCCGATGACCTTGGCCTTCGATCCCTGCGCCTGCAGCAGGAACGAGGAGAAGTCCGAGGTGTTGAGCGGATGCTTGACGGTGCCGAGCACCTTGCCGCCCATCCGCGTCACAACGTTGCTGGTGTCCTTCTCCAGATCCTGCCCGAAGGCGTAATCGGCCTGCAGGAAGAACCAGGTGTCGAGGCCGGTCTTGACCGCGGCGAGACCGGTCGAATTCGCCTGTCCGAAGGTGTCGAACACGTAATGCACCGTGTACGGCCCGCAGGCTTCGTTGGTCAGGCGGATCGAGCCCGGGCCGTTGAACATGATGATCCTGTTGCGCGCCCTGGCGATCTCGTTGGCGGCCAGCGCCGTCGCCGACGCGGCGACGTCCACGATGGCCTCGACGCCCTGATTGTCGAACATGTCGCGGGCGATGGTGGAGGCGAGATCGGCCTTGTTGAGATGATCGGCAGCGACGATCTCGATCTTGCGGCCGAGCACCTCGCCGCCGAAATCCTCCGCCGCCATCTTGGCCGCGGTCTGGCTGCCGACGCCGGTGATATCCGCATAGAGACCGGACATATCGAGGATCGCGCCGAGCTTCAGCGGCGGCTTGGCCGGTGCCGGACTCTGCGCCGACGCCGCGCCCGCGCCGAACAGCAGCACCGACGACATCACCCCGGCGAGAATCGTTTTCATGGGACCTCCGCTGTGAACGCGCCGACCGCTGCAGCATCTTGCCCGGACGCGCGTTTCGTTGTGAGGATCATGCCGCACGCTCCCGGCCGCGGCAAGCAGCCGCCGCCCGACCGAGGTTCGATCATCGTGATCAGCGCCCGCCGCAGGCCACCGATTTCGCAGGTCGGAATATTTCCGCGGAGGCGCGCGGTCAGGACGATCATGAATCGTCTTGGCGTCGTTATCCTCCGTTGCGGAGCGATGCTGTGTTGCGCAGCGCTGCTGCTCGCCGCGAGCCATGCGCGCGCCGCCTGCACACTCCCGCCGCAAGGCGAGGGACAGGTCAGCGATCTCATTGACGCGCGAACCTTCCGCCTCAACGACGGGCGCGAGATCCGGCTGGCCGGCATCGAAATCCCGCCGAAGGATCTGGCGCGCACCGATGCGCTGGCGACCCTGATCGGCGGCCGTGCCGTCACCCTGCACGGCGCGGACGACGCGCCGGACCGCTATGGCCGCCAGCCGGCCCTGGTGACGGCGCAGGGCGCGCGCGATCCGGTCCAGATGGAACTGGTGGCGCAGGGCCGCGCCATGGTGGCGGGCACGATCGCCGATGAGGCTTGCTCCAGCGCCCTGCTGGCTGCCGAGGCGGCGGCGCGGGCGGCAAGACGGGGCCTGTGGGCCGATCCCGCTGCCTTAAAAAACGCTGAAAGGCCGGACGATATTATGGCCGCAAGGGGACGGTTTGCCGTGGTGGAGGGCAAGGTTGTTTCGGCCCGGCTGTCGGGAGCGACATTTTACGTCAATTTCAGCCGGCGCTGGACGCAGGGCTTTGCCGTGACCATTTCAAGGCGCATGATGGCGGCCTTTGCGGCGGCGGGCATCGACCTCAAGTCCCTGGAGAACAGGACAATCCGGGTGCGGGGCTGGATCGAGGACCGCAGCGGGCCGCGGATCGAGGCAACCCGCGCCGGACAGATCGAGCTGATGGATGCGGCCGCAACGGCCGCGAAGGATGGAACGCCTGAGCACGAAGGCAAATAGCGCCGTGACGAGACCGACGGGCAGACGTGACCGGGCCGGCCCCGCTCGCCTGCTGGCGGGCGCCGTGGTGCTGGCGGCGCTGGCGCTTGGCGGATGCGGCGACATGGGGCGCTTCCAGTCCGCCTCGTCGGCGCCCGGATCGGGCTTCGTCCCGCTCAAGCCGAACAAGCCGGCCGCGCAAACCCCGGCGACTGCGCGCGAGCACGAGCGCATCCTGTCGTCCTATGGCGGCGCCTATGACGATCCCAGGCTGGAAGCGCTGATTTCCAAGACCGTCGACCGTCTGGTCGCGGCCTCCGATCGGCCCGACCTCGCCTACAAGGTGACCATCCTGAATTCGGGGGCGGTGAACGCCTTCGCGCTGCCGACCGGGCAGCTCTACGTCACGCGCGGACTGATCGCGTTGGCCAGCGACACCTCGGAACTGTCATCGGTGCTGGCGCATGAAATGGCGCACGTGCTCGCCAAGCACGCCGCCATCCGCGAGGATCAGGCGCGGCAGGCGGCTGTGGTGACGCGCGTAGTCGCCGACATGGGCAACGATCCCGACATGAACGCGCTGGCGCTGGCCAAGACCAAGCTGACGCTGGCGGGATTCTCGCGGGCGCAGGAGTTCGAGGCCGACGGCATCGGCGTCGGCATTTCCGCGCGCGCCAAGTTCGACCCCTACGGCGCGTCGCGTTTCCTCACCGCGATGGAGCGCAACGCCGCGCTGAAGGCCGGCCGCGCCGCGACCGGCGATCCGCGATCGATGGACTTCCTGTCGTCGCATCCGGCGACGCCGGACCGGGTGCAGAACGCGCAGGCGAGCGCGCGCCAGTACAACGCCTCCGACAGCAACGAACGCGACCGCGACGCCTATCTCTCCGCCATCGACAATCTGGTCTATGGCGAAGACCCGAGCGAAGGCTTCGTGCGCGGCCGCCGCTTCCTGCATCCGAGCCTCGGCTTCACCTTCAAGGCCCCGGACGGCTTCGTGCTCGAAAACACCGCCCAGGCCGTGGTCGGCGTGCGCGAAGGCGGCACCCAGGCCATGCGCTTCGACGTGGTGCGGGTGCCGTCCGAACAGACGCTCGGCGATTATCTCAATTCCGGCTGGATGGAGAATGTCGACAAGTCCTCGACGCAGGACATCACCGTCAACGGCTTCCCCGCCGCCACCGCAACCGCCGGCGGCGACCAGTGGCAGTTCAGGATCTACGCCCTGCGCTTCGGCAGCGACGTCTATCGCTTCATCTTCGCGACACGGGCCCGCACGCCCGAGAGCGACCGCAGCTTCCGCGAAACGGTGAACACGTTCCGGCGGCTGACGCTCGCGGAAATCCAGGCGGCGCGGCCGCTGCGGATCAAGATCCTCACGGTGCAGCCCGGCGACACCGTGGAATCGCTGGCGCTGCGGATGCAGGGCGTGGACCGGCCGCTCGAGCGCTTCCGCGTGCTGAACGGGCTCGACGCCCGCGCGACGGTGAAACCGCGCGACCGCGTCAAGATCGTGGTGGACTGACGCGCCGTCGCCTTGCCCGGCGACGCGACCGGCATCGCTTCAACGCATGCCGTTCGAACGCATGTGGTTCGCCTCAGTCGGCCCCCAAAAAACAGCCGCAACGAAAAAGCCCGGCCAGACGGCCGGGCTTTTCATCATCACATGAAAGGCGGGCGGAGCGCTTACGCCGCTTCGTCGGCGGACAGCGTGTCCTCGCCGTCGCCGTCCTCACCATCCTCGCTGGCGCCGTCGGCGGCATCGGCGTCGGCCTTGGCGCTGCTGCGGCGCGGGCTCTTGGCGAGATTGGCCTCGATCTCCTTCACCGCCTCGGTCTCGGTGACGTGCTGGACCACTGCGATCTCACGCGACAGGCGATCGAGCGCCGCCTCATAGAGCTGGCGTTCGCTGTAGGACTGCTCGGGCTGCGACTCGGAACGGAACAGGTCGCGCACCACTTCCGCGATGGCGACGATGTCGCCGGAGTTGATCTTGGCTTCGTATTCCTGGGCACGGCGCGACCACATGGTGCGCTTGATGCGGGCGCGGCCCTTCAGCGTCTCCAGCGCGCGCTTGACCAGCGCGGGATCGGACAGCTTGCGCATGCCGACATTGGCGACCTTCGCCGTCGGCACCCGCAGCGTCATCTTGTCCTTGATGAAATTGATGACGAACAGTTCGAGCCGCGCGCCCGCGATCTCCTGCTCCTCGATGGCGAGGATCTGGCCGACGCCGTGCGCCGGGTACACCACGAATTCGTTGGTCTTGAAACCCTGGCGCTGGGTCAGAGGCTTTTTCGGCTCCTCGGGACGCGGGGTCGCGGCCTTCGCCGGCGCGCTCTTGACCGGAGCCTTGGCTGCGGGAGCTTTGGTTACGGGAGCCTTCGCCACGGGGGCCTTGGAAACGGGAGCTTTGGCCGCAGGCGCGGCGGTCACGGGAGCCTTTGCCGCCGGAGCTTTGGCCACAGGCGCTTTCGCGGGAGCTGCTTTCACGGGAGTTTTCGCGGCAGGCTTCGCCGCCGGCTTGGTCGCGGCCTTGGCGGCCGGCTTCACCGGCGTCTTTGCAGTTTTTTTGGTGGGCATCGTGCTTCTTTTGTTTTTTGAGGATCGGGCGGATGCGCGAACATCCGTTTTCGACGCACCGCGACTGGTGGCAGGCGCCTTTTTGGTGCCCTTTTCCTTGGAACCCTTGTCTTTTATCTTGGAGGTCTTTTTATGACGCGAACTGACTGACACTGCGCCTTGCGTGGAACCGCCACGTCCCTGTTCAACTGGTTTCTGGGGAACCGAACAGGACCCGTTGGTCGGGAAAAAGCAGGCCCTGCTTCTTGAATGTGCTTATAATAGCACATTTCCCGCAAAAATCAATGATTTATGCCCCCTTTCCGCCTTACCGGCATCCAGAGGAGGGTGTCGTTGACGGTAAGGTTAAAAAGCCAGCCGGTTCTCCGGCACCGCGAACAGGCCTTCCGCCCCGGCTCCGATCAGTCGCCGGCGCCGGGACTGGGGGAAAAGTACTGATCGAACTTGCCGGGCACGCCGTCGAATTCCTTGGCGTCGTCGGGCGGCTCCCTCTTCTGGGTGATGTTGGGCCACGCCTTGGCATGCTCCGCGTTCAACTCCAGCCATTTCTCGAGCCCGGGCTCGGTGTCCGGCTTGATGGCGTCCGCCGGACATTCCGGCTCGCACACGCCGCAATCGATACATTCGTCCGGATGAATCACGAGCATGTTCTCGCCCTCGTAGAAACAATCCACGGGGCACACTTCCACGCAATCCATGTACTTGCACTTGATGCAATTTTCAGTGACGACGTAAGTCATCCCACACTCCGGCAAGCCTGAAATTTAGAGTTTGGCGTAGCGCAGGATGTGCAGCGCCGCAAGAGACGTCATGGCTGCCATTCAGGCACTGGCTAGCTTTCGGGCACCTGCAGATCGGCGTAGATCGCCCGTGCAGCGTCAGCATCGCCCCTGCGATCGGCAAAACCCTTGATCTCCATCAAGCGGATGCGGCGATCGAGGGTGACGGTGAGCACATCGCCTGCCTTCACCGCATGGCCCGGGGCCGTCTGGCGCATGCCATTGACGCGGACTCGGCCCGCGGCGACCAGCGCCGCGGCGTCGGCGCGGGTCCTGACCACCCGCGCGTGCCACAGCCACTTGTCGATGCGCTGACGATCCAATGCGCGCGCGGGCTCCGGATGCGATGCTCAGTCCTTGCGGTTGCCGGCCAGTTGGTCCTTGAGCGCCGCCAGCTTCGCAAAGGGAGAATTCGGATCGGCGGGACGATCGCGTTCGCGAGGCGCCGCGCTGGTCGCGTAAGTGCGCAACGCGGCACCGCCACCACGCTCGTCCTTGCGGCCGTCACGTCCGCGCTTGTCGAACTTGCCGCGCTCCTGATTGCGGTCCCTGCCCTTGAAATTGTTGTCGCGAGGCGGACGGCCGCCCTTGTCACCGCGTTCGTCACGGCGAGGCGGGCGTGCCTGCGCGGCCTCTCCGCCTTCCGCAGCAACGGCCGGCGCGTCGCCGCGCGGGCCGCGATGATCGTCCTTGCGATGCGGACGATGGCGGCCGTGACGTTCGCGCCGCTCGCCGTTGGCGGGAGCCTCGCCCTCCGCCGGCTTGGCCGGACCGCGATGACGATGGCGGTCATGACGCGGACGGCGCTCGTCGGAGCGGCCGCCGGGACGCCACACCTCGACCAGTTCCGGTTCGGCTGCCTCGGCTGCGGCAGTGGCTGGCTCTGCGGCGACAGCCGCGGCTTCGACGGCCACAGCGTCGACCGGCTCCGATGCGACCGCCTCCGCTTCGACCGTATCAGTCTCGATAGCCGCCGGCGCATCTTCGTTCGCCGGTTCGGCAGCAGCCTCGACAACGGTCGGCTCAGCCGCAACGCTCGCGGTGATCTCGGCGTCGGACTGGGGCGCGACCGCTTCCGCGGGCGCGACGTCGGGCGTTTCGACCGCGACCGCCTCGGCGGCGACCTCCTCGGCGTCGACCGGCGTATCCGTCACGGTATCGACGACAACCGCTTCCGAGTCACCCGCCGCTTCCGGCGCGGCCTCGGTGGCGACCGCGTCAGTCTCGGCAACCTGCTCGGCGACCGGTGGCGCAGGCTCGGCCGGCAAAGGCGGCCGCTTCTCCATGCGATAGCCGAGCGCCTTGAGGACCGCGGCAAAATCATCGCCCGCCGATCCGGTCAGCGATGTCATCGCCTGGGTCACGGTGAAGGAGCGGCCATCGAAGGCGCCGGCGGGCTTCTCGCCCGACGTTCCCGGACGCCACGCCAGCGCAGGACGGATCAGATCGGCCAGACGCTCCAGAATATCGACCCGCACGGCGCGCTCGCCGGCGAGTTTGTAGCCGAGGGTGCGGTAGGTGTCGTGATCGAGCGCCTTGTCGGCCGGGAACGAGGTGCGCCCGCTCGATGCCAGATGCTGCGCGCCGGTCAGCGCCGACCAGTCGGTGTTGTCGTTCTTCAGGCCCCGCAGCAGCGTGGCGAGGCCGCGCGCGGCGGGCTTGAGCAGCGCCGGCAGGAAGACGTGATAGGCGCCGAAGCGCACGCCGTATTTGCGCAGGCTGGCGCGCGACGGCTGATCGAGATCCTTCATCTCGGCGGCGATCCTGCTGCGCTCGAGCACGCCGAGCGCCTCGACGAGCTGGAACGCGATGCCGCGCGCGATGCCGGTGATGTCCTCGGCCTTCGACAGTTCGAACAGCCCCGCCAGCACCTTCTCGACATGGGTCTTGAACCACAGATCGAGCCGGGCCTGCACCGCGTCGCGCGGCGCGCCGGTGAGGCGCTCGTCGGCGATGATGCGGATGCGCGGATGCAGCACATCGTCGGCGGCGACCAGCCGCGCCACGGCATCGCCGGTCCAGCGCAGTGTGCCGTCCGAGGTGAGCACGAACTGATCGTCCGGCGCATTCGCCAGCTTCTCGGCGCGCGCGTCGATCTCGCCGGCCAGCGCCTTGAGCGCGGCCGCCTGCAAAGCCTTGGCGTCGGAGCCGGCTTCGGCAGCTTCAGGCGCGAACATGAATCCGTCGAGGCGGCCGATGGTGTGGCCCTCGACGATCACTTCGCCGGTCTTTCCAATCTCTGTGTTCAGCATCGTGTTTTCCCGCAAGCGCCGCATCAATACACTGGTCCGGCGATCAACGAAACGCTCAGTTAGCCGTTCATGCAGGGCATCCGACAATTTATCCTCGACGGCGCGGGCGATTCCCTGCCAGTGCTCGGGGTCGCGGAGCCAATCGGGACGGTTTGCCGCGAAGGTCCAGGTCCGGATCTGGGCGATCCGGGCCGATAAAGTGTCGATATCGCCGTCGGTGCGGTCGGCCTGGGCGATCTGGAGGGCGAACCAGTTGTCCGGAATGCAGCCCTTGCGCATCAGGAAACCAAACAAAGTGGTGACCAGTTCGGCGTGGGCGGCCGGCGACAGCTTGCGGTAATCGGGAACGAGGCAGGCGTCCCACAGCCGCTCGACGGCGGCGGCCCCCTGCGCCATGTCGCGGACCTCGGCGTCGCGCGCGGCATGATCGAGCACGCGGATGTCCTCGGCCACCGGGGCACGGGTCAAGGCGTCGTGGTTCGGGGCCAGCGCCAGCGACACCTGCAGCGCGCCGATGGAGGAGAAATCGAGCCTGGCGTTGCGCCATTGCAGCGTCTTGACGCTGTCGAAGGTGTGGTTCTGCAGCGCGTTGACCAGTTCCGGCTCGAACGGTTCGCAGCGTCCCGTGGTGCCGAAAGTGCCGTCGCGGGTGGCGCGCCCGGCGCGGCCGGCGATCTGGGCGAATTCCGACGGATTGAGCCGGCGGAACTGATAGCCGTCATATTTGCGGTCGGAGGCGAAGGCGACGTGATCGACATCGAGATTGAGGCCCATGCCGACGGCGTCGGTGGCGACCAGATAATCGACGTCGCCGGACTGGAACAGCTCGACCTGGGCGTTGCGGGTGCGCGGTGACAGCGAGCCCAGCACCACCGCCGCGCCACCATGCTGACGGCGGATCAGCTCGGCGATGGCGTAGACCTCGTCGGCGGAGAAGGCGACGATGGCGGTGCGCCGCGGCTGGCGCGTGATCTTGCGATCGCCGGCGAAAGTGAGCTGCGAGAGGCGCGGCCGCGTCAAAATATTCGCGCCGGGCAAGAGCCGCTCGACGATCGGGCGCATGGTGGCGGCGCCGAGCAGCAGGGTTTCGTCGCGCCCGCGCCGGTTGAGAATGCGGTCGGTGAAGACATGGCCGCGTTCGAGATCGGTCGCGATCTGGATCTCGTCCACCGCCAGAAACGACACGTCGAGATCGCGCGGCATCGCCTCCACGGTGGAGACCCAGAAGCGCGGCCGCGGCGGCTTGATCTTCTCCTCGCCGGTGACGAGCGCCACCGCGTCCGCGCCCGCGCGCGCGACGATCTTGTTGTAGACCTCACGCGCCAACAGGCGCAGCGGCAGGCCGATGATGCCGGAGGGATGCGCCAGCATCCGCTCGATGGCGAGATGGGTCTTGCCGGTATTGGTCGGGCCGAGCACGGCGGTGACGCCGGCGCCGGGCGCGCGCTCATGGGTCGACAGCGAGGCAGAAAACGGCAGGGGCATAATCAGGGTCCGCATGACGCACACGACGCGGACGCCGCAGCAAAGGTCTGAAAGTGTCTCACATTGTAACGCTTTTGGCGCTGCGACTTAAGAGTTGGAACGACTCCGGAACGAAAGCGGCCCGAATCGCTGACACCGCCTCCACCCGTTCCGACCGCCGCAACATATCGCGCAATTCGCGAGCCTAGGCCACTACATGAAGTCGGATACCGCGCGGCCGCCGTCAAGACGGCGACGATTTCGTTAACGGCGGAGTCGAATTAGATCGGCCGCAGAGTCAACATGATTCCGTCGACATGAGTCCCAGCCGGCGCCAATCGTGCCTGCGACCGGCGCGAGGGCGAACCAGCCCGCGGCTTTCCGCCAATCGCGTGGTTCAGTTGGATTTGGCGGCGGCCTGGGTGGGCGCCGACACGAATTCCGTCGCCTCGATCACGCCGGTGCCGAGCGGGGTCGGGATCGAAATCCGGAAGGGCGCCAGCACCCGCGTGCCCGCCACCGGCGCAAACCAGATTTCCATGTCGCGCTGGGCGGCGACGTATTTGATCGAGTAGCGGTCCGGCACATAACCGGCGATGGGGGTGAAATAGACCGAACAGACCAGCACCGGTCCGTGGTAGCCCTTGGCGACCTTGACGGCCCCCATCCGCTTGAAATCGAGACGCAGGTCGTAGCGCATGCGGCCGTCGAACACCGAGATCGTCTTGTTGCGGCAGGCGTCGGGACCGAGCGGATCGCCATTGCCACTGACTTTCAGCAGCGCGCCGGTCATCGGATCGAGGACGTTGCGGCGATGGGCGTCGGTCACCGGAATGCGGCCCGGCGTCGGCGGCGGCTCGGGCTCGATCGCGGCGTCCTTCACATTGCCGCCGGCCAGCGCGATACGGATGGTTTCAGCCTTCTTGCCGTAATTGACGGTGGAGACGTAGCTCTGCGGCACCAGTTGGCCGGCCACGATCCGCCCCTGCGACGTGCCGGAGCCATTGCCGCCGCCGATGGATTTCATCAGGCCGGTGGCGGCGCCGCTCACCGTGGTGGAAAACTGGTCGTCGGCGATCTCGACCACCCACGCCCCCTTGCCGATCGGCAGACCCGCCAGCGACGCCTCATATTTCGCGTCGAGCCGGCCCTGCGCGGACGCCGGCGCGGCCCCCAGCGCGAGGCCGCAGGCCAGCATCGAGCCGCCGAACATCCGGAAAAGGCTGGAAAACCGGGAAATCGCCACCAACACCAATCCTGTTGCCCGCCGACCTGACGGAACCGGCGCTCGACCTCTCGCCCCGAGTCCCGCAGAAAAACCATCCCGCGCGGCCGCAAAGCCGACGTCGCCTGTCTGGAAGGCGAATACGTCGATTATATGTTAGGAAGCAACTGTATTGACGGGAGAAATTCCTGTTTCGAACTCCTCCGCCCCCGACCCCGCCGGGCGCAAAAAGGCCGTCGATCCGGCGGCTCAACCTTGACGCTGGGCGACGGGACCCTTATAGGTCCGGCGTTCCTGAAATGGACGGTTGCAACCCGCCCCGTGCGGGCCCCCTGTCGTGATGGCGGGTCCCGGGGAGATACAAGGATTTCGCCATGTCGCGGCGCTGTGAATTGACGGCCAAGGGGCCCCAGGTCGGCCACAAGGTCAGCCACTCGAACCACAAGAACAAGCGCCGGTTCCTGCCGAACCTGTGCAACGTGACGCTGGTTTCCGACACGCTCGGCCGCGCGGTGCGCCTTCGCATCTCCACCAACGCGCTGAAGTCGGTCGATCACAACGGCGGCCTCGACGCCTTTCTGCTCAAGGCCAAGGCCGACAACCTGTCGCCGCGCGCCGTCGATCTCAAGCGTCAGATCGAGAAGAAGAAGCTCGCCGCCGCGAGCTGAGCCTTCGCTCCGCATCATCGAATTTGAAAAGCCGGGCTTTGTCCCGGCCTTTTTGTTGTCGCCCGTTACGACACGCCACCGTTCCATGCCGTCATTGCGAGGCGCATCGCGCCGAAGCAATCCAGTTTCCGCCCGCCGCAAGTCCGGCCTGGATTGCTTCGCTGCGCTCGCAATGACGATGGAGAGAGATCGCCGCCTGCGGCCGCTCCCTCACTCCGCCACCAGCGCGAACTGCAGCAGCATCGTGCGCTGGATCATCGAGAAATTGTCGTCGGACACCATGGTGAGGATGGTCTCGCCGCCGGGCGACACGTGACTGTCGATGCCTTCCATGTTGTCGATCTCATAGCCGAGATCGACGTCGAAGATCACCGGCCCGTCCACCACCGCGCCGGGCACGACGGCGGACAACGGCACGCGGCGAAGGCGGATGCCGAGCCCTTCGAGCAGCGAGAACTTGCGCTCCAGCAGCAGCAGGTCGCCGGACGGCAGCAGCGTCGCGTCGCTGATGTCGAAATTGCCACTCCGCGCCACCGCGAACGCCCCCGGCGACGGCCCGCCGATGAGAAAGCCCTGGATGTTACCGGCGGCGTCCAGCCCCGCCTCCGAGAGCGCGATCAGCGTGCCGGCGAGTGGCAGCCCCTTCGGCACGACGACGAGGGCTTCGAGACCGCGATTGAAGGGCAGCGTGTCCACGCCCGCGGGCGCCGCCACCACCTGACCGCGCGCCAGCAGGCCGCCCTTGGCGAAATCAAACCGCAGGATCTTGTTGACCCGCTCAAAGCCGACATAGACCGTCGCACCATCGCGGGCGAGGGATTCGCTATCGAACCAGCCGCGCTGGGTGAGCTTGCGACCGTCGGGACCGAGCATCGGCGCGGTCGTCACGTCGGTGAGACCGGCCAGGCGGCCGCCATCATGGACCAGCCGCCCGGTGAACCAGCGTCCCCTGTCGCTAAGCGCGAGGAAGGTCTCGCCCGTCCTGTCGAGCCGGAAGCCGGACAACCCGCCGAAGCCGCGAAAGGACGAGGTCAGCACCAGGCCGCCGCGGAATTCCAGCGTGCCGAAACGCGTCTGCGACGGATCGCGGGGATTGAACGCGGCGATCCGGCGGGCGTTGACCTCGATCGCCACCGGCGCATCCTGCGCGACGGCGGGCGACGTGGACAACACGCCAGCGCTGGCACCGGCCAGCATCGCCGCCGCCTGCGCCAGAAGCCGCCGGCGGTCGATGCGCACCGCCATGTCGCCCGGCATCATGTCCTTACGAATGCAGCCTGCGCCCGCGCGACGGCGCAGGCGCGCCGTGGGTCTCGCTGAACAGTTCGGCGAGCTTCTCGGTAATGGCGCCGCCGAGTTCTTCGGCGTCGACGATGGTCACCGCGCGGCGATAATAGCGCGTGACGTCGTGGCCGATGCCGATGGCGATCAGTTCGACCGGCGAGCGGGTCTCGATCTCCTCGATGACGTGGCGCAGGTGGCGCTCGAGATAGTTGCCGGGATTCACCGACAGCGTCGAATCGTCCACCGGCGCACCGTCGGAGATCATCATCAGGATCTTGCGCTGCTCGGAGCGGCCGAGCAGGCGCTTGTGCGCCCAGTCGAGCGCCTCGCCGTCGATGTTTTCCTTGAGCAGACCCTCGCGCATCATCAAACCGAGATTCTTGCGCGCGCGCCGCCACGGCGCGTCCGCCGACTTGTAGATGATGTGGCGCAGATCGTTGAGGCGGCCGGGATTGGCCGGCTTTCCGGCAGCGAGCCACGCCTCGCGCGACTGCCCGCCCTTCCAGGCGCGGGTGGTGAAACCGAGAATCTCGACCTTGACGCCGCAACGCTCCAGCGTGCGCGCGAGAATGTCAGCGCAGGTCGCGGCCACGGTAATGGGGCGCCCGCGCATCGAGCCGGAATTGTCGAGCAACAACGTCACCACGGTGTCGCGGAAGGTCGCTTCCTTCTCGTGCATGAAGGACAGCGGGTGGTAGGGATCGGTGACCACGCGCGACAGCCGCGCCGGATCGAGGATGCCTTCCTCCAGATCAAAATCCCAGGCGCGGTTCTGCTGCGCCATCAGCTTGCGCTGCAGCCGGTTGGCGAGCCGCGCCACGATGTGCTGGAGATGGGCGAGCTGCTTGTCGAGATAGCCGCGCAGCCGCTCCAGTTCGTCGTGCTCGCACAGGTCCTCGGCCGAGACCACCTCGTCGAACTTGGGCGCGAAGGCGTGATATTCCGGCCCGCGCGGCTCGTTGGCGCCGCGATTGTGCGGGCGCTGGGCCTCGCCGGGCGCCTCGTCCTCGCCGAGCTCGCTGTCGTCGAACGCATCGCTGGCGGACGCCTGCGCGCTTTCCATGGCGCTCTCGGACATCTCCTCGGTGGAGGACTCGGCCTGGTCGGCGCTCATCTCGTCGGCGGATTCGCTGTCCGGATTGCCGTCCGAGCCGGACTGGTCCTTCTCACCCTCGCGGTTGTCGTCCTGGTTGTCGTCCTCATCCTGATCGGCGTTCTGCTCGTCGCCCAGTTCAAGCGCGTCGAGCAGGTCGTGCACCGCATCGGCGAAGCGCGACTGATCCTCGGTGAAATCCTTCAGCAGATCGAGACGCGGCCCGATCTTGTCTTCCAGCACCGGCCGCCACAGATCGACCATCTTGCGCGCGGCCGCCGGCGGAGCGAGCCCGGTCAGCCGCTCGCGCACCATCATCGCCAGCGCATCGGCCAGCGGCGCGTCGGCGCGGTCGGTGATCTCGTCGAACTTGCCGCGATGGAAATGGTCGTCCAGCATCGCGGTGAGATTCTTGGCGACGCCGGCCATGCGCCGCGCGCCGATGGCTTCGACCCGCGCCTGCTCGACCGCATCGAACACGCCGCGCGCCTGCGGATTGCCGGGCGCGAGCTTGCGATGCACCTTGGCATCGTGACAGGCGATGCGCAGCGCGATGGAATCGGCGTGGCCGCGCACGATGGCGGCGTCCTTGCGGGTCAATTTGCGCGCGGGCTCCGGCAGCCGCGCCTTGCCGGGCGCAAGCCCCGGCCGCTCGGCCGCGAAGGTCACTTCAAGTTCGGGCTGTCTGGCGATGGCGCGCAACGCCGAGGTCACCGCGCGCTTGAACGGCTCGGTGGGCGATTCCTTGGACCCGGTGCGAAATTTGTTGCTCGTAGGCGCGCTGCTCATGAAAACCTGACTGGTCGTCCCCGCGAAGGCGGGGACCCATAACCCCTGACCGTGATTTTAGTCGCGACGCTCGTCGTCACCTGTTTCAACCCCGACTTTCACCTACAGCTTCCGGGAGTATGGGTCCCCGCCTTCGCGGGGACGACGCTGCAAATGTCAAAGCATTCCCACCATAAGGTACGGAAGGATGTCCTCAGCTCAGCGCCACGTTGACGGCGCTCTCCGGCAGCTCCGCGTTGAAGCAGCGCTGATAGAACTCCGCCACCAGCGGCCGCTCGAGTTCGTCGCACTTGTTGAGGAAGGTGACGCGGAAGGCGAAGCCGAGATCGCCGAAGATCTCGGCGTTCTCCGCCCAGGTGATGACCGTGCGCGGGCTCATCACCGTGGACAGGTCGCCGTTGGCGAAGGCGTTGCGCGTCAGATCGGCGAGGCGCACCATCTTGTTGACGATGTCGCGGCCCTGCTCGGTGCGATAGTGCTTGGCCTTGGCCAGCACGATCTCGACCTCCTCGTCATGGGGCAGGTAGTTCAGCGTGGTGACGATCGACCAGCGGTCCATCTGGCCCTGGTTGATCTGCTGGGTGCCGTGATAGAGGCCCGAGGTGTCGCCGAGACCGATGGTGTTGGCGGTGGCGAACAGGCGGAACGCCGGATGCGGCTTGATGACCTTGTTCTGGTCGAGCAGCGTCAGGCGGCCGGACACTTCCAGCACGCGCTGGATCACGAACATCACGTCGGGACGACCAGCGTCGTATTCGTCGAACACCAGCGCGACATTGTGCTGGAGCGCCCACGGCAGGATGCCGTCGCGGAATTCGGTGACCTGCTTGCCGTCGCGCACCACGATGGCGTCCTTGCCGACGAGATCGATGCGGCTGATGTGACTGTCGAGATTGACACGCACGCAGGGCCAGTTCAGGCGCGAGGCGACCTGCTCGATATGGGTGGATTTGCCGGTGCCATGATAGCCGGTCACCATGACGCGGCGGTTTCGGGCGAAACCGGCGAGAATGGCCAGCGTGGTGGCGCGGTCGAAACGGTAATCCGGATCCACGTCCGGCACATGCGGATCGGTGGTCGAATAGGCAGGAACTTCGAGATCGGTATCGATGCCGAAAACCTGACGGACCGACACTTTCATGTCGGGCAGATTGGCGGGTTCCTGCGATGCGGTCGTGGCGGCGGTCATCAATCCTCCGTGGCCCGGGGCGCTCCCGAAACCGGACGTGCTTGCTGCGGGTGGGTTGCGGCTTTCAGCCTAGCAGACAGACGCGGCGCGCAGAAGCCCGCCAGGCGATGAAAGTTCCACTGCACAATCATCAACATAAGCCCTTTTCGCCGGTTTGGTAGGTCTGCCCTGCGGCAGACGGGCAGCAGACCTGCGCAGACGGCGCCCGCCAGGGCCGATGATGCCCTGTCAGGACGCGCCGGGCACCACCGTCTTGAGATAATTGTACGCCTTGATGATCTCGATCAGCCGGTCCTCGGTGGAGCGGTCGCCGCCGTTGGCGTCGGGATGATGCTGCTTCACCAGCAGCTTGTACTTGGCCTTGACCGACTCCAGCGTCGCGTCCGGACCGAGCCCCATCACCTGCAGCGCCTTGCGCTCGGCGTTGAACACCTTGCGCGTCTCGGTCTTGGCCTCGGCACCCGCTCCCGGGCCGGGACGCCACCGCCCGCGCCCGTTCATTTCGGAGAACACGCTGAACGGATCGATCGCACTTTCGAGATCGATTTCGGCCTTGCTCTTCTTGCCCTTGGTGGCGCCGTTCGCGCCCATCTTCCAGGTCGGTCGGTGGCCGGTCAGCGCGTCCTTCTGGTAGCTCGCGACCGCTTCCGGAGCCATGCCCTGGAAGAAATTGTACGACTGGTTGTATTCGCGCACGTGGTTCAGGCAGAAGTGCCAGTATTCGCGCTCGCGGCCGCGGCCTTTCGGCGCGCGGTGCGGCGCGGTGCTGTTGCACTCGGGCCACTCGCACAGCACCGCCTCTTCCTTCACGCGCGGCTTGGCCTGCTTCGTGGGCTTGATGCGGATCTTGTCGAAGTATTTCGATTCGAAGGACATGACTGACTATGACGACGCCTGACGGAAAGCTTCAAGCCTTGACACGGATTTTTCGCGAACGCGCATCATACACCGCGACGCGACCGCACCGCAATTGACGCGGCCGACATCCAGCCTGCCGGAAGCAGATGTTGACCTTTCCGTCTAACGCACGATATTGCGCAGATCATGACCGCCCGTGACGCCATCGCAAACAAACTGAAACAGGCTTTCGCGCCCGAAAGCCTCGAGGTGATCGACGAGTCGAGCCTCCATGAAGGCCATGGCGGCTCCCGGCCCGGCGGCGAAACCCATTTCCGCATCTATATCGTGGCGCAGGCGTTCGCAGGGAAGACCCGGATCGACCGCCATCGCATGGTCAATGAGCTATTGGCGGCCGAGCTGGACAGCACGGTCCACGCGCTCGCCATCCACGCCCACGCGCCGGGCGAAGGCGCGCGTCGGCCACCGCCGGCGGACGCCTGCAAGCACTGACACCAAGCACTGACGCTTCGCGTCCCGCATAAAACCCGCGCGCTAGAGCTGATTTGGTTCAGATGGAATGATCAACTCGTCATGCCCGGCTTTAGGCCGGGCATCTACGTCTTTGGCATTTCAGCAAAATAAGACGTGGATGGCCGGGACAAGCCCGGCCATGACGGATGAGTATGTTTCCATCAAAACATGAAATCCTCTAGAATGCCGTGCCGGCCCGCGTCCGTTTGCCCGGCGGTGCAATTTCGCGCGGCAGCGGCGTGATACGCAGCGCGGTGATGCGGTTGCGCTCGCGCCGCAGCACCCGGAAACGGAAATCGTGGAAGGTAAACACCTGACCGCGGTCGGGGATCGAGCGCGCCTCGTGGATGACGAGGCCGGCGATGGTGGTGGCCTCCTCGTCGGGCAGATGCCAGTCCATGGCGCGGTTGAGATCGCGGATCGGCACCGAGCCGTCCACCACCACCGAGCCGTCTGGCTGCGGACGCACGCCGGCGACCACCACGTCGTGCTCATCGGAGATGTCGCCGACGATCTCCTCCAGAATGTCCTCCAGCGTGACGAGACCCTCGACCTCGCCATACTCGTCGACCACGAGGGCGAAGTGGGTCTTGCGACGGCGGAACGCCTTGAGCTGCTCCGACAGCGACCGCATCTCGGGCACGAACCACGGCGGCAGGGCGATGGCGGCGACATCGATCTTGGACATGTCGCCGTCGGCGGCGCGGATGGCGCGCAGCAGATCCTTGGCGTGCAGCACGCCGATGATGTTCTCGGGCTTCTCCCGCCACAACGGGATACGGGTGTATTCCGCCTCCAGGATCGACTGGATGACCGCCTCCGGCGGCCCATCGACATTGATGCTGACCATCTTGGTGCGATGGACCATCACATCGGACACGGCGAGATCGCCGAAACGGAACACGTTCTGGATGTATTCGGCCTCGCCGATCTCCATCTTGCCGTGCTCGGCAGATTCGCCGACCAGCCCCTCGATCTCGGAGTCGGACAGGATGTCGCTCTGCGAGGATTCCGCGACACGGAGCAGCCGCAGCACGCCGCGCGAGGCGGCGTTGAGCAGCCAGTTGAGCGGATAGAACAGCAGATAGGACGCATAGAGCGGATAGGCGATCCATTGCGACACCGGCACCGGCTGACGGATCGCCAGCGTCTTCGGCACCTGCTCGCCGATGACGATGTGCAGCGAGGAGAACACCAGAAAGCCGGTCACGAAAGCGGTGAAGTGCAGCGCGGGCGCCGGCATGCCGAGCGGCGCCAGCACCGGCTGCAGCAGCGCCGCCACCGTCGGCTCGCCGACCCAGCCGAGACCCAGCGAGGCCATGGTGATGCCGAGTTGGCAGCAGGCGAGATAGGCTTCGATATCGCCCATCATCTTCTGCAGCAGGCTGGCGCCGAACCGGTTCTGTTCGGCCATGGCCTTGACCCGGAAGCCGCGGCTTTTCACCAGCGCGAATTCCGCCGCCACATAGAACGCGTTGGCGGCGAGCAGGAGAACGGCGATGAGCAGATTGAGAGCGGCTGAATTCATGGCTGTCCTGCGACGGCAGCGTCGTTCAATGTCCTTCTAACGGCGTAAGCGCGCCTCATTCTGCGAGCTTGTCCTGCAGGAAGCCGCGCACCGCCGCCGCATCGACGTCCTTGGCGATCACCGCCTTGCCGATCTGCTCCAGCAGGATGAAGGTCAGCCGCCCGCGTGACACCTTCTTGTCCTGCGCCATCAGCGTCATCAGCGCGTCGGCCTCGGGCAGCCCCTCCTGCCGGAAACCGGCGATCTCCTGCAACCGCGTCGGCAGCCCGACCGCAGCCAGATGCCGCGCCACGCGCGCCGCGTCCGCGGGCGCGATCATGTTCAGCCGCGCGGAGAATTCCGCCGCCAGCACCATGCCAACCGCCACGCCTTCGCCGTGGAACAGCCGGTCGGAAAATCCGGTCGCGGCTTCGAGCGCGTGGCCGAAGGTGTGGCCGAGATTGAGCAGCGCGCGGTCGCCGGTCTCGCGCTCATCGCGGGCCACGATCGCCGCCTTGGCGCGGCAACTGGTGGCGATGGCGTGCTCGCGCGCAGCGCCGCCGGCGAACACGTCGCCATGGTTGGCTTCGAGCCAGGCGAAGAACGCGGCATCGCCGAGCACGCCGTATTTGGCAACCTCGGCATAGCCGGCGCGGAACTGGCGCGGCGCGAGTGTATCCAGTACCGCGGTATCGGCCACTACCAGCACCGGCTGGTGAAACGCGCCGATCAGGTTCTTGCCGTGCGGCGAATTGATGCCGGTCTTGCCGCCCACCGAGGAATCGACCTGCGCCAACAGCGACGTCGGCACCTGCACGAAATCGACGCCGCGGCGCACGATGGCGGCGGCGAAGCCGGCGAGATCGCCGATCACCCCGCCGCCCAGCGCCACCACGAGATCGTTGCGCTCGATCTTCGCCGCGATCAGCGCCTCGCACACCTCCTGCAACACCGCGTAGCTCTTGGACGCCTCGCCCTCGCCGACCACGATGCGCGAGGACGGCACGCCGGCCGACGCCAGCGCAGCCTCCGCCGGCTCCAGCCAGTATTTCGCGACGGTGCGGTCCGTGACGATGGCGGTGCGCGCGCCGGGGCGCAGCGCCGCGATGCGCTGGCCGAGCGTCGGCAGCACGTCGCGGCCGATGACGATGTCATAGGCGCGTTCGCCGAGGGCGACATCGACGGTCACCGCAGCGGAAGTCTTGATCGGAGCGGTCATTGCGTCTCGCCTGATGAAGATGAAGCTGCGCCATGCGACAGCAGATGGGCGTGGAGGGCATCGACGCACTCCTCGACCACCTTCTCGTGGGGCACGTCGCGCGAGGCGACGGTGAGATCGGCCAGACGGTAGGTCGGGCTGCGCTCGGCGATCAGTCGTTCGATGGTCGCGGCCGGATCGGCGGTCTGCAACAGGGGCCGGTCGGCACGGCGCTTGACCCGCCGGAAGATCACGTCGCCGTCGGCCTGCAGCCACAGCGACACCGCCTTGTCGCGGATCCGATCGCGGGTCTCCTCGCGCATGAAGGCGCCGCCGCCGGTGGCCAGCACGCAGGGGCCGCCGTCGAGCAGCCGCGCGATCACCCGCGCCTCGCCGTCGCGAAAATACGGCTCGCCATAGCCGGCGAAAATCTCCGGAATGGTCATGCCGGCATGGGCGGCCTCGATCTCGTGATCGGCATCGAGGAACGGAATCTGCAGCCGCGCCGCCAACCGGCGGCCGACGGTGGATTTGCCCACCCCCATCATGCCCACCAGCACGATGCAGCGCCGCCCCAGCGCCGCGACGATCGCGGCTTCCGGGGGCGTCGGGGCATCGTGCTGCCTGGCCGCCGTCTCGGTCATGTCGAATCCTTAAGGGCCACCATGGCGGCCGTGAGGGTCACCTATACTACTCCTGCCGCAGCCGCCGCTAGTCCGGGGCCGGACGCCGCACGCGGCCGGATTCCCCATTGCTTGCCCTTGCCGAAATCGCGCGAACATGGTGGGTGGGGAGTGGACCCGTCCGCCACGCGCCGGCGGACCGACGACGAGACGATGCGATGCCCAGCCTGTTCCGGTTCCTGACCGTGGTCGCCGTGATCGGCGGCGTGATTTATGGCGCCGTGTTCGCCCTCGCCAATTTCGTCAATCCGAAACCGCGCGAGATGACCGTGACCATCCAGCCCGACAAATTCCTCAAGAAGTGAGCGGAGCGGCATGACCCGGCCGGACACTTCATCCGACGCCCGGCTGATCGGCCTGTTCCTCGACATGCTCGCCGCCGAGCAGGGTGCCGGCGACAACACCCTCGATGCCTATCGCGGCGACCTCGAAGACCTCGCCCAGTTCCTCGCCCGCGACAAATCGACCTTTCTCACCGCCGACACCGACCGTCTGCGCGACTATCTCGACGACCTCGATGGACGCGGCTTCAAGTCGTCGAGCGTGGCGCGGCGGCTGTCGTCGACGCGGCACCTGTTCCGCTTCCTGCTCGGCGAGCGGCTGCGCGGCGACGATCCCGCCGCCATCCTGTCGGGGCCGAAGCGCGGCCGCAGCCTGCCCAAAGTGCTGTCCATCGCCGACGTCGACCGGCTGCTGGCGGAGGCCAAGGCGCGCGCCACGGCACCGGAGCAATCGCCATCGCAGCGGCTGCGCGCGCTGCGACTGTCGTGCCTGCTGGAAATTCTCTACGCCACCGGCCTCCGCGTCTCCGAACTGGTGGCGCTGCCGCTGTCGGCGGCGCGGCGCGACGCCCGCATGATCGTGGTGCGCGGCAAGGGCAACAAGGAGCGCCTCGTGCCGCTCAACCAGTCCTCCAAGCAGGCGATGGCGGACTATCTCGCCGCACTCGACGCCGCGCGGCAGGAGCGGAAGTCCGCGGTAGGGGCGTCGAAATGGCTGTTCCCGTCATCAGGGGAGAGCGGCCATCTGACGCGGCAGCATTTCGCCCGCGACCTCAAGGAGCTTGCGGCCGCCGCCGGCATCCCGGCGCGGCTGATCAGCCCCCACGTGCTGCGCCACGCCTTCGCCAGCCATCTGCTGCACAATGGCGCGGACCTGCGCATCGTGCAGACCCTGCTCGGCCACACCGACATCTCCACCACCCAGATTTACACCCATATCGTCGAGGAACGGCTGAAAAGCCTGGTCCGCGACCTGCACCCGCTGGCGGATAGCTGAGCCCGCCAGAAGGCGGGGATATCAGGGGTTTGCACCGCCCCGCTTGACTTGGGCGCACTTCTTGACTTGAAAGACGCACCAGCCGCCGCCCCGTGGCGCAAATCACCGCTCCGGACGCCCTTCGCCTGAGTGCCTGAGCCTGTATATACTCCCGCCATGCCGGACCCGATGCGCAGCTACCTCGATTTTGAAAAGCCTGTCGCCGAACTCGACTCGAAGATCGACGAGTTGCGCGCGCTTGCCGCCGGCGGCAGCAATATCGGCGAGGAAGTGGCGCGCATCGAGGAGAAGGCGACGCAGGCGCTAACCGACCTCTATGCCAATCTGACGCCGTGGCAGAAGACGCAGGTGGCGCGCCATCCGATGCGGCCGCATTGCATGGACTATATCGCCGGGCTGATCACCGAATTCACGCCCTTGGCCGGCGACCGCAAATTCGCCGACGACGAAGCGCTGGTCGGCGGCTTCGGCCGTTTCCGCGGCGAAAGCATCTGCGTGATCGGCCAGGAAAAGGGCTCCACCACCGAGACCCGCCTCAAGCACAATTTCGGCATGGCCAAGCCCGAAGGCTACCGCAAGGCGGTGCGACTGATGGAAATGGCCGACCGCTTCGGCATTCCGGTGCTGTCGCTGGTGGACACCGCCGGCGCCTACCCCGGCATCGGCGCGGAGGAACGCGGCCAGGCCGAAGCGATCGCGCGCTCCACCGATGCCTGTCTCGGCCTCGGCGTACCCAATGTCGCCGTCGTCATCGGCGAGGGCGGCTCGGGCGGCGCCATCGCCATCGCCACCGCCAACCGCGTGCTGATGCTGGAGCACGCGGTCTACAGCGTGATCTCGCCGGAGGGCGCGGCCTCGATCCTGTGGCGCGATTCGAGCAAGGCTCAGGAAGCCGCGATCAACATGAAGATCACCGCGCAGGATCTGGCGCGCTTCGGGGTGATCGACACCATTCTGAAAGAGCCGCCGGGCGGCGCCCATCGCGATCCGCAGGACATGATCGCGCGCACCGGCGACGCCATCACCCAGGCGTTCAACGACCTGCGCAGCCTCGACCCCGCCGAGGTGCGCAACCAGCGCCGGCAGAAATTCCTCGATATCGGCCGCCGTCTCGGCTGAGCCCGCGCGGTACATCCCCGTCCGCACCAGGCGCTGGCGCCTGAAAAGCCGCCTGCGGCCAAGGACTTCGCCGGCGTCGGCCAATCATGGCTTTTTCGCGGCGCGTGACAACCGCGGGTTCCCCGGCGTCTTTACCCGGCATTGACCATCGCCACCATGAAGCCGCCCGCCGCGCGCCCCGCCAGCTTGCGACCGCGGGGCCTTAAGGATAATATTTGTTCAATCGTACCAGCGTGTTTTTAGCTAAAAAGCGCACGCCGCCTTGACGATGAAAGCATCCGGTGCGGGCGACGTGAACAGCGTGTTCCGGCGGACACCACAGCGCCTTTTTGTGGGGCCAGATGTGCGTGACGGGATGCCGTGCCAGCCGGAGTGATGGGGAATTGCCGATGGGCCGCGGAGATTTGCATTGACCGCCCGCACGCATGTTCGCGCGCTGGTCACGTCGGCTGCGCTCGCGGCCGGGATCGCGCTCGCCGGATGCAACAACGAGGGCCTGTCCACCAACGGCAAGGCCACCCGTCCGATCCCGGACAAGCTGCTGTCCGAGATGGAAACCAAGAACATGGACAAGGCGTCGCCGATCCTTGTCCGCCTGTTCAAGCAGGAAGCCGAACTCGAAGTCTGGAAGCAGGACCGCAGCGGCAAATTCGCGCTGCTGAAGACCTATCCGATCTGCCGCTGGTCGGGCGACCTCGGCCCCAAGATCAGGGAAGGCGACCGCCAGGCGCCGGAAGGCTTCTATTCGATCACGCCGGCGCAGATGAACCCGACCTCGGCCTACTATCTGTCGTTCAACATGGGCTATCCCAACGCCTATGACCGGGCGTGGGGCCGCACCGGCTCGCAACTGATGGTGCATGGCGACTGCTCGTCGCGCGGCTGCTACGCCATGACCGACGAACAGATTTCGGAAATCTACGCGCTCGGCCGCGAATCCTTCTTCGGCGGCCAGAATGCATTCCAGGTGCAGGCCTATCCGTTCCGCATGACGGCGCAGAACATGGCCAAGCATCGCAACAATCCGAACATGCCGTTCTGGAAGATGATCAAGGAAGGCAACGATCACTTCGAAGTCACGCGGCAGGAGCCGAAGGTTGATTTCTGCGAGCGGAAATACGTGTTCGACGCCGAGCGACCGCCGAACGCGACCCGTCCGCTGGCGTTCAACGCCTCGGCGGCGTGCCCGGCCTATCAGGTTTCGCCCGAGATCGCCGAGGCCGTACAGGCCAAGCAGCGCCAGGACGAACTGAAAGCGGCGCAACTGGCGACGCGCGGCACGCCGCTGGCGCGGTCGCGCGCCGGCATCGACGGCGGCATGCATCCGGTGTTCGCCTCCAAGCTGCCCGAAGGCGCTGCCGCCATCGACAAGGACGTGGATGACTACGCCGTCTCGGCCTCCGGCCCCGCGCCGGGCACCATTCCGGCCCACGCCACCGTTCCGGTGGCGCCGGAGCCCGCGCCTGCCTTCGCCTCGGTGACCGAGACGCCGGTGGTGGCGAGCGCGGCCTCCGCGAAGTCCGAGGGGAAGTCCGAAGGCTTCTTCAGCCGCCTGTCGCGCACCGTCGGCCTGCGCCGCGACGAGCCGCAACCCGCCGCCGCGCCGGCCAAGCCGGCGGTGACCACCACCGCGAAGGCAAAGTCGGCGAGCGCCGCGCGGGAGAGCGCCAAGAGCGCCGCGCCACGGGTCATCCCCCTCGCCCGCGCCCAGACGCAAAGTTCGCAGCCGGCAGCGGCAGAACCCGCGGCCACCTCGTCCGCCGCCTCGCAGCCGCTGGCGGGAGCCCAGCCGACCGTGTCAGCAAATTCCTTCGACGGCCGCTTCTCGGTAGCGCGATAGCGAGGCCGACCGCTTCACCGTTCACGAAAAACGCCGGTCGAAAGACCGGCGTTTTTGATTGCGAATGAGGGAAGAAACCGCGGCGCGCTCAGACGTAGCGGCCGTGGCAGTGCTTGAACTTCTTGCCGGAGCCGCAGGGACAATCCTCGTTGCGGCCGATCTTGCCCCAGGTGGCGGGGTTCTCCGGATCGCGCTGCGCGGCCGGGACCGGAGCCAGCGCCGCCTGCGCGAATGCCATCTCGTCCTCGCCGGTGTTCGGATCGAGCTTGTGCGCCTCCATCTGCGGCAATTGCAGCGCCTGCTCCTGCTGCGACACCACCTCGACGCGCATCATCTGCGCGGTCACCGCCTCGCGCAGCCGCGCGATCAGCGATTCGAACAGGTTGAAAGCCTCCGCCTTGTACTCCTGCAGCGGATCGCGCTGGCCGTAGCCGCGCAGGCCGATGACCTGACGCAGGTGATCGAGCATCACCAGATGCTCGCGCCACAGATGATCCAGCGTCTGCAGCAGGATCGACTTCTCGACATAGCGCATGACGTCTGGACCCCACTGGGCCACCTTGCGCGCCATCCACTCGTCGGCCTGGCGGGTGATGCGCTCGCGCACCTCCTCGTCGGCGATGCCCTCTTCCTTGGCCCACTCCATCACCGGCGGATCGATGGTGAGAATCTCGGCGATCTCCTTTTCGAGCCCGACCACATCCCACTGCTCCGGATAGGCCTGCGGCGGAATGTGCTTGGAGACAAGATCGTCGACCACGCCGTGGCGCATGTCGGCGACGGTCTCCTCCACGTTCTCGTCGCGCATCAGCTCGATGCGCTGGTCGAAGATCGCCTTGCGCTGATCGTTCTGCACGTCGTCGAACTTGAGCAGGTTCTTGCGGATGTCGAAGTTGCGGGCTTCGACCTTCTGCTGGGCCTTCTCCAGCGCCTTGTTGATCCAGGGGTGGATGATGGCCTCGCCTTCCTTGAGGCCGAGACGGGTCAGCATGCTGTCGAGCCGGTCGGACCCGAAGATGCGCATCAGGTCGTCTTCCAGCGACAGATAGAATTTGGTGCGGCCGGGGTCGCCCTGGCGTCCGGCGCGGCCGCGCAACTGGTTGTCGATACGCCGCGATTCATGGCGCTCCGAACCGATGATATAGAGGCCGCCGGGCTTGACCACCGTGCGGGTGCCGGGCTTGTCCGGATTGAGATCGACGGTCTCCTCGGCCTTGAGCACGATCTCCTTGAACTTCTCGATATCGGCCTTGATGCCGTCGATGATGCGCTGCTTCTCGGCCTCGTCCTCGATGCCGGCGGTGGCGGCCTCGGCGCGCATTTCCAGCGAGCCGCCGAGCTTGATGTCGGTGCCGCGGCCGGCCATGTTGGTGGCGATGGTGATCGCGCCCGGCACGCCGGCTTCGGCGACGATGTAGGCTTCCTGCTCGTGGAAGCGCGCGTTGAGCACCGCGAACAGCTTGGCGGGCTTGCTCGCGCGCGCGGCCGCGTAAAGCTTGTCCATCGCCTTCGGATTGCCGAAGTCGATCTGCTTGTAGCCGTTCTTCTTCAGATACTCGGCGAGCACCTCGGACTTCTCGATCGAGGCCGTGCCGACCAGCACCGGCTGCATGCGCGCATTGGCGCGCTCGATCTCGGCTAGAATGGCGCGGTGCTTCTCCTCCGCCGTGCGATAGACCTCGTCGTCCTCGTCGAGGCGCGCGATCGGCAGGTTGGTCGGCACCTCGATGACTTCCAGCTTGTAGATGTCGAACAGTTCGTCCGCTTCCGTCGCCGCCGTGCCGGTCATGCCGGCGAGCTTGTCGTACATGCGGAAATAGTTCTGGAAGGTGATCGAGGCCAGCGTCTGGTTTTCCGGCTGGACCGTCTGGTGCTCTTTCGCTTCGAGCGCCTGGTGCAGGCCCTCCGAATAGCGCCGGCCCGGCATCATGCGGCCGGTGAATTCGTCGATGATCACCACCTCGTCGTCGCGGACGATGTAGTCCTTGTCGCGGGTGAACAGCGTATGGGCGCGCAGCGCCTGGTTGATGTGATGAACGACGGAGACGTTCTCGACATCGTAGAGAGAGTCGCCCTTGAGCTGGCCGGCCTCCTGCAGGAGATTCTCGATCTTCTCCATGCCCGCCTCGGTCAGGGTGACCGTGCGCTGCTTCTCGTCGACTTCGAAGTCGGTGGCCTTCTCCAGCTTCGGGATGTAGGTGTCGATGGTGTTGTAGAACTCCGAGCGGTCGTCGAGCGGGCCGGAGATAATCAGCGGCGTGCGCGCCTCGTCGATCAGGATCGAGTCCACTTCGTCGACGATGGCGAAGGAATGGCCGCGCTGGACCATGTCCTCCAGCCGGTACTTCATGTTGTCGCGCAGATAGTCGAAGCCGTATTCGTTGTTGGTGCCGTAGGTGATGTCGCAGGCATAGGCCGCCTGCCGCTCGGCGTCGTCGAGGCCGTGGACGATGACGCCCGTGGTCATGCCGAGGAAGCTGTAGACCCGGCCCATCCAGTCGGAGTCGCGCTTGGCGAGGTAATCGTTGACGGTGACGACATGGACGCCCTTGCCGGCGAGCGCGTTGAGATAGACCGCGAGCGTCGCCACCAGCGTCTTGCCTTCGCCGGTCTTCATCTCGGCGATGTCACCTTCGTGCAGCACAATGCCGCCGATCAGCTGCACATCGAAATGGCGCTGGCCGAGGGTACGCTTGGCGGCCTCGCGCACGGTGGCGAAAGCCGGCACCAGGAGGTCGTCGAGGGTCTTGCCCGCCGCGAGCTGCGCCCTGAACTCGTCGGTGCGCGCCTTCAGCGCCTCGTCGGAGAGGGCGGCGACCTCGGGCTCCAGCTTGTTGATGGCATCGACGCGGGACTGGTATCCCTTGATCCGCCGGTCATTGGCGGAGCCGAAAAGCTTGCGGGCGAGCGCGCCGAGCATGAAACATTCCTGTCTTGCAGTTTGGCCGGCCCCGGCTGTCTGCCGCGACGGCGATGCGGCCGCGGACAAGCCCCGCGGCGGCCAAGAAAACCCGCGGGGAGAGATATGGGCGGCCCCATGCCTTGTCAACGCGCGAACCTGTCAAGGATTTCATGATTTTGGCGGCTTTTCGCGTTGCTTATGACGCAAGCTTGGGCGAGTGTCCGCCGTCCCGAACAGCGGACGTTGATCGATAAGGATTTTCCATGACCGTTTCCTCCCCCCGCAGGGCCCGCCTGGACGGGCAAACCGCGCAGCCCGCCGTCACGGCAAGACTGGGCCTTTTCGCGTCGGCCGCGGCAACTTGTCTCGTACTCGTCCTCGCCGCCGGCCAGCCGGTCCGGGCGCAGGACGCCAACCCGGTGATCGCCAAGGTCAACGGCACGGAAATCCGCCAGAGCGACCTCGCCGTGGCCGAGGAGGAGCTCGGGCCGAGCCTGCAGCAGATGGACCCGGCGACCCGGCGCGAGAACCTGATCTCGTTCCTGATCGACATGAACATCGTCGCCAAGGCCGCCGAGGACAAGAAGGTCGGTGACAGCCCGGAATTCAAGCAGCGGCTCGCCTTCGCCCGCAACCGGCTTCTGATGGACACCCTGCTCGCCAACGAGGGCAAGGCCGCCATCACCGACGAGGCCATGAAGAAGGTCTATGAGGACGCCATCAAGCAGGTGTCCGGCGAGCAGGAAGTCCACGCCCGCCACATCCTGGTGCCGACCGAGGAGGAAGCCAAGGCGATCAAGGCCGAACTCGACAAGGGCGCCGATTTCGCCAAGCTCGCCAAGGAGAAGTCGAAGGACCCCGGCGCGGCCGACGGCGGCGACCTCGGCTTCTTCACCAAGGAGCAGATGGTGCCGGAATTCTCCGCCGCCGCCTTCGCGCTCGCACCGGGCAAGATCTCCGATCCGGTGAAGTCGCAATTCGGCTGGCACGTCATCAAGGTTGAGGAAAAGCGCGACCGCAAGCCGCCGACCTTCGAGCAGGTCAAGGCCCAGATCGAAACCTTCGTCACCCGCAAGGCGCAGGCCGACTACGTGACCAAGCTGCGCGCCGCCGCCAAGGTCGAGCGCATGGACAAGCCGGCGGAGCCGGCCAAGTCCGACGCGAAGTCCGATGCCAAGCCGGACGCGAAGGCCGCGCCGGCCGCACCCGCGAAGAAGTAAATCGACTTCTCGTCACGAGTTCTCTAGTTTGACGTCATGCCCGGGCTTGTCCCGGGCATCCACGTCTTGGGGCTTTCATCGACAAGGCAGTAAGACGTGGATGGCCGGAATAAATCCGGCCACGACGCCCGATAGTCCTCGATCCAAGGCCCTGATCCCATGTCCACCGCCGTCTCTCCGCTCGCCCCCACCGACGTCCCCGACATGCCGCCGGTCGCGGGCGTGCGTCTGGCCACCGCCGCCGCCGGCATCCGCTACAAGAACCGCACCGACGTGCTGCTGGCGCTGCTCGACAAGGGCACCACCGTCGCCGGCGTGTTCACCACATCGAAATGCCCGAGCGCCGCGGTGGACTGGTGCCGCGCCAAATTGAAGGGCGGCGAGGCCCGCGCCCTGGTGGTCAATTCCGGCAACGCCAACGCCTTCACCGGCAAGACCGGCAAACAGGCGACCGCGCTGACCGCATCGATCGCGGCCAAGGCTACCGCCAGCGCGCCCGGCAAGATCTTTCTCGCCTCGACCGGCGTGATCGGCGAGCCGCTCGACGCCACCAAATTCGACGGCGTGATGGACGATCTCGTGGCGCATGCCGGCCCCGGCGGGTGGATGGATGCGGCCAAAGCGATCATGACCACCGACACCTTCCCGAAAGTCGCCACCGCCACGGTGAAGCTCGGCAAGACGAAGGTCACCATCAACGGCATGGCCAAGGGCGCCGGCATGATCGCCCCCGACATGGCGACGATGCTGGCCTTCGTCTTCACCGACGCGCCGCTGTCGGCGGCGGTGCTGCAATCGCTGCTCAAGACCGGCGTCGCCAGCACCTTCAACGCGGTGACCATCGACGGCGACACCTCGACCTCCGACACCCTGCTCGCCTTCGCCACCGGCGCGGCCGCCGCAAATGGCGCACCGAAAATCTCGCGCGCGTCCGATCCGCGCCTCAAGGCGTTCGCCAAGGCGTTCCAGAACGTGCTGGCCGACCTCGCCGAACAGGTGGCGCGCGACGGCGAAGGCGCGCGCAAGCTGGTGGAAGTGGTGGTGGACGGCGCCAAGACCAACGCGTCGGCGCGCCGGATCGCGATGTCGATCGCCAATTCGCCGCTGGTCAAGACCGCCATCGCCGGCGAGGACGCCAACTGGGGCCGCGTGGTGATGGCGGTGGGCAAGGCCGGCGAGCCCGCCGACCGCGACAGGCTGTCGATCGCCTTCAACGGCATCCGCGTCGCCACCCGTGGCGCGCGCGATCCGTCCTACGACGAGAAGGAAGTCTCGGCGCTGATGAAGCAGGACAAGATCCAGATCAAGGTCGGCATCGGCCTCGGCAAGGGCCGCGACCGCGTGCTGACCTGCGACCTCACCAAGGAGTACGTCGCCATCAACGGCGACTACAGGTCGTGATGGACAAGCATCATGTCTCAACGTCATTCCGGGACGCGCCGCTTGGCGCAAACCCCGAATCTCTTGCCTCGATATGTCTCATGAGATACCGGATCGGCTCGCCTATGGCGAACCGTCCGGAATGACCCGGTGAACCTTATGAAGCTCACGCTGGTCGTCGCCTGCGCACTGATCGACGCCGACAACCGCGTGCTGATCGCGCAGCGCCCGGAGGGCAAGCAGCTTGCCGGCCTGTGGGAATTTCCCGGCGGCAAGCTCGAGCCCGGCGAGCGGCCGGAGTCGGCGCTGATCCGCGAACTGCATGAGGAACTCGGCATCACGGTGGAGGAGCCGTGCCTCGCGCCGCTGACCTTCGCCAGCCACGGCTACGAGACTTTCCACCTGCTGATGCCGCTCTACGTCTGCCGCAAATGGCAGGGCACGGTCGCCTCACGCGAGGGCCAGGCCCTCGCCTGGGTGCGCGCCAACAAGCTGCGCGACTATCCGATGCCGCCGGCGGATATTCCGCTGATCGCGCATCTGACGGATTTGCTGTTGTAGCTTACACTTGAGACCATACGCGATGTCGTCCCTGCGCAGGCGGGGAGGTGGATTCACATTCGAAGTGCAACATTTGGGCGAAGGCCTCGGCTGGCGTGCTGAAGTCGAGGCACTTGCGCGGAGTATTGTTATAGGCGGCGACGAGCTTGCGGAAGCGGGCGTTTGAGAGTGTGGCGAGGTCGGTCTTTCGGGGAATGAAGCGGCGCATCCGGCCGATCGCGTTCTCGATGCCGCCCTTCTGCCAGGGCGCGTAGGGATCGCAGAAGAAGGTCTCGATCTGAAGATCGTGCAGCGCCAGATGGCGGGCAAACTCGGTGCCGTTGTCGAAGGTGACGGTCCGGCGGAGCGGTTGCGGGATCGCGCCGAACAGGTCGACCAGATGGCTGGCGACGCCGTTGGCCGCCTTGCTGGCGAGCCTGGTGGCCAGCAACAGGCGGGACTTGCGGTCATGCACGGTGAGGATGGCCTGGCCGTATTTGGCGAACATCATCAGGTCGGCTTCCCAATGACCGCAGGTCTTGCGGTCATTGGCCTCGGGCGGCCGTTTTGCCACGGAAACACGGCCTTCAATGAAGCTCGCGGGGCTGCCGCCCCTCCTGCCGCGACAGCCGCGCCGGCTCTTGCCGCGCGGCAGGTAGCGCCGCCAGCGGTAGTCCCTGGTGCGGGCGAGCTGGGCGTAGATGAAGCGGTAGATGGTCTCATGGCAGATCACCTTGCGGCCCTGGTCGCGCGCCAGACGGCCGGCGATCTGCTCGGGCGACCATCCGCTGGCGAGCCGCTCGAGCACGGCGGCCCGCAAGCGCTCATCGCGCTCCAGCCGCATGCCCTTCCAGCGTCGGGCACGGCTCTGCTGGTTGGCGTAACTGGAGCGGTATCCGACCTGCGCGCCACTATTGCGCTTCAGCTCCCGAGAAATCGTTGATGGCGAGCGATCCAGAGCTGCCGCGATTTGCCGGATCGAGCTGCCATTGGCCGAAAGACGGGAAATCTCGCAGCGATCGTCCAGGGAAAGCTGATCGTAACTCCGCCCCATGGCAACACCTCCAAAAGAAAGTGTTGCACTTCGTTTGTGAACTCAGGGGACCCATCATCACCGCACGTCATGGCGATGACAGAAAAGTTTTGCTCCGGCATCACCTTTTGAATCGGAAACCTGGGGAGTATGGGTCCCCGCCTGCGCGGGGACGACATGGGGAGAAACTCCATATCCATCACCCCTTCCGCTCGCCCGCCCGCTTCACCGCCTCCTCCAGCGACATCCGTGCCGAGCCCGGCTTGAGCGGCTTCTGCTGGCTGTCATGCGGGGCCCAGCCCGACAGCCACACGATATCGAAGGTGGCGCGGATGCGGCCGTCGGCATCGGCGAAGCGCTCCGCATAGACCTGCGCCATGCGCAGCATCGTGGCGCGGCGCGACGGCGCATGGCGGCGTTCGTTGAGGACGTTGGTCGCGCCCATGCGCCGCAGGTCGTGCATGAGCGCGAACGCATGGTCGTAGCGCACGACGATGCGGTCGACATCGGTCACCGGCAGAGCGAAGCCCGCGCGCTGCAACAGGCCGCCGAGATCGCGCAGATCGGCGAACGGCGCAACGCGCGGCGACAGCCCGCCCTCGACCTCCGCTTCCGCCGCCGCGAACGACTGGCGCAACTCGGTCAGGGTGTCGCCGCCGATCACCGCGGCGAGAAACAGGCCGTCCGGCTTCAGCGCGCGGCGGATCTGCGCCAGCGTTCCCGGCAGGTCATTGACGAAGTGCAGCGCCAGCGCCGACACCGCGAGATCGATACTGGCCGGCTCCACATCCAGCGCCTCGGTGTCAGACACCGGCAGCACCACCGCCCGCACGTGGCGCACGCCCGCCGCCAGCGCCGTGCGCACCTGATCGCCGGGGGTGCCGATATCGACGCCGTCGGCGAAATCGCGCAGCACCGCGCCCTGACGCTCCGCCAGGTCTTCGGCGATCCGGTCGAGCAGGAAGGTGGCGGGGCCGAGCCGCGCGGCGCGCGCCTGCCGCGCCCGCAGCAAGCTGCGGTCGAACAGGCGTGGCGCGGTGTCGGACGGAGGCGGCTTCATGCCGCGTTGGTACTCTCTCGGGATATGATCTGGCAAACCCCTCCGCGCCCCGCTTGAGTCCGCGCCACGCCGGAACTAGCCTTGTAAGCGTGCGAGGACCTATGTCGGAGCGGGAACAGGCGGCATCGAATCCATGGGGAGCTCGGCTTTACGGCCGTGCATGGAGCACGCTCGCCGCCCTGCCGCGCCGCCTGCTCGACATCGCGCTGCCGCTGCAATGCGTGTCGTGCCGCGAGCCCGTCGCCGACGAGGGCCTGTGCGCGGCGTGCTGGGGCCGCTTGTCGTTCATCGCCCCGCCGTTCTGCCCGCGCCTCGGCATTCCCTTCGTCTACGATCCCGGCCCCGGCCTGCTGTCGATGCAGGCCATCGCCGACCCGCCGGCCTATAGGCGCGCCCGCGCCGCGGTGCGTTACGACGACGTCGCCAGGACCATGGTCCATGGCCTGAAATACCACGACCGCACCGATCTTGCCCCGGCCATGGGCCGCTGGATGGCCCGCGCCGGCCGCGAATTGCTGGACGATGCCGACCTGCTTGTCCCGGTGCCGCTGCATTGGCGGCGGGCCTGGAGCCGCCGCTACAACCAGTCCGGCGCGCTGGCGCGGATCATCGGCCGCGCGGCGCACCTGCCGGTGGCCGGCGATGTGCTGCGGCGAATGCGGCCGACGCAGCCGCAGATCGGCCTGTCGCGGGCCGCGCGGGCCGGCAATGTGCAGGGCGCGTTCCAGGTGCCGCCCGGGCAAAAACCGTCGGTGCAGGGACGGCGCATCGTCCTCATCGACGATGTTCTGACCTCGGGCGCGACGGTCGATGCCTGCGCCCGTGCATTGCTGCGGGCCAGGGCTGCGTCGGTGGACGTGCTGGTGTTCGCGCGGGTTGTGGACACGTTCGGGGGGCCCATATAGCTTGGGCACTTCACCGTCACCGAGGCTCGGCATGCCCGCTCTGATCGAGATCTACACCCGGCCGGGATGCGGCTATTGCAGCGCTGCGAAATCGCTGCTGGCGCGCAAGAACGCCGCCTTCACCGAGTTCGACGTCGCTGTTGCGCCGGAGCGGCGGGCCGAGATGCTGGCGCGCGCCAATGGCGGCACAACCTACCCGCAGATTTTCATCGACAAGATTCACGTCGGCGGCTGCGACGATCTCTATGCGCTGGAGCACGCCGGCCGGCTCGACCCCCTCCTCGCCGGACAGGACACCGTATCATGAGCACCATCGCCACCGGATCGCCCTTCACCGCTGCCATGGTGCAGATGCGCACCGGCCTTCTGCCCGAGACCAGCCTCGCCCAGGGCATCACCCTGATCCGCGAAGCCAAGACGAAGGGCGCGGACTATGTGCTGACCCCCGAGGTCAGCAACATGATGCAGGAAAACCGCAAGGCGCTGTTCGCGCATCTGGCGAGCGAGGACGACGATCTGTCGCTGAAAGCCTATCGTGACCTCGCCCGCGAATTGCAGATCTATCTGCATATCGGATCGCTGGCGCTCAAGGCGACGCCGGAACGCGCGGTGAACCGCTCGTTCCTGATCGCGCCGGACGGCGGCATTGTCGCGAGCTACGACAAGATCCATATGTTCGACATCGATCTCGAAGGCGGCGAGAGCTACCGCGAGTCGGCCAATTACCAGGCCGGCGAAACCGCGGTGATCACCGACCTGCCGTGGGGCCGCCTCGGCCTCACCATCTGCTACGACGTGCGCTTCCCGGCGCTCTACCGCGCGCTGGCAGAGGCCGGGGCGTCCTTCATTTCGGTGCCCGCCGCCTTCACCCGCCGGACCGGCGAGGCGCACTGGCACACCTTGCTGCGCGCCCGCGCCATCGAGAACGGCTGCTTCATCTTCGCCGCGGCGCAGGGCGGCACCCACGAGAACAAGCGCGAGACCTATGGCCATTCGCTGATCATCGACCCGTGGGGCGAGATTCTCGCCGAGGGCGGCGTCGAGCCAGGCGTGGTGCTGGCCAAGATCGATCCGGCCAAGGTGCAGACCGTCCGCCGCAACATTCCCTCGCTACAGCACGGCCGCCGCTTCAGCCTGGCCGACCCGAAGGCGGGACCGGAGCACCTGCATCTGGTGCGAGGTTCGGCATGATCCGTTACGCGCTGCGCTGCGCGCGCGGCCACGATTTCGAAAGCTGGTTCCAGAGCTCGGGCGCTTACGAAAGCCAGCGCAAGCGCGCCCTGGTCGCCTGCCCGGTGTGCGACTCCACGAAGGTGGAGAAGGCGATCATGGCGCCGCGCGTCGCCCGCAAGAACAAATCCCGGGCCGCGCCGGAACCGATTGCCGCGCCGGAGCCCGTGGCCGCACCGGCAGAAGAAGCTTCGCCGGCCTCACTGGTCATGGCGCCGCAGGAACGCGAACTGGTCGCCAAGCTGCGCGAACTCCGCGACCACGTGCTGAAGAATGCCGACAATGTCGGCAGCAAGTTTCCCGACGAGGCCCGCAAGATTCACTATGGCGACGCCGAGCACCGCGCCATCTATGGCGAGGCCACCATCGAGGAGGCCCGCGCCCTGATCGAGGAAGGCGTCGAGGTCGCGCCCTTGCCGGTGCTGCCCGACGACCGCAACTGAGCGCGGGGTACGCGCCATGGGTCCGGAAGCGCTGTCGTCATCGTCCGGCTCATGGCTGACATGGGCGCTGCTGTCGGCCGCATTCGCGGCGCTGACCGCGATCTTCGCCAAGGTCGGTGTCGAGGCGATCAATCCGGATCTCGCGACCTTCATCCGCACCGCCGTGGTGCTGGCGAGCTTCGCGGTGCTGCTTTTCGCCACCGGGCAATTTCGTGCGCCCGGCGAGGTCTCGGCCAGAACGTGGATTTTCCTGGTGCTGTCGGGGCTCGCCACCGGCGCGTCGTGGCTGTGCTATTTCCGCGCGCTCAAGCTCGGGCCGGCGACGCTGGTGGCGCCGATCGACAAGCTCAGCGTAGTGCTGGTGGCGCTGTTCGCCTTCGTCTTCCTCGGCGAGCGCCCGTCCGCCGGCGGCTGGCTCGGCATCGCGCTGATCGCGGCCGGCGCCATCATTCTCGCGATCAAACGATAGAGCATTTTCAAGCGAAGTGGAAACCGGTTCGCGTGAAGAAAATGCGACCAAACAAAACCTGGAGCCCCGCTTTGATTCCATCAAAGCGGGAAAGGCTCTAGTCAGCCCGCGACCAGCATCGCCACCCCGATCAGGATCAGCGCGATGCCGGACAGTTCGCGCGGCGAGATGCGCTGCTTCATGGTGTAATACGCGGCGACCTGCGCGAACAGCACCTCCACCAGCGCCAGCGTACGCACATTGGCGGCCGCCGTCAGAGCGAAGGCGAGAAACCAGAACAGCGAGGCGAAGGCTCCCATGAAGCCCGCAGCCATCGACGGCCGCCACAGCCGGAAGATCGCGGTCATGGTGCCGGGCGAGCGCGCGATCAGCCAAGCCGACAGCACGAGGCTCTGCATCAGCAGTGTCGCCACGAGGGTGAGACTTGCGGCGGTGGCGAAGCTGACGCCGGAGACGTTGAGGATCGCGCCGCGATAGCCCACCGCCGACAGCGCGAAGAACGCCGCCGCCAATAGCCCCAGCGCCGTCGGCTTCAGGCTGCCGAAGCCGCTCGCCCCGCCCGGGCGCAGCGCCGTGATCACGACGCCCGCGGTCGCGATCAGGATCGCCGCGACCTTCAGCCCGGTAAGGTGATCGGCGAGAAACACGAAGCCGAAAATGGCGGTCTGGATCGCCTCGGTCTTGAGATAGGCCGTGGTCACCACGAAGGAGCGTTCGTTCATCGCCATCAGCATCAGGGCGGTGGCGAGGATCTGCGCCAGCCCGCCGGTGACCAGCCACGCCCAGAAGGCCGTCGGCGGCCATGACGGCCGGTCGCCGGTCGCGAGCAGCACCGCACCGAGAAACAGCAGCGAGAACGGAAAGCCGAACAGGAAGCGGATGTGAGTGGCGCCGAGGGTGCCGAGCCGCGCCGTCAGCCCGCGCTGCATGGCGTTGCGCGCGACCTGCCCTGCGGCCGCAAGCAGCGTGAAGGGAATCCAGAGCCAAACGAATTGGGTCATGATAATCTTTGCGTCATGGCCGGGCTTGTCCCGGCCATCCACGTCTGTGCGCGCTCAAGCAAGGTGCGGATGCCCGGCACCGCCGACAAATTTACGCAGTCTGCGACCGCTATGGCCGGGCATGACGATTGTGCACATAGTATTTCCAAACAACCATGGCCTAGATCGCCGTTTCCGCGATCACCATGTAGTTCACGTCCATGTCGGACGAGACGCTCCATTTGTCGGCGAGCGGATTGTAGACCACGCCGGCCTGTTCGCTGACCGCGAGCTTGTTGCGCTCCAGATGATGGGTCAGTTCGGCGGGAGTGACGAACTTGTCCCATTGATGGGTGCCACGCGGCAGCCAGCGCAGCACATATTCGGCGCCGACGATGGCGAGCGCGAAGCTCTTCCAGTTGCGGTTGATGGTGGACACCACCATCAGGCCGGACGGCTTCATCAGCGCCGCGCAGCGGTCAAGGAACGCGCCGACATTGACGACATGCTCCACCACCTCCATCGCCAGCACGATGTCGAAGCGCTCGCGCGGATTGATCTCCTCCACCGTGGTGCAGCGATAGTCGATCAGCAAATGCGACTTGTCGGCATGCAGCTTCGCGGCCGCGATGTTGGTTTCGGACGGATCGATGCCGATCACCTCGGCGCCGAGCCGGGTCAGCGGCTCGCACAGGAGCCCGGCGCCGCAGCCGATGTCGAGCACGCGCAGGCCGGCCAGGCAGTTCAGGCTGCGGGGGTTGCGCTCGAACTTGCGGCAGGCGGCGTCGCGGATGAAGGCCAGCCGCAGCGGATTGATCTTGTGCAGCGGCGCCATCTTGCCTTTGGGGTCCCACCACTCGTCGGACAATCGCGAAAACCGGGCGACTTCGCCCGGATCGACCGTGGAGGATGGGGAATTCTGGGTCATGTCGGTGATCTGTCTTTTCTCGAACGGCGGCGGCGCCGGACGGGCCGCTATCCTGCCGGAATATAGTTACGGATTGGTTCGGCGCAGCGGCGCGGTCCCGTGGATCGCTGGCATACAGGATTCGGCCGCCCGGCGGCAAAATGCCCGTCCTCGCACGGCCTTGTCGGCTCCCGGCGGTCACGACCGGAACCGTGTTGCTTGCCCCCGATCCGATGGGTATGTATAGCCGCCTTTTCGGGGCCGGGCCGCCGTTTCGAGCGGAACCGGCTCCTTCCTCACATCCACCATCTGCCAACACCAACCGGGACGCGCCATCCGCCGCGATAAAGAGAAAATGGGCCGCCTAGTGATGAAGTTCGGCGGCACGTCCGTCGCCAATATCGACCGCATCCGCAACGTCGCGCGGCATGTCAAACGCGAGGTCGACGCCGGCCACGACGTTGCCGTCGTGGTGTCGGCGATGTCCGGCAAGACCAACGAACTGGTGGCCTGGGCGAGCGAAACCTCGCCGCTGCACGACGCGCGCGAATACGACGCCATCGTCGCCTCCGGCGAACAGGTGACGTCGGGCCTGCTGGCCATTGCGCTGCAGGCGCTCGGCATCCAGGCCCGGTCGTGGCAGGGCTGGCAGATCCCGATCCTGACCAGCGACGCCCACGCCTCGGCCCGCATCACCGGCATCGACGGCGGCGAACTGATCAAGCGCTTCAAGGAGCGCAAGGAAGTCGCGGTGATCGCCGGCTTCCAGGGCCTGCACCAGCCGACCGGCCGGATCACCACGCTGGGCCGCGGCGGTTCCGACACCTCGGCGGTGGCGATCGCCGCCGCGATCCACGCCGATCGCTGCGACATCTACACCGATGTCGACGGCGTCTACACCACCGATCCGCGCGTGGTGCCGAAGGCCCGCCGCCTCGACAAGGTGGCATTCGAGGAAATGCTGGAAATGGCGTCGCTCGGCGCCAAAGTGCTTCAGGTCCGCTCGGTGGAGCTGGGCATGGTTCACAACGTCCCGGTGTTCGTGCGCTCGAGCTTCGACAAGCCGGAAGATATCGATCCCCACGGCACCCCGCCGGGAACGCTGATCTGCAGCGAGGAGGAAATCATGGAAAGCCAGGTCGTCACCGGAATCGCCTTCTCCAAGGACGAGGCCCAGATTTCCGTGCGCCAGATCGAGGACAAGCCGGGTATCGCGGCGGCGATCTTCGGGCCGCTCGCCGATGCCAGCATCAATGTCGACATGATCGTGCAGAACGTGTCCGAGGACGGCAAGACCACCGACCTCACCTTCACCGTTCCCGCCTCCGAATACACCCGCGCCAAGGACACCATCGCCAAGGCCAGGGACAGGATCGGCTACAAGACGATGGATTCGGCCACCGACGTCGCCAAGGTGTCGGTGATCGGCATCGGCATGCGCAGCCACGCCGGCGTCGCGGCGCGGGCGTTCAAGGCACTGTCGGAGCGCAACATCAACATCCGCGCCATCACCACCTCCGAGATCAAGTTCTCGCTGCTGATCGACGCCGCCTATACGGAACTGGCGGTGCGGACCCTGCACACGCTCTACGGCCTCGATCAGGCCTGATCCGGGCTTCGGGCCAGCCGGCCCGTGACAGATCGGCCGTTGCCGGTCATGATGAGGATAACCTCTGACAGGCCGTCCGTGGCAGGGGTTTTGCTTGGCAAAACGAGCTTCGATTCGATATAGCCTCGGGATAAGGCAAGCGCATTCCCGCCCCTGACCGCGGACCGGCGACCGGACCTCATCTCCGCGCGACAGCAGGAAGGCGCGCCCCTGAAAGTCGTTTATTTTACCTCTTGTTAACGCTGTCGCGGCGGCATGGGGACGCCGCGCTGGAGTTGCAGACCAAGGGAAGTCAACGGATGCGGAGCGCGCTGGGAGGCCCCCGCGTCTTGCTGAGACGGCTCCGCGAGGTGATGGCCGAAAAGGTCAGCGCTCAGGAGCGTCTCGACAAGATCGTGGTGCTGATCGCCGCCAATATGGTGGCGGAGGTCTGCTCGACCTATGTGCTGCGCGTTGACAACACTCTGGAACTCTACGCCACCGAGGGCCTCAACCCGGACGCGGTCCACCAGACCGTCCTGAACGCCCATGAGGGCCTCGTCGGCCTCGTCGCCAGCGAGGCGACGCCGCTCAACCTGTCGGACGCCCAGACCCACCCGGCCTTCTCCTACCGCCCGGAGACCGGCGAGGAAATCTACCATTCCTTCCTCGGCGTGCCGATCCTGCGGGCCGGCAACACGCTGGGCGTGCTGGTGGTGCAGAACCGCGCCCACCGCACCTATGTCGAGGAGGAGGTCGAGGCGCTGCAGACCACCGCCATGGTGGTCGCGGAAATGATCGCCTCGGGCGAACTGTCCTCGATCGCCCGGCCCGGCGCGGAACCCGCCGCCCGGCACTCGCTGCACAAGACCGGCGCAATCCTGTCCGACGGCATCGCCCTCGGCCATGTGGTGCTGCACGAACCACGGGTGGTGATCACCAACTACATCGCCGAGGACCTGCCGAAGGAGGTCAAGCGGCTCGACAGCGCGATCCTGAAGCTGCGCGCCGACCTCGACCGCATGCTCGAGCGCGGCGACGTCGCCGACAGCGGCGAACACCGCGACGTGCTCGAAGCCTACCGCATGTTCGCCAACGACCAGGGATGGCAGCACAAGCTGCACGAAGCGGTGGCCACCGGCCTCACCGCCGAAGCCGCCGTCGAGCGGGTGCAGTCCGACACCCGCGCGCGCATGCTGCGCTCCACCGATCCCTATCTGCGCGACCGCCTGCACGATCTCGAGGATCTCGGCCACCGCCTGATGCGCCAGCTCGTCGGCCAGGACCACGCGCCCTCGCGCGAGCAACTGCCCGACAACGCCATCCTGATCGCGCGCTCGATGGGGCCAGCAGCGCTGCTCGATTACGACCGCAAGCGGCTGCGCGGCCTGGTGCTGGAAGAAGGCACCGCCAACTCCCACGTCTCCATCGTCGCGCGCGCGCTCGGTATTCCCGCGGTTGGCGAGGTGCAGAACGCGGCCGGCATCGCCGATCCCGGCGACGCCATCATCGTCGATGGGACCTCGGGGGCGATCTACATCCGCCCGTCGCAGGAAATCCAGTCGGCCTATGCCGAGCGGGTTCGCTTCCGCGCCCGACGTCAGGAGCAATACCGCGAGCTGCGCGACAAGCCGTGCGTCACCCGCGACGGCGAAGCGATCGAATTGATGATCAACGCCGGCCTCGTCATCGACCTGCCGCACATCGACGACACCGGCTCGTCCGGCATCGGCCTGTTCCGCACCGAGCTGCAGTTCATGGTCGGCCAGAGCCTGCCGCGCACCAGCGAGCAGCTCGCACTCTATCGTGCCGTGCTCGACGCCGCCGGCACCAAGCCGGTGACCTTCCGCACCCTCGATATCGGCGGCGACAAGGCGCTGCCCTATATGGACACCATCGTCGAGGAAAACCCGGCGCTGGGCTGGCGCGCCATCCGCCTCGGCCTCGACCGGCCCGGACTGTTGCGCGGGCAGATTCGCGCGCTGCTGCGCGCTGCCTCCGGCCGCTACCTGCGGGTGATGTTCCCGATGATCTCGCAGGTGGACGAGTTCGATCAGGCCAAGCTGGTGATCGAGCGCGAGCTGACCTATCTGCGCCAGCACGGCCACACATTGCCCGAGCGCGTCGATGTCGGCACCATGGTCGAGGTTCCGGCGCTACTCTACCAGCTCGACGAACTGCTCGAGCGCGTCGATTTCATTTCGGTCGGCTCCAACGACCTGTTCCAGTTCCTGTTCGCGGTGGACCGCGGCAATTCGCGCGTCAGCGAACGTTTCGACACCCTGTCGGTGCCGATCCTGCGCGCGCTGCGCGACATCGCGCACAAGGCCCATGCCGCCGGCAAATCGGTCTCGCTGTGCGGCGAGATGGCGTCGCAGCCGCTCGGCGCGCTGGCCCTGATCGCGCTCGGCTATCGCTCGCTGTCGCTGTCGGCGACGGCCCACGGTCCGGTCAAGGCGATGATCCTCGACCTCGACGCCAGCCGCGCCGCCGCGATGCTGATGCCGATCCTCGACGCGCCGGCCGGCAGCGTCTCGGTTCGCGCCAAACTGGCGGAATTCGCCGAAGCCGAGGGGCTGCCGCTGTAGCGACGCCAACGGTCGATTCCAGTCGCACCATCAGCATCTCGGTCAATTCAATCCATTCCGGCGTTATTGCGAGCGAAGCGAAGCAATCCATCAAGTATTCAGATGACAAGACATGGATTGCTTCGTCGGCTCCGCCTCCTCGCAATGACGAACCCTCACTCTCGATGAACGACGCGCTCCGATGACCAGCCTTCCCGAAGCCAAACTCGACACCCTGCTGGCGCGCCACGCCGCGCTGGAGGCCGAACTGCTCGGCCAGGTGAATTCCGACACCTATGTCCGCATCACCCGCGAACTCAGCGACCTCACCCCGGTGGTCGAGGCCGTCAAGGCGTACCGCGCGGCCGCGGCGGAAATCGCCGGGATCGACACGCTGATCGCCGATGCCGCCACCGACGCCGACATGCGCGAGATGGCGGAAGCCGAGCGCCCGCAGCTCGAAGCACAACGCGAGGAACTGGCGCAGGACATCCGCATCGCGCTGTTGCCAAAGGACGCCATGGACGAGCGCAGCGTGGTGCTGGAAATCCGCGCCGGCACCGGCGGCGACGAAGCCTCGCTGTTCGCTGGCGACCTGTTCCGCATGTATGAACGCTTCGCCGCGCTCCAGGGCTGGAAGGTGGAAGTCGTGTCCGCCTCCGAGGGCACCGTGGGCGGCTACAAGGAAATCATCGCCGAGGTGCAGGGCCGCGGCGCTTTCGCCAAGCTGAAATTCGAATCCGGCGTGCACCGGGTGCAGCGCGTGCCCGACACCGAGACCCAGGGCCGCATCCATACCTCCGCCGCGACGGTGGCGGTGCTGCCGGAGGTCGAGGTCGTCGATGTCGACATCAAGGACAGCGACCTGCGCATCGAGACCATGCGCGCGCAGGGCGCGGGCGGCCAGCACGTCAACAAGACCGAGTCGGCGATCCGCATCACCCACGTCCCCACCGGCATCGTGGTGATGATGCAGGACAGCCGCTCGCAGCATAAGAACCGCGCCTCGGCGATGAACATCCTGCGCTCGCGCATCTACGACGCCGAGCGTCAGAAGCAGGACGCCGAACGCTCCGCCGAGCGCAAGGGGCAGGTCGGCTCCGGCGACCGCTCCGAGCGCATCCGCACCTACAACTTCCCGCAGGGGCGCGTCACCGATCACCGCATCAACCTCACGCTCTACAAGCTGCCGCAGGTGATCGCGGGTGACGCCCTCAACGAACTGATCGATGCGCTGACCACCGAGCATCAGGCGGCGCAGCTCGCCGCCCAGGGTGACGCAGCGTGAGCATGCGCGACGCGCTCACGGGTTCGCACGTGGACGCCGCGCGCCGCATCCTCGCCGCGCGCCTGCGCGACCATGGCATCGACACGCCCGAGCTGGACGCGCGACTCCTGATCGGCGCGGCGCTCGGCCTCGATCACACCGGCCTTGCGACGCAGGCGCGGCGCCCGATCGGTCGCGACGACGCCGAGATCATCGAAGCTTTGGCGCGGCGGCGGATTGCGCACGAGCCGGTGGCCCGCATCATCGGCCGCAAGGAGTTCTGGGGACTCGATCTCGACGTCTCGCCCGCGACGCTGGTGCCGCGCCCCGACACCGAGACCGTGATCGAGGCCGCCCTCGCCGTCCTGCGCGACCGCGCGCTGCCCGAGGGCGAACTCCGCATCGCCGACATCGGCACTGGCAGCGGCGCGATCCTGCTGGCGCTGCTGTCCGAATTGCCGGGCGCGCGCGGCATCGGCACCGACATCAGCGCCGCCGCGCTCGCCGTGGCGCAGGCGAATGCGCAACGGCTTGGCCTCGACCAACGCGCCGACTTCGTGCGTGGCGATTACGCCGCTCCGCTGCGCGGGCCGCTCGATCTGATCGTCTCCAATCCGCCCTATATTCCTGCGGCGGAGATCGCGGCGCTCGATCCCGACGTGCGCGACTACGATCCGCGCCTCGCCCTCGACGGCGGCGCGGACGGGCTTGACGCCTACCGCACGCTGGCGCCGCAGGCGGCCGCGCTGCTGGCGCCGGGTGGCGCGCTGGTGCTGGAGATCGGAGCCGACCAAGGGAATGACGTGAGCGCCATCCTCCGCACCGCGGGGCTGGACGTCGCCCGCCCGCCGCAGCGGGACCTCGCCGGCCGCGATCGCGTTGTCATAGGGCGAAAGGCGGCGGTTTAAAGGGGTTTCGGACCAGAAAAAACCTCTTGGAATATTGCTCCGGAGCGACTAGGTTCCGGTCACACCATCGGTTCAGGGTCGTGGCCCCGCTAGGGCGGGTAGAAGCCGGACACCTCGCAAGAGGCGATCGACGGGTGGAAGGTTCCAAAAAGGCCAAGGTCATATCGGGCGCAAAAGCTGCGAGAGCTGCGCTGATCGAGACCACGAAGCGAACGAAAGCCTGATATTGCGCTCGAAGATTCACACCCCAGACCGTCATGCCTGCTAGGCGCGGGCTGACCCGATCCGCCCCCCAGGGTTAGCCGCCGTCAAGGCGAGCGGCCTGTGGGCATTTGGAGAACGCGTCCTTGCTGAACGCGACTTGGTTGAAAGCGACTGGCGGCAAAATCGAACTGAACCGGGATTGCTCCGCTTCCGTTCAAAGCGCGACACATCTCACGGCATGACACATCGCGCGTCCCCTCTACCGACCTTCACGACCCAGACCTCGTACAAAGGCACGACATGAGAAACGGTCCGAACAACAACAAGCGTATGCGTAGCCGCAACAACAACAATAACAACAATAATAACAACCGTCGCGGCCAGAACCCGATGACGCGGATTTTCGAATCCAACGGACCCGATATCAAGATTCGCGGCACCGCCTCTCATGTCGCCGAGAAATATGTCCAGCTCGCGCGCGATGCGCGCTCCTCCGGCGATCCGGTCGCAGCCGAAAATTACTACCAGCACGCCGAGCATTATTTCCGCCTGATCGCGGCTGCGCAGGAACAGTTCCGCCAGAACCAGCCGCAACAGCAGCCGCCGATGCCGCGCCTCGACCAGGAGATGGGCGAGGACGAGGGTGACGGCTATTCCAGCTTCGGCGCAGAGCCCGGCTTCGCGCCGGCCGCGCAGCAACCGCAGCCGGCGTATCAGCCGCGCGAGCAGCCCCAGCCGCGCGAGACCTATCGCGAACAGCGCGAGCATCGCCCGCAGCCGCAGCCCGCGATCCAGCCCGCCGCGAGCGACAGCGTCGACCGCCTGCCGTCGTTCATCACCGGCGGCGCGCAGCCGCAACCCAATGTCGGCGCCGCAGAAGCCGGCGCCGCTCCCAGCGGCGAACGTTTCCCCCATCGCCGCCGCCGTCGGCCGCGCGCCGACGCGTCGGCCCCGCAACCGGCCACCGACGATTTCGGCACCCCGGGCGAATAATCCGGAGCGCGCGGACGATCGACGCGATCCCTTGAACCAAACAGGTTCAGAGAGCCAAACGCGTTCGGAAAAACACATTCGGAAAACACGTTCGGAAAAACAGGCGGCCGATTGCGATCGGTCGCCTTTTTTATCGCAGCAACAGCATCGGCGATGTCAGCCCGTGGCGGGCCAGTCGTCGCGGCGCGTCGGCGTCGGCACCAGCACCGGCGGCATCGACGGGATGAGCCGCGTGCGCTCGCGGTGGGCGGGGATCGCGCGATAGACCTGCTTGGACGCCTCGACGATGTGCACGCCGGCGAACGGCGACGACACCGCGGCGCTGATACGCTCCCACGCCATGGCCGAACGCAGGATCCATCCGCCCTGAATCGGCGGCATGAACAGCGCCTCGCCCCACGCCGTCGGCGTGAACCAGGTCTGCCGCAGCAGTTGCGTGATCTGCGAGCGCGAATAGGGACGGCCATGGCCGAACGGCGTGGTGTCGGTGCGCGACCACACGCCGCGACGATTCGGGATCACCGCCATCATCCGCCCTGACGGCGCGAGCACGCGCCACACCTCGCGCAGGAGGCTCTCGGGATCGTCGCAGATTTCGAGCGCGTGAACGAGCAGGATGCGATCGACCGCGGCATCCGCCAGCGGCAACGCGAACTGATCGACCAGCGTCGACAGCGTCGGCCGTTCCGTCGGCCATTTCAGCACGCCCTGCGCCGCCGGCATCAGCGCGATGCAGCGCTCGGCATCCTCGCGAAACAGGCCGAGATACGGCGTCGGATAACCGAGCCCGGCAACGCGCAGGCCGTCGGCCTGCGGCCACAATTGCCGGATGCCGCGGTTGATGAGACGCCGCGCCACGATGCCGAGGCGCTGCGAATAGAAGTTCCGCAGGTCGATGACGTCGATGGTCATGCCGGCAACCTATCACGCCGGATCGCAACCTGCAGCGTTTCCCGCCGCACGGCGCAAACGGCGTTAACGTGTTTCATTCGGCCACACCGCCGTGGTAACCTATTGGCATCCTGAGATCGATGGAGACGTCATGACTGCCGAGATTCGCCTGTTTCCCTGCCTGTCCGACAATTTCGGCTACCTCATTCACGATCCGGCCACCGGCGCGACCGCCTCGATCGACGCGCCGGACGCAGGACAGATCATCCAGGCGCTGGAGCGCGCAGGCTGGACGCTGACCGACATTCTGGTCACGCATCATCATCAGGACCATGTCGGCGGCATCGCCGAGCTCAAGGCCAAATACAACTGCCGCGTGGTCGCGCCTCACGACAAGGGCACGGCGATTGCGCTGGTCGACGAGCGCGTCAAGGAGGGCGATACCGTCAAGGTCGGCAATCTCGTCGCGCGCGTGTTTGAGACCCCGGGCCACACCCTCGACCACATCAGCTACGTGTTCGACGCCGATCGCGCGCTGTTCTGCGCCGACACGCTGTTCTCGATCGGCTGCGGCCGGGTGTTCGAGGGCGACTATCCAATGATGTGGAATTCGCTGCTGAAGCTGCGCGCGCTGCCCAACGATATGCGGGTCTATTGCGGCCACGAATACACCGCCTCCAACGTCAAGTTCGCGCTCGGCATCGAACCGGACAATCCGGCGCTGCAGGCGCGCGCCGCGGAAGTGACGAAACAGCGCGCCGCGGGCCAGCCCACCGTTCCGACGCTGATCCGCGACGAGAAGGAGGCCAACGTCTTCCTGCGCGCGGACGTGCCCTCGGTCGCCGCCGCCGTCGGCCTGGCCGGCAAGAGCCCGGCGGAGGTGTTCGGCGAACTGCGCGAGCGCAAGAACAAGGGCTGACGCGGCGTTGCGGACGCAGCCTAAGCAGCGCGCCTGACGAACATATCCCGCGCCGCCAGCAGGCCGCCGCCGGCGATCAGCAGCGCCGCCGCCGCGAGCGTCGTGCTCGGCTGCGCGTAGCCGGCAACGACAAGAAACAGCGTCGACAACAGCGGCGTCGCGTAGGACGCCGCCGCCAGCACGCGGATGTCGCCGCGCTTCATGCCGATGTCCCAGGCGAAGAAGGCAAGCCCCACCGGGCCGATGCCGAGCGCTATGACGGCGAGCCATTGCGACGGCGTCTCGGGCCACACCGTCGGTTCCAGCGCGACATGACACAGCGTGGCGAGCAGCGCGGTGACGCTGCAAAATCCTCCGACCGCATCGGTCGGCACCGCGGCGAATTTGCGCGACATCACCGAATAGCCGGCCCAGACAAAGGCCGCCACGAACGCCGCGATAAACCCCGGCAGATAGGCGGCGTTGAATTGCGAACCGCCGCCGGCGAACAGCACCGCGGTGCCGATGAAGCCGAGCGCCGCTCCGGCGACGTGATGCGGCGCGAGGCGCTCGTTCGGCAGCAGCGCGGACAACAACACGATCAGCAGCGGCCAGAGATAGTTCAGCAGGCCGGCTTCGGCCGGCGGCGCCAGCCGCAACGCGAGAAAATACAGGGCGTGATAGCCGAACAGGCCGCCGACGCCGACCAGCCACACCAGAGCCGGCTGCCGCCACGCACGCACCGCGCCGCGTCGCCACGGCCAGCTCAGCGGTCCGATGCAGGCGCCGATGGCGAAGGTCATCGCCAGAAGCTGGAAGGGCGGGACGCGGCCCGTCGCCACCGTGAGGGCCGCGAGCAGCGACCACATCACGATGGCGGCAAGGCCGATCAGGGTGGCGGAGGAGGACGTCATCGCGGCTCAATGCCATACCGGCCGCGACGACGCCATGACCTCATTGCGCAGGCGCTATTGCAGATACTGCCCGCCGTTGATGGAGAGCGTCGAGCCGGTGATGAAGCCGGCGTCGTCGGAGGCGAGGAACACCACGCCGCGCGCGATCTCCTCCGGCTCGCCGAGACGGTTGACCGGAATCTGCGGAATGACGTTCTTCTCCAGCACGTCCTTGGGCACGGCCTGCACCATCTCGGTGTTGATGTAGCCCGGGCAGATCACGTTGACGGTGACGCCGCCGCGCGCGTTCTCGAGCGCCAGCGCCTTGCTGAAACCGATGTCGCCCGCCTTGGCGGCGGAATAGTTGACCTGACCGAACTGTCCCTTCTGGCCGTTGATCGACGAGATGCTGATGATGCGGCCGAACTTGCGCGTGCGCATGCCCTCGATCACCTGCCGCGTCATGTTGAACAGCGAGCCGAGATTGGTGTTGATCACCGCATTCCACTGCTCGAGCGACATCTTGTGGAACGGCACGTCACGGGTGATGCCGGCATTGTTCACGAGCACATCGATGGGGCCGAGATCGGCTTCGACTTTCTTGACGCCCTCGGCGCAGGCTTCGAACGAACTGACATCCCATTTGTACACCGGGATCCCGGTCTCGGCCTTGAACTTCGCCGCCGCCTCGTCGTTGCCCGCGTAGCTCGCCGCCACGCTGTAGCCAGCCGCCTTCAACGCCTTGCTGATCGCCGCGCCGATGCCGCGCGTGCCACCCGTTACCAATGCTACCCGTGCCATGATCGTTACTGTCCTCCACAGTTCATCAACGTCTTTTGGAACTTGAGTATTCCGACGAATTGCGAGAACCGCAAGAAAAATGCCCGGCGGTGAGCCGGGCATTTCTTTTTTTGTATTGTGCAGTGCGCTGAATGCGTCTTAGCGCTCGACACACATGGCGATGCCCATGCCACCGCCGATGCACAGCGTGGCGAGGCCCTTCTTGGCGTTGCGCTTCTGCATTTCATGCAGCAGCGTCACCAGCACGCGGCCGCCCGAAGCGCCGACCGGATGGCCGATGGCGATGGCGCCGCCATTGACGTTGACCTTTGCAGTATCCCAGCCGAGATCCTTGTTCACCGCGCAAGCCTGCGCCGCGAAGGCTTCGTTGGCTTCGATCAGATCGAGGTCGGCGATATTCCAGCCGGCCTTCTTGAGCGCCGCGCGTGAAGCCGGGATCGGCCCCGTGCCCATGATCTTGGGATCGACGCCGGCCTGTCCCCACGACGCGATCCGGGCAAGCACCGTCCGGCCTTCCTTGGCCGCCTGTTTGGCGCTCATCAGCACCACCGCGGCGGCGCCGTCGTTGATGCCCGAGGCGCTGCCCGCGGTCACGGTGCCGTCCTTCTCGAACGCCGGCTTCAGCTTGGCCATGGCATCGATGGTCGCGCCGTGACGCGGATATTCGTCGGTGTCCACGACCACGTCGCCCTTGCGGGTCTTGACGGTGAAGGGCGTGATCTCGTCCTTGAACTTGCCGGCCTTCTGCGCCGCCTCGGCCTTGTTCTGCGAAGCGACAGCGAACTCGTCCTGCTGCTGGCGGGTGATCTGGTACTGGCGCGCCACGTTCTCGGCGGTGTTGCCCATGTGGTAGCCGTTGAAGGCATCCCACAGGCCGTCCTTGATCATGGTGTCGATGAACTCGACGCCGCCCATCTTGACGCCGCCGCGCAGATACTGGGCATGCGGCGCCATGCTCATGGATTCCTGACCGCCGGCGACCACGATGTCCGAATCGCCGTTGAGGATGGCCTGATAGCCGAGCGCCACGGTGCGCAGGCCCGAGCCGCACAGCTGGTTGACGCCCCAGGCCGGGCTCTCCACCGGAATGCCGGCCTTGATGGACGCCTGGCGCGCCGGGTTCTGGCCCTGCCCGGCGGTGAGGATCTGGCCCATGATGACCTCGGAGACGCGGCCCGGCTCGATGCCGGCCCGCTCCAGCGCGGCCTGGATGGCGACGGCGCCGAGATCGTGCGCGGGAATGTTGGCGAAAGCGCCATTGAACGCACCGACGGGGGTGCGGGCAGCGCTGACGATGACGACATCGTCGGACATGAGCGTCTCCTGGTGTTGAAGTCGAAAGACTTGGTTGGCGATTTCGAATTGACGGGGCGGGAAGCCGCCGAAGGGCGGACCTGATGTCCCGGCATCCTGTTAACCTAGCCCCATCGTGTCAATTGGCCAATCGTGTCAATCGCTCCCGCCCGACCGCCTCCCACCCATATTGCAGGACTCGGAGCGGCGTTTTTCACGCGGGTCGATCCAGCCGACGGCAGGGCCGCGGGCTGCCCGTCCTGCACAAAACGGTAGCCCTCCCCCCCTGAAAGTGGTTATTTCGCTGCGACGCATTGTTTGCACTGCCCCCGGCGATGGCCGGGGGTTCCCCCACCCTCCGGTAGGTATGTGTGACTTCATGGCAAAATCCGACCAGCCCATTACCATCAAGAAATACGCCAACCGGCGGCTCTACAATACCGGCACCAGCACCTATGTGACGCTCGAGGATCTCGCCACCATGGTGAAGGAGGGCGAGGATTTCCTGGTCTACGACGCCAAGACCGGCGACGACATCACCCGCCAGGTGCTCGCCCAGATCATCTTCGAGCAGGAGAACAAGGCCGGGCAGAACCTGCTGCCGACCACCTTCCTGCGCCAGCTCATCCGGTTCTACGGCGACAGCATGCAGATGGTGGTGCCGAAATATCTCGAACAGTCCATCGACACGCTGACCCGCGAGCAGGAGAAATTCCGCAAGCAGATGACGGACACGTTCAGCGGAACGCCGTTCGCGCCGCTCGAGGAGCACGTCCGCCGCAACATGGAGATGTTCGAGCGCACCTTCGCGATGTTCAAGCCGTTCAGCGCACCATCGCGGACGGAGGGGCCGCTGACGGATTCGCCACCGACCGCGGGCGCGGCCACCGAAGCCGGCATCGACGAACTCAAGCGGCAGATGAAAGAGATGCAGGAGCGTCTCGAAAAGATGTCGAAAGAGACCGGGAACAAGGGCTGAGCCCGCCCGGAACGACGGCCGGCGGCGCTCCCCTCAAGGCGCGGCCGGCGCCGTGATGCCGCCGATCACCCCACGATTACCGCGGGCTGCGCCGAGGCCGCCTGCGATCCGGATCGCGACAGCGTCGCGAGGCCGGTAAGGCGACCCTGAATGTAGTCGCAACCCCAGCCCTGCAGCAGCTTTGCCGCCTCCTCGTCCTGTACCCATTCGGCAACGGTCCTGATATCGAGCCGATGGGCGAGATCGATCAGCGTCTGCACGAAGGCGCGGTCGTCCGACGAGCGCATGACGTTCTGCACGAAGGCGCCGTCGATCTTGACGATATCGACGCCGAGGCGGCGCAGGTTGCGGAACGAGGTATAGCCCGCCCCGAAATCGTCGATGGCGATGCGGCTGCCGAAATTCTTCAACCGGGTGACGAAGCCGCGGACGTCGTCGATATTCTGGATTGCCACGGTCTCGGTGATCTCCACGATCATCCGCTCGGCGACGCCGGAATGGGTCCGCATCAGCGCCTCCCAGCGCGCCCACCAGTCCGGATCCATGGTGGTGTCCGGGGAGATGTTCAGGCTGAGCCGGGCGGTCGAGTCCGCCGCCAGTTCCGCCACCACCAGTTCGAGCACGCGATGATCGACCAGCCGGATCAGGCCGAGCCGCTCGGCGACCGGCACGATGTCCGGCGGCAGCGCGTATTCACCATCGTCCTGCCGCATCCGCACCAGGCATTCGTGAAACGCGACTTCCTGCGTGGCGACGGCGACCACCGGCTCATAAGCCATGACGACACGGCGATCGTTGAGCCCCGCCACGATCTCGTCGGTGACGCGGATATTGAGGCGGCGCTGGGCATCGCGTTCCGCGCTGGGCTGCCAGACCATCAGCGAGCCATGGCGGCGCCGCTTGGCGCGGTCGAGCGCCTCCTGGGTGCGGCTCAGGACCTCGTCCACGGTGCGCGCATGACGCGGCGCGCTAACCGCACCGACGGTTGCCGTCATCGCCACGGGACCGAGCCGGGTCGGCACCACCTCGCCGCGGATACCGGCAAGGAAGCGCTCACCGGCGACGACCATGGCGTCGGCGGAGCAGTTTTTCAGGATCAGCCCGAACTTGTTGCCGGAGAAACGGCCGAGCACGTCGCCGCCGCGCAGCCGGGCGCGGATGCGTCGGGCGGATTCGACAATGACCTCGTCGGTGATCTCATGGCCGAAGGCATCGTTGAGGCGCGCGAGGTGATCGATGCCGATCAGCATGAAGGCGAAGCTGGTGCGGAAGCGCGCCGCGTCCTCGACAGCCTCGGCCAGCGCCGCAATGAGGCAGGTGCGGTTGAGTTCGCCGGTCAGCGGATCGTTCTGCGACAGCTTCAGCAATTGCTCGTCGCGGGCGTGGCGATCGTCGTCGATCCGGATCACGCCCTCGGCGCGCCGCGGCCGGCCGTCGGCCCCCGCGAACCAGCGGCCGCATTCCTCGATCCAGATCATCGGCGCCGAGGTGCGGCCCCGCACGCCATATTCGATGCGATAGGGCACGCCCTGTCCGGCATCGACCGCCTGGACGCACAGCACCGCGTCGCTGCGCACCGTCCGCGATGGCTCGATCAACGCCGCGAAGGCGCTGGCGGTTCGGAGCACGGCCGGCGGAATGTCGGGCAGCAGGCCGGCGATGTTGTCGCTCCAGCGCAGGGTGTCGCCGGCGATATCCCATGCGAAGGTGGCCTGCCCGAGCAGGGCCAGCAGGGATGCGGCATCCATGCCATCCCCTTGGGCCTCCGGGTGCGCGAACTCGCCGGCGTCGGCGCGGGAGAGCAATGGATGTGTCGTGACGGCCAAGGGGTGCCTCGTTCTGGAGCACAATCGTCGATTCGCGGCGCTGCAAATAGAACGCCATTCAAACCAACCTACCCTGCGTTTCTGAACAATCCGCCAAGGAACCGGGATGCTCTTACCGCCGTTATCGGCAGAACGGCACGCTCCTTGCGACACCGATCCTGCACAACGTGAGGCGTTTCAAAACGAGACACGGGCCGGACCGCGATGATCATCGGCAACATTCCCGGAAACCTCCGGATCCACTCCGACCGCGCCGCGACGCCCGCGTCGCGATCCGCCGGCGAGATACCCGCACCCGGGCAGGCTATCGTCGCCATCACGCCGGCCGGGCGGGCCGGACCGGCCCCGCTGAACCGGCCGGACGCCTCGTTTGTCGCCCACCTCATCGCCACCGCCGCCGGCAGCCCGCAGACCCGCGGCCTGCGCCGGGCCACCCCGGACCACGCCCGCGCCGCCTATGGCGCGACAGTGCGACGGAATGTCGCATCCGACATCGCGGACAAGCCAACGGTCTCGCGAACGGCGTAAAGGCGCGCTGCCCGACGATGACGAGTTTGATCAGGGCTTGGACGCCGGACCCGGCGAGCCATCGGTGTCCTTGTCCGACACCAGATCGGACACTTTCCAGTCCGCGACCGAGCGCGGTGCCGGAGCCGGATCGACATGGACATCCGGAACCGGGGGGGTCGGCGCGGCCTCGAAGGTCGGCGCAGCCTTGATCGGTTCCGGCGCTGGAGCCGGAGCCGCCGGCTCGGCCGCAGGCGCAGCGGGGGTGAAGGTCGGCTCGGCCGGTTGCGGAGCCCGTGCGGCCGGCTCGATGATGGGTGCGGCCGGCGGATGCGGCGTCTCCACCTCCACCGGCGCGGGGACCGCGACGGCGCGGCGGCGGCCGCGGAAGCCGATCGACACCCCGGCCAGAAACTCCACGCCCATCAGCACCGTCAGCAGGAAGAAGGTGGAGGTCGCGAACGGCGCCAGCAGCAGAAATTCGGCCACGGCCGCGCCGAACGCCACCAGCGACAGCAGATGATCAGTGAGATAGCGCGCACCGGGGCGCGCCGCCTTGATCACTTCCACCAGCAGCAGCATCAGGCTGAACGCCAGCAAGGCGTCGCCGAAGGTCGCGGTCCATGTCGCGCCCGACATCAGCGTCACGCTCGCGATCGGCGAGGTGAACGCCACTCCGGGCATCAGGAACACGAAGATATTGTAGACCGCGAAGGGAATGAGAAGCAGCGGGAAACCGATCATCGACATCGGCGGGCTTTCTCTAAACGGGCCTGGTCCGGCGGCGGATCCGGCCTCTCATGAATCGGGCGCGACGAATGATGCGTCACGCCCGTTCTGTGGTCCAGATGTGTGGCGTTCTTGAGGAACCGGCCCGGCCTAGCCTGGCCTCGACGCCATGACGGCAGCGCCATAGCGACGCCGCCGCTCCTGCCGGCCGGAACCGCATGGCGAAGCCACCCGATCCGGCGATGCGACCGGGCCGCGCAGTTGGCTCCTTCACGGATACTTCCGGGACACTCATCCACGACGCGCTTGCCGCGCGGTCGGGTACACCGGATCACCCTGCGTCAAGATGCGCGCCGATACGGCGCGCAGCAGGACCGTCAGTCCTTCTTGACCTTGAGCACCTGCCGGCCCTTGTACATGCCGGTCTTGAGGTCGAGATGGTGCGGGCGGCGCAGTTCGCCCGAATCCTTGTCCTCGACATAGGTCGGCTTCTTCAGGGCGTCCGCCGAGCGGCGCATGCCGCGGCGCGACGGCGAGGTTTTCCTGCGTGGAACGGCCATGGGGTCGTCGTCCTTTAAAACAAGGCTCACCCGTCGGGCGGGGGCTCTCCAGAATTCGGATTAAGGCCGCGCTTATAGAGGAACGCCGCCGGGAAAGCTAGACCGCCGGGGAGCTGAAAATGCACCACGACGGCCCGGCCAAAAAGTTCGCCCTCACAGGACGTTAGCCATTCACGCCCATTCCACCCCGGCCTCGGCGGCGAGATCGATGGTACCGCGCTGGCCGATATCGTCGAAATGGGCGTCCAGGAACTTCTTCCCGGCGCGCAGCCCCGCCCGGTGCAGCAATTCGAAAAACTCGTAGTCGGTCTTGAGCTTGCTGGAGGCGGCAAGGCGCCTGCCGAGACCACCGAGGTCGATCCGGTGAATGTTGAGCCGGCGGTACTGGTTCTTGCCGGTGCCGCGCGGCAGCCGGCCATCGTCGATCAACTGGTTGACGAAATCCATCGCACGCAGTTCGGAGATCAGCGCCGAGTTGAAGGTGATCTCGTTGAGGCGGTTGATGATCTCGCCGGAGGTCCGCGGCGTGATCTCGCGCGATACCGGATTGATCTGCACCACCAGCACGTCCTCGGCATCGGTGGCCTGCAGGAACGGGAAGATCGCGGGGTTGCCGAGATAGCCGCCGTCCCAGTGCGGTACGCCGTCGATCTCCACCGCGCGGAACAGGAACGGCAGCGCTGCCGACGCCATCACCGCGTCGGCGGTGATCTTGTCGCCGGAGAAGATGCGCAGCCGCCCAGTATGGACATTGGTGGTCGAGATATAGAGCGCGAGATCGGTGTTGGCGCGCAGTGCCTCGAAATCGACCAGGCGCTCGATCAGCTTGCTCAGCGGATTGATGTCGAGCGGATTCAGCTCATAGGGCGAGAAATAACGCGACATCGCCTCGAACCAGCTCTGCACCGGGGTCGCGACGAACGGCATCATCGAGAACATGCGATCGGTCAGCGCCCGCTGCGCCGGGGGCAGGTCGCCGCCGGCGCTGGCGGCACGCCAGAATTCGGCGAGACGCTTGCGCGCCTCGTCCCGGCCGCCGCGCGTCAGGCCGTCCGCCAGCATCACCGCGTTGACGGCGCCCGCCGACGTGCCGGAAATGCCGGTGATCTCCAGCCGCCCGTCGGCCAGCAGATGGTCGAGCACGCCCCAGGTGAACGCGCCATGCGCGCCGCCGCCCTGCAAGGCCAGATTGATCTTCTTGGCCCCGCTGGATTTCCGCGTCCCGGTGAAGCCGGAGAAATTCCACGGCGCGAGACTGTCGAGATAGGTTTTGATGGCGGTCACCATGAGTGCTTTCTCTTTAAAATGACGGGTTCATCAGCCCTTCCAGCCGCTTGGACAGATATGACTACACCCATCATTTGGGGCTTTTATGATGCGATGCAATAAAAAATGCTGCGTTGCAAAATATTGATGCAGCTTATATTGCTGAAAACATGAGCGGAATCGGTGCAACCGCATTACATATTAAGGTGATGAACCCGTCGAAACCGGCCTTTCCTGCTCCCGATCATGACCACGGCCGCTGCGCCGCCGAGGCGATCACGCATGCCGAAGGGGTATGCGCGGCGCGCGGACAGAAATTCACGCCGATCCGGCGCCAGGTTCTGGGCGCGCTGCTGGCGAGCCACAGGCCGCTCGGCGCCTATGAGATCATCGACGAACTCGCCAAGACCATGGCGCGTCCGGCGCCGATCACCATCTACCGCGCGCTGGATTTCCTGATGGAGAACGGCCTCGTTCACCGCATCGAAAGCCGCAACGCCTTTCTCGCCTGCGCCCACAATCACGACGAAACCTCGGTGGTGGCGTTCCTGATCTGCGAGAGCTGCGGCTCGGTGGGGGAGATCTCCGCCGCATCTCTGGCGCGAAGCTTCAACGAAGCCGCGCGGAGCACCGGCTTCGCGCCCAAATTGTCCGTGGTGGAAATCACCGGCACCTGCGCCCATTGCCAGCGCGCGGCACCGATCGCCGGCGCATGACGTCCCTCCCTGCCCGCGCCACTGCGGGCTGACAACAACACGGCGACAAGCCGGAACAGGATGCCATGTCCTCCCATCGCCTGAACGCGGCACCCTCGCCGGAACGCCCCCTGAGCCCGGTGGCGGTCATCCTGATGGTGGTGCTGTGCCTGAGCTGGGGTTTCAACCAGATCGCGGTCAAGCTCGCGCTGCCCGATATCCCGCCGTTCACCCAGGCCGCCATCCGGTCGCTCGGTGGCTTGCTGATCATCCTGCTGGTGGCGCGTGCGCGCCGCATTCCGCTGTTCGCGCGCGACGGCACACTGAAGGCGGGGCTGCTCGCCGGCGTGTTGTTCGGCTTCGAATTCATCATGATCTATCGCGGGCTGCTCTACACCACCGCCTCGCGCGCCGTGGTGTTTCTCTATGTCGCCCCTTTCGTGGTGGCGCTGGGCTCCCGGCGTTTTCTCGGCGAGCACCTGAACAATCTGCAATGGGCCGGTCTGGCGCTGTCATTCGCAGGCGTGGCGCTGGCGATCGGCGTGCCGCAGCCCTCCGTCGACGCCACCGTCATTCTCGGCGACCTCATGTCGGTGGCCGGCGGTATCCTGTGGGCCGCCACCACGCTGGTGGTGAAAGGCAGCCGGCTGGTGCGGGTCCCTGCCGAGAAGACCCTGGCCTATCAGGTCGCGGTTTCGGTTCCGATCCTGGCGCTGGGCGCGGCCCTGTCCGGAGAGACCATCACCCATATGCCCAGCACGCTCGCGCTGACCTTGATGGCGTACCAGAGCATCTGGGTCGTCGGCGTGACGTTCCTGATCTGGTTTCTCCTCATAAAGGCCTATTCAGCAAGCAAACTGTCGTCATTTACCTTCATGACGCCGCTATTCGGGGTGATCGGAGGTCACTTTATCATGAACGACCCCCTTTCGCTGGCCTTTGCCGGGGCTGCCCTTCTGGTCATGGCGGGCCTATATCTGGTAAACCGCCCCGGCGACAAAGCCGCCGGTGCGCGGCATCCCGTCACAAAAATCTGATAGTTCGAGCCCATGAGCGATCTCAAACAGCGATCCAAGGAAATTCTGGCTGGCCCCCAGGCGCGCCATCGGACGGTTCAGGTCACGGTCGGCAACGTCAAGGTCGGCGGCGGCGCGCCCATCGTGGTGCAGTCGATGACCAACACCGACACCGCCGACATCGAAGCCACCGTCAAACAGGTCGCCGCACTGGCGCGCGCCGGTTCCGAACTGGTGCGCATCACGGTGGACCGCGAGGAAGCCGCGGCCGCCGTTCCGCACATCCGCGAGAAGCTCGACAAGATGGGCGTCGACGTGCCGCTGATCGGCGACTTCCACTACATCGGCCACAAGCTGCTCGCCGAATACCCGGCCTGCGCCGCCGCGCTGGCGAAATACCGCATCAATCCCGGCAATGTCGGTTTCAAGAACAAGCGCGACAGCCAGTTCACCGACATCGTCGAGATCGCCATCAAGAACAACAAGACCATCCGCATCGGCGCCAATTGGGGCTCGCTCGATCAGGAGCTGCTGACGCGGCTGATGGAGGAGAACGCCAAGTCGCCGGACCCGATCGACGCCCGCGCGGTGACGCGCGAGGCCATGGTGCAGTCGGCGCTGCTGTCCGCGCAGCGTGCCGAGGACATCGGCCTGCCCAAGGACCGGATGATCCTGTCGGCCAAAGTCTCGAACGTGCAGGACCTGATCGCGGTGTATCGCGAACTGGCGGCGCGCTCCGACTACGCCATCCACCTCGGCCTCACCGAAGCGGGCATGGGCTCGAAGGGCATCGTCGCCTCCTCTGCCGCCCTCGGCATCCTGCTGCAGGACGGCATCGGCGACACCATCCGCGTGTCGCTGACGCCGGAGCCCGGCGGCGACCGCACGGTGGAAGTGAAGGTCGGTCAGGAAATCCTGCAGACCATGGGCTTCCGCACCTTCGTGCCGCTGGTGGCGGCGTGCCCCGGCTGCGGCCGCACCACCTCCACCGTGTTCCAGGAACTGGCGCGCGACATCCAGACCTTCATCAGCGCGGAAATGCCGGAATGGCGCACGCGCTATCCCGGCGTCGAGCAGCTCAACGTCGCGGTGATGGGCTGCATCGTCAACGGCCCCGGCGAATCCAAGCATGCCGATATCGGCATCTCGCTGCCGGGCACCGGCGAGACGCCGGCCGCGCCGGTGTTCGTCGACGGCCAGAAATTCCGCACCCTGCGCGGGCCGACCATCGCCGCCGACTTCAAGGCGCTGGTGATCGACTACATCGAGCAGCGCTACGGCGCGACGGCCAAGCCGACCGCGGCGGTGACCGCCGCGGAGTGATTGTCCGCCGCGCTTTTGCAGCGTTTAGCCATGCGCCGCGATGACCATCACGTCACAGCGGCGCATTTTTTTCGCGGTTGTCGACGGCGGCTTCCTCAAGATCGAGATCGCGCTCGATGCGCCGGCGGGTTTCGTCGCCGATCTTGCCGTCCCGCAACAGCTTATGCAGCAGCTCGCGCTCGATCGAGATGATTTCACGCACCAGCGACGCGCCTTGCGTGGCCGGCGTGAATTCCCCGGTCACGGCGGGCGGATCGGGTAGCGCCCGCATCCGGGTTTCGTGCCGCGCTTCCAGAAACCGGGCCAGGCTTTCCGGCAGATTGCGTTCGGCGATGATGGTCTTGAGCGAGCCGCGCGCTGCCTCGAGGATTTCGCGCCGCGCGGCGATCTCCGCCTCGCGCTCGTGCCGCGCCTCGAGCACGCCATGTTTCGACAGGCCGAGGACTTTCGCCAACGCCGGCAATGTCAGCCCGATGCCGACCACCGTGATCAGGATCACGCCGAAGGTCACGAACAGGATCAGGTCGCGGTAGGGAAAGTCATCGCCGTTGGGCAAGGTGAGCGGCACGGCGAGCGCCACCGCCAGCGAAACGACGCCGCGGATTCCGGTGAAGCCGATGAACACCCCGTCGCGCCACGGCGGCAAGGTATCGTTGGCCCGGCGTTTGCGGAAAGCACGCGTGAGATAGGTGCCCGGGAACACCCACAGGAAACGCGCGACGATGACGATGGCCGAGACCACGGCGATCGCGATCAGGATATCGTGCGGCGGCGTTCCCTTGGCCCGGTCGAGCAGCACCCTGATCTCGAAGCCGGCGAGCAGGAACAGCACGCCCTCGATCAGCCAGATCACGAAATCCCAGAAGAAGATGCCCTGCAGGCGCGTCGCCGACGAGATCAGCAGCGGCCCGTTCCAGCTCACATACAGGCCGGCGGCGACGGTCGCGAGCACGCCGGAACCGCCGAGATGCTCGGGAACCCAGAACGCTAGGTAAGGCGTGAGCAGGGACAGGCAGATTTCAATGCGCGGATCATGCGCCCAGCGCCGCAGCCGCAGGCTGAGCCAGCCGACGACGATGCCGTAGACGATCTCACCCGCCACGATGGCCGCGAACGAACCCGCAGCGCCCGGCAGCGAGAACGCACCGGTGCTGACCGCCAGCACGGCGAAGCGATAAAGGATCAGCGCGGTGGCGTCGTTGGCGAGACCTTCGCCTTCGAGGATCACCAGAATCCGGTGCGGCAGGTTGAGCCGGCGCGCAATCGCGAGCGGCGCCACCACGTCCGGCGGCGACACGATGGCGCCGAGCACGAAGCCGACGCCCCACGGCAATCCGAGAATGAAATGCACGGCGGCGGCGACCGCGCAGGTGGTGAAGATGACGCAGCCGATGGCGAGCAGCGTGATCGGGCGCAGGTTGGCCCTGAATTCGCGCCAGCTCATCGATACGCCGGCGGAATAGATCAGCGGCGGCAGCACGATCAGCAGGATCGCGTCCGGCTCCATCTCCACATGCGGTATCCCCGGCACCAGCGCGAGGACGATGCCGATCACCAGAAACAGGATGGCGGGCGCGAGTTGCAGCCGGCGCGCGGCGGCGGCAGTCACCGACAGCACAGTCAGAAGCATCAGAAAGATCAGGAACGGCTGAACCATCGGCGACGATCGGCTTTCAGATCGCGCTGGCTGCGATGTTGACCATCAGCGCAAGCAACGCGGTGTTGAAGATGAACGAGACAACGCCGTGCGCGGTGGCGGTGCGGCGGATGATCCTGTCGGTGATGCCGACGTCGGAGACCTGCGCGGTCATGCCGATCACGAACGAGAAATAGATGAAATCCCAATAGTCGGGATCCCCCGCATTTCCCGGGAAGGCCAGCCCGCCGATCTCGGCGCCGCGATAATATTCATGCGCATAGTGAAGCGCGAAGGTGGTGTGAATGGCGCACCACGACAGCGCGATGGTCACCACCGCGAGCACCAGTTGCGGCGGCCCCTGCGGCTTGACGCCGAGCTCGCCGACAATGGCGGCGATACTGGCGAAGGCGGCCGACGCCGTCAGCACCAGAATGAGGAAACGTCCGTCGTCCTGGATCGAGGCCAGCCGCCGGATGTGGGCGCTGTCGCAATTGAGGAACAGCGCGAACGCCAGCACGATATAGATCGCGATCGAGATGTCCCAAGCGATCAGCAGCCGGGTGCCGAGACGCAACGTCTGCGGCATCACCAGCAGCGCGACGAGACCGATGGCGATCGCGACGAACAGGCGCGGCCGCGCCATGACGATGCGCAGCGGCTTCGGGAGGGCCCGCAGGCGAAGCAGGGCGCGATCATTGCTGTTGTCGCCCTGCATCGTTTTGCCGCCTAGTTTTGCCGTTCCGCCACGAAGCGGGACGTCGCGCGCAGCACGTCGCCCTTGGCGCCGAACGGCGCCAGCGCCGCGTCGGCCTGCGCCAGCAGATCCTTGACGCGCTGCTTGGCGCCGGCGATGCCAAGTTGAGTCACGAACGTGGCCTTGCCCAGCGCCGCATCCTGCCCGGCCGGCTTGCCGAGCGCGGCCGCATCGCCCTCGACGTCGAGCAGGTCGTCGGCGATCTGGAACGCTTCGCCCAGCGCATGGCCATAGGCATCGAGCGCGTCGTAGTGCGGCTTCGGCGCTTCACCGAGCAGCGCGCCCGCGATGCAGCCGTATTTCAGCAGCGCGCCGGTCTTCATCTGCTGCAACGTCGCGACATCCGGCGGCACGCGGTCGCCGAAGCGGCCTTCGCCGGCGAGGTCCATGATCTGGCCGCCGACCATGCCGCCGATGCCGGCGGCGCGCGCCAGCGCCCGGGTCAAGGCGAGCCGCACCGCGGGATCGCGATGGACCTCGTCGCGGGTGATGATGTCGAAGGCGATGGTCAAAAGTCCGTCGCCGGCGAGGATCGCGGTGGCGTCGTCGTATTTCTTGTGCGCCGTCGGCCGGCCGCGCCGCAGATCGGAATTGTCCATCGCCGGCAGGTCGTCATGGATCAGCGAATAGCAGTGGATGCATTCGAGCGCCGCGCCCGCCATCAGCGCCGCCTCGCGCGGCACGCCGAACACCGCCGCGCTTTCCACCACCAGGAACGGACGCAACCGCTTGCCGCCGTTGAGGCTTGAATAGCGCATCGCCTCCATCAGCCGCGCCGGACGCTGGATCTCGCCGGCGAGGGGCGCATCCGACAGCAGGCGCGTCAGCAGCGCCTCGGTGTCGGCCGCGGTCGCATCGAGCCGTTTGGTGAAATCCTGAGGTGAAACGCCGGTGGTCATCCAAAAACTCCAGAGGGAAGGCAATTTCGGCGGACAATCCTTCATGATCCCGCCCGCGTCAATTCCGCAACGCGCTTGCGCGCCGGGGATTGGAAAAACCCGGCAGGCATGGTTTCTGCCATTGGAGCAGATCGAGATGATCCACCGGCAAGGGGGCCCATGCGGCGCGTGATCCGTATCGCGATCGTGATCGTGCTGGCGCTGGTGCTGCTGCCCTATGCGCTGGCGCCGCTCTACGCCCTCGGCCACCCGGTCTCCATGCTGATGATCACGCGCTATCTGTCTGGCCAGCCGGTGGAACGAAGCTGGATCGATATCGAACGCATGGCCCCTGCCCTGCCGCGCTCGGTGGTGGCGGCGGAGGATGCCAAGTTTTGCAGCCATCGCGGCATCGACTGGAACTCGGTGCAGGACGTCATCGAGGACATGCAGGACGGCGAAGTCGTTCGCGGCGGCTCCACCATCACCCAGCAGGTGGCGAAAAACCTGTTCTTGTGGCCGGGGCGCAGCATGGTGCGCAAGGCGCTGGAGTTTCCGCTGGCGCTATGGATCGATCTGGTGCTGTCGAAAAAGCGCATTCTGGAACTTTATCTCAACATCGCCGAACTCGGGCCAGCCGGCCAGTTCGGCGCGGAGGCCGGCGCGCAATACGCCTTCGGCCGCCCGGCGTCGGCGCTGTCGGCCCGCGAGGCGGCCCTGCTGGCGGCGATCCTGCCCAACCCGGTGACGCGCAGCGCCCGCCACCCGGGCCCCGGAGTGCGGCGGCTGGCGCAGACCTACATGATGCGTGCCCGGGCGGTGGGTCCATCGTGCTGGGGCCGGGACGACTGAAGCCATGCGATAATCGCATAAATCATATCACAATACCGCCCTTCCTGAATTAATAAGCAAGCTTATTGTATGTCGGCTTATTGAAGGAAGGGCCGATGCCCCACGGCAATCCCGATTTTCTGTTCGCCCTGTTCGAAACCCAACGCATGCTGCGGCTTTATGCCGACAGGCTCGCGGTGCGCCATGGCATCACCCGGGCGCAATGGGCGGTGCTGGCCAAGCTCGAACGCACCGAGGGACTGAAACAATCCGAGCTCGCCGAGTTGATGGAGATGCAACCCATCACCCTGACCCGGCTGATCGACCGTCTCTGCGACAATGACCTGATCGAGCGCCGCGCGGACGCGCGGGACCGCCGCGCCAACCGGCTCTATCTGCGCCCGGCCGCGCGGCCGCTGCTGAAACGGCTTGGCGAGTTGCGCGCCGAGATCACGCAAGCCTCGTTGAAGCACTTCACGGCGGACGAGGCGCAGGCGCTCGTCGCCCAACTCGACACCATCAAGAGCAATGTCCGCGATGCGCTTCACGCCATCGGCGATGCTGGAACAAAGGAACAGCGCTATGGCTGATCAAGTCGTCAAATTTCCTACCGAGCAGAAACTGACCGAACAACCCGCTGCGCCCCCCGACTCCCCGCCCAAAAGCTGGCGGCAAGTGGTGCGCGAGCGACGGCGCACGCTGCTGCTGGTGGTGGTGCCGCTGATCGCGCTTGTCGGCGGCATCGCGTTCTATCTTTCCGGCGGGCGCTACGCCACCACCGACGACGCCTATGTCGGCGCGCAGAAGGTGCTGATCACGCCGGACATCTCCGGCAAGATCGAAAAGGTGATGGTGAAGGAAGGCCAGCGGGTCAAGGCCGGCGACCCATTGTTCGAGATCGATCCGGTGCCGTTCCGCTTTGCGCTTCAGCAGGCCAAGGCCACGCTCGAAACCGCGAAGACGAATTACAACAACCTGCGCGACAATGTGAAAATCTACGCCCAGATGCTCGATCTTGCCCGGCAGGGCGTCGAGCTGAAGCAACGCGACGTGGAGCGCAAGGCTTCGCTGGTGAAATCGCAGTCCGGCTCGCAACTCGATCTCGACACCTCCACCACCAACCTCGTTATGGCGCGGGCCCAGCTCGAACTGCTGCAGCAGCAACTGGCGACTGCGAACAATCAACTGCTTGGCAATCCCGATCTTCCGCTGGAGGAATTCCCGCCCTATTTCCAGGCCAAGGCGGCCCTCGATCAGGCGCAGCGCAATCTCGACCACACGCTGCTGCGCGCGCCGATCGACGGCACCGCCACCCAGGTCGACAGCATCCAGCTCGGCCGCTTCGTCGCGGCCGGCGCACCGGTGTTCAGCGTCATCGACGACGCCAATCCGTGGGTCGACGCCAACCTCAAGGAATCCGACCTGACCTACGTGGCGAAAGGACAGCCCGTCACCATGTCGATCGACGCCTTTCCCGATCACACCTTCGTCGGCAAGGTCGGCTCGCTCAGCCCCGGCACCGGCGCGCAGTTCGCGATCCTGCCGCCGCAGAACTCCACCGGCAACTTCGTCAAGGTGGTGCAGCGCGTGCCGGTGCGCATCTATTTCGACAATAACGACAAGGCCGTTCAAAAACTCAAGGCCGGCATGAGCACCTATGTCTGGATCGACACCGGACACCGGCGCTCGCTCGCCGGCCTCCTCGGCTTCTCCTCCGCCACGGCGAAGGAGGACGCCCGGTGACCGCCGCCGCCATTGCCTCCACGGCGGCGGTCCCGGGATTTCGCCGCAACATGGTGACGATCTGCGCCATGACGGCAACCATCATGCAGGCGCTCGACACCACCATCGCCAACGTCGCGCTGCCCTATATGCAGGGCACGCTGTCGGCGTCGCAGGACCAGATCAACTGGGTGCTGACCTCCTACATCGTGGCGGCGGCGATCATGACCGCGCCGGTGGGATGGATCGCCAACCGCTTCGGCCGCAAGAAGGTATTCATCGTGTGCTCGGCCGGCTTCACCGTCGCCTCGGTGATGTGCGGCCTCGCGCAGGACATCACCCAGATGGTGCTGTTCCGGCTGCTGCAGGGCATGTTCGGCGCGGCGCTGGTGCCGCTGTCGCAGGCGGTGATGCTCGATTCCTACGCCCTGCACGAGCGCGCCAAGGCGATGTCGATCTGGGGCATGGGGGTGATGCTCGGCCCGATCATGGGGCCGTCGCTCGGCGCGTGGCTGACCGAGACCTATTCCTGGCACTGGGTGTTCTTCGTCAACATCCCGTTCGGCATCGTCACGGTGGCGGGGCTGATCGTGTTCATGGACGAGACCCGCACCGACAGCGAACTGACTTTCGACTGGTTCGGCTTCGGCGCGCTGGCGATCGGCATCGGCGCGATGCAGATCGCGCTCGACCGCGGCGAGCAGCTCGGCTGGTTCGGATCGCCCGAAATCATCGCCGAGACCATCATCTCGATCGTCGGGTTCTACTACTTCTTCGCCCATTCGCTGACCACCAAGCGGCCCTTCATCCAGTTCGCGATCTTCAAGGACCGCAACTTCGTGTCCGGCTGCATCTTCATGGCGGTGATGGGTCTCGTGCTCTACAGCACCATGGCGCTGGCCTCGCCCTATCTGCAGAACGTGATCGGCTATCCGATCATGACCGCGGGCCTGCTGCTGGCGACCCGCGGCGCGGGCACTTTCGTCGCCATGATGATGGTGGGGCGCCTGATGAAATACATCGAGGCGCGCACCCTGATCGCGACCGGCATGCTGCTGATGACGGCCTCGCTGTTCGCCATGACCGGCTGGACCGACCAGACCGGCGTCCCGGCCATCGTGGTGGTCAGCGTCGCGCAGGGCTTCGGCCTCGGTCTCGTGTTCGTGCCGCTCAGCACGGTGTCGTTCATGACGCTGCCCCCGCATCTGCGCACCGACGGCACCTCGATGCTGACCCTGGTGCGCAACGTCGCGAGTTCGGTGGGCATTTCCATCGTCATCACCAAGCTCACCGAAGGCGGACGGGAAGCCTACGCCATCATCAACGAGAACGTGACGCCGTTCAATCACGCGCTGCAGATGCCGGACGTCGCCGGCGTCCTCAACATGGGCACCGACGCCGGCCGCGCCATGATGGACGTGCTGATCGGCCTGCAGGCCCAGATCATCGCGTTCTCGTGGGACTATCAGATGGTGATGATCGTGACGCTATGCGCCGCGCCGCTGGCGGCGATGATCGGCTCGACCAAGGCGGCGATGCGGCAACAGACGCCGGACCATGCCGCCGTGATGGAATAGGGATTCACCGCGAAAGAGCAGGACACTGAATGATGCTGTGTCCGTGTCTTGAATTCCCTGCAAAAGGCGTGGATGCCCGGGACAAAAGGGCGTTCACGCCCGTCTTTGACGGGCTATGCCCCGGGCATGACCACCTGAGCTCAGTTGACCTTCTCGATCGCCGCCGCCGCGCCCTGCCCGACGCCGACGCACATGGTGGCGAGCGCATATTTGCCGCCGCGCTTTTCCAGCCCGTGCACCGCCGTCAACACCAGCCGCGCGCCGCTCATGCCGAGCGGATGGCCGAGCGCGATGGCGCCGCCGTGCGGATTGACGAAATCGGCATCCTCCTTGACGCCAAGCTGGCGCAGCACCGCAATGCCCTGCGAGGCGAAGGCTTCGTTCAGTTCGATCAGGTCGATATCGCCGATCTTGAGCCCGAGCTTCTCCAGCAGCTTGCGCACCGCCGGCACCGGGCCGATGCCCATCACCCGCGGCGCGACGCCGGCCGAGGCGTGGCCGAGCAGCTTGGCGCGCGGCGTCAGGCCGTGCTTCTTCACCGCCTCTTCCGAGGCGAGGATGATCGCCGCCGCGCCGTCGTTGACGCCCGAGGCGTTGCCCGCGGTCACCGTGCCATCCGGGCGCACGATCGGCTTCAGCTTGGCGAGACCCTCCAGCGTGGTCTCGGGGCGCGGATGCTCGTCCTTGTCCACCGTGACCGGGCCGGCCTTGCCGCCCGGTGCCTGGATCGGAACGATCTCCTCGGCGAAATATCCGGCCGCGATCGCCTTGCCGGCGCGCTGCTGCGAGCGGATCGCGAACGCATCCTGATCGGCGCGCGAAATCTGATAGTCGGTTGCGACATTCTCGCCGGTCTCCGGCATCGACTCGACGCCATACTGCTTCTTCATCAGCGGATTGATGAAGCGCCAGCCGATGGTGGTGTCGAAGCTCTCCATGCTGCGCTGGAACGGCTCGGACGCCTTACCGGTGACGAACGGCGCACGGGTCATGGATTCGACGCCGCCGGCGATGGCGAAATCGATCTCGCCGGCGCGGATCGCCCGCGCCATGCCGCCGACCGCATCGAGGCCCGAGGCGCACAGCCGGTTCACGGTCATGCCGGGCACCGTATCCGGCAGGCCCGCCAGCAGCAGCGCCATGCGCGCCACGTTGCGGTTGTCCTCGCCGGCCTGGTTGGCGCAGCCGTAGGACACCTCGTCCACCGCGCCCCAGTCCACCTGCGGATTGCGCGCCATCAGCGCCTTGATCGGGGCCGCGGCCAGATCGTCGGCGCGCACCTTGGCCAGCGACCCGCCGAAACGGCCTATCGGTGTCCGCACCGCATCGCAAATGTACACGTCACGCATGGTCGCTCTCCCTGAAAATCCTGCGGGCGTCCGCGCGCCCGCTTCCGGCTCCAGCGAGTTTTAGGAAGCGGCATCCGGCGCGTCAAATCATCGATGCCGGAAACCATGCCCCGACCGCGCAGGGCAGCCGTGCCCGCCGCGGCAAAGCGTGGAAAACGCCACCGGCAATTCCACCCTGCGGAAGAACTTTGCTAGTGTCTGCCGCCATGACCATGCATTCCACTCCGCCCGCACCGCCGACCGCCGAAGCTCCCGTCCTTGAGACGGCCGGGCGCGTCACGCCGATGATGGAACAGTACCTCGAGATCAAGGCCGCCAATCCGGGGCTGTTGCTGTTCTACCGGATGGGAGATTTCTACGAACTGTTCTTCGAGGACGCGGAGACGGCGTCGCGCGCACTCGGCATCACGCTGACCAAGCGCGGCAAGCACATGGGCGAGGACATCCCGATGTGCGGCGTGCCGGTGGAGCGCGCCGACGATTATCTGCATCGGCTGATCGCGCTCGGCCATCGCGTCGCGGTGTGCGAGCAGACCGAGAATCCTGCCGAGGCCAAGAAGCGCGGCAACAAGAGCGTGGTGCGGCGTGACGTGGTGCGGCTGGTGACGCCGGGCACGCTGACCGAGGACACCCTGCTCGACGCCCGCGCCAACAACTATCTGCTGGCGGTGGCGCGCGCCCGCGCCTCGTCGGCGAAGGACGACCGCATCGGGCTGGCCTGGATCGACGTCTCCACCGCGGAATTCATCGTCAGCGAATGCGCCGCCGCCGAACTCGGCGCGGCACTGGCGCGGATCAACCCCAACGAGGCCATCGTCACCGACGCGCTCTATTCCGATCCGGACTTGTCGGCGCTGTTTCGCGCGCTGCCCGCCGTGACCCCGGTGACGCGCGACGTGTTCGACGCCGCCACCGCGGAGCGGCGGCTGTGCGACTATTTCGCCGTCGCCACCATGGACGGCTTCGGCGCGATCTCGCGCCTCGAAGCCACCGCGGCGGCGGCCGCCGTGACCTATGTCGAGCGCACCCAGGTCGGCCAGCGCCTGCCGCTGTCGCCGCCGGCGCGCGAGGCCGCCGGCGCCACCATGGCGATCGATCCCGCCACCCGCGCCAATCTCGAACTGACGCGGACGCTGGCGGGCGAGCGGCGCGGCTCGCTGCTCGACGCCATCGACTGCACCGTAACCGCCGCGGGCTCGCGGCTGCTGGCGCAGCGGCTCGCGGCGCCCCTCACCGACGCTACGGCGATCGGCCATCGCCTCGATGCGGTAGCTGCGTTTGCCGACGACAGTGGACTGCGCGACGACCTCCACATCATCCTGCGCGCGGCACCGGACATGTCGCGGGCGCTGGCGCGGCTGTCGGTCGGGCGCGGCGGGCCGCGCGATCTCGCCGCCTTGCGCGACGGCATCCTCGCCGCCGACCGCGCCATCGCGCGACTCGCGCAGATCGAGGCCCTGCCCCGCGACATCGGCCACGCCGTGGCGGCGCTGCGCCGCCCCTCGCGCGATCTCGCCGACGCATTCGCGCGCGCGCTGGCCGACGACCTGCCGTTGCTCAAGCGCGACGGCGGTTTCGTGCGCGCCGGCTACGACACGGCGCTCGACGAGACCCGCAACCTGCGCGACGCCTCGCGCCTCGTGGTCGCGGCCATGCAGGCGCGCTACGTCGACGACACCGGCATCAAGGCGCTGAAGATCCGCCACAACAACGTGCTCGGCTATTTCGTCGAGGTGACGGCGCAGCATGGCGACAAGCTGATGTCGGCGCCGCTCAACGCCACCTTCATCCATCGCCAGACGCTGGCCGGGCAGGTGCGCTTTACCACCACCGAGCTTGGCGAGATCGAGGCCAAGATCGCCAATGCCGGTGAGCGCGCGCTGGGTCTCGAACTGGAGATGTTCGAGCGGCTGTGCGCACAGGCGGTGGCGGCCGGCGATGACCTGCGCGCCGCCGCCCATGGCTTCGCGCTGCTCGACGTCACCGCGGCGCTGGCCAAGCTCGCCGTCGATGAGAACTACACGCGCCCGGTGGTGGACGGCTCGCTGAAATTCACCATCGAGGGCGGGCGCCATCCGGTGGTGGAGCAGGCGCTCAAGCGCGACGGCCAGCCGTTCATCGCCAACGCCTGCGACCTGTCGCCGGGGCCGGCGCAGACCTCCGGCCAGATCTGGCTGATCACCGGCCCGAACATGGCCGGTAAATCGACCTTCCTGCGCCAGAACGCGCTGATCGCGCTGTTGGCGCAGATCGGCAGCTTCGTGCCGGCGAAACTGGCGCAGATCGGCATCGTCGACCGGCTGTTCTCCCGCGTCGGCGCGGCCGACGACCTCGCGCGCGGCCGCTCGACCTTCATGGTGGAGATGGTGGAGACGGCGGCGATCCTCAACCAGGCCACCGAGCGGGCGCTGGTGATCCTCGACGAGATCGGGCGCGGCACCGCCACCTTCGACGGCCTGTCGATCGCGTGGGCCTCGATCGAGCACCTGCACGAGAGCAATCGTTGCCGCGCGCTGTTCGCGACGCACTACCACGAACTGACCGCGCTGGCGCAGAAGCTGCCACGCCTGTTCAACGCCACCGTCCGCGTCAAGGAGTGGCAGGGCGACGTGGTGTTCCTGCACGAGGTGCTGCCGGGCTCGGCCGACCGCTCCTACGGCATCCAGGTCGCCAAGCTCGCGGGACTGCCCGCCGCCGTGGTGGCGCGGGCGAAATCGGTGCTGGCGAAGCTCGAAGCGCAGGACCGTGGCACCGCCGCCCGCGCGCTCGCCGACGATCTGCCGCTGTTCGCGGTGCCGGCGCGCGCCGCCGCCGAACCGCCGCCGCCGAGCGAGGCCGACCAGATCGCAGACGCGCTGCGCGCCCTGCATCCCGACGAGATGTCGCCGCGCGAGGCGCTGGACGCGCTTTATGCGCTCAGGGCGAAGCTCGCGACGTAACCGGCACCGTTTCCGCAAGGAAGCCTTGCGGCGAATGGTGGGCTCGAGATTCCAATATCGTGGTGTCCAACAACGGGCCGGAGCGGATATGCTCATCCCGCTCATGAGGAAACCGGAGGACATGCCGATGCGGTTGCGAACGCTTTCGCCTGGCGAAATCAGCGCTGACCAGAAAGCCATCTACGAGGAATCGGTCTCCAGCAAGCGCGGGGTGGTGACGCCGCCCTTGCGCGCCTGGATCCACGCGCCGGATCTGGCGCGCCACGCGAGCCGCCTCGGCGCGTTTCTGCGCTACGACACCACGCTGGGGCCACGCTATTCCGAACTGGCGATCCTCGTCACCGCGCGCGCCTGGAGCGCGCAATACGAATGGTACGCCCACAAGAAGATGGCGCTCGAGGCCGGGCTCGATCCCGCCATCATCGACGCCATCAACCATCGCCGGGTGCCCGACTTCGACGATGCGAAGGCGCAGCTCGTTTACGAGTTCAGCGAATCGCTGCACGAGAACCGCGTGGTGCCGAAGCCGCTCTACGACAAGGCCCTCGCGATCCTCGGCGAGCGGGGCGTGGTCGAGCTGGTCGGCCTGCTCGGCTACTACACGCTGGTGTCGATGACGCTCAACACCTTCGAGGTGGCATTGCCGGACGGCGAGGTATCCGATCTTGTGCCGTGATTGCCGCGTTCATACATCGCTGTGACCGAGGCTTGCGCCAATAGAGAAACCGTGATGCCCGCAGACACCCGCACCGCCGCGTCCTCTTTCCGGCCCGTCACCGCCGGCACGCGGATCGGCCACGTCCATCTCAAGGTCGCCGATCTCGAACGCGCGCTGGCTTTCTATCAGGGCGTACTCGGGTTCGAACTGATGCAGCGCTACGGCGATCAGGCCGCGTTCGTGTCCGCCGGCGGCTATCATCACCACATCGGCCTCAACACCTGGGAGAGCAAGGGCGGTAAGCCGCCGCCGCCCGGCACCACCGGACTGTTCCACACCGCAATCCTCTATCCCACCCGCGCGGCGCTGGCGGATGCGCTGCACCGGGTGCTGTCGGCCGGAATCGCGCTCGATGGCGCCAGCGATCACGGCGTCAGCGAGGCGCTGTATCTGCGCGATCCCGACGACAACGGCGTCGAGCTTTATCGCGACCGGCCGCAGGACGAATGGCCGCGCCATGCCGACGGATCGCTGGCGATGTTCACACGGCGGCTCGATGTCGAGGCGCTGTTGCGAGAACGGGTCGCCTGATCACAGCGCCGGCCGGGCCCTGGCGCGCACCAGAACGATCGCCGCTGCGGCGATCTGCAGCGCGACGCAGACATAGAACGGCACGGTGTAGCTGCCGAACGCATCGCGCAGCAGACCGATCAGGCCCGGCCCGAAGGCGTAGGTGAACTGGCCTATCGCCGTCACCAGACTGACCAGCACGCCGAACGAGGCCGCGTCGAACTCCTGCTGCAAGATCAGCGACGGCAGCGTGATCATGTTGCCGACCGAGAATCCGAACAGCGCGCTCGCCGCGAACAGCGCGACCTCGTCGTGGGTATTGATCATGATCACCAGCGCCAGCGCCTGGCTGGCGGCCGAGGCTGCCGACGCCTTGCGCTGATCGAGCCGGTCGGTCACCGCGCCGAAGATGACGCGCCCCGCCACCGCCATGGCCGACATCAGCGCCACCGCCATGCCGGCGCGCTCGCGGCCCATGGTGGGCGCGAGAAACGAGATCAGGTGGACGAGGAACGCCACCTGCGCCATCAGGATCAGGGCGAACGGCACGGTGATCGTCCAGAACGACAGATCGCGAAACGCCGCGTTGCGGATCTGCGTTGCCGATCGCGCCTCGACGGGCATCGCGCCCGACGCCGTGTCCGCCGGCGGCACGCGCGCCGGTGGGCGGCCGACCCAGATCAGGATCGCCGGCACCGCGAGCGCGATCATCACCAGCGCCGCGCCGACGGAGGTCGCCGGAAAACCGAACCGTCCGATGGCGCCGACCAGCAGCGGCACACCGACGATGCCGCCGCAGCTCGCGCCGTTCAGCGCCAGGCTGATGGCGAGACCGCGCCGCTTGTCGAACCACAGGCCCAGGGTGTTGTTGATGGCCGCGACGCTGGTGCCGGCCCAGCCGGCGGCGATCAGCCCATAAACCCCGTAAAGCTGCCATGGCGCGGTGACCTGGCCGACCAGCGTGGTGCCCGCCGCCATGAACAGGACCCCCACGATCAGCAGTCGCCGCGGTCCCAGCACGCGGATCGCCTCGCTGACGAACACCACGAGGACCGAGCTGACCAGATAATAGAACGTGGTCGCGGTGGAAATCAGCGACGCCGGCCAGCCGCGCAGGCGATGCAGTTCCGCAAGATAGACGCCCTGACCGTAGAAGCCGGCGCCCCATGCGAATGTCGCGACCAGAAAGCAGACCCCGACAACGGGCCAGCCTGGATAGCGGATTGAGCTCTCGTCGATGGCGTCCTCACCGGCGGCAGGGCCGATGTGCGGCGGCGTCATATTCCGGCATATCCCGATCAGGCGCGGCTGGCGCTCTTTCTGTGCTGCCGATGCGAGGGCAGGGCCGCCATCTGTCAGGAACGGGATCGGGGCGTCAAGCGCCAACGCGTGGCGGCGGCGCGGGCGTCATTCCCCTCGCGCCGCGCCGAAGCCACGGTCCATCGGCAAAAAAAGATGGCCGGCTGAAAACAGGCGGCCATCAGTTTGAGGAAGAATGGCTAACCGCAGGACGGCGGACAGACCACTCTCAGACAACAGGCAATCGGTTCACCGGGCGATGCGGCTGCGCGCCGGGACAGAAATTCTGATGGGAGCCCACGCCATCGAACGACCACCGCGGGCAACGGAAATCGCTGCATCACGGTGCGGCGTCACCGCTGCCACGACGCGGGCCAGCCATGCGCCAAGCGCCTGCGGCCATGACGGTCGCGCTTGTTTCAGAGGGGGCATCGGTTCGATCCTTTCTGCCGCGCCGTGTCTCGCGGCATCACCGGCGCCCACCCGTTCCGGCATCGACCTGTCCGGACATCAGCGTGCGCGCGGCGCAGATCAAATCTAGGCGTCGCCATGATTTTGGCAAACGAGTAATTCTGGACGTTGAAATCGGATTTATCGATATGAAATCCGAAACGCGGATCGCGCCCGCCGCCGCTTCGGACCTAGCCCCAGCCGAGCGCGACGGCAACGCGATAGGTGATGAAGGCGGCGAGATACGCCAGCGCCAGCATGTAGGCGAAGGTGATGAACATGAAGCGCCAGCCGCCGGTTTCACGCCGGATCACCGCCAGCGTCGAGGCGCATTGCGGCGCGAAGATGTACCACGCGATCAGCGCCAGCGCGGTCGCCAGACTCCATTCGCTCGCGATCCGCTGGCCGACCTGCGTCGCCACGTCGTCGCCGCCCGCGATGGCGTAGACGGTGCCGAGCGACGCAACCGCCACCTCGCGCGCGGCCATGCCGGGGATCAGCGCCACGCTGATCTGCCAGTTGAAGCCCACCGGCGCCAGCACCGGCTCGATCCAGCGCCCCAGCATGGCGGCGAGGCTGTAGTCGATCGCCGGGTCGGTCGCACCCACCGGCGGACGCGGAAACGAGGCCAGGAACCAGATCAGCACCATCATGGAGAAAATGGTGGTGCCGGCGCGATAGAGGAACGCCTTGACGCGGGCATAGAGCGCCATGGCGACGCTGCGCAGTTGCGGCAGCTTGTAGTCCGGCAGTTCCAGCATGAACGGCGGCGTCGCGCTTTCCCGCCAGAAGAAATGATTGGCGACGAACGACACCGCGAGCGCGCTGGCGATGCCGACGGCATAGAGGCCGAACATCACCAGCCCCTGCAGGCCAAGCAGGCCGAGCACTTTCTGATCCGGAATGAAGGCCGAGATCAGCAGCGTATAGACCGGGATGCGCGCCGAGCACGTCATCAGTGGCGCGACCAGGATGGTGGTCAGCCGGTCGCGCCGGTTGTCGATCACCCGCGTCGCCATGATGCCGGGAATGGCGCAGGCGAAGCTCGACAGCAGCGGAATGAAGGCGCGGCCGTGCAGCCCGGCGCCGCCCATGATGCGGTCCATCAGGAACGCCGCGCGCGCCATGTAGCCGACGTCTTCCAGCAGCAGGATGAACAGGAACAGGATCATGATCTGCGGCAGGAACACCAGCACGCTGCCGACGCCCGCGATCACGCCGTTCTGGATGAAGCTCTGCAGCAGGCCGTCGGGCAACAGGTCGTGCGCACGCGCGCCAAGCGCCTCGAAGCCCCCTGAAATCAGATCCATCACCGGCTGGGCCCAGGCGAACACCGCCTGGAACATGACGAACAATACGCACAGCAGGATGACGAGACCCGCCACCGGATGCAGCAGCACCGCATCGACGCGCCCGGTCAGCGTCTCCGGCCGCTTCGGCTCGCTGACGGCCGCGGCGATGACCCGATCCGCCTCGCGCTGCGCCGCGCGCAGATCGGCGTTGCTCGGCGGCGTCCACGTGCTGGCCACGGCGTGGCCCGCGCCGCCGGCCGCAAGCTGGTCGAGCCGGCGCAGCAGGTCGTCGAGACCGGCGCGGCGCACCGCGGTGGACGTCACCACCGGAATGCCGAGTTCGGCCGACATTTTGTCGAGATCGATGTCGATGCCGCGGCGGCGCGCGATGTCGATCATGTTGAGGACCAGAAGCATCGGCCGTCCGGCCTGCTTCAGTTCGGTCACGAGCCGCAGCGCCACCCGCAGATTGGTGGCGTCGGCGACGCAGAGCAGAAGATCGGGCGGCGTTTCGTTCTTGAGGCGGCCGAGCACGGCATCGCGGGTGATGTCCTCGTCCGGGCTGCGTCCGCGCAGCGAATAGGTGCCGGGCAGATCAAGCAGGTCGACCCAGTGCCCCGACAGGGTCTGGAACCGGCCGGACTTGCGCTCCACCGTCACGCCCGGATAGTTCGCAACCTTCTGGCGGCTGCCGGTCAGGGCATTGAACAATGCCGTCTTGCCGCTGTTAGGCGTGCCGACCAGGGCAAAACGCCTTGCCCCCGGCTCCGTCACAATCGTCATGTCGTCTGTCCGATCAGGTCACGTGGATGGCCATCGCTTCGCGACGGCGCAGCGCGATGGTCGTGTTGTTGACCCGCACCGCGATCGGGTCGCGCCCGACCGGCCCCTCATGCAGCACTTCCACCGTCGCGCCCTCGACGAAACCGAGTTCGAGCAGCCGTCGCTCGATCTCGGCCGCGGGCACGCCGTTGTGGTCGGCGGCGACCGCGATGGCGCCGATCCGGCCGCGGAAGCCGCGCTCGGCCGCGCCCAGCGTGGTGTGCGGCACCCTCGCCCCTGCATCATCGATCACGGTCATGTCGCGTATCCCATGCGTCATCAACTGGACTGATGATAGCCCGCGATCAAGCCAAAGAAGCGCAATCCGGCCTCAGATTAGAAGGGTTTTAATCTGCAATCGCAGTCCGTGGGGCCTGCGCGCGGCCGATGCGGCACGACGTTGCCAACGCCGCGCTGATCCGCCGCAGCGGCGCGTCACGCCGCCAGCGCCTTCATCTCGGCATAGAGGTCGGATTTGCCCTCGAAACCGATGCCCGGGAGATTGGGCATGACGATATGGCCGGCTTCGACGCGCACGCCGTCGGGGAAGCCGCCATAGGGCTGGAACAGGTCGGGGTAGCTCTCGTTGCCGCCGAGGCCGAGGCCGGCGGCGATGTTCAGCGACATCTGGTGGCCGCCATGCGGGATGCAGCGCGACGGCGACCAGCCCGCGGTGTGCAGCACCTCAAGCGTCCGCAGATATTCGCACAGGCCGTAGGACAGGGCGCAGTCGAACTGCAGCCAGTCGCGGTCGGGCCGCATGCCGCCGTAGCGGATGAGATTGCGCGCATCCTGATGGCTGAACAGGTTCTCGCCGGTGGCCATCGAGCCGGGATAGAATTCGGCCAACGCCGCCTGCAGGGCGAAGTCGAGCGGATCGCCCGCCTCCTCGTACCAGAACAGCGGATAGTCGCGCAGCATCCTGGCGTAGGCGATCGCCGTTTCGAGATCGAAGCGGCCGTTGGCGTCCACCGCCAACTGCGCCTGCCCATCGATCTCGGTCAGCACCGCCTCGATGCGCGCGCGATCCTCGGCGATCGGCGCGCCGCCGATCTTCATCTTGACGACGTTGTAGCCGCGATCGAGATAGCCGCGCATCTCGGCGCGCAACGCGGAATTGTCCTTGCCGGGATAGTAATAGCCGCCGGCCGCGTAGACGAACACGCGCGGATCGGCGTCGCGGCCGTGGCGCTCTGCCAGCAGGCGGAACAGCGGCTTGCCCGCAATCTTCGCCACCGCGTCCCAGATCGCCATGTCGATGGTGCCGACGGCAACCGAACGCTCGCCGTGGCCGCCGGGCTTCTCGTTGGCCATCAGCGCCGCCCACGCCTTGTCGGGATCGATGTTGTCGCCGCTCTCGTCGAGCAGCGAGGCCGGATCGGCCTCCAACAGCCGCGGCGCGAAGCGCTCGCGGATCAAGCCGCCCTGTCCGTAACGGCCGTTGGAATTGAAGCCGTAGCCGACCACGCGCCGGCCGTCGCGCACCGCATCGGTGACCACCGCGACGAGGCTCGTCGTCATCCTGGAGAAATCGATATAGGCGTTGCGGATCGGCGAGGCGATCGGCCTGGTGATCTCGCGGACATCGACGATACGGACCGACATGGGATGGCTCTCCAATACACCGGAAAAACGCGACGGCCCGGCGCGAATCCGCACCGGGCCGCCACAAGCGGGGCTGATCTTACTTCGTGAACGGACAGCCGCTCTCCTGCGCGGTCGGATACGCTGTGTTGCCGGGCACCTTGGCGAGCAGCTTGTAGTAATCCCAGGGGCGCTTGCTCTCCTCCGGCTTCTTGACCTCGAACAGGAACAGGTCGGCGACCATGCGGCCGTTGGCCTGCACCTTGCCGCCCGTGGTGAAGGCGTCGTCCACCGGCAGTTCCTTCAGCTTCTTGACCACGGCATCGCTGTCCTTGGTGCCGGCGGCCTTCACCGCCTTGAGATAGGACAGCGTCGCCGAATAGGTGCCGGCCTGGATCATGCTCGGCATCCGGCCGGTGCGCTTGTAAAAGCGCTCGCCGAAAGCGCGGGTCTTGTCGTTGAGGTCCCAGTAGAAGCTCTCGGTCAGCACCGTGCCCTGCGCCGCCTTGAGGCCGAGGCCATGCACTTCCGACGCCGTCAGCAGCAGCGCCGCCAGCTTCTGGCCGCCGGTGACGATGCCGAACTCCGCCGCCTGCTTGATCGAGTTGATGGTGTCGGCGCCGGCATTGGCGAGGCCGACGACCTTGGCCTTGGAGCCTTGCGCCTGCAGCAGGAACGACGAGTAGTCCGAGGTATTGAGCGGGATGCGCACGGCGCCGAGCACCTTGCCGCCGCTGGCCTTGACGATATCGGTGGTGTCCTTCTCCAGCGCATGGCCGAAGGCGTAATCCACCGTCAGGAAGTACCAGCTATCGCCGCCGGCCTTCACCATCGCGCCGCCGGTGCCGACCGCGAGCGCGTGGGTGTCGAACGCCCAATGGAAGCCGTAAGGCGAACACGACGCGCCGGTGAGCGCCGACGACGCCGCGCCGACCACGATATTGACCTTCTTCTTTTCCTTGGTGAGTTCCTGAACTGCGAGCGCGACCGAAGAGGTCGTCAGCTCGGTGATCATGTCGACGCCATCGGTGTCATACCACTTGCGCGCGATGTTGACCGCGACGTCGGGCTTGTTCTGGTGGTCGGCGGCCACGATCTCGATCTTGCCGCCCAGCACCGTGCCGCCGAAATCCTCCACCGCCATCTTGGCGGCCTCGATCGACGTCTTGCCGCCGTAATCGGCATAGACGCCGGACTGATCATTGAGAATGCCGATCTTGACGTCCGCCCACGCCGGCAGCGCCGTCGTCACGCAGAATGCCGCGACGGCGGCCGCGAGAAATTTCGATGTCATGAAAAACTCCCTGATCATTCTTATGTTTGAGGCCGCTCAATATAGCCGGATCATCGCCCAACAAGGCATTGAACTTTCGCAGCGGGAGATTGCAATCCGCGCAAACTTTTTTGCGCCGCACAAAGACGGCGGTCGCTCAGAGCCACGACTTGTAGCGCCCGGCCGACAGCCGGCGGAAGCGCACGCCCCGGCCGTCGGCAAGGCGCGTCGCCTCATAGCCGCCGTCGCGGATGGCATCGCGCTGCGGGCGGGCATTCTCCGGGCTGCGCTCCTTCTCCCACCACGACGCGCGCTGCGCCGCACGCGGCAGCGCAAAATCGAGGATCTCCTCGATCTGATCGAAGGTCAGAATCAGTTCAGTTGCGGTCTGGCGCGAGAGATAATCGCGAAGCGGATCGTAGTCGCCCAATCCGGCGCTCCTGTCTTGAAAGCCTTTCGGTGAGCCGATAGGTACGTGGCGACGCTCCTTTTGAACAGAGCCTTTCGTGAATCTCTTCGTGTTCGGCCTCGGTTTCAGCGCCGGCTATTTCGCCGCACGGCGCGGCGCGCGCGGCGATCATGTCGCCGGCACGGTGCGAACGCGCGAGAAAGCGCAAACGCTGTCCGCCCGAGGCATCGCCGCGCATGTATTCGGGCCCGATGGCCGCGACGGCGCCATCGACGCCGCTCTCAAGGACTGCGAGGCGCTGCTGATCTCGGTGCCGCCCGGCACATCCGGCGATCCGGTGCTGGCGGCCTATGGACCGCGCATCGCCGCCGCCTCGCATCTGCGCTGGATCGGCTATCTCTCCACCATCGGCGTCTATGGCGATCACGGCGGCGCTTGGGTCGATGAGCGGACGCCGGCGACGCCGACCAACGCCCGCTCGATCGAGCGCGCGGAAGCCGAGCGGGCCTGGCTCTCCTTCGGCGCGCAGAACACTATCGCGGTGCAGGTTTTTCGCCTCGCCGGCATCTACGGCCCCGGCCGCAATCAACTGGCGCAACTCGCGAACGGCACGGCGCGACGCATCGTCAAGCCGGGGCAGGTATTCAACCGCATCCATGTGGAGGACATCGCGCGCGTGCTCGACGCCTCGCTGACGCATCCGCGCGCCGGCGCGATCTACAACGTCACCGACAACGAGCCGGCCCCGGCGCAGGACGTGGTCGCCCATGCGGCGAAGCTGTGCGGCGTGACGCCGCCGCCGGAAATCTCCCTCGACGATGCCAACCTCACCGCCATGGGCCGCTCGTTCTATGCCGAGAACAAGCGGGTGCGGAACGACCTCCTGCGCACCGAACTCGGCGTCACGCTGGCCTATCCGACCTACCGTGAGGGGCTCGCGGCGTTGCGCGCCTTGGGCGAGGGGCCGCGGTAGAACGGACCGTTCGAGAAGCGGCGGAATATCGTGCTCGCCTATGACCCGGCCATCCAGTCTTCTCTACGGTTGTGAGGGCAACAACCTCGCACGATTTTTCCCCGTTATTGCGAGGCGCGTGAGCGACGAAGCAATCCATCCTTCGCCGGTTGCAGGCATTGATGGATTGCTTCGCTATCGCTCGCAATGACAATGGGCGAGCTTCCGGTTCAATCTCAAACAGCCCACGGTCTCACGCCGCGCGTTCGGCCCTGGCCTGCCGGATCGCCTCCCAAATCTTCTGCGGCGTCAGCGGCGTCTGCAGCGCGCCGATGCCGAGATCGCTCAGCGCATCCATCACGCCGTTGACGACACAGGGCGGCCCGCCGATCGCGCCGGATTCGCCGCAGCCTTTCGCGCCGAGCGGATTGGTGACGCAGGGCGCGGAGTCATCCAGCGTCACCTCGATGTGCGGAATGTCGCCGGCGCGCGGGATGCAGTAATCCTGATAGCTCGCGGTGAGCAGCTGCCCCGAGGCATCGTAGGTCACGCCCTCGTAGAGCGCCTGGCCGATGCCCTGCGCCACGCCGCCATGGACCTGCCCGGTGACCAGCATCGGATTGATGGCGACGCCGACGTCGTCCACCGTGGTGTAGCGCACCACCCGCGTCACCCCGGTGTCCGGATCGATCTCGACCTCGCAGATGTGGGCGCCGTTGGGCCAGGTCGGCCCGTCGACCTCGCCCTTGCTGTCCACCGTCAGACGCGCATCGGTCTCGTCCCGCGCCAGATCGAACAGGCTGATGCGGCGGTCGGTGCCGACCACCGTGAGCATGCCGTCGCCGTATTCGATGTCATCAAGGGCGGCTTCGAGCTTGTGGGACGCCTTCTCGCGCGCCTTCGCGATCAGGTCGGCGGTCGAGACCATTGCAGCGGTGCCGCCGACGAACAACGACCGCGACCCGACGCTGCCGCCGCCGGTGGCCTTGTCGGTGTCGCCCTGAATGACATCGACGCGGTCGATCGGAATGCCGAGGGCGGCGGCGACCATCTGCGAATAACTCGTCTGCAGCCCCTGCCCCATCGCCTGGGTGCCGGACTGGAGAACGACGCGGCCCTCCGCGGTGGCGTGCAGCGTCACCCGCTCGGTGTGGACGCGGGCGCCGGTCCATTCGATGTAACTGGTGAGGCCGCGGCCGTAGAGCAGGCCCTTCTTCCGCGCGGCCCGCTTGCGCGCGGCAAAGCCGTCCCAGTCGGCGAGCTTCGACGCGCGATCGAGCATGTGCGCGAACGCGCCGCTGTCATACACCTGACCGACGGCGTTGGTGTAGGGAATCTGCGACGGCTTGATGGCGTTCACCTTGCGGATGTGGCGCGGGTCCATGCCGAGCTGGCGCGCGGCGGCATCCATCAGCCGCTCGACGATGAACACCGCCTCCGGCCGTCCCGCCCCACGATAGGGGCCGACCGGCGCGGTATGCGTCATCACCGCCCTGATGTCGAAATGCACCAGCGGCAGATCGTAGACGCCGGTGGCCACGAACGGTCCGAGCATCAGCGGAATGATGACGCCTGCGCCGGTCAGATAAGCGCCGACGCCGCCCAGCGAGCGGACGCGGAACGCCAGCACCCGGCCCCTGGCGTCAAGCGCGAAGGCCGCGGTGGAGGTGAGATCGCGACCATGATGGCCGCCGAGAAAATCATCCATGCGGTCGCCGCGCCAGCGCACCGCACGCTTGAGCTTCACCGCCGCGTAGGCGACGAGGCCGTCCTCCGGATAGAGATTGACCTTGTGGCCGAAGCCGCCGCCGATGTCGCCGACCAGCACATGGACGCTGTCCTTCGGGCGCTTCAGCACCACATCGGCGAGGATGTCGCGGGTCGCGGTCGGAGTCTGGCTCTGGACGTGAAGCGTGAGGCGGCCGGTCTTGCTATCGACCTCCGCCATGGTGCTGCGCGGTTCCAGCGCCGACGGCACCAGCCGCTGGCTGGCGACATCGAGGGTGACCACATGGGCGGCGGCGGCGAAGGCGGCGTCGGTCGCCGCCGCATCACCGTAGCTCGCGCCGGCGGCGACGTTGTCGGGCGCGTCACGCCACACCACCGGCGCTCCGGGCTTCACCGCCTCGACCGGGCTGATCACTGCCGGCAGTTCCTCGTAATCCACCACGATCGCTTCAGCCGCCGTCTGCGCGTCGGCCCGCGTGGACGCCAGCACGGCGGCGACCGGCTCGCCGGCGAAGCGCACGACCTCGTGCGCCAGCAGCCGGCGCGGCGGCGCGGCCATCGGCGATCCGTCCGGCCGCTTGAAGATCGGCAGGGTCGGGATGGTGCCGATATCGTCGGCAACCAGATCCGCGCCGGTATAGACCGCGGCGACCCCGGGCATGGCCCGCGCGACGTCGGCGTCGATCGCGACGATCCGGGCATGGGCATGGGGCGAACGCAGCACATAGAGCCACAGCGCGCCGTCCTGCGCCCGGTCGTCGCTGAAGCGGCCCTGCCCGGTGACGAGGCGCTGATCCTCCAGGCGCTTGACGGACTGGCCGGCGCCGAAGCGCAGATTGGACGGCAGAATATTCATCGCGGCTCCCTCAAGCCTGTCCGGATACGCGACACCCTGGGGCGCATGCGAACGAAACTGCTCACCGGACGACGCTCCCGCCCCGGCGAGCGCCCCCTCTAACACATCCCTGCGGGCAGGTTTAAGCCCGCAAGACGCTGTTCCGCCATGCCTTGAAATGGGGGCATCGGCGCAGCGCCGCGCCTTGCATGCCCCCGGCGTGCAGCTAAGGTCGTGCCATGAACCAGATGCCCGACCCTCGCACGATGGCCCGCCGGACCGCCGCCACCGCCTGCCCGCACGATTGTCCCTCGACCTGTGCGCTGGAGGTGGACGTGCTCGACGAGCGCACCATCGGCCGGGTGCGCGGGGCAAGGGACAACGCCTACACGTCCGGGGTGATCTGCGCCAAGGTCGCGCGTTATGCCGAACGCATCCACCACCCCGACCGGCTGACGAAGCCCCTCGTCCGCACCGGAGCCAAGGGCTCCGGCGCCTTCGCGCCGATCTCGTGGGACGACGCGCTCGACCTCGTCGCGGAGAAGTTCAACGCGGCCGAGGCGCGCTACGGCAGCGAGGCGGTGTGGCCATACTATTACGCGGGCACCATGGGGCTGTTGATGCGCGACGGCATCAACCGCCTGCGCCACGCCAAGAACTATTCCGGCTTCCACTCCACCATCTGCGTCAACCCGGCATGGACCGGATTCATCGCCGGCACCGGCCGGCTCGCCGGGCCCGATCCGCGCGAGATGGCGAAAGCCGATTGCGTGGTGATCTGGGGCACCAACGCGGTCTCGACCCAGGTCAATGTGATGACCCACGCCACCCGCGCCCGCAAAGAGCGCGGCGCCAAGATCGTGGCGGTGGACGTCTACATGAACGGCACCATGGAGCAGGCCGATCTCCCCGTGCTGCTGCGGCCGGGCACCGACGGCGCGCTCGCCTGCGCGGTGATGCACTGCCTGTTTCGCGACGGCAACGCGGATCGCGATTTCCTCGAACGCTTCACCGACGCGCCGCATGAGCTGGAACAGCACCTACGCAGCCGCGACCCGCAATGGGCGTCCGCCATCACCGGCTGCCCGGTGGAAACGATCGAGGCGTTCGCCGCGCTGGTCGGCGCCACGCCGCGCACCTATTTCCGGCTCGGCTACGGCTTCTCGCGTTCGCGCAACGGCGCGGCCAACATGCATGCGGCAAGCTGCATCGCGGCGGTGAGCGGCGCATGGCGGCACGAGGGCGGCGGCGCGTTCCACAACAACGGCGCGATCTACCATTGGGACAAGACGCTGATCGAGGGCCTCGACCGGCACGACCCGTCGGTCTGCGCCCTCGACCAGTCGCAGATCGGCGCGATCCTGTGCGGCGACGCCGACGCGCTGTTCAACGGGCCGCCGGTAACGGCGATGCTGATCCAGAGCACCAATCCGGTGTCGGTCGCGCCGGACCAGACCCGCGTCAAGCAGGGCTTCGCGCGCGACGACCTGTTCGTCTGCGTGCACGAGCAGTTCATGACCGAGACCGCGAAAGCCGCCGATCTGGTGCTGCCGGCCACCATGTTCATGGAGCACGACGACATCTATCAGGGCAGCGGCCATCAATACATCATTGCCGGGCCGAAGCTGATCGAACCGCCGGGGGAGTGCCGCTCCAATCACGAGATGGTCGCGGACCTCGCCCGACGGGTCGGAGCCGAGCATCGCGGCTTCGCCATGAGTCCGCGCGCACCTTCCTGAATTCGACGTTCACGGAGACGCCCGGCTCGCTCGGCCGCGAGCAGCGGCCCACGGTGATGATCCATCCCGACGATGCGGCAGCGCGGTCGATCGCCGACGGCGACAAGGTGATGCTCGGCAACGACCGCGGCCAGGTGCGCATTCACGCCAAGCTGTTCGAAGGCGTGCGGCGCGGCGTGCTGATCGCCGAATCGATCTGGCCGAATACCGCCTATGAGGACGGCCGCGGCATCAACACGCTGACCGGCGCGGACCCCGTCGCGCCCTATGGCGGCGCGGCGGTTCACGACAACCGGGTGTGGATCAGACCGGCGTATTGACGCGCGGCGGCGTCACGCCCAGCTCCTGTAAAGCATGTAGAACGCGACGCAGCAGATCACGACAACGAACACATCGCTGAGCGCGGTGCGCTTTTCGGCAAGGCTCTGCGACGCCTTGACGCCGATCAGCCCGCCGGCGAGACCTCCAGCGATGAACACTGCGGTCAGCCCCCAGTTCACGAGCCCCGACGCCGCATAGCTCGCCGCGGTGGTGAGACCGAAGGCCAGCACCGCGACCAGCGACGAACTCACCGCATAGGCGAGCGGCATGTCGGTGGCGAACACCAGCGCCGGCACGATCAGGAAACCGCCGCCGATGCCGAAAAACCCCGACAGCATTCCGGTCAGCAGCCCGACGCCAGCGAGCTTCGGCGCATTGGCCGCGGTCAGCCTGACCGACGGATCGCCGCCATGGGCGCGCCGCCGCCGCATCAGCGCCGCGATCACCAGCATCAGCAGCGCGAACAACGTCAACAGCCGCTGGCCGTCCACCATCTTGCCAAGGTGGGAGCCGACAATCGCGCCGACCACGCCGGCACCGGCGAGCACGAGGGCGCAGCCCCATTTCACGGTGCCGGCCCGCGCATGGATGGCGAGGCTCGAAGCCGCGCTCGCCGCCACCGCGAGCGCGCTGGTGCCGATGGCGACATGGGCGCTCGGCACGCCGACCAGATAGACCATCAGCGGCACCGCCAGAATGGAGCCGCCGCCGCCGATCAGCCCCAGCGAGAAGCCGACGAATATTCCGGATACGCCGCCGAGAAGCGCCTGCGTCAACGAGATCATGGTCACTCTTTCAACCGTGGCGGGAACAGAGCCCTCGGCCCGCTTACAATAGCTGCGATGTCATGGTGGGAGCCTGGAAAGGCGCGTCATTCCACAGCTTCGTGCCTGCCGCAGACCCGCGCCGCCGCCTGCGGTTCAAAGCGTCATGGAAATCTCCAGCCACCGCGATAATATAGGCCAATCGACCGACCCGCGACGACGAAAAGAGACGAACCATGACCAACAAGCCGGACATCCAGGCCTTCTTCGACGAACCGACCAACACCATCAGCTATCTGGTCGCCGACCCCGCGACAGGACAGTGCGCGGTGATCGATCCGGTCCTCGACTACGATCCCAAATCGGGCGAAGTGGACACCCGCTCGGTCGAGGCGATCCTGAAAGTGGTCTCGGACCGCGGCTTGCGCATCGTCTGGGCGCTGGAAACCCATGCCCATGCCGATCACCTCTCGGGCGCGCCTTACATCAAGGCCAAGACCGGCGCCAGGATCGGCATCGGCGAGCACATCAAGGACGTGCAGCGGATTTTCCGCCCGATCTTCAACGCCACCGACATCAAGCCCGATGGCGGCGATTTCGACCACCTGTTCAAGGACGGCGAGATCTTCAACATCGGCAACCTGACGGTCGAAACCATCTACACTCCGGGCCACACGCCCGCCGACGTCAGCTACCGGATCGGCGACGCCATATTTGTGGGCGACACCATGTTCATGCCCGACTACGGCACTGCGCGGGCGGATTTTCCCGGCGGCGACGCACGCCAGCTCTATCGCTCGATCTGGAAGCTGCTGGCGTTGCCGCCGGAGACGCGCTTGTTCATGTGCCATGACTACAAGGCGCCGGGCCGCGACACCTATGCCTGGGAAACCACGGTGCGGGAGCAGCGCGAACGCAACGTGCATGTCGGCGCGGGCAAGACCGAGGAGGAATTCGTAGCCGCCCGCACCAAGCGCGACGCCACGTTGTCGGCGCCGACGCTGCTGCTGCCGTCGATTCAGGTCAATATCCGCGCCGGCGCGTTTCCGCCGGCGGAAGACAATGGCGTTCACTATCTGCGGATTCCAGTGACGTTCAAGCCGCACGCGGCGTAGCGATGAGGGCCGCTCGCCCGATGCGTCTGCGTCGTGCGAGAGGGCCGATCTCGGAAACAGCGATCCGGGGTCGCTGAGCACGATCCCGGACATTCAGTGCGGTGCAACAGTGCAACGCAACGGGGATTTCAATGGCCAACCTCGCGCCTGAAATCCCCGGTGCCGCCGTCACTTCTGCCAGGGCGGCGCCTTGTAGTCGCCGGTCTTGATTCCGGCCGGCCAGATCACGTCGCGCGAGCCATCCGGGCGCCATTGCGTCATGCCCATCACGCGATAGCCCGGCCCGAACTTCGAGTTGTGATTGTCCTCGAACACCCACCGGGCCGCGACGCCGGTGAAGTCGGTCTTTTCCAGCGCGGCGACGATATCGTCCGGCTTGGTCGATTTCGCCTTCTCGATCGCCTCCTTCAGAATGAAGAGCGCATCATAGGTATAGCCGCTGGTGTAGTCCGGCGAGACCGTGAACTGCTTCTGATAGGCGTCATACCATGCGATGGTGTTCGGCGTCAGCGCGGCCCGGTAGCTGCCCTGGATCAGGTCGACATGGCTGACCGCATTGCCATCGGTGTCCTTCCAGAAGCGCGACGAGGTGCCGGATGCGTTGAGGCCGACCATCGGCGGGCCGCGAAGGTCGCCCCACTGCTTCACATAGATGGCGCCGTCGACATGCGACGACAGGTCCAGAATGAACTGGGCGCCGCTGTCGCCGATCTTCGTCAGCATCGGCTTGAAGTCCTTGGTGTCGAGATCGAACGACTCCTCGGCGACGATCTTGATGCCGTTGTCCGCCATCAGCTTGCGGATGGCGGGAAGCACGCCCTGCGCCCACACCGCGTTCTCGGACAGGATCGCGGCCTTGTCGAAGCCCTTCTCCTTGCGCAGATAGTTGACGACGAAGTCGCCGACCGACGCGGCGATGTTGTCGGTGGTGTGCATCACCCGGAACCAGTACTTGTAACGGTCCTTCTCGCTGGCCACCTTGTCGGAAAGCTGCAGGGTCGCCGCGCCGGTGGAGATCATCGGCACCTTGTAGCGGGCCATCTGATCGACGATGGCCATCGACACGCCGCTGGACGCCGTTCCGACCACCGCGACGACCTTGTCCGACAGCGCGAGCTTCTTGTAGGCGTTGGCGCCCACATCGGCTTTATATTCGTCGTTGGCGAAGATCAGCTCCAGCTTCTTGCCGGCGATGCCGCCTCCGGCATTGATCTTTTCGGCGGCCATGCGCGCGGCGTTGAGAAGACCTTCGCCGGGCGGGGTGTTGTAGGGCGCGATCACGCCGACCTTGATGGTCTCCTGAGCCCGGGCGGGTCCGGACAGCACGACGCCCGATATCAGAACGGCGCCGGCAATCGCATTCCAGGTTTTGAAATCCAGCATAACGCGTCACCTCTCCAGAGTTATTTGTTGACCTTGGTTTTTCGCGGCTTTGGTTTCGGAGCCACGGGCCCGCGCCGCTCGATTTTCCGTCGGGGACGGAGAGTCTCGACCGGCAGTGCGATCAGGAGATCGTCCTGATCAATTTCTTCCTCGCGTTGCGACACGATGCAACCCGCGTCGTGCACATGCTGATTCATCAGAGTGCGGACGCGTTCCGCATCTTTTGCCTCGAATGCGTCGATCAGCGCCGAATGAAACCTCACGGCCTCGACGGCGAAATTCGAGTTTTTCGGAAGGATGATGCTGCGCGGGTCGGAAATGGAGAGGTCGCGCAGCATGTCATTGATGAAACGGCACAGCAGGCGCAGCAGCGGATTGGCACAGGCCTGCGACAGGATGGAGTGGAATTCCAGTTCGGCGATCCGGTGGGTTCGCGGGTCGACCTCGCCGGCGATGCCAAGTTTGCAGGTCTCGACTGTCTGGCGCAGGGCCGCGATATCGGCGGGGGTCAGCACGTCGATCACCGACGCGGCCATCATCGGCTCCAGCCGTTCCCGCACGCGGTAGATGTCCGACCAGGTGAGAGGCTGGAAGTAGAGAAAATTGCGCAGCGCGCTGCTGGTCTTCTCGTAGGAGACGTTCGAGACGCGTGCTCCGCCCTTGGCCCCGCGGGTGATTTCGATCAACCCCTGCGACTCGAGCACCTTGAGAGCTTCGCGCACCGTGCCGCGGCTGCTCTGCAGCAATTCCTCCAGCTGCGTTTCCTGCGGCAGCCGGTCGCCCGGGCGCAACTCGCCGGCGACGATCCAGCGCTTGATCTCCTCGACGATCAGATCGGCGCGCTTTCGGCGCACCAGCGTTCGCGGGGTCGGTTTGAAGACGGGCTTGTCCATATCAGCATAATCATCATAATGATTATTGACTTTGCGGGAAATCCATGGTGCAGTCAAGCTCCAATGAAGCCCGAACCCTGACCTCGCCGGAGAAAGCGCTTGCTTATGTCGACGACACGGAGCGCCGGACAGCAGCGAGGTTTTCGCACTTTTCTCGACGGGATCTGGGCCTCGGTGCCGACCCCATTCCGCGCAGACGGCGCGCTCGACCTCGCGGGCGTCGAACACAACGCGCGGCGCTTCCACGGCGATATCGGCCTCGACGGCATCTTCTGCAACGGCCTGATCGCGGAGCAGTGGTCGCTGACGACGGATGAGCGCAAGCACGTTCTGGAGACAACCCTGGCGAGCGCCGGCGGCATGAAGGTCGGCGTCGTTGTGAACGCGCAGAGCCTGGCCGAGACAATCGATCTCGCCAAACACGCCGCAGGCATTGACGCCCACCACATTGTTCTGATGCGCCCGGCCGGCCTGACCCAGGACGACGACGTAGAGCGCTATATTCGCGCCGTGGCTGAGGCAAGCAGCGCTCCGATTGTGATGTTCGATGGCGGCGCGCAGACCGGCGGCCTGTCAGCGGCGATGCTGGCGCGCCTCGCCGATGACGGGCAGATCCGCGGCGTCAAATGCACCCGCGGCGGCGATGCCGCCGAGGTGCTCCGCGCGGCCTGCGCGGCGGACATCGCAATCGTCGACCCTTACGAATCCCACTGGCTGGGCAACCTGCTGCGTTTCGATCTGCGTGCGCTTTACGCCGACCCCGAGCCCTATCTGTTTCAGACGCCGGGCCGACGAATGATCGCCGACTATTTCACCGCCTATGAAAATGGCGATCTCGGTGAAGCAGCGCGCCTGTTTCGCGCGCTGGAGCCGATCCGTTCGCTTTATTTCCGCTGGATCATGGCGCCGTTGCAGGGCGGCCGTCCCGTCAATGCCGTCCTCAAGCGATGGTTCGGCCATATGGGCTATGCGGCGGGGCCGGTCCGCGCGCCGCTCGCGCCCTTGTCCGACGAGACGGCCCGCTGTTTCGACGCCGAGCTGCGCGCCGCCTTTCGTCAGGTTTTCGGCGCGGATTCGGTCCTTCCGGCGATGGATGGCGTGGCATGGAAATCCTGATTCTCGGACTGACCCGCGGCTCCGTCTACGCGCTCGTCGCCGTCGGCTTCGTTCTCGTGTTTTCGGTGGGCGGCATTCTGAACCTGGCGCACGGAACGCTGTTCATGCTCGGCGCCTACTTCACCTATATCTATCTGAACTTCGTGTTCGCGCAGGCCGGCGTGCTGGCGCTACCCGCCGCCATCCTGTGCGCGATCGCGAGCGTGGTCGTCGTCGCGATGCTGCTGTTTTTCGTGCTGTTCCGGCGCAAGATCGATTCCATTTCCTACATCATGGTGATCTCGCTGGCCTTCGCGCTGTTCATCGAGCAGTTGACCAAGGTGTTTTTCGGCGTCACCAGCACCGGCGTTCCGCCGCTGGTCCGGGGCAGCGTCGATATTCTCGGCGTGCGCGTTCTCTACAAGGAGCTGCTGCTGTTGCCGGTATCGTTGATCGCACTGGCGGCGCTCGAACTGTTCCTCAGCCGGTCGCGCACCGGGCGGGCGATCAAGGCGGTGGCGCAATGCCGCGACGGCGCGGTGCTGATCGGCATCAAGCCCGACCGCGTGCTGGCTTTGACGATTGCGATCTCGGCGGCGCTCGCCGCACTCGCCGGCACGCTGGTCTCGTCGCTCGTGACGGTTGCGCCCACGGTCTGGGGTTACTGGCTGATCAAGGCGTTTGCGATCGCCATCGTCGGCGGCCTCGGCAGCCTGCCCGGCGCGATCCTGGCGGCGTTCCTTCTCAGCTTCGTGGAAATCGCCACCACGTTCACGCTGACGGATCAGTATGGCGAGCTGGTCGCCCTGATCATCATCGTCCTCATTCTGCTGTTCCGTCCATCGGGTCTCATGGGCGCACGACAGGCATAGGAGAACGCAATGTCGCAGTCCTTGCCCTTTCTGCGCCGGGCGGCATCCGGCCTTGTCGAGGTCATCGTCGCGATGTCGCCGGCGTTCCTGGCGATGGTCGCAGGCATCGTGGCGCTGTCCTTCACCTCCGGCAATTTCTATGTGCTGGAAGTTCTGGTGCTGGCGGTGATCTACATGCAGTTTGCCGCCAGTTGGGACATCCTGTGCGGACCGACCAATCAGGACAATTTCGGACTGGCGTTCTTCACCGGGAGCGCCGGCTATTGCGCCGCGATCCTCAACAAATCCCTTGGCCTTTCGCCGTGGCTGACGGTGCCGGCGGCGGGCGCGCTGGCCGCCGTCGCGGGGCTCGGCATCGGCTGGCTGGCGCTACGCCTGCGGGGTCCTTATTTCGCGCTGCTGACCATCGTGTTCGCCGCCGTGCTGTTCAAGTGCGCGTATATTTTTGCGAAGTTCACCGGCGGCGAGGAAGGGATTTCCGGCATCCGCTCGTTCACCGACAGCGTCGAGACCGATCTTCTGGTCTGCGTCGTGCTGCTGTTCGTCTCGGTGTTCTGCATGACTGCCTTCATGCGCTCGCATTACGGGCTGATCCTGCGCGCGACCCGCCATAACGAAGACGCGGCGGTCGCCTCGGGGATCAATACGGCGCACTACAAGATCGTCGGCTTCGGCGTCAGCGCCTTCTTCGCCGGGATCGGCGGCACCATGTTCGCGCATACTCACATGCAGGTCAGCCCGGAACTGATGGCGGGATCGCTGTCCATTCTGGTGGTGCTGATGGCGGTCGCCGGCGGTCGCGGATCCCTGTTCGGGCCGATTTTCGCCGCGGCCATTCTGACCTTCTTCAACGAGTGGCTCCGCGTGATCGAGGTCTATCGCCCGATCATCTTCACCGGATCGCTCATTGCCCTGATCTATGTTTTCCCGAGCGGCGTCGCCAATACCGCGATGCTGGCGCGCGCACGTGGGCTACGCCGGTTTCTGTTGGGGCGGGAGGGATAAATGGCGCTGCTCACCGTATCCAACCTCACCCGCCACTTCGGCGGCGTGAAGGCGGTTCAGGAGCTGAATTTTCAGGTCGATGCCGGCACCATCTTCGGCATCATCGGCCCGAACGGCGCCGGCAAGACCAGCCTGTTCAATCTGCTGACGGGCTTCCTGAGCGCGGACAGCGGTTCGGTCCGCTTCCGCGACCGCGACATCCTGGGAGAAAAGCAGCACCGGCTGGTGGAGATGGGCATTGCCCGCACGTTCCAGCTGGTCAAACCGTTCTTCGGCATGACCGCGCTCGAAACCCTGATGATCCCGGGATGGGCGCAGCGCATGCGGACGCAACTGCAGAGCCCCGAGGCGCGCCGGGCACGGGCCCGCGAGCAGCTTGCACGCGTCGGTCTCGCCGACAAGGCGGCGGTCCTGGTCGACGACCTCAATCAGGGCGAGTTGCGGCTGCTCGATGTCGCGCGTGCGGTCGCGACCGAGCCGGAGATCCTGTTTCTGGACGAACCGTTCTCCGGGCTTGGACAGGAGAGCATCGCGCGCCTGTCGACGATCATCACCGACCTCAAGCGCGCGGGCGTCACGGTGGTCATCATCGAGCATCGGCTGCGCGAACTGATGCAACTCGTCGAGCATGTCATGGTGATGAATTTCGGCAGGAAGCTCACGGAGGGCAATCCCGCCGACGTCGTTCAGGACACCGCCGTCATCGAAGCCTATCTTGGCAAGGGGAAACATCTTGGCACTGTTGGAGGTTGATGGCCTCAGCGCGTTCTATGGCCATTTGCGCGCGCTCAGCGATATTTCGCTCACCGTCGAAGCCGGCGAACTGGTTTCGATCATCGGCGCCAACGGCGCGGGAAAGACGACCTGCCTGCGCGCGCTGTCCGGCCTGATCGCGACCACGGGCACCATCCGCTTCGACGGGCAGAATCTCGCGGGCCTGAGCCCGCAGGACATTGTCGGGCTGGGCGTCGTGCATTGCCCGGAGGGGCGCAAGCTTTTCCCCGACATGACGGTGGGTGAGAATCTCAGCCTCGGCGCGTTTCTACGCAGCGATCGCGCCGCGATCCGCGACGATCTGGAGCGGGTCAATGAGCTGTTTCCGATCCTTCATGAACGTCGCGAGCAGAAGGCCGGCACGCTGAGCGGCGGCGAACAGCAGATGCTGGCCATCGGCCGCGCGCTGATGTGCCGGCCGCGCATCCTGCTGCTCGACGAACCCTCGTTCGGCATCGCGCCGATCATCGTCGATCGCATCTTCGAGGTGATCCAAGAGCTCAATGCCGGCGGCCTCACGACGCTGCTGGTCGAACAGAACGTCTCGCTGGCTCTGGACGTCTGCAGTCGCGCCTATGTGCTGGAGAGCGGCCGGGTGGTGCTGGCCGGGTCATCGGCCGACATCGCCGCAGACAAGGCTGTCCGCGAGACGTATCTCGGCATGTAGCGGACCTGCGGGCACGCGACGACGACGTCGTCGTCTGATCGCAAACGTGCTAGCCGGGCGGCGCGCTCTTTTGCGGCATGCGATCGGTGATGTCGCGTGCTACCGCCACCGAGCCGATCACCTCGCCGCCATCGCCGCTGGTCACGAGCGCAAAGGTCATCTCCACATACAGCTTGCGGCCACTCTTATGCAGCGCGCGGGTGCGCGTCGGGCGGCCTTCGAGCTTCAGGGCGCCATTGGCCATCGCAGCATCGAAGCCCCTCCAGTGGGGCGCCCGCAGATGCTCGGGAATGATCAGATCGAGACTCTGGCCGAGCGCCTCGTCCCGCGAAAAGCCATAGAGCGCCGTCGAGGCGCCATTCCAGCGCACGATCGTTCCCGCGCGGTCGGCGTAGATCACCGCGTCCGCGGCCTGATCGAGGATCAATTCCGCCAATTGAGAGGGATCGTCCATGCCGGCTCCTCCTGATCGAGACCGATCACCATGTCCGGAAAATCATACATGGTGCTGCGATCGGATACACCGTCCGATGCCATCGGAGCGACTGCCGGAGCGCCGTCATGACGCAAGCCTCCGTCCACCGGCCGCACGCCGGGATGGCGGGGGCGGCGGATAGGCGCATTCCGCCAGCGTGGTTTCATCCAGCGTGCGCATGAACGCCTCGCGGGCCTCGGCGAGCTTGCCCTTCAGCCGGCAGCGCGGCGTCAACGTGCAGCAACCGCCGTCGTCACGAAAGCATTCGACCAGCGCCTGCCGCTGCTCGAGGCTGCGGACGACCGCGCCGAGGGTGATGTCCTCCGGCGGGCGGGCGAGGCGAAAACCGCCGCCAACGCCGCGCTGGGTGCGCACGAACCCGGCATCCGCCAGATCGCGGATGATCTTGGTCAGGTGGTTGCGGGAAATGCCGAATTCGGTGGCGATGTCGCTGGTCGAAAAGGACCGCTGGGTATCGGCGGCGAGCCGCATCAGCGCCCGCAGGCCGAAATCGGTGAATTGAGTGAGACGCATGGCTGGCTTCCGTCGGAGCTGTGCAAATCGGCATTTGCAAGTCCGATGTTAATCGGTTAAATTGACATTTGAAATACCTATTTATGGATGGCGGGGACAGGTGGCTGAGCGAGGTCAACATCGACTGAGCGCAGCCAACGGCATGCCGGAGGCGGAACGGCGCTGACCCTCACCGCGTGATGTCGGGAGCGGGCGAGCGTTCCGCCGGATTCGGCAAGAAACAACACTCAGCAAGGAGAAATGCCATGAGTGATACCGCAACGATCGCCACCACAACGATGACCCGCGCCGTCGCAGACGCGCCGCAAGAGACCGGCGCCCTGATCGATCACATCCTCACCCGCTATCACGAAACCCATCGCCGCGAGCTGCCGGAACTGGTGCAGCTTGCGCGCAGGGTCGAGGCCGTCCATGCGGACCACGCCGCCGTGCCGCGGGGTCTCTCAGATCTGCTGCACCAGATCCTCGGCGAGATCGAAGTGCACATGAAGAAGGAAGAGTTGATTCTGTTCCCGGCAATGCGGCGGGGCGTCAATGGGCTCGCCGTGCCGATCACGCAGATGCGCCACGACCACGACGATCAGGACGCGCAGTTGCATGCAGCCGAGCAGCTCACCGACGGCTTCAAGCCGCCGCAGGATGCCTGCGGCTCGTGGCGGGCGCTCTATGAGCGCACGGCCAAATTCGCCGACGACTTCGCAGCGCACCTTCATCTTGAAAACGACGTGCTGTTTCCTCGCTTCGAGCAGACGGCTGCCCCGCAGGGCGAGACAAAAGGACCTCTGCCATGACCGATCCTCGGGATAGCCAATTCGTCGTTCCCGAAATGGAGCAACGCCCCGGCTCCAGTCTGATGCGCATGCTGGTGGTCGGCCTGATACTGATCGTAATCGGGATGATCGTGGTGGCGATAATCTCCTGACGCGATCCGCCAGGTCGAATCGTCGCCACAGCGCATCAGCGAACGCCGCGTCAGCGCGCTGCCCGCCCCGCGTCAGGAAACGCCGCCCTCCGGCCCCGGCTCCCGCCGCAGCGCGAGCCATTGACATTGCATCACTGCAACGGTGCGTCGCTGAAACGATGCGTTGCTGCAGTGACGCGTGACGCCGGATGTGCGTTCGCTCCAAGGGGCATCCTCGCTTCTCGCGCGCCGTCACCCTTGACCATGGGATAACCTCCCGCCCCTTCCCACTCCCCGCCGCCTGGACTATGAAAGTAGCGTCCAGCGTTTCCGTTCCGGAAACACATAACCGTAGGTGTTGTCGTGCTGCATATCGACCTTCCGACCCGCGCTGAGATCGAGAAGCTGGCCGCGTATCGGCAGAGCCCGGCGGTTTCGATCTACCTCCGGACCACGCCTCTGACCCAGGACACCGATGCCGACCGCATCGAGCTGAAGAACCAGTTGAAGGCGGCGGTGGCCGAGATGACCGAAGCCGGCATCGACAAGCGGTCGATCGCGCCGATCGAGGAGAGCGTCGGCGCACTGATCGAGGACGATGATTTCTGGGCGTTCCAGGCCAACAGCCTGGCCATCTTCGTCACCCCCACGAAGATCCAGACCTTCCGCCTCGCCAACAAGCTGACCAGCATGGTGGAGGTTGCCGACCGCTTCCACCTGAAGCCGCTGATCCGCGCCGTCACCTTCCCGCACAACGCCTATGTGCTGGCGATCGGCATCGGGGCGGTGCGCTTCATCGAGGTCTCCGCCGACCTGCCGCCGCACGCGGTCAAGGTGCCGCACCTGCCGCGCGACGCCAACCAGGCCATCGGCCGGCGCAGCCATCTGGAGCGTTCCGGCGCGATGCGTTCGGGCGAGGCCACCAGCGAACACGCGCTGCTGACCCGCTATGCCCGCGCCGTGGACGAGGCGCTGCGTCCGGTGCTCGCCGGCCACAGCCGGCCGCTGGTCATCGCCGCCACCGAGCCGCTGGCCTCGATCTTCCGCTCGGTGTCGAGCTATCCGCACGTCACCGACGCAACCATTCCCGGCAGCCCCGACCATGTGCCGGAGCACGAGTTGGCAGCCGCGGCCCGCACCGTGCTCGACGGCGTCTATGCGGCTGAGATGGCGGCAGTCGCCGCGCTCTATACCCAGCGCGAGGCACAGGGCCGGGCCACCGCCGACGTGGCGCAGGCCGCGCGCGCCGCCACCTACGGCGCGGTGGACACGCTGATCGTCGACATGGACAGCACACGCCCGGGAACGGTGGACGACGAAACCGGTGCCGTGACCTTCGCCGAGACCGCCGACGCCATCAATTACGGTGTGGTGGACGAGATCGCCCGGCGAGCGCTGGAGACCGGCGCGCGGGTGATTTCCGCCCGGCGGGCCGAGATCCCCGGCGGCGGCGAACTGGCGGCGATCCTGCGCTATCCGGTCTGAGCGGGCCAGCGGCGCGGTTGTCGAAACGGATCCCGCGGTAGCGGCGCGCTGCCGGTTTTGCAGAACGAACCCGTTCACCGGATCATCTGCGTTCCCGGCAGGACCGTTTCGTTGGTCTCGTCACCGAAGCTGCCTGGGCCAGCTCAATCCCGTTGGCTTGCCTCCGGAAACCGCAGCAGGTTCAGCATGACAATGCTGCCTTCGAGTCCGCGCTGGGCGAAAAGTTTGCCAGCGTTCTGCGTCGGCTCGGGATTGTGAGGCTTGGTGAGCGCTCTCACGGCGCTGCCCTTCTGTCCCTTGTCTTGTCGTTCGAATGATCGGGCGGGCCGAACGCCAGCTGCAGGGCGTGCAACCGGATGTCTTGCGGCCACGTGGCAATCCATTGCTCCAGCCTGGAACGATCATCAGCAAAAAGCGCGCGGATCGCCTCTTCATAGCCGGGCAGATCACCAGCCATCGCCTGCATGAACCGATAGGCGGCCTCTTGGGCGACGCGGCGCTGCTGCCGCGTTCCTCCGTTCCGCCGGGCTTCCTCCACCAGTCTTCTCAGAACGGCGGACGCACCCCCGGGTTGGGCGGCCAGCCATTCCCAATGTCTCGGTAACAGTGTCACCTCTCGCGAGATCACCCCCAGTTTGGGCCGCCCTCGACCTCGCGGTTCAGAAGCCTCGTCCTTTGTCGGCTCGGAGGCGTCACTTGATCGGCGCCCATACTTTCCGATGGAGATCCGGGGAGGCTGGGACAACCTCTCGATAACCTCAGCCTTGGTGCCACGCAGATCCAGATCAATGATGCGGCCCGTGGTGTCGTCGAAGACGAGGACCGTGATCGAAGGGTCTTTTTCTGTTGCCGCTTTGACGGCGAGAGCCACTTCGATCAGCGGGCCGGTCAACAGCCGCCGCTGGCCGCCAAAGGCCGTGCAGAGTTTCGAGAGGGGATTGGACACGCTCGCAGCACCAAAGTTGTGAAGCTAATTAATACCCAGGTAAAATTCTTGCGTCAATATCACCCGTGTAATATTTATCCCGCATAGGCTTCGGAACGGCGAGACGATCCGCATTGTGTCGCAACGGGTTGAAAGGAGTGACGAGATGAAGGGCGAGGCGCGCAAGGCCGCCATTGCTGCCTACAAAGAACGTAAAGTCGTTGGCGGAATCTATCTGGTTCGCTGCGAAGCCTCGGGTGAAGGGTGGGTTGGACAATGGCCCGACATCGAGACCATACAGACCCGCTTATGGTTCACGCTGCGACAGGGCACGAACCCCCACAAGGAACTGCTTGAGGCTTGGCGCAGACATGGCGAAGCACAGTTCAGCTTTGAGATCCTGGAAAAGCTGGAAGATGAAAAATCTTCCTACAGGTGCCTGCCGCCTACGGGACCGCTCCAGCGATCGCGCTGCTGCCGCCTGCCATGGCGCAATAAATTCGCATATGAATGGCTCGATGCACATAAGGAGACAAGTAATGTTGTCAAGCAGAGTATCCGGCTGCATCAACATCGGTCGGGATATTCCTCTCTTTCGTCAGGCTCCAACCGGATTGATCTTGCGCAAAGCACCCCCTGCGCAACTGGCGATACTTATTGAAGACCGGATGGTGAAAGCGTTCAATAGTGACCAATCGGGGATTGATTCAGTGTCTCGGGCGAGCCGTCAGCCTCGCGCTGTTCGTGACCGGCCTTGTGCACATCAGGAGCGGCTTGTTCGGGCCGGTCTTGGTGACGGTTGCCATCATCATCATCTGGTTTCTGCCGACAATGCCTCGTCCGCAGGATGCGCTCGCGCCGCATCGTCTGCCGGCAGTGCTCGGGCCGGATCTTCTCGGCCATTTGCTCACCGGCTTCTTCATCGCTCTGCCGTTCTGGGCAGGCGAGGACGCCGGCTTTTCGCGCTCCGGCATCCATGTCATGGCGATCATTACCTGGCCCATGGCGATTGGCGGCCTCGTGCTGGTCGCCGTGGCGGCCGGGAATGCGAGCCGCTGGCTGCGGATCGAAGATGATGCGCTGGAGGTTGCGACTGCCTGGCGGCGCCAGCGTATCCACTACGTTGATATCGCCCGGATCGAACCCTGGCGCCGCGGCCTGCCGCGCTGGCTCCGCGTGCTTGCGCCATTGCTAGCGGCTGGCGGACACCCGACGGCGGCTGGCGGGTTGATGCTGGCGCGCGATTCGACGGGCGTCTGTCTGAAACTCACCGATGGGCGAAACATCGTTGTCCAGAATGAAGCGTTCGAGAAGCCGTTGCGGCGTCTCCTGCATGTCCTGAAGAAGAAGGGCGTGCCGACGGCAGCCGAGGGGGAGCAAACATGAAGGCATTCCTGACAAACATCGTGGCGGGGCTCGCAGCTCTCGGGGCGCTTTTGGCGCCGGCCACGCCGGCCCGTGCCCAGACCTGGACGAGCCACCGCCTCGCAGAGGTGACGTTCGAAGCCCCGGCAGACTGGCGCGCAACGAGCACTCGCGACCGCGCAATCATCCTGGCCGATTCCGCCGGGCGCGAATTGCGTGTCGAATGGTGGGTGCAGGACGAACCAATCCTGGGCTACAACGACATCGTCTCCCACAAGCGCATCACGGTTGGGGGCAAGCGGGCGACGTGGAAGCATTCCTCCTTTCCGAACAGGCAGACTGTTGCGGCCGTCCTTGACGAAAAGCGGAAGGACGGGCGCCAGCTCCTGATCTCGCTGGAAACTCCCGGCCGCGATGCGAGCGCGGCGATCCGTCTTTTCGACGACATCCTGGCTCGGGTTCGCTTCGGAGGAGCGGCAGGCCAAAGCGGCGCGGTGACTACACCGCAAGGTGCGGCGGCTGTTGCGCCCCGGCAACGCAAGCGGACGCCGCTTTCACCGCAGATGCAGGCGGTCGCGGCGCATTTCGGGCAGGACTGCGAAGCCGTTGCGCTCGCCTCCTGGTCACATCCGGCCCTCGCCGCCATCGGCAAGCGCAAGGAAGCGCGCCTCGAATGGGCGATGCTCTGCCGCAACCAGAGCCATCCAGTATTTGCGATGACTTTCGACTACGATCCGCAGGGTCGCACCAACGACTTCTTCATGCCGCTTTATAACGACGTGCTGAAAGCCGGCGGCGGCGCTGCGTTTTCCTTTGTTTCCTTTCGGGACAAGCTGATCATCGACGTCGCGCTGGCAGGCAAGGACCAAATCGATGTCAACTTCAGGGACATTCCGCAACTGCCGCGCGCCGAAAACCCGGAGGGCGGCAAGACGACCCCGCCTGATGCCAATCCCACGCAAAAAAGGTCTGGTCCGCCGGTGCGGGACCAGAGCGATGTGCGGTTGTTTCTCGGCCGCGCCTCCTTCAGCGCGCCGGCGGAATGGGAAGTTCGGGCCGATCCAGACCAAGCAGCCATCGGCTTCATCCGCCCCGACAACCGGGCGGAGATCATGGTCATCCTGTGGCCCGAAGCGCGGCCCATGCCGAGCGAGGGCGTGAGGCAACTCGAACATGTGGTGGTGGCGGATACGCCTGCCGTTCGGTATCGACAGAGGATCGCGAACAGTGAGATCGAGCACATTTTCTTTGAGGACAGCTATCCCGACGGCTCCCGCATCTCGGTTTCGTATCGGGCGTCAGGAGAGCCGATCGAGGACGGAACACCCATCCTTGAGCTTTTTCTAGCGGACCTGATCCTCAATGACTCGCCTCCGGGAGGCTGGTCGCCGGTCGGACCGTTGCAGGCCCGGAGCCGCGATCCATACGAGGGCCTGGATATGAACGCTTTTGAAAAGACCCGTTGAGGAAGCCGATGATGGATCATTCCGCACGACGATCGCTGGCGTCCCGCGCCCTGGTGCTTGGCTTGCTGGGAGCGGCGGTGCTGACGTCCTGCATCAGCGCATTCGCCCAGCCGACGACCATCGCACAGGACATGATCGCCGCCACCAAACGCTATGTCGCCGAGAAGAGCGAGGAAGTGATCAAGGCGCAAAGCAAGCAGGCAATCATCGCCGCCTACAAGAAGCTCTATCGGTCCGGCGCAGACAAACGCGTGTTGCGGGCGCTCGGCACGGTCGCGCTTTCCGCCGAGGAGATCGACACCTTCGCCGACAACATGGCCAAAGCCACGGTCCTCGGCGACCCCGAAGGGGTGAAAGGCGTCGGACAGCAGGTGGCGCTGGCGCTCGGTCAGAAGCTGGTCGCGGGGCTCTCCGATCCACAGTTGCGCGGGCAGATGGGCGAGTTGCTCGGCAGCGTCGAGAAGGTCAACGAGATCGCCGACGTGGTCGGCCAGGCGGCGGGCGGCGACACCCGGGCGGCGATGGAATTCGCCGGGCGCGCGATCATCGCCGCGACACCGGCGGCGGCCATCTTTACCGCCGGCGAGACGGCGGTCGGCGTCATGAAATACGCCAACGAGAAATTCACCGACGATAGCCTCGAAGATCTTTATCGCCGTTACACCGATGGGGATGCCGACGAGCGCGAGCAGATCCGGCGCAAGCTCGAATCCGATCGCGTCTATTCCTACATCATTCGCGATCGCCGCATGGAGCTGGCCGCGGAGAAGGAGGAAGCCATCCGGCTCGCCACCGCAGGGCTTTCCGACCGCCTGCGTGAACGCCTGCTGGAGGCCAGGGAAGCGGATGTGATCGACGATATCCTCCGCAATTTCGACGCGCGCGCCGAACGCGAGCGCGTTGCCGCCGTTCGCGAGGCTGCGAGCGCCAAGGCGGCGGCGGAAGCGACCGCCATGCTCGAAGCGCTCGACTCGACGGCGCGGGACCGCTGGGGCAAGGACTGGTCGCAGACCCGCGTCTACGATCTCGACCGCTTCATGCAAACGATTCGGGAGCGGATGCGCAACGACGGCGTTCTCGACCCTGACAATCCGCGCCACATCGCCGCTATGTCACGTCTGCTTTCGACGCGGCTCGTACATGGCGCCAATTCCGAGAAATATCGTCGGCAGCTATCGGATTTCGAGGAGTATCGTCGCACGCTCCGGGGCGATATCGCTCCCGTTTCCGCACCGGCCAAAGACGCCGGCGCGCCGGCAGGCGTTAAACAGGGACGCGATACCAGTTGCGCGGCTGGTTCGCCCAACCGCAACGAGGCCGACCGGTTGTGGCGCGAGGTTCTGGCGCTTGAGAAAGGCGGCAATTTCACCTCTGCCCGCAAAACATTGCAGCGCTCATTGGCGATTTGCGCCGATTCCAAGCGGGCCGCATACGACAAAATTCTCAACGACAAATGGATGAACGACTGGGCCAGAAAGGTGTCCGACGGCGTCAGGAAAGCAATTCCGAAAGTCAAAGAGGTGACTACTACGGTGACGAATCCTCGCCGCTAGAGAACTGGCGATGGGCGCGCCCGCTAAGAGGGGCGGGAGGCGGCGAAAGTCGGCATTCGGGCGAGCCGCTCGCGCCTTGCTGAGCGCGCTCGGCATCCTCTTGATGATCTGGGGCATAGGCGTACCGCTTGTGGCGCTGACCGGCGCCGAGGCGCAAGGCCGGATCACGCATGTCCGCCGCCAACTCGGCGACCGCAACGAAGTCATCCCCAATCGTTACGCCTTCGCCATCACCTACGAATTCCGCCTTCCCGACGGCACGCTCCGGACCGGGACGAGCCAGCGGATCGGGGATTTCTTCTCTCCTGGCCGCCTGGGTGTCGGCAGCCCCGTGACCATCCACTACGCGCCCTTTGCACCCCGCCTGTCCGTGATGGACTGGGGTCTGGGCTCGCTTATCGAAAACATCTTGGCGGCCGCTGTCGGAGCGGCTTTGCTCTGGCTGCAGTTAAAGGGATAAATCGCCCCCCATGGGATTTGAATTCCCAACGGGTCGCTAGCGGCGGCAGCGATGGATCGATAGGTTCAATAGCGCTTTAGACTGCCACACCTCCCTTCCCGATCACTTCATGGATATGGACCTGCCGCCCGGTCCACGGATGCCACGAATAATGTCGGCTTTGTCAAAATCGAACAGGATAATCGTACGGTTGCCCAGCAAGAAAAGACCCAGCTAGAAACCGAAAAAACACCTGGAGGTCAAATGCGGATCGCGGGCTTCATTCTCCTGATAATGATTACTGCATGCTGGACGGCTCCGGCCGCCGCCGGACAAAGCCGCCTCACCTCCATCGCCAACGCGGATTGCATCTTTGCGCCGATCGGCGATGAGGCTGGCGAGGACGAGGATCAGCTCAAGACCTGTCCTGGTCTCGGCGGCGCGCAAGTTCTTGTCAACGCGCTGGGCACCCGGCTGCGTATTGGCATTCGCTGGCCAAAGGGGCTCTCTCCGCAAAAGATCGTTTGGGTCACCGAGGCGTGGTCCGCCGGTACCGCCGTGGATTGGCGTGGTGTAAGCGACAGTAAGAGCTTCAAACCTTACGCTGCGATCATCCGCATGAAATTCCAGAAGGAGGACACGCCTGCTGCCGGCGATCAGGTTCTGGCTGTGATCCGCGTCGGACGCGGCCTCGCCTGCGTCATGGGCGCCGTCGATGTCGGGGCAAACAGGAATGCCAACAGGTTGGCGCACGCTCTTGCCGACGCGCGGTCGTCCTTCAACTGCGGCAGGGACAAGCCGACGGTCGGCGGTGTCACGACCGCGGCGGCCCGCAAGATCGCCAAGGGTATTGTGGAGCAGTGAACGTCGGAAGGACACCTGTATCGCGAGCGACGTAAAGACATCTGGTCCTGCGATCAAGCTCGGATTCGCGCTATGTCACACGAGCAGTTTTTTGAGATACGCCGATGAAATTATCCGGACGAGCGCTTTTGATCTCATTAGCCCTGTTTGTCTTGACGACGCCGGCCACTGCATCCGATTGGAAACCATACGGTAATGCCCGGTTTCAATACTGGATCGACGTCCCACCGGGCTTCACGGCAGTAAAAGAGTCGGAGAACGGCGACGGCGGCAGCTCCTCATCCCCCGATGGCCGCGCGGGGTTAAGCGTCTGGGGCAGCTATCTGACCGAGGGGAGCTTCGCTGCCGAAGTCAATTGGCGCATTGATCAGGACCGCAGCAATGGCTGGATCATCGCTTATCGCAAACAGAAGGCGAACTGGGCTGTTTGGTCGGGGACCAAAGACGATCGCATCTTCTATGAGCGCGCCATTCCTGTCTGCGACGATGCAACGGCGTATTTTCGTCTCGAATACGATAAAGAGCAAAAAAAGACATTCGACCCGATTATTTCGAGGTTGGTCAAGTCACAGCGAGCCAGCCGATGTTGAGATCGTTCCATGCCGACCGTGTCTGCGGCCTTCACGCGCCGGCAGGACCCGCCAATCGCAACCGGCGCAACAAACAGCTTTCTCAACTGCCAGTCCACCCGAGCCATTTGATGGAGACCGATTAGCGCAGCGCGGCGGCACAGATCAGGGAGCGGAGATGGCACGCAAGTTAAAGCAAAGATACGTCCCCGATTATCGATTGGCATGGCTCCTCGGAGTATTGGGAACCGCCGTGTTTGCGCTCGGCGCCTGGACCGCAACAAAAGGATGGCAGACGCGTCAGTGGCCGCGCGTCGAAGCTGAGATCATCGATGCGAGCCTCGCGCGCAATGAGCGCAAAGCGAAAGACGGAACACTCGAGCATCGCTATTCATTCGCCGTGAATTATCGCTATTCGGTGGACGGCCAGACGTTCATCGGGCACGGCACCGAGCCCTACGATCTCGGCATGCAGAACTCGGCGGGTGCCCGGACGATGTCCGAGGATTATCCGGTCGGAGCCAAGGTGCAGGTGCGGTACCGCCCGGAGAATCCCGCTGAAGCTTATCTGATGCCGGGGCCGAGCTCGTTTTCCCTGATATTGCTGGGGCTGGGAGGGATTTTCTGGCTGGTCGCTCTGCTCGCACGCCGCATGATCCGGCTTGGACCAGGAGAGGACGAGGACCCCGAAAGCAAACTCGAGCCGCCGTCGGTCAGGTCGCCGACGCTCGACCCCACAATCGCGAGCTATTATGAAAAGTCCGACAACGGCACACCATCACGCCCGCCATCATCAAGGTCATAGCTGAAATGACATGCCGGATGCGGCATGAATGAGGACCGACAGGATCATGACCGACAGACCGCTTCCGATTACGATTGCTGCCGTTGTTGCCGTGACCTTCGGTATCCTGACCGTTTTTTCGGGCGGGCGTGCATTGTTCGGCGGGGTGGACATGGGCGCTGTCGTGCCCTTCGTCCTGACGTTCAATTTCATCGCCGGTTTTGCCTATGTGCTGGCGGGCATCGGACTGTGGCGCATGGCAAGGTGGGCGCCGGTGCTGTCCGTCGCGATCGCGGTGGCGACCGCCGCAGTGTTCGCCGTCTTCCTGTGGCACGTCTGGCATGGTGGCGCCTATGAGGCACGTACCATGGGCGCCATGCCGCTGCGTCTTGTTGTCTGGATCGTCATCGCAGCGGTCGCGATTAGACGCAGATAGCGCCGATTATCAACGGCGTTACGAAAATCGTCCGCATATCGCATTCGCGCTTCCATTGTTGCGACGATAGCGCTCTTCCTCCCGCTCCGTGTTGGAGCAGCGTTGCTACTCGTGCCCTACCTCGCATGGGTCACGTTCGCGACCGCACTCAATTTTGCGATTTGGCGCCTCAACTCTTCAACGACCTGGATGCCGTGTAGGGTCATCGATGTCGTCGGGCCGGGTTGAGCTTCTGCTTGACGTCCCAAGTATCGCCACCATCGTCGGCCAGGCTGCGCACGGCTGCCAGTAATTCCATGACCGCCTGCTCGGCTGCGGCAAGCTTGGTCGCCACCATGAGCTCCTGCCGCCCCGCCATTACCAGAAAAGCGTTCAGCACTTCGTCGGAATGCCGAACGAGCACTGCGAGATGCTCGCCGCTGGGACCATAACGTCCCGAAAACCAGTTCTTCACGGTCTTCTCATTGGCACCGGTCCAGCCGGCCACCGTTTTCACTCCGGCACCAGTGGACCCCAGCGAGCGGTGAAGCGCAGCAGCGATCTCGGCCGAGAAGCTGACGGAATCCTGACTTTCATAGCTATCAGTAAACCCGTTTCGATCTGGAAAGAACTTGCCCTTTTTCGGAAACGACATTCCGCTCTCCTTGGCTTTTAATGAGCAAGGAGAGTTGAACCGGACGCGTTGCGGGAACGACGGCTTGCGCCCGAAATAGCGTGAGGACGAACCGTTGAGTGGGCGCTACTCGGAAAATCGGCTTAGCTGCGACGATACCGGCGACGAAATTCCGGCCGTGGCCTATGTCCGGATGTCAACCGATCATCAGAAATACTCGACCGAGAACCAACTCGACGTCATCCGCAGCTATGCCACGGCTCGCGGCCTGACAATCCTACGCGTCTTCGAGGATTCCGGACGATCGGGGCTGCGACTTGACGGCCGCGAGGCGCTGCAGGCGCTGATGGCTGAGGTTCAGTCCGGCCGGGCCGACTTCAAGGCGATCCTTGTCTACGATGTAAGTCGCTGGGGCCGGTTTCAGGACGCCGATGAGGGCGCCTATCATGAGCATGTCTGCTCTCGTGCCGGGATCCGTGTTCACTACTGCGGCGAACAGTTCGAAAATGACGGCAGCATCGGCTCGAACCTTCTGAAGACCGTCAAGCGGGTGATGGCGGGCGAGTACAGCCGCGAGCTCTCCGTGAAGGTCTTCGCGGGCCAATGCCGTCTCGTCGAGCTTGGGTATCGGCAGGGTGGCGCGGCCGGATATGGGCTACGCCGTGTGCTGATTGACGAACATGGAAACCCGAAGAGTGAATTGTCGCGCGGGGAGCAGAAGAGCATCCAAACCGATCGCGTCATCCTGGTTCCCGGCCCGGCTGATGAGCAGCGTGTCGTCCAGCGGATGTACACGATGTTCGTCGACGAAGGCCGATTGGAGCGTGAGATCGCTGAGACCCTCAATGCTGAAGGATGTCGGACCGATCTTGGTCGGCCATGGACACGCGCAACTGTTCATCAGGTTCTAACGAACGAAAAGTACATCGGCAACAACGTCTTCAACAGGGTGTCGTTCAAGCTGAAGCAGCGTCGGGTGGTGAACCCGCGCGAGATGTGGATCCGCGCCGAAGGCGCTTACCCCGCCATCGTCGATCGCGCCCTATTTCTGCGCGCGCGGGAGATCGTGGATGTGCGCAGCCGCCATTTTACGGACGAAGAGCTGCTCGACGCCCTGCGCGCAATCCTGAAGCGACAAGGTATGTTGTCAGGCCTGATCATCGACGAGCAGGATGATCTGCCCTCGTCCAGCGTCTATCGCAGCCGCTTCGGCAGTCTCCTGCGAGCGTATCGCCTGATCGGCTATGAGCCTGAGCGCGATTATCGCTACATCGAGATCAACCGGGCGCTGCGACAGGCTCATCCCCAAGTGATCGCCGAGATCATGGCAGGCATCACGCGATGCGGCGGCACCGCCGTGCAGGATCCTGCCACCGAGCTGATTCGCGTCAACGACGAATTCACCGCGTCCGTCATTCTTGCCCGCTGTCATGCAACAGGGGCTGGATCGCTCCGTTGGCGTATCTGCCTTGACGCCGGCCTCATGCCAGACATCACCATCGCCGTGCGGATGGATGAACTGAACGAGGCGCCGCGCGACTACTACCTCCTGCCCAGCATCGATATGACGCTCGATCGACTGCGTCTCGCCGAGCAGAACGGGCTTTGGCTGGACGCCTATCGGTTCGACACACTCGACTTCTTTTACACGCTCGCTGGCCGAACCCAAGCCATGGAGGCAGCCTGATGTCGGACGAATTGCAGGAACACGATCCGAAGCAAGTGCTGCTGATCCCGACCGATCGAGTCCGCATCCTCAACCCGCGGGTACGCAACCGGCGTAATTTTGAGGAAATGGTCGAGAATATCGCGCGGATTGGATTGAAGCGCCCGATCACGGTGGCCCAGCACGCCGGCACCAATCCCACCGAATACGATCTCGTCTGCGGCCAAGGACGCCTCGAAGCCTTCATCAAGCTGAAGCAGACAACGATCCCGGCCATTGTGGTCGATGTCGACGAAAGTGAATGCCTGGTCATGAGCCTCGTTGAGAACTGTGCTCGGCGGCAGCACCGAGCAATCGATCTCATGCGCGAGATAGGGGCGCTTCGCCAGCGTGGTTACAATGACCGGCAGATAGGCGCTAAAATCGGTGTTACGTCGGAATATGTGAGCATGATCGCTGGGCTTCTCGAACGCGGAGAGGAACGGCTCGTCTCGGCTGTGGAGACCGGCCTGCTGCCGCTCAACCTCGCCATCGAAATCTCGAAGACCAGCGCTGAAGGCGCCCAGCGTGCACTTATGGATGCCTATACCCAGAAAAAGCTGCGCGGGAAGAAACTAACAGCAGTGCGCCGTCTTATCCAGCAACGCCAGTCTCAGGGCCCACACCTCAAATACAATCGCTATGGTCGCAACGACGGCGCCAAGCGTCCCCTCACCAGCGACGCTCTCGTTCGTACGTATCAGCAGGAGGCTGACCGCCAAAAACTGCTGATAAAGAAGGCCGAACTGACACAGGGTCGGTTGATGTTCGTCGTCGAAGCCTTCCGAAGCCTACGTGATGACGAGCATTTCCTCACCCTTCTTCGGGCCGAAGGGCTCGACACGCTTCCCACCTATCTCACCGATGCATTGCGCGAAGGAGCCAGGGCATGAAATCGGGCAAGCGCGTTTCATCGGACCTCGTTGTTCTCGCCTTCGAGAATGACTGCGTGACCATACCTATTCAATCGATCCTGCCCGTACGGGCGCTTGGCTCCTCCGTGAAATCCAGCAGGAAGTATCGGCAGATCTCCGCATCCGTCCGCGAGGTCGGACTGGTTGAGCCACCGGTCGTCGCGCGTGCCTCAGGGAGGGATGACGCCTTCCTGCTCCTCGACGGGCACATCCGGATCGAGATCCTAAAAGATTTCGGCATCGAGCAGGTCGAATGCCTCATCTCGACCGACGACGAAGCCTTCACCTACAACAAACGGATCAGCCGTCTCGCTCCGATCCAGGAGCATCGGATGATCCTCAAGGCTATCGAGCGAGGCGTTCCGGAGGAAAAGATAGCGGCCGCGCTGGACCTCAATCCCAGCAGCATCCGGCGCAAGGCTCGCCTGGTGGACGGGATTTGCGAGGAGGCCGTTGCGATCCTGAAGGACAAGCCCTGTGCCTCGGCCGTGTTCGAGGTCCTCCGAAAGATGAAGGCACTACGGCAAATCGAGGCCTCGGAGCTTCTGGTGAACGCCAACAACTATTCGGTGGCCTACGCCTCCGCCATCCTGGCAGGCACGCCACAGGCACAGCTGGTCGAGGCGACGAAACCAAAGCGCCTAAAAGGAGTGACGCCAGAAACCATGGCGCGCATGGAACGCGAGCTTGCGAGGCTGCAAGAGGGCATCACTTCAATCCAGGAGACCTACGGGCAAGATCATCTGCAGCTGACCATCATCAAGGGATATCTCGCCAAGCTCCTCGGGAATGCGCGCGTGGTGCGACACCTGATGCAGCACCGGCCGGAGTTTCTCGGTGAATTCCAGTCGATTGCCGAGATGACATCTACTTTGCCGGCGGCAGCCGAGTAGCTGACACGGCAATTGATGGGGACCCGGACCCGATAAGCGCGGGGACCGCAGGAGAAGCCGCACTATGGGGCGGATCAAGTGCGGCGGTGGGGATGGCGGCGAACCCGCTCGGAGCCCACCAGGCCGGCGAGGTTTCGCCGGCTGCATGACTGGCGTTATGCTGGTCATGACGTGGGATGGGCGTGCCGGTTGAGCACCGACGGAAACTCCCGGCACGCCCTTTTTCCACCCCATCGATACCAGTAAATCAGATCACCGAGCTGCTCGAACGCGTGCCTAATATGAGCCGCACCTATCCCGCGAAGCATTCCACGGGTTTCACACGTGCCCGGTATGCGCACGCATTCTCCGATATCGGTTAGTACTTGTCCACCCGTCGATATCGATGCCAGCGAGGCGAGTATTATTAGCCGAGCTTCACCCCCCAAAAGCTGGTGTGGTCGGCTGCGAAATATCCATCCGCTACGCGAAACGTTCCCTGCAGCTCGACGGTGTCGTTTGCATCGAGCGCCACCATGGTCTGCAGCCAGAGCGCGGTTGCTCCTGAGATGTGATCTCCCGATATCTCACCACGTGATCCTCGGATTTCAGCTGTGCCATTCAGCACCAATCGTCCACGCATCCGTGCCGTGGTGCTGGCGTTGACTTTGTAGAGCAGCGTTGCGCCGAACAGGTAGGTACCGGCGACGGGCGCGACAAAGCGGTTGTTGGCGGCATCGAACGCGCTCTGGTCGTTGTAGTCGGTGTTGTTGATGGCGATTTTTGTCCAGGTGTCGACGGCGACGTAGTTGTCGTAATTGGTATAGGCCTTGAACCGCGGCAGCCGGGGCTGGTCGACGATGCCGGTGGCGTTATCGACGATCAGCCCGTCGAAGAAGGTCGAACCGTCGACCGAAACCGCTAGCCGGAACTTATCCGTCCCGAACAGGCCGACCAGAGCTTTGGTGACGTAGCCGGTCTGGAGGGTGAGCCCGAGGTCGCGACCGGCGGCCTCCTTGTTCATGGTGTAGAACAGATCGCCGCTCCCGCCCTCGGCCACGGTCCTCGCCGTCCAGAGCGCAGCGTTCAGCTTGGCCGAGAACGGATTGGCCGCATCGGCGGTCGTTCCGAGACCGAGCAGCACCATGTTCTGCAGCTCGACTGGCGTCGTGACGATCCAGACGGAGCCGTCATAGACCAGCAGCAACCCCTCGTCCTCCACCCATGCCCGCCAGCCGGTCCGCGGCGGAAGGCGAAGCCAGGTGCCGTCGGTCCAGAGCGCGACATTCAGGTCCCAGCCAGCCCAGAGGTTTGTGGCGCTAGGGGCCACGATGTAGCGGTCGCCCTCGGCGGGACTGGCGGGCGGCGCCGTCAGGTCGCGATCCTTGACCGACAACTGCACGATGCCATCGAGGACCCGCAGCGCACCATTATGGGTGACATGTTTCTGGGCCTGCGCGGCCATGATGAAGGGCAGCGCCAGATGCACTGTTGTGTCGGACATGGGATCCTCCGATAATCAGAACCACAGGGTGGTGGTGAGCGCAGCGCCTGCGCCAAACGAATGCCCAATCTGGGCAATACGCACGGCGAGAGAATTACCCGGCCCGAGCAGCGCGCCCCAATCGGTGATCTGGTCGGCAGCGCTGTAGACCCCGCTGGTGGTGGCCGTTGTCAGGGACCGCTTGATGGTTGCGCCGTCGAGGATATCGACCTGCCAGGATTCGCCGGCCTCACTCATCGGGATTTCAACGGCATTCCAGCTGTCAGCGGCGAGCGAGCGATCGCGGCGTGTCCAACGAATGGTGAGGTCGCCGGGTGTACGAGCCTTGCGCCATGGCTGTTCGACATGGACCGGCGCGAACGGTCTGAGCCCGATGCCCCGTGGCGTGAAAGTTTGCGCCACGTAAGTCTCATCGCTGACCGGCTTGGAGGCCGAGCCGATGCGCCAGTTCATTGGCATCCCGAGATCGGCCTCGGTGACCGGCAGGTCGGCGAGCATGTTGTCGAGCACCACCACTCGCGCGCCGGCCAGCGTCGGATTGCCCATCGCGGCTTCAGTGCCGCGCTGGCCGCGCAAGAGCCGCGTCAGCCGATAGCGGCCCGGCGCGATCAGTTCCGCCGAGCCCGCCTGCAGGATTTCACAGACGCCCGGCGCGCTTTCCACTGCGAGCGCATTGGCGCCGCCGAGCAGCGTAATATCAGTGACGCTTTCGAGCGTGCCGGAGACGAGATTGACGATCATGACGTTGCCATGGTCGAAGCGCGAAACTGGCCCGGACCACAGATCACTCACCAACGTGCCGATGCGGGCGCGCGTACTGAAGCTAGTGACCAGTTCGAAGCCGTCATTGCCGGGGCTGCGGAACACCGCCAGCTGTCCCGGCCATGGCTGCGCTTGCGCGGCGATCAGCGGATGGTACGGGATGTGTGCTTCCGTCAGTTGCGGCAGGTCGAGGATCACCACCTCAGCCGCACCGAAGACGACAGCTTTTGAGAGCATCGACGCTCGTGCCGCACCAGGCGGCAGATCATAGTTCTGCCGGTCCTGGCGGGTCGCCTCACAGCTGCGGGATTCGGCATCGGCCACCGAAACGAGCCGGAAGCCGACCGCGCGACCGTCATGGTCGAGCCGGATCACATCGGCAGGATCGAGCGCCAGCCGCGAAGGCGGCAGACGGAAGATGGCGCTCTCACGTCCGGTCCAGGCTTCCATCAGCGCTCGGCGGCAGCGACGTTCGGCTTCCTCCGGCGGCACGGCAAAGGGGAAGGTTTCGGAGGAGGTGCGGGTCGCGTCGACGGTGATGCGCCGGGCCTCGACGATCGCCGCATCGTAATCCTCGTCGGCGCGGGCGATCTGCCATTTGAGCGCCTGTGGCAGTTCGGTCTCCTGGCCGCGGGTGAGCTCCAGAACCTCACCTTCACTGGCGGCCACCATGGCATCGGCCGTGATGGTGGCAACGGCTGCTCGCCCGCGCATCACAAAGCGGATCCTGCCTTCGCTCTCGACGGCATCGAAGCCGAAGTGACGGGCAAGATTGGAGATCGACGCCCGCGGGCTCTCCAGCGCGCCGATGACATAGCCCTCGACGGCACCCCACAGACCCGAGACGTCGATACGCGCCTCGAGCATTCCGGCACGCAGGCACAGGTGCCGCACGAGGGCTGCGAGCGACACCGCACCGAGACGACCGGTCAACCAATGGCCGAGCCGCCAGTTTTCTCCATCGGTCCACACATCGGTCAGTTCGGGAAAGAACGGATAGGGTCGCGCATCCCAGGTCCAGGCGGCGCATTCGGGCACATGAACCATGCGGCTGCCTGAGATGGACGAGATCGGATTGTTGGCCGGATCGCTCCACCACAGATAGGTCGCTTCCAGATAGGCGCGCTGAATGGCATCGTCGCGCCAGCCGCGCGAGAAATACGGCACCTCGCTTTCCGCCGACTTCGGATCGACGAAGACGTTGGGCTGGTTGGTGCCGCGGTCGATGGCCGGACAACCGAGCTCGGTGAAGCGGATCGGCTTGGATTGCGGCACCCACGCTGTCGGCGTCGGACTCTCCACGCCGCCAGGACGGTCGTAATGCCTGTTCGACCACCATGAGCGCAGATCCTTGCTGCGAAACACCCACGGTTTGCCGGCGGCGCCATCGGTGATCGCTGTGCGAATTTGGTTCGCCCGATCGACGTCGGAGGCATAGTACCAGTCGAAACCTTCGCCGCCGTTGATGTTGGATTGCAGATAGGCGCGATCATGGATTGCAGGCCAGCCGGCCTGTGCATCGAGATGGTCGACCCCGTCGCGCCAATCGGAGAGCGGCATGTAGTTGTCGATGCCGATGAAATCGATGTTGGCATCGGCCCACAGCGGATCGAGGTGGAAGACAACATCGCCGCTGCCATCCGCCGGCTGATGCCCGAAATACTCGCTCCAGTCGGCGGCATAGCTGATCTTCGTGCCAGGCCCGAGGATCGAGCGCACAGCCGATGCCAGGTCGCGCAACGCCTGCACGGCGGGATAGCTGCCGGCGCCATCACGAATAGTGGTCAACTCGCGCATCTCCGAGCCGATGATGAAGGCATCGACGCCGCCGGCAGCTTTGCAGAGATGCGCATAATGCAGCACCATGCGGCGCAGACCCCAATCGCCCGTGGGGCCGGTCCAGAGCACGGTGTCTCCGAACGCCACAAACTGGGCCGCGGTCGCTGCGCCGAAGAAGCTGGCAGCCTGCGATGCGGCGGCAGCGGCCTTGTCGACGCTTCCCGCGTAACCGGCGGCCGGCGAACAGGTGATGCGGCCACGCCAGGGGAACGTCGGCTGACCAGCCTTGTTGGCGTTGTCGGAATACGGATCCGGCAGCGTATTGCCGGGCGGCACGTCCATCAGGATGAAGGGATAAAGGGTGACGCGCAGACCACGCGCCTTCATCTCGCGGATCGTCTGCACCACGGCAAAATCCGCTGGCGTGCCGCCATAGACCGGGCGGTTCTCGGCGTCGCGGCTGACGAGGTGAGCATTGGCGCGGGCAACGCCATTGACAGTCCAGGTCTTCGGGAAGGTCACCTTCGACGCCAATTCCACGCCGGGCCTGATCTGACAATGGCCGGCGCGCAGATCGTTGCCGAACCAGGCAACGACGAGGCTGACGCTTTCGATTGCAGGCATCGTCGCCTGCAGATGATCGAGCGCCACCACCATGTCGGCGGTGTCGGACAGCGCATTGAGATTGGCCGGCATCTGTGTCCAGGCGCTGCCATGGCGGATGCCTTGCGTCGCGTAAGTGAACTCGCCCGAGGCCGGAATCATGGTGACGGCGCGGATCAACCCTTCGGCGGTGTCGAGATCGGCGAGCGGTCCAAACACCTCGAAGGACAGCTGCGGCAGGCGGTTGCCGTAATTGGCGAGCGGCAATTCCTCGAACACAACGTAAGCCGTGCCCCGATAGGCTGGCGTATCGGCGGCGCCCATCCTGGCCGCAATGAAGGGGTCTGCGGTCTGGTTCTCGTCGCCTGGATACCAGCGCCAGGCAATGCCGGCGATATCGAGAAGCTTGCCGTCGGCCCAGATGCGGCCGATCCCGGTGATAGGGCCTTCACAGAGCGCCACGGCGAAGCTGGCGTAATAAAGATATTCGGTGGTCTGCACCTTGGTGCCACCGCCACCCATCGAAAACCCCTTGCCGCCGCCTTGCGTGGTGGTTCTGCTCTCCTCGCGAAAGTCGGTCGCCCAGATGATGTTGCCGCCGATGCGCATGCGGCCATAGAGCCGGGGGATGACGGCGCCTTCGGTCGATGAGGTCAGGCGCAGGCTGTCGAGACGCGCGCCCTCGATCCGCTGGGCAGGGGTGAGCGACGACACGATCCAGCTGTCGACCATCGAGCCGGCGGCGGCGCCGACAAAGCCGCCGATGGTGGCAGCGCTGACGCCGAGGATGGTGCCGCCGATGCTGCCGCCAATGGCGGCACCGGCGACGCCGAGAACGAGAGCGGCCATGGATCAGGACTTTGTCTTGCGCCGGGATCGCGCCGGGCGCGGGAACAGGAAAGCGAAGGCGATACGCCGTCGCCAGGGCAAGGTGAGAGGTTGCTCGATCACACCGAGCCGCTCATAGGCATGAAGGAAGCTGTCGGTACCGGTCAGGATGCCGACATGCTTGGCGATGGCGCGTGGCGCCATGCGGAACAGCAGCAGCGCGCCGGGGCCGGCATGTTCCGGTGCAATCTCGATCATGGCACCGCGTGCGCCCTCGAGCAGCACCTCGCGCGGACCGGCCTCGCCCCAATCGCGGCTATAGGGCGGGATGACAAAAGGCTCGTCACCCACCACCGCGCGCCAGACGCCACGGGCGAGGCCGAGGCAGTCGCAACCGACACCCTTGAGGCTTGCCTGGTCGTGATACGGTGTGCCGAGCCAGGTGCGCGCGACAGCGATCACGCGTTTCGGCGCAGCGGGCTTCACAGCACCGCTCCATCGTGGCCGCCGTCTCGCGTCGCATAACGCAACACCGCGTCCTGACCGGGGATGTGCGGGAAGCCGCGGAAATTGGCGACATTGGCAAACTTCGCGCGGCATGTGGCGATGCGCTTGTCACAGCCGGCGCGGATGACGAAGGCATCGGCTTCTACAATTGGGCGTACCGGCGCCTCGAGCAGCGTCAGGATGGCGATGCCGTCGACAAGATCATGCGACAACACTTCAGCGTGCCGCCCTGCATTAACGCCGCCAGTCCAGGTCACCGTGCCGAAGGCAAACCAGCCCGCGGCAAAGCCACCGAGACCGGCGCCGGTGAAGGCGCGATCGCGTAGCAGATCGATCACCGCACCGCTGCCCTTGAACTCTGGGGCGTCGAGATTGACGCGGCAACGCGCGTCGCCGAGCGTTGCGTCGCAGGTCGCCTGGAACACGCGGCCGACGGTCTGGCCAAGCACATGCGCCTGGCCGCGCATCTCGGCCACAAAAGCGAGCCGGCCGCGCCGGATCTGGCCGATGGCGCCGCGTCGCATCAGCACGCGCTGCGAGGTGTCGGCCCAGTTCACTCGCCAGACCTCGACCTCGGCATTGTCCCAGCGGCCGTCGAGAATGTCGGTCTCGGTGATGCGGTCGGAGGACAGCACGCCTTGCGCATCCTGTGCATCGACGGAGAGATCCGAGCTCGCGCGCACTTCCGATGCCGTCAGGCCGCTTTCCGGCTCGAACTCGGTGCCCATGAGGCCAAGTGTACGATCATGGTCGGTGAAGCCGAACACGGCACCATCGGCACGGGTGATCCGCCAGCACCAGGAAAGCGTCGTCGTGCCTTCGTCGAGATGGGCCTGCAGAGCTGGAGAGAGGGATTTCATGGTCGATCACCGGCAATCATGACCGCTCCGCCCACTTGGCAGCTAAGTCCTTGACGGTGTGGCCACCCATGTAGAGGCCCATGAACCAGGCGGTCAGCGTCATCATGGTGGACAGGTCGACACCGCCCGCGATGCTGGAGCCAAGGATGGCGTCGGCCACCGGCACCAGCACCAGACGGAACAGGAACAGAAAGCCGAGGAACCACATCCACGCTGGCCGCCAGCCCCAGGTCCACCAGGGTCGCCCCTTGCTCATCTCGGCCAGCATCAGCCTGTTGGCTTCGCGCTGCTGTCCGACCCATGCCGCGACGAGCTGCGGCGCGTCGACCTCGGCAGCGGCAACGGCCGCTTCCAGATCCTTTGCTGGAAGTCCAGGAAGACTATCCGGCGTCACGCCGGCTTTGCCGGCAATGGCGTCGATGACCATGCCGCCAATCTCGCCGGCTGCGCCACCGACGTGCTTTTCCAGCAGGCTCTTGACGATCGGCGCGCCGACCCTTGCCGCAACATCGATCAGGATCGACGCGAGAATGGCGCTCATGACATGATCCTTCCTGCCTCGACGGCATAGGCTGAAGCGCGTTGACGGTGGATGATGGCGCGAATGATGAGGATGGCGGCGACCAGCACACCGGCGCTCAGCAGTCCGCCCAGCACCCAGCCGGCGATCTGGTCGACATGATCCGGGTTGAAGAGCGCGTCGCTGCCACCGGCCGTGGTCGCGGTGCCGGCCGCGCTGGCGCCTGCGGTTTGCTTGTTCGAGGTGGCGGTCGCGGTTGTCGCCTCCTTCGCCAACTGCTCACGGACTTGAATCGGACCCATCGATTGCGCCAGCGCCCAGGCGACGCCCTTGGCCTCGATACCGGCGACGCGCGTCGACCAGCCCTTGCCAAACGTGTTCCAGATGGCGAGCGAGCGCATGAAGCCGAGACGTTTGGCGCAGAGTTTCTGGACGGTCTCGTGGTCGGGACCGCCAATCGCGGCCATCAGCCATTGCCTGGCGCGCCCAGAACCGGAGTTCACGCCGGCATCGAAGGTGGCAAGATCGACACCGGCGGCAAGCCGATCACCGCCGACCTTGTCCCAATAGTCGGAGCGGTAGATCTTCGCGACAGTGTCGTTCGAGATGTTGCGCAGCTCGGTCTTGGTCGCACCCGGTTTGAAGCGGCGATAGGTGGCAAGCGTGATGCCCTTCATCGTGGCACCGCCGGGATCGGAGGGATGATCCGACCAGCCGCCCTCATAGCCCAGCGTCACCGCCAGGCAGTTCTGGAAATTCTCGAGCATGGGTTACCTCAGCAGGTAAACGATCAGGATGAGGAGGGCGACGATGACGCCGACGCGCATGCGATGGGCGAACGCCTCGCGCGGATCGGGGCTGTCGCAACGAAGCTGGCGGGCCAAGCGCAGAAGCTCACGCATCGTGATCGCCTCCCTTGTTGCGAAGGCGCGCCAGCGTCACCTCGATGAAGGCAGGTCCGAAGACGCCGACGAGATAGGCGGCGGAGCCTGCCGCACCTCCGGCCGGAATCGCTTCCGACGGCAGGCCGAGCCACCGCGTGACCAGCGCCATCGACAGGCTGCCCATGCCGGCGGCGATGATGCCGCCAAGCAGGATGTGGCGCAGCGCGTCGCGCAGATGCATCTTGGTGGTCAGCGCGTTGGTGGCGCCACCGAGTGCGCCCCAGACGGCGAGGATCACCGCCGTCGATGCCGCAAGGTCGCGCAGCACCGCGGTGATGAAGCCGGGTTCATCATTCATCGTCGGATCTCCACGAGGGGAATGGAGGTGATCGAGCCGAGCCGCTCGAGATCGAGCGTGACGTCGAGCGTGTCGGTGTCGAAGCGAACCGGCACGTCGAACGCGAAGCCGGCGGTGATAGCGACGCCGGAAGCAGGTGCGGATACGAAGGTGACGAGACCGGTGGCCGCATCGACCGACCAGCCGGAGGACGTTGGCGTGCCGTTCAGCGCGATCGCTACGCTGCCGGCAACAGGCTTGGTAATGATGCGTACCCATGCCTGCGCGCCGGAGGCGTAGCGCTTCACCAGCTGGAATGTTTTGGTGCTGGCGTCACCAGTGCCGATCGCCTGATCAGTGGCGGCGGGGATCTGCGACGGCAGGCAGGACTTGTAATCGGCCCAATCCTTGAAGCGAAAGCCATGCAGTCGGCCGTTGCGCGCCTCGAAGAAGGCGACCACTGCGGCCAGATCGTCGGCGCGACGGATACCGTAGGCGACATCATAACGGCGGCGAGAGCTGGCCCAGCTGGCGTTGCGCTCCTCGTCGCCCGAGGCGAGCTCCACGACTTGCGTGCGACGCTGCGGTCCGCCGCGCGCGCCACGCGAAATGTCGTCCGGAAACCGGACCTCGTGGAACGCCATGTTAGGGTCTCAGAGCCCGCGCCGGCCGAGCGACACGGCGCGGGCGATATCGGCGGCGACCTGTGTGTGCGATTGCCGAAAACTTTCCGCATCGCGCGCCATGATGGTGACGTTGACGCTCGGCGCGGATGCGCTACGTGCCGAGGCTGATGCCTCGCGCTTCGACAGCACCCGCTCGCCGCGCTGCAGGATGGCCGGCACTTCGTCTGGCCGCAGGCCTGCCCATCCACCGGCATGCAGGCGCGACGCACCAGCGAAAGCTATGGCCGGCACCATGCGGCTAGGGCTGGGTCCGCCAACGATGCCACCGGTGTGATAAATCGGCGAGCCAAACAGTCCTGCGGCTGCCGTCGCCGGGCTCGGCACGCCAAAGAGGCTGCTGCCGAGGCTGCCCAAGGCGCCAGACAATGCGTTAGCGATGGGACCGAGGATGAAGCGCCGCGCCGCGAGTTTCGCCAGATCAGCAATCAGCGAGGTGACGAGATCGCCGAACTTCAGCTTTCCGGTCTTGACGAATTCGCCAACGGCATCCTCCGCGCTCTTGAACGCACCGACCAGCGTCTTGCCGACATCGGTACCGATCTCGCGGGCCTTTTCGGCATAATCGGCCAGGCTCTTGACCACTGCCGCCCAGCCGGTGACAGCTTCTTCCGCGCTTTTCTTGTGCGCCTTGCCGGCTTTCTTTGCAGCATTCGCCGACGCATCGAGTGCAGTGGTGACACGGCCCGCTGCATTGGCGGCATCGTCGAGTGCGGCCGCACTGTCCGCTTTGCGCACCGCATCGCCCAGCGCCTGCGCAGCAGGACCGACGGCATCAAAGGCGTGTGCGCGCGTGTCCGTCGCACGCTCACGATGGCGCTCCGCCATCACACCGGCATTGCTGGCGGCGTGATCGAGCATCGAGGAATGGGACTTTGCCCCGAACCAGTCGATCCGCGTCTCAGCGCCGAGGGTCTCGGCGACCTTGTTGAAAGTCGGACCGATGCTACCGAGAAAGTCGGCCCACTTGTTGGACAGGAACGCCATCAGCTTGAGCCAGAGCTGCTCGACGCTGGCCGTGATCGCGCGGAAATCATCGACAAACGAGCTGGCCGTGATCTTGATGCCGTCCCAGACGGCTCGTGCCAGATTACCCATCAGCTCGAGCGCGCGCCCAAACCCGCCGGCGCCTTTGACCAGCTGCCCGAACCAGTAGATTAGCTCGCCGGCGCCGACGATCAGTGCGCCGATGCCGGTGCGGATGATGGCGCCGCGCAGCAACGCCAGCGCACCCGACAGGCTGAAGGTGGCAATCCGTGCCGCAACGAAGGCAACCACCCAGCGTCCGGCCATGAAGCCGGCAAAAGCGATGCCGATGGCGGCAAGATGCTCCAGATTGTCGGCGAGCAGAATGATCGCGGCTGCGACGGCAGCGGACGTTCCCGCCATCTTGTCCCAGCGGCCCACCAGCTGCAGCGCCGCATTACCCAGAAGCGTGAAGGCATCGCCAATGGTGGCCGGCATCGCGTCGGCTTCCTTGCGCAGGCGCTCGAGATTGCCGAGCAACGCACGCCGGATCACATCGCCGGTGATGTCGCCTTCCGCGCCGAGGGCACGCAGCTGATTGACGTTGACCTTGAGCTCCGCCGCCAGCAGTTCGGCGATCCGGCCGCCGCTGGCGATCACGGTGTTGAGGTTCTCGCCCGACAGCTTGCCGAGCGCCATGGCCTTTGACAGTGCGTTCTGCACGGACGCCGCGCGATCAGCCTTGGCGCCTGAAATCACCATCGCGTTGTTGAGCGCTTCGGTGAAATCCAGGCTCTCCTTCGTAGACAGGCCAAGCTCCCGCAGCGCCGTGGCGTTGGCGAGCCAGGACTCCGTCGTTTGCGTAATGCTCGAATAGGTGCGCCGCGCCATGGCGGCGAGCCGTTCCATGACCGCGGCACCACGTTCCTGCGATCCGGTGGCGAGATCGACCCGCGAGCGCAGGTCGGTCCAGGTGTTGGTGTAGGTGACGAGCTGCTGGACGCTGATCGCAGCGCCAAGCACGCCCATCACCCGGCGCACCACCATGCCGGTGATATCGGCCTGCTTCTCGATGCGCTTGAAGCTCTTCTCGCCAACCTCGCCAATGCCCTCGAATTCGGACCTGACCAGCCGGCCGCCTTCGGCAACGAGCCGGACGGAGACGCGTTTTTCGGCCATGGGTCAATCTTCCTGTCAGACGGAGACACGCCTTGCGTGACGGTGCCGATCCGCGGAAACTTGAGTCATGTCCGAGATCGTCACCTTGTCCGCCAAATTTGAGATCCAGATCCCCGAGGCCCTCCGCGCTGCGCGGGGCTGGAAGGTCGGTCAGGTCTTCGCACTCATGCCAAAGGGAACTGGCATTCTGCTGATACCGGTGCCGGAACAGAGTTCACTTGCCGGGATCGCAAAGGGTGCTGAAGCGACCGATTGCCGGGATCGGTCGGATCGGTTCTGACCGCCAAATTCCCAACAAGGCTTTGCCTGTGCGTCATTGACATATGCGTCTGGCAACCTGGAGGAAGATGACATGAGCGAAGCTTTCAAGAGTATCGAACAGGGCCTGAAGGAGGCGCTGGCGCATGTGCGTGGTGAGCGGATGGCCACGGTCCACGAAATCGAACTGTCGGAACCGGACGTCCAGGCGATCCGGGCTGATACCGGTCAGTCGCAATCCGCGTCTGACGGCAGCATTGGCAGGAAGAAGAGCAGGCGCCTGAACCGGGGGTAATGCCGCAAGTCCTGACAGGCCGGCGTGCAACAGTCGTATCTGATCAGGCGCGCTCGGCCGCCATCTGTTCGTTGAGCTTGCGCACCATCACCGCCTCGATCTCGGACAGACATTCGGCGGCAATCAGCGGACTGACACCGAGTGCGCGCGCCATGGCTAAGGCAGCGTTCATGTCCCAGCCGATGACGACCGTGGCGCCCATGCCGCCAACCACACGCAATTGTCCAGTCAGGCGCTGGACGAGATCCCAGACCTGCCAACCCTCCGGAGTTTCCGGAGAGTTCAGCCGCGCCGGGCAATCTTCGCACGCGCTTTCGCAGGCCGCGCAGTAGGCCTCGCCCCCGCCGAAGTGCCATTCGGCAAGGGCGATGAGGCGTTTTTTTCCGCATCCAGCATCAGATACGGCGCGAGACAGCGGGTCTGGAACGCCTCGAACACCGGCCAGATGTCGAGGAGCGCATCGATCCCTTCCGGCGTGACCGACATCGGCATGCCGCTCTCATCGCCGACGCCCTCCCAATCCATCACCACGCGGCGGGCGACCGCCTTCGCCATGACCAGCGCCATTTCTTCCTGGCTGGCATCCTTGGGCAAAGATTCGACGGTGGGATCGTTGCGGGCCGCGACCATGGTGGCGGTGGTCACCGGCAGAACAAGGAGGCGCAGGCCAGATCCAAGGTCGAGCCATTTCGGCTCAGTGGAAAGGTCGAGACGGATCATGGTCAGTAGTCCTCCACGTCATTGATGAGCACGGCGGTGCACATGCGTCCGAGCGTGGCGTCGCGCGCCGCCTGCCAATCGAACGATGCCTGCACGCCCTGCGGCCCGGAAATTTCCAGGCGGGGCCGCGGCAGATAGACCGCGTGCGCCGTGAAGGTCAGGCTTTCGCCAGAGATGAGTGTGTATGAAAACTCCAGCTCGCAAGGAGCGCCGTTGATCGCCTGTGTCACCAATGTCGAGTCGGCAAAGCGGACCTCGGTACGGCCGGTGAGCGCCGCAATCGACGGATCGGCGCCATCGATCATGCCGTCGGCACGGATAGTCTCGATGCGGTCGAGATTGTTGGCATAGGTGATCTCGGTCGAGATCACGTTGCCCAAAGCGGTGCCGTTGCGCTTGATCGCGCCGTTGAAGTGCCCGAAGCGGATGAGATCCAGCTCCGCGGGCGTGCCGGCCTGTGACGTGGTGTTGATCGTCTCGCCCTGTGCCACCAGCCGCGCCGTTGCGGTCAGTAATCCAGAGCGCTGCATTTGCCAGGTCAGTTGATCGAGCACTGCGCCGGAATAGAGTGCGTATCGCGGCACCTCAGGCATTCCGGTCTCGATTGCCATCGACGGCAGGGTCCAGGATCCGGATTGGAAAGTGTGGGTGAAGGGCCCCGGTGCCGTCCCCGTCGTCGTCGGCGCACCAAACGCCGCCTTCAGCCAGAAGCCGAAGGCTTGCGCATCGATCGGCACCACGACGTCGCCATCGGCGGTCACCGCATCCTTGACCGGCGCCAGCGGATCGCGGCCATAGCCCAAGAGCTCGGAATTGAGCAGCGGCTGTTCCGCTCCGAGCGTCGTGCTGGCGAATGGCATGCGGCTGAAACCGCTCGCCGGCGGGGTGCCATAAATCGTCTCGAACGCGAGCGCCATTCGCGCCCGCGCCCCTTGGGCTCGTGCCATGGTGTTTCTCCTCGGATTGTCGGGATCAACCGAGCGGGTCGGCCGTCGAATAATGCAGCACCACCGGGATCATGGCGGCTTTCAGGGCGGCCGCGCCCTCGATGGGCAGATCGACCGGCTGCGGCGCTTCCGCCTCGATCCAGTCGCACAGTCCCCCGAGCGTGCGGTCGCCGGCAATCGCCGCACCAATGCTGGCGCACAGCGCATCAAACGCCGCATCGCGGCCCGCGCCCTGCACGACGGCCTCGATCTCGGCCCGGTGCTGATAATGGTAGATGAGTGGCGACAGCGTCGTCTCCGGCTCACCCGGATCGCCATCACGCAAAATCAATAGCCCTGCCGCAGGTACACGCTCGGGCAGCACCTCGCCGCGCAGCACGGTGGCTGGCAACATTGAAAGCTGCGCGTGTAGCGCGGCGAGGATGGTTTCGCGGGTGGTGGGCATGATGGTCCCGGTTCGCCGGGACCAGCCCGGCCTCAGTGATCCCTGTCGGGTTTCTGCTCCGAAAGAGCGGCCAGCCGTCGCGGCAGATCCGAGCGGCCGTGCAGGAAATCGACGATGATCACCTGATCGGCGTCCTCGACGAAAACGACGAAATGCTGACCCGCTCGCGTGAAACGCAGATCCTCGGGCAGGTCCGGATCGATGAGGCGGCGGCAGTCCTGCGACATAGCCGTGCCCGCCGCAATCGCCGCGCAACGTGCGATCAGGTCTTCCTCGTAGGCGGCAGCCTGTCGCGGACCGAAGGTCTCATGCGTCCAGCGAGCGATTTCGACGAGCGATGTTTCCGCCTGTCGCGTCAGGCGCCAGGGTTTCGGCATCAGGACGATTAGCGCGCGGAAGCGAAGGCACGCCGGATCGCATCCTCACCGCTCCCCTCGGCCAGATCACCACGCCGGGCCTGGTCCAGCCCGTCACGCAACCTTGCCTGCAATTCGCTGAACTCCGCCTCCTCCCTTTCGAGAAGACGCAACCCCGCCCGCAGGGCTTCGGAGGCATTCTGGTAGCGCCCCGATGCGACCAGCCGGTCGACAAGGTCGGATTGGGTTTCCGTCAGAACGACGTTTCGGGTGGCCATGCGTATCTCCATCAAGGATATTGGCAATATATGCCAATGCCCTATGAATGTCGACCGCTGGCCAAATGCAGGTTTGTGGGGGCCAGGCGCCCGGATTCATATTGGCGTGGCACCGTGGAAAGGATGATGGTCATGGTACGCAGCCTTCAGGACAAGCTCGCCAGGCTCGACCCGGCCCGCCGCGCGCGGATCGAGGCCGAGGCTAATCGCCTGCACACCGAATGCCGGGCGCCGATTCTTGATAGCACGATTACCTGTCCGCATTGCGGGCATTCGCAAAACGAGACCATGCCGACGGATGCCTGCCAGTGGTTTTACGAGTGCAAGGGCTGCGGCACGCTCCTCAAACCAAAACCGGGTGATTGCTGCGTTTTCTGCTCCTACGGCACGGTACCCTGTCCGCCGATCCAGGCCCATAAAGGATGCTGCAGTTGATAGCCTGACTGGATCGAGCCGCTCAGGAACGCGTTTCCGTCCAATTCGCCACGATCATCCCCGGCAGGGCGTTCTCCACCGCGCGCGCATCCTGCGCGAGATCGAGGCGCTTTGGCAGTTTCACCTGCGGCACCAGCAGGAAGATCACGGCGGTGGCGCGACCTTGCAGCCGGCTCGAGACGCGACCATCCTTGTGCCGGGTGATGTTTTCGCGGACGCGTCCCGTCTTGCTGACGCGAACATTGTCGGCCACCAGCAGGCTCGGACCAGTGCGGCGATAGACGAAGCGCAGGCGCATGCCGGTATGGCGTTCCCACGCGCCGGGCGTGATACTGCCGCCTCGCGAGGATTTTCCAGCGCTCGGCATTGCGATTGCCAGCCAAAACCCGTTCTTGGAGCGGATCAGTGGGCCGGTGTCGTGCGCACCAACAATCACTGGTGCCTTCGACCAGACCAACGCTGCCGCGTTGAGACTCCGCCGACCTTTCGGATACTGCTCGGAGCGAATGGTGCGGGCGAGTCGCGCCCCGAGGCCTGCGCCAGTGATCTGCGCTCGCCAGGCGGACTTGAGACCGGCGCCAGCTTTGCGCATGGCAGCGGTGACCGCCTTTTGGCCGGCGCGGGTTTCCGCCTCCATTGTCCGGGCGATATCGCCGACAATCCTGATGCCGAGTTTCATGCGGGGCGAAGGTCCACGGTCCAGACGAGCCGCTCGCGATCACGCACCGGCTCGCCCTGAATGATGAAGGTGTCGCCATCGATCTCGATCCGGTCGTCGGGGCGCGGGCTCGAGACCTCGGCGAGGCGAAGATCGACGCGGGTGGTTTCCGACCAGAGCCGCGCCTCGCCGAAGCCAGTGATCTCGTCCGCACGTCGGGCAATGATGCGCACGGGCACGGCCGATCCGCCATCGGGCGTATAGACAGCGTCCCTGCCGATGTTCGGATCGCCGAACAGGTCGTCGATCGCCTTCGCGAAGGCGCTCATACCCATCAGTTGCTCGTGTGGATGCGCACCGCGAGCCGCGGGCGCTTGTTGACCGGTAGGGTCGAGGCCTCGGTCTTGACCTCAATGGCGCTACCGTCGTGACGTGCGATCTGCCGGGCATAGATCGGCAGGCCGACGGTGTTGACTGTCTCGATCAGGTTCGCCGGCGCGCCGTAGGTCACGAAGGTGTCGAGGGTGCCGAGCGGGAACGCGATGCCCTCGCTCGCTGGGATCAGCGTCTCGGTTTCGCCGGTGGAGAGGGTGACGGTGGCGTTGTACTCCTCGAACATGATGCCGGCGAAGGGGAAGCGCCGGCGCGTATCTTCGCGGAGCGGTTGGGCGCCGGTCGAGGCATAGTACTTGTAGGCGTCCTCGACCTTGGCGTGGCCGATCAGCTTGTCAAAGAACTCAGGGCTGACGAGCGCCAACACGCCGGTCATGGTCTCGCCCTTGAGTTCCGTCTCGACCTTGCGCAGCACCTCGCGCACCTTGGCCTGGACGTTGGTACCGGCGGTGCCGAGCACGAAATCGACCGCCTGCTGGGAAAGCCCGAACTCGGTGAAGTAGTTGTAGAGCGTGGTGCCGGCGCCGTCCTTGACGATGCCGCGCAACGCATTGACCTCCATGTACTCGCGGGTCTGGGCGTGCTTGACCCGCATGCGAGTGAGCTTGCGCTCCATGACGGTGGCGAGCGGGTCGGCCGCGTCGGCAACGCCGAAGCCGCGCACGCCCTGGATGTCCTGGGGCGTGATCACGTCGTCGTGGGGAATCCACGGCACCGTGAAGGAACGCATCGAGCGCGTGTCGCGGTTGGCGACGGTGGCGGGACCGCCGAGCGGCACGGTCGGCAGGAGGTTTAGCACGCCTTCGGCCTGTTCGATGACGACGGAGCGTTGGGTCACGCCCTCGAAGCGGAAGAGGCCCATCTGCCCGAGCCGGGTATAGACGTTGGGCAGGATGTTGATGGCCTGGGTCATCTCGGCGAGCGAATAACCGCCCGCGTCGAAGGGATTGATGATGGCGACCATGGAGTCGGGTCTCCTTGGGATGGAACGGGCATGAAAAAGGCCCCGAAGGCGGACACCTTGGAGCCGGTGACGGATTGGATCTGACGAGCGTGGATCAGGCGGTGTCGCGCGGCACGATGCCGGCAGAGCTCAGCTCAGTGTACTTGACGGTCGTCTTGGCCGCGTCATCGACGGAGGCGTCGAAGACGAGCGCCGCCTTGGAGACGATCGCCGGGCCGCGGGCAACCATGAGGCCGGTCCTATCGCCGTCCGTCGCGTCGACCGCCTCGATCAGGACGGCCGTTGCGACCTCCGCGCCCTCGTCTCCGACGACCTCGGCGTCCGGCGACAGGCGGTACTTGCCCGACGCGGTGATCCGGCCGAGGACGGATCCGAGCGCGTAGTTCGTGCCAGCCTTAAGGGTCACAGCCTCGCGACAGAAGCTCGCATTGAGCTCGTATTTGAGCAGGTCACCGAGGGTCGGCGACATGGTGAGAACGGTCATGATGATCCTCCTTGTCGTCAGCTGCGATTGGCCGAGGCGCGCTCACGCGCACGACGCACGATGGGGCTTTCGCCGCCGTTCAATGCCGACGAGCCGGCCGGTGACGGCGCCACGGCGACCACAGAGCTCGCCTCGGCGCGTACCGCGAGGGCGTCGAGGATGGAGCTTCGCAGCGCATGCGGCGCAATCCCCTTGGCCATGGCGTCGGCGGCGTCGATGGCGACGCCCAGTCGGGCACCCTGGGCGGCAATGGCGGCGATCTCCGCATATTCGGCGCGCAACCGTTCCGCGGTGTGGTCGGTGGTGGGTACGTCGGTGGTCGCCGGCGCCGCGACCGGCGGTGCGGGCTGCGGCGTATCGGGGGTTTCCGGTTCGGGCGCGTTCGTCTCGATGACGGCGTCGCCATCGATCGCCGCACCGGCATTGGGGTCGATGGTCATTTCGGTCTTTCTCCTTGGAGGTTGACGACTGCGGGCGCTCTGCGAAGCACCCCTGATCAGGCGTGGCGGGTCGAGCATCCGGGTGAGATCGGCAAGTGCGTGGCCGACGGTGCCGACTTGGTCGGCAAGGCCGGCGTCGATGCCCCGCTGGCCCCGATAGATCGCGGCCTGCGTCGCGTGGACAGCGCCGGGGCTCATGTTCCGGTTGCGCGCCACCAGGGTGACGAGGTCGGCATGGAGCGCGTCGACATCCGCCTGGATCGCCGACAACGCCGTATCCGAAAGCGGCTCGTGGGCATTGCCCTCGATCTTGCGATCGCCCGCGTGAACGAGCGTCCATTTGAGGCCGGCCATGACGTCGGCGATGCTCTCGTCGACATGGATGGCCACGACGCCGATGGATCCGACCTCCGCCGTCCGGGTGACGTAAAGGCGGTCCGCCACGCTGGCGATGGCAAAGGCAGCCGACAGCGCGCTTTCGCTCGCGACAGCCCAGAGTGGCTTCTGCGCGGCTTCGCGCAAGGACACGAGGCGATCGACCAGATCGAAGAGACCGCCGACCTCACCGCCTGGCGAGTCCAGCTCCAGCAACACGGCCCGCGCAGCTGGATCGGCCAGCGCGGCCTCCACGGCAAAAGCGATCTCGCCATAGTCGCTGGCGCCCAGAAAACCGGTGAGCCAGTCGCCACGCGTCACCAATGGCCCGAGGATCGGCACCACGGCGATGCCGGGACCGGTAACGGAATGGCTCGCCACCTGCGGCGCATCGCAGGCCGGAAGCATGGCCTGGCGTGTATCGAGCATTGGGCCGGCGGCGAGCAGGCCGTCGAGCGCTCGCGGGGCGATCGCCAAGGGCCGACCGCCGAGCCGGGTGAGCAGCGGATTCAATCGCGTCATGGAAACCTCAGTCGGCGGCGACGTTCGCCTGGTTGTCCGCTGGTGCTGCCTCTTGAGCATCGGTCAGCAGCCTCGGGTCGGATGAGGCGCTGCCGAAGGAGAGGCCAAGCTGGCGCTCTCGCGCACGGTCCGCAGCAATCTCGGCATCGACCTGATCGGCGTCATAGCCGCGCTCGGCGAGCGCCTGTGTCCGGCTCTTCAGCCCCGCCTCGATCTGTTCAATCTCGGCGCGCGCGTCCTTCAGCGGATCGACCCAGTCCCATTTGGGCGGCAGCCAGGAACAGCCGAGATAAACGCGCCTCTGCTGTTCGTAATCGGGCAAGGCAATCGCGCCCGCCATGACCGCCATATCGAGCCATCGCGCCCAGACCCGCCGACAGATTTGCCAGACCATGACCGAGTGCTGGTAGGCCTCGATGCGGCGGCGGAACTCGAGGAGCGCGAGCCGCGAGTTCGAGTAGTTTGCCTTCAGCATGTCATTCGACAGATACGCATACGGGATGCCGAGCGCCGCCGAGACCTGCAGCAACGTGCGGTACTGGAACGGCTCGTAGGTCTGGCCGACATCGGCAGGCGCCGAGGTCTGCACTTCCTCGCCCGGCTCCAGCATCACGATCTGGCCGGGCTGCAGATCCATCGTCCGCTCGCCGCCTTCGTCGCTCTCGGCGATGTCGAAGGGCTCCGCCGGCGCCGGCGTGGTGATGAAGAGCGCATGCATGGCCGCGACCTTCTTCCGGTCGAGCTCGGCGTCGTCGTACTGATCGAGCAGGAACAGCTTCACGATGCCCGGCGCAAAGCGGGAAATCCCGCGCAACTGCCCAGCATCGACCGGATCGATGACGTGGATGACCTCGGCCGCCGACACCCGCACGATCTCGCCGGCGAGCCCTGGATCGGTCACGTCACCCGGATGGCGGCGCAGGAAGTGGTAGGCGACGCGCCTGCCGATCCGGTCGAACTCAATCCCCTGACGGACGACATTACCGCCGGGAAGCTGCTCGTTGCGGCTGAGCGGCAGCATCTCGGAGGGGATCATCTGCAGCTGCAGCGGCACCATGAGCCCGTCATCGGGCCGGCGCGGACGGAAGCGGAAGAACACTTCACCGGCGATGAATACCTCGCGCGCGGCGCGCCGCTGCTGGCCATAGAAATCGGTGAACCCCTCGGCGTCGCTGTCGTCGGTCCAGTCGAGCCAGAGGCGCTGCACGCGCGCCTTGAGTTCGGCATCGGCGATCAGGGACGACGGTTTGATGCCGTCGCCCACCACATTGCCGGCCCAGCTCTCGATGGCGTTCGCCGCATAGCCGTTGTTGCGGACCAGCCATCGGGCGCGCGCGGTGATGTCGGCGCCGGCGGCCGCGATCAGCGTGTTGAGATGCGCCCGGCTCGGCTGGAAGTGCCGCAGCCTGCGGCTTGCCTGGCCCGCCTCGAAGCCGCCCACCAGAGCGCCGATGCGGCGGCGCCACCGTGTGATCGATTCCAGCACGAGTCAGAGCCCCTTGCTTGCCGTCGTGCGAACGATGCGACGGCGCGCGCCGGTTTGCTCCTCGGCGATCCGCCGTTCGAGGTCGCCGAGGGCGACCGCCATTTCGGCATCGCTCGCATAGGTGATGCGGCGCCCCTCGACCTCGACGGTGCGCACGCCGCGCCATCGGGCGGCGAGCAGCGCATCGCGGCGCGCGATCATGTCCTCAAGCGTCATGGTCTCGGTCTCAACTCAGATAGCTGGGCGTGAACACCCGTCGGCCGCGCCGGGCAGGCGCTCGTCGCACCAGACCCGCGGAGGCGATCTCTGGCGTGCCGGGGTCAGAGGCCGTGGTCTCTGGCCCCACTGTGTTGCTCGGATCGAGCGAGCCGACCTGGCGTTCGAGATCGCGCCATTTCTGCTCGCCCCAGCGGTCGGCACCGGCGATCCAGGCGGCGGCACGGGCATAGACCCGGCAATCCAGCGCCTCGTTGCGTTCGCGGAGCTTCTGCCATTCGAGCCGCTGAAACCCGCGCCTGGTCTTCACCGTCACCAGCTGTTCGGCGACGAACTGCTTGCACCACTCGCTGTCGGCCCAAGCCGGCAGGTGGATGGTCCCTGCGGGAAAGCTGGCGCCTCCGGCACGCTCCTCGTCGGTCGGCCGTTCGAGCCGGAGGTAGCGATAGGTCTCGGCCTTGAAGGTCGAGACCGCGACCGACCACAGCCGCGCGCCGCGCCGCAATCGCTTGCCGCCGGCGGTCGCATCGACATAGGTCGGGCCGGAGACCGGGCTCGCCCGATTGAAACCCTCGACACCCTTGACTGGCGCCACCTGCGCGAAGCCGGCGCGCCGTGCCCAGCCGTAGACCGACGGCGCCTCGAAGCCGGTGTCGATCGCGAGGCGCGACAGGCCCATCGCCACCCCAGAGGCGTGCGGCCAGTTGCGGCTCAAGAGACCGTCCAACGCGGACCATGCGGCGGCGTGTTCGGGGCCGCCCTCAATGACGATGTGGTCGATGAGCCAGCTCTCCAGCCCGCGACCCCATGCCCAGACATCGACCTCGATGCGATCCTTCTGGACGTCGGCGCCGGCGGTGAGAAACAGGCCGCCCATCGGCACCGTGCCGGCCGGCCAGCTTTCCCTACGATCGTAGAGCCGCTGCCAGTCCGGCGCTTCGCCCGTCTCGACCCATGTCTCGCCCAGCGATGTATTGACGAAGGTCTTCATCGCCTCGTCGCCGTGATCCTTCGCCGACAGAAAGGTACGCACCATGGCTTCCAAGCGGACCCAGGAGGAATAGACCTCGTTCAGGTGAAAGCCGGCGATGCCGTCGAACGGGGCCTCAGCCCGCCATTCGCCCCGGCGCACGGCGGCCCAGCGTTCGGCGTCGCTCCAATGCACGCCGCAATGGCGGCATTGGTATCGCGCGGTCTCCGGCCGGTGGGCGCCGTCCGCGTCGCGGTCCCAGCGAACCTGCTCCCAGACCAGCGTCTGATGCTCGCCGCATTCCGGGCACGGCGCGAAGAAGCGGCGCCTGTCGCTTTCGGTGAACGCCGTCTCGATCCGGCTCGCGCCACGGATGGTCGGCGTCGAGACCAGGACGATCTTGCGGTTCCAGAAGGTGACCGTGCGCTTCTTCGCCAGATTGACCGGATCGCCCTCGGCGCCGGCGCTGAACGGATAGCGGTCGACCTCGTCGCACAGGAGGATGCGGATCGGCCGGCTGGCCAGGCCCGAGGGTGCATTGGCGCCGACGATGGTCAGATGCCCGCCGGGAAACTTCTTGTGCAGGATCTTGTTCGACCCGTCCCGCGACTTCGGATCCGAGATGCGCCCATGCAGACAGGGCGTATCGCGCGCCATCGGCGAGAAACGGTCCTTCGACCAGGTCTCCGCATCGCGTTCCGTCGGCATCACCACCATCACCGGCGCCGGGTCCTGGTCGATGTGGAATGCAACGGTGTTGAGCAGCACCTCCGTCTTGCCGGTCTGGCTCGACGACATCACGACGACGCTTTCGACCGCCGGATCGGAGATCGCGTCCATGATGCCGCGCTGGTAGATGGCCCGCTCGGTGCGCCAGCGGCCGGGCTCGGCGCTGGCTTCGGAACTCAGGCGGCGCCTGGCGTCGGCCCACTCACTGATCGTCAGGGTCGGCGGCGGCGCCAGGATCGTCAGCGCCTTGCGCGTCGCCTGCGCCAGCCGCGCCGGCCCCTTCAGCACCAACGGCGATGGCCGGGAGGCTGGCGAGTTCCGCGAGCGCTTCGGTGATCGCGTCGCGGATCTGCGCGCGCGTGCCGGCAATGGTCGTCTCCTCGTGGACGAGCGGCGCCAGCCTGTCGGGCAGGACCAGCAGACGCGCGCGCAGGCGGGCCAGCACGGCGATCCAAGCCCCCTCGACCTGAGCGGCCGGCAAGAGGTCGCCGCGCCGGACAGCTGCGTCCATTTCGGCGAGATCGGCCTTGGCCTTGATCAGCCGGGCGCGCTCGACACCGAAATCGGCGGCGCCCGTCTGCGACCGCGTCGCCAGTTCGCGCAGGTAGCGCACATAGCCGCGCACCGTGCCGACGAGATCGTAGCGCCCGCGTTCGGGGCCGGTGCGAGCTGACGCCGGGATGATCCCGTCGCGCGCCAGCTGCTGGACCCGCCTTTCGGTCAGGTCCAGGAGCCGGGCGATGACCGCGATCGGTTGGGTATTGGTCGCCATGAACGGGGGCCGCTCCCGGGCAAGATCAGGTCATGTCGGGAGCCCCGCCATCACTGCATAAAAAGCAATGAAATGATGCACTTATCGACTTGATGAGGGCGTCGGTCAGAGCCTGTATGGGGTCACCATCAAGCGCTGGAGACCGCCATGACCAAGTCCAGAAACACCGCTACCGCCCTCGACGCATTCATCGCCAAGAAGGCGGAAATCGACACGATGCTGGAGCGCATCAAGGTGCTGAGCGACGACCATTTCGACACCAGCCCCGACGAGATCAACTGGGGCCATGTCGGAATGCTCAGCCACTACACCGAACTCCTGAAGCGCATCACCGACGCAGCCTTCAAGGAGGGCGAGCACGCCGATTAGACGCGCCGCTTCCCGCCTTCGCCCCGATAGGCTCACCCTCGGGGCTCGGGGCAGTAGAAGGTCCGCGATGGTCGCGCGCCTCTCCTGAAGAAGGATTGCCCCATGACCAAACTCTCCGACACACAGATGATCGTCCTCAGCGCCGCCGCGCAGCGCGCGAACATGCTGGCGCTACCGCTCCCGAAGAACCTCAAGGGCGGCGCAGCGCAGAAAGTGATCGCTTCGCTCCTCAAGCAGGGCCTGCTCGAAGAGATCGATGCCGACACGCGCATCGGCGAACACGTTTGGCGCGAGGCCGGCGACGGCCACGGCGTCACACTCGCGATCACCGAGCACGGGCTCGCCGCCATCGGCATCGAGCCGGAGGCCTCGCGTGACTCTGCGGAGCCCACGCAAAGCGGTCACGCTGCCGTCAAGACGTCATCGAAGCCAAATGCCCGCGAAGGCAGCAAGCAGGCCCAGCTGATCGCCATGCTGCAGGGCGCCGACGGAGCAACCGTCGCCGAGATCGCCGCCGCATTCGGGTGGCAGCCGCACACCGTGCGCGGCGCCATCGCCGGGGCGCTCAAGAAGAAGCTCGGGCTCGACGTGACCTCCGAGAAGGTCGACGGACGCGGTCGGGTCTACCGCCTCAGCCGGGAGGGCTGAGGCTATGGCGAGGATCACCATACACGACCGTCTCGTCGCCGCCCTGCAGCACCGAGGCGAAGCGATCATCGCTGATGCACGCTCGACCCGCTACACGGTCCTCACGCGAACGCGCCGGGAAACCGGCGAGCAGGTCGGCTTCTATTTTGTCGGCCGTGCTGGCGCGCTCCGGGCCGGCCGCACGGTGGCCGAGAGCCGACCGGTGGGCGCCGACTTCCGGGCGAAGCTGCTCGGAGCGACCGCCAGTTGACACGTCATCATCACTGAAGCGCCGCTGCCCGCGATGGGCGGCGGCGTTTCGCTTATGCAGACAAAGCGCGCATCCGTTCGAAGATGCGCCGCACGGCATAGCTACGTGCCACCGAGACCAGCGTGAACAGAGCGCCGATCAACAGATTGTCGCTCAGGGACACTTGCAGACCGAACAACGGGAAGACCGCGATCTGGGTCAGCACGGCCACGCCGTAGCCGATAGCGACATTGCTCAACGCCTCGATCAAAGACATCCGGCGCGATTGCTTCATGCCGCGTCCTTTGCGCCGTCGCCAGCGCCAAGACGCGCGGCTTTCACCTCTTCGAAGCTGCGATCTTCGTCGTCCAGTTTCGCCGACTTCCCCGTGAATACCTGCCAGCGGTTGACGATGACGTCGCAGAAGGTCTCGGAGAGTTCGAGCCCAAAGACGCGTCGCCCTGTGCGCTCGCCTGCGATGAGTTGCGAGCCCGAGCCGGAGAACGGCTCGTAGCAGATTTCGCCTGGCACGGTGTGCAGCTCCATCGGCAGCGTGAACACGCGCACCGGTTTCGAGGTCGGGTGCTCGCGCGTCTCGATCTCACTCGACGGGATGGACCACACGGTCGTCGGCCAGTTCTCGAAGCCTTCACGATTAACACGCGGCTTGTTGCCCGAGCGCCAGCCGAACAGGCAGGGCTCGTGCGCCCACAGCATGATCGAGCGCGTCAGCACCGGACGGCTCTTGGCCCAGATGATCTGCTGGTGATGCAGAACGTCGAATTTGGACCAGCAGGCTTCCAGCATCGCCTGGCGCCGCGAGGCGTGCCAGCAATACCAGGCCGCGTCCTCCTTGATGGCGCAGTCGATGGCGACCTGCATGAAGGCCTCATAGAACTGCGGACCCTGGGATGAATCGTCCCAATGCTTCTGCTCGATGTAGTCGTCGGACCAGTCCTTGTTGGCGATCTTCTTGGCCCGGGCCGACGCGTTCTTCTTCGTCGGGTGGTTGGTGCCGTCATAGTCGACGAGATAGGGCGGGTCGGTTGCGAACAGCGCGGCGCGCTCGCCGTTCATCAGGCGGGTGACGTCCTCGGCCGAAGTCGAGTCTCCGCAGAGGAGGCGGTGGTCCCCAAGGATCCAGAGATCGCCGCGGCGGGTGACAGGCGTGGCGGCCGGCTCCGGAACCTCGTCTTCGTCCACCAGCCCCTCGACGGGCGCCTCGGCCAGGAGACGGGCCAGTTCATCGTCTTCGAAACCGGTCAGCGCCAGGTCGAACTCGTCGAGCTTCAGATCGGCCAGTTCGAGTTTCAGCAGCTCGTCATCCCAGCTCGCATTCTGATGCGAGCGGTTGTCCATCAGCCGGTAGGCGCGCAGCTGCGCCGGCGTCAGGCCATGCGCGACATGCACCGGGACGCTCGTCATACCGAGCCGCTTGGCCGCCTCGTAGCGGGTGTGGCCGACGACGATCACCATGTCCTCGTCGACGACGATCGGCTGACGCCAGCCGAACTCGGCCAGCGAGGCGGCGACCGTGGCGACAGCCTCCTCGTTGCGCCGCGGGTTGCGCGCATAGGGCACAAGCTTGTCGATCGGCGTTTCGACGACTTCCATGGTCGGTCCGGTGCGATGGGTGAAGGATCTGATCCGGCGGTCGCGAAACCAGCCGATGTGCTGGGCCGGCAAAACAGGTTCCGCTTCGCCGATGCGCTCGAAACGAAACGCCCCCAACCGGCGGCTTCGCCATCGCCGAGGTCCGCAGACGCCCAAGTGTTTGAATTCACGAGGCCAAGGATGCAGGCGAAACGAAATGGCCTATTTCGGCGCCGTCACTGGGCAAGCGTCGCGCCATTGCCGCCAGCACACGATTTCGGCCAGGGAGGAACCGCTATCTCTTTGAGTTCGTTGATATTAACGCCGTACCGTAAGGCAGAGCGTCCCGCTTGACAGGACGTCCCGTTTTGCGTTACGCTTTGCCGTGATCAAGAGCTTTGCCGACAAACGCACAGCGGCGATCTTCGCTGGCTACGCCGTCCGCGACCTGCCGCAGCAAATCCAGCGGCGGGCTCGCGCCAAGCTGCTGGCGATCGATGCGGCCACACTGCTGGACGATCTGCGGGTGCCGCCCGGCAATCGCCTGGAAGCGCTGCACGGTGACCGGCAGGGTCAACACAGCATCCGCGTCAACGACCAGTGGCGGATCTGTTTTGTCTGGCGCGACAACGAGGCGTGGGAGGTCGAGATTGTCGACTACCACTGAGGAGTGATGACCATGACCATCAAGCGTGAGGATCTCGACAGGCGCATCGTCGATTTCTCGGAGGTGACGACGGGCCGTCGTCTGCCGCCAGTCCATCCGGGAGAAATCCTGCGTGATGAGTTCCTGACTCCGTTGGGGATGAGCGCCTACGAACTCGCCAACGCGATCAAGGCGCCACGCTCGCGGGTCAACGATGTCCTGCTTGGGCGTCGCGCGATCACGACCGACACGGCCATGCGCCTCGCGCGCTATTTCGGCACATCGCCGGAGTTCTGGATCAATCTGCAGGCCCGCTACGATCTCGATGTTGCCGACCGCACCACGCGGCGCAAGATCGAGCAGGAGGTCGCTCCTCGCAACGCCGCCTGACCGGGTGTTCTTTCGGGTGCGGAAGACTTCGAAACCGCGGCCGCACGCGGCTCGCCCGAGCATACCCGAGAACTAACCCAAATCGCCGATCTATGTCTCGCCGGGAAATGTCTCAGCGAAAATTGTCTCACGCATCAAAATGAACTTGACGACCGAACTCGGTCGACGAGGAAAGCGCGCGAACGTTTCGCCGGCACTTGCTGTCCATTCAGCTTCCAGGTGATGACGCTGAGGCCGTACTCCCAGCGACGGCACGCGGTGGCGCGGGAGATCCCGAAGCGCCAGCAGATCGGCTTCCACGGCGTGCCCTCGGCGCGCGCCCAGACAAGCCGGGCATCGTCGGACTCCAGCCATCGCAGCCAGGGCAGCGTCGCCTCCATGCGGCTGATGGCGTCGGGCAAGGGCGGCGGACGCTTCATGCGCGGCGGCTCTTGACCGACGAGATCAGCGAACTCATGCACGATCTTCGGCCACACCGAGAAATACCCCTGCACCCGAACCTCGGGGAGGCGCTTCATGACGTCAGCAGCTTCGATCAGCCGCTCCTCGACCTGTTCGCGAGTCCAATCAGCCATGCTGTTGCTCCGTCGGCAGGCGCCGTCCGCCATAGAGCTTCTCGCCGAGCTGGCGAACCAGTTCTCGCTCGGGCCAGGTGAGGCGCGGATCGGTGGGGCTGACGACGAGGAGGCCCTGCTCGCGCCAACCCTCCCGCTTGACCTCTTCGGCCGACCGGCGTTCGCCGCCATATCCTTTCGGCAGCCATCTCATCGTCCGACCTCCTGCAGCACCGCTGCATAGCCGGCGATGTCGAGAATCGAATCCTGATGCTTCGGATCGTGCCCGAGCCGCGCCAGCTTCAGATCGATGAGGCAGAGCACGACCTCCGCCGGCGTGATGGGCCGGCCGAGCGTGATCGACCAGCGTCTGGCGACCACGGCCATCGCAGCGGCGGGTTCTCCGTATATCTTGCGGCGCTCGGCGACGACCGACGCGGCATGCCTGAGCATCGTCTCCCCGCTCATCGCACGCCTCCCTCGGTTTCGATGGCCCACAGGAGGATGGCGATGGCGTCGGCTTCATTATCGTCCGCGGGTGAGAAGCCGCGGGCGCGAACGGCGGCCATGACCGCGGCCTTGTCGGCGTTGCCCTTGGCGGCGACGTGCCGCTTGATCGTGCCGACGGGAACGCCCTGATAGGCGATCGCGTGGCTCTCACACCAGGCGCTCAACGTCGCCAGGAAGCCGCCATAGAGATGGGCCGCGTCGGTGCCGACATGGCGGCGAACCTCCTCGAAATAGATCGCGGTGAGACCGTCGGTATCCTCGGCGATCTGGTCCAGCCAGCTTCGGAAGCGCAGGTAGCGCATGCCGCCGCCGTCATAGCGGCTCGGCCGGAACGAGACCGTGCCGCTTGTAATCAGGCCGTCATGGCTGCGCAGCGCCCAGCCGGTCGTGGTGCCGAGATCGAGGCTGAGAATGGCGCGATGCGCATGAGCCGGATGTGGACGGAATGCGATGGCCCCTGCTGCGGCGGGGCCGGTTTCGATGGTCGAAATCATGATTGTCTCCAAGGCGCGAGCAAGGGTCGGGTTTCCGATCGAAGACCCATCGCGGCGGACCGGTCGCTGCCGCCTGGAGACGGCCGAGTTGACGGAGCATGCCCATCAGAGCACCTCCTTGAGCCAGTCCGGCGCGGCGCCGTTCGGGGAACGTGGTGAGGGACGTTCCCCCGCATGTTCCCCGGTACAAGCCGTTGACGGACAAGCGCTTTGGGAAGGTGACGAAGGTGGGGAACGTTTTTCCCCATCCTCCATCGCGTGGGCGCAGCCGCGCACATGCGTTAGTGTCGAAAAACGTTCCCCATGTTCCCCACGTTCCCCTTTGCTATTGGTTTCAATGGGTTGTACCGGGGAACGTTGGTTTTCGACGTTCCCCTTTTCGGCGCAACGTTCCCCGGCTTGAGCCTCGACACCCTGCGGAAAACGTTCCCCACGTTCCCCTTCGATCGTGAGCTGCCAGCGCTTGGCCTGATGGGAGACGCCCAGCGTGCGCACGCGCATCTTGCGGCCGTCGATATCGAACACCCGGTCGCGCATGCGGGCGAGCGCCTTGCCGAGCCGTGTGCGCTGTGACCGGTCGCCCCCGGCGCCCAGCGGCAGCGGGGGCTCGCAGGCCAACGCCACCTCGTAGAGATCGCCGGTGCCGACCTCCGCCGTCCCGAAGCGGTCCCACCAGCCGCCGATGAAGCTGCGCCAGATCGCGCCCTCGCCATCGGCGGCAGCGAGCATCTCGTCGAGGTTGGCGAGAAAGCCTTCGATCCCGGCGACCTCAAGGACGCCGCCCATGATGCGCGACCAGATCTCGTAGCTGCCGATCATGCGCGCGCCCCGTGGCCTGCCGGCGGCCAGCCACGCCCGGCACAATGTGAGGCAGGCCGCGACAATGCGCGGCCGGTTGGCGCGAACCCAGCTCATGAGATCGGGGTGGCGGAACCCCTCGCGCCGCCAGGGTTGATCCACACGAGCATCGAGCCGGATGCGCACGATGCGGCGCGCCATCTCGTTGGAGAATTCGGGATTGTTGCCGGTCGCGATCCAGACGCAGCGGATAGGCAATCGCGTCATCTCGGACGCGCCAAGAATGCGGTCCTCCCAGAAGGGCGCGGTGAGTGCTGCCGCGAGCGCCGAGGAGTCTAGCGGGTGACGCAGATTGTCGATGAGCACGATCGAGGGAATCTGGCGCAGCTTGGCGGTCAGCCGCTTGCGCCACTCTTCGTCGTCGCGGCCCTCGGTCATCACGGAGGCGCTGACGCCGGTGAGCACGGTCGCGATCGCGTCGACCATCAGGGTCGCGCCGGTGCCGGGTGTCGGCTTCTCGATCAGATGAAGCGGCGTCGGTGCGTCGATCATGGCGCGAAGAAAGCCGAGCAGCATCAAGGCAACGGCATGCGCCCGCTCCGCGTGGCCGGTGAAGGGGAACTCGCCGAGCATGTCGTCGACGATGAGACTGCGCGCGGTCGCGATCTCCGCCGGCGACGGGCGCTCCGGCACCTGCGGCACGGCAAAGCCTGGTGTTGGCTGGTAGAGCAGCCGCGCATCGGGGTGGTAACCGGGCTCGGTCAGGAGGGCGCCATTGCGGCCGAAGACCGGCGTGGTGACGATCCCCGCCAGGACCGGCAGGCCGGGATCGGGCGTCGCCAGCAGCGATTTGATGAGCGGCGTCGGCGGATGCGCGGGAACGAGATCGCCATTGCGCGCCAGACGCCGCCAATCGGCGAGCTTGGCCAGCATGTGGCGCAGGCGCTCTTCCGTGACGGGCCGGGCCATGGGCAGGCCGTCATCGTCATGCACGGCCCAGGTCGGCATGCCGCCGCTGCGAAAGAGCCAAGGCGTCCTGTTCGACGCGAGCAGCAGACTCCAGCTGCGTGCGTGGGCGCGGGCGAGATCGCCCTCATCGGCGCGCAGTTGCGGCAAGCGGCCCGGCGGCTCGACGAAGCCGATCGGGCGGTTTCGGGCGCCATCCTGCGCATCCGTGCCATCCGCCACTGCACACGGCTCGGCCGCGTCGATGATCTGACGGACCGCATCCGCGCCGTCGTGCAACAGGACGTCGTTGAAGTCCTCGCCTTCCGCCCGCGGCAGGGCGATGGCGACGCTGCGGCCTTCCGCGAGGAGACGCCGCGCCGCCGCCTCGGCTGCACGAAGGCCCGCTCCCGACGCATCGTGGTCGGCGAGCAGCACGACACGCCGGGCATCTGGCGGCAGGACGACCTGTTCGAGATTGGTGGCCGAGAGCGCTGCCCACACCGCCATGCCCGGGCAGGCCGTCATCACGGCGAGCGCCGTCTCGATCCCTTCGCTGAGACCAAGGACAGCGTCGTCGCCGATCGGCGCCAGCCGCACGGCGCCGCCGCCGACCCGGCCCAGCATCTTCTTCGGCTTTTCAACCTCGGCTTTCGCCGCCCCATCCGGGCGCAGGTAGATGCGGTGCAGGGCAACCACGCTGCCGGCGCGATCGCGAACCAGGCCGACGATGGCCGGGAAACCGGTCCTCGTATCCCAATGCGCGAGATCCGGATGGAACAGGAGGTCGCACGGTGGCGGGACCGTGAGCCCTCGTGCGCGCAGATAGGCCTCCCCCGGTGTGCCGGCGATCGGGATGGCCCGGGAGAGGATGATCTCGATTTCTCGGGCAGAGTCTTTCTCCGGCCTCGCGGAAGCCGCCGACGGTTCGCGACGCGCTGGCGCCGCGGCCGACCATCCGACCAGATCGGCGGCATAGGCGAAGAGGTCGCGGCCCTTGAGGCCGGTCGCCTGTTCCAGCGTGCTCAGCGGCCCGCCGCCCTGGCCGCCGTCGAAGTCGATCCAGCCGCCGGCGTGCTCGCCTCTGAGCGTGATCACGCAGGAACCGTTCTTTCGCGGCGCCCCGCCATTGATGTTGGCGAGACGCCATTCGTCACCGTTGCGACGGCCGTTTGGAAAGTGCTGCGGCACCCAGACGTCGGTTCTGTCACGCAGGCCGGCCACGATGGCGTCGAGATCGTAATGAACCGCAGGCGTTCTGGCGGGTGCGATGTCGTTGAAGTCAATCAAGGATCACCAGCCCTTGCTCCGCACGCGTGATGGCGGTGTAGAGCCAGCGGGCGCGGTCCTCGGCGGTCCGCCCGAGACCGTCGTCGTAGACGATCACGTTCTCCCACTGCGACCCTTGGGCCTTGTGGCAGGTGATGGCGTAGCCCCAGACGCTCTCGACAAGTCCCCGCATGTCGCGCCAATCGCGGCGCAGGCGCTCGGCGTCGTAGGCGACGTGGTCGTCGAAATGCCCCTTGTAGAACCACTGGCGGCCGGGAACGCTTGTCCCGTCCTCGGTGCGCACCGACGCGCTGAAGGCGAGCGGGCTTTCGTCGCGGATGTCCGATAGGTCGAGGAACATGCCGTTGACGAGACCGAGATCGTGCCGGTTCTTGAGGCAGATGATCTTCTCGCCGAGCCCGCGCGGGTAAGCGCCCGGAAAGCCGGCCGCCTGCTTCATCGCGGTATTCAGAAAGAGCCGCGTCGCGTTGCGACCGCAGATCACCTGGCCGCCCTTGAGGAATTGATGCGGGCCGATGTCGGAGCACCGCATCTTCCAGACGAAGTCATCGTGCTCGCCGTAGGGAATGGGCACGCTCTGCCGCGCGAGTGTGGCGAGACGGATGATGGCGCTGGTCTCGGCCTGGCGATGGATGTCGGTCAGCATCACGTCGGGATCGGCATCGGTGAAGGCGCCGTCGCCCTTGATCGGCGGCAACTGGCCGGGGTCGCCGAGCACCAGGATCGGCTTACCGAAGGCGAGCAGATCGCTCGCCATCTCGGCGCCGACCATGGAGACCTCGTCGAGCACGATCAGGTCGGCGTCGCGGACCAGCGACTGCTCGTTCAGAATGAAACGGGGCTGATGGATGTCGGCGAGCCGGAGCTCGAGGCGGCGGATCTGGGTCTCGGCGAAGGAGCGCTCGGCCGGTCCCATGCTCCGCAAGCCTTTGCGCAGCGTCTCCAACTCGCGGGTGACGCGCTCGATTTCTTCCGGTGTCGCCTCGGAGACCTTGTAGATCAGGCTATGAATCGTCGAGGCCGGCGTTCCCTTCCGGGTCATCACCAGGGCCGCTTTGCCAGTGAAGGCGGCATAGAGCACGCCGCCCGCACCACCCGTGCGATCCATCGGTTCGAGACCGAGCTCGCCGATTGCATGCCGGGTGATGGTGGTCTTGCCCGTTCCTGCGTAACCGAACAGGCGGAACACCTGCTGATCGCGCGTGCGGCGCCGAAACCAGTCCTCGATCGCGGCGATTGCCGCCGCCTGCTGCGGAGACGGGATGAAGCTCATCGCTCGCCCTCCCAGCAGCGCTCCGCATAGGCGCACATGCGGCAGAGATAGAAGTCCCGGGCTGCGGCGATGCGCGGGGGGAGTTCGCGGGCTGCCGCGGCGCGCAGGATATCGACGGCCTTGTCGGACAGCGCCTGCGCGCAGGGCGGATCGAACGCGACCACCTCGTGGTGGAGCGCCTCGGTGTCCTTGTTAAGGGCCGTGACGAGGGCGGTCTCCAGCTCCAGGTAGCCCATGTAGAGCTGGACTTGCGCGAAGTAGACCGGCTTGGAGGCGCGCAAGCTACGCTTGACCAGGTCGTTCCAGGATTTGGCGTTCAGCGCCTTGTGCTCCCAGAGCACGGGCCAGCGCAGGCCGACATCGGGGCCGGCGACGATCACGCCGTCGATGTGGCCGCGCAGCTTGCCACCCGCCGCCTCGAACCCGAATTGTCCGCCGTCGGCGCGCTCGGTGCGAAGGTCGAAGCCCGCGCCGCGCAGCCAGCGGATGGAGAGCGTCTCGAACTGGTGGCCGGCGTCGAAGATGCGCAGGATCGCGCCGTCAAAATCCCGTCCCTCATCTTTGGGCGTATGGGTCACCTCGTAGACGAGCTTGCGCGCGCAGGGCTCGCCGATCCGGCTGCCCCCGAGATAATCGCGCGGCTGCTGCCGCCGATTGCGTGCGACGAGCGCCGGATCGATCAGCGCATTGACCCGATCGGACACGCTGATCGCGTGGCCGATGCGGCCATAGATGAAGCCGGAGCCGTGGTTGAGATCGATTCCCATGCGCCACCTCAAAAGGGAATCGGGTCGTCGAGCGGGTCGCGGGCGGCTGCCTGGCGCTGCATCGACTCCTGAAACCCGTCGACGCAGGCTTCGATGATGCGGTCGATCTCAGCCGCGCTCCGGTCGTAGAACGGCGCCATCAGGTCGAGCTCGGTGAGCGTCTCGGCGAGAAACCGGCGCGCCTCCTTGATCGCTCGAGTCTCCATGTCGGTCTTGTCGATCATCCCGTTGTTCCTGTTGGCGAGCGCCGCGCCGACGTCGAGGCAGCGCATCGAGCAGAAGCGGTGGTAGGGAAAGCGGTCCCAGCGCAGCTGGTGGACGTAGCCGAAGCCCCGCGCCTGACGTCCGCAGACGGCGCAGACGGCTACCCGAGCAAGAGCCGGGTCAGGTCCTCGGCGTCGTCCGGCTGATCCTTGATCCGGTGCGAGGCCAAGACGATGAACCGCGCGATCGCGTTCGCCGCCATGGCTTCCAGTTCGGGGAGCGTGAGAGCGGCGATGGGCTGGTGAAGCCTTCCGCGTCCTTCGAGCCATTGTCCCATCGCCCTCGCTGCCTCGCGCGTGACGTGCGCCTGCCACTCATCGGCCGTCATGACGGTCAGGTGTTGAGCCAGGCCGGGCCACTCGGGACCGGCGTCGCGGCAGGTGCGGCTGCCGGGGCCGTGCCCGGCTGTGCCGGCCGGCTCCAGGCCGGGGCAGCGCTCGCAGGCGGCGATGCGGCGGGCTGCCCCCAGGCCGGGGCTGCGGGCGATGCGGGCGATACAGCCTTCGGCCGCGCGCGGGTGCTGGGGCTCGGCGCCAGGACCTCGCCGTCCATCACCTTCCGCCATTCCGGTTCGCTCGGCAGAACCACGCGGTCGAGCTTGTTGCTGTCGCCGTAGCGCGGGTCGTCGCTGGGCTCGACCTTGATCTTGGCAACGAAGGTGATGCCGTTGAGGTCGGCCAGCCCGCGCAGGATCCGCTTCGACTTCGCCACCTCGCTCATGTCCTGCGGATCGAGCCCGAGCGCGCTGTCGATCATCGCTCGGAAGCTTCCCTTGGAGATCTTCCAGCCGATCGAGACACCGTGCTCGTCGACTTTGCCGCCGGAGACGGTGAACATCTGCCAGAACTTGCGCCGGACGTGCGGACCCTCGGCGACGGTGAACTCGGCATCCACCATCAGCACGTCGCTGCCGGGCGCGTTCGAGGCCTTGAGCAGCCCCCGGTCGATATCGCTCTGGCCATCGGTCCCGCCCGGCCGGATGGTCATGGTGACCTTGGCGAAGGTGCCGTCGGGGATCAGTTCGCCGCTCTTCTGCGGCTCGGCGTCGTTCATGTCGAAGCTCATGGCTCGTCATCCTTTCCGGGTTGCGTTGATCTTGGAGAGCAGCGCGCCGAGGTCGGGCGGCTCGGTGACATCGAGACGACCGCTGCGATCCTTCGCCGGCAGGCCGAAGGGATTACCGGCGCGGCAGACGAGGCGGCGGTCTTCGCCGCGCTCGGGCTCATGCCGCCAGCCGTCGCCGTCGCGCGCGAACAGGCTCATGGTGATGACCTGATCGACGATGCCGGGAAGCTCGCGGCCGGCCTTGCCGCCTTCCATCTGCGGCTGCCAGGTCGTGCGGTTGAACTCGTCGGTGACGCGTTCGAGGATGCCGACGAAGATCACGGTCTTTCCGGAGGCGTGCTGCAGATGCTTGAGCAGGCCGATGACTTCGCGGGCGAGGAGCCCGTAGGCGCCGCGGGTGTCGGGTTTGCCGGTCTTGTCGGAGAAGGCCTCGGGCCGGGTCTTCGCCCAGGCCATCGCCTGGCGCGTAAGATCGGTGATCGAGTCGACGAAGATGATGCGCTTGCCCGCGATCATCTGAACGAGATCGGGATAGCTTTCCCTGAGATGCTGGTAATGCGCCTCGGAGAAGAAGCCGCTCGGGTCGGCGGACGGATTGACCCCGCCGACAAGGCAGCCGATGTCGAGGGCGTCGGCGAAGGTGCGCACCGGGACACTGTCGCCGGGCCAGTCTTGGACAGACTTCATGCCGGCCTCGAGGTCGATGCAAAGCGTCTCGGCCGGCGGCAGCGATTTCAGCAAGGATGTCTTGCCGACGCCGCTCGGGCCGAAAATCGCCATGGTGGTCTTGGCGCCGGCCGCGGACAGCCGTTCGTCGGCGCTGACGATGCGCAGCGCCATCAGCGGCCTCCCGCGTTGCGTGACGCGACATCGAGCGCGCACTCACTCCCGCGCGCGCCGGCCTGCCGGGCGAGACCATAGAGTTTGCGCAAGGCGTGCAGGCGGTCGCCGACGGCGCTGAACTCGGCTTCGACACCCAGCAAGGCGAAGGCGATATCGTCGAGCGTGGCGTCCTCGATCGGCTTGACGACCTGTTCGCGGCGGATTTCGCCGAGCACCGGAATGACGATGGTGTCGGGCAGCGCTTCGAGCGCGTAGTGGCGCTTGCGGATCTCGGTCAGGGCAGCAGAGCTGGTCATCGGGTATCCTCGGACTTGATGGTGAGACGGAAGGTCGGCTTGGCGGTCCGCACCGTGCGGGCGGCGGCGAAGGCCTCGCGGATGGCAGTGGGCCAGGCGGTGTATTTGCGCTCGGGGACCTTGAAGCCGATGTCGACGTAATCGGCCGGGTTCTCCCCGCCCGCACGGATCCGCTCGACGAGTGCGGCGAGCAGCGACTGGTCCCAGTCGATTTTCTTCGGGAGATCGGCAGCGACGACGACGGCGCCGTCTTCGAAGCGAACGAGGCCGGTGTCCTTGCCCTCGGCCCTGCGCGTGGCGGCCGCCGCGTCGGCATAGCGAAGCGCGATCACACCTTCGAGCCACTCTTTGAGCCGCTTGGCGGCATCCAGGGCGGCGTCGGCATCCTCCTGGAGCAGCGCCAGATGCTCCGCCGGAAGCGTGGCGATCTCGCCGACCGGCATGGTGCGCATGTCGTCGAGGCTGGGGCGGTTGTTGCGATCAGATGCCATCACGCCACCTCCGCCAGCAGGAGGGTGGACAGCGATACCGAGGCCTGCTTCGGCTTCGGGCGGGCGATGGCCAGATAGCTGTAATCGTCCGACCGGTGGCGACGCTGCACGAGATGGATCAGTCCGCGCTCGGCTGTCCACCAGGCGCGGCGCGCGACGCGGGCGAGTTCCGCCCGCTCCCGCTCGGCAAGGCGCGTGCCCTGCGGCATGGTGTCAAGCGCGAGGAAACCACGGTGATATTCGAGAATGTCGCCGGGTGCTGCCTGGCCGACCCAGCCGCAGAGATCGATCTCGGTGAGCGGGTTCCGGACAGCGGGGAATCTGGATGCGATGACGTTCATGATGGGCTCCTACTCACGCGCTCGCCGAACCGTCTCACGCGGCCCGGACGCCGATCGCCGTCAGGGCGAGGCGGATGTCCTTGACGCGGCGGTAGAGGCTGCTGCGGGCGCCATGCCCGCTCGCGGCAAGGCGCTCGACGGTGGTGCGGGAAAGGGCCGCACAGAGAGCGCCGTCGGCGGGCTCGAGCGAGCCAAGACCGCGCTCGACATCAAGACGGTGCTCGGCGGCGGCGAATGCATCGACGGGCTGGCCGAAGAGCGCTGACAGCCCGTCGGCTTCGGCGATGAGGTCGCCGCGGGTCAGCCCGTCGCTCTCGGGAATGACCTCATCGAGCGAGATCGGCGTCGCGCCATACATCCGGCGCTCCCGCTTCACCTTGTTGGCGATGCGCGTCGCCCTGTTGGTGAGGATAGCGCCGGCAAAGGCGCCGAGCGTGCCGCGATCTGCGTCGTAGGCGGGAAGCCGGGCGATCAGATCAGCGAGCAGGTCCTGGCGGACATCGTCGAGATCGGCGCGAGGAAGCCGCAGCTGGCGGACGAGGCGGCGGGCGGCGATGTCCGCCTCATGGAGAAGGATCTGAAGGTCGGCTCGGGAAATCGAAGAGTGCATCGGTCAACGCCTCGGTCATCGTTCGTGATGTCCGCAGGTTGCCGATGCGCGCGCCAGCATAGGTGGGCACGACGTGGTGATGATGTGGGCGAACTGTGGGTATGCTTGGCCCGCTCACCGGAGACTTCCTGCGATCAGCCGCTCTCAATCGGTGCCGCAGGTTTGACTGACCAGTTGGGCGTTGCGCAGCTTATTTCGTTTGCAACGGTGGTTGAAATACATCCTTTAAGTCGCGCAACTGGCCGTTCTCATCGAACCAGGTCGCCACTCGAGCGATTTCTTTCTCAAAGTCACCGTCGGGGAACCAGCGCATGACTGTGCTCGGCGAAACATTCAGTGCTCCGGCGAGCATCCTGAAGCTCGGCTTGATCCCCCGCGCCTTCAGCTGCCCACCGATTGTGGTCGCCGCCCATCGCTTCTGATGGGCATCAGAAGCTTGCTCATACTCAGGGTTGGAGCCACCCAGTCGCTCGCGAATGAGAACGATGAGATCCCTCGGGATGTAGAGGTCGTCGTTCCAGCTCAACGCGTCCAACATGCAGGCAATGAGCCAGTTCACCAGCTTGTCGGGAATGGCGAGCCCACGTCGCGTGAGATGAGTTTGCCCAGCCTTAGCGAGGTTCTTGGCCTCGATCAGCTTCTCCATGATCTGGAGAGAGACCTCGCTGATTGCCTCGGGATCGGCATCGAGGACGGAAGCGATCATTTCCGGATCGAACCCGTACTTCCGCAGCTCTCCCTCCATGAAGTAGAGCTGGTCCATACCACCGATTACGGCGACCTCAATTTCGGCGGACGGGTCAGCACGGCGAAGCTTCACGTAGTGCTCGATGGACGGGGCCTTCTTGTATGCCAAGCTCTGCTCATTGTACCCGCCATCTTCCTTGCTGCCGTATCCGGCCATGGCTTTTGCCTCCAAAGACGGCTTCCCGCTCAGCGAGCTAGGAAAGCAATTCGATTTCCTCCGGAGGCAGAGCCAGCCGGTAGCCGTTCGGATTTCGCCGATTCTCGATCAATGCGCGTACGGACGTGGCATCCGTACTTCCTCGAGCCAGCGCATCCCGAAGCGCGCGAACGGGTTCGCGCACCTGCGACGAAATCTTATGGATGCTCGCTCCCCAGATGTGCGCTTCGATCGCACGATTCTCGACGATAGCGGGCGACTTCAACGCATGTTCCGCCAGAAAGACCAACAGTTGGAATTCCTGATCGGAAAGGGTTTTGGGCGTTCCGTCGAGAGATACCGTCTTGGCGGCGCGTTGAATCACCAATCGGGGCGCCAAGCTCGGTTGCGCTTCCAGTTTGGACTGATCGATGGCCAATCCAGGTGTAGCTCCATCGCAAGCAATGCAGTGGGATACATCGACAAGATGAAGCCCCGCGTCGACCAAGCGCGCCCGGTCATCTGCAGCCATCGCCGGCGCGATCACCGTGATGGATGATGAACGGGCGAGCGAACGCATCAGGCCGATCAATCCCGGTTGAAGCGCTGCATCCTGCGACAGTGCGAGGAACAGCGCCCGCTGGTTCGATGTTTCCCCCAGATGCCAGACACCGGTCGCGACCGGCGCCGGCTCGCCTCCGAACCCGGACGCCATGGCGATTTCGCGGACCAGCGCGGAGGGATGAATCCGAAAGCTCCGCAGATCGTCATCGCCGAGAACGACGTCGCTGCGCCGGTCCGTCGGACAAACCGCGATGTGTCGTCCGTTGACCTGATGGATGGGCCGCGCGTCGAGACCGCAATCGCACGCGGGGCACACATCCCATTCCGTTGCCGGCGCCTGCTCGACCAGGACGCCACGATCGAGCAGCCGCTCGAAATCGCGCCCGGCATGAGGCGCAGCCTGTCGGCCCCAAAGGATTGCGGGATCGCCCGCCTCACTCAGCCGCAACAGCAGCCTGGGCAGCGTCTCGGTCATTGAGCAGTCCGTTGCGGCGAAGGAGCGTCATGATCCGACCCTCGAACTGCTGACGCTTGAACATGGCGTGTGCCGGCGGCTTCAGTTTGACGGTCACCTTCTTCGCCGACTTGCCGCCGGTCGCGACATGGACGCGGATGACGATGTGGTTGAGGCGCCAATCCGACCCGAGACGAGCGCCCCGCATCATCTCGCCCAACCTGGCCAGGGCATTGTCGCGTCCGTCGCGCGCAACATAGGAGTAGAAGGTTCGTGTCTCGCCGGTCTTCGGATCGGCGCCGACGCGGTCGACCTGGACCTCGGTGATCTGGACCCGCTGGATGCCCGGATCGAAGTCATGGTTGAACGCGAAGCCGAAGCCCGCGCGCTGCACCGGGTCGAGCGTGTAGAGGTTCTGGGCGTCGTCGCCGGCGAAGAATTCGGGCTTGCCCAGGATCTTGTCGGCGAACAGTTCCGCGAGATCGGCGCGGCGCGCCTTTGCCACGCCGCCGATCTTCAACAGGCCCGACGTGGAGTTGTAGGACAGCACCGCGTGTTCGGCGGCGCGGAAGCTGATCACGCGCTTCTGGTCCTTTTGCAGCACATCGGTCGTGGTGATCGGAGAGCCATGCTCGATCACCAGGACGAGTTCGTCGGCATCGTCATACCAGCCGGCGCGGCAATAATTGCTGCGGAGATCCTGTTCGAACATCGCGGCGGCGGCGGTTTCGAATTCGGCCTTTGCGCGATCATCCATGATCGCCTCGACGCCTTCGTCGCGGCCAACGAACTCGGCGAGCGACGTGCGCGCCATGAGCGCCATCATGTCCGACGCGGCGTCAAAGACGTCGGGATGGTCGAGGAAGACGCGCAGGGCGACGTGCTTGGGATCCTGGTGAACCTCCGGCTCGTCACCCTTCACTTCGGGTGTCACGCGTATCGCGAGCCGCGCGGCCTGCTGAAGGATGATGTCGAGGCCTGCCGCGTTGCCGATCTCCGCGATCCGGTGCAGGTCGGCGACGAGCCCTTCCGGATAGTTCTCTTCCGGCCCCGCGAAGAAATCCTGGACGGTGCTGCGTGCCTCGTCCTGCGCTGACTCATCCCTGAAGACCCCCAGGTCCAGCCCGTTCAGGGCATCGCTGTGGCGCTCGAACAGGCGGCCCAGCAGGCCGAGGTCGACGGTTCGGGTAAACTTGGGATTGACGAATTTCTTCAGGTTCTTAGCCATCTCAGCCGCCCATAATTGCCTCGCATTTGTTCATCTTACGTTCTTATCGCAAATGCCTAGCGGAGTCGATTCAAAAGCCATCGCCTTGGGACGGATCGTCCGCACCGTGAGTAGAGGCCAAGGGAATCCAATCCCTTAGGTGATCTCTGCGATGGACATGCCGAACCCGATCCACCCCGGGCATATGACGCCGGACGAGCGAATCGGGGAGGTCTGCAGGATTCTTGCGCGCGGGCTGGTTCGGCTCAAGGCACGCCAGTCGAGGCAAGTATCTGGCGACCGCGGAGAAAGTTGCCTTCACTTCCCGCCCGACCGGAGCGGTCATGGAACTCCAATTTGCAAAGGAGACGCATGACCATGACAGAAAACATCCTGTCCCGGCTGGCCGCGCTGAAGACCACGCCGACGCCTGACCTCAAGAAGCAGTGGCGCGAACTCTTCGACACGGAGGCGCCGCCTTACAATCGGCGCTTCCTCGAAAGCCGGCTCGCCTATCGGATCCAGGAACTGGCTTATGGCGGTTTGAAACCGGCGACCGTCGAACGCCTCGAAGCTCTGGGCGAGCAGCTCGACGGCGGCAACATCGTGCTGCGCCGGACCCGCGCCGACGACAAGCCGATCGCCGGCACGCGGCTGATCCGCGAATGGCAGGGCGTCGAGCACACCGTCACGGTGCTGAACGACGGTTATGAATGGCAGGGGCGCCCTTACCGCTCGCTCTCCGCCATCGCGCGCGCCATCACCGGGACGCGCTGGAACGGCTGGGTCTTCTTCGGCCTCAAGAACCGGCGAGGCCAAGCATGACGAAATCACCCGCATCCGCCAAATCCATCCGAAAGCTGCGCTGCGCGGTCTATACGCGCAAGTCGACGGAAGAAGGGCTGGAGATGGAGTTCAACAGCCTCGACGCCCAGCGCGAGGCTTGTGAGGCCTATATCGCCAGCCAGAAGCCCGAAGGCTGGCTGCTCATCCCCGAGTCCTATGACGACGGCGGCTTCTCAGGCGGCACGCTGGACCGGCCTGCGCTGAAGCGCCTGCTCGCCGACATCGAGGACGGCCGGATCGACGTGGTCGTCGTCTACAAGATCGACCGGCTTAGCCGCTCGCTGATGGATTTCGCCAAGCTGGTCGAGGTGTTCGATCGCGGCGGGGTCACCTTCGTCAGCGTGACCCAGTCGTTCAACACCACGACGTCCATGGGGCGGCTTACACTCAACATCCTGCTCAGCTTCGCCCAGTTCGAGCGCGAGGTGATCGGCGAGCGCATCCGGGACAAGATCGCCGCCTCGCGCAAACGCGGCATGTGGATGGGCGGCTTCGTGCCACTCGGCTATGAGGTCAGGGACCGCAAGCTGGTGATCAATGAGGCCGAGGCTGCGACGGTCCGGATGATCTTCGAGCGCTTCGTCGAGGTGGGTTCGGCGACGGCGCTGGCCCGGATACTCGCGGCCGAGGGCGTGCGCACGCGGCGCGGACGGCTCGTCGACAAGGGCTTCCTCTACAAGCTGATCAACAACCGGGTCTATATCGGTGACGCCGTGCACAAGGGCACGGCCTATCCCGGCGAGCATGAAGCCATCATCACGCGCCCATTGTGGGACAAGGTGCACGGAATCCTGCGCGAGAGCCCGAGGGTGCGCGCGGGCCGGACGCGCGCCGCGACGCCGGCTCTTCTGAAGGGCCTCATCTTCGGGCCGACCGGCTGCGCCATGACGCCGACTCACACGCGGCGCGGCGACAAGCTCTACCGCTACTACGTCAGTCAGTCCGTCCTGAAACGCGGCGCCGATGCCTGCCCAGTGGGGCGCGTACCCGCCGCCGAGATCGAGGGCGCGGTTGTCGACCAGCTGCGCGGCCTCCTCCGCGCCCCGGAGGTGATCGTCGGCACATGGCGATCGGCGCGGCGCGAGATCGATGGTCTGTCCGAGGCTGAGGTCAGGGCAGCCTTGGAAGGGCTGGACCCGCTGTGGGACGAGCTGTTCCCGGCCGAGCAGGCGCGCGTCGTCCAGCTCCTTGTCGAGCGCGTCGAGGTTGGACAGGAGGGCGTGGACATCCGCCTCCGCATCGATGGGCTGGCCCGTCTGGTTCATGAGCTTGGCGGCATGGCCGACGATCCGCGGAGGGCAGCATGAGAGCCGGTGACGCCACCACCACCGCGAACGAGCGCACCCTGACGGTCCGTGTTCCCCTGACCGTCCGGAAGCGCGGCGGGCGCAAGCAGGTGGTAACGCCCGACGGGGCATGTTGGGGCCAGCCCCGCCCGCGCGTCGACAACACCATGGTCAAGGCGATCGCCCGGGCCCACCGCTGGAAGCGCCTCATGGAAAGCGGCCGATTCGCCTCGCTGACCGAGCTGGCCGAAGCCGAGAAGATCAACCAGTCCTATCTGTGCCGGGTCCTGCGCCTGACCCTGCTGGCCCCGGACATCGTGGAGATGATTCTCGACGGAAGGCAGCCAGCCGGCCTTCAGATGGACGCCCTGCTGAGGCCCTTCCCCAGCGAGTGGATGGCACAGCGGCAGCACATCCTCGACCGATAATTGCCTCCTCGAAGCCGCTTTCTCTGGCGCCTCCCGGCAATGTCTGGCATCCTTTACCATCGATTCCATGAGGGGCCGGTCCATGCCGGACGAGATTCTGACGCTGCCGGAGGTGGCCCAATTGCTCAAGGTCGCCGAAAAGACCGTCTACACGATGGCCCAACGCGGGGAGATCCCGGCGTTCAAGGTGCGTGGGCAATGGCGATTCAAGCGCCTGGACCTCGACCAATGGATTGAGCATCAGAAGGCCTCTCATCACGACAGTCCGATACCCTCGCCATCTGACTCGGGCGACGCCTCCAAGAAGCGACGGAGGCCTGATGATCACTGATTATCACGCGAAATATTTCGCGCACGAACTGACCAAAAGATGCGCTCCGGACAGCGTCGAGAAGCTTGCAGGGGCCGTTGCCGGTGCGCAGGTTGATCTCAATCCGCATCAGGTGGACGCAGCCCTCTTCGCGTTCTCATCTCCTCTCTCCAAAGGCGCATTGCTCGCTGATGAAGTGGGGCTCGGAAAAACGATCGAGGCTGGCCTCGTCATCTCTCAGAGGTGGGCAGAGCGTAAGCGCCGGATCCTGATCATCACGCCCTCCAATCTGCGCAAGCAATGGCATCAGGAACTCAGCGAGAAATTTTTCCTGCCGTGCCTGATCCTCGAGTCTCGCTCGTATAATGAGGCCATCAAAGCCGGATCATTCCGCCCTTTCGATGCGGCCGACTCGATCGTCATTTGCTCGTACCAGTTTGCCCGGAACAAGGCTGCAGACGTCCATGCCATGCCGTGGGATCTTGTAGTGATCGACGAAGCTCACAGGCTGAGGAACGTCTACAAGCCGTCGAATGTAATCGCGAACACGCTCAAGCGAGCGCTGGAGCACAAGCAGAAACTGCTTCTGACCGCGACGCCCCTTCAGAACACTCTCCTTGAACTCTACGGCCTCGTGAGTTTTATCGATGAGCATACGTTTGGGGATCTGAAGAGCTTTCGGGAACAGTTCGCCAACCTCAGTCGAGAACGGACGTTCCACGTCCTTCGTGAGCGGCTGAAACCGATTTGTCATCGCACATTGCGCCGGCAGGTGACCGCCTACATTCCCTACACGCGCCGTTTACCGATCGTCGAGGAATTCACGCCTGCCGAAGGCGAGGATCGGCTGTATCAGCTGGTCTCGGATTACCTTAGACGCGACAACCTTCAGGCTTTGCCGTCGGGTCAGCGGTCTCTGATGACGTTGGTCCTGCGCAAATTGCTCGCGTCTTCAACGTTCGCTATCGCGGGCGCTCTATCGTCAATTTCTGCCCGATTGCAGGAAAAGCTGCGCAAGCACGAGGCCGCGACTTCCCTCGAAGACGACCTCGGTGAGGATTACGAAGCGCTCGACGCCACGGCAGAGGAATGGACCGACGAAGAAGAGCTCGAACCCCTGACAGAGGCAGACCGCAAGGCGATCGAGGCGGAAATTGCCGACCTCGACGAGTTCGCCAGGCTCGCCACATCCATCGAGCACAATGCCAAGGGCCTGGCGTTGCTGAAGGCGCTAGGTGTCGCCTTCGCAAAAGCCGAAGAGCTCGGGGCGGCGCAGAAGGCCATCATCTTCACGGAATCGCGCCGCACTCAAGCCTATCTGCTGCGGGTCCTGGCAGATAGCCCGTATGCGGACGGTATCGTCCTCTTCAACGGCACGAACACCGATCAGCGTTCCAGAGAGATATACGCGCGCTGGATCGAGAGACATAAGGGTTCCGACCGGGTCACCGGATCACGAACGGCCGACATGCGGTCCGCTCTCGTGGATTATTTCCGCGAGGAGGGGCGTATCATGATCGCGACCGAAGCGGGCGCCGAAGGCATCAACCTGCAATTCTGCTCGCTGGTCGTGAACTACGACCTGCCCTGGAATCCGCAGCGGGTGGAGCAGCGTATTGGGCGTTGTCACCGCTACGGTCAGAAGCATGACGTCGTTGTGGTGAATTTTATCAATCGGCGGAACGAGGCTGATCAGCGCGTCTATCAGCTACTCTCCGAAAAGTTCAAGTTGTTTGAAGGCGTATTCGGAGCCAGCGATGAGGTTCTGGGCGTCATCGAGTCGGGGGTCGACTTCGAGAAGCGCATTGCCGCCATTTATCAGCAATGCCGCCAGACCGATGAGATCCGAACCGCCTTCGATCAGCTGCAGCTGGAACTAAGCCTCGAAATCAATGAGGCGATGAGCCAGACGAGGCAGAAGCTCCTGGAGAACTTCGACGACGAAGTTCGCGAGAAGCTGAAGGTGCGTGACGAGGATGCGAAGGTCTACCTGGACCGCTTCGAGCAGCTGCTGATGCGTGTGACCAGCCACGAGCTCAACGGCGTGGCCGACTTCCACAACACGTCCTCGTTCACGCTCGCCGAGCGGCCGCCATGGGCAAACGGCAAGGAAATCCCACTCGGCCTTTATGAACTGCCGCGCCGTTCCGGCGAGGCGCACCTTTACCGGGTCAATCATCCGCTTGGTTCAGCCGTGGTGGCGCGGGCACAGAGCCGCGACTTGCCGCCTGCCGAGATCACGTTCGATTACTCCAACCACTCCGGCAAGATTAGCATTCTGGAACCTTTCAGCGGGCAGGCTGGATGGCTCAAGGCGTGCGTACTTACGATCGAGGCCCTCGATCAAGCCGAAGATCACATTCTTTTGGCCGCCGAGACAGACGATGGAGAAGGCTTGAGCGCAGAAGCATGCGAGCGCCTCCTCACTCTCAATGGGCACAACAAAGCGCCGATCGACGTTCCTGCAGAGCCGATCACGCGGCTGGACGCCACGGTCCGCGAGCAGCAGCGCCTGATCCAGCGCGCCGTCTCGGAGCGGAATGCACGCTTCTTCGAGCTGGAAGCGGACAAGCTCGACGGCTGGGCCGACGACCTCAAGGTGGGCCTGGAGCGGGAGATCAAGGAGATCGATCGGCAGATCAAGGAGGCGCGACGGGCCGCGACCGCGGCCCTGACTCTGGAAGAAAAGCTGACCGGCCAGAAGCAGATCAAGTCACTTGAAGCGCTTCGTAATCAGAAGCGCCGGTCGCTGTTTGACGCGCAGGACGAGATCGACAAGCAGCGGTCCGAACTCATCGCCCAGATCGAGGGAAAGTTGGAGCAGAAGGTCGATCTCGCTCCGCTTTTCACGATTCGCTGGCGCCTTCACTGACGGAGAGATGCAGACCATGGCTCCGCTCAGCGCAGATTATTTGGCTCTTCTGGAAACAGCCCTCACACGGGATTTCGTGCCGCATCTCCCCCCTTTGCAGGATCAGACAAAGCCGGCCGATCAGCAGACCAAGAAGAACCTATCGCGCGCCTTCAGCGCATTCGCGCTTCATAAGCTGTGCGAAATTTCTCCGAAGGATGCTGCAGCGGCTGTCGTCGATGATTTCGACGATTTCGGCATCGACGCGATTTACTACCAGGGCAGTTCGGAAACACTTTTCCTTGTCCAGGGCAAATTGAAGGCCTCGGAAACCTTCCGCCAGGACGAGGCCAATGCGTTTTGCCAGGGTGCGAGACGGCTGATCAAGCAGGATTTCACCGGCTTCAACGGGCACGTCACGAACAGGCAGGCCGAGATCGAGGGGGCGCTGGAGGCCTGCTCGCATATTCAACTGGTCATCGCCCATACCGGCGCCGGAATCAGCAACCACGCCGAAACTGCGATCAACGACCTCCTGAACGACGAAGATCACGGCGAGGAGCGCCTAAAAAAGGCGGCCGTCGACTATGGCTCGGACCGGGTTGCGGCGGATCTCCAGGCGGGTCAGGCTTATCCGCGGGTGGACGCAAATCTGACGTTGCACGATTGGGCGTCCTCCATGGCCCCCCGCAAGACCTACTTCGGCATGGTGAAGGTCGCCGATCTGGTCGGCCTACACGATAAGCACGGCAGGGCGCTCTATGCCAAGAACATCAGGGTGTTTCTTGGTCAGACCACGGAGGTGAACCGCTCAATCCGGGAAACGCTCGCTACCAATCCCGGCGACTTCATGTACCTGAACAACGGCGTGACCGCCCTGTGCGAGCAGATCGACCCGAAGAACGGCACCCGAGACAAGAAGAAGTTCAAGGTGACAGGTCTCTCCGTGATCAACGGCGCACAAACCATCGCGTCATCGGCTCGCTATGCGGCGGAAAACAAAACGGCCGACATCTCAGCCGCCTCTGTCCTGGTCACGCTGATCAAATCTGATTCCGACGAGGCGTTCGGTAAAGCCGTCACCCGGGCTCGCAACCACCAGAATCCCGTTCTCCTCGCCAATTTCGCGGCCCTGGACGATCAGCAGGAACGGCTGCGGCGTGAACTCGCCTATCTCGATATCCACTACGCCTACAAGGCGGAGGGGCCCGATAATGCGCAGGACCCGAAGCGCATCCGCATCGACGAGGCGGCGCAGGCGTTGGCGCTTCTCCAGCCGGACCCTCGATATGTCGTTTGGCTGAAGAAGGAACCGGCCCAGCTTCTCGATACCGAGTCCGTCGCCTACCAGAATCTCTTTCGAGCAGGCCTGACGGGCATCGAACTGGCGAACGCGGTCCGGGCGCTCCGCTATATTCAATCTAGAATGCTGGTCGAGGCCGTCGTCGCCAATGGTCCCGAACGGCTCACCTACAAACACGGAGCCTACGCGCTCGGATTCATTCTGGTGAAGCGCATCAGGCAGGCCATCTCTGGAGCCGCACTCGTTGACGAAGCGAAGCTGAAGGCCGAACTTGGCGCGCCATTCGACGCCGCCCGCCAAACACTTTGGGGAACCGTCCAGCCCAAGACCGCGCTGAAAGGCCCCCTGGCCATCTTCCGCAACCAGACCGATGCGGTGCCGCTCCTTCGGGACGCGATGATCGCCCACTACAACCTCGGCGCCGATCCAGCGATTGGGCCACTTCAGGCGAAGGTCACCGCCGGCGAGCCATACCCTCAAAAAGCCCTTTTCGACTTTCTGTCGGCGAAGGCGCCGCAGATCGGGAATATCACATGAGTAAGAAACAAAAACTCGAACTGACATGGGTGGGCAAGGCGAACCGGCCGCGGCTGGAGCCGCGCATCCTGCTCGAAGATCCCGAGAAATCCTATCATGCCTCGCACCGGATCGGTGAGAGCGATATCTTCGACAACCGGCTGATCCATGGCGATAACCTGCTCGCGCTGAAGGCGCTGGAGCAGGAGTTCGCTGGCAAGATCAAGTGCATCTATATAGATCCGCCTTTCAATACACAGCAAGCATTTGACCACTATGAGGACGGCCTGGAGCATTCTCTTTGGCTAAGCTTGATGCGTGACCGGATTGAGCTCCTGCACCGCCTTATGACTCAAGATGGGACTCTTTTTGTCCACATAGACGACAACGAAATCGGTTACCTGATTGTGTTGATCGATGAAATATTCGGTCGCCAGAATCGTGTTTCTATAATTACGTTCAAGCAGGGAGCTGCTACCGGCCACAAGGCAATCAACCCGGGTGTCGTTAATACATCAAATTTTATCCTAATATACGCGAAGGATAAATCGAGCTGGTCTCCAAACCGCGTATTTACCAGCAGGGCGGAGCGAGATCGTCGCTACGGGCAGTTCATCCTGAACGTCGACGAAGATTTTTCGAGATGGCGATTTTCAACTTTGGCGGCGGCGTTTGCTCAACACCTTGGCCTTCCAGAAAAGGGGCTCAAGAAGGCGCTCGGCGCTGAATTCGAGGACCGTATCTCGAAGTTCGTGCACGACAATCCGAACCGCGTCGTTCGCTTGGCTCGCCCTGATTACAAATCCGTCAGCCAGGATGCACGGAGCATGATTGATCACTCAAAAATGCATCCAGATCGCGTTCATCTTTTAAAGAGAAATGGCTTTTCGCCAATGTATTTCGTACGCGGTGAGCGGATACTATTTTACGCCGACAAGCTAAAGGAAATTGATGGAGAGCTGGTCGCTGGAGAGCCCCTTACTAGCATCTGGGATGATCTATTATCGAATAACCTGCATAACGAAGGAGGAGTGAGCTTTCCTAAAGGTAAGAAGCCCGAAAATCTAATTAAGCGCTGTTTAGATCTTTGCACAGAACCGAATGATTGGGTCCTCGACTCGTTCGCCGGGTCTGGAACTACCGGCGCGACTGCGCACAAGATGAAGCGCCGCTGGATCATGATTGAATTACAGGAGCAATGCGACACGCATATCCTTCCGCGGCTCCGACGGGTTGTCGACGGAACCGATCACAGCGGCGTATCGAAGGGCGCTAACTGGCAGGGCGGCGGCGGCTTCCGTTACTTCAAGCTGGCGCCATCGCTGCTCGAAACCGACAAATGGGGCCGCGAGGTCATCAGCAAGGCCTACAACGCTGAAATGCTGGCCGAAGCCCTGTGCAAGCTGGAGGGCTTCACCTACGCGCCGAGCGACGCCGTCTATTGGCAGCACGGCCATTCTACCGAGCGCGATTTCATCTATGTGACGACCCAGACACTCGGCGTCGAGCAACTCCAGCAATTGAGCGAGGAGGTCGGGCCGGATCAGACGCTCCTCGTCCTTTGCTCGGCTTTCCGCGGCAACGTCGATCGCTGGCCCAACCTGACCGTGAAGAAGATTCCCAACCACATTCGCGCGCGCTGCGAGTGGGGGCATGACGATTACAGCCTGAACGTCGAGAACCTGCCGAAGGCGCCGCCGAAACCTGCGGCCGACGAGAGTGCGCCGAGCACGGTGAAATCGAAGCAGCCCGACCTGTTCGGCGCGAATACGGGGGGCAGCAAATGAACCGTCATGTGAACTCCATCGCCGGCCGCCTCAGCCTGCGTCCCCCGCAGCGGCAGTCTCTTGAAATCCTGGACCGGATCACGGAGATCGTGCCGCCCCGTAAAGGCGCCGATCTGGATGCTGCCCTTGCCGCCATTCAAAGCGAGTTTCCCGGCGTCACGGACTTCGAGCGGGAGTTCCCAAGCCTGTGCTTCGCGCTGGCGACGGGCGTTGGCAAGACGCGGCTGATGGGCGCCTTCATCGGCTATCTCCACCTGGCGCATGGGTTGAACAATTTCTTCGTCCTCGCGCCGAACCTGACGATCTACAAAAAGCTGATCACCGACTTCACGCCCAACACCCCGAAATACGTGCTGAAGGGCATCTCGGAGTTCGCCGTAGCCCCACCGGTTATCACCACGGGTGAAAACTACGAGCGGCAGATCGCGAGCGGCGGTCAGCTTTTCCCCACCACGATCAACATCTTCAACATCTCGAAGATCAACTCCGAGGTTCGGGGCGGGCGCAGCCCGCGCATCCGCAGCTTTCGCGAGGAGATCGGGGAGAGCTACTTCGACTACCTCTCCGGGCTCGATGATCTCGTGCTGATCATGGACGAGTCGCATCGGTATCGCGCCTCGGCCGGCATTCGCGCGATCAACGAGCTGAAGCCCGTTCTCGGACTGGAGCTCACGGCCACGCCCTTCGTCGAGACAAACCGCGGCCCCAACCCGTTCAAGAACGTCATCTTCGACTATCCGCTCGGCCGCGCCATGGCGGACGGCTTCGTGAAGGAGCCGGCTGTCGTCACCCGGAAGAACTTCAACCCGGCCGGCATGTCGATGGAGCAAATCGAGCGCCTGAAGCTCGAAGACGGCGTGCGGCTCCATGAAAGCGTGAAGGTCGAGCTGGAGACCTATGCGCGCGAAACGATGAACCCGATCGTCAAGCCGTTCCTGCTAGTCATCGCGCGGGACACGACGCACGCGAGCCAGCTGATGCAGCTGATCCAGTCGGATGGCTTCTTCGAAGGGCGTTATGCGGAGAGGGTGATCCAGGTCGATTCCAGCAAGACCGGCACCGAGGAGGACGAAATGGTCGAGCGGTTGCTCCGTGTCGAGTTGACGTCCGAACCGACCGAGATCGTCATCCACGTCAACATGCTGAAGGAAGGCTGGGACGTCACCAACCTCTACACGATCGTGCCGCTCCGCGCGGCGAACGCGCGCACGCTGATCGAGCAGTCTATCGGTCGTGGTCTTCGGCTTCCCTATGGCAAGCGGACCGGCGTTACGGCTGTGGATCGACTCAACATCGTCGCGCATGACCGCTTCCAGGAGATCGTGGAGGAGGCGAACAATCCCAACTCCACGATCCGCCTGCAGCAGGTGATACTCAATCCCGACCAGCTTCAGCAAAAGACGGTCACGATCGTCTCGCAGCCGCAGCTTGCTGCGAAACTGGGGCTTCAGCCCGAGCATCCGACGGCGACCACTTATGAGTCGGAGCCCAATAGGGCATCGCCGGTGTTCGGTCCCGAGGAGCAGAGGATTGCCCAGATCACCTACGACGTGATCCGCAGATTCGAAAGCCAGCCCGATAAGCTACCGAGCGTCTCCTATCTTCAGCAGCCCGATGTCCAGGCCGCGGTGCTGAGGGAGGTGACGACGCAGTATCGCCCGGCCCAGATGGAACTGACCGGCATCACGGAACAGCCCGACCTGGCGGCGGTCGTGGCGCGCACCACCGAGATTGTCGTTCAGCAAACGATCGACATCCCACGCATTCTGGTGGTGCCGAAGGGCGAGGTGAAATCAGGCTTTAAGCCCTTCACGCTCGATCTGTCCTCGATCAAGTATCCGGCGCCAGATGACGAGCTATGGATCAGACATTTGCGGACAGAGCAGGTCGACGTGATCGGGCTCGGTCGAGGCAGCATCGACGAGCAGAGGCTTGAGGATTACGTCGTCAGCGGTCTTATCGACTTCGACGACGTGGCCTATGACGAGCATGCCGATCTTCTTTACGATCTCGCGGAGCAGGTCGTCTCTCATCTGTGCTCCTACCTCTCGGCTGATGATGCACGCAAGGTCCTGCGTCTTCATCAGCGCGAGATCGCACGTTTCGTCCATGCCCAGATGCAGAAGCACTTCTGGCAGGACACGGACGTCGACTATGAGGTCGTCATCACGCGCGGCTTCACCGCGTTGAGGCCCAGCGCCTATACGGCCGCGGCGGGCGAGCAGCCGCTGGACTTCCGCACCTCTCCCACCGACAAGAGTAACATGTCGAAGTACCTCTTCGGCGGGTTCAGCCGGTGCCTTTACCCGGTTCAGAAATTCCAGTCCGATTCTGAACGCAAACTCGCGGTGATCCTCGAACGCGAGGCGCTGAAGTGGTTCAAGCCAGCCAAGGGGCAGTTCCAGATCTATTACAAGTGGGGAGCGGATAATCCCGAGTACCAGCCGGACTTCGTCGCCGAAACCGGAGATCGGATCTTCATGCTGGAGCCCAAGGCGTCGAACCAGATGACCGACGGCGAAGTGCTGGCCAAGAAGGAAGTCGCTGTCCGATGGTGCCAGCAGGCCAGCGCGCACGCGCGCAATTATGGCGGCAAGCCGTGGACCTACGTGCTCATCCCGCACGACGCCATAGCCGAGAACATGACGCTTGAGGGGTTGGCCAAACAGTATGGGGATGGAAAATGAGCATCCCCGACTATCAATCCCTCATGCTCCCGGTCCTGGAGGTAGCTGCCAAGGCCGAGACCTCCGTGCCACTGGCCGAAGCTGAGATTGCGACGAAATTCGATCTCTCGGATGAAGAGCGCGAGCAGATACTTCCGAGCGGCAAACAGCGCGTTCTCCACAATCGAATCCATTGGGCAAAGTTCTACCTCACGAAGGCTGGGCTGCTGGAAAGCCCCAAGCGCGGACGCTTTGCGATAACTCCGGCTGGGCAACAGGTGCTCGCCAATCCGCCCGCCAGCCTCGATACCAAGTATCTACTTGCGATCCCGGCGTTTCGCGACTTCTACCGGGGTGGGGACGATTCCGAGGCGGTCACCGCGGCTGCCGAAGTGGAGCCTCCGTCCGCGACGCCTGAGGAGGTGGTCGAAGCCGCATACAAAGCTGTCCACGCTGCACTGCGCGCAGACCTGCTGGCTCGCATCCTTCAAAACAGCCCGAGCTTCTTCGAACAGGTCATCGTCGAACTTCTGGTGGCAATGGGCTACGGGGGCTCTCATCGCAATGCGTCCGAGCAACTTGGCAAATCGGGCGACGGGGGCGTTGACGGCGTGATCAACGAGGATGTTCTCGGTCTCGATCGCGTCTACGTCCAAGCGAAACGATACGCCCCGGGAAGCGCGGTCGGGCGGCCCGAGATCCAGGCATTCACCGGAAGTCTGGTCGGCCTCGGCGCGTCAAAGGGCGTTTTCGTGACGACCTCGACGTTCTCCGCCCAGGCCGTCGAGTTCGCCTCTCGCATTCCGCAGCGTGTGATCCTGATTGATGGACGCCGCCTGACCGAGCTGATGGTCGAGCACGGTGTCGGTGTGCGCTCCAGCCGTGTACTGGAGTTCAAGCGCCTGGACGAGGATTTCTTTTCGGAGGACTGACCGCCCGGCAAAAGGGATATCAATTCGGGTGGCAGGCCGGCAGCAGTTTCTTGTTTAATTTCTGAAGCTTAGAATTCCGTACTGGCGCCGGTTCAGTCCAGAGGTCGAGAGAAGAAGGGCAGAGAGAGAACGTTCGGAGCCGAGTGTGCCGGTGTCGCAGTCCAGAGGTCCGCGCCAGAACCGCGCGGTTCCTTGGCGTTTGAGCCCCGCGGTCGAGATCGGAGAACGTTCGACCGGGTAGAAATGGCGGGGGATGAGGACCTGCAATCCAACATTCTCTCGCACGATTGCGACCGCCTTCGCTCAGGCCCTCTCCCTTCCTAGCTGTCTCCGCCTTTTAGGCCACGAACAGCCGATAGAGCGCTCAAGAGGACGCTCTCGGCTTCCGCGAGTTTACCGGCTACGAGCTGTTCCGGTCGGCCCGCCATTGCCAAAAACGCATTGAATACCTCGTCAGAATTTCGTGCAAGCGCAACGAGGTGTTCGCCACTCGGACCATAGCGCCCGGAAAACCAGTTCTTGGCGGTTCGTTCATTCGCGCCGGTCCAGCCGGCGGCAGTCTTGATCCCTGCATGGGTTGAGCCAAGCGCTCGGTGCAGCGCCGCGGCTATCTCAGTGGCAAAGCATGCCGTGTCTGGAGCTTCGCCACCAGCATTGGTTCCATTGCGACCGGGCTGGCCGGGAAAGAACTTGCCCTTTTTCGGAAACGACATTCCACGTCCCCTGACGATAATGAGCCATGGGGGATCAGACACGGCTGTCCTTACGGACGGCACTTTTTTGCAGTGGCGTGAGGACGGACGGGTGAGGAGGCGAGCAGCGACGATCCCCCAAACCGGCAAGGACGATGCGAGTGTCTCGAAACCCGCGGTCGCCTACGTCCGCATGTCGACGGATCATCAGAAATACTCCACCGAAAACCAATTGGATGTGATCCGCCGGTATGCCACAGCACGCGGCCTGGAGATCATTCGGGTCTTTGAGGATTCTGGTCGGAGCGGGCTTCGGCTCGACGGTCGCGAGGCTCTTCAGAAATTGATGGCGGAGGTCCAGTCCGGTCACGCGGATTTCTCAGCGATCTTGGTCTACGATGTGAGTCGCTGGGGCCGGTTTCAGGACGCCGACGAAGGCGCCTATCACGAGCATGTCTGCTCACGCGCCGGCATCCGGGTGCACTATTGCGGTGAGCAGTTCGAGAACGACGGTTCAATTGGCTCCAACCTGCTGAAAACTGTCAAACGGGTAATGGCCGGTGAGTATAGCCGCGAACTTTCAGTCAAAGTATTCGCGGGGCAGTGCCGCCTCGTCGAACTCGGCTTTCGTCAGGGCGGCGCACCTGGCTACGGCCTTCGCCGCGTCCTGATCGACGAGCATCGCTCAGCGAAGGGAGAACTCGCCCGCGGCGAGCGCAAAAGCCTCCAGAGCGATCGTGTCGTCCTGGTGCCGGGGCCACCCCAAGAGGTGGACGTCGTTCGCCGGATGTACCGGATGTTCGTCGAGGAAGGTCGATCCGAACGAGAGATCGCAGGTGCTCTCAACGTGGATGGATTGCTGACCGACCTCGGGCGCCTGTGGACACGCGCCTCGGTCCATCAGGTGCTTACCAATGAGAAGTACATTGGCAACAACGTCTACAACAAGGTTTCCTTCAAGCTGAAGCAAAGGCGGATCGTCAATGCCCGCGAAATGTGGATCCGCGCTGAGGGGGCATATCCTTCGATCGTTGATCGCGCCCTCTTCGAAAGAGCACGAGCGATCGTAGACGCGCGCGCCCGCCACTATACCGATGAAGAGCTTCTTTCTTTCCTCCGCATGCTGTTGAAACAGCAGGGTGTGCTCTCAGGCCTCGTTATTGACGAGCGCGATGAGATGCCGTCCTCGAGCGTCTATCGCCATCGCTTTGGGAGCTTGCTGCGCGCCTACGAACTGATCGGATATGAACCCGATCGCGACTATCGTTACATCGCAATCAACCGCGTTCTTCGCCGCTCGCACCCTCAAATCGTCGCCGAGATTATCGCTGGTGTCGAACGCGCCGGCGGCAGCGCAGTCCAGGATGCAACCAGTGACCTCCTGTCGATCAATGGCGAGTTCACCGCGTCGGTCGTAATCGCGAGGTCCTTCGCGACACCGAGCGGGTCGCTACGCTGGCGGATTCGGATGGACGTCGGGCTTATTCCCGACATCACAATCGCAATCCGCATGGACGAATTGAACGAAGCAGCCCTCGATTATTACGTGCTGCCGAGCATCGACATGAGCGCATCACGCCTCAGGCTGGCGGAGCAAAATGGGCTGTCTCTTGACGCATACCGCTTTGAAAATCTCGATTTCTTCTTTGCTCTGTCCGGCAGAGCCAAATTTGCGGAGGCCGCGTGATGGCGAAAGACAGCTCAGGCACGGGTCGTAAGCGCGTGGCGCTGATCCCGACGGACCGGATACGGATTCTGAACCCACGAGTTCGAAACCGGCGCAACTTCGAGGAAATCGTCGAAAACATCGCCCGCATCGGCCTGAAGCGACCGATTACCGTGAGCAAGCGCGCGGGCACCGAGCCGGCCGAGTACGATCTCGTATGCGGTCAGGGACGGCTCGAAGCATTCGTCGAACTGAAGCAACCGGCAATCCCAGCAATCATTATCGATGCTGACGAGAGCGACTGCCTCGTGATGAGTCTCGTCGAGAACTGCGCGCGGCGGCAGCACCGAGCGATCGATCTCATGCAGGAAGTTGGAGCTCTGCGGAAGCGCGGATATGACGACAATAAGATCGCCGCCAAGATCGGCGTGACCCCCGAATATGTCCATATGATCGCCAGCCTTCTTGACAGAGGCGAAGAGCGGCTCGTCTCGGCGGTAGAGACTGGCCTAATTCCGCTGAACCTCGCCATCGAGATCGCACGCACCGACGATGAGGGAGCGCAGCGAGCGCTCACGCAGGCCTATACAGAGAAGAAGCTGCGGGGGAAAAAGCTCGTAGCGGTTCGACGGATTTTGCAACAACGGCAACGTCGTGGACGACATGTAACCGAAAGCCGGTTCGGTCGTCGCGAGGGCTCACGACGCCCGCTTACGAGCGAGACTCTCGTCCGAGTCTACCGGCAGGAGGCTGACCGCCAAAAGCTGATGATTAAGAAAGCAGAGGTAACGCAAAATCGCCTGTTGTTTGTTGTCGAAGCGATCCGGTCACTCCGCGCCGACGAGAATTTCGTCACACTTCTTCGAGCCGAGGGTCTAGATTCAATGCCGGCGTATCTGGAGCAGCGCTTAGAAACGAGGCCGGGCTCATGAAGCGCGAATCCTGCCGCCCCGACGCAATCGTCCGCGCATTCGAAGACGACTGCGTTCTCGTGCCGATAGCATCGATCCTGCCAGTGCGAGCTCTACGGAAAACGGTCAAATCGAGCCACAAATATCGGCAGATCGCAGCATCCATCCGTGAAGTGGGGTTGGTCGAGCCTCCCGTCGTCACACGGGATTCTAAGCAGCCCGAAACGTTCCTGCTTCTCGACGGGCATCTCCGGATCGAAATTTTAAAGGACATGGGAACGACCGAAGTGGAGTGTCTCGTGTCCACGGACGATGAGGCATTCACGTACAACAAGCGAATAAGCAGGCTCGCTGCCGTGCAGGAGCACAAAATGATCCTCCGCGCCATTGAACGCGGCGTGCCCGAGGAGAAGATCGCCAAGGCGCTCGACATCAATGTCCAGAGTGTCCAGCGCAAAGTCCGAATGCTTGACGGCATATGTGACGAAGCCATTTCGCTGCTGAAGGACAAGACCTGTCCAATCGCCGTGTTCGAGATCTTGCGCAGGATGACGGCAATGCGCCAAATCGAAGCCGCAGAACTCTTGATCAACGCCAACAATTATTCGGTGAGCTATGCCTCCGCAATCCTTGTAGGAACCCCTCAAGCCCAACTCGTCGAGATCGACAAGCCAAAACGGCTGAAAGGGATGACGCCGGAAGCAATGGCCGGAATGGAACGCGAGCTTGGACGGCTTCAAGAAGCGATCACCTCGATCCAGGACTCGTATGGCAAGGATCACCTGCAGCTAACCGTGATCAAGGGATACATCACAAGACTGCTCGGGAACGCCCGCGTGGTTCGCTATCTCATGCAGCACAGGTCGGAATTTATGGCTGAGTTTCAAGCAATTGCCGAGATGACATCAACGCTGCCGTCAGAGGCTGCATAACGATACAAAGTTGATGGGGACCCGGACCCGATAAGCGCGGGGACCGCAGGAGAAGCCGCACTGTGGGGCGGATCAATCGCGGCGGTGGGGATGGCGGCGAACCCGTTCGGAGCCCACCAGACCGGTCGAATTTTCGCCGGTCGAGTGCCGACTCCGCGTCGGCATGAGTACAGCGGGGCGTGTCGGCAGATGTCGGTGGTGCTGGCACGCCCCTCGGGTCCGAAACTCTGCATTTCCTAACACGGTTATCGAACCCAATGGATAGGGCATAAACTATTGCGGATTCGATGCATCGGCGCCTGGGAGGATGTGCCGGTCGAATTGACTTCGACCTTCTTTCTGTCAGCTCAATTTCTTTGTTGAGTAATTATTTTTGGCGGATCACATTAATGACTATCGTCCAATATTTGCGATCATAGTTAGCATGTCGCATGAAAATTGAATTTTTCATCTGAAATTTTCACTTTACAGTAGGGGCATAAATGCACATCGTTTTTGGATGGGAGCTCGATGGCTCTTCTCATCCGCAGACTGCAAACGGGGCAGCAGCCGCAATCGGCCAACCTGTTGTCGGTCCAAACGGCCTTCTTGACATACTCGAATCGACCCTCGGCTTGCTGGGTCCCAATACGCCAGCGGCCGTTCGCATTGCCAGATATCTGGAGCGCCTACGTTCGCTCGATGATGGGTCGCGCTTCTATTCCCGCTCTTTCGCGCGGGACGCCTGGGCAACAGCGAAACAGATACTGGCTTGGCGCGACGAACTCTATGCGTCCGGCTGGCAAGGTCAACCGATTGAAAGCGCGGGAGCGCGCCTCGAAACAATGGCGTCCATCGAGACGGCTACGGGCCAGCCTCTGGGGAATAGCCGGGGAGAGAGACTTCACGCCGTCTTGGAGATTCTGACCAAGGGGCACGAACTACCAATCGAACGGATCGACGTAGTACCGTCCGAAGAGCGGCTCCCAACGATGTGGCGGCGCCTGTTAGCCCATCTCCGTGTTACCGGGGTCTCGATCCGCAACCTAGAGTGTCCTGCGAATACGGGGGACTCCGATCTCGTTGCCATCCAACGTGCACTATGCGGCGTCAAAGCCGAAAAATTCGTTGGAGATGGAAGTCTCATCATTCTTGACGCCGATGATGAATGGCAAGCGGCCGATGCCGTGGCGGCCTGGCTCGCGTCGGGAGATAACCGGGAAACAGTCATAGTCCGCGGAACCGGATGCCCGGCTCTTGATGCCGCTTGTCGCAGGCTGGGATTACCCCGTCCGGGATGGACCGAAACGTCACCTCAACGCAACGCACTTCAGGTACTGCCGCTAGCATTAGAGATTTTGTGGGAGCCACTTGAGCCAGCGCGGGTGCTGGAATTCCTAAGCCTTCCGCAATCTCCCCTTCCCCGATTTGTGTCTCACCGGTTTACTCGCGCTCTGATGGATGAACCAGGCATCGGCGGAGAGCGATGGATTGAAGCATGGCGGGACTGCATCAACGATTTGACCGGCTGGCGACGTGCCGACGGACTGGATGATACCGCAGTCAAAAAAGAAGTTGGGAAGGCCCAGGAGGAATGGAAATTCTGGCTGGAACCACAGCGATTTCGTCGATCCGATGGACTTCCCGTTCAACTAATCCAAGACGTATGCCATCGCATCGCCCAATGGTCAGGTGGTGTTGCACAGCGCGACAATGACTACCTTTTCTTGACGGCTGCGGCACATTCCTCGACGCTCAGCGAGTCGATCGCTGCCCTAGGCGCGTCCCGTATCCCAGCAATCCAACTTGGCCGCATCATCGACGCGGTAACGGCAGAAGGCGCCACTACCCCGGCGGCATCCGAGGAAGCCGCCCCTTGGTCGGTTGTTGATGCGCCTGGTCAGATTTGGGGAACGGCCGACACGGTGCTCTGGTGGGGATTTTCTGGTGACGTCAGCCCACCAGCTCGTCAGCCTTGGTCAAGCGCTGAAATTGCGGCGCTGACCGCCGTCGATGCTCACATCGAGCCAATTGAAGCTGCAACTATCCGCGAGGCTGCCAGTTGGCGTCAGGCGCTGCTAGGAGCTCGATCTCGCGCGATCCTTGTGATGCCTCGCCGTCTCCGAGGAGAAACAGCAACACCGCATCCGTTGTGGCATGAGATATTTGCGCAGCTCGAATCACTGCAGGCTGTCGCCAAGGCCCGGATCCCGGCTGGAACACTTTCGCTCAGTGAAACAGCCTCGATAGGCGAACGCGTGATCAACCGCCAAGGAATTGGCCCACTCGCATTACCGACCGCCCGACGCCGATGGGTCGTGCCCGCTTCAACGCTCACCCGCCGACCAACCGAGTCGATCACCAGCATCAAAACGATGATCGAATGCCCGCTCGCCTGGACCTTAAACTACGGCGCACGTATTCGTCCCAGCGCCCTCGATGCGTTGCCCGACGACGCGAAACTGATTGGAACCCTCGCCCACGCCATCGTCGAGAAACTTTTTGCTCAACGGAAGAGCTGGTTGCCGGAGGAGGCGGCGACCGAAACTGCCAAAATGTTTGATAGCCTCGCGATCCAAACTGCAGCACCTTTGCTGCGGCCTGGGTATGCGGTCGAATTTGAAAGAGCCAAGGTGCGCGTCACGGATTCGATCCGTCTGCTTATCCAGATGATTTCCGACGCCGGCTTGACCGTTAGGGGAGTTGAAGAAGAGCTTGTTGCTACATTCGCGCCGGGGCAAGACTTCGAAGGTTATCTGGATCTCGTTCTCGAGGACGCAAAGGGCCGATCGGTCGTCCTCGATCTCAAATGGTCGACGCGGGACAAGTACCGCCGCGAAGAGATTCAGGAAGGCCGCGCTCTTCAGCTAGCCGCATATACCTGGCTCGAGGAACAGGCCGGGCACACCTCACTGGGCGCTGGATATTTTATGCTGCGACAACAAAACCTCCTTTTCACCGGCTCCTATCCGTTCTCCGCTGCCCACCATGTGCCCGGCTCGGATCTCAACCAGACATGGGCGGCGTTATGTGCCGCCTACAATCATCGCATGGAGCAACTGGAGCGCGGTGATGTTTTGGTAAGAGGCATCCCGGCTGGAACTGACGAGATCGACGTTGACCCCATGCCCCAAGTCGAACCGAGCTGCAGATTCTGCGACTACAGCTCCCTTTGCGGCGCGTCGATTGAAGGAGGCCGGCGATGACCGAGATGGGACCGATCTCCGTTGTCAGCGCTGGAGCTGGCACTGGGAAGACATGGCGGCTTAGCACCGAATATGTGAACGCCGCCCAAGGCGGCGCATCTCCGGCACGCATCATTGCGACGACGTTCACCATTAAGGCCGCAGCCGAATTGATGGAACGCGTCCGCGCTCGCCTTATTCAAGAGAGTTATGCCGACGCCGCCCAAAGCGCGCTAGCCGGATTAGTCGGCACCGTGAACAGCGTCTGCGGCCGCTTGGTAAGCGACTTCGCAATCGACGGGGGGCTCTCTCCAGTTGCCGAGGTTATCCCGCCGGAGATGGCTAACTCTCTTTTCGGTTTGGCGACCGAGGAGGCAATCCAGAGATTCTCTCCAAAGATTGACCCAATCGCTGAGCGGCTACGTCAGGACGATTGGCGAAAGACCGTATTGGACATTGTCAATCTGGCGCGCGGAAGTGGCTTGGAACCACGGCAATTCGCCGACTTTGCCCTTAAATCTTGGCAAGGCATCGAGCCACTTCTTGCTCCCATCGCTCCGAACGAATCACCGGCCGACCTTGATCGAGCTTTGGCTGAGACTATTCGGAATTGCATCGCACAAATTGATGCAGGCGGCGACGTCACCGAGACAACAAAAAAGGCTTTGACAACGCTGCGTCATGTCGCATCTCAGTTATCGAATGGGCGGCCTTTAGCGTGGGATGCATGGGCTCGGGTTTCAAAGCTCAAGGCTGCGAAGGCATCCGAACCCTTCCTTCAGGCGGTTAGAGCAATTGCCGCACGTCATCCGACGCATCCACGACTTCATACCGACCTCCGCGAGTTTATCGATCTTATTTTTTCCTGCGCGGCAGAGGCACTCGATCATTTCTCTGAATTCAAGCGCGCCCGCGGTCTCCTCGACTTTACCGATCAGGAGGCGCTTGCCCTTGAGCTTCTCCGCCTGCCCGAGGTGCGCGCTCGGATGCGCGAACGGTTCGACCTTCTGATGGTCGATGAATTTCAGGATACCAGCCCCATACAGCTAGCTGTATTTCTCGAGATGGCGAAAGCCGTCAATCGCTCAATTTGGGTCGGCGACCAGAAACAAGCCATCTTTGGCTTTCGGCAGACCGACCCTGCGCTTGTAAACGCGGTGATCGAAAAGATCAGGCCGGCGACAGGGGGCGCTGAAGAATCCCTCGACACGTCACGGCGATCGCGTCCCAGTCTGGTCCGATTTGCAAACGCTGTCTTCGGCGCGGCATTTCCACCAAAGGGTGTTCCTGCCGACAAAGTCGTAATCCCGAACTTTCATCGGCCCGAACCGCCTGGCTTCGGACCGGCTCTCAACCATTGGAAGTTAGATGGGAAAAACTGGACGTCTGCACTGCAAGCGCTAGGCGGCCGTATTCAGTCAATGTTGGCGTCACCAGACACGACCCCGGTCATCAATCGCGCGGACGGAGCAAGTCGGCCCCTGAAGCCAAGCGATATAGCCATCCTTTGTCGTTCGAATGAGCGTTGTAAAGCAGCAGCCGATGTGCTGGGCACCTTGGGCATCCCCGCTGCTATGCCGAGAGACGGTCTCCTCGATACGGCAGAGGCCGTTCTGGCAGTTGCAGCGTTGCGCTACTTGGTTGACCCAGCGGACACGTTGGCTGTTGCCGAACTGGCCCATTTCAATGAGGGCAATGACGACTGGTTAACCGTCTGGTTGACGAAGGGCGCCGATCGACTGAAGTCCCAATGCGAGGGGGTGGTCGCTCTTGACGAACAACGCGCCAATCTCGCTCATCTGACACCTGCTGAAGCGCTTGAAACGGCGATCGCCGCGGCTCGCATCGATCAGCTTGTTCGCCGGTGGGACCGTGCGGGCGAGCGCTTGGCGAATTTGGATGCGCTCCGCAAAGTTGCGCTTTTGTACGAAGATGCCTGTCGATCCACCCGTGGCGCCGCCACGGCAGCCGGCTTGGTCGCGTATCTCGCGAAGGGCTTAGAAAATGGCGGCGAGCGCCCAGCCTTCGAAGGTGACGATGCCGTGCGCGTGCTCACCTATCATCGCGCCAAAGGCTTGGAATGGCCGGTCGTGATCTTGCTCGATCTGCAAGATGGAGCAAAACGCTCGCCCTTCGGGGCTTACTCCGAATCGCCTGCCGGCGGATTGGACCCTTGGAATCCGCTAGCGGGACGTTGGATTCGATTTTGGCCGTGGCCGTATGGCGATCAGGAGAAGGACGTCTATCTCGACACTACTTCGTCTGCCAGTCCGCAGGCTCAGGCCCGAACCGAAGCTGAGGTCGCCGAGCTCGTTAGACTTCTCTATGTGGGGATGACCAGGGCGCGAGATTATTTGGTGTTCGCCACTCGCCCATCTGCACCCTCGGCTTGGATGGATATCCTGACACGCGCAGACGGCACGTCAGTTCTCACGTTGCCGACAACCGACGGCGAAACGCAGGTGAATGTCGATGGCCAGGCTTTCACGATGCTAGTGCAATCTGCGGGTCCCCCGCCGGCTGAGGCAGCTCACGACAAGGCTGCTACTACCGCGTGGTTCGCACCACTCCCCCTCTCGGGAGAGCCGCCTACGTTCCCGCCAGCACGTCTCTCGCCTAGCGCTGCGGCGCGTGACGGCAACGACAACCGTCCATCTGTCGCGGAGACACCGATCGAAATCGGACAGCGATTGCCCTTAAGCGGCAGCCCGGACATGCGCTTCCTCGGAGAGGCCGTCCACGGTTTCTTGGCGGCCGATCGCATCGACCACTCATTGGCTGAGCGCGAGACCATTGCGAAGGGCGCGCTCGAACGGTGGGGCGTCGACGGGGCCTTACTACCCGCATCACTAATCGAAGCCAGCAAGAGACTGGATCGATTCATTTCGGATCGCTGGCCCGAAGCCCGGCAGCATCGCGAGGTGCCTGTGTTTAGCTGCATCGGCGATCAACGCGCCAGGGGCCGAATAGATCTGCTTCTGGAGACAGCTGATGGCTTCGTGATCATCGATCACAAGACCTTCCAGGGCGCGCCCGACGCCTGGATCGATAAGGCGAAGGAGTTCTCACCACAGCTCGCTCTTTACAGTCAAATAGTCGCCCAGGCGACGGGACGGCCCGTTCTACAAAATTTCATTCACATGCCGATTGTGGGAGTCGTTATTGGCATCGGGCCAAAATTCTGGCCCGCGATCCAAGCAGGCCAGGCATGAGCACCAATATGCTGCAGAAGGCCGAGGCGGAGGATTCTCAGCCCTCTGAAGCCCTCCTCGAAAATATCAGAAGCGAAAACCTGAATGTTTACCGCGCAAGCCCACAACGCCTCCGCGAGGATGTTGGGCAGGAGAGCCAGATCGCGCAGGACTATCGTGGACGCCTCGTCTACGAGCTTCTCCAGAACGCAGACGACGCGATGGCCATGGGAAGAGCATCCGCGTGTATACGCTTCGAGCTGACCGATACCGATCTTTGGGTTGCTAACTCGGGGCGCGCACTCGACGAGGGGGATATCCGGGGTCTTTGCGGCATCAGCGCAAGTAAGAAATCCCTGCAGCACAGCCAAAAACGCCGAGCATCCATCGGCCATAAGGGAATGGGGTTCAAGTCGGTGCTGGAAATCACCGATGCGCCCGAGGTATTCTCGACCACCATCTGCTTCCGCTTCAGCCCTGACGCCGCTGTGCGTGGTGTGCAACCGCTTGTGACCGAAGGAAGGCTTGAGCACGTATCTCGAGCACCGGCAACACGATTCCCTTGGTCCGCAAACCGAGAAAATGCCGAATGGGCTCGCCTTCGTCGGCGGGGTATGAACACTGCGTTCCGGTTTCCTCTTCGTAATAAGATGACTGGGGAACAGCGTGACCGCCTTGCTACAGTTCTACGAGAACTACCCGTTACATCTCTGGTATTTCTGAAGCATATTGGGCGTGTCGAGGTCGAAATTAGGCGATCAAGTGAGACCCGATCCTTCGCGTGGTCTGTGCATAGGCAACATGCGGACGATAGCGGCTGGAAGAATGTGTCCGGATTCGCGGGGTCAGGCGACTACCGTGTCACACTTGAGCCAGACAATGGAGCGATTGAAACGTTCTTGCTGGCATTCGAAGCAGACATTCCCATTGGGAATCATCGTGGCGGATTAGACGAGTTTAGCTGGGAGGGAGTGGAATACACCGAGATCTCGGTCGCGGCTCGAATGCGCGATCAAGAGCCGGCCTCTATTAATGATGACTGGAAGCGCATCCACGTCTTCCTCCCAACTGGTGAGCCGTGCCCATACGATCTTCTGGTGAGCGGCGCCTTCGGATCAAACCTGTCACGTCAAGAGATCCGCGTCGAAGACGATTCGACCAACTACAATCGGTTCATGTTCCGCCAAGCAGCGCGTGTCCTTCGTGAACGGCTGTTCCCCAAGCTGATTGCCGGTGGCGCGGCCGTGGTGAATTGTGTGCGATTGTTGGACCGGCGCGTCGAGCCGCACAGCCGTTGCACTACGGCGGCTGCGCAGGCTCTCTACGAAGAGGTTGCCGACGCGCTGGCCGATCTGCCGTTTCTCCCGACGGCCGATGGTGATGTCTTGGCCATACGTGACTGCGCTATTCCTCCCATTGTTTCAGAGGAAGACGTTGGGCGTTCGTTTCGCGTATTGCTTCATTCAAATGCGTCGTGCCGAAAGAAGCTGCTTCCGCAAGCCGACCTATGTGGCGCTGCCATCGGGCGCATTCTCGCCGATCATGGGGCCTACGTGATCAGGGCCGACGAAGCGGCCTCCTTGCTAGCATCATCTGATTCGTCCAAGTCAGAGATCAGCGTGCATGAAAGTGGAAAGATTTTTGTAGACCCGGTTTTAAGCGTACTTGAGCAACTCTGGCGCGGTCTAAATTGGGAGGACAAATCTCAGCTGGTCACCGCCGCACGACGCGAACAGTTATTCCCCGTAGCTATCGCTAACGACAACACCGCAAAGCGTATCAGCACGCAAGATGCGACGTGTTTCTATCCCCCACGCTTTCTCCATGGAGAGGTGCCTCTCGCTGGGCTGTCCTTTCTCCTACAAGAACTCTGCTGGGGCGATCTCACGCCAAAAGAACGCAACGCAGAACTTCAGCATCAGATGGAGGCATGGAAGGCCCTATTTGATATTCGTGAGTTTAAATTTCCTGAGGTCATGCGTGCCAGCGTACTGCCCGCGCTTGATCTGGAGCGCGGCACCGATGAGCACTCCGGCCGCGCAACGCTTCAGGACCTTGATCGACTTGCAGCCATTTGCCAATTGGCCGGACGCACTCCCAATGCGAGCGCCCCGCTGCCATACGAACGTCTGGGACCCAATCGAGCACTTTTTAATCTTAGTCGCCTCGACGTTCCTTGCCGGGGGGAGTCGGACAGCGATGTGAGATGGATCCCTGCCTACAAAGCCTATTTTGGCACTGACTGGCTTGGCGTTAGTTCTGTGGAGTGCATGCTTGACGCTGGTCGGGATACGGACGCCAGCGGACTGCCCCATATTGATTTTGTCTTAAGCCCCGATCGCTTCGGTGGGCTGTTGGAAAAGTATCGCAGCCTCAAAATTGACGAAGAGGACGGAGACCAAGAGACCGATGTAGGTCTAGATGAGGTCACCGTTGATGAGGACGAGGACGCAGCACTTGACGCGGATGACCGAGAGCGGTGGCTTAAGTTTTTTCAATGGCTGGGCGTTAACGCATTTTTGAGACCGGTTCACTTTCACGACGTGGAAGACCGAGCGTCTGGTTGGCTCAAAACTTACAACCTCCGCCGACCTGATGGGTGGGCATTCCAAAACATCCCGACGGATCTGTGGGATCGATTTACTCAGAGCGTGCGCCAGCATCTGGCCGAAAACGACGCCGCGCGGGCTGCAGACACAAGCCCGTATTTCTACGAACTCCACGATCTCGAACACCTTGTCGCTTTTGCAAACATCGCGTCTACCGAGCCGTCGGCGAAATTTGCCAAGGCACTTTATGAGCACCTAGCGCGGCACTGGGCGGCTATCGAGAAGTTCTCGCGGGTCCGCGTCGCTCAGCTGTCTGTTGGTCAGGAGCCTGCGCGACGAACTAAGCCTCCTCGCGCCAAGGATGATGAACTCGCGGATGGAGGACTGAATCTCTGGCTCTTTCGTCTACAAAATGTTGCGTTCTGCCCCACTGTCCATGGTCCACGCATCGCGGCACAGACCTGGTTGCCTACGCCCGAGGTCCAGCGCCGCTTTGGCCGACGGGGTAGAGCCGGAAATTACCTAATCCCCGCTCTCGATGTGGACGCATCGGTTCTGAAAGGCAAGGCGCGGGCGTTCGCTCAAGCTATCGGAGTCCGTGAAGAGCTCAGCCCCACGACTTTTACCGTTAGCGATGCAAGAGTCCTGTTGGAGCGACTGCGGCAACTCTACGAGGAGAAGTGTGGCGCCAATCAGGACTTACGACTGGATCTCCGCGAAGTGATCCGCCCGGCTTATAGAAACCTGATGGAGCTTCTCTCGGGCAAGACCGAGGACGGTGATGATCGATCTCAGTTAAGCAACGCCATGGTCCTGGCGTCCGACAGCCACGGTGCGTTACGTTTTTTCGAAGCCAAGAAGGTCTTCTACCTCGACCGTAGGGATACCAGAGAGCGGCTAATCACCGCCGCGCCAATTTGGACGTTCGCAATCGAAGCCTCACCAGCAGCTCGCATTGTTCTCACCCAGCTATTCGGCATGCCGATACTCGAGGATTCGCTCTCCTGGGCGCCCAGGCCGGGCGATCCGGCGCTTGACGATGCGGGCGTCGGAAAGTTCAGGGATGGCTTGGGTCGCCTAGCGCCATATCTTCTGGCGCGCGTCGGCGCCGACCGTGCGGATGAAAGGTTGGTTCGACAGGATGCTCGCAGGCTCCGACAGTTCATTGACAATGTTGAACCAGTGACCAGCCTCGATCTGAGCTGCAGCCTCGATGACCAAGAGATTGCTGTCGACGAGGGGAGCCGCGAAGCATTCGTGAAGCTTGATTTAACTGGTTCGGCCAAAGCCTTCGTCGTCTGGGGTGAAAATCCCTGGCCCCCGAGTCAACACGAGGCAGAAACACTGGCCGGCGCGCTCTGCGACGTTCTTGGGTCCGGCTACTTCGAGTCGTTTATCGCACTCCTGCAGTCGGAGTCTAGAACTCTTCGGGAGAGGATATTGCGGCGCGCCGGTGCACCGCTCGACATGGATGAGAAATTGGCTCTGTTTCAGACGGCGGGCAAAGATGATCACGACCCGATTAATATTGAATCGGAAGAAGACGAAGATGCAGACGAGCCAAGGAACGCTGTTCCTTTGATCGGCAACACGGAGGAGCCAGCCGCCAATCCTGCGGCACTCGACAACGGCAGCCCCGCTGACCGTCCACACGTGCCTCTATACGTTCCTTCTGATCTGTTAATAGACGGCATACCCATTACCATCACCGGGAAACCTGTTGATGATGGTAATGGCGCTCCCAAGAATCCTTCCTCTGAGAACTTCAAGAATGGGCTAGGAGCCGGAAACGGTCGCTTCGGTGGCAATACAGATCTAGACGAGCTGGACGCTCTGGGGATGTGGGTGGCTCTCTCCTTCGAGCGAGGGCGGTTACGCCGAAGCGGATTGCCAAATGCCGAAATATTTAACGCTGAAAATCCGGTCAGTTCGAAACATGCGTTGGTCTTCAACGTCTCTAAACCCGAGTTAGTCGAGATTGCGCGCTCCAAGTCCGTCGAATTTTCTTCTGCGATGACCTGGCTGCACCAGACTTTCGGTGTTGTGCCCGACTGGCCGGGATTCGACATCCTAACCCTCGATCCACGCGTACCCAATTCCGTAGGCCGTATGATCGAGCTTAAGTCCTCAGGAGTGGCGTCACGCATTCAGGAAATGACCTGGAACGAGTGGAAAACTGCGAGCGCAAGCACTCTCAGAGAGAGGTTTTACCTTTTTCTTGTCGGCAACTTACGAGCGGACTTGGTGTCGGCCAAGCCATACATCCGCACCATCAGGAACCCGTTCGAGCAGATTGCTGCCGATGTGCAGGTTTCCCGAACGACCCAGAAGAAGGTGCAGCTTGCTGTTAGCGAATTTCGGGAAGCAGAACACTTGGACCTCACAGTTCAGCGTACTGACAAAACGACTTAGAATGAATGCCTACACAGAATTCCTTTCCTCCTGCTTCTACAGTGCCTCAACGGACAGCCCTTCATTGAACGTTTGGATGCTAGCCTCGGCTTCCTGCAATCTGATGCAGCCAAGCTGATCGAGCATTGCCGACAATTTGAACCGGCCGCTGGCCTGCGATAGATGCGCTGAAAAGGGCTCGAGGGCGCCTAAAGGGTTGTGGGCATTGGTCGAAGGGCATCAAAGGCCGGATTTCGACGCCTTGCCGTGATCGGATTTGCGGAGAGGGATTGTGAATGAGTGATGTTATCAACCACGCTGCGTTGAAGGCTAAGCAGCGGGAGATCCGCGCCAGCTTCCCGGAAACCATGGGCCTGCGCGCGCATCGCGCCATCAGCTGGATCGGCCGTGCAGAGGCATGCGGCGAGGACGACGATGCCCGCTTCATCTTTCTCTGGATCGCGTTCAATGCCGCCTATGCCGACGAGCGGGAATTTCAGTCGGTGGCGCCCGGCGAACGTGCCGCCTTCGTCGACTATTTCGGCAGGCTAGTGGCGCGCGACGAAGATCGGCGCATCTACAAAGCGTTGTGGCAGCGGTTCTCGGGGCCGGTGCGGATGCTCATGGAAAACCGCTACGTCTTCAATCCGTTTTGGCAGCATCACAATGGAATCGACGGGTTCAAGGACTGGGAAGAAAAGTTCAGGGCCTCATCGCGCAGTTTCACGCAGGCATTTCAAGCGGGCAATAGCGTCCGGGTCCTGAGCTTTGTCTTTGACCGACTATACGTCCTGCGCAATCAGCTGGTTCATGGCGGATCGACCTGGAACAGCGGCGTAAACCGGGCACAGGTGCACGACGGCGCCGCAATTCTCGCATTCCTAATGCCGGTCTTCGTGAACTTGATGATGGACAATCCGCAGGCGGATTGGGGGCGGCCGTTCTACCCGGTCGTCGCGTAGGAGCGGCACGCTATCAATTCCTCGGATCACGCAATCTGCGCGCTTCTTCGGCATGACCAAAGCTCCTCTCCAAGTTCATTCTCTCATAAAGCTTGGTCTAAAAATGCCGGTCAGATCACATTGGCAAAAAGAGCTATTTCGTCCTAAATGGCGCAGGGGATTTCACGGGAATCGACCATGAGAACCATGTCGGCGCGCGAGGCGAAGAACGGCTTCGCACTGATGATCGGCACCGCGTGCGCAGAACCCGTGCTGATCGAGAAGCACGGGCCCGGCGCCGTAAGCGCCTGTTTTGACACGGGCGGGATGCAAGAATGGGAACACCTGAAGGTGTTCTCGATCCTGCTAGTATTGAATGCTTGAGCACCGATGTCTCGGCCATCTTGTGGCATGGGAGACTTGACCGTAAGGGAGGCTGGGGGGTGAGCAATGAAGATCCGAGGCCGCGCTGGATGCGTGACCTCACTCGATTTCTCCCACTGAAGAGCCAGTTTCTCCTGACCGGCAATGTACGCGATCTCCAGATTCGCATTGTTGCTGGGACGGTCACCGCAGCGTCACTCGCCGATGCACTGGTCGCCACGCTTTCGGCAGCCGGCTATGCCGACGTCCTGCGCTATGACCCGGTGACAGGCTTTTCACTGTTGCCGCACTTCGACGGCGGAGAGCCCGATCCGGTGGAGCTTTTTAGCCGCCTGGGACTGACCGTCGCCGAAGGCCGAGTACCGGCCGGCCCTGACCTATTCGGAGCTACCCTTGAGCGCCTGGCGGGGTTGGATGGGCCGCCGATCGCGCTGATTGCCGACTTCGCATCGCGGCTCGTGGTACGTAGCGACGCGCTGACCCCTGCCGAGCAGCAGCTCTTCACCCGCGCGCTCGTCCTTGGACAAGCAGTGCGTGCACGGCCGGTTGGGCCGGACCGGGCGCCGCGCTTTAATTCGATAATCTGGATCGCTGACAAGGAGGGAGACCTTCCCGACTGGCTCACGATCGACAATCCTCGGCTTCGGCATATTCCCATTCCACCACCTGATCGTACCACTCGGCGCGCTGTCGCCCCGTCGCTAGTGCGAGGTCTGCCCGGTGCGCGTGAGGCTTCGGCTGATGCCATCGGTGCTGCCGAGCAGGCGCTGGTCGACGCGACCGAAGGGCTGCTGCTCGTCGATCTCAACGCCATCGCCCAGCTCGCGCGCGCTGAGAGCGTGCCCATAGGCGATGTCGCTGAAGCCGTCCGGCGGTACAAGGTCGGCGTCACCGAGGATGCTTGGAAGAAGATCGAGCGCACGCGCATCCGCGATGGCTCCGCGTTCGTATCGCGCCGGGTTGTCGGCCAGGACCACGCGGTGGTCCACATGCTTGATATCGTCAAGCGAGCTGCGACAGGTATTGGCGGTGGCAGGCGGGGTGGCAGGCCCCGTGGCGTGGCCTTCCTTGCCGGTCCCACTGGCGTCGGCAAGACCGAGCTCGCCAAGACAGTGACTGAGCTACTCTTCGGCGACGAGAGTGCCTATATCAGGTTCGATATGTCGGAGTTCAGCGCCGAACATGCTGACCAGAGGCTGATCGGCGCGCCGCCTGGCTATGTGGGATATGATGTCGGCGGCGAGCTTACCAATGCTGTGCGTGAACGGCCATTCAGCGTCGTCTTGTTCGACGAGATCGAGAAGGCGCATCCGCGCATCCTCGATAAATTCCTGCAAATTCTCGATGATGGCGTGCTCACCTCGGGCCGAGGCGACCGCGTCTATTTTTCTGAGTCGCTCATCATTTTTACCTCCAATCTTGGCGTCTATTCGACCGCACCTGATGGTTCTCGGCGCGCCAATGTTGGGCCAGAGCAGCCCTTCGAGGAGGTGCGCTCGCGCGTGCGATCCGAGATCGAGAGCCATTTCAAGCTGGTCCTCAACCGTCCCGAAATCCTCAATCGGATCGGCGAGAACATCATCGTCTTCGATTTTATTCGCCCCGCTATAGCCGAAAAGATATTCGCAAGTATGGTAGCGGCCGTTCTCGTGGACGCTGGGACCTCCGGGCGGGATGTGACAATCGGCGACGAGGCAATGGTGGCGCTCCGCCACCTCTGCATTGCGGACCTTGCCAATGGCGGCCGCGGCATCCGCAACAAGATCGAGGCGCATCTCATCAATCCGCTTGCTCGCGCGCTATTCGATCTCGATCATGCTGGACCCGTTGCGGTGGCGGCGGTCGATGCAGGCATCGTTACCACGCTCAGGCTCGAGCCCGCATGACCGCTATCCACCTTTCCCGCATCCATTTCCCTGTCACCACGCTCGGCCCAGGTCGTAGGGTCGCCATCTGGTTCCAGGGATGCTCGATCCGTTGCCCCGGTTGCGTATCGGTCGACACTTGGGACGAAAGTGCTGGTGCAACGGAGATCGGCGAAGTCCTCAATATCCTTGCCTCACATGCGGAAGACGCCGACGGGCTGACAATCTCAGGTGGCGAGCCGCTCGACCAACCCGACGCGCTCGCCATTGTTCTCAGCCACTGGCGCAGCCTTTCGCGGCGGTCCACATTGCTCTTCACCGGGTACGAAATGGAGAGCGTGCGAGGCTGGTTTGCTGCCCATCCCGGCCTAGTCGATGTGGTCATCGACGGCCCTTACGATGTGCGCGCTCCTCAAACCCTAGCGCTGCGCGGCAGCGACAATCAGCGCCTGCACGCTTTGACCACGCTGGGCGAAGAATTCGCCGCTTACGATCGTCCTGCCGATGCGCGCGATCGTCGCCTCGATGTGGCTTTCGATGGCGACGGCCATGCCTGGTTCGCCGGCATACCAGCACGCGGGGACATCGGGCGACTCCGCCGGGTGCTGGCAGCCGCTGGCCATCGGGCAACATTGTCCGACCAAATGGAGTCCGCCGGCTGATGATGCGCTTTTGTCCGAATTGCGAAAGCGAGCGCCTGCTCGGCGAGCTGTTCTGCGAGGGCACCGTCGACGGCCGGCCGTGCGGATGGGATCTATCCGGCGTTCCCGTGCGGCCAGAGGGATGGCGCCCGCAGACCATCCCCGCTGCGCCACCCCCATCTATGGCGCGATGTGTTAATGGGCATGAGATGGCGCCCGGCGACCTGCTATGCCCGGAGTGCAGCGCCGACGTCGAACTATCGCCGTCGGCTGGCGCAACTTCTCCAGAACCCCCGATTCCCAGCGGCGCCGGTACGGTCCCCGTTGAGGCCACTATCGTCGACGGCTGGCGGCTGGAACGCCAATTAGCGAGGAGCAAGGTCTGCGAGCGCTACGCAGTCGTTCGCGAGGCCGACGGCCGCAAAGCGATCTTCACGCTCTATGCCGACGGCAGCGAGCCGGATACCGAGGTTTATGATGCGTTGCGGACGCTCGATCGCGACCATGTGCCCGAGATTCTCGCGACTGGACGGTGGCATGAGCGCGCTTATGAGGTGTCCGAGGACTTGAAGGGAGGCACGCTCTCCGATCTTGGCTTGCTTTCTAACGAAGTCAGTACATTGAGGCCGGTCGTCGAGGAGATCGGCGGCGCGCTTGCGGCATTCGCAGAACGCGGGCTGCGGCATCGCGACCTCACACCTGAAGCGATCCTCGTGCGCGAGCGTGAACCGCTCGACTTGGTCGTCACCGGGTTCGGATCGGCGCGTCTTTCTGACTTCGATCTCGATATCGTCTCCCCGCTCGAAATTACGCGCTACACCGCGCCGGAGGCGGTCGCTGGCGGCGTCGCCGCAGCCAGCGACTGGTGGAGTCTCGGCATGCTCCTGCTCGAACAGGTGACGCGCGGCAATTGTTTTGCCGGTGCCGACGACCAGGCATTTCTCATTAGCGTCCTGACCAACGGCGCTCCGATACCCGCTGGCCTGGACCCGGAGATCGATCACCTGCTCAGGGGATTGCTTGCGCGGGATCGCCGGGAACGCTGGGGTTGGCCGGAGGTGCGCCGGTGGCTGGATGGGGATCCGCCAGTACTTCCCCGGTCCTCCGCGGCGACCGACGGTGGAGAAAGCGGCCGCACGATCATGCTTGCGGGCCGGCGCCACGGCAATTTGGCCCGACTAGCACTCGCCGCAGCCCAGCCCGAGGCGTGGGACGAAGCGCGCGTGCTCTTCCTGCATGGCGAGCTTCTCACCTGGATGGAGGAGACGGGCGTCGATGCCGTGTTGCGCGCGGACATGCGCAGGATACAGGCGCTCGCCGACACGTCCGAGGACATGCGGCTGGCAGTTGCTCTCAAGGCGATGAACCCGTCCATACCCCTCGTCGTCCGAGGCGAGATCGTGACACCGGGATGGCTGCTCGATCATCCTGACGACGGCTATGCACTGATCGCGGGACCGGTGCCGGCGCTGCTCGAGGATTGGGACAGTGAGTTGTGGCTGGCGAGGCTCCAGAGACGCGCCGCGAAAGTCCGCGAGCGTGCGAAGCAACTCGACGTCTCGCTTGACGAGCAGCGTCTCAGAGTCAACCTCCTGTCGACCTCACGAAGCCGACTTGCGGCAGTCTGGGATGAGCGTCGCCGCGTGCTTCCTGACACCGACCATCCCGGGCTGCTAGCGATCCTCGAACGACGGATCACAGCTGATGAGGATTACATATTACTGCTTAGCGCGGATATCGCCCACTTCCGAGCGGCCGATGCCATCGTCGAGGAGGCCAAGGCCGCCGCCCAGCGCGCTGGACTTGCTTCGTTCGATCCCGAAGCCGCCCATGCTTGGCTTGCACAGCCACGCCGCGATCTGAATGCCAAGATCGACGAGCGTCTCGGTGGCTTCGCGCGATGCGGTCGCGATCGGATTGACGAATGGGCGGACCAGTTCCGCCTTGAGCATCGACTTCCTATCGCGCGGTCATTGGCGCTTCTCGCAGTTCCCGAGGGGGAATGGCGCGAGCCGCCGAAGCAATCCTATGTCGCGGTTCTGCTGGAATTCTACGCGCGACGGATCACTGCTGCTGCGATGCGAGGCCCCCTAACGCGCATGGTGATCGGCAAGACGACGGCGCGCGTAGACCTCAGTGAGTTGGATAGCCCCAGACGGCGAGCTAGCGCGCTGCTCGATCATCTGTTGCTGCGCAATGATCAGACGATCGAGGTCGATCCCACTCCGCTGGTCGCCGATCCGCGCGTGGAGGGGCGCCTACGCACGCTCCATGCTCATTCCACGCTTTATCGGCGCGATACAGGCATCGACGGCCTTTATCTCGGCTTTCCCTTCCTGCACATGCAGGAGGCCAATGCATCGACCAAGCCACGCATCGCGCCCGTCTTACTGTGGCCGGTGAAGTTGCATCCTGAGATCGGCGCTCGCGGTCGCGTAACGCTTGCCTTCGATCGTGACCGCGAGGAGGTGCGGCTCAATCCCGCCTTCGAGACGCTGCTCGGCATCGAGGCGGCGCGGCGATGGCGGGACACTGCCAACGATATACTGGGTCGCGCGACGGTCACCTCAACCGAAGTTGTCGAGGCATTTCGCGGATTAGTCCAAATCGACGAGGGTGGATTGCAGCCAATCCCTTCCAAGGATGCAAAGATCCGCGTTGGCGAAGATCGTATCATCTGCGCCGCGGTCTTGTTCCACCTCGCCTATGTCGGGCAAGCGGTGATGGAGGATCTGCGCCAACTCAAGGCCATTCCGCCGACGGGCTCGAGCCTGGAGACTGCGCTTCGGGTCGGCGAAGAAGTTCGCCGCGCGGAGTTCGATCTACCGCCCGAGATGGAGCGTTATTTCACTTCGGACAGCGATCCGTCGCAGGAGGCCGCTGTTATCGAGGCCCGTTCTGGCCGAGGCCTGCTGATCGAAGGCCCGCCCGGAACCGGCAAGAGCCAAACGATCGTGAACATGGTCGCCGACGCCATCGGCACCAGGCGCAGCCTCCTCATCGTTTGCCAGAAACAAGCCGCGCTCGAGGTGGTGCACAAACGACTGACCGCAGCTGGCCTCGGCGACCGGATCGTCATGGTTAACGATGTGAACCGTGACCGCGAACCGGTCATCCGGGCGATTCGCGAGCAAATCGAGGCGATCTGGCAACGTCCCGGCGGCGCCTCGGGATGGAAACAGAACCGTGCGCAGACTGCATCCAGGATTGAGGCACTTGAGCGTGCGCTCGACGATCAGCATGCCGCCCACCATTCGGTCGACGAGCGCACTGGCCTTTCCTACCGGCTGATCCTGAGCGATTTGATCGCGCTCGCGGACGAAGGACCTATCGCGCCCGGCGTGCCCGCGCTGCGTCACCTGCTCGGGCACCTCAATCCCGGCGAACTAGCCGTCCTTCAGGAAAGCTGCGGACCCGTCGCGCGGCTATGGCTTCCGGCTCACTATGAAGGAAGCGCTCTCGCCGTCGCTCGTCCGTTCGGTACTGACGAAGGGACGATTGAGGCTTTCAAGGCCGATCTTGCGCTGTTCGCGGATACCGACCGCGAGCGATTTGCGGTGATCGAGCGCACGCCTGAGGCCTTAGCGATCGACGATCCGGCTCCCTATCGGGATTGGGTCATGTCTCACGGACCAGCATTGCGTGCAGTCGACCCAGAACGCCGCCCACGACTCGCGCGCTGGCTTGGCCGGCTCGCCGGCGTGCGAAACCGGGATCGTGCGAGCGCGCCCATCCAATTGGAGCTCGCTGACATTGAGCGGGGGCTGCTGACGCTTCCACCCGACGAAGCTGATGCCGCGGCGCTGGCCGTCGTGCTTGGGATGGATGATCGCGAACTGGCGTCCTGGACCGAAGTGTCCGACAGCCTGCTCGCCAAGGTCGGCTTCCTGCGGCGGCTAGCGCCGGGCAGATGGCAAGCGAGCTGGCGGCGCGGCCGCTTCCTGAAAAGCGTCGGGCTCACAGACGTCGTCGCATTTGGCCGGGCATTGCACCGCGAATCCAGGGTGCGCCCGCTCCGCCAACGGCTAGCAGCAGTGCTAACGGAAGCGGGCGAGCCGCTCCAGCGCATCACGCCACTGCGTGTACCTGAGCTACTCGCCGCGACCCGCACGATCGGTGCCGAATTCGCGGCGGTTGAGGAGCTGGTCGGGAGGCTGGAGGCCTATCCCGAAACCGACACCGCATTCGCGATGGCCCGCGCCGCATCCGCGCAAGCAGTCAATGATCTCATCGAGGGAATTGACCAAGGCCTTGCTAGACATGCTGCACGCGTCGCGAGCAGCAAAGCGCTCGACCGGCTCAAGCCTTGGATGGCTGACGAATGGATAGCCGAGCGCGCCGCCGCCATCATCTCGAACCTGCCCAACACCACAGCGATCGACGCCCTGCAAGCGGCAAACCCAACCCTCGCCGCCTATCAGCGGTTCCGGGCGCGTGTCCCCGGTCTCGGCAACGAAGCGATGGAGGTCTTCGCCATCCTCGTCCGGATTCGTCCTGCCCTCAGCGCGTTGACGGATGCTGAACTCGAGTCGACCGTGCGGCGAATAATGGCGAGCGAAGCGCACCTGGCGTGGAAAGCTCGGCTGGAGGAGGAGAATCCCGCGCTCCTTCTGGAAGCGACTGAACTGGAGGCAAAGGCCGTTTCGCTTGCGGCGGCTGACTGCGAGATGCGTGCGCTCAATCGTAAGCTACTCGTCGAGGGAATCGACATGCGCGACCTGTGTCCGCTCCGCGAATGGGAGGACATCACCCGGCTGCGCGGCGTGCGTGCGAGGCGTCTACGCGAGTTCATCGACCGTGGTGCCGATCTCGGCCTGATGGCGCTCCGGCCGGTCTGGCTGGTCAACCCCGACGTCGCAAGTCGGTTGCTTCCACTCAAGAAGGCGATGTTCGACACCGTCATCTATGACGAGGCGTCGCAGATGCCGGTAGAATATGCCCTGCCGACACTATTCCGCAGCCGCACGATGATCGTGAGTGGTGACGAGAAGCAAATGCCCCCGACTAATTTCTTCGCGAGCCGCGTCGAAAGCGACGAAGCCGAGGTGTTCGAAGGGCACGAATCCGAAGATGATGCAGGCGAGGAAGAACGCGAGGCTATTGCGGAGGCCTGGAACCGGCGGGAGATCAAGGACTGCCCAGATCTTCTGCAACTCGCCAAGACGGTGATCCCGTCGACCACACTCCAGATACACTATCGATCTGTTTACCGCGAGTTGATCCAGTTCTCGAACGCCTCCTTCTATGTCAACCGGCTGAGCGTTCCGGCGCGTCATCCGGCCGATGAGATTCGTCGGGTGCGACCGATCGATGTAATACGGGCCGACGGTATCTATGAGGCGCAGACCAACAAGATCGAAGCGGAGCGCGTGGTCGAGGTTCTCGCCGATCTCTGGAAATCATCCGTCCAGACTCGACCGACGGTCGGTGTCGTCACATTCAACCGAAAACAGGCCGATCTCATCGAAGACGTGATCGAGGAACGCGCCGAGCACGATCCCTCCTTTCGCGAAGTGCTGTCGCGGGAGCGCGACCGCGTTGAAGGCGGCGAGGACATGGGGTTCTTTGTCAAGAATGTCGAGAATGTCCAAGGCGACGAGCGCGACGTCATCGTCTTCTCCTCGACCTTCGGCCGCAACGCCCAAGGTACTTTCCGACGAAACTTCGGCGTGCTCGGGCAGACGGGGGGTGAACGTCGGCTCAACGTGGCCGTGACTCGCGCCCGCGAAAAGGTGATCCTGGTCACGTCGATGCCGATCCCGCTCATCTCCGACCTGCTGTCGACCCGACGCCGAGCGGCCAGTCCACGTGACTATTTGCAGGCCTATTTTGAATATGCGCGTGCCCTTTCGGTTGGTGAGCTGGATGTCGCCCAGGCACTGCTCTCCCGGCTGACATCTGAGCAGCGGCGCAGCAATGGCAGCGCTACGGATATCGACGGCTTCCAAACCTCTGTCGCCGCTGAAATCCGCAAGCTCGGCTGGGAACCGTACCATGCCCATGAGGATGGCGCGTTCGGCCTTGACTTCGCCATCGAGGATCCTCGGACGGGCCTCTATGGTATCGGCATCGAGTGCGATGCTCCACGTCATCCCCTGCTCGCGAATGCCCGCGCTCGTGAGATGTGGCGTCCGTCCGTCCTGCAGCGCTCGATCCCGGTGATCCACCGTGTCTCATCACACCGATGGTATCACGAGCCGGCGTTGGAGCGAGCCGAGCTTCAGAACGCTGTGAGGCTGGCCATGGGAGGAGCAGCATGAGCGGTCCCAAGGTGGTGCGCATCGTCACGCGCGAGGAACTACTCGACATCTGTCGCGCCCACCTTGCCCGCGTCGATGCCGCTTTGGCCGAATGGATCCGGATCGGTAAACGCAACGGTTGCGTAAGCGACGCTGAGATTGGCGCCGCGCGGCAGCGGCGCGATGAACTCGCCGCACTGCTCGCCGCCGACCGCTTCACGGATATTCAGAAGCAGGCACCGCAGGAAGAGGCGTTCTTGCGCGCCGATGTCCAGGCGCGGCTCGCGAAGTTGGCAGCTGGGCAGGCGGCCGCACGATCGAAGGAACGGCGCGCGCGCGACGCCGCCGCGACATTGCTACGCACGCTCCGGGACGCCGGTGTCGTCGTACCGGAAGATATCGCCAGCGGTCTTGCTCAGGGGACCGGTGCTGCATTGGAGCGAGGCTTCATTCTGTTGGCAGAAGTCCGGAATCAGCCATCCTCGTCGGAGGCATCCGATCTCGCTAAGCGTCTCAAAGGGGACGAAGCGCCGCGCACCCTGGCGGTCTGGTTGGCGTCTCAGTCCGACAGCACGTCCGATCCTGCGATCGAGCGGCTCGATGCCCGCATCGCGGAGCTGGAAAATCTAACGGACGAGAGCGTCGTCTACGGCTGGCGCCAGCGGCTGGATGAGGCCGTCGGTGCGGACAGCACGAGACGAGACCTGCTTCTCGACGGCCTTGAGATCGAGACCGGACGCGCGCTCACATCGGCCAGGCGCCGCAGCGCGGCTCTGTTCGAGCTGGAAGCAACATTGGCCGAGCTCGACACTGTGATCCAAGGCGACTCGCCGCGCCTTAGAGCCGGGGTCGAGGCACTTAGCGAGGATAACATCCGCGCTCGCATCGCCGAGGCGAATGACATGATTACGCGCGAGCGAGCTGCCACCTCGGCCTTGGCTCGCCGCGCCGCTGTGCTCGAAGGCTTGAGCGCCCTGGGCTATGAGGTGACGGAAGGCATGTCGACGTCTTGGGTCGAGCATGGCCGGGTCGTTCTGCATTCCTCTTCGCGGCCTGATTATGGCGTTGAACTGAGCGGTAACGCCAGCGGCGGCCGACTGCAAATGCGCGCCGTCGCGTTCACGCATGGCGGCACTGGTCCCGATCCAATTCGCGACCGTGACGCTGAAACCATCTGGTGCTCCGATGTCTCTGGGCTTCAGGAGCGCCTCGCGAAGGTCGGTGATGGCCTGGTCATCGAGCGGGCCTTGCCCGTCGGTGCAACACCTCTCAAGCGCGTGGAACGTACGGGGGTCTCGAATGTTGCGGTCACGACAGTGCCGGCGCACCAGCTGAGGACTCTCAAATGATTGTCAGCGCGTACCGCCAGTCACAGCCGGACCGGCGCACACCGCCATCCACGCTGCGTTATGTCCCTTCACCTGCCGGATCGTGTCGTCTGTGTCCTTCTTCGACCACCTGATCGGCTCGAACGCCGAGCACGCGACCGCATCAGTCCCGACGGAAGCCGTCGTTGTCGCGCAGCCGGTCAGGGTCGCGAGTGGTATCAGCAGCAGCGCGGCGCGCATCGCGCCCCTTGCGAATAAGATCGAGGGCATGGGTGGCGGCCTCCGCGAGAGCTTCGGCCCTGCCGGCGTCTTTCATCTGCCGATCCCGCGCCATTTCAAGGATGACGAGAACGATCTGGACAAGCGCCGAGAGGGCCGAAAGCCAGTCCATGTTTTCATTCCCGTCGTCAGGGCCGCTTGCGCTCCCAGGCGTACCACCACGCGAATGCGCCAATGCTCAGGAGGCCGCCGATCGCGGCCTGGAATTGCTCGCTATTGGCAACGGCGTCGCCAAGCAGATAGCCGCCGGCGGCATAGGCCACGATGCGCACGAGCTGCTGGATGCTGTCCCAGTTCATGGTTCACCTCGATGTTCTGAATTGCCTGGCAAGCCCGGCCGGGCACGGGAATCTCATATCGTGGGCGGCGGCCGCGTCTGGCGCGCGCTTCACGCCTCATTCGTCGACAATGTGCCTGTTGACGCGAGCACGACTCGACGCACGTTTGCGGGCTGCACGCGATAGAGCGGACGGCGCACGGCATAGAGCCGGGCCTTCGCAATCCGCGTAATGCAGACGCGATCGGACTGGTTGCCGCCGAGCACATGGAAGGCAACACCGTCCTCGCCGACATAGAGACCAACATGCCCGCCACCGTTGCGCGTGAAGACGAGCACGTCGCCGAGCGCAGGCGTCGGCGGCTTCGCGCCAAACGCCGACCATGACAGCGCCCACAGCGGATGCTTGGGGACTTCCTTGCCGGCGCGTTTAGCGACCACGGCCATGAAGAGGCCGCACCACGGGATGCTGTCGGCGAGGTAAGCATCAGCAACCTCGCCGCCGATCTCCTTTGCCCAGGCCAGAATCACTGGATTGTTCGCCTTGCCTGACGCCTCCATCGTGCCGAAAAGTTTCAGCGCCTCGACGAGCATTTTCGGGCTGGGCTCGCGGGCGAGCCACGCATAACGGGCTGGCAGCATGTTGTGATCTCCTGCTTGTCCGCCGTAGCCAAAGGCGAAGGCGGAAAACGACAAAGCCCGCGCGGATGGCGGGCCTTCGTCGGAATACGGAATTGAGAGATCGAGCTATCCGGCCGGTGGATGCCGTTGTTCGATCACGCGGTCGATCTTTTTCTCGATCTTTTCAAGGTGCGCCATGATGCGGTTTTCGACCTCTTTCAGAGACGAAACCGAAACGAAGTTCGTGGCGACGAGCAGTTTGTAGTTGGCGAGTTCATCCTTGAGATCGCGCATGGCTTTGTCGATGTCGTCGCGATCGTGGAAGCGCAGCCAGAACAGCGCGCCGACGATTGGGATGGCGATCACCGTGATCCACCATTGCAGGTCCATGCATGCCTCCTTGTTCGGTTCGCCGGCGGATCAGGGCACGTAGTGGCCCCAGAAGTGGGATTGGTCGGCTTTGACGTAGCCGTCGTTGGTCGCGAGGTTCACCCGAACATCGATCACGTCACTTGCGGCAAGCGGCATGAGCACCGTGAGATTGAATGTTGTGAGATCATCGATCGGAGCGCCAGAGATGGCGCGGCCACGGCCGAGCTCGGCTCCGTTCTTGAAGAACGCGGCGATCACCTTCGTCGGCACCGTCGTGTTCGCCCTGAAGCGTAGTGAGAAGCCGAAGGCGTAGACGCCGGCGAACGGGACGGTGAAGCGATTGGTGTCGGCATCGAAGGCGTTCTGGTCGTTCGAGTCCGTGTTGTTGAACTGGACCTTGGTCCAGGCGTTGGCGGCGATGTAGTTGTCGAAATTGGTATAGGCCGAGAATTTTGGCGCCAGCGGTATTGTGAACCGCCCGCTGTCCTTCTCGACGATGAAGCCGGTATGAAAGGTCGAGCCGTCCGGCGAGACTTTGAACGTGAAGTGATCGTCGCCGAGCAGACCAACGAGCGCGCGAGCAGAATAGTTGGTCTGGAAGGTAAGCGCGGCGTCGTCGCCCGCGGCCGCCTTGTTGAAAGTAAGGCGGACATCGTCAGTTTCCCGATCGAACAGGAACGCGGTGCCCTTGACGATGAGCGCATTGAGAGCGTCGGCAACGGCGCCGCCGAGGCCGACGTGACCAGTGTCCTTGTCGACAGAGATCGCGAGATGGAAGGTCAAACCATCCGGGCTGACCTTTACGGTCAAGTCGTCGTCGCCAAGAAGCCCGAACAGCGTGCGGGTGCTGAAGCCGTCCTGAAAGACGAAGCCAGCGTCCTTGGCCGCCGCGCTTTTGTTCACGGCCACGCGCATGTCGCCGGTGCCGGGCGTCACATCGTCATGGCTGAACAGGACCGCGTCGGACTTCACCGCGAGGCGGTTCGTGCTGTCTGCGATGGTCAGGATGCCAAGACGACCGAGATTCTGGATCGCGGCCACGGCATCCACGGGGTCGATCCACGTTGCTCCATTCCAGGCGAGCAGCACGGACTCGTCGGTGACCCAGGCGAGCCATCCGACCATTGGTGCAAAGAAGCTCCAGCCGCCGTCGAGGAAGATTGCGATCTCATTGTCGTGGTCAGCCCAGGCGCCGGTCGCGCCGCTCTTGACGATCCATCGCTGTCCTTCGCCTGGCGACGCCGGTGGGCTCGTCAGATCACGATCGACGACCGCGATCTGAACGAGCGCGTCGAGAATGCGCAGGCTCTCGTTATGAGTGACCTCCTTTTGCGCCTGCCCCTGCGCGATGAAGGGCAGGCCGAGATTGGCGGTCGGCATCGTCAAAACCTTCAGAGCATTGCGGATGCCGGCCGGCCGCGGCCGACGGTGGCGGAGAGCTGGTAAACCTTCACGGCGACCGACGGCTGCGGCGCACCGACGTCAGCGGTCTGCTGTTCGGCGGTGTAGATCGCGGTCGGAATCGTCGTCGCAATCGTGCGCACGACGCTGCCGCCATCGAGAATGTCGATCTCGTAGGCCTCCCGCTCCTCGTTGAGCGGCACATCAGTGCCGTCAGCCCAGATGCCCCCAATGCGCGTGCGGCGGACCCAGCTGATCGCGAGATCGCCCGCGCTATTGCGGGAGCCTGCGATATGCACCGGTGCCCACGGCATCAGCCCGACCGCGCGCGCCGTGAACGTCGTCTGCTGCCAGGCCGGATCGGTCACCTCAATGCCGGGCGGGCCGAAGCGGTAAAAGCGTGGCTGATTCCGCTCGGCGAGCACGGTACTGAGCTGCCCCACGGCGTGATCGAGCAGGACGACCCGGGCACCCGCGGGCAAGGCCACGCGCATGGCGTGCTCGGTGCCGAGCCGGCCACGCAGCAGCAGCGACACATGATATGTAGCTACCCCAGTAAGCTCGGCCTGGGCGAACTGCACGATCTCCCAGTCGCCCTCGGGGTTCTGGATGGCCAGCGCGTTGGCGCCACTGGCGAGGATGTCGTCGGCGGGCCGGCTTGCGAGCTCGCCGGCATAAAGCTTGAGCGACAGGGTGTTGGTGCGATCCCAGTAAGCGGTCGGGCCGGCATTGAAAGGCGCCAGCGTCTCGCCCATGGTGGCGCGGATCGGCAGCGTGGCGGACGGTGCATAATGCGAGCCGGTGGCGCTCGACTGCACGAGAATGCCGGCAAACGGCGAGGCGCTGGCCGCCGCTGAGAGCGCCCACGGCACGTTGGTCTCGATCAATATTGGCAAATCCATCAGCGAAAGGAGCGCAGCGCCATAGATCGGCGGCGCCTCACTGGTGGGCGGTGTGAGGCCCGGCAGCGGCGGCGCGTAGACGGCGGCCTCGGTGCGCTGTGCCTCGATGCTGCGGGAGCCCGCGTCGCTGATCCGGTTGATGCGGAAGGCGCGCGGCCGTCCGTTGATGACGAGATCGATCACGTCGCCCGGATCGAGCGCAATGAGCGAGGGTGGCAGCGCGAGCTTGGCGGTCTCGCGACCGACCCAGGCCTCGGCCAGCGCCCGGTCGGCGATCGCCTGGCCTTGGGTGTCGTCCATCACCAGCGCGAAGCTTGAATCCACCTTGCGGTCGGAGAAGCCGGCAAGCCGGCGCGAGGCGATCGATCCCGACTGATAGTCGCCGGCCGCATCGATGAAGGTCAGGGAGATGATGTCGGGAAGATCAATCTCCTGCGCCCGCGTCAGCGTCACCGCATCGCCGCGATCTAGCGCCACGCATTCCTGCGGCACGATGTTCGCGACCGAATTGCGCCCGCGCGGGACAAACCGGATCACGCCTTCGCTCTCGACCGCATCAAAAGCGAACGCCTGCATCAGCATCTCGATCTCGGCGCGCGGCGACATCGGCCGATCGCGCACGTAGCCGACCACGAGCCCGGCGAGCGCGGTGACGTCGATCTGGGTAAAACCGACGCGGGTGCAGCGCTCAGTGACGAGCGCGGCAAGATCGGCAAGCCCGATCTTGCCGTTGAGCCAGTGCCCGAGCGGCCAGAGCTCGCCGTCGCTCCACACGTCAGCCCGCGCCGGCCAGGCCGGATAGGGCCGCGCGTCCCAGGTCCATACCGCGATGGTCTCGATCATCGGCCTGCCGTAGGCGACGGATACCGGAGTGTTGGCAGCCCAATACGAGAGCATCGCCTCGATGCCGCGGCGCTGGATCAGATCGTCGCGGGTGCCGCGCGAATAATACGGCAGCGCGCTCTCGGCCGATTTCGGATCATAGAAAACGTTGGGCTGGTTTGTGCCGCGGTCGATCGACGGGATGCCGAATTCGGTGAACCAGATCGGTTTTGATTGCGGCGCCCAGGCTGTGGGGGTTGCGTTCTCGATGCCGCCGGGGCGGTCATAGTGGGCATTGGACCACCAATTCCGCACGTCCTTGGCGCGCCAGACCCAGGGTTTACTATGCGCGCCATCAGTGATCGTCGTGCGAAGCTGTGCATCGCGGTCGACTTGCGAGGCATAGAACCAGTCATAGAACTCGCCGCCCTCGATGTTGGATTGCAGATAGGCGCGGTCATAGATCGAGGCATGGCCTGCTGTTGCATCGAGATGCGCTTGACCATCGCGCCAGTCCGACAGCGGCGCATAGAAGTCGATGCCGACAAAATCAATGTTTGGATCCGCCCAGAGCGGATCGAGGTGAAAGAACAGCGAGCCGTCGTCGCCTTGATGACGGCCGTAGTCGGACCAGTCGGCGGCGTAGCTGATCTTGACGCCAGTCCCTAAGATCGCCTTGGCGTCGGCGGCAAGGTCTTTGAGATGTGTGAGCCCAGCAAAATGCGCCGGGCCATCGCGCACCGCGCAAAGGCTGCGCAGTTCAGAGCCGATCAGGAAGGCGTCAATGGCGCCTGGATCGATCGCATTGATCGCTGCGCAAAGCCGCGCATAGTGCAGGATGAAGCGCCGATAGCTCCATTCAGCAGGGCCAGAATAGAAGGTTGTGACCGCGTTGGTCGCTGCATTGACCGAGACACTGATCTGACTGCGCGTCACGGTGCCGAAGAAGGCGGCAACCTGGGTTGCTGCTGCCGCGGTCTGATCGACGCTGCCGGGCTGCCCTGGCGCGGGATCGCAGGTGATGCGGCCGCGCCAGGGATAGGCTGGCTGGCCGATCGCCCCGGTCCAGGGATCGGGCAAGGAATTGCCTTGCGCGATGTCCATGAACAGGAACGGGTAGAACACGACCGAAAAGCCGCGGCGTTTGAGATCGCGGATCGCGCGCACAATTGAATCGTCCGATGGCGTGCCGCCATAGGCGGGGCGGCCATCGACGGTAGAGACCGTTGGCGCGAACAGGCGATTGAGGCCATGCACGCTCCACGTGTTCGGCGTGGTGATCTTGTCGGCGATCTCGACCTTTGGCTGTACGCTGCAGTGGCCGGCGCGCAAATCGTCGCCGAACCAGCCGACGACCAGCAGCACGGTGTTGACGTTGGGCAATGAGGCCTCGAGGTCGTCGATCGACACCGGAAAGTCCGCCTCGGCCCGGCCGGCGAACTTGTTTTCCGGGATGGTGGCGCCGCCGCCCAGATTGCGGGTGGAGATGACGGTATCGTAGGCGCGCTCACCCGAGCCCGGGATGATCGACACCGCGCGCACCAGATCTTCGACGCCCGAGCCGTCAGTTGGCGAGACGCGGCGGAACACCTCGAAATTGAGCTGCGGAATGCGGTTGCCGAATGGGCCGATGGCAAGGCCCTCGAACACCACATAGGCGGTGCCGCGATAGGCCGGTGTATTGCCCGCGCCTTCAACGCCTTCGATCAGCGGGTCCGGCAGTTGATCCGGACTGCCGCGATGGACGCGCATGGTAACGCTCGTCATATCGAGCGGCTTGCCGTCGGCCCAGATGCGCCCGACGCGATCGATCGGGCCATCACAGAGCCCGACGGCAAAGCTCGCAAAATAGGAATAGGTCGTGGTGGTGATCGTGCTGCCGCCACCACCTCCGCCGCCGCCACCCTTGCCGCCGCCTCCGGCCGATTGCGTCGTGGTGGTCACGACCTCCTTGAACTTGGTGGCCCAGATGATCTGGCCGGCAAGCCGCACCCGGCCGGCGATCTCGGGGATCGGTGCACCTTCCGTCGAGGATTGCACCTGCAGGTTTTCGAGGCGCGGGCCTTCGGATTGCTGATGGGTTGGACCCGGGCCGAACAGCCGGCTGTCGATAACACTGCCCACGACCGTCGCGGCCGCGGTGGCGAGCGTCGCGACCAGCCCCATCCCTTGCGTCAGCACCGCGGCGCCGGCGGTCAGAAGCAGGGCTGCCATCGATCAGCACTCGAGATAAGGGAAGGCGAACACAAAGCGGATGCGCCGGCGCCACCACGGCGACAATGAGACCTCCGCGACCGGATGCGCCTCGTAGGAGTGCACCATGCGATCGGGCGTGGTGAGAATGGCGCAATGCTTGGCCGGCGCGCGCTCGTTCAAGGCGAACAGCAGCACGTCACCGGGTTGCATGGCGTCGATCATCACCGGCGCCATGTGGCGCGCTGCCGCCTCGGCAAGCGTCTCGCGCCGGTGCGTTTCCGCCCAGTCGCGCGAATAGGGTGGCGGCGCTTCCGGCTCGAAGCCATAGACGTCGCGCCACACCCCGCGCACCAGGCCGAGACAGTCGCAGCCCGCACCCTTGATGCTGGCCTGATGATGATAGGGCGTGCCGACCCAACCGCGGGCGGCGACAACGATGCTGGTTCGATCAGGCGCCACCACCAAATCCTCCGGTCCGCCGGCCGCCGTCATTGCCGCTGCCCTGATTGGGATAGGACAGCGCGAAGTCGTTGCCGGGCATGTGCGGGAATCCGCCAAAATTGACGACGTTTCCGAAGCGGTCTCGGCAGGTCTCAAAGGATTTGTCACAGCCGGCGGTGACGGTGAACGCGTCGCCGATGCTGATCGGATCAGGCATCGGAAGGAATAAAGACAGCCGGGCAACGCCCGCGCTTGCCGAATGCGCTTTCACCTCAATCGCAAGGCCGGTGTTTGCACCGGACGTCCACACGAGCCGCCCGCGCGAGAGCGTGCCGGTGGCAAGCGCCTCAAAGCCGGTCGCGGTGAAATCGAAGGCGCTGATCACCGTGGCAACGACGCCGGCACCGTGCCGCCCGGGCGCAGTGAGATCGACCGCGCAGCGCGCGTCCCCGAGCTGCCACGGACAGGTCCGCTGAAAGATGCGCCCCGTTGCCTGATCGAGCCGTGCGGCAAGGCCACGCAGCTCGGCGGTGAAGGCAAGTTCGCCGCGCGAGACCTGACCGAGAAAGCCGCTGCGCAAGATCACGCGCTGCGTCACGTTCTGCCAATTGACAAGGAAGATCGTCACCGCGGCGTCGTCATAACGCCCGGCGTTGAGATCGTCCTCGGTGATCGCCACGGAAGACAGCGCGCCCTCGACGTCGAGGTTGGAGACCGCGAGCCCGAGATGATCTTCGATGGCGGAAGCAGTGAAGCCGCTCGCCGCCTGATAGGTCACGCCGTCAAAAACAACATCGCGGTCGTGATCGGTGAAGCCCATCACCACACCGTCCTTGCGGGTGAGGCGCCAGCAGCGGCACAGCGTGGTGACCCCGCCGGCAAGATGCGCAGCGAGGCCGGGATCGAGCGATTTCATTCAAGAACCTCGACCAGATCGATCTGCGCGACGATCTGCTGGTCGAAAGCATTGGCCTGGACCGGAAGCGAGTCGGTGTCGAAGCGCACCGGCATATCGAAATCGAAGCTGGCGGTTGGCGCCGTGTCCGGCGCGGAGGCGAAGGTGATGCGGCCGCTTTGATGATCGATCTCGGTCGGCACTATCGGCACGCCGCCGATCTTGATGGTCACGGAGCCTGCGACCGGCTTGGTGATGGTGCGCAGGTGTTCGAAGCCGCCGACGTTGTAGCGCTTGACCAGTTGCCACACCGTCGGCGTGATCTCCTGCATCAACATCTCGGTGGCCTGAAAGTCGTTCCAGTCCCTGAAACGAAACGAAAACGCGCGGCCCTTCACCACATGAAAGAACGCAATCACCTCCAGCATCTGGGCGCGGGTCCGGATGCCGGTCGAAATATTCCAGCGGCCGCGCGCATTGGCCCACAGCACGTTGCGCTGCTCGGTGCCGGATGCGAGCGTCACGATATTGGTCGCAAAGGTCGGCCCGCCGCTCGCCCCGCGCGCCACGAAGGGCGGAAACGCGATGTCGAGGAACGGCTGCGGCATTCGGGTTTTCCCCACGCGTTCGCTTCACGCGAACCGGTTTCCACTTCGCTTGCGAACGCTATAGTCCCCGTGCGCCCATGCGCACCGCACGCGCCAGATCGGCCGCCAATTGCGAGCGGCTCGCCTGGAACGCGGCGGGACTCGGGGTCTGGATGGTGACGTTGACGACCGGAGCGGCAACAGCGCGCTCGCGGCCATAACGTTGTGCCTCGCTGCGCGAGAGCACGCGCTCGCCACGCTGCAGGATCGCCGGCACCTCGTCGGGAGAGAGGAATGCGCCGCCATGGAAGCGAGGCACGTTGTGGAAGGTGTCGGCCGGCACAGTGCGCAGTGGTGCCGCGCCGCCGACGATGCCGCCAAAATGATAGATCGGCGAGCCAAACAGTTTTGCGCCCGCGGCGACCGGACCGATCCCGCTACCACCACTGAATAAACCGCTGAATAAGTTGCCGAACAGCCCGCCGGCGTTAGACAACGTCGGCGCATTGGTGCCGAACAGAAGATTCTTGAGCGGATTGAGGAGGGTGAGCTTCATCAGCTCCTTGTTGAGGTCGGTGATGGCGGCGCGCCCGGCGTCCGCCCAGGACTGCCAGTCGAGCTTGCCTTGGGCGATGAGGTCAGAAAAGCGGTTCATCGAGGACTCGAACACGCTCTGCCAGCCCTGAGTGAGTTCGCGGGCGCGATCGAGTTGCGCATTGAGCGCGGCCTGGCGCTCGGCATTAGCGAGAATGATTTGCCCTTCGGCGCTCGCCGCCGAGATGCCCTGGCGGCGCAGATCCTGCTCGGCCTTCAGCCGCGCGATGAACTTGTCTTTCTCCTCGACGCTTTTGCCGACAAAGGCGATTTCAGCCTGGGTCTGCTCGATCGAGAATCTCTGGTCGCGCGCCGTATCGCGCAAGAAATTGGCTGCCTCGGCCAGCACCCGGTTGCGGGCCTGCTCAACGGTGAGCGCGGCCTGTTCGGGCGTCACCGTCTGGCCGATCAGTTCGATCCGGGCGCGCTCAGCCTCTAACGCCGCCCGCCGCGCCGGCCCGATCGCGGTGACGAGTTCGATTTCGATCTGTTGCAGGCGAAGTTTGCGCGCCTGTGGATCGACGAATTTGGCATTCTCGCCGGAATAGGTGGTGAGCGCTTGCGTCACCCGGCGATAGGCGTCCTCAACCTGCTTGAGGTTGTCGACGTTCCTTGCCGCGAGCGGGTCTTCGAGCAGCTTCCCGAGCGAGCCGCGCAGGGTCTCCAGCTGACGGATTGTCGAGGTGCCGGGAACAATGTCGCGCACCGCTTCGCCGACTTTGAGCGAGAGCTCGCGCGCCTCGGCCTCGATGCGGCCGAGGTCGGCCTGGTGCCTTGCATCGGCAATACGGGTGCGCAGATCATCCGCCTGGCGCCGCAGCTCGGCGAGCACGCGCGACGGCGCACTATTCGATCCGCGCGAGAGCGCCGCGAGCCGCTGCTCGATGCGAGCGAGCTGATCGTCGGGTGTGCCGCCGCCCGCCGCGCGGTCGATGGCACGTCCGAGCGCATCATAGGCGTCCGAGGCCGAGCGTTTGACCGCGTCCCAGGCGCGACCGAGCGCGGTGGTTGCGGTTTCGGCATTGGCGAGACTGCCGCGCATGGCCTCCAACAGCACGCGCTGCGCGCCGGTCCGGTCGTTTTGTTCGGCAAGGCGGCGGATATAGGCGCGGGTTTTATCGTCGAGGAAACCAAGCTGCGCATTGAGCTGATCTGCTCCTCGCACCGGGTCGGCGAAGGCCTCAGTGAGAGTCTTGACCGCCGCATCGACATCGCTGCCGACGGTGACGGCATAGTTCTTCGCCACTGCGATCAGGTCAGCGAAGTTGTCCTTGCCGATCCGCCCGGTGCGCAGGAACGCGGTTTCCATGTCGCGCGCGGCGGCCACCGACACGCGGCCGGCGGCGGCGCCGGCCTCGGCGATACGATTGAGATCGGCCACCGTGGCTCCGGCCGCGCGCCCGGCGCCAAAAAGCCCAACCTCAAGCTGCTTCTGCCCCTTGATCCAGGCGTCATAGGCGGTGGTCCCAGCGATGGCGATGCCGGCGACTGCACCGGCGGCGAGCCGCGCCGGGGTGATGACGGAGGCGAGCACGCGACCCACCCCACCGAAGATGCCGGAGATACCGCCGGACTCGGCGCCGAACGCCTTGCCGAGCTTGAGCGCCTGGATGGTGAGCCTTCCGAGCGGCACCTCGCCGGTGGTTGCGGCGTCAGACGCAAGTCGGAAGGTCGCGATCAGCGCCCGGATCTGGCCGCCGGTCAGGTTCGACTGCTGGGCGAGTTCACTGAGCGCGCCGGCAGTGAGATCGAAGCGGTCCTTGGCGAGCGCAATCGCCTCAGTATGTTCCTTCTCGGTAATGGCGCCGGCCTTCAGAAGCGCGGTCGCTTCCGCGATCTCGGCATTGAGCCGCTTTTGCGCAGCGCCCAGCGGATCAATCTGGGCGCGCAGCGCGGCGGTGCGCCGTTCCAGATCTTCCGAAGCCTTGGCCGTGCTCTCGAAGACGTCCGCCGACTCCCGCGCGGACTTTGGCGTGGTGCCGACACCGAGCACGGCGTTGAAATGGCGCTGCGACTGATCAGCGCTTGCGGCCTGCCGTGCGGCTTGCGCCAAGCGTTGCAGACGCTGTGTCTGCCGATCCGTGGCACTCCCTGCGGCGTCCATCGCGGACGCGACGCCGCGAAACGCGGACGTGCCGGCCTGGCCCACCTCGTCGAAGGCGCGCTTGACCTCCGCCTTGCCCTCGACACCGAGGCGGATCGAGACGTTTGTTGCTGCCATTGTTCTCTGCCGCTCACATGGGCGTCTTATTCAGTCCCGGTCACGGGCATAATCGCGCACGATGATCGGCTCGATCTCGGGCAGCACTTCCACGAGCAGCGGAGTGAGCGCGCCCATGGCCTCCGCAAGTAAAAGCACCGCGCCGAAATCCACGGCGTAGATGCCGCCCGATGCTGCGCGCACCTGACCTGCGGCGCGGCGCAACACCTCCCACGCCGCGATGCCGTCGGGCGTGTGAACTGCATGCTGGTGATACGGACATTCAGCGCACGTCGTCGTGCAGGCCGCGCAATAGCCGTCGCCCCCGCCGAAATGCCATTCGGCGAGGGCGATCAGGCGTTTTTTTCCGCGCTCTGCAGGATTGCCGGCGCGACATAGAGCCGGTCGATCGCATCGAACACCGGCCACAGATCAAGTGCGGCATCGACGTTGTCCGGATTTGGGCCGACCGGATGGCCGTCGGCATCGCCGATCCCTTCCCAGGCTACAATCCCGGAACGTGCAAGCGAGGACGTGAATGCCAGTCCCGCCTTGATCTCGGCGTCTTCTCCGCCTCCGCGCAGCACCTCCGCCGCGGCTGCACGCGCGACAAGAATCGCGACGACGGTGATGGGGCGAAACTGCACGCGCACGCCGGGCAGCAGGTCGAGCCAGAACGGCTCGCGTTCAATTGATAGCTTGAGCATTTTTTCCCTCAATAGGATGGCACGTCGTTCGAAAGAATTGCCGTCATGGTCTTCTGCAAGATCGGGTCTTTCGCCGCCTGAAACGCGAAGGTCGCCTGAATGCCGCCGGGGCCACTGATCGGCAGTTTTGGGCGCGGCAGGTAGACCTGGTGCAGCGTGAACAGAAGTGATTTTTCAGCATCGATCTGCCAGCCGAATGACAGTTCGCAGGCCGCACCACTCACAGCCTGATCGAGCAGCGCGGTGTCGGCGAACCGCACGACGATGTTGCCGGTCGCGGCCACCATCGCGGGATCGGCATCCTCGATGCGGCCGTCGGGCCGAATGGTTTCGACCTTGTCGAGATTGTTGGAATAGCTGAACTCGGCCGAGACCACATGACCGAGCGCGGTGCCATCGCGTTTGATCTCACCCATGAACTGCGAGAAACGCTCGATGACGGCCTCTGCCGGCGTACCGGCGCCCGTAGACGAGCCCTTCGTCTCACCTTGCGCGATCAGGCTCATGGTAGCGTTCAAGAGGCCGGAGCGCTGCATCTGAAGCCGCATGGTGTTGGCGCGCACGCCGACGTTCATGCCGTAGCTCGGCACCTCGGGTAGCCCGATCTCAATCGCCATCGACGGCAACGCCGGCGCACCTGAGATGAAGGTGTGCACATAGTCGGGCGCACTGCCCGTGGTTGTCGGTGCACCGAGCAGGAGCTTGAGCCAATAGCCGAAGTTGCGCAGATCAATCGGGACGACGATATCGCCCTCGTTGTTGACCACGTCCCGGCTCGGCGGCAGTGGCTCGCGCCCGAGCCCCAACAGATCGCTCTCGATCAGGTTCTGCTCGTCGCCGAGGCCGGACGACACAAACGGCAGCTTGTGGAATCCTGACGCCGGCGGCGTGCCATAGGTGGTCTCGAATGCGGCCGTCATCACGGCGTTGGCGCCTCTGGCGCGAGCCATGTCAATCTCCCGAAATGAGGTTGATGGTGTTCAGTTCAGCGGATCGGGGGTGGCGTAGATTGCGACCAGCACGACATCGGCCCAGCGGCCGGGCAACGCGCCGGAGACTTCAATATCGGCCGTAGCTGGCGCCTCGGCCTCGATGAAGTCGCACAAGCCCCAAAGCGTCCGATTGGCTGCGACCTCGACACCGATCCGGCCGAGGATCGCATCGAGTGCCTGTTCGCGCGGATCGGCTGTCAGCCGGGCGGCGACCTCGATCGGAAGGCGATGACTGAAGACGTAAGTGAGGGGCGACAGCATGACCTCGGGCTCGCCCGGATCGCCGTCGCGGACAATGACGAGGCCACCCGGCGGGATCCGCTCGGGCTTTGTCAGATTGCGTTCGACCTTCGCCTCCGGCACTGCGGCTGTGATCAGGGCGACGATGGCATCCAGTACCTGTTCGCGCTTGCTGGTCATGGCATGGTCACGATCAAAATGGCTGCGATGAAGGCGAAGGACAGGAGAGTAGTGGCCATTGCCATTCGCGCCTGATGCACAATCATCTCCAATGCTGCGCGAGGATCGGGCCGACGCGGTTGGCCCAGCGCTGTGCGATCGGCTCGACGTCGAGCCGCTTGCGCAGCGTGACCTGCGGCACCAGAATGAACACGACGATGGTCGTGCGGCCGGCAAGGCGTGTGAACGGCTCGCCGCCCCGGGTGCGTCCGACGTTCGGCCGGGCGAAACCTTTCTTGCTCAGCCGTGCATTGTCAGCGACCAGCAGCGACGGCTGCCCGCGGCGATAGACAAAGCGTAGCCGCATGCCGGTGCGCCGCTCAAAGCCGCCGGGCGTGATCCGCGCACGAGCGCCGGTCGTGGTCAGGCCAGTCGCGCCCGCGGCCGCCGTCGGGATCGCAAGCCAGAAGCCGTTCTTCGAGCGGATGGTTACGCCGCGATCGAAGGCGTCAACGATTTTCGGCGCCTTCGACCAGACGAAGGCCGCCGCGTCCAGGCTCACGCCGCCTTGGGGGAAGGTCTTGCCGCGCCAGGTGTTGGCGAGACGCTGATCCAGGCCGGCATCGACGACATCGGCGCGCAGATCGTCCTTGAGCCCATCAGTCACCTCGCGCATCGCGCTGGTGACGGCGCGTGCAGTATCCGCTTCGGTGCCGCTCAATCTTTCGGCGAGGTCGTCCGTCTTCAGTGTAAATCGCATCGCATCACGCCTGCCGTGCGGCCTCGCACGTCCATACCAGTTGAAGGCTGTCGATGGTGGGCGGCGCGATGATCTCGAAGACATCCGCTCCGATAATGACAACGTCGCCCGCAACAGGGTTCGCGACATCGGATTGCCGCACGTCGATCAACACCGACGGCAGGATTGCCCGGCTGTCGCCAAAGCCGACGACCTGATCGGGTCGTCTCGTAGCCACCCGGACAGCCATCCCGGACCCTGCACCACCCGGACGCCAGATGGCGCCGCGGGCAACATTCGGGTCGGCGAACAGCGCATCGGCTGCCGCGGCGAACGCATCCATCGCTCAGTTGCTGGTGGCGATCTTGACGGCAAGCCGCGGCCGCTTGTTGACAGGCAGTGGCGAGGCCTCGGTCTTCACGTCGATGGCGCTGCCGTCCTGACGTGCGATCTGGCGGGCATAAATCGGCAAACCCATGGTGTTGACGGTCTCGATCAGGTTTGCCGGCGCGCCGTAGGTGACGAACGTGTCCATGGTGCCGAGCGGGAAGGCGACGCCTTCATTGGCCGGGATCAGGGTCTCGGTCGCGCCGGTGGAAAGCGTGACGGTGGCGTTGTATTCCTCGAACACGATGCCAGCGAAGGGAAAGCGCCGGCGGGTGTCTTCGCGCAGCGGCTGAGCGCCGGTCGAGGAGAAGTATTTGTAGGCTTCCTCGACCTTGGCGTGGCCGATCAGCTTGTCGAAGAAGCCCGGGCTCACCAGCGCCAGCACGCCGGTCATGGTCTCACCCTTGAGCTCGGTCTCGATGCTGCGCAACACCTCGCGGCACTTGGCCTGGACTTGGGTGGCCGCAGTGCCGAGCACGAAATCGACCGACTGTTGCCCGAGCCCGAACTCGGCAAAATAATCGTAGAGGGCGCGGCCGGCGCCATCCTTGACGATGCCGCGGAGCGCATTGATCTCCATGTATTCGCGGGTCTGCGCGTGCTTGGCGCGCATGCGGGTGAGCTTGCGCTCCATCACGGTGGTGAGCGGATCGGCGGCATCGGCGACGCCGAAGCCGCGCACGCCCTGGATATCCTGCGGGGTGATGACGTCATCATGGGGAATCCACGGCACCGTGAACGAGCGCATGGAGCGGGTGTCGCGGTTGGCCACGGTGGCCGGCCCGCCGAGCGGCACGGTCGGCAACAGATTCAAGACGCCTTCCGCCTGCTCGATGATCACGCTCCTTTGCGTAATGCCCTCGAACCGGAACAGTCCGAGCGCGCCGAGACGAGTGTAGATATTGGGCAGGATGTTGATGGCTTGGGTCATCTCGGCGAGCGTGTAGCCGCCCGCATCAAACGGATTGATCATCGGCGCCATGGGGTTTCCTCAAAATGCTTCGGGCCCCGACGAGGTTCGTCGAGGCCCGATAAGGGTGAGTGGGGTGAAGGTGGATCAGACGGTGTCGCGCGGGACGAGCTCAGCGGCCGAGAGTTGGCCGTGCTTGGCCGCCTTCTTCGTCGCGTCATTGACCGAGGCATCGAACACGAGTGCAGCCTTGGAGAGGATGACGGGCCCACGCGCGACGACGAGCCCTGTCTTGTCACCGGCGCTGGCGTCGACCGCTTCGATCAGGACGGCTACCGCGGTTTCAGCGCCCTCGTCGCCGGTGACCGAGGCGGCCGGCGACAGCCGGTACTTGCTGGACGCGGTGATCTTGCCGAGCACCGAGCCGAGCGCATAGTTGGTGCCGGCCTTGAGCGTGACGGTCTCGCGGTTGTAGTTGCCGTTGAGCTCGTATTTGAGCAGATCGCCGAGCGTCGGCGCCATGGTGAGAACGGGCATATCGGTTGCTCCTTAAAATGCTTGACGATCAGGTACTCGCTGCTGCGGCGCGCTCCCTGGCGCGACGCACGATCGGGCTGTCGCCTGTGACGGATGCGGACGGCGCCGCGGCGATGATGGTCGCGGCTTCTGAGCGTGCCGCGAGCGCTTCGAGCACCGTGCGGCGGAGATCGTCAGCGCAGATGCCCTTACGCATGGCATCGGCTGCATCGATTGTGACGCCCAGCCGGGCGGCTTGAGCCGCGAGCCCTGCAATCTCGGCATATTCCTCGCGCAGCCGTTCGGTTGAATCGGGGTCGGCCGCAGGTTCGGGCGTGGGCCGAGGCGCCGGCGCTTGAATGGGTGGAGGAGTCGGTTCGGACTGTGGCGCGGGCGGCGCCGCCTCCGATGCAGGCGCCCGTTCCGGCGCGCTCGCATTGTGCTCATTCCGTTCGGCCTCGTTCGTCGCCATGGACGGGCTCCTCTTATGGTTGGTGGGTGTGATGATGTGGCGGGCGGGCATTGCTGCCAGATCGAGTTCAGAAGCCATGTCGGCAATCGCGGCATCGAGCGTCCCGACGCGGTCGGCGAGACCGGCGCGAACAGCAAGTTCGCCGCGATAGGTCGCGGCGTTCGTCCCGCGCACCGCCTCAATGGTCAGGCCGCGATTGACGGCGACAAGTGCGCAGAACTCGGAGTAGAGGCGGTCGACGTCGGCCTGGATGGTAGCCCGTGCGCGCTGAGACAGCGGTTCATGAGCATTGCCGTCGACCTTCTGGTCGCCAGCGAAGACAAAGCTCCATGACAGTCCGGCCTTGGCATCCGCGCCACTCTCGTCGACATGAACGGCGACCACGCCGATCGAGCCGACCTCTCCGGTCCGCGTGACGTAGAGCCGGTCGGCGGCGCTCGCAACAGCATAGGCCGCCGACAACGCGCTTTCGTTGGCCACAGCCCACAACGGCTTGTCGCTCGCAGCCCTGATCGCCTTGATCCGATCAACCAGATCGAACAGACCGCCGACCTCGCCTCCAGGCGAGTCGACATCGAGGATGACGCCACGCACGCTGGCGTCATCCATCGCCGCCGCGATTGCATCGCAAATGTCGCCGTAAGCCTGGAGGCCGCTCGCGGCGGCGAGATAGCCGGAGCGGGCCACCAGCGTGCCGATCACTGAGACCACCGCGATCCGCTCGACAGTGATCGATGTCAGCGGCGGCATATCGTGTTCGGAATCGACCACATCCAGAGCACCGCCGGCAAAGCGAGGCCCCAGTACGCCAAGGATGACCTCGACCTTGGCGCGCGCGATCATCAGCGGCGTCCCGAACACGCGGGCGGCGATGTGGGGCAGGTACATTGGTCCGAGACCTGAGTTGCAGTCTGGCGATTACTTATGTCTTGCGTTAGCTAACGCAATACGTTAGTATGGACCATGATCAAGTCGTTCCGGAATGCAGCGGCGGAGGCTGCCTGGGCCCGCCGCTTTATCAAGGGCATTCCGAACGACATCATCAAGGTGGCGAACCGCAAGCTGACCCAGATCCATAACGCACGCAGCCTCAACGATCTTCGGGCTCCGCCGGGCAACCGACTCGAAGCCCTCACGAAAGACCGGAAGGGCGAACACAGCATCCGGATCAATGACCAGTGGCGGATCTGTTTCCGCTGGCGCGGCGGCGACGCCTATGACGTGGAGATCGTTGATTATCATTGAGGACAACACCATGGCCGATTTTGCTCCAACTCACCCTGGCGAAGTGTTGCGCGAGGATTTTCTCAAGCCGCTGGGGCTCAGCCAGTACGCGCTCGCCAAGGCGATCGACGTACCGCAGATCCGTGTCAGCGAGATCGTCAACGGCAAGCGGGCGATCACGCCTGACACCGCGCTGCGGCTTGCGCGCTACTTCGGGACCAGCGCTGAATTCTGGATGGGCATGCAAGCGACCTACGACCTAGAAATGGCCCGCGATCAAATCGGCAAGAGGATCAACGCACGGGTTCATCCGAGGGCGGCATAGCGGCGTCCGCTGCCTACACGCCTTTGGGCGCGGCTCTCAAGCCGCGCGCGATCATCAGTGGTGTCCCGAACACGCGGGCGGCCACATGTGGCAGATTGAGCATTTTTAGAGAGCCTTGCAACGTGACCCGTCTTGACGGCGGGCAGACCAAGTCTTAAATTCTAGCCAGATTTTCTAGCCAGAGGAGACGGCCATGGCTCAGCCCACCTGGTCGGTCCAGGACGCCAAAAACCGGTTCAGCGAGGTGGTCGAGGCGGCGCGACGCAAACCGCAGACCGTGACCAAACACGGCAAGCCGGCCGTGGTCGTGGTCGCGGCCGACGAGTTCGAGCGCTTGCGTAAGCTCGAGCGCCTCGCCGCGCCGAGTTTTGCCGATCTACTGCTGGCCATGCCGACGGGCGGCGAGGATTTCGAGCGGCTCGAAGCACGGCTGCGGGATCCCGGGTTCTGATGTTTTTGCTCGACACCGTGGTGCTGTCGGAGTTGCGCAAGCCGCCGCAGCAGCGCAATCGCAATCTGATCCACTGGTTCGGCGCGGTGCGCTCGACGGACCTTTTCGTCAGCGTGCTCACCGTCGGCGAGATCGAGCGCGGGATCGAACGGCAGCGGCAACTTGACCCGCCCTTCGCTGAACGCCTCGCGGCCTGGCTGGAAACGATCTTGCGCACCTATGAGAGCCAACTTCTTCCCCTCGATCTCGCGGTGGCCCGCCGGTGGGGTCGCCTATCACAACAGATCGGCAACAACGGCATCGATCTCGCGATTGCAGCCACCGCGCTCGAGCACGGCCTCACGGTCGTGACCCGCAATGTTTCGGATCTTGAGCCGACGGGTGTTGCCGTTCTCAACCCATTCAAACCTCGGAAGGCATAGAAGCAGGATCCGGCGTGGCGCCGCCGCTCGGCACGGCAGCGAAGCTTAACCCGAGCGATTGCTCGCGGGCCTTGTCCGCCGCGATTTCCGCATCGACCTGTTCGGCGTCATAACCCCGTTCCGCGAGCGCTTGGGTGCGGCTCTTGAGGCCGGCATCGATCTGCTCAATTTCAGCGCGAGCGTCCTTGAGCGGATCCACCCAGTCCCATTTTGGAGGAAGCCAGCTGCAAGCGACATACTCGCGCCGCTTACGATCGTAATCAGGAAAATCGAGCGCCCCAGCAAGCACCGTCGTGTCCATCCAGCGCGCCCAGACCTGGCGGCACAGCTGCCAGACGATTACGGCATGCTGATAGGCCTCGATGCGGCGGCGGAATTCGAGCAGCGCCAGGCGGGAGTTCGAGTAATTCGCCTTGAGCATGTCGTTGGATAGGTACGCATAAGGCACGCCGAGCGCCGCCGAGACCTGCAACAGCGTGCGATACTGGAACGGCTCGTAGGTCTGTCCTGAGTCCGCCGGCGCCGAAGTTTGCACCTCCTCACCCGGCTCCAGCATGGTGATCTGACCCGGCTGCAGGTCGAGCGTGCGCTCGTCGTTCTCGTCCCGGCCCTCCGCAGCATCGAGTGGTTCGCTAGGTGCTGGCGTTGTGATGAACAGCGCGTGCATCGCCGCGACCTTCTTGCGGTCGAGCTCAGCGTCGTCGTATTGATCGAGCAGGAACAACTTCACGATGCCGGCGGCAAACCGTGACACGCCGCGCAACTGACCGGCATCGACCGGATCGATGATGTGCACGATCTCGAAGGCCGGCACGCGCACGGTCTCGCCGGCAAGCCCCGGATCGGTGACGTCGCCCGGATGTCGGCGCAGGAAGTGGTAGGCGAGGCGGCGGCCAATTCGATCGAACTCGATGCCTTGTCGGATGACGTGGCCCTCGGGCGTTACCTCGTTGCGGTTGAGCGGCAGCATCTCCGAGGGCAGCATCTGCAGCTGCAGCGGCACCGTGAGTCCGTCCTGCGGTCGGCGCGGCCGAAAGCGGAAAAACACCTCGCCTGCGATGAACACCTCGCGCGCGGCGCGTCGCTGCAGCCCGTAGAAGTCAGTGAAACCCTCGGCGTCCGCCTCGTCGGTCCAGTCGAGCCAGAGTTTCTGGATCTTTGTCTTTGTCTCAGAGTCTTTGATCAGGGACGATGGCTTGATGCCGGCGCCCACCACATTGCCGGCCCAGCTCTCGATCGCGTTGGCGGCATAACCATTATTGCGCACCAGCCAGCGGGCGCGCGCCGTGATGTCGGGCCCGGCGGCGGCGATCAGCGTATTGAGGTGCGCTCGGCTCGGCTGAAAGCCCTTGAGCCGACGGTTCGCCAGCCCGGCCTCGAAGCCGCCGATGAACGCGCCGACGCGGCGTCGCAGATGCGTCAACGACGCGAGCACCGGTTCAAAGTCCTTTCGAGGCGGAAGTCAAAATTCTTCGCCGGCGGCCGCCTTCCCCGGCTAACGCAATCCGCCGCTCGATGTCCGTGATCGCGGCCGCCATCTCGTTGTCGGTTGCGTAGGTGATACGCCGGCCGTCGATCTCGACGGTGCGGACGCCGCGATAGCGCGCGGCGAGCAGCGCGTCGCGCTGCACGGTCATCTCCTCGAGAGTCATGGATCAGCTCATGTAACTTGACCGAAACACGCGGTGTCCCCGTCGCACTGGTCCGCGCCGAATGACCCCGGCGACGTTGTCGATCGGGATTTCCGGATCAGGCGACTGATCGCTTTCCACCTCTTCCGCGACTCCTACCTGTCGTTCCAAGTCACGCCACATCGCCTCCGTCCACCGATCGGCACCGGCGATCCAGGCCGCGGCGCGGGCATAGACGCGGCAGTCGAGCGCCTCATTGCGTTCACGCAGCTTCTGCCATTCGAGCCGCTGAAATCCGCGCTTGGTCTTGACCGTGATCAGTTGCTCGGCGACCAGCTGCTTGATCCACTCGCCATCCAAGCCGTGCGGCAAATGCACATAGCCCGCCGGAACTTTGGCGCCGGCTGCATTCTCCTCGTCGGTCGGCTTGGCGAGTCGCAGGAAGCGATAGGTTTCACTCTTGAAGGTGGAGACCGCGATGGTCCAGAGCCGCGCGCCGCGGCGGAGCTTCTTGCCGCCCTCGGTCACGTCGACATGGGTCGGGCCCGCCACCGGCGCCGACCGGTTGAAACCTTCCACGCCCTTGATCGGCGCCACCAGCGCATGACCCGCCCGGCGCGCCCACGAGTAGACTGCGGGCGACTCGTAGCCGGTATCGATCGCGAGCTTGGCGAGGCCAAGCTGCGCGCCATGCGCATGCGGCCAAGTTCGGGACAACAAGCGAGAGAGCTCATCCCAGGTCTGGCCCCGCTCGGGGCCGCCCTCGATCACGATGTGATCGACGAGCCAGCTTTCAAGGCCGCGGCCCCAAGCCCAGACATCGACCTCGATACGGTCCTTCTGGACGTCGGCGCCCGCGGTCAGGAACAACCCGCCCGACGGGATCGTGCCGAACGGCCATGACTCACGTCGCTCGTAAAGGCGCTGCCAATCCGGTGCTTCGCCGGTCTCAACCCATGTCAGACCCAGTACGCCGTTCTTGAAGCTACGCTTGGCTTCGTCGGTCGCCTGCGCTGCTTCCGACATCCGGGCAATGTCGGCCCAGGACAACCAGCCGACCGGCGAATAGAGCGCCGAGACATGGAAACCGATGGTGGCAGGGTCGGCGCTATCCGCCGTCGCCCGCCACCCGCCGGCCTGCAGCATCGCGGTCTTGTGGTGCTCCTCGATCCGTCCGTCGCAGGCCTCGCACATATAATGTGTGGTCTCCGGCCGGCCCTTCTCCCAGCGCAGCCGTTCGAAAATGAGCCACTGCGCATGCGCGCAATGTGGGCACGGCACGAAATACCGCCGCTGATCCGAGGCCTCGTATTCCCGCTCGATGCGGGAGAGCCCAGCGATCGTCGGTGTCGAGGCCAGGAATGCTTTGCTGCGCCATGAGAACGTCCGCGTTCGTGCCTCGGCGAGCGCGACCGGATCGCCCTCCTCGTCGGCCGACGGCGGATAGGCATCGACCTCATCGAGAAACAGATAGCGCGCCGGCATCGAGCGCAGCCCCACCGCGCTGTTGGCGCCGGTAATGACCAGCAATCCCGCCGAAAATTCTTTCGACAGCACCGTGTTGCCGGCATCCCGCGCGCGGGACGGCTTGACGCGCTCGCGCAATGCCGGGCTTTCGGCGATCAGCGGCTCGAGGCGTTGCCGCGAGAATCGTTTCGCGAGTTCGACCGTCGGCTGCACCGCCAGCATCGGACCCGGCGCATGATGGATGATGTAGCCGATCCAATTGTTGCCGGCTTCGGTTGCGCCAACCTGCGCCGCCTTCATGAACACGACCCGCCGCGCCGGATGCGATGGCGACAGCGCGTCCATGATCGCGCGCATGTAGGGCGTGCGATCGGTACGGTACCTCCCCGGCTCGGCCGAGGCGCGAGGGCTCAGGAACCGATGAGCGTCCGCCCATTGCGAGATCGTGAGCAGCGGATCGGGCGTGAGCCCGTCGCACCACGACCGCCACAGGTCCTCGCCGCCGTCGAAATCAGTGAGATCATCGGAATTCGGGTTTGACCTCGATGAGCTCGGCGAGGTGAGCGCGGACATGCATCTCCAAGGCTTTCTGCATCGAATGCGCCTCCACGCCGAGTTCGGACGCCATCAGCGCCGCGACCCGCGCCGGCCAGTTGATCCAGGTGTCGCGTTCCTCGCGCGCTAACCGAAACACTAGCGCGGTGGCGCGGGAGCGGTCGACGAGCTCGCCCTTCATGCGCTGCAGCCGCAGCCGCGCGAGGTGCGCCTTGGCGATTTCGTGGGCGGTGCGCGCCTGGACGAAGGTGACGCTGCCGCCCGCGGGGAGACCTTGTTCCTTGAGAGTCTCGCGGACGGAGCCGAGCGCCGCGTCTGCAATGGGGCGGAGTTTATCGGGCGGCGGCGCGGGTTGCACTTTGACTTTGGAGCGGCCGGGATCGGTCGAACGTTCCCATACGGCGTCGGCTTTCAACGGATCGACGGTGCCGTCCGGCTCAAGTGGGATGCGCCCGGCCTTCGCGGCTTTGAGCACGGCCACATGGCTCACGCCACGCATCTTGGCATAAGCGCGGATTGATAATCCCATGATCGTGCGCCAGCGAACTTAGCAATCAAATGACGCTCTAATCTGCTTGGCTTTCGCCGCGATCAGAGCATGTATGTCGTCACCGAAGACGGGAGAACGTGATGACAATCAGCATCCTGCCCAGTAAGAACACCGCCTGGGGCTTTTACGGCACCGTCCAGCATTACGCCGAGGCCGATACAGCTTGGGCGATCGCCATGCGGGCCATTGCGCGTGAGACCGGCTGCGCAGAGGAAGGCGTGCAGGCGTTTCTCGACAGCCGGCATGGGCGGCATCTCGCGGACGATGTCGCGAACGGGCTGTTCAAAGGGCTCCCGCTCGAACAGGCGATCGAGGCAGCGGTCGAGCGCTGGATGACCTGGACTATCGATCGTCAGACCTCGCGCGAAACCGGCATCCCGCGTGGGCTCCCGTACCTGACCGGCTGGGTCACGCATTTCGAGATTCTAGCCGACGCGGCTGGCTGAATTCGTGCCTACTCCTCCCGCGCGCCCCGCGCCAATCGCGGGGCTTGGGATCGTAGAAGAGCCGCGATCATCGCGGCTCGCTACCCAGGAGCCCAGACATGGCCAAGGCGAAGACCCGCAAACCCATTGCGAAGAAATCAGTCGCAAAACCCAAAACACCCACGAGCCGCGCGGACAGCAAGCAGGCGCAACTGATCAAGATGCTCGAACGGCCTGACGGCGCGACCATCGAGGAGATCGTCAAGAAGCTCGTATGGCAGTCGCACACCGTGCGCGGCGCCATCGCGGGCGCGCTTAAGAAGCGGCTTAAGCTGAAGGTCGTCTCAGAGAAAATCGAGGGTCGGGGCCGCGTGTACCGGATTGCAGCGTAAGCATCACGGATTCGACCCTGCAAACTTTTGGCCGGTGACAGCGTGCGTCGCGCTGCCGCCGGTCAAGCTCTGCCAGCGCTGCACGATGACGTCGACATATTTGGGATCGAGCTCGACGAGCCGCGCGCGCCGCCCGGCGCGCTCCGCCGCGATCATCGTGGTGCCCGAGCCGCCGAACAGGTCAAGAATGATGTCGCGGCTTTTCGACGAATTGCGGATGGCGCGCTCGACCAGTTCGACCGGCTTCATGGTCGGATGCAAATCATTCTTGACCGGCTTGTCGACGAACCAGACATCGCCCTGGTCGCGCGCGCCGCACCAATAGTGATCGGTGCCCTCCTTCCAGCCGTAAAGGATTGGTTCGTACTGGCGCTGATAATCGGAGCGCCCAAGCGTGAAGGTATTCTTGGCCCAGATCACAAAGGTCGACCATTTTCCGCCAGCGTCGCGGAAGGCTTTCTGCAGCCGGTCCAACTCCGACGACGACATGCAGATGTAGACGGCACCTTTGGTGAGCGTGAGGATGTTGACACAGGCGTCATAGAGCAGCGTGCCGAAGTCCTCGCCGAGCGCATCATTAAGGATCGGTCGGCTCTTGCCTTTGCGCTTGTCCTTTTCTGAATTGGCATAGTTCACGTTGTAGGGCGGATCGGTGAAGGCCATGTCGGCGAGTTCGCCGTCCAACAGCTTCTCGACATCGGACAGCACGGTGGCGTCACCACACAACACCCGATGCTCGCCGCAGATCCAGAGGTCACCCGGACAGCTGATTGGGTCGGCCGGCACCTCGGGCACCTGATCGAGATCCTCGCTTTCATCACCCGTCTCGGCCAGGAGGCGATCGAGGTCCGTATCATCGAAGCCGAGCAGCGCGAGGTCAACCTCCTCGTCCTTGAGCGCTGCCAATTCGGACGCCAGCATGGTGTCGTCCCAGCCGGCATTCTCGGCGATACGGTTGTCCGCGATCATCAACGCCCGGCGCTGGGTCGGCGTGAGGTGCGCGAGCACAATCACCGGCGCGTCGGACAGCCCGAGCTTGCGGGCAGCGAGGACACGGCCGTGGCCGGCCACGATCACGCCGTCGTCGCCGACCAGCACCGGATTGATGAAACCGAATTCCGCAATCGACCCTGCGATCTGCGCAATCTGATCCTCTGAATGCGTCCGCGCGTTGCGCGCATGCGGGATCAGTCGGTCGAGCGCCCAGCGCCCCACCGCCTCGGAATATTGCACGGTCAGGGGTCTTTCGATTTGAAGCCGGTCGCGCCGGCAGGTGGTAACTGACGTTGCAGTTACCAGCGCGGTTACCACCGGTTTGCTGGATGGAAATTCTATAAAGACGCGGATTTATCAGGCGTAACGTGCGCTGGTGAGCGCCGCCGACATGGTAACTGGTAACTCAGATTTCGCGGCTGCCGGTAGCGAAGTCCCGCGCCGATGCCCCCCGCATACCAATAAGCGCCAGGGAGGACCCGCGCTCTCGCATCGACTTCGTATTGCGCGCGACTCTCGCGATCATGCCAATCACGATAGCTATTCAGAGCGGTTTTGTCCGCGCGAAAAGTGTCTGGCAGACAATTTTCGATTGGCTTCGCTGCGACGATCACAGAGGTAGCGGCTCAGTCCCACGGTCGAGGACGTCAAGGTACTTGCGGTAGGCAAAGACGCGGCGTCGTTGCTTGCCTGTCACTTCGCGCACGATCCCGAGGTCGACCAGATGTTCGAGCGACTTTCCAACGGTGGGAAGCGAGAGCTTGAGTTCCTTGGATACCGCCTGAATCGTGACGAGCGGTCGACGCTGCATCAGATCGTGGACGCGGAATGCCGAGGCTGCGCTGCGCCCGAGCGTTTGGATCGTGCCGCGGTCCTCGTCAAAGAGCGCCATGATATCGCGGCCGGTATCGACGGCTTGCGTGGCCGTGTCCCGCACGCCCGTCAGAAAGTATTCCATCCAGGTTTCCCATGCGCCGTTCTCGCGGACCTCCTGCAACAGACGATAGTAATCGGTGCGTCGTGCTTTGAAATAGAGGCTGAGATACAGGATGGGCTCATGCAGCGCGCCGGCATCGCACAGCATAAGCGTGATCAGCAGACGTCCGAGACGTCCGTTACCATCGAGGAACGGATGGATCGTCTCGAACTGCACATGCGCGAGTCCCGCCTTGATCAGCGGCGGGAGCTGTGGATCATCCGCATGCAGAAACTTTTCGAACGCATCGAGGCATTCATTCAGCCGGTCCGGTGGTGGGGGAACGAACAGCGCGTTGCCCGGGCGCGTACCACCGATCCAGTTCTGCGAGCGCCGGAACTCTCCCGGCTGCTTGCTAGCACCGCGGCCCGAGTGCAGCAGGATGGCATGCATCTCGCGGATGAGGCGAAGCGAAAGCGGAAATCCCTCCCGCAATCGCTTCAGTCCGTGCTCCATCGCCGCCACGTAGTTCGAGACCTCGGCCACGTCGTCGAGCGGCACGTGAGGAATCTCGTCGCTCTCAAACAGAAGCAGATCGGAGAGCGAGGACTGCGTGCCCTCGATCTGAGACGACAGCAGCGCTTCCTTGCGCACATACATGTAGAGGAACAGCGGTGTGGACGGCAGGATGGTTGTCACGCCATCGAGCCGCCCTACCGCGCCGCGGGCGGTGTCGTACAGGGTGAATAGGCCCTGGAGCTCGAGCGAAGGGGTCGGCGGAAGCGGCGGGGGCAAGAACGCCCGCACGCGCTCGCCGCCGGCTGCGGTCTCGACGAATCGGCCCAGCCGCCCGGACTCTGTTCCACTCATGTTCTCGAATCCTTTAGTTAAGGCATCCCGTTACTAAAGGATAGGCTATTTTAGTTTAGTTACGAAGGGCTTTAATTCAAGCGGGCCGAGGCTGGTTCGCGAGCCGGGTCTGCTCGATCAGCCGGCGTTTCGACGTGGTCGGCCGCCCGGGCCAGCCGTTCAACCGCCCGGCAATCACGCAGAGTGCATAGAGCCAGTGCTCATGTGCGGCGGCTCGATGCAGTCCGACCTTCCAGCACACCGTCTTCCACCGCTCACCCGAGGCCCGCAGCCAAACAACCTTGCGATCGATCGGCTCCAGCCACGTCAACCAATCCAGTGTCTCTTCCATCCGGCTGATCGCCTCGGCGCTTGGACGAATTCGCGTTACCAACGGCGGCTCCTGGCCGACGAGGTCGCTGAACTCGTAGAGCATCTTCGGCCAGGTGTTGAAATACCCGGGCACGCAAACATTCGGCAGCCGCTTCATCACACTGGCTGCTTCAACGAAGTGTTCCTCGACGAGCGAAGGTGTCCAACGTGTTTCAGCCATTGCGATCCTCACTGGGTTTGCGGATGCCGTAGAGCTTCTCGCCAAGCTGGCGGACCAGTTCGCGCTCAGGCCAACTGAGACGCTGATCGTCCACGCTCACGACCAGGATGTTCTGATCGTGCCAGCCATTGCGTTTGATATGTTCTGGCGACGGACGTGTTCCTCCGCATCCTCGCGGTCCCCATCTCATTGCAGCGTCTCCTGCGCGATCAGGTCGGTCAGTGCGCCGATGATGGATGCGGGGGACTTGCCATCACCCAGCCGTCCCATGCTCGATGCGAGTGCTGCAGGCTCGACGCCGTGTTGCAGCAGGAGCGACAGCGCCACGCACGCGTCATCGAGGATGCGGTCCATCCCGGAGCCGAACTTGGCTCCGTGCGTGAAGACCTCGCCAACACGGTTGTTGCTTAGGTCTATTCCGAGCGTAGTCGAATAGGAGCAGTTCTCGTACACCAGTTTGATGGTCACGCTCGGCCGCCGACCGGGAAGCCGCTCTCGCGTCATCGCGTGCCTCCATCAGTTTCGATCGACCAGAGCAGGATCGCGATGGCATCCGCTTCATTGTCATCCGCCGGAGTGAAGCCGCGCGCACGCACGGCGGTCATGACAGCGACTTTGTCGGCATTGCCCTTGCCCGCGATGAATCGCTTGATCGTGCCAACCGGCACGCCCTGATAGGCGATGCCCTGCTGCTCGCACCATGACGTGAGCGTGGCCAGGAAGCCGCCGTAGAGATGCGCGGCGTCCGTGCCGACATGCCGGCGCACCTCCTCGAAATAGATGGCGTCAAGTCCGGCCGCGTCGGTGGCCATGCCGTTGAGCCATCCGCGGAAGCGCAGATAGCGGATGCCACCGCCGTCATAGCGGCTCGGGCGAAACGACACGGTGCCGCTTTCGATCCTGCCGTCCGCCGGCCGCATGGCCCAGCCGGTGGTGGTGCCGAGATCGAGCGCGAGAATGGCTGATCGGCTGCGATCGAGGATTCGCGCATCCGGGTGCGAGGCCAACGCCGTGGGCAAAGGAAGGTCGTTCGCGGCGCCAGTGGCGCGCGTTGGGGTACTGGTCATGACGATGTCCTGAGATTCGTGATGGGAAGGAAGCGCGCTATCGGGCGCGCGGTCCGGTCACATCGTCAGATCAGGGAGGTGCGCGGGCACGATTGTAACTGGGGCCACCGGGGCCACCGGCAAAACTGAGGTGGCCCCGGCTAACCCATTGAGAGATTAGGTGAGAAGCCACCGGGGCCACCTTATCTATCTCAAAACATAAGATACTACGCGCGACCCTTCCTCGATTTGAGGAAACGGAATTCCTATGACCCTTCCCCTGCGGGTGGCCCCGGTGGCCCCGCTGGCTTCTGCCCTGTGTCACCAATGACTTAAGCGGAGCCACCCGGTATTTGGCGGTGGCCCCGGTGGCCCCGATCTTCGGGTGGCTCGCGCTTGCGGGGGCCACCTGGACCACCGGGGCCACCTTCGATCGGTCGGGGGCGAAGATGTCGCTGCTCATCGATCATCCTCCCTGCCCAGCTCGGAGCTCTGCCACGCCGAGCGCCGCCCGAATTCCTGCCGCTTGAGTGCGTAGGCATCGATGCGCCCGACTTCGGGCACGTGCCGCACCGAGGCGCGCTTGCTGTTGTGACGTTTGGCGAGCAAGTCGCGATCGGTCAGGGCCTTGACGATCTGCTGAGCTTTCAGCGTTTCGCCGCTGGCTTCGCGGATGCGCTGGACGGGGAGATAGATCGCAGTCTGGTCATACCAGGCGACCGCCTCGCGGTTGTTGAGCTTGCGGTCAAACCCGTCGGCGCCGGTGTCGACCGACTTGATGGTGACGTCCCAGCGCTCCGCGATCCAGGCGCGGATGTTGGCGATTGCCTGTTCGTCGGGCGCGAGCGCCTCGGCGTCGGAGGAGCGCGTGAACCGTTCCCAGCTCCATTGGATGACACCTTCAAGATCGAGCGACCACGGCAACAGGTCGAAATCCTGCGCGAGCCGGCCGGCGACGAGCGGCAGAGCGAGGCAGGTTGCGGCCCGCAGCCGCGCCGAATCCGCCTTCTCGCCGGCGATCTTCCGCGCCGCGTCCATCACCTCTTCGCGGAGCGCATCGGGCGCTTGGTGACGCTTGCGCTCGATCAGCTTAGTGACGAAAGCCGGCCCAGCGTGGCCATGGTTCTTCTCGACCCCCGCAATGCCGCGCATGATGTCAGATCGAACATTGCGATCGACGTCGGTGACATCGACGTCGACAATGCGCACCGCCATCCCGGCGATCCACGATGCGCCATCGGCTCTGACTTTTTCCTCGAGCGAGCACTCGCTCGACAGCACCGCGTAGGTCGACCAGGCGTAACGCTGTTTGAGGATCGCACCGGCCGTGAGCCGGGCTTTGCCCTGGCCGCCAGCGATCGCATAGATGAGGCGCGCGATGGCGCGGCCGTCGGCATGGGCCAGCTCGTCGAGCGCGAGCACCGTGCCAGAGGCGCCCTGGGCGAATACCTCGACCGCATTCTCGGTCGAGCGCATCGATTGCAGCAGGCCCGCGCCGATCGACGGCGAGGTCCATGCCGAGACCGCTAATCTTTGCGCGGTGGTCTTGCCGCTTGACGACAGGCCCGACAGGTTGATGCCGCAGCTGTCGAGTCCCGTGAGCGATTGCACCACGCCGGCGAAGCCGCACAGTGCGCCCAGCAGGAAATGCGGACAGCCCTTCGCCTCAGCCGCTGCGGCGACGGCCGCCTTCCAGCCGTCGATCGAGCCGCGGGTGACGGTGCCGAAGCGCGCGGCGGTCGCAAGCTCCAGTCGCGCCTCGTCGTCGCTGATCGCGGCGCCCCCGGGTGTCACGAACAGCGGATGATCCCTGCCTTCGACGCGGTGCCATCCCGGCCGAGATACGACGACGATCTCATCAGCAGGATCAGCGGCCTTGAGGATCTGGACCGCGAGAGCGTCGCCGTCACTTTCGGTGCGCAGACCAGCAGCGAACAGCGCACCCTTGATCTCGCTGGCGCCGACACGGGCGAGCGAGGCGCGGTCGAAGTCGACAGCGCGCACGCGCGCGTCCATCGCCTCGACATGGACGCGCAGACCAAACGCTTCGTCATGGTCCATGTAACGCAGCCGGGCGACCGAGCCGAACGGGCTCGCAACCGCTTCCCAGCGATCCTGCCCGCGCTTGTCCTTGCCGGCATGTTTGTAAAGCCGCACCGAACCGTCGCTCCCCTGCCGATAATCGAGCAACAGGTTCTCGAGGCGTGGCAGCGGATAGAGTTTCTTGGTGTCGTCGATGGTCCGGCGGGCGGATGATGACGGTGCGTCGACGATTACGGCGCCGAGCACCGGTGAGGCCAGCACGAACTCGGTGGCCGCGGCTAGGATGGTCCGGACCGCAGCCGCACCGTCGGTTGCCAGCACGTCGGCGAAATCCGTATCAGCCTGCGGCGGCAACGCAATCCAGACTCGCCTTCCTTCGCCGACAAGGCACTCAGCGAGCCGCTCGGCGCCTTTGAGTCCCGCGCCGTTGGCATCATGATCGGCCGCGACCAGGATCTCCTCGATTCCGGCCGGCAATTGGCATTCCGCAAGGTGCCCGGCGGCGATCGCCGCCCAAACCGGGAGGTCGGGACGCGCGGTGCGGACCGCGAGCGCGGTCTCAATCCCTTCGGTGATGATGACGAAGGACGTCGCTGGAAACAGCCGGATCGCGCCGCCGCGGATTGTGCCTAAGGATTTCTTCGGGTTGTCGAGCGCGGCTTTGGCGGGCGATGTCGGGTCGAGCCAGATCCGGTGCAAGCCGACAGGTTCACCGGCATGATCGCGCACGATTGCCACCAGCGCCGGATAGCCAGCGCGTGTCTGGAAATGAGCAAGGTCCGGATGAAACAGCAGATCGTCAACGCTCGCGGTGTCGAAGCCGCGCGCGCGCAGATAAGCCTCGGCATGGCTGCCCGGCAGCGGCACCACGCGCGAGACGATGAAGGCAATCTCACGCCCCGCCGCACCCTCTGGCGGTGTGCGCATCGCGCCAACTGTCGGCGTGCTCGCCGCGCAGCTGACCGAAGGCAAGATACCGGCGAGTTCTGCGGCAAATGACAACAGCTGGCGACCTTCGAGCCGTGTCGCGCCGGCGACGGTCGACAACGGACCGCCACCGACATTGCCGTCGAACTCGAACCAATCGCCGGCGTGCGGTCCTTTGAGGTGGATGACGCACGAGCCGTTCTTGCGCGGCGCGTCGCCGCGGATGTTCGCCAGCCGAAGAACGTCGTCGACCTTGCGTCCGTTCGGAAACAGCCGTACCGCCCAGGCGTGCACGGTGCGGCGGAGCGCGGCACTGAGCGCGTCGAGATCAATCGGCGGCTGATCGATGAATTGTGGACTGGCATCGTTGAAGTCGAGCATCGCGCCGGCCTCAGTCGAGCAGCACAAGGCCGCGCTCGGCGCGGGTGATCGCGGTGTAGAGCCAGCGCGCGCGATCTTCCGCCGTGCGGCCAAGACCGTCGTCGTAGATCACGATGTTGGGCCAAGACGAGCCTTGCGATTTGTGGCAGGTGATCGCCCATCCCCAGACGCATTCGACGGTGGTGCGTTTCTTCTGATACTCGCGCCGCTCGCGGTCCGGATCCGGCGTGACATGGTCGAGGAACGGCCCCCGCCAGATCCGAAAGCGCTCGCCCTTGCCGGTAGCGCCGCCGCCGATCCGCTTGCCATCCTCCGACGTGATCGAGGCCGTGAACGCGATCTCGTCGCCGTCGTCCTTGATGTCGTCGAGGGTGACAAACATGCCGTTGACGAGGCCGACATCGTTGCGGTTCTTCAGGCAGATCAGCTTCTCGCCGGCACCGCCGGGAAACACCGCGTCAAAACCGGCGGCCCGTTTCATGGCGACATTGAGTTGGACCCGCGTGGCGTTGCGGCCGCAGATCACCTGATCGGCCTTGAGAAGTTGCTCGGGTTCGACATCGGTGCGGCGCATCTTCCAGACAAAGTCGTCGTGGTGGCCGTGCGGGATCCACTTGCCCTCGCGCGCGAGGGTGGCAAGCCGCAGCACCGCGCTCTCGCCGGCCTGCCGGTGCACTTCGGTGAGCAGGACATCGGGGTTTGGCGTATCGAAGGCGCCTTCGCCCTTGACCGGCGGCAACTGGCCGGGATCGCCAAGCACAAGGGTGGGTTTGCCGAAGGCGAGCAGGTCACGCGCCATTTCCGCGCCAACCATCGAGACCTCGTCGAGCACCAGGAGCTTGCAATCGCGCACCGCCGATTCGGTGTTGAGCACAAACCGCGGCTTGTGCGCGTCCTTCAATCGAAGCTCGAGCGAACGCAGCCGTGCCTCCTCGAACAGCCGCTCTGCGACGCCGAGCCGGTTCAGCCCAGCGCGAATGTCGGCGGCTTCTTTTTCGAGCTTCTCGATCTCCTGAGGTGTCGGCTCCGAGACGCGGTAGACCAGTGAGTGGATCGTCGAGGCCGGCGTGCCCTTGCGCGTCATCACCAGCGCGGCCTTACCGGTAAAGGCGGCGTAAAGCACTTCCCCAGGTTTGTCGGTCGACAGTCCCAGTTCTTCGATCGCGTATTTGACAATCGTGGACTTACCGACGCCGGCATAACCGAACACGCGGCAGACCTGCTGCTCCTTCGTGCGGTTGCAATACCAGTCCTTGATGGTGGCAATCGCGGCGCGTTGCTTGTCCGAAAGCGAGATCGTCATGCGTCCGCTCCGTTGGTGCGATGGCAGCGGCGGCGGTACGGGCAGAACCGGCAGACATAATGATCGGGGTCGTCGGCGATGCGTGGCAGCAGTTCGCGCGCCTCGACTGAACGAATGATCGTCACTGCGCGATCCGACAGCGCCTGCGCATCGGCCTGATCAAACGCGATCAATTCGGGATAGAGCCGCATGGTGTCGCGGTTCAGCGCGACAAACAGCGTGTGCTCAATCGCCAGATAGGCCATATAGATCTGGGCCTGCGCCCAATAGATCGGCTTCGATGCCTTGACCCCACGCTTGACGGTGTCCTGCCAGGACGTGGACGACAGCGCTTTATGTTCGAACAGGATTGGATAGGACACGCCAAGATCACGACCGCCAATGATCACGCCGTCGATGTGGCCGCGGAAGCGGCCATCGGCCGTGGCAAAGCCGAACTGCGATCCATCACGCTTGTGGTTGCGCAGGTCGAAGCCGGCCAGTCTGAGCCAGCGAATGGTCATATCCTCGAAGCGGTGGCCGGCCTCGAACACGCGCAGGATTCGACCGTCGAACTCGGAGCCGATATCGACCGGCGTCCCGCCATATTCGAAGCAGAGCCGGCGCAGGCAGGGTTCGCCAATCCGTGACGCGCCGAGATAATCGCGCGGCGGCGCGGCATCACGCTCCGCCGTCAACGCAGCTTCCAGAATAGTGTCGAGCCGTGCCGCAAGCGCGGGGTCGATATTTTCCCGCCCATAAGCGAAGCCCGAACCGTGATTGAGGTCCATCATGGCGCCGCCCTCAAAATGGAATATCGTCGTTGAGCGCCAACCGCCCCATGGCATCGCGGAAGCCGTCGACGCAGGCCTCGATGATGCGATCGATCTCCGTGGCACTGCGTCCCTCGAACGCCTGCATCAGTCCGAGCTCGGCGATCACCTCGGCGAACGGTTGTCGCGCCGCCTTGATGGCCTTGGTTTCGGTATCGGTCTTGTCGATCATTCCGTTCAACCTCTTGGCGATAGCGGCCCCCGCGTCCTGGCAACGACGCGAGCAGAAGGCGTAGGTCGGATGCAGGTCCGGCCGGAGCCGATGCGTGAAGAAGAAGCCGCGCGACGCCCGTCCACAGATTCGGCAAATCCTCACCCGAGGAGCAGTGTCGATAGTCTCCGCGACCCGGATGCGTCGGGGGCCTGCGCGATCCGCTGCGACGCCAGCACGATCCAACGGCTGGTCGCGGCTTCGGCAATGGCCTGCAGCTCCGATGAGGTCAGGCTGCGGATCGGCCGTTCGAGACGCACCGAGCCTTCGAGCCATTCGCCAACGGCCTTTGCGCATTTGACTCTCACATGGTCAGCCCAGACATCATCGGGATTGCGGTTCGGAGAATTGTGTGCGGCCATGGCTCACTCGTTGAGCCAGGCAGGACCGGAGCGTTGCTGCGGAGTCGCCGCCGCCGCGGGGTTCGCTGCGGCGGGCTGCGTCTGTTGCCAGGCAGGTGCCGCGCCGGCGAAACCACCATTGTTTGTCGGTCCCGTCGCGGCCGCACGTGGCGGTGGAGCGCTCGCCGCTGCATGAGCCGCGCTCCCGCCCTGGCTACGCCACGCGGGCGCCGTATCGGCCGGCGTGGCCGTGGCCTTTGGCGCACGACGCGCGCCCGGGCGCGGCGGGACGTCCTCGCCCTTCATGACTTTCGCCCATTCCGGCAGATCTGGCGTGACGGCAATGTCGAGACGATTCTGCTCGCCATGACCGTCGCGGCCCTGTTCGACTTTGATTTTTGCGACAAACGTGATGCCATCGAGCGCTTTCAGGCCGGGCAAGGTCCGCTTCGCCTTGGCCTGCGGGCTCTCATCCGCTGGATCGATCCCCAGCGCGCTCTCAATCATGCCGCGGATGGTGCGCTTGGTGATCAGCCAGCCGAGCGAGACACCCTTCTCGTCGACCTTGCCGCCCGACACCGTCAACGCCTGCCAGAACTTGCGACGGAGGTGCGGGCCCTCGATCACCGTGAACTCGCAGTCGAGCATTGCGACGTCGGAGCCTGGCTGCATCGATGCCTTCAGGAGGCCGGCATCCATCGGCGTCGCGCCGTCGACACCGCCCGGCCTGATCGCCAGCGCAACCTTGGCGAATGCGCCGTCGGGAATGAGGTCGGAAGACCGCTGCGGCTCAGCGTCGTTAAGATCAAACATGGCTGTGGTCCTTGCGTGAGAAACAAATGTCGAGATCAGGAATTGCGGTATGCCGACCCGGCGCCGTTGACCTTGCTGAGCACACTCATGAGGTCGGGTGGTTCGCTCGGATCGAGTTGCCCGGAACGATCTTTCGCCGGCAGGCTCCAGGCATTGCCGGATTGGCAAACCAGGCGCCGCGTCGTCCCGCTGGCAGGGTTGTGGCGCCAGCTCTCGCCGTCAGCGTCGAACAACGAGAGCGTCATCACCTGATCGACGATGCCGGGCAGCTCACGCGCGACCTTCCCGCCCTCCATCTGCGGCTGGAACGTCTCGCGGCCGAACTCGTCGACCACACGCTCCAGGATGCCGACGAAGATCACCGTGCGACCCGGCGCGTGCTGCAGGTGTTTGAGGAGCGAGATGGTTTCGCGCGCGAGCAATCCATAGGCGCCGCGCGTGTCCGGCTTGCCGGTGCGCTCGGAGAATGCCTCGGGCCGCGTCTTCGCCCAAGCCATTGCCTGCCGTGTCAGATCCGTGATCGAGTCGACGAACACATAGCGCTTGATCTCCAGCATGCGCGCCAGGTCGGGATACTCGGCGACAACATGCTGGTGGTGAGCGGCCGAGAAGAAGCCCTGGCTATCGGCGGCCGGATCGATGCCCCCGACCAGACAGGCGACGTCAGCCGCATCCTGGAATGAGCGCACCGGGATGGAATCGCCGCCCCAGCCTTGAAGCGACTTCATGCCGGCTTCGAGATCGATGACGACAGTCTCAGTTGGCGGAAGCGTTCGCGCCAGCGAGGTCTTGCCGGCACCGGCCGGCCCGAAGATCGCAACCGTGGCCTTGGCGTTGGCGACGGCGAGGCGTTCGTCGGCGGTGATGATACGCAGCGCCATCACGCAGCCCTCGCCTGAGCGGGGACCGCGCCGGCCGTCGCCTCGAGATGAATGTTCGCGTGTTCGAACTGTTCGATATCCGCGAATCGGTAGGCGACCTTGCCTCCAAGCTTGAAATACACCGGCCCCTGACGCAGCCAGCGCCAGCGCTCGAGCGTGCGCGGCGACAGGCCCCAGCGCCGCGCCAGCTGCTTTTGATTGAGGAAGTGATCCGACACTGTCTTCTCCCGGTCGCGAGAACCTGCGACCCGGACCTAATCACTTCTCGGAGCTGCGGGCCGTGGGAGCCGAAGATGGATGCGGAGACGGATGAACCGTGGGATGACAGGTGGATCATGCAAGGATGGTGTGGGATCAACGAGTGACGAACGACCCCCGACAAGCGACGCGAAAACATCAGGAGTGCGGCCATGGCAAACGATGACGTCTTCACGCCGGGCGAGCTGGCGCTTCTCCAGGCAATTGTCAGGAAGGAAACAGCCCTGCGTGCGTTTCTTGCGGAGCAACAGATAGGCGATGCCGCGGGACCGCATGCATGGCTTGCCTATTTGATCCGAATTAAGGACACGCTCGGCAACATTAGCAATGATATCGGGTTTTTTGCGACGCTCTTGATTAAAGATTATCTCCGCGAGCGCTTTGACATCAGAGGCTTCGATGCCGGCGCCAAACCTCAAGGAGCTCCTGGAATTGACGTCGAGGCGCGCACAGCCGATGGCCTTGTCGTCGTTGGAGAGCTAAAGACGACCAAACCTTACCAGCCGGGTTTCGGCGCTCAACAGCGCACGCAGATTCTCAAAGACCTTGATCGACTGCAGAAAACGCCAGCCGACCATCGCATCATGTTCGTCACCGACCCCGATGCATACCAAACTCTCCTCGGAGGGTTCTTTGCTGTCCGCGCACCGGACATAGAGGTCGTCGACATAGTCACGAGGAGAAGCTCAAGAGCGGAGCCAGCGGTGCAACATTACACATAGCGAGCCATAAGCGACGATAGGCTCGATGCGATGGTCGTCGGGCCGGTCGCTCAGGAAGATTCAAACGATAATATCCGCGCCCATCAGAGACGATCAGTGTGCGCCAATTGCGCTTGGTTTTGAACAGATCAACCAATCGCAAGGTTTGGGCGTTGCAGTTGGCAAGCAGTTCCTTCCCATGACGCCATGGGTTATCGCTGCTCGCTGCCTGGTGGAGTTCGCGGACGATCGCCGCCTGTAGAATACCGAGCCGGAAAACCTCGCCATTCAGCACCACCTCGGCGTAGTTGTTGCGCTGGATGAATAAGGAGTCCGCTATAGGATCTTCGGATGGGGCTCTGGCATTCCCTGCAACCAGTCCATGCGCGTTTTCAAAGCGATCGCGCTCCGCGCGCGTGATGAGCAGGTCTTGCACGCAAACGCCGATCGGATTCTCGTCTTCCGATAAATCGATGTAACCGTCCGCGCTATGAGGTTTGAACCTCACAATCTTGCCTGCCCCGGCGCGAAACACCGGCCAGAGGTCGGACGACACAACCGGCTGTGGTCCATGAAGAATCCTCTCGGCCTCTGGTACTCGGAACACGCCTCGCTCGCTCACCTCGAACCGACCGGCGTCAACCCGCACGCCAATCGTCATGATGGCGACCTCGAGCAGACCATCGATCGTGTAACAGGCGAGATCTGGAATGGAGGCGTTCCACCGCTCAGCGATCTCCGTCAGATGAAAATAGCTCTTCGGCGGCAAGCCCATTCTGCTCCTCCTGATCGGACCAGTTGGTCGTGATTACTGCGCGCTGATCAGGCCATATTTGCGCAAACGGACTTGTGTGAAGGAGATCGAAACACCGAAAATCTCGGCGAGCTCAATCGCGAGCGTTTCGATTGCGTCGAAACCCGCTTTGGCGGCCTTGATGATGGGCAAAGCGTTCCCATGTCCCGCAGCAACCATGGGAATGCGCAGCGCGGCGGCTCTTTTGTGCATGTGACGGTGGAGAAGATGGCGCGGCGCCAGAAACGCCCCCATGAATTCGTTGGCGCGCCATTCCGGCCAATCGATTGCAAGCTTTAACTCCTCATCGCCGGCCACCCATTGCTGAAAATGCCGTGGCGGATCAGGCTCCGTGCGATCTGGAAGGGTGTGGGCACGCGCAATCCACGCCGGCGCGTCGAATATCGCATGACCGAGTTCGTGCACGCAGGTGCTGCGAGCCAGGTCGTCGCGATCCCCTATAACCTCGGCGTTGACATAGATCATGGCAGCCATCGGCCAGCTCTCGTCGTACTCGACGGCGCCCATAACGGGATTGCCCGCGTCATCGGTGACCGGCCGACCGAGCTCCCAATGCGCGTCGAAGCACAGACCGTTCACCGTGAGATTTCTGGACCGCGCAACGATGCGGGCGACGTCGACCTTCGGTCGCTGTGTCGCGCCGCAGACCTGCAAGCGCGCGGCTTCACCGACCTGCCAGATTTCCTCCTTGCGCAATCGCTCTGGTTCGAGCGACGGCCGGACATGCGGATAGTTCAGGGTGAGCATTGACAATCCTCAGCGTGAAAACCGACGGTAAAGGGCAAACACCTCAGCTGCTCGGCCCTGCAGATCCGGTGGAAGTCGGCGCGCGGCAGCGAATGCCTCGTCCTGCGAGACATGCAAAACCTTCGCGATGCGCCGGATCACCTCGTCCCGCGGTACTTTTTCGCGGTCGCGTTCGATCCGAGAAAGGTAGGGGATTGAGATCTCGAGCGCGGCCGCGACATCCAGAAGGGTCAGCCCGCGTTTGTTGCGATGTTCGCGGACGAACGCGCCAAAACTGTCCGCGGCAGTCACAGGTGGATTTGTCGTTTTAGGCAAATTGGAAAATCCTCATCACTTCCAGTGACATGCCCTCCCCGCGGACACTGCCTCGGCACAACCACGTCATGTAATGTTCTTATTATGTTCTCTTTGACGGTGGAGTCGAGTCAAATCTGGTTTGGCCAAGTTCGAAGCATGGAGGGTGCTATCGGGCGGCTCTTCGCCAACCCGCCGTTTGCGCTTCACTCTCGCTGCAGAACCAGCGCTCGCCTTGGCGCTCGCTGATTATCGTTCGGTCGTAGTCGCGCATCCCTGGCAAATGGTAGATGCGCTCACCGTGGCGATTGATGTTGCCCTTGATTGTACAGCCTGACACTGGGCTTGTGCTCACGGGCAAAGACGGCAGCAGTGTCGCCTGTGCGTCGGTCGGCACCGAAACCGATCCGAGAATCACGGTCTTGGGTCCGCGATGGCGCCAATCCCATGGCGCGATAAAGGCGCCCGCCCATAACCCGGCTCCGCGCTCACGGGCGCGGCGTTCTTCCGCGACATAGTCGTGCGAATAGCGGACGAAGGCCAGCGCCCAGCCCTCTGCCACCATTGCGGCATTGATGTCGCGCCCACCGGCCGCGCACGTCATCAGGCGCCGACCGTAGACATCGCTCGTAGCGCCGACACATTCGACCGGTCGGTCGCCGATCAATCGCTGCAGTGCCTCTCGTGAATTCAGACCACAGGCATAGGGTCGACGATCGCGGTCGATGCAGCGTTGATCGGTTTCCGGGGCGTCGATGCCATTCAGCCGCACCTTCGTTCCGGCAACGACAATGGTGTCGCCATCCGTAATGGTCGCTACCCCCGTCAGCATCTGCGCGGCGGCAACGCCCGCGGTTGCATGAAGTCCCAAAGCGGCAATGATGGCGGTGGCGAACAAACGTGGGATCATGACGTCATGTTTTCCGCTATTTCGGGATGGATTGAAAGATACCGTGCAACAAAGCGTCTCGTCCGCGACGATGCGCGGCGATTGATCGGACGTGATCCTGCCAGCGCCTATTACGATGCGCAACGCGCGGCCGCTCGCGCACGCGTGGCCGACGATCCGAAATCTTTCATGCATTGGGCACGAGTGGCGGTTGAAGTCGCACGAATCAGCAATGCTCCGATGGATATCGAAGTCGTTAGACGTATCGTCGAGGAAGAGGAGCAACTGGCTCATCGTTGAGCAATCTGACCACGCGCTCATTCGCTTGTGCGCTTTTGATTTCGCTGCGCTTCGACAAGCATCTGATTTCGCTATTCGATCTTGCTCCTTCGTGGTTGTCTCGGATCCAAACGGAGCCAATGACACGCATGAATCCGCTTTCCCCCGACCACATGTCCGCTGACGAGCGTCTTGCCGAGATCTGCGAGATGCTCGCGTGTGGCCTGGTTCGGCTGGAGGCGCGCCAGTCAAGCCAACTATCTGGCGATCGCGGAGAAAGTTGCCTTCCCATTTCGGTCGACCGATGCCGTCATGCCGAACGTCTCGCGTCGGAGGGAGGCTCGAAGTGACGGATACGGTTCTGGCCCAATTGGCCGCGCTTAAAGCCGCACCGATCGGAGCGCTCAAGCAGAAGTGGCGTGATCTCTTCGAGAATGAGCCGCCGCCTTACAACCGGCGCTTCCTCGAACACCGGCTCGCCTACCGGATCCAGGAATTGGCCTACGGTGGGCTCAAGCCAGAAACGCTGAAGCGCCTGCGCAATCTCGCCGAAGAGCTTGATGGCGGCGACCCAAAGCGGCGGCGCCAGCCGGCCAAGGACCGGCCGATCGCCGGCACGCGGCTCATTCGCGAATACCAGGGCGTCGAGCACTGCGTGACGGTGCGCGACGACGGCTACGAGTATCAGGGCCGCCCCTACACGTCGCTCTCTGCCATTGCGCGCGCCATTACCGGCACGCGGTGGAACGGCCTCATCTTCTTCGGCCTCAAAAACCATCGGGCGCAATGATGAAAAAACCCATCGTGCGCAAGCTTCGCTGCGCGGTCTACACCCGCAAATCCAGCGAAGAGGGTCTGGAGCAGGAGTTCAATTCGCTCGATGCCCAACGCGAGGCCTGCGAGGCCTATATCGCGAGTCAGAAACCCGAGGGCTGGGTGCTGGTGCCCGACCGCTATGACGACGGCGGGATTTCCGGCGCCACGCTGGAACGACCGGGACTCCGGCGGCTGCTCGCCGACATCGAAGCGCATCGGGCGGATGTCGTGGTGGTGTACAAAATCGACCGCCTCAGCCGTGCGCTGATGGATTTTGCCAAGCTCGTCGAGGTGTTCGACCGCAACAACGTGACCTTCGTCAGCGTGACGCAATCCTTCAACACCACAACGTCGATGGGACGTTTGACCCTCAACATCCTGCTTAGCTTCGCGCAGTTCGAGCGTGAGGTGATCGGCGAGCGCATCCGCGACAAGTTCGCGGCATCCCGTAAGAAGGGCATGTGGATGGGTGGCTTCATACCGCTCGGCTACGACGTCAAGGATCGCAAGCTGGTTGTGAACCAGGCCGAAGCCGCGACCGTTCGGAAGATTTTCGAGCGCTTCATCAAGATCGGTTCGGCGACCACCCTGGTGCAGACACTGCGGTCTGAGGGGATCACCGGCAAGCGGGGCAAACTTGTCGACAAAGGATACATCTATAAGGTGCTGAACAACCGCGTTTACATCGGACAGGCCGTTCACAAGGGCACAGCATACCCGGGCGAACACGAGGCAATCATCAGCCAATCGTTGTGGGACAAAGTACACAGCATCCTCGGAGACAGTCCCCGCCTGCGCGCCGCGCGAACCCGGGCGCAGACGCCGGCGTTGCTGAAGGGCCTGATTTTCGGGCCGACAGGACGGGCGATGACGCCCACGCACACGCGGAAGGGCGGCAAGCTTTACCGCTATTACGTGTCCACCGACGTGCTCAAGCGCGACGCCGAGGCATGCACCGTGCGGCGTGTGCCAGCGGCCGAGATCGAAAGCGCGGTGATCGAGCAGGTGCGTGTCCTCCTGCGCTCCCCCGAGATCATCGTACGTACGTGGCGCGTGGTGCGCCAAACGCTCGACGGTCTCAGTGAAGCCGACGTGCGGGAGGCGCTACAGCGGCTCGATCCGCTGTGGGACGAATTGTTTCCGGCCGAGCAGGCGCGCGTGGTGCAATTGCTCGTCGATCGGGTCGACGTCAGCCCGGACGGCGCTGACATTCGGTTGCGGACGGAGGGGCTGACGAGCCTCGTCGCAGACTTGAGCGCTATCCAACCGGAGAGCCGGAGGGCAGCATGACGAACGAGCCAAAATTCAAGGACAATGGTCGGACTGTCATCGTGCGGGTGCCGATTGCGATCCGAAGACGCGGGGGCCGGAAGCTGGTGCTGGCGCCAGATGGCGCGAAGCTCGCGGCAGCATCGATCCATCGTCGCGTCGACAGCGCCATGATCAAGGCAATCGCGCGGGCGTTTCGCTGGCGGGAAATGCTGGAGAATGGCGCCTACGGCACCATTCGTGAGATCGCCACCGCCGAGAACATCAACGAATCTTACGTCGGGCGCGTCCTGCGGCTGACCCTGCTGGCACCAGACATCGTCGAGACGATTTTGGGCGGGCGGCAGCCTGAAAGCATCACATTACCGTCACTGATGAAGCCGCTTCCGGTGGAGTGGGCAGCGCAAAGATCGCAGACTGGTGAGGTGTGAGGTGAATTTGCGGCTGACAATCCAGGGTGCGAACAATAGTCTTATGGTGCCCACCGTTGACGCCAGAGACTCCCGAACCCTCCATGTCCAATCCCCTGCGCAAGCTTGTTTTAGCCCATGTTCCCGAAGACGGCGCCTCCGTCAGCAATTTGGCCCTGATTGCACGGCTGCGCGAAGCACTGCCCGGCCTCACGGACGAGGATTACGAGACAGCACGGGATGGGCTGGTCGATGAGGGTATCCTTGGCAAGGGACACGGACGCGGCGGATCTGTATTTCTCGTCATCGAAGCTGATGACAGTGAGGATCAGGACGACGATTTCGAGCTGGCACCGACCGAAGAATCTGCACCGCCGCAACGTCGAGGAGCAGCGAAGAAGACAACGCCCCGGAAATCCGGCGAGCCGGTGCAGGTGCTGTCTTATCGTCATGGCGAGACGCGAGTGAACAACCCCGAAGTCGGGATGGTCCATGCCGAGACGGACCCGGATGGGGCCCGCACCACCTGGGCCTATGATCCGCATCTGGACCCGGTGTTGAACTTCGACAGCGCCCGCGCCGGGGTGGAAAAGCTGATAGATGACGCGCTGGCCAGCGACGATCCGCAGGCGATGAAGGACGCGTTGACCGAGTTCAAGCGGATGCAGGCACCCTACCTCAACTGGACGGGCAAGGCCGAGCGGACGTCGTTCGAAGTCGATACCGTCAGCCTGCATGTCCATGAACGGGTAGACCCGGCAACGATCCTGGCCAACGCGGCCAGACGGCTGAAGGGCAAGAATGCTGGCGTGCAGTGGCGGCAGCCCGACCTATTCGCGGCTCCGTTCGAAAACCTGCCGCTGCGTCAGGCGCTCGATTTCTATCACCACGAAAAAGGCTGGTCGAACCGGCTAATCGCGGGTGACAGCCTGCTGGTCATGAACTCGTTGCTGACCAAGGAGAGCATGGGCGGCAAGGTGCAGATGATCTACATCGACCCACCCTACGGTATCAAATACGGGTCGAATTTTCAGCCCTTCACCGACAAGCGCGACGTAAAGGATCGATCAGACGAGGATTTGACGCAGGAACCCGAGATGATCAAGGCGTTCCGCGACACCTGGGAACTGGGCATCCATTCCTACCTGACCTATCTGCGCGATCGGCTGATGCTGGCGAGGGACTTGCTGAGCGAGAGCGGGTCCGTGTTCGTGCAGATTTCGGACGAGAATTTGCACCATGTCCGGCAACTGTTGGCGGAGGTTTTTGGGGCGGACAACACAATGTCGCTCATCAGCTATTCGACCACGGGCGGATTTGCTTCCTTCGGGCTGAGTCGGACCGGGGACTACATCCTGTGGTTCGCGAAGAATAAGGAGAAAGTTAAATTCAACAGACTCTATCTAGCGAAAGACAAGGCTGAGGCTGTTCGTAGTGAATATGATCAAGCGCAGTTCGCAGATGGCAGTCGCGGGCCATTGCCGAGAGAGCAGCGGCTGAAACCCGAAACCATTCCTGATGAAACCAATGTCTTCACCGATGGGGACCCGAGTTCGCAGGGCGAAGGCGCAGCAACAGCGGAATGGGAATGGTGCGGAATGACCTTTCATCCCGGTGCTGGGAACCATTGGAAGGCACCAGTTCCACACGGGATGCGTCGCCTCACTCAGGCCAATCGCTTCTTGATCACGCCGCGTGGAAAGCTGAGGTACATTCGCTTCTTCACTGATTTTGACCAAGTTCCGATCACCGACAATTGGTTCGACATTGCAGGCGCCGTGCAAGACCGCGCAGACCCGAAAGTCTACGTGGTCCAGACGAGCAACAAGATCATTGAACGCTGCCTCTTGATGACCACCGATCCCGGCGATCTGGTGCTCGATCCTACCTGCGGCTCGGGCACCACCGCCTTTGTCGCGGAAAAATGGGGGCGGCGCTGGATCACCTGCGACACCTCGCGCGTGGCGATCTCGTTGGCCAAGCAGCGGCTGATGACCGCCTCTTTCGACTACTACGCCCTGCGCTATCCGCATGAGGGACTGAAGGGCGGCTTCGACTATGAGACAACACCGCGCGTCATGCTCGGAAAAATCGCCAACAACCCCGACATCGACACGATCTTTGAGGAAGATCACCCGAAGATCGACGCGGCGCTGAATGACCTGAATGCCACGCTAACAGCCTCCCCGCCGAATCCGCTCCGGCCCGCGCAGGGCGTGCGCAAGGGCAAGCCGGTGGACTTCGCCAAGGGAGACGCCTTGCACGAATGGGAGGTCCCCTTCGACCGGCCCGAGGAATGGCCCGAACTCGCGCGCAGCGCTTTCGAGGCTTTCCACAGGGCCCGGCAGGCGATGCAGCGCCGCATGGACCAGTCCATCGCCGATCATGCCGAACAGGAGACACTCTACGACAAGCCCCGCAAAGACCCGAACCGCCTGCGCATTACCGGCCCCTTTTCGGTCGAGGCGGTGCCCGCGCCCACCGTCCTGTCGCTCGACGATAGCTTGCCGCCGGTTGAGGCCGATGACAGCATCGCCCGCACGGGCGAAACCTCGCGCCAGTCGCTCTGGCGCGACGAGTTGCTGAAAACCGGCGTCCGCGCCAAGGGCGGCGCGATGCTTCGCTTTGCCGAGTTCGAGACGCTGCCTGGCCTTCGCCATCTGCATGCCAGCGGATCGCTGGCCGAAACCGGTGAGCGTGTCGTCGTCAGCTTCGGCCCCGAGCACGCGGCCCTTGAACAGCGGCAGGTGGAACTGGCCCTGACCGAGGCAGAAACCCTGCGCCCGGCGCCGAAGTTCATCCTGTTCTGCGCTTTCATCTTCGACCCCGAGGCGGCCAAGGACATCGACGAGGTGAACTGGCGCGGCGTCACGCTCTTGAAGGCGCAGATGAACACCGACCTTCTGACCGAGGATCTAAAGAAGGCGCGCGCGTCGAACCAGTCCTTCTGGCTGATGGGCCAGCCGGACGTTGAGTTGCGCAAACGCAAGGACGGGATGTGGGAGGTCGAGGTCAATGGCTTCGACTATTTCGATCCCAAGGCTGGCGATCTGGTGTCGGGCGGCAAGAAGCAGATCGCCATGTGGTCGCTGGACACCGATTACGACCAGCGGTCGCTGATGCCGCATCAGGTGTTCTTTCCCATGGCGGACGCCAAGGGTGGCTGGAACCGGCTGAAAGCGACGGTGCGCTCCGAGTTGGACGAGGACCTACTGGAGCAGTTCCACGGCACCGTCTCGCTGCCCTTCGCGGCAGGCGACAACCGGCGGATCGCGGTGAAGATCGTCGATGATCGCGGGATCGAATCCCTCAAGATCATGCCGCTCGAGGGTTAAGCCATGTCCCTCATCATCAACACACCGTTCGTCTGCCCGGCCCAGCATTGGGTCGAAGGCAAAGGTGGCAAGCTCGAGATCAAGCCCGAGCGTCGCCCCGCGAGCTACGAGGTCTTCGACGCCCGCAACAATACGAAGCGGACCGAGGTTCTGGACCTGGTCAACACCATCCGCACCCGTGTCGATGCATGGCGCGAGGCGGGTTGGCCTGGCGTGACCATCGTCACCCGCAAGCTGCTGGAACACTGGCATGACGAGGATGCGCGGCAGCATCCGTTTTACTTCTGCCAGTTGGAGGCAATTGAAACGCTGATCTGGTGGGTCGAGGGGGCCGAGGCCTACAAACAGGGCATCGCGATCCCCGGCGATGGCGGAACGTGGGAACGACTCTGCAACAAGATGGCGACCGGCGCCGGCAAGACCACAGTAATGGCGATGATCATCACCTGGCAGGTGCTGAACGCGCTGACCTATCCGAAGCGGAACAAGGATTTCAGCCGCGCGGTGTTCATCGTGGCGCCCGGCCTGACGGTGAAGGAACGTCTTCAGGTCTTGCTGCCCAGCGAGGGCAGCTACTACGACGAGTTCAACCTCTGTCCATCCGAGGCACTGCGGCAGAAGCTGAACCAGGCCGCGGTGCTGATCGAGAACTGGCACTCGCTGATGCCGCTGAAGGAGCAGGAGCGCTCGGTCGTGAAGAAGGGCCGGGAGTCGGACGAGGCGTTCGCCCGACGCGTGCTGGGCAAGTTCGCCGCCCACAAGGATATCATCGTCATCAACGACGAAGCGCACCACGCCTATCGCAAGCCGCCTGAGGTGAAAATCAGCAAGAAGCTGGCGGCAGAACAGGGTATCGACCTCGACGAGGCTACTCGCTGGATCGAGGGGCTGGACCGTATCCACAAGACGCGTCGCATCCAGCGCTGCTTCGACCTTTCCGCGACGCCGTTTGCGCCGACCGGCAAGAAAAGCACGGAAACCGCACTGTTCGACTGGATCATCTCGGACTTCGGGTTGAACGACGCGATTGAGGCCGGGCTGGTCAAGACGCCGCGTGTGGTGGTGCGTGACGATGCCCTGCCGGATGCGAAGACGCTGCGCTCGAAGCTTTATCACATCTACCGCGATCCATCGGTATCCGAGGATCTGAACAGAGCGAAGGCCGAGCCGCATGAAGCGCTGCCGAAGCTGGTGCAGGACGCTTATACGCTACTCGCCGCCGACTGGCGGGAGACGCAGAAGCAGTGGCGAGAGGTCGGGCACCATTCGCCCCCGGTGATGCTGACGGTTTGCAATCGCACGGAGACTGCGGCCCGCATCGAGAACTATTTCAACAAGGGCGATGCGCACTGGCCGGAGCTGCATGCCCCGACCAGGACTCTGCGGGTAGACTCCAAGGTGCTCGACAAGGCGGAAATCGGCGAGAGGTACGACACAAGCGATAAGGAACAGAAGGCGCGCTTAAAGTCATACGAAGAGCATCTGCTCTCAATCATCAAGGCATCCAGCCTGCCAGAAACACGAAAGCAGCAGCTACTGGACTTAAAGAAGGAGGAATTGCTGCGCGAGATCGTCGACAATGTCGGCAAGCGCGGCGCGGCGGGCCAGGATCTGCAGAACGTCATCTCCGTCGCGATGTTATCCGAAGGCTGGGACGCCAAGAATGTCACCCACATAATGGGCTTGCGTGCGTTCACTTCTCAGCTTTTGTGCGAGCAGGTGGTGGGGCGCGGTCTCCGGAGAGTCTCTTACGATACGGATGAGAACGGACTGTTCCTGCCAGAATATGTGAACGTCTTTGGCGTTCCGCTGTCCATCTCGGAAACCGGCGAAGGTGGCGACCCGCCTCCGCCTCCGAGGCCGACCACCCAGATCGAGGTCATCCCGGATCGGGCACACCTTGAGATCAAGTGGCCGAACGTGCTGCGCGTCGAAACCGTGGTGAAGCCGCGGCTGACCATGGCGTGGGACAAGGTACCTGCGCTGGTGCTTGACCCAGCCTCAACGCCGATCAGCGCCGAACTGGCGCCTGCCTTGGGTGGCGCGACAGATATGGGCAAGGTCACAGCGATCAATCTGGAGCGCCTTCCAGACGGCTTCCGCCTGCAACGGCTCGTATTTCAGGCTGCCCGCAAGGGCTTTGCGGAATTGCGCCAGAGCTTTTCTGGAACCGAGGAGTACCTTGCGGCACAACTGGTGCGCATCGTTGAGAGTTTCCTGAATTCCAAGCTTCTAGACATTCCGTCCCTCTTCCACTCGGATCCCCTGCGCCGGCGTATCTTGATCGCGTTGAACATCGACCTCGTTGTCCAGCATGTTATGCGTCACGTGAGCGAGCAGAACACGGAACGCCTCACCCCCGTCTTTGATGAAGAAAATCCGATCGGCGCCACCGGTCAGATGCGGACCTGGTATACGACCAAGCCCTGCTTCCCAGCGATCAAATCACACATCAGCCACCTCGTCGGCGACTCCTCGTGGGAGGGTCACGCAGCGAATGTGTTCGAGGGGCGGGATGATATTGTCGCCTATGCGAAGAATGATCATCTAGGTTTCCAGATTCAATATATGTGGGCTGGCTCGCGGCGACGGTACGTTCCCGACTTTCTTGTCCGGCTATCCAGCGGCAAGATGCTTGCTCTCGAGATCAAGGGAACAGACAGCCCGCAGAACAAGGCCAAGCGCGACGCGCTGAATGAGTGGGTCAAGGCGATCAACGGCACTGGAGGATTCGGACAGTGGGCCTGGGATGTCGCGTTCAAGCCAAGCGATACGCAGGACATCGTCAACAAGCACGCAAGTGCCACCAGAGCTGAATTGGTAGTTCAATAACGCCGCACTGCGTCGGTAAGCATATCGGGGCAGATACGCTTCTTTGCGTGGGGGAGGCAGACGCTGGACGTCGCGGTTTCGCAATGGCAGGCCATACGGCAGCAGGTTCTACAGCGGGACGGCTTCCGCTGTGTGTCCTGCGGCGCACCGCTGTGCTCTGCTGAGGCGGACATCCACCACTCGCTGCCGCGTTCGATGGGAGGCACCGATGAGCTTTCCAACCTCGTTACCCTCTGCGATGGCTGCCATGCTGCACACCATCCTACGCTCCAAGCTGGCTTGGCACGACGTGTATTGGAGAAGTGGGCGATCCGTCTCGCAAAATGGCTCGATCATGAAGGAGTCGTGGTCGAGCGTACCGAGAGCTTCGGTCCGGCACTGCGCCTTTTCGGCGTGGGTCGCTTCCGCCAAGGCCAGCTGCCGATTGTGCTTTCGGCGCTATCGGGCAAGTCCATCCTCGTGGTGAGCCCTACCGGCTCAGGCAAGACGCTTTGCTTCCAGCTTCCCGCCGTATTGCGCAGCAGTGTGTCCTTGGTGGTCTCGCCCCTGAAAACCCTCATGACCGATCAGGTCTCGGCCCTTCTGCGCAAGAAGATACCGGCTACCTTCATCAACAGCGATCTCTCCAAGGAGGAGAAGGAAACCCGCTATTCCATGCTCGCGCAGGCGGCGTTCAAGCTCCTCTATGTGGCGCCGGAGCGGTTCTTCGTCCGCAGCAAGGAAGAGCGCGACGGTCTCTCCCAATCCGCACCGTCCTTTCTCGTGGTCGACGAGGCGCATTGCGTCGATCAGTGGGGCAACGATTTCCGCCCCGAGTATGGAAAGCTCGCACAGGTGCGGGCAGACCTTGGCTCGCCTCCGATCTTGGCCTTCACCGCCACCGCCGGCAGAGAGATGCAGGACCGCATCCTTGCCTCGCTCGGCATTCCCGATGCTACCATCTTCGTGCGGGACGTAGACCGGCCGAACATTGCGCTCTTGCGCCGGCGCTGCCCCGCCGAGAAGCGAGCCGAGGAAATCGCCGCATTGCTTCGCCTTCCGCAGGTGCAGAGAGAGAAGGTGATGGTCTTCGTCCCATCGGCAAAGGCTGGCGAGGAGCTCAAAGGGAAGCTCGCTGAGCTTGGCCTGGACATCCCGCTCTATCACTCGCGGCTCGGCACGCCGTTTGAGCGGCAGGAACTGCAAAAGCGCTTCCAAGGTGAAAGCCTACCCACAGTGGAGCACATCATCTGCACCAATGCCTTCGGCATGGGCTTGGACATTCCGAACGTCCGGCTTGTCATTCACTGGCAGCAATCGGCATCGGTAGAAGATCTATTGCAGGAGTTCGGCCGCGCCGGGCGGGATCGCAAACCGTCCGTGTCGATCATCTTCCACGGGGGGTCCGGGAACAGCGACACTGGCCGCCTTCGGTTCATGGCGGACAAGACCGTAGAAAACGCCGACCTCGATGAACGCGGCAAGGCGCGGATGCGCGACCAGCGCTACCGCCAGATCGAGCAGGTTGCCGCGATGCTCACGGCGGATAGCTGCTTCCGCAGGTCCATCCGGAGCTACTTCGGAGACAGCACCATCGCACCCCAGCGGAGCCTCGCGGAGATCATTCTCGATTGGGTTTTCGGAACCAAGGAAGACGCTTCCAAGGCGCGCTTCTGCTGCGACTATTGCGACCACGAACTCCTGAAGAAATACAGCTTCCGGACGTATGTCTCCACCGTCCTCGAAGAGGCGAAATAGGCTTGGGTGACATCGCGATACGAGGTCCACATCGAAGGGCAACGCGGAAGTGCAGCTGAGCTGTACGGCTGCAGGTCCGTACTGAAGCTCCGAAAAAGCGAAACAAAATCAACCGCGGAGTTTGCATTCTCCATTCTCCGCTCCCCAAAAATTCTTGCCAAAAGTGCGGAGGTGCGGAAAAGCGGAAACGCTGAAGAAACAGTCGCTTACACAAACCGTACCAAATCGGCGAAGTCGGGAGGTTTGGAGAGAGCTGGGCCAGGAGAGAGAATTTCGGGCCTCGACCGCCTCACCGAAGTGCAGAGGTTCGTTCGCGAATGCCCGTGAATATTGGCGTTTGTAGTGGGGCTAAAACGCGCCAGAGAAATTTTGTCAAAGCGGTCTGGCGGAGAGAGCGGGATTCGAACCCGCGATACGGTTTCCCGTATACACACTTTCCAGGCGTGCGCCTTCAACCACTCGGCCACCTCTCCCGCGCGCCTGTCATGACGGGGCCCGCGCGATTTTGCAAGAGAGCGCGGGCACGGTTGGCAAATATTACGCAAGATCTTGAATTCGTGACCCTATTTAAGCACCCGGCATGGCGTGGAATCCGCCGGACCGCGCGGGCTGACGGGGCAGCCGGCCTTAAGCAGAGGCCGCGCCGGTGAGCGAGCGCAGCGGGCGCACCATCGCAGGCAGCCGCGACGCCGGCGGCCACCCCGCCGCGCGGGTCGCCTCAAGCGCCGCGGTGAAGCCCGAGAACCATTGATGAATGGTGCCGGCGCGCAGCCGGCTCATCATCGCCTCCCACCGCATCCGCCGTTCGGTGGCGGGCATCGCCAGCGCGACGGCGATGGCGCGCGCCATGCCGTCGATGTCGTGCGGATTGACCAGCAGCGCGGCGTCGAGCTCGTTGGCGGCCCCGGCGAATTTCGACAGCACGAGAACGCCGGGATCCACCGGATTCTGGGCCGCGACATATTCCTTGGCGACGAGGTTCATGCCGTCATGCAACGGCGTGACGACGCCGACCTGCGCCGCGCGATAGAACCCTGCCAGCACGGTCTGGCCGAAGCCCTTGCTCAGATAGCGGATCGGCGTCCAGTCCACTTCACCATGACGGCCATTGACCTCCGTGACCTGCCGCGCCAGCGCGTCCTGCAGATTGCTGTAGGCCTCGATGCCGCCGCGCGACGGCGTGGCGATCTGCAACAGGGAGACGGCGCGCTTGAGCGCGGGATCGATCTCGAACAGCCGGTCGAAGGCGCTGATGCGATTGACGAGACCCTTCGAATAATCGACGCGATCGACGCCGATGGCGAGACGCTCGCCATGCAGGCTCTTGCGCAGCCGCGATACCTCCGGGTGCGAGGCCGCGCGCTGGGCTTGCGCTGCGAAGCCGTCGACATCGATGCCGATGGGGAACGCGGCGATGCGCGACATGCCGAAGCGCGAGACGACACGTCCGCCCTCGACCGCGAGGCCAAGCTCGGTGCGCAGATACGCGGCGAAATTGTCGCAATCATCCTCGGTCTGGAATCCGATCAGATCGTAGCACAGCATCGCCTCGACCAGATCGCGATGATGCGGCACGCCCGCCATGATCCGGCGCGCCGGCCACGGCGTATGCAGAAAGAAACCGAGCGGATGGCGGATGCCGAGCTTGCGCAGCTCCGCGCCGAGGGCGAGGAAATGATAATCCTGAATCCAGATCATCGCGTCCGGCTTGCAGAACCGCATCAAGGCTCGCGCCATGAAGGCGTTCACTTCGCGATAGGACTGGTAATCGTCCGGCGAGACGTGAATGAGATCGGGCCGCGAATGCAAGGCGGGCCACAGCGCCGAATTGGCGAAGCCTTCATAGTAGCCGCCATAATGCGCCGCCGGCAGATCGAGCAACGCCAGCGCGCCCGTGCCGAGCGATTCGATTTCGGCAAACGACTCACGGCTGACATTATCGCGCACGCGGCCGGACGACCCGACCCAGATCGCACCTGATTTCTCCACCACCGGCAGCAGTGCTGCTGCCAGCCCTCCGGTCATCGGCTCATTTGCCTTTGCGCGAGCGACGCGATTGGAAACGACGACGAGATCCACAGAGTGTCCTCCAAGGCTTTGTGCCCTTCAAGGCTTTGCCTTTGCAAAACCAACACCTGTTCATCAATATGGTTCCTGGCCACGGTTCGGACTGAATGGTGTCACAGTTGGGCGCTTCGCATGGAACCGGCTCCATTACGTGAATCGTGACGAAATAAAAGCGGTTTGCCTAGACTTGACTTGAACGCATTTTCGCCATGCGGTTTTCACGAACATCGATGTTCCATCATCGCACGACGAATGCGACGCTGGTGGCGCATGACGTTCCTACCGCGTCACCAACCGTTTAGCTGCGCCAGTACCGGTCTTCCCAGTTGCGCGACAGCTTCATGCCGGTGAGAATCAATCCGGCCATCGAATAGGTCTGCGGAAAATTTCCGAACAGCGCGCCGGTTTTCGGATCGACATCCTCCGACAACAGGCCGTAGCGGTTGCGATGGGCCAGCGCGTCCTCGAACAGTTCCCGCGCTTCCTCGCGACGCCCCTGCTGCCACCACGCATCGATCAGCCAGAACCGGCAGATCATGAACGCCGTCACCGGCAATCCGAAATCATCTTCGGCGGCATAGCGCATGACGTGCTTCTCGCGCAGCAACTCGCGCTCCATCACCCGCACCGTCTTGACGAAGCGCGGATCGTCCACCTCGCAGACGCCGAGATCGGGCAGCAGCAGCACGCTGGCGTCGAGATCGTCGGAGCCGAACGCGGCGGTGAACGCCTCGCGTTTCGGATTCCATGCCTTGTCGACCAGCTCCTTGTGGATGCCGTCGGCGATTGCATTCCAGTGCGCCGCCCGCTCACGCAGCCCGAGTCGCGCGGCAATCGCGCCGAGCCGGTTGACGCCGGCCCAGCACATCGCCACCGAATGGGTGTGCACGCGCTGGCGGCCGCGATATTCCCAGATGCCGGCATCCGGCTTCAGCGCCACCTCGCTCGCTTTCGCGCCGAGGCTTTCCAGCAGATGGAACAGGCGCTCGCCCCCCGGCGTCGGCAGCCGCCGGTCGAAGAACAGCGGAAGAGCGGCGAGAATCACACTGCCATAGGTGTCGTGCTGGACCTGATCGACAGCGGCATTGCCGACCCGCACCGGGCCATCGCCATGATAGCCCTTGAGATCGGCGGCGATCCATTCATCCAGCGGCAGGTTCGGCACGATGCTGTAGACCGGCTTCAACGGCCCGTCGGCATTGGCGGCGATCGACAGGGTGAAGCCGATAAAGTCCTCCATGGTCTGCGTCGCGCCCACACGATTGAGCGCCTTCACCACGAAATAGGCGTCACGCAGCCAACAGTAGCGGTAGTCCCAGGTGCGGCCCGACCCCGGCGCTTCGGGAATCGAAGTGGTGTGCGCGGCGATGATGCCGCCGGTCTCCTCGAAATTCGACAGCTTGAGCGTGATCGCCGCGCGGATGATCGCTTCCTGCCATTCGTAGGAGATGTAGAGACGCCGCACCCAGTGCAGCCAATAGTTCCGGGTCTGCTCGGCGAACGACGCCGCGGTCGCGGCGAGATCGCCGGGATAGGGCTCGTCGTGACCGAACACCATGTGCACCGGCCGCGTCAGCACGAACGGCGTTTCATGCACGATCATGGAGATCGGCGCATCGGCGGTGACGCGCACGATCGATTCGTCCTCGACATAGCGGATGTGATTGCTGCCGAGCGAGCTTCGCTTCAGCGGCTTGCCATAGGAATGGGTGGGGCGGACGCGGATGGTGATGCGCGGCAGCCCGGCGATCGGCTCGATGATGCGGAACAGTTGCGGCGGCCGGAACATGCGGCCGTACTGGCGGAAGCGCGGAGCGAAATCGGTGATGCGCACGGCGTTGCCGTGGGCGTCGGTCAGCACCGTTTCCACCAGCGCGGTGTTGCGGACGTAGCCGGAGCGGAAATCCACCATGCCGTCCAGCACCACGTCGCTGAAGCCTTTTTCCTCGTCGCCCGCCAGCAGGCGGGAAAACACCGGATCGGCATCGAAACGCGGGAAGCACCACCACACCAGCCGCGACGTCGGATCGACCAGCGCCGCGGTCTTGCAATTGCCGATCACCGCGAGATCGAGGCCATGATCGACCCGCCCGCCAGAGCCGGCGCGCGCCGCGGGCGCAGGGTGTGATGTCAGATCCATCGTCGTCCTTGGAATATTCATCGCACCATCGCTTCCTCGTCGAGCAAATGCCTGAGCCAGGCGCGGACGTCCTTCGGATTGGCGAAGTATCCGTCCACGCCATGGGCGCGGCGACCGACGGAGAACGAAGCGCCGTGAAATGACGGCATGATGGCGAACACCGACTCGTCGGTGACGTCATCGCCGATGAACAGCGGCTGGCGTCCCTTGAACGGCGCGCACCCCATCAATTCGCGCACGCCGGTCGCCTTGGTGAAGCCGGCGTGCTTGATCTCGCACACGAACTTTCCGGGCAGCACGTCGATGGGCGCCTGCGGCAGGTCGGCGCGCACCGCCGATACCGCCGCGTAGATCGCCCGCTCGCACTGCGGCGCCAGCCGGTAATGCAACGCGACGGAATAACCCTTGTCCTCGTACAAAATTCCGGGATCGAGCTGTGCGATCGCGATGAAGCGGCGCTTGAGATCGTTGTCCATGGGAGGTGCGCGGGCGGCCACCGCCTCGCTGTCCGCCGACAGGCGCATTTCCGCACCATGGCCGCCGACGGCGGGAAGCTGCAATGGCGCGAACATCACGTCGATATCCGTGAGCCCGCGCCCGCTGACCAGCGCCAGCGCGCCGTCCAGCCGCTCGTACAGGGCCTCAAGGGTCGGACCGAGGTGCGGGGGCACGATCACATCGCGCGGGGTCGGCGCAAGCTCCACCAGCGTGCCGTCGATATCAAGCAGCAGCGCGATCCGGTCCAGCTCCAGGGTCGTGTCGAGCGATGCGACCAACATATTGTCCAGTATACCGTCCACCGCCCGGACTGCAGATTTTTCCATCACACGACGATCCATCACAACTCCCTCTCAGGCGCGACCGACGCCGCGGAGGTCCGGAGCATGATGGAGATGAGACGACAGTCCCGCCGATCAATTCGCAACGGCAAGCGCACGACAGCAGCGCCGGCCGACTCGCGCCCCGACCAACTCCGGCGAAGAAAACAGACGTCTTCGCCTTTGTTGTGACAACGGCCATCGCAACCAAAAGTTCCCGTCGCCCGGTCCGGCGGGAACACGGCGCCCGATCCCGTGCCGGAGATGGAAATAGCCCCGATTCCCTTCGCATCTGCGAAATGGGCGCCGTCGGCTCCCGCCCCCACCATGATTCCCTAAAAATAGTCTTTAGCGGGCCGCTTTGTCCGGGCGGACGCGACGAAAATCCAAGTTGCAAAGCGCCATCCGCCGGTTGTTAATTAGAACGGTTACAAAAGAACCGTTTGAGAGTTTCTGGGAGGCCCATGTGTCCAAAGTCAAACTGACGGTCAACGGCAAGGCGGTCTCCGCCGATGTCGAAGACCGGACCCTTCTCGTCCATCTGCTGCGCGATCACCTCGGTCTCACCGGCACCCATATCGGATGCGACACCAGCCAGTGCGGCGCCTGCGTCGTGCATATCGACGGCCGCGCCGTCAAATCCTGCACCACCCTGGTCGGTCAGGTCGACGGCGCCAATGTCACCACCATCGAGGGCATCTCGAAGGGCGACGCGCTGCATCCGATGCAGGAGGCGTTCCGTGACAATCACGGCCTGCAGTGCGGCTACTGCACCCCCGGCATGATCATGTCGGCGATCGACATCGTCCATCGCCATCAGGGCAATCTCGACGAAGCCACCGTTCGCCACGAGCTGGAAGGCAACATCTGCCGCTGCACCGGCTACCACAACATCGTCAAGTCGGTGCTCGACGCCGCCGGACGCATGAAGGTGTCAGCCGCCGCGGAATGATCCGCGACGATCGATTCTATTGACCAGGAGCGTCGCCCGCGCTGCCCGCGCGATCAAGGCGGCCATTATGGAAGGGTCAGACCATGACTGAAGGTATCGGCGCGCGTCTTGTGCGCAAGGAAGACAAACGTTTTATCACCGGCAAGGGCAAATACACCGACGACGTGCGCCTCCATGGCATGACCTACGCCTCGTTCGTCCGCAGCCCCCACGCCCATGCCAAGATCAAGAGCATCGATGTCGCCGCCGCCAAGGCCATGCCGGGCGTGGTCGACGTGCTGACCGGCCAGCAGATCGTCGACGACAAGGTCGGCAACCTGATCTGCGGCTGGATGATCCATTCCAAGGACGGCTCGCCGATGAAGATGGGCGCGTGGCCGGCGATGGCGCCGGAGATCGTGCGCTTCGTCGGACAGGCGGTCGCCGTGGTGATCGCCGAGACCCGCAACCAGGCCCGCGACGCCGCCGAGGCGGTTGTGGTCGACTACGAGGAATTGCCGGTTGTCGCCGACATCCGCGCCGCGATCGCCCCCGGCGCGCCGCAGCTTCACCCCGAAGCGCCCGGCAACGTCATCTATGACTGGACCATCGGCGACGAGGCCGCCACCAACGACGCCTTCGCCAAGGCCGCGAATGTCGTGGCGCTGGACATCACCAACAACCGCCTGTCGCCCAATGCGATGGAGCCCCGCGCGGCGGTGGCCGAATACGACGCCGCCGAGGAGCACTTCACGCTCTACACCACCTCGCAGAATCCGCACGTGGCGCGCCTCGTGCTGTCGGCGTTCTACAACATCGCGCCGGAAAACAAGCTGCGCGTCATCGCCCCCGATGTCGGCGGCGGCTTCGGCTCCAAGATCTTCATCTATCCGGAGGAGATGGTGGCGCTGTGGGCCTCGAAGAAAGTCGAGCGCCCGGTGAAATGGACGGCCGACCGCACCGAGGCGTTCCTCACCGACGCCCATGGCCGCGATCACCTCACCCACGCCGAAATGGCCTTCGACAAGGACAACAAGATCCTCGGCCTGCGGGTGAAGACCCACGCCAATCTCGGCGCCTACATGTCGCTGTTCTCGTCGTCGGTGCCGACCTATCTCTACGCCACGCTGCTGTCGGGCCAGTACAACATCCCGAACATCTTCGCCGAGGTCATCAGCGTCTACACCAATACCTCGCCGGTGGACGCCTATCGCGGCGCCGGCCGCCCCGAGGCGTCGTTCGTGGTGGAGCGCATGATGGAGACCGCAGCGCGGCAGCTCAAGGTCGATCCGGCCGAGCTGCGGCGCAAGAACTTCGTCTCCCAATTCCCGCACCAGACCCCGGTGATCATGGCCTATGACATCGGCGATTTCGGCGCATCGCTCGACGCCGCGCTGAAAGCCATCGACTATGCCGGCTTCCCGGCGCGCCGCGAAGCCTCGAAGAAGAACGGCAAGCTGCGCGGCATCGGCTTCTCCTGCTACATCGAAGCCTGCGGCATCGCGCCGTCCAAGGCGGTCGGCAGCTTGGGGGCCGGCGTCGGCCTGTGGGAATCCTGCGAGGTGCGGGTCAATCCGGTCGGCACCGTGGAAGTCCTCACCGGCTCGCACAGCCACGGTCAGGGCCATGAGACCACCTTCTCGCAGCTGGTGGCCGAGCGGCTCGGCATTCCCACCAGCCAGGTGTCGATCATCCACGGCGACACCGACAAGGTGCAGTTCGGCATGGGCACCTACGGCTCGCGTTCCGGCGCGGTCGGCATGTCGGCCATTCTCAAGGCGATGGAGAAGATCGAGGCCAAGGCCAGGAAGATCGTCGCCCATCAGCTTGAGGCGTCGGAGAACGACATCGTCATCGAGAACGGTGAGTTCAAGGTGACCGGCACCGACAAGGCGATCGCCTTCCCGATGGTGGCGCTCGCCGCTTACACCGCCCACAACCTGCCGGACGGCATGGAGCCGGGCCTCAAGGAAACCGCGTTCTACGACCCGACCAACTTCACCTTCCCGGCCGGCACCTACATCTGCGAGGTCGAGATCGACCCCGGCACCGGCAGGACCGACATCGTCGATTTCGTCGCGGCGGACGATTTCGGCCGGCTCATCAATCCGATGATCGTCGAAGGTCAGGTCCATGGCGGCCTTGCGCAGGGCATCGGCCAGGCGCTGCTGGAACACGCGGTCTACGACCAGAACGGCCAGCTCGTGACCGCGTCGTTCATGGACTACGCCATGCCGCGCGCCGACGATCTGCCGTCGTTCCGGCTGTCCCACACCACGACGCTGTGTCCCGGCAATCCGCTCGGCATCAAGGGCTGCGGCGAGGCCGGCGCCATCGGCTCGACGCCGGCGGTGATCAACGCCATCACCGACGCCATCGGCCACAACAAGATCGAGATGCCGGCTTCGCCCGACCGGGTGTGGCGCGCCATTCACCAGCAGCAGGCCGCGGAATAAGGACGGGGAGACAGATCATGTACGAGACAACCTATCACCGCCCCGCCACCATCGACGACGCCGTCGCGCTGTTCGGCAAGGGCTCCGACTCGAAGTACCTCGCCGGCGGCCAGACCCTGCTGCCGGTGATGAAGCAGCGCCTCGCCGCGCCTAAAGACGTCATCGACCTCGCGCGGATTCCGGCGCTGGTCGGGGTCGCCGTCGCCGCCGATGCGGTGGTGATCAAGGCGGCGACGACGCATTACGATGTCGCCACCAGCGCCGAGGTGCGCAACGCCATTGCGGCGCTGACGCATCTGGCGGGCATGATCGGCGATCCCGCCGTGCGCTATCGCGGCACTATCGGCGGCTCGATCGCCAATAACGATCCGGCCGCGGACTATCCCGCCGCCGTGCTCGCGCTCGACGCCACGGTGAAGACCAACAAGCGCAGCATCAAGGCTGACGACTTCTTCCAGGGCCTGTTCACCACGGCGCTGGAGGACGGCGAGATCATCACCGAGGTCTCGTTCCCGATCCCGGCCAAGGCGGGCTACGCCAAGATGCGCCATCCGGCGTCGCGCTTCGCCCTCACCGGCGTGTTCGTCGCGAGGACGAAAGCGGGCGACGTCCGCGTCGCCGCCACCGGGGCGTCGCAGAACGGCGTGATGCGCGTGCCCGCCATTGAGGCGGCGCTCAAGGCGAACTGGTCGCCAGCCGCCATCGACGCGGTGACGATCTCCGCCGACGGGATGATGGACGATATTCACGGCTCGGCCCCCTATCGCGCCAACCTCATCAAGGTGATGGCGCAGCGCGCGGTGACCGACGCCGGTTAGGCGCGGCGGCGCACGCCTTCCATCGTTGCGATGGCCGGGGCTTCTCCCCGGCCATTTGCTTTTGACGGGTGCTTTGCGACGTCGAGCCCGCTGGCGGGACGCCCGCCAATGCTCTATCGTTGCCGCCGGCTCCGTCGGCAACGACGTGTCACGGATGCTCTTTGGCCCACCGATATTGCGCACATCCTCATTCCCGGCGAATTCATTCCGTTCCGATTGATGGCTCGATCTGTCCTGACCGTCTGTTTCGACTGCCGGCGTAGAGCGTCCGGCGCATTGCGCGCAGGCGCGCATGGATAGAATCGACATCGCGGCGTCGCCCGGCCCGGCGCTCCCGCCTGCGACGCTGTGGCGGTTCTATCGCTACTTTCTCGCCGAGCACCGCCGGATTTTCATGTGGCTGTTCATCTGCGGATTCGGCGTCGCCTGCGCCGACGCGCTGGTGTCGGTGTTCGTCGGCAAGGTGGTCGCCTTCGTCGGTCGGGCCGACCGCTGGACGGCGTGGCAGGAGTATCGGTTCACGCTGCTCGCGCTGCTCATCGCCATCGGCGTGGTGCGCCCGATCCTAATCTATATCGACCTGCATCTGCGCAACAGCTTCCTCGTGCCCGACGTCACCTCGCGGATACGCTGGGTCAGCCACTGGCACGTGGTGCGGCAGAGCTGGCAGTTCTTCCAGAACGATTTTCCCGGCCGCCTCGCCCACCGCGTCATGCATACGCCCGGCGCGCTGCGCGAAACCGCCGAGGCCGCCATCCGCGCGGTGTGGTATCTGGCGATGTATGGCGGCGCCAGCATCTTCCTGCTCGCCCAGGCCGACTGGCGGCTGGCGCTTCCCATCCTCGGATGGTTCGGCGGCTACATCCTGCTGCTCCGCTACTATGTGCCGCGCCTGCGGACGAGGGCGGACATGAGTTCGCAGACCCATTCGGAGCTGATGGCCCGGATCGTCGATTGCTACAGCAACATCCTGACGGTGAAGCTGTTCTCCTACGCCGCCGCTGACAACGACCATGTCCGCAACGCGCTGTTGGCGCACAACGATGCGCAGGCGCGTCACATGCGGATGGTCACCGGCTTCATGACCAGCCTGACGCTGCTCAACACCGCGCTGCTGGTCGGCACCGGCGGCATCGGCGTCGGCCTGTGGCTGCACGGGTCTATCGGAGCCGAGGCGGTGGCGATGGCGCTGCCGCTGGTCTGGCAGGCCGCCAGTACGGCCGGATGGGTGGCGTGGGAGGTGTCCGGCATCTTCCAGAATCTCGCCGACGTGCGGCAGGGCATGGAATCGATCGCCGCGCCCAACGTCATGGTCGATGCGCCCGACGCCGGGGTGCTCGACGTCCGCGCCGGCGCGATCGCGTTCGACAACATCGGGTTCGGGTATACGCCCGACACCCGGCTGTTCGACAACTTCTCGCTGTCGGTCGCCCCGGGCGAACGGGTCGGGCTGGTGGGCCGGTCCGGCGCGGGCAAGTCCACCCTCGTCAGCCTGCTGCTGCGGCTTTACGACGTGCAGGCGGGCGCGATCCGCATCGACGGTCAGGACATCCGCGACGTGACCATGGACAGCCTGCGCGCGCGCATCGGGGTGGTGACCCAGGATACCGCGCTGCTGCATCGGCCGGTCCGCGACAACGTGCTGTGCGGCAAGCCCGACGCCACCGCCGAGGAGTTGCATGCGGCGTTGGGGCAGGCCCGTGTGCTGCCGTTTCTCGACGCCCTGCGGGACGACGACGGCCAAACCGGCCTCGACGCCAGCGTGGGCGAGCGCGGCGCCAAGCTGTCCGGCGGCCAGCGCCAGCGCATCGTGCTCGCCCGCACGCTATTGAAGAACGCGCCGATCCTCATTCTCGACGAGGCCACTGCGGCGCTGGATTCCGAGGCCGAAGCCGCCATTCAGGAGCAGCTCGAAACATTGATCGCGGGAAAGACCGTCATCACCATCGCGCACCGCCTCTCGACACTGGCGCGGATGGACCGGATTGTCGTATTGGACCAGGGTTGCATCATCGAACAGGGGTCGCACGCAGCGCTGTTGGCGGGGGGCGGGCTTTACGCCTCGCTGTGGCGGCGCCAGACGGGAAACCGGCTGCCCGGCGGCGACCATTCCTCTTTCAGTTTACCGGCCGATCCCGCTTCCATTTAACGCCCCATCGGATTTGATCATGAAAATTCAGCTTGCGCCCGGCACCACCCTCACCACCATTGAAGGCAAGGACGTGCTGTTCTCGGTCCGCACCGGGGATTCCTATGGCCTCAACGACACCGCCGCACATATGCTGAGGCTCGGAATCGAGTCCGGACTGGACGAAGCCGCAAACCGGATGGCGCAGGACTACAACGCCGCGCCGGACGAGATCCGCGCCGACCTCGCCGATCTCGTGCAGGAGTTGGTCAAGCTGAAACTGGTTCAGACGCTGTCCGACCACGGCGCATAGGACGCCACCTCGGTGAAGTCCTCCATGCCCGGCGTCGTCACGAACGTGTCCTGATGGCAGGTCACCCACGCATGGCCCGACAGCGGCGACAGCCTCATGCCGATTTTCAGCGCCGCCGGATAGCCGTGGCGGTTGAGCGCGAACCACGTCGCCATGGCCTGATCGAGGCACTCCACCTGCAGCGGCAGCAGATGCATGCCGCGCACCGCGCGCTCCGCGACCGTATCGGCGGACAGAGCGGTGGAGCGCTTGGCGAACACGCGCCCCAGCCATTTCAGGACTCCGGCGGTCCGGTCGATTCCGAACAGCTTGGTCGACACATATGAAAAACACAGAACGAAAATATTCATGCCTGTAAATCGTCCGGCGGCAATGTCTCCCGCAATTCTAGCCGAGCGGACGCGGGGACCGCAATGAAGGTCATGCCGGACCAAGACGCCGCGACCGCGGACGCAGGGAGCGTCGCCATCCGCTCGCTCGCGCCGCCGAACTGCATCGGCATCACCACAAGCTTCGGACACCTGCTGATCGAAGGGTGCGTGCTGCGCGCCGGCGGGCAGAGCGGCCGCGCGGCGCTGGCGTCGCTGGCGGAGATGGTCGCGCGCGACGGCCCTCCCGCCCTCGCGGAAGCCGAGGGCGATTTCGTCGCGCTGGTGATCACCGAGGCAGTGACCTACGCATTCAAGAGCTTCACCTCCCAGTATCAGCTCTACTATCGCGAGAACGACGGCGAGGTCGCCAACCGGTTGTCGCGTTTTTACGATCCCCTCACTGAACACTGGAACGAGGATTATTTCGCCCGTCACGTCCTCATCGTGCCGGGCTATCAGTTCCTGTCGCGCGAGACCCCGCTGCGCGGGATCTGCCGGGTGCGGCCGGGCGAACTGGTCCGGATCGGCGCAGATGGCGGCGTACGGTGCGAGCAACTTGTCCGGCGCGACTACCGCTACCGGCTCGATCCGGTCCAGCGCCGCGAGGATGTCGCGCCCGCGCTGCTCGCCCTGCTGCGCGCGTCGATCAGGGACCGGCTGGCGGCGCATCCCGGTTCGCGCATCTGCGTCGAGATTTCCGGCGGCCTCGATTCGTCGTTCATCGCCTGCCTGCTCGGCGAGCAGGTGTCATCACGCATCCGCGGGGTGATGTTCTCGCAGCCCAATCTGCCGTCCCACGCCATCAGCGAAGGCTATGCGCGCGAGGTGGCCGACCGCTACGGCATCGACCTCGCCATCGTGCCGCCGGACGAACTGCCGCAGAACATCGACACCTCGCCCGCCTATGCCGACGAGCCGAGCGATTTCTTCTGGTTCGGCGACTGGTTCTCGCGCGCGGTGGCGCAGCACGCCGAGCCGGAATCGATGGTGTTCACCGGCTATGGCGCGGATCAACTCTTTCTGCGCAGTCCGGCGTTCCTGCCCTATCTGCTGGAGCGACGCGAATTCCGCCACTTCGCCACGGCGCTTGCGCCCGCAAGCCGCCTCCTGTCGCGCGGCAAAGCCAACATCGCCTGGCAATCCGCACTGTCGCAATTGCCGGACGGGCTTCATCAGCGCCTGAACCGCGCGTTCGCGGGACGGCGCTGGAATCCGTGGGATGTCGGGGACGTCAACATGCAGCGCATGCTCGGCGAACCGGTGGGCTGGCTGCGCTGCGGCCGCGACATCGCCGGCTACACCGCGGAACGCCAGTCCCTGGAAAAGGATCTGGTCGGCGACGGCATCCTGTGCGACGATTGGGGCTATTTTTCCGCGCCGCGAACGGTGACGCAGCCTCACTTCGCGGCCAAGGCGCTGATGGACGCCTCGCCGTTCTGCGACCTGCCGCTGCTCGACCATGTCTACGGCCATGTCAGCGCGCTGCTGATCCACGATTTCGAGGGCCGCTACAAGGAGCTTTTGCGCGACTGCCAGCAAGGCATCGTCCCGGACAGCCTGCGCAACCGGCAGAACGACACCTTCGTGTTCAATTCGTTCCAGCTCAGTTACGTCAACAAGGCGCGGGACTATTTCCACTCGCTGCTGCGAACGGTGCCGGACGGCTGGATTGATCCCAAGGGGGGCGCCTACGCGCTGGAGCAGTTGTCCTTCGGCATGACCACCAGCTCCACCCGCTCCGCGCTGGCGCTGATGGGCTATCTCGGCTGGCGGCAGGCTTTCATCCGGCATTGCCGCGAGGAGCGGCAGGCAGGCGGATCGACGCCGCCCCTGCTCGCCTCACGAAAAAACGGCGGGTCCATGGACCCGCCGCCGGATAGCACTCCCTCACGGGAGGTTATTTGAAATAGCCCGCGTATTTCTTGCCGTCACTGCTCGGCCCGGTGTGGTTGGACTTGATCAGGGCGAGGCTGCCCAGTTTCACGAGTGTCGGCTTTGCGTAGGATTTCACGAAATATCTCCATTCATAAAAAACGGGCAAACCGTGCCCACTTAATTTGTAGCATCGCTATAACGCAAGGCAAGCCGGCCGCGATCAAACGGCGAGATTGTATGGCTCTCTCGCCACAGCCGATCGCGCCGCAGACACCACCTCGGCTCCGGGGAAGCCGGCACCCGGATACGCAGGCTGGTCGGCCGGGCGACGGCATCGCAGCCGCCCTATCCCGGGTTCGCATTCGTTGATACAAGTCAATTCGGCTTCGGTCCCACCTGATACCTATCAATCATGCGATATCCGACGATGAATCCTCTCTCGACCCGCGCGTGGTGGCAGCTTGCCGTCGTCCTCGCCCTGCTGACGCCGGCCCTGGTGACACAGGCCATGGCCCTGTCGCCTGCCGAACAGCGCGGCCGCGCCTTCGCGCGGACGAATTGCGCCAAGTGCCATTCGATCGACCGCTTCACCCCGAGCCCGCTCAAGATCGCGCCGCCGTTCCGCACGCTGCACGAGCACTATGAAGTCGAAACACTGGCGGAGGCGCTGGCCGAGGGCATCTCCACGGGGCACCCCACCATGCCGGAGTTTCAGCTCGAGCCCGATCAGATCAACGATTTTGTGGCCTTCCTGAAGAGTCTCGAAAGGCCGCGCTGAGCGGGCGACCCGACCTAGGGTGCGGCAACCCGCAAGAAGGCATCGCGCAGCGCCTGTCCGCTCAGGCCGACGCCGAGCAGCAGCGACAGCAGCAACCGCGCTTTCAGACCGCCCAGCGCGCCGCCGGGAATGAGGCCGCGCGCCAGCAGATCGGTTTCCGAACCCGGGAAGCCGTAAGTGCGCCCGAACACCGGCCCCGAGGCGACGCGGGAGGAGAGAATCACCGGAAAAACCTGCGTCAGGTCGGCCAGCGCCGGCACCATCGCCGCCGGAACGTGCCCGACGCCCATGGCCTCGACCACCAGTCCGCGATAGCCGAGGCCGGGCAGGCCAACGAGGCCGCGCCCGTCGTCGCCCAGCGCCGCGGTCAGCAGCGCCACCGGCTGGTCGCTGCCCTCGCTGCCGCCCTCGATCACCTGCCGGCGCGCGACCCGGACATCGATATGCGCAGCACCCTCGATAACGTGGCCGAGCGGGCCGCCGGCGAACGAGGCGAAGGTCGACGGCAGGAACGTGCTGGCCTTCTGGACGAAGCGCGCGGCGTGGATGGTGTCGTTGAGCACCACCAGCGCACCGAGCCCACGCGTCGCCGCCGAACTCGCGACGATGGCGCTGGCCAGGAGATTGGCGGGCCCGTCGGCGCCCGGCGCTTCCGGTCCGCGCATGGCGCCGGTGACCACCACCGGCTTGTCGCCACCGACCAGCAGATCGAGCACGAACGCCGTCTCCTCGATGGTGTCGGTGCCCTGCACCACGATGGCGCCGGCGATGTCGCCGGACAGCCGCTGGTTCAAGAGCCGCGCCACCTCCCGCAGATGCGCCAGCGTCAGCGACGGCCCCGGCAGGCGGAACGGCGACATCGCCTCGATATCCGCCACCTCCGCGAGCGCCGGCACCGCAGCGACGAGATCGGCCCCGGTCAAGGTCGGGATAATGCCCGGACCGGCGCTGGCCGTCATGGTGATGGTCCCACCCAGCGAAACCAGCAGAAGTTTTGGTCGCCCGTTTACACCTGCCGCCATCGTCAGCCGTCCTTCGCCTGTGTCTTGTACCAATCGAGAATTTCGGCGCCGGTCCACATCATCACGCCGTCATGGCCGAGGATATAGTCATAAAGTGCTTCGAGATATTTGATCCGGTGCGGCACGCCGGTGAGATAGGGGTGGATGGAAATTGCCATCACCCGCGGGATGTCCTTGCCTTCCTGATAGAGCCTGTCGAACTGATCGCGGCCGCGACGGAAGATTTCATCAGCGGGCGCCTGCTGGATCGCCGTCATGACCACGTCGTTGACCTCGACCGTGTAGGGCACAGAGATGATGCCGCCTGCCCGGGTGCGCAGCATCACCGGTTGATCGTCCAGTACCCAGTCAGCGACATACTCGATACCGCATTCGGCCAGCAGGTCCAGCGTCTCGTCGGTTTCGGTCAGGCCAGGGCTTTCCCAGCCGCGTGGTGGGCGGCCGGTGAATTTCGTAATCGCCGCCATCGTCTCCGCGATGGCCGCCTTCTGGTCGCTGGTACGGTGCATCGGCTGCTGCACAAAGCCGTGGCCCATGAAATCCCACCCGGCGTCAAGCGCCGCCTGGCAAGCCTGCGGGTAGAGTTCGCAGCAACTGCCGTTCACCGCGAAGGTCGCCTTCAGCCCGCGCGACGACAGCACCTCGTGGAAACGCCAGAATCCCACGCGCATACCGTATTCATGCCAGGCCCAGTTCGGCAGGTCCGGCAGCAGCGGCTGCCCCATGGGTGGCGGCAGCACCGTGCGCGGCATCGGTCGCATCGGCTGCCAGTTCTCCACATTGACAATAGTCCAGACCGCGACTCGGGCTCCTCCCGGCAGTTTCAGCGGCGGCCGCTGATGAATCGGCCGATAGTCAAGCCGGCCGCGAAAAGAAGTGCCCGTGGTCTCGTCAGCCATGATCGCTCCTGTCAGTCATATGATGGGCCGCGCATCGTGCCGGCAGTGAACGGGCTCCGCATGTCAGCCCTCAACGATTAAGCCGGCGTCGGGCGACAGTACGACCTCCTCGCAATCGGCGCTGCCGCCCGCTTCCCACATGGTCATGGTCATCAGCGCGGGGGCATCGAGCGCGATCATCGGCGCGTGCCAGACGCCACGATTGTAGCAGACGGCTTGCGCGCCGCTCGCCACGAAGGCCGCCGCACCGGACACCACCGGGCCACCCTGCGCATTGCTCGGCGCAACAACCACCAGATAGCGCGCGCAGGTCATCGGCGTGAAGATCTGGCACGACAGCGGATGCCGCTCCAGGCAATCGACGACAAAGGGAAGCGACGACGGCGCGATCTGATAGAGATCGATCACCGGCGTGGTGCCGTCCTGATGCGCCAGATCGCGCGCGCCTTCGATGCGGCGGCCACGGCCCTGATTGACCGAGCGGCCGGGCGCGCGACCTGCTTCAATCACCGTCCCGAACGGGGCGAAGGCGGCGGCGGTCAACGGTTGCGCACGAAGGGTTCTGGCGGCTGGACACATCACAGTCTGAACCCTTTCGAACCCGGTCGGCGCGAGACCGCCACGCCACCGCGCGCCACCGCGCGGGCGTTCACGCCCCGACCCGTCTCAGAAATTGATGCCGAGCCAGGATTTGACCTGCTCATGGAGATTGCCTTGGAAATCCTCCGGCGTGCCGGAAGCCGTGATCTCGCCGAGACTGAGCACGTAGATCCGCTGCGACATCGCGATCACCCGCCGCACATTGTGATCGACCAGCAGAATCGCCATCTGCTCCGCCGCGAACAGCTTGATCCAGCCGAACACCTCCTCGACGATCTTCGGCGACAGCCCGATCGACGGCTCGTCGATCAGGCAGAGCTGCGGACGCATCAGCCACGCCTTGGCGAACTCGACCATCTTCTGCTGGCCGCCGGACAGATCGCCGGCCTGGGCCTTGAGCTTGGGACGGAGTGCCGGAAATTTCTCCAGCATGTCCGCGAAGCGGCGATCGATCTCGGCGCGGTCCGGCGAACCCGTGGCGCGGCTCAGCCCTTCGAGCGGCAGCCGCAGATTTTCCGTGACGCTCATATACGGAAACAGACTCGATTCCTGCGGAATGTACCAGATGCCGTGCGCAGACAGATGGTGCGGGGCAAGGCCGGTGATGTCGTTGCCCTGATAGACCACGCGGCCGGCCTTCGGCTTGAGGAAACCGCAGATGGCCTTCATGACGGTGGACTTGCCCGCGCCGTTGAGGCCGATCAGACCGGTGATCGACCCGGCCTCGACGGTGAGGCTGAGTGAACGCAGGACGTCGATATCTCCGACATAGCCGGCGGTGACGTTGTCCAGCGCAAGCACGCTGCTCATGCGGCCTGCCCTCCGAGATAAGCCTCGATCACGCGCGCATTGCTGAGCACCTCGCGCGTCGGCGCATCGGCGATGACCGCGCCGGCATTCATGCAGACGGAGCGCGGACACAGCTCGACCACGACGGGCATGTCGTGGCTGACGAGGATGAAGGTCTGCCCACTGGCGTGACGCGACCGGATGAAACCGCTCATGATTTCCTTCATGGTCGGGTGAACGGCGGCGAACGGCTCGTCGAGCAGCGCAAGCTTCGGCGGCACCATGAAGCACACGCCGAATTCGAGCAGCTTCATCTGGCCGCCCGAGAGCTGTCCGGCATCGAGATGGCGGACATGGCCGAGACGCAGTTCGTCGACGAGCGCATCAGCCTGCGCCAGCGCCGCAGCCGCATCGAGGCCAAGCGCCCGACCCGCCACCAGCAGATTGTCCACCACATTCATGCGGCGAAACACGCGCGTGAGCTGGAACATGCGCATCACCCCGAGATGCGCGAGCTGCTCGGGCTTGAGCCCCTGACACGGCTTGCCATCGAGATCGATCTCGCCGGCATCCGGCGCGACATGGCCGCTCAGGATGTTGAGCAGCGTGGTCTTGCCGGAGCCGTTGGGGCCGATCAGACCGACGAGTTCGCCCTGGGCGACATCGAAGGAGACATTGTCCACGGCGGTGAGGCCGCCGTAGCGCTTCACGATCCCTCTGGCCGACAACAGACTCATGCCGACCTCCCCCGGCGCAGCAGCAGCGTGACGATGCCCCACAGGCCATCGCGGAAGAAGCGGGCGAAGATGACCACCAGCGCCGCAAACACCACGAGCTGATAGCCGCCGACATCGCGCAGCCATTCCGAGAGCACATAGACCAGGAACGCGCCGGCCAGCGGCCCGACCAGCGTGCCCATGCCGCCGATCACCGTCATGCTCACGATCAGACCGGTCTGGCCGATCAGGCCGAGTTCGGGCGTCACCAGTTCGGCGAAATGAGCATAGAGCGCGCCGGCAAATCCCGATGCAGCCGCCGACAGCGCGAAAGCCGCCGTCTTCCAGACCACGACATCGACGCCGCTGCGGGCGGCGGCGACTTCATCGTCGCGGATCGCCTGGAGGAACAGCCCCGCCTTGGAGCGCAGCAGCACATAGAGCCCGACCAGCAGCGCGGCAAGCACCGCCAGGAACAAATAGTACCACCCGAGCCGGCTATCGAACAGCGCGGGAACGGGAAGGCCGAGATCGCCGCGGGTGATGTCGATGGAATTCGAGGCGACGAGACGCAGGATCTCGGCGAAGCTCAAGGTGGTAAGCGCCAGATAGGGACCTTTCAGGCGCAGCACGACGCGGCCGAGCACGAGACCGATGATGCCGGCGATCACGATGGCGGCGACGATGCCGAGCAGCGGCGGCACGCCGAAATAGGTACCGAGCAGGCCGGTGACGTAGGCCCCGATCATGGCGAAGGTCGCCGGCGCCAGCGAGAACTGGCCGGTATAACCGGCCAGCAGATTCCACGCCCCGGCGAGGATCGCGAAATACATCGACACGATCAGCACGCCGAGCCAGTAGGCGTTGCTGACCACCGCGGGGATCAGGGCGATGACCACCAGCAGGCCGAGCGCGACCCTGAATTCGACATCGGTCTTGGTGGCGGTCATCTTGGACGACGCCCGCATCGAAGCGGCGGCCGAGCCGGGTGCAGGTTGGTTGGACATCAGACCTCCCGCCCTTTTTCGCCGAACAGACCCTGCGGGCGAAACAGCAGAAACAGGATCAGCAGTCCGAGACCGAACGCATCGCGATAGGCGAAGGACAGATAGACCGCGCCGAAGCTCTCGATCACGCCGAGCAGCAGGCTGGCGATGATGGCGCCGGGCACGGAGCCCATGCCGCCGAGCACGACGATGATGTAGGACTTGATCGCCGGAAACGCGCCGACATCCGGCGACGCATTGATCACCGGAGACAGCAGCGCGCCGGCGAAGGCGGCAAGGCCGCCCGACAGCATGAAGACGATGGCGCTGGCGCGCGCGGTGTCGATGCCGGCGAGCGAGGCGCCAAGCCGGTTCTGCGCCACGGCGCGGATTTGCTTGCCCCAGAACGACCACCGGATCAGGGCGGCGGTGCCGGCAATGAGGACGATGGTGATGCCGGCCGCCACCAGGCGATGCCCGCTGATCAGGACCGGCCCGATGGTGATGCGGCTCGCATCCACCAGCGTCGGCCCCCGCAAGGCATAAGGACCGATCACCTTGTCCACGAGATTGATCAGGAACAGCGACAGTCCGAAGGTGACGATCACCGCGTATTCGTCCCGCATCAATCCCCAGGACGTATAGCCGGCATAGAGCGGGCGCATCAGCGTCCGCTCGGTGGCCCAGCCGAACGCCGCACCCACCAAGAAGGCGCAGGGCAAAGCGAGCCACACCGGGACGCCGAGCGCGAGCGCGATCATCGAATAGGCGTAGGCGCCGATCATGTAGAACTCGCCATGGGCGAAGTTCACGATGCGCAGGATGCCGAAGATCAGCGACAGGCCGATCGCCATCAGCGCGTAAAACAGGCCGGTGATGAGGCCGTTGACCAGAAGGTCAACGGCAAGCGCTCCGTTCATGATGGAAAGCCGATCCGGTTACGCGTTACTTGGTCGGTTACTTGGCCGGCTTCCACAGCTTGGACGTATCGAGCGGCTTTCCGCCCTGCTCGACCAGCGCCGAGTCGCCGACGTGCTGGTTGACCTCAGTGAACTGGAACGTGACGTAAGGCACGTCGATCCATTGATGGAACTTGTAGCCGGGCTCCTTCGAGAACGTCATCTCGCCGCGGGTGCCCACAAGCTTGGTCTCCTCAAGCGCCTTGATCATCGCCGCAGGTTCGGTCGATTTCGCCCGCTTGATGGCGTCGGCGATCACGAGCAGCGAATCGGCCGCCTGAAACAGCAGGCGGTTCGGCGCGTTCTTGGTTTTCGCGGTGTAGGCATCGCCCACTTGCTTGCCCAGCGGGGGCTGCGACATCTTCGGGTGGTAGAGGCCGAACACCAGCAAGCCCTTGCCGGCTTCCTTCACGTTCTGCCAGAAGTCCGGGTAGTCGGCGAGGCCGGAGGCGTCATAGGACCAGGTCTTCGCCGACGGCGCGATGCCCTGCTCATAGAGCTGGTTCATCAGGATGTAGGCGGCCGGCGGCAGCATGATGTTGATGACCGCGTCCGGCGGGTTGGCGCGCAGCGGAAGCAGCGCCGGCAGAAAGTCCTTCGAAGCGCGATCGAGCGTCTCGAACTTGTAATCGACCTGCGGCGCCCGCTCCTTGATCTTGGCTGCGATGATCTTGGCAAGTCCGATGCCGAAATCGGTGTTCTCCGCAAAAGCGACCACGCGCTTGGCGCCGAGCGCCTTCATCGCCTCCGCCACGGCGTCGCCGACGCGGTTGTTGTAGTTGCCGGGGTTGAAGACCTCCGCATAGCCCTTTTCACGGATGGCGTCGGACCAGCCATTCGTGTTGATATAGGGAATGTGATAGCGATGGGCGACTTCCATGCCGGCCAGCGCCGCGGAGCTCTGGTGCTCGCCGGTGATGGCGACGACCTTGTCGCGGGTGATCAGCTTCTCGACCGCGGCGCGCGCTTTTTCCGGCAGTCCCTGCGTGTCTTCAATCACCAGCTCGATGGGACGGCCGTTCACGCCGCCGGTGTCGTTGATGATCTTGGCCATCACCTCGAGGCCGTCTTTCACCTGGGTGCCCTGCACGACGGAGCCAGGCGGCGATTGCGTCACGGTGACGCCGATCTTGATCGGGTCGGCGGCCTGGCCGCTCGATGCAAAGGCGAGGGATGAAAATGCAAAAAGACCCACGCCGAGGGCCCGGCGGGTCAATCCGATTGCCATGGTCTGTCTCCCTGTACGGTTCTTGTGTTCTTGGGAGGCAGTATGGTCGAACTCTCGATATCTTGGCAAGCGCGGCCTGAGTTCGGCAGGCGAGCCGCTGGACGGGCCGGCGCCCAAATCCCGGCCGGACGAGATCACTTGCCGAAGACGTGATCGCGACGCAGGCATTGTGCTGTGCGGCGCTGCAATTTCAGCAATGCGATCGGTCTGGAGCCCAGCCGGGCTCCAGACCGATGCGCTCGACGATCAGCCGAACTGGTTCATCGTGTTGTGAGCGCCGCCCGCCTTAAGCGCCGCCTCACCCGCGAAGTACTCCTTGTGGTCGTCGCCGATGTCGGAGCCGGCCATGTTCTGGTGCTTGACGCAGGCGATGCCCTGACGGATCTCCTGACGCTGCACGTTCTTGACGTAGCCGAGCATGCCCTGCTCGCCGAAATATTCCCGCGCGAGGTTATCGGTGGACAACGCCGCGGTGTGATAGGTCGGCAGCGTGATGAGGTGGTGGAAGATGCCGGCGCGTTTGGCCGAATCCGCCTGGAAGGTGCGGATGCGTTCGTCGGCCTCGATCGCCAGCGGGGTGTCGTCGTATTCCACCTTCATCAGCTCGGCGCGGTTGTACTTGCTGACGTCCTTGCCGGCGTCCTTCCAGGCATCGTAGACCTGCCAGCGGAAGTTCAGCGTCCAGTTGAACGACGGCGAGTTGTTGTAGGCGAGCTTCGCGTTCGGCACGACCTCGCGGATGCGATCGACCATGCTGGCGATCTGCTCGATGTGCGGCTTCTCGGTCTCGATCCACAGCAGGTCCGCGCCGTTCTGCAACGAGGTGATGCAGTCGAGCACGCAGCGGTCCGCGCCCGTACCCGGACGGAACTGGTAGAGGTTGCTCGGCAGCCGCTTCGGACGCAGCAGCTTGCCGTTGCGGCTGATGATGACGTCGCCGTTGCCGATCTTCGAGGCATCGACCTCCTCGCAATCGAGGAAGCTGTTGTACTGGTCGCCGATGTCGCCGGGCTGGTGGCTGACGGCAATCTGCTGGGTCAGGCCCGCGCCGAGCGAGTCGGTGCGGGTGACGATGATGCCGTCCTCGACGCCAAGCTCAAGGAAAGCGTGGCGGCAGGCGCGGATCTTGGCCAGGAAGACGTCATGCGGCACGGTGACCTTGCCGTCCTGGTGGCCGCACTGCTTCTCGTCGGACACCTGGTTTTCGATCTGGAGCGCGCAGGCACCGGCCTCGATCATCTTCTTGGCCAGCAGATAGGTCGCCTCCGCGTTGCCGAAGCCGGCGTCGATGTCGGCGATCACCGGCACGACATGGGTCTGGAAGTTGTCGATCTTGTCGATCGCCGCCGCTTCCCTCGCCTTGTCGCCCGCCTTGCGCGCCGCATCGAGCTCGCGGAAGATGTCGTTGAGTTCGCGCGAATCGGCCTGACGCAGGAAAGTGTAGAGCTCTTCGATCAGCGCCGGCACCGAGGTCTTCTCGTGCATCGACTGGTCGGGCAGCGGGCCGAATTCGGAGCGCAGCGCCGCGATCATCCAACCCGACAGGTAGAGATAGCGGCGATCGGTGCGGCCGCCGAAATGCTTCTTGATCGAGATCAGCTTCTGCTGGGCGACGAAACCGTGCCAGCAGCCGAGCGACTGGGTGTACTTGGTGGGGTCGGCGTCATACGCCGCCATGTCGGCGCGCATCAGCGCCGCGGTGTAGCGGGCGACGTCGAGGCCGGTCTTGAAGCGGTTCTGCAGGCGCATGCGGGCCACGGCCTCGGCGGTGACGCCGTTCCAGGTCTCCTTGGTCTTGAGCAGCGCCTCGGCTGCCTCGATCTCGCTCTGATAGGACGCCGGCCCCTGAAGGGCCCGGTCGCTGATCCCACGCGGCTGGAAGTTCATGTCCGTGACTCCTTGATAACGACGAAACTGCCGCGCTTTGTACGCTCAGCCTCGCCGGACGCCAGTCAGGACGCGGAAAAATTGTCACACCTTACAAGATATTTGTGTATTGTTGTAAGAACATTACATCATCACGGGATGTGTCATGGCGACGTCGAGCACCCGGTCGGTTTTCATGGGCCCGCGCCTGCGGCGACTGCGGCGCGACCTCGGTCTGACCCAGGCGGACATGGCGGCCGATCTTGAGATCTCCGCCCCCTATGTCGCGCTGCTGGAGCGCAATCAGCGGCCCGTCACGGCCGACATGCTGCTGCGCCTCGCCCGCACCTACAAGATCGATCTGGCCGACCTCGCCGGCGACGGCGGCGCCGACCACACCGCGCGCATGCAGTCGATCCTGAAGGAGCCGATGTTCTCTGACATCGATATTCCAACCCTCGAAATCAGCGATCTCGCCGTCAGCTATCCGGGCATGACCGAAGCCTTTCTCCGCCTCTATACCGCCTATCGCGAGGAGCAACTGGCGCTGGCGGACCGCACTGCGCCGGCGCTGACCGGCGGCGCATCACTATCGGCGCAGGAGAGGTTCGACGCCAACGATCCGGTCGCCGAGGTGCGGCGGTTTCTCGCCGCGCGCCGCAACAACTTCGCCAATCTCGATGATGCGGCCGAACGTCTGGTGCAGCAGCCCGCCGGGCCGGCCGGATTCATCGAGCGGCTTCGTCTGCGTCACAACCTTCAGGTGCGCTATTTGCCGCCCAGCGTGATGCTGGGTTCGGTGCGTCGACTGGACCTCCATCGCCGGCAACTGCTGCTGGAGGACTCGCTCGATACTGCGAGCCTCAATTTCGAGCTGGCCAAACAGCTCGCCTATCTGGAAATGAACGACGAGATCGGCGCGGCGCTCGAGGCCGGCAAGTTCACCACCAAGAGCGCAGAGCTGCTGGCGCGCCGGGCGCTCGCCGCCTACGCCGCCGCCGCGCTGATCATGCCCTACTCGGTATTCGCGAAAGCGGTCGAGACCCGCCGTTACGATCTCGAGGCGCTGGCGCGGCAGTTCGGCACCAGCTTCGAACAGACCGCGCACCGCGTCACCACCTTGCAGCGGCCGGGCCTGGAGAAGATTCCATTCTTCCTGATCCGCGTCGATCCCGCCGGCAACATGTCCAAATTGCTGGACGGCGCCGGATTCCCGTTCGCCAAACATGGCGGCGCATGCCCGCTGTGGTCGGTGCACAGCGTCTTCCGCACGCCGCGCCAGATCGTCACGCAATGGCTGGAATTGCCGGATGGCCAACGGTTCTTCTCGATCGCCCGCACCGTCACCGCGGGCGGAGGCGCGTTCGGCGCCATCCGCGTCGAACGGGCGATCGCCATCGGCTGCGCCGCCGAGCATGCCGGCCAGTTGATCTACACGCGCGACGGCGAGGGTCCGCGCGCCGACGAGCCGACACCGATCGGCGTCGCCTGCCGTGTCTGTCACCGGCCGCGATGCGCGGCCCGCTCGGCGCCTCCGATCGGGCGCGAAATCCTGCCCGACGATTTCAGGAACGCGGGCGTCCCGTTCGGATTCTCCGCCGACTGACGCGCGTTTGATTTCGGCGACGGCGAGACTTCCGGAAGCTCCATCTAGGAAGCGCCGTCAATCGGTCCACCGCGATGTCTCCAGCCGGCAAATCCGCCATCAAGGTTTTTGACCTTGTCTATCCCCATCTCCAGCATGGTTTCCGCCGCCAACAATGATCTCATTCCGGATGCGCAGAATACGATGTAACTCACGTCACGCGAAAATTGCGCGTTGTAGCCTGGACTTTGAGGATCGATCGCGAACTCCAGAAAGCCGCGCGAAACATGCACTGCACTTGGAATGGTGCCATGCTCCTTCACCTCATCCTTATCCCGCACATCAAGAAAGACGACCTGGCCCACTTCAAGCAACGCCACAGCTTCATCGAAACCAATAGATTCGATCGTTCGACCGGCCTGCTGTAGCTTGTCACGCAACCGTTTCATGCCGCCGAATCCCCGCCAGTCCTGACTGGATTGAGAACACCGCGTTCAAGACGGCACTCCCGATCGAACAGATTTGCAAAAACCGTGTCGTTCGACTCGGCGACCAGGATCGCTGTATCCGATGCCCGCATATCGTTGAGGATGTCACCGAGCCTTGCCGCCAATACCGGCGCAACACCCTCCGTCGGCTCATCAAGCAACAACAGTTTGCGACCAACCAGCAGCGCCCGCGCCAATGCAGCCAGCTTCTGCTGGCCTCCGGACAGCGCGCTGGCGGGAAGGCGCTTCAAAGGTTTGAGCTCCTCGATCACGTCATAAATGCGATCAAGGCGCGCCGCACTATCAGGCATCGGCACCACCCATGTGGGTGAAAGGATGTTTTCCTCCACCGTCAGGTTCGGAATAAGCCGCCGATCTTCCGGCATATAACCCACTCCCAATGATGCGCGGGCATGGCTTGGGCGCGCAAGCAGTTCAACCGTGCACGGGCGCGCACGGACAAGCCACCCCACTCGGCGCTTTCAAACGCTCCGCGGGCGCTGCGATAGGCCGCTTCAACTTCCGCCTCCGAGCCATGCGGGATGCGCGCAATGACATCGCCATTCGTCGGATTGCGCACGTCTATCAACTCCCGGCCCTCTACGAAGACCTCGCGCCCTCCAATAAAATGCCCGCGGACCGGCGCCTTGACCGACACACAATCCGGTTGATCGCGGACGTCCGACTTTGTCTTCATGTCACGCCATCCCATCTCGTGTTAAGGCCGCACGGCGGCATACGTAAGACTGGACACCACCCGCCGCTCCGCATCGGAAATGTGCTGCTTGACAAGCCTTGCGGCCTTGCGTCGATCACGACTCTGCAGCGCATCGATAATGGCCGCATGCTCGGCTACGAGCATCGATTGATCTGACGCAGGCAGCATATTGACGCTGAAGCGGATCATGCGCTCCATTTGCTCAATCGCATCGATGGCGAGCCGGGTCATCCGGCTGTTTCCCGACGCCTCACAAACCTGACGGTGAAACGCGCGATTATATTCGATGAATGAATCGCGATGCGCCGGCCCCGCATACGACCGAAAGACATCGAGGGCCGCGAGAACCTCGTCTGTCGCGCCAACCGCAGCAATCTCCGCACAGGCCGACTCAAGAAACTTGCGCAGCTGAAACATCTCGCGCGCGTCTTCCAGCGATATCGGCGCAACGCGGTAGCCTTGACGTGGAGCGACGGTGACCAGCCCCTCCTGCTCCAGACGCAGAAGCGCTTCACGAACCGGCGATTTCGAGATCACAAACCGCTCGGCCAGAGATTGTTCACGCAACTCGCTATTCGGCGGTAGCTCACACCGCAGGATTTCTTCCTTCAGTGAGGCGTACACGTTATCGCGCAATAACAGGATGCTCATGACATTCCTCTGTCTATAAAAATACTATGCGTAATATCTCACGTGTCAATATAACTTTTTAGAAATCCGTATTTTTTGCGAAAAATAGACGTACGCCTTGAGAATTTTTAATACCTAAGATATCAGAGTCCAAATTTTAGATATAAAGGGAATATTATGAGCCAGCCTGCAAATGTGCGTGGTGACAAAGCTTCCCATATTGATGTGCAGCAGGCCGGGCACGGCTCCCCACTCATTCTGCTTCACTCGCTGCTATGTGACAGTCGCGGATTCCAGCACATTCTGCCGGAGCTGCAGCGTCACCGGCGCGTTCTCATTCCCAGCCTTCCGGGCTATGGCAGATCGTCATTCTCGGAAGGAAATGTGCAGGCCGTTGCCGGTCAGCTCGCGCGATGCTTCGACGAGCTTGCCTTGGAAAAATTTGACCTGGTCGGTAACGGGTATGGGGGCTTTCTGGCGCTAAGTTTCACCCAGTTGTTCCCCGAGCGCGTAAACCGCCTCGTGCTGCTGGATTCGGCCGCGCACTTTCCTGAAGCGGGAAAGGATAGCGTCCGCCTTATGAAACGGACCGTCGAGACCGGCGGCATGAGCGCTGTGGTGCCAACCGCAATCAAGCGCCTCTTTCCAGAAGCCTTTACACAAGCCAATCCCACACTGATTGAACAATATCGACAGGCATTGCTCGGCTTCGACCCGAAGACGTTTGCGCACACCTGCCAGAATCTCATCGAAGTGGATTTGCGAGACGGGCTCCCGCATATCCAAAATCAAACGCTCGTGGTGGTCGGACTGGAGGACGGCGCAACACCGCCTCCACTCGCGCGCGAGGTTGCAGAAAACATTCCCGGCGCTCGACTGGTTGAGATTCCGGGATGCGGACATGCGCCTCATATCCAGGAAGCCCAACGCACTCTCTCCTTGATCAACGAGTTTTGTGCCTAGGCACGACTCTTCAAACCAGGCTCACGCACCGGACAGATGCACAACGCACCTTCTTGTTTTGACGTCGGGTATCATCATGACCCCGCTTATTTGGACGGCGCGCATCTGGCGGCAAGAACCGTCCTCATCCGCCCGACCAGATCGGAAACAGCCCCTGCGCTTTCCCAGGCATAGATGGAGACCACCATCGGCCGCTCCATACCGAAAGGGGCATATTGCCGAACGTGATATCCAGCGGTCGCACTCCTCGGCAGCAGCGACAGACCGAGGCCGGCCTCCACCGCGACCAGCACGTTGTGAAGGCTGCTGCCCGAGAAGGCGACGTACCAGCGGAGCTGTTCGCGCTCGACGCGCTCGAACATCGCCTCGCGATACAGACCGCCCGGCGGGAAAGCGACCAGCGGAATCGGGTTTGGCCATTCGGCCGGCGCCTTGGCGCTCTCGAACCACGCCATGGCTTCGGGAAAAGTCGCCCTGCAATCGGGGCCGGCCTCGGCCTCCTTGACGATGACGATATCCAGCTCCCCGGCGCGATAGCGCCGGGTCAAATCGCGGCTCAGCCCGGCGGTCACGTCCAGTTGGACTTCACGATGACGCCGCACGAAATCACCGAACACCTGTGCCGTCGCGGCGCTGACGATATCTTCTGGAACGCCGATCCGAATGGCGGCCGTGCCGGCGGGATCGCCCAGGGCGGCTTGCGCCTCCTCCTGAAGCGCGAGGATCCTGTTGGCGTAACCCAGCAGGCGCTCGCCGGCCGCCGTCGGCCCGACCGGCCGCGCGGCGCGATCGACCAGCATCAGCCCGACGGCCTCCTCGAGCCGCGCGAGCTGCTGGCTGATGGTCGACTGCGTCATATGCAGCCGTTGCGCCGCAAGGGTAAAGCTTCCCGCGTCGACAATGGCGGTAAAGGCCCGGAGAAGGCGTGGATCAAACATCGGCCTGCCTGCGGCTGGGGACAAATCTGTCTCTATTCAGATTCGTAATATAACTCATATGAATATTTAATTTTCAAATAGGGAGTCGCGTCCCTATGTCAAAAAGGTCGTCGTTGGCCACGGCAACCATGACGCCGGGCCAACCGTGACCAGCCATCATGGGAGCCTGAAATGTTGCGCCGTTTGATCCTTTCAGGCGTCGTGTCTGTGCTGCTGACGGCTGTTCCTCTTGTGACAGCAGGCAACGCCATGAACAGAACCTCATTGCATACGGCGGCCGAAAGGAACGATGCCGCCGCCATCAACAAGCTTCTGGCCGAAGGGGCGGAGATCGATGCGCGCGACAGCCGCGGCGCCACCGCGCTGCTGACTGCAACCCATGGCAACAGGATCGACGCCGCGAGAGCGTTGATCGAGGCCGGCGCCGACGTCAACGCCAAGGATCACATCAACGACAGCCCTTACCTCTATGCCGGCGCGCGCGGACATCTCGAAATCCTCAAACTGACGCTTCGCCATGGCGCCGATCTCAAAAGCACCAACCGTTATGGCGGCACCGCTCTGATCCCGGCCTCGGAGCGCGGTCATGTCGAAACGGTCCGCACGCTGATCGCAGCCGGTGTTGACGTCGATCACGTCAACAATCTGGGTTGGACGGCGCTTCTCGAGGCGATCATCCTCGGCAATGGCGGGTCTCGCCACCAGCAGATCGTCGATCTGCTCGTCAAGGCTGGCGCGGACGTCAACCTGGCGGACGGCACCGGCGTGACGCCGCTCCAGCACGCCCGCGCGGCCGGCTACAAGGAGATCGAGACGATCCTGTTGGCAGCCAAGGCACACTGAAAATTGAGCGCATCGACAAAAGCGAAAGGAAGGTCATCATGAGCGACGAGAGCCGCTTTCTGTGCGAGGCGATTGCACTCGCCCGCGCCAATATCGGCAGGGGCGGCCGTCCTTTCGGCGCCGTTCTGGTGCGCGACGGCGAGGTGATCGCCACGGCGGTGAACGAGATTCATGCCACCAATGATCCGACATCCCACGCGGAAATGAACGCGATCCGCGCGGCCAGTGGCAAGCTGGGATCGCCCGACCTCAGCGGCTGCGCCGTCTACGCCAGCGGCCATCCCTGCCCGATGTGCATGGCGGCGATGCGGCTGTCCGGCGTGGCCAAGGTTGTCTACGCCTATTCCAATGAGGACGGCGCGCCGTTCGGGCTTTCCACCGCGGCGGTTTACGATGACCTGCACAGACCTTTCGCCGAGCAATCCATGACGATCCGCCATGTGCCGGTGCGGCCGGAAGGCGAGGCGGACCTCTATGCCGAATGGACCAAGGCCCGAAGCAAGCCGGCCTGATCCATGGCTTCCGACGTGCCCTCACGCGCCGCCAACGTGCTGCTGCTCGCAGCCGTCACGCTGGTCGGCTTGAACCTCAGGCCATTCATCACCGGCATCGGGCCGCTCGCCTCCGATATTGGCGCGCAGACCGGACTGGATCTGAGAGGCATCTCGCTGCTGACGTTGGTGCCGATGCTCCTGATGGGAGTCTTCGCCTTCGCCGGCCCCTTCCTGCAGTCCCGCATCGGCGCGCGCCGTCTGGTCATCGTGTCTCTTGCCGTCCTCGTTGCCGGATCGCTGCTGCGGCTGTTCGCGACCAACGGTTGGCAGATGGTGGGAACGGCGGCTTTGCTCGGACTTGGGGTTGCCGTCATTCAGGCGGTATTCCCCGGCATCGTCAAAAAGCAGTTTCCCCGCCAGGTCGGTGTGGTCATGGGCCTGTATTCGGCGGCGCTGATGGGCGGCGGCGCGGTGGGTGCGCAAGTCGCGCCGCTGGTTGCCACGGCGACCGGAAGCTGGCGCGCCGGCCTTGCCTGGATGGCCGTTCCGGCGGCGCTGGCGCTAGGACTGGCAGCGTGCTGCCTGCCGCGCGATACTGTCGCGACGCAAGGCGGTGCGCGCACGAGCGCCCTGCTCCGGCGGCCGCGCGTCTGGCTGCTGATGGTGTGCTTCGGCCTTGTCAACGGCGGTTACTCGACCGTGGTGGCGTGGCTCGCGCCGTTCTATCAGGAACACGGCTGGAGCATCGCCACCAGCGGCAGCCTGCTGGCGATCATGGCGGTCTCCCAGGCGCTAGCGGCACTGTTGCTGCCGATGCTCGCAAGGCGCAGGGATCTCCGGCCATGGCTGTGGCTGACGCTGGCCATGCAGGCGGCGGGCTTCGCCGCACTGGCGTTTCGGCCCGAAGCCGCGCCGCTCGCCTCGGCAATCCTGTTGGGCGCCGGTCTCGGCGGATGCTTCGCCCTGTCCATGATCGTGGCGCTCGATCACCTGCCCGACCCCGCCGAGGCCGGGGCCCTGTCCGCGCTTATGCAGGGCGGCGGCTTTCTGATCACCGCGCTGCCGCCATGGATCGTCGCCGTCCTGCACGACGTCACCGGCAGCTTCGTTGCCGGCTGGGTGTTGCACCTGATCTCGGTCGCCGTCGTTGCGATCCTGTACTGGCGCGTGACCCCGGCGAGCTATGCGGGAGCGATGCGCGCGCCCGACTGAGCCGGATGTCCCCAGCGGAACCCGGACCCGAAGCGAGGAGCGACAGCTCGGATGCGCCGTGCCGCGGTGGTGACCGCCGCCACGGAAGGCTGTATAGCGCTGACGGTCGCGCCCTTGTCCCAACAAGGACAGGGCGGCGCATGATGGTCAGGCGCCTATCGCGCGCCTTGCAGGATATCCTTATCGATGGCCGGGATCGATGGAGCGGGGATTGCTTTCGAGGACGTGGAGGTCCGGCGCGCCGGCCGCCAGGTTCTGGCGATTGCCGCGCTGCGCCTCGCGACGCAACGCATCGGCGTGATCGGCGACAACGGCTCCGGCAAGAGCACGCTGCTGCGGCTGGTCAACGGCCTGCTGCTGCCAAATAGCGGACGCGTCGTCGTCGGCGGCCTTGAGACCGCGCGTCATCGCAAGGAGCTGCCGGCGCGGGTCGGCTTCGTGTTCCAGAACCCCGATCATCAGCTCATCTTCCCGACTGTCGGCGAGGAAATCGCGTTTGGCCTGACCGAGCGCGGGATGCCGGCCCGGCAGGCGCGACAGCAGGCGCTGGCGCTATTGGAGCAGCATGGCTGCAGCGGATGGATCGACCGCAACGTCAACGAACTGTCCGGCGGCCAGAAACAACTGGTCTGCATCCTCGCGGTGCTCGCGACCGAGCCGTCGATCCTGCTGATGGACGAACCGTTTTCGAGCCTCGATCTTCCGACCCGGCTGGCGCTGTCGCGCCGGATCATGGCGCTGCCGCAGCAGATCGTGATGGCGTCCCACGATCTCGATTTGCTGGCGCGGTTCGATCGGGTGATCTGGCTGGACGCCGGCCGCATTCGCCAGGACGGCCCGCCCGTCGTCGTGCTGCCGGCCTATCGGGCCCATGCGGCGACGGCTGCGAGCGTGGACCTCGTCCCCGCATGATGACCGACGGCCTCATGCCCACAACTCCGCTGCAGACCTGGCTGCATCGCATCCCCGCCGGCTTCAAGCTCGCGGCGATGGTGCTGGCCAGCCTGCTGTTGCTGCCGGTCGATGACTGGCGAATTCTCGCCGGCGCGCTGGCGATGGTGCTGGCTATCTATGCCGGCTTCGGGCGCGCGGGGATGGCACGGCTGGCGCTGCTGCGGCCGCTCGTGCCGCTATTGGTCATCGTCGGCGGCGTGCAGGCATTCTCGAGCGGCTGGCACGCCGGCGCCGTGGTCAGCCTGCGGCTGTTGACGCTGTTGCTGCTCGCCGATCTCGTCAGCATGACCACGCCCATGAGCGCGCTGATGGCCGTGCTCGCGCCGGTGTTCGGCCTGTTGCGTCCGCTCGGCGTCAATCCGCGCAAGATGGCGCTCGCGGTCGCGCTGGTGTTGCGGTTCGTCCCGGTGCTGCTGACGCGGTGGCGCGCGCGCGAGGAAGCCTGGAAAGCGCGGACCCATCGTCGTGTGCCGGTGCGGCTCGTCGCCGTGTTCCTCGCCGATATCCTGCAACTCGCGGATCGGGTCGCGGAATCGCTCGATGCGCGCGGCTTCGACGCAGCCGCGACCGAGCGTCAACACAAGCCCTCATAGGAGAAGCCACGTGGAATCCCGCGCCGTTGTCCGTATCGCCCTGATGGCGGCCATCATCGGCGTGCTGGGCATGCTGCCCGGCGTCGTGCTGCCGATCGCCATGGGCGTGCCGATCACGGCGCAGACTCTCGGCGTCATGCTGGCCGGGATCATCCTCGGGCCGCGTCATGGCGCGCTCGCGGTGCTGCTGTTCCTGTTCGTGGTGCTGCTCGGCGCGCCGTTGCTGGCGGGCGGCCGCGGCGGGCTCGGCGTGCTGTTCGGGCCGTCGGTCGGCTTCCTGCTCGGCTTCGTTCCGGCCGCGCTCGTGTCCGGACTGGTGATGGAGCGACTGAAATCGTGGCGGGTGTTCGCCGCGGCATTGGTGGCCGCCATCGCCGGCGGCATCATTGTGGAATATGCCTGCGGCGTTCTCGGGTTGATGGCGGTGGCGCGCATGAGCCTGCTGCAGGCGCTGGTCGCCACCGCCGTGTTCCTGCCCGGCGATCTGCTCAAGGCGCTGGCGACCGCGTTCGTCGCCGAAGCCTCGTATCGCGGCTATCCGGCCGCGATCGCGAGCCGGGCGTGACGGATTGCGCCACCATCACGGCGCCGTTGCCGCAGCACGCGCAGACGCGGCCGGACCGCATCGCCGTGATCTGCGACGGCCACGCCATCAGCTTCGGCGAACTGGATCGGACGGTGCAGCGTCTCGCCGCACATCTGGCGAAAGCAGTACCGGCCGGGCGCGGCGTGGCGCTGCATCTGCCCAATGGCCCCGCATTGGTGCTGCTGTTTCTCGCCACCGCCCGCGCCGGGCGGGAGGCGCAGATTCTCGATCCGGGCTGGCCGGCCGCGACGACGCGGCGTGCGCTCAGTGAGTTGTCGCCGGGCCTGCTGGTCAGTCACGATGCCGCGCTGGCCGATGCGGCGCGCGCGTGCATCGTGATCAATCCGCATGCCCCTTTCGCAGCCGTAGCCGACGCCGTCGACGCGGCGTCCTCGTTCGCGGCCGTGCCGGAGCCCGATCCGCTGACGCCGTTCTATGTCGGCTTCACCTCCGGCTCGACCGGCGTGCCGAAAGGATATCGACGCCATCATCTGTCATGGGTCGAGAGCTTCCGGGCCGGCGATCGCGAGTTCGATATCGGCGCCGACGACGTCGTTCTCGCGCCGGGCGCGCTGACGCATTCGCTGTTTCTTTATGGGCTCGCGCATGGCCTCCATGCCGGCGCCACCGTCCTCCTGTGCCGCCGTTTCCGCCCCGATCTCGCCTGCCGCCTGATGGCGGCGCATCGCGTCAGCGTGCTCTACGGCGTGCCGACCCAGCTTGAAATGATCGTCGAGGCCGCCGCGCGCGACGACGCGCCGCCGGTCGAGACCATGCGCTGGATCCTGTCGTCCGGCGCGAAATGGCATGGCCGCGCGATGGGCGATCTGCGCGCTTGCTTCCCGGCCGCGCGCTTCGCGGAATTCTACGGCGCGTCCGAACTGAGTTTCGTCGCGGTCGCCAAGGACGACGAGGACGTGCCGCCGGGCTCGGTCGGCCGCGCCTTCGCCGGCGTCGATCTGTCGATCCGCGATCATCGCGGCCGCCGCCTGCCGCCCGGCGACGCCGGGCAGGTGTTCGTGAGCAGTCCGTTCGTGTTCAGCGGCTATGCCTGTGGCGACGCGACGGCGCTGGTGCGCGACGGAGATGCGATGTCGGTCGGCGACGTCGGCGTTCTCGACGCGCGCGGCTATCTGCGGCTGGTCGGCCGCGCCAGCCGGATGATCATCACCTCCGGCAAGAACGTGCATCCGGAGGAGATCGAGCGCGTGCTCGAAAGCCATCCCGCGGTGAGAGCGGCAATGGTGCTCGGCGGCGACGACGCGCGGCGCGGCGAGCGGCTGGTGGCGCTGCTCAAGCTCCATCCGGACGCGTCCGTCACCGCCTCCGATCTGATCGCCCATGCCCGCGATCATCTTCCGCTCGACAAGATCCCGCGCCGCTTCGCGTTGCCGCCGCGGTGGCCGCTGACGGCGTCGGGCAAGAGCGATTTCCAGGCGCTGCGCGCCATATGGGACAGCGAGCCATGCGAGGTGCTGGCGTGAGCGCGGCCTACATCGTCGCCGCGCGCCGCACCGCAGTCGCGCCGCGCAACGGCGCGTTCAAGGCGGTGGAATCCGACGAACTCGGCGCCGCGCCGATCCGCGCGGTGCTGTCCGATACGGGTCTGGCACCGGAAAGCATCGACGATGTGATTCTCGGCAATGCGCTCTATGGCGGCGGCAATCCGGCGCGGCTCGCGGCGCTGCGCGCCGGGCTGCCTGACCGCGTGCCGGCGCTGACCATCGACAGCCAGTGCTGCGGCGGCCTCGACGCCGTCATGATGGCGGCAGATCGTGTTGCCAGCGGAGCCGACGCCGTCATCGCCGGCGGGATCGAAAGCTACAGCCGGTCGCCGCTGCGGGCACGGCGGCCGCGCCATGCCGACGAAGCGCCGCAACCTTACGACCGGCCGCCGTTCGCGCCGTGGCCGGAGCGCGATCCGGACATGATCGCCGCCGCCGCAACGCTGGCGCAAGCCTTCGCCATTGCGCGCGACCGGCAGGAGACCTTCGCCATCGCCAGCCATCGCAAGACTCTCGACCGCCCTGCCGGTGCTGGCGAGATCGTCGCGCTGGCGGGGCTGTCACGCGACGCCTTTCCGCGCGCGCTGACCGCGGCGCTGTGTTCGCGCCTGCCGCCGCTCGCGGGCGACGCAATGTTCGGCGTGACCCGCGCCACGGTCGCAGTGGAAGCCGACGCGGCCGCGGCCGTGCTGGTGGTCTCCGAAACCATGCTGCGGCGTCTCGACGGACCGCATCCGTTGCGGATCGTGGCCGGCACCCGCTGCGGCGGCGATCCGGCGATGCCCGGCGCCGCGCCGATCGCCGCGGCGAAGGCGCTGCTGGCGCGGCAACAGGTCTCACCCGACACCATCGCGGTCGCCGAGATCATGGAAGCCTTCGCCGCGCAGGCGCTCGCTTGCGCCGACGGAATAGGCGTTGCGGAATCAGCGCTCAATCGCGGCGGCGGCGGACTGGCGCGCGGTCATCCGATCGGCGCGTCGGGCGCGATTCTCGCCGTGCGGCTGTGGCACGAGATGCAGCGGGAAGCGCCGGGCGCGCTCGGCCTGGCGGCGATCGCCGCCGCCGGCGGACTCGGCAGCGCGTTGCTGGTGACGCGATGACGGAAGGTGCTGCGACATGAGCGAAGCCGCAAATGAGCTGCCATCGCCGCTGCGCGTCGCCACCGCGATCAAACTCGCCGCTTATGTCGGCCGCGATCTCGCGCCGGGACGATGGCGCGCGGTGACGCAGGACGAGATCGATCGTTTTGTCGCGCTGACCGGTGACCGCAACTGGATTCACGACGACGTCGCGCGCGCCGCGCGTGAGCTGCCGGCGGGCAAGACGGTGGTGCCGGGCCAGTTGCTGCTGGCCCTCGTACCGGGATTGCTGCAGGACGTCTACGCGGTAACCGGCGGCGCGCAGGGCCACGCGGCGGCGATCCGCGCGGTCCGCTTTCGCCGGGCGGTTCACCCCGGCGATGCGTTCCGCCTGCGCGCGCGGCTGACATTGGTCGAACAGCGGCCGCGTTTCGTCCAGGTGGACGCCGCATGCGATCTCGAACTGACGTCGGGAGAGAGAGCGCTGACGTCGCAACGCACCGACGTGTTTTTCGAATCCTGAAGCGACCGCATCGCGCCGCGCGTTCAGGCGGCGTCTTGCCGGGACGCCGCGAAGATCTCCCAGGTGACGACGAACATCGCCGCGATCAGCGGGCCGATCACGAAGCCCTGCAGTCCGAACACCTCGATGCCGCCCAGCGTCGAGATCAGCACCACGTAGTCGGGCAGCTTGGTGTCCTTGCCGACCAGAAACGGCCGCAGGATGTTGTCGACCAGGCCGATCACCAGCACGCCATAGGCGATCAGGAAAATGCCCTGGCCGATCGAGCCGGTGGCCAGCAGGTAGATCGCGAGCGGCAGCCACACCAGCGCGGCGCCGACCGCCGGCACCAGCGACAGGAACGCCATGATCACGGCCCAGAACACCGGGGAGTGAATGCCGAGAAACCAGAACGCCAGACCGCCCAGCGCGCCCTGCGCCATCGCCACCAGGATGCCGCCCTTCACCGTGGCGCGGATGACCGCGATGAACCGGGTGACGAGCGCCTTCTTCCGCCCGTCCTGCAGCGGGATCGCGGTCCTGATCCGTTGCGCCAGTGCGTCGCCGTCCTGCAGCAGGAAAAACAGGAGATAGAGCATGACGCAAAGGCCGATGATGAAATCGAAGGTCAGGGAGCCGAAGCTCAGCGCCTGGGTCGCGAGATACTGGCTGCTCTTGACCAGCGGCGTGGTCAGCGCGGCGCGCATGGTGTCGAGATCGGTCAGTCCGAACCAGCCGAGCACATCCCGCGCCCAGCCCGGCAGGGTGTCGAGGATCTGCTGCGTGTTGCCGACGAAGTCGATCTCGCCCGACTGGATCCTGCGGTAGAGGTTCGTCGCCTCCCGCCCGAGCGCGGCAGCGATGACGATCAGCGGAACGATCACGAGGGCGATGGTGACCAAGACGGTGACGAGCGGCGCCAGACTCGGCCAGCGCAGGAAGCCGGACAGCCAGTTGCAGAACGGCGCGAACACGATGGCCGCGACGATGCCCCACACGATGGAGCCGAAATAGGGCTGGAGAATCCAGCCGAACGCCACCGACACCGCGATCAACAGGATCAAGAAGCTCTGGTCCTCGATGGTGCGCACGCGATATTCCTCGTTGTTCAAACTGCGTCCGTCGGTCGCCGTGGACGAAGCATCGATGCGCGGTTTTACGCGGTCGCGGCCGGTGTTCGCAACCGCCCCGCTGTTGTGGCCACCGCACCGCACTTTCCGGCTGACCGGATCGCCGGCGGCATGTACCATTGCGCGGCCCCGGTCTGCTCATTCCGATTGAAAGGCGAGATCCCCCCGTGCCGACACCTGACATCCGGCGAGCGCCGGCGAGTGGCCCGCTCGATCGCAACTCTCTGCTGATCGATCCGCGCCGGGGCGATGTCGAGAACGACATCTCCGCCACCAAGGAGCGCTCGCTGCTCGCCATCGCCGGCGGCATGCTGGTGGAAATCAGCCTGCCGAAGCTGCTGCTGGCATGGACGGCGTCGCTGCTGCTGCCGTCGATCCTGCTCGGTCTTGCGCCGCTGGTAATGACAGCGTGGATCGCCACCGTGTCCGAGCGCGTGCAGTACCTCACCGGGATCGGCGCGGCGGTTCTGCTCGTCGCGGCCCTCGCGGTGGGCTGGTTCGGCTGGCGGCCGCTGTTCCGCATCGCGGAGGTCAATTTCTGGTCGCTCAACGCGCTGGCGATCCAGCCGGCCTATGTGCTCTACCGCGAGGCGCTGCGCCATCTGGCGGAGCGCGCGCTCGGCGCGCGGCTGACGCCGGCGCAGCGCAGCCGCCTGCGCGCGGTCAGTTCGGCCGGCGCCGGCGTCATCCTGTGCGCCTTTGCGGTGCTGGTGGCGTTTCTGGTGTGGCCGTTCACTCACTGGATCGGCGATTTCGGCCACATCCCATCGGCGCTCCGCCTGATCGTCCCGACCGTGGCCAACGCCGTGGTGCTGGTCTGCGCCTATCTCGCGGTCGCCTCGCTGATCTGGGGCTTCGCCGACGCCACCATGGACCAGCCGCAGGATTTCACGGCCTTCGCCGCGCCGACGGCGGGTGGGCGAAGCTGGCGCGTCGCGCATCTGTCCGACATCCATATCGTCGGCGAGCGCTACGGATTCCGCATCGAGAGCGGACGCGGCGGCCCGCGCGGCAACGAGCGGCTGGAGCGCGTGCTGACGCGGCTCGACGCGATTCATGCCGCCGACCCGCTCGATCTCGTGCTGATCAGCGGCGACATGACCGATGCCGGCCTCGCCAGCGAATGGGCGGAGTTTTTCGATGCAGTGGATCGCCATCCCGCCCTCAGGGAGCGGATGCTGATCCTGCCCGGCAATCACGACCTCAACATCGTCGATCGCGCCAATCCGGCCCGGCTCGACCTGCCGTTCAGCCCTGGCAAGCGCATGCGCCAGATGCGCACGCTGTCGGCCATGGCCGCGATTCAGGGCGACCGCGTGCACGTGCTCGGCGACAGTCCGCAGCAGTCGCGGCGCACGCTGAACGAGGCGCTGGCCGGAGTGACGGCCGACATCGCCGCCTTTGCCGATCAGGGCGGCCTGCGGCGTTCGGCGCGGCTGCGCACGGTGCTGGACGACCAGTTTCCGATGCTGCTGCCGCCGGACAGCGAGGACGGCCTCGGCGTCGTCATTCTCAACTCGAACGCGCAGTCGAATTTCTCGTTCACCAACGCGCTGGGCATGATCTCGATCGAGCAGGGCCGTCGTCTCGGCGCGGCGGTGGCTGCCTATCCGAAGGCGCACTGGATCGTCGCCCTGCATCACCATCTGATGGAATATCCCATGCCGGGCGTGGCGTTCGCCGATCGCATCGGCACCGCGCTGGTCAACGGAAGCTGGTTCGTGCGGATGCTGAAGCCGTTCGGCGACCGGCTCGTGGTCATGCACGGCCACCGCCATATCGACTGGATCGGCGCCTGCGGCCCGGTCACCATCGTCTCGGCGCCGTCGCCGGTGATGGACGCCACCGATTTCGACCCGACCCGTTTTCACATCCTGACCCTGGCGGCCGGCCCCGGCGGCGGGCTGCGCCTGCGCGCGCCCGAGCGCATCGACATCGCCGGAGATCCGCCGCCGTCTCAAGCGGATAACGGGATCTGAGGTATTGCCGGGCGGCCGCGGCGGACCGGTTAGATATCCTTCACTTGCCATCATGCGCCCGCCATGGTCCAAAGCCAGATCGTTCGGGACCGGCCTGATCTTAAGTCAGGATAGGGAATCCGAAGGCGATCGAGACGGCCGATCTTGACGCGGTGCGCTTCCGCGCCCGGGTGGGGTGCCGGCGGACGGCGACAGCGCTTGTCCGCGCGACATGCATGCCTGCGGAACGCCTTGTGTTGTCCGCACCCGGCGGTAGCATGGTGCGTTTTCCATTGGAGGATATTGTCATGGCCAATGCGTCGAATTCGCTCAATCTCGGGGACCCCTTCTCAGGACGCGGGGCGCTGGAGCCGTTGCGCGCCAAATGGGGCTGGATCGTCGCGCTGGGCGTGGTCTATCTGATCGCCGGGCTGATCGCGCTCGGCAGCGTCGCGTTGGCCACCGTGGTCAGCGTCTATTTCGTCGGCGTGATGATGATCGTGGTCGGCGTCGCCGAGGTCATCAACGCGTTCCAGCTCAAGGGTTGGGGCAAATTCCTGCTGTGGATGTTGCTCGGCGTGCTCTACATCGTCGCCGGCTTCGTCGCTTTCGAGAATCCGCTTCTGACCGCCGCGCTGCTGACACTGATCCTCGGCGCGTCGCTGGTGGCGTCGGGCATCATGCGCATCATTCTCGCCTTCAGCATGAAGCGGGAAACGCCGTGGGTCTGGGTGCTGCTGTCCGGCCTGATCACCCTGGCGCTCGGCGTCATGATCCTGGCGCGCTGGCCGGTGTCCAGCCTCTACATTCTCGGCCTGTTCCTCGGCGTCGATCTGGTCATGGCCGGGGTCGGCTGGATCGGGCTCGGCTTCGGCCTCAAGCGCAGCCGCTAGGCGGCGTCCCGTACGGCGCGGAGACGACTGTCCTCGCGCCTGCGCGCCGGCTTTCTCAAGGTTCGACGAATTCAAGGAGTTTTCATGCGCTGGATCTATATCGCCGTCATCGCCGTGTTTGCGCTTGTCACGGTCATTTTCGCGTTACAGAATTTTGAGATCGTGACGATGTCGTTCCTCGGCATGCAGGTGCGCATCCCGCTCGCCTTGCAGGTCGCCGTGGTTTACGTGCTCGGCGCGGTGACCGGCGGCAGCCTGTTCGCGCTGCTGCGCAAGTCCTACGCCAGCGCCAATACACCCTAGCGGCGCGGCTTTACGATTCTTCCGCCGGCGCGACCGAGTCGCGGCCCGCGATCACGCACAGGTCACATCGAAGTCCTGTGCTTCTTGCGCTTCCTGAATCCGAAGTCGTCGCGGCGCATCGCCGGATGATACCGGTTTCGGATCGGGGGCGCGAAGCTCTGCCGCGTTGTCCCGCGCTCGTTGCACGAACGCCGCGTCAGCCGGTCAACATCTTGGAGAGTTCGGATGTCTTCTTCGACGCAACAGGCCGCGCGTGAGCCGGTCCTGATCGATCTCGCGCTTCAGGGCGGCGGATCGCACGGCGCCTACACCTGGGGCGTGCTCGACCGGCTGCTGGAAGAACCGTGGCTGATCGTCGAGGCGGTGTCGGGCACCTCCGCGGGAGCGATGAACGCCGCGGTGCTGGCCGACGGCTGGGCCCGCGACGGCGCCGCCGGCGCGCGCAAGGCGCTCGACGAGTATTGGCGCAAGGTGTCGCGCGCGGCGATGTTCAGCCCGCTGCAGCGCTCGCCGATGGATCGCATGCTGGGCCGCTGGACCCTCGACACCTCTCCGGCCTACATGGCGATGGACCTGATGACCCGCATGCTGTCGCCCTACGACGTCAATCCGCTGGGCCTCAATCCGCTGAACCGCATTCTGGCGAGCAGCGTCGATTTCGACGGCATCGCCAATTCGCCGGTCAAGGTATTCATCACCGCGACCAACGTGCGCACCGGCCGCGGCCGCATCTTCCGCAACAAGGAGATCACCGCCGACGTGCTGCTGGCCTCGGCCTGCCTGCCGACCATGTTCCAGGCCATCGAGATCGACGGCGAATATTATTGGGACGGCGGCTTCACCGGCAATCCGACCATCACCCCGCTGGTGCGCGAGAGCAACGCCCGAGACATCCTGCTGGTGCAGATCAACCCGCGCGAGCGCGCCGAGCTGCCGCGCACCGCCGGGGAGATCCTCAACCGTCTCAACGAGATTTCGTTCAACTCGCCGCTGATGAAGGAGCTGCGCATGATCGCCCTGCTGCGTCAGGTCGCCGATCCCGGACAGGGCGAGGGCGCGCGCTGGGCCAACATGCTGACCCACAGCATCTGGACCACCAAGCTCAGCGAGTTCGGCGCATCCTCGAAGCTCAACGCGGAATGGGATTTCATCTCCATGCTCAAGGAGGAGGGCCGCCGCAGCGCGGAGGCGTTCCTCGCGGAGCACGCCGCGAATGTCGGCGCGCGCTCGACGTCCGATCTCGACGTCCTGCTGGCGGAGTGCTGAGACATGACGCTGCTCGGTCTGCTCGGAATCCTCGCCGGCCTCGGCCTTCTCATCGCGTTCGCCTTTCGCGGCTGGAGCGTGCTGCTGCTGGCGCCGATCGCTGCGGCGGTGGCGGCGCTGTTCTCGCGCGAGCCGCTGCTGGCGCACTGGACGCTGACCTTCATGGGCAGTGCGGCGGGCTTCTTCGCCCAGTTCTTCCCGCTGTTTCTGCTGGGCGCGCTGTTCGGCAAGCTGATGGAGGACAGCGGTTCGGTGACCACCATCGCCACCTACATGACCGAGAAGCTCGGCCCCAAGCGGGCGGTGCTGGCGGTGGTGCTGGCGGGCGCGCTGGTCACCTATGGCGGCGTCAGCCTGTTCGTCGCCTTCTTCGTGCTGGCGCCGATGGCGCAGCAACTGTTCCGGTCCGCCGGCATTCCGCGGCGGCTGATGCCGGCGGCCATCGTGCTCGGCACCTCCACCTTCACCATGTCGGCGCTGCCCGGCACGCCGTCGATCCAGAACGCCATTCCGATGCCGTTCTTCGGCACCACGCCGTTCGCCGCGCCCGGCCTCGGCGTCATCGCCTCCCTCATCATGCTCGGCTTCGGCCTGTGGTGGCTGCGGCTGCAGGAGACGAAGGCGCACGCCAATGGCGAGGGCTTCGGCGACGGTGCGCCGATGGCGGCCGAGGCCGTCGCCACCGACGACAAGCTGCGCGAGCGCGCGTCGTTCGCGCGCGAATTCGATCCTGCTGAAATCGGCCACGGCAAGACCACGGATTCGCCGCCGCCGCCGTTCCAGGCGGCGTTGCCGCTGATCGTCGTGGTCGTCGTCAATCTGGCCATGGCGCTGTTCATCCTGCCGCGGCTCGACACCAGCTTCCTCGCCGAAGCGCGCTTCGGCGACACCTCGCTGTCCGCCGTCGCCGGCGTATGGTCGGTGGCGACGGCGCTCGCCTGCGCCATCGTCACGGTGCTCGTGGTCAGCCACAAGCGGCTGCCGACGCTGCGCGCCACCATGGACGCCGGCGCCAATGCCTCGGTGCTGCCGGTCATCAGCGTCGCGAGCCTCGTCGGCTTCGGCGCGGTGGTCGCCGGGATGCCGGCTTTTGAAGTGGTGCGCGACGCGGTGCTCGGCATCGGCGGCGGACCGCTGGTGTCGCTGGCGGTGGCGACCAACATGCTGGCGGCGCTGACCGGCTCGGCCTCGGGCGGCCTCACCATCGCGCTCGATGCACTGGGCGCGACCTATATGGCGCGCGCCGCCGACATCGGGCTCGATCCGGCGCTGCTGCATCGCGTGGCGGTGATTGGCTCGGGCACGCTCGACAGCCTGCCGCACAACGGCGCGGTGGTGACCCTGCTCGCGGTGTGCGGCTCCAGCCACAAGGAAAGCTACCGCGACATCGTCATGGTCGGCATCGTCGGCGCGCTGGTCGCGCTCGTCGCCGTGATCGTGCTCGGCACCATGTTCGGATCGTTCTGAACGGATGCCGCCATTGCCTTCCCGGCGCGGACAGCCCCGCGCCGGGAATTGTTTTTATTGGGTCGGATTCAGGCGGTCGCCGAGACAATCCTCGACATAGAACCGCAGCACGGCAATGCGGCCCACCGCGTAGAGCGGCAGCGCCAGCGCCACGCCGAGAATGCCGAACAGCGCCCCGAGCAGCACCAGCGCCACCAGCGTCCATGCCGGCGGCAGCGACACCGCGCGGCGCAGGATCAGCGGACCGATGATGTAGCCCTCCACCGACTGCACGATGGTGTAAAGCCCGACCGCCCACAGCAGGGCGGATAATCCGAGCGGCATCGCCACGAGGCCGATGGGAATGCCGGCGAGGATCGGGCCGAGATAGGGCACGAAGTTCGACAGGCCGGCCTGGAGGCCGAGCACGAACGCGCCCGGAAGCCCGAGATACTGCAGCGTAGCCCACACGCATGCCGCCATGATGATGGTGCGGATCACCTGTCCGGCCAGCCAGTTGCGCAGCACGGTGCCCATCTCGTCGAGGACGGCGCGCATGCGCGGGCGGTAGGACGGCTTGGCGAGCAGAACGATGCCGTCGCGATAAAGCCCCGGATCGAAGGCGAACAGGATGCCGAGAAACAGGATGACGAGGGCGGAGCCGAGAACGCCGGAGGCGGTGCCGAGCGCCGAGTGGGCATGGCTGAACAGCGCCCCGCGATCGGGAAACCATTTCGAGAAATCGCGGCCGCCGTCCGGGCCGAACAGATCGACGCCGAACGCTTCCAGTCGTTGCTGCAGCACGTCGATCTGCGCGTCCATCACCCGGATCAGGATGCGGGTCTGCTCGGGCAGCTTGCCGGTGCCCCACACCAGCCCCATGCCGATCAGGCCGCAGAAAATCAGGATCACCAGCGTCAGCCGCAGCGACCGGCCGACCGGAACCACCGGCTTGAGGGCGCGGGTGCAGGCATCGAGAAACGACGCGAACAGGATGCCGGCGAAGATGATGAAGAGGCTGGAGGAGGTCTGCCACACTAGATAGACGCCGATGGCGACGCCCATCAGCGCCATTCCCGCCTTCGCCAGGTCGCGCCATCCGGTGCCGATCTGAAAGGCGCGATCGTCGTGCGTCGCCGCGGTGATGTGGCCGGCGTCCGCCGTCGAATCGTTCATCCCGTTCCCCGTTCGTCATAGCGCTGCGCGATGCTCGCGGCCGCTGTTTCGTTATACGTGGGAACCGGCACGGGAGCCAACCGGTTTGGCCCGGAGCACCCTTGCACCCGGCGGCCGTTTCGGAAACCCTGCCGTTGGCGACCATCTATCTGTGAACCGTGACATCCGGTGGATCGACATGCCGTCCTCATCCAGCGACCAATGTCCCGGCCCGGTCCTGATCACGGGATGCTCCAGCGGCGTCGGCCACGCCGCCGCGAAGCTGTTTCGCGCCGCCGGCTACGACACCTTCGCCACCGCACGTGATCCCTCCACTCTCGCCGATCTGCGCGCCGCGGGTTGCCATGTGCTGGCGCTCGATGTCACCGACGAGGAGATGCGGCGCACCGTGGTGGCGCGGATCGAGCGCGAGTTCGGCGCGGTGGGAATCCTGGTCAGCAATGCCGGCTACGGCCAATACGGGCCGCTGGAGCAGATCCCGCTCGACCTGCTGCGCCGCCAGTTCGAGACCAATGTGTTCGGCGGCCTGCGCCTCACGCAACTGGCCCTGCCGGCGATGCGGGCGGCGGGCCGCGGCCGCATCGTCAATGTCAGTTCGGTGGCGGGCCGCGTCTCCTCCATCGGCGGCGGCGCCTATCATGCCTCGAAATTCGCCGTCGAGGCGCTGGCCGACGCCCTGCGTCCGGAGGTCGGACCATTCGGCATCGATGTCGTCAACGTGCTGCCCGGCCCGATCGCCACCCATTTCCTGACGACGCTGCTGGCGTCGATCGCACAGACCACCGCGCCCGATCCCGCCGCGTCCGATCCCTACGGCTATTTCAAGCAGCGGCTGGCGGCGCGCATGCGCGCGTTTCTCGATCCGCACGGTTTCGGCGTGCTGTCGGCGGAGACGGTGGCGAACGTCGTGTTCACCGCCGCCACCGTGCCGCGGCCGCGCACCCGCTACAGCGTCGGGTTCATCGCCCGTCTCGGCCCGCTCGGCCGTGCGCTGACCCCGGACCGCGTGGTGGACGTCATGACCCGGCGCAAGAGCCCGTTGTCACCGGACTAGGGTCTGATTCAACGGCGTTGAAGCAGACCCGTCGTTTATTTTTTGTTTGAACATGATCTTGTCCGAAAACCGGTTCCCATTTTTCGGGATCATGCTCCAGCTCCGGTTCGGGGCTTGCCTCCATCGGCAAATCGAACAACACTTCACGCCATGAAACCGATTGCTGTCGCTGCTGTTGCCGCCCTCATTCTGGCCCATGGCGTCGCGCACGCTGAGACCATCCCGCGTGCGCCGTTCACCATGACGCTGTCCAACCACACGCCGCTGGCGTTCGGCATGAGCGCGCAGGACGCCGCCTTCGTACTCGGCCAGCCGCTGACCTATGTGAGAGGCAAGCCGGGTAACGAGATTTATGTGGTGGTCCGCCATGTCGGCAGCGGCTGGTGGGCACAGCGCAACGATCCGCTCTATCTCCAGTTCCGCGGCGGCCGCCTCACCGGCTGGAAGGGCGACTGGCGCCGCGACTGGATGTGGCAATAGGGAATTCCCGATGGGCGAGAACGTGACATTGACGGCGTCGGATGGTTTCAGGCTCGGCGGCTATCGCGCCGACCCGGTGACGCCGACGCAAGCTTCCATCGTGGTGATCCAGGAGATCTTCGGCGTCAACGCCCATATCCGCAATGTCTGCGACCGCCTCGCGGGCGAAGGCTATTGCGCCATCGCGCCGGCGATCTTCGACCGCATCACGCCGGATTTCCAGTCCGGCTATTCGCCGGAGGAAGTGGCGGTGGCGCGCAGGTTCGTCGCCGCGCCGGATTGGCCCGCGATGCTGCGCGACACCCAGGCCGCCATCGACGCGGTGCGCGGCAGCGGCCCCGTCGGCATCATCGGCTTCTGCCTCGGCGGCAGCGTCGCCTATGCGGCAGCGACCAAACTGCCGGGACTGCGCGCCGCGGTCGGCTACTACGGCGGCGCGATCGTGCGCTTCGCCGACGACCGGCCGCTGGTGCCGACGCAGCTTCATTTCGGCGAGAAGGACAGCGGCATTCCGCTCGCCGACGTGGAGACCATCCGGGCGAAGCGGCCCGAGGTCGAGGTGTTCGTCTATCCCGGCGCACAGCACGGGTTCGGCTGCGACGCGCGCATGAGCTACGACAAGCCGAGCGCCGACCTCGCCTGGCAGCGCAGCCTCGCCTTCTTCGCGGCGCATCTGCGCTAAAGCGAGAGGTTCAGAACCAGCGTTCGGAGATCACCACGGTGTCGCCGGGGCGCAGGAACGTGCCCATCGGCACCGCGGCCTGCGCCGCGCCGCCATCGCCGATGCGCCGCAGTTTGGCCGCGCTGCGATCGGCGCGCGGGGTGAAGCCGCCGGCGATGGCCACCGCCGTTTCCGCCGTCATGTTGGGCACGAAGGGATATTGTCCCGGCGCCGCCACTTCGCCGAGGATGAAGAACGGGCGGTAGCTCTCGACCTCCACCGCGACGGACGGATCGCGCAGATAGCCTTTGCGCAGCCGCGCGCTCACCGCGCCGGCCAGTTCCGCGGGCGTGAGGCCGCGCGCCGGCACGCGGCCGATCAGCGGCATGGTGATGGCGCCGCCGGCATCCACCGCGTAGGTGTTGGTAAGGTTGTCCTGACCGTAAACCACGATGCGCAGCCGGTCGCCGGAATCGAGCCGATAGGGCTCGTGCAACGGCGCGGGCCCGACGGTCACGCCCGCGGTCGTGTGCACGCAGCCCGACACCGCGAGGGCACAGATGGCAGCAATCAACGATCGTCGAGACGCGCGCACGAAACGCTCCGGGCCTGTCCCCGCATGAAAAGACAGGTCCGGTTTGCGCCCGCTATGGTTAACAAAGGGTAAGCACGAGGCCGCAAAGCCGCCGCGCTACGGGCTTACGCGCCCACCCCGGTGCCCACCGGGCACGCCACGCCGGTGCCGCCGAGGCCGCAATAGCCGCCGGGATTCTTGGCGAGATATTGCTGATGGTAATCCTCCGCGAAGTAGAACGGACCGGCCGGCGCGATCTCGGTGGTGATCGCGCCGTAACCGCGCGCCGCCAGCGCCTTGGCATAAGCCGCTTTCGACGCCAGCGCGGCGGTCCGCTGCGCCTCGCTGGTGGTGTAGATCGCCGAGCGGTACTGCGTGCCGATGTCGTTGCCCTGGCGCATGCCCTGGGTCGGGTCGTGGCTTTCCCAGAACGTCCGCAGCAGGTCGTCGTAACTCACCTGGCGCGGATCGAACACCACCAGCACCGCCTCGGTGTGGCCGGTGCGGCCGGAGCAGGTTTCCTCATAGGTCGGGTTGGGGGTGAGGCCGCCGGCATAGCCGACCGCCGTGACATGGACGCCGTCCAGTTCCCAGAACTTGCGCTCGGCGCCCCAGAAACAGCCGAGGCCGAAGATCGCAGCCTCGAGGCCGGCGGGATAGGGACCCTTCAGGGTCTGGCCGTTGACGAAATGGGTCCGCGCCGTGGGCAGCGCCGTGGCGCGGCCGGGCAAGGCGTCGGCCGGGCCCGGCAGGTCGAGGGATTTGCGGGAGAAGAACATGGCTCGCTCCATGATGATGGGTCGCCTCTCTGGACGCTTATATAAGCCGCCACCGGCGCGATGCGACCGGGAACCACCCTACTCCGCCGGGTCGGGCGGCGCGCAGGATCAGTTGCGGGCGTAGCCGATCAGCGGCTTGCGCGGGCGGAACAGCAGCATCAGCACCAGCCCGAGCAGGCCGAGCACGACGCAGGCCGGCTGGTTGAGCAGGAGCTTCATCACGCTGCTCCACAACAGCGGCGAGAACCCCTCGACCAGGGACTGGAACGCCTGCTGGCTCGCCTGGTTGATGTCGTTCCACAATTCGCCGAGGCGGGTGATCCGCAGGGTCTGGTCGGCGATGGTCCGGGCCCCGTCATAGACCAGCGACAGGAAGCCCGCGACCAGCAGAAACAGCCCGATCAGACGAAAAAACCCGCGGATCATCGTTCATCCTCATGTCTTTACAGATATCTTTCATGCGTTTGGGCGCTGCCCAAGCCACCCGGCCCCGGAAGAGACCCCCGGCGGCAAAAATAGCCCGGAAATCGTTGACGGTGCAGGCCAGTATCCCTATAAGAGCCCCGACTGGCGGCGGGCGCAATCCTGCCGCCGATGTTCTTTGAGAAGTTTGCTCGCGCGAAAATCAAGACCGCTTGCATTTTGCGTCGGCGCTTCCGGGAACACGACTTCATCCTTCATCATCGGCCATCAGGTCGATAACGATCAGCCCTGCGGCCGCACCAGCGCCGCGATCTGACGGACCGAGAGAAACCGAGAGACCATGGCGAACACCACCTCTGCCAAGAAGGCGACGCGCAAGATTGCCCGCCGCACCGCGATCAACAAATCCCGCCGCACCCAGATGCGCGGCGCGGTGCGCTCCGTCGAGGACGCCATCAAGCGCGGCGACCGCGCCGCCGCCGTCGCGGCGATGAAGAAGGCCGAGCCCGACCTGATGAAGGCGGCGCAGCGCAACATCGTTCACAAGAACAGCGCCAGCCGGAAGGTGTCGCGCCTGACCCACCAGATCGCCAAGCTCGCGCAGTAGTCCGACGCGGCTTTTCCCGGCGCGGCGGTTTGCTCGCACCGACGAATTCGACAAGCCCGGCGCACGCCGGGCTTTTTCTTTGGCGGGTGTCCGGAGCGGCGAGAGCGCAGCGCGTGCCGCCCATCACGCGCACGCACGACGCGACCGCGAGACAGGCGCGACGTGCGCCGGCGTGATGCGAAGGCGTGTGAAGCTATCCCGTGTGAACGCCTCGCCTGCCGACCTTATGCCCCCATCTTGGTGACCGTGTTGTGCGGGCGTGTCGGATGTTGCTCGCGGACGGGAGCGCCGCGGCCGCCTTCAAAAACCCGCGCGCACCACGCTTTATCGTTAACGCGCAGTCGCGCCGGCGAGTTCGCATTGCAGGGTGGGCGTTTTGAAAATGCAAGAGCCGCCCCCGCGCGCGACGCGACGCGTCAGCAAGGTTACCCTGTCCCGTCGAGCAAGAAAACACACGGCCGGCGAAGGCTTTATCGGCATAGCGCCAAGCAGCACTTGCAAAACGCGATCGCGGCGCGGCGAATCGTAAATTATTTATGAACGTTTTTTTGTCGCCCCGGGCTCAGTGACGCGTTTGCCGTGTCTCGATTCCGCGTAGAGATTCAAAACCTTGTCGTTTCGTCCTGCAGGGCTGCGGGTTTGGCGGCGGCGAGCGGCGAAAATTTGCGCGCCCACGCTAGAATCAATTTCGTTGCGAGCCGATGCCCGTCGTGTATTCCTTATGCCGTCGCGACGCCGATGGCTCTTTTGATCTGTGCAGATCGGGAACATAAGGCAGGCGTGCAAGTCAGTAACGAGTGTGCACGTTAGCGACACTTCCAGGATGAATGGGTTTGAGCTCATGCAGTTTGTGAGATCAGTCTCCTATGTGAACATGACACCGCGGCCAGCGGGAGATTTCTCCCGCAACCATCCGACAAGGATGGCAACCGCACAGGCGATGGAGCGACACATGATGGAGCTTCATATGAGCAAGGCTCCCGCGATCGCGCCTCATGCGACCGCGAGTGGTTTGAGGGAGCCTCGCCTGATCGAACCGGTCACATCCTGGACGAAGGGATTCATCAGAGGGCAGCGTCGCGCAGGGACGAGCGACGCCAGTCCAGGCTGATGATCGGGCCGGCGACTTGGCCGGCGACTTGGCCGGCGATCTGATCGGGACGACCTGAAGACAACAGACGATTTGGGAGTGACTTGCTGCGTTTTTTCGCGTGGCAGGAGGGGGAAGTTTATGTCTCAAAAATTGTGCCAGAAGGCGACGGCCTCGTTCCATTCTTGTGATTGCCTGATTGCCTCCACGCCGGTTTCCGCGGCGTTCGACCGCCCTCCTCCACGCCCCAGTACGCCCTGAGCGGCGCGCCCGCCGCTTTCCCTCACGCCATTATTCCGCCTGCCGCGATGACCGCCGAACGGCGGAGCTGTCTGCGGACGCGGGCTGATGTGGGGCAAGTGGCCGGCGCGCGATCCGCAACGACCTTCACCCACGCCTTTCCCGCGGCCCCGAAGCAGATGGCTTCACCGCCGCACTGACCACCAAGACACTGGAATGCCGATGACAATCTCTCAGGACCACGAACACGACCACTGGGCACGCTTCAAGGGACGCCTGCGCAGCAATGTCGGCGAGGATTTCTACACGAGCTGGTTCGCGCGCATGGATCTCGAACGCATCCAGGATGACTGCGTTCACATGACGGTGCCGACCAAGTTCCTCAAGAGCTGGATCCAGGCGCATTACGCCGATCGCGTGCTGAGCTGCTGGCAGTCCGAGATGCCCGAGGTCAAGCGCGTGGAATTGAGCGTGCGCACCGCGCTGCGCAGCCCGGCGCCGGCCAGGGATGCCCGCGCGCCGCAGGATGCGCGGCGCACAGAGTCGGGCGCTGCCGTCGCACGCCCCGCGGCTGAACTGCGCGCAGTCGCCACCGCGCCGGTGTCCGCCAGCCACGACGCGCTCGGCGGCTCGCCGCTCGATCCGCGCCTGACCTTCGCGACCTTCGTCACCGGCCGCTCCAACACGCTGGCCCACGCCGCCGCGCGCCAGGTGGCCGAAGGCCGCCGCGGCGATCCGGTGATGTTCAATCCGCTCTACATCCACGCCGGCGTCGGCCTCGGCAAGACCCACCTGTTGCAGGCGGTGACATGGGCAGGAAACTCGGCTGGAAATTCAGCCGGCACGACCAGTGAGCGCAAGGTGCTCTATCTCACCGCCGAGAAATTCATGTACGGCTTCGTCGCCGCGCTGAAATCGCAGACGGCGCTTGCCTTCAAGGAGGCGCTGCGCGGCATCGACGTGCTGGTGATCGACGATCTCCAGTTCCTGCAGGGCAAATCGACCCAGTCGGAGTTCTGCCACACCCTGAACGCGCTGATCGACGCCGGCCGTCAGGTGGTGATCGCCGCCGACCGGCCGCCGTCCGACCTCGAAAGCCTCGACGACCGGGTGCGCTCGCGCCTCGCCGGCGGCCTGGTGGTGGAGATGGCCTCGCTCGGCGAGGAACTGCGCCTCGAAATCCTCAAGTCGCGGGTGCTCGCCGCCAAGGCGCATCATGCCGCCTTCGACGTGCCGGCGCCGGTGCTCGACTATCTGGCGCGCACCATCACCCATAACGGCCGCGATCTCGAGGGCGCGATCAACCGCCTGCTGGCCCATTCCAAGCTCAACGCCACCGCGGTGACGCTGGAGATGGCCGAGCGCGAGGTGCGCGATCTGGTGCGGCCGATGGAGCCGAAGCGGGTCAAGATCGAGGACATCCAGCGGGTGGTGGCGCGCCAGTACAATGTCAGCCGCTCCGATCTGCTGTCGTCGCGCCGCACCGCCAATGTGGTGCGACCGCGCCAAGTGGCGATGTATCTCGCCAAGACGCTGACGCTGCGCTCGCTGCCGGAGATCGGGCGGCGCTTCGGCGGCCGCGATCACACCACGGTGCTGCACGCGGTGCGCAAGATCGAGGCGCTGGTAGCCAAGGATGTCTCGCTGTCGGACGAGGTCGAACTGCTCAAGCGCCAGCTTCAGGACTGAGGAAGGCCGCCGCCGCGCTTGAGATAAGCCTGAGATAACAAGGGACAACGCATCGCGACGGTGGCCGCTACCCTTGCGTTCGGAGCTCTTTCGCGTCACCTTACGTTCCCCGTCGGGCATGGCGAAATCCGGTTTCGCCGGTCCGCGGGGTTCAGTCGCCGCGGTGGGCTGTCCAGTCGCCCGGCATCTCCAGCAATGATGCGGACGGGTCCGGCGCGCCGGACCTGATCCGGACTTGGGATCGGGCGCAATCGTCATGAAAGTTACCGTCGAGCGGGCGCAACTGTTGAAATCGCTGGGCCACGTCCACCGCGTGGTCGAACGCCGCAACACGATTCCAATCCTTGGCAACGTGCTGATCCGCGCCGACAAATCGCGCCTCAGCCTCAAGGCCACCGACCTCGATCTCGAAGTCACCGAGACGCTGCCGGCGGAGACCTCAACCGGCGGCTCCACCACCGTGCCCGCGCACATGTTCTACGACATCGTGCGCAAATTGCCGGACGGCTCGCAGATCGTGCTCGAAGGCGACGGCGATCGCTCGGTGCTGGCGATCCGCGCCGGGCGCTCGCGCTTCACGCTGCAGACCCTGCCCGAGAGCGACTTCCCCGATCTCGCCGCCGGCGACATGACCCACGCCTTCACTCTCGCGGCGAGCGACATGAAGCGGCTGATCGACCGCACCCAGTTCGCGATCTCCACCGAGGAGACCCGCTATTACCTCAACGGCATCTATCTGCACGCCGCCGGCTCCGCCAAGGCGGCGACGCTGCGCGCGGTTGCGACCGACGGCCACCGGCTGGCGCAGGTCGATCTGCCGCTACCGCCGAGCGCCGAGGGCATGCCCGGCGTCATCGTGCCGCGCAAGACCGTGGGCGAGGTCCAGCGCCTGATCGAGGACAGCGACGCCGAATTCAAGATCGAGCTGTCGCAGGGCAAGATCCGCTTCTCTATCGGCGACGTGGTGCTGACCTCGAAGCTGATCGACGGCACCTTCCCCGATTACGGCCGCGTCATCCCGCAGAACAACGACAAGGAGCTTGTCGTCGACAAGAAGGATTTCGAGGCCGCGGTGGACCGCGTCTCCACCATCTCCAGCGAGCGCGGCCGCGCGGTGAAACTCGCGCTGTCGGCGGGCAAGCTGGTGCTGTCGGTGACCAATCCGGATTCCGGCAGCGCCACGGAAGAACTCGAAGTCGAATACGCCTCCGATCCGCTCGATATCGGCTTCAACTCGCGCTATCTGCTCGACATCGCAGCCCAGATCGAGGGCGAGGTGGCGGTGCTGCGCCTTGCCGATCCGGGCTCGCCGACGCTGATCCATGATCGCGACAACAAGGGCGCGCTCTACGTGCTGATGCCGATGCGGGTGTGATGGCGGTTCAGCGTATCGTCGCCAATATCGCCGCCGGGGACATCGCCGCTGCCCGCAAGTTCTACGGCGAGATATTCGGCCTCGAAGTTCTGATGGATCACGGCTGGATTCAGACGTATGGTTCGTCCGCGCGGATGACGGTGCAGATCAGTATCGCGACCGAGGGCGGCTCCGGGACGCCGGTGCCGGACATCTCCATCGAAGTGGACGATCTCGCCGAGGTCCTTGAGCGCCTAACGCAGCGGAACATCGCCATCGTCTACGGTCCTGCGGATGAGCCTTGGGGCGTGCGGCGTTTCTTCGTGCGCGATCCATTCGGGAAGCTGATAAACGTTTTGTCGCACATCTGACCCAAACGCCGCGTAACCAACCGCCGCGGCCCGCACCCCGATCAATGATCCCCTCCCGCATCCTGCGCCTCAGCCTCACGCATTTCCGCAATTACCGCGCGGCCGGCGTGACGACGCGCGCGGACAGGGTGGTGCTGGTCGGACCCAACGGCGCGGGCAAGACCAATTGTCTCGAGGCGATCTCGTTTCTGTCGCCGGGGCGGGGCCTGCGCCGCGCCACCCTCGAAGACGTCGCCGACATCCAGGGCGACGGATCGTGGGCGGTGTCGGCGGAGGTGGAGGGCGCGTTCGGCCTCGCCACGCTGGGCACCGGGATCGAAGCGCCGCGCGCGGACAGCGTGACGCCGGGCCGCCGCGCCCGCATCGACCGCGAGCCGGTGGCATCCGCCGCGGCGTTCGGCGATCACCTGCGCATGGTGTGGCTGACGCCGGCCATGGATGGCCTGTTCATGGGCGCGGCCTCGGAGCGGCGGCGGTTCTTCGATCGCCTCGTGCTCGCCATCGACAGCGGCCATACCGGCCGCGTCTCGGCGCTGGAGCGCGCGCTGCGCTCGCGCAACCGCTTGCTCGAAGACCGCAACTACGACCCCCACTGGTGCGACGCCATCGAGCGCGAGGTCGCCGAACTCGCCGTTGCCGTCGCCGCGCAACGCGGCCAGACCGTGCTGCGCCTCGCCGCGATGCTGGCGGCGCGCGGCGCGACGTCGGCGTTTCCCTCGGCGCAGATCGCCCTCGACGGCTGGATGGAAAACGCCCTGCTGGATGAGCCCGCTACCGCCGTGGAGGACCGCTATCGCGCGATGCTGCGCGGCGCCCGCGCCCGCGACGCCGCCGCCGGTCGCACGCTGGACGGCCCGCACCTCACCGACCTTCAGGTGGTCTATGCGCCGAAGGCGATGCCGGCGCGCGACGCCTCCACCGGCGAGCAGAAGGCGCTGCTGATCGGCCTTGTGCTCGCCCACGCGACGCTGGTGGCGGAGATGACCGGCATCACCCCGCTGCTGCTGCTCGACGAGATCGTCGCCCATCTCGATCCCGACCGCCGCCGGGCACTGTTTGGCGAACTCGCGGCGCTGGGCGCGCAGGCATGGATGACCGGCGCCGACCCGGCCGCCTTCGCCGATATCGGCGCGGGCGCAGACGTGTTCGAGGTGGTGAACGGGACGGTGAATCGGGCGGCGTGACGGTGCGCGGCAGGGGCGAAAAATGCCGCCCGCGCGCGGCTGCCGAATCAGGCTTTTCAGCGGTTGCGAAAATAGCGCTTCGCGACCTTGAAAAAGCGCCGGAAAATCCCATTTATTCAAATACTTGCAGGACACCTTTTTGTCCTAGGCGGCCATGCGTTTTCATGGCAAAATTACCATTATCGCGGGCGCGTTTTCCGCAGCCTGCGGACCGCGCGGCAAGCCGCCTTGCCGCCCTCACTTTGAAGGCACCTCATGAACGAACCAGCACGGCAGGCCAGCGCCGCACCAGCGCCATCGTCCGGCGCGGAATACGGCGCGGAATCGATCCGGGTGCTGAAGGGCCTCGACGCCGTGCGCAAGCGGCCGGGCATGTATATCGGCGACACCGACGACGGCTCGGGCCTGCACCACATGGTCTACGAGGTGGTGGACAACGCCATCGACGAGGCACTGGCGGGTCACGCCACGCGGGTGGAGGTCGTGCTCAATCCGGACAATTCGGTCACGGTGCGCGACGACGGCCGCGGCATTCCCACCGACATCCACAAGGGCGAGGGCATTTCGGCGGCCGAGGTCATCATGACCCAGCTCCACGCCGGCGGTAAGTTCGACCAGAATTCCTACAAGGTTTCCGGCGGCCTGCACGGCGTCGGCGTGTCGGTGGTCAATGCGCTGTCGAGCAAGCTCGACCTGCGCATCTGGCGCGACGGCAAGGAGCACCATGTCGAATTCCGCCACGGCGATTCCGTCGCGCCGCTGAAAGTGGTCGGCGACTCCCACGGCAAGCGCGGCACCGAGGTGACGTTCCTCGCCTCGTCCGAGACCTTCAAGAACATTGAATACGATTTCGCCACGCTGGAACATCGCCTGCGCGAGCTCGCCTTCCTCAATTCCGGCGTCCACATCCTCTTGTCCGACATGCGTCACGCGGTCGAAAAACGCGAGGAGCTGTATTACGAGGGCGGCGTCGAGGCGTTCGTCAAATATCTCGACCGCAACAAGAAGCCGGTGGTGACCGAGCCGATCGTGGTGCGCGCCGAGCAGAACGGCATCAGCGTCGAAGTGGCGATGTGGTGGAACGACAGCTACCACGAGAACGTGCTGTGCTTCACCAACAACATTCCGCAGCGCGACGGCGGCACCCATCTCGCCGGCTTCCGCGGCGCGCTGACGCGGCAGGTGACGAGCTATGCCGACACCATGGCGAAGAAGGACAAGATTTCGCTGACCGGCGACGACTGCCGCGAAGGGCTCACCGCGGTGCTCTCGGTCAAGGTGCCGGACCCGAAGTTCTCGTCGCAGACCAAGGACAAGCTGGTGTCCTCGGAAGTGCGTCCGGTGGTGGAGAACGTGCTCAACGAGGCGCTCGCCGCCTGGTTCGAGGAACACCCCGCCGAGGCCAAGACCATCGTCGGCAAGGTGGTGGAGGCCGCCACCGCGCGTGAGGCCGCGCGCAAGGCGCGCGAACTGACCCGCCGCAAGGGCGCGCTCGACATCGCCTCGCTGCCCGGCAAGCTCGCCGATTGTCAGGAGCGCGATCCGGCCAAGTCCGAACTGTTCATCGTCGAGGGTGATTCCGCCGGCGGCTCCGCCAAGCAGGGCCGCAACCGCGAGTTCCAGGCCGTTCTCCCGTTGCGCGGCAAGATCCTCAACGTCGAGCGCGCGCGCTTCGACAAGATGCTGTCGAGCGAACAGGTCGGCACGCTGATCACCGCGCTCGGCACCGGCATCGGCCGCGACGATTTCGATCTCTCCAAGCTGCGCTACCACAAGATCATCATCATGACCGACGCCGACGTCGACGGCGCCCATATCCGCACGCTGCTTTTGACCTTCTTCTTCCGCCAGATGCCGGCGCTGATCGAGGGCGGTTTCCTCTATATCGCGCAGCCGCCGCTCTTCAAGGTAACGCGCGGCAAGTCCGAGCAATACCTCAAGGACGAGCGCGCGATGGAGGATTACCTGATCGAGACCGGTCTCGACGACTGCACGCTGAAACTCGCCACCGGCGAGGAACGCCGCGGTCGCGACCTGCAATCGCTGGTGGAGGACGCGCGCGTCATCCGCGGCATCCTCAACAGCCTGCACAGCCGCTACAACCGCGCCGTGGTCGAACAGGCGGCGATCGCGGGCGTGCTCAGCCCGAGCGTGGTCGGCGATCCCACCGCCGCCCACGAGGCGGCCGCCTATATCGCCAAGCGCCTCGACGCGCTGGCCGACGAGGTCGAGCGCGGCTGGAGCGGCACGTTTCGGGAAGGCGAGGGCTATGTGTTCGAGCGCACGGTGCGCGGCGTCAGGGATGTCGCCGTCATCGACGACGCACTGCTGTCCTCCGCCGAGGCGCGCAAGCTCGACGAATACGCGCCGCGCCTGCAGGAAGCCTATCCGCGCAGCGCCGTGCTGCGCCGCAAGGACACCGAGACGCCGATCCACGGCCCTGTCAGTCTGTTCGAGGCGGTGACCGAGGCCGGGCGCAAGGGCGTCAGCTATCAGCGCTACAAAGGCCTCGGCGAAATGAACCCGCAACAATTGTGGGAGACGACGCTGGACGTCAACGCGCGCTCGCTGCTGCAGGTGAAGATCAAGGAGGTCGACGCCGCCGACGACATCTTCACCAAGCTGATGGGCGACGTGGTTGAGCCGCGCCGCGAATTCATCCAGGACAATTCGCTCGACGCCAACGTCGACGTGTGAGCGTGGCCGCGTCGCGGCGGCCCCTGTGTCCTAAGGAGGCGCACGATCCCTCCTTGCATGTCCCGGCGCGCTATAACGCGCCGCCGTGCTGCGCCGCATCCGGGGCAAGACGTCTTGCGTCTCCCGGGCGCGCCGCCTGCGCTGATCGGCAGCAGGGCCAGTCCTTGACCGGCATCAATTTGTATGGACCTCATGTCGCGCTATCAGGGGTGGGCCTGAACGGAAAAGGCCGGCCGCCGCGTTGCCCGCGCGCGCCGCGTCAGGTCCCGTTGTGAGCGATCTGCGGGGCATCGGGGGATTGTTATGTCGTTGCTTGTCCGTCTGCTACTTTTTCTCGCGGCTCCGATCACCGCGCTGTTCGTGTCGCGCGACGCCCTCAATTTCGGTGTGATCCAGACCTTCGTGGCCGCGGCGCTGGCCGCCATCATCGTATTCGCCTTCGCGTTCTGGCCATTCGGGCCCAAAGTCCGGGCAAAGAAAAAATAAGGCGCGAAAGACCCGGCAACGCACGGGTCCGATGCATCCGCGTGCTCTGGCGCTTCGCGATCAGTCTCCATAGAATGGGCATTCCGATCATCGATACCAAGCCGGACCCCATTCCCCATGGCGCATGAAACCGCAACGCTGGCTGCCTATGTCGCCGGCCTCGCCTATGACGACATTCCCGCCGAGGTGCTGGCGCGCGCCAAGGCGCTGACGCTGGATTTCCTCGGCAGCGCCGTGCGCGCGCGCAGCGAGGCGGAATCGACTCCGTCGCTGCTGGCCATGCTGCAAGCCCTCGGGCTCGATGGCGCGGGGACCGCCACCGTGTGCGGCGATGCGCGCACCTATACGCCCGCCGTCGCCGCGCTGCTCAACGGCGCGCTCGGCCATTCCCTCGATTTCGACGACACCCACGCCGATTCCTCGCTGCATCCGAGCGCGCCGGTGGTGCCGGCCGCGCTGGCCGTCGGCGAAATCACCGGGGCCAGCGGCCGCGACGTGCTGACCGCCATCGTCGCCGGCTATGAAGTGTGCTGCCGCCTCGGCAATGCGCTCGATCCGACCTCGCATTATGCCAAGGGCTTCCACCCCACCGCCACCGCCGGCACCTATGGCGCGGCGGCGGCGGCGGCGAAACTCTATGGCCTGACCGCCGACCAGATCGTCGCCGCCTTCGGCGTATCGGGCAGCCAGGCGGCGGGCTCGCTGCAGTTTCTGGTCAACGGAGCATGGAACAAGCGCTATCAGGTCGGCGCCGCCGCCATGAACGGCGTCATCGCGGCCTCGCTGGCGCGCGAGGGCTTCGTCGGCGCGATCGAATCGGTCGAGGGCAAGCACGGCCTGCTCGTGGGCTATACCGATGACGCCCATCCCGACAAGGCGGTGGCCGGTCTTGGTCGGGTCTATGAAACCATGAACATCGGCATCAAGCCGTATCCGAGCTGCCGCTACACCCATGCCGCCATCGACGCGCTGATCGCGCTGCGCCGCGAGCACAACCTCACCCCGGAGAACATCAAGGGCGTCGAGATCGGGCTGCACCGCAACGGCATCACGCTGACCGGCGACGCCGCCACCAAGCGCCACGCCCGCACCGTGGTCGGCGGCCAGTTCTCGATGTTCTTCACCGGCGCCCTGGCGCTCGATCAGGGCTCGTTCGGCTGGGACGACTACAAGCGGCTCGGCGATCCGGCCATCGAGGCGCTGGCCGACCGCATCGAGGTGGTGCAGGACGCCTGCCTCGAAGGCAAAAGCCATCCGTTCGGCGCGCGCGTCTCCATCGCCAGCGGCGAAGGCGTGCTGGAGCGGATCGTTGCCGATCCGCCGGGAGAGCCGTCATCGTTCCCGGACACGGTCGCCATGCAGCACAAGTTCCTGCAACTTGCACGGCCGGTGCTGGGCGAGCGCGCCGGACGTTTCGCCGACGCCGTGATGGCGCTGGAAACGTTCGACCGCGTCGACCGCGTCACGGCGCTGGCGCGGCCGTAACCTCACCAACCGGTCCGACGGCCACCTGTCTGGAATCGGTCGCATTCCAGGCCTATCATCGGCGCGAACAATATGGAGCCGACCGCATGGCCACTCTCGGGTTCGACCGCACCTCGCTGGGCAACCTGCTCGCCACGCTGACCACGCGCGGCCGCAGCCTGCTCGGCCTCGCCGGCGGCGCGCGCGCCCTGTCGCAGGACGAACTGATCGGGCTCGGCGAGACCCTGCTGTCGCGGCGCGGCGAAGCCTCCGGCACGGCGCTGGCCCATTCGCTGCTGGCGGGCTACGCGGCGGCGGGCGCCGACGACCGGCTCGCCTTCCTCGACGCCCTCGCCGACCGGTTCGGCCCGGACATGATCCAGCTTGATGCCGCGCTCGCCATTGTGCGCGAGGACGGTACCACCCCCGAGTCCATCGACGCCCTGCTGAAAGCCGCCGAGCCGCGGCGGCAGGAACTGATCCGCCGACTCAATCTCGCGCCGGGCGGCACCGCGGCGCTGGTGCGGATGCGCGAGGACACGCTGGCGCACGTCGGCAACCGCCCGGCGCTGCGGCGAGTGGACAGTGATTTCGTCCATCTGTTCGCGTCGTGGTTCAACAGGGGATTTCTGGTGCTGCAACGGATCGACTGGAGCACGCCCGCCAACATCCTGGAAAAGATCATCCGCTACGAGCAGGTCCACGCCATCTCGAACTGGGATGACCTGCGCAGCCGCCTCGCGCCCTCCGACCGCCGCTGCTACGGCTTCTTCCATCCGCAACTGGTGGACGAGCCGCTGATCTTCGTCGAGGTGGCGCTGACCCGCGACAGCCCGGCGGCGATCGCGCCGCTGCTCGATCTCGCGCGCACCCCGATCGCGGCGGAGGACGCCACCACCGCGGTGTTCTATTCGATCTCCAACACCCAGCGCGGCCTCGCCGGCATCTCCTTCGGCAACTTCCTGATCAAGCAGGTGGTGGAGGAGATCAAGCGCGAACTGCCGAACGTGCAGACCTTCGTCACGCTGTCGCCGGTGCCGGGCTTTGCGTCCTGGCTGAACGACGAGCGCGCCTCGGAAACCTCGACACTGATCGATGCGCCGGCGCGCGCGACCCTCGATCTGCTCGATATGCCCGGCTGGGCCGACGACGCCGCCAAGGCCGAGCAGGTCAAGGCCGCGCTGTTGCCGCTCGCCGCCTGGTATTTTCTCGAGGCCAAGGGCAAGCGCGGCCAGCCGCGCGATCCGGTGGCGCGTTTCCATCTCGGCAACGGTGCGCGGCTGGAGCGGCTGAACTTCCTCGGCGACCGCTCGGACAAGGGCATGCAGCAGTCCCACGGGCTGATGGTCAATTACCTCTACGCCCTCGACAAGATCGAGGCCAACCACGAAGCCTATGCCGAGAAAGGCAAGGTCGCCGCCTCGCCCGCGGTGCGCAAGCTGTTGCCGGCGCGCGCGGCGACGGAAGCAAGCGCATAGGAGCGCAGCAACAACAGCACGATCGGGAGCGACGCCATGAGCTGGATGCCTTCGAACGATCCGATCCCCGGCGACCCAAAAAGCTGCGACGCGATCGATCTCGTCATCGTGCCGCGCACCCGCGACATCGGTGACGGGTTCGCGGTGCGCCGCGCGCTGCCCCATGGCCGGCGGCAGATGGTCGGCCCCTTCATCTTCTTCGATCATTTCGGCCCGGTGCAGTTCGTCGCCGGCCGCGGCATGGACGTGCGGCCGCATCCCCATATCGGTCTCGCCACCGTCACCTATCTGTTCGACGGCAAGATCATGCATCGTGACAGCGAGGGCAACGTTCAGGAGATCGCGCCCGGCGCCATGAACCTGATGACCGCCGGACGCGGCATCGCCCATTCCGAGCGCACGCCGGAGGTGGAGCGCGCCGGCGGCCAGAGCATGCTCGGCCTGCAAAGCTGGATCGCGCTGCCGGCCGGCGCGGAGGAGATCGCGCCGTCGTTCCAACATTTCAGCGCCGAGGTGCTGCCGGTGGTGCAGGACACCGGCTTCCATGCCCGCGTCATCGCGGGATCGTCGTTCGGCGCGACGTCGCCGGTCGCGCGGGTGTCGGAGTGGTTCTACGCCGAGGTCACGCTGGAGCAGGGCATGCGCGTGCCGCTCGACGCCGACCACGAGGAGCGCGCGATCTATGTGGTGGACGGCGAGATCGAGATCGCCCACGAGACCTTCGCGGGCCCGCGGCTGCTGATCTTCCGCCCCGGCGACCGCATCACCGTGACGGCGACGCGCCCGACGCGGATGATGTTCCTCGGCGGCACGGCGCTGGAGGGGCCGCGCCATGTGTGGTGGAATTTCGTGTCGTCGAGCCGCGAGCGCATCGAACAGGCCAAGGCCGACTGGAAGGCCGGCCGCTTCGCTCCCGTGCCCGGCGAGCACGAATTCATTCCGCTGCCGGAGTGAGGCGCGCGGCACGACGTCAGAACGTCGTGTAGCCGCCGTCGATCACGATCATGTCGCCGGTGTGATAGGACGACGCCCGGCTCATCAGATAGACGGCGATGCCGCCGAAATCCGCCGGCTCGCCGAAGCGGCGCATGGGAATGCGCGGCATCACGTTGCCGACGAACTTGTCGTCGGCCATCAGCCCCTGCGTCATGTCGCTTTTGATCCAGCCGGGCAGGATGGCGTTGGCGGTGATGCCGTAGCGCGCCAGTTCGACACCGAGCGCGCGGACTACGGCGTTGGTCGCAGCCTTGGTGGCGGCGTAGTGCTCGTTGCGCGCGGTGCCGAACAGCGACGCCATGCTCGATGTCGCCACCAGCCGGCCGAAGGCGTCGCCGCCCGCTGCGCGTTCGGTCATGTGGCGCGCGGCTTCCCGGAACACGTGAAACACGCCGTCGAGATTGGTGGCGAACATGCGCCGCCATTCGTCGTCGGTGCGGTCGATGAAGGCGCGCCGTCCGCCGCCGCCGATGCCGGCGTTGGCGAAGCAGCCATCGACGCGGCCGAAGGTCTGCAGCGTCGCGGCCATGGCGGCCTTGACCGATGCGGCGTCGGTGACGTCGCACACCTGCGCCTCGGCCCTGCTGCCCTTCGCCGCGATCGAGGCCACGGCCTGCGCGTTCTTGTCCGCGTTGCGGCCCCAGATCGACACCGCCGCGCCGGCGTCCGCCAGCGCCTGCGCGATGCCGAGACCGATGCCGCCATTGCCGCCGGTGATCACCGCCACGCGGCCGTCGAGATCGAAAATACCCATGAATGTCTCCGCTCCATCCTGCGCCGATGATCCAGTATGCGATCACATTGGCCAATCGGTGCAGCGAAATCAAACCCAAGCGCGGCGGTGTTTTCGCCATGCGAAACGAACCGTGTCGTGCATGGCTGATCCGCCATCGCGACCGCGCGGCGCAGCGTTTACAGCGATCGGAGTTTCCGGAATAGTCGCGGCGAGATCGATGACGGTCATCATCGTCACGCGGCATCATCACAATCACGCGGAGAGAAACGCATGCAGTTCACCCATTGCCGGCTGGAATTCGACGGACCGGTCGCCACCCTCGTGCTCGATCATCAGGAGGTCATGAACGCGGTGTCGGCCGACATGCTCGCGGGACTGATGGAAGCGATGGACGCGATCGAGGACAAGCGCGACGAGGTGCGCTGTCTCGTCCTCACCGGCGCGGGCAAGGCGTTCTGCACCGGCGCCAACCTGCAGGGCCGCAACAACGCCGGCGGCAAGCGGCCGAACGCGGGCTCCTCGCTTGAGACCGGATTCCATCCGTTCCTGCGCCGCCTGCGCAACCTGCATTGCCCGCTGGTGTCGTCCGTCAACGGCCCCGCCGCCGGCGCGGGCATGAGCTTCGCGCTGATGGGGGATCTCATCCTGTGCGCGCGCTCGTCCTATTTCCTGCAGGCGTTCCGGCGCATCGGCCTCGTGCCCGATTGCGGTTCCACCTGGATCCTGCCGCGGCTGATCGGAAAGGCGCGCGCGGTGGAGCTGTCGCTGCTCGGCGAGCGGCTGCCGGCGGAGAAGGCGCTGGAATGGGGCCTGGTCAACCGCGTGGTCGATGACGGCGCGCTGGCGGAGGAAACCAGAAAGCTCGCCCACGATCTCGCTAACGGGCCGACCGTGGCGCTGGCGATGATCCGCCGGCTCTATTGGGAGAGCGAGGTCAACTCGTTCGAGGATCAGCTCGATCTCGAGCAGCAGTTGCAACGCGTCGCCGGCCGCAGCGAGGATTTCAAGGAAGGCGTCGGCGCGTTCCTCGAAAAGCGCCCCGCCCAGTTCAAGGGCCGCTAGCTAGTCGGCGCCGCCGTCATTCTTCAACGCGTCGGGATGCGGCATCGAGATGATGTTGTAGCCCGCGTCGACGAAATGCGTCTCGCCGGTGACGCCGCCGGACAGATCCGACAGCAGATAGAGCGCGGTGCCGCCCAACTCATCGAGGGTGACGCCGCGACCCAGCGGCGAGTGCTTCTGCTGGAACGCGAACATGGCGCGCGAATCGCCGATGCCCGCGCCGGCCAGCGTGCGCACCGGCCCGGCCGAGATGGCGTTGACACGGATGCCGTTGCGACCGAAATCGGCGGCGAGGTAGCGCACCGAGGCTTCCAGCGCCGCCTTGGCTACGCCCATGACGTTGTAATTCGGCATCACGCGGGTGGAGCCGCCGAAGGTCAGCGTCACCAACGAACCGCCGTTCGGCATCAGCTCGGAGGCGCGCCTGGCGACCTCGGTAAACGAGAAGCACGAGATCACCATGGTGCGCGAGAAATTGGCGCGGGTGGTGTCGGCGTAGCGGCCCTTCAACTCGTTCTTGTCGGAGAAGCCGATGGCGTGGACCACGAAATCGATCGCGCCCCACTTGTCCTTCATCGCGGCGAACACCGCATCGACGCTGGCGATGTCCTCGACGTCGCATGGCAGGATCAGCGCGGCGCCAAGCGATTCGGCCAGAGGCTTCACCCGCTTGCCGAGCGCGTCGCCCTGATAGGTGAAGGCCAGTTCCGCGCCCTGCGCGTGCAGGGCTTTGGCGATGCCCCATGCGATCGAGTGATCGTTGGCGACGCCCATGATGAGCCCGCGCTTGCCTTGCATCAGTTGTTGCATTGATCCCTCACGGCGTCGTCCCCGCGAAGGCGGGGACCCAGTCTTTTTCTCACAAGCCACCTGTCAGGTGCCATCGCTTTTTGTGCGATGGGTCCCCGCCTTCGCGGGGACGACCCGGTTTTTCAAGTACCGAACCGGCATTATCGGCGTGCGTGAATCTCACGCATCGACATGCTTGAACACCAGCGTCGCATTGGTGCCACCGAAGCCGAACGAATTCGACAGCACAGTGCCGACCTTGGCGTTGTCGATGCGCTTGCGCACGATCGGCATGTCGGCGAAAGCCGGATCGAGTTCCTGGATGTTGGCGCTCTCGCAGATGAAGCCGTTGTTCATCATCAACAGCGAATAGATCGCTTCCTGCACGCCGGTCGCGCCGAGCGAGTGCCCGGTCAGCGACTTGGTCGCCGCGATCGGCGGGCACTTGTCGCCCGCTCCGAACACATTGCGGATCGCGCCGATCTCCGGCGGATCGCCCGCGGGCGTCGAGGTCGCATGCGGATTGATGTAATCGACCTTGGTCTTCACCGTGGACAGCGCCATGCGCATGCAGCGCTCCGCGCCTTCGCCGGACGGTGCGACCATGTCATAACCGTCCGACGTCGCGCCGTAGCCGACGATCTCGCCGTAAATCTTGGCGCCGCGCGCCCTGGCGTGCTCCAGTTCTTCCAGCACCAGCACGCCCGCGCCGCCGGCGATGACGAAGCCGTCGCGGTTGACGTCATAGGCGCGCGAGGCGGTGGCCGGCGTGGCGTTGTATTTCGACGACATCGCACCCATGGCGTCGAACAGCACCGACATGGTCCAGTCGAGGTCCTCGCAGCCGCCGGCGAAGATGATGTCCTGCTTGCCCCACTGGATCGTCTCGTAGGCGTTGCCGATGCAGTGGTTCGAGGTCGCGCAGGCCGAGGAGATCGAATAGTTGACGCCCTTGATCTTGAACCAGGTGGCGAGCGTCGCCGAGGCCGTGGACGACATGGCTTTGGGGACGGCGAACGGACCGACGCGCTTCGGGCCCTTGGTGCGGGTGATGTCGGCAGCATCGACGATGGCGCGCGCGGACGGCCCACCCGAGCCCATGATGATGCCGGTGCGCGGATTGACCACGTCGGACTCGTCCAGCCCCGAGTCGCTGATCGCCTGCTCCATGGCGACGTGATTCCACGCCGCACCCTCGCCGAGGAAACGCATGGCGCGCCGGTCGACCACATCGGCCGGGTTCAACGTCGGCCGGCCGAACACCTGCGAGCGGAAGCCGAGCCGGGCGTAGTCTTCCGAATGGGTGATGCCCGGCTTGGCATCGCGGAGGCTCGCAAGCACCTCCTGAGTGTTGTTTCCGATGGACGAGACGATCCCCATTCCCGTCACCACAACCCGCCTCATGATTCCTCGCCCCTCGTTGCTGCGCTTGATCTTGTCGCGCCTTGCCCGCCCGACGCCGGCTCCCGCAGCCGGCGGATTGATCTGCCCATTGCCGCTGGGCTCACGCTCACTGCATCACGTTCCCGGCTGTAATGGGGCGTCCTGCTGGAATAACCCAACTTTCAGGTCCTTGGCGCGATAGATGGTTTCGCCGTCGGCCGTCAGCGTCCCGTCAGCGATTCCGAGCCAGAGCTTCGAGCGCATCACGCGCTTGATCTCGATATTGTACACGACGCTGCTGACATGGGGCAGAACCTGTCCGGTGAACTTGAGCTCGCTCAAGCCGAGCGCGCGCCCGCGCCCCTGCCCGCCGGACCAGCCGAGGAAAAATCCAACCATCTGCCACAGCGCATCGAGCCCGAGGCAACCCGGCATCACCGGATCGCCCTTGAAGTGGCAGCCGAAGAACCAGAGATCGGATTTCACATCCAGCTCGGCGCGCACCAGCCCCTTGCCGAACTCGCCGCCGGTGTCGTTGATCTCGGTGATCCGGTCGAACATCAGCATCGGCGGCAACGGCAATTGCGCATTGCCGGGCCCGAACAGCTCACCCCGGCCGCAGGCCAGGAGTTCCTCGTAAGAATAGCTGTTCTGGGGCTGAAACATCATAATACCTTTGTTGCCAAGACTGCGCGGCGGATGGTGTCGCGCGGACCTCTAACATAGGCCCCGGCAAGGGCAAAGCGTCCGCAACGGCTTGATTCCGGCTGTTTTTACCTCAAGATGCCTAACGCAGTTGCGAAAAACTTGCATCTGATGCAGCCTGTTCCTATACTGGCTTGAAATATGCATTTCCGGATCGGGGCGGGACGCCGCCTTGGCCGTCGGCTTCGGAATGTGAGTGATCCGATGAACGATATGACGATGATCGAGACGAAGCGCGCCGAGATCGACAGCGGCGCCGATATGCATCATCACGGTCACGCGCCCGTATTGACCGGCTGTCCGTGGCACGACGTCAACGAGATGCTGCAATCGGTCGGCTTGCGCCCGACCCGCCAGCGCATGGCGCTGAGCTGGCTGCTGTTCGGCAAAGGCGATCGTCACCTGACCGCGGAAATGCTCTACGAGGAAGCAACCCAGGCCAAGGTCCCGGTGTCGCTGGCCACCGTCTACAACACACTCAACCAGCTCACCGAAGCGGGGTTGCTGCGTCAGGTCAGCGTGGACGGCACCAAGACCTATTTCGACACCAACACCACCGCCCACCATCATTTCTATGTCGAGGGCAACCACGAGCTGGTCGATATTCCCAATCCCAACCTCGTGCTCAAGACCGTGCCCGAAGTGCCGGAAGGCTACGAGATCACCCGCATCGACATGGTGGTGCGCCTGCGCAAGAAGCGCTGAAGGCCAAACGCTTTCCCTATCGCGATTGCACGTGCCTCAAACGGAATGCGCCTGATGGCGCTCCGCTTGTAAGTCGCAGGGGGAAGGAAAATCAGTTCACCTTCTCGTCGGCATAGACGCCCCACAGCCGCTGCTGCTCGATCCAGCCGTCGAAACCGTTGCCGTTGATGCGGCACCAGCCGCCGGCGCAGCGCTTGACGCTGGCGACCACGCCCGCCTGCAGCCGCGCCGCCACTCCGCTGGCCGCATCCGGACTGGCATAAATCGGCGCGAGCTCGTCCTTCTTCTTCATGGTGACCACCGCGGTGCGCCTGCCCGACAGCAGCGAGTGATAGACCCAGCCCTCGGCGCCTTCCGAATCGCGCACGCGCCGCCAGTTCTCGAACTCGGCGGTGATCTCCACCGGCAGCCCGGCGCGGGTGTAGATCCAGCTCACGTCCTGATCCTTGGTGGGACCGACGCGGACATTGACGTGGTCGGACTTCAGGCTGACATAGCGCGGCAGCGGCAGTCCGCTGGCGCTCACCGCCATCTCCTTGGCCGCGTGCCCCGCTGCGCCTGACGCAAACCACACCGCACCCACCGCCGCCGATAACGCCAAACTCCTGACAAACCCCATCGCCCTGCCCTTCACGCGTCCCCAACGCCACCATTTTCGCTGCCGCCCGGCGCCGCCTTCGCCGCTTTCGAGGCCCCGCGACGCCGGCCGGGCGCGCGTGGGGTTCTTGTCTTGGCGCGGCCTTCTGCTAGAGAGGGACCAGGGACCAGACGCCTGAAAAGCTGCGAAAAGCTCGCCGGACCGGCGACGACGGCCTACCTTCGAACAGGCCGGTTAATGTGGACTGAACGGGCGGACGAAAGCGGCCGGGAACGGACAAGGGGACGAATGAGCCTGGGTAAGAAAAAGCCTCTGGTGGTGGTGACGCGCAAGCTGCCCGACAGCACCGAAACGCGCATGCGCGAGCTTTTCGACACCCGGCTCAACCTCGACGACACGCCGATGACCCCGGCGCAACTGGCCGAGGCGGTGCGCACCGCCGACATCCTGGTTCCCACCGTATCCGACGAGATCACCGCCGACATCCTGAGCCAGCCGGACATCCGGCTGAAGCTGATCGCCAATTTCGGCAACGGGGTGGACAATATCGACGTGCCGGCAGCGATGGCGCGCGGCATCACCGTCACCAACACGCCCAAGGTGCTGACCGAAGACACCGCCGACATGACCATGGCGCTGCTGCTCGCCGTACCGCGCCGGCTGATCGAGGGCGCCGCCATTCTGACCGAGGGCAAGGACTGGCCAGGCTGGTCGCCGACCTGGATGCTCGGCCACCGTCTCGGCGGCAAACGCCTCGGCATCATCGGCATGGGCCGCATCGGCCAGGCGCTGGCGCGGCGCGCCCACGCCTTCGGACTGCAGATCCACTATCACAACCGCCGTCCGGTGGCGCCGCAGATTGAGGAAGAGTTGCGCGCCACGTACTGGGACAGCCTCGACCAGATGCTGGCGCGGATGGATTTCATCTCGGTCAACTGCCCGCACACGCCGGCGACGTTCCACCTGCTGTCGGCGCGGCGGCTGAAACTCATCCGCAAGGACGCCTACATCATCAACACCGCGCGCGGCGAGATCATCGACGAGGCCACTCTCGCCAAGCTGATCGAAGACGGCGACATCGCCGGTGCGGCCCTCGACGTGTTCGAGAACGAGCCCGCGGTCAATCCCAAGCTGGTGCAACTGGCCAGGGCCGGCAAGGTGGTGCTGCTGCCGCATATGGGCTCGGCCACCATCGAAGGCCGGGTCGAGATGGGCGAAAAGGTGATGATTAACATCCGCACCTTCCTCGACGGCCACCGCCCGCCCGACCGGGTGCTGCCGGGCGTGGGGTAGAGCGCCCAACGCCCGAAAAGGGGTCGCTGTCCTCGTCATTGCGAGGAGCGCTAGCTCCGAAGCAATCCAGCTTGTTATTGGATTGCTTCGCTCCGCTCGCAATGACGAGGTCAAAGCGGCGGCTACTTGTGTCCGCTCAGATCGGTGATCGTCGGCGCGTCGCCATTGAGCGGGTTCGCCGGATCGCGAGCATAGCGCAGCGTCTCGAACCGCATCGCGCGGGCGTCGATCATCACCAGCCGCCCAACCAGACTCTCGCCGAAACCGACGATCTCGCGGATCGTCTCCAGCGCCATCATCGAGCCGAGCACCCCGGCCAGCGCACCGAGCACGCCGGCCTCCTCGCAGCTCGGCACGGTGCCGGGCGGCGGCGGCTCGGGAAACAGGCAGCGATAGGTCGGGTTAAGCGCACCGTCGTCGTTGACGGCATGGGCGCGGATCGTGGTCAGCGACGCATCGAACACGCCGAGCGCGCCGGTGACCAGGGTCTTGCCGGCAAGGAAGCAGGCATCCGACACCAGATAGCGCGTGGCGAAATTGTCCGAGCCATCGACCACCACGTCGTAGCCGCCGACGATCTCCAGCGCATTGGCGGCGGCGAGCCGCACCGCATGGGTGCGCAGGGCGACATGGGGATTGAGCGCGCCAATCCGCTCCGCCGCGCTCTCGACCTTGGCGCGCCCGACATCGGCGGTGGCGTGGATGATCTGACGCTGCAGATTGGACAGCGACACGGTGTCGTCGTCGATCACGCCCAACGTGCCGACGCCGGCGGCGGCGAGATACATCAGCACCGGCGCGCCGAGGCCGCCGGCGCCGATCACCAGAACCCGCGCCGCCTTCAGCGCCGCCTGACCGGGGCCGCCGACCTCGCGCAACACGATATGGCGGGCGTAGCGTTCAAGTTCTTCGGAGGTCAGCATGATCTCGCACCCCTACTTCTGACAGGCCGGGCACCAGAACGTCGAACGGCCGTTCTGGGTGAAGCGCCGGACGACGCCCTTGCACTTCGGCGTCTTGCACGGCGCTCCTTCCTGGTCATAGACCTGAAACGAGTGCTGGAAATAGCCCAGTTCGCCGTCGGTTTGGCGATGGTCACGCAGCGACGAGCCACCGGCCTTGATCGCCGCGTTCAAGACGTCATGAATCGAACCGACCAGATGCCTGGCGCGGTCGGTCGGCCCGCCCTTGCGATCGGCCAGCGTCGCGGCTTGCCGCTTCGGCGACAGATGCGCGCGGAACAGCGCCTCGCACACATAGATATTGCCGAGCCCCGCCACCACCCGCTGATCGAGCAGCGCCGCCTTCAGCGACGTTGCCTTTCCCGCGCAGGCTTGTGCCAGCATCGCGGCGTCGAACGCATTGCCGAGCGGTTCCGGGCCAAGACCCTTCAGCATCGGCTCGTTGTCGATCGCGGCGCGCGCGACGATCTTCATGAAGCCGAAGCGGCGCGGATCGTTGAACGCGATCACCGCCCCCGACGCCATGTGGAAGACGACGTGATCGTGGGTCCGGTTCTCGCTGCGCGGATAATGGAAATCCCCCGGGGTGGTCTCGCCCTCCGGCAGCGCCACGCGGAACGAGCCGGACATGCCGAGATGCATTACCAGCACGTCGCCGCTGTCGAGATCGGCCAGCAGGTATTTGGCGCGGCGGCCGAGACCGGTCACCACATGGCCGTCGAGACGCGCGGCAAAATCGCTCTGGAACGGAAACCGCAGGTCGCCGCGCCGCGTCTCCACCCGCGCAATGCGCTGGCCCTCCATCACCGGCTGCAGGCCGCGCCGGACGGTTTCGACCTCTGGTAATTCGGGCATGGGGCATTCACCTTGAGTTGCCGACGTGATAGCGCCTACGGCGGCGACAGGCTATGGTCCCGCCGCAACAAGCCGCCTGGATTGGACACGAATGGAACGGCCTGACGGAACGACGCATTTCGGCTTCCGCGACGTGGAGCTCGGCGACAAGCAGACGCTGGTGAACGAGGTGTTCCACAGCGTGGCGAAGCGCTACGACCTGATGAACGACCTGATGTCCGGCGGCATGCACCGGCTGTGGAAGGAAGCCATGGTCACCGCGCTGAACCCGCCGCGCTCGGACGCGCCGTTCGCGCTGCTCGACGTCGCCGGCGGCACCGGCGACATCTCGTTCCGGGCGGCGAAGGCCGCCGGCGCCGGGTTTCACGCCACCGTCTGCGACATCAACGGCGAGATGCTGGCCGTGGGCCGCGAGCGCGCCGTGGCGCAACGCCTCGACCACCAGGTCTCGTTCGTGGAAGGCAACGCCGAATCCCTGGCCTTTCCCGACAAAAGTTTCGACGCCTACACCATCGCCTTCGGCATCCGCAACGTGCCGCGCATTCCGCTGGCCCTGAGCGAAGCCTACCGCGTGCTCAGGCCGGGCGCGCGCTTCCTGTGCCTGGAATTCTCCTCCGTCGATGTGCCCGGCCTCGACCGGCTCTACGACCTGTTCTCGTTCAAGGTAATTCCGCCGATGGGCCGCGCCATCACCGGCGACGCCGACTCCTACCGCTATCTGGTCGAATCGATCCGGAAATTTCCAAAGCCGAACGCATTCGCGGACATGATCCGCGCCGCCGGCTTCGCGCGGGTCAAATACGAACTCATGTCCGGCGGCATCGTCGCGCTTCATTCGGGCTGGCGTTTGTGATTGCTGCACTCACTCATACCTTGAGGCTGGCGCGCGCGGGCTATGTGCTGGCGCGCGAAGGCGTGTTCGGTTTCGCCGATCCATCGGTCACGCCGCCGCAGGCGCGGTTCGCGGTGCGCATGGCGCGACTGATCGAGCGGCGCAACGCCGCCGCCGGCGGGCGGCTGTCGCGGGCGCTAACGCGACTCGGCCCCACTTACGTCAAGCTCGGCCAGTTTCTCGCCACCCGCCCCGACGTGGTCGGCGTCGCCATGGCGCGCGACCTCGAAAACCTGCAGGACCGCGTCGCCCCGTTCCCGCAAGCGCAGGCCGAAGCGGTGATCGCCACCGCGTTCGACAGGCCGGTGGCGCAGGTGTTTTCCAGTTTCGGCGCACCGGTCGCCGCCGCCTCGATCGCGCAGGTGCATCGCGCCGAGATCGAAACCAACGGCATCCGCCGAACCGTCGCGGTCAAGGTGCTGCGCCCCCATGTCGGCAACCGCTTTCGCAAGGACCTCGGCGATTTCATGTTCGCGGCGCGCCGGATGGAAGCGGTCTCCGCCGAGGCGCGGCGGCTGCGCCCGATCGAGATCGTCGAGACGCTGTCGCGCTCGGTGGCGATGGAGATGGACCTGCGGCTCGAAGCCGCCGCCCTGTCGGAGATGGCGGAGAACACCGAACGCGACGCCGACTTCCGCGTCCCGGCGGTGGACTGGGACCGCACCAGCCATCACGTGCTGACGATGGAATGGATCGACGGCATCGCGCTCAACGACCGCACCAAGCTGGAGGCCGCCGGCATCGATCTGCCCGATCTCGGCCGCAAGGTGATCCAGAACTTCCTGCGCCACGCGTTGCGCGACGGCTTCTTCCACGCCGACATGCATCCCGGCAATCTGTTCGTCGACGACGCCGGACGGCTGGTGGCGGTCGATTTCGGCATCATGGGCCGGCTCGGCCTCAAGGAACGGCGCTTCCTCGCCGAGATTCTGCTCGGCTTCATCACCCGCGACTATCGCCGCGTCGCCGAGGTGCACTTCGAGGCCGGCTACGTGCCGGCGCATCACTCGGTCGAGAATTTCGCGCAGGCCATCCGCGCCATCGGCGAGCCGATCCACAACCGCTCCGCCGACGAAATCTCGATGGCGAAACTGCTGTCGCTGCTGCTCGAGGTCACCGGCCTGTTCGACATGCGCACGCGGCCGGAACTGATCCTGCTGCAGAAGACCATGGTGGTGGTGGAAGGCGTGGCGCGCGGTTTCGACCCCAAGCTCGACATCTGGACCACCGCCGATCCGGTGGTGCGCGAATGGATTTCGCGCAATCTCGGCCCGGTCGGCCGCATCGAAAGCGCGGTCAACGGCGCGGGCGACCTCGGCCGGGTGCTGTCGGGGCTGCCGGCCATCGCCGCGCGCTCGGTCGCGGTGCTCAACCAGTTCGACGCCATCACCCGCGACGGCCTCGTGCTGTCGCCGGAGACCGTGGCCGCCATCGGCAAGGCGGAGGCCCGGCGCAACCGCTGGCAGACCGCGGCTCTGTGGGTGATCGCCGTGACATTCATCGGCATCCTGTGGTCGCTACATTGATGTGATCGCATCGCAATCATAATTTGATTGCAATGACATCATTTGCTAGGAACGGCCATCCGGGAGCATGGTCATGGCAAGCCTCACCGTCCGCAAACTCGACGACGCCCTCAAGGCCAGCCTGCGGCTGCGCGCAGCGCGAAACGGCCGCTCGGTAGAGGACGAGGTGCGGATGATCCTGCGCGACGCCGCCGAGGCGCCTGCAGCCGCGCCGCCGGCCCTGCCCACAGCCCCCCCGGTCCCCGCAGCACGACCGCAGTACGGGGACCGCGCCGGAGCCGGCCGCCCGCGCGTGACCCTGATCATCGGCGGCGGCATCGCCGCCTACAAGGCGCTCGACCTGATCCGCCGCCTCAAGGACCGCGGCCTCCACGTCCGCTGCGTCATGACCCGCGCCGCGCAGCAATTCGTCGCGCCGCTGACCGCCGGCGCGCTGGCGGACGAGCGCTGCTACACCGACCTGTTCGACCCCCAGAGCGAGTTCGACGCCGGGCACATCCGCCTCGCCCGCGACACCGACCTCATCGTCATCGCCCCCGCCACCGCCGACCTGATGGCCAAGATGGCGCAGGGCCATGCCGACGATCTCGCCACCGCCATCCTGCTCGCCACCAATCGCCCGGTGCTGCTGGCGCCCGCGATGAACCCGCTGATGTGGGCCAACGCCGCCACCAAACGCAACGTGGCGCAGCTGATCCGCGATGGCGTCCATGTCATCGGGCCGAATTCCGGCGAGATGGCCGAGGCCAACGAGGCCGGCGTCGGCCGCATGTCCGAGCCGCTGGAGATCGCCGCCGCCGCCGACGCGCTGCTGCGCCCGCCGCAGGCCCGGCCCCTCGCGGGGACGACAATTCTCGTCACCGCCGGACCGACCCATGAGCCGATCGACCCGGTGCGCTACATCGCCAACCGTTCCTCGGGCAAGCAGGGCTTCGCCATCGCCGCCGCCGCCGCGCAGGCCGGGGCGGAGGTGACGCTGGTGTCGGGGCCGGTGGATCTCGCCGATCCGCCCGGCGTCCGCGTCATCCGCGTCGAATCCGCTCGCGACATGCTGGCGCAGGTCGAGACAATGCTGCCGGTGAACATCGCGATCTTCGCCGCCGCGGTGGCCGACTGGCGCGTCGCCAATGCCGGGGAGCAGAAGATCAAGAAGACCGCGCAGGGCATGCCGCAGCTGGCGCTGGTGGAAAATCCCGACATTCTCGCCACGGTCTCGAAGCTCACGCACAACCGCCCGCTGCTGGTGATCGGCTTCGCCGCCGAGACCGAGCACCTGATCGACAACGCCACCGCCAAGCTCAGGCGCAAGGGCTGCGACTGGATCGTCGCCAACGACGTCTCGCCCGCGACCGGGGTCATGGGCGGCGACCGCAACACCGTTCACGTTCTCACCCGCGACCATGAGGACGTGGCGATCGACTCCTGGCCGGTGATGACCAAGGACGAGGTCGCCACCGCGCTGGTCGCGAAAATCGCCGCCGCCACAGGACACCCGCCCGCATGACCTCTTCCGTCACCGTCGAAGTGCAACGCCTGCCCCACGCCGAGGGACTGGCGCTGCCGGCCTACCAGAGCGCCCACGCCGCCGGTCTCGATCTTCTGGCCGCGGTGGCCGAGGACAAGCCGGTGACACTGGCGCCCGGCCAGCGCGCGCTGGTGCCGACCGGGCTGACGATCGCGCTGCCGGACGGCTTCGAGGCGCAGGTGCGGCCACGCTCGGGTCTGGCGCTGAAGCATGGCGTCACCGTGCTCAACGCGCCGGGCACGGTGGACGCCGATTATCGCGGCGAAGTCGCGGTGCTGCTGATCAACCATGGCGCTGACGCCTTCACGATCCGGCGCGGCGAGCGCATCGCCCAGATGGTGATCGCGCCCGTCACCCGCGCAACCCTCGTGACGGTGGCAACGCTTTCGGCCACCGCGCGCGGCAGCGGCGGCTTCGGTTCCACCGGGCGCTAGTGTCCTGAATCCGAAGTTCGCCTCGTTTTGCAGCGCGCTCCTAAGCGAACTTCGGATTCAAAAGGACACTGGAAACTATAATTTTAATGTGGCTTTGGTTCGCAAGTCCGCAATGGACATGCTGGGAAACGGTGCGGACTTGCGAACCACCACACTAAAAAGAGCGCGAATCGCACCGCACAACGGCGGGCGATGCTCATTATTTCGCCGCGGGATTCACGTTCACGGTCTGGACTCTTACCCCACGAGTCCCGAAGGGGATATTGTCATTCGATTCGTGGGCGGCGGTTGGAACAGGCCATGTCAGGCGTGATCGCGGGGATGCGGCGGACCTTGCTGTCCTGCACGTCGATTGTACGCGCGAGCGTCGCAGCGACGCTGCTTGCCGCCACGCCGGCCTGGGCGGGCGAAGCCAGCGTCACCGACATCGCGCTGGCGCTGTTCAGCGATCTCAACCGTCAGGAACTGGCCGCGCTGGCGGTGGCGGCTGCGGTGCTCGGCTTCTCGGTGGTGGCGGCGATCCTGCTGATGCGCACGCGGCTGCGCGCGGCTGCCATTGAAGCCCGCCTGCGCACCGACAATCAGGCGTTACAACATGAAACCGACCGCTTTCGCGCGCTGCTGTTCGCCGAGCCACAGGTTCTGATCGCGTGGGCAGCGGGCGGCGATCGCCCCGACATAAGCGGCGACATCGCGCTGCTGCTGCCGCCCGGCGCCGATCCCGTCAATCCGCAGCGCGTGCTGGCGTTCGGCAGCTGGCTGCTACCGGAACAGGCGCGCGAGATGGACCACGCCGTCGACCGGCTGCGCGAGGCCGGCGAGGGCTTCCGCCTCACTTTGTCCACCGCCGCCGGCCGCGCCATCGAGGCGATCGGCCGCGCCATCGGCGGCCAGGCCATCGTGCGGATCCGCGAACTGTCCGGCGTGCGCATGGAGCTCGCCGAGTTGCGCGCCCGCCACGATCAACTGGTCGAGGAAACCGGCGCGCTGCGCGCCTTCGCCGACGCGGTGGCGCTGCCGGTGTGGACCCGGCGCGACGACGGCACGCTGGGCTTCGCCAACACCGCCTACGCCCAGGCCACCGACGCGGGCTGCGTCGCCGACGCCATCGCCGGCAATCTTGAGCTGCTCGACCGCGACGACCGCACCGACATGGCGCGCGCCCTCGCCGACAACGGCGTTTTCGAAGGCCGCGTGCCCATCGTCACCCATGGCGAGCGCCGCATCTTCGACATTCACGCGCTTACCGTAGCGAACGGCAGCGCCGGCATCGCCGTGGACGTGACCGAAACCGAGAACCTTCGCGCCGCATTGAAGCGGATGGCGGACGCGCACCGCCGCATGCTGGATCAGTTGTCGTCGGGCGTCGCCGTGTTCGACGCCGCGCGACGGCTGACCTTCTACAACGATTCCTACCGCAGGTTGTGGGATCTCGACCGCGCCTTCCTCGACGACGGCCCGGACGATTCCAGCGTGCTCGACAAGCTGCGCGTGGCGCGCAGGATTCCCGAGCAGCCGGATTTCCGCGCCTGGAAAACCAAGCTGTTCGAAGCCTATCATACGCTGGAGCCGGCCAAGGACACCTGGTACTTGCCGGACGGCCGCGCCATCAGCGTCGTCACCGCGCCCAATCCGGAGGGCGGCGTCACCTATCTGTTCGACGACGTCACCGAGGGCCTCAAGCTCGCGCGGCAGAACGACGGCCTGATGCGGGTGCAGCGCGAGACGCTGGACAACCTCGCCGAAGCCGTCGCGGTGTTCGGCAGCAACGGGCGCGCGCAACTGTTCAATCCGCCGTTCGCACGGATGTGGAAGCTCGCGCCGGAGGCCTTGGCGCAGCAGCCGCATATCGAGACCATCGAGCAATGGTGCCGGCCGCTGTTCGACGACGACGCCACATGGCGGACGCTGCGCGCGGCCATCACCGCCATCGACAACCGCCGTTCGGTGCCGCTGCGGCTCGAACGCAAGGACGGCAGCGTGCTCGACTGCACCACCATGCCGCTGCCCGACGGCGCGACCATGCTGACCTTCCAGGACATCACCGACACGGTGAACGTCGAGCGCGCGCTGCGCGAGCGCAACGAGGCGCTGGAAGCCGCCGACCAGATGAAGATCGACTTCGTCCATCACATGTCCTACGAGCTGCGCGCCCCGCTGACCTCGATCATCGGCTTCGCGCATTTCCTCGGCGATCCGGCCACCGGGCCGATGACGCCGAAGCAGGCGGAATATCTCGGCTACATCACCACCTCGACCGACGCGCTGCTGGCGATCAGCAACAACATTCTCGATCTCGCCACTATCGACGCCGGCGCGATGAAGCTCAATCTCGGCCCGGTGGACCTCGGCAAGACCGTGGCGGAGGCAACGACCGGCATCCAGGACCGCCTCGCGCGCGATCAAATCCGCCTCGACGTCGCCATCGATCCCGAGATCGGCGATTTCGTCGCCGACGAGCGCCGCATCGTCCAGGTGCTCTACAACCTGCTCGCCAACGCCGTCGGCTTCTCGCCGCCGAACAGCACGGTGACGCTGCGCGCCCGGCGCGCCAATGGCAGCGTGGTGTTCTCGGTGTCCGACACCGGCCCCGGCATTCCGGCGGAGGTCAAGGACAAGGTGTTCGACTGGTTCGAGAGCCACGCCAACGGCTCGCGCCATCGCGGCGCCGGCCTCGGCCTGTCGCTGGTGCGATCCTTCGTCGAGCTGCACGGCGGCCGGGTCCATGTCGATTCGACGGTGGGCAAGGGCACCACCGTCACCTGCGAATTTCCGGCCGATCACACCGCCCACCGCAACGCCGCCGAATGAGCGAACCCTTCGCCTTTCACGTTGCCCTCGCCAACGAAGCCGCCACCGCCGGCCTGATGGCCGATCTGGCGCTGCTGCTTGGGCCCGGCGACGTCGTCACCCTGTCGGGCGATCTCGGCGCCGGCAAAACCTCGGCGGCGCGCGCGCTGATCCGCTATGTGGCGCAGGACGACGATGTCGAGGTGCCGAGCCCGACCTTCACTTTGGCGCAGCACTACGACCTGCCGCCCTTCGCCGTGCTTCACGCCGATCTCTATCGCATCGGCGATGCCTCCGAACTGGAGGAGATCGGACTTGCGCCGCTGCCCAAACGCGCCGTGGCGCTGATCGAATGGCCCGAGCGCGCGCCCGACTGGCTGCCGGCGGACCGCATCGCCATCGCCCTGAGCCATCGTCCGGCACTGGGCTCCGTGGCCCGCGCCGCCGAGATCACCGGTTACGGCGCGGCCCGCGCCAAGGTCGAGCGGCTCGCGGCGCTGCGCCAGTTCCTGGAGCTCGCCGGCCAGATCGACGCCCGGCGGCAGCACATGCCCGGCGACGCCTCCACGCGCTCCTATGCGCGCCTGCTCAAGGGCGACGACGCCGCCATCCTGATGAATTCGCCGCGCCGCCCCGACGGGCCCGCGCTCTACAACGGCCGATCCTACAGCGCGGCGGTGCATCTCGCCGAGGACGTCAAGCCGTTCGTCGCCATCGCCAATGGCCTGCGCCAGCGCGGCTATTCCGCGCCGGAAATCTATCACGCCGATCTCGACGAGGGCTTTCTTCTCACCGAGGATCTCGGCCGCGCCGTGTTCGTCGCGGGCGATCCGCCGGCCCCGATCCTGGAGCGCTACGAGGCCGCGGTGGATATGCTGGCGGCGCTGCATCGCGCACCACTGCCGGAGGTGCTGCCGCTCGCGCCGCAGATCGACTACGCCATTCCGCCGTTCGACGATGAGGCCATGATGATCGAGGTCGGGCTGATGCCGGAGTGGTATCTGCCGGACCGCAACGTCACGGTGACGGACGCCATGCGCGCCGAATTCGCGCGGCTGTGGCGCGACCTGTTCGCCCGGCTCGCGGACGTGCCGCGCACCTGGATGCTGCGCGATTTCCATTCGCCCAACCTGATCTGGTTGGCGCAGCGCGAAGGCATCGCCCGTGTCGGCCTGCTCGATTTCCAAGACACGGTGATGGGTCCCGCCGCCTATGACGTGGTGTCGCTGCTGCAGGACGCGCGGATCGACGTGCCGGAGCCGGTCGAGATCGCCATGCTGGCGCGCTATGCGCGGGCGCGCAAAACCGCCGACCCGGCGTTCGATCCGGCCGCCTTCGTGGCGCAATACGCGCTGATGTCGGCGCAGCGCAACACCCGGCTGCTCGGCACCTTCGCCCGCCTCAACCGCCGCGACGGCAAGCCGCATTATCTGCGCCACCAGCCGCGGGTGTGGACCTATCTCACCCGCGCTCTCGCCCATCCCGGGCTCGCCGCCTACCGGCAATGGTGCGCGGCCCATATCCCGGCACCGGCCGCCTGAGCGCGCCGCCAGTATTGGTTTCCTGCAGCCTTTACCGCTTGTTAGCCGAACCCGTCATAACCTCGCAGCGACGGCCATGCGCGAAGGCGCGGCCCCGCAGAGAGATGGATCATGGCGGAACGGCAACAGGGCGAGCGCGTCGTGTTCGAACGCGGCTTCGCCGCTCACATGATGGGTATCGACGGCACCTGGCGCCGCAACTGCCTGGTGGAGGACGTGTCCGAAACCGGCGCCAAGCTGACGGTGGAAGGCTCAGTCGAGGGCCTCAATCTCAAGGAATTCTTCCTGCTGCTGTCGTCCACCGGACTGGCCTACCGCCGCTGCGAACTGTCCTGGGTGAACGGCAACCAGATCGGCGCCAGCTTCCTCAGGCCGAACGACGGCAAGAAGCGCGGCAGCCGGCGCCCCGCGAATTCGCAAACCGCGGAAGCGTGAGCGCGCTGCGACCCCAAGTCGTATCGCTGTCACAATCCGCGATTACAGCATCGGCCAGCCGCCTGCCGCGCCGATTCGGCCGATCCCTCCCCGCGCACGTCGAGATCCGCACCGATGCCCGTCCGACCGACTTCAGCCATGGTTCTCGCCGCCGGTTTCGGCACGCGAATGCGGCCTCTGACCGACACCATGCCGAAGCCGATGGTGCCGGTGGCCGGCAAGCCGCTGCTCGACCATGTGCTCGACCGCCTCGCCGAGGTCCATGTCGCCACCGCGGTGGTAAACGTGCACTATCTGCCCGACCAGATCGTGCAGCACGTCAAGGGCCGCGCCGCTCCGCGCGTGGTGATCTCCGACGAACGCGACCTGGTGCTCGGCACCGGCGGCGGCGTGGTCAAGGCGCTGCCCCTGCTCGGGGACGCGCCGTTCTATCACCTCAACGCCGACACCCTGTGGATCGACGGCGCGACACCCAATCTGCTGCGCCTCGCCGACGCTTTCGATCCAGCGCGCATGGACATCCTGCTCCTGATGGCGCCGACGGCGCACAGCATCGGCTATTCCGGCTCCGGCGACTACGCGATGCTGACCGACGGCAGCCTGCGCCGGCGCAAGGAGCATGAGGTGGTGCCGTTCGTCTACGCCGGCGCCGCCATCGTCTCGCCCGCGATCTTCAGGGATGCGCCGGCCGGCGAGTTTTCGCTGACGAAAATGTTCGACGACGCCGGCGAACACAACCGCCTGTTCGGCCTGCGGCTCGACGGCACCTGGATGCATGTCGGCACGCCCGACGCGGTGCAGGCCGCCGAACGGGCACTGCTCGCCAGCGCGGCCTGACGCGCCTTCACGCGCCAACCCGCCCCATGCCATGATGACGCCGATCGCGAATCGGATCGCTCATGCGCGTCTTCAATGTTCCATCATCGGCACCGTTTCTGCACACGGTGATCGAGGCTCTCGCCGGCGGCCGGCTGGTCGCGGGATTCGACGCGCGTGCGCATCCCGAGCGGCTCGCCGACGTCACGCTCTATCTGCCGACCCGCCGCGCCGGTCGCATGGCGCGCGAGGTGTTTCTCGACGTGCTCGGCACCGACGCGGTGCTGCTGCCGCGCATCGTGGCGCTCGGCAGCGTCGACGAGGACGAACTGGAATTTTCCGACATCGCCGCGTTCGGCGGCGCCGACGCGCTGCGCCTGCCGCCGCCCATCGACGATCTCGCACGCCGGCTGACGCTGGCGCGCCTTGTCGCCGCCTGGGCGCGCAACCAGCCCGACTCGCTGGTGGTGGGCAGCCCCGCCTCGACGCTGGCGCTGGCCGGCGATCTGGCGCGGCTGATGGACGACATGGTGACGCGCGGCGTCGGCTGGCGCGCGCTCGACGACGTGGTGCCGGACGAGCTCGACGTGCACTGGCAGCACACGCTGAAATTTCTCAAGATCGCCCGCGACGCCTGGCCGGCCTATCTCGCCGAGATCGGCCGCATGGAGCCGGCCGCGCGCCGCGATCGCCTGATCGACGCCGAGATCGCCCGCCTCATTGCCGCGCCCAAAGGGCCGGTGATCGCCGCAGGCTCCACCGGCTCGATGCCAGCGACCGCGAAGCTGCTGCGCGCCATCGCCGCGATGCCGAACGGCGCGGTGGTGCTGCCGGGCCTCGACACCCATCTCGACGCCGCCGCCTGGGACTCCATCGGCGACGTGAGCGACGATTCCTCGACGCCACCGCCGACCTGGAGCCATCCGCAATTCGCGCTGCATCACCTGCTCACGCGCGTATTCGACATCGCCCGCGACGAGGTGATCGCGCTGGCGGAGCCCACACCCCATGGCCGCGAGGTGCTGACCTCGGAGGCGATGCGCCCCGCGGCCGCGAGCGCGCAATGGCACACGGAGTTGGACAAGCCCAAGGTCGCCGCGCGCATCGCCGCTGCGATGACGGATCTCGCGGTGATCGAGGCCGCCAATCCGGAAGCGGAAGCGCTCGCCATCGCCGTCGCCCTGCGCGAAGCGCGCGAGCACGGCCAGACGGCGGCGCTGGTGACGCCCGACCGCGCGCTGGCGCGGCGAGTGATGGCCTCGCTCGACCGCTGGGGTCTCGCGGTCGATGATTCCGGTGGCGATTCGCTGATGGATACGCCGGCCGGGCTGTTCGCGCGGCTCGCAGCCGCAACCGTCGCCGATGACCTCACCCCGCCGATGCTGCTGGCGCTGCTCAAGCATCCGCTGTTCCGGCTCGGTCGCGCTCAAGGGGAATGGTCCGCCGCCATCGGCGATCTCGAACTGGCGCTGCTGCGCGGGCCGCGGCCGCCGCCGGGTTGCGCCGGGCTGCGCGGCGAATTCGCGCGCTTCCGCAACGAACTCGCCAAGCTCAAGCGGCAGGAGCCTTCCGCCCTCCATGGCTCCGAACCGCGCACGCGGCTCGATGCCGCCGCGCTCGACGACGTCCAGGCGCTGATCGAGGCTCTGGCGCGGGCGCTCGCGCCGCTGGAGCAACTGCACGACCGCAAACCGCATGACGTCACAGAGCTGGCCGCGCGCCATTACGACGTCATCGAAGCACTGGCGCGCGACGACCGGCAGACGCTGGCGCTGTTTCAGGCGCATGGCGGCCGCGAACTGGCGCGCGGCTTCGACGACCTGTTCGGCACCGATTCGGCTGATGCCATCCGCAGCGACACGACGCCTTACCACCCTCCGCCCTGCGGCCTCGCGGCGCGGCTCGGCGACTATCCGGATGTGTTCCGCACCGCCTTCACCGACCGCACCGTGCGGCGGCCGCAAGACAGCGCGGCGCATCTGCGCATCTACGGCCCGCTCGAAGCCCGCCTCACCGAGAGCGATCGCGTCATTCTCGGCGGCCTGATCGAGGGGGTGTGGCCGCCCGCGCCGCGCGTCGATCCGTGGCTGAGCCGGCCGATGCGCCACCAGCTCGGCCTCGATTTGCCCGAACGTCGCATCGGCCTCTCCGCCCATGACTTCGCCCAGTTGCTCGGCGCGAAGGATCTGATCCTGTCGCGGGCGGCGAAAGCCGGCGGCGCGCCGGCGGTGGCCTCGCGCTTCCTGCACCGGCTCGAAGCCGTCGCCGGCAAGGAGCTGTGGGCGCAGACCAGGGCGCGCGGCGCGGCCTATGCACGCTGGGCCGACGCCTGCGACCACCCGGCAACCGTCGCCCCCGCGCCGCAGCCGATGCCGAGGCCGGCGTTGGCGCTGCGACCGACGCGGATGTCGGTGACCGAGATCGAGGACTGGCTGCGCGATCCCTATACGATCTACGCCCGGCGCATCCTCGGCCTCGTCCCGCTCGATCCGGTGGACATGCCGCCCACGGCGGCGGACCGCGGCTCGGCGATCCATGCGGCGCTGAGCGCCTTCACCACCGCGTACCCCGCGCGCCTGCCGGCCGATCCGGCGCAGGCGCTGCGCGCCATCGGCGCCACTTGTTTCGCGCCGCTGATGGAGCGCCCCGAGGCGCGCGCGCTATGGTGGCCGCGCTTCCTGCGCATCGCGTCGTGGTTCGCCGGATGGGAGGACCAGCGGCGCATCGACGTCGCGCGCATCGACAGCGAGATTCGCGGCGAGATCAAGATCGCGCTGCGCCAGGGCCGCGTCTTCACCCTCACCGCGCGCGCCGACCGCATCGAGCACCGCGCCGACCGCAGCTTCGCGCTGCTCGACTACAAGACCGGCCAGCCGCCGAGCGGCAAGCAGGTCTATCTCGGCCTGTCGCCGCAACTGACGCTGGAGGCCGCGATCCTGCGCGGCGGCGGTTTCGCCGACATTGCCGCCGGCGCGACGGTGAGCGAACTCGTCTATGTCAGGCTCAGCGGCAACAATCCGGCGGGCGAGGAACGCGTGCTCGACCTGCGCGCCAGCCGCAGCGAGCCGCCGCAGCTTCCCGATGACGCCGCCGACGCCGCGCTGCGCCAACTGACTGCGCTGATCCGACGCTACGACAACGACGACGAACCGTATCGCTCCGTGGTGCTGACCATGTGGGCCAACCGCTACGGCGCCTATGACGACCTCGCCCGCATCAGGGAGTGGTCGGCGGGCGGCGGCGGCAGCGGAGGCGACGAATGAGCGCGCCGCGCAAGGATATTCCCGATGCCGTCACCGCGCTGCAGAGGCGCGCCTCCGATCCGGAGGTCTCGGCCTTCGTCGCGGCCAACGCCGGCTCCGGCAAGACCCATGTGCTGGTGAGCCGGGTGATCCGGCTGCTGCTCGACGACGTCAAGCCGGAGAAGATCCTCTGCATCACCTTCACCAAGGCGGCAGCCGCCAACATGGCGCAGCGCGTGTTCGCCACCCTCGGCCGCTGGGTGCGCCTGCCCGCCGACGAACTCGACATCGCGCTGCGCGAGATCGGCGCGACGCAACCGTCGGCCGCGACACGGAAGCGGGCGCGCCGGCTGTTCGCCGCGGCGCTGGAGACGCCGGGCGGCCTCAAGGTGCAGACCATCCACGCGCTGTGCACCCGGCTGCTGCAGCAGTTTCCGTTCGAGGCCAACGTGCCGGCGCATTTCGCCGTGCTCGACGACCGCGACCAGAACGACATGATGGAGCGCGCCAGTCTCCGCGTGCTGCTGGACGCCGCCGCCGATCCCGACAGCGCCGCCGGCCGGGCTCTCGACATTGCGATGACCACCGCCGCCGACATCACCTTCAAGGACGTGGTGCGCGACGCCTGCCTCAGCCGCGATCATTTCATGGCGTGGGCCGATCACGCCGGCAGCGTCGAGACGGCGCTGGCGCAGGTGGCGCAGGCGCTCGGCATCGGCCCCGCCGAGCGCCTCGACGCCATCGAGCGCGACATCGTCGACGGCCCGAACCTGCCGCGCGACGCATGGCCGGCGGCGGCCGCAACCTTCGCGACGGGAAGCAAGACCGACACCGAACAGGCCAACCGCCTGCACGCGGCGCTGGCCCGCGCCGGTGCCGATCAGGTCGACGGATATCTCTCGGTCTTTCTCACCGGCGGGTCCGAGCCGCGCAAATCGCTGGCCACCAAGGCGATCCGCGACGGCCATCCGGGTTTCGCCCAGATGCTCGAACGAGAGCAGGCCCGCATTCTCGTGCTGCTCGACAGGCGACGCGCCGTGATGCAGCGCGACCGCACCCACGCATTGCTCGTGATCGCGGTCGCCGTCACCGCGCACTACCGGCGCGAGAAGCAGGAGCGCGGCCTGCTCGATTACGACGACCTCATCGCCAAGACCCACGATCTTCTCACCAACGTTTCCGCGGGCTGGGTGCACTTCAAGCTCGACCGCGGCGTCGATCATGTGCTGATCGACGAGGCGCAGGACACCAGTCCGCGCCAGTGGGACATCATCGCGCAGCTGACCGCGGAATTCACCGCCGGTGCGGGCGCGCGCGATGGCGTCAAGCGCACCATCTTCGCCGTCGGCGACGAGAAGCAGTCGATCTTCTCGTTTCAGGGCGCGGCTCCGCGCGAATTCGACCACCGCCGCCGCGAGATGGAAACGCGCTTCCGTGACGCGCAACTGCGCTTCGAGAAGGTCACGTTCCAGCATTCGTTCCGCTCCGGCCGCGCCATCCTGCAATCGGTCGATTACGTGTTCCGCGACGCCGCGATCTACAAGAGCATCCACGCCGTCGAGAACAGCTATCCGGTGCACAGCGCGCTGGGTGACGCGGCTCCGGCGCTGGTCGATCTGTGGGAGTTGGAGAAGCCCGCGGAGCGGCCGGAGATCGAAGGGTGGCAGGCGGCGTTCGACGCGGTCGCCGAAACCAGCCCCGAGGTGCGGCTGGCGCGGCGGGTGCAGGACGAAATCCGCGCCCTGATCGCGGCGGGGACCATGACCGGCCCGCGCGGCCACCGCCGCCGCATGAGCTTCGGCGATGTTCTCATTCTGGTGCGCCGGCGCGGCAAGGCGTTCGACGCCGTCATCCAGGCGCTGAAACATGCCGGCATTCCTGTCGCCGGCGCGGATCGCCTCAAGCTGACCGAGCACATCGCGGTCATCGACCTGATGCATCTCGCCGACGCGCTGCTGCTGCCGCGCGACGACCTCGCATTGGCGGTGGCGCTCAAGAGCCCGCTGTTCGGCCTCGACGACGACGATCTGCTCGTCCTCGCGCCGCAGCGCGAGGGCACGCTGCGCGAGGCGCTGGCAGCGCATGCCGCAGCCAGCGAAAAATACGCCGCCGCCCTGCAGCGCCTCGTCGCCTGCGAGCGGCGCGCGGCGAGCGATTCGCCCTTCACCTTCTACGCGTGGCTGCTCGGCGGCGACGGCGGCCGCGCGCGCATCCTCGCCCGGCTCGGTCTCGAGGCCAACGACGCCCTCGACGAATTCCTCGAACTGGCATTGAGCTTCGAGCAGAAGGCGCCGGCGTCGCTGCAAGGCTTCATGGCGTGGCTGCGCGCCGCCGACACCGAAGTGAAACGCGACATGGAGATCGCCCGCGACGAGGTGCGGGTGATGACCGTGCACGGCGCCAAGGGGCTCGAAGCGTCGGTGGTGTTCCTGATCGACACCACCACCTCGCCGGCGGATTCCCAGCGCCTCAGCCTGATCCGCCTGCCGCAGGGCAATGCCGCGCCCCACGCTCCCGGCGTGGTGCTGTGGGGCGGACGCAAGGCCGACGACCCCGCCCCGGTGGCCGCCGCCCGCGCCGCCATGAAGGACGAGGCCGAGGACGAGTACCGCCGTCTGCTCTATGTGGCGATGACGCGCGCCGCCGACCGGCTGATCGTGGGCGGCGTGCTGCCCGGCAACGTCAAGGCGGTGCGGCCGCAATCGTGGTACGACCTGATCGACAACGGCCTGCGCGCATCCGGCCTGCAACACGACAGTCTCGAGACCGCACACGGCCCGGTGCAGCGCTTCTCACGCAGCGACGACACGGAACCAACCGCTCCTGCGGCGGCCGCACCACCCGCACTGCGCGCCCCGGACACGCCGTCCTGGCTGAGCGCGCCGGCGCCCCGCGACGACGCGGCCGAGGTGGTGCTGCGGCCCTCGGACGCCGCGGATAGCGAGGACGACAGCCGCGCTGTGGCCCCTGACGAGGCGCGCATGGCCCGCGAGCGTACGCTGAAGCGCGGTGCCCTCACCCACCGCCTGCTGCAATCGCTGCCGGATATCGCGCCCGAACATCGCGCGGGCGCGGCGCGCGACTATCTCGACCGCCATGCCGGAGACGGGTTTGACGCCGACGCCCGTGCGGCGCTGGCGCAGCAGGTTGTCGCCCTGCTCGCCGCGCCCGATTTCGCGCCGTTGTTCGCAGCCGGAAGCCGGGCGGAAGTCTCGGTCGCCGGGCGCGTGGCGCGCCCTGGCAAGCCGCCGGCGCTGGTGTCCGGCCAGATCGACCGGCTGGTGGTGACGCCGGACGCGGTGCTGATCGTCGATTACAAGACCAATCACGCTCCCCCGCGCAGCGTCACCGGGGCGCCGCGCGCCTATCTGCATCAGCTCGCGCTCTATCGCAGCGTGCTGCGACAGCTCTATCCGGACCGCGCGGTGCGCTGCGCGCTGGTGTGGACCGAGACCGCCGCGTGGATGGAGATTCCCGCCTCCGCGCTGGACGCAGAGCTGCAATCGATCCTCACCTGACGCCGGTCGGCCGCGCCCGACCAACCCCGATCCGGCCATAATTCATTGAATCAACACGGATTTCCGGCCGCATCGAATAGTGTCCGATACCCATGCGGCGCGGCGGGCGGCCTTGACCATGCCCGGGCGCGTTCATAGGTTGAGGTCACGTTTTTCGCGCGCGATTCCTTTGCGCGCCATGCATCCAGCGAGGCAGAACGACATGAGCGTGGGCAAGGTTTCGGATAGCGATTTCGAGAAGGAAGTGCTGCATGCCACCGGCCCGGTGGTGGTCGATTTCTGGGCGGAATGGTGCGGCCCTTGCCGCATGATCGCCCCCGCGCTCGACGAGATCGCCGGCGCCATGGGCGACAAGGTCAAGATCGTCAAGCTCAACGTCGACGAGAGCCCGAAGACGGCGTCGAAATACGGCGTGATGTCGATCCCGACCCTGATGATCTTCAAGGGCGGCGAGATGGCCTCGCGTCAGGTCGGCGCCGCGCCCAAGGCCAAGCTGCAGCAGTGGATCAGCGCTGCGGTGTGATCCTGCTTGAATGAGACGATGAAAACGGCCGGTGACATCACCGGCCGTTTTTGTTTCTGGTCGGCCATGACGAAAATTATTGCGGCAGCGTGCCGTTCTCGGCCAGCACATGGCCGGCGAGATAGAGCGAGCCGGTGATGAGAATGCGCGGCGGCACGTCATAGGCCAGCGTCGCGATCCGGCGCAGCGCCGCTTCGACGCTCGACGCCGTCTCGACCCGCATGTCGAGCGCGCGCGCGGCCTCGGCCAATACGGCCGGCGGCATGGCGTTGTCCTGATCGGGAATCGCCACCGCGATGATATGGCGGGTCTGCCCGGCGAAATTGGCGAGAAAGCCGCGCGCGTCCTTGTTGCCCATCATGCCGGCGATCACCACCAGCGGCCGCGGCACGCGCTCCTCCAGATCTCCGAGCGCCGCCGCGACGATGCGGCCGCCATCGGGATTGTGGCCGCCATCGAGCCACACCTCCGCGTCTTTCGGCGCGGCCTCGACCAGCCGGCCCGCCGACAGCCGCTGCATCCGCGCCGGCCACTCGGCCCGCGCGATGCCCTGCTCGAACGCCGCGGCTTCGATCCGCAACGCGGGAATAGCGCGCAACGCCGCGATGGCGAGGCCGGCATTGTCGACCTGGTGCCGCCCGAACAGGCGCGGCGCCGGCAGATCGAGCAGCCCGCGCTCGTCCGAATAGACCAGCCGCCCGTTCTCGATGTTGACGTGCCAGTCCTGCATCGCCGCATGCAGCGGCGCGCCCGCGCGTCTCGCCACCTGTTCGATCGCGGCCTCGGCCTCCGCCGGCTGCGCGGCGCAGACCACCGGCACGCCGCGCTTGATGATGCCGGCCTTCTCGGTCGCGATCTTCGCCAGCGTGTCGCCGAGAAATTCGACATGATCCATGCCGACGGTGGAAATGACGCTGGTGAGCGGCCGTTCGATCACATTGGTAGCGTCGAGCCGGCCGCCGAGGCCGACCTCCAGCAGCGTGACATCCGCCGCGTGGTCGGCGAACAGGCAGAACGCCGCGGCGGTCTCGATCTCGAAAATCGTGATCGGCTCGCCGGCATTGACGCGCTCGCAACGGTCGAGCGCGACGCGCAGCTCCTCGTCGGAAATCAGTACGCCGCCACCGGGGCGGCCGAGGCGGAAGCGCTCGTTGAAGCGCACCAGATGCGGCGAGGTGTAGACATGCACGCGCAGGCCCGCCGCTTCCAGAACGGCGCGCAGGAACGCCACCGTCGAGCCTTTGCCGTTGGTGCCCGCGACATGGATCACCGGCGGGATACGCACCTCGGGGTGACCGAGGCGGTCGAGCAGGCGGCGCACGCGGTCAAGCGTGAGATCGATGCGCTTGGGATGCAGCGATGCCAGCCGCGCGAGAATGTCGCCATAGGGCGGCGACGGAGATTTGGCCGCGGGCACCGTCACGCCGGCGACGCCGCCTCAGGCAGATCGACCGGCGGTGCCACCGGCGCGGCCGTCGCTTCGACCGGCGGCGCCTTGGTGAGCAGGCGGCACAGCCGCGCCAGCGTCGGACGCAGCTCGTGGCGATGCACCACCATGTCCACCATGCCGTGCTCCTTGAGATATTCGGCGCGCTGGAATCCTTCCGGCAGCTTCTCGCGGATGGTCTGTTCGATGACGCGCGCACCGGCGAAGCCGATCAGCGCACCGGGCTCCGCGATCTGCACGTCGCCGAGCATGGCGTAGGACGCGGTGACGCCGCCGGTGGTGGGATTGGTCAGCACCACGATATAGGGCTGGCGCGCTTCGCGCAGCATCTGGATCGCCACCGTGGTGCGCGGCATCTGCATCAGCGACAGGATGCCTTCCTGCATCCGCGCGCCGCCGGACGCCGCGAACATGATGAAGGGCGATTTCTTCTCGACCGCGAGTTCGAGCCCTTTCACCACCGCTTCGCCCGCCGCCATGCCGAGCGAGCCGCCCATGAAATCGAAATCCTGCACCGCGACCACCACGGCGTTGCCTTCGAGCTTGCCATAGCCGACCTTGACCGCATCGTTCATGCCGGTCTTGGCGCGCGCGTCCTTGATGCGGTCGGCATAGCGCCGCTCGTCGCGAAACTTGAGCGGATCGGCGGTGACCGCGGGAAGCGCCACGTCGTACCAAGTCTCGTTATCGAAGATCGACTTCAGCCGCGCGGTCGCGCCCATGCGCATGTGATAGTTCGAGCCGGGAATGACGAACTGGTTCTGCTCGACATCCTTGTAGAACACCAGTTGCCCGGTATCCGGGCACTTGATCCACAGGTTCTCCGGCGTCTCGCGCTTGAGGAAGCTGCGGATCTTCGGCGGAACGACATTGGTCAACCAGTTCATGAGAGGACTCCCTGTCCATCACATATGAGGTGCGATTGGTGACGTCTCCATCCCCGAGGGATGAGGACGACACCTATTCCGCGGCCTGCCGGGCGCCGCGCACGCCCTGCGCCAGCGCGCTCGCGAGATCCGCCACCGCGGACACCGTCTTCGCCGTGGCGCGGCCCTCGCCATCGAGGCTCGCGCGCAACGCATCGACCAGCGCGGAACCGACCACCGCGCCATTGGCCACCTGCGCGATGGCGCGCGCGGCGTCCGGCGTGCGGATGCCGAAGCCGACGCAGACCGGCAGTTGGGTATGGCGCTTGATCCGCGCCACCGCCGCCGATACCTGGGTGCTGTCGGCGCTGGCCGAACCGGTGATGCCGGTGATCGACACGTAATAGACGAAGCCCGAGGTGTTCGCGAGCACGGCGGGAAGCCGCTTGTCGTCGGTGGTGGGTGTGGCGAGGCGGATGAAATTGAGCCCGGCCTGCAGCGCCGGCAGACACAACTCGGTGTCCTCCTCCGGCGGCAGATCGACGATGATGAGACCATCGACCCCGGCCGCCTTGGCGTCGGCCAGAAACGGATCGACGCCGTAGATATAGATCGGGTTGTAATAGCCCATCAGCACGATCGGCGTGGTGGCGTCGCCGGCGCGGAAATCGCGCACCAGTTGCAGTGTCTTCCGCAGCGTGGTGCCGGCCTTCAGCGCGCGCAGGCCTGCCGCCTGAATGGCGGGGCCGTCGGCCATCGGATCGGTGAACGGCATGCCGATCTCGATGATGTCGGCGCCGGCCTGCGGCAGCGCCTTGATGATCGCGAGCGAGGTGGCGAGATCGGGATCGCCGGCCATCACGAAGGTGACGAACGCGGCGCGGCCTTCCTTCTTCAACTCGGCGAAACGGGTGTCGATGCGCGTGGTCACTTGTTCTTGCCCTTCAGAATGTCGCCGACCTGCGGCACGTCCTTGTCGCCGCGCCCGGAGAGATTGACCACCATCAGATGATCCTTCGGCCGCTTTGGCGCGAGATCCATCACCTTGGCGATGGCGTGCGCCGGCTCCAGCGCCGGGATGATGCCCTCCAGCCGCGACAGCAGTTGAAACGCCGCCAGCGCCTCGTCGTCGGTGGCGGAGAGATAGGTGACGCGGCCGGTCTCGTGCAGCCACGAATGCTCCGGGCCGATGCCGGGATAATCGAGACCCGCCGAGATCGAATGCGCGTCCTGGATCTGGCCGTCGTCGTCCATCAACAGATAGGTGCGGTTGCCGTGCAGCACGCCGGGGCGGCCGCCGGCGATTGAGGCCGCGTGCAGTTGGGTGAGGCCGTGGCCCGCCGCCTCGACGCCGAAAATCTCCACGCCCGGATCGTCGAGGAAGGGATGGAACAGGCCCATGGCGTTGGAGCCGCCGCCGATGCAGGCGATCAGCGAATCCGGCAGCCGGCCTTCCGCCTCCTGCATCTGCGTGCGCGTCTCGTGGCCGATGATCGACTGGAAGTCGCGCACCATCGCGGGGTACGGGTGCGGCCCCGCCACCGTGCCGATGCAGTAGAACGTGGTGGCGACATTGGTGACCCAGTCGCGCAGCGCGTCGTTCATCGCATCCTTGAGCGTGCGCGAGCCGGACTGCACCGGCACCACCTTCGCGCCCAGCATCTCCATGCGGATCACGTTAGGCTGCTGACGCTCGACGTCCACCGCGCCCATGTAGACGATGCATTCGAGGCCGAAGCGCGCGCACAGCGTCGCGGTGGCGACGCCGTGCTGGCCCGCGCCGGTCTCGGCGATGATGCGCTTCTTGCCCATGCGCCGCGCCACCATGATCTGGCCCAGCACGTTGTTGACCTTGTGCGAACCGGTGTGGTTGAGCTCCTCGCGCTTGAAGTAGATCTTGGCGCCGCCGAGATGCTCGGTGAGGCGCTCGGCGAAATACAGCGGCGACGGCCGGCCGACATAGTCCTTGAGATAGCCGTTCATCTCGCGCTGGAACGCCGGATCGGCCTTGGCCTCGGCATAGGCTTTTTCCAGATCGAGGATCAGCGGCATCAGGGTTTCGGCGACATAGCGGCCGCCGAAAATGCCGAAATGCCCGCGCTCGTCGGGACCGGACCGGAAGGAATTGGGTTTTGCGAGAGTCATGACCGTCCTTCGTCATGGCCGGATTCAGTCCGGCCATCCACGTCTTGTTTGACACTGACAGCAGGCGCGGATGCCCGGGCATGGGCAAGCGGAAGCGACGCCGTTCCACCAACGGCGATGCCCGGACATGACGACCGGCGTTGAATTGCGATCCCGTCACGCATGGGAAACGGCCTGAACGCTGTGCGCCGCGCGCGCGGTGCGGATGAAGGCGCGGATCAGGTCGGGGTCCTTCACGCCCGGCGCGCTTTCCACCCCGGACGACACATCGACGCCGCCGGCGCCAGTGACGCGGATCGCCTCGGCGACGTTGCCGGGATTGAGACCGCCGCCCACCATGAACGGGATCGACAGGTTGATGTGCTCAAGCAAACGCCAGTCGAACGGCACGCCGAGCCCGCCGGGGCGGGTGGCGTCCTTCGGGGCGCGGGCGTCGAACAGGATGCGGTCCGCCACCGCGGCGTAACCGGCGAGACCGGCGAGGTCGTCGGCGGTCGCGACCGCAAGCGCCTTCATCACCGGCAGGCCGAAGGTCTGCTTGATGTCGCGCACCCGCGCCACGCTCTCGGAGCCGTGAAGCTGCAGCAGTTGCGGCTGCACCGCCTCGATGCAGTTCTCCAGCGTGGCGTTGTCGGCATCCACCGTCAGCGCCACCTTGAGCGCGCGGCCCTTGGCCTGCCGGCCCAGTTCGCGCGCGACGCCGAGACCGACATGGCGCGGCGACGCCGGGAAAAAGACGAAGCCCACCATGTCCGCGCCGGCATCGAGCGCGACCTCGAGGGTCTCGCGCGTCGACAGGCCGCAGATTTTCACAGCGAGTGGCATGACGTCCGGGTCGGTTGGTTTCAAAGCACGTTCCACCCCGCAGCAAACCGGGCCGCGGGATCGGGGCGATGGGCCGGGTTCTACAACGTCGCGCCGTGCTTGTCTCGCCCGATGGCCGGATAGGGCAGGCCGGGAGCGAGGGCCGGAACCTGCGTCCCCACCGACGACGGCGCAGCCTGCTGGCCGCGCAATTCGGCCAGTTCGGTGCGGGCCTGCCGCGCCTCGGCCTCGTGCCGGCGCGCCGCCTTGCGCCATCGGCCCTGACCGAACCAGACCGCCACCCCGCCGGCGAGCACGCCGAACATCGCCACCACGATGATCACCGCGAACAGCGGCAGCTTCACCCCGAGCGCCGGATCGGCCGAATTGAAAGGATCGAATGACAGGGTCACCACATGGCGGTTGGCCACGGCGAAGGCGACGAACAGGATCGCCAGCGGCAGCACCACCACGACATTGACGATCTTGCGCAGCATCATGTCCTCGATGTCCGGCGTGGCAGCATTGCGACGCGAACGGCGCGACGCAAACGAAACGCCTCCCGATCCGTTCGCCGCCCGGCCTCGGAAAGCCCGGACCGATCAGGTGACCGCGACCGCTTCCTCGGCGACGGCGTCGCGGTTGAGCCGCTCGCGCATTTCCTTGCCGGTCTTGAAGAACGGCACGCTCTTCTGTTCCACCGGAACGTGCTCGCCGGTGCGCGGATTGCGGCCGGAGCGGGCGGGGCGATGCTTCACCGAGAACGCGCCGAAACCACGCAGTTCGACGCGATCGCCGCGCGCCAGCGCTGCGACAATCTCATCGAGGATGGCATTCACGATGTTCTCGACATCCCGCTGATAGAGATGCGGGTTATGCTCGGCGATACGCTGAACGAGTTCGGATTTGATCATCGAGTGCAGGATCCGTGACGGGCGGACCGCCATTTCCTTGAAAAAGCCTTGAACTGTCAAGTCGCGAATTGCGCTGGGACCGCTGCTAAATCGCGTGACAAACACAGGAATTCGTTGTTGAGGCCCCCGCCGCGATGCGGCGGAAACACGATTTTGCCGCCATCACGGCACGGCATTCGCCGCCGACGGTGCCCACAGCACCAGCAATCCGTCGAGCCCGAGGCGATCGACCGCCTGCGCCACGCCGGACTGCTCCAGCCGCTGGGCGAGCGCGCCAAGCCCGATCGCCTCCAGCGCCACCGCGGCGGTGGCCCGCAGGAAAGTCATGTCACTGAGGCGCGGCGCAAGCCGGAAATCCCGCACCGGCAGGCCGGCGGGAATGTTCTTCTGGGACTCCAGCCAGGCGACGGCGGTCTTCTCGTCGCCGAGTTGGTCGATCAGCTTGAGCCCCACCGCCTGACGGCCGGTGAAGACGCGGCCGTCGGCCACGGTCTGCAGCGTCGCGTCGTCCATGTTGCGGCGGGTCTTCACCAGATCGCGGAACCAGGCGTAGGAATCCTTCACCAGCGCGTCGAGCGCCGCGCGCGCCTCCGGACTGGTCGGCTCGTAGCCGTTGGGCGCGGCCTTCAGCGGCGAGGACTTCACCTCCTCGATCTTGACGCCCACGGTCTTGAGCAGTTCCGACACATTGGGAATCTGGAACAGGACGCCGATGGAGCCGACCAGTGAGGTCTGCTGGGCGACGATCTGGTCGGCGGCCAGCGCCGCGATGTAGCCGCCCGAGGCGGCGAGCCCTTCCACCACCACCACCAGCGGCTTTTTCGCCTTGAGCCGGGTCAGGGCGTCAAACAACTGCTCGGAGCCCGAGGTGGTGCCGCCCGGCGAATTGATATGAACGATGACGGCGGACGCGGACGAGCGCTCCAGCCGCTCCAGCGCCTCGACGCGCGCCTGATCGCTGCGGATCAGCCCGTCGATCTTGACGCGGGCGATGGCGCGCGAGCCGGTCAGCGCCTCGCGGCCGGCGGGGGTGACCGCCACCGCCACCGCGAGCACCGCGGCGATGACGCACAGCGCCGCCACCACCCGCCAGAACGTCAGCTTGCGCCGGATCCGGCGGCGATCGACCATCACGTCGGCGTCGAGCGACATGGAACTTCTCCCGGCCTCATATGGCCTGTGCCCGCGGAGAATCGATCTCCCCGCATCGTCATCGGCGCGCCGCCGATCCGTGACAACGTCCCTACACCAATTGCGGCGCAATTTGAAGAAAACAAGGCTGCGCGACGGGCCTCGCGCCGCTCACACATGCAGGCGCGCGCCGTCATGGCCGGCGATGGTCATTCTGCGCACCGCGCCCTGCGTCTGATCCACGAGTGCGACGGGAATGAAGTGCTCGGTGCGGCCCTGCGTCGCGCTTTCCACCAGCACGTCGCGCGCCGCGCCGATTTCCGCCACGAGCCTGCGGCGCAATGCCGCCTCACCCTGCGCACGCAGCCGCCGCGCGCGCTCGCGGATGACGCGGCCATCGACCTGCGGCATCCGCGCCGCCGGCGTGCCGGGACGCGGCGAATACGGAAACACATGCAGGAAGGTGAGGCCGCAGTCCCCGACGAGATCGAGCGAGCGCGCGAACATCGCCTCGGTCTCGGTGGGAAAGCCCGCGATGATGTCGGCCCCGAGCGCGATGTCCGGCCGCAGCCGCCGCACCTGTTCACAGAAGCCGATGGCGTCGGCGCGGCTGTGCCGCCGCTTCATCCGCTTGAGGACGAGATCGTCGCCGGCCTGCAACGACAGATGCAGATGCGGCATCAGCCGCTCGCTGGTGGCGATGGCGTCGAGCAGGTCGCGGTCCGCCTCGATGGAATCGATCGAGGAGATGCGCAACCGCTTCAAGTCCGGCACGTGCTTGAGGATCTGCTTGACCAGCATGCCGAGCTTCGGCGCGCCAGGCAGGTCCGCGCCATAGCTCGTGAGATCGACGCCGGTGAGCACGATCTCGGCATGGCCGGCCTCGGTCAGCGCGCGCACCTGATCGACCACCGCGCCCATCGCCACCGAGCGCGAATGGCCGCGCCCGAACGGAATGATGCAGAAGGTGCAACGATGATCGCAGCCGTTCTGCACCTGCACGAACACGCGCGGCAGGCCACTTTGAAATCCCGCGACAAGATGCGGCGCCATCTCCCGCACCGCCATGATGTCGGAGACGGCGAGCTTTTCGCCATCGTCGCCATCGAACGCACGGTGCGTCGCGCGCCAGGCGTCAGCGTGCATCTTGTCATCGTTGCCGAGCACGCGATCAACTTCCGGCATCGCCGCAAACATGTCCGGATCGGTCTGCGCCGCGCAGCCGGTGACGATGATCCGGCGTTCCGGCTGCTCGCGCCGCAAGCGGCGGATGGTCTGGCGCGCCTGCGCCACCGCCTCGCTGGTGACCGCGCAGGTGTTGACGACGACGGTGTCGCGCAGGCCCGCGCCTTCCGCCTCGGCGTGCATCGTCTCCGATTCAGCCAGATTGAGGCGGCAGCCGAAGGTGACGACCTCGACCGTCATGTCACGATGCGCGCGCGAACAGCGCCGGATCGAACCGGCCTTCGAACTCGAACGCCGCCGGCCCGGTCATCAGCACGTGATCGTCGCCCTCGCACCAGACGATGGTCAGATCGCCGCCGGGCAGCGTCATGCGCACCGTGCGCCCGGTCCGCTTCAACCGCGCGGCGGCGACCGCGGTGGCGCAGGCGGCCGAGCCGCAGGCCCGGGTCAGGCCCGCGCCGCGCTCCCAGGTGCGCATCACGATATGTTCGCGATCGACCACGTGGGCCAGCGTGATGTTGGCGCGCTCGGGAAAGATCGGGTGGTTTTCCAGGAGCGGCCCGAAGCGCGCGAGATCGTAGGCGTCGATATCGTCCACCCAGAAGATCGCGTGCGGATTGCCCATGCTGACCACGGACGGCGAATGCAGCACCGGCGCGTCGATCGGCCCGACCTGCAATTCGATGTAGCGGGTGTCGCGGAATTCCTCCGCCAGCGGAATGTCCCGCCAGCCGAACTTCGGCGCACCCATGTCCACGGTGAACAGATCGGGTGTCGGGCCCCGCCAGCAGTTGAGGAGACCCGCCGCCGTCTCGAACGTCAGCGCGTCGCCACCGCTGTCCTGAAATACCTGGCGGGCGACACAGCGCATGCCGTTGCCGCAAGCGCCCGCCTCCGAGCCGTCGCTGTTGTAGATCCGCACGAAGGCGCTGGTGCCCGGGGTGCGCGGCGGCAGCAGCACCATCAACTGGTCGAAGGGCACCCCCTGGGGCGAGGCGATGGCGCGGGCGTCATCGGGGGTGACGGTGGCCGCCGAATCACGCAGATCGACAACGACGATCTCGTTGCCGATGCCGTTCATCTTGGCGAAGGAATGGTTGGCGAGCGCGCTCATGGGGATGTCCTGTCCTGCGCCTATATGGCGAAGGCCGGCGGACTTGGCCAGAGCCGCCGTGCAATCCTGCATGCCGGATCCTGCGCCACGGCCAGAGATTGGCCGCACTTTGTCCGCATGGCTCTGCGGCGGCGGGGCGCCGGCAGATTCGTGTTACCCTGCCGCTTCGCCCGGGAGCGGCAAAACGGCCTTTGGCGCCGATGGAGACCACTGGATGACCAACACCCGCATCGTCGTTCTCGCCGTGATGGCGCTGGTGGTGGCGGCGGCCGTCTGGACCACCTCGCAGACACCCCAGGCCCCGGTGGCACCGGCCCCGACGACAGCGCCCGCAGCCACCCCCGAGCCTTCCGCCGCCGCCCCAATCGTCCCGGCGAACCCGCCGGCCGTGGAAGGGACCGCTCCCGCCGCCCCGCCGACCAGCGCCGACACCCCGGCGACGCCACCCTCACCTCCGGCCGCGGCCGGCGTGCGCAGCGGCGATCCGTTCGGCGAGGAACAGGCGCTCACCGCCCGCAAGGTCGTCACCCTCAAGGGATCGGGAACCTGGGATTCGGCGTTCGAGACGGTCGTCGGATCGCTGAAAACCCTGTCGTCCACGCTCGACAGCCAGGGCATCAAGCCAGCCGGCTCATCCCTGATCGTCTACACCACCACCGACGACAGCGGCTTTACCTTTCTGGCCGAAATCCCGGTCGATCAGGAGCCGAAAAACCTGCCCAAGGGCATGGCCATGGGCAACTCCCCGGACGGGCGGACGTTGAAATTCGTCCATCGGGGATCCTACGACAACATGGACAACACCTATGAGGCGATCACCAACCACCTCGACGAGAAGAAGCTCGAAGCGCGGGACACCTTCATCGAGGAATACGTCACCGATCCGCTGACCACGGCGGAAGACAAGCTCGTCATCAACGTTTTCGTCCCGCTCAAGTAGCACCGGAGTTCCAGACCATGCGCGCCCCTGCCCTCATCGCCGCGATCGCCCTTGCCGCCTCCGCATCGGCCGCGCTCGCACAGGTCCCGCCGCCCGCCATCTCGGTGATCGGCGAGGCCACCATTTCGGTGCCGCCGGACCTGGCGCAGATCGACAGCGGCGTCACCACCGAGGCGAAGACCGCGCGCGAGGCCAGCGACGCCAACAACAAGGCGATGAACGGCGTGCTGCAGGCGCTGAAGAACGCCGGCATCGCCGAGCGCGACATCCAGACCTCGCGGCTGTCGCTGTCGCCGCAAAGCGTACCGGGGCGCACCCCCAACGCGCCGTTCCAGATCGTCGGCTACCGCGCCAGCAACCGCGTCACCGTCACCATCCGCGACATCACCAAGATCGCCGACACTATCGACGTGCTGGTGAGCGCGGGCGCCAACGAAATCAGCGGCATCAGCTTCTCGGTCTCGAAAGCCTCGAAGCTGCTCGACGAGGCGCGGGTCGAGGCCATCGCCGACGCCCGGCGCAAGGCGGAAATTTACGCCGGCGCGGCCCATGTCACGCTCGGCGCGCCGCTCAGCATCGCGGAAGAAACCGCCCCCGGGCCGGCGCCGATGCGCGCCAGGATGTCAGCCGCCATGGCCGCGCCGACGCCGGTGGCACAGGGCGAGGAAACGCTGCGGCTGACGGTGGGCGTGACCTACGAGATCAAGCCGAAGGCGCCGTAACGGCGGCCGTCATTCCAGTTCGAACACCTGGCCCGGCTTCAGCGCGACGAATCTGTCGCGCGCGACGCCGGCCGCATCCAGCGCCGTCGCCAGATCGTTGACCGGCGCGTCGATGGCCTCGTCGGTCAACTGGAAGGTGCCGTGGTGGTGCGCCAGCGCCATCGCGGCCCCGCAGTCGGCCAGCGCCTTCACCGCATCCTCCGGATTCATGTGCTGATCGCGCATGAACCAGCGCGGCTCGTAGGCGCCGATCGGCAACAGCGCCACGCGCGGTGCGCCATGGACCTCGCGCACGCGGCGGAAATGGCCGCCATCGCCGTAACCGGAATCGCCCACCGCATAGATGGCCCCGGCCGGCGTCTCGATGACGAAGCTCGCCCACAGCGCCTTGTTGCGGTCGAACACGCCGCGCGCGCTCCAGTGCCGAGTCGGCACGAGGTGAACGGCGACGCCGCCGCCGATCTCCACCCGCTGGTGCCAGTCATAGGCTTCGGCGCGGATCGCCGCATTGCGGGCCCGCATGGTGACTTCGTTGCCGAGCGGGGTGACGACGCGCGGCGCGAATTTCGCGGCGAGTTTCGCCAGCGTCGCGAGGTCGAGGTGATCGTAATGGCCGTGCGAGACCAGCACGACGTCGATCGGCGGCAGGCGATCGAAAGGGATGCCGGGATCATTGACCCGCTTCGGCCCGGCGAAGGCGACCGGCGACGCCCGCTCCGACCACACCGGATCGATCAGGATGTTCAGGTCCGCGGTCTGGATCAGCCAGCTCGCATGCCCGACGAAGGAGAACCGCGCCCGGCCGCCGCTCACCCGCTGCGGCGGGATATCGGAATAGGGGCTTGGAACCCGGTCCGGCCACCGGCTGCGCTGCCGTTGCCCGAATTGCCAGCGCAGGATCGCTCCGAAACCTTTCGGCGCGGCCCCGTGGGGATCGAAAAACCGTGTCCCGTCAAAGTGATCCGAGAGCGGACCGGGATAGTTTTTCATGCGAGACGCTCACAGACGGCAGGTGAAAACCTGGGACTTGGCAGGACGGCAGGTGTCATCGGCCCCGATATGGCGATCCGCGCGGCGATCTCAAACCCGCCGCACCGCCGCTTTCCTTGACTTCGGCGGCTTTCGGGGGTTTAACCGCCGCAATTCTCGGAAAGTGTTCCTTTTCGACCCGCCGCCCGGTGCTGGATGCCGGAGGCCAACGCCCGACAGCGCTGTGCGCCCTCGGGCGTGAACGTGTTTGGAGCTTCATCTCCTGCGGGAGCAACAGGTAAGGCCGCGATGTTCGACAATCTGTCGGAAAGGCTTGGAGGCATTCTCGACCGGCTGACCGGGCGCGGCGCGCTGTCGGAAGCCGATGTCGATGCCGCCATGCGCGAAATCCGCCGCGCTTTGCTGGAGGCCGACGTCGCCCTCGAGGTGGTGCGGACCTTCACCGACAGGGTGCGCGAACAGGCGATCGGCGCCACGGTGGTCAAGTCGGTGACCCCGGGCCAGATGGTCGTCAAGATCGTTCATGACGAATTGATCGCGACGCTCGGCTCCGACGACCAGCTCATCGATCTCAACGCCCCCGCGCCGGTCGCGATCATGATGGTCGGTCTGCAGGGCTCCGGCAAGACCACCACCACCGCCAAGCTCGCCCGCCGCCTGACCCAGCGCGACAAGAAGAAGGTGCTGATGGCGTCGCTCGACGTCTATCGCCCGGCCGCGCAGGAACAGCTCGCGGTGCTCGGACGCGATCTCGCCGTCGAGACGCTGCCCATCGTCGCCGGACAGCAGCCGGTGCAGATCGCCCAGCGCGCGCTGCAGGCCGCGAAACTCGGCGGCTACGACGTGGTGCTGCTCGACACCGCCGGCCGCACCACCCTCGACGAGGAGATGATGACGGAAGCGGCGGAGGTGAAAGCCTCGGCCCAGCCGCACGAAATTCTGCTGGTGGCCGACTCGCTGACCGGCCAGGACGCGGTCAATCTCGCCCGCGCCTTCAACGAACGCGTCGGCCTCACCGGCATCGCGCTGACGCGCGTCGATGGCGACGGCCGCGGCGGCGCGGCGCTGTCGATGCGCGCCGTCACCGGCAAGCCGATCAAGCTGATCGGCACCGGCGAAAAAACCGACGCGCTGGAGGACTTCCATCCTTCGCGCATCGCCGGCCGCATTCTCGGCATGGGCGACGTGGTGTCGCTGGTGGAGAAAGCCGCCGCGCATATCGACGCGGAGAAGGCCGCGCGCGTCGCCGAGAAGATGCGCAAGGGCAAGTTCGACCTTGCCGATCTGCGCGACCAGCTCGCCCAGATGCAGACCATGGGCGGCCTCGGCGGCCTGCTCGGCATGATGCCGGGCATCGCCAAGATGAAGAACCAGATCGCCGCCGCCAATCTCGACGACAAGGTCGTCAAGCGGCAGATCGCGCTGGTCGATTCGATGACGCGCGAGGAGCGCAAGAACCCCGACATCCTCAAGGCCAGCCGCAAGAAGCGCATCGCCGCCGGCGCCGGCCTCAAGGTCGAGGACCTCAACAAGCTGCTCAAGATGCACCGGAACATGGCCGACATGATGAAGGCCATGGGTCAGGGCAAGCAGCGCGGCCCGCTGGCGGGCATGGCGCAGATGATGGGCTTCGGCGGTGGCGGCATGCCGTCGGCCGAAGCGATGAAAGAGCTTGCAGCGAAGATGCCCGGCGGAATTCCGCAGGGCGCGCCGTCGCTGCCGAAAGATTTTCCCGGCCTGCCGGGTCTTGGGAAACCGACATTGCCGGGCCTCGGAGGCTTTCCGGGCATCGGCAAAAAGAAATGAGAGTGAGAATTTTCGTCATTGCGAGCGAAGCGAAGCAATCCATCCTTCCATAAAGCTGGATTGCTTCGTCGCTACGCTCCTCGCAATGACGGACGTGAGCTGAATCGAAACCAACACATCAACGGAGAATTCAATGTCAGTCGTTATCCGCCTTGCCCGCGCCGGCACCAAGAAGCGCCCGGTCTATCACGTCGTCGTCGCCGATTCGCGCTTCCCCCGCGACGGCCGCTTCATCGAGCGCCTCGGCCACTTCAACCCGCTGCTGCCGAAGGACAACGAGGCGCGCCTCAAGCTCGACCTCGACAAGGTGAAGGCGTGGCTCGCCAAGGGCGCGCAGCCGTCCGACCGCGTGCTGCGCTTCCTCGATGCCGCCGGCATCGCCAAGCGCCCGGCCCGCAGCAACCCCGAGAAGGCGGTGCCGCGCAAGGAGCGCAAGGCGGCCGAAGCCAAGGCCTAACGCCACGTCATGTCCGCGCTAGCGCGGATCTGCGTTGCGAGGATCGGCGCCGCGCATGGCGTGCGCGGCGAGGTGCGGCTGTGGCCGTTCACCGAGGACCCGCTGGCGGTCGTCGATTACGGCCCGCTGTCCACCAAGGACGGCACCCGCCGGTTCGAGGTGGCGCGGGCGCGCATCGCCAAGGACCATCTGGTCGCGGCGCTGAAAGGCATCGCGACCCGCGAGGAGGCCGAGCGCCTCAACGGCCTCGAACTCTACATCGACCGCGACCGGCTGCCCGAAACCGGCGAGGGCGAATACTACCATGCCGACCTGATCGGCCTGCGCGCGCTCGATGCCGCAGGGGCCGCCATCGGTCAGGTGGTCGCCATCCATAATTTCGGCGCCGGCGACATCATCGAGATCGCGCCGCCACAGGGGCCGACGCTGCTGTTGCCGTTTACCGATCCGGTGGTGCCGACGGTCGATATCGCGGGCGGCTTTGTCGTGATCGAGATACCGGGCGAGATCGATGGCGAGGAGCCGCCGTGATTAAATTCACTAAATTCGTCATTGCGAGCGGAGCGAAGCAATCCAGAATGGCCGGCATTAACTGGATTGCTTCGTCGCTTTGCTCCTCGCAATGACGGGCTAATCATGACTACCGACATCCGACCCATGTGGCGCGCCACCGTGCTCACGCTGTTTCCGGAGATGTTTCCCGGCCCGCTCGGCGTCAGTCTCGCGGGACGGGCGCTGGCGTCCGGCATCTGGGCGCTGGAGGTCCGCGACATCCGCGACGCCGCCACCGACAAGCACCGCAGCGTCGACGACACACCGGCCGGCGGCGGCCCGGGCATGGTGCTGCGCGCCGACGTCCTCGCCCGCGCCATCGATGATGCCGAGATCGCCTCTGGAGCGTTTTCAAGCGAAGTGGGAACCGGTTCGCGTGAAGAAAACGCGACAACTCGAGAATTCCCCCGTCCGCGCCTCTTGATGAGCCCGCGCGGCGCGCCTCTGACCCAACGACGGGTGGCGGAACTCGCCGACGGCCCCGGGCCGCTGATCGTCTGCGGCCGGTTCGAGGGTATCGACCAGCGCGTGATCGAGGCCCGCGGACTCGAGGAAGTCTCGATCGGAGACTACGTGCTCTCGGGCGGAGAACTCGCCGCCATGGTACTGATGGATGCCTGCGTGCGCCTGCTGCCCGGCGTCATGGGCAAGCTAAGCTCTGGAACGGACGAGAGTTTTTCTGACGGCCTGCTGGAATATCCGCACTATACAAGGCCCCAGACATTCGAGGGCCGCGCCATTCCGGACGTGCTGGTGTCGGGCGATCATGCCCGCATCGACGCCTGGCGGCGGGCGCAGGCCGAAGCCCTGACCCGGACCCGGCGGCCGGACCTGTGGGCTGCCCGCCAAGAGACCCGTCAGGAACCCCGTCTTGACGAAAAACCGCCGGGCCCGCCAAAAAGCGCGACGGAAGGGTGACAATCGCCCGGCGATGGCGTATAGAGCCGGCCAATCCGTGCAGATGCTGGATACGAATTTTCGCGCAGCCCCTTCCGGGCGCGCCGCCGATGGAGTTTTGCGATGGACCTCATTCAACAGCTCGACAAGGAACAGCTCGACAGGCTTTCCGCCGGGAAGACCATTCCCGACTTCGGGCCGGGCGACACCGTGATCGTCAACGTCAAGGTCGTCGAAGGCGAGCGCTCGCGCGTGCAGGCTTATGAAGGCGTCTGCATCGGCCGTCACGGCGGCGGCATCCACGAGAGCTTCACCGTGCGCAAGATTTCCTACGGCGAGGGCGTGGAGCGCGTGTTCCCGATCTATTCGCCGATGATCGATTCGATCAAGCTCGTGCGCCGCGGCAAGGTGCGTCGCGCCAAGCTGTATTATCTGCGTGGCCTGCGCGGCAAGTCGGCGCGCATCGTCGAAAAGCAGGACAATCGCGACAAGGACGCGCCGAAGGCCGCCGCCGGCGCATAATTGCGCCCGCTGCTCGCGCGTCTCTTTCGCAAATGACAAAAGCGCGGCTCGTCGCCGCGCTTTTTTTGTTGAATATTGTTTATCGGCTTGAAACGCCGGCTTTTAAGTCTGCGCCAGCGGGCCGTTCATGATCCAGCGATGGCCGAACGGATCGCGGACGATCGCGGTGCGCGTGCCCCAGAACGAAAAAGTCGGCGTCACTTCGCCCTTGGCGCCCAGTTTCGTGGCGCGCGCGAACACTTCATCGACCTTTTCGCCGGTCGCGAATTCGAGCGACACCGACATGGTTACCGGCTCGCCGGGAATCGGCGCGCGTGCCATGCCGAATTCCGGGAAGGCATCGGACAGGAACACCGCGCCGCCGTTGATCTCCAGTTCGCAGTGGAGAATCCGCAACCCGTCGATGGCCGGCATCAGCGCCTTCTGCCGCGCATCGAACGCCGCGGTGTAGAAGGCGATCGCCGCCGCGGCGGGCGAGACGGTGATGTAGGGGGCGACCGGCGGGCGTTGGGACATCGCGTAATCCTGCATGAGCTATTTGCGGCGAGAATACTTTCACCTTCCGCGTTAAGCGAGTAAAAAGGCCGCCTCTGAGACCTGTGGCCGCGCGGCGGCCGCGACCACCTGACATCCGGACGATTTTCATGGCCAAAGCGACCACCCTGTACGACAAGATCTGGAACGATCACCTGGTTGACGAGCAGCCCGACGGCACCTGCCTTCTCTACATCGACCGGCATCTCGTCCACGAGGTCACGTCGCCGCAAGCCTTCGAGGGGCTGCGCACCACCGGCCGCAAGGTGCGCGCACCCAGCAAGACGCTGGCCGTGGTCGATCACAACGTGCCGACCACCGACCGCTCCAAGCCCAATCCCGATGCGGAAAGCGCCGAGCAGATCGCCGCGCTGGCCGAGAACGCCCGCGAATTCGGCGTGCAGTATTTCAACGAATTCGACAAGCGTCAGGGCATCGTCCACGTCATCGGCCCGGAGCAGGGCTTCACCCTGCCCGGCACCACCATCGTGTGCGGCGACAGCCACACCTCGACCCACGGCGCATTCGGCGCGCTGGCGCATGGCATCGGCACCTCGGAGGTGGAGCATGTGCTCGCCACCCAGACGCTGATCCAGAAGAAGGCCAAGAACATGCGCGCGGTGGTCGACGGCAAGCTGCCGGACGGCGTCACCGCCAAGGATATTATCTTGGCCATCATCGGCGAGATCGGCACCGCGGGCGGCACCGGCTACGTGCTCGAATACGCCGGCGAGGCGATCCGCTCGCTGACCATGGAAGGCCGCATGACGGTCTGCAACATGTCGATCGAAGGCGGCGCCCGCGCCGGCCTCGTCGCCCCCGACGAGAAAGCCTATGAATTCCTCAAGGGCCGGCCGATGGCCCCGACCGGCGAGGCGTGGGAGAAGGCGATCCGCTACTGGGACACGCTGCGCAGCGACGACGGCGCGCATTTCGATCATGAAATCCGCCTCGACGCCGCCAAGCTGCCGCCGATCGTCACCTGGGGCACCTCGCCCGAGGACGTGATCTCGGTGACCGGCTTCGTGCCCGATCCGGCGAAAATCGCCGACGAGGCCAAGCGCCTCTCCAAGCAGCGCGCCCTCGACTACATGGGCCTGATCGCGGGCACGAAGATCACCGACATCAAGCTCGACCGCGTCTTCATCGGCTCCTGCACCAACGGCCGCATCGAGGATCTGCGCGCCGCCGCCGCGGTGGCCGCCGGCCACACCGTCAACGCCAACGTCAATGCCATGATCGTGCCGGGCTCCGGCCTCGTGAAGGAGCAGGCGGAGGCCGAAGGGCTCGACAAGATCTTCATCAAGGCGGGCTTCGAGTGGCGCGAACCGGGCTGCTCGATGTGCCTCGCCATGAATCCGGACAAGCTTGCGCCGGAGGAGCGCTGCGCCTCGACCTCGAACCGCAATTTCGAGGGCCGCCAAGGCTTCAAGGGCCGCACCCATCTGGTGTCGCCGGCCATGGCCGCCGCCGCCGCCATCGCCGGGCATTTCGTCGATATCCGCGACTGGCGCGCCGCCTGATCCGGACGCCTTCTGCTCCATCCAAATAAAAACAGGCGCTCGCAGGAGCGCCTGTTTTGCTGAGGTTTCGCGAAATCAGCCGCGCCAGTAGCAATGCATCCGCGGCACGATCACCGTGCCGCTGGGGCGATGCTCCTGCTCGTAATGGGCGTTGCACACCCGCACCGAATTCGGGCCCGGCCCGGCGGAGCCGCCATAGACCCGAACCCGGTGCGGCGCGCGGTGCAGCACCTTGCGGCTCTGCGCCGAGAATTCCTGCGCGCTCAGTCCATGCGGCTTGCCGGCGACAACGGCAGCCATAGCCGGCGGCGCGGCTTCGGCCCGCGCCGCGCCGGCACCGGCCGGAACGATCGCGCCGGCGAGAAGAAACAAGGTGGCGAAAAATCCGGCCCGCATCATGCGGCGACGTCCCTGTCTGACTGCGATGGCGGCACCGTCTCCGATCAAGGCTCCCGCGTCAACAGCCCGCAGGGACAGGTCGCCGCGGGACTTCGACGGCGCGGTCTCTTCCCCCGGCGCGCGCCGCGTTCTAAACAAGGCTATGTGGTCGAGCGCAAAATCCCCCACCCTCGCCGAGATCGAAATCCTCGCCCGCGACGCCTTCGCGCGGCTGCCGGGACACTTCCGCAGGCTGTGCGACGATCTCGTCATCCAGGTCGATGATTTTCCCACCGACGAGGTGCTGGAGGAGATGCGGGCGGAGACCGAATTCGACCTGCTCGGCCTGTTCCAGGGGGTCGGGCTGCCGTTCCGCTCCAGCGGCGACATCGCGCCGATGCCGAACATGATCTGGCTCTATCGCCGCCCGATCCTCGATTACTGGGCCGAGCACGACGAAACCCTGGGCCACATCGTCACCCACGTGCTGGTGCATGAGATCGGTCACCATTTCGGCCTGGACGACGACGACATCGACGACATCGAGGCCAGCGTCGTCTGAAGCCCTGAGGGCTGGAATTTGCATCGATTTGGCCTTTGCGGCCCCTGCCAATCGCGATAAGAACCAGTCTAAAGCGGGCGCAGGCCCGAGACCGGCTCACTCTCATCCGGAATCATCGATGGACAAGTTCACGACACTCGAAGGCGTCGCGGCGCCGCTGAAGATCATCAATGTCGATACCGACATGATCATCCCGAAGCAGTACCTCAAGACCATCAAGCGCACCGGTCTCGGCAAGGGACTGTTCTCGGAGCAGCGCTACAACGACGACGGCAGCGAGAACCCGGACTTCGTCCTCAACAAGCCGTCGTACCGCCACGCCAGGATTCTGGTCGCCGGCGACAATTTCGGCTGCGGCTCCTCGCGCGAGCATGCGCCGTGGGCGCTGGGAGATTTCGGCATCCGCTGCGTCATCTCGACGTCGTTCGGCGACATCTTCTACAACAACTGCTTCAAGAACGGCATCCTGCCGATCCGCGTCACCCACGAGGAACTCGACAAGCTGTTCGACGACGCCGAGCGCGGCGCCAACGCCACGCTGACCATCGATCTCGAGAAGCAGGAAATCCGCGGTCCCGACGGCGGCGCGATCAAGTTCGAGATCGATCCGTTCCGCAAGCACTGCATGATCAACGGCCTCGACGACATCGGCCTGACGATGCAGAAGAGCAAGTCCATCGACGTCTTCGAGGCGAAGGAAAAGACCGAGCGGCCCTGGCTGTAGGACCCGCACGCCAAAGCTCGATTGCTTCGGAGCTTGCGCTCCGCGCACTGACGGAAAGTGGGGCGTCAACAGCAATCCGGTCTGATCGACAAATGCTTTAGCCGCGCTTCAGCGCCGCGATCGCATCGGCGATCGCGATGGTGCGCCGGGCCATTTCGGCATGCAGCCGCTCGACCATCTGGCCATCGAGCCGCACCACGCCCTTGTCGGCGTTCTCCGGCAGATCGAACGCGTCGATGATCCGGCGGGCGCGGGCGATCTCGTCGGCCGGCGGGGTATAGGCTGCATTGGCAGCATCGATCTGGCCCGGATGGATCAACGTCTTACCGTCGAATCCCATGTCGCGGCCCTGCGCGCATTCCCGGGAAAAACCCGCGACGTCGTCGATGTCGTTATAGGGGCCATCGAGAATATCGAGACCGTAGGCCCGCGCCGCCACGATGCAGTGGGCGAACAGCGGCAGCATCGCCGCCCGCCCCGGCAGCATGCGCATCCGCGTCTCGCGCGCGATATCGTTGGGGCCGATGACGAAACCCGCGAGCCGGCGGTCGCCGTCGCGGGCCGTGGCCGCGATCTGCTGCGCCGACAGCACGCCGAGCGGCGTCTCGATCATCGCCCACAGGGCGATGGCGGGATCGGCCTGCAGCGCCCGCAGACGCTCCTCGGCGACGCGCACGTCGGCAGGCGCGGACATCTTCGGAATCAGAATGCCGTCCGGGCGCGCCTTCGCCGCCATGGCGATATCGTCGCCCCACCATGGCGTCTCGAGATTGTTGATGCGGATGATGATCTCGCGGTTGCCGAAACCGCCCGCGGCCACCGCCTGCGCGATCTGGTCGCGCGCCAGCGCCTTGGCCTCCGGCGCGACCGAATCCTCCAGATCGAGGATGACCCCGTCGGCAGGCAGGTTTCGCGCCTTGTCCAACGCCCGCGCATTGGAGCCCGGCATGAACAGGACACTGCGGCGCGGACGGATCATGGCGGGGGTTCCATCGGAAACCCGGTCAGTAGCACGTTGCCTGCGTCCCCGAAAGACTTGTTCGGAAAACCCGTCTGGGTTAGCCAACCGGCAGAACTTGCGAGGCTCCCATGTCACCTTTTCCGGAACGCCTGCTCACCGGCTACCAGTCCTTCGTCGCCCATCGCCTGCCGACCGAACAGTCGCGCTACCGCGAGCTGTCGCAGCAGGGACAGTCTCCCGAGGTCATGGTGATCGGCTGTTGCGATTCCCGGGTCTCCCCGGAAGTGATCTTCGACGCCGGACCGGGCGAACTGTTCGTGATCCGCAACGTCGCCAATCTGGTCCCGCCCTATCAGCCCGACGAGAACGCGCACGGCGTCTCCGCCGCGCTGGAATACGCGATCCAGGTTCTGCAGGTGCAACACATCGTCGTGCTGGGGCATGCCCAGTGCGGCGGCATCCGCGCCTTCGTCGGCGACAGCGAGCCGCTGTCACCGGGCGATTTCATCGGCAAGTGGATGTCGATGTTCGTCAAGCCGGGCGAGAAGGTCGCGCGGCGCGACCACGAAACCATGCAGCAGTTCGTGACGCGGATCGAAAAGGCGGCGGTGCTGCGCAGCCTTGAAAATCTGATGACGTTTCCATTCGTGAAGAACCGCGTCGAGAGCGGCGAGACGCGACTGCATGGCGCCTATTTCGGCGTCGCCGAAGGCTCACTGTCCATCGTCGATCAGACCACGCACGAATTCAGCCGCGTCTATCACAGCTCGCTCGCGTCCTGAGGCGACGACAGGGCGGCCTCCGATCGCCGCGATCCGAAGCACAAAAAAAATGCCCGCGGCGAGCGCGGGCATTCGAATCACGCGTGACAGCGCGGAGAACTACGCGGCCTTTTTCTTCGGCTGCAGCAGCTTGCGGTTGACGAGGCACTCGGCGATCTGCACCGCGTTGAGCGCCGCGCCCTTGCGCAGATTGTCCGAAACGCACCAGAAGGCGAGCCCGTTCTCCACCGTCGCGTCCTCGCGGATGCGGCTGATATAGGTCGCGTCCTCGCCGGCGCACTCATACGGCGTGGCGTAGCCGCCCGGCTCGTGCTTGTCGATGACGAGCAGGCCCGGCGCCCGGCGCAGAATCTCGCGGGCCTCGTCCGGCGTCATCGGCTTCTCGAACTCGACATTCACCGCTTCCGAATGGCCGATGAACACCGGCACGCGCACGCAGGTGGCGGTGAGCTGGATCTTGGGGTCGAGAATCTTCTTGGTCTCGGCCATCATCTTCCACTCTTCCTTCGTGTAGCCATCCTCCATGAACACATCGATCTGGGGAATGACATTGAAGGCGATGCGCTTCGGGAATTTCTTATTCACGATGTCGCTGTTGGTGTAGACGGCCTTGGTCTGCGAGAACAGTTCGTCCATCGCATCCTTGCCGGCGCCGGACACCGACTGATAGGTCGAAACCACGACACGCTTGATCTTCGCAGCGTCGTGCAGCGGCTTCAGCGCAACGACGAGCTGGGCCGTCGAGCAGTTCGGGTTGGCGATGATGTTGCGCTTGGTGAAGCCTGCGACCGCGTCGGCGTTCACTTCCGGCACGATCAGCGGCACATCCGCATCCATCCGCCACGCCGACGAGTTGTCGATCACCACCGCGCCGGCGGCGCCGATCTTCGGCGACCATTCCTTCGACACCGAGCCGCCCGCCGACATCAGGCAGATATCGACGTCGCTGAAATCGTAATGCTCGAGCGCTTTGACTTTGAGGGTGCGGTCGCCAAAAGAGACTTCCGTGCCGACGCTGCGGCGCGACGCCAGCGCCACCACCTCGTCGGCGGGGAAGCTGCGCTCGTTGAGAATGTTGAGCATTTCCCGGCCCACATTGCCGGTCGCGCCCACACAGGCAACCTTGTAACCCATCGTTGACTCTCCGAAGAAAAATGCTTCGCCTCCGCGCATCGCGGAAAGGGAAGAGCGAGCGCTTCTATGCGAAAAACCGCCCAAATACAACGCACAAGCAGTGCGGGGCAGGGCTGACGTCAGGGCGGAGGCAGGAATGACCCATCTTCGCCATGCGCCCCCCTCCGGCCCCGCACCGGAAACCGAGCCATGATGACGTTCGCCACTCCCGCCCGACCCGAGCCCGTCGCCTCCTCCGGTCCCGATCCGGCATTGCGCAGCTTCACCGGACCATCCGCCGCGCTCGCCGTGGGCGTCAGGCCTCGCGCCGTGCCGCACGATCGATTTACCCGGTTTTACAGAGGCTTGCAGACGTTCTTGCCACACCGGGCACTCGACCAATCATCCCAGCCTCCGGACGGTGGAACCCGCTGATGTCGCCTGAACCGAGCCATCTTTCGACCGCAGGCTTCTACGCCGGCAAGGCGGTACGGATGTCCTTCTACATCGCCGGCACCGTGGTGTTCGCGGTGGTGGCCATCGCGGTGCTGCGCGTCTCGAGCTTCTTCGGCCAGCCTTCGAGCGTCAGCACACGCACCTCGTTCCAGATCAATACGCCGAAGCTGACGCGCACGGCCGCGGCCGCAAGCACCTCGCGATTCAACGCCGGCTGGCAGGAAATCGTCCAACACGGCCAAGTCTACGATCGCGACACCGACTTCACCCTGGTGGTGACCATGCCGGCCCATCCGGGCGTGCCGCAGGTGCACGACTACAGCTCGGAAATGGCGAGCCTGCGGCCGCTCATCCGCTCCACCTTCATGGGCGCGACCACCTATTACGATCTGGAAACGCGCTTCGGCCCAGTCCGCGCGGCGAATTTCCAGATCAACGCCGACGGCCGGATCAAGCTATGCGTGTCCTATCTCAGCCGGTTCGACACCAATGCGCTGCGCTATAAGGGCTGGCTGTGCGAAGCCGATGGCGCGCGGCCGAATCTCACCGCACTGGCCTGCATCCTCGACCGCATCACGCTGAAGAACCCGCTGCCGACGACCGCCGCGCAGAGCTTCTTCGACGACAGGGCCGCCCGCCCCGCACGCTGCAGCGCCGAGCCGGTGTCCCAGACCACCGACACGCGGCGGCCGCGGCCTCCCCGGCGATTCTATTAGCGGCTGCCTTCGCCGCCGCTATGGAAGGGCGGTTTCCGAAGCCTATATTGGAATTGCGAGATTTCGATCATACGGCACACGATAGGTTGCGACTGTGGCCCATTGGTCCTTGTGGCGGCCGGCGGGATGCAGGTATGGTGCGACGCAATTGGGAATTCCACGAGGATAGTATGGCTGTGACCTATTCAGGCGCGAAAACACTGGCGATCCTGCTTGCGACGGCGGCGGTTGCGGCGATCACCCTCGGCGCCCCCGAAGCCAGCGCCGCGACCCGCCGGCAGGCCCCGACCAGCCAGACCTACGACGGCGCGCCGCGCAAGCCGGAAAACCGCGTCTATCAGCGCGGCCGTACCCGCGTCTACGTCACCCGGCGGTCCTGGCTCGATGCCGGCACCGAGGTGCTCCCTGGCGAACGCAAGTTCACCGACTACGCTTTCCCGCCTGGCTACAACTACGGCAGGACCATCGACCCGCGCTATATCAACCGCGCGCCGCTGGGCGACCGGTGGGACACCGGCATTCCGACCCCGTTTCCGCTCTACTGAGGCGCAAACGGCCCGGATTTCCGGCTAAGCTATTGAACATCCGCAATAAAAAGGCCCGGCGCGAGCCGGGCCTTTTGCATGGGCGAAACGATAGGACGAAACGGTGACGGACTTCGCCGCAAAGGGCGAAATCGTGACTACGCCGACAGCGCGTCGAGCTCGGCGACGATGGCCTCACCCATCTGCGCGGTGGAGACGATGGTCGCCCCCTCCGACTTGAGGTCGGCGGTGCGCAGGCCCCTGGCCAGCACCGCGGCGATGGCGGCGTCGATCAGGTCGGCCTCCTTCTGCAGGTCGAAGGAATAGCGTAGCGCCATCACGAACGATGCGATCATCGCGATCGGGTTGGCCATGCCCTTGCCGGCGATGTCCGGCGCCGAGCCGTGCACCGGCTCGTACAGCGCCTTGCGCTTGCCGGTCTTGGCATCGGCCTCGCCGAGCGAAGCGGACGGCAGCATGCCGAGCGAGCCGGTCAGCATCGCGGCGATGTCGGAGAGCAGGTCGCCGAACAGGTTGTCGGTGACGATGACGTCGAACTGCTTCGGCCAGCGCACGAGCTGCATGCCGCCGGCGTCGGCGAGCTGATGTTCCAGCGTGACGTCCTTGTATTCGCGCGCATGCACCTGGGTGACGACTTCCTTCCACAACACGCCGCTCTTCATGACGTTGTGCTTTTCCATCGACGTCATCTTGTTGCGGCGTTTGCGGGCGAGGTCGAAGGCGACGCGGGCGATGCGCTCGATCTCGTAGGTGTCGTAGACCTGGGTGTCGACCGCGCGCTTCTGGCCGTTGCCGAGATCGGTGATGGTCTTGGGCTCGCCGAAATAAACGCCGCCGGTGAGTTCGCGCACGATCATGATGTCGAGCCCCTCCACCACCTCCTTCTTGAGGCTGGAGGATTCGGCGAGCGCCGGATAGCAGATCGCCGGACGCAGGTTGGCGAACAGCGCCATATCCTTGCGCAGGCGCAGCAGGCCAGCCTCGGGCCGGGCCTCGTAGGGCACGTCCGCCCATTTCGGTCCGCCGACCGCGCCGAAGATCACCGCATCCACGGCCTGCGCCCGCGCCATGGTGGCGTCGGTGATCGCGACCTTGTCGGCATCGTAGCTCGCGCCGCCGACCAGACCTTCCTCGGTCTCGAACGAGGCGACGCCGCGCGTGTTGAGCCAGCCGATGATGCGCTTCACCTCGGCCATCACCTCGGGGCCGATGCCGTCGCCGGGAAGAAGCAGCAGCTTGTTGGTCGCCATAGTTTTCGTTCCTTGTGATCGAACCGCATCATGGCCGGGCTTGTCCCGCCCATCCACGCCCAGCTGCAAAATCTCAGAAAGGCGGGGATGCCCGCGACCAGCGCGGGCATGACGAAAGGTAGGGAATTTGCGCCGACTTGCTAAAACGCCGATGCGCGCTTGGCAAGCCAGTCCTGCCGCCGCCTGAATGGCCAGGCGGGCGCAAACCTGCCAATGTGCCGCGCCAGCCGGAGCCTTCCCTTGCCGCCGCCCGAACCCGCCGCCGCCCCCTCATACGCGCATCCGATCCGCATGATCCTGATCCTGGCGCTGGCGCCTGCGATCGGGCTCGGCATCGGCCGCTTCGCCTATTCGCTGGTGCTGCCGGACATGCGCGACAGCCTGGGCTGGAGCTATTCCACCGCCGGCTTCATGAACACGGTCAACGCCGCGGGCTACATGATCGGCGCGCTCGGCGCCGCCGCCGTGGTGCGGCGGACCGGCCTGTTCCGCGCCACCTGGCTCGGCACGCTGGTCTGCATCATCTCGCTGGCGATCTGCGCCCTGTCAGGCCACGTCGTCGTGTTCTCGCTGGGGCGGCTGCTGTCGGGCGTCGCCGCGGCGGTGGCCTTCGTCGGCGGCGGTGCGCTGGCGGCGACCATCGCGCAAGCCTATCCGGCGCGCGCCGCGCTGCTGCTGGGCCTGTTCTACACCGGCCCCGGCACCGGGCTGATCGTCTCCGGCCTTGCCGCGCCGTTCCTGCTCGCCGGCTTCGGCACCGGCTCGTGGTGGATCGTGTGGCTGGCACTGACCGCGATCTCGGCGCTGATGGCCGTGCCGCTGCTGATGTATCCGGCGGCGGCCCCGGCGCAGGACGCCGCGCGCGACGCGACAACCGCGACAGTGCGGCTGCGGCCGATCCTGCCGTTCCTCGCCGGCTATTTCCTGTTCGGCGCGGGCTACATCGCCTACATGACTTTCATGATCGCCTATGTGCGCGACGCCGGCGGCGGCGCTGTGGCGCAGAGCGCATTCTGGTGCCTGATCGGGCTCAGCGCCTACACCTCGCCATGGGTGTGGCGGTCGCTGATCGCGCGCGGACAGAGCGGCCTGTCATGCGCAATCCTGATCAGCGTCACCATGCTCGGCACCGGACTGGCGCTGCTCGGCACCGCACCGTGGCTGTTCGCGGCCTCCGCCTTCGTGTTCGGCACGGCGTTCTTCGCGGTGGTCACGGCGACCACGGCGTTCGCGCGCTTCAACTATCCGCCGGCGGCGTGGCCGAAGGCGATCGGCATCATGACCATCACCTTCAGCCTGGGCCAGACGCTGGGGCCGTTCGTCACCGGCGCGATCACCGACTATACCGGAAGCCTCACCTCGGCGCTCAACGTTTCCACCGCGGCGCTGGCGCTCGGCGCGCTGTGCTGCGCCTTTCAGCGGCCGGTGAAGGGATGACACGTCATGGCGTCATTCCGGACAGGCCGCGCAAAGCGCGGGTTGATCCGGAATCTCGCAAAGATCAGCTCGTCGCTTCTGGATTCCGGGTTCGCTCGCAAGCGCTCGCGCCCCGGAATGACGATGTGAGTCGACAAAGGCTGGATTGCTTCGGCGCGATGCGCCTCGCAATGACGGGAGACATCCGCGACTTGTCCCGGGCGCGCCGCAGCGCGTCAGCGATGCGGCGCTGAACCGGGACCGTCTCAAGCGCGAAGCGAACATTGTATGCGTAACGACCCCGGCTCAGCAGCGCGCCACAACAGTGCTGCGCTGCATCCGGGGCGAAGGCGTCGGCGTTGTGTCACGCTGCGCTGCGTCCCGGCACGAAGCCGCGTATGATTGGCGACGCATCGCGCTTCAGCTTTCAAAGATCAGGCAGGTGGTGGTGCCGTGCGCGAGCAGACGGCCCTTGCCATCGGTGACACGCCCCTCGGCCAGACCGATACGGCGGCCGCAGTTGATGACGGCGCCCTCGGCCCTGATGACCCCCGTCTCCGGCGTGATCGGCCGCACAAACGAGATCTTGAATTCCAGCGTCGTGGAGCCCATGCCTTGGTCCAGCGTCGACTGGATCGCAAGCCCCATGCAGCTGTCGAGCATGGTGGCGGCGAGCCCGCCATGCACGGTGCCTGCCGGATTGAGATGCGCGCCGTTCGGCTCCGCCGTCACCACGACGCGGCCGTTCGCCGCCTCGGTCACGTCGTAACCCAGGGTGCCGGCGATGGTGTTGAGCGGCAGCGTGCCGTCGGCCAGGCCACGCACGAATTCAAGGCCGGTCAGTTCTTTCTGTCGGTCGGCGGGAACGGTTCCGTAACTCTTGCCGGCGGCGCGTGCTGTCATCGTCTGCTCCTGTTGAACGTGAGTGCCGGGCGGCATCATAAAATTCGCGCCGCGACGGCGCTGGCCGGATTCGGACATCATCGTCGCAACGATCTCGCCCACAGCGCCACGGGCTGGTAGGTTGAATGGAATGATGACGCTGCAATTTGCCGAGTGCGACCGGGCGCGTCTGGCGCGCGACCCGGATTACGACGGACGGTTCTTCACCGCAGTCCGAACCACGCGCATCTATTGCCGGCCGGTGTGCCCGGCCCGGCCCCGATCCGAAAACGTCTGCTACTTTCCATCCGCCGCGGCGGCTGAACGCGCAGGCTTCCGGCCCTGTCTTCGTTGCCGCCCCGAGACCGCGCCGTTCAGTCCGGCGTGGCGGGGCACCCGCGCCGTCGTCGACCGGGCGTTGCGGCTGATCGTCGATGAGGGCGCGCTCGATGCGGACCATGCCAGCGTCGAACGCCTCGCCGCCCGGCTCGGCATCGGCGGCCGCCAGCTGTCGCGCCTGTTCGCCCGGCACCTCAACGCAACCCCGATTCAGGTGGCGAAGACGGCGCGCGTGCAGCGCGCCAAGCGCTTGCTCGATTCCACCGAGCTGCCGGTCAGCGACATCGCCCTGCGCGCGGGCTTCCGCAGCCTTCGCCGGTTCAACGCCGTTTTCATCGAGACCTATCGCCGCCCACCGACGGACATTCGGCGCGCGGCCCGCGCGTCGCCGATGCAATCATAACTGCCCGCGACGGTGAAAACGTCCGAGTTCATCCGAACGTCGGGTTCACCTGTCCCGGGCGCGGCGCAGCGCGTCAGCGGTGCGGCGCAGAACCGGGACCGCCACGGACGAGATGCCGATGACGAGAACCTGTATCCGGGACGGCCCCGGCTCAGCGGAGCGGCACTGCGCGCCGCACCGCATCCGAGGCAAAGGCGAGGGTGAATCGTACATTCTCCACCGTCATTGCGAGGCGCATTGCGCCGAAGCAATCCAGTTCTCAATTGCAGCAAGCGCAGTTCTGGATTGCTTCGTCGGCTTCGCCTCCTCGCAATGACAGGGGAGACCCTCGATTCGGCAGCGCATCGCAGAAGGTGTCATCGGACCAACACCATCATTCCGGACAGGCCGCGCGACGCGCGGGCTGATCCGGAATCTCGCGGAACCGAAAAAGATTCCGGGTTCGCCCGCTCGCGCGGACGCTCCGGAATGACGATGTGAAGCGGCAAAGGCTGGATTGCTTCGCGCGATGCGCCTCGCAATGACGAGGGTGAAATTGCGCTCGCCTCCCCTTCAGCTTCCGCTGAACGAGTTGTAGCCCTGGTCTTCCCAGTAGCCGCCCTTGTAGTCGTTGGTGACTTCCATCGCGATGACGTATTTCGGATTCTTGAAGCCGAGCTTGGTCGGCACCCGGATCTTCATCGGGTAGCCGTAGGCGCGCGGCAGGATCGCGTTGTCGAATTTGAACGTCATCTGGGTCTGCGGATGCAGCGCGCTCGCCATGTCCAGGGGTGAATTGTAGCCGTCGTAATCGGCGCAATTGAACCAGACGTATTTCGCCCGCGTGTCGGCGCCGATCAGTTGCAGGAAATGGCTGAGGCGCACGCCGCTCCAGCTTCCGATGGCGCTCCAGCCCTCGACGCAGATATGGCGGGTGATCTGCGTCTCCTGCGGCAACTGATAAAGCTCGTCGAGGGTCCACGGCTTGGTGTTGTCGACGAGGCCGCGCACCTCCAGTTTCCAGTCGGCGGCGACGATGTCCGGCGCGTCGTCGAGCGCGTAATAGGCATTGAACGGGAACGGCCGGGTGATGGCGCTTTCGGGATAGGTCGGCGCCAGCTTGTTCGGATCGAACAGCGCCGCCTGCACCGCGTCGTTGAACTTGGAGATGCGCGTCAAGAGCTGCTCCGCCGAGAAGCTGTCGGTGACGTCGCAGCCGGTCAACAGCGTCAGCGCGCCGAGGCTCGCGCCGCCGGCGATGAAGCGGCGGCGGGCGGGATCCGGCAGCAATTTCGCGGCATCCTTCACCAGCAGATTCCTGTCGACGCCGGGGATGAGGAAGCGGCGCTTGCGGCTCATGGTCACCTCCCGACGATCATGGCGCGCAGGCTGCGCGGCACCACCAGCGCCAGCGCCACATGAACCACGAGGAAGCCCGCGATCGCGGCCATGCAGAAGAAGTGGACGTAACGCGCCGTGTCGTAGCCGCCGAACAGCGCGGTCAGTCCCTGCAACTGCACCGGCTTCCAGATCGCCAGCCCCGACAGCACGATCAGAATGCCGACCGCGATGATCCCGGCATAAAGCAGTTTCTGCACCTGATTGTAGACCGCGAGATCGGCATGGGAGAGCTTACCGGTCAGCGCCGCCGTGGCGTCGCGGGCGACGCCACGCGCCGACAGCGGCAACAGCTTGTTGCGGAAGCGGCCGGTGGCGAGGCCGAGCACGACATAGGCAAGGCCGTTGACCGCCAATAGCCACATCACCGCGAAGTGCCACATCAGCGCGCCGCCGAGCCAGCCGCCCAGCGTGACCGATGGCGGAAACGCGAAGCCGAACAGCGGCGAGGCGTTGTAGATCTGCCAGCCCGACATCATCATCAGCACCATCGCCACCGCGTTGATCCAGTGCAGCACGCGCACCCACGCCGGCTGGACGATGGTCTTGCGCGCCTTGGTGGCGGGCGCCGCCTCGCCATGATCGGCGGCGATGCTGGACATGAGCGTTTCCGGTTTCACGATGACAGCGACATCCGACCTGTCCAATTTGGAACCTGATGAAATGACGTGCGGCCGGCCGTCACCGACGTCATTGCGAGGAGCAGAGCGACGAAGCAATCCAGTTCTTGATTGCGGCGAGTCTGATCTGGATTGCTTCGCTCCGCTCGCGCAATGACGATTCCACATAAATCCGTCTTGCATCTAGTCCGGTTCGGCCGCGCCGCCGTCACATCACCGTGAGGGCGCGATGGTCTTTCCCTCTTCCTGCGCCGGGAAGAGGGAACGCATCGCGCCGGACCTGCGTCTCACAGCAGCGTCGGCGTGACGAAGCCGCGGTTCCAGGTCGGCGCGATCAGGAGCTCGTTGATGCAGACATGGGGCGGCGATCCGGCCACGAAGGCGATGGCGCGGCCGAGATCTTCCGGCTGCAGCATCCGCGCCATGTCCTCGGCGCTCGGCGGCACCGGGCGCAGCTTCATGATCGGCGTCGCCACCTCGCCCGGCGACAGGCAGCAGGCGCGCAGGCCGTTCCTGAATTCATCCATGTTGAACGAATGGGTCAGCGCCAGCACCGCATGCTTGGTGGCGGTGTAGGCCGGGCCGGTCATCTTCGAGACATGACGGCCGGCCCACGAGGCGACGTTGATGATGCAGCCATCCTGCTGCGCGCGCATGGTCGGCAGCACCGCGCGGATGCAGTACATCAGCCCGTTGAGATTGACGTCCACCACCTTGTCCCAGCCCTCGAGGGTGACGTCGGCCCAGCTCCGCTTCGGTACGTTGAGCCCGGCGCTGTTGACCAGACAATCGATGCGGCCGTATTTGGCGACGATGGCCTGCGCCACCTTCTCGGCGTCGGCGGCGCTGGCGACGTCGAGCGCCATCGCCTCGGCCTTGCCGCCGGCCTTGACGATGGCGGCGGCGGCCTCGTCGATCACCTCCTTGCGGCGGCCGGAGATCACCACCGTCCATCCGTCCTTCGCCAGCGCCTGCGCGCCCGCAAGCCCGATGCCGCTGCCGCCGCCGGTGATCCACGCCACCTTGGTCTTGTTGTTGTCGCTCATTCCGGTTGTCTCCGTTGCTTTCTCGATGGCCTTTGGTAATGACGTACTTGCAGCCGCTCTCATCGCGCCGGAAATGATGCATGAACACGCCCGCGAACGCCAACCTGTTTTCCCGCCTGTTCGATGATCTCGCCGAGCCGGGACGGCTCGCCATCGAGACCCTCGACGGACGCCGCATCAGCTATGGCGATCTGATCGCGCAGGCGGGGCGCATGGCCAACCATCTGGTGGCGCGCGGCGTGCGGCCGGGCGACCGTGTTGCGGCGCAAACCGAAAAATCGGTGGAGGCGCTGGTGCTCTATCTCGCCACCGTGCGCGCCGGCGCGATCTACCTGCCGCTCAACACCGCCTATACGCTGGCCGAACTCGACTACTTCATCGGCGACGCCGAGCCGGCGCTGGTGGTGTGCGATCCGTCGAAGGCCGACGGCATCCGAAAGCTTGCGGACAAAGTCGGCGCCAAAATCGACACCCTCGACGCCGATGGCCGCGGCTCGCTCACCGACGGCGCCGCCGCCATGAGCACGGATTTCATGACCGTGCCACGCGCGAACAACGACCTCGCCGCCATCCTCTACACCTCGGGCACCACCGGCCGCTCCAAGGGCGCGATGCTGAGCCACGACAATCTCGCCTCGAACTCGCTGTCGCTGGTGGATTACTGGCGCTTCAGCAAGGACGACGTGCTGATCCACGCGCTGCCGATCTACCATACCCACGGCCTGTTCGTGGCCAGCAACGTCACGCTGTTTTCGCGCGCGGCGATGATCTTTTTGCCCAAGCTCGATCCCGAGCTGATCATCAAGCTGATGGCGCGCGCCACGGTGCTGATGGGGGTGCCGACCTTCTACACCCGCCTGCTGCAATCGCCGAACCTGACGAAAGAATCAACATCGCACATGCGGCTGTTCGTCTCGGGCTCCGCGCCGCTGTTGGCCGAGACCCATCGCGAGTGGTCGGCGCGCACCGGCCACGCCGTGCTCGAGCGCTACGGCATGACCGAGACCAACATGAACACCTCGAACCCCTATGACGGCGAGCGCGTGCCGGGCGCGGTCGGCTTCCCGCTGCCGGGCGTCTCGGTGCGCGTCACCGATCCCGAGAGCGGCGCAGAACTCGCACGCGATGACATCGGCATGATCGAAGTGAAGGGCCCGAACGTGTTCCAGGGCTACTGGCGCATGCCGGAGAAGACCGCGAGCGAATTCCGCAAGGACGGCTTCTTCATCACCGGCGACCTCGGCAAGATCGACCCGCGCGGCTACGTCCACATCATCGGCCGCGGCAAGGACCTCGTCATCTCCGGCGGCTTCAACGTCTACCCGAAGGAAGTGGAGAACGAGATCGACGCCATCGCCGGCGTGGTCGAGAGCGCGGTGATCGGCGTGCCGCACGCCGATTTCGGCGAGGGCGTCACCGCGGTGGTGGTGAAGGACAAGGCGGCGGCGCTGAATGAAGCCGCGGTGCTCGCCGCGCTCGACGGCCGGCTGGCGAAATTCAAGATGCCCAAGCGCGTGCTGTTCGTCGACGACCTGCCGCGCAACACCATGGGCAAGGTGCAGAAGAACGTGCTGCGGGAGAGCTACAAGGATATTTACGGGACGTAACTGCAAGCTCGTGTCCCGGGCGCGATGCAGCGTGTAACGCTGCTTCTCAGAACCGGGACCGCTGCACACACGACATCCGTAACGGCCCCGGCTCAGCAGCGCATCGTTTCACGCTGCGCTGCGTCCGGGGCACGCCCTCAATACCCCGTCAGCACGCTGACGACGAAACGCGACGACACGATCAGGAGATAGATGCCGAACGCCATTTCCAGCCTGCGCTTCGGCAGCAGGTGCGCGACGCGCACGCCGAGCGGCGCCACCAGCAGGCTCATCGGCGTCACCAGCAACGCGCCGATGATCGAGATATAGCCGAGCGCGAACGGCCATTGCAGCGCCGCCACCTCGGGAAACCGCGCGGCCGCCGGCCAGCCGGCATAGATATAGCCGAGCGCGCCCGGGATCGAGATCAGCACCCCGAGCCCGGCCGAGGTGCCGATGGCCTGATGGATCGGCCGGCCGTAGAATGCCATCAGCAGGTTCGAGAACAGCCCGCCGCCGATCCCCATCAGGGTGGAAAGCAGGCCGATGCCGAGGCCATAGACCCGCATCAGCGGGCCCTTCGGCAGGTCGTCGGCAAGCCGCCAGCTGTCCTTGCCGACCAGGAACCGGATCGCCGCCGACCACGCCACCGCGACGAACACGTATTTGAACAGCCGCTCCGGAGCGTAACGCGCGATCACGCTGCCGAGGATGATCCCGACCAGCACCGGCAACGCCCATTGTTTCAGGATCGCCATATCGACGCCGCCGCGGCGGGCATGGGCCCGCCACGACCGGATCGAGGTCGGGATGATGATGGCCAGCGAGGTGCCGATGCACAGCGGCATCCGCGCATCCAGCGGCACGCCGGCGATGCGGAAACACTCGTACAGCACCGGCACCAGCACCGCGCCGCCGCCGACGCCGAAAATCCCGGCAAGGAAGCCCGCCAGCGCCCCGGTCGCCACCAGCAGCGCAGCGAGTTCGGCCAGTTCGGGGAGGCTCAGTCCTGCGATCATCGGATGGTCCCTCGAAACAAAGGCCGGGCGGAAGGTCGCGCGGATTTCGCGCTGAATCCGGTTTCATTCAAGCCCGGAGCCAAATTCGGGCGAGAGTTGCGGTTAAATATTGGCACACATGATTCTTGTATACCAGAGATATTGTCTTATGCAACCAAACACTGATTATCAACTCATTACTTGTTCAGTTCTGCATTGCGCGACTGAAACCTTCTTCGTAAATAGAAGGTCTCTAATCAACCCGATCCCGCATAAAAAGCCGGCAGCCCCATGCCTGCCGCCAACCTTAAAAGTCGCCCAATGGCTCCCAGGATCGATCGCCCGCTTTCGCCCTTTCTGACCTACCGCTGGACGCTGACGATGGCGATGTCCATCGTCCACCGCGTCACCGGGATCGCGCTCTATGTCGGCACCCTGCTGCTGGCGTGGTGGCTGATCGCCACCGCCTCCGGCCCCGCCGCCTACGCCAACGTCCAGGCGTTCACGTCGAGCTGGATCGGCCGGCTGATCGTGTTCGGCTACACCTGGGCGCTGCTGCACCACATGCTCGGCGGCATGCGCCATTTCCTCTGGGACCTCGGTTACGGCTTCGGCGCCAGCGAGCGCGAATGGCTGACCCGCGCCGCCCTGATCGGATCGATCACCCTGACGATCGTGGTATGGATCGTCGCCTATGCCGTGGGAGGTGGCCGATGAGCGCCAACGACACCGCCAAGTCCGCCGCGTCCATGCGTACCCCGCTCGGCCGCGTCCGCGGCCGCGGCGCGGCCCATGGCGGCACCTCCGATTTCTTCCGCCAGCGCCTCACCGCCGTCGCCATGGTGGTGCTGTTCGTGCCGGTGATCATCGTCATCCTGTCGATGCTCGGCCGCAACCAGGCCGGCGCGGCCGCGATCCTCGGTTCGCCGCTGGTCGCCGTCATCATGATCCTGTTCATCATCGCCGCCGTCTGGCACATGAAGATCGGCATGCAGGTGGTGATCGAGGATTACGTCTCCAACGAGACGACCAAGCTCGCCGCGATCATCGCCAACAACTTCTTCTCGGCGGCGGTCGGCCTCGCGTCGATCTACGCCCTCATCAAACTGTCGTCGGGAGTCTAATCGATGGCGTCGAACGGCCAGAGCGCGCCCGCCACCAACGGGCAGGCTTATCCAATTGAAGACCACACCTTCGACGTCGTCGTCGTCGGCGCCGGCGGCGCCGGCCTGCGCGCCGTGGTCGGCTGCTCCGAAGCCGGCCTGCGCACCGCCTGCATCACCAAGGTGTTCCCCACCCGCTCGCACACGGTGGCGGCGCAGGGCGGCATCTCCGCCTCCCTCGGCAACATGCACAAGGACGACTGGCGCTGGCACATGTACGACACCGTCAAGGGGTCGGACTGGCTCGGCGATCAGGACTCCATCGAATACATGGTGCGCCATGCGCCTGCGGCGGTGTACGAGCTCGAACACTGGGGCGTGCCGTTCTCGCGCACCGAGGACGGCAAGATCTACCAGCGGCCGTTCGGCGGCATGACCATCGACTTCGGCAAGGGCCAGGCCCAGCGCACCTGCGCCGCCGCCGACCGCACCGGTCACGCCATGCTGCACACCATGTACGGCCAGGCGCTGCGCCACTCGGCCGAGTTCTTCATCGAGTTCTTCGCCATCGACCTGATCATGGACGATCAGGGCGTGTGCCGCGGCGTCATCGCGCTCAAGCTCGACGACGGCACCATCCACCGCTTCCGCGCCCAGACCACCATCCTCGCCACCGGCGGCTACGGCCGCGCCTATGCCTCGTGCACCTCGGCGCACACCTGCACCGGCGACGGCGGCGGCATGGCGCTGCGCGCCGGCCTGCCGCTGCAGGACATGGAGTTCGTCCAGTTCCACCCGACCGGCATCTACGGCTCGGGCTGCCTCGTCACCGAGGGCGCGCGCGGCGAAGGCGGCTATCTCGTCAACTCCGAGGGCGAGCGCTTCATGGAGCGCTACGCGCCCTCCGCCAAGGACCTCGCCTCGCGCGACGTGGTGTCGCGCGCCATGACCATCGAGATCCGCGAGGGCCGCGGGGTCGGCAAGAAGAAGGACCACATCTACCTTCATCTCGACCACCTCGACCCGAAGATCCTGCACGAGCGCCTGCCCGGCATCTCCGAATCGGCGCGCATCTTCGCCGGTGTCGACGTGACCCGCGAGCCGATCCCGATGATCCCGACCGTGCACTACAACATGGGCGGCATCCCGACCAACTATCACGGCGAAGTCGTCACCAAGGCGAACGGCGACGACAACGCGGTGGTGCCGGGCCTGATGGCGGTGGGCGAAGCCGCCTGCGTCTCGGTGCACGGCGCCAACCGCCTCGGCTCCAACTCGCTGATCGACCTTGTGGTGTTCGGCCGCGCCGCGGCGCTGCGCTGCGCCGAGAAGCTCGCCGCCAACGGCTCGCAGCCCGACCTGCCGGCGAACTCCGCCGACCTCGCGCTCGGCCGGCTCGATCATTTCCGTTACGCCTCCGGCGGCACGCCGACCGCGAAGCTGCGCGACAACATGCAGCACGTGATGCAGAACAACTGCGCCGTGTTCCGCACCGGCGACGTGCTCAAGGAAGGCCAGGAGCTGATCCACAAGGTCTATGGCGGCATCGGCGACATCGCCGTGACCGACCGCTCGCTGGTGTGGAATTCGGACCTGATGGAAACCCTCGAATACGACAACCTGATTTCTCAGGCGGTGGTGACGATGGATTCCGCCGCCAACCGCACCGAGAGCCGCGGCGCCCATGCCCGCGAGGATTTCGCCGAGCGCGACGACAAGAACTGGATGAAGCACACCCTGGCGTGGATCGACGGCAAGGGCACCACGACCATCGATTACCGTCCGGTGCACGACTACACCATGACCAACGACGTGCAGTACATCCCGCCGAAGGCGCGCGTGTACTGAGGAAGAACTTCCCCGGACGCGGTTCGGCGCGCAGCGCCGCCGGTCCGGGGCCGTAACGGTCCCGGTTCTGCATCGCGCCCGGGACAAGGATGCACGGAAGCCGCAGGAAGACTCACATGGTTCAGTTCACACTGCCGAAGAATTCCACCATCACCGGCGGCAAGGAATGGCCGAAGCCGGCGGGCGCCGCGCCCGACAAGCTGCGGGCCTACCGCATCTATCGCTGGAATCCGGAGGACGGCAAAAACCCGCATACCGACACCTATTATGTCGATACCGGCGACTGCGGCCCGATGATTCTCGACGGCCTGATCTGGATCAAGAACAACATCGATCCGACCCTGACCTTCCGCCGCTCCTGCCGCGAGGGCGTGTGCGGCTCCTGCGCCATGAACATCGACGGCCAGAACACCCTGGCCTGCACCCGCGCCATGGACGAGGTCGCCGACGGCCCGATCGACGTCAAGCCGCTGCCGCACCAGCCGGTGGTCAAGGACCTCGTGCCCGACCTCACCAACTTCTACGCCCAGTACGCCTTCATCGAGCCGTGGCTGCACACCACCACCGCGACCCCGCAGAAGGAATGGCGGCAGTCGCCCGAGGATCGCGCCAAGCTCGACGGCCTCTACGAATGCATCCTGTGCGCCTGCTGCTCGACCTCGTGCCCGAGCTACTGGTGGAACAGCGACCGCTATCTCGGCCCGGCCGCGCTGCTGCAGGCCGACCGCTGGGTCAACGACTCGCGCGACGAAGCCACCGGCGAGCGCCTCGACAATCTCGAAGATCCGTTCCGGCTGTATCGCTGCCACACCATCATGAACTGCACCAAGGCGTGCCCGAAGGGACTCAATCCCGCCGAAGCCATTGCCGACCTCAAGCTGAAGCTGGTCGAACGGCAGGTCTGAGCCGCGCGCCGGACGATTCCGGCGTGTGACTTCATTTCGTCTTTCGTCGTCTCACTCTTCGTCGTCATGGCCGGGCATCGTCCCGGCCATTGTCGTGCGGAGAGGGCGCAAACAAGGCGTGCCGCGGGAAAAGCATCCCTTACGTGGAACGAACCCGGACGCCGCGCGTTATGTGCGTTCGCGTATCGTGCGCCTGCGGCGAAACGCGCGGGCGGCGCACCGGCAAATCGTTGGCCGTGCGCCGGACTTCGCCACATTGCTGCCGCCTCAACGCGATGGCCTGCTCAGGTCGCGTTCATCTTGGACGCATAGTCTGGCGAACGATCACGGGGCTCCGTTCGCCTGTCTCCCACCCACGTTGTCCTCATCCACGGGATTCCATGAAAACCATTCCGATCCTTCTGCTGACGACGACGGCCATGACCGCCGTCCACCTCGCGCCGATTCCGGCGCAGGCCCAGCCCGCATCCGTCGACGTGTCGTCCATCGTGGTGGCGCAGGCGGCCCCCGCGCCGGACGAGCGCAAGCGTCCGCCGCCGCCCGGCGCCCGTCCCGCACCGCCCGCACCTCCGGCCGCCCGCCCGGCGCCGCCACCGCCGCCGGCTGCCCGTCAGGCCCCTCCTCCCGCGGCCGCGCCACGCGCTGCGCCTCCTCCGCCCCCGGCCGCGCCGCGTGCCGCACCGCCACCTCCTCCAGCAGCCCCACGCGCGGCACCCCCGCCGCCGCCCGCGGCTCCGCGCGCCGCACCACCTCCTCCTCCGGCAGCTCCGCGGGGCGCGCCGCCGCCTCCGGCCATGGCTCCCAAGGCTGCGCCACCACCTCCTCCTGCGGCCCGGCCGGCGCCTCCGCCGCCAGCCGCGCAGCAGCCCCCTAGCCGCATGGCTCCGCCTCCAGCCGCAGCCCCCGCGCCGGCTCCCGCACCAACGGCCCCGCCGCCGCCGGCGGCGACCCAGCAACGGCCGCCGAACGCCCCGCCGGTAGCTCCGGGCGTGCGCGACGTGACCCCGCAGCGCGCCCCGGATTCGGCACGCCCGCCGGCACCGGGCGGCGCCATGGCGCCTCCCCCGGCGGCCGGCCAGCCGCCTGCAGCGGGACCCGGGCCTGGACCTGGGCCCGGACCCGCACCGGGTCAGCCCGGAGCCGGCGGCGACCGCCGCGGCCAGCGTCTCGGACCGCCGCCGGGCCTGCCGCCCGGCACCCCGGCTGCGCCGGTGGCCGCGCCCGTCGCAGCCCCGCTGCCGCCGCCGCCCGCAATCCAGGCCGCGCCGATTCCGGCCGGGCCGAACGCGCGGCCGGCCGGACGCATCGATGACTTCCGCGGCCAACGCCAGGAACGCACCGAGGGCGGCCGCACCGTCATCACCGAGCCGGGCCGCGTCATCGTGCGCGATCCCAACGGCCAGGCGTTCGTGCGCCACAACGAGGTCGATCGCTTCCGCTACGGCGCGCGCGACGTGCGCGTCGACCGGCAGGGCAACGACAACCGCACCGTGGTGGTGCGGCCGGACGGCTCGCAGATCATCACCCTCACCGACGACCGCGGCAATCTGATGCGCCGCAGCCGCCGCGGCCCCGACGGGCGCGAGGTGATCATCATCGACAACCGGCGTCACGGCGGACCCGGCTTTGGTGCCGGTCTCGCCGCCGGTCTCGCGGCCGGGGCCATCGGCGGCTACTTCGTGTCGCTGCCGCCGCCGGTGCTGCACATTCCGCAGGACCGCTACATCGTCGAAGCAGAGCGCGCGCCGCCGCAGCTGATCTACGACACGCTGATGGCGCCCCCGGTGGACCGCATCGAGCGCGCCTACACGCTCGACGAAATCCGCTACAGCCCGTCGGTACGCCAGCGCATGCCGTCGATCGACCTCGACACCATCAACTTCGAGACCGGGTCGTGGGAGATTCCGCCGGACCAGGCCATGAAGCTGCAGGTGATCGCCGACGGCATCAACCGCGTCATCCAGCGCAATCCCCAGACCGTGTTCCTGATCGAGGGCCACACCGACGCGGTGGGCAGCGACATCGACAACCTGTCGCTGTCCGACCGCCGCGCCGAGGCCACCGCCGCGCTGCTGACCCAGCAGTTCGGCGTGCCGCCGGAGAACCTGACGTCGCAGGGCTACGGCGAGCAGTATCTCAAGGAGCCGACCGACGGACCGAGCCGCATCAACCGGCGCGTCACCGTCCGCAACATCACGCCGCTGCTCCACGGCGGCATGGCCGACGCCGCGCCGCCACCGCCGCGCTGAGGCGGGACGCCATCACGACAATGCGATGGCCGGGACACTGTCCCGGCCATTTTTTTGCGCGCCTGCTGGAGCAGATTTCGTTCAGATGGAATCATCAACTCGTCATGCCCGGCTTTATGCCGGGCATCCACGTCTTGAGAACTTCAGAGAAAAGACGTGGATGGCCGGGACATAGGCGAGCGAAAGCGACGCCGTTCTTTGAACGGCCAAGCCCGGCCATGACGGATGGGTATATTTCCATCAAACGTGAAACGCTCGAAGGCCGTGTCATGACAGTCAATTCGATTCACCGTTCCGCATCCCAGGGCTTCGCGGCGAAAGCCGACAGCTATGCGCGCGGCCGTCCCGATTATCCCGACGCCATCGTCGACTGGCTGCGCCAAAGACTCGGCCTGAAGCCGGGCCGGAGCGCGGTCGATCTCGGCGCCGGCACCGGAAAATTCACGCGCTATCTGTTGCAGACCGGCGCACATGTGATCGCCGTCGAGCCAGTCAAGGAAATGCGCGCGAAGATCGTCGCGACATGGCCCGAGGTCGAGACCCATGAAGGCACCGCGACAGCGATTCCGCTGCCGGATAGCAGCGTCGATGCGGTGATCTGCGCGCAGGCGTTCCACTGGTTTGCCACCGCCGATGCGCTCGCCGAAATCCGCCGCGTGCTCACACCGCACGGCCGGCTCGGCCTGATCTGGAACGTGCGCGATGAAAGCATCACGTGGATCGCGGCGCTGACAAGGATCATCGCGCCTTACGAAGGCGACGCCCCGCGTTTCGCCAGGGGGACATGGCGGAACGCGTTTCCGTTTCCTGGCTTCAGCGATCTGCGGGAAGACCACTTCGCCCACGCGCACTCGGGTTCGCCGGAAGACGTCATCGTCAACCGCATCCGCTCCACCAGCTTCATCGCGGCGCTGCCGCCCGATGAGGAGGCGAAGGTGGTGGCGAAATTGTGCGCGCTGATCGCGGCGACGCCTGAGCTTGCAGGCAAGGATGTGGTTAGCATGCCCTACAGCACCGTGGCGTACTGGACGGAGAAGATCGTGTAGCGCGGGATATCACCAACAAAAAGGCCGAGAAAAATCCCGGCCCGTTATCGAAGATCGTCCTTGCGAGCGAAGCGATAAACAATGCATTCGCTCCACCCACGATGTCATCCCCGCGCAGGCGGGGATCCATAATCGCTGGATTTTCAGTTTGAACAGGATGTTGTGACGAGTCCCCGGCAGGATTGAGGATTTAGGGAGTCTGGGTCCCCGCCTGCGCGGGGACGACCTTGAGAGATGCGTGGAAACAAGATGTCATGCCCGGCCTTGTCCCGGGGTATCCACGTTTTGTGTAAGAATCAAAAAGACGTGGATAGCCGGAATAAATCCGGCCATGACGAAGGATAGATTCCCTCGCCCTTCACCCCTTGTCGTTTTCAAGCCTGGGGATGTGCGCGCCCGGCTGGGCCGACAGCAGACCCGTGCTGGTGTAGAGATTGAGCTTGCGGCGGGTGTCGGAGATATCGAGGTTGCGCATGGTGAGCTGGCCGATGCGGTCGGCCGGCGTGAACGCCGCGTCCTCGACCTTCTCCATGCTGAGCCGCTCTGGCGCATAGGTCAGGTTCGGACTCTGCGTGTTGAGGATCGAGTAGTCGTTGCCGCGGCGCAGATCCAGCATGACCTCGCCGGTGATGGCGCGCGCCACCCAGCGCTGCGCGGTTTCGCGCAGCATCAGCGCCTGCGAATCGAACCAGCGCCCCTGGTAGAGCAGGCGGCCGAGCCGCATGCCGTTGATGCGGTACTGCTCGATAGTGTCCTCGTTGTGGATGCCGGTGACGAGACGCTCATAGGCGATGTGGAGCAGCGCCATGCCCGGCGCCTCGTAGATGCCGCGGCTCTTGGCCTCGATGATGCGGTTCTCGATCTGGTCGCTCATGCCGAGGCCGTGACGGCCGCCGATGGCATTGGCCTCGAGGAACAGCGCCACCGGATCGGCGAAGGTCTTGCCGTTCAGCGCCACCGGCTGGCCTTCCTCGAACCGCACCGCGACAGTCTCGGCCTTGACGGCGCAGTCGTCGCGCCAGAACGGCACGCCCATAATCGGATTGACGATGGTGATGCCGCTGTCGAGGTGTTCGAGATCCTTGGCCTCGTGCGTCGCGCCGAGCAGGTTGCTGTCGGTCGAGTACGCCTTCTCGGCGCTCATCTTGTAGGCGAAGCCGTGGGCGGTCATGAATGCCGACATCTCCGCGCGTCCGCCGAGCTCGTCGATGAACTGCTGGTCGAGCCACGGCTTGTAGATGCGCAGCTCCGGGTTGGTCAGCAGGCCGTAGCGGTAGAACCGCTCGATGTCGTTGCCCTTGTAGGTCGAGCCGTCGCCCCAGATGTTGACGCCGTCCTCTTTCATGGCCGAGACCAGCATGGTGCCGGTGACGGCGCGGCCGAGCGGCGTGGTGTTGAAATAGGCGATGCCGCCGGTCGAGACGTGGAACGCGCCCGACTGGATGGCGGCGATGCCTTCGTGCACCAGTTGCGTGCGGCAATCCACCAGGCGCGCCTTCTCGGCGCCGAACTCCAGCGCTTTACGCGGAATCTCGTCGTAGTCGGACTCGTCGGGCTGGCCGAGGTTCGCGGTATAGGCGAACACGCGCGCGCCCTTCTGCTTCATCCACAGCAGCGCCGCGCTGGTGTCGAGCCCGCCCGAGAACGCGATGCCGACATTTTCCCCCTTGGGAAGGCTTTTCAGAATCGTGGTCATCGAACGTCCATCCGGGCTGTTTCGTCGGGCGATCTATAGAAAGATTGGCGGGCGATGGGAAGGCCGGGGACAAGGGCTGTTTTCAGCCGTCCCGGCGCGGGCGGGGACCCGGTCTCCCTATAAGGGCCACTCGAGCGAAACGGTGACCCGACATCGAGCCAAACCGACAAGCTTAGGGGTTATGGGTCCCCGCCTGCGCGGGGACGACATCGGTTGTGCTGCCGGTCCCCGGCCGGATGCGCGGCGAATCCCCGACATCGCGGCCGAGCAGCTTCTGCCGCCAGCGATAGCCCGGCCAGGCGAAGCGCGTCAGCCCGGCGTCGATGCCGGCGTCGGTCATGCGGGTGCGGGGCCAGCGGTAGATGAAGGCGTAACACAGCCACGCCACCAGGAAGGAGGCGACGGCGGAGAACAGCACGTCGGTGAAGAAGTGGCCGCCGAAGGCGATGCGCCAGCCGCCGGTGGCGACGCCGAAGGCGGTGGCCGCGGCAAAGGTGAGCGGCCGCCACGCCGGCGGCGCGAGCGCGGCGGGCGCATAGGTCCAGAACGCGGTCGCACCCTCGCCCGAGAAGAACGAGCAGTTCTTCGGACACTTGCCGCGCGGATCCCACCACGGCACGAAATCGAGCTTGCCGTTGAACTGCGACACCGCCACCGGGCGCGGCCGGCCCCAGAAGCCCTTGAACACCACGTTCGACAGCACGATGGCCGACAGCAGCATGGTGACCATCAGGAAGGTCATGGCGCGGCCGGACATCATCAGCGGCTTCACCGGCCAGATCATCTTGACCACGAAGGCGACGATCGCCGGCAGCACCAGCAGCCACGTCACCCACATCGCGGCGCGGCGCGCGAATTCCGCGCCGGCGTTCCGCGCCAGCGGGAAAGCGCGGATGGTGGCGTCGTAGAACATGCCGGAAATGCGGACGTCGAGATCGGGATGAAGCCCGAAGACGAGGCCGGCGACGACGGCGATGGCCAGCGCGATGAGAAGTCCGGTCCGGTTCATGGCGGCTATGTAGCGGAGACGACCGGCGATGGAAAGCCGGTGGAACGACGAGGAGTCAACGCGGCAGCGGCGGCGGTGCGGCCGGCGGTGGCGGCGCGGTGCGCCACGCCCCGGCGTTGCGGCCGGCGATCAGCCAGTACACCACGCCGCCGAGAATGCCCGCGCCGGTCATCACTTCGAGATGGCGGCGCACGATGCCTACGAATTGCATAGTCTCGGTGTCGAACGGGATGAAGCCGAGATAGCACAACAGCCCGGCGAGGCCGCCGCCCACCGCATAGGCGAGGATGTGGCGGATGGAGAACGCTTCCGTCACCAGCGCCACCGTCAGCGCCGGCAGCAGCGCGAAGCCGCTGAACAGCACGAAGCCGACGCCGACGATGATGTTGAGCGCGTCCTGATCGAATTCCAGCGACAGGTCGTTCATCTCGGGAAAGAACAGCGCGTACAGCACCACCGCCCCGGCGACGAAACACGCGGCGAGGAAGCCGAACAGGATGGCGAAAAATCTGCCGATCAGGGCCATGGGAGACCGACTCCGTCATTGCGCGCGAAGCGAAGCAATCCATCGCTTTGCTTAGAGTGGTTTTGGTTGAGATGGAATCAACATTCGTCATGCCCGGCTTTATGCCGGGCATCCACGTCTTGGACGTTTCAACAAAATAAGACGTGGATGGCCGGGACAAGCCCGGCCATGACGGATGAGGCTGTTTCCATCAAACCATGAAATACCCTAGACAAAGGAAAAAGATGGATTGCTTCGGAGCTATCGCTCCTCGCAATGACGCGCGCGTATCAAACACCTAATCCGTCATCGCCATGGCGCGCAGGGCATCGCGCTCGCGCGCCGACAGCTTTTCCGTCTCCGACTTCAACTGGCCGCAGGCGGCGAGGATATCGCGCCCGCGCGGGGTGCGCACCGGCGAGGAATATCCGGCGTTGAAGACGTATTCGGAGAATTTCTCGATCTGCTCCCAGTCGGAGCATTCGTAGCGGGTGCCCGGCCACGGATTGAACGGAATGAGATTGATCTTGGCGGGAATGCCCTTGAGCAGCTTCACCAGCAGCCGGGCGTCGTCGAGGGAATCGTTGACGCCCTTGAGCATCACATATTCGAAGGTGATGCGGCGCGCGTTGGATGCGCCGGGATAATTGCGGCAGGCGTCGAGCAATTCGCGGATGGGATATTTGCGGTTGAGCGGCACCAGCTCGTTGCGCAATTCGTCGCGCACCGCATGCAGCGAGATCGCCAGCATCACCCCGGTCTCGGCGCCGATGCGCCCGATGTTCGGCACCACGCCGGAGGTCGACAGCGTGATGCGGCGGCGGGAGATGGCGATGCCTTCGCCGTCCGACATCAGCAGCAGCGCGTCGCGCACCGCATCGAAATTGTACAAGGGCTCGCCCATGCCCATCAGCACGATGTTAGTGACGAGGCGGTTGCTCCTGGTTTCCCCTCCCCCTTGTGGGGAGGGGTCAGGAGTGGGGGTAGAGCGACGAACTCCAGACTCGTGATTGGAACTACCCCCCTCCCCAACCCTCCCCCGCAAGGGGGGAGGGAGAGAAGAAGGCCAGTCATTCAGCCGGTCGCGCGCCACCATCACCTGACCGACGATCTCGCCGGCGGTGAGGTTGCGCACCAGCCGCTGGGTGCCGGTGTGGCAGAACGAACAGTTCAGGGTGCAGCCGACCTGCGACGAGACGCACAGCGTGCCGCGATCGGTCTCGGGAATGTAGACGCACTCGACCTCGTGGCCGCGGCCGACGCCGTCGCCCGGCAGCCGCAGCAGCCACTTGCGGGTGCCGTCGTTGGAAATCTGCTCCGCGACGACCTCGGGGCGATCGACGGTGGCATGCTGCTCCAGCGCCGCGCGCATGTCCTTCGAGACGTTGGTCATGTCGGCGAAGCTTTGCGCGCCGCGCACATAGATCCAGTGCCAGAGCTGCTGCGCGCGCATCTTGCGCTGCTTCTCGGGCACGCCGATGTCGCCGAGCCGCGCCATCAACTCCGCGCGCGACAGCCCGACCAGCGACGGTTTCGCCGGCGGCACGTAGGTTTCGAGGGCGGTCTTTTCGAGGACGCCTGAAGCTTCGGTCATACTCATTTCAATGGTATCTCGTGGAAGTCACCACAATCGTCATGGCCGGGCGTGGCCGTTCGAAGAATGGCGTTGCTTTCGCTCGCCTAGGTCCCGGCCATCCACGCCGTGTTTCAGACCACACATGAAGACGTGGATGCCCGGCACAAGGCCGGGCATGACGGAACTCTGTTATTCCGCAGCGTTATATAAGCGGAATCTCCCGCGATTGCGACCGTCTTCCGCGCCAGCCCGCTTTAGCGCCGGCACTCCTGCGCCAGCTTGTCGAGCGCCTGCGACAGGCCCTTGAGCGGGAAGGTGTCGATGCTCTCGGTGCCCTTGGCCGAGGTGCCCTTGACCACGGCGTCGCTGCCGCGGCGCAACGCGTCCACCAGCCGCTCCTCCTCGGCCGCGTTCTTGATCCACAGCCCGTCGCCCTGGGTGTACATCGCAAAGCGCGACCCGCCGATCTCCACCGAGCCCTCGGAACCGGGCTTGAGCCCATAGCCGATCATCACCGAGACCTCGTTGGCCACCTTCTCCGCCGGGCGGGTCGAGATGAACACATAGGACGGATCGCGCGGCCGGTTCGGCGGATTGGTCTTCGACGAGGACGGCTTGGCCAGCGCGAAGCAGACCTTCTTGCCGTTCGGCGTCGCGGTATAGGCGCCCCAGGTGCCGAACTGGCCGATCAGCATCGGCTCGGCATGGCCGGCAGCCGCCGCGGGCGGTTTGGCCGCAGGCTTGGCAGCGGATTTGGCCGCAGGCTTCGCGGCGGACTTGGCGGGCGCCGCCTTGGCCGCGGGTTTCGCAGCCGGCTTGGCGGCCGCTTTGGCCTGCGGGGTCTGCGCCATGGCGCCGCTGGTCCATCCGAACGGCGCACAGGCGAGCAACGGCAAGGCCGCCGCCACAACGGTCAATTTCTGCAGCAAGGACATACCCGGAACCCGTCCCTCAATATTGTGACTGGAAGATGGCCCGCCATGCCATGAAGCGACGGCGCGGGGCGAATTGCCAAATAGAGCGCAAACCGCTTGTCGGACCGTTAACCCGCGGCCGCGCTCCGTTGCCGCAGCGGACGGCGAATCTTTTCAAACATAGTTGGGTCCCGCAAGCCGATTGTCGCGCCGCGCCAAATCCGGCACAAAGCCGTTCCTCTTTTCGAACTGTTCAGGTGCCTCGATGAAAGCCATTCTCTGCACGCAATATTGCGGACCCGACGAGCTGGTGCTCGGTGACATTCCCGATCCGGTGGCCGGGCCCGGCGAGGTGGTGATCGCCATCAAGGCGGCGGCGCTGAATTTCTTCGACCTGCTGATGATCCAGGGCAAGTACCAGGTCAAGCCGCCGTTCCCGTTCTCGCCGGCCGCCGAGATCGCCGGCGTGGTGGAGAGCGTCGGCGCCGGCGTCACCGATCTCAAGCCGGGCGACCGCGTCGCGGCCTCCATCGGCTATAACGGCGCGCGCGAGAAGGTCGCGGTGGCGGCCACCTCCGTGGTGCGGATTCCCGACGCGCTCGATTTCGACCGCGCCGCCGGCGTCATCGTGATCTACGGCACGGCGCTGCATGCGCTGGAAGATCGCGCCGATCCCAAACCCGGCGAGACGCTGGCGGTGTTCGGCGCCGCCGGCGGCGTCGGCCTCGCCGCCTGCGAACTCGGCCATGTGCTGGGACTCAAGGTGATCGCCTGCGCCTCAAGCGACGAGAAGCTCGCCTTCGCCAAGCAGCACGGCGCCGACCTCACCATCAACTACGCCAAGGAAGACCTGCGGGAGGCGCTGAAGCGCGTCGGCGGCGACAAGGGCATCGACATCGTGTTCGATCCGGTCGGTGGCAGCTATGCCGAGATCGGCGTGCGCGCGATGGCGTGGAAAGGCCGCTTCCTGGTGATCGGTTTCGCCGCCGGCGACATTCCGAAAATCCCGCTCAACCTGCCGCTGCTCAAGGGCTGCGACATCCGCGGCGTGTTCTGGGGCGCGCACATGAAGCGCGAACCGGCGCAGGGCCGCGCCGCGCTGGAAAAGCTGATGCGCTGGGCCGCCGAGGGCAAGATCTCGTCCCATGTCGACAGCACCTTCCCGCTGGCGCAGACCGCCGACGCGCTCAAGGTGCTGGCCGCGCGCAAGGCCATGGGCAAGGTGATCCTGCATCCGTGAGGCGGAACGTTGCCGCCATCGTCATTCCGGGGCATGCGCGTCGCGCGTGAACCCGGAATCCCGCAAGACCGAAAAAGATTCCGGGTTCGCCGCTATCGCGGCGCCCCGGAATGACAATGTGAGGCGGCAAGGCTGGATTGCTTCGTCCGGCGTCAGACGTCCGCGCCGTTCTCCTCCACCTCGCGCTTGAGGGCGGCGTGCGCGGCGGCGCGATGCTCCGGCGTGATGTGGCTCGACACCAGACGGATGGCGGTGGCGAGCAACGCCGCGTCGTCGGTGAAGCCGAGCACCGGCAGCACGTCCGGCACCACATCGGCCGGCAGCACGAAATAGGCCAGCGCGCCGAGCAGCGTGGTGCGGACATGGCGCGGCGTCTTGCGATCGAAGGCGCAGTAATAGGCCGCCAGCAGTTCCTCGGCGAACGGCAGCCGTCCGGCGAGGCGCTTGAACTTGATCCAGAAATCCCGGCGCACGCGCTTCGGATCCCGGGCGAGCTTGTCCGCCGGGCCGAAATGCAGTGTGTCGTCGCTGGCCATGGCCATCTGCTTCCCTCGCTCGCCGCGCCTGTTCGCAGCCAGTGGCTGCCGCGCGGCAGCCCTTCATTTATGACCTGCGCGCGCCGCCGCAATCCCCTGCCGGTGCGGCTCAGCCGCGCGCGATGCGGTCCATGGCCCGCGCCAGCGCGATGTCGCGCTCGGTGACGCCGCCGGCGTCGTGGGTCGCCAGCACCACCTCGACGGTGCGATAGACGTTGCGCCATTCCGGATGGTGGTCGCTTTTCTCCGCCACTAGCGCGACGCGGGTCATGAAGCCGAAGGCGGCGTTGAAATCGGCGAAGGTGAAGGTGCGGGCGATGGCGTCGCGGCCCGCCACCTCGGACCAGCCCTCCAGCGTCGCCAGCGCCGCCGCCCGGGCCTCGCCCGCCAACCGTTGCACCCGTTCCGCCATGGCTGGTCCTCCGTTCCTCATCGCCGCGCCCCACCCCCGAAGCGGCCGGGAGCGCTAACCATGACCGACAACCCCGCTGAAAACCACCCGTTCCTCTGCTATGCTGCGCATAGGGCGCCCGAGGGGGCGTCGCAGCGATGGGATCGATCGACATGGCCGGACCGGCGGACACGGCAGGCCCGAAAGCCCAGCGGCCCCACAAGGCCAAGGCGATGCTGGCGGCGATCGCGATGGCGCTGGCTGCGGTCGCCGCAGTGGGCGGCATGATCTATTACGTCAACCGCCCGGTGGTGCTGCGCATCGCAGTCGGCCCGCCCTTCAGCGACGACGTCAAGGTGATCCAGTCCATCGCCCAGATATTCGCGCGCGATCACGCCTCGGTGCGGCTGCGCCCCATCGTCACCGACGGCACCAGCGCCAGCGCGGCGGCGCTGACGGCGGGAACCGCCGATCTCGCCGTGGTGCGCGGCGACGCCGACCTGCCGAAGAACGCCGGCGCGGTCGCCAGCATCCGCAAGAACTTCGCGGTGCTGTGGGCGGTGAATACGGGCAAGGGCAAGGGCGTGCGCAAGATCGAGCAACTCGCCGGCAAGCGCATCGGCGTGATCGGCCGCACCACCGCCAACGTCAACCTGCTCAACGTGATCCTGACTCAGTCGGGCGTGAAGCCGGACAGCGTCCACGTGGTGCAGTTCAGCATCATCGGCTTCGCCGACGCCATCAGGAACGAGAAGCTCGACGCCTTCCTCGCGGTCGGCCCGCTCAACAGCAAGATCACCGCCGACGCCATCGCCGTCACCACCCGCGGCGGCAAGGAGGCCACCTTCCTCTCGCTCGACACCGCCGACGCCATCGCCCAGCGCCACCCGGTCTACGAATCCGGCGAGATTCCCGCCGGTGCCTTCGGCGCCAAGCCGGTGCGGCCCGACGAGAAGATCGACACCATCACCTTCGCCCACCACATTCTGGCGCGGCGCTCGCTGTCGGAGGCCACCGTCGGCACGCTGACCCGGCAACTGTTCGCGGCGCGCCAGGCGGTGCAGGCCGAATTTCCGCAGACCGCGAAGATCGAAACGCCGAACACCGACAAGGACGCCGCGATCCCGGCCCATCCCGGCGCCGCCGCCTATGTCGACGGCGAGGAGCGCAGCTTTCTCGACCGCTACAGCGACTACATGTGGGGCAGCGTGATGCTGCTGTCCGCGCTCGGCTCGATCGGTGCGTGGTTCGCGAGCTATCTGCGCAAGGACGAGCGTGTCTCCAACGCCTCGCTGCGCGAGCGGCTGCTGGAGATGCTGGCGCTGGCGCGCAAGTCGACCTCGATCGAGGACCTCGACGCCATGCAGGCCGAGGCCGACGACATCATGCGCGACACGCTGCACTGCTTCGAGGACGGCGCCATCGAGGAAGGCGCGCTGACCGCGTTCAGCATCGCGCTGGAGCAGTTCCACAACGCGGTCGCGGACCGCAAGGCATGGCTGGCGACCGAGACGCCGGATGAGCCCAAGACCGGGATCCAACTGATCGCGGGATAAACGGAAGGCCGCTTGCGCCGGTCATTCTTCGGCCGGCTCGGGACTGCTGCGCAGCACGGCTTCCAGTTCCTCGCGCAGGAACGGCTTGCCCAGCACCGGCTTGCCGGAAAACCGGCCTGCCCGCGCGATGCTGGCGCTGTAGCCGGTGACGAACGCATAGGGAACTTGCAACGCATCCAGCCGGTCGGCCACCTTAAAACCGGTATCGTCGCCGAGATCGACATTGAGCAGCGCGAAATCCGGGGCGCGTTCGGCGATCATGGCCAGCGCGGCGGCGACGTGCCCGGCGGTCCGTACCCGTGCGATCCCCAGTTCCAGCAGCATCGCCTCGAGATCGTCGGCAATGAGGGCATCGTCCTCGACAACCAATATATCGCTCAGCATGCGCACAAACCCCGGTTCCGCGTGGAACCGACCACACCCCTCACGCGTCTGTCTGCACACTTGTGCACACAACGATGAGAACCGGCAGAAGATGCCGCTGGAAAGGTCAGGATGGACAGGCTGCTGACAGCCACGAGCAGTGGCGAGGATCGCCCCTTCAACAATCTCCTGCGCAAGATGCGGGCGGCCGACTATGCGCTGCTGGCGCCGCATCTCGAATCCTGCGCGCTGTCGGACGGCGAGGTGCTGTACAATCCCGGCGACGACGTCGCCGTGGTGCATTTTCCCTGCGGGCCGAGCCTCGCCTCCTATCTCATCGCCAACGAGGACGGCCGGGATGCCGAGACCATCCTGGTCGGCCGCGAGGGCGCGGTCGGCGGCATCGTCAGCCAGGGCTATTTGCCGGCCTATTCGCGGATCTCGGTGAAATTCGGCGGCCCGTTCGTGCAACTGCGCGTCGGCGCGCTGGAGGCGGCGAAGCTGCGGTCACCGTCCCTGCGCAATCTGTTCGCGCGCTATGCCGATTGCATGGTGGCGCAGCTTTTCCAGTCCACGGCCTGCAACGCCATCCACACCATCGAGCAGCGTGCGGCGAAATGGATCATCGCAGCGATGGAAAGGACCGGCAGCGAGCGGGTGGTGCTGACGCAGGAGCAACTGGCCACCATCCTTGGCGTTGGCCGCAGCTACGTCAGCCGGGTGATCCAGGTCTTCAAGGCGGAGGGCGTGCTGGAAACCGGCAGGGGCGCCGTTCTGGTCCGCGACCGCGCCGCGCTGGAGGCGCGGGCCTGCCGCTGCAACGACGCGGTGAAGGCCCACTTCGAGGAGGTGCTGAACGGAGTTTACCCGACCGAGGAGCTCGAAAACGCCTGATTGCAGGGTGCGGATCAGGTTCCCACGGATGGAGGTCGCGAAAACCGGTTTCCGCTTTTCGGGAGCATGCTCCAAAAACCGGCCGGAGGCGTTGTATTTGGTCGCAAACCGGATTATATCGCACCGCAACGCAGGGTGTCCGGTTCGACGCAGAGCCGGGCACCCGCTTTTTTGGCCGTGTCCTTTCACGGTGTCCTTGTAACGGTGTCCTTGCTCATCGGTTTGGAACGATCCGGCCTGCTGGCCAATCGTGGAACCGGTTGTGGCGAATCATGATCCCGCCGGCGGGCAGAGCCCGGGCGGACGCAGGAAACAGGCCCTATCCATGACCTGGCCCAGCCAGACCGGATATTGATCGCGCCTTCGCCGGCATCGACCGGGCGGGGTACCGCCATGCGCCATTCTATCTCTTACATACTCTCTCAAACCATATGTCCCCGATCCGGCGCTGAACGCAGCGCGGGAGACGGCCATCGAGAACCTGAAGAAGCAGTCCCATGAACCTCCGCAACATCGCCATCATCGCCCACGTCGATCACGGCAAGACCACCCTCGTCGACAAGCTGCTGCAGCAGTCCGGCACCTACCGCGAGAACCAGCGCGTCGCCGAGCGCGTGATGGATTCCAACGACCTCGAAAAGGAACGCGGCATCACCATTCTCGCCAAGTGCACCTCGGTGCATTGGGGCGACACCCAGATCAACATCGTCGACACCCCCGGCCACGCCGATTTCGGCGGCGAGGTCGAGCGCATCCTGTCGATGGTCGATGGCGTGATCGTTCTCGTCGACGCCGCCGAAGGCCCGATGCCGCAGACCAAATTCGTGGTCGGCAAGGCGCTCAAGCTCGGGCTGAAGCCGATCGTCGCCATCAACAAGGTGGACCGCCCCGACGCACGCGTCACCGAAGTCGTCAACGAAGTGTTCGATCTGTTCGCGGCGCTGGACGCCACCGACGAGCAGCTCGACTTCCCGATTCTGTACGGCTCCGGCAAGAACGGCTGGATGGGCACTTCGGAAACCGAGAACGACAAGGGCATGACGCCGCTGTTCGAACTTGTCCTGAAACATGTCGCGCCGCCGGTGGTGGAGGAAGGTCCGTTCCGCCTGCTCGGCACCATTCTCGAAGCCAACCCCTATCTCGGCCGCATCATCACCGGCCGCATCGCCTCCGGCTCGGTGAAGCCGAACCAGAGCGTCAAGGTGCTGTCGCGCGACGGCAAGACCATCGAGACCGGCCGCATCTCCAAGATCCTCGCCTTCCGCGGCATCGAGCGCCAGCCGATCGACCTCGCCGAAGCCGGCGACATCGTCGCCATCGCCGGCCTCACCAAGGGCACCGTGGCCGACACCTTCTGCGATCCGAGCGTCGAAGTGGCGATCCAGGCGCAGCCGATCGATCCGCCGACCGTGTCGATGACCTTCATGGTCAACAACTCGCCGATCGCCGGCACCGAAGGCGACAAGGTAACGAGCCGCCTGATCCGCGACCGCATGCTGCGCGAGGCCGAAGGCAACGTCGCCTTGAAGGTGGTCGAGGCCACCGACAAGGATTCGATGGAAGTGTCGGGCCGCGGCGAATTGCAGCTCGCCATCCTGATCGAGACCATGCGCCGCGAGGGCTTCGAGTTGGCCGTGTCGCGGCCGCGCGTCGTTCTGGAGAAGGACGACAACGGCCAGTTGCAGGAGCCGGTCGAAGAAGTCGTGATCGACGTCGACGAGGAATTCTCCGGCGTCGTGGTGCAGAAGATGAGCGAGCGCAAGGCCGAGATGATCGAGATGCGGCCCTCCGGCGGCAACCGCCTGCGCCTCGTGTTCTACGCGCCGACCCGCGGCCTGATCGGCTACCAGAGCGAACTGCTTACCGACACCCGCGGCACCGCGATCATGAACCGCCTGTTCCACGGCTATGCCGCCTACAAGGGCGACATCCAGGGCCGCCGCAACGGCGTGCTGATCTCCAACGACCAGGGCGAAGCCGTCGCCTACGCCATGTGGAAGCTCGAAGACCGCGGCCCGATGATGATCGAACCCGGCTGGCGCGTCTATCGCGGCATGATCGTCGGCGAGCACACCCGTGACAACGACCTCGAGATCAACGTCCTCAAAGGCAAGCAGCTCACCAACATCCGCACCACGTCGAAGGACGAGGCGGTGCGCCTGACCCCGCCTATCAAGATGACGCTGGAAAAGGCGCTGTCCTATATCGAGGACGACGAGCTGGTGGAGATCACGCCGAAGTCGATCCGCCTGCGCAAGCGCCACCTCGACCCCAACGAGCGCAAGCGCGCCGAAAAGACCCGGGAAGCGCTGGCGAGCTGAGCGGCGTCCGCTTCGAACAAGCTAAAAAATGCCTGGCTTAGCGCCGGGCATTTTTGTTCTCAGGCTCTCATCTTTCGTCATTGCGAGCGAAGCGAAGCAATCCAGCCCCCGCCCTTCCCTCCCCCGCAAGCGGGGAGGGTTGGGGAGGGAGTTTTCTCGATTGCTTCGGAGCTCACGCTCCTCGCAATGACGACCTATATGATCTGCCTCGCTATTGTTCCTTTTCAACCGGCAACACATGTCCCTCCCTTCCCACATCGACATCGCGATCATCGGAGCCGGCGCGGCCGGGCTCGCCGCCGCGCGGACACTCGAAGGCTCGAATCTCTCATCCCTCATTCTCGAAGCGCGCGAGCGCATCGGCGGCCGCGCCCACACCGTGATCGTCGGCGACGGCATCCCGTTCGACCTCGGCTGCGGCTGGCTGCATTCCGCCGACCAGAATCCGTTCGTGCCGATCGCGGACCAGCTCGGCTTCGCCATCGACAGGTCGACGCCGCCATGGCGGCAGCGCAGCTACAGGGACGTCTTCCCGCAGGCCGAGCGCGCGGCGTTCTTCGCCGCGATGGACGCCTTTTTCACCCGCGTGCACGCCGCCGCGCAATGCAGCACCGACAGCACCGCCAGCGACCATCTCGAATCCAGCAACCGCTGGAATCCGATGATCGACGCGGTCTCGACCTACATCAACGGCTGCGAACTCGATCAGGTCTCGGTGATCGACCTCGACGCTTACGAGGACACCGAGATCAACTGGCGGCTGCCGCACGGCTATGGCGCGCTCATTGCGGCCTACGGCGCGCCGTGCCCGGTCGCGCTCGGCTGCAACGTGACGCGGATCGACCATGCCGGCGCGCCGATCCGCATCGAAACCTCGCGCGGCGCGCTGAGCGCCGACAAGGTCATCGTCTGCGTGCCGACCGATCTGATCGCGGCGGAAGCGATCCGCTTTCACCCCGCGCTGCCCGACAAGGTGGAGGCCGCGGCGATGCTGCCGCTCGGCGCCGACGACAAAGTGATGCTGGCGCTCATTGGCGACAACGATCTGCCGGCGGACGGCAACCTGCGTGCACCCACCATGCGCACCGCCATGGGCACCTATCACCTGCGCCCGTTCGGCCGGAACTGCATCGAGGGCTTCTTCGGCGGGCGCTACGCCCGCGAGCTCGAAGACGCCGGCGATGGCGCGATGGCGGCGGCGGCCATCGACGAGATCGTGAGCCTGCTCGGTTCGGACTTTCGCAGCAAGTTGCGGCCGCTCGCAGAATCGCGCTGGTCGCGCGATCCGTTCGCGCGCGGTTCGTATTCCCATGCGCTGCCGGGACATGCGGACAAGCGCGCGGTGCTCGCCGCGTCGGTGGACGGCCGCATCTTCTTCGCCGGCGAAGCCACCTCGCCGGATTTCTTCACCACCGCTCATGGCGCGCAGCAGAGCGGCGTGCGCGCGGCGCGGCAGGCGATGGGCGTTAAATCTCGCGGTAAATAGCATTCGAAGCCAAATGGATTGCTTCGCTCGTCGCAATGACGCTGCATCCACCGTCATTGCGAGGAGCGAAGCGACGAAGCAATCCAGCTACTTCTTTTTCGCGCGTGCGCCCTGCGCCAATGGCGTGCGCGCGCCCATCCCCACAGCGCCCGCGAGCAGCGGATCGAGCAGCGCGCCGTCGCCGGCTTCCGCCAGCCAGTGGCCTTCCGCCCCGAACGACGGCAGCACGCGGAAATTCACCTTGCCACCGCCCTCCGCGAACGCATCCGCCAATGCCTTTGAGAACGCCGGCGAAAAATACGAATCGTTGTCCGCGACGATCCACGTCACCGGCACCTGCGCGTGCTCGCCGAACTGCCGCGCGGCGGCGATCAGCTTCTCCGGCGCGCAGATCTGGTCCGGACGGTTGTCGGCGCGGCCGCCGCGCCCCGGCGCGAAGGCGACGATGGCGGCAATGCTTCGCGGGCTCTCGGTCGCCAGCGCCAGCGCGCCCCAGCCGCCGGCCGAATGACCGACGACGACCGCCCCGTCCCGGGCGATGAACGGCTGCGTCCGCATGAAATCCACCGCCGCCATGATCGTGTCGGCGGTGGTGCGCGCCGACATCGCATAGTGCGCGTCGTCGCAGCCGTCCTGGTCCTCGAGATAGGGCCCGCCGGTGGCGCCGTGGCCGGGGCGCTGCGGCACCAGCACGGCAAAGCCGCGCGCCACCAGCGCGGCCGCCAGTGCCGGGTAATCCGGCTGCGGCATCTGGGCGCGGCGAAGGCGGTTCTGGGTCGAGGCATGGGCGATCACGGCGAGGCGGAACGGCCCCTTTCGGGCGGGACGGAACAGCACCGCCCGCGACAGGGTGACCGGATCCTGGGTCGGCACCAGCCAGTCCTGCCGCCGCAGCGGCGTGCCCTCACTGCCCAGCGCGCCCGGCACACCCGAGCGCGGCGGCTCGGCGGCGGGCGCAGGCACTGCCCCCACCGTCGCCGTCAGCAGAAGCAGCACCCTGAGCCAGCCGAATCCCGTCATCGGCGGCGATCATGGCGCGCCAGGGCCGGGCCGGCCACCCCGGCGCCGCGCCATCTGTCCCCTTTCGGCACAGAAGCGGGGTCACCTGGTGCAAAAAGCTCACATGTTAACCGATAATTAACGATGGAGCTTGAAGGCCGGCCCGCGAGTTGCTTTGATCGGGACCATGAGCACGATCCTGATCGAAGTTCGCCCTGCCAAAGCCGCCGACGCTCCCGCCGTCGCCGCGACGCATGACGAAGCCTGGCGCGCCGCCTATCAGGGCATCATTCCCGGCGCGGAGCTCGAAAAGCTGATCAACCGCCGCGGCCCGCAATGGTGGGACAGCGCCATCCGCAAGGGCAGCCGCGTCAGCGTGCTGTCGTTCGGCGACCGCGTCGCGGGCTACGCCAATTACGGCCGCAACCGCGCCCGCAGCCTGCAGTTCGACGGCGAGATCTACGAGCTTTACCTGCGCCCGGAATTCCAGGGCCTCGGCTTCGGCCACCGCCTGTTCTCCGCCGCCAAGCGCGACCTGATCCAGAGCGGCCTCAAGAGCATGGTGGTTTGGGCGCTGTCGGACAACGAGCCTGCGGTCGAATTCTATCGCGCCCTCGGCGGCCGCATGGTGGCGCGCTCCTCGGAGCGCTTCGGCAACAAGTCGCTGGACAAGGTCGCCTTCGCCTGGCCGGCGTAACAGCGCGCCGGCAGACCGGACGGACGTCCTTCGCACCCGGCCAGACCGGGGTGTTAGCCCAATGCCTTATTGACGCCGCGCTTGGCAGGTCCTTCCTGCACGGTACAGATTGCCACGCCTTCGGTTTTCAACGATCAGGACGTTACGCCATGCGCATCGACGCAATTCCGCTCGGGAACAACCCGCCCCACGAAGTCAACGTCATCATCGAAGTGCCGGTCGGCGGCGAGCCGATCAAATACGAGATGGACAAGGCCGCCGGCACGCTGGTGGTCGATCGCTTCCTCTATACGGCGATGCGCTATCCGGGCAATTACGGCTTCATTCCCCACACTTTGTCCGACGACGGCGATCCCTGCGACGTGCTGGTCGCCAACACCCGCGCCATCGTGCCGGGCGCGGTGATGAGCGTGCGCCCGGTGGGCGTGCTGTTCATGGAGGACGAGGCCGGCGGCGACGAGAAGATCATCGCGGTGCCGTCCTCGAAGCTGACCCAGCGCTACGACAAGGTGCGCAACTACAGCGACATGCCGGACATCACCCTGCAGCAGATCCGGCACTTCTTCGAGCACTACAAGGACCTCGAACCCAACAAGTGGGTGAAGGTGCTGCGCTGGGGCACCGCCGAGGAGGCGCACAAGCTGATCACCGAGGGCATCGAGCGCGCCAAGGGAAAATAGGCCCGCCGCCGCGTTGTGCCCCGGACGCGGCGCAGCACTTTTGTGATGCGCCGCTGAGCCGGGGCCGCGACGGAGACGATCTTGCATCACGCTTGTAACGGTCCCGGTTCTGCGCCGCATCGCTGACGCGCTGCGTTGCGCCCGGGACAAGCGAACTTTGAAGCCAAGATTAGACGCCCGGCGCGGGCAAGCCGCGGATGGCGCAGGCGGCGCGCAGCGTATTCACCAGCAGGCACGCCACCGTCATCTGGCCGACGCCGCCCGGCACCGGCGTGATCGCGCCGGCCACCGCCAGCGCCTCGTCATAGGCGACGTCGCCGACCAGCCGGCTCTTGCCGTCCGGCCCCGGCGGCAGGCGGTTGATGCCGACATCGATCACGGTGGCGCCGGGCCTGATCCAGCCGCCCCTGACCATCTCCGGCCGCCCCACCGCCGCGAACACCAGGTCGGCCTGCCGGCACAGCGCGGCGAGATCGCGGGTGCGCGAATGGGCGATGGTCACCGTGGCGTTCTCGTTGAGCAGTAACTGCGCCAGCGGGCGGCCGACCAGATTGGAGCGGCCGATCACGATGGCGTTCATGCCTTCCAGCGAAGCGTGCACCGTCTTGGCCAGAATGATGCAGCCGAGCGGCGTGCACGGCGTCAGCGCGCCGAGCCCGGTGGCGAGCCGCCCGGCATTGACCGGGTTGAGGCCGTCGACATCCTTGGCCGGGTCGATGGCGTTGATGACCGCCTGCGAATCGAGCCCGGCGGGCAGCGGCAGCTGCACCAGAATGCCGTGCACGGCGGGATCGGCGTTGAGCCGCGCGATCAGCGCCAGCAGCTCCGCCTGCGGCGTGTCGGCGGCGAGCCGGTGCTGGAACGACGCCATGCCCGCCGCCTCGGTCTGCTTGGCCTTGGTGCGGACATAGACCTCCGACGCCGGATCGTGGCCGACCAGCACCACCGCGAGCCCCGGCGTGAACCCGCCGGCGCGCTTCACCCGCGCCGCCTCGTCCGCGACCCGCGCCCGCAACTGCGCCGCGATCTGTTTTCCGTCGATGATGCTGGCTGTCATGCGCGCGTCCGTCAGTGCTCTTGGGTCTGCGTCAGGGCGAGCAGGGCCGCGCCCAGGGTGTTCGGGTCGCCGTCGACGGCGAGCTGCTTCAGCCGCGAGGTCGCCCCCGACAGGATGCGGATCCGGCTTTTCGGCACCGCCAGCGCTTTCGCCAGCAGCTCGATCACCGCGCGGTTGGCCTCGCCGCCCTCGGCGATCACCCGTACCCGGACCTTGAGCACGCTGCGGCCATTGGCCAGCGTCTCGATGCCGTCCACCGCATCCATGCCTCCGCGCGGCGTCACCCGCAGCGCGACGCTGATACCTTGCGACGAAAACCGCCACGGCAGGGACACGCGGCCGCGCCCCGCGCTCAGATCACGTTCGGATAGATGTAATAGGTGATCACCCGCTGGATGAACATGATGATCAGGATCACGATGATCGGCGAGATGTCGAGGCCGCCGAAGCTCGGAAGCGCGTTGCGGATCGGCCGCAGCACCGGCTCGGTGATCTTGTAGAGGAACTCGGCCACGGCGCCGACGAACTGGTTGCGCGTGTTCACCACGTTGAACGCGATCAGCCACGACAGGATGGCCGAGGCGATCAGCAGCCACGTGTAGAGGTCCAGCACGATGAGGACGATGTCGAGAATGGCGCGCATGGCATGGCTCGCGATGGGGACTGTCGTCTCCATACCGGTTCGCTGTCCTGCAAACAAGGGAGCGGGCGGCCCGCCGGCGCCGCCGCGACAACTGCGCCGACCGTTCTTGACTTGACCATGGCCGGGATTGTAAATGGCCGCACTTGTCCGCCAGTGCCGTCACCGGCGCGGCCGACCAAGGGGCCATAGCTCAGCTGGGAGAGCGCGTCGTTCGCAATGACGAGGTCGGCGGTTCGATCCCGCCTGGCTCCACCATCTTCTCCAGCGCCGCTTTTACGTATCCGAACACATTTGATTGAAAGCGCCTGATTGAAGGCGCCGGATAATTGAACGTGCCGGACCCCGCACGCCGCTGCGACCGGGGAACCCGGCGGGCGAGCGGGCAAATTCGGGCGCGAACTATTCCGCCGCCAGCGAGGCGATCGACGGTTCGGAATCATTGGCCGCCACCGGCGCCGGCGGGCGATGCAGCCAGCCGTCGAGGAACGCCGCGAGCCACGCCCGTTCGGCAAGATCGTGAACCATGCGGTCGCGGAAATGCTCGTGGCGCGCCCGCGCGCCGGGCAGCGCCAGGCGCTCGTGGCCGCGGGTGGTCCAGCGATGCATCATCGCCTGGGTCACGTCGGGGTGGAACTGGATGCCAAAACAGCGCCCGGCGCGGAACGCCTGCACCGGAAAATCGTCGCCCTCGGCCAGAAGCTCGGTGCCGGCGGGATGCTCGAACCCTTCGCGATGCCAGTGATAGACGTGATCCGGCCAGTTCGCGCTGATCCTGCGCCCGGCGGCGGTGGGGCGGATCGGATAATAGCCGATCTCGGCACGGCCCTCGCGATGGGGCGCGACACGGGCACCGAGATGCTTCGCCAGCATCTGCGCGCCGAGGCAGATGCCGAGATAGGGCCGCTGCTCCTTGAGCGGCACCGCCAGCCAGTCGATCTCGCGGCGGATGAAATCGTCGCCGTCATTGGCGCTCATCGGGCCGCCGAACATCACCGCGCCGGCATAGTTTTCGAGGGTTTCGGGCAGCGGATCGCCGAACACCGGACGGCGGATGTCGAGCGGATGGCCCATGGCGCGCAACGCATTGCCGACCCGGCCCGGCGTCGACAGCGGCCCGTGCAGGATGATCAGTACCGGAAGCGCTCTGAACCGGCCGCAGCGGGTGAGGCCGAATTCCATCACTCGATCGTCATCGGGCCGCAACATCGTCGTCTCGTCTTCCATCTCCGGCACAGAACCAGCGTCTTCATTGAACGCGGATATGGAAAATATTGTGTTACCGGAGCGGCGTCGAGACGGAATTTCGCGAACGTGATCTGCGCCCGTGTGGGGGTTCGCAGATCCGCAACATTTCCTAGCGTTTCTGCTGCACCCGCGCCACCGAGGCCAGCACCAGGCTGCGCGGAGCGAAGCGCAGCATGAACGGAATCATCCGCACCCCGACGCCGGGCAGCACCAGCCGCTTGTTGGCCATCAGGCCGCGATAGCCGGCCCGCGCCACCGCCGCCGCCGGCAGGTTGAGCACCGCCGAATCGAGGCCGGGGCGAAAGCCCGCGGTCTCCTGAAACTCGGTCGGCACCGTGCCCGGGCACAGCGCCGTGACGCGGACGCCCTTCGGCCCCAGCTCGCCGCGCATCGCCTCGGTGAACGACAGCACATAGGCCTTGGTGGCGTAGTACACCGCCATGCGCGGGCCGGGCAGGAACGAGGCGATCGAGGCGACGTTGAGCAGGCCGCCGCGATGGCGGATCAGGCTGTCGGCGAACCGCAGCGTGAGATCGGTCAGCACCCGCACGTTGAGATCGACCATCGCCAGTTGCCGGCTGCGGTCGAGGTCGACCGCCTCGCCGAACAGGCCGTAGCCCGCATTGTTGACCACGGTCTCGACCTCGACCCCCATGCGGGCCAGCGACGCGACCACGAGGTCGCAGGCTCCCGGCGCGGCGAGGTCGCAGACGATCACCGCGGGCCGCGGATGACCGGCGGCGGCGATCTCGTCGGCGAGCACCAAAAGGCGGTCCTCGCGCCGCGCCACCAGCACGGTGGCCGCGCCGTTCGCCGCGAAAATGCGCGCCAGCTCCGCACCGATCCCCGATGAAGCGCCTGTGATCAGGGTGACGCGGTCGGCCATGAATGCGATTCGCTGTTGGGGTTCGAACGATGCGGCGGAACGGACGGCCGGACGCGGATCACGTCGCCGGATCGGACGCGAGCCGCCCGTCGGCGGCGCGGTGCTTGAGGGCGATGCGGTCGTGCGACGAAATCCCGAGCAGATCGGCGGCGCGCCAGACGATGTTGTCCTCGAACTCGGAGACCTGGCCGTCGGCATAGACCAGTTCCCACATCATCTCGACGATGCGCAACCGCCCCTCCTCGTTGACCGCGCGCATGATCACGCTGGTGAAATGATAGAGATCGACCGCCTCGCCCTCCATCAGGGTGGCGTCGCGAATGAGCCTGTCGGCGGTGCCGGCATCGAGATCGAAGCGGTATTCGAGCAGCGCATGAAGCTTGCGCCTCTCCGCCTCGGACGGCTCGCCGTCGAGCGAGATCAGGTGAATCAGCAGCGCCGTCGCGGCCAGCCGGTAATCGTCATCGGCGAAAACGCGGGCCTCGGACCCGGAGGGAGAAACGACGTCGGCGATGAAGTTGCGTAATCTGTCCAGCATCAATCTTTGCAATCAGACTCTGAGCATCCGGAACCCGAAGGCAACGCGGGCCCCCCAACGGGGTTGCCGGTCCCTTCGTTGTCGATCCATGAAATGATAGGTCACAACAGCGCCGGGTTCTATGGCCCGAAAATGAAACTCTGGCAATCTGGCGATGGGCTGGAGGACCGCGCCGCTCAGTTGGCCTTCGCCCCCGAGGCCTTCACCACCTCGGCCCACTTGCTGCGTTCGCCGGCGATGAAGGCGGTGAACTGATCCGGCGTCATCGGCGAGGGCACCGCCCCGATGTCGGTGAGTTTGGTCACCGTCTCCGGCATGTCGAGGATGCGCTTCACCTCCGCCGCCATCCGCTCGACGGCCGGGCGCGGGGTTCCCGCCGGCGCGAACAGTCCGTGCCAGGAAGTGGCATCGAAACCCTTCAGCGTGTCGGCGATGGGCGGCACCTGCGGCGCGGTCGGGCTGCGCTCGGGACTGGTGACGCCGAGCGCGCGCACCGTGCCGGCTTTGGCCTGCGGCCACGCCAGCGTGATGTTGTCGAAGGCAAGATCGATGTGGCCGCCGGTGAGATTCTGCATGATCTCGTTGGACGAACGGTACGGCACATGGGTCATGCGCGTGCCGGTGGCGATCTTGAACAGCTCGGCGGCGAGATGGATCGAGGTGCCGACGCCGGACGAGCCGTAGTTGAGCTTGTCGGGGTTGGCTTTCACATAGGCGATGAATTCCGCAACGGTCCTGGCCGGAAGTTCGTTCCGTACCACCAGCATGTTGGGGAGCCGCGCAATGAGGCTGACCGGCTGGAAGTCCTTCGCCGCATCGAAGCTGAGATTGGAATACAGCGTCGGGTTGATGGCGTGGGTGGAGACGGTGCCGAGCAGCAGGGTGTAGCCGTCATTGGGCGCCTTGGCGACCGCGGCCGCGCCGATATTGCCCCCGGCGCCGCCGCGATTCTCCACCACGAAGGACTGACCGAAAGTCTGCTGCATGTGGCCGGCGAGCAGGCGCGCGAACAGGTCGGCGGTGCCGCCGGCGGAGAACGGCACGATGATGGTAACGGTGCGGGTGGGCCAGGCCGCCTCGGCACGGAGAGGCGTGGCGGCGGACGAAACAAGGCAAAGGGCGGCGAGCGCCGCGAGAATGAGCCGCATGGTGGTTCTCCCTCGATGCGCGCCCATGACGCCGCGTGGCTGCCTGACCGCGCTTGTTATGTGCCACCATTTCGACACAGACGCGCCGCCACGGCAATCCCCGGATCGCGACGGAGCCAGCTCGCGGGACGAAATTTTCAGGACGTCAGATTTTTGGAAGCCAGAATCTTTTTGAAAACCAAGCACTCTTGGAGCCAAGCACTCTTGGAAAAACCGAGAGTTTCTGGAGCGGGCGAAGGGATTCGAACCCTCGACCCCGACCTTGGCAAGGTCGTGCTCTACCCCTGAGCTACACCCGCATCACAGAGAACGGCGGGGCGCGAACGCGCCGCCGGGGCAACCTATGCCAAAACCGGCCATGCAATGCAACAGGGCGGACGGGTTTAAATGAAAGTCGCCGGTTTTTTCGCGTTTTTGGCCAAACCGATGTTTTTACAGGCGCTTTGGCAAATCCGCCGGTGATTGAAAATGACCGGCCGGGCCGCCATCTAGAACTTTGCGTTCCCGACCCCCGCACGGCCGCCGGAGCGGCGGGGGAAACGGGCGCTGCTCTTGCGGGCCGGGCCCGGGTTCAGGCCAACCCCTGCGGCAGATCGAGCCTGCCGGAAGGGGCCACAGTCGTGCTAGAACAGCGCGCTTTCGAGACCATTGCTCCGGCCGATGAGGATGACGTGACCATAGTTGAACAAGGCAGCGCCGCCGCGCCGGCCGATCTGATCAAGGACACCACGACGCAGACCTTCGTGAAGGACGTCATCGAGGAATCGAAGCGCCAGCCGGTGCTGATCGATTTCTGGGCGCCATGGTGCGGGCCGTGCAAGCAACTGACACCGGTCATCGAGAAGGCGGTGCGCGCCGCCAAGGGCCGGGTCAAGCTGGTCAAGATGAACATCGACGAGCACCCGGCGATCCCCGGGCAGATGGGCATCCAGTCGATTCCCGCGGTGATCGCCTTCGTCAACGGCCAGCCCGCCGACGGCTTCATGGGTGCGCTGCCGGAGAGCCAGGTCACCGCCTTCATCGACAAGCTGACCCAGGGCATGCCGTCGCCGGAAGGCGATGTCGCCGCCATCCTGGAGGAGGCCGAGGCCGCCATGGCCGCCAACGATCCGGCCACCGCCGCCTCGATCTATGCCGAGGTGCTGGGCATCGACGCCACCAATCTGGCGGCGCTGGCCGGGCTGGCACGCTGCTATGTCGCCACCGGCGCGCTCGATCAGGCCAAGCAGACGCTGGCGATGGTGCCCGAATCCAAGCGCGGCGACGCCGCGGTGGCCGCGGTGCAGGCCATGATCGATCTCGCCGAGCAGGCCAAGGCGGTCGGCCCGGTGGCAGAGCTTGAGCAGAAGGTCGCCGCCAATCCGGACGACCATCAGGCCCGGTTCGATCTCGCCGTCGCCCTCAACGCCGCCGGCAAGCGGCTCGAGGCCGCCGATCATCTGCTCGCCATCGTCAAGCGCGACCGCAAATGGGACGACGACGGCGCGCGCCGGAAGCTGGTGCAGTTCTTCGAGGCGTGGGGCATGGACGACGACGCCACCGTGGAAAGTCGCAAGCGGCTGTCCACGATCCTGTTTTCCTGAAGATCGGGAGCGAAGCCCCCGCGCGTCACGCGCGGGCCAAGGTGAGGACAGCGGATGCCGATCAACGCCGACTATCGCGGGCCTGCCGACCTGCCGAAGGTGATTCCGGTGTTTCCGCTGTCGGGCGCACTGCTGCTGCCGCGCGGCCAGATGCCGCTCAACATCTTCGAGCCACGCTATCTGCAGATGGTGGACGACGCGCTGCGCGATGGCCACCGCATCATCGGCATGATCCAGCCCGACGCCGCCCATTCGCACAGCACCGAGCGGCCGCATCTGTTCAAGGTCGGCTGCGCCGGCCGCATCACCCAGTTCGCCGAATCCGGCGACGGCCGCTACATCCTCGAACTGACCGGCGTGGCGCGCTTCAAGGTGATCGAGGAGCAGACCGTGCTGACGCCCTACCGGCAATGCCTGGTGGATTTCTCCGCGTTTCCGGACGACTTCGTCGCCCGCAAGGGCGAGGACGCGGTCGATCGCGAGGCGCTGCTGGAAGCGCTCACCGCCTTTCTCGAAGCCAACCGGCTCAATGTCGACTGGAGCGGCATCGAGAGCGCCCCCAACGAGGCACTGGTCAACGCGCTGGCGATGATGTCGCCCTACGGCGCCGCCGAGAAACAGGCGCTACTGGAGGCGCCTGATCTCAAGACCCGCGCCCAGATCCTGATCGCGGTGACCGAGATGGATCTCGCCAAGAAGAAAACCTCGGGCGATCCGCCGCTGCAATGAGCCGCGCCGCCGCCGCCCGCACCGTGCTACACTTTTCAATCATGTCCCGCACTGGAGTCCGCCGCCGATGACCGCCGCGCCCGACCGCCCCGAAGGCACTGTCGATCCCAAACTGCTGGAAATCCTGGTGTGCCCGCAAACCAAAGGGCCGCTGGAATTCGACCGCGCGCGGCAGGAGCTGATCTCGCGCGCGGCGCGGCTCGCCTATCCGATCCGCGACGGCATTCCGATCATGCTGCCGGAAGAAGCGCGCCCGATCGACTGAAGTAGCGATTGGCCGCGTCATCCCCGTCATTGCGAGGAGCGAAGCGACGAAGCAATCCAGTTTGAGTGTGAAGCCGGTGCAAACTGGATTGCTTCGCTACGCTCGCAATGACGGTAGAGACATCACGCACAAACTTAATCACAGCGCCTCGCCTTTGAGCAGCCGCGGCACCTCGCCGGTGAGCCCGGCAGCCTGGCGGATGAAGGCGCTTTTCAGCGGCGGCACGCGGTCGACCAGACCGAGGCCGATGTCGCGCACCGCGCGCAGCACCGACGATTTGTTCGAGAACAGCATGTTGAGCGAATTGGTGGCGACGCCCATGGCCACGGTGTCGAAGCGCCGCCAGCGCTGGTAGCGCTCCAATACGTCGGCCTGCCCCGGATCGATGCCGAGCCGCGCCGCATCGACGATCACCTCGGCCAGCGCGGCGGCGTCCTTCAAGCCCATGTTGAGCCCCTGCCCGGCGATGGGATGGATGACATGCGCGGCGTCGCCGATCAGCGCGAGGCGATCGGAAATGAACGATCGCGCCACGAAATAGCCGAGCGGAAAGGCGCGCGGCGCATCGAGCGCCTTGATCTCGCCGAGATGCAGGCCGAAGCGGCGTTCCAGTTCGGCATGAAATTCCTCGGGCGGCAGCGCCACGATCCGCGCCGCCTCGCGACGGCTTTCGCTCCACACCAGCGACGAGCGGCGGCCCCTGAGCGGCAGGATGGCGAACGGACCCGCGGGCAGGAAATGCTCCTCGGCGCGGCCATGATGATCGCGCTCGTGGCCGACGGTGACGACGATGCCCGACTGGTCGTAGTCCCAGCCATGGGTGGCGATGCCGGCGCGTTCGCGCAGCTTCGACTTGGCGCCGTCGGCAGCGACCAGCAGACTCGCCTCGATGACGCTGCCGTCGCCGAGCGTCACCCGCGTGCCCTCCGCATGCGGCGCATACTCCGTGACCGCGACCGCGCGCAGGTCAATGCCCTCGGCCTCGGCCCGCGTCGCCAGCGCATCGATCAGCAGACGGTTCTCCACCATATGCGCGAACGGCTCGCCGGGCTCGACCTCACCGGCGAAGGTCAGGAAGGTCGGTCGCGTCGCATCCTCCAGCCGCGAATCGGTCACCACCATGTCGAGGATCGGCTGCGCGGTGTCGGCGACCGCCTCCCACGCCCCGACCGCCTGGAACAGGCGGCGGCAGGCGGCGACAATGGCGGAGGCGCGCGGATCGCGGCTCGGCCGCATGGCGAAGGCCGGATCGGCCACCACCACCGGCACGGCGGAACCGAGCCCCTGGCGCAGCGCCAGCGCCAGCGCCAGCCCGGCGAAAGCCCCTCCCGCGATCACAATGCTTCGTTGAGACGACATGACACCTCCCAGACCGCAATGCCCTTGCCTCAAGCCCGGCCTTAAGGGAACATAAGAGACATATGCCCCGGCAACCCGGTCCGGAAGGCCGGCCCACCGCTGTTTATCAGGGTTCGACGGACGCCGGAAACCGCCTCATGGCTTCGCCGCACCCCAGATCGGAACATCGTGAATGTCGAAAAGCCTGATTGACCTGCTCTCGATCCTCGATATCGAGCAGCTCGAAGTGAACCTGTTCCGCGGCACCAGCCCGCAGACGAGCTGGCAGCGCGTATTCGGCGGACAGGTGATCGGCCAGGCGCTGGTGGCGGCGTGCCGCACCGTGGACGGCCGCCTGCCGCATTCGCTGCACTGCTATTTCATCCTGCCCGGCGATCCGCAAATTCCGATCATCTACGAGGTCGAGCGCCTGCGCGACGGCAAGAGCTACGCGACGCGGCGCGTCACCGCGATCCAGCACGGCCATGCCATCTTCTCGATGATGGTGTCGTTCCACGCCGAGGAGGAAGGCACATTCGACCATCAGGACCGGATGCCCGACGTGCCGCCGCCGGAGAAGCTCACCGCGGAGGAAGTGTCCAAGCAGCCGTTCTTCAAGGAGATGCCGGAGTTCATCCGCCGCTATTACGAATCCGACCGGCCGATCGAGCTGCGTCCGGTCGAGCTCAACCGCTATTTCGGCCAGAAGATTCCCGACGGCCGCATCCATGTGTGGATCCGCACCGCGGCCAAGCTGCCCGACGATCCGGCGCTGCACATGTGCGCGCTCGCCTATGCCTCGGACTTCTCGCTGCTCGACGCGGCGATGGCGCGCTACGGCCGCACCCTGTTCGACAAGCGCATGATGCCGGCGAGCCTCGACCATGCGATGTGGTTCCACCGCCCGTTCCGTGCCGACGAATGGCTGCTCTACGCCCAGGACTCCCCGAGCGCGCAGAACGGCCGCGGCCTGACCCGCGGACTGATCTTCAAGCAGGACGGCACGCTGGTGGCGTCGGTTGCCCAGGAAGGCGTGTTGCGCGAGCGCAAGACCCCGGCAGCCTGACAAGTTCGCCGGTAGGCTGACAAGCTCCCCCGGCCGGGGCGCGGATCGGCTCCCCGGCGGGCTGGGCCCGCCCCGGCGGAAATACCGAGGTCATGCGGTCCGATCCCGCCACCTCCGAAACTGCCCATCAATTGAGCTCACATAGATCGCGACACTGTTCTGCATAAATTTTGTGCAATCCTGTCGTGGTTTTGAGCGAGTCCGACCGCCCGGATTCCGCAGGCTCCCCCGTCACCGTGAAATCCCTCGGATTCCCAATCGGTTATCGCCCTGCACGGCGTTGGCACGACATTTGATTTGATCGATCCCGGCTGCGCCCGCGGAACGATCCGTTTCCGCGCGGCGGCTCTCAGTCGAGATGCCCGGTCCGGTGACCGGGCCCGAGCGGGGAACAACCCATGAAAATTGTGATGGCCATCATCAAGCCCTTCAAGCTGGAAGAGGTCCGCGACGCCCTGACCGCCCTCGGCGTTCACGGCCTCACGGTCACCGAGGTCAAGGGCTACGGCCGGCAGAAAGGTCATACGGAAATCTATCGCGGCGCCGAATACGCCGTGAGTTTCCTGCCCAAGATCAAGATCGAGGTCGCCGTCGCCGCCAACCAGGTCGAGCGCACCATCGAGGCGATCACCGCCGCCGCCAAGACCGGGCAGATCGGCGACGGCAAGATCTTCGTCGTCAATCTCGAGCACGCCGTGCGCATCCGCACCGGCGAGACCGACGCCGCGGCGCTGTGATGCCGCGCCATTCCCTTCATCCTCAGGAGTATCATCCCATGACGTTCAAGCGTCCTGCCCGCATTGGCGCGGCAGTCCTCGCAACCGGCCTTCTCGCCGCCACCGCCGCCCAGGCCGCGCCCACCATCAACAAGGGCGACAACGCCTGGATGATGACATCGACGGTGCTGGTGCTGCTGATGACCATTCCCGGTCTCGCGCTGTTCTACGGCGGCCTCGTCCGCAGCAAGAACATGCTGTCGGTGCTGATGCAGGTGTTCTACTGCGTCTGCGTCGCCGCGCTGATCTGGGCGATCTACGGCTACAGCCTCGCTTTCACCGGCGGCTCCGACTTCATCGGCGGCCTCTCCAAGGCGTTCATGGCGGGCATCACGCCCGACTCGGCGGTGGGCACGTTCTCGGTCGACGCCAACATCTCCGAGCTGATCTACTTCTGCTTCCAGATGACCTTCGCCGCGATCACCCCGGCGCTGATCGTCGGCGCCTTCGCCGAGCGCATGAAGTTCGCGGCGGTGGCGCTGTTCGTGCCGCTGTGGTTGACGCTGATCTACTTCCCGATGGCGCACATGGTCTGGTACTGGGCCGGTCCCGACGCCATCAGCGACGCGGTGAAGGCGCTCGCGGCGGCGGGCGACGGCGCGGCCAAGGCGGCGGCGCAGGCCAAGCTCGACGAGGTGGTGGCCGACGGCGGCTTCATCTTCAAGAAGGGCGCGATCGATTTCGCCGGCGGCACGGTGGTGCACATCAACGCCGGCATCGCCGGCCTGATCGGCGCGCTGATGATCGGCAAGCGCGTCGGCTACGGCCGCGAACTGATGGCGCCGCACTCGCTGACCATGACCATGATCGGCGCATCGCTGCTGTGGGTCGGCTGGTTCGGCTTCAACGCCGGATCGAACCTCGAGGCCAATGGCGGCGCGGCGCTCGCCATGACCAACTCGTTCGTGGCCACCGCGGCCGCGGCGCTGTCGTGGATGTTCGCCGAGTGGATCATCAAGGGCCATCCCTCCGTGCTCGGCGCGCTCTCCGGCGCGGTCGCGGGTCTGGTCGCGGTCACTCCCGCGGCCGGCTTCTCCGGCCCGATGGGCGCGATCGTGCTCGGTCTCGTGGTCGGCGTCGCCTGCCTGTTCTTCTGCACCGTGGTGAAGAACGCGCTCGGCTACGACGACGCGCTCGACGTGTTCGGCGTCCACTGCGTCGGCGGCATCATCGGCGCGCTCGGCACCGGCATCCTGGTCAACCCGGCGCTCGGCGGCACCGGCATCATGGACTACACCACCGGCAAGATCGCCGACTACGATTTCGTCGCCCAGATGATCTCGCAGGGCTGGGGCGTCGCCATCACGCTGCTGCTGTCAGGCATCGGCTCGGCGATCCTCTACAAATTCGTCGACGTGATCGTCGGCCTGCGCGTCTCCGTGGACGAGGAGCGCGAGGGCCTCGACATCGGCGAGCACACCGAGCGCGCCTACAACATGTAAGCGCAGGAACAACGGTCGGGATCAACCCGGCAAGGTCCCGGCCGTCGGAGGGCTCCAGCGCAAGCTGGAGCCCTTTTCCTGTCGGGCGGCCGGCGGCGGGCCCGCGCTGGCAAAACTCCCCGGCCGCGCGATGGTTAATCGCGCCTTAACCTCGCCGCTCCTATGGTGAGGATCATCCGATCCCGCGCGGTCCGTTTCCGGGCCGGCGGACCCGACAATGCTGGCGCGCTCCACGATGGCCATGACCGCTTCTTCCTCTACGGCGCCCAGTGCCGGCACCCCCGATGGCCCGCAGGTCAACGAGCGCTCGCCCTTCGCCCGGCTGGCCGACCTGCTCGCGCCCCACACACCGGGACGGCCGCTGATCAACCTGTCGCTCGGCGAGCCGCAGCACGCTGTGCCGGATTTCGTCGGCCCGGTCCTTGCCCGCCATATCAACGAATTCGGCCGCTATCCCATCGCCCGCGGCATCGCGCCGTTCCGCGAGGCCGCCGCCGCCTGGGCCACCCGCCGCTTCGGCCTGCCCCGCGCCCTCGATCCCGAGACCGAGGTGCTGGCGCTGAACGGCAGCCGCGAGGGGCTGTTCTTCGCCGCCATCGCCGCGGCGCGCGCCGCCGGGCCGCGCCAGGGCGCGCCGGCCATCCTGATGCCCAATCCGTTCTATCCGGCCTATGCCGCGGGCGCGCGCGCCGCCGGCTGCGAGGCCGTGTTCCTGCCCACCGTGCGCGACAACGGCTTCCTGCCCGATCTCGATTCACTGGATGCCGCGACGCTGGAGCGCACCGTGGCGTTCTATCTCGCCTCGCCCGCGAACCCGCAGGGCGCGGTGGCCTCGCGCGGCTATTTCGACCGCGTCAAGCAACTCGCCGATCGCCACGGCTTCATCGTGCTCAGCGACGAATGCTATTCGGAGATCTACACCCGCGAGGCGCCGGGCAGCCTGCTCGCCGCGGCGGGACCCGACTTCGCCAACGTGGTCGCGTTCCAGTCGTTGTCCAAGCGCTCCAACCTGCCGGGCCTGCGCGTCGGCTTCGTCGCCGGCGACAAGAATTTTCTGGCGCGCTTTCACGAGTTGCGCAACGTCGCCGCGCCGCAGGTGCCGGTGCCGCTGCAGCATGTGGCGATCGCCGCCTATGGCGACGAAGCCCATGTCGATGAGAATCGCCGGCTCTACCGCATCAAGTTCGATCTCGCCGACCAGATTCTCGGCAACCGCTTCGGTTATCAGCGTCCCGCCGGCGGATTCTGCATCTGGCTCGACGTCTCGGCCTACGGCGGCGACGAGGCGGCCACGGTGACGCTGTTCCGCGACGGCGGCGTGCGCGTCATTCCCGGCAGCTATCTGGCGCGGCCGCAGGCCGACGGCAGCAATCCCGGCGCGGGCTATATCCGCGTCGCCATGGTGCAGGACAGCGACACCACCGCCGAGGCGCTGCGCCGGATGGTGGACGTCTTGAACTTATCACGGGGCAAATAGGACATGCCGGCGATCGAGCGCGTCATTCCCATCGTCGGCCAGATGTCCGACCCGCTGCGCGAGATGTTCGCGCGACGGCTGCGCGAGCTTGCGGGGCTCGGCGTCATCACGCTGTGCTGCGTGGTCGCCGCCGCGCTGATGACATGGTCGGTGCAGGACCCGAGCCTCAGCCACGCCACCTCCGGACCGATCCGCAACGTGATGGGCTGGCCCGGCGCCATCGGCGCCGACCTGCTGATGCAGATTCTCGGCCTCGGCGCGATCATGCTGGTGCTGCCGGCGGCGGTATGGGGCTGGCGGCTGGTGACCCACCGCCCGCTCGACCGCCACGCGCTGCGCTTCGGATGCTGGATCCTGGGCGCGGTGATCGCGGCCGGCTTCGCCAGCTGCTGGCCGCGCAGCGGCTCCTGGCCGCTGCCGACCGGCCTCGGCGGCGTGGTCGGGGACGCGCTGGTGCGGTTTCCCGCGCTGGTGCTCGGCCCGCCTGGCCTGATCTATCGCATCGTGCTCGGCCTGATCCTGGGCGCGGCCATGATCGCCACGCTGGCCTTCGCCTGCGGCGTCGGCGCGCAGGAGCACGTCGCCGCGCCGCGACGTTCCGTGCTCGACGATGAGGACGAAGACGAGGACGACGGCGACGACAGCCGCGCCATCTCGCTCGGCTTCGTGGTCCACGCTTTGATGAGCGCCAAGGCCCGGCTGACGCGGATGGCATCGGCGCTGCTCGCCATGATGCTCGGCCGCAACGAGGATGCCAAGCGCAGCCGCGCCTTCGACCGCATGGAGCCCGATCTCGGCGGCGCGCGCCGCAGCCCCTCGCTGGTGCCGCGCGACGAGGACGACGAGGACGACACCGTCGACGAAGTCGAGGACGAGGACGACGCGGAGGAGGAAGAGGAAGAAGAGGACGAGGCGCCGGTGGCGCGCGCGCCGCGCAAGCGCGCCGAGCCGAAATCCTCGGGCCGCAAGGGCGTGTTCGTTCTGCCGCCGATCTCGGTGCTGGCCGCGCCCAAGGCGGCGGACCGCCTGACCCTGAGCAAGGACGAACTGGAAGCCAATTCGCGCGCGCTCGAAGGCGTGCTGCAGGACTTCGGCGTGCGCGGCGAGATCACCAATGCCCATCCCGGCCCGGTGGTGACGCTGTACGAACTCGAACCTGCGCCCGGCATCAAGTCGTCGCGCGTCATCGGCCTCGCCGACGACATCGCCCGCTCCATGAGCGCGGTGTCGGCGCGCGTCGCGGTGGTGCCCGGCCGCAACGCCATCGGCATCGAGCTGCCCAACCACCAGCGCGAGAAAGTCTATTTCCGCGAACTGCTGGCCTCGAAGGAAGCCACCGAATCCAGCGCCAAGCTGCCGCTGTGTCTCGGCAAGACCATCGGCGGCGTCTCCACCATCGTCGATCTCGCGCGCATGCCGCATCTCCTGATCGCGGGCACCACCGGCTCGGGCAAATCGGTCGCCATCAACACCATGATCCTGTCGCTGGTCTATCGCCTGCGGCCCGACCAGTGCCGGCTGATCATGGTCGATCCCAAGATGCTCGAACTGTCGGTCTATGACGGCATCCCGCATCTGCTGACGCCGGTGGTCACCGATCCGAAGAAGGCGGTGGTGGCGCTCAAATGGGCGGTGCGCGAGATGGAGCAGCGCTACAAGAACATGTCGAAGCTCGGCGTGCGCAACATCGACGGCTACAATGCGCGCGTCGCCGAAGCCAAGACAAAGGGCGAGGAGCTGACCCGCACCGTCCATACCGGATTCGACAAGGACACCGGCAAGGCGATCTACGAGGAGGAGAAGCTCGAGCTCGAACCGCTGCCCTACATCGTCATCATCGTCGACGAGATGGCCGACCTGATGATGGTCGCCGGCAAGGACATCGAGGGCGCGGTGCAGCGCCTGGCGCAGATGGCGCGCGCCGCCGGCCTGCACGTGATCCTGGCGACGCAGCGCCCGTCGGTGGACGTCATCACCGGCACCATCAAGGCCAACTTCCCGACCCGCATCTCCTTCCAGGTGACCTCGAAGATCGACAGCCGCACCATCCTCGGCGAGATGGGCGCGGAGCAGTTGCTCGGCCAGGGCGACATGCTGTACATGGCCGGCGGCGGCCGCATCAGCCGCGTCCACGGCCCGTTCGTGTCCGACGAGGAAGTCGAGAAAATCGTCCGTCACCTCAAGTCGCAGGGCCAGCCGGAATACCTCGAGGCGGTCACCGCCGAGGAGGAGACCGACGAGGACGGCAACGCCGTGTTCGACGGCACCGGCATGGGCGCCAATGGCGGCGAGGCCGACCTGTTCCAGCAGGCGGTGGCCATCGTCAAGCGCGACCGCAAGGCGTCCACCAGCTACATCCAGCGCCGGCTGCAGATCGGCTACAACCGCGCCGCCTCGCTGATGGAGCGGATGGAACTGGAAGGCATCGTCGGCCAGGCCAACCACGCCGGCAAACGCGAGATCCTGCTGCCCGAGGAAGAGGAGCGCTTCGGCTGACCATGCTCCCCGCACGCGCCCTATTCGCAGCCGCGAAAACGCCATAGCATCGGGTTAGTTCCCGACCGAGCCATGTAACCTCCCGGACAGGACGGACCGTTGAGACCCTCATTCCGCCATCAGCCGTTCCGCGCTCCCGCCCGCAGGCCGGGATTTCGCTTCACCGTGAAAGCGCCGATGGCGGTTCTCGCTGCCGCACTGACCATGTCGGCGGCATTCGCCCAGGCCGTGCCGCTGCCGAAGCCCGCGCCCAAGGCCCGCACCGGCGCCACCGCCGACGCCCAGCGCCAGCAGCCGATGCCGGTCGCGCCGAGCCGCCCCGCCACCACGGCCCCGCCATCGCCGATCATTCCCGACCTGCGCAGCCTGTTCGGCGGCGGCAGCGCCGCAACGCCGAATTTCGACGCCAACCAACGCGCGCTGGCAGGCAAGGTCAGCAGCTATCTGTCGACGCTGCAGAACGTCTCCGGCAACTTCGTCCAGGTCGGCCCCGACGGCCGCCGCACCACCGGCGACTTCTACATCCAGAAGCCCGGCAAGGTGCGCTTCGAATATGACGATCCGAGCCCGATCGCCATCGTCGCCGACGGCTCGTCGGTGGTGGTGCGCGACCGCAAGCTCGCGACCCAGGACGTCTATCCGCTGTCGCAGACGCCGCTGCGCTTCCTGCTGTCCGACCGCATCGACCTGCTGCGCGACACCAATCTGGTGGGCGTGTCGGCCGACGACATGTACATCAGCGTCACCATCGAGGAGAAGCAGCCGCTGATCGGCACCAGCCGGCTGATGCTGATGATCGGCGCCAAGGACAACCAGCTCAAGCAGTGGACCGTCACCGACCCGCAGGGCTACGACACCACCATCGCGGTCTACAATCTCGACACCACCAAGAAGCTCGATCCCGGCATGTTCAAGATCGACTACACCAACTATCCGACCTCGGGCCCGTGAACTGAACGCGGCAGCGGATCGCGCAGGCGGCGCTTGCCCGCGCCGCGCCGATCCGATAGATCGCAGCCGCCATGCAACTCACCCTCACCACCTGGAATATCAATTCGGTGCGCCTGCGCATCGATCTCGTCGCCAAGTTCATCAAGGCGGCGCGGCCCGACGTGCTGTGCCTGCAGGAAACCAAGTGCCCGGACGACGCCTTTCCGGTGAAGCGCTTCAAACGCCTCGGCTACGAGCACATCGCGCTCAACGGCCAGAAGGGCTATCACGGCGTCGCCATCATTTCGAAGATCCCGTTCGCGAACCGCGAGGTGCGGACCTTCTGCGACAACCCGGATTCGCGCCACATCTCGGTGGCGTTCGGCGCGGAGGCGGCGCTCGCCGCGCCGCTGGTGCTGCATAATTTCTACGTGCCGGCGGGCGGCGACATTCCCGACCCCGCGCTCAATGCGAAATTCGCCCACAAGCTGTCGTTCCTCGACGAGATGCGCGCCTGCGCGCCGCTGCACCCGAAGCCCGGCGACCGCCATGTGCTGGTCGGCGATCTCAACGTCGCGCCGCACGAGCACGACGTGTGGTCGCACAAGCAGCTTCTGAAGGTGGTGTCGCACACCCCGATCGAATGCGAGAAGCTGCTCGGCGTGCAGGCCCATGGCGACTGGATCGACATCGCGCGCCAGCGCATCCCGCTGTCGGAGAAGGTCTACACCTGGTGGAGCTATCGCGCCGCCGACTGGACCGCGGCCGACCGCGGCCGCCGGCTCGATCACATCTGGGTGTCGAAGGCGCTGGAAAACAGCGTGCGCGATTTCAGGATCACCCGCGACGCGCGCGGCTGGGAGCGGCCCTCGGATCACGTGCCGGTGACGGCGGTGCTCGACGTCTGAGCGCGGCGCGCTACCGCAGCGTCGCCGCGGCGCGGGCCATGGCGGTGACGGCGGCGCTGGAGCGCGCGGCCATGTCGTCGCGCAGGCGGCGCGCGGCCTCAGGATGGCTCTCCAGCACCCGCTGGAACAGGCTGCGCGACACCCGCAGCACCGACGACTGCTCCAATGCGGTCGCGGTCGCCGGCCGCGCCATCGGCACCATCAGCGCCAGCTCGCCGATCAGAACGTCCGGTCCGGCCACCGCCTCCTGGCCGTCCTTGGAGGCGACGCGAAACGCGCCGTGACGGACGATATAGCCGCAATCCGCCGGCTCGCCCTCAACGAACAGCTTTTCGCCGAAGCCAAAGTCACGCTGCTCGGCGCCGATGGCGAGCACCTGCAGCGCCGACATGCCGAGCAGGCTCAGCGCCGGCACGCGCGCGAACAGCGCGATATCGTCTTCAATGGCCATCGCGCGCCGCGGCCGGGCGACGGGTTCGTCTGCTGATTCGCCTCATGGCACCAGTTTATAGCCGCCGGACTCGGTCACAAGGATTTCAGGATTGCCGGCGTCTTTCTCCACCTTCTGGCGCAGGCGATAGATATGCGTCTCCAGGGTGTGGGTGGTGACGCCGGAATTGTAGCCCCACACCTCCTGCAGCAGCGTCTCGCGCGACACCGGCATCTGCCCGGCGCGGTAGAGGAAGCGCAGGATCGCGGTCTCCTTCTCGGTCAGCCGGACCTTCTTGGCGTTGGCGCCGGTCAGCATCTTGGAGCCCGGCCGGAAGCTGTAGGGGCCGACCGTGAATACGGCATCCTCGCTGGCCTCGTGCTGACGCAGCTGCGCCCGGATCCGCGCCAGCAGCACCGCGAACCGGAACGGCTTGGCGACATAGTCGTTGGCGCCGGATTCGAGGCCGAGAATGGTGTCGGAATCGGTACCGTGCCCGGTCAGCATGATGATCGGCGACTTGAAGCCGGTCTTGCGCAGGCTGCGCACCACCTCGCGGCCGTCGGTGTCGGGCAGGCCGACATCCATCAGCACCAGATCCGGCGCGTAGCTCTTGGCCGCCTGCACGCCCTTGGCGCCGGTATCGACGGCGGACGCCTCGAACTCCTCGTGCAGGGACAGCTGCTCCACCAGGGCTTCGCGCAGATCGGTGTCGTCGTCCACGATCAGGATCTTGCGGGCATTGGCCATTGCATCCAATCCTTTGAAGCATGCGATAAAATAAGGGAGATTCGCGGCGAGCCCCCGGACCCCCCGGCGAAATAGATCACTTGCGGACAAAAGCGCAAGCCAGAGTTGCAGGCAGCCATGGGAAATGAAGCTTTTCCAAGGACTTATCGAACACCGTTCCGTGATTCGCCGCTATCGGTAATTTTCGTCCGCGCCGCCGCGGGGCAGCGCAGCCGGGGCTGGCTCACGGCCGGCGACCATGCCCTACCGGTGGCGCTCGGACGCGGCGGAATCAAGGCCAACAAGATCGAAGGCGACGGCGGCACCCCGCGCGGCGTATTCCGCCCGGTGCGGCTGTGGTGGCGCGCCGACCGCCATCCCCGGCCGCGAACCCATCTGCCGGTGCGCGCCATCACTGCCGCCGACGCCTGGTCCGAGGACCCCGCCGATCGGCACTACAACCGTCCGGTGCGGCGCGCCCCGGGCGAGAGCGGTGACCGGCTGATGCGCGACGACCATCTCTACGATTTCATCGTCGAGATCGACCACAACACCCGCCCGCGCGTCGCCGGCCGCGGCAGCGCCGTGTTCCTGCATCTGGCGCGCGCGCAGTTCGGGCCGACCGCCGGATGCGTCGGCCTCACGCCGGGCGCGATGCGGCATCTGCTGGCCCGGCTCGGCCCGCGCACGCGGATCGTGATCGGGTGAGGTCTGCAAGGAGCCGTCATTGCGAGGTGCATCGCACCGAAGCAATCCAACCCTTCGCTGCCGCAAGCGCCGTTCTGGATTGCTTCGTCGGCTTCGCCTCCTCGCAATGACGATGAGGCTTCGCGCGAAACCTCACCGCGTGCCGAAGATCGCCGAGCCGACCCGGACATGGGTCGCGCCGAACTGGATGGCCGTGGCGAAATCCGCGCTCATGCCCATGGACAATAGCGCGAGGCCGTTGCGCGCGGCGATCTTGGCGGTCAGCGCGAAATGCGGCGCGGGAGCCTCGTCCGCCGGCGGGATGCACATCAGCCCCGCAATCGTCAGCCCGTAGACGTCGCGACAGCTTTTGACAAACGCATCGGCCTCGCCCGGCGCGATTCCCGCCTTCTGCGGCTCCTCGCCGGTATTGACCTGAACGAACAGTTGCGGGCTGCGGCCCTGCCTGTCGATTTCCCTGGCCAGCGCTTCGCACAGGCTCGCCCGGTCCACCGAATGGATGGCGTCGAACAGCGCCACCGCCTCCTTGGCCTTGTTGGATTGCAGGGGCCCGATCAGATGCAGCGCGAGTCCCGGGTGCTCCTGCATCAGAGGCGGCCATTTCGCCTTGGCCTCCTGCACGCGGTTCTCGCCGAACACGCGCTGGCCGGCGGCGATCACCGGCTGAATGTCCTCAGCGGCAAAGGTCTTGGACACCGCGATCAGGGTCACCGAGGAGCGGTCGCGACGCGCATCGGCGCAGGCGCGCGCGATCTCGCGCTCCACCGCGGCGAGAGCGTTTGGTGAATCAGACGTGACCGGAAACGCGGATTCAGCCGCCATCTCGACCCCCAGTTCCAGAAAGATCAACAATCACTCGAATTTTAGCAAATTCGGGAAAACGTCCTTGAAACCCTTCCCGTAACTTCATCGCCGGGGCAAGGGAATATCGACGTGATCGGCACCATCAGCTGCAAGACATGCGGATTGAAGACGCTTCTGGGGATTCGCGCCCGGCTCGTGATTCTGGCCCTGATCCTGGTCGTTCCGCTGATGCTGGACCGCGTCTGGCTGCTGGAAGCCTCGCGCGCCAAGCAGCTCAACCAGGTCGCCAACGAATTGTCCGAACTGGCGAAGCACACCGCCAACGCCCAGCGCGAAATCATCTCCACCGTGCAGGCGGTGCTGAAATCCTCGGCCTATATCTACGCCACCGCCGCGCACGAGGGCCGCGGCTGCGCCATCCTGCGCGCCAGCCTGCGCGTCGATCTGCCCTGGATCCGGAGCCTGTCCATCGTCGGCCCCGACGGCACGATCCAGTGCTCGACCCTGCCGCATATCGTGGGTTTCCAGGTCGGCGACCGCGACTACATCAAAACCGCGCTCACCCAGCATGAATTCGTGGTCAGCGACTACATCCTGAGCCGCGCCACCGGCCTGCCCACCATTATCGCCGCCTATCCGGTCTCCGCCCTCGACGGCGGCCCGCAGCCGGTGGTCGTCGCCGCCATCGACCTGACATGGATGTCGGACATGCTCGCCCGCCGCGGCGGGCGCGCCGGCGTCTCGGTGTTCCTGGTGGACAGCCGGGGCATCATCCTGGCGGCGCGGCCGGACCAGACGCATCTGATCGGCCAGCAAATCAAGGACACCTCGCTGCTGGAAGCGGTCACCCTGCGCGAGATCAATCTCGATCGCGAAGCCGGTTCGATCGCCTTCACCGCCGCGGACGGCGAACGGGAAGCGGTGTCGTTCGCCCGCGTCGCCGGAACGCGCGCGCGCATGATCGTCACCATGAATCAGGCCGCAATGCTGGGCGACGTCGATCGCGATATCACGACCGCCTATCTGGAACTGGCGCTGGTGGTGGTCCTCACTTTGCTCGGCGCGTGGTTCGCCAGCGAGCGGCTGATCATCCGACCGATCCGGATCATGACCGAGATGACCAACCGCTTCGGCCGCGGCGATCTGACCGCACGCACCACGAGCGCCCGGCTGCCGCGGGAATTCGTACCGCTGGCGCGGGCCTTCAACACCATGGCGACGCAGCTTGCCGCGCGCCAGCGTGAAATGATCGCCGCCAACGACCGCCTGACGGTGATCGCCTCGCTCGACATGGTGTCGGGCCTCGCCAACCGCCGCGGCTTCCAGAGCCGGCTCGATTTCGAATGGATGCGCGCGCTGCAGGAGGGCCACAGCCTGTCGCTGCTGATGATCGACGTCGATCACTTCAAGCAGTTCAACGACAGCTACGGCCATCCCGAGGGCGATGCCTGCCTGCGCCGGATGGGCACCGCGCTCACCGCCATCGCCGACGATCATGGCGGCTTCGCCGCCCGCTATGGCGGCGAGGAGTTCGGCCTGCTGCTGCCCGGGACCGACGCCGCCGAAGCCCTGCGGGTGGGCGAGATCGTCCGCGCCACCGTGGAACGTCTCGCGATTCCCCATGTCACCAACCTCGCCCGGGTGGTGACCGTCAGCGTCGGGACCGCCACCGTGGCGCCGGTCGAGTTCCAGCGGCAGGACGACCTGGTGGAGGCAGCGGATACCGCTCTCTATGCCGCCAAGCGCCGCGGCCGCAACACCGTGGTCGAGCACGCCCCGATCCGGGCCTCCGCGGACATCACGTCACTGGCGGGCTGAGCGGCCCGCGTGCCTGCCCCGCCGCCAAGGCGTTGACCCGCCGCGGTCTTTTGTGGCTAGTCTGCCGCGCCCTTCCGCTGTTTCCCCCATAATCCTGGCAGACGACCGATCCGATGAGCACCGAACGCTACAACGCCCGCGAATCCGAACCCCGCTGGCAGAAGCTCTGGGACGAGCAGGCGATTTTCGCCACCCGCAACGACGACCCCAGGCCGAAATACTACGTGCTCGAGATGTTCCCCTACCCGTCGGGGCGCATCCACATGGGCCACGTCCGCAATTACACCATGGGCGACGTGGTGGCGCGCTACATGCGCGCCAAGGGCTTCAACGTGCTGCACCCGATGGGCTGGGACGCCTTCGGCCTGCCGGCCGAGAACGCCGCCATCGAGCGCAAGGTCGCCCCCAAGGCGTGGACCTACGACAACATCGCCGCGATGAAGAAGCAGCTCCAGACCATGGGGCTGTCGCTCGACTGGACCCGCGAATTCGCCACCTGCGACCCGAGCTACTATCGCCACCAGCAGCAGATGTTCCTCGACTTCCTCAAGGCGGGGCTGGCCGAGCGCGAGAAGCGCAAGATCAACTGGGACCCGGTGGACATGACCGTGCTCGCCAACGAGCAGGTGATCGACGGCCGCGGCTGGCGCTCCGGCGCGCTGGTCGAACAGCGCGAGATGAACCAGTGGGTGTTCAAGATCACCAGATACGCCCAGGAGCTGCTCGACGCGCTGGATACGCTCGACCGCTGGCCCGACAAGGTGCGCCTGATGCAGCGCAACTGGATCGGCCGCTCCGAGGGTCTGCTGATCCGCTTCGCGCTCGACCCGGCCACCGCGCCGAAAGACCCTGAAGGCCGCAGCGACAGCGAGCTGAAGATCTTCACCACCCGCCCCGACACCCTGTTCGGCGCGAAGTTCATGGCGATCGCCGCCGACCATCCGCTGGCGCTGGCGGCGGCGAAGACCGATCCCAAGCTCGCCGCCTTCATCGCGGAGGTGAAGCGTCAGGGCACCGCGCAGGAACTGATCGACACCGCCGAGAAGCAGGGCTTCGACACCGGCATCCGGGCGGTGCATCCGTTCGATCCCGCGTGGAAGCTGCCGGTCTATGTCGCCAATTTTGTGCTGATGGAATACGGCACCGGCGCGATCTTCGGCTGCCCCGCGCACGACCAGCGCGACCTCGACTTCGTCAACAAATACAACCTCGGCAATACGCCGGTGGTGTGCCCCGAGGGCCAGGACCCGGCCAGCTTCGTCATCACCGACACCGCCTTCGACGGCGAAGGCCGGATGATCAACTCGCGCTTCCTCGACGGCATGACCATCGAAGCCGCCAAGGAAGAGGTGGCAAAGCGGCTCGAAGGCGAGATGCGCGGCGGCTCCCCCGTCGCCGAGCGGCAGGTCAACTTCCGCCTGCGCGACTGGGGCATCTCGCGCCAGCGCTACTGGGGCTGCCCGATCCCGGTGATCCATTGCCCCAGTTGCGGCGTGGTGCCGGTGCCGGCGCAGGATCTGCCGGTGGTGCTGCCGGAGGACGTCACCTTCGACAAGCCGGGCAACGCGCTCGATCATCATCCGACCTGGAAGCACGTCGCCTGCCCGACATGCGGCGGCAAGGCCCAGCGCGAAACCGACACCATGGACACCTTCGTCGATTCGTCGTGGTACTTTGCGCGCTTCACCGATCCATGGAACGACAGCGCGCCGACGACACCGGCCGTCGTCAACCGCATGATGCCGGTGGACCAGTATATCGGCGGCGTCGAGCATGCCATTCTGCACCTGCTCTATTCGCGCTTCTTCACCCGCGCCATGAAGGCCACCGGCCACATCGCCATGGACGAGCCGTTCGCCGGCATGTTCACCCAGGGCATGGTGGTGCACGAGACCTACAAGACGAAGGACGGCGCCTGGGCCGCCCCGAGCGAGATCCGGATCGAGGGCATGGGCGACCAGCGCCATGCCACGCTGCTCGCCAATGGCGAGGCGGTGGAGATCGGCTCCATCGAGAAGATGTCGAAGTCCAAGCGCAACACCGTCGACCCCGACGACATCATCGGCACCTACGGCGCCGACACCGCGCGCTGGTTCATGCTGTCGGATTCGCCGCCCGACCGCGACGTGATCTGGAGCGAGGAAGGCGTGCAGGGCGCGAGCCGCTTCGTCCAGCGCATCTGGCGGCTGGTGAACGCCGCGGTCGCCCATCTGCCGGCCCCGGGCGCGGCGCTGCGCGACGATGACGCCGCCGCGCTGGCGTTGCGGCGGCTGTCCCACCGCACCCTGGCGGACGTCTCCGCCGCCATCGAGCGGCTGCGCTTCAACACCGCCATCGCCAAACTCTACGCTTTCGTCGGCGGCCTCGCCGAGATCGTCGACGCCCCGGCCAAGCCGCTGGCCGGCAACCCCGCGCTGGCCGCCGCCGCCCGCGAGGCGCTCGACATGCTGGCGCGGATGATTTCGCCGATGATGCCGCATCTGGCGGAACAATGCTGGCAGGTGCTGGGCCATCGGGACCTGGTGTCGCAGGCGGATTGGCCACAGATTCAGCCCGATTTGCTGGTGGATGACACCATGACCCTGCCGGTGCAGGTCAACGGCAAGAAGCGCGCCGATGTCACGGTGGCCCGAAATGCCGCGAATCCGGAAATTGAGGCTGCCGTTTTGGCGCTCGATGCGATAAAAACGGCGCTGGACGGGAAGCCGCCCCGCAAGGTGATCGTGGTTCCGCAAAGGATCGTGAATGTCGTGGTTTGATGCGCGCATCGCCGCCCGGCTGATGGCCGTGGCGGTGCTGGCGGCCCTGACGGCCGGATGCTTCCGGCCGATGTATGCCGAGCGCGGCCCGGACGGGGATTCGGCGCTGCGGACCAAGCTGTCGGGCGTCGAGGTTCCGCCGCTCAACCTGCCCAACGGATCGCGCGAGGCGCGCCTCGGCGTGGAAATCCGCAACGCGCTGATGTTCAGCATGTACGGCGCCGCGACCGGCGGGCCGCCGACCCATCAGCTCAAGCTGCGCATCACCACCAACCGGCTGTCGGTGCTGGTCGATCCCACCACCGCGCGCGCCGACCTCGAAAATTACGGCATCGACGCCGTCTACGAATTACGCGACATCGCCACCGACAAGGTGGTGCTGACCGGAACCACGTTCGCGCGGGTGTCCTACGACATTCCCGGACAGCAGCAGCGCTTCGCCCGCTCGCGCGCGCTGCGCGATGCCGAGGACCGCGCCGCCCAGGTGATCGCCGACAACATCAGCCAGCGCCTCGCATCCTTCTTCGTCGCCGGCACGTAACGGCGGCCGGCGATGGTCGCGCTACGCGGCAAGGAGATCGACGCGTTTCTCGCCCGGCCCGATCCGGCGCGGCCGATCATCCTGCTCTATGGCCCCGACGGCGGCCTGGTGCGCGAACGCGCCGACGCGCTGATGGCCTCGGCGGTGGACGATCCGAGCGATCCCTTCTCCCTGATCCGCATCGACGGCGACGACCTCGCCGCCGAGCCGTCGCGGCTGGTGGACGAGGCCATGACCGTGCCGCTGTTCGGCGGCCGCCGCGCCATCCGCGTCCGCGCCGGTTCGCGCAGTTTCGCCGCCGGCGTCGAGACCCTCGCCGGGATGGACGTCAGGGATTGCCGCATCGTCATCGAGGCCGGCGAATTGCGGCCGGACGCGCCGCTGCGCAAGGCTTGCGAGAAGGCGAAATCGGCGGTGGCCATCGCCTGCTACGCCGACACCGGACGCGACCTCGCGCGCCTGATCGACGAGGAACTGGGCGCTTCCAATTTGCGGATCGCGCCGGACGCGCGCGCGGCGCTGACGTCGCTGCTCGGCGGCGACCGCCAGGCATCGCGCAACGAATTGCGCAAGCTCGCGCTCTATGCCCACGGCCGTGGTGAGATCGGTATCGACGACATCGCCGCCATCGTCACCGACGCCTCCGGGCTCGGCCTCGATCCGATCATCGATTGCGCCTTCGCCGGACGGCCGGCCGAGGTCGAGACCGCCTTCGCCAAGGCGATGGCGGCAGGCGTCCATCCCGGCCTGATCATGATGTCGGCGCAGCGCCATGCCGCCTCGCTGCACAAGGCGCGGCTCACTGCCGACGACGGCCGCGGCGAAACCGCCGCGGTGGACAGCGCCTTTCCGCGCCTGCATTTCTCGCGCAAGGGACTGGTGGAGACTGCGTTGCGACAAGCCAGCGCCGAGCGCCTGGCGCGGATCATTGCACAACTTGGCGACGCCGCCCTCGACATGCGCAAGCAGCCGGCGCTGGCGGAAGCGATCGCCCAGCGCGCGCTGCTGGCCATCGCCGCGAATGCGCGGCGGCGGGGCTGATTCTCAACGCGTCGTGACGGTGGCGGAGCGTGGGCGTTAGCTTGTGTCCCGGGCGCGTTGCAGCGGTGCAACGCAGAATCGGACCGTCGCAACCACGATGCAGATATCGTCTCCGCGACGGCCCCGGCTCAGCGGCGCATCGCCAGAGCGCTGCACCGCGTCCGGAGCAAGGAGGCGACTGGATTGCGTCAGCGCTGATGCGCGCGCAATGACGGCGAGCTGTCGCGGGAAAACTCGCGGGCGCCTATCGCCCGGCTTCGAGCCGCCGCAGGATCTCGTCGAGCTGATCCAGATCCTTGTACTTGATCTGCACCACGCCGCCGGGATCGCGGTGATCGACGCTGACCTTGAGCCCGAGCACGTCGCTGACGCGTTTCTCCAGCGCCAGCGTGTCGGCGTCCTTGGCGGCCGCTGCCGCGCGGGCCTTGTGCGGCTTACGCTCCGGCACGCCCTGGTCATGCGCCAGCGCCTCGGCCTGCCGCACCGACAGACCCTCTTCGACGATGCGCTTCGCCGCGGCGCTGGCATCGTCCACGCCGATCAGCGCGCGGGCGTGGCCGGCCGACAACTTGCCGTCGGTGACGAGGGCCTGCACATCCGCCGGCAGCTTGGTGAGGCGCATCATGTTGGCGACATGGCTGCGGCTCTTGCCGACCAGCTTCGCGATATCCTCGGCGCTGTGTTTGTAGGTGTCGGCGAGGGCGTGATAGCCCTGCGCTTCCTCCATGGCGTTGAGGTCGGCGCGCTGCACGTTCTCGATGATGGCGATTTCGAGCGCCGCGCTGTCGCTCACCTCGATGGTGACGATCGGCACCTCGTGCAGGCCGGCGCGCTGCGACGCGCGCCAGCGCCGCTCGCCGGCGATGATCTCGAAGCGATCCTGCGCGCCCTTCACCGGACGCACCACGATGGGCTGGATCACGCCGTGCTGCTTGATCGATGACGACAGCTCGGCCAGGTCGTCCTCCGAGAACGCCCGGCGCGGGTTGCGCGGATTGGCCTTGAGGAATTCGATCGGCACCTTGCGCTGCGCGCGGCCGGGGCGCTCGACATGAGCCGCCTCGCCGCCGACATCGCCAATCAGACTCGCCAGACCGCGACCCAGTCGCGAACGCGTCTCGTCGGCCATCGCCTGCTCCCTCGGATTCAACTCACGCACTCCAGACCAAACCAAGTTTCGAACGACGAACTGAAAATCGCCGCTGTTTGTCATTGCGAGGAGCGAAGCGACGAAGCAATCCAGTTTCGACTTTCACAGGAATGGATTGCTCCGCTTCGCTTGCAATGACGGCGGATACCAATATGCGGTCAATGCGACCGCAACTCGCGCTCGCGCTGGATCACTTCGGTGGCGAGCTTGAGATAGGCTTCGCTGCCAACGCATTTGAGATCGTAGACCAAGACCGGCTTGCCATAGGACGGCGCTTCGGAAATGCGCACGTTGCGCGGGATCATGGTGTCGTAGACCTTGTCGCCCATGAACTGGCGCACGTCGGCGACGACCTGGTTCGACAGGTTGTTGCGCGAGTCGAACATGGTCATCACGATGCCGTGGATCGACAGCGTCGGGTTGAGGGTGGAGCGCACCTGCTCCACCGTCTGCAGCAGTTGCGACAGACCTTCCAATGCGAAGAACTCGCACTGCAGCGGCACCAGAATCGCGTGCGCCGCCGCCATCGCATTCACGGTGATGAGATTGAGCGACGGCGGGCAGTCGATCAGCACATAGGTGTAATCGGAGTCCGGGGCGACGTTGACGTTGAGCTCGGCGATGGCGTCGCGCAGGCGGAAGGCGCGGTCGCGGGTGGTGCCGAGCTCGAGCTCGAGGCCGGACAGGTCCATGGTGGAGGCAGCGATATGCAGCCGCGGCACCGCCGTCGGCGTGATCGCCTCGCGCAGCTTCGCCTCGCCGACCAGCACGTCGTAGGTCGAGCAGTTGCGGTTGCGGCGGTCGATGCCGAGGCCCGTGGAGGCATTGCCCTGCGGATCGAGGTCGACGATCAGCACCCGCTCGCCGATGGCGGCCAGCGCCGTGCCGAGGTTGATGGCGGTGGTGGTCTTGCCGACCCCGCCTTTCTGGTTGGCGAGGGCGAGGATGCGCGGATGGCCGGGTGCTGCCTCCGGCGCGGCGTCCCTGTCCTGAAAAACCTTGTCGATATCGATCATGTCCGTAATCCGCCTATATTGCAGTGCAGCATTTTATTGGTGTCGATTGTCGTCAGCAGCGGTCGATGGCATCCAGCGCCACGATCCATCCCTCGCCCGGCGTGCGGCTGGGGAACAAACGCGGTGCAATCTTCCAGTATTTAGTAGCTTCCGTCAATTCAGACTCTACATCTTGACCCTTCAGGAACAGCGCCATCGCCCCGCCCCTGACCAGCGGTTCCGCATAGCCCAGCAGCATATGTAGGGGAGCCACCGCGCGGGCGGTGACGCAATCGATCGGCTCGCGCAAGCTATCCACATAATCCCCGATGTCGGCGAGGATAACCCTGCCCGCGCCGCCGGTCACCCGCAGCGCCTCGCGCAGGAACGCCGCCTTCTTGGCGTTGCGCTCCACCAGACGGATGGACGCGCCGTCACGCTCGGCCAGCGCGCAGGCCAACACCACGCCGGGAAAGCCGCCGCCGCTGCCGAAATCGAGCCAGCGCGTCGCCGCAGGCGCGAGGTCGAGCAGTTGCAGCGAATCGGCAATGTGCCGGGTCCAGAGCTGCGGCAAGGTGGACGGCGCGACCAGATTGGTCTTGGCCTGCCATTGCAGCAGCAGCTCAACATAACGGTCGAGCCGTTCTTCCGTTTCACGTGAAACAGGGGTCAGCGCCAGCGCGGCCGCCTTGTCCGACGCCGGAATGGATGTGACAGCCGGTTTGGCCATGGCTATTCCCTCAGGCCGAAACCGACGATGCGCGGCGCTGCTCCCGGCGCAGATAGGCCGCGAGGATCGCCAGCGCCGCCGGGGTCATGGCCTCGATCCGCCCCGCCTGCCCGATGGTCCGGGGCCGGGCCTGCTCCAGCTTGTGCCGGGCCTCGTTGGACAGGCCAGGCACCTGGCTGTAGTCGACGCCGGTCAGCACCAGCCCCTCGTCGCGGCGGAAGGCGGCGACGTCGGCGGCCTGACGCGCCAGATAGACGTCGTATTTGGCGTCGATTTCCAGATGCTCGGCGATGGTCGGTTCGATCGCGCCGAGCTGCGGCCAGATCGCGCAGACCTGAGCCCAGCCCACCTCGGGATAGGCCAGCATCTCGAACGCGGTGCGGCGCTGGCCGTCGCGATTGAGCGACAACCCGTGGCGGCCGGCTTCATTGGGCGTCACCGACAGCGATTGCGCCAGCGATTTCGCCGCCTTGAGCGCCTCCATCTTGGTCGCATGAAACACCGCCCTGGCGGGGCCGACGCAGCCCAGCGCAAGGCCACGGTCGGTGAGTCGCTGGTCGGCGTTGTCGGCCCGCAGGGTCAGGCGATATTCGGCCCGCGAAGTGAACATCCGGTACGGCTCGGTGATACCGCGCGACGTGAGATCGTCGATCATCACCCCGAGATAGCCCTCGGCGCGGTCGAACATCACCGGATCGCCGCCCCCGGCCACCAGCGCGGCGTTCAGCCCCGCCACCAGCCCCTGCGCGGCGGCTTCTTCATAGCCAGTGGTGCCGTTGATCTGGCCGGCGAGGAACAGCCCGGGCATCCGCCGGGTCTGCAGGGTCGGGTCGAGTTCGCGCGGATCGACATGGTCGTATTCGATGGCATAGCCGGGACGGACCATCCGCACCCGCTCCAGCCCTGGAATCGTCGCCAGAATGGCGCGCTGGACCTCCTCCGGCAGCGAGGTGGAAACGCCGTTGGGATAGACCGTGGTGTCGTCGAGCCCTTCCGGCTCCAGGAAGATCTGATGGCCGTCGCGGTCGCCGAAGCGAACGATCTTGTCCTCGATGGACGGGCAATAGCGCGGCCCGGTGCTGGTGATCTGGCCGGAATACATCGGGGAGCGATGGACATTGGCGCGGATGACGTCGTGGGTCGCCGTGGTGGTGCGGGTGATGCCGCACTGGATCTGCGGCGTGGTCACCCGCTCCGTCAGCACCGAGAACGCCTCGATGGGATCGTCGCCCGGCTGCATCTCCACCGCCGACCAGTCGATGGTCGCGCCATCAAGGCGCGGCGGCGTCCCGGTCTTGAGCCGGCCCAAAGTGAAGCCGATCCGCTCGAACGACCGCGACAGCCCCAGCGCCGGGGCTTCGCCGACCCGCCCGGCCGGCCAGTTCTTCTCGCCAAGATGGATCAAGCCGCGCAGGAAGGTGCCGGTGGTCACCACCACCGCCCCGGCGACCAGTTCCCGGCCGTCGGTGAGGCGAACGCCGCCGATGCGGCCGTCCGCCAAAAGAAATTCGTCCGCCTCGCCCTCGATCACGGTCAGGTTCGCGGTATCGCGGATCGCCGCCTGCATCGCCTCGGCATAGAGCCTGCGGTCGATCTGGGCGCGGGGGCCGCGTACCGCCGGCCCCTTGCGCCGGTTCAGCACCCGGAACTGGATGCCGCCCCGGTCCGCCACCCGTGCCATCAGGCCGTCGAGGGCATCGATTTCCCGCACCAGATGGCCCTTGCCGAGGCCGCCGATGGCGGGATTGCACGACATCGCCCCAATAGTGGCGAACTGGTGGGTCACCAGCGCGGTCCTCGCGCCCATGCGCGCCGCCGCCGCCGCGGCTTCGCAGCCGGCGTGGCCTCCCCCGATCACGATGACATCGAATGGCGTGGACATCGGCGACCTTCTATCGCCTCGTGGCTTCAGCGAAAAGACGGAAATACGATGCAGGCGTTTCACGTGAAACAACCATCGCACCTCAAGTAAAGGTTGGTTGGCGCGTCATTGCGAGGAACGCGAGCGACAAAGCAAACCAGATTGGATTGCTTCGCTCCGCTCGCAATGACGCGTGGACCGTTCCCGCCCTGTTTCACGTGAAACAAGACGGCGACCGTCCCGGCTATTTGCCGATGCAGAAATCGCGGAAGATCACGTCCAGAATGTCCTCGACGTCGACCCGCCCGGTCAGCCGCCCCAGCGCGTGAGCCGCCACCCGCAGTTCCTCGGCCACCAGTTCGTCGCCGGCCTGCGCCGCCTGCCCGGCCCGCGCCAGCGCCGCCGCCGTTTCCCGCAACAGCGTGCGGTGCCGGGCGCGGCTGACCAGCGCCATTTCGCCCGAACCGAAGAAATCGCGGGCGAACGCCACCAGCGCCGCCACCAGCTCGGTGACACCGTCGCCGCGGGCGGCGGAAATGGTGAATTGCGCCGCCGCCGTGCCGCCGGCCTCGGAAGTCGCCAGATCGGCCTTGTTGCGGACGATCCATACCGGGGCGTGATCGCCCTCGCCACCCGGCGGCGGCGCGGCGGGATCGGCGGGATCGACCAGCCACAGCACCAGGTCGGAGGTTCGGGCCCGGTCGCGGGCGCGGCGCACACCCTCCTGCTCCACCGGATCGGCGGTCTCGCGCATTCCCGCGGTGTCGATCAGGGTCACCGGATAACCGTCGAGATCGAGATGGACCTCGATGACATCGCGGGTGGTGCCGGCGTGGGGCGAAACGATCGCCGCCTCGCGCCGCGCCAACCGGTTGAGCAGGGTCGATTTGCCAGCATTGGGCGGCCCGGTGATGGCGACGGTGAGGCCCTCGCGCAGGCGTTCACTTTGTGCTGATGCCGCAAGGGTTTGTTCGATGTCGGCCTGCAGCGCCGCGATCTGGCGCAGGGCCGGCGCGACAAGATCGTCCGACACGTCGCCCTCGTCGGAAAAATCGATTCCCGCCTCGATCAGCGCCGACGCCGCGATGATCCGCTGCCGCCAGCCCTCGGCCCGCGCGCCGAGCAGGCCCTTGAGATGGCGCAGCGCCTGACGGCGCTGGCGGTCGGTGTCGGCGTGGATGAGATCGTCGAGGCCCTCGGCTTCGGTCAGATCGAGCTTGCCGTTCTCGAAGGCGCGGCGGGTGAATTCCCCCGGCTCGGCCGGGCGCAGGCCGTCGATGGCTCCCAGCGCTTCGAACAGCGCGGCGAGGACAGCGCGTCCGCCATGGACATGGAATTCGGCGACATCCTCGCCGGTGGCGCTGGCGGGCGCGGGAAACCACAGCGTCACCGCCGCGTCGATGGCGCTGCCATCGAGGTCGCGCAGGGTGGCGACATGGGCCTGCCGCGGCACCGGCAATTTTCCGCACAGGCGCCGTACCGCATCGCCCGCCTTGGGTCCGGACACCCGGACGATGGCGATGGCGGACGGCGCACGGCCGGACGACAGAGCGAAAATAGTCTGGTCGATCAAGGACATGGCCCTATTTGTCCGCCCTCTCCCCAATCAGCAGCACCAAACGGCGGCAATAGGCTGAAATCTTATGTTGCACCGCAATATCACCGCAGCAAAGGTGCAATAACTTTGCAGCATTTTCCTATATTGCACCGCAACACGAGCGTGCCAGGCAGATCAAAACCCGACCTCCCGCCGATCCGCACCGCCCTACCCGCGAAAATCCGCCAGCGATTTGCGCTGCCGTCCCTCGCTGTCGAAATTCTCCGGCGCAAGCCAGCTCTCGAACGTCGCCTTGAGCGCCGGCCATTCGCTGTCGATCACCGAAAACCACGCGGTATCGCGGTTGTGCCCCTTCACCACCATGTGGTTGCGGAAGATGCCCTCGAAGCGAAAGCCGAGGCGCAAGGCGGCGCGGCGCGACGGCGTGTTGAACGCATTGCATTTCCATTCATAGCGGCGATAGCCGAGATCGTCGAACACGTGACGCATCAACAGATACATCGCCTCGGTGGTGGCCGGCTTGCGCTTCAGCCGGTCGGCATAATGGATGCTGCCAATCTCCACCACGCCGTTGGCGGGATCGGGCCGCATATAGGCGCACACGCCGGCGGCGCGGCCGCTCTCGCGGTCGACGACGGCAAAATAGACATAGCTGTCGCTGTCCGCGCAATCGCTCAGCCACGTCCGCATCGCGGCGTCGTCGGCGAAAGGACCGACGAACAGATGGGTCCACGACTCGATCTCGGTGGCGTGAAACGCCGCCACCAGATCGTCGCCATGGCGCGTCATGTCCAGCGGCTCGACGCGGCAATAGCGACCCTCGATGGTGAGGGGCTGCGGCGACGGCCGCGGCATCCAGTCCGGCAGCGGCGCGCCGAGCGCAAGGCGGGATTCGGATGCCAAAGCCAACTCTCCTCATGTGAGCCCGCGCTGATCCGCGCGCAACCTCACAAATAAAAAGCCCGGCCGGCGGCGCGTCAACACGCCATCGGCCGGGCTTCCTGTTTTTACCCTACCCGATCGAACGATCAGGTGTTCATCGATTCGAAGAACTCGGCGTTGTTCTTGGTGTTGCGCAGCTTGTCGAGCAGGAAGTCGATGGCGTCCATCGTCCCCATCGGATTGAGAATCCGGCGCAGCACATACATCTTCTTGAGCAACTGCGGATCGGTGATGAGCTCTTCCTTGCGCGTGCCCGAGCGCGAAATGTCGATCGCCGGGAAGGTGCGCTTGTCGGAGACCTTGCGATCGAGAATGAGCTCGGAGTTGCCGGTACCCTTGAACTCTTCGAAGATCACTTCGTCCATGCGGCTGCCGGTATCGACCAGCGCGGTGGCGATGATAGTGAGCGAACCGCCCTCCTCGATGTTGCGCGCCGCGCCGAAGAAACGCTTGGGACGCTGCAGCGCATTGGCGTCGACGCCGCCGGTCAGCACCTTGCCGGAGGACGGCACCACGGTGTTGTAGGCGCGGCCGAGACGTGTGATCGAATCGAGCAGAATCACCACGTCGCGGCCGTGTTCGACCAGCCGCTTGGCCTTCTCGATCACCATTTCGGCGACCTGAACGTGACGCACCGCCGGTTCATCAAAGGTCGAGGACACCACCTCACCCTTGACCGAGCGCTGCATGTCGGTGACTTCCTCCGGCCGCTCGTCGATCAGCAGAACGATGAGATAGCATTCCGGATGGTTGGCGGTGATGGCGTGGGCGATGTTCTGCATCAGCACCGTCTTGCCGGTGCGCGGCGGCGCGACGATCAGCGCACGCTGGCCCTTGCCGATCGGTGCCACGATATCGATGACGCGGGTGGACAGGTCCTTGCGGGTCGGATCGTCCAGTTCGAGCTTGAAGCGCTGGTCCGGAAACAGCGGCGTCAGGTTGTCGAAATTGACCTTGTGCTTGGACTTTTCCGGGTCCTCGAAATTCAGCGTGTTGACCTTGAGCAGCGCGAAATAGCGCTCGCCTTCCTTCGGGCTGCGGATATGGCCCTCGATGGTGTCGCCGGTGCGCAAGCCGAAGCGGCGGATCTGCGACGGCGACACGTAGATGTCGTCAGGGCCGGGCAGATAATTGGCGTCCCACGAGCGCAGGAAGCCGAAGCCGTCGGACAGCACCTCGACGACGCCTTCGCCGATGATGTCGGTTTCCTGGATGGCGAGCTGCTTGAGAATGGCGAACATCAGCTCCTGCTTGCGCATGGTGCTGGCGTTTTCGACCCCAAGCTCCTCGGCAAAGGAGACAAGCTCCGCCGGGGTCTTGGCCTTGAGGTCCTGAAGTTTGATTTCCCGCATTGGGATGGTCCTGTAGAGAAGCGGCGAGGGGAGGGGGAAGCGGAGGGTTCAGCCTGCTGACGACGACGAACGGACGACAAAAGCGATCAGAAGTCCGCAGGTCTCAAGGATGAGAGTCTCGAGGATGATAAACTTGAGAATGACAGCCTTGAGAGTGACAGTCTTGGGCCTCAAGCTCCGGACTTGAAGTTCTGGGCGCAAGGAAAGTACCGGGAGGCTTCAAACCCGAGAGGACGGCCGGTTCATGATCAACCGGAACTCGACCACATCCGCCTGCGTTCGGTGGGATGACCGACATATAGAAAATCGGTTCGCCTCGCGCAAGAAAATCGTTTCCCCGCAAGATTACAAATCGAGCATCAGAACGGCTTGACGATGACCAGGATCACGATGGCGATCATCAGCGCCGTCGGCACCTCATTGATAACGCGGTAGTATTTCTGGCTCCGGGTGTTCTTATCATGGGCGAAATCGCGCACCCGGCGCACGAAAATGCCATGAACCGCCGACAGGCCCAACACCAGCGCGAGCTTGGCGTGAAACCAGCCGGCCATGTACCAGCCGCCCTGCCAGGCGAGCCATCCGCCCGCAAGCCAGGCCACGATCATCGCCGGGTTGATGATGACCTTGAGCAGCCGCCGTTCCATCACCTTGAAGGTCTCGGACTGCCTGGAGCCGACCTCCGCCTCACAGTGATAGACGAACAGCCGCGGCAGATAGAGCATGCCCGCCATCCACGCGATGATGGCGATCACATGCAGGGCCTTGATCCAGTCGTACATCACGGTGTTCTCTGTTCTGGTGCGTTGCCGGTCCCATTCGGTCCATCGGACGGCGCCGACAGATGACGTGAGACGCGGCCTGTCCGCAAGCACGACCTGCTTAAAGAATCCTTAAGAGAGTCTTAGGTTTATTAAGGCTTAACCGTGAATAGCGTCCGCCCAGCGCTGTCCCCGGACTGTCCCGGTACTATCAACATCGGACCGGATTGTCAGAGCAATCCGGATCGGGCTGGCGGCCCGGAAAAACATCGGCGGTTTCAAGCATTTGCCGATGACGACGGAATCTTTATCCCAAGACAAATCCACATAACCCCGCTAACATTCACAAGCTGCGGAATCTGTCTCCCGCAAGCAGGGGTGTGAATAAAACGGCGCGTTATCCCGTGCCTCATTCCAAGGGGCGCAGCCGCGGCCGGCCTGCCCACACGGATTCACAGGGATTCACACGCACGGAATTCGCGCACAACGGATTCGTCCTCAGAGAGACTCACGGCGGCAAGGTCACGGGATTCGCAAGCAAGATGCCGAGCGGAAGCTATTTCCATCTCCACATGATTTCCGATTCCACCGGCGAGACGCTGATCACCGTCGCTCGCGCCGTCGCCGCGCAATATTCCAACGTCACGCCGGTCGAGCATGTCTATCCCTTGATCCGCAGCCAGAAGCAGCTCGACCGGGTGCTGGCCGAGATCGAGGAAGCGCCCGGCATCGTGCTGTTCACGCTTCTCGAGAAGGATCTGGTGGAGCGGCTGGAAGCCAAGTGCCAGGAGATCAATATCCCGAGCCTGTCGATCATCGGCCCGGTGATGCAGCTGTTTCAGGCCTATCTCGGCACCGAGACGTCGCGTCGGGTCGGCGCGCAACACACCCTCAACGCCGACTATTTCAAGCGCATCGATGCGCTGAACTATTCGATGATGCACGACGACGGCCAGCATGTGGACGGGCTCGAGAATGCCGACGTGGTGCTGGTCGGTGTGTCGCGCACCTCCAAGACGCCGACCTCGATCTATCTCGCCAATCGTGGCGTCCGCACCGCCAACGTGCCGCTGGTGCCGGGCATTCCGATTCCGCATCAGCTCGAAACCCTGAAGAAGCCGCTGGTGGTCAGCCTGCACGCCACGCCGGAGCGGCTCATTCAGGTGCGGCAGAATCGTCTGCTCGGGATCGGCGCCCGCACCGGCGACGATTCCTACATCGACCGGCAGGCGGTGACAGAGGAGGTCGCCTTCGCGCGCAAACTCAGCGCGAAATACAATTGGGCGCTGCTCGATGTGACACGCCGCTCCATCGAGGAAACCGCGGCGGCGATCATGAAGCTCTATGCCGATCGCCAGCGGCACAAGGTCTGACGCCATGGCAGAGAGCATTGCCGTATGGCGCGACCGCGCGCCGCTGGTTCTGGCCTCGCAGAGTGCGGTGCGCCGCGCGCTGCTGACGCAGGCCGGGATCGCGGTGGACACCGTCGCGGCCGATCTCGATGAGCGCGCCGTGCAGCAGCAATCCGGTCTCGATGATCCCGGTGCGATCGCTGTGCTGTTGGCGGAGGCGAAAGCCAACAATGTATCTGTGCACCACAACGGCCGCTTCGTGGTCGGCGCCGACCAGACGCTGGCGCTCGGCAAGCGGCTGTTCAACAAGCCCGCGGATCGCGCTGCGGCTGCGACGCATCTCGCCGATCTCGCAGGAAAGACGCATGAACTGCACAGCGCGGTCGCGGTGGCCAGGGACGGCGTCGTGCTCTGGTCCCATGTCAGCGTGGCGCGCATGACCATGCGGCCGTTGTCCACCGCGCAGATCGACGCCTATCTCGACGCGGCCGGGGATGCGGTGACAGCCAGCGTCGGCGCCTATCAGCTCGAAAAACACGGCGTCCACCTGTTCGAGCGCATCGAGGGCGATCACTTCACGATTCTGGGCTTGCCATTGCTGCCGTTGCTGGCTTTCCTGCGCAGCCGCAATCTTTTGGCCATTTGACGACCACACAACAACAGACGAGAGAGGCGCGATGCTGGTGCTGGGCCTGACCGGATCGATCGGCATGGGAAAATCGACCACCGCGAAACTGTTCGCGGAGGCGGGCGTGCCGGTCTATGACGCCGACGCCACCGTGCACAAGGTCTACGAGGACGAGGCGGTGGGCCCGGTGGAAGCGGCGTTTCCCGGCAGCACCGCTGACGGCAAGGTGGACCGGCAGAAGCTGTCGGCCATGGTGGTGGGCGATACCGAGGCGATCAAGCGGCTCGAAGCCATCGTGCATCCGCTGCTGCGCCGGCATCAGCGGGAGTTTCTCGATTCGGCGGAGCAGGCGGGCGCGCCGGTGGTGGTGCTCGACGTGCCGCTGCTCTACGAGACCGGCGGCGAAACCCGCGTCGATGCCGTGGTGGTGGTGACCACCGCGCCGCATGTGCAGCGCGAGCGCATCCTGGCGCGGGACAATATGACGGCGGACAAGCTCGACGCCATCCTGCTGCGCCAGATGCCCGATGCGGAAAAGCGCCGCCGCGCCGATTTCGTGGTGGATACCTCCCACGGTCTCGATCCGGTGCGCCGCCAGATCGCGGACATTCTGCGCGACGTCGTTAAAATGCCGAAGCGGCGGAGCTGATTCGCCGGCGAGGGAAGCTGTCATGCGTGAGATCGTTCTCGATACCGAAACCACCGGCCTCGATCCGCTGCGTGGCGACCGGCTGGTGGAAATCGGCTGCGTCGAGATGGTCAATCATATGCCCACCGGGCAGACCTATCACGTCTATCTCAATCCGGAACGCGACATGCCGCAGGAGGCGTTCGCGGTGCACGGGCTGTCGTCCGAATTCCTGTCGGACAAGCCGCTGTTCGCGGCGGTGGTCGATGATTTTCTGACGTTCATCGGCGATGCGCCGCTGATCATCCACAATGCGTCGTTCGATATCGGCTTCATCAATGCCGAGCTTGAGCGCATCAGGCGCGCCGCGATCGCGCGCGAGCGTCTGGTCGATACCTTGATGCTGGCGCGGCGCAAGCATCCCGGCGTGTCGAACCGGCTCGACGATCTGTGCTCGCGCTACGCCATCGACAATTCCCGCCGCACCAAGCACGGCGCGCTGCTCGACGCCGAGCTTCTGGCCGAGGTCTATATCGATCTTATCGGGGCGCGGCAGTCGCAGTTGATTCTCGCCTCCGAGACCCGGCGCGAAATCGCCGCGACCGTGGATGCGCCACGGCGGCAGCGCCCGGTGCCGCTGGCGCCGCGGCTCAGCGAGGTGGAGATCGCCGCCCACGCCGCGTTCGTGGCGACACTCGGGGGCACGCCGGTCTGGAACGAATATTCCCGGGATTCGTGATCCCGGGATGAGGGATGCCCGCGGCGGCTCAGCTCGGCTTGCCCTGCTGCTGCAGTTCGGCCTGGCGCGCCAGGTTCTGGCGATAGAGGCCGACGAAATCCACCGGATCGAGCAGCAGCGGCGGGAACCCGCCGTTGCGTACCGCATTGGCGATGATCTCGCGGGCGAACGGGAACAACAGGCGCGGGCATTCGATCATGACGAACGGATGCAGGCTGTCCTGCGGCACGTTCTGGATGCGAAACATGCCGGCATAGCTCAGCTCGAAACTGAACAGCAGCATCTCGCCGCTTTCGGCCTTGCCCTCGATGGCGAGCGCGATTTCGTAATCGTTCTCGCCCATGGAATTGGCGGCGACGTTGATCTGGATGCTGATCGACGGCTGCTGCTCCTGCGCCGACAGCGAGTTCGGCGCGTTCGGATTCTCGAAGGAGAAGTCCTTGATGTACTGCGCCAGCACGTTGAGCTGGGGCGGAGCCCCGTCCTCGAAAGGTGAGCCGTTGCCGTTGGTCATGGAAATCTCTCCGAGAACGTGGGATGCGCCGCCACGCGGCGGCCGGTGGAAGAGGGGCGATGGAACAGGCGATGGCCTGCGACCGGGCGGCGGCCGACACCGCCGCCGGAGCGCTCCCTCGCCGGGCGAGTGGCTATCATAGGCTTGCCGCATTCGACAAGGACGATGGTCCATTATCTGCCGCCGGAAGGTTGGCCGCGAGCGCCGGATCGGCTAGAATTGGCCTAATTTGCCGCAATATTCCGCTTTAACCTTGTCTTTCGGACTGTTCACGAGGCGCGGCATATGGCGGAGTTGGTTTGACCGGGTTTCGTGCCTACATGTTGCCGGCCGGGTCGGAGACGACCCTTCCCGTTGCGGGAAGGTCCGACGGGCGGCATGCGGCAGCGATCAGAAAGCAGATGCGACGTGGATATCTATACGATCATTTTTCTGGCTCTGGCCGTCTTCATTTTCCTGCGGCTGCGCAGCGTTCTCGGCCAGCGCACCGGCGACGAGCGCCCGCCCATGGAGCGCGGCGCGCCGACGGTGCTGCGGGGCAACACCGCCGATAACGTCGTGCCGCTGCCCGGCCGCACCATCGATCAGGCGCCGCTGGCGCCGTCCGCCGACCCGGTGCCGGCTCCCGATCGCTGGAAGGGCGTCGCCGAAGCCGGCACCCCGCTCGCCGCCGGACTGGATCAGGTTGCCGCCGGAGATTCGTCGTTCAACGCCCAGCATTTTATCGCCGGCGCCAAAGGCGCCTACGAGATGATCGTGCTGGCCTTCGCCAATGGCGACCGCCGCGCGCTGAAGGATCTGCTGTCGCCGGAGGTGTTCGAGGGCTTCGACGCGGCGATCAAGACCCGCGAGCAGCGTGGCGAGAAGGTCGAGACGCGGTTCGCCTCCATCGACAAGGCGGACATCGTCGGCGCGGGGGTGCGCGATCGCGCCGCCCAGATCACGGTTCGTTTCGTGTCGCAGATGATCTCGGTGACGCGCGACAAGGCGGGGGCGGTGGTCGATGGCAACCCGGAAAAGCTCACCGATGTCACGGACGTGTGGACCTTCGCGCGAGAGACCGCCTCGCGCGATCCGAACTGGAAGCTGGTTGGCACCGAGAGCGGCCAGTAAGCGCCCCGCGCGCCGTCGCGTTGGCGTGCACGCCGCGAGTGCGGTCGCGCTGATCGCGGCCGTTGTCTTTGCCGATAACGGCTGGGCGCAGCCTTCCAGTGAAGCGCCCAAACCGTCCGCTGCCGAGACCACGACTCACACGGCGACGCATCGCCGTCCGATGGAATGGCCGCTGGAATTTCCCGGCAGCCAGTACACGCCGCTGAACTGGCGCGAGGTCGCAGGCTGGTCCGACGACGATCCGCTGCCGGCATTCAAGACGTTTCGCGCCAGCTGCAAGCCCATCGCCGCGCAGACCGCGCCGCTGGCGGACGCCAAGGCGCTCGGCTCTTCGCTGCGCGATCCCTGCCTCGCCGCCCGCGCCGAGGATATTTCCGACAGCGCCAAAGCGCGCGCATTCTTCGAGCGCCAGTTCGTGCCGCTGCTGATTTCCCGCGTCGGCGAGGACGCCGGTTTCGTCACCGGCTATTACGAGCCGATCGTGGATGGATCGCGGGTCCAGACCGACGTCTACACCGTGCCGGTCTACCGGCGGCCGTCCAACCTGTTCGTGCGCGGCTATTCGCAGGCAAGCGCCGGCATGCCCAACAAGGGTCAGGTGTTCCGCAAGATCGGCCGCCGCAAGCTGGTGCCGTATTACGACCGCGGCGAAATCGAGGACGGCGCCATCGCCGGCCGCGGGCTCGAGGTGGTGTGGCTCAAGAGCGAGACCGATCTGCTGTTCATGCAGATCCAGGGCTCGGCGCGGGTCAGGCTCGAGGACGGCTCGATGGTGCGGCTCAATTACGATGCGCACAACGGCTATCCCTACACGCCGGTCGGTCGCGTTCTGATCGAGCGCAACATCGTGCCACGCGAGCAGATGTCGATGCAGCGCATCCGCGAGTACATGGAGCAGAACCCCGACGCCGCCAAGGAATTGCGCCGGCAGAACCGCTCCTATGTGTTCTTCCGCGAGGTCGGCCTGTCGGCCACCGACGAGGCCGTCGGTGCGCAGGGCGTGCCGCTGACCGCAGGCCGCTCCATCGCCGTCGACAAGTCGCTGCATGTCTATGGCACGCCGTTCTTCATCGCCGGCGAGCTGCCGCTCGAATCGGAAGCCTCCATGACGCCGTTCCGCCGCCTGATGGTGGCGCAGGACACCGGCTCGGCGATCATCGGCCCGGCGCGCGCCGATATCTATTTCGGCGCCGGCGCGGAGGCCGGGCGCGTCGCCGGCCGGCTGAAAAATCCGGCGCGCTTCGTGATGCTGCTGCCGAAGAGCCTCGATCCGGTGGCGCGCGGCAAGACCATGCCGCTGCCGCAGGCGCGGCCCTCCGCCGTCATCGCCAGATCGTCGCCGCACCAGGACATGGTCCGGGAGGCGGCCAAAGAGCCGGTCAAGGAATCGCTCAAGGAGCCCGCCAAGGAGCCGGCCAAGGCGGTCGCGCCGGAGCCGCCGCGTCGCGAAGCGGCGAAGGAAACGACGGTCAATCCGCCTGCCGCGGCTGCGCCCGCGGCCACGCCGGCTGCGCCAACGGTGCCGCTGCCCGAACAGCGCCCGGCGAGTGCGCCGGCCCCCGCCGCTGCCGGCGGCGATACCCCGGCCCGTCCGCGTCCATGAAGCGTCCGCCGGTGCTCGATCCGCCGCGGCTGGCCCGCCGGCCGCGCGTGCTCAGCCGCGAGGAGGTCGAGCTGTGGGAGAGCGTGGCGAAGCAGGCCAAACCACTGCGCAAGCGCTCGCGTCTCAAGGCCGCAGACGGTGAGGCTATGGGCGCGGAGAAGACCGCGGGCGTCGGGCCCGCGCCGGTTGTGCCGGCGTCAGCGTCGCAGCCGCCCCCTATCGTGCACAAACCCGCGACCATCGTCGCCGCGCCGCCGCCGCTGGCGGCGCTGGGGCGGCGCGAGCGCTCGCAACTGTCGCGCGGCCGCAGGGACATCGACGCCCGGCTCGATCTGCACGGCATGACCCAGACGCGGGCGCATCGGGTACTGCTGAATTTCCTGCATCGCGCCCAAGGCGACGGCCTGACCTTCGTGCTGGTGATCACCGGCAAGGGCACAACCGGTTCGGACTCAGAGCGCGGCGTGCTGCGCCGGCAGGTGCCGCACTGGCTCGGCGCGCCGGAACTGCGCAGCGTCGTGGTCGGTTTCGAGGAAGCCCATATCGGCCACGGCGGCGCCGGCGCGCTCTATGTGCGGATCAGGCGGGGGCGATAGCTGTGTCGGACGCTCTGCGAAATAGGTCGACAAACACAGCGTCGTCCCCGCGCAGGCGGGGACCCATAACCACTGCTGTCAAAGATCAGTCCTGATATCTCCCCATCAATATCACAGATCGGGAGTATGGGTCCCCGCCTTCGCGGGGACGACATTGAAAATGAGACGACCCTTCAGAAAAGCCGTGCGAAACTGTCACAAAATAAACCGGCTCAGATCGGTGTTCTTCGCCAGATCGCCGATGTGCTTGTCCACATAGGCGGCGTCGATGGTCACGGTCTGGCCGTTCATGTCGGGGGCATGGAACGACGCCTCGTCGAGCACGCGCTCCATCACCGTCTGCAGCCGCCGCGCGCCGATGTTCTCCACCGTGGCGTTGACCGCCACCGCCACGTCCGCCAGCGCGTCGATGGCCTCGTCGGTGATGTCGAGGGTGACGCCCTCGGTCTGCATCAGCGCGACATACTGCTTGATCAGCGAGGCTTCCGGCTCGGTCAGGATGCGGCGCATGTCGTCGCGGGTCAGCGCCTGCAGTTCGACGCGGATCGGCAGGCGGCCCTGCAATTCCGGCAGCAGGTCGGAGGGCTTGGCGATGTGGAATGCGCCCGAGGCGATGAACAGGATGTGGTCGGTCTTCACCGCGCCGTGCTTGGTGGACACGGTGGTGCCTTCGATCAGCGGCAGCAGGTCGCGCTGCACGCCCTCGCGCGAGACGTCGCCGGCCCGCGCGCCGTCGCGCACGCAGATCTTGTCGATTTCATCCAAAAAGACGATGCCGTTGTTCTCCACCGCCTGGATCGCCTCCTGCGTCACCTGCTCGTTGTCGAGCAGCTTGTCACTTTCCTCGTTGACCAGGATCTCGTGGGAATCGGCCACGCTCAGCCGCCGCGTCTTGGTGCGGCCGCCCATCTTGCCGAAGATGTCGCCGAGATTGATCGCGCCCATCTGCGCCCCCGGCATGCCGGGAATTTCGAACATCGGCATGCCGCTGCCGCCCGCCTGGGTCTCGATCTCGATGTCCTTGTCGTTGAGTTCGCCGGCGCGCAGCTTGCGGCGGAACGAATCGCGGGTGGCGGCGCCGGCGTTGGCGCCCACCAGCGCGTCGAGCACGCGCTCCTCGGCGGCCAGTTGCGCGCGCGCCTGCACGTCCTTGCGCTTGCGCTCGCGGGTCTGCAGGATCGCCACCTCCACGAGGTCGCGCACGATCTGCTCGACGTCGCGGCCGACATAGCCGACCTCGGTGAACTTGGTCGCCTCGACCTTGAGGAAAGGCGCGGCCGCGAGTCGGGCGAGACGGCGCGCGATCTCGGTCTTGCCGACGCCGGTCGGTCCGATCATCAGGATGTTCTTGGGCAGCACCTCCTCGCGCAGGCTGCCTTCGAGCTGCTGCCGCCGCCAGCGGTTGCGCAGCGCGATGGCGACCGCACGCTTGGCGTCGTTCTGGCCGACGATGAAGCGGTCGAGTTCGGAAACGATTTCGCGGGGAGAAAAGTCGGTCATGGGCCTTAGCTATTGTCGAGAGGGATCGGGTGCAAGCAGCTAAATGATCGGCGGGCCGCTCTGCCACTGACGAATGGCCTCGAACGGATGAATCAGCATGATGACGTTCAGCGTCAGGTTGTCGCGGATGTGCAGGCCGACCAGAACCTCCAGCGCGACGGCGATCGCGACCGTGGCGATGACCGGCAGCTTTCGCGCGGCGATGAAGCCGGCCATCATCGCCAGCGTATCGGACAGGGAATTGACGATGCTGTCGCCGTAGTAGTCGAGCGAGATGGTGCCGGCGCGATAGCGCTCGATGATAACCGGAGAATTTTCAAGAAGCTCCCAGCCGCCTTCGATCACCATCGCCACCAGCAGACGCGCGATCCATGATGCTTTCGGCAGCAGCAGCCAGGTCAGGCCGTAGAACAGGAAGCCGTGGATGATATGCGAGAAGGTGTACCAGTCGGCGATGTGCTGGGAGTTCTCCGAGCTCAGCACCGCGCCGTGCCACAGCTTGACATATCCGCAGGTGCAGATCGGCACGCGGCCCATGGCGTAGAGCGCCGCCGCTTGAAGCGCCAGCAGCGCCACGGCGATCGCGGCTCCCCGCAGCGGCGTCAGCGCGGCAGGCGCGGGCGCGGGCGCGCTGTGCGTCGCGCTCATGCGCCGAGCGTCTCGATGGTCACGTTGTGGTTGGTGTAGACGCAGATGTCGGCGGCGATGGCCAGCGAGCGGCGCACGATGGTCTCGGCGTCGTGCTCGGAATCCGAAAGCGCACGGGCCGCCGCCAGCGCGTAATTGCCACCGGAGCCGATCGCCATCACCCCGCTTTCCGGCTCCAGCACGTCGCCGGTGCCGGTCAGCACCAGCGAGACCTCCTTGTCGGCGACGATCATCATCGCCTCCAGCCGGCGCAGATAGCGGTCGGTGCGCCAGTCCTTGGCGAGTTCGACGCAGGCGCGGGTGAGCTGCCCCGGATATTGCTCGAGCTTGGCCTCCAGCCGCTCGAACAGGGTGAAGGCGTCGGCGGTGGCCCCGGCGAAGCCGCCGATCACCTCGTGGCCGCCCTGGCCCTTGCCGAGCTTGCGCACTTTGCGGGCGTTGCCCTTGATGACGGTCTGGCCGATGGAGACCTGCCCGTCGCCGCCGATCACCACCTTGCCGCCTTTGCGGACGGTGAGAATGGTGGTGCCGTGCCAGATTTCGGGTTGCGGGGTCGGGGAGTGGGATAGGGACATGAAAAACCTCGTTGCCGGCCTGATCTAGGGGCTGAAGCGCCCGCTTGCAAACCGGCCGGGCCGGGGCCATCGGTCACCATATCCGAAACCCGGCCGAATTTCGCTTCATCCCGCAGTAGCGAAGGCGTCATGCGCCTGTTAAAAGGGCGCGGTTTCAGCACGCCCGCTCCGGGCCGGAGAGAGAGTTCGATGCGCACCGCCACCATCAAGCGCAAGACCAAGGAAACCGACATCCAAGTGTCGGTCAATCTGGACGGCACCGGCATCGTCAATGTGGCGACCGGGATCGGCTTTTTCGACCATATGCTGGATCTCTTGGCGCGCCATGCGCGGATCGACCTCACCGTGCTGGCCGACGGCGATCTCCATGTCGATTTCCACCACACCGTCGAGGACGTCGGCATCGCGTTCGGCCAGGCGGTGAAGCAGGCGCTCGGCGACATGAAGGGCATCACCCGCTATGCCGGTGTGCACATGCCGATGGACGAGACCCTGACGCGGGTGGTGATCGATATTTCCGGCCGCCCCGTGCTGGTGTTCAAGGCCGAATTCCCGCGCCACAAGATCGGCGAGTTCGACACCGAACTGGTGCGCGAGTGGTTTCATGCCTTCGCGCTGAATGCCGGGGTGACCCTGCATGTCGAGACGCTGTATGGCGAAAACAGCCATCACATCGCCGAATCCTGCTTCAAGGGTCTGGCGCGGGCGCTGCGCGCCGCGGTCGCGATCGATCCGCGCGCGGCGGGCGAGGTGCCCTCCACCAAGGGACAGATCGGCGGCTGATTGATGCGCGAGGCTTGAGCCTCGCGCCGCGCGACCACGGTCCGGAGAACGATCATGGCGGTTTATACGGTTCACGCCCGCACCAACGATGACGGCGCCGACCTGCGCGCGACGCCGGAGCGTCTCGTTTTCGTGCGCGACGGATTTTATGTCTGGGCGGTGCTGCTGTCGGGGCTGTGGCTGATCTGGCATCGGCTGTGGCTGGCGCTGATCGGCTATCTCGTGCTGAGCGCGGCGCTCGAGGCCGCGATGTGGGCGCTCGGCACCGATTCCGTCTCCCAGTTCGTGGTCATGGCGGTGATCGCGCTGCTGCTCGGGCTGGAGGGTGGATCGTTGCGGCGCTGGAAGCTGTCGCGCCGCAAGTGGCGGCAGCTCGATATCGTGGTGGCGGATTCGGAGGAGGCGGCCGAGCGCCGCTTCTTCGAGCGCCGGGCGCTCGCGGCCGCGCCCCATCGTAGCGGCGGTCACGCCGCCCCGCCGTTGCCGCGGGCGTCGCTGGCGCCGGCGCAGGGCATTGTCGGCCTGTTTCCTGAACCCGGAGCGTCGCGATGAGCGTCGCCATCATCGACTACGGCTCCGGCAATCTGCACTCCGCGGCCAAGGCGTTCGAGCGGGCGTCGCGCGCGCTGGAGCAGCCGATGCGGATCGCGGTGACGCGCGATCCGGATATCGTGTTCCGCGCCGACCGCATCGTGCTGCCCGGCGTCGGCGCTTTCGCCGATTGCCGCAAGGGCCTCGATTCCCTCGATGGCATGGTGGACGCGCTGACGGAGGCGGTGCGCGCCCGGGCGCGGCCGTTCTTCGGCATCTGCGTCGGCATGCAGCTGATGGCGACCAAGGGCAAGGAATACGTCACCACGCCGGGGCTCGACTGGATCGCGGGCGATGTCGAGAAGATCGCGCCGCGCGACGAGTCCTTGAAAATTCCGCACATGGGCTGGAACACGCTCGATCTGGCGCGCGAACATCCGGTGCTGGACAAGCTGCCGCTCGGAGACAGCGGCCGCCACGCCTATTTCGTGCACTCCTATCACCTCAACGCCGCTAACGAGGCCGATGTCGTCGCCCGCGCCGATTATGGCGGGCCGCTGACGGCGATCGTCGCCAGGGACACCGCCATCGGCACCCAGTTTCACCCCGAAAAGAGCCAGCGTTTCGGCCTCGCTCTGATCGCGAATTTTTTGAAGTGGAAGCCGTGATCCTCTTTCCCGCCATCGATCTGAAGAACGGCCAGTGCGTGCGCCTCGAGCAGGGCGACATGGCGCGCGCCACCGTGTTCAATCTCGATCCCGCCGCGCAGGCGAAGACGTTCGAGGCGCAGGGCTTCGAATATCTCCACGTCGTCGATCTCGATGGCGCGTTTGCCGGCAAGCCGATGAACGCGCAGGCGGTCGAAGCCATGCTCAAGGTCGTCAGCTTTCCGGTGCAGCTCGGCGGCGGTATCCGCGATCTCGCCACCGTCGAGGCGTGGCTCGAGAAGGGTATTTCGCGCGTCATCATCGGCACCGCCGCGGTACGCGATCCGGCGCTGGTGAAGGAAGCTGCGAAAAAGTTTCCCGGCCGCGTTGCGGTCGGCCTCGATGCCCGCGACGGCAAGGTCGCGGTCGAGGGCTGGGCCGAAACCTCCACCGTCACCGCGCTCGACATCGCCAAGCGTTTCGAGGACGCCGGCGTCGCCGCGATCATCTTCACCGACATCGCGCGCGACGGCCTGCTCAAGGGCCTCAATCTCGACGCCACCATCGCGCTGGCGGACGCGATTGCGATTCCGGTGATCGCCTCCGGCGGCCTTGCCTCCATCGACGACATCAAGGCGTTGTTGACACCGCGCGCGGCCAAGCTGGAAGGCGCGATTTCCGGCCGCGCGCTCTATGACGGGCGCATCGATCCCGCCGCAGCGCTGGCGCTGATCAAGAATGCGCGGGCGGCCGCCTGATGTTCAAGGTCCGCGTCATTCCCTGTCTCGACGTCAAGGACGGCCGTGTCGTCAAGGGCGTCAACTTCGTCGATCTGCGCGACGCCGGCGATCCGGTGGAAGCCGCCATCGCCTATGACGCCGCCGGCGCTGACGAGTTGTGCTTCCTCGACATCAACGCCACCCATGAGAACCGCGGCACCATGCTGGACGTGGTGCGGCGCACGGCGGAAGCCTGCTTCATGCCGCTGACGGTGGGCGGCGGCGTGCGCAGCGTGGATGACATCCGCACCCTGCTTCAGTCCGGCGCGGACAAGGTGTCGATCAATTCGGCGGCGGTGGCGCGGCGCGAACTGGTGCGCGAGGGCGCGGAGAAGTTCGGCGACCAGTGCATCGTGGTGGCGATCGACGCCAAGCGCGTGGCCCGCCCCGGCGGCGGCTCGCGCTGGGAAATCTTCACCCATGGCGGCCGCAAGCCGACCGGGATCGACGCCGTGGAATACGCCCAGGAGGTGGTCGCGCTCGGCGCGGGCGAGATCCTGCTGACCTCGATGGACCGTGACGGCACCGGCGAGGGCTTCGATATTGCGCTGACCCGCGCCATCGCTGACAGCGTCGCCGTGCCGGTGATTGCCTCCGGCGGCGTCGGCACGCTCGATCATCTGGTGGCCGGCATCCGCGACGGCCGCGCCACGGCGGTCCTCGCCGCCTCGATCTTCCATTTCGGCACCTTCACCATCCGCCAGGCCAAGGAGCACATGGCCCGCGCCGGGCTGCCGATGCGGCTCGATCCGTGAGAATCTAGGCCGATCGTATCAATGCCGAGCGTTCCCTGAGGGGAACAGGACGTGATAGAAACGCACCATGACCCGCTTCACGATCCATGATCTCGCCACCATCATCGATGCCCGCGCGGCGTCGGGCGGCGAGGCGTCCTACACCCGCAAGCTTTTGGACAAGGGCGCGGCGCACTGCGCCAAGAAGCTCGGCGAGGAAGCGGTGGAGACCGTGATCGCCGCGGTGGAGACCGATCGCGGCCACCTCATCTCGGAAAGCGCCGATCTGTTGTTTCACCTGCTGGTGCTTCTGAAATCGCGCGGCGTCGCGTTGTCCGAGGTGGAGGACGTGCTGGCGCAGCGGACGCAAATGTCCGGACTGGAAGAGAAGGCCGCGCGCAAGCGCGAGTGAGGCAATCCGGCACGCGGGGGAGCCCGCGATGCCGGCGAGGAGGGCGTGGCGTCATGGATGCGAGAGCGGACCATCAGGTCCAGTACAACCCCTACCGGGTGTTCACGCGGGCGCAGTGGGCGGCATTGCGCGACGACACACCGATGACGCTCACCGCCGACGAGGTCGCGCGGCTGCGCTCGCTGCATGACCGCCTCGATATCAGAGAGGTCGAGGAAATCTACCTGCCGCTGTCGCGGCTGTTGTCGTTCTACGTCGAGGCGACCCAGCGGCTGTTCGTGGCGCAGCGCCGCTTCCTCGGCATCCAGGACCGCAAGATGCCCTACATCATCGGCGTGGCGGGATCGGTGGCGGTCGGCAAGTCCACCACCGCGCGCGTGCTGCAGGCGCTGCTGGCGCGCTGGTCGCCGCGACCCCGGGTCGATCTCGTCACCACCGACGGCTTTCTCTATCCCAACCGCGTGCTCGAGCGCGAAGGGCTGATGACGCGCAAGGGCTTCCCGGAAAGCTACGACCTGCCGGCGGTGCTCGCTTTCCTATCCGACATCAAGGCCGGGCGGCGGCCGGTGCGCGCGCCGGTCTATTCGCATCTCACCTACGATATCGTGCCCAACGAATGGGTCGAGGTCGACCGTCCGGACATCCTGATCCTGGAAGGCGTCAACGTGCTGCAGACCGGACGGCTGCCGCGTGACGGCAACGCCGTGCCCTACGTCTCCGATTTCTTCGACTTCTCGGTCTATATTGATGCCGACGAGCCGATCCTGCGCGAGTGGTACGTCGAGCGTTTCCTCGCTTTGCGCAACACCGCCTTCGCCGATCCACGTTCCTATTTCAACCGCTACGCCTCGCTGTCGGATGCCGAGGCGACCGCGAGGGCGCTGGAACTGTGGAACGGGATCAACCTCGTCAATCTCGAGGAGAACATCCTGCCGACGCGGCCCCGCGCCACCCTGATCCTCAAGAAGGGCGCGGACCACGTCATCGAGACGGTGTCGCTGCGGCGGCTGTAAGCGAGGCGTCCGCCATCCTCTGCGTCAGGGCCTGCGCGAGCTTGTCGCGGTCGAGCGGCTTGACGAGGAAGCCGTCCATGCCGGCGTCGAAACAGGCGGCGCGATCCTCTGCGAGGGTGTTGGCCGTCAGCGCCAGGATCGTGGTGCGTCGCGCGCCGCTCTCCGCCTCGCGGGCGCGGATGCGCTTCGTCGCCTCGATGCCGTCGAGCTTCGGCATCTGCACGTCCATCAGCACCGCATCGTAGGGCGCGCCGGCGATGTCGGCGGCGAGCCAGGACTCGAGCGCGTCCTCGCCGTCGGTGACGACGACCGGGCGATGGCCGAGCCGTGTCAGCAGCGAGCGGATCAGCAGCGCGTTGATCTCGTTGTCCTCGGCGACGAGAATGGAAAGCGACAGCGTCGCCGCTGTCGGCGTCGGAGCGGTATCGTCCGCGGCGTCGCCGACCTCCGCGGTCATGTCCGGCACCAGCGGCGCGACGGCCGATGTCAGCCGCGCGGCGAGCGAGGCGGCGCGCAGCGGCTTGACCAGATATCCTGTGAAGTTGTCCCTGATCGTGGCTTCCAGCTCGTGCCGCGCTGCCGGGGTCACCATCACGATGCGATGGGTCGCGTGCTGGCGCGCCAGCGCGGCAATGGCCTGCATCTGCGCCGGGCCGACCGCGTGATCCACCATCACCGCGTGCCAGGCGCGTTCCGGCAGCAGCACCGCCGCGACCGAAGCATCGGCAACGGTGCAGGTCTGCGCGCCCCAGCGCCCCAGCCGCCGCGCCAGCAGCGACGCCTCGACGCTCGATGGTGCGATCAGCATCACCGCCTTGCCGGCGAGGTCGGGGACCGCGAAGGCCGGCGCGGCCGCGGCCGCGGTCTCGTCCTCGGCGGCGGCCAGCGGAATCGAAAACGCGAAGGTCGCGCCATGGCCCTCGGCGCTCTCCAGCGTGATGCGGCCGCCCATGCGCCGGACGATGCGCTCGCTGATGCTGAGGCCGAGCCCGGTGCCGCCGTAGTTGCGCGCGGTACCGTCGCTGGCCTGTTCGAATTCACGGAAGATGCGCTGCTGCGCCTCGGGCGCGATGCCGATGCCGGTGTCGCGCACCAGGAAGCTGATCTCGCCTGGCCACAGCCCCGGCTCGACGATCAGCGCGACCCCGCCGGACAGCGTGAATTTGACGGCGTTGCCGGCAAGGTTGAGCAGCACCTGCCGCAACCGGGCGGCGTCGCCGCTCACGCGCGCCGGCAGGCGCTCGTCGACATAGGTTGCGATCTCCAGCCTGCGCGCCTGCGCGCGCGGCGCCAGCAGTTCGGCAATGTCCTCGATCAACGCACCGAGCGCGAACGGACGGTGTTCGAGATCGATCTTGCCGGCCTCGATCTTGGAGAAGTCGAGCAATTCCTCCACCAGCGCCAGCAGGGCGTCGCCGGAGGTCTTGACCGCGCGGGCATAGGCCGCCTGTTCGGGGGTCAGCGGCGTGTCGAGCAGCAGGCCGGTCATGCCGATGATGCCGTTGAGCGGCGTGCGGATTTCGTGCGACGCCATGGCGAGGAAGCGCGACTTGGCGCGGTTGGCGGAATTGGCGAGGTCGCGCGCGTCGGCCAGCGCGTGTTCGCTGGCGACGCGGTCGGTGACGTCGCGCCCCACCGCCTGAATATCGGCGCCGCCGCTGGCGTTGCTGCGGACCAGCCCCTCGCGCCAGGCGATCCAGCGCGGTCCGAGCGCGCTGTCGATCTTCTGGTCGTGCATGCGGGTGCCGTCGGCGGCGATGGCGGCGTCGCCCTGTTCGCTCACCGGCAGCACGAAGCGCGTGCCGATCAGGGCCGCGCGCGGCGTTTGCGCCAGTGCGCAGAAGGCATCGTTGACCGAGACGATGCGGCCGCCGCCGTCGCGCAGCACGATCAGGTCGCCCTGGGACTGGACCAGGCTGCGAGCCTGCTCCTCGGCGACCTTCAGTTCCCAGTTGCGGTCCGCCAGCGCCTCGTTGTGCAGTTCGATCTTGCGCATCTTCTTGCGCAGCCAGCGCATCCGCATCGACAGGATCGCCAGCGCCACGCAGGCCAGCGCGAACAGGAAGCTCGCGCCGAGGGCGAAGGCATGCGGCTCGTAGCCCGAGTTTTCGCTGCGGCTGCCGCTGATGAAGCCGTAGGCGCCGCCGAACGTGGCCGAGAAGATCATGAACGCGCGCAATGCGTAGCTCAACCGCGGGTGCCGGCGCGACCAGCGGCGATAGCGCGTCTTGATGCGTGGAGAACGCCACATTCGGTCAGCTCCGCGGCCGGCGGACAACGCCGGGTCTGTTGGCGCAAGGATGGGGTGTGGATGTTGCGAAGTGCTTGCGGCGCCGCGTCATGCAGGCCGCCGCTCCGGGCATGGTAAACGCCGGGTCAAGGCCGCCGTCAGGTGGCGGGGTCGGCGAGGCGGGCGTTGCGCTGCGCGCTCACCACCAGTGCCGCCGCATCGCGCGCGGTGAAGCTGCGCGAACGGACGAACACCCGGTAGTCGGCGCCGCCGTCGTGGGTGAGATAGATCACCGGATCGGCCGGTGCGGCGCGCTCGGCGATCTCGACGAAGGTGGTTGCCGCGGTGGCCCGGCAGCTCGCGTCGTTCGCGGTGCGGACGTCGTCGATCACCGCGAAGTCGGCGATGGTGGCGTCGTCCACGAGCTGGACGCGGACCGTGGCGGCGGCGGGATCGTCGGTGAAGCTGACATGGAGCTGGCCCTGCCACGGGGCTGCGGCGATCTGCAGCGAGGCCGCGCCGAGGGCGATGCAGGGCTGATCGCTCGGGAGCAGTTCGCCGCCGGCGACCATTCCGGCGACAACAAGCGGGACGGCCGAAGCCAGAATCTTGACACGCAACATGGCACGCTACTCACACAACGGACGATCCACCGGCCGCGACTGCGGCCGTTATGGTTCGTGAAGTGTAAAGAGAGATCGTTACCAGAGCGTTTGCGTGCCGCCACCGCCGAACCGGTGGCGGCGGCACAGCATCGGCAGCCTGTCGGCGCCGCGGCTCGCCGGCATTGAGAGGCGCATCAGCCCGAAGCAAATCCTGACCTGCCGCAAACCCGATCTGGATTGCTTCGCTTCGCTCGCAATGACGGCGAGCCCGAGCGTGAGGGAGGCCCTGCATCCCCGCGCGGGATGCATCAGAGCACGGGTTACGCCGCGCGGCGCAGGTCGTCCGCCAGCGCCCGGTAGGACAGCGCCTCGGCAAGGTGACGCCGCGCCACGCCCGCCGCGCCGTCGAGATCGGCCAGCGTGCGCGCCACCCGTAGCACGCGGTGATAGCCGCGCGCCGACAGGCGCATGGCGTCGGCGGCTTCGCGCAACAGCGCCAGGCCCTGGGCGTCGGGCCGCGCCACCTCGTCGAGCACCGCGGCGGGGGCTTCGGCATTGGTGCGGATCGCGCCCAGCCCCAGCGCCGCATAGCGCGAAAGCTGGATCGCGCGCGCCGCCGCCACCCGCGCGGCGATCTCGGCCGATCCTTCCGCGGGCGGCGGCAGCAGCAGGTCCGCCGCGGTGACAGCCGGCACCTCGATGCGCAGGTCGATACGGTCCATCAGCGGGCCGGAGATGCGGCCCTGATAGTCGCCGGCGCAGCGCTCGCTGCGGCCGCGGGCGCAGGCATGGCCCGGATCAAAGGCGTGGCCGCAGCGGCAGGGATTCATCGCCGCCACCAGCATGACCCGCGCCGGATAGGTGACGCGGCGGTTGGCGCGCGACACCGCCACCTCGCCGTTCTCCAGCGGCTGGCGCAGCGAATCCAGTACCCGCGGGTCGAACTCCGGCAGTTCGTCGAGGAACAGCACACCGTGATGGGCCAGCGAAATCTCGCCGGGCCGCGCGCGGATGCCGCCGCCGGTCAGCGCCGCCATGCTGGCGGAGTGATGCGGGGCGCGGAACGGACGGCGCGAGGTCAGCGCGCCGCCCTCGATTTCGCCGGCCACCGAGGCGATCATGGAAATGTCCAGCAGCTCGGACGGCGACAGCGGCGGCAGGATCGAGGGCAGCCGCGCGGCCAGCATCGACTTGCCCGCGCCCGGCGCGCCGATCATGAGCAGGTGATGGCCGCCGGCGGCGGCGATCTCGAGCGCGCGCTTGGCGCTTTCCTGGCCCTTGATGTCGCGCATGTCGAGGGAGCCCGGCACGGCTTCGGCGATCTTCGGCTCGGGCCGCGACAGCAGTTGCGTGCCCTTGAAGTGGTTGGCGATCTGGATCAGCGACGATGCTGCCACGATCTCGATGTCCGGGCTCGCCCACGCCGCCTCGGCGCCGCAGGCGACCGGGCAGATCAGCCCCTCGTCGCGGGCGTTGGCGCCGATGGCGGCGGGCAGCACCCCGGCCACCGCCGCGATCGAGCCGTCGAGCCCGAGTTCGCCGAGCACGGTGAAGCCGGCCAGCGCATCGGGCGGGATCGCGCCGATGGCGGCCATCAGGCCGAGCGCGATCGGCAGGTCGTAGTGGCTGCCTTCCTTGGGGAGGTCGGCGGGAGCGAGATTGACGGTGATGCGCCGGGCCGGCAGAGCGAGGCCCGAGGCGATCAGGGCCGCGCGCACCCGTTCGCGCGCCTCGGACACCGCCTTGTCGGGCAGGCCGACGATGGTGAAGGCCGGCAGTCCCGGCGCGACCTGGACCTGCACGTCCACCGCGCGGGCCTCGATCCCTTCAAACGCCACCGTGGACACGTGCTGGACCATGGCTCCCCCGTCCCGATATCGAGCCTAGCAGGAACCCGGGCCGATGCAAGAACATTTAGGGAACATTGGTCGGTCGGCAATGGCCCGTCGTCAGCCGCGCTTGGCGGCGATGGCGTCCCAGATTTTCGCCGCGATGTCGGGGCCGCCGAGCCGGGCGATGGCGCGGATGCCGGTGGGCGAGGTGACGTTGATTTCCGTCAGATGGTCGTCGATGACGTCGATGCCGACGAACAAAAGGCCGCGCGCGCGCAACGCCGGGCCGAGCCGCTCGCAGATCTCGCGCTCGCGCGGTGTGAGGTCGGTCGCCGCCGCCGCGCCGCCGCGCACCATGTTGGAGCGCAGGTCGTCCGCCGCCGGCACGCGGTTGACGGCGCCGGCGAACTCGCCGTCGACCAGGATGATGCGCTTGTCGCCGTGCTTGACCTCGGGCAGGAAGCGCTGGATCACCCACGACTCGCGGAACGTCACCGCGAACATGTCGTAGAGCGAGCCGAAATTCATGTCGTTCGGGGTGATGCGGAACACCGCCGCGCCGCCATGGCCGTAGAGCGGCTTCATCACCACGTCGCCGTGCTCGGCGCGGAAGGCGTTGATCTCGTCCTTGTCGCGCGAGATTAGGGTCGGCGGCATCAGGTCGGCGAATTCCATCACGAAGATCTTTTCCGGCGCGTTGCGCACGCTCGCCGGATCGTTGACCACCAGCGTGCGCGGATGAATCCGCTCCAGCATGTGGGTGGTGGTGATGTAGGCGAGATCGAACGGCGGGTCCTGCCGCAGCAGGATGACGTCGAAGGTTTCGAGATTGACGCGCGCGGGATCGCCGAGGGTGAAATGGTCGCCGTCCTGGTCGCGCACCGCGAGCGGCTGCACGGTGGCGATCAGGTCGGTGCCGCGCTGCGACAGCCGCTCCGGCGTATAATAGGACAGCGCATAGCCGCGCCTCTGGGCTTCGAGCAGCAGCGCGAAGGTGGAATCGCCGCGGATGTTGATCCGCGCGATGGGGTCCATCTGGACGGCGACCTTCAGCTTCATCATTCTGTCTGTCCTTGCTTGGGAACGGCGGCAATCTGGTCGATTTGGCGCGATCTTTCCAGCGTCATTCGGCGCAACCCTGCCGCTCAGGCGCCGGCGTCGAACGCCGCCGCGAGATGTTTCGGCAGGTGTTTCGGCGCGATCAGGATGGCGTCGAAGCGCAGCTCGAGGTCGCCATGGGCGGGGTGCTCCATCAGCCACATCTCGGCGGCGGCGACGATGCGCTGCTGCTGGCGCGGCGTCACCGCATAGGCGGCATCGTCGAGGTTGGCGCGTGCCTTGACCTCGATGAAGGCGATCAGGCCGCCGCGGCGCGCCACGATGTCGATCTCGCCATGGGGCGTGCGGAAGCGCCGCGCCAGAATGCGGTAGCCCCTGGCCATCAGATAGAGGCACGCCTTGCTCTCCGCCGAGATCCCGGTGCGGAACGCCGCGACGCGCGCGGGCGCGGGGCTTGTCGCGCGGGGTTTCGGCGGTTTCGCGGGCGGGTCGCTATCCGTCATCGCCGTGCTTCGCAAGTTCAAGCGCGCGGGCGTAGACATCGCGGCGCGCCCGGCCGGACAGCGCCACGGCTTCTGCGACAGCGTCCTTGACGCTGCCGCGCGCCAGCGCCTCGCGCAACAGCGCGTCGAGGGCGTCGTCGTCCACCCTGTCGGCATCGGCGGCGGGCGGCCCCACCACCAGCACGAATTCGCCGCGGGTCTCCAGCGTGTCGGCGCGGGCGGCAAGGTCCGCGAGCGGCGCGCGCCGCACCTCCTCGTGCAGCTTGGTCATCTCGCGGCAGATCGCGGCGTCGCGGCCGCCCATGACGGCGGCGAGATCGCGCAGGCTGTCCTGCACCCGCGCGCCGCTTTCGAACAGCACCAGCGTGGCGTCGATGCGCGCCAGCTCCGCGAGCCGCGCGCGCCGCGCGTGGGATTTCGGCGGTAGGAAGCCCTCGAAGAAGAAGCGGTCGGTGGGCAGCGCCGCCACCGCCAGCGCCGTCAGCACCGACGAGGGGCCCGGCAGCGCCGTCACCGCGAATCCCGCCGCCGTGACCTCGCGCACCAGCTTGAAGCCGGGGTCGGAAATCAGCGGCGTGCCGGCATCGGACACCAGCGCCACCGATGATCCCTGCGCCAGCGCCGCGAGGATTTTCGGCCGCGCCTGCTCGGCGTTGTGCTCGTGATATTGCATCAGCTTCGCGGCGATGGAGAACCGTTCCAGCAGGCGGCGGGTGATGCGGGTGTCCTCGCAGGCGACGATGTCCGCGCCCGCCAGCGTCTCCAGCGCCCGCAGGGTGATGTCGCCGAGATTGCCGATCGGCGTGGCGACGAGATAGAGGCCGGGCGCGATCTTCGGCGCGGCGATGATGTGTTCTGTCACCGCAAAGCTGCGGGGCGCGGTGGAGTCGGTGGAGGACGGAGGCACGGGTCTGGAACGCATGGTGGCAATCTAGCGCCAATGCGCGCCGCCGTCCCGTTCACAACCGAAAAGAACGCAGGCCGGGCATTGCGGAAAGGAGCTTTGTTTTGGTTAACTGATCGGCGAGAATACGCCGGAATCCTCTCCCAGACGTGCCGGAGGATCTGCCCTGACCGATCTGGATCGACGAGAGACCATGGTTGCATCCCCCATTTTCGAATCCCCGCGCGCCGGGGCCACCCGCCGCAGCGCCGTCGGCCTGATTCTGGGCGCGCCGTTGTTGGCCGGCTGCGCCGGCATTCAGTCGTCGCTGTCGGGCGGCGAACAACCGGCGGGGCCGCCGCAGGCGGCGTCGGCGCTGGGCACGGGTCAGATCAAGGCCGGGCTGCTGCTGCCGTTGTCGGCGGCGGGCAATGCCGGTGTCGCCGGCCAGTCGATGCGCAACGCCGCCGAACTGGCGCTGGCCGAGTTCCAGAATCCCAATCTCCAACTGCTGGTCAAAGACGACAGCGGCACCCCGCAGGGCGCCCAGCAGGGGGTGCAGCAGGCCCTCGACGAGGGCGCGGAAATCGTTCTCGGGCCGCTGTTCGCGCTGGCGGTGCCGGCGGCGGCGCAACCGGCACGCCAGCGCGGCGTGCCGCTGATCGCGTTCTCGACCGATTCGAGCGTGGCCGGGCGCGGGGTCTATCTTCTGAGCTTCCTGCCCGAATCCGACGTCAACCGCATCGTCGATTACGCCGCCGGCACCGGCAAGCGCTCCTTCGCCGCGTTCCTGCCCGACAACGCCTACGGCAACGTGGTGGAGGCCGCCTTCAAGCAGGCGGTGGCGCGGCGTGGCGGTCGAATCGCCGCCTTCGAAAAATACGCGGCCGATCCGTCGCAGATGCAGGCGTCGGCGCGCACCGTCGCCGCGGCGCTGCCGTCGGCGGATGCGCTGCTGCTCGCCGACGATGGCGATGCGCTGGTCGGAGCCGCGGATGCGCTGGTGGCCGGCGGCGCCAATCTCAAGCGGCTGCAACTGCTCGGCACCGGGCTGTGGGACAATCCGCGCGTGTTCGGCAACGCCAATCTGCAGGGCGGGGTTTACGCCGCGCCGGACCCGTCCGGTTTTCGCGGCTTCTCGGCGCGCTACCGCGCCAAATACGGGCAGAACCCGGTGCGCACCGCGACGCTGGCCTATGACGCCGTGGCGCTGATCGCGGCGCTCGCCCGCACCCAGGGCGGCCACCGCTTCACGCCGGAGGTCCTGACCAACCCGTCCGGCTTCGCCGGTATCGACGGCCTGTTCCGGTTCCGCAGCGACGGCACCAACGAGCGCGGCCTCGCGGTGATGCGCGTCGCTGCGGGCGGCGGCCAGATGGTGTCGGCATCGCCGAAGAGCTTCGGGGCTTGATGATTCCTTTCGTCATGCCCGGCCTTGTGCCGGGCATCCACGCCTTTCTTCAACAGCGCAATCAAGACGTGGATGGCCGGGTCAAGCCCGGCCATGACACCGTGCTGTGATCTCTCACGCCGCGAGGTCGGCGACCACCGCGTCGAGCAGCGGAAAGCCCGCCATGGTCACGCGCACGCGCCCGTCGGCATCAACGGCGATGGCGCCTTCCTCGCGCAGGATGGCGATGCGGCGCGGATCGAGGGCCCGGCCGGACAGTGCGCGATAGCGCTCCGGATCGATGCCTTCCGCGAGCCGCAGTCCCATCAGCAGATATTCGTCGGCGCGTTCTTCGCTGGTGAGCGTCTCGTCGTTGACGACGCCGTGGCCCTGGGCCTCGACCCGCATCAGCCAGCTTTCGGGTCGCTTCTCGGTGGCGATGGCGTGACGCACGCCGCCGATATCGAGCCGGCCATGGGCGCCAGGGCCGATGCCGGCATAGTCCTGCCCGCGCCAGTAGACGAGGTTGTGTTTGCACTCCGCGCCCGGCCGGGCGTGATTGGAGATCTCGTAGGCGGGCAGGCCGAACCGGGCGCAGACTTCTTGTGTGACGTCGTAGAGCGCGCGCGCCACCGCCTCGTCGGGCACTTTCAGTTTGCCGGCGGCGTGGAGGCCGTAGAACGGCGTCTCCGGCTCGATGGTGAGCTGATACAGCGACAGGTGCTCGGCGGCTTCGGCGATGGCGTGCTTGAGTTCGTCTTCCCACATCCGCGGCGTCTGGTCAGGGCGCGCATAGATCAGGTCGAACGAGTAGCGCTCGAACGCCGCGCGCGCGATCGCCACCGCGTCGAGTGCCTCGCGCGCGGTGTGCAGGCGGCCGAGCGCTTTCAGCGAGGCGTCGTCCAGCGCCTGCACGCCGAGCGAGACGCGGTTGACGCCGGCGTCGCGATAGCCGCGGAAGCGCGTGGCCTCGACGCTGGTGGGGTTGGCCTCCAGCGTGACCTCGACGTCGCTGGCCATGCGCCAGTGCCGCGCAATGGCGTTGAGGATGGCGCCGACCGTCTGCGGCTGCATCAGCGACGGCGTGCCGCCGCCGAGAAAGATCGAGGTCACCTCGCGGCCCGGCACCCGCGCCGCGGTGGTTGCGATCTCGCGCTCGAAGGCGCGCGCGAAGCGGAATTCGTCGATCGGCGCATGGCGCACATGGCTGTTGAAGTCGCAATAGGGACACTTCGACAGGCAGAACGGCCAGTGCACATAGACGCCGAAAGCGGATTGTTCGTCGGGCCGGTGCGCCGTCTTGTTGTCTCCCTCCCCCGCATACGGGGGAGGGTTGGGGAGGGGGCTCATCGCACCCCCTCCCGGATCGCTGCGCGATCCGACCTCCCCCGCAAGCGGGAGAGGTTGGAAAGGAAGTTGCGCCAGGATCCGATGCTCATGCGAGGCAGATCTCCGCGAGCTTGACGAACGCCTTGGCGCGGTGGGACAGGCCGAGGCCGAGCGGCGGCAGGCCGTGCTTCTCGATGCTGGTCATCTCGCCGAAGGTCCTTGTGTGGCCGTCGGGCAGGAAGGCGGGATCGTAGCCGAAGCCGGCGCTGCCGCGCGGCGGCCACACCAGCGTGCCGTCCACCTTTGCCTCGACCTCCTCGAGATGGCCGTCGGGCCACGCCACGCACAGCGCCGAGACGAACTGGGCGGTGCGCTGCGCCGGATCGGTGGCGCCGCGCTCCTGCAGCAGCCGTTCGATCTGCGCCATGGCGGCGGCGAAGTCCTTGGTCTCGCCGGCCCAGCGCGCCGAATAGATGCCGGGCTGGCCGTCCAGCGCATCGACCGCGAGGCCCGAATCGTCGGCGAAGGCGGGAAGCTGCGCGGCCGTGGCCGCGGCCATGGCCTTGATCCGGGCATTGGCCTGAAAGGTGGTGCCGGTTTCCTCCGGCTCAGGAAGGCCAAGCTCCGCCGCCGACACCGCCTCGACGCCGTAGGGCGCGAGCAGTTCGCGCATCTCGGCGAGCTTGCCGGGATTGTGGGTGGCGATCACGAGGCGGCCGGTGATTCGGCGGTGCTCAGACATGAAGATTTATAACCGATCTGTCGTTCCGGGGCGCGCCCCGCCATTCGGCGCGCGCGAACCCGATATTTATATCGCCCAGATTCCGGGTTCGCATGCGGCAGGGCCGCCTGCGCCCCGAAATGACGGGGTTGATCTACGCCACCGCGAGTTTCTGCAGGTCGACCAGCCGGGCGATGCCCTTCTGCGCCAGCCCCATCAGCTTGAGGAACTCGTCCTGGGTGAACGGCGTCTTCTCCGCGGTGCCCTGTACTTCGATCAGGCGGCCGTCGCCGGTCATGACGAAATTGGCGTCGGTCTCGGCCTCGGAATCCTCGGCGTAGTCGAGATCGAGCACCGGCGCGCCGTTGTAGATGCCGCAGGAGATCGCCGCGACGTTGTCGCGCAGCACGTTGCCCTTCACCATGTTGCGGGCCTTCATCCAGTTGAGGCAGTCCGCCAGCGCCACCCAGGCCCCGGTGATGGAGGCGGTGCGGGTGCCGCCGTCGGCCTGGATGACGTCGCAGTCCACGGTGATCTGGCGCTCGCCCAGCGCCACCAGATCGACGGTGGTGCGCAGCGCACGGCCGATCAGGCGCTGGATTTCCACGGTGCGGCCGCTCTGCTTGCCGGCGGCGGATTCGCGGCGCATGCGCTCGTGGGTGGCGCGCGGCAGCATGCCGTATTCGGCGGTGACCCAGCCGCGGCCCTGGCCCTTGAGCCACGGCGGCAGCCTGTCTTCCAGCGTGGCGGTGACCAGCACATGGGTGTCGCCGAACTTCACCATGCAGGAGCCTTCGGCGTATTTGACCACGCCGCGTTCCAGCGTGACGGGGCGCAACTCGTCGGGCGCGCGACGGCTTGGGCGCATGAAAATCCTCCGGGAACCTGGGAAAACAACGATTTGGCGCTGCTTTTAGGGGGTTGGCGCCGCAGCGGCAAGGGCAGATCGGGCCGTAACGCGGCCGGATCGGCCTGTTTGCAGAATGCCGCTTGTCAGCGCGCCATGCGATGGACAATTGTAGCGCAAACAACCGCTTTGGAGCCCGAATTGGCCCACCACGACCCGATCGGCCATCTGATCACCCCCAACGCGGGGCTGGCCCAGCTCAACGAGCGGTCGCGGGAGATTTTCCGGCAGATCGTGGAGAGCTATCTCGCCACCGGCGAGCCGGTCGGCTCGCGCAATATCGCGCGGCTGATCACCATGCCGCTGTCGCCGGCCTCGGTCCGCAACGTGATGTCGGATCTCGAGCAGCTCGGCCTGATCTATGCACCGCACACCTCGGCCGGCCGGCTGCCGACCGAACTCGGCCTGCGTTTCTTCGTCGATGCGTTGATGCAGGTCGGCGACCTGTCGGAGACGGAGCGGCGCTCGATCGAGCAGCAGCTCACGTCGGTCGGCGGCGCGCCGTCGGTGGAGGCGGCGCTCAACGAGGCGATGACCCGGCTGTCGGGGTTGACGCGCGCCGCCGCCGTGGTGCTGACGCAGAAGTCCAACGTGCGGCTCAAGCACATCGAATTCGTGCGGCTGGAGCCGGCGCAGGCGCTGGTGGTGCTGGTGGCGGAAGACGGCCAGGTCGAGAACCGCATCCTGCCGCTGTCGCCGGGGGTGCCGACCTCGGCGCTGACGGAGGCGTCGAATTTCCTCAACGCGCGGATCCGCGGGCGCACGCTGGCGGAAGCGCGCGGCGAACTGGAAACCGCGCTCACGGAAGCGCGCTCCGAACTCGACCAGTTGACCCAGAAGGTGATCGCCGCCGGCATTGCGAGCTGGTCCGGCGGCGGCAGCGAGGAGCGCCAGCTCATCGTCCGCGGCCACGCCAACCTGCTGGAGGACCTGCATGCGCTGGAGGATCTCGAGCGCGTGCGGCTTCTGTTCGACGATCTCGAAACAAAGAAGGGCGTGATCGACCTGCTCGGCCGCGCCGAGCGCGCCGACGGCGTGCGCATCTTCATCGGCTCGGAGAACAAGCTGTTCTCGCTGTCGGGCTCCTCCACCATCATCGCGCCCTATCGCGACGGCGCCGGCCGCATCGTCGGCGTGCTCGGCGTCATCGGCCCGACCCGGCTGAACTATGCCCGCGTCATCCCGATGGTGGATTATGCCGCCCGTATCGTCAGCCAGCTGATCGGCAAATAACGGACGCTTGATTTTCGGCCGCCAAAACACGATATGCGGCGTAACAATTCCCCTCCCAACCGACGACGATGTGCTGAAAAGGGTAAGCCATGACCGATTCCAGTGGGCACAAGAAACCGCCCGAGGCGGCCGCACCGGAGCCGCAGAAGGACCAGGAGCCCGTGGTTTCAAAGCCTTACGTGATGCCCGACGATCCCGAGCCGGGCTCGGCGGAGGCGCTCGCCAAGGAGGTCGCCGAGGCCAGGGACCGGACGCTGCGCACGCTGGCGGAGATGGAGAACCTGCGCAAGCGCACGGCGAAGGAAGTGGCGGACGCGCGCGCCTACGGCATCACCGCCTTCGCGCGCGACGTGCTCGATATCGCCGACAATCTGCAACGCGCCCTTGACGCCGTGCCGGCGGATGCGCGCGCGGCGGCCGATCCCGGCCTCAAGGCCCTGATGGAAGGCGTCGAACTGACCGAGCGCTCGCTGCACAAGACGCTGGAGAAGAACGGCGTGCAGAAGATCGATCCGCTCAATGAGAAGTTCGATCCGAACTTCCATCAGGCGATGTACGAGATGCCGGACCCCTCGGTGCCGTCGGGAACGGTGGTGCAGGTGGTGCAGAGCGGCTACACCATCGGCGGGCGCGTGCTGCGCCCGGCGCTGGTGGCGGTCTCCAAGGGCGGCGCCAAGGCCGAGTAAAGGCCGGGGTCAACCGCGCCGTCGCGGTTTTAGCGATCGCCGCAACAGGCCGTTAACGGCTGCGGCCTAGCGTCGGCCCCGGATCACCGGGCCGGCGCATGACGATTTTGCTTGATACCAGCACTCAACGGACTGGCGCGCTGCGGCTGAGCCGCGGCGCGGCGGCGCTATTGGCGCTGGTCGCGGTGGCCGTTGCCGCGCTGGCGCTGCGCCGCGTGCTGCCGGCCAACAACGATGTGAGCTGGCTGTTGACCGCGGGCGAGCAGGTTCTCGCCGGCAAGACGCTCTATGCCGGCGTGATCGAGACCAATCCGCCGATCGCCGTCCTCGCCTATATCCCGGCCATCCTGATCGCCCGCGCCGCCGGCATTGCCGCCGAACCGGTGGTCGATGCGCTGATGGCGCTCGCCATGATCGTCTCGCTCGGCTGCGTGGCTTTGATGCTGCGGCGCTCGGACCGGCTGCGCCATCTGCACGATCCGCTGCTGCTGGCGCCGACGCTGGCGGTTCTTGCGGTGTTGCCGACCCAGGAGTTCGGCCAGCGCGAGCATATCGCGCTGATCGCGGGCCTGCCGTTTTTCGCCGCGCTGATGCTGCGGGTGAACGGGGAGGAGCCGGCGCGCTGGCAGATCGTCGCCGCGGGGGTGGGGGCGGGCGTGATGCTGGCGTTCAAGCCCCATTTCATCCTTGCATTCGCCGGCGCGGTGATCGCGGCGGCGCTGCTGCGCCGGTCGTGGCGCCTGCTGGCCGTTGCGGAAAACTGTATCGCGGGCGTCGTCGTGCTCGGCTATGCCGCCGTCGTCGCCCTTGTCTTTCCGGAATTTTTCACCGTGGTGCTGCCGATCGCGCGCGATGTCTATGTGCCGGTGGGGCGGTCGCTGCCATACATGATCGCGACCATGGGCGCGGTATGCTGGCTCGGCGTGATGCTCGTAATTCTGCTGTTGCAGCACGCGCGCCGCGATCGCGCCGTCATGGTGCTGGCCGCCGGCTCCCTGGGCTTTGCCGCGGCCTTCTTCGTGCAGCATAAGGGCTGGCCCTATCAGTCCTATCCGATGATTGCGCTGGCGTTTCTCGCCGCGATCGCCGCAATGGCCTCGTTCCGGTTTGAGGCGCGGCGGTGGGTCGGTGCGAGCGTGGCTGCCGCGCTGCTCGTCCTGTTCGTCAGCGCGATGGCGTGGTTCACCGACACCTTCAACGCGCAGCCGCTGCAGGCCGCCCTTGCCCGCCACGGCGAGCGGCCGGTGCTATTGGCGATCTCGGGCGAGCCGGGCATCGGTCATCCGGCGGTGCGGGTGCTGCATGGCACATGGGTGTCCCGCGAAGCCAGCCTGTGGGTCACCGCGCATGCCGAATACATGAAGCGCCACGGTCTGATTGCGCCCGGCAAGGCCGATGCGCTCGCCCGCCACATGGCGCAAGAGCGCGCCTGGCTGATCGAGGATATCAGGCGGCAGCCGCCGACGCTTGTCGTGGTCGACAACATGGGCGGGCGGTGGGGCGAGTGGATCGCCGCCGACCCCGAACTGTCGGCGCTGCTGCAGCCTTATGCGAAAGCCGACAGCGTGGGCGGCGTCGATATCCTGATCCGCCGTGCCGCGGCCGTCACCGCGCGCTGATGCCGTCGCGCACTGCGCGGAAGCGCGGAAACGCCTGCGGCCAGTCCTCGCGGGTGGCGCTGGCGATGATGCGCAGGGTCGAGCCGCCGCCGAAGCGCAGCCATTGCACCACGGTGACAGGGGTGTCGTTCTTGCCGGTCACAGCATTGATCCGCGTCTCGAACCCCGGCGTTCCGTCGATGCGCATCGGCTCGTTGGCGGTGATGCGGGCTTCGCGCAGGCCGGGGATGGCGGCGGCGGATTGCTGGGCGAAGCGGTCGCGGTCGTCGGCGCTGGCGGGAGCGGAGCCGAGGATGCCGATCACCATATAGGGCGCGCCGTCGAGGGTGGTGTCCTCGTTGCCGTCGGTCAGCAGCACGCTCGCCCGCGGCGCCAGCGTGCGCACCGTCTTGAAACCGCTGAGGTCGCCGACCTTGAACGGCAACAGGCCGAGCTGTTCGTCCACCGGCACCTCGGCGCGGACGGCGGTCGAGGCCAGCATTTTGCGCATCGCCTCGTCGGAGAGGCCGGGGGTGGCGCCGCGCAGCTGGGCGATCACATAGCCGGTGAATTTGTTGTCGCCCGGCACGATCAGCGAATAGAGCCGCAGCGGCGTGTCGCCGTCCTTGCCGGTGTCGACGGTCATGTAGGCCCGGCCCGCCGCGGTCTCGACCGGTTCGGGCTTCGGGCCGGTGGCGGGAGCCTTGCCATCCTTGAGCGCGGCATCGACCGTCTCATAGGCGGTCGGCGGGATCTCGGCGAGGCCGATCCGGATGGTCTGGTCGGCGGAGACGAAGCCGGTAAAATCCCGGGCCACGCTCACGCCCTCCGGAGGCACGAGGCCGACGCGCGAGCCCGGCGGAAACACCGGGTCGGCGGCGAGGGCAGGAACGCCGGCGGCGATCGATGCGGCGAGGACGAGCGCGCGGACAATGCTTTTCATGAGACCTGACTGATGGCGTATTGAGGCGGTTCGATGGTTGACGACGAATGGCCGAAGGTCGCGGGGACCGCGGCCCGCCCGTCGCCCTGCCACGGTGACCGCGTCGGGCGGGCGGATCGAGGCCAAATCGTCGCAAATTGATGCGATCGCCGCAAGGTATGCAGGCCCGGCCGAAGCCTGCTCCGGGGCATGCCGATTTTCCGCGCCGCCGGCAAGCGTCGGTCCTTGCGGCCCCATGGCCCTCTCCTATATGAGGCGGAGCGTCGCGCGATGTCGCGAACATTTGATCTCTGGGGGTTCGGAGAGAGGCGCCGTCAGGGCCCTGCCAACCTGCCGCAAAAGAAGGATGAGAAGACCATGGGAAAGGTCATTGGGATCGATCTCGGCACCACGAATTCGTGCGTCGCCGTGATGGATGGCAAAACGCCGAAGGTTATCGAGAATGCCGAGGGCATGCGGACGACGCCGTCCATTGTCGCCCTCACCGACGACGGCGAGCGCCTCGTCGGACAGCCGGCCAAGCGCCAGGCGGTCACCAATCCTGAAAACACCATTTTCGCCGTGAAGCGCCTGATCGGCCGCCGCTACGACGATCCGACGGTCGAAAAGGACAAGAAGCTTGTCCCGTACAAGATCGTGAAGGCATCGAACGGCGACGCCTGGGTCGAGGCCGACGGCCAGACCTATTCGCCCTCGCAGGTCTCCGCCTTCATCCTGCAGAAGATGAAGGAGACCGCGGAAGCCCATCTCGGCCAGAAGGTCGATCAGGCGGTCATCACCGTTCCGGCCTACTTCAACGACGCCCAGCGCCAGGCCACCAAGGACGCCGGCAAGATCGCCGGCCTTGAAGTGCTCCGCATCATCAACGAGCCGACCGCGGCCGCGCTGGCCTATGGCCTCGACAAGTCGAAGGCCGGCACCATCGCGGTCTACGACCTCGGCGGCGGCACCTTCGACGTCTCGATCCTGGAGATCGGCGACGGCGTGTTCGAGGTGAAGTCCACCAACGGCGACACCTTCCTCGGCGGCGAAGACTTCGACATGCGCCTCGTCAGCTATCTGGCCGACGAATTCCAGAAGGAGCAGGGCATCAACCTGCGCAACGACAAGCTCGCCTTGCAGCGCCTCAAGGAAGCCGCTGAAAAGGCCAAGATCGAGCTGTCGTCGACGACGCAGACCGAAATCAACTTGCCGTTCATCACCGCGGACGCCTCGGGTCCGAAGCATCTCACCATGAAGCTGACCCGCGCCAAGTTCGAGGCGCTGGTGGACGATCTGGTGCAGAAGACCATCGAGCCCTGCCGCAAGGCGCTGAAGGATGCCGGTCTCTCCGCCGGCGAAATCGGCGAGGTGGTGCTGGTCGGCGGCATGACCCGCATGCCCAAGATCCAGGAAGTGGTGAAGCAGTTCTTCGGCAAGGACCCGCACAAGGGCGTCAACCCGGATGAAGTCGTCGCCATCGGCGCCGCGATCCAGGCCGGCGTGCTGCAGGGCGACGTCAAGGACGTGCTGCTGCTCGACGTCACGCCGCTGTCGCTCGGCATCGAAACGCTGGGTGGCGTGTTCACCCGCATCATCGAGCGCAACACCACGATCCCGACCAAGAAGAGCCAGGTGTTCTCGACCGCGGAAGACAATCAGAACGCGGTGACCATCCGCGTCTTCCAGGGCGAGCGCGAGATGGCGGCCGACAACAAGATCCTCGGCCAGTTCGATCTCATGGGCATTCCGCCCGCGCCGCGCGGCATGCCGCAGATCGAGGTCACCTTCGACATCGACGCCAACGGCATCGTCAACGTCTCGGCCAAGGACAAGGCCACCGGCAAGGAGCAGCAGATCCGCATCCAGGCGTCCGGCGGTCTGTCGGATGCCGACATCGAGAAGATGGTCAAGGACGCCGAGGCCAACGCGGCCGAGGACAAGAAACGCCGCGAGGCGGTCGACGCCAAGAACCATGCCGACGGGCTGGTGCACTCCACCGAGAAGGCGCTGGCCGAGCATGGCGCCAAGATCGGCGACGGTGACCGCAAGGCCATCGAGGACGCGCTGGCCGATCTCAAGGAAGCCTTGAAGGGCGACGATTCCGAAGCCATCAAGGCCAAGAGCAACACGCTGGCGCAGGCGTCGATGAAGCTCGGTGAGGCGATGTACACGCAGCAGGCCGAGGCGGACGCCGCCCGGGATGCCGCGAAGGACGATGTCGTCGACGCCGAATTCACCGAGGTCGACGACGACAAGAACGGCAAGAAGTCCGCGTAAAAGACTGAAGGCGTGTGATCATGGGGCGTGTGATCACGACTCTCGATCCTCGCCGGATCGTCACCCCCGGGCTCGCCCCGGGGGTCCATCTCCTGAACGCGATGGATGGCCGGGTCGCGCCCGGCCATGACCGTTGAGAGACGCAATCCATGTCCAAAGCCTGCTACTACGAAACGCTGGAAGTCGAACGCACCGTCGATGAAGCCGGACTGAAGTCCGCCTTTCGCAAGCTCGCCATGAAGTGGCATCCGGACAAGAATCCGGGCGACAAGAGCAGCGAAGTCCGCTTCAAGGAAATCAACGAAGCCTACGAAGTCCTCAAGGACAGCCAGAAGCGCGCCGCCTATGACCGGTTCGGCCATGCGGCGTTCGAGCAGGGCGGCATGGGCGGCGGCGCGGGTTTCGGCGCCGGCTTCGCCTCTTCATTTTCGGACATTTTCGAGGACCTGTTCGGCATGGCCGGACAGCGCGGCGGCCGCGGTGGCCGCGAGCGTGGCGCGGACCTGCGCTACAACATGGAAATCACGCTGGAGGAAGCCTTCTCCGGCAAGACCGCGCAGATCGACATTCCTGTCGCCGTCACCTGCGAGACCTGTTCGGGCACCGGCGCCAAGGCCGGCACCAAGCCGAAGGCGTGCGCGATGTGCGGCGGCGCCGGCCGCGTCCGTCAGGCGCAGGGCTTTTTCACCCTGGAGCGCACCTGCCCGGGTTGTCAGGGCCGCGGCCAGACCATCGAGGCTCCGTGCGGCGCGTGCTCCGGCTCCGGCCGCGTCACCCGCGACCGCTCGCTGTCGGTGAACATTCCCGCCGGCGTCGAGGACGGCACCCGCATCCGCCTTGCCAACGAGGGCGAGGCCGGGGTGCAGGGCGGCCCGCCGGGCGATCTCTACATCTTCCTTTCCCTCGCCGCGCACAAGTTCTTCCAGCGCGACGGCGCCGACCTGCATTGCCGCGTGCCGGTGTCCATGGTGACGGCGGCGATGGGCGGCGAGTTCGAGGTACCGACCATCGACAAGGCGCAGACCAAGGTGAAGGTGCCGTCGGGCACCCAGTCCGGCCGGCGCTTCCGTATCTCCGGAAAAGGCATGCCTGTGTTGCGTTCCCGGCAGAAGGGCGACATGTACGTCCAGGTGGTGGTGGAGACCCCGCAGAACCTCACCAAGCGGCAGAAAGAGCTGCTGGCGGAGTTCGAGAAGCTGTCGTCCGGCGAGACCCAGCCGGAGGCGGCCGGCTTCTTCAAGACGGTCAAGGATTTTTTCGCCAGCCGCGCCGGCACGTCGTAACGCTCAGGTCGTAACACTTCGGTAACACCCCGTGACCGCGTCCTTGACGGTTTTTGCTTGCGCCTGTACCCCTTGATGAAGGAAATTTGACCGTGGCCCGTTCCCGGGCCGCGCGGCAAAATGGGGTCTCCCGAATGGATTTGTGTTCGGCGCGCCGTCAGCGGTGACGCTCGACGGTGATCCCGGCGGGAAACATTCTTTGGACCCTTCACTGGGCTATTCTTTGGACTAATCACTGGACGTAGTCACCGGACGCATCATGGCTCCTCAATCCTCTGCGCGTGCGCTGAAAAAGCCGCTCCGTCTCGACGACGAGGTCCGCTTTCTCCGCTCCTGGATTGAAAAGCCGCTGCACATGGGCGCGGTGATGCCCTCGAGCAAGGCCTTGGCGCGCACCATGGCCCGCCATGTCGATCCGCACGCCACCGGTCCGGTGATCGAACTGGGCCCGGGCACCGGCGCGATCACCGACGCGCTGATCGAGCACGGCGTCGCCGAGAAGCGGCTGGTGCTAGTGGAGTTCGATCCCGGCTTTTGTGCCCTGCTGCGCGAGCGTTACCCCCAGGCCATGGTGGTGCAGGGCGATGCCTATGCGCTCGGCAAGACGCTGGCGGAGATGACCGAGCCCGCCACCGCCATGGTGTCCGGCCTGCCGCTCGTCACCAAGCCGATGATGATCCGCATGAAGCTGTTACGCGACGCCTTCCACAAGATGGAGCCGGGCGCGCCCTTCATCCAGTTCACCTATTCGGTGGCGCCGCCGATTCCCAAATCGCTGCCGGGCGTCCATACCCAGGCGTCGCAGCGCATCTGGATGAACCTGCCCCCGGCGCGGGTCTGGGTCTATCGCAAGGGCTGATGCCGTCGCGACCCTGTCCCGGACGCGATGCAGCGCCAATAGCGCGTTTACGCGCGTCTGTGACGCGCTATGGAGCTGCTTCGCAGAGCCGCGCAAAACCATGACAGTTCGTATCCGTTGCGGTCCCGGTTCAGCAGCGCATCACAAAAGTGCCGCGCTGCGCCCGGGACACGGGCCGGGGTTCGCGGCAACGAACCGGCTTTCCCTGCGCGGCAAAACGCTTTAGGTCTGGGCCATGCCCGCGCTGAAAATCCTCGTCATTCCCGGCTCGTTGCGCACCGGCTCGCTCAACGCGCGGCTCGCGGCCGCGGCGGTGAAGGAGCTGGCGCTGCTCGATGTCGATGTGACGCTGATCTCGCTGGCCGATTTTCCGCTGCCGATCTACGACGGCGACCTTGAGGTGAAATCCGGCGTGCCGGCCAACGCCGTCAACCTCAAGCGCATGATCGGCGCGCATCACGGCGTGCTCATCGTCAGCCCGGAATACAATTCGTCGGTGCCGCCGCTGCTCAAGAACGCCATCGACTGGGTGACGCGGGTGCGCGAGCGCGACGAGACCTTCGGCCAGGTGTTCCGCGAGCGCGCCTTTGCCATTGCCGCCGCATCCGACGGAAAGTTCGGCGGGCTGCGGGTGCTGATGGCGCTGCGCCAGATTCTCGCGCTCGGCTGCGGCGCGACGGTAATTCCCAGGCAGGTGACGCTGTCCTTCGCCGATCAGGCTTTCGACGAGATGGACCGCCTGCGCCATCCGGCCGACGCCGACCTCCTCAAAGCAACGCTGCGGCAACTGATCGCCACCGCGCAACAGACGACGATGTGAGACGCCATGAAGCCCCCGCGCCCCGACAGCCGCGACCGCCTGATCGTCGCCCTCGATCTCTCCAGCGTGGAGGCGGCCGAGGCGCTGGTCGAGCGGATCGGCGACAGCGCGACGTTCTACAAGATCGGTTATCAGCTCGCCTATGCCGGCGGTCTCGCGCTGGTGCCGAAGCTCGCCGCGCGCGGCAAGAAGGTGTTCGTCGATCTCAAGCTGCACGACATCGGCAACACCGTCGCCAGGGGCATCGAGAGCCTCGCCAAACTGGGCGCGACCTTCGCCACCGTCCATGCCTATCCGCAGACCATGAAGGCCGCGGTCGAGGCGCGCGGGCCGTCGCTGAAGATTCTCGCGGTCACCGTGCTGACCTCCTATGACGAGGCCGATCTGCAGGCGGCCGGCTATCGCCTCGGCGTCGCCGACATGGTCGCCGAGCGGGCGCGGCAGGCGCAGGCGATCGGCATCGACGGCCTGGTCTGTTCGGGCGAGGAAGCCGCCACCGTGCGCGGCCTTGTCGGCCCGGACATGGCGCTGGTGACCCCGGGCATCCGTCCCGCGGGCAGCGACGTCGGCGACCAGAAGCGGGTGATGACCCCGGCCCGCGCCATCGCCGCGGGGGCGGATTATCTCGTGGTCGGCCGTCCCGTCATGGCGGCGGCCGATCCGAAGGCGGCGGCGGATGCCATCGTCGCCGAGATCGCGGGAGTCTAGTAGCGCAATCCGTGTCCCGGGCGCGATGCAACGCGCAGCGTTGCTTCGCAGAACCGGGACCGTACTGATATGGTGCTTGCAAAAGCCCCGGCTCTGCGGAGCGGCACTTCGCGCCGCACCGCGTCCGGGGCACGCGAACACCGAACAACAAGGAGAAACCGATGGCCAAGGGTTACTGGATCGCGCGGATCGACGTGCAGGACCTCGAAGGTTACAAGCGCGATTACGTCACCCATAACGGCGCGGTGTTTCACAAATATGGCGCCCGGTTTCTGGTGCGCGGCGGCGCCTACGAGGCCCACGAGGGGCCGGCACGTTCGCGCAACGTGGTGATCGAGTTCAAGGACTACGCCACCGCGCTCGCCTGCTACCATTCGCCGGAATATCAGGCCCTGATCACGGCGCGCGGCCCGCATTCCAGCGGCGAGATCGTCATCATCGAGGGCTATGACGGCCCGCAGCCCTGAGCGCCCGCTCCGCGCGGGCCGCTGTTGCCGCCGCCGTCTCGCGCCGCTATACCCCGGCAAGCTGACACGGGAGTGCGAGGGCTGGATATGGCTGACATGCGCCTGATCGTTGCCGGGGCCGGGGGCCGCATGGGCCGCGCCCTGATCCGCGCCATCGCCGAGACTCCGGGGGCGGTGCTGAGCGGCGCGCTGGAAGCGCCGGGCTCCGCGCTGCTCGGTCAGGATTCCGGGGTGCTCGCCGGGCTTCCCGCCAACGGCATCGCCCTGTCGGGCGATCTGTGGACCATGTCCAGGGAGGCCGACGGCATTCTCGATTTCACCGTGCCGGCCGCGACCATCGCCAATGTCGCCATCGCCGCCCAGCGCGGCCTCGTCCATGTCATCGGCACCACCGGCCTGTCGGCATCGGATGATGCGGTGATCAGGAGCGTCACCTCGCAGGCCATCGTGGTGCAGTCCGGCAATATGAGCCTCGGCGTCAATCTGCTGGCGGCGCTGGTGAAGCAGGTGGCGAAGTCGCTCGATGAGGATTTCGATATCGAGATCGTCGAGATGCATCACCGCCAGAAGATCGATGCGCCCTCGGGCACCGCCTATCTGCTCGGGCAGGCGGCGGCGGCGGGCCGCGGTATCGATCTCGCGCAGCGCTCGGTGCGCTCGCGCGACGGCTATACCGGCGCGCGCAATCCCGGCGATATCGGCTTCGCCACGCTGCGCGGCGGCACCGTGACCGGCGATCACACCGTGGTGTTCGCCGGCCCCTATGAGCGGATCGAACTCACCCACAAGGCCGAGGACCGCATGATCTTCGCCCGTGGCGCGCTCAAGGCGGCGCTGTGGGCGCGGGACAAGAAGCCGGGCTTCTACACCATGACCGACGTGCTCGGCCTCGGTGCATAGGACGATTTTGGACCGCCGTCGTTGCGAGCCAACGGGTCCGGCTTCGCCGGCCCGATGATAGGCTCCGCGAAGCAAGCCATTCTTGCTTGAAACGGAAAAGATGGACTGCGTCGTCGCAAGTGCTCCTCGCAATGACGATATCGACGTTCTAACGACTGGATTGAAAATATGAGCGACCGTCTTCTCGTGCTCGTGCGCCACGGCCAGAGCGAATGGAATCTGAAAAATCTTTTCACCGGCTGGAAAGATCCGAGCCTCACCGAGCTCGGCGTCACGGAAGCCGTCGCCGCTGGACGCAGACTCAAGGGCGAGGGTCTGTCGTTCGATGTTGCCTTCACCTCGGCGCTGACCCGCGCGCAGAAGACGCTCGATCTCGCGCTGACCGAGATGGGCCAGAACGGCATTCCGGTGACCAAGAATCTCGCGCTGAACGAGCGCGACTACGGCGATCTGTCCGGGCTCAACAAGGACGACGCCCGCGCCAAATGGGGCGAGGACCAGGTCCTGATCTGGCGGCGCTCCTACGACGTGCCGCCGCCCGGCGGCGAAAGCCTCAAGGATACGCTGGCGCGGGCGCTGCCCTATTACGTGCAGGAAATCCTGCCCGGCGTGCTGCGCGGTGAGCGCACCCTCGTCGTCGCCCACGGCAATTCGCTGCGCGCGCTGATCATGGTACTGGAGAAGATGACGCCGGAGCAGATCCTCAAGCGCGAACTCGCCACCGGCGCGCCGGTGGTCTATCGCCTTAATGCCGATTCCACCGTGGCCTCGGTGAAGGATCTGGCGGGCTGAGCCTTCCTCATATTCGAGGTCGTCCCCGCGCAGGCGGGGACCCAGACTCCCTGGACTGTCGTTTGGTTGCGATAGTCGAGAGTCATAAATTCAACCATCACGGATCACGCTCGAGTTCGGTGCTTATGGGTCCCCGCCTGCGCGGGGACGACCAGAGGAAAAATCGCGGCTACATCCCCGCCGCCTGCCCGCTCTCCCAGCCGAGCATCGCCCGCTTGCGGGTGATGCCCCAGTGATAGCCGGTGAGCGCGCCGCTCTTGCCGAGCACGCGATGGCACGGCACCACGAACGAGATCGGATTGCGGCCGACCGCCGCGCCGACGGCGCGCGACGCTTTCGGCGACTCGATCCTGCGGGCGACATCCGAATAGGTCGCGGCGCGCCCCATCGGGATTTTCAGCAGCGTCTCCCACACCCGCACCTCGAAATCGGTGCCGATCAGCACCACCCGCAGCGGCCGGTCCGCGCGCCATTGCGACGAATCGAAAATGCGTCGGGCGAACGGCGCGGTGTCGGCGAAGGATTCGATATAGGTGGCGAGCGGCCAGCGTTGCCGCATGTCGGCGAGCGCCGCCAACTCTTGGCCTTCGTCGGCGAAGGCGAGGCCGGCGAGGCCGCGTTCGCTGGCGATGACCACCGCCATGCCGAACGGCGAGGGATGAAAGCCGTAGCGCAGGGTCATCCCCGCGCCGCCTTTTTTCCACTCGCCCGGCGACATGGCTTCGTGGGTGACGAACAGGTCGTGCAGCCGGCCCGGTCCGGACAGGCCGGAATCATAGGCGGCGTCGAGCACGCTGGCCGAGTCGCGCAACAGCCGCTTGGCGTGGTCCAGCGTCAGCGCCTGCATGAAGTCCTTCGGCGTCAGCCCCGCCCAGCGCCGGAACAGATGATGCAGCTCGCCGGGGGTGAGATGGGCCGCCTCCGCCATCGCTTCGATGGTCGGTTGCGTGCGCCACTGCTCGGAAATGAAGCCGATGGCGCGGCGCACCGAGTCGTAGTCGCGCAGCGCCGCTCCCTGTCCGGAGGGTTTGGCCAGCCGCAGGTCGTCGAGGGGTGTTGCAGTAGTTGCGTTCATCATGGCCGTATCCGTATGCCGGTGGACGTCATGATCCCGATCTAAGCCGTCCGCAAATACGAAGCCACCCGATTCCCGCCGGGGTGGATGTCAGGTCACCGGATTGAGCGTCGGCCCGCGCTTGGCGGCGTGCAGCGCCTCCTGCAGCGCCGCGGCGAAACTCGCCTTCTCGTCGGGACCGAGGAAGCTCGCGATCGACAGCCGCCGCCGGCCGGCGACCAGATAGAGCCGCTCGATGCCGAATTCGGGGTGGCTATGCTTTTCGATGCGGGCCCACAGCGGATTGAGGCTCCATTCCATCACGTCGCCGCGATGGCTGACCCGCCGCACCCGAATCTCGTAGGGCGTCACCACGATATCCTCGTGGGCGCGGGCGTGGCGGAAGTTCAGCCGGAACGCGCCGTAGATGATCAGCACGTCGAGCCCGAAGAAGCCGAACACCGGCCATGCGCCCATGCGCAAAAAGACCAGGCCGGAGACGAAGCTGATGGCGGCGACGAACGCCATCAGCGTCAGGAAGCCGCCGCGGCTGAGCGAGCGGTGCGGCGTCAGCGTCGCGCGGAAGATCGGCGCGTCCGCTGTCGCGGGAGGATCGAAATCGTCAGGTTGGTTCATGCCGCGTCACCGTTGACCGCTTTTCCCCCGCTCGCTGCGGGAAACCGGTTTTCCCGGCCCCGGATCGTGCCTATACCGGGATCATGGCAAAAAAGGCAATCACGTCCCGCCCGAAATCCGCGCCCAAGGCGCGTGCCGTCCGGGCTGCGAAGGCCGCGCGGCCTCATTCCGGGCCCTGGACCAGGGCGGAGGTGGTCGAGGCGTTCACCCGTTTTCGCGACGCCAATCCCGAGCCGAAGGGCGAGCTCGAACATCTCAATCCCTATACGCTGCTGGTGGCGGTGGCGCTGTCGGCGCAGGCCACCGATGTCGGAGTCAACAAGGCGACGCGGCATCTGTTCCCGGTGGCCGACACGCCGCAGAAGATGGTGGCGCTCGGCGAGGACAGGCTGCGCGATTATATCAGGACCATCGGCCTCTATCGCACCAAGGCGAAGAACGTCATCGCGCTGTCGGAGCAACTGATCGCGCACCATCACGGCGAGGTGCCGCGCTCGCGCGAGGCGCTCGAGGCGCTGCCGGGGGTCGGGCGCAAGACCGCCAATGTGGTGCTCAACATCGCGTTCGGCGAGCCGACCATCGCGGTGGACACCCATTTGTTCCGCGTCGGCAACCGCACCGGCCTCGCGCCGGGCAAGACGCCGCTGGAGGTCGAGCGCGGCCTCGACAGGATCGTACCCGCCGAGTTCAAGCGCCACGCCCATCACTGGCTGATTCTGCACGGGCGCTATACCTGCATCGCGCGCAAGCCGCGCTGCGAGGTGTGCCTCATCAACGATCTGTGCCGCTGGCCGGAAAAGACGGTGTGAAGCAAACGCTCTCTTCTCGTCATTGCGAGGAGCGATAGCTCCGAAGCAATCCAGCTTGTTCCTAAGAATGGATTGCTTCGCGGAGCCTGTCATCGGGCCGGCGAAGCCGGACCCGGTGGCTCGCAATGACGGTGAATCGACATCCTGTTCGCCCGCTCACGCCATCGGCACGCTCGGGCGCGGCGGCGGCTCGATCAGTTCTGGCCGCGGGCCGGACAGCCGCTTGTGCATGTGAACCATGAACGCCATGCCGAACAGCGGCGTGGCGAGGTTGACGATCGGGATCGACACGAAGGCGGCAATGAACAGCCCGGCGATGAACACCGTGGCGGCGTTCTCCCGGCGCATCGCCTTCGCTTCCTCCGGGGTGCGGAAGCGCATGGCGGCGAGCTCGAAATATTCGCGCCCGAGCAGCCACGCGGTGGCGATGAAGAACACGATGAAGCCCGCGCCGGCAAAAAACACGAACGGCAGCGCGACCAGATAGACCGCGAGCGTCAGCAGCGCCGTCTTGGCGCCTTCGATCAGGGCGCGGCCGATCGGTTGGGCGGTGCCGGGGCGCTCGGCCGGATAGTGCTCGCGCTCGACCACGTCGGCGACGTCGTCCACGAACACGCTGGCCACCAGCGCGGTGATCGCCGGCATCAGCATCACTGCGCCGACCACGATGCCAAGCCCGGCGGCGATGGACAGGAACCACGACAGCGCGGTGATGAAGGAATGATAGTCGGAGCCGACCATGCCCTCGGTCCACAGCGCGCCGGTGCCGGCGAGCCAGCTCAGCAGCCGCTGCAGCAGCACCGACACCACGGCGATCAGCGCCAGCGCCAGGCCGACCGACTTCCACAGGATGGAGCGCATCGGCGGTGACAGGATCTGGGACAGCGCCTTGAACGCGGCGTCGAGCATGGATCGTCCTCCGGAGTCAAACTCTGCAACAGGTAGATATGGGGGGAAGTCATCGCAAGTCCCGATCTCTCGGCACGTCGTCTCCGCGGAGGCGGGGACCCATACTCCCTGAATTCGGAATTGAGTGGAAATGCCGAAGCGATCTGTCGTTGCCCTCATGACATATGGGGGTGATGGGTCCCCGCCTCCGCGGGGACGACCGACTTATCGTGAGTTCAATTGCGGGGTGGCTTGCCCCGCGTCGTCAGCATCCCGACGCTGGCGTCTGCGCCGCTACTTCTACGAGGGCGGGGGCGAGTGATGCCTCAGGCGCTTCGACGATTCCCTCTGGAAAGGGATCGTCGTCGTCCGCCACCTCCGCGGACGGTTTGGTGGTGTCGGCCCAGTGCAGCGCCGTGTAGTCGAAGCCGAGCTCGATGGTCGGCTTGACGATGTCGAAATAGGGCGAGATGTCGAAGTCGCGCGGCATGTAGAGCGACGAATCGCGGATGTACAGGATCTCCCTGCGCGCCTGCCGGCTCGCGCCGCGCGTGATCTTGGGCAGGATCGGATAGCGCACGGCACCGAATGCCTGCGCGATCAGCGCCGAACAGATGATCTTAGTGGGATCGCCCGAGCCCAGCGCGATCATCCGCCGCCGCCAGCGCCGCGGCACCGGCAGCGGGATCAGGTAGCGCATCAGATCGATAATGTTCTTGGTGTCGTAGCCGAAGCCGATGCGGTTGATGGCATAGCGGCACACCGTGGTGCGGTCCTCATAAGACAGTCCGACCGGGCGGCACAGGCGGGTGTGATAGGGGAAATATTTCGACAGCGGTGCGGAGGTGACGCCTTCGCCGATATTGGCCTCGATCAGCACATGCGGCTCGCCGTCGGGCTCGGTCGCGCCGTCCACCGGGCCGACATAGAGCGCGGCATGGGACCAGGTCGACTGGGTCAGATATTTGATGATGCCGGAAATATGGTTGTTGCCTTCCACCAGAAGGACGTCGCCGGGCTCGATCAGGCCGCGCAGCCGCTCCGGGTCGCTCGGCGTGAACGGCTCGTAACCCGGCACCTCTTTCTGGAGGTAACGGGAGATGACCTTGCCGATGGTGTCGAGCATGACGCCCATGGTGGATCCCCGGTGGCCGGTTCCGGCCGCTTGTTGTCGTCTCATTGTTGTCGGAAGCGATTGCGATTTGGTTCATAGGCCGCCGCGGCGGCTTACCGGACATTCACCATGATCGTTGCCGCGCGCGCTCCGATGCGGCAAGTTCGTGACCTGTTCCTGCTTTTGGTCGAACTTCGGAAACCATGACATGACAATTTCCCGGCGCGACGTTCTGGCCGGCTCCGTGGCTTTCGCGGCGCTTCCCCTGCTTGCGCCGCCCGCGCGGGCGGCGGCCCTGCCGCGCGAGACCGAGGTTGCGGTGATCGGCGCGGGCGCCGCCGGCATCGCCGCTGCGCGCCGCATCGCGGCAGCCGGACGCAAGGTGGTGCTGATCGAGGCGACGCCGGCGCTCGGCGGGCGCTGCATGACGGATGTGGCGACGTTCGACGTGCCGTTCGATCGCGGCGCGCGGTGGCTCTACAACGCCGACAGCAGCGCGCCGGCGAGGCTCGCCCGCGGCGTCGGCATGGAGATCTACCCCGCGCCGCGCGGCCAGCGCATCCGCATCGGGCGGCGCAACGCGCGCGCCGGCGAGATGGAGGATTTTCTGGCGACGCTGGTGCGCGCCAACCGCGCTATCGGCGACGCCGCGCGCGGCAAGCCCGACATGCCGGCCGCGAACGGGCTGCCGAAGGATCTCGGCGTGTGGGCGGGCACCACGGATTTCCTGCTCGGCGCGCAGCCGACCGGCAAGGACCTGCGGGATCTCTCCGCCCTCGATCTGCTGGCGATGACCCAGCACGACGCGCCCTCGGCCTGTCGTCAGGGGCTGGGGGCGTTGATCGCCAGGCTCGGCGAGGGCCTGCCGGTGGCGCTGTCCACGCCGGTGACGCGCATCGTCTGGAGCGGCCGCGATGCGCAGGTCGAAACCGCCGCGGGCACCCTCACCGCCAAGGCCGTCGTCGTCACCGCCTCGGTCAACGCGCTGTTGTCGGGCAAGATGAAGTTCGCGCCGGACCTGCCGAAGCGCCAGCAGGAGGCGGCGGCGCGGCTCACGCTGGGCAGCTACGATCATATCGCGCTGGAACTGGCGGGCAATCCGCTCGGGCTGTCGCGCGACGATATCGTCATTGAGCAGAGCAGCGACCGCTCCACCGGTTTCCTGCTCGCCAATCTCGGCGGCTCCTCGTTGTGTCAGGTCGATGTCGCGGGTGCGTTCGGCGCGGAGCTGTCGGCACGCGGCGAGGCGGCGATGGTGGCGTTCGCGGTGGATTGGCTGGCCAAGCTGTTCGGCGATGAGGTGAGAAACGCGGTGAAGCGCACCACCGCGACGCGCTGGAACGACATGCCCTACGTGCTCGGTGCGATGGCGGCGCCCGCGCCCGGCGGCGCGGCGGCGCGCAAGGTGCTGATGGAGCCGCTCGGCAGCGTGTTCTTCGCCGGCGACGCCATGCACGACACCCAGTGGGGCACGGTCGGCGGCGCGTGGGAGTCCGGCGAGCGCGCGGCCGATGCGGCGCTGCGCAAGCTCGGCCCGCTGAAACCGGTCGCCAACGCCGCGGCGAAACCGGCGAAGGCGAAGCGCAAGGCTGCGCCGCGAACGGCCGAACCGCGCAGTTTCGGCTGGTCCCGCAATTGACCGGATCGCGCATGAAGGCGTTGGTGTCGTGGTCGAGCGGCAAGGACTGTGCCTTCGCGCTGCATGAGGTGCGCCGCGAAGGACGGTTCGATGTCGTCGGCGCGCTGACAACCGTGACCGACACCTTCCATCGCGTTTCGATCCATGGCGTGCGCGAGGAGGTTCTGCGCGCGCAGCTCGATGCGGCCGCTCTGTCGCCGCTGATGGTGCCGATTCCCTATCCGTGCCCCAACGACATCTATGAGCAGCGGATGAGCGAAGCGCTGGCGCGCGTCCGCGCCGATGGCGTCACGCATATCATCTTCGGCGATCTCTATCTCGAGGATGTCCGCACCTATCGCGAAGCCAGGCTCGCGGGAACAGGCATCACGCCGGTGTTTCCGTTGTGGCGGCGGCCGACCGCCCGCCTGGCGCGGGACATGATCGCCGCCGGGTTCGAGGCATTTGTGGCAACCGTCGATCTTGCCCGACTGCCGGCGTCGTTCGCCGGTCGCGCATTCGATGCGGCTTTCCTCGCCGATCTGCCGCAAGATGTCGATCCCTGCGGCGAGAACGGCGAATTTCATACCTGCGTGATCGCAGGGCCGATCTTCGACGGGGTTTTGCGCGTCACGAGGGGCGAGACCGTCACGCGCGACGGGTTCGCCTATTGCGACCTGCTGCCGGACGGCGCGCCGGCGGCGCGGGGATGAGCTATCCCCGCAGCGTGCCGCCGGTCTTCTTCGTCACCTCGGCAACGATCTTGGCGGCGACCGCGTCGATCTCCTGATCGGTCAGGGTCTTCTCGCGCGGCTGCAGCGTCACCGCGATGCCGATCGACTTCTTGCCGTCGTCGATGCCCTTGCCTTCATAGACGTCGAACACCGAGACGCCGGTGACGAGTTTCTTGTCCACGCCCTGCGCGGCGCGCACGATGTCGGCGGCCTTGACGCCGCGATCGACGATGAAAGCGAAGTCGCGCGACACCGGCTGGAACGCCGACAGCTCCAGCGGCGGCTTGGCGCGGGTCGGTTTCGCCTTGGCGTCCGGAATGCGTTCGAGGATGACCTCGAACGCCATCAGCGGGCCGTCGGCCTTCAACGTTTCCAGCGCGCGCGGATGCAGCTCGCCGAAAGTGCCGAGCACGTTCTGCGGGCCGATCTGGATCACGCCCGAGCGGCCGGGATGCAGCCAGGCCGGGACATTCTTCGCCTCGCTGGCGGGGACGATCTGCAGCGCCTGCATCGGCGCACCGGCGGCGGCGAGCACGGCCAGCGCGTCGGCCTTGACGTCGAAGGCGTTGACGCTGGCCGCGCCGGTCCAGAACCGGCCTGTGCCGATGCTTGAGGCCAACGCGCGGCGTACGCCGCCGGCGGCCATGAACTGCTGCTCCGGCTTGTCGCCCCTGAACACCTGGCCGACCTCGAACAGCGCCACGTCGTCGTAGCCGCGGTCAGCGTTGGCCTGCGCCGCGGCGACGAGGCCGGGCAGCAGCGACGGCCGCATGTCGGAGAGATCGGCGGCGATGGGATTGGCGAGTTGCAGCTCGCTGCCGCCGCCGCCGAACAGTTCGGCCTGGGTGCGGGAGACGAACGACCAGGTCACCGCCTCCATCATGCCGCGCGCGGCCAGCGCGCGCTTGGCGCGGCGGGTGCGCAACTGAAGCTGGGTCAGCACCGGCTTGCGCGGCGCGTCGCCGCGCTCGAACGGCGTCAGCGGCACGCTGTCGACGCCGACGATGCGCACGATCTCCTCGACGATGTCGGCCTTGCCGTGAACGTCGCCGCGCCATGACGGCACTGCCACCTTCACCACCGGCCCGGTGCCCGCCATCATGAAGCCGAGCTGGGTCAGGATGGTTTTGATCCGCGGCAGCGGCACCTCGATGCCGGCGAGGCGCTTGATTTCCGCCAGCGGAAAATCGATGACGCGGTCGTCGCCATGGCGCGCGCCCGCAACCACGACCTGCGACGGCGTGCCGCCGCAGAGATCCATCACCAGTTGCGTCGCCATCTCGAGGCCCGGCACCATGAAGGACGGATCGACGCCGCGCTCGAAGCGGTAGCGCGCGTCGGAGTTAACGCCGAGCTTGCGGCCGGTCTGGGCGACGTTGATCGCGTTCCACAGCGCAGATTCGATCAGCACGTCGGTGGTGGTGTCGTCGCAGCCCGAGGCTTCGCCGCCCATGATGCCGGCGAGCGATTCGACTACAGATTCTTGGCCGTTGTCGTCGGCGATCACGCACATGGTCGGATCGAGGGTGTAGGTCTTGCCGTCGAGCGCGAGCAGCGTCTCGCCGTCTCTGGCGCGGCGCACGACGAGATTGCCCTTCACTTTTTTCGCATCGAACACATGCAGCGGTCGCGCGCGGTCGAAGGTCATGAAGTTGGTGATGTCCACCAGTGCGTTGATCGGGCGCAGGCCGATCGAGGTCAGGCGCTTCTGCAGCCATTCCGGCGACGGGCCGTTCTTCACTCCGCGCACGAGGCGCAGCGCGAAGCCCGGGCACAGCGTTTCGTCCTCTATTTTCACCTGCACCGGGCAGGGGAATTCGCCCTTGATCTGCTTCGGGGCATTGTCCTTGAACTTGCCCATGTCGGCGGCGGCGAGATCGCGGGCGATGCCGTGGACGCCGGTGCAGTCCTGCCGGTTCGGCGTGAGATTGATCTCGATCACCGGATCGCCGAGACCGGCCCATTGCGCATAGGGTTTGCCGATGGGCGCGTCGGCCGGCAGCTCCATGATGCCGTCGTGATCGTCGGAGATCTGAAGCTCCGCGGCCGAGCACAGCATGCCGCGGCTCTCGACGCCGCGGATGGTGCCGACGCCCAGCGTGATGTTCTTGCCGGGAATGTAGGTGCCCGGCGGCGAGAACACGCTGACGAGGCCGGCACGGGCGTTGGGCGCGCCGCACACCACCTGCACCGGCTCTCCGCCGTCGCCGGTATCGACCATGCACACGCGCAGACGATCCGCGTTGGGATGTTGCTGCGCCGAGATCACCTTGGCGACGACGAACGGCGCGAGCTGTTTGGCCTTGTCGTCGATGTGCTCGACCTCGAGCCCGATCATGGTGAGCTTGTCGGCGAGCGCCTCCAGCGGCGCATCGGTGTCGAGATGGTCTTTCAGCCAGGAGAGGGTGAATTTCATGATTTGTCTCCGCCCTCTTCTCCTCCCCCGCTTGCGGGGGAGGCCGGGAGGGGGTTCTTCTTTCTTACAAAGAGCAGGATTGTTTCAAGAGCGCCGGGCATATTGGTCAGCACGTCGATGTTGCTGAAGCGCAAAATGTTGAAGCCTTTGGCTTTCAGATAGGCATCGCGTGTGGCATCGGCGGCGAGACCAGGGGTTTCGTAGTGTTGACCGCCGTCGATCTCGACAATGAGACGCGTCGCGTGACAGACAAAGTCAGCAATGAAAGGACCGACGGGAGTTTGGCGACGAAAGCTCATGCCATCGAGACGATGGGCGCGCAGTTCTTTCCAGATCAAGCGTTCGGCATCGGTCACGTCGCGGCGAAGGCGGCGCGCATTGTCGCGCGTCGTGGCGCGAACATGCCAGACCGGCCGCTTCGGCTCCCCCTCCCTAACCCTTCCCCGCAGGCGGGGGAGGGGATATTCCGCGATGACGGCTGTCATCACGACGACAGCCCTCCCGCCAGCGTCGGCACGTCGAGCGGCTTGAAGCCGTAATGGTTGATCCAGCGCACGTCGCTTTCGAACATCTGGCGCAGGTCGCTGATGCCGTATTTCAGCATCGCGATGCGGTCGATGCCCATGCCCCAGGCGAAGCCCTGGTAGACCTCGGGATCGATGCCGCAGGCAGCGAGCACGTTCGGATGCACCATGCCGCAGCCGAGAATCTCCAGCCAGTCCTCGCCCTCGCCGAAGCGGATTTCGCCCTTGTCGCGGCGGCACTGGATATCGACCTCCAGCGACGGCTCGGTGAACGGGAAGAACGACGGGCGGAATTTCATGTTGACGTTATCGACCTCGAAGAACGCCTTGCAGAACTCCGCGAGAATCCATTTCAGATGGCCGAGATGCGAGCCCTTGTCGATGACGAGGCCCTCGACCTGATGGAATTGCGGGGTGTGGGTGGCGTCACTGTCGATGCGGTAGGTGCGGCCCGGGCAGATCACCCGGATCGGCGGCTTCTGCGACAGCATGGTGCGCACCTGCACTGGCGAGGTGTGGGTGCGGAGCAGCGGCCGCGAACCGTCCTCCTTGCGATGGAAGAAGAACGTGTCGTGCATTTCCCGCGCCGGATGGCCTTCGGGGAAATTCAGTTTGGTGAAGTTGTTGTCGTCGGTCTCGATGTCCGGGCCTTCGGCGATCGAGAAGCCCATGTCGGCGAAGATCGCGGTCAGCTCATCCATCACTTGGCTGAGTGGATGGATGCGGCCCTGTTCGGCCGGCGTTTCGCGGGTCGGCAGGGTGACGTCGATGGTCTCCGACGCAAGCCGCGCCTCGAGCGCGGCGGTCTTGAGAATGTCGCGCCGCGCGGCGAACGCCTCGGTGAGCCTGTCCTTGGCGAGATTGATCTTCGCGCCTTCGGTCTTGCGCTCGTCCGGCGACATCTTGCCGAGGGTGCCGAGCAGCGCCGAGATGGTGCCCTTGCGGCCGAGCGCGCCGACGCGCGCCGCTTCGAGCGCGGCCTCGTCGGAGGCGCCGGCGATCTGGTCGAGAATCTGGGATTGGAGAGAGTCGAGATCGGACATGAACACCTCAATGGGAGAGGTTGTTCGTGTGCCTCTCCGCCGTCATGCCCGCGCTTGTCGCGGGCATCCACGTCTTACATGTGCCCGGTCAAGTCGTGGATGGCCGGGACAAAAGCCCGGCCACGACATCGAAATTGTCCCGGCGGCGGTGCGGAACGTCGGGCTTACGCCGCGAGCGCGGCCTTGGCCTTCTCGGCGATCGCCTGGAACGCGGCCGGCTCGTGGATCGCGAGATCCGACAGCACCTTGCGGTCGACGATGACGCCCGACTTGGCGAGGCCGTCGATAAACCGGCTGTAGGTCAGGCCGAAGGGACGCACCGCCGCATTGATGCGCTGGATCCACAGCGCGCGGAAATTGCGCTTCTTCAGCTTGCGGCCGACATAGGCGTACTGCCCGGCCTTGTCCACGGCCGCCTTGGCGGCGCGGATGGTGTTCTTGCGGCGGCCACGAAACCCTTCGGCGGCCTTGTAGACTTTCTTGTGCTTGGCATGAGCCGTCACACCGCGTTTGACGCGAGCCATGACTGATCTCCTTCATCTGAAAATTGAAATGGTGACAGAGCGCCGCGCGGACGCGGCATCAGGCGATCAGTCGTTCGGCAAGAAATACTTCTTGATGTTGTCGCCGTCGGTCTTGAACAGGATGCGCGTGCCGCGAAGCTGGCGGATCTGCTTCTTGGTGCGTTTGATCATGCCGTGCCGCTTGCCGGCGTGGGCGGAGACCACTTTCCCGGTCCCGGTGACTTTGAAGCGCTTTTTGGCGCCCGACTTGGTCTTCAGCTTGGGCATTTGGCTCTCCTTCGGGCCACGGCAAAAAGCGCCCGGCGGGCGCTTGCGCGGCGGAAATGCTCGCTAGAGCGTTGAAAATGCTCGACTAATTTCCGCATGAAATCGGCCGGCATCAGCGTCGCCACGGCAGCCCTTGATCAGCCGGGCGACGAAGGTGGGCTTATGGCAGAGGAAGGGGGAATTGGCAACGCGCAAAAAGCGCCCGGGGGCAGGGGTCGCTCCGGGAGCGAGGTGCCGGACCAGTCTGCCGAACCCCGTCTCGCGGTCCTCCCCGGGGCATGTCACGACAAAAGCCCGTCAGGGGTTTCTGACGGGCTGTGTCGGATGCACGGTCGGATGGCGTGACGGCCGCGTTTAGCGCGGCGCCAGCACCATCACCACCTGGCGGCCCTCGAACCTGGGGTCCTGCTCCACCTTGGCGACGTCGGCGACGGCAGCCTTGACCTTGTCGAGCAGCTTGGTGCCGATTTCTTGATGGGCCATTTCACGGCCGCGATAGCGCAGCGTGATCTTGACCTTGTCGCCTTCCTCGAAAAAGCGAAGCATGGCGCGCATCTTCACGTCGTAGTCGTGATCGTCGATCATCGGGCGGAGCTTGATCTCCTTGATCTCGACGGTCTTCTGCTTCTTGCGCGCCTCGGCGGCTTTCTTCTGGGCCTGAAACTTGTACTTCCCATAGTCCATGATCTTGCAGACCGGTGGACTGGTGTTGGGAGAGATCTCGACGAGATCCATGCCGGCTTCCATCGCCATTTTCACGGCGACGACCGTTTCGACGGTGCCGAGGTTGGTGCCGTGCTGGTCGATCAGCTGGACCTGGGCGTTGCGGATTTCATCGTTGGTGCGCGGCCCGTCTTTTGCGGCGACAGGCGGGGCTCTGTTGGGACGGCGAATGGGTGGCTCTCCAATGTTGTTGCGGAAGGCGCAGTGTGAAGGATTACGGTCCGGCGGGCAAGCGCGGTGCGGCCACAGAACCTGATTTCCGGCGGGGCACGGGACAGCCATGGAGCTGGCCATTGATCCTCGGGCGGAACCCGGTCCACATAGAACCCCGCCGGTCCCTCCGCAAGCGCTGCATGATGGGTTTCGCTGAAATTCCACTCTGCCGGGCCGGCGGCCGGCATATCGGGAACGGACAGGTCAGAAAGGGCGGGTCATGAGCAGCGCAACGGACGAGGCGGCGGATGCCGCGCCGGATTTCATCGAGGTCGGCAGCGGCGAGAGGCGGCGCAGGATCGCGGTGCGCCGGCGGGCCGGGCGCGCGCCGGGGGTGTTCTGGCTCGGCGGCTTCAATTCGGACATGAAGGGCACCAAGGCGCAGGCGCTCGATGCATGGGCCGCGGAGCATGGTCGCGCCTGCGTCCGCTTCGACTATTCCGGACACGGCGAATCCTCCGGCCGCTTCGCCGATGGAACCATCGGCCAATGGCATGAGGACAGCCTCGCGGTGTTCGATGCCGCCTGCGAAGGCCCGCAGGTGGTGGTCGGCTCCTCCATGGGCGGCTGGATGGCGCTGCTGCTGGCCCGCGCGCTGGTGAAGCGCCCGGCGTGCCGCGCCGCGCTGGCCGGGCTGGTGTTGATCGCGCCCGCCCCCGACTTCACCGAGGAACTGATGTGGAAGAATTTTCCGCAGGAGGTCCGCGACGAGATCATGACCACGGGCGTCTGGCACCGCCCGTCGGAATATGGCGACGAGGCTTATCCCATCACCCGCGCCCTGATCGAGGAAGGGCGCAACCATCTCCTGCTCGGGGGCAGCATCGAAGTGGGATGCCCGGTGCGCATCCTGCAGGGCGCGCAGGACCCGGATGTGCCGTGGCGGCATGCTTTCGCCCTGACCCATTGCCTGCCGAGCGACGACGTGGTGCTGACCCTGGTGCAGGATGGCGACCATCGCCTGTCGCGCCCGCAGGACATCGCGCGCCTGCTGGCCACCGTCGGCGAACTGGCGAACGGATAAAGGGAGACCATCATGCAGGCGGACAAGCTGCTCCACGATTTCTGCCGCGCCGTCGAGCGGCGCGATGGCGCGGCCTTCGCCGCGCTGTTCACCGAGGACGGCGTCTATCACGACGTGTTCTACGGTGCCTTCGCCGGCCGCGAAGCCATCGCGGGAATGGTCAACGACTGGTTCTATCGCACGGCGACCGATTTCCGCTGGGACATGCATGAGCCGGTGAGCGACGGGCGCACACTCTATGCACGCTACACCTTCAGCTATCGCTCGCTGCTGCCGGAGGCGAAGGGCGCGCGGGCGATGTTCGAGGGCGTCGCCATCATGCGGTTGCGCGACGGACTGATCGCCGAGTATGGCGAGGTCGCCAATGCCGCGACCGGTTTCGTCGACATGAACTTCGCGCCGGAGCGCATCGCCAAGATCGTCGCGAAACAGGGCGCCGCGCTCAAGGCGCGGCCGGAGATGGCGCGGCATTTGGCGGAGTAAATCTGCAAGCCGTCATTCCGGACAGGCCGCGCATCGCGCGGACTGATCCGGAATCTCGAATAGTTCAGCCTGTTGTTTCTGGATTCCGGGTTCGCTCGCCAGTGCTCGCGCCCCGGAATGACGAATCGAGTTTGCCCGCCGCCCACTCGTCCCGCACGCTTTCGTCGTCGTCGTTTGACGCATCCGCCAGCGCCGCAAATTCCGCACGCGGCAAAAGTCGCGACAGCGCCCACACCGCCGCACCGCGCACCAGCGGATTGTCGTCGTCGAGCAGGCGGCGCGCCTCGTCCGCGAGCGCAGGCTCGCTGCTGTTGCCGATGGCGGTCAGCACGTTGCGCAGGAAGCGCGCGTGGCCGATGCGCTTGACCGGCGATTTGGTGAACAGGGCGCGGAACGCGGCGTCGTCGAGCCCTGCCAGATCGGCGAGGGATGGCGCGCGCAACTCATTGCGCGCGGCGAGCTTGGCCTCGTGGCCCTGCTGCGCGAACTTGTTCCACGGGCACGCACTCAGGCAGTCGTCGCAGCCATAGATGCGGTTGCCGATCGCGGCGCGCAGGTCGCGCGGGATCGGGCCCTTGTGCTCGATGGTCAGATACGAGATGCACCGGCGCGCGTCGAGGCGATAGGGCGCGGGGAAGGCGTCGGTCGGGCAACTGTCGAGGCAGGCGCGGCACGATCCGCAGTGATCGCCCGTTGTCGCGTCGCGCGGCAGCTCCAGCGTGGTGAAGATCGCGCCGAGGAACAGCCACGAGCCGTAGTCGCGCGACACCAGATTTGTGTGCCGGCCCTGCCAGCCGAGCCCGGCGGCGTCGGCGAGCGGTTTCTCCATCACCGCGGCGGTGTCGACGAACACCTTCACGTCGCCGCCGGCCTGTGCGATCAGCCAGCGCGCCAGCGTCTTCAGCCGCTTCTTGATCAGGTCGTGATAGTCGTCGCCGCGGGCATAGACCGAGATGTTGCCGTGCGACTTGCGTTCGAGCAGCGCCAGTGGATCGTCGTCCGGCCCGTAGTTCAGCCCGAGCATGATGACCGAGCGCACCTCGCTCCACAGCACCAGCGGGCTGGCGCGCCGCGCCGGATCGTTGGCGAGCCAGTCCATGTCGCCATGGGCGCCGGCGTCGAGAAAGGCTTGCAGCCGCGCGGCCTCCCCGGCGATGGCGGCGGGATCGGCAATGCCGACGGCGCTGAAGCCGAGGGCGCGGGCCTGCGCGGTCAGCGCCGCCTTGACCGCGACGCGGTCGTCGTCGGCGCCGCCGGTCAGAAGTCGAGATCCGTGTAATGGGCCGAGGCCGGGAAGCCCGCCACCCACTCGTTCAGCAGCGGGCGGAACGAGGGACGGGACTTGATCCGGACATACCAGGCCTTGGCCGCGTCGTCCTCGTTCCATGGCACGTCGCCCAGATAGTCGATTGCCGACAGGTGGCCCGCGGCGGCGATGTCGGCGAAGGAGAACTGGTCGCCGGCGAGGTAGTTCCGCGTCCGCGCCAGCCAGCCGATATAGGCCAGATGATAGCGCACATTGGCCCGCGCCGCGCGCAGAACGTCGGTGGACGGCGCGCCGCCGCCCTGTTCCGGCTTCATGAAGCGCTTGTAGACGCGCTCGTTGACCAGTGGTCCGCTGGCCTCCTCGAAGAACTTGTCGTTGAACCAGGCGATCAGCCGCCGCACCTCGATGCGCTCGTTCATGGCGCGCGGCAGCAGGCGATGCTCGCCAAGCGGAGCGCCGTGAATCTCGTCGAGGAACTCGGCGATGAGCCGTGCGCCCGGCATCGGCGCGGTGCCCTCGGTGATCAGAACCGGGGTTTCGCCGGCGGGGTTGAGGGCGAGATACGCCTCGCGCCGCTCCCACACCGCTTCCTCGACCAGTTGTACGTCCAGTCCGTGTTCACCGAGCGCAAGCCGCACGAAGCGCGACCGCGGGCAAAAGGGGTGATGAAAAAGTGTGAACATGCGGTCCGTGATAGTCGATTCAGGTTTAACAAACGGTCTCGAAGGGCGGTTAACGCGCCGGCGGGCAGGTTCCGCCATGGGGCTGTCCCGCCGCGCCGCTCTCAATTTCACGGATTTGGCGTTGCGGCAACAGGACGAATGGGCCACAAGGGCGCGGTTTTCGGAACCCCTCCAGCGCTGCGGATCCCCCGATGTTAGCCGATCTATGGAAAGCCATCGTCCTTGGCGTGGTCGAGGGCGTGACCGAGTTCCTTCCCGTGTCCTCCACCGGCCATCTGCTCCTGGTGGAGCGGTTCATGGACCTCGACCAGGACAACTTCTGGAAGTCCTTCGCGGTCATGATCCAGCTCGGCGCCATCCTCGCCATTCTGGTGATCTATTTCGGCCGGCTGTGGCGCATCGCGCTCGGCATGTTTTCCGATCCGGCGGCGCGGCGGTTCGTGATCGGGGTGCTGCTGGCGTTCCTGCCCGCGGTCATCTTGGGATTGCTGTTCGGCAGTTTCATCAAGAACGTGCTGTTCAATCCATGGGTGGTGTGCTTCACGCTGATCGCCGGCGGCGCGGTGCTGTTGTGGGTGGACCAGCAGGATTTCAATCCGCGGCATCACGACGCCACGGCGTTTTCGCTGCCGATGTATCTCGGCATCGGCATCGCCCAGTGCGCGGCGATGATCCCCGGCGTGTCGCGCTCCGGCGCGTCCATCGTCGCCGCCATGCTGTTTGGCGCCGACAAGCGCGCGGCGGCGGAATTCTCGTTCTTTCTCGCCATCCCGACCATGATCGGGGCGTTCGTCTACGACCTCTACAAAAACCGCGCCGACATGACGATGGACCATTCGCTGATCATCGCGGTCGGCTTCGCGGTGTCGTTCGTCACCGCCATCATCGTGGTCAAGACGTTCCTCGACTACGTCACCCGCCACGGTTTCGCGCTGTTCGCGTGGTGGCGGGTGGTGGTCGGCACGCTGGGGCTGATCGCGCTGGCGCTGGGGAAATAACAGCTTTTATCTTGTCCCGGACGCGGTGCAGCGCATTTCGCGCTGCTCCGCAGAGCCGGGACCGTTACAGGTACGTGCACCGGACGGCCCCGGATCAGCAGCGCATCGCTCCGCGCTGCGCGGCGTCCGGGGCACAGGATTGTCACGCGCCTTTCTGGGCGAACTGTCCGGCCTTGCGGAAGCGCCAGAGATAGGACGGCGTCACCGCCTCCAGCGAATCGGGCGTGATGCCAAGACCTTCGAGGGTCAGCCCCGCCGCCTTCGCCGCCTCGGAGACCACATTGTCGCTGCGCAGCAGGTCGACCTGATCCGGGGTGAGCTTGAAATCGCCCGGCGCGAATTGCAGGAACGCGGCCTTGAGCCGCGCCAGCGCGAACGGCAGCGGCATCAGCAGCCGCTCGCGCCCGGTGATGCGCAGGATGGCTTCCACCACCTCGCGCATGGTCATCGCCTCCGGGCCGCCGAGTTCGTAGACCGCCCCGGGGCGGGTCTTGCCGTCCACGGCGTCGGCGACTGCCTCGGCGACATCGCCGGCGAATACCGGCTGCAGCCTGGTGGCTGCACCGACCAGCGGCAGCACCGGTGTCATCCGCGCCAGCGCCGCGAAACGGTTGGTGAAATGATCCTCGGGGCCGAACATCACCGAGGGCCGCAGGATGGTGGCGTCGGCCGCGGCGGCGCGCACCGCGGCCTCGCCGGCGGCCTTGGCGCGGGCGTAGCGCGAGGTGGCCGCGTCATCCGCGCCGAGCGCCGAGACATGGACCAGCCGCGCGCCGATGGCGGCGGCGGTGCGCGCCACGGTGGCCGCGCCCTCGGTCTGCACGGCGTCGAAGGTCTGCGCGCCGCTCTCCCACAGGATGCCCACGAGGTTGACGATCGCGCTAGCGTCGCGCGCCGCCGCCGTCACCGAGTCGGGGTAGCGCAGATTGGCCTGAACCGCATGAATCTGGCCGACCCGCCCGAGCGGCTGCAGGTGGCCGGCGAGGTCGGGGCGGCGCACGCCCACCCGGATGCGATACCCGCGCCGGGCCAGCGCCCGGACCACATGGCGGCCGAGAAAACCCGATCCTCCGTAGACGGTGACGAGCGTATCGATGGGGGCTGGCATCTGGCGTTTCCTGGGCTGGATTCCTGCGCAAGGGGACGGCGCGGGGCCAAGGTTTGGCCAAGGGCCCCGCCGGTTTCCGCGATACGCCATCATCCCGGCGCTGTACAGACCCCGCCGTGTCGCGGCGGCTATTTGACAAGCGCGCGAACGATCAATAGTAACCGGCTCAGCGCCCAGGTGGTGGAATTGGTAGACACGCAGGTTTCAGGTACCTGTGCTGCAAGGCGTGAAGGTTCGAGTCCTTTCCTGGGCACCATCGCTTGACAACGGCATCCGCTCGGGATGCCTTCCGGACGGGCGGTGCGCCGCTTCGTCGCGGCTCGTTCGTCGCGATCCGGGCGCTCCGCTCCGGTTCTCCGCGCGGCCTGTCTCTCGTCTGGCTCGTTCGTGGCCGCGGTCCTTCAAGGGTGACATGCTTCAAGGGGGGCATTCTTGCAGGGTGATTTCATGAAACGCGCCGCCGTCATCGTCTCTGCGCTCTCGGTCCCCGCGCTCCTGCTCCCCGCATTCCTGCTTGTCTCGGCGCCGGCCGTCGCCCTGGACGCGCGGTTCGCGGCCGCCCTGAAGAAGCTCGATCCGCAGACCCGGCTCGAACAGGTCTGCGATCTCGAAGCCATGAGCCGGATCTCCCGCGACTCCAATCCCTACCGCCCCGACCGCGCCAAGACCGACGTGCTGTCCCATCCGAAACACACCGGCGATACGGTGACCGGCTCCGGCGGCGCGTTCCGCAGCAAGGGCAAGTGGTATGCGTTTTCCTTCACCTGCAAGGGCACGCCCGACCACATGAACGTGGTGTCGTTCACCTACAAGATCGGCGCGCCCATCCCCGAATCGAAATGGGCGGCGCTCGGCCTGTGGCGGTGAGGCGGCCGGCACTAAGGCTTGGTGTCTTGACCGCGATCCTGTGATCTTGCCTTCACGGCGACGCCGGCGGGTTTGGCCCGCATCCGGATGTGCCCGCCATCGACTTTCTCAATATCGAAGGCGCCGGTCTTGCGGACGAGATCGCTCAGTTTCGAGCAGCCGTAGGTTCGCACGTCGAAATCCGAGAACAGATTCGAAATATGCTGTCCGACCGGGCCGAGCATCACCCATCCGTCTTCGTTTTCAGTCTGTGAAATGGCCTTGTTCAGGATCGCCACGGCGGCACTTGGCGGCTGCAGGGATCTGGGTTTGACATGGCCGTCCTTGGTGGATGGGGTTGCGGACGGAAGCAGGTTCTCCGTGTAGATGAACCGGCGGCACGCCTGCCGGAAGCTCTCCGGGGTTTTCTGCGCGCCGACGCCGTAAACGTCCGCGCCCTGCTCGCGCAGTCGGGACGCAAGACGCGTAAAATCACTGTCGGAGGAGACCAGACAGAAGCCGTCGAAGCGCCCGCTGTGCAGAAGGTCCATGGCGTCGATCACAAGGGCGATGTCGGATGCATTCTTGCCAGTGGTGTAGGCAAACTGCTGATAAGGATCGATGGCGTATTTCTGAAGAAGCTCGGCCCATGATTTGAGGCGCGGGCTGGAAAAATCCCCATAAATCCGGCGCACGCTGGCTTCGCCGAACTTTGCGATTTCCTCAAACAGGCCTTCTGCAATCTGCGGCGACGTATTGTCTGCGTCGATGAGAACCGCGAAGCGGGGCAGACGTTGCTCGATGCTCATATGTTGCCTTTTCCGTTGCCGGCCAGCCAATCATGAACCTGCCTGCGCAAACGTGAAAGAATGGCGGAACCCGGCCGACGGCGAGCGATCAAGGTTAACGATAGCCGGCTATCACCTCTCGTCGCCCGGGGATTTGGGCGGTAGTCTAGGCCGCAACGATTCGATTGGACCAGACAACCTTGAAGGCTGCGCCGACCATGACCATCCGCCTGCATCGCGGCGACCTGCCGGACCTGTCGCGCTACACCACGTCGGTGGCGATCGACACCGAGACGCTCGGCCTCAATCCGCATCGCGACCGGCTGTGCGTGGTGCAACTGTCGAACGGCGACGGCTCGGCCGACGTGGTGCAGATTCCCGCCGGCCACACCGACGCGCCGAACCTGAAGGCGCTGCTGGGTGATCCGGCCGTCACCAAGATTTTCCACTTCGCCCGGTTCGATCTCGCCGTGCTGTTTCATTCCTTCGGCGTCATGCCCGGGCCGGTCTACTGCACCAAGATCGCCTCGCGCCTCGTCCGCACCTACACCGACCGCCATGGCCTGAAGGACCTGGTGCGCGAACTGCTCGGCATCGAGTTGTCGAAGCAGCAGCAGTCGAGCGACTGGGGTGCGGCGAGCCTGAGCGACGCCCAGCTCGCCTATGCGGCTTCCGACGTGCTGTACCTGCATGCCCTGCGCGACAGGCTGGACGCCATGCTGGCGCGGGACAACCGCGAGGACCTGGCGGACGCCTGCTTCCGGTTCCTGCCGGTCCGGGCCCGGCTCGACCTTCAGGGCTGGGACGACGCCGACATCTTCGCCCACTCCTGAGGGGGCGGAGGCCGGCCCGCCCGGCCCGGTCTCTGGCGGGAAAGTGGGAAACCGCCCCGATTTCGTCACACTGCTCGCCCTGTTGTCGGCCACAGTGGTCCGGCGGGATGGTCCCGAGGGGACTGGCCCGGCTGTCAAAGACGGCCGGATCGGGGTATTTTGGGCGGACGGCCGGGCGTTTCGGAGCAGCTTTTGTATTCGGTTCAGACCCACAACTATCAGGCGGGCGCGGACAGGCGCTATGCCCGGGCCATGCGCCACAGCCGCCGCGTGCGGCTGATGCGCCGCGCCGTGCCGGTGGTGGTCGTCGCCGCGCTGCTGGCCGTGATCGGGCTGTCGGTGTTCAATCCGTTCCGGATCCTGTCCAAGCTGCCGCTCGATATCGGCAGCCTCGCGGTGTCCGGTTCGAGGATCACCATGGAGTCGCCGCATCTCGCGGGCTTCACCCAGGACAAGCGGCCTTACGAATTGTGGGCCAAGGCGGCGACGCAGGACGTCACCAAGCCGACCAATGTCGAGCTCAGCCAGTTGCGCGCCAAGATCCAGATGGAAGACAAGTCGGACGTCACCATGGATGCGCGCCGCGGCCTGTTCGACACCAAGACGCAGCTGCTCAATCTGAACGATGATATCTTCCTGCAGTCCTCCACCGGCTACGAGGCGCGGCTGACCCAGGCGGTGGTCGATCTCGGCGGCGGCACGGTGTCGTCGGACGAGCCGGTGGCGGTGAAACTGCTCAACGGCACGCTGGACGCGCAGCGACTGCGGATCACCGAGAATGGAGCGCTGGTGAAATTCGATGGCGGGGTTTCGATGATTCTCATTCCCGACAAGCCGGCCGCCAAGCAGGGCTCGGCGGATGCGGCAGCGAACATGGCGGCGGACGCGGCTCCCGCGCAGGCCGGCGGGCCGGCGCCAGCGCGGGATGCGGTCACGCGATGAGCCGGGCGATGATGTCGGAACGTGCGGGATTGATCTTGGCGCGGCTGGCGGCTGCGGTGACGCTGGGCCTTGTCATGGCCGGCGGCGGCCAAGCGCTGGCGCAGGGCTCGATGCAGGGCGTGCCCAATGCGATGCAGGGCTTCTCCCAGAACCGCGATCAGCCGATCCATATCGACGCCGCCACCCTCGAAGTGCGCGACAAGGACAAGGCCGCGACCTTCAGCGGCAACGTCAAGGTGGTGCAGGGCGACACCACCCTGCGCAGCAAGACCCTGGTGGTGTTCTACGACAACGACCAGCCCGCCGCCGGCGGCAAGAAGCCGGCGATGAAGTCGTCGACGCCGGGTCCCGGCGGCAATTCGTCGATCAAGCGGCTGGAGGCGAAAGGCGGGGTCATCGTCACCCAGAAGGAGCAGACGGTGACCGGCGACCGCGGCGTGTTCGACATGCGCGCCAACACCGTGACGATGTATGGCAACGTGCTGCTGACCAAGGACAAGAACGTGCTGCGCGGCGACCGGCTGATCGTCGATCTCACCACCGGCATTTCCCGGGTCGAGTCGGACAGCGGCCGCGTCTCCGGCGTGTTCCAGTCCTCTCCGAGCAAATCGCCGGGCGGCGGCAACCCCGCCGCGCCGGCCCCCGGCGCGCCGGGAAAGCCGCTCAAGCTCAATGCGTTGCCGGCTGCCAAGCCGCCACGTGGTTGAACCGGGTGGCGCAACTCTGTATCACCCGGCCCTCCGAGGGCTTAAGCTCTGCGGCGGCTTGCGGTCGCTGCTGCGGGATTGATTGAAACGGGCATGGTGGACTTGCTGGGCATATTTCGCCGACGCGGCCCGGTGCGGGGACGGCAGGGCTTCGCCCGCGCGCGCGCCGAGGGGGCGCGTGCGGACATCACGGCCCTCGGCAGCCCGATCGGCGATCTGGCGGCGTCCACGATCGGCGAACAGCCCGTGCCCGTCGCCGCCGAAGCCTCCGGCTTCGCCCTCGATGCGCCGCCGATCCCGCGCAACCTGTCGCGTCCGTCCGCGGCGGCGGAGCCGCGCCGCGAGCGGGCGGCCGATCATGCCGCGCCGCCACAGCGGGCGGCCCATGCCGGCTATCTCGCCATCCATGGCGTCGAGAAAAGCTTCGGCACCCGCAAGATCGTGCGCGGCGTCAGCATCTATGTCCGCCGCGGCGAGGCGGTCGGCATTCTCGGGCCCAACGGCGCCGGCAAGACCACGGTGTTCTACATGATCACCGGGCTGATCAAGCCGGACCGCGGCCGCGTCGAACTCGACGGCCACGACGTCACGCAGCTGCCGATGTATCAGCGCGCGCGGCTCGGCATCGGCTACCTGCCGCAGGAAGCCTCGATCTTCCGCGGCCTGTCGGTGGAGGACAACATCCGCGCGGTGCTGGAAGTGGTCGAGCCGGACAAGCGCAAGCGCGAGCGCGAGCTTGATTCGCTGCTGGAGGAATTCCACATCACGCGGCTGCGCAAGTCACCGTCGATCGCGCTGTCGGGCGGCGAGCGGCGGCGCGTGGAAATCGCCCGGGCGCTGGCGTCGCGGCCGAGCTACATGCTGCTCGACGAGCCGTTCGCCGGCATCGATCCGATCGCGGTGGGCGACATCCAGCAGCTGGTGCGCCATCTCACCAATCGCGGCATCGGCGTTCTCATCACCGACCACAATGTGCGCGAGACCCTCGGCCTCACCGACCGCACCTACATCGTCTATGCCGGCGAGGTGCTGACCGAGGGTAGCCCCGAGGAGATCGTCAACGATCCCGACGTGCGCCGGCTCTATCTCGGTGAGGAATTCCGGCTGTAGCCGCGGACACGTGGGCGCTTGCGGCGGCCGGGGCGCCTTCCCATTTTTGATCCAGGTCGTATACATCGCCCTGAGAACAAGATAAGCAAGAAACGGACCAATTCTTATCGAAGAATGTCCTTCAGGTCTGTTTGATGGCTCTGACGCAGAGACTAGAGTTCCGCCAGTCCCAGTCGCTGGTGATGACGCCGCAGCTGATGCAGGCGATCAAGTTGCTGCAGCTTTCCAACCTTGATCTGGTGACGTTCGTCGAGGAGGAGCTGGAGCGGAACCCGCTGTTGGAACGCGCGGACCATGATGGCGCGCCCGAGCGCGGCGATGGCGCCGCCGGGCCGGCCGAGTCCGAGCAGTCGTTTGCCGAAGGCTTTTCCGGCGACACGGACGCGTCCTCTGATCCCGACGGCGGCGACGCCGGCAGTGCGGATGGTTTCGAGCCTGCGGTCGAGGACTGGATGAGCAGCAGCCTCGGCAGCCGCGCCGAGATCGAGCAGACCCTCGATACCGGCATGGAGAACGTATTCTCCGAGGAACCGGCCGAGGCCGCCGCCCGCACCGCGCAGGATGCCGCGCCCACCGCCTATACCGAATGGGGCGGCGGGGCCTCCAACGACGACGACTACAATCTGGAAGCCTTCGTCGCCGCCGAAACCACCCTCGCCGACCATCTCGCTGAACAGCTGGCGGTGGCGTTCGCCGATCCGGTGCGCCGCATGATCGGCCAGTACCTGATCGATCTGGTCGACGAAGCCGGCTACCTGCCGCCTGATCTCGGCGATGCGGCGGACAAGCTCGGCGCCTCGGCCGCCGAAGTCGCGGCGGTGCTGGCGGCGCTGCAGACCTTCGATCCGCCGGGCGTGTGCGCGCGCAATCTCAGTGAATGCCTCGCCATCCAGTTGCGCGAGCGCGACCGCTACGACCCGGCGATGCGCGCGCTGGTGGAGAATCTCGATCTGCTGGCCAAGCGCGACATCGCCGCGCTGCGCAGGATCTGCGGCGTCGATGACGAGGACATCGCCGACATGATCGGCGAGATCCGCCACCTTGATCCGAAGCCCGGGCTGAAGTTCGGCTCCGCCAAGGCGCAGTCGGTGGTGCCGGACGTCTATGTGCGTCCCGGTCCTGATGGCGGCTGGCATGTCGAACTCAACAGCGACACGCTGCCGAAGGTTCTGGTCAATCAGGTCTATTATTCCGAGTTGTCGAAAACCATTCGCAAGGACGGCGACAAATCCTATTTCACCGACTGCCTGCAGAACGCGACCTGGCTGGTGCGGGCGCTCGACCAGCGCGCGCGCACCATCCTCAAGGTCGCCACCGAGATCGTGCGCCAACAGGACGGTTTTTTCACGCAAGGGGTGGCGCATCTGCGGCCGCTGAATCTGAAGACCGTGGCCGACGCCATCCAGATGCACGAATCGACGGTGTCGCGCGTCACCGCCAACAAATACATGGCGACCAGTCGCGGCACGTTCGAGCTGAAATATTTCTTCACCGCCTCGATCGCCTCGGCCGACGGCGGCGACGCCCATTCGGCGGAAGCGGTGCGGCATCGCATCAAGCAGTTGATCGACGCGGAAAACCCCGCCGCCATCCTGTCGGACGACACCATCGTGGAACGGTTGCGCGGCGACGGCATTGATATCGCCCGGCGCACCGTCGCGAAGTATCGCGAAGCCATGCGCATTCCGTCGTCGGTGCAGCGCCGTCGCGACAAGCAGGGCATGCTCGGCGCGGCGCGCGGCGCAGTCGCTCCGGCGATGCACAAATCCCGCGACACCGCAACGGCTTGACTGCGGCGTCAGGACGCGGAACCCTTCCATGACGGTTCGAGCCACGAACACCGGTCCGAAATCCGAACAAGCAAACGAGGCATGACATGACACTCCGGGTCTCAGGAAAAAGCATCAGCGTCGGCGAAGCCCTGCGCGATCGCGTGAGCGCCCGCACCGACGAAGTGCTGCGGAAATATTTCGACGGCAATTATTCGGGGCACATCACGCTGAGCAAGGATGGCTTCGGCTTCCGCACCGACTGCGCGCTTCATCTCGATTCCGGAATCACCCTCGAAGCCGACGCCACCGCAGCGGATGCCTATGCCAGCGCCGACCAGGCGCTGCTCATGATCGAGAAGCGGCTGCGCCGCTACAAGAGCCGGCTCAAGGACCGCTCGCTGCGCAAGGCGCATGCGGCGTCCGCCGCCCTGTCCGAAATCAACGGTGGGGCGCTCGACGCGCAGAGCTATGTGATCGAAGCGCCGGCGGACGGCGAGGATGACGTCATCGAGTTCAACCCCGTCATCATCGCCGAGGCGGCGACCTCGCTGCGGCGGTTTTCCGTGAGCGAGGCGGTGATGGAATTGGACATGACCGGGGCGGCGGTGCTGGTGTTCCAGCACGGCGGCAGCGGCCGGGTCAACGTGATCTATCGCCGGCCGGACGGCAATGTCGGCTGGATCGATCCCCCTGTGGTCGGGGGGGAGGTTCGCCATTGACGCCCCGGGCAAGCCTCACTATGGTCCGCCGCCTTTGAGAGCCGCGGCCACAGGATGGTTCCGGTGGCCCAGTGTGATCCGGTTTGGTGCCGATCTTGATCTTTCACCCACGACTTGAGCTTTCATCTCGGAACGTTCCATGACGATTACCGATCTGGTCGCGCCCGAGGCGATTCTTCCTGCGTTGAAAGTCAACAGCAAGAAGCAGGCGCTGCAGGAACTGTCGGCGCGGGCGGCTGCCCTCACCGGGCAGAACGAACGCGCCATCTTCGAGGTGCTCTTGCAGCGCGAGAAGCTCGGCACCACCGCGGTCGGCTATGGCGTGGCGATTCCCCACGGCAAATTGCCGAAGCTTGACCGCATGTGGGGGCTGTTCGCGCGGCTGGAACGGCCGATCGATTTCGAGGCCATGGACGGCCAGCCGGTCGATCTCGTGTTCCTGCTGCTGGCGCCGGAAGGCGCCGGCGCCGATCATCTCAAGGCGCTGGCGCGGGTGGCGCGGCTGCTGCGCGATCAGGAGATCGCCAAGAAGCTGCGCGCCTCGAAGGACGCGGAGGCGCTGTATTCGGTGCTGGCGCTGCCGGCCAACGCGGCGTAGCGGCGCGGTCTTCCCGCAGATTTTCTTCGCATTGTTTGAATTTCAGCGCGCGCATGCGCTGTATGTTCTGCTGCCCGATATTTGGTCGTCCCGACCAATGGGTCCGGCTTCGCAGGCCCGATGACAGGACAAGCTTTGGCCGGGACCCAGCAGCATCCCTGTCGTCGTTGTCTTAAAGAAATCCGCCGACCAGCGCTCCACAGACAAGCCGGTGGTTCTCGGTCCCGGCTTGCGCTGCGCTTGCCGGGACGACGAAAGAGAGATGTCCAACATTACAGCATCGGCGAAATAAAAGCGGCAGCGCTGCGCGCGCCGCCGCCTGCCTCATGACCGGATACGATCAGCATGTCGCGGATCTGCATCGCCACGCCGCGATGCCTGTCGTGTCTCCGGCGCGTCAGTGCACGCTGACGGTCTGCAGTTCGTGGCTCCAGGCATTTCTCTCGCTTCCCGGTCTCTTTCAGCGCGGCCGCGCGGCCCAGTTCCTTTCCTTCAGCAGGGCCAGAAACGCCCTCGTGGCCGCGCTGCGATAGCCGCCCTTGCGGAGCAGGGCCGACGTCGTTCGCGTTGCGAATGGGGGGTCGAGCGCGATGGCGCTGAAGCCGGGCAGATTCCGTGCTGTCGCTGCGGGCAGAATGGTGGCGAGCGAGGAGCTTTGCACGATCGCGACAAGGGCATCGACCGAATTGGATTCGAGAGCAATCCGCGGCTGCACCCCGTTCGTCTTCAGATACTGATTGATCGGCGCGCGCGTCACGAAGGCCCCGTCCAGCAGAGCCAGGTCGAGACCGGCAAGACGGGTGGCGGCAAGTTTCCGCCGCCCGGCCAGCGGATGATCCTTGCCGACGACGACGCAGAGCTGCGCATCGTGCAGGGGTTCCGTCACCACATCGAGCGACGCAAGATCTCCGAGACCGACGCCGATGTCGTAGCGATCGTCCAGCAGGCCTCTCTCCATGGCGGTCTGGGCCAGAATATCCACGGTCAGATCGATGCCCGGATGTCGCCGTCGAAACGCGCCGACCACGGGGCCGACAAGATAGGTCGTAAACAGCGGAAGAAACGCAACGCGGAGAATGCCGCTTGCCAGATTTTCAACGTCACGCGCGGCGCGTTGCGCGGCATCGAGATTCTGGAAGGCAGATTTCAAATGCCGGATATAGGCCTGTCCCGCATCGGTGGGCCTGACGGTCCGGCCGGAGCGGTCGAGCAGTTTGGTGCCGAGTCTGTCTTCGAGATACCTGATCTGCTGCGACAGCGCGGGCTGTGAAACGTTAAGCGCTTCCGCTGCACGGGTGAAGCCGCCGTGATCGACAACCGCCAGCAGATATCGCGCGGGACGCAACATAAGATTTTTCTTATCGATCTGATCAGATATCGGTCTTGGACATTATGACCGCCCGCGCCGAGATTTGGAAGGCACCTTGAGGTGCTGGAAGAACGGCGTGCATGTCGGACATATCCTGCCCTGTGACGAATCCTCCGCGTTCGCTCGCGGCGGCCAATTTTAGCATGGTCCTTGGACTGGCCGGGCTGGGTCAGGCATGGCGTGCCGCCGCGGTGCTGTTCGACATCCCCCGCCCGATCGGCGAGGCCGTCGTCGGGCTCGCCGCGGCGATTTGGGCGGTTCTTCTGGTTGCCTATGCCGCCAGCGCTCTTCGCGCGCCGGCCGCTGTCGGCGCGGAGTTCAGGCATCCCGCGCAGGGTGCGACGCCCGCGCTTCTCGGCATCGCGACATTGCTGATGGTGCCTGCCGTGCGGCCTTATTCGGCGATGGCGGCGGGCATTCTCCTCGTGGCGGGCGTGTCCTGGCATTTGCTGTTTGCAATGTGGCACTCGGGTCTGGGGTGGCGCACCGGCCGCGATCCTCGCAGCCTCAGTCCCACGGTCTACCTCCCGACGGTCGCAGGCAATTTCACCAGCAGCGCGGCGTTTGGCGTGATGGGATGGCCGAATATTGGCTGGTGCTTCATGGGGGCGGGCTTCTTCTCCTGGCTTGCGCTTGAATCGCTCATTTTGCAGCGCATCTGGGATTCGGACACCTTCCCAGCCGCGCAGCGTTCGAGCATTGGTATTCATCTCGCGCCGCCTGCGGTCGCCGGGGCCTCGTGGCTGACGCTTGTCACCACGCCCGATCATTGGGTCGTGATGCTCTGGGGCTACGGCCTGTTTCAACTGGCGCTGGGGTGCCGGCTGGTCGGCTGGCTTCGTGAGCAGCCGTTCTCTGTCGCGTACTGGTCTTACACGTTCGGTGTTTCAAGCACCGCGGTGATCGCCGTCAAGCTCGCGCTCGCCGGCGTTCCGGTCGCGGTGCATGTCGCGGCGCCGATCCTGCTGCTGGCCACCCTGTTCGAAGGATACTTGCTTGCGCGCACGCTGTTGCATGGAGCTCGTACGCTGTGGGCCGCTGTTCGATCGGATGTCATTCGTCCGTCCGCGCCCCCATCATCCGCGGGTTGAACGCCGCCTCACAAACAAAAACGGCAGCGCCCGGCGCGCTGCCGTTTCGTTAAGTGCTCTCGTCGCGCCGCTGCCGCGTCTCCGGCGCCTCAGTGCACGCTGACGGTCTGCAGCTCGTTGCTCCATGCATTGGCGACCGCCGCCTCGCGGCTGTCGGTCAGCATGATCGGCGTGCCGTCGGCGGCATGCAGCGCGAACAGCTTGAGGCCGGGCGCGATGCGCGGCGCCTGCGGAAACAGGCCCGGCACGTCTTCCGAGCGAATCTGCTTGACGTAGGCGATATGGCCTTCGCCGAGGGTTGCCAGCGCCTCCAGCGAGACGGCGGGTTCAAGGACGGAATGATCTTCAGTCATGGTCTCGACTCCTCACAGGTTACCAAGCGGTCGAGTCCGCTACTCGTTCCATTATTCGTGCTCATTGATCGCTATCGTCTTAACGACCCGCTCCGGCTCGGGACGAGCCAGATCGATCGACAGCAGGCCGTTCTTGAGGTCTGCGCCGAGGACATACATCCCATCCGCCAGCACGAAGGTGCGCTGGAAGTGACGCGCGGCGATGCCGCGATGGATGAACTGCCGGGTCTTGTCGTCCTGCTGGCGGCCCCGGATCACGAGCTGGTTTTCCTCAGTGGTGACATCGAGTTGGTCGCGGGTGAACCCTGCGACCGCCAGCGTGATCCGCAGGCGTTCGGGCTGGCCGTCCTCGCGGCGGCAGCGCTCGATGTTGTAGGGAGGATAGCCGTCTGCGCCTTTCACGACGCGGTCGAGCGCACGCTCGATCTCGTCGAATCCCAGCAGGAACGGACTCGATAGCGAAGGAACACGAGACATCTACAAAGTCCTCTCGAAGCGACTTTGATGGTGGGAGCCCTTGCGGCGCTCCGTGGTTCCCGACCGCCTTTCGGCCGACCGGTTGAAACGAATATGGCGATCCTCAGAGGCTCGTTCAAGAACCTCCCAACCGCCTGTCACAACAATCGTTTCGCTGATCCTTGGCGGTGGCTGCGCGGGATCGCGCCCGTGGGAGTGCAGGATGGATGGAGCCAGGTCGAATTCCGAGGGCCGGAGAGGAGTCGCGCCGCCGCGCCATGGAGCGGCGGCGCGACGGAAGCCGTTCTCAGCGCTTGCGCTGCTCGACCACCACGCCGGACGCCTTGAGGTCGGCGATCTCCTGGGCGGAGTAGCCGAACTCGCCGAGAATGGCGTCGGTGTGCTGGGCGAATTTCGGCGGGACGTGGCGCAGGCTGGCCTTGGTCCGGTCGAAGCGGATCGGCGAGGCGACGCCCTTGTACCAGTCCTTCTCGATCACGTCGCCGCGGTGCTGGGTGTGGGCGTTGGCGAGCGCCTTGTCGACCGATTGCACCGGGCCGGCCGGCAGGCCCGCCGCGAGCAGTTTTCGGCACAGCGGCTCGCTGTCGAAATCCTTGAGGATATCGACCAGCACCGCGCGCAATTCCTCGCGATGGGCGATGCGGTCGCGGTTGCGGGCGAAGCGCGGATCGGTGCCGAGCTCCGGCCGGCCGAGCTCCTTCATCAGCTTGCGGAAGGTGCCGTCGTTGCCCACCCCCATGAAGATGTTACCGTCGCGCGCCGGAAACACCGCGTAGGGCACGAGGTTCGGATGCTCGTTGCCGGTCAGCGCCGGCGGCTTGCCGTGCAGGAAGTAGTTGGCGGTGTGCGGATGCATGATCGAGAGACCGACTTCATAAAGCGTGGTCTCAAGAAACTGGCCCTTGCCGGATTTGGCCCGCTCCGCCAGCGCCATCAGGATGCCGACCGCGGCGTAGAGCCCGGTGGACATGTCCACCAGCGCCACGCCGATGCGGGTCGGTCCGCTCTCCGGCGAGCCGGTGGAGGCCATCAGGCCGACCATGGACTGGATGATCGCGTCATAGCCGGGGTGGCCGCCATGGGGGCCGTCCGCGCCGAAACCGGAGATACGGCAGTGGATCAGGCGCGGAAACTTCTCGCGCAGGAAGTCGTTGCCGATGCCCCATTTGTCGAGCGTGCCGGGCTTGAAGTTCTCGGTCAGGACGTCGGCGGTCTCGAGCATCTTCATCAGCACCGCGCGTCCGCCCTCGGACGCGAGGTCGAGGCCGATCGAGCGTTTGTTGCGGTTGGTGCCGATGAAATAGGCGGCATCGTCGTCGTGGAACGGAGGGCCCCAGTCGCGGGTCTCGTCGCCCGCCGGCGGTTCGACCTTCACGATATCCGCGCCGTGGTCGGCGAGAATCTGCGTGCAGTAGGGACCGCCGAGCACGCGCGTGAGATCGATCACGCGCAGTCCTGCCATCGCTCCGGAAGTGATTTGCTGCTGAGGTTCAGTGGTCATCGCACTCTTGTTGGTTGAATGATTGTCGCATGATTGCGTCAACAAGCGCTTCTTTGCAAATGCGCGGCCCGAATGAGATTTCAAATATTTCTCAAATGCAAGTGCGTGAAGCTTCTCGGGGAAGGCGCAATACCAGGCAAGCCGCCATGGTGCGAATTTCGCGGTATGTGCGGATTTGCCCGCGTTGTGGTTGGCGAGCCTCTGCTTCAAATTGGCCGTCGCACCCGTGTAATTCTGCTCTGGGGTGGCCGTGCTTTGGAGAATATAGACGTACCACATGGCACGTATCTTCGGTTGCATGACTTCGGGACGTCAAACCCTTTCGGCATGCGTAGCCGGTGGTGCGGGGTGATCCGGATTTGAGGGTGTGAGTTAGCCCGTCGTCGCCCTTCGGGCTATGCCGGGCACGCTTCGCCTGCGGCACCGTGGCTGCGCCACGCGTAGCCGCAGGCGAAGCGTGGTGGAGCCAGGCGGGATCGAACCGCCGACCTCTTGCATGCCATGCAAGCGCTCTCCCAGCTGAGCTATGGCCCCGAACCTGTCGCCGCGCGGTGGGACAGCGCGGCGGAAACGTCTTAGCGGTTTTTTTCAAACCTGCAATCGGTACGCACCGCCTCGGTGCGCGAATCCCGAAAGATCACACTTGAGGATTTATCTCAAGTCTCTTCGTCGCTGCCGACGTCGCCGATGATGTCGGTGACATCCTCGTCGTCTTCCTCGTCCTCGGCGATGAAGGTCGAATCGTCGTCGTCATCGTCGCCGATGCTGTCATCGACCTCGATGTCGTCCTCGGATTCCGGCAGCACGGCCTTGACCTTGCCGGTGTTCTCCTCGGCATCGGCCTCCTCCAGCGAGATCAGCTCTTCGGTCTCGGCGGGCTCCGGCGCATTGGCGTTGGCGGCAGCGGCGCGGGCGGCGTCGCCGCGGCCGCGCGCCACCGGCGGCGGCGCGATCGGCACGACCTCGCCGGTATAGGGCGAAATCACCGGGGTCTTGTTGAGGTCATAGAACTTTTTGCCCGTGGTCGGGCAGATGCGCTTGGTTCCGAGATCGGCTTTGGCCACGGCTTTTCGTCCTAAGGATGTCTTGAAAAAGCGGTGCTTCACTTGGCTAGTTGCGGGGCTGCTGTCAATAGCGCTCTCGGTCACGGCGCGCGGCGTGACGCGCCCGATGCGTCGTGGTAGGAGCGCCGCGAACGCAAGGGAGACCGTCTTGACCCATTCCAACCCTCCGAACCCCCTGGAATCCCGCGCCGCGGGGCCCCTCAGCGGCCAGGTGCGGGTGCCGGGCGACAAGTCGATCTCGCACCGGGCGCTGATTCTCGGGGCGCTGGCGGTGGGCGAAACCCGGATCACCGGCCTGCTGGAAGGCGAGGACGTCCTCAACACCGCCAAGGCCATGGCCGCGCTGGGCGCGACGGTGGAGCGCACCGGCGAGGGCGCATGGTCGGTCCGCGGCACCGGCGTCGGGGGCTTCAGGAGCCCGGACGCGCCGCTCGATTTCGGCAACAGCGGCACCGGCTGCCGTCTCGCCATGGGGGCGGTGGCCGGCTGCCCGGTCGAAGCCACCTTCGACGGCGACGCCTCCCTGCGCAGCCGTCCGATGCGGCGGATCCTCGATCCGCTGGAACTGATGGGCGCGCGGGTGGCCGCCTGCGGCGACGGCGGCCGGCTGCCGCTGACGCTTGCTGGCGCGCGCGATCCGGTGCCGGTGGTCTACCGCTCGCCGGTGGCGTCGGCACAGATCAAGTCGGCGGTGCTGCTGGCGGGATTGTCCGCGCCGGGCGTGACCACGGTGATCGAGCCGGAGGCCAGCCGCGACCACACCGAGCTGATGCTGTCCCATTTCGGCGCTGAGGTGGTGAGCGAGCGCGACGGCGCGCACGGCCGCCGGATTTCCCTGACCGGCCAGCCCGAGCTGCACGGCGCCACTGTCGTGGTGCCGGCCGATCCGTCGTCGGCGGCGTTCCCCATCGTCGCGGCGCTGATCGTGCCGGATTCCGACGTGGTGCTGAGCGATGTCATGACCAACCTGCTGCGCACCGGGCTGTTCACGACGCTCCGCGAAATGGGCGCGTCCATCGAGGAAAGCGATGAGCGCAACGACACCGGCGAGCCGATGGCCCGGTTCCGGGTGCGTGCCTCGCGGCTGCGCGGCGTCATCGTGCCGCCGGAACGCGCGCCGTCGATGATCGACGAATATCTGGTGCTGGCGGTGGCCGCCGCCTTCGCCGAGGGCGTCACCACCATGCGCGGCCTGCAGGAACTGCGAGTCAAGGAATCCGACCGGCTGGCGGCGACCGCCGACATGCTGCGCGTCAACGGCGTCGAGGTCGAGATTTCCGGCGACGACATGATCGTGGTCGGCAAAGGCCACGTGCCCGGCGGTGGCCTCGTCGCCACCCATATGGACCACCGCATCGCCATGTCGGCGCTGGTCATGGGAACCGCCTCCGACGCGCCGGTGAAGATCGACGACACCGGCTTCATCGCCACCAGCTTTCCGGACTTCGTCCCGATGATGCGCCGGCTCGGGGCGGACCTCGCATGATCATTGCCATCGACGGACCCGCGGCGTCGGGCAAAGGCACTCTCGGCAAGCGCCTCGCGGCGCATTACCACTTTCGCCACCTTGATACCGGCGTGATCTACCGCGCGGTGGCCAAGGCGGTGCTCGATCGGGGAGGCGACCTCCATGACGAGGCGTCGGCGGTCGCGGCCGCGATGGAACTCGACCCGGAAAAGTTCGGCGATCCGGTGCTGAAAACGCAGGTGATCGGCGACGGCGCCTCGGTGGTCTCGGCGTTTCCGCGGGTACGCGCGGCGCTGGTGAGCTTCCAGCGCCAGTTCGCCGCCGAACCGCCCGGGGCGGTGCTCGACGGCCGCGATATCGGAACCGTGATCTGCCCCGACGCCGACGTGAAGATCTTCGTGGTGGCGGACCCGGCGGTCCGCGCCCGCCGGCGCACCCTGGAGGCCCGCGCCCGGGGCGAGGCGGCCGACGAGGCGGCGGTGCTGGCGGACATCCTCAAGCGCGACGAGCGCGACCGCAACCGCGCCGCCGCCCCTTTGAAAGCGGCGGCGGATGCATACTTGCTGGACAACTCTCAGTTGGATATAGAAGGCGGCGTCCGGGCTGCCATCGACATCGTCGAGGCTGTCCGAGCGGGCCGGCTCAGGGACTGACCGATTTCCCTGCCGTCATTGGAGGAATGCCCGCTCCCGGCTTTCGCACAGTCGATCTTCTGTTCGGCTCCGGACACGTTAGGACACCGCGTCGCGCGGCTTACGCGACAATCAGAACATATGCACCGTCATACGTGCACCGTATCGTTCGTGCAGGCATCAGCCGGCCCGTTTCCGCAATCCTCCGTGCGGAAGCGGTCGTCAAAGGCAGCGGACCTTTGGCCCTGGATGCGCGATACGCCCTTCACCCCGCTGCCGGCATCCGCATTTTGGAGAACAAATGGCTTCGAGTGTTACCTCTTACAATCCGTCCCGCGACGATTTCGCCGCGATGCTCGACGAGTCCTTCGCAGGCGGCAACCTGCAGGAAAGCTCCGTCATCAAGGGCAAGGTCGTTGCGATCGAGAAGGACATGGCCGTCATCGACGTCGGCCTGAAGACCGAAGGCCGCGTGGCGCTTCGCGAATTCAACGGCCCCGGCCGTGACAGCGACCTCAAGGTCGGCGATGAAGTCGAGGTGTTCCTCGACCGGATCGAGAACGCGCTCGGCGAGGCCGTGCTGTCGCGCGACAAGGCGCGCCGCGAGGAGAGCTGGGGCAAGCTCGAGAAGGCGTTCCAGAACAACGAGAAGGTCAACGGCATCATCTTCAATCAGGTCAAGGGCGGCTTCACCGTCGATCTCGACGGCGCCGTGGCCTTCCTGCCGCGCTCGCAGGTGGACATCCGTCCGATCCGCGACGTCGCGCCGCTGATGAACAACACCCAGCCGTTCCAGATTCTCAAGATGGACCGCCGCCGCGGCAACATCGTGGTGTCGCGCCGCACGGTGCTCGAAGAGACCCGCGCCGAGCAGCGCCAGGAGCTGGTGCAGAACCTCGAAGAAGGTCAGGTGATCGACGGCGTGGTCAAGAACATCACCGATTACGGTGCGTTCGTGGACCTCGGCGGTATCGACGGCCTGCTCCACGTCACCGACATCGCGTGGCGCCGCGTCAACCATCCGACCGAGGTGCTCACCATCGGCCAGACGGTCAAGGTCAAGATCATCAAGATCAACCACGAGACCCACCGCATCTCGCTCGGCATGAAGCAGCTGCTGGACGATCCGTGGCAGGGCATCGAGGCCAAGTATCCGATCAATGCCCGCTTCACCGGTCGCGTCACCAACATCACCGACTACGGCGCGTTCGTCGAACTGGAGCCGGGCATCGAGGGCCTGATCCACGTCTCGGAAATGTCGTGGACCAAGAAGAACATGCACCCCGGCAAGATCGTCTCCACCTCGCAGGAAGTGGAAGTGCAGGTGCTGGAAGTGGATTCGGCCAAGCGCCGCATCTCCCTCGGCCTCAAGCAGACCATGCGCAATCCGTGGGAAGTGTTCGTCGAGAAGTTCCCGATCGGCTCCGTGGTCGAAGGCGAAGTCAAGAACAAGACCGAGTTCGGATTGTTCCTCGGCCTCGAAGGCGACGTGGACGGCATGGTCCATCTCTCCGACCTCGACTGGAAGCTTCCGGGCGAGCAGGTCATCGACAACTTCAAGAAGGGCGACATGGTCAAGGCCGTGGTGCTCGATGTCGATGTCGAGAAGGAGCGCATCTCGCTCGGCGTCAAGCAGCTTGAGGGCGATCCGTTCGCCGAGCCGGGCGACGTCAAGAAGGGCGCTGTCGTGACCTGCGACATCCTCGAGGTGAAGGACTCCGGGATCGAGGTTCAGATCTCCGGCACCGACTTCACCACCTTCATCAAGCGTTCCGAACTGGCCCGCGACCGCGGCGACCAGCGCGCCGAGCGTTTCGCCGTCGGTGAGAAGGTCGATGCCCGCGTCATCCAGTTCGACAAGAAGGCCCGCAAGGTGCAGGTGTCGATCAAGGCGCTGGAAGTGGCCGAGGAGAAGGAAGCCATCGCGCAGTACGGTTCGTCCGATTCGGGCGCGACGCTGGGCGACATTCTCGGCAACGCGCTCAAGAAGCGCGACAAGTAAGATCCTCGCCGTTATCGCGGCAGGATGCGAAAGGGCCCCGGTTTCCGGGGCCCTTTTTGTTGTGATGTCATGTGGGGTGTTACAAATGCCGTCGTCATGCCCGGCCTTGTGCCGGGCATCCACGTCTTGAAAGAGTAAGAGCAGGGAAGATGTGGATGGCCGGGACGAGCCCGGCCATGACGATTCTGTCAACGCGTCATTGCGAGGAGCGTGAGCTCCGAAACAATCCATCTATCCAAGAGTGGATTGCTTCGCTTCGCTCGCAGTGACGGATTGAGCGTCAGCTTCTTCCCCCCTCCATCCGCAGGCCCTCAGTCGCTCGTGCAGATGCGGCGGCACCGGCGCGGTGACCCGCACCGGCGGCTTGTTCTTCGACAGCGGGATCACGATCTCGCGCGCATGCAGATGCAGCGACGGTTCGCCGAATCGCGGTCCGTTGCCGTAGATGTTGTCGCCGACGATGGGCCAGCCGCTGGCCGCGCAGTGCACGCGCAACTGATGGGTGCGCCCGGTGATCGGTTCCATGGCGAGCCAGGTCAGGCGTTCGCCGCCTGCGCCGGCGCCGCGTCCCATGACCTTCCACAGCGTCTTGGACGGCAGGCCATTGGGGTCCGGCTTCTGCCACCAGCCGCGTTCGGCGTCGAGGCGTCCGAGCGGAATGTCGATCTCGCCTTCATTCGCCTCCGGGCCGCCTTCCACCACCGACCAGTAGGTCTTGTCGATCTTGCCGTGCTTGAACAGCAGGCCGAGCGAGGCGGTGGCCTTGCGGTGGCGGCCGAGCACCAGGCAGCCGGAAGTATCGCGGTCGAGCCGGTGGGCCAGCACCGGCGGGCGCGGCAGGCCGTAGCGCAGCGCCTCGAACGAGGCTTCGAGATTGGGGCCGCCTTTCGGCCCCTTGTGTACGGCGATGCCGGCCGGCTTGTCGATCACCAGCATCAGCCCGTCGCGGTGAAGCACGCGGGCCTGCATGTCCTCCGGGGTGGGTTGCGGCGTATCCATCGGGCGGGAGTGGCTTTCGTTTGGGTGCCGAACCGGCTAACACACGCCTCTCACCGGTAACAGTCAAAATCATGACCGACAGTTCGCAGGATCAACCGAAACAAAGCTGGTGGCGCAGGCTGTCCGCCGGGCTGAAACGCACGTCGAGTTCGATCGGCGGCGCGGTCGCGGCGCTGGTGACCAAGCGCAAGCTCGACCGCGCCATGCTCGAGGACATCGAGGACGTGCTGCTGCGCGCGGATCTCGGCACCGAGGTGGCGGCGCGCATCGCCGAGGCTGTCGGCAAGAGCCGCTACGACAAGGACGTGTCGGCGGAGGATGTCACCGACATCGTCGGCAGCGAGGTGGAGAAAGTTCTCGCGCCGGTGGCGAAGCCGCTGGTGATCGACACCGCCCACAAGCCGTTCGTCATTCTCGTGGTCGGCGTCAACGGCTCGGGCAAGACCACCACCATCGGCAAGCTTGCGGCGAAGCTCACCGCCGAGGGCCGCAAGGTGATGCTGGCGGCGGGAGATACCTTCCGCGCCGCCGCCATCGAGCAGTTGAAGGTGTGGGGCGAGCGCAACAAGGTGCCGGTGATCGCGAAGGCGCAAGGGTCGGATGCCGCGAGCCTCGCCTTCGAGGCGGTGGAGACGGCGAAGGCGCAGGGCATCGACGTGCTGCTGATCGACACCGCCGGCCGGCTGCAGAACAAGACCGAATTGATGGTCGAACTGGAGAAGGTGCGGCGCGTGATCGGCAAGGTCGACGCCACCGCGCCGCATGCGGTGCTGCTGGTGCTGGACGCAACGGTGGGCCAGAACGCGCTGTCGCAGGTCGAGGTGTTCGGCAAGACCGCCGGCGTCACCGGCCTCGTCATGACCAAGCTCGACGGCACCGCGCGCGGCGGCATCCTGGTGGCGCTGTCGGAGAAGTACAAACTGCCGGTGCATTTCATTGGCGTCGGCGAGGGCATCGACGATCTCGCGCCGTTCACCGCGCGTGATTTCGCCCGCGCCATCGCCGGACAGGACAATTGAAAATGGCCGCTTCGGAGAAACCCGCGCCGCACCCGCTGTTCAAGCTCGCCACCGAGCTCGGGCCGCTGGTGATCTTCTTCGCGGCCAACGCCAAGTTCGGCCTGTTCGTCGCCACGGGTGCGTTCATGGTCGCCATCGTCGCGGCGATCATCGCGTCCTATGTCGTGACGAAGCATGTGCCGCTGATGGCCATCGTCACCGCGGTGATCGTGCTGGTGTTCGGCGGGTTGACGCTGTTCTTCCACGACGAGACCTTCATCAAGATCAAGCCGACCATCATCTATGCGCTGTTCGCGGCCGCGCTCGGCATCGGGCTTTTGCTGGGGCGGTCGTTCATCGCCATCATGTTCGACCAGATGTTCAATCTCACGCCGCAGGGCTGGCGGGCGCTGACCGTGCGCTGGATGCTGTTCTTCGCAGGCATGGCGGTTTTGAACGAGGTGATCTGGCGCACGCAGAGCACAGATTTCTGGGTGGCGTTCAAGGCGTTCGGCGTGATCCCGATCACCGCCGTGTTCGCCATGCTGCAGATGTCGCTGATCAAGCGCCACAGCATCGCGCCCGCCACCGACGCGGCCGGCGATCTCGATCGCGGCGATATCACGAAAAGCTGAAATTATTCTCGTCATGCCCGGCCTTGTGCCGGGCATCCACGTCTTTGAGATACTTAAAGCAAGACGTAGATGGCCGGGACAAGCCCGGCCATGACGTCGCGTGAAAATATCGGGCGAGCAGCGCTTACTTCTGCTTGGCGATGATCTTGTCCTTGATCGCCGCGTAGGTCTTCTCGGGGATGATCTTCTTCTGCACCAGCTCGTCCTTGCCCTTGTAGGGGCGGCCCTTGATGATCGCGGCCGAGTAGGCGTCGCCGATGCCCTTGAGCGCCTTCAGGTCGTCGGCGCTCGCCGAGTTGATGTCGAGCAGCTCGGTCTTGGCTGCCTTAGCGGCCGCCGGGGCCATCTTGCTGTCGGCCTTCGGGGCGGTCGCGGCGGCGGGCGGCGGCGCCATCTTGCCGCCGGTGGCGGGCTGGGTCGCCTGGGAAAATGACGGCGAGGACGCCAGCAGGCCGAGAGCCAAGGTTGCGGCGGTCAATGAAGCAAGTTTCAAATAACGCATGGATGTCCCTCCAAGGACGGTGATTGCAACACGCGCAAGCTAGGGGGGAATTCGTGGCCGCGCCATGGCCGGCGCATGAACGGCGGATAAACGCGCAAAATTATTTTTGCGGCGTCACGCTGGGCTCTTTCGCGGCCAGCGCCTTGGCGATGGCCGCCTTCAGCGCGCCGTTGAGGTTGTCCGGAGTGATCGCCCCGATCAGCTTGTAGGCGATGGTGCCGTCGCGGCCGACCACGAAGGTCTCGGGCACGCCGTAGACGCCCCATTCGATCGAGGCGCGGCCGTTGGCGTCGACGCCGACGGCGGCGAACGGGTTGCCGTAGCGCCCGAGAAAGCGGCGGGCGTTGTCGGGCTGGTCCTTGTAGTTGATGCCGACCACGCGGATGCGCTTGTCCTTCGCCAGTTCGAGCAGCAGCGGCGCTTCGTCGTGGCAGGGCACGCACCACGAGGCCCAGACGTTGACGACGCTGACCGCGCCCTTGAACGCGGCCGGATCGAGGCCCGGCACCTGTACGCCATCGGCGAGCAGGCCCTCGAGCGGCGGCAGCGGCGTCTGCGGCGCGGGGCGGCCGATCAGCGCCGACGGAATCCGCGACGGATCGCCGTCGCCGAGGCGGACCCAGAACAGCGCCGCCAGCGCCGCGAACACGATCAGCGGCAGCGCCACCGGCCAGGCGCGGCGGCGCGGCGGCGGGGGCGTCTCCGCGTTCATGGCGACTTCTCCGGTGACTTCTGCGCCGAGCGGCGGCGCACGCCGCTGGCTTCGAGGTCGCGCAGCGCCCGGCGCTGCCGCCGGTAGTCGAGCGCGATCCAGCCGATCAGGCCCGCGACCACGAGGGCGGCCAGCGCATAGGACGCGACGATGAAGGTGGCGTAGGGACCGAACGACATGAGACCAGATGACATGGAGATCACGCCGCCTGCCGGCTGGCTTGCATCATCTGCAGCGTGCGTACGCGCCGCCGCAGCACCTCGTTGCGCATCGCCGCCAGATGCAGGGTGACGAACAGCAGCGCGAACGCCGCGCCCATCACCAGCAGCGGGATCAGGAAGGCGCGGTCGAGCGTCGGGCCGCCGGCGCGGAACACCGACGCGCCCTGGTGCAGCGTGTTCCACCACTCCACCGAGAACTTGATGATCGGGATGTTGATGGCGCCGACCAGCGTCAGGATCGCCGCCGCCCGCGCCGCGCGCGACGGGTCCTCCACCGCGCGCCACAGCGCCATGATGCCGAGATACATCAGGAACAGGATCAGCACCGAGGTCAGCCGCGCGTCCCATTCCCAGTAGGTGCCCCACATCGGCCGGCCCCACAGCGATCCGGTGACCAGCGCGACGAAGGTGAAGGAGGCCCCGATCGGCGCGGCCGCCTTGGCGGCGACGTCGGCCAGCGGATGCCGCCACACCAGCGTGCCGAGCGCGGCCACGCTCATCACCCCCCATACGGCCATCGATAGCCACGCATTGGGGACGTGGATGAACATGATCTTCACGGTGGCGCCCTGCTGGTAGTCGTCGGGCGCCATGGCCGACTGATAGAGGCCGATGGCGAGCACGATCGCGGTCGCCGCCGTGAGCCACGGCAGCACCCGTCCGACGAGGGCAAGGAACCGGGTCGGATTGGCGAAATCGATGAGGCGGCCGATCGTGCTCATGGCGTTCCTGATAGTCGCCGCGCGGGCGCGAGGCAATGCGCTGTTGCGGCGGGTTTCAAAGGGAGCTCGCGGTATCGTTCTCTCCCCCGCTTGCGGGGGAGAGGCAGAGAGGGGGCGCATGCGGCGGGACCGTGCGCATCCACCCTGTTTTCCCCCTCCCCAACCCTCCCCCGCAGGCGGGGGAGGGAGTATGGCGTGCTTGCGGATATCGACGCGGTTTCGCAGCGTTGATCGGGCGCGATGTCGCATCAGTCGAGCCCCTGCCGCAGGCTGGCGGCGGCGGCGAACGGCCCGATCACCAGACTCGCCAGCGACAGTGCGCACAGGATCGAAAACGGGGTGCCGAACGGCGCTTCGCCGCCAATGGCGGCATTGGAGGCGGCAACGCCGAAAATCAGCACCGGGATCGACAGCGGCAGCACCACCACCGCCAGCAGCAGGCCGCCGCGGCGCAGCGTCACCGCCAGCGCCGCGCCGATCATGCCGGTGAAGGTCAGGGCCGGGGTGCCGGCCAAGAGCGTCAGGGCGACGGCGAAGGTCGCCGGCGCGTCGAGATTGAGCAGGATGCCGATCACCGGCGTCGCCACGATCAGCGGCAGCCCGGCCGCGAGCCAGTGCGCCAGCGCCTTCGCCGCGCAGGCGAGTTCCAGCGGGGTGCGGCTCATCACCAGCAGATCGAGCGAGCCGTCGTCGAGGTCGGCGGTGAACAGGCGGTCCAGCGTCAGCAGGCTCGCCAGCATGGCCCCTAACCAGAGAATCGCCGGGCCGATGCGTTTCAGCAGCGCGAGGTCGGGGCCGAGGGCGAACGGCGCCACCACCACCACGGTGGTGAAAAACAGCACGCCGACCAGCGCGCCGCCGCCGGCGCGCAGCGCGATCCGGATGTCGCGGCGAATCAGGGCGGCCAGCGCGGTCATGTCCCACGTCCGTTCTTGGCGAAACGTTCAGCCGCTATCGCGCATACGTCATCTCCCTCCCCCCTTGCGGGGGAGGGTTGGGGAGGGGGGGCAGCCAAAGAAAAGGCGGTGTATTGGGAGCCGATCATGCCGCCTCCCCGATTCGCAGCTCCTGCGCGGCGATGCCGAGCGGGCCGTGGGTGGCGGCGAGGATGAGCCCGCCGTGATCGAGATGTGCCGCCATCACCCCGGCGATCATGGTCTGGCCGGCGGCGTCCAGCGCCGAGGTCGGCTCGTCCAGCAGCCACAGCGGGCGGCGCACCGCGATCAGGCGGGCGATGGACAGGCGGCGGCGCTGCCCTGCCGACAGGAACGCGGCCGGCAGCTCGGCGGCGTGGCCGAGGCCCACCCGCTCCAGGCTGGCGGCCGCGTCGCTGGTCTCGCCGCCCAGGAAATCCTGCCAGAAATCAAGGTTTTCCCGCACCGAAAGGGCGGGTTTGAGGGCGTCGCGGTGACCGAGGTAGTGGGTCTGCTCGGCCAGGGTCAGTTCGGCGTCGCCGCCACCCTCGAGCGCCAGCATCCCGCCGCCGAGCGGCAGCAGTCCGGCGATCATCCGCAGCAGCGACGATTTCCCCGCGCCGTTGACCCCGGTGACCGCCAGCGCCTGTCCGGCCGCGACCGCGACATCAAGCCCGGCAAAGATCGTGCGGCCGCCCCGCACGCATTTCAGACCGCGACCCGACAGTCTCATGTTCGCTCGACCGGTGTCCCTGGGGGTGAAGCGCCCATTCCAGCACGGGCGAAGACGATTGGCAGGCAATCCATAGCGGGTGTGGTGGACAGACTGGAAAGATTCTATAAAAGCGGAACTTGGTGCAGCACACAATCAAGCCGCCGGAAGCCCCACGGTCCAGCCCGTTTTCCCGTTTTTGGCGGTGTATCGATACCTTCTGCCGGGTATCTCCAACTTTTGAACCGGGATCGTTCCGATGGCCTCTCTCGACAGCTTCAAATGCCAGAAAACCCTCAAGGTCGGTGCCAAGACCTATGTCTATTACAGCCTGCCCACGGCTGAAAAGAACGGCCTCAAGGGCATCTCGCGGCTGCCTTACTCGATGAAGGTGCTGCTCGAGAACATGCTGCGCAACGAGGACGACCGCACCGTCACCAAGGCGGACATCCAGGCCTTCGCCAAGTGGGCGCGCAAGAAGACGCTGGAGCACGAAATCGCTTTCCGCCCCGCGCGCGTGCTGATGCAGGATTTCACCGGTGTGCCGGCGGTGGTCGATCTCGCCGCCATGCGCAACGCCATGAAGTCGCTCGGCGGCGATGCCGAGAAGATCAATCCGTTGGTGCCGGTCGATCTCGTCATCGACCACTCGGTGATCGTGAACTTCTTCGGCGACAACAAGGCGTTCGGCAAGAACGTCGCCGAGGAGTACAAGCAGAATCAGGAGCGCTACGAATTCCTGAAGTGGGGCCAGAAAGCGTTCTCGAACTTCTCCGTGGTGCCGCCCGGCACCGGCATCTGCCATCAGGTCAATCTCGAATACCTGGCGCAGACGGTGTGGACGCGGAAGGAGAAGCTCAAGGTCGGACGCAAGACCGGCACGTTTGAAGTGGCCTATCCGGATTCGCTGGTCGGCACCGATTCGCACACCACCATGGTCAACGGTCTCGCCGTGCTCGGCTGGGGCGTCGGCGGCATCGAGGCGGAAGCCTGCATGCTCGGCCAGCCGCTGTCGATGCTGCTGCCCGACGTGGTCGGCTTCAAGCTCAAGGGCAAGATGAAGGAAGGCGTCACCGCCACCGATCTGGTGCTCACCGTGACGCAGATGCTGCGCAAGCTCGGCGTGGTCGGCAAGTTCGTCGAGTTCTACGGTCCCGGCCTCGATCACCTCTCGGTGGCCGACAAGGCGACCATCGCCAACATGGCGCCGGAATACGGCGCGACCTGCGGCTTCTTCCCGGTGGACAAGGCAGCGCTCGATTATCTCAAGACCTCTGGCCGCGCCGCGCCGCGCGTCGCGCTGGTCGAGAAATACGCCAAGGCGCAGGGCCTGTTCCGCACCGCCGCCACCAAGGACCCGGTGTTCACCCAGACCCTGGTGCTCGACCTCAAGGACGTGCAGCCGTCGATGGCCGGTCCTAAGCGCCCCGAGGGCCGCGTCGCGCTGCCCACGGTCGCCACTCTGTTCGACGAGGCGCTGACCGCCGAATACAAGAAGCCGGAAGGCCACGGCCAGCGTTTCGCGGTCGAGGGCCGCAAGGACGATCTCGGCCATGGCGACGTGGTGATCGCCGCCATCACCTCCTGCACCAACACCTCCAATCCGAGCGTGCTGATCGCCGCTGGCCTGCTGGCGCGCAAGGCCGCGGCCAAGGGTCTCAAGGCCAAGCCGTGGGTGAAGACCTCGCTCGCGCCGGGCAGCCAGGTGGTCGCCGAGTATCTGGCCAATTCGGGCCTGCAGAAGGATCTCGACGCCGTCGGCTTCAACCTCGTCGGCTTCGGCTGCACCACCTGCATCGGCAATTCCGGTCCGCTGCCGGAGGAGATTTCCAAGTCGATCAACGACAACGGCATCGTTGCCGCCGCCGTGCTCTCGGGCAACCGCAACTTCGAAGGCCGCGTGTCGCCGGACGTGCAGGCGAACTATCTCGCCTCGCCGCCGCTGGTCGTCGCCTATGCGCTGGCGGGCTCGGTGACCAAGAACCTCGACGCGGAGCCGATCGGCACCGGCAAGGACGGCAAGCCGGTCTACCTCAAGGACATCTGGCCGACGTCGGCCGAGATCAACGCCTTCATCAAGAAGTACGTCACCTCGACGATCTTCAAGAAGAAGTACGCCGACGTGTTCAAGGGCGACACCAACTGGCGCAAGATCAAGACGGTGGCGAGCGACACCTACAAGTGGAACATGGCTTCGACCTACGTGCAGAACCCGCCGTATTTCGAAGGCATGAAGATGGAGCCGGAGCCGACGACCGACATCGTCGACGCGCGCATCCTGGCGCTGTTCGGCGACAAGATCACCACCGACCACATCTCGCCGGCCGGTTCGATCAAGCTGACCTCGCCCGCCGGCAAGTATTTGTCGGAGCATCAGGTGCGCCCGGCCGACTTCAATCAGTACGGCACGCGTCGCGGCAACCATGAAGTGATGATGCGCGGCACCTTCGCCAACATCCGCATCAAGAACTTCATGCTCAAGGGTGCCGACGGCAACATTCCCGAAGGCGGCAACACCAGGCACTGGCCCGACGGCGAAGTGATGTCGATCTACGACGCCGCCATGAAGTACCAGCAGGAGCAGGTGCCGCTGGTGGTGTTCGCCGGCGCCGAATACGGCAACGGTTCGTCGCGCGACTGGGCGGCGAAGGGCACGCGCCTGCTCGGTGTGCGCGCAGTGATCACCCAGAGCTTCGAGCGCATCCACCGCTCGAACCTCGTCGGCATGGGCGTGCTGCCGCTGACCTTCGAGGACGGCACCTCGTGGCAGTCGATCGGCCTCAAGGGCGACGAGAAGGTCACGATCCGCGGCCTCGAAGGCGATCTCAAGCCGCGTCAGATGCTGGCGGCGGATATCGTGTTCGCGGACGGTTCGCGCAAGCAAGTGCCGCTGCTGTGCCGTATCGATACGCTGGATGAACTGGAGTATTACCGCAACGGCGGCATTCTCCATTACGTGCTGCGCAAACTCGCGGCATGATGCCGCGGGTTGCAAACGCATCCGTGAACGGCCTCACTGCGACGTGAGTGGCAAGCAGGGGGGACGGCGGCCTAAGACTGGGCCGCCTTCCTCCGAGGGAGGTCGTGAGGACGGACACGATGCCGGAACCTGATCTGCCGCAACCGAAGCCAATGATGCCGCGCGCCCTCGCGTCGCGGCTGTGGCGCATGGTCGGCATGTCGGTGCTCGCCGTCTCCGCGATCGTCGCGGTTGCGAGGCCGGCCGCGGCGGAACCGCGCGCGGTGGTGGAACTGTTCACCTCGCAAGGCTGTTCGGCGTGTCCCCCGGCGGACAGGCTGCTCGGCGAACTGGCGGCCGATCCTTCGATCATCGCGCTCAGCCTGCCGATCGACTACTGGGATTATCTCGGCTGGAAGGACACGCTGGCCGATGCGCGTTTCAGCGCGCGGCAGAAAGCCTATTCGCGCGTGCACGGTCATCGCGGCGTCTATACGCCGCAGGCGATCGTCAACGGCACCGTCAACGTGCTCGGCAGCGATCGCGCCGCCATCGAAAAAGCCATCAGCCGGACTCGCGGCACGGGCAGCCTGATGTCGGTGCCGGTGACGGTGACGAAGTCCGGCCGGCAGATCAAGGTGTCGGTGGACGACGCCGAGGGCCGCAGCGATATCAAGAGCGGCGAGGTGTGGATCTGCGCGGTATCGCGACAGGTGCCGATCACCATCGCGCGCGGTGAAAATCGCGGCAAGCAGATCACGTATCACAACGTGGTGCGCAACGTGCTCAAGGTCGGCGACTGGAACGGCAAGGCAACAAGCTGGAATGTGCCGCTGGAAAACATCGCCCGCGACGGCGTCGATGCGACGGCGGTCTATCTTCAGGACGGCACCCGCGACAAGCCCGGCCCCATGCTGGGCGCGGCCTTTACCTCGCTCAACTGATCATCTCCGAAGAATCCGGTAGATCGGTCGTAACGCATCGCGTGCGATGGGCTGTCCGCGCGGCCCGGCATGCGTGGCGCGACCGTCGACGGGGTTGTGATCTGGAAACGTTTGCGTCCCGCCAACAACAAAAAGGCCAGCTCGCGCTGGCCGAAGATTTGGGGATCTACCTGCTGCGGAATAGACCCGGTCCCGACGACCCCGGGGGGCTGGGGGCTGAGGAATCCGGTGCCGAAAGGACCGGGTCAACGCAGTGGTTGCTTTATCGCCGGCCACAACGGCGGCCGCTTGACCGAATTCGGGCCGCATTATGATTTGGCTAACGTCCGCGTGATGCGATGTCGGCTGTGCTGGCAGGCAGGGCCTGACCGCAAATCCCGCTTGCAGCCTCGCGCGGAGGGATGGATCATGCACGCAGATGACAGGAGGCGCCGATGAATCTTGTGTCGGGCGATCAGGAGCCCAGCGAGGGCCGGGGGCCGGAGCGGAGCACGGTGCCGCTCCCGCCCCAGAACGTCACCTTCAACCGCGTCGAACTCAACCGCATTCTCAATCTGTATGGCCGGATGGTCGCCGATGGCGAATGGCGCGACTACGCCATCGACTTCCTGAAGGACCGCGCGGTGTTTTCCATCTTCCGCCGCGCGTCGGAAGTGCCGATCTACCGCATCGAGAAGGACCCCCGCCTGGCGCGCAGGCAGGGAGCCTACAGCGTCATCGGTGCCGGCGGCCAGATCCTGCGGCGCGGCCATGACCTCGAGCGCGTGCTGCTGGTGATCGACCGCAAGCTGGCGCTGGTCTGACGGCGCGCCGTTCGCTTAAGCGGCGGCGCTGAACTGGTCGTAGGCGCGCAGTGCGTCGGCGGCGTACATCAGCGCCGGGCCGCCGCCCATGTAGACGCACATCCCCAGCACTTCCGCGACCTCCTCGCGGCTGGCGCCGAGATTCTTCAGCGCCTTGACATGGAAGCCGATGCAGCCGTCGCAATGCTGGGTCACGCCGATGGCGAGCGCGATCAGCTCCTTGGTCTTGTGGTCGACATGGCCGTCGGCGCTGGCGCTTTTCGACAGGGCATAGAAGCCCTTCATGGTGTCGGGGACGAGCTTGGACAGTTCCCGCGTGAATTCGGAAATGTCCTGGGTGATCGACTTGTAGTCCTTGGCCATCATGTCCTCGTTCTTGACAATTCACAAATTCATAATATTAGAAAAACATGAATTGTAAAGCGAGGCCGATCACCCTGCGCAGCGATATGCCGGCGAAGGCCGACGCCATCGCCGATTTCCTCAAGGGGCTGGCCAATCCGCACCGGCTTCTCATCCTCTGCGCGCTGGGAGAAGGCGAGCGCAACGTCAGCGAACTGATCGAGATCACCGGCATCGCACCGACCTCGATGTCCCAGCATCTGGCGAAGCTGAAGGCCGAAGGCATTCTCGGGGTGCGGCGGCAGCACCGCAGCCTGTTCTATTTCATTGCCCACGACGCCGCGCGCGCGGTGATGGGCGTTCTCTACGACAACTTCTGCAGGAAGGATTGATCGATATGTCGGGCACGCAAGCATTGGCCGTGTCGCCGCGCGAGGCGGCGCAGTGGCTGTCCTCGGGCGAAGCCATCCTCATCGACGTGCGCGAGCCGCACGAGTTCAAGGCCGAACACATCGCCGGCGCGACGTCGATGCCGTTAGGCTCGGTTCCCGGCCAGTTCAGGCAGATCAAGATTCCCGCCGACCGCAAGGTCATCTTCCAGTGTCTGCGGGGCGGCCGCAGCGCGCAGGCCTGCGGGCATGCGATCGCGGCCGCGGCGCCGCATCCGGTCTACAACCTCACCGGCGGGATCGCGGCATGGAAAGCCGCCGGACTGCCGGTGACGGGGGACGCGCCCGCCGCCCCGGCGACATCGATCCTGCACCGGCTGCGGCTCGCTTTGATGCCGCGGAACCGGGGGCGCTGAGGCAGCGACAGCGTCCCGCCGTCAGCGCGGCGGAGCCTCGCGCGGCGGTGTGGCGCCGCCCTCGCCCAGCGCCCGCTGCATCATCACCGTGTCGAGCCAGCGGCCGAATTTGAAGCCGACATTCGGGTGGGTGCCGATCATGGCGAACCCCGCCCGGCGATGCAGGGCGATCGACGCGGCATTGGCCGAATCGCCGATCACCGCGATCATCTGGCGCAAGCCGCGCTGCTCGCAGCGTCCGATCAGGTCGGTGAGCAGGGCGAAGCCGATGCCGCGCCGCTGCGCGGCCGGATCGAGATAGACCGAGTTCTCTACCGTGAAGCGATAGGCCGGGCGCGGCCGATAGGGGCCGGCATAGGCATAGCCGGCGATCCGGCCGTCCCGTTCCGCGACGAGATAGGGAAACCCCTGCGCCGTCAGGGCGTCGTAGCGCCGCCGCATCTCGGCGGCGTCGGGTGGCTCCAGTTCGAACGTCGCGGTGCCGTGACGGACCGCTCCCGCATAGATCGCGGTGATGGCGGCAATGTCCGCCGGCGCGGCGGGGCGAATCGGGGCGGCTGGCATGGCATCGAGCTTAAGCGGGCCCGGGCCAAACAAAAACCCCGGCGGTGAGGCCGGGGTTTCCGTCGCATCGAAGCCGCGTTGGCCTCAGTTGCGCTGTCCGAGCAGCTGCAGCAGCAGCGTGAACAGGTTGATGAAGTTCAGGTAGAGCGACAGCGCGCCGGTGATGGCCGCCCGCTCCGCCACGTCGCCGCCCTGGCTGGCGTAGCCGTAGATGTAGTCGTTCTTCAGCCGCTGGGTGTCCCAGGCGGTGAGGCCCGCGAACACCAGCACGCCGACCACCGAGACCACGAACTGCAGCGCCGAGGAGGCGATGAACAGGTTGACAAGGCTCGCGATGATGACGCCGAACAGGCCCATCATCAGGAACGATCCCATCCCGGTCATGTCACGCTTGGTGGTGTAGCCGTAGAGGCTCAGCGCACCGAACGAGGCGGCGGTGATGAAGAACACCCGCACGATCGAGGTGTGGGTGTAGACGAGGAAGATCGACGACAGCGACACGCCCATCAGCGCCGAGAACACCCAGAACATCATCTGGGCGGTGGCGGGCTTGAGGCGGTTGATGCCGAAGGAGATGGCGAACACCATCACCAGCGGGGCGAGGATGAACACCCACTTCAGCGGGCTCACGAACATTTGTACGCCGAACGGCGTCAGGAACTGGCCTTCCGAGACGCGGAAGGCCGCGCCCGAGGCGGATTTCGCCGCCGCGGACACGTCACCGGTGACGGCCCACATGTACACGCCGAGCGCGGCGAAGCCGGTGATGGCGAGGCCGATCGACATGTAGTTGTAGATCTTGAGCATGTACGAGCGCAGACCGGCGTCGACGGTCGCAGCGTCCGCACGGCCGGCGGCCCGGCCAAAAGGAGAAGCGTAGTTGCGGTCAAAGTCCGACATTGTCGAAACCCCGTGTTTGACTGGCGAACGCGAAGGGTCTGCACCGCCAGAAATGATTTTGTCCCAGAATTCCGATTGTTAGACCATCCTGTGATGGCATCAAGCCGGAATCTGAACCCGCTCGGTATGTGGGAAACTAACACGTCAGGCACAAGCATGGACGCGCGGCCGAATGTCGCAAAACCCCGTCATCGCTGCTACAAATTGTCATAAATGGCGCAGCACCGCCGCCGGCTTCTGGTTAAGGGCCAGTAACGTTCCGGCGAGGCCGAGCCCCACGGTGACGACCAGCGCCGCCAGCACCACCGCCGCCGCGCTGCCGGCCTGCCACACGAAGCCGAGCGTCATCAGCCGGGTCACGATCTGCCAGGCGGCGATGGAGCCGGCGGCGACGCCGAACACGGCGGTGGCGAGGCCGATCAGGAGATATTCGAGGGCGTAGGCGCCGAGCAGCCGGGCCCGCGTCGCGCCCAGCGTCTTGAGGATGACGGCGTCGTAGACCCGGTGGCGGTGGCCCGCCGCCAGCGCCCCGCCCAGCACCAGGATGGCGGCGATCAGCGTCACCGAGCTGGCGCCGCGGATCGCCAGCACGAGGTTGGCGACCATGGCGCCGATGGTGGTCAGCGCCTCGCGCACGCGCACGCTGGTGACCATGGGAAACGCTTCCGCCACCGCCTTCACCAGCCGGGTGTCGCCGGCGACGGTGGGAGCGGCCTCGGTCAGGGTGGCGATGTCGGTGTGCGGCGCGCCGGCGAAGGCGTTCGGCGAATAGACCAGCACGAAATTGATGCCGAGGCTCTGCCAGTCCACCGTGCGCAGGTTGCTGATCTTCGCGGTGATGTCGCGTCCGAGCACGTTGACGGTGATGTCGTCGCCGATGGTCAGGCCGAGGCCCTCGGCGATTTTCTTCTCCAGCGAGACCAGCGGCGGCCCGCGATAGTCCGCGCCCCACCACTGGCCCTCGACCACCTTGGAACCGCGCGGAATCTCGCCGGCATAGGTCAGGCCGCGGTCGCTTTGCAGCGTCCAGGCGGCGTCCTGGGAGGGCTTGAGGTCCTCGGCCCGGACGCCGCGCGCGGACACGATGCGCCCGCGCAGCATCGGCACCATTTCCACCGTGGCGGACGGCGCGTTCTGTTGCAGGAAGGTGTTGAAGCGTGCGGCATCGGCCGCGGGAATGTCGATGAAGTAGAACGAGGGCGCATGCTCGGGCAGCGCCGCCATGAACTGCCGCCGCAGGTTGCCGTCGATCTGGGTGATGGTCACCAGCACCGCGAGGCCGAGGCCGAGCGACATCACCACCGACGGCGTCAGCGCGCCGGGGCGATGGATGTTGGCAATCGCCAGCCGCAGCATCGGCAGGCGCGGCCGCGGCAGGCGTTGCGCCGTCAGCATCAGCAGTGATGCGACGGCGCGCAGCAGCACGAACACGGCGATGCTGGCGACGACGAAGATCGCGGCCACGCGCCGGTCATAGGCGAGACCGATGACGACGGCGATCAGCAGCGCGATCACGATAGCCATCAGCGCGAGCGTGCGTCGGCGCGGCCAGCGGAAGTCCGCCGTCGCCTCCTCGCGGAACAGGGTCGCCACCGCCACGTCGTGGACGCGGCCGAGCGGCCATAGCCCGAAAGCCAGCGCGGTGAGCAGGCCGTAGACCAGCGCCAGCGCCAGTTCGCCGCCGTGGACGGCGGGCTCCACCGGCAGCGGCAGGATTTTGCCGAACAGGCCGACCAGGACGAAGGGCAGCGCCGCACCGACGGCGAGGCCGATCAGCGATCCCAGCGTCGCCAGCGTCATCACCTGGGTGAGATAGATGGCGAACACCTCGCGTCCGGTCGCGCCCAGCGCCTTGAAGGTCGCGATCACGTCGCGCCGCGCGTCGAGATGGCTCTTGACGGCGTTGGCGACGCCGACACCGCCGACCAGCAAAGCGGCGAGACCGACCAGCGTGAGAAACTGGGTGAAGCGGGTGATGCTGCGTTCCAGTTGCGGCGAGGCGTTGCCGCGGGTGCGGATCTCCCAGCCCGCCTGCGGCAGCGCCGCCTCAGTGGTCTTGACCAGCGCCTGTGCCGCGCCGTCGCCGGCGGCCGCGTCCGGCAGGCGCAGGCGATAGATCCAGCGCACCAGCGAGCCCGGCTGCAACAGGCCGGTGGCGCGCAGCGCCTGTTCGCTGACGAGGAGGCGCGGCCCGAGGCCGATGCCGCCGGCGAGCTTGTCGGGCTCGGAGACGACCGTGGCGCGAATTTCGAAAGTGGCGTTGCCCACGGTGACGCGGTCGCCGGGGTTGAGGCCGAGGCGCGCCAGCAGCATGGCGTCGGCGCCCGCGCCGAACGCGCCGTCGCGCTCGGCCAGCAATGCGCTCATCGGCATCGCCGGCGTCAGCGCCACCTCGCCGAGCATCGGGTAGTTGCCGTCCACCGCCTTGAGATCGACCAGCGCGAATTCGCCTTTGGGCGAGCGCGCCATGGCGCGCATCATCGCCGCGGCCGAGACCTTGCCATGGGCATCGAGAAAGGCGCGCTCGTCTGGGCTTGCCTCGCGCTGGATCAGCGCGAACGAGACGTCGCCGCCGAGCAGGATGCGGCCCTGGCGGTCGAGGCCCTGATTGAGGCTGCCGGCCACCGATCCGACGCCGGCGATCGCCATCACCCCGAGCGCGATGCAGGCGATGAAGACGTAGAAGCCGCGCAGGCCGCTGCGCAACTCGCGCAGCGCGTAGCGCAGCGCCAGCGTCGCCATGCGCCCGCGCGGCGCATCGGGGGTGGACGGGAGTGAGGTCATCGCTTTGCCGTCCCGAGGCGGGGACGCATCTCCGCCGTGTCGTCGATGCGGCCGGAGCGCAGCCGCACCACGCGGTCGCAGCGGCCGGCGAGGGCGTTGTCGTGAGTCACCAGCACCAGCGTCATGCCGCGCTCGCGGTGCTTGGCGAACAGGAGATCGACGATCTGGCGGCCGGTGGTCTCGTCGAGATTGCCGGTGGGCTCGTCCGCCACCAGGATCGCCGGATCGGGCGCGAGCGCGCGGGCCAGCGCCACGCGCTGCTGCTCGCCGCCGGACAGTTGCGACGGATAATGGTGCAGTCGGTCGCCGAGGCCGACGCCGATCAGTTCCGCCGTGGCGCGGGCCATGGCGTCGGTGCGGCCGGCGAGTTCGAGCGGCACCGCGACGTTCTCCAGCGCCGTCATGGTCGGGATGAGATGGAACGACTGGAACACGATGCCGACATGGCGGCCGCGAAACCGCGCCAGGCCGTCCTCGTCGAGAGCATTGAACGACACGCCGCTGACCACCACTTCTCCGCTGTCGGGGCGTTCCAGTCCGGCGGTCACCATCAGCAGGGTGGATTTGCCCGAGCCGGAGGGACCGATCAGGCCGACCGCCTCGCCGGGCGCGACGTGCAGGCTGACGTCCTTGAGGATATGGACGCGGGCGGCGCCGCTCCCCAGAGAGAGGTTGACGTTTGAAATGGCGATGGCGGCGGGATCGGCGCGCGGCGGGGAGTGGGTGAGGCTGTCCATGGGTTTCTCATATGGGGCGTTCGGCGCGGCGGTCGAGAGGCGGGCCCGGCGGTTTGTTGCGGGATGCGTTGTCGCAGCAGCGACGGCAATCATGGCGATGTCGGGGCCGGCGGTGGCGCAGGCCCCGGCGGCGGCGGCCGCCAAGGCCGGGGACGTGAAGCCGGTCAGGCTCGCGGTGCTGGGCGATTCGCTCACCGCCGGCCATGAATTGCCGGCCTCCGCCGCATTTCCGGCGCGGCTGGAAAAGGCGCTGCGGGCGCGCGGGTTCGCCGTCGATGTCCATAATGCGGGGGTCTCCGGCGACACCACCTCGGGCGGACTTGCCCGGCTCGACTGGTCGATCCCGCCCGACACCGACGCGGTGATCGTCGAGCTTGGCGCCAACGACGCGCTGCGCGGGGTCGATCCGCAGGTGGCGCGCCATGCGCTGGAGGAGATCGTCAAGCGGCTGAAGGCGCGCCACCTGCCGGTGCTGCTGGCCGGCATGTATGCGCCGCCCAACATGGGCGCGGATTATGCGGCGAAGTTCAACAGCATCTATCCCGATCTCGCCCGCACTTACGACGTGCCGCTCTATCCGTTCTTTCTCGACGGCGTGGCCGCCAACCCGAAACTGACCATGCCGGATGGCCTGCACCCGACCGCGGAGGGAGTCGATGCCATCGTGGCGGGCATTCTGCCTACAGTTGAAGCTTTCCTGAAAGATCGCGTGGCGAAGCGGAACTGAGGCGCTGTGGACGGTTGCGCGTCCGGCGCCATGCCGCTTCGCACCGTCATGGTCGTGCGGTAAAAACAGACGACGGGTGATTCGTCGTCCTCTCCAGTTGCGAGGAGGCCTGTGATGCCGCGCTTGTTCACCGGGCTGGAAATTCCCGCCGACATCGGCCGGACGCTGTCGGATCTGCGGGGCGGGCTGCCGGGCGCCCGCTGGATCGATCCCGAAAATTACCACGTCACCCTGCGCTTCATCGGCGATATCGACGGCGTCGCCGCCACCGAGATCGCCTTCACCCTGGAGCGGATTAACCGCAAGCCGTTCGAGGTGGCGCTGCAGGGCCTGTCCTCGTTCGGCGGCAAGAAGCCGCGTGCGGTGGTGGCCTCGGTGGTGCCAAGCCGGCCGCTGATGGAATTGCAGGCGGAGCTCGAGCGGCTGATGCGGCGCTTCGGCCTCGATCCCGAGGGCCGCAAGTTCATTCCGCATGTCACGCTGGCGCGGCTGCGCGACGCCTCCAACCAGGACGTGGCGGAGTATCTGTCGCTGCGTGGCTATTTTCCCACCCGCAGTTTCATGGCGTCGCGCTTCGTGCTGTTCTCGTCGCGGGCCTCGGTCGGCGGCGGGCCTTACGTGGTCGAGGATACGTATGCGCTGAGCGCCTGACCGCGCCCTGCCAAAGCGCTCTTGCATTTTCCGGCGCGTTCTGGCCGTTAGCGGGCCATGAACGCTCCGTCTCCCACCTCGTTCCGCCGCAGCTACCAGTCGCTGGTGACCTCGGGCGCCATCGAGGCCGATCATGCCCAGGCCGACGCCGTCGAGGCGTTTTCGGCGCTGGAGGCGCGGCTCGCCGGCTACCGGCCGGGCCGCGGCGGTGGGCTGCTGCAGCGGCTGTTCGCCGACCGGCGGGACTCGACGCCGCCGCGCGGGCTCTACATCCACGGCGAGGTCGGCCGCGGCAAGACCATGCTGATGGACCTGTTCTTCGAGTCCAGCTCGGTGGCCCACAAGCGCCGCGCCCATTTCCATGAATTCATGGCCGACACCCATGAGCGCATCTACGGCTTCCGCCAGAAGATCGCGCGCGGCGAGATTTCCGACACCGATCCGGTGCGGCTGACCGCGGCCTCGATCTTCGAGGAGGCGTGGCTGTTGTGTTTCGACGAGTTTCACGTCACCGACATCGCCGACGCCATGATCCTCGGCCGGCTGTTCAGCCGGCTGTTCGAACTGGGCACCGTGGTGGTGGCGACCTCCAACGTCGCCCCCGACGATCTCTATAAGGGCGGCCTCAACCGGGCGCTGTTCCTGCCCTTCATCGCCCAGTTGAAGGAGCGCATGGAGGTGATGCGGCTCGATGCCCGCACCGATTTCCGGCTGGAGAAGCTCGCCGGCATCAAGATGTGGCTGGTGCCGGCCGATCGCACTGCAGACGCCGTGCTCGACCGGGCGTGGTCGCGGCTGACCGGCGGGGCGGCGGCGCGGCCGCGCGACCTCACCGTCAAGGGGCGGGTGCTGCGGGTGCCGCAGTCGGCGCAAGGGGTAGCGCGCTTTCCTTTCGCCGATCTGTGCGAGAAGCCGCTCGGCGCATCGGACTACCTGCGCCTCGCCCACGACTATCATACCCTGATCATCGACCACATTCCGGCGATGGCCTACGAGGACCGCAACACCGCCAAGCGCTTCATCACCCTGATCGACGCGCTCTATGACAACCGGGTCAAGCTGATGGCCTCGGCGGAAGCCGATCCGCTGTCGCTCTACAGCGCCACCGAGGGCGTCGAGGCCAACGAATTCAAGCGCACCGCCTCGCGGCTGATCGAGATGGGCTCGCAGTCCTACCTGGCGCTGCCCCATGGCCACAGCGATTCCGCGGCCAGCGGCGCCACCACCGGCCTGGTCGAAACCTGATGCGATGCTTGCGCCAAGACGGTGCGGCATTCCCTTTCCCGCTTGCGGGGGAGGGTTAGGGAAGGGGCGCTTCGGGAGAGACGAGTTTACCGGCAAAGCCCCCTCTCTGTCTCTCCCCCGCAGGCGGGGGAGAGGACGACAATCGCTAACACGGGATGAATGTCATCTCGCCGCGGCCCATGGACGGATCGATCGTCAGTCAGCCCCCCGCCTTATTGGGCGAACGGCGACTTGAACGCATGGCGCGAAAGGTCTAACCAGCCGTCCGGAGTTTCCCGCTTTCACTATCCCTCGACCGCAAAGGACAGATTTCCCATGGCGCGTAGCAAGATTGCATTGATTGGTTCGGGTCAGATCGGCGGCACGCTGGCGCATCTCGTCGGGCTGAAGGAGCTGGGCGACGTGGTCATGTTCGACATCGCCGAGGGCGTGCCGCAGGGCAAGGCGCTCGATCTGGCGCAGTCCTCGCCGGTGGACGGCTTCGACGCCAGCCTGACCGGGGCCAATTCCTACGATGCCATCGAGGGCGCTGACGTCGTCATCGTCACCGCCGGCGTGCCGCGCAAGCCGGGCATGAGCCGCGACGATCTTCTCAGCATCAATCTCAAGGTCATGGAGCAGGTCGGCGCTGGCATCAAGAAATACGCCCCGAACGCCTTCGTGATCTGCATCACCAACCCGCTCGACGCCATGGTCTGGGCGCTGCAGAAGGCGTGCGGCCTGCCGCAGAAGAAGGTGGTCGGCATGGCCGGCGTGCTCGATTCCGCCCGCTTCCGCTATTTCCTCGCCGATGAATTCAACGTGTCGGTGGAAGACGTCACCGCCTTCGTGCTTGGCGGCCACGGCGACACCATGGTGCCGCTGACCAAATATTCGACGGTGGCCGGCATTCCGCTGCCCGATCTCGTCAAGATGGGCTGGACCTCGCAGGCGCGTATCGACGAGATCGTCGACCGCACCCGCAACGGCGGCGCCGAGATCGTCAACCTGCTCAAGACCGGCTCCGCCTTCTATGCGCCCGCCGCCTCCGCCATCGCCATGGCCGAGAGCTACCTGCGCGACAAGAAGCGCGTGCTGCCCTGCGCCGCCTATCTCAACGGCGAGTACGGCGTGAAGGACATGTATGTCGGCGTGCCGGTGGTGATCGGCGCCAAGGGCGTCGAGCGCGTGGTCGAGATCGAGCTCGCCGGCAAGGACCGCGAAGGTTTCGACAAGTCGGTCGGCGCCGTGCAGGGCCTCGTCGACGCCTGCAAGAAGATCGCGCCCGACCTGCTCGGCAAGTAAGCGGCGCTTCGCCTCCTCGGGCGCGGTCCGGTACTGCCGGGCCGTGCCGCCAGCCGACTTCTCCGCTGTTTCCTTTTCGCTATTTTCCGGGGCAATCCATGAATATCCACGAATACCAGGCCAAGGCGGTGCTGAAGGAATTCGGCGTCGCGGTGTCGCGCGGCGTGCCGATCCTCAAGGCGGCCGATGCCGAAGCCGCTGCGAAGGAGCTCGGCGGCCCGCTGTGGGTGGTGAAAAGCCAGATCCATGCCGGCGGCCGCGGCAAGGGCAAGTTCAAGGAAGCCTCGGCCGGCGACAAGGGTGGCGTCCGCCTCGCCAAGTCGATCGACGAGGTCAAGCAGTTCGCGGGCGAGATGCTGGGCGCGACGCTGGTGACGGTGCAGACCGGCCCGGCCGGCAAGCAGGTCAACCGCCTCTACATCGAGGACGGCTCCGACATCGCCAAGGAATTCTACCTGTCGGCGCTGGTCGATCGCGAGACCTCGGAAGTGGCGTTCATCGTCTCCACCGAAGGCGGCATGGACATCGAGGAAGTCGCGCACAAGACGCCGGAAAAGATCGTGACATTCTCGATCGATCCGGCCACCGGGGTGATGCCGCATCACGGCCGCCGGGTGGCGCAGGCGCTCGGCCTCAAGGGCGATCTCGCCAAGCAGGCGGAAACGCTGGTGGCGCAGCTCTATACGGCCTTCACCGCCAAGGACATGGCGATGCTGGAGATCAATCCGCTGATCGTCACCAAGCAGGGCGATCTGCGTTGCCTCGACGCCAAGATATCGTTCGATTCCAACGCGCTCTACCGCCACCCCGATATCGTCGCGCTGCGCGACACCACCGAGGAAGACGCCAAGGAGATCGAGGCGTCGAAATACGACCTCGCCTATATCGCCCTCGACGGCACCATCGGCTGCATGGTCAACGGCGCTGGCCTCGCGATGGCCACCCTCGACATCATCAAGCTCTACGGCGAGAGCCCGGCCAACTTCCTCGACGTCGGCGGCGGCGCCTCGGAGGAGAAGGTCACCGCGGCGTTCAAGATCATCACCGCCGATCCCAACGTGAAGGGCATCCTGGTCAACATCTTCGGCGGCATCATGAAGTGCGACGTCATCGCGCGCGGCGTCATCGCCGCGGTGAAGGCGGTCGGCCTGCAGGTGCCGCTGGTGGTGCGGCTCGAAGGCACCAACGTCGAGGAAGGCAAGACCATCATCCGCGAGAGCGGTCTCAACGTGGTGCCCGCCGACGATCTCGACGACGCCGCGCAGAAGATCGTCAACGCCGTGAAGGGGAAATAAGCCGATGTCCGTCCTGATCGATAGAAACACCAAGGTGATCTGCCAGGGCTTCACCGGCAAGAACGGCACCTTCCATTCGGAAGCCGCCATCGCCTACGGCACGAAAATGGTCGGCGGCACCTCGCCGGGCAAGGGCGGCTCCACCCATCTCGGCCTGCCGGTGTTCGACACCGTGTCGGAAGCGCGCGAGGCCACCGGCGCCGACGCCTCGGTGATCTACGTGCCGCCGCCGGGCGCCGCCGACGCGATCTGCGAGGCCATCGACGCCGAAGTGCCGCTGATCATCTGCATCACCGAGGGCATTCCGGTGCTCGACATGGTGCGGGTGAAGCGCTCGCTGTCGGGCTCGAAATCGCGCCTGATCGGGCCGAACTGCCCCGGTGTCGTCACCGCCGGCGAATCCAAGATCGGCATCATGCCCGCCAACATCTTCAAGCCGGGCAATGTCGGCATCGTATCGCGCTCCGGCACCCTGACCTATGAAGCCGTGTTTCAGACCACCCAGGTCGGACTCGGCCAGACCTCGGCGGTGGGCATCGGCGGCGACCCGGTCAAGGGCACCGAATTCATCGACGTGCTGGAAATGTTCCTGGCCGACGACAAGACCACCTCGATCATCATGATCGGCGAGATCGGCGGCTCCGCCGAGGAGGACGCCGCCCAGTTCCTCAAGGACGAGGCCAGGCGCGGCCGCAAGAAGCCGATGGTCGGCTTCATCGCCGGCCGCACCGCCCCTCCGGGCCGGCGCATGGGCCATGCCGGCGCCATCGTCTCCGGTGGCAAGGGCGACGCCGAGTCCAAGATTGCAGCGATGGAAGCGGCCGGAATCACGGTGTCGCCGTCGCCGGCGCGGCTCGGCACCACTCTGGTCGAGATGTTGAAAGGCTGATTCAGTCCTTGGTTCTTTTCAGCGCGAAGTTTTGCCCCAAATAGGGTAAAAGGTGCGGCAAGTTACCATGCCGATGCCAAATCGGGCGATTTCGCCCGATTTTCCCGCGCGATGCCAATCATCAGGACGCCAGAATGTCTCGTCAGGACGCGAACGCCAATTTCGCCCTCACTTCCTTTCTCGACGGCGCCAACGCCAGCTATATCGACGAACTGTATGCCCGCTACGAGAAGGAGCCGTCGTCGGTCGACCCGGAATGGGCGGAATTCTTCAAGAGCCTGAAGGACCAGCCGGCGGACGTGGCCAGCAATGCGCGCGGCCCGTCGTGGGAGAAGGCCAACTGGCCGGTCGCGCCCCGTGACGACCTGACCTCGGCGCTGGACGGCAACTGGGCCCAGGTCGAAAAGGCGGTCGGGGCCAAGATCGCGGCCAAGGCGGCGGCCTCTGCGCGGGCCGGCGACGGCGGCCTCACCTCGGCCGACGTGCTGCAGGCGACCCGCGATTCGGTGCGCGCCCTGATGCTGATCCGCGCCTACCGCATGCGCGGCCATTTCCATGCCGACCTCGATCCGCTCGGCATCGAGGGCCAGAAGGACCACGAGGAGCTCGATCCGCGCTCCTACGGCTTCACCGACGCCGACTGGGACCGCAAGATCTTCCTCGACCACGTGCTCGGGCTCGAATTCGGCACGCTGCGTGAAATGGTCGCAATTCTCAAGCGCACCTATTGCCAGACCCTCGGCGTCGAATTCATGCACATCTCCAATCCGGCGCAGAAGGCGTGGATCCAGGAGCGCATCGAGGGGCCGGACAAGGAGATCAGCTTCACCCGCGAGGGCCGCCGCGCCATCCTGATGAAGCTCGTCGAGGCGGAAGGCTTCGAGAAGTTTTGCGACGTCAAGTTCACCGGCACCAAGCGCTTCGGTCTCGACGGCGGCGAATCGCTGATCCCGGCGCTGGAGCAGATCATCAAGCGCGGCGGCAATCTCGGCCTGCGCGATATCGTGCTCGGCATGCCCCATCGCGGCCGCCTCAACGTGCTGACCCAGGTGATGGGCAAGCCGCACCGCGCCCTGTTCCACGAGTTCAAGGGCGGTTCGGCCAACCCCGACGAGGTCGAGGGCTCGGGTGACGTCAAGTACCATCTCGGCGCCTCGTCCGACCGCGAGTTCGACGGCAACAAGATCCACCTGTCGCTCACCGCCAACCCCTCGCATCTCGAGATCGTCGATCCGGTGGTGCTCGGCAAGGTGCGCGCCAAGCAGGATCAGAACGGCGATCCGCCGGACCAGCGCATTTCGGTGCTGCCGCTGTTGATGCACGGCGACGCGGCGTTCGCCGGTCAGGGCGTGGTGGCGGAATGCTTCGCGCTGTCGGACCTCAAGGGCTATCGCACCGGCGGCTCGATCCACTTCATCGTCAACAACCAGATCGGCTTCACCACCTATCCGCGCTATTCGCGTTCCTCGCCCTATCCCTCGGATGTGGCGAAGATGATCGACGCGCCGATCTTCCATGTGAACGGCGACGATCCCGAGGCGGTGGTGTTCGCCGCCAAGGTCGCGATCGAATTCCGGCAGAAATTCCACAAGCCGGTCGTCATCGACATGTTCTGCTACCGTCGCCACGGTCACAACGAGGGCGACGAGCCGGCGTTCACCAACCCGGTGATGTACAAGAAGATCGCGACCCATCCGACGGTGCTCGAGATCTACACCAGGCGGCTGATCGCCGATGGCGTCGTCACCGAGGGCGAGGTGGACAAGGCCAGGGCCGACTGGCGCGCCCGGCTCGATGCCGAGCTTGAGGCCGGCGCCGGCTACAAGCCCAACAAGGCCGACTGGCTCGACGGCAAGTGGGCGGGCTTCAAGTCCGCCGAGATCGGCGAGGACCCGCGCCGCGGCAACACCGGCGTGCCGCTGAACGAGCTGAAGGAGATCGGCAAGGTCATCACCAGGGTGCCGGACGGCTTCCGCATCCATCGCACCGTGCAGCGCTTCCTCGATGCCCGCGCCAAGGCCATCGACACCGGCGAGGGCATCGACTGGGCCACCGGCGAGGCGCTGGCGTTCTGCTCGCTGATGAAGGAGGGCTACCACATCCGCCTGTCGGGCCAGGATTCCGAGCGTGGCACCTTCTCGCAGCGCCACTCGGTGCTGTTCGATCAGGAGGACGAGAGCCGCTACACGCCGTTCAACCATCTCGGTGGCGAGCAGGGGCATTACGAGGTCATCAACTCGCTGCTGTCGGAAGAAGCGGTGCTCGGCTTCGAGTACGGCTATTCGCTGGCCGAGCCCAACGCGCTGTCGATGTGGGAAGCCCAGTTCGGCGATTTCGCCAACGGCGCGCAGGTGGTGTTCGACCAGTTCATCTCCTCGGCCGAGCGCAAGTGGCTGCGCATGTCCGGCCTCATCTGCCTCTTGCCGCACGGCTATGAGGGCCAGGGGCCGGAACATTCCTCGGCGCGGCTCGAGCGCTTCCTGCAGATGTGCGCCGAAGACAACATGCAGGTCGCCAACCTGACGACGCCTGCGAACTACTTCCACTCCCTGCGTCGTCAGCTCAAGCGCGAGATCCGCAAGCCGCTGATCCTGATGACGCCGAAGTCGCTGTTGCGCCACAAGCGCGCGGTGTCGAAGCTCGCCGAGTTCGGACCGGACACCTCGTTCCACCGCGTGCTGGAGGACGATGCCGAGACCGGCGGCGCGACCAAGCTGGTCGCCGACAGCGCGATGCGCCGCGTCGTGATCTGCTCGGGCAAGGTCTATTACGACCTGTTTGAGGAGCGCGAGAAGCGCGGCATCGACGATGTCTATCTGCTGCGCATCGAGCAGCTCTATCCGGTGCCGCTGAAGACGCTGGTGCAGATCCTCGAGCGCTTCAAGAAGGCCGAGGTGGTGTGGTGCCAGGAGGAGCCGCGCAACATGGGCGCGTGGTACTTCATCGAGCCCTATCTCGAATGGGTGCTGAACCAGATCGGCGGCGCCCACAAGCGGCCGCGTTACGCCGGCCGCGCCGCCTCGGCGGCGACCGCGACCGGCCTGATGTCGAAGCATCTCGCCCAGTTGAAGTCCCTGCTCGATGAAGCGCTCGGCTGACGGGCAGGACGGCGGCGGCCCGCGACACGGTGGCCGCCGCGATAGTTTTCATTGGTGTTGAATTGATCAGGCGCTGACGGCCGAGGGGCCGCTCAGGACGCAAGAGGAAAACAAAATGGCTGAAATTCGCGTTCCGACACTGGGCGAGTCCGTTACCGAAGCCACCATCGGCCGCTGGTTCAAGAAGCCCGGCGACGCCGTCGCGGTGGACGAGCCCCTGGTCGAACTCGAAACCGACAAGGTGACCATCGAGGTGCCGGCGCCGTCTGCGGGCACTCTCGGCGAGATCGTCGCCAAGGACGGCGAGACGGTCGCGGTCGGTGCGCTGCTCGGCCAGATCACCGAAGGCGCCGGCGGCGCCAAGCCCGCTGCCGCGCCGGCCAAGCCGGCCGCCCCGGCGGCCGCTGCTGCTGCTGCGGCTCCCGCGCCGGCGCAGAAGTCGCCGCCGGCCGATGCCCCGCAGGCGCCGTCGGTGCGCCGGCTCTCCGCCGAATCCGGTGTTGATCCCGCGACCGTCGCCGGCTCCGGCAAGGACGGCCGCGTCACCAAGGGCGACATGCTGGCGGCGATCGAGAAGGCCGCCGCCGCGCCGACGCCGGTGAGCCAGCCGGCGGCCGCCGTGCAGGTGCGCGCGCCCTCGCCGGCCGATGATGCCGCCCGCGAGGAGCGGGTGAAGATGACGCGGCTGCGCCAGACCATCGCCCGCCGCCTCAAGGACGTGCAGAACACCGCCGCCATGCTGACGACCTTCAACGAGGTCGACATGACCAACGTGATGGCGCTGCGCGCGCACTACAAGGATGCGTTCGAGAAGAAGCACGGCAGCAAGCTCGGCTTCATGGGCTTCTTCACCAAGGCCTGCGTGCAGGCGCTGAAGGACGTGCCCGCGGTCAACGCCGAGATCGACGGCAGCGACCTGATCTACAAGAACTACTATCACATCGGCGTCGCGGTCGGCACCGACAAGGGCCTCGTGGTGCCGGTGGTGCGTGACTGCGACCAGAAGTCCATCGCCGAGATCGAGAACAACATCGCCGATTTCGGCCGCCGTGCCCGCGACGGCCAGCTCAAGATCGAGGAGATGCAGGGCGGCACCTTCACCATCACCAATGGCGGCATCTACGGTTCGCTGATGTCGACGCCGATCCTCAACGCGCCGCAGTCGGGCATTCTCGGCATGCACAAGATCCAGGAGCGGCCGGTGGCGATCGGCGGCAAGGTCGAGATCCGCCCGATGATGTATCTGGCGGTGTCCTACGATCACCGCGTCATCGACGGCAAGGAAGCGGTCACCTTCCTGGTCCGCATCAAGGAGAGCCTCGAGGATCCGGCGCGGCTGGTGCTCGACCTCTGATCGCGGGCAGAGCATGGACAGCGTCGCCATCGTCACCGGAGGCAGCCGCGGCATCGGCCGCGCTACGGCGCTCGCCGCCGCGAAGCGCGGCTACAAGGTCGTGGTCGGCTATGCCAGCAACAAGGCCGCCGCCGACGAGGTGGTCGCGGCGATCGCGGCCGGCAACGGCAAGGCCATCGCGATGAAATGCGATGTCGGCGTCGAAGCCGACATCGTTGATCTGTTCAAGCAAGCCGACGGCTTCGGCACGCTCGCCGCGCTGGTCAACAACGCCGGCGTGGTGGATCGCACCGCGCGCGTCGACGAGATGTCGGCCGAGCGGCTGACGCGGATGATGACCATCAACGTGGTCGGCAGCATCCTGTGCGCGCGCGAGGCGGTGAAGCGGATGTCGCGCAAGCACGGCGGCTCCGGCGGCGTCATCGTCAATCTGTCGTCGGTGGCGGCGACGCTGGGCTCGCCCGGCCTCTATGTGGACTACGCCGCCTCCAAGGGCGCGATCGACACTTTCACCGTCGGGCTCGCGCGCGAGGTCAGCGCCGAGGGCATCCGCGTCAATGCGATCCGGCCGGGCCTGATCGATACCGATATTCACGCCAGCGGCGGCGAGGCCGGCCGCGCCCAGAGGCTGGCGCATACCGTGCCGATGCAGCGCGTCGGCACCGCCGAGGAAGTGGCCAACGCCGTGGTCTGGCTGATGTCGGACGAGGCGTCCTACGTCACCGGCACCATCTTCGATGTCTCGGGCGGCCGCTAGCTCGCCGCCCTCACCTTTGCAGGATTAGTTGTCATGGCTTCTTACGATCTCATTGTCATCGGCACCGGCCCCGGCGGTTATGTCTGCGCGGTGCGCGCAGCCCAGCTCGGCCTCAAGACCGCGGTGGTGGAAAAGCGCGCCACCCTTGGCGGCACCTGTTTGAATGTCGGCTGCATTCCCTCGAAGGCGCTGCTGCATGCTTCCGAGTTGTTCGAGGAAGCGGGCCACGCCTTCGCGAAGATGGGCATCGGCGTGTCCAAGCCCAAGCTCGACCTCAAGCAGATGCTGGCGTTCAAGGACGAGGCGGTCGACGGCAACGTCAAGGGCGTCGACTTCCTGATGAAGAAGAACAAGATCGACGTCGTCCACGGCACCGGCCGCATCGTCGCGCCCGGCAAGGTGGAGGTGACCGGCGGCGACGGCAAGGCGCAGACGCTGGAAACGAAAAACATCGTCATCGCCACCGGCTCCGACGTCGCGCAGCTCAAGGGCATCGCCATCGACGAGAAGCGCGTTGTGTCCTCGACCGGCGCGCTGACGCTGGACAAGGTGCCTGCGAGCCTGCTGGTGATCGGCGCCGGCGTGATCGGTCTCGAGCTCGGCTCGGTGTGGCGCCGCCTCGGCGCCGAGGTCACGGTGGTGGAATTCCTCGACCGCATCCTGCCGGGCATGGACTCCGAGGTCGCGCGGCAGTCGCAGCGCCTGCTGGAGAAGCAGGGCATGAAATTCCGGCTCGGCGCGAAAGTCACGGGCGTCGATGCGTCGGGCAAGAGGCTCAAGGCGACGATCGAGCCGGCCAAATCTGATTCAAAGTCGGGCGGCGCGGCGGAAGCGCTCGAAACCGATGTGGTGCTGGTGGCCATCGGCCGCGTGCCCTACACCGAAGGGCTCGGCCTGCAGGAGGCGGGCGTGGCGATGGACGAGCGCGGCCGGGTCAAGACCGACGCGCATTTCGCCACCAGCGTTGCTGGCATCTACGCCATCGGCGATGTGATCACCGGCCCGATGCTGGCGCACAAGGCCGAGGACGAGGGCGTCGCGGTGGCCGAGATCATCGCCGGCCAGGCCGGGCATGTGAATTACGACGTGATCCCGGCGGTGGTTTACACCTATCCGGAAATTGCGTCCGTCGGAAAGTCCGAGGACGATCTCAAGGCGGCGAATGTCGCCTACACTGTCGGCAAGTTCCCGTTCACCGCAAACGGCCGCGCCAAGGCCAACCAGCAGACCGACGGCTTCGTCAAGATTCTCGCGGATGCGAAAACCGACCGCGTGCTCGGCGTGCACATCGTCGGCGCCGACGCCGGCAACATGATCGCGGAGCCTGCGGTGGCGATGGAGTTCGGCGCGTCGTCGGAAGACATCGCGCGCACCTGCCACGCCCATCCGACGCTGCCGGAGGCCGTGAAGGAGGCCGCGCTTGCGGTCGACAAGCGCGCCATCCATATGTGAAAGCCGGCCGGCACGGTGCCGGCCGCGCGGGATCAAGGATTCGTCATGCGTCGGTGGCTGCGTCCGCTGTGGGTGCTGCTTGCGCTGATCTTCCTGTTCGAGGCGTGGCTGTGGGAGCGCGTCGAGCCGGTGATCGCGCGCGTGGTGGCGCTGATCCCGCTGCCCCGCCTCAAGCGATGGCTGGCCGGGTGCATCGCCTACCTTTCACCGGGCGCGACGCTGATCGTGTTCGCGGTGCCGGTCATCTTGCTGGCGCCGGTCGGGCTGCTCGAAGGCTGGCTGCTGGCGCACAAGCGTCTCGTCGCCGCGATGGCGGTGATGGTCGCGCATAAGGTTCTCGGCGTCGGCCTGATTGCTTTCGTGTTCGACGTGACCCGCGACAAGCTGTTGCAGATGGCGTGGTTTCGCCGGCTCTATGATTTTGTCATCGATCTGCGCGCCAGGGCGCTCGCGCTGGTCGCGCCGTTCCGGCGCGCCATCCGGCAATGGACGGCGCGCCTGCGCCGGCGCGCGTCGTCGGGTTTCCTCAGCCGCCTGCGGCGGCGCATGCACACCTCGCGCTCGTCCTGAGGCGCGGCCGCTTCACATCAGATGCACGGCGTGGGGCGCGAACAGGCCGATGGCGGTGAAGGCGAGGCCCGTCAGCGCCATCGCGCCGGCGATCCAGGCCAGCGCCGCCATGCCGGTGATGATGGTGGCCGACGCCAGCACGATGCCGATCTGGAATGCGGCCGAGGCTACCTCGTAATGATGGTAACGCGCCAGCGCGAGATCGCGCTCGTGCTCGGCGTGCTTGGCGCGCGCGGCGAGCTGCTCGGAGCCCTCGCCAGTGTCCGGCTCGGAGCGATAGCGCGCGGCGGTTCTGGTCCAATCGTCGATCTGTTTGGCGAGCGCGGCTTTCTGGGCGTCGTCGCTGGCCGCACCGAGGGTGAGGCGGGCCTGCTCGGATGCCGTCTGCACCACGGTGCGGCGGACGCTCTTGGCCTGGAAGAACGCCCACAGGTTGGCGGCTTCGACATTGCGGCTGATGGATTCGGTCTGCGCGCCCTTGCCCAGCGTTTCCGACAGCGCCAGGAACAGGGCCATGATCGCGATCAGCAGCGCGATCTTCTTGTTGGAGCCGGAGGCGTGTTCGGCATGCTCGGCGTGTTCGATGCTTTCGTGCGCGCCCATGTGATGCTTTCCTGTAATCGAAAGGGCGCCACGATTGACTGAACGGCGCGCGGCGCGCAAGAGGCGGCCGGGCCACACCGGGCGACAAAATGCGATCAGGCGCGGGGGTGCGCGGTGTTGTAGACGTCCATCAACCGCTCGGCGTCGATGCCGGTGTAGATCTGCGTGGTCGAAAGCGAGGCGTGGCCGAGCAGGTCCTGGATGGAGCGCAGGTCGCCGCCACGGCTGAGCAGATGCGTGGCGAAGGAATGGCGTAGCGCATGGGGCGTGGCGCTGTCGGGCAGGCCGAGTGCGCCGCGCAGCCGCTCCATGGTAAGCTGGATGATGCGCGGCGACAGCGGGCCGCCGCGCGCGCCGACGAAGATCGGGCCGTCCGGCGGCAGCCCGTGCGGACACATGGCGACATAGTCGGCCACCAGCGCCAGCACGTTGCGCAGCACCGGCACCATCCGCGTCTTGTTGCCCTTGCCGGTGACGATGATGACGTCGCCCTCGCCGGGGCGCGGCACCTCGCGGCGCTTGAGGCCGAGCGCCTCGGAAATGCGCAGGCCCGAACCATAGAGCAGCGCCATCACCGCGGCGTCGCGGGCCCAGATCCACGGCTCGCGGTTTTCGCCGGCGCGGATATCGGCGTCGGTCATCCGTTTCGCCGAGGTCATCTCGATGGGTTTCGGCAGGCTTTTGCCGATCTTGGGGGCGCGGATGGCGGACAGCGCCCCGACCTTGCCCTTGCCCTCGCGCTCCAGGAACCGGCCGAACGAGCGCAGCCCCGCCAGCGCCCGCATCAGCGATCGCCCGCCGACGGCTTCAGTGCGGCGCGACGCCATGAAGGCGCGCACGTCGGTGGCCTCGATGGCGGCGAATTGCTTAAGCGTCACCGCGCCGCCCCAATGCTCGCCCAGAAACACCAGGCACTGGCGCAGGTCGCGCTCATAAGCCTCCAGCGTCTTCGGCGACAGCCGCCGTTCGGCGCGCAGATGCGCCAGCCAGCGCGCCATCTCGGCCAGGAGGTCCGGCGCGGCGCAGGTGAGCCGCGCCTGCGCGGGATTGGTGTCGGGTGCGGCAGTGGCGCGGGCCATCAGATGTCCGATGCTTGACAGGAATCGGTTTATCGCACCCTTTTCGTTATATCCCTGTTAATCCGGATCCCTTTCGCCATGGCCCGACGAGTCGTCGATGTTCTCGTCCCGGTGGCGCTGAACCAGACCTATTCCTATCGCGTGGCCGACGACGCGGATCTTGCGCCCGGCGACGTGATCAGCGTGCCGCTCGGCGCGCGCGACGTCACCGCGGTGGTGTGGGCCGACAACCCGAACCCCGATCCGCGGCTGCATAACCGGCTGAAAGACGTGGGCCACCGGCTCGACGTGCCGCCGCTGCGCGAGGAACTGCGCAGCTTCGTCGACTGGGTGGCGGGCTATACGCTGTCGGCGCGCGGCATGGTGCTGCGCATGACGCTGCGCATGGGCGAGCATCTCGGGCCCGAGCGCATGCGCGTGGGGGTGCGGCTGGTGGGCGCGCCGCCACCGCGCATGACCCCGGCGCGCCGTCGCGTGATCGAGCTTCTGTCGGACCGGTTGCTGCACGCCAAGTCGGAGGCCGCGCGCGAGGCCGGGGTGAGCTCCAGCGTGATCGACGGCCTGGTCGATGAGGGCACGCTGGCCACCGAGCCGCTGCCGCGCCAGGCGGTGGCGGAACCCGATCCCGATTTCGCCCGGCCCGATTTCTCGCCGGAGCAGGGCGTCGCCGCCGCCGCATTGAGGGAGATGGCGGCGCGGGATGCCTTCAGCGTCGCACTGCTCGACGGCGTCACCGGCTCCGGCAAGACCGAGGTCTATTTCGAGGCGGTGGCCGAGATCGTCCGGCGCGGGCGGCAGGCGCTGATCCTGATGCCGGAGATCGCGCTCACCGGCCAGTTCCTCGACCGCTTCGCGCAACGCTTTGGCGTGCGGCCGATCGAGTGGCACTCGGAACTGACGCCGCGCACGCGCGCGCGCAACTGGGCGGCGGTGGCGTCGGGCGAGGCGCGGGTCGTGGTCGGTGCGCGTTCGGCGCTGTTCCTGCCCTATGCCGCGCTCGGCCTCGTCATCGTCGACGAAGAGCACGACCAGGCCTACAAGCAGGACGAGGGCGTGCATTATCACGCCCGCGACATGGCGGTGGTGCGCGGCCATATCGCCAAGATCCCCGTTATCCTGTGTTCGGCGACGCCGTCGGTGGAGAGCGAGGTCAATGCGCGCAAGGGCCGCTATACGCGGGTGGCGCTGCCGTCGCGGTTCGGCGGCCAGCACATGCCTCAGATCGAGGCCATCGACCTGCGCCACGAAGGCCCCGCGCGCGGCCGCTTCATCTCGCCGCGGCTGGCGGAAGCCGTGCAGATCGCCATCGAACGGCGCGAGCAGGCGCTGCTGTTTCTCAACCGTCGCGGCTACGCGCCGCTGACGCTGTGCCGCGCCTGCGGCCACCGCTTCTCCTGCAACATCTGCGATGCCTGGCTGGTCGATCACCGCTTCCGCCAGCGCCTCGTCTGCCATCATTGCGGCTTCTCGATGCCGCGCCCGCACCAGTGCCCGCAATGCGGCGCGGAGGACTCGCTGGCCGCCATCGGTCCCGGCGTCGAGCGGCTGCAGGAGGAAGCGGCCAATCTGTTTCCCGAAGCGCGCACCCTGGTGCTGTCGAGCGATCTCATCACCGACATCGAGACCATGCGCGCGGAATTGAACGCGATCGCCGAGGGCCGCGTCGATATCATCATTGGCACGCAACTGGTGGCCAAGGGCCACAACTTCCCGCGTCTCAATCTGGTCGGCGTGGTCGATGCCGATCTCGGTCTCGGCAACGGCGATCCGCGCGCCGCCGAACGCACCTTCCAGTTGCTCAATCAGGTGATCGGCCGCGCCGGGCGCGAGCAGGGCCGCGGCACCGGTTTCCTGCAGACCCATCAGCCCGAGCATCCGGTGATGAAGGCGCTGGTCGCCTGCGATCGCGAGGCGTTTTACGACAGCGAGATCGAGGCGCGCGAGCGCGCGTTGTATCCGCCGTTCGGGCGGTTGGCGTCGCTGATCGTCTCGGCTGGCGACCGCCCCTCGGCGGAAGGCTTCGCGCGCCGGCTCGCCGCGCTCGCGCCGCGCGACGAGCGCGTGCAGGTGCTCGGCCCCGCCGAAGCGCCGCTCGCCGTGATCAAGGGCCGCTATCGGTTCCGCCTGCTGGTGAAATCCGCGCGCGCGTTCGATCTGTCGGCCTGTCTGCGCGACTGGCTCGCCGCCGCGCCGAAAGCGACCGGCAGCCTCAAGCTCGAAGTGGACATCGATCCGCAGAGCTTTTTGTAGCCGTCATTGCGAGGAGCGCGAGCGACGATGCAATCCAGTCAATTCTCAATTGTCGTCCCCGCGCAGGCGGGGACCCAGGCTTTACGATTTGGAGCAAGAGTGGATTCCCTGAGTTCACAAACGAAGTGCAACACTTTCTTTTGGAGGTGTTGCCATGGGGCGGAGTTACGATCAGCTTTCCCTGGACGATCGCTGCGAGATTTCCCGTCTTTCGGCCAATGGCAGCTCGATCCGGCAAATCGCGGCAGCTCTGGATCGCTCGCCATCAACGATTTCTCGGGAGCTGAAGCGCAATAGTGGCGCGCAGGTCGGATACCGCTCCAGTTACGCCAACCAGCAGAGCCGTGCCCGACGCTGGAAGGGCATGCGGCTGGAGCGCGATGAGCGCTTGCGGGCCGCCGTGCTCGAGCGGCTCGCCAGCGGATGGTCGCCCGAGCAGATCGCCGGCCGTCTGGCGCGCGACCAGGGCCGCAAGGTGATCTGCCATGAGACCATCTACCGCTTCATCTACGCCCAGCTCGCCCGCACCAGGGACTACCGCTGGCGGCGCTACCTGCCGCGCGGCAAGAGCCGGCGCGGCTGTCGCGGCAGGAGGGGCGGCAGCCCCGCGAGCTTCATTGAAGGCCGTGTTTCCGTGGCAAAACGGCCGCCCGAGGCCAATGACCGCAAGACCTGCGGTCATTGGGAAGCCGACCTGATGATGTTCGCCAAATACGGCCAGGCCATCCTCACCGTGCATGACCGCAAGTCCCGCCTGTTGCTGGCCACCAGGCTCGCCAGCAAGGCGGCCAACGGCGTCGCCAGCCATCTGGTCGACCTGTTCGGCGCGATCCCGCAACCGCTCCGCCGGACCGTCACCTTCGACAACGGCACCGAGTTTGCCCGCCATCTGGCGCTGCACGATCTTCAGATCGAGACCTTCTTCTGCGATCCCTACGCGCCCTGGCAGAAGGGCGGCATCGAGAACGCGATCGGCCGGATGCGCCGCTTCATTCCCCGAAAGACCGACCTCGCCACACTCTCAAACGCCCGCTTCCGCAAGCTCGTCGCCGCCTATAACAATACTCCGCGCAAGTGCCTCGACTTCAGCACGCCAGCCGAGGCCTTCGCCCAAATGTTGCACTTCGAATGTGAATCCACCTTCCCGCCTGCGCGGGAACGACGAAGGAGAGCCGTACTCGATCGTTATCATCGACCTGCGGCCCATGATGAAATAGGCCGCCCTCAAAAACGAAAGAGCCGGCATTCGCGCCGGCTCTCATCACTCATACGCAACACACTTTACGCAACGCTACGCTACAAACTCAGTCGGTTGCGCATGGCGTGATCCAAAACCGCTTCGCACTTTTCGGCATCATGCTCGTGCTTACTGAACCTCGGCGACCACCATGCCGACGCCGCGGCCGGTGAGGCCGATCGCCCGGGCTGCGCCTTTCGACAGGTCGAGCACGCGGCCGCGGATGAACGGGCCGCGATCGTTGATGGTGACGACGACGCTGCGGCCGCTATGGGTGACCTTGAGCTTGGTTCCGAACGGCAGGGTCCGGTGCGCGGCGGTCATGGCCTCCTGATTGAAGCGCTGGCCGGAAGCGGTGCGGCTGCCGGACTCGTTGCCGTAATACGACGCCTTCCCCGAGAAGCTGTGGCTGGAGCCGACGGAGGCATTGGCCTCGCGCCAGCCCTTGCGGCCGGCGGCCTCGCTGGCGGAAGCGGTGACAGCGAGCAGTCCGACAGCCAGCAGCGCCATCGAGCCATTCCGGGTGGTCACAGACGGCCTCGGCGCGCCCTTGAGAGCTATCAACATATAGTGGTTCCCCATCGTGGTATATCGATCAAGACGCTGGCTAGATCGTGCCGGCGCTTGCGTGACGGGACCGGTCTTCCACTAATGAGGCATAAAGGCGGCAGGGTTCTTGTTCCCTATAGCATCGGGTATTGGCTCGTCCCTCGCCGGAATATCTTGTTTACTTGAGTTTTTCAGTATTCTGAAAAATCTGTACTTATGTATCAGAACGAATACGGTATTCGGCGGCCGCTCATCTTTAGCGCGTAGTAAAAGGCGGGCGGGCACGGGACCGTCCTGCCATGCGATGAGTGCAATGCAGCATGAGCGAATCGGGCAGCTCGGACGCTTTGGGTTCCCGAAACGGGCGGGCGGGTGGCGCGATCCTCGCCGCCGCGCCGCCCGATGTGGCGTCTGTCGGAGCGGCGCGGCATGCGACAACCCGGCCGCGCGATAAAGCGTCTTCGCGGTCGCGGTCATGTTGCGCCTGCGCGCGCGCTATGTTAGCAAAACCGCGATTTTGGGCTGCCGGGCAGGTCGCTCCGGCCGGAAATCGAAGTCCCGCTTGAATTCCAAGGACTTAGACCGCGTTTGGATCGCACTCAGGTCGCTCGGTGCCGTCAAGGCGCATGTCGTGCGGCGGCGGTCTCGTTCTTGGGCATTCGACAGCTAGAAGAGCTTATCTGTGGCAGCTGAAGATCCTTCCGTATCTGGCGTGTCCGGCCGTTATGCGACGGCGCTGTTTGAACTGGCGCGCGACCAGAAATCCGTCGATGCCGTCAAGGCGGACCTCGACAAGTTCGCGGCCATGCTGGCGGACAGTCCCGATCTCGTCAGGCTGGTGCGCAGCCCGGTGTTCACCGCCGAGGCCCAGGCCAAGGCGCTCGACGCGGTGCTGGCCAAGGCCGGCATCACCGGCATCGCCGCCAATTTCCTGAAGGTGCTCACCGCCAATCGCCGGCTGTTCGCGGTCACCGACGTGATCCGCGCCTTCCGCGCGCTGGTCGCGAAGTTCAAGGGCGAGGCCACCGCGGACGTCACCGTGGCGGAGCCGCTCAGCGACAAGAATCTCGACGCCCTCAAGGCCGCGCTGAAGTCAGTGTCGGGCAAGGACGTTGATCTCAACGTGAAGGTCGATCCGTCGATCATCGGCGGGCTTGTGGTCAAGCTCGGCAGCCGCATGGTCGATAGTTCGCTTCGCACCAAACTCAATTCGATCAAGCACGCGATGAAAGAGGCAGGCTGATGGACATCCGCGCCGCGGAAATTTCCGCAATCCTCAAGGACCAGATCAAGAATTTCGGCCAGGAAGCCGAAGTCTCGGAAGTCGGTCAGGTTCTCTCGGTCGGCGACGGCATTGCCCGCGTCTACGGTCTGGACAACGTCCAGGCCGGTGAAATGGTCGAGTTCGAGAACGGCACCCGCGGCATGGCGCTGAACCTCGAAAGCGACAATGTCGGCATCGTGATCTTCGGCGCGGACCGCGAGATCAAGGAAGGCCAGACCGTCAAGCGCACCCGCGCCATCGTCGACGCGCCGGTCGGCAAAGGGCTGCTCGGCCGCGTGGTCGACGCGCTCGGCAATCCGATCGACGGCAAGGGCCCGATCCAGGCGACCGAGCGCAAGCGCGTCGACGTCAAGGCGCCCGGCATCATTCCGCGCAAGTCGGTGCACGAGCCGATGGCGACCGGCCTCAAGGCCATCGACGCCCTGATCCCCGTCGGCCGCGGCCAGCGCGAGCTGATCATCGGCGACCGCCAGACCGGCAAGACCGCGATCGCGCTCGATACCATTCTCAACCAGAAGCCGCTCAACGTCGCAGGCGCGCCGGAAGGCCAGAAGCTGTACTGCGTCTATGTCGCGATCGGCCAGAAGCGTTCCACCGTCGCGCAGTTCGTCAAGGTGCTCGAGGAGCAGGGCGCGCTGGAATATTCCATCGTCGTCGCCGCCACCGCCTCGGACCCCGCGCCGATGCAGTACCTCGCGCCGTTCACCGGCTGCACCATGGGCGAATACTTCCGCGACAACGGCATGCACGCCGTCATCATCTATGACGATCTGTCCAAGCAGGCCGTCGCCTATCGCCAGATGTCGCTCTTGCTGCGCCGTCCGCCGGGCCGCGAAGCCTATCCGGGCGACGTGTTCTACCTGCACTCCCGCCTGCTCGAGCGCGCGGCGAAGCTCAACGACGACCACGGCAACGGTTCGCTGACCGCGCTGCCGGTGATCGAAACCCAGGCCAACGACGTGTCGGCCTACATTCCGACCAACGTGATCTCGATCACCGACGGCCAGATCTTCCTCGAAACCGACCTGTTTTTCCAGGGCATCCGCCCGGCGGTGAACGTCGGCCTGTCGGTGTCGCGCGTCGGTTCGTCGGCGCAGACCAAGGCGATGAAGAAGGTCGCCGGCAAGATCAAGGGCGAGCTTGCGCAGTACCGCGAAATGGCGGCGTTCGCGCAGTTCGGCTCCGACCTCGACGCCTCGACCCAGCGCCTGCTGGCGCGCGGTTCGCGCCTCACCGAACTTCTCAAGCAGCCGCAGTTCTCGCCGCTGAAGATGGAAGAGCAGGTCGTGGTGATCTACGCCGGCGTCAACGGCTATCTCGACGGTATCCCGGTCGCCAAGGTGCGCGCCTTCGAGGACGGCCTGCTGTCGCTGCTGCGCGGCAAGCATGCCGACCTTCTCAATGCGATCCGCGACTCGAAGGACCTGTCCGACGACAGCGCCGCCAAGCTCAAGGGCGTGGTCGAAGGCTTCGCCAAGACGTTCGCTTGATTCCCGTCATGGCCGGGCTCGTCCCGGCCATCCACGTCTTAAGGGGCGTGGCGGAGAAGGAAGACGTGGATGCCCGGCACAGGGCCGGGCATGACGAGCTGAGAAATTTGCGGCCGGATCGATGATGCTGGTCGTCAGGGTGAGATAAAGAATGGCGTCTCTCAAGGACATGCGCGTCCGCATCGCCTCGACCAAGGCGACGCAGAAGATCACCAAGGCCATGCAGATGGTCGCGGCGTCGAAGTTGCGGCGCGCCCAGACCGCGGCCGAAGCCGCGCGCCCCTATGCCGAGCGCATGGACGCGGTGATCACCAACATCGCCGCTGCGGCGGCGGGATCGGGCTCCGCGCCGGCGCTGCTCAAGGGCACCGGCAGCGACAAGGTTCATCTCCTGCTGGTATGCACCGGCGAGCGCGGCCTGTCGGGCGCGTTCAACTCCTCCATCGTCCGCCTCGCGCGCGAGCGGGCGCTGGCCCTGATGAATCAGGGCAAGGAGGTCAAGTTCTTCTGCGTCGGCCGCAAGGGCTACGAGCAGCTCCGCCGCCAGTTCGAGCGCCAGATCGTCGGCAATGTCGAACTGCGCTCGGTCAAGGTGCTCGGCTTCAAGAACGCCGAGGACATCGCCAAGAAGATCGTGGCGATGTTCGACGCCGGCGAGTTCGACGTCTGCACGCTGTTCTATTCGCGCTTCAAGTCGGTGATCGCGCAGGTTCCCACCGCGCAGCAGATCATCCCGCTGGAGCTGGCCGAGGCCCCGGACAGCGCGACCGCCGTCTACGACTACGAGCCGGCCGAGGACGAAATCCTGTCGAGCCTGCTGCCGCGCAACCTCGCGGTGCAGATCTTCCGCGCGCTGCTGGAGAACAACGCCTCGTTCTACGGCGCGCAGATGAGCGCGATGGACAACGCCACCCGCAACGCCGGCGACATGATCCGCAAGCAGACGCTGATCTACAACCGCACGCGTCAGGCGATGATTACCAAGGAACTGATCGAAATCATTTCGGGCGCCGAGGCCATCTGAGCCCGTCGCCGTTTAGACCGAGCTTTAAGGAGAGACCCCCATGGCATCACCCGCCAACCAGACCGGACGCATCACGCAGGTCATCGGCGCCGTCGTCGACGTGAAGTTCGACGGCCACCTGCCGGCTATTCTCAACGCTATCGAGACCACCAACGGCGGCAACCGCCTGGTGCTCGAAGTGGCGCAGCATCTCGGTGAATCCACCGTGCGCGCCATCGCCATGGACACCACCGAAGGTCTGGTGCGCGGCCAGGAAGTCACCGACACCGGCGCGCCGATCAAGGTGCCGGTGGGCGACGGCACGCTCGGCCGCATCATGAACGTCATCGGCCAGCCGGTGGACGAGCAGGGCCCGATCAAGGCCGAAGGCACCCGCGCCATCCATCAGGAAGCGCCGCTCTACACCGACCAGTCCACCGAAGCCGAGATTCTCGTCACCGGCATCAAGGTCGTCGATCTGCTCGCGCCTTACGCCAAGGGCGGCAAGATCGGCCTGTTCGGCGGCGCCGGCGTCGGCAAGACCGTGCTCATTCAGGAACTGATTAACAACGTCGCCAAGGCCCACGGCGGCTACTCGGTGTTCGCCGGCGTCGGCGAGCGTACCCGTGAGGGCAACGACCTCTATCACGAGTTCATCGAATCCGGCGTCAACAAGAAGGGCGGCGGCGACGGCTCGAAGTGCGCGCTGGTGTACGGCCAGATGAACGAGCCGCCGGGCGCGCGCGCCCGCGTCGGCCTCACCGGCCTCACCGTCGCCGAGCACTTCCGCGATCAGGGTCAGGACGTGCTGTTCTTCGTCGACAACATCTTCCGCTTCACCCAGGCGGGCTCGGAAGTGTCGGCGCTGCTCGGCCGCATCCCCTCGGCGGTGGGCTATCAGCCGACGCTGGCCACCGACATGGGCGCGCTGCAGGAGCGCATCACCACCACCAACAAGGGCTCGATCACCTCGGTGCAGGCCATTTACGTGCCGGCCGACGACTTGACCGACCCGGCGCCGGCGACTTCGTTCGCCCACTTGGACGCGACCACGGTGCTCAACCGCGCCATCTCGGAAAAGGGCATCTACCCGGCGGTGGACCCGCTCGACTCGACCTCGCGCATGCTTTCCCCGCTGATCGTCGGCGAGGAGCACTACCAGACCGCGCGTCTCGTCCAGCAGGTGCTGCAGCGCTACAAGTCGCTGCAGGACATCATCGCCATTCTCGGCATGGACGAACTGTCGGAAGAGGACAAGCTGACCGTGGCGCGCGCCCGCAAGGTCGAGCGCTTCCTGTCGCAGCCGTTCCACGTCGCGGAAATCTTCACCGGCTCGCCGGGCAAGTTCGTTGAACTCGCCGACACCATCAAGGGCTTCAAGGATCTCTGCCAGGGCAAGTACGATCACCTGCCGGAAGCGGCCTTCTACATGGTCGGCACCATCGAGGAAGCCGTCGAGAAGGGCAAGAAGCTCGCGGCGGAAGCGGCTTAAGAGTTTTCCCCTTCCCCCGCTTGCGGGGGAGGGTTGGGGAGGGGGCTTGGCTTCCTCTCGATTTTCCCCTCCCGAACGCTGCGCGTTCGACCTCCCCCGCAAGCGGGAGAGGTGAAGACAACGAGATAGTGAATCATGGCGACCTTCCACTTCGATCTCGTCTCGCCTGAAAAGATCGCCTTCTCGGGCGAAGTCGAACAGGTCGATATTCCCGGCGTCGAAGGCGATCTCGGCGTGATGGCCGGCCACGCGCCGCTGGTGGCGAGCGTCCGCCCCGGCGTCCTCACCATCACCGTCGGCGGCAAGCACGAGAAGATCATCGTGCTCGGCGGCATCGCCGAGATTTCCGCCAAGGGCCTCACCGTGCTCGCCGATACCGCCACCTCGTTGGCGGAATTGGATCGCGAGTTGCTCGCGCAGCAGATCGCCGAGATGGAAGAAGCCCTGAAGGAGGAGGAGGGCAGCGCGCTCGACCGCGCCATCACCCGCCTCGACCACTTCAAGGCGATTCATCAGCAAGTTATTTCGACGGCTATGCATTGAGCCGGACGCGGCGCGGGCTCACCGCCTGTGTCCGGCATGACGGCCGCGGCCGTTCTTCAGGGAAGGTCATGACGCTTCGCCGCCACGCGATCTGGCCGCGACATGCCGCTGCGAGTATGCGGCCGTGACCGGAATTCCCGATCCCTCGTCGCTGCGCATCCTCGTCATCGGCGACTACGCTCACATCAAGACCCGCTATCCCGAGCGCACCACGTTGCTGAGGACCGGCGCGCGCCCGCCCGCCGATCCGGGTATGATCGACGGCATGGCCACGCCCGGGCGCGTCATGCGCGCGCTGCGCGCCGCGCGCGAGGGCCAATACGATGTGGTCGTGGTCTATCCGCATCGCTATTCGGCGTGGCACCCGCGTTACTGGTTTCGCGGCCTGCTCGCCACGCCGCTTCATCCCTGGGCGGGATTGACGCGCGCCTTCGGCGTCAGCCTGCTGCGCTGGCGTGATCCCAAGGTGCCGGTGGTCGCCGTCGATATGGGCGATGCGTTCGGCATCCCGCGCAGCGCGATCTTCCTGCTCGACAAGGCCGCGGTGTTTCTCAAGCGCGAGCTGCCGGTGGACAACTGGCAGGTGTTCTACGGGTCCGCGCATCCCAATCTGCCGGCTCTGCGCTTTCGCAGGAAGCCGCGCTGGCAGCGGCGCATCCGCAAACTGAAGCCGGTCGTGCTGCCGGTGCTCGATGTCGATCCGGCGCTGCGGACCGCGCCCTTTCCGGACAAGACCCACGATATTTTTTTCATCGGCGCGGTGGAGGGCAATTCCAGCGTGCGCGCTGCGGGACTGCCCGAGCTCGAGCGCCTGAAGGCGCTGGGCTACAAGATCGATCAGCCGACCGAACGCCTCGATCGCCGCGCCTATCTGGAGCGGATGTCGCATTCCTGGATCGCGTGGTCGCCGGAAGGGCTCGGCTGGGATTGCTACCGGCATTACGAAGCCGCCATGGTTCAGACCGTGCCGCTGATGAACCATCCGACCATCATCCGCCAGGCGCCGATGGTGGAGGGCGTCCACGGCCTCTATTACGATCCGGAGCCGGGCGGGCTGGAGCGGCGCGCGGTCGCGGCGCTGACCGACAAGGAGCGTTTGTGCGCCATGGCGATCGCCGCGCGCGCACACGCCTTTACCCACGCCACGGCGGCGGCGCATTGCGATTACATTCTGCGCTGTGCGTTTGAGCCCGCGGCGTGAATGCGCCGCGCGGTCATCTCGCCGCGAAGCGGGCGAATTCCTGCACCACCCGCTCGTAGACCGGGCGTTTGAACGGCACGATCAGCTCGGGCAGGTTCTGCATCGGCTCCCAGCGCCAGGCGATGAATTCCGATTTGTGGCCGGCCGGCGCAGCGACGTTGATCTCGCTGTCCTTGCCGGTGAAGCGCATGGCGTACCATTTCTGCTTCTGGCCGCGGAACCGGCCCTTCCAGGCGCGGCCAGCGACGGTGCGCGGAATGTCGTAGGTCAGCCACTCGGCCACTTCGCCGATCTTCTCCACCGAGCGCGCGTTGGTTTCCTCGTAAAGTTCGCGCTTGGCGGCCGCCCAGGTGTCCTCGCCGGCATCGACGCCGCCCTGCGGCATCTGCCAGACATGGGTCTGGTCGACATGTTCCGGCCCGCCGACGCGGCGGCCGATGAACACCAGTCCGTCCGGATTGATCAGGGTGATTCCGACGCAGGTCCGATAAGGCAGGTCGTCGTAACGCGTCATACTGTCAAAGCCTTTGGTCCGGGGCGGGTGTCGCGATGCTCAGCTTGATTTTGGTTTCAGCATCGCCGTTGTCAACGGCACAAGCATGATGCCCCGGCTCTCCAGTTGCTTGGCCCAGGTGGCGATGCGCTCGATGGAAATCGGCAACGCCGACGCGGTTCCGATCGCCGATCCGCGCTCCTTCGCCAGCGTCTCCAGCCGCGCCAGCGCCCGGTCGATCTCGGCCGGCGTCGGCACCGTGTCGATGGCGAGGTCGGCCCTGGCGAACGGCATGGTGTGCGCCTCGGCGAGAGTTCCGGCGACGCTCCGCGGTGCGCTGCCGTCGTCGAGCCAGCCGAGCCCGCGCCGGGCGGCATCCTTGATGACCGGCTGCATCGCGGCGTCGGTGGCGGCGAAGCGCGCGCCCATGAAATTCGTCAGCCCGGCATAGCCCTGGAACCGGCTCATGTGCCAGGCGAGGCGATCCACGTTCTGCGCCGCCGGCAGCGTGGTCAGCAGTGTCTGCGGGCCGGGATCGTTGTCGGGATAATCGAACGGCTCCATCGGCACCTGCAGCCACACCTCGTGCTTGTCGCCACGGGCGCGCTCCACCAGCCGGCCCGGATCGGAGCCGTAGGGCGTGAACGCGAGCGTCACCGCTGCCGGCAGCCACGCGATGGCGTCATTGGTCTTGGCCGCGCCGACGCCGAGGCCGGTGATGACGATGGCGATGCTCGGGGTCTTCGCCGCTCGCGCCCGCTCGGCGTCGCTGCCGCCCGCATAGGCGCGGAACGGCTTGAGCCCGTCGGCAGCGACGGGGATCATGCCGTAGCGCGAGTTTTCCAGCAGCTTCGGGTTGATGCCGGTCGCCGTCGATGGCCCGATATTCGCGCCCGGGGTGGCGTCGGTGCCCACGCCACCGATGACGACGTCGTGGCGCTCACCGCTGGAGCCGTCGATGATGGTGACGGTCTGCTGTCCGGGCAGGAGCTGCCGCGGGGTGGCAGGGGTCTGTTTTGGAGCCGCGAGCGCGGCCGCCTCAGCGGGCTTGCTCCCCGCCGCAGTCGGCAGCGCCGCCGGATCGTAGGTAACCCGCGCCACCGGCTCCCCGCCCATCGGATTGGTGTTGAAGATGGCGAAGCCGAGAAAAGTGAGGAGAAACAGCCCGAGCGCCGTCGCGACGACCTGCGCCACCGTGAACGGAAACCGCCATCGCCGCCTGCGCGGCCGCTTCTGTCCGAGCGGGGTGCTCAGATCGTCGGTGGTCACTGCGCTCGCCCTCGCGAATCAATCGCGCGAATCCTACCACGGTCGCGGCCGAAAGCCGGGGTCATGAAAAAGGCGGCCCCGAAGGGCCGCCCTGATCCGATCCGTGCCTGCCGCTTGGCCGCGCCTCAGTTGGCGGCCTTGCTCGCGGTGGTCTTTTCCGACGGCGGCGCCGAGGTGGTCTGCTTGATGCCGTGCAGCAGATCCGTCGCGGACTTCAGCGCCTTGTCGTCCTTGGTGTCCGGCGGCACGTAGGACTGCGAGCCGGTTTCCTCCTGGCCGTCGGCCTTGAGGTGGCCGCGCAGCGAGGCTTCGCCCTTGGTGTCGGTCTTGGCCTTGAGGTCGTCCGGCACGTCCTGCAGCACCTCGATGTCCGGGGTGATGCCCTTGGCCTGGATCGACTTGCCCGACGGCGTGTAATAGCGCGCGGTGGTGAGCCGCAGCGCGCCGTTGCCCGCGCCGAGCGGGATGATGGTCTGCACCGATCCCTTGCCGAACGAGCGGGTGCCGATCAGGGTGGCGCGCTTGTGGTCCTGCAACGCGCCGGCGACGATCTCCGACGCCGAGGCCGAGCCGCCGTTGATCAGCACGATCACCGGCTTGCCCTTGGCGAGGTCGCCGGGCTTGGCGGTGCGGCGCTGGGTTTCCTCGGCGTTGCGGCCGCGGGTCGAGACGATCTCGCCGCGATCGAGGAAGGCATCGGACACCGACACCGCTTCCTCGAGCAGGCCGCCCGGGTTGTTGCGCAGGTCGAGGATGAAGCCCTTGAGCTTGTCGGCCCCGATCTGCTGGGTCAGGTTCGCCATCTCGCGCTTGAGACCTTCGGTGGTCTGCTCGTTGAAGGTGGTGATGCGGATATAGCCGATGTCGTCGCCCTCGACGCGCGCGCGTACCGAGCGGACGCGGATGTTGTCACGGGTCAGCGTGACGTCGATCGGCTTGTCCTGTCCCTTGCGGATGATGCGCAGCTTGATCTTGGTGTTGACCGGGCCGCGCATCTTCTCGACGGCCTGATTGAGGGTCAGGCCCTGCACCGCTTCGTCGTCGAGATGCGAGATGATGTCGTTGGCCATGACACCGGCCTTGGACGCCGGGGTGTCGTCGATCGGCGACACCACCTTGACGAGGCCGTCCTCCATCGTGACTTCGATGCCGAGGCCGCCGAACTCGCCGCGGGTCTGCACCTGCATGTCCTTGAAGCTCTTGGCGTCCATGTAGCTCGAGTGCGGATCGAGCGCGGTCACCATGCCGCTGATCGCGCTCTCCACCAGCTTGCTGTCTTCGGGCCGCTCGACATAGTCGCTGCGCACCCGTTCGAACACGTCGCCGAACAGGTTGAGCTGGCGGTAGGTGTCGGACGACGCGGCGCGCGCGGTCGAACCCACCAGCGTTGCGCGCGGCTGGGTCAGGAACAGCGTCGCCGCCGCGCCGACCGCGGCGCTGAGAAGAATGAGGGAAGTCTTGCGCATCATCCGCGAACCTTTTCGCCTTCACTTGCGGCCCACCATGGGCCTGAATCGATTGGAGCGCCGTCCTTGCGGAACTCGATATAGAGCACAGGCTGGCTGGATGCAGCCGCCAGAATCGACGCGACCTGAGACGTGGTCCCCATGGTCGCGACCGGTTCTCCCGTCAGAACAAACTGGCCGATATTGACCGAAATACGTTCCATCCCGGCGATCAGGACATGATATCCGCCGCCCGCATTGAGGATCAAGAGTTGTCCGTAGCTACGGAACGGCCCGGCATACACAACCCAGCCATCACACGGGGTTGTGACCTGCGCCCCGGGCCGCGTGGCGATGGAAAGGCCCTTTTCCTGGCCGCCCGCGCCGTCGGAACCGCCAAAACTGCGGATCCGGGTGCCGTTAACCGGAATTGGCAATAAACCCTTGGCCGAGGCGAAGGCGATCGCCGGGCTGAGCCGGGCGGGGTCCTTCAGCGCGCCGAGATTGGGCTTGCCGTTCAGCGCCACCGGCGTGCCCTTGGCCTCGGCGGCGGCCGCGGCTTTCGCCGCCGCCTTCACGTCCTGCTCCATTTTGGCGATCAGGTCCTGAAGGGTATCGGCCTGCTTCGACAGCGCCAGCGCCTTGCGGCGCTCCGCCTCCATATCGCGTTCGGCATCGGCCTGCGCCTTCTGGCGCGCCTGCACCAGCGCCGCGAGCCGGGTGCGGTCGTCGTTGAGCCGGTCGCGATCGGCCGCGAGCCGGTCGCGCTCCTCGGCAATGTTCTTGCGCAGGCTGACCAGTTCGCCGAGGTCACTGGCGAGCTTGGTGGCGCGCGCGCGCATCTCCGGCACCACCGCGCCGAGCAGCATCGCGGTGCGCAGCGATTGCAGCGCATCTTCCGGTCGCACGAACAGCGCCGGCGGGGCATGGCGTCCGGCGCGCTGCAGGGCGGCGAGCACTTCGGCGATTTCGTCGCGCCGGGTTTCGAGCGAGGCGCGGATTTCGAGTTCGCGCGCATCGAGCGGCCGCAGCCGCGCCTCGGTGCCGGTCATCTCGGTTTCGACGGTGCGCACGCGCGCGGCGATGTCGATCAATTGCTGGTTCAGCCGGGTGCGGTCCTGACCGATGGCGGCGATATCGGCCTTGAGCTTCTGCTCCTGCTCGGCGGCTTTCTTCTGCTGCTCGCGCGCAGCTTCCAGTTCCTGCGTGCGCTGTTTGATCGCCTCCGGATCGGGCGCGCTGGCGGTCGTGTTTTTCGTCGCGGCGGTCTGCGCGTTGGCGACGGCAAGCCAGGGATCGAACGCCTGCAGCCATGACAGCGCCAGCGGCAATGCGGCCGCGCGCATCAGCCGATGCATCGTCGGGGCGGGTGCGGTCGCGTGGGTCACTGTCGCAGCGCTCTCACAATGGACGTCAGACGCGGTGATAGGGATGGCCGGACAAAATGGTCGCGGCACGGTAAACCTGTTCGAGCAGCATGACGCGCACCATCTGGTGCGGCCAGGTCGCTTTGCCGAACGCAAGGCGCAGCTTGGCCTTGCGCCTCAATTCGGGCGAAAGTCCGTCCGCGCCGCCGATCAGGAAAACGGCGGCGGGCACGGCGTCGTCGCGCCAGCGGCCGAGATGTTGCGCAAAAACAGGGCTTTCGATGCTGTCGCCGCGTTCGTCCAGCGCGATGATGGATGATTTGTCATGAATGAGAGCGGCCATCGCTGCGCCTTCCTCGGCGATCCGAGCCGGTGCGTCGCGCGCGCGGCTCTCGGGAATTTCATGGATTTCAAGGCCGCGAAAGCCGAGCTTGCGGCCGATGTCGTCGAAGCGCTCGCGATAGCGTTCGGCCAGTTCCCGCTCCGGGCCTTGCTTCAATTTGCCGATGGCGACGATGGCGATACGCATGGCGCATCCCTAGCACGGCGCGTCGCCGTCCGGTATCCGCGCGGACATGCAAGCGCATGCCTCGCGCTTCCTTGCACGCTTCGGCCCCGCTCTCGGCGCTCCTTGTCTTGGCGCGCCGTTTCTCAGCGTGCCGCTTCTCAGGTGCCGCTTCTCAGCGTGCCTTGGCCGCCCGCTTGTCGGAGTCCCACATCTTTTCGAGATTGTAGAACTCGCGGACTTCCGGCCTGAACACATGCACGATCACGTCGCCGGAATCGATCAGCACCCAATCGCAGTTGGGCAGCCCCTCGATGTGAGGCGCAGCGATCCCGTTCTCCTTCAGCCCCTTCGCCACGTTCTCCGCGATCGCGCCGACGTGACGGTTGGCCCGTCCCGAGGTCACGACCATGTAGTCGGTGATGGAGGATTTGCCGCGAAGGTCGATGGTGACGGTATCTTCCGCCTTCATGTCGTCGAGGCGGGAGAGGATCAGGCTCAGGGTCTGCTCGGCGTCGGGCCGCACGGATGCGGCGGGACCGGAGACGACCGGGACGGGCTCGGCCGCGCTGTGCTCCTTCGATGCGACAGGCTTGGAAGACCCGGTCTTGGATGAACCGGTCTTCGAAGACGCCGCCCTTGAAGAGGCAGCTTTGGGCGAAGCGGTCTTGGACAATACAGATGTGGTCAGGGACCATTCCTTTCACTGTATCGCGGGCGCCGAATCCCGACACCCGCTTAATCATATGCATGTGGGGCGAGTTGTTTCAATCGTCCAGATTGCACAGCCGGTTTTTGCCGCGCGCCGTGGCCGGAAAGAGTCACCGGCGTCATGGCGAGGACGTCTCCTTCCAGCTCCCGTCCGGGTTCCGCAGGCGGGTGGAGGACAGCGGAGATTTCATCCCGGTCAGGAAGGTCCATGCCGGAGCGCGGCGGTCCGCCAGCGTGCCGGCGCTGCGCTCAGTGATGCGATAGGGCGCGAGCGCGTGGGCGGCCGTGCACGACAGCGCGCGGAACCCGTCGGGCGGCCGGTCGATCACCGCGATCGGCACCATGGCGGCGATGCGCCGCCAGCCCTCCCAGCGATCGAACTGCGCGAGATTGTCGGCGCCCATGATCCACACGAAGCGCGCGCCGGGGCAGCGGCGGCGCAGATACGTCATCGTGTCCACGGTGTAGCGCGTGCCGATGACGGATTCGAGACAGCTCACCTCGATGCGCGGGTGGCGTGCCACGGCCTCCGCCGCCGCCATGCGGTCGCGCAGCGTATGCAGCGCGCGGCCCTGCTTGAGCGGATTGCCGGGCGTGACCAGCCACCAGATGCGGTCGAGCCCGAGCCGCTTCATTGCGAACACGCTGACGGCGCGGTGCGCCTCGTGCGGCGGATTGAACGATCCGCCGAGCAGGCCGATGCGCATGCCCGCGGTGTGCGGCGGAATGCCGTGGGACAGGCAGGCCGAAGCGGGCGCGTCGGTCCCGGGCGGTGCGGTCCCGGACGTGGCGCTCACGGGCGGGTCTGTCCGCTGCCGTGGATGCGGTATTTGAAACTGGTCAACTGTTCGGCGCCCACCGGCCCGCGCGCGTGGAATTTGCCAGTGGCGATGCCGATCTCGGCGCCGAAGCCGAACTCGCCGCCATCGGCGAACTGCGTCGAGGCGTTATGCAGCACGATGGCGGAGTCGACCTCGTTGAGAAATTTTTCGGCGACGCCGATGTCTTCAGTCACGACGGCGTCGGTGTGGTGTGAACCGTAGCGCGCGATATGGGCGATGGCGTCGTCGACGCCGTCGACCAGTTTCACCGAAATGATGGCGTCCTCGTATTCGGTGGACCAGTCGTCCTCGCTGACCGGCTTCACCCGCGCATCCGCACGCTGGATCTCGGCGTCGCCGCGCACCTCGCAATGGGCGTCGAGCAGCATGGTCACCAGCGGCTTGAGATCGGCGTCGGCGGCGGCGCGATCGATCAGCAGCGTCTCGGCCGCGCCGCAGACCCCGGGCCGCCGCATCTTGGCGTTGAGCACCACGGCCTTGGCCATGTCGAGCTTGGCCGCCTTGTCGACATAGACGTGATTGACGCCGTCGAGATGCGCGAACACCGGCACGCGTGCTTCGTCCTGCACGCGGGCGACCAGGCTCTTGCCGCCGCGCGGCACGATGATGTCGATGGTGCCGCCAAGGCCGGCGAGCATCAGGCCGACCGCGGCGCGATCCCGCGTCGGCACCAGCGCGATGGCCTGCTCGGGGAGGCCGGCGTTGCGCAGCCCTTCGACGAGACAGGCGTGAATGGCGCGGCAGGAGCGGAAACTGTCGGAGCCGCCGCGCAGGATCACGGCGTTGCCGGATTTCAGGCACAGCGCACCGGCGTCGGCGGCGACGTTGGGCCGGCTCTCGAAGATGACGCCGATGACGCCCAGCGGCACCCGCACCCGCTCGATGGTCATGCCGTTGGGGCGGGTCCAGCGTTCGGTAACCTGGCCGACCGGATCGGGGATCGCGCGCACCACGTCGATGCCGTCGGCCATGGCCATGACGCGGGCGTCGGTCAGCGTGAGGCGGTCGACGAAGGCGCTGCTCGCGCCGTTGGCCCTGGCCTCCGCCACGTCCTCGGCATTGGCGGCAAGGATCGCCGGCGCATGGGCGCGGATGGCTTCGGCCATGGCGGCGAGCGCCGCGCCCTTCTGCGTTGTCGGGGCCAGCGCCAACACCCGCGCGGCGGCGCGCGCGCCGGCGCCGAGTTCGGTCATCAGCGCGGCGAGATCGGCGGTGCCGTCGAGGGCTTTGAGAGGCGCGGTCATGGCGGTCATATGGGCTCTTGGGTCTCTAACGCCATGCCCTAGCACAGAAATTCCGCTCCGGCGAGGCGGGCGCGAGGCATGGCTGGATGACGCGGGACAGCGGCTTTGGCGGGCCGGCGCGCGAGTCAGTCGGTGCTGCGCGGGCCGCCGACCACGAGGTCGTCGCGGTGGATCATCTCGGCGCGGCCGCTGACGCCGAGGATCGCGGCGGCGTCGGCGGACGAGCGGCCCTTGATGCGCTCGGCGTTCTCGGCGTCATAGGCGACAAGCCCGCGCCCGATCTCATGGGTGTCGGGGCCGCGCACCACCACGGCGTCGCCGCGCGCGAACTGGCCCTCGACCCGGATCACGCCGGCGGGCAGCAGGCTCTTGCCGGCGCGCAGCGCCGCCACCGCGCCGGCGTCGATGACGAGGGTGCCCTTCGGCTCCAGCGACCCGGCGATCCAGCGCTTGCGGGCGGTGACGGGATTGGCGGGGGTGAGGAACCAGGTGCACGGTCCGCCATCGGCGATGGCCTGCAGCGGATGGGCGATCTTGCCCGAGGCGATCAGCATGTGGGTGCCGGCGCTGGTCGCGATCTTGGCGGCCTCGATCTTGGTGCGCATGCCGCCGCGCGACAGTTCGGATGCGGCGGCGCCCGCCATCGCCTCGACGTCGGCGGTGACGGCTACGACCACGGGAATGAGCCTGGCGTTGGGATTGACCGAGGGCGGGGCGGTGTAGAGCCCGTCGATGTCCGACAGCAGGATCAGGAGATCGGCGCTGGTCATGGTGGCGACCCGCGCGGCGAGGCGGTCGTTGTCGCCGTAGCGGATTTCGTTGGTGGCGACGGTATCGTTCTCGTTGATCACCGGCACCGCGCGCCATTCCAGCAGCTTCGAGATGGTCGAGCGCGCGTTGAGATAGCGCCGCCGTTCCTCGGTGTCCTGCAGGGTGACGAGAATCTGTCCCGCGCCGATGCCGTGCGCGCCGAGCACCTCCGACCAGATGCGCGCCAGCGCGATCTGGCCGACGGCCGCCGCCGCCTGGCTCTCCTCCAGCTTGAGCGCGCCGGCCGGCAGTTTCAGCCGGCTTCGTCCCAGCGCGATCGAGCCGGACGACACCACCAGCACATCCTTGCCGTCCTGGTGCAAGCGGGCGATGTCGGCGGCGAGCGCCTTGAGCCAGTCCTCGCGCACCTCGCCGGCGGCGGAATCGATCAATAGCGACGAGCCGACCTTGACGACGATGCGGCGGAAACTGGTGAGCTTGGGGTTCGACATGAAGAAGCCGGCGTTTGGCGGGAACGGATTGTGCGGCGAAGGAGCGGCGAAGGGCGTCAGCGGCCGAGCGGCGACCAGCCCGCTGGCTCCGGTTCGGAGTCCGGCTCGGCGTCGGGCGCGCTGGCCATCGCCTTGCGGGCGTTGGCGGACACCGGCGCGTCGCCGATCGCCGCCACCAGCGCGCGCAGCGCTTCCGGCACGCCTTCACGCGAGACGGCCGACAGCAAGAGCGGCGTCTTCTTCGCCGCGCGCTTCAGCCGCGCCTTCTGCTCCTTGAGCTGCTCCGGCGTGACCGCGTCGATCTTGTTGAGGGCGACGATCTCGATCTTGTCGGCGAGGTTGTCGTCATAGGCTTCGAGTTCGTGGCGGATGGTCTTGTAGGCGCGGCCGGCGTGCTCGCAGGTGGCGTCCACCAGATGCAGCAGCACCCGGCAGCGCTCGACATGGCCGAGGAATCTGTCGCCGAGGCCCGCGCCCTCATGCGCGCCCTCGATCAGGCCGGGGATGTCGGCCAGCACGAATTCGCGGCCGTCGATGGCGACGACGCCGAGCTGGGGATGCAGCGTGGTGAAGGGATAGTCGGCGATCTTCGGCCGCGCCGCGCTGACCGCCGACAGGAAGGTGGACTTGCCGGCGTTGGGCAGTCCGACCAGGCCGGCGTCGGCGATCAGTTTCAGCCGCAGCCAGATCCAGCGTTCCTCGCCGGGCTGGCCGGGATTGGCGTTGCGCGGCGCGCGATTGGTGGAGCTTTTGAAATGCGCGTTGCCGAAGCCGCCATTGCCGCCCTTGGCCAGCACGAATTTCTCGCCCACCGCGGTGAAGTCGTGGATCAGCGTCTCGCGGTCCTCGTCGAAGATCTGGGTGCCGAGCGGCACCTTCAGCACGATGTCCTTGCCGCCCGCGCCATGGCGGTCCGACCCCATGCCGTGGCCGCCCTTCTGCGCCTTGAAGTGCTGCTGGTAGCGATAGTCGATCAGGGTGTTGAGGCCGTCGGCGACTTCGATGATGACGTCGCCGCCGCGGCCGCCATTGCCGCCGGAGGGGCCGCCGAACTCGATGAACTTCTCGCGGCGGAACGCCACGCAGCCGTTGCCGCCGTCGCCGGAGCGGATATAGACCTTGGCCTCGTCGAGAAACTTCATCGGTGGTCCGTGTTGATGGTCCGTGGCCGGCGTGCCGAACGATCCGGCCGGCGGCGGGCGCGCGTTGGCGGGATGGCCGCGGTGCGCGCCGGAGATGGGCTCTATATGCGCCATGGCCGCCGCTGCGGCAACCAGTCATCGCCGCAACAGGCGATAAAAGGCCACAGCCGCGCCGGTTGCGGCCACGGCTGTGGCCTCTTAAAGGATGGGCGATCCCTGATGGGACGCGTTCCTTGTCTGCGGACCGGCTGTCTGTTCCGCCGGAAGGCGTGCGTCCATCATGGTCTGGTTTCCTTCTCGCCGGCGCCGTCCATGTTCGCAAAACTCTCCCTCGATGCCGGCCACCGCTCGGCGCGGCTTGCGGGCATCGCGCTGATGCTGCTGGCGGTGTGGCTGTTCTCGTTCGGCGACGCGCTCGGCAAATACATCGTCGCGACCTATTCGGTCGGGCAGTTGCTGCTGCTGCGCGCCGTGGCCAGCCTGGCGCTGCTGTCGCCGGCGATCTGGCGCAGCCGCGCCGCGTTCCGCGCCATCCAGCGGCCGGGCCTGCAACTGCTCCGGGTCGTGCTGTCGACGCTCGAGGTCGCGGCCTTCTTCCTCGCCACCGTCTATCTGCCGCTGGCCGATGTCATCACCTACTATTTGGCCGCGCCGATCTTCGTCACCGCGGCCTCGGCGCTTTTCCTCGGCGAGCAGGTCGGCTGGCGGCGCTGGAGCGCCATCGCGGTCGGCTTCGCCGGCGTCATCGTCGCGCTGCGCCCGTCGGCGGAGGCGGTGAGCTGGCCGGCGATGATCGCGCTGGCGGGTAGCATGTCCTTCGCCGCGCTGATGATCATCACCCGCTCGTTGCGCGGCACGCCGGACGTCGTGCTGACCTCGGCCCAGTTTCTCGGCACCCTGGTGTTCGGTGCGGTGCTGGCGCCGTTCGGCTGGATCACGCCGGGAGGGTTCGATCTCGGCCTGTTCGCCTGCGCCGGATTCATTTCCATCGGCGCGGCGCTGTGCGTCAACCGCTCGCTCAAGCTCGCGGAAGCCAGCGTGGTGACGCCCTATCAGTACACCATGATCATCTGGGCGGTGATCTTCGGATACGTCGTGTTCGGCGACGTGCCCTCGGTGGCGATGCTGGTGGGGGCTGCGATCATCATCGCGGCCGGGCTCTACATCTTCCTGCGCGAGCGCAGGATGGCGCGCGAGGCGGTGATGGTGCCGCCGCCCGGCTGAGGCGCTGGCGCGGCCGGGCCCTGCGTTCGCGGCAGTTGTCTTGGATGACGTTCTCCCGCAGCCTCAACGGCGTCTCCGATTCGTCTCGCCCGCTTGCCTGCCGATGCCGCCTTTCGCCAAATCGCCGATCATCGGCCGCTCGTCCGCACTTGCCGGCATCCTGTTCATGCTGGCGAGCGTCGGCATTTTCGCGCTGACCAATGCCTTCTCCAAGGCGATGGTCGCGACCTATCCGCCGGCGCAGGTGTTCTTCGTCCGCGGCTTCGGCGCGCTGGCGGTGCTGCTGCCGTTCCTGGCGCGCGACAATTTCGCCGCCGCGCGCCGGGTGCAGCGTCCGGCGCTGCAAGCCTTGCGGGTGGCGTTCTCGGTGGCGGATGGCATGCTGTACTTCACGGCGGTGAAATATATTCCGCTGGCGGATGCCACCACCTGCTATCTCGCCGCGCCGATCTTCGTCACCGCCCTGTCGGCGATCGTCCTGCGCGAGCCTGTCGGCTGGCGGCGCTGGAGCGCGGTGGTGGTCGGGTTCGCCGGCGTCATCATCGCGCTGCGCCCGAGCGGCGCGACGCTGGGGGGACCGGCGCTGATCGCGCTCGCCGGCAGCCTGTGCATGTCGGGCATGATGATCGTCACCCGCTTTCTGCGTGGTACGCCGGACACCTTTCTCGCCACCGCGCAGGTGGTGGGTTCGTTCGTCTTCGGCGGGTTCCTTTCCACGTTCCACTTCGTGTCGCCGCCACTCCTGATCACCGCGCTGCTGGTGCTCAGCGGCGTGGTCAATGTCGCCGGCGTGATGTGCCTCAACCGCGCACTGCTGGTGGCGCCGGCGAGCGTGGTGGCGCCGTTCCAGTACACTATGATCGTGTGGGCGATCGTGCTCGGCTTCCTGGTGTTTGGCGATGTGCCGTCGCCGAACACGGTGATCGGCGCCGTGATTGTCACCGCGGCCGGGCTGTACATCTTCCTGCGCGAGCGCAAGGTGATGTACCGCGAGCCGCAGCCGAACCCGCCGACGGTGGTGTGAGGGCGCGGCCGGTGTTTACCTCCGCCGCGCCGCGTTGCTCCAGCTTTTCAGCGACGCCCACACCGCGCGCTCCAGCTTGAAGCGGTCCACCGGCGTGGACGAGCCCAGCGCGAGAGAGCGATGCAGCTCGACGCCGGTCCACTGGAAGCCGCACTTCTCCAGCACGTGGCGCGAGGCGGGGTTGAGCACCCGCGCGCCCGCCAGCAACTGGTCGATGGCGAATTCCTCGAAAGCGTAGTCGATCGCCGCGCGCGCCGCCTCGGTGGCGTAGCCCTTGCCGCCGTGGCCGATGCCGAGGCAATAGCCCAGCTCGGGGGCGGCCTCGCTGCCCCAGCTGATGCCGACAAGGCCGACCGCCTCGCGCTCGCGCTCGATCAGGAACACGGTGTCGCTGGTGCGGGCCACCGTGGTCACGAAGCTGACGGCGTCGTCCAAGGTGTAGGGATGCGGCACCCGGCGCAGGTTGTCGGCCACCCGCTTGTCGCCAACGATGCCGGCAATGGCCTTGACGTCGGCGAGCGTCGGCTGGCGCAACACCAGCCGCGTGGTCTCGAGGACGACGGGACCCGAATCCCGCAACGCCGATGGCGGTATCTGCTGCAACATGGCTGGCTCCTTCCCGCATTCGTCCCGAACGGCAACGAACACGCAAAACAAAAGGGGAGGCCGGTTTCCCGTCTCCCCTTGAGAGCCATCTGGCGCTCCGCCGGTTCAACAGGGACCGGCAGACGCGATGTGTCTACCGTTTATTCAGCCGCGGCCACCATCGGAAGAACCGAGATGTAGGTGCGGCCGTTGGCTTTGGCGCGGAACTCGACTTTGCCTTCGATCTTGGCAAACAGGGTGTGGTCCGTGCCCATGCCGACGTTAAGGCCGGGATGCCACGTGGTGCCGCGCTGACGCGCGATAATGTTGCCGGGAATCACGTGCTGGCCGCCGAACGCCTTGATGCCAAGGCGCTTGCCTGCCGAGTCGCGTCCGTTGCGCGATGAACCGCCCGCTTTTTTGTGAGCCATGGCTCCGTCTCCAAACTTGTCTTCAGCGTATAGACCGATTCCCTGACGGAATCATGTCACGTTTGATGGTGATATGTTTCGACCGTGCCGCTCACGCGGCGTCGGTCGCCGCCTCGGTCGTTTTGGCCTCAGGGGTCTTGGCCTTCTTCGGGCGTGGACCCACGGTCGGGGCCTTGCCGTCGGTCAGGATCTCGGTGACGCGGATCACCGTGATCTCGTCGCGATAGCCGCGCTTGCGCTTCGAGTTCTTGCGGCGGCGCTTCTTGAAGGCGATGACCTTCGGGCCGCGCTTGTGGTCCAGCACTTCCGCCGCCACCGACGCGCCCGCGACCAGCGGTGCTCCGAGCACCGGCGTATCGCCGCCCACCACCAGAACTTCACCAAGCTGCACGATCGTGCCGACGTCGCCGGCGATCTTGCCAATTTCGAGAACATCATCCGGAACGACGCGGAACTGCCGGCCGCCGGTTTTGATGACTGCGAACATCATTGTTGTCCTTTGTGTTCGATCCCGGCGCTCGGGTCGGGCCCGGGCCGGCTTCTTGTTCAGTCGTTGAAGGGTTTACGCGGGCCGCGAGGGCCACGCAAAAACACACGGCGCGAGGTCGTCCCGCGCCGGTGGCCGGAGTTATAGCCGGTCGAAGTCGCGAGTCAAGGCGATCGGGACCGGAAATGGCAGGTTTCTCGGCCATTTGCCGTGATTTCGGGAGGGTTCCGATCGAATGAAACCATCCGGTTCCAGAACCGTTGTCACGGCGTCATCAGGAGGGGTCCCCATGAGCGACGACACGCCGACGGCCGCGGGAATTGGCAACCATGGCGCCTCGCGGCTGCCTTCCGTGGATATCGACAGCTACAACATCGAGCTCAAGGACGAGGACGGCTTCCTCGGCGATCGCGCCAGCAAGGGCGCGTTCCAGGCGCTTCTGGATAAGTGGCGGAAATTATTGAAGAAAAATGGCGAAGACCCGTTCGGCGCCAAATCCACCGAGGACATCGGCAAGAAGGAGCTGGACGCGGTCCTGATCGGCGCGGATGTCGAGGCCGCGGCCCTGGTCCATAGCGCCATCGAGGCGTTTGCCCAGGAACTGGCCTATGTCACGCGGCGCTTTCTCAAGACCAAGGCATGGGACAAGACCGAGGCGATCATCGTGGGCGGCGGCTTCCGGCAAAGCCGGATCGGCGAACTGGCGATCGCGCGGGCCGGCATCATCCTGGCGGCGGAGGGCGCGAAGGCGCGCCTGATCCCGATCCGCTTCCATCCCGATGAAGCGGCGCTGATCGGCTGCGCGCATCTTGCGCCGTCCTGGATCTTCGAGGGGCATGACAGCCTGCTCGCGGTCGATATCGGCGGCACCAATATCCGCTGCGGCGTGGTGGAGACCCGCCAGAAGAAGGCGCCGGACCTGTCGAAGGCGTCGGTGTGGAAATCCGAGCTGTGGCGCCACGCCGACGACGAGCCGACGCGGGAGGGCGCGGTGAAGACGCTCGCCGGGATGCTGAAGGGACTGCTCAAGGCGGCGGAGGCCGAGGGGCTGAAACTCGCGCCGTTCATCGGCATCTCCTGCCCGGGGGCCATCGATGCGGACGGCTCCATTGAAAAGGGCGCGCAGAACCTGCCGGGAAACTGGGAAAGCAGTCGGTTCAACCTGCCGGACAGCCTGATCGACCTCATCCCCACGATCGGCGATCATGACACCGTGGTGCTGATGCACAACGACGGCGTGGTGCAGGGCCTGAGCGAGATCCCGTTCATGCAGGACTATAAACGCTGGGGAATTCTCACCATCGGCACCGGGCTCGGCAATGCGCGCTTCACCATGCGCAGCCCGAAAGAGAAGAAGAAAGGGTGAGGCGGACGGGCCGCGGCCGTGGTCCGGGCGCAAGGGGTGTGCTGGCCGCCGCGGCACGCCGGCGCCGTTTTGGCGACGGCGTGCCTTAAGTTTCGGACGGCGAAATGTGTTTCGGACGGTGAAATGTGCGCGGCAGAAAATCGACGATTTATCTCGGCTTTCTTCGACCCGCTCCCCCGGTCGCGCTCAAGAACGTTCCGACCTGAAGCAAGACGCCGGGCCGCTTGCGTCATAAGAGGCTGAAAAGGCGTCCGAATGCCTTGTCTGAACAGCCGTCCTCGCATAGAACACGCTCGCAACCCGGCGGAACACCGCCGCCTTGGCGCCTGGAGAGGTGGCAGAGTGGTTGAATGCACCGCACTCGAAATGCGGCATAGGTGCAAGCCTATCGGGGGTTCGAATCCCTCCCTCTCCGCCAGTCCTCGCAAAAATCCCTTTTAAATCAACGATCCGCGGTCGTGGCAGATCGTCGTACCCATACTTTGTCCCATACAGCGACGGGCGCTTGTAAGGGTTCTTGGTCACGCAGGCGTTGAGTTCGCCACGGTTCGACGTTGGCCGCTTTACCGATCTTGATGCGTGTTTTTAGCGCGAGTTACTGCACGCCGGGTCAAGCACTATTATCGATGCTGAATCGCACGAAGCCTTTCGCGCTATGCCCCTTATCGGCAATTGCCCGCCCCGCCACCATCGCGCCGTTGGGCATGACCCATTGCATCTGGCTGATCAGAAGGAAGTCGCCATCGATAAGGATATCGTAGTTCGTAATCAAGCAGGCCGTTTTTGCGGGCAGTTGGTTGACATGCTTCGTCTCGGTGGTGGTGACGTAGACCCCTTTGCGGGGCGTGGTGTTGATTGGAAGTGTGCAGGTGGTGAAGTCGAGCGAGGCATTGGCGATCGGACGACGGTCATTCAGGAAGATCAGGCCCTTGATGACGCGCACCAGCGTCCAAACGAGCCACCCGATGAGGATGAGTAACCCGATCCCGAAATAAAGCAGCAGGCCGCCGGCGCACCAATAAAGGAGACCGATCCAAAAAGTCCGAGCCTGGAATAGGAAGTGGGTCTTTAGGTCCGGGGTGGCCGTTGGCGCTTTCACGTAGGCGATGATCGCTCCGATCAGAGCGGTGATGCCGGTAAAAAAGCCAACGATGTAAAGGATATAAACCGCAAGCGCGAAGCCTCTGTCGTCCACGGTGGGGCGGTCTGTCGTGGGCGCTTCAACGGCGTTGGTCATTTCCAGCGTCCCTTCCGCTCAAACAAGATCAGGCCGCCGCCGATCGCTGCCACCACCAAAGCCGTTGCGATCACGGGGCCGCTTCCGCCGCCAATATGGCGGTAGCCCCCCAGGTATAAAAGCACTCCACCGAGTATGATCAGCGCCCATGGCCAGGCTTTTCTAAGCATTTGTGTCCTCGCCGCGCCAAAACGGCGCCCTGCAAAATATTCAATAACCGCCCCGCAAATTTGCGAGGTAGCTCGATGGATAGCTTAATAGTATGGCTATATCCAGTGGTTTAATAGCCTGCACAATGGTGCCGTCCGGCAATGAACGGCCGGGCGCTAGTGGCATGGAATCTTCGTCGGTTGCGGGTGCTGAAAGGCATTTCGCAGGAGAAGTTGGCTGCCGACGCCGCTGTTGATCGAGCCTATTTAGGGGGCTTGGAACGGCAAGAGGAAAACCCAACTGTCGATCTGCTGGATCGTATTGCAGAAGCATTGGCGGTTTCGATCAGCGAATTTTTTGTGAAGCCGAAACCCGGCACTAAGCCGCCCGCTCCGTTGCGGGGTGGTCGCCGCCCTGCAAAATAACTCCAGCGTTCTCGGGATGGCACATGCATCGAGCGGGTGGCGGGAGCGAGACCCTTTTTCATGACGGCGTTTTGGCATCAAGGTCCAAAGACCCAGCTTCGTCCCCAATCCTTATATCGTGATCGATCCCTTGATATGACGGGATCATCCGCTCCGGGACAAACATCCCATAGCGATGCGCATGCCCCGAAAAGGCGGCTCCTATCTGATCCCCGGTGAAGCCAAGCACTTTCAGAACATGGTAGCGGCCTAACGCCGTGAGGTAGCGGAGATAGGTCACCATTTCCTGTGCAACGTCGCTGGACATTTCAAGTCCTCGTCCGTGCGGAATAACATTCCGCAAATCCCGGATACGCTTAAGGTTTGGACTTCCCCTGAACCCATCCTCTCTCCACATCTGATGAAGGCGTTCGAGACGTTTAAGAAGAGAAAATCTATTGGATGCTGTGCCGCTTATTCGTTTGAATAAGTCAATGTCCGCTATTGAACCATGTTTCTCGACCAGATCTTTCAGGCTTTTCATGCCCTGCTTAAAGCTTTCATTCGATCCAGATCCGAAAGTGCACTCGTCAAAGGCTTCTAGGCAGCCAAGAAGCTCACCATATAGGCGGTATCTAGGTTGTCGAGTTGATCGCCCTTGGTTTCGAGAACTGTGATGCGAGACGATCCGTCCTTGCGGCCGACGGCGAAGATAAAGTCGGGATAGATTTTCGCCTTGCGCCAACCCTGCACGGCATATTGCGATCGCGCAACGTTGCGATGCCACCAACTCAACGCAGCATCGCCATCTAGATAACCGAGAAGGCGTAACGGGATGATGCGCTGCCGCAATCCTGCCGCGTCTTCGTAACGCACCTGCGGTAGACGGCGCAGCGGCAAAACCTGAGCTTTGACAGTCATTTGAAGCCGGCCTATCCTCACTTTTGAAAAGCTCTAAAATTTGGCTGTCCCCCGGTGGGGGCCGTACTGAGGAGAACATGTTCCATGAACATAGAACTCTCACGGCGCTCGTTTATGCTCGGGGCCGGTGCGGGTTTGGCGGGAACGAGTCTTGGCGCGCTTGGATTTGGTGAAATCGAAGTCGCCCACGCCTTGTCGATCCGACCTTTCAGGCTCGCACAGACCAAGGAAGTTCGCAGCCAGTGTCCCTATTGCGCAGTTTGCTGCGGGATGCTGATCTTTGCTGCGGAGAGCAAGCAGGAAAAAGGCAAGATGGAAGTCACCCATATCGAGGGTGACGTGGACCATCCGGTCAATCGCGGCACGCTCTGCCCTAAGGGCGCCGGCGCGCTCGATTACATCAAGGCCAAGACGCGGGTGAAATACCCGATGTATCGCAAGCCCGGCAGCAACAGCTTCGAGCGGGTGAGCTGGGATTTCGCGATGGAGCGCATCGCGAAGCTGCTGAAGGAAGATCGCGACGCCAACTGGGTCGAGAAGAATCGCGACGGCGTCACTGTCAATCGCTGGCTGACGACGGCGTTCCTCGCCGGCAGTTCGGTGGCCAACGAAGGCGGCTGGGCGACGTTCAAGGTCTCGCGCGGCCTTGGTCTGTTGCAGATCGAAAACCAGGCGAGGGTTTGACACGGACCGACGGTGGCCAGTTTGGGCCCCACATTTGGTCGCGGTGCGATGACGAATTCCTGGATGGACATCAAGAACGCCGATGTCGTCTGGATCATGGGTGGTAACGCAGCGGAAGCACATCCCTGCGGTTTCAAATGGGTCACCGAGGCGAAGGCCGAGCGTGGCGCCAAATTGATGGTGGTCGATCCCCGGTTCAACCGGTCGGCGGCCATGGCGGATCACTATGCGCCGCTCCGTTCAGGATCGGACATCACCTTCCTGTCGGCGGTGATCAACTTCCTGCTGTCGAACGACAAGATTCACAAGGAGTATGTGCGCCACTACACCAACGCGGCGTTCATCGTGCGTGACGACTTCGAGTTCAACGAGGGCCTGTTCTCCGGTTACGACGAGAGCAAGCGTTCGTATGACCGCAGCACCTGGGAATACAAGTTCGGCCCCGACGGCTTCGCCATCCGCGATATGACGCTGTCGGATCCGCGCTGCGTGTTCCAGCTCATGAAGAAGCACTTCGCGCAGTATACGCCGGAGCTGGTGGAGCGCGTCTGCGGCACGCCGAAGGCCAAGTTCCAGAAGGTGGCCGACTGGGTGGCGTCCACCGCCAACGGCGAGCGGGCGATGACCATCATGTATGCCCTGGGCTGGACCCAGCATACCCATGGTGCGCAGAACATCCGCTGTGCCGCGATGATCCAGCTTCTGTGCGGCAATATCGGTATTCCCGGCGGCGGCGTGAACGCATTGCGCGGTCACTCCAACGTGCAGGGCATCACCGATGTCGGCACGCTGTCCGCGGCGATTCCAGGCTACCTGGCGTTGCCGACCGAACAGGAGCCGACGCTGGAGTCGCATCTCGGCAAGCGGACCTTCAAGCCGCTGACGCCGAACCAGACCAGCTACTGGCAGAACTATCGCAAGTTCTATGTCAGCTTCCTGAAGACGCAGTTCGGCGCCAACGCGACGCCGGAGAACGAGTTCGGCTACAACTACCTGCCGAAACTCGACGGCGTTTATGACTGCATCAAGATGTTCGACCTGATGCATCAGGGCAAGACCACCGGTCTGCTCTGTCAGGGCTTCAACCCCTTGATGGCGATTCCCAACTCGAACAAGAGCCGGGAAGCGTTGTCCAAGCTGAAGTTCCTGGTCAGCATGGACCCGATCGAGACCGACACGGCCCGGTTCTGGGAGAACCATGGCGAGTTCAACAATATCGACCCCGCCAAGGTTCAGACCGAAGTGTTCATGCTGCCGGTGACCTCCTTCGCGGAGGAAGACGGCAGCGTCACCAACTCGAGCCGTTTGATCCAGTGGAAGTGGAAGGCTGCCGATCCGTATTTCGAGTCGCGCACCGACACCGAAATCCTGGCGGACCTCTTCGTGCGCATGCGCAAGATGTACGAGAAGGATGGCGGCAAGGGCAAGGAAGCGCTGCTCGCGGTGGACTGGAGCTACAAGGATCCGCTGCATCCGAGCGTCGACGAACTCCAGACCGAGCTCAACGGCACGGCGCTGGTGGATCTCAAGGATGCGGACGGCAAGGTGGTTCGCGCCGCTGGCCAGCGCCTCGCCACGTTCGGCGAGATGCGGGACGACGGTTCGACCAACGGCTCCATGTGGATCTACACCGGCTTCTACGGTCCGACCGGCAACATGGCCCAGCGGCGCGACAACTCCGACCCCTCGGGTCTGGGCGTCTTTCCGAACTGGGGCTTCTCGTGGCCGGCCAACCGCCGCATCCAGTATAACCGTGCTTCGGCCGACCCCGACGGCAAGCCGTGGAGCGAAGCCAAGAAGTACATGTACTGGAACGGCGAGCGCTGGACCGGCCCGGATGTGCCGGACTATGTGCCGACCATTCCGCCGAGCCGGGCAGTCGGTCCCTTCATCATGAACGCGGAAGGCGTGTCGCGCCTCTGGGTTCGTGGTCTGATGGCCGACGGTCCGTTCCCGGTGCACATGGAGCCGTTCGAGTCGCCGGTGGCCAACCTCGTGTTCCCGAAGCTCAAGGGCAACCCGGTGGCGCGGGTGTTCAAGAACGATCTGGCGGCGCTTGGCACGTCCAAGGACTTCCCGATCGTCGGCACGACCTACCGTCTGACCGAGCATTTCCACTACTGGACCAAGAGCGTCCAGGTGAACGCGGTGATGCAGCCCGAGTTCTTCGTGGAAATGTCCGAGCAACTCGCGAAGGAGAAGGGCATCAAGCACGGACAGATGGTCCGCATCCGGTCCAACCGTGGCGAGGTCAAAGGCAAGGCGGTGGTCACCAAGCGCATCAAGCCGTTCATCATCGACGGCAAGACGGTGCACCAGGTGGGATTGCCGCTCAACTTCGGCTTCATCGGCGAGACCAGGAAGGCGTCACCGATCAACGGACTGACCTCCGCCATCGGCGATGCCAACTCGCAGACGCCGGAATACAAGGCGTTCCTTGTCAATATCGAACCCATCGCGGGTCCGGTGGCTTAAGGGGAGGGCAAAGACATGTTTACACCTGTTCCTAACCCGACCACCAATCCGGTCCCGCCGAAGTTCGGCGAGCAGGATCTGATCCGCCGCTCGGCTTCCACCGTCACGCCGCCTGCCAAGCGGCTGACGGAGGTGGCCAAGCTGATCGACGTCTCGAAATGTATCGGCTGCAAGGCTTGCCAGGTCGCTTGCCTGCAGTGGAACAACCTGACCGAGGAGATCGGCGTCAACGTCGGGGTCTACGACAACCCGCATGACCTGACGGAGAATACCTGGACGCTGATGCGCTACACCGAATACGAGAATGCCGAGAGTGGCAATCTCGAGTGGCTGATCCGCAAGGACGGCTGCATGCATTGCGCCGATCCGGGCTGCCTCAAGGCTTGCCCGGCACCCGGCGCCATCGTGCAGTACTCCAACGGCATCGTGGATTTCGTCCACGACAAGTGCATTGGCTGCGGCTACTGCATCAAGGGGTGTCCGTTCAACATCCCGCGTCTGTCGAAGGCCGACTCCAAGGCGTACAAGTGCACGCTTTGCGTCGACCGGCTCGCGGTCGGACAGGGGCCTGCCTGTCAGAAGGCGTGTCCGACGCAGGCGATCGTGTTCGGCACCAAGGACGAGATGAAGCAGTGGGCCGACCACCGCATCAAGGATCTGAAGTCGCGCGGCTTCGCCAATGCCGGCCTCTACAATCCTCCGGGCGTGGGCGGCACCCATGTCATGTACGTGCTGCAACATGCGGACAGGCCCGAGATCTATGCGGGCCTGCCGAACAACCCGACGATCAGTCCGATCGTCGAGGTGTGGAAGGGCGTGACCAAGTATTTCGGTCTCGCGGCCATCGGCGCCTTTGCCGCGATCGGCTTCATTCATCATGCCATCACCGGCCCCAACAGGGTGTCGGAGGAGGATGAGAAGAATGCCGAACGGTTGACGGAGGGACGGTCATGAGCAGTTCGGAAGTCGATACCGGCGACAGCGTCCATCCGGGCAAACCGGTGATCGTCGACCGTTACACCGTCGGCGCGCGCATCAACCACTGGGTCACGGCGGTCAGCCTCGTGCTGCTCGCCTTGTCCGGCCTCGCGCTCTACAGCCCGAGCCTTTACTTCCTGACGGGCCTGTTTGGCGGCGGCCAGTGGACGCGCGCGATCCACCCGTGGATCGGCGTGGTGCTGTTCTTCTCCTTCATGGGGCTGTTCTTCCGGTTCTTCCGGTTGAACCTCTGGAGGAAGAACGACAGCGTCTGGCTGGGCCGGCTGCGCGAGGTGCTGGCTGGCGACGAGAGCAAGCTGCCTGAGGTCGGCAAGTACAATGCCGGCCAGAAGGTGGTGTTCTGGTCGATGTCGTTCCTGATCCTGATCCTGATCGTCTCCGGCGTGGTCAGCTGGGACGAGTATTTCGCCAGCTACTTCACCATTGAGCAGCGGCGGATTGCGGTGCTGGTGCATTCGGGTGCGGCGATCGCGGCGATCTGCGTGTGGATCGTTCACGTCTACGCCGGCATTTGGGTGCGCGGCACGATCGGCGCGATGACGCGTGGTCAGGTCACCGGCGGCTGGGCCTGGCGGCACCATCGCAAGTGGCTGAAGGATCTGGTCACGACCAAGCATTGAACAATGCGGCGCCGGCATGAAGCGTGCCGGCGTCGTTGAGGAACTGAGCGAGAACTAGAGACTGTGTCGAGGTGCGCTCGTCAGGCGATCGCGGTTGTGTCTTGTGCCGCCGGCCTGACGAAACCACGTGACCCGTGAGGTTCGTGAGGTGAATGATGTCTAGCGTCGATCCGACTGCGCCCGATCCGTCCGCCATCAGCAACATTCCGACGCCGCCGTTCGTGCGGCTCCCCGATCCGGGCGAGTTGTTTGCGGCCCGCGCGGCGCGGTTCGCGGCGCTCGCCGAAAACCACGAGCTCGCGCCTTATCTGCGGCTGCTGTCCGGGTTGTGTCAGGCCCAGGCCGCCATTCAGGACGGACTGCCGGAGCCGGCCGCGATCTCGCCCGAAACCCTGGAGCGGGCGCGCCAGCATACCATGCCGCCGCTCGATCGCGGTCATTTCACCGCCGATGCCGCGTTCACCGCGACGCTGGAGCGGTTGCTGGCGGCCGCGGCCGAACTCGACATGCCGGCGCAGGCCCGCGCGGCGCTCGAGAATGCGACAAAAGCCGATGCCGACGAACGCGCGCGCATGGTCGGAAACGTACTGGCGGAGGCCATTCCGGTGGAGACGCTCGCCGAGCACATCTTCATCGCCGCCGCGCTTCAGGTTCATTTCGCACGTCTGGCGGCCCGGCTCGATGCCAAAAGCCTGCAGCCGGTCGGCGATGGCGTGTGTCCGTGCTGCGGCGGCGCGCCGACCGCAACCGTGCTGGTCAACTGGCCGCGCACGCCGGGCGCGCGTTATTGTTCCTGTTCCTTGTGCGGCACGCTCTGGAACTACGTGCGCTCCAAATGCACGCTGTGCGGTTCGACCCGCAAGATCCTGTTTCAGGAGATCGAGGGCGCGGGGCACATCAAGGCGGAAACCTGCGACGACTGTCACGGTTATATGAAAGTGTTCAATCACCAGAAGGACGATCGTCTCGATCCGGTGGCTGACGACGTCGCGACGCTGGGCCTCGATCTGCTGGTGCGCGAACTTGGTTTCAGGCGCGGTGGCGTCAATCCATTCCTGATCGGCTACTAGGAGGCCGATATGGAGTCAGGGACCTCCACCCGCAGCCGTATTCCGTCCGTCGACGAGATCCTGAAGACGCCGGCGGCGCATCAGGCGGTCGCGGGCTTCGGGCGGCCGCGCGTGGTGGAGGCGATCCGCCATGCGGCCGCCGCTGCGCGCCGCGCGATGGGTGCTGGCGAGGCTGCCGCACCCGGCGCCGAGGTTCTTGCTGCTGACATACTTGCCGCCGACGTCCTTGCCGCCAACGCCTTGGCATGGCTCGAGGCCGACGCCCGCCCCAATGCACGGGCGGTGTTCAATCTCACCGGAACCGTGCTGCACACCAATCTCGGCCGCGCCGTCCTCGCCGAAGCGGCGATTGATGCAGCGACGGTGGCGATGCGCGAGGCGCTGGCGCTGGAATTCGATCTGGCACAGGGCAGGCGCGGCGAGCGCGATTCCATGGTCCGCGGCCTGTTGTGCGAATTGACCGGCGCCGAGGATGCGACGGTGGTGAACAACAACGCCGCCGCCGTGCTGCTGGCGCTCAACACGCTGGCCAAGGGCAAGGAAGCGATCGTGTCGCGCGGCGAGCTGATCGAGATCGGTGGCGCGTTCCGCATGCCGGAGATCATGGCGCGCGCCGGGGTGAGACTGGTGGAGGTCGGCACCACCAATCGCACCCACGAAAAGGATTATGCCGGGGCGATCAATCCGAAGACCGGGCTGATCCTCAAGGTGCATACGTCGAATTATCGCATCGAGGGCTTCACCAAAGCGGTCTCTGGCAAGGCCATCGCGGCGCTGGCGGGTGCGAGCCATGTACCGCTCCTGAACGATCTCGGCTCCGGCACCCTGGTCGATCTGGCGCGTTATGGCCTGACCCACGAGCAGACCGTGGCCGAGGCGGTGTCCGAGGGCGCCGACCTCGTGACCTTCTCCGGCGACAAGCTGCTCGGCGGCCCGCAGGCCGGCTTCATCGTCGGCCGCCGGGAGTTGATCGCGCGGCTGAACCGCAATCCGATGAAGCGGGCGTTGCGGATCGACAAGATCCGCCTCGCGGCGATCGAGGCGACGCTGCGGCTTTATCGCGATCCGGATCGGCTGGCCGAGCGCCTGCCGACATTGCGGATGATGGCGCGGCCGCTGGCCGATATCGAGGCGGCGGCGACGCGCCTCGTGCCCGCCGTCGCCGCGGCGGTGGGGCCGGACTTCGCCGCCGACGTCATCGCCTGCACCAGCCAGATCGGGTCGGGATCGTTGCCGGCGGAGGTGCTTCCGAGCGCGGGCCTCGCATTGCGCGTGGTCGGGACGCGCGGCAAGGGCCGTGCGCTGGCGGCGCTGTCTGCCGCACTGCGCGCTCTGGATCGGCCGGTCATCGGCCGGATCGAGAACGACGCCCTGATTCTCGATCTGCGCTGCCTCGAAGACGAGGCGGCGTTCGTGCGCAATCTTGCGACACTGCAGAGGGAGGAGCGGCGCTGATGGGCTTGCGCGGTTTCCTGACGGGCTTGCGGCCACAGCGCGGCGCGGATGCGCCGGACGAGGCTGTGGGCGAAGCCTCGGTCGCCGCGCAAATGGCGCAGGCTTACGCGGCCGCCGAGGCGCATGATTACGAATCCGCACTGGCGATCTGGGGGCCACTCGCGCATCAGGGCGTGGCGCGTGCGCAGAACAACATCGGCAAGTGTTTCAGCGACGGGCTCGGCGTCGATCGCGACAGCGCGCTCGCCTTGCGGTGGCTGACGCTGGCGGCCGAAGGCGGCGATCCCGTCGGCCAGCGCCATCTCGCCGAGATTTATTTCAAGGGCGAGGGCGTCCCCGCCAACGCAGTCCGCGCCGCGGAATTGTACCGGATGGCGGCGGAAGGGGGCGACGGGCCCGCGCAGGACATGCTGTCGTGGATGCTGGTCGAAGGCGAGATGATCCCCGGCGATCTGTCGGACGCCAAACGCTGGGCGGAAGCCGCGGCGGCGCAGGGCATCGTTCCCGCCATGACCCGGCTCGGCATGATGTATCACAACGCGCTCGGCGTCGAACGCGATGCCGTGGCGGCCGCGCGCTGGTGGGACAAGGCGGCCGCGCTTGGCGATGCCGATGCGCAGGCGATGCTGGGCGCGGCCTATCAACTCGGCGCCGGGGTGCCGCATGACGGGGTCGCAGCTCTGATGTGGCTGCTGCGGGCGCATGCCGGCGCCAGCCCACTGGCGGAATCCTTTATTCCCTCGACATTCGCGGCGTTGTCGGACGCGGAGATCGCTCGCGCCAGGAAACTCGCGGAACTGCCGTTGCCGCTGCCGGAACCGGTGTCATGATCGTCGGGACCGCAGGACATATCGATCACGGCAAGACCTCGCTGGTGCGGGCGCTCACCGGCGTCGATACCGACCGCCTGAAGGAGGAGAAGGCGCGCGGCATCTCGGTCGATCTCGGCTTTGCCTATCTGCCGGTGCCGGACGGCGGCATTCTCGGTTTTGTCGACGTGCCGGGACACGAGCGGTTCGTGCACAACATGCTCGCCGGCGCGACCGGCATCGACTTCGTGCTGCTGGTGATCGCGGCCGACGACGGCGTCATGCCGCAGACCATCGAACACCTTGCGATCGTCAATCTGCTCGGCATCGGCGCGGGCGCAGTGGCGATCACCAAGTCCGATCTGGTGGATAAAGATCGTCTCGCCGAAGTCCGCGTCGAGATCGCCAACCTGCTGGCCGCGACGGCGCTGCGCGATGCGCCGATGTTTCCGGTGTCGAGCGCGACCGGCGCGGGCATCGCGGAGCTGCGCGCGCATCTGTTCGCGGCGGCGACGGCGTGGTCGGGCCGCTCGGCGCAAGGCCGTTTCCGCCTCGCGGTCGATCGCTCCTTCACCCTGCCGGGTGCGGGCACGGTGGTGACGGGAACGGTGCTGTCCGGCAGCGTCGCGGTCGGTGATCAGGTTGTCGTCAGCCCGTCGGGAAAGACGGCGCGGGTGCGGGCGATCCACGCGCAGAACCGCGCCGCCGAGCGCGGCCAGGCGGGAGACCGCTGCGCGCTCAATCTCGCCGGCGAGGAGATCAGCAAGGACGCGCTCCATCGCGGCGACGTGGTGCTCGATCCCGTGCTGCATGCGCCGGCCAGCCGGATCGATGCGACCTTGCAGGTGCTTGCGTCCGAAATCCGGCCGCTCAGTCAGTGGATGCCGGTGCGGCTGCATCATGCCGCCTCTGAGGTGGGCGCGCGCGTGGTGCTGCTCGGCGACGGCCCGGTGCTGCCGGGCGGCGAGGATTTCGTTCAACTGGTGACGGATGAGCCGATCGTCGCCGCGGTCGGCGATCGCTTCGTGCTGCGCGACACCACCGCGCAGCGCACCATCGGCGGCGGCCGTTTTGTCGATCTACGCGCGCCCGCGCGCAAGCGGCGCACGGCGGAGCGCCTGATGCAACTCGCGGCAAGCGCGCTGCCGAGCCCGGAGAAGAGCCTGTCGGCGCTGCTGGACGCCTCCGGCTATCTCGATTTCGATGCCTTCGTGCGCGACCGTGCGCTGTCGGCGGCTGAGCGCGAGAGCCTGATCCAGCATCTCAGTCTGTTGCGGCTGGCGACGCCGAAGGCCGAATTCGTGATCGCGCCGCCGGCGTGGCTGCGCCTGAAGACCGCGATCGAGGCGACGCTGACGACGTTCCACACCGATTTTCCCAATCTGCCGGGTATCGGGCTCGAACGGCTGCGGCTGCAGCTCGAACCGCGGCTGCCGACGCCGGTGTTCGTCGCGTTGCTGCAGGGGCTTGCGCGCCGCAAGGAGATTTCGCTCGACGGCGCCTGGGTTCGCTTGCCCGGTCACGAGGTGCGGCTGTCGCCGGCCGACGAAGTGCTGTGGGACAAGGTGGGCGGTTACATCGGCGGCGAGGGGCGCTTCCGGCCGCCGCGCGTGCGCGACATCGCCGGCTACACGGGCGTCGCCGAGCCGGAGGTGCGCCGCATCTTCAAGCTGATGGGCCGGATGGGCAAAGTGGACGAGATGGCCCACGATCACTTCTTCCTGCGCGACACCGTCGCCGAGATCGTGCGGATCATGACCGAGGTGGCCGCCGGCGCGGACGGCGGCTGGTTCACCGCGGCGCAGTTGCGCGATCAACTGGACAATGGCCGCAAGGTTGCGATCCAGATGCTCGAATTCTTCGACCGGCACGGCGTGACCATTCGCCACGGCGATTTGCGGCGCGTGAACAAACACCGGCTTGATCTGTTCGGCCAACCATCGAATGAGTTGTCGACGTCGGATAAAGTTGCCAAGATCGAAACCAACGGAAGAGCATCGTTCCCGGTGGGGCGTCCGGACTTCAAATCCGGGAAGGGCCGCGAGACGGTCCTTGGTGGGTTCGACTCCCATTCTCTTCCGCCAAATCCCCTCCCGCCGAAACTGGGTGCGCAATGACGACGCAACAGCTTGCCGCTTTTCTCGACGGCTTCGAGCGCTCCGCGCATGCGGCGAGCGTCACCGAGGAAAACTATCAGCGCGAAGCCGCGGCTCGCCTCAAGCAACTCGCGGAAGAACGAGCCTTCGGCTTTCGCAGGCTCAATCTGATGCGGACTGTGGTGGCGGCGATCCGGGAGTGCGAGAGTGAGGATGACGCCGTCGTCAAGGGTTCGGCGGCGTTCCTGCATGAAGTCGGCTGGTCGGCCGAGAACGAATCCCAGCAGGAGGCGCTGGAGAAATTTCAGCCGGTCATCCGCGCCTGCTGGCAGATGAAGCAGGCGGACGCCGAGAGTGAGCCGGACGGCGGGGCAAAGCCCGCAGCGAATCCGGACGATATCGGCCAGCAGTTGAGCGAGTTCGAAAACTGGTTCGGCAAGGCGCGCAACGGCCCATTTCTCAGCGTGCTCGAGCGGGAGATCATGGAGCTGCCGCTTGTCGAAACCTGCTAGACGACACAAGAAGCTGGACGATTTCCTGTTCGACGACTGGGTCGTCAAGGAATATCGGCGCACCAAAGGGTTCACCGCCCTGATCCTGCTGGTCTCCACCGCCGATCTCGGCGTCGTGCCGCTGCGCTCGACGTTCACCCATGTGATCGGCGACGAACTCAACTGGCATCAGTTCAGCATGCTGATGCGCGGCGCGGGCGTGGCATGGGACGGAGTGCTGATCATGCCGGTCAGCGATGAGAACGGCGGACCGATCGAGGATCACCGCGCGGCGGAGGAATTGCGCGCGCTGGAGGATCGCGTCAACGAGGACCGCATGGTCGTCAACGAAGGGCACTTCTTCGACACCTGGGGCCGCCGCATGAAGGTCGAACCCGCCACGGCGAATTGAACCTCACGCCGTGACGCGAATCTCGGGCGGCCCGGCTTCGGTGTGGCCGACGATTCGCGCGGCGCCGTAGCCGGCGTGCCGGATCGCCTCCAGCAATGCATCGGCCTTGTCGGCGGCGCAGGCGATCAGCAGTCCGCCCGAGGTCTGCGGATCCACCAGCAGGTTGCGCTGCCAGTCGGGGAAGCTGTCCGGCAGGCGGATCGCGTCGCCATAGCTGGCCCAGTTCCGGGTCGACGCTCCGGTGACGCGACCGCTTTGCGAAAACTGCGCCGCTTGCGCGAACAGCGGCACATCGCCCGCCTTCAGCGCCACCGTGAGCCCGGAGCCGCGCGCCATTTCCAGCGCGTGGCCGAGCAGGCCGAAGCCGGTGACGTCGGTGATGGCATGCACGGCATCGTCGCCGGACAGCTCACCGCCGATGCGATTGAGTTGCGTGGTCGAGGCCAGCATCTCGGCATAACCTTCGCCGGACAGTTCGCCGTTCTTGATCGCGGCGGAATAGACGCCGACGCCGATGGCCTTGGTCAGGATCAGCGCGTCGCCGGGTCGCGCGCCGCTGTTGCGGCGCACCTGCTCGGGGCGGCAGAGGCCGATCACCGCGAGGCCGTAGATCGGTTCCGGCGCATCGATGGAGTGGCCGCCCGCGACCGGAATTCCGGCCGTGGCGCAGACGGCGTTGCCGCCGGCGATGATCTTGCGCACGTCTTCAACGGAGATCTTGCTGAGCGGCATGCCGAGGATCGCCAGCGCCATGATCGGCTTGGCGCCCATGGCGTAGATGTCGGAGATCGCGTTGGTCGCGGCGATGCGGCCGAAATCGAACGGATCGTCCACGACCGGCATGAAGAAATCGGTGGTGGCGACCACGCAGGTGGCGTCATCGACCTGCCACACCGCGGCGTCGTCGCCGGTCTCGACGCCGACCAATAGCTGGCGGAACGGTGCCGCCGCCGGCTGGTTGGCGAGCAGTTCCTGCAGCACGGAGGGCGCGAGCTTGCAGCCGCAGCCCCCGCCATGGGCCAGGCTGGTCAGGCGCGGAAGGGGGGCGTTCATTGTCGGGTCTCCTCGCGATTGCGCCGCGCAGCGGCAGCCTCAACCGTCATCCCGCGCACTGCGCGGAGCGGAGAGCGACAAATATCGAGAGCGGATTATAGGGTGGATCGCGGACGACGCAAACCGCCCGAAGCCGGCCGACAGATCGCCCAGCCGCTGCGACTTCTCCGCAACGGCGGACCTTGCCGATCGCTGTTATCAGGAATCATATGCGTCATCGAAGTCAGGCGTAGACTTGTCGCGTTGATCGGGAATTGCGCGGCGAACCGTTCCGTCGGGCGAACAACCATATGGCCTGTTCACCGAGAGCGGCGGCGCTGGATGAACTCGCCGCGTTGATCGCGGCCATCGACTCGCCGAGACCGATCCACATCGTCCTCGACGGCCGGACGGCATCCGGCGAGACCACCCTTGCGGACGGCCGGGGGCCTCAGCGCGAGAAAATTGGCGCGTGGTTCCTGATTTTTCAAATCAGCCAGGCCGGTGTCGAGAGGGCAGGGCCGATCGCGCCGGGCGCGGACGATTCAAAATGCTCCGTCCGAACCGATGCATATCAAAGTATTTACAAAAGTCAGAATATCAGTTCAATTGAAAGAGTTTTCGGCGAATATTCCAGTTAATATGTGAAGATTGAACGTTTTTTGCAGTGATAGGATTTGTTTTGCTAAAGAAGGACGAAAGTGTCTTCGGTGGCGGCGAAAGCCTGCATAATGAATGATAGCGGTCCGCAGGCCGCAGTAATTGCAAAAGGGGGAATTTGAATGATCAACCGTAGGCACGTTTTGATGGGCGCCGCTGCTTCGGCCGCGCTTTCGGTTCGGCCGGTGATGGCGCAGCCGGCCAAGGAAGTCGTGATCGGCGTGCTCTTTCCCATGTCGGGTCCCAGCGCGCAGATCGGCATCGACGCCAAGCACGCTCTTGAGACCGCGGCCGACATCATCAATAACGCCCATGACATCGATATGCCGACGGCCAAGAATGCGGGTCTCGCCGGGCTTGGCAACGCCAAGGTGCGACTGATCTTCGCCGATCATCAGGGCGATCCGCAGAAGGGCCGCGCCGAGGCCGAGCGGTTGATCACGCAGGAGAAGGTCTGTGCGATGGTCGGCGCCTATCATTCGTCGGTCACCGCCACCGCGAGCATTTCGTGCGAGCGCTATCGCACGCCGTTCGTGATCGCGGATTCGACCTCGCCGAACCTGACCAAGCGCGGACTGAAGTTTCTGTTCAGAACGACGGCGCACGACGCGATGTTCTCGATCGCGATGTTCGATTTCCTCGATGCGATGCGGTCGTCGGGGAAGAACGTGAAGCGGCTGGCGCTGTTCCACGAAGACACCATCTTCGGAACGGATTCGTCCAACGTGCAGCGCGAACTCGCCAAGGCCCGCGGTTACGAGGTGGTTGCCGATGTCAAATACCGGGCCAACTCTCCCTCGCTGACATCCGAGGTCCAGCAGATCAAGTCGGCCGATCCCGACGTGCTGATGCCGTCGAGCTATTCGACCGACGCTATTCTGCTGGTGCGGACGATGGCGGAACTCGGCTACAAGCCGCGCAATATCGTCGCGCAGGCCGCCGGTTTTGCCGATCAGTCGGTGTTCGATGCGGTCGGTGACAAGCTTGGCGGAATGATATCGCGCGCCAGCTTCGGTCTCGACCTGAGCGCCAAGCGTCCCGCGATCAAGGTGGTGAACGATCTGTTCAAGGCGCGTGCGCGCCGCGACCTCAACGACAACACCTCCCGCCAGTTCATGGCGCTGATGGTTCTCGCCGACGCCATCGATCGGGCGAAGTCGACCGACGGTCCGGTGATCCGCGACGCGCTGGCGGCTACCAAGATCCCCGGCGAACGCACCATCATGCCGTGGTCGGTCTGTGAGTTCGACGCGGACGGGCAAAATCAGGGCGCGAGCCCGATCCTGATTCAGTACGTGAACAGGAACTGGGTGACGATTTTCCCGGATTCGGTGGCGATCGGGAAGCCCGCTTGGCCGATGAACGGCTGAGTCCGGAACCCTCGAAAAAAAGGATCGTAGAGTGAGCCTCTGTTCTGATTGAACGGAGACGTCACTCTACGACCCACGACCATGACGACCCCACTTATCGAGCAAGGATGGCGGCGATGGAACTGGCGCCAATGATGCAAGTGTTCGTGAGCGGCCTGTTGATGGGGCTTCTCTACGCTCTGATCGCGGTCGGCCTCTCCCTGATTTTCGGTCTTATGAACGTCGTGAACTTCGCGCATGGCGAGTTTCTGATGATCGCGATGTATGGCGCCTTCGGGCTCTGGCTGGCGATGGGGCTCGACCCCGTGGTGGCCGCGCCCATCGTCGTGGCCATAATGTTCGGATTTGGCGCGCTCACCTATATGGGAGTGGTCAGGTTCGCCATGCGCGCCAAGGCGAATGCCGCCATGGTTCAGATTTTCGCGACCTTCGGCTTCGCGATCTTCCTGCAGGGCGTCGCGCAGTTTTTCTTCTCTCCGGATTATCGCAGCATCACCCACGGCTGGCTTGGCGAGAAAACCTTCGGCTTCGGCAGTGTGTTCATTCCTCTGCCACAGCTCGTCGGAGGCGTCGTGTCCGTCGTGGTGTTCGCGCTGCTGTATCTGCTGATGACGCGAACCGACTTCGGCCGGTCTCTCGAGGCCACGCGCGAGGACCAGGGCGCCGTCGCGCTGGTCGGGATCAATCGCAATCAGGTTTTTACGCTGGGATGGGGGCTGGGCGCGGCGCTCGTCGGTGTCGCCGGTGTGGTTCTTTCGACCTTCTATTACATCTATCCCAATGTCGGCGGTCCCTTCGCGCTGATCTCCTACGTCGTTGTCGCCCTCGGCGGCTTCGGTAGCGTTTTCGGAGCGCTGGCCGCCGGGATCATCGTCGGCCTGGTGGAAGCATTCACCGCGGTGCTGTTGCCGCCTTCGATGAAGTTGATTTCTGTCTATGCGCTTTACCTGGCGGTTGTCTTCCTGCGTCCGCGCGGGTTGTTCGGGAGGCTATGATGACTGAGAGCGCGATCCTTGCGCCGGCGAGTTCGGGCGGCGGCAAGATCAAATCGCATAGTCGCCGCGGGCAACTGGTCTTGCTCGCAGCCGTGACGGCGCTGTGCGCGTTGATCCCGCTGGGCGTGGGCGACATCTACCTTCAGAACGTGCTGATTCTGACGTTGATGTACGCCGCCCTGTCGCAAAGCTGGAATATTCTGGGAGGCTATTGCGGCCAGATCTCCCTGGGCCATGCGCTTTATTTCGGGGTGGGAGCCTATACGGCGACGGTGCTGTTCACGAGCTTCGGCATTACGCCGTGGCTGGGGATGGTGGTCGGCGGCGTGATCTCGGCGGTCCTTGCGCTGATCCTCGGATATTTCTGCTTCGGGCTGAAGGGACACTATTTCGCAATCGCGACCATGGTGATTGCGGAAATCGGGCTGCTCATCGTGCACAATACCGATGCGCTCGGCGCCGCGCTCGGCATTCAGTGGCCGATCGGCGAGGACAGCTGGCGGACGCTGCAATTCCAGAGCAAGCTGCCCTACATCTATATCGCGCTGGCCTTGTTCGCCATCACCTGGCTGGTCACTTACGCCATCGAGGGATCGCGGGCGGGGTTCTGGTGGCGGGCGATCAAGGACGATCCGGAGGCCGCGGAAAGCCTGGGCGTCGAGGTTCTTCCGTCGAAGCTCGCAGCCGCCGGTGTGTCCGCATTCTTCACCGCCGTCGCCGGTTCGTTCTACGCCGCCTACGTCTCCTACATTGATCCGGAAAGTGTGATGTCGTTCCGTTTCTCGCTGCTGTTCGCGTTGCCCGCGGTGCTCGGTGGCATCGGAACGCTGTGGGGACCGGCCGTGGGCGCCGCCGTGCTGATTCCCGTCACCGAGTTCACGCGGAGCTATGTGGGCGGGTCCGGAAACGGCGCGGATCTCATCGTCTACGGCGTGCTCATCATGCTCGTTGCCCTGGCGCGGCCCGAAGGTCTTCTCAGCCTGGTCGGGGGCCCGGCGAAAAGGAAGCCGCAATCATGACGGATCACCGCATATTGGAGGTCAAGGGCGTTTCAAAACGCTTCGGCGGTTTGCAAGCCAACAAGAACATCACCATGCATGTGCAGCGGGGTGAAATCCTGGCGCTCATCGGTCCGAACGGCGCGGGCAAGTCGACGCTGTTCAATCTGATCGCCGGCGCGCTCGAGCCGACCTCGGGAGAGATTTTTCTGGAGGGGGCTCCCATCACCCGGCTGCCCAGTCCGCGGCGGTGCGCGCTGGGCATTGCGCGCACGTTCCAGGTGCCGCGCAGCTTCGATTCGATGACCGTGCTCGAGAATGTGATGGTCGGCGCATTCGTGCGTCATCGTTCCACGCAGGCGGCGCGATCGGCCGCGTGCGACGCGCTGGTGTTCTCCGGACTGGACCAGTCCGCGGATGCGGTGACGGGCCAGTTGACGCCGCCGGAGCGGCGTCGGCTGGAACTGGCGAGAGCGATCGCGACCGAGCCCAAATTGCTGCTGCTGGATGAAGTGATGACGGGCCTGACGCCTTCGGAGGCGCAGAAGGGCATCGAGCTTATTCGCAGGATTCGAGAAACCGGCACGACCATCGTGATGGTCGAGCATGTGATGGAAATCGTCATGCCGCTCGTCGACAGGGCCATCGTTCTGCACAACGGCGAGGTGCTGGCGGAAGGCCAACCGACGGATGTCGTCCGCGATGAGGGCGTGCTCTCGGCTTACCTGGGGGATCGTTATCGTGCAGCCTGACAGGTCGGACGCGATGTCGGATAAAAATGGCGCCGGCGATCTTCTCGCCGTCAATGATCTGGTGACGGCGTATCGCGGCCTGCTGGCGATTTCGAACGTGTCGATCGCCGTCAAGCAGGGAGAGATCGTGGCGGTGGCCGGCGCAAACGGCGCAGGCAAATCGACATTGCTGAAGTCGATCGCCGGCCTTGAGCGGCCCCGATCCGGATCGATCACCTTTCAGGGCCAGCCCATTCAGGGCTTGCCGGGACACATGATCACCGCCCTCGGCCTGGCCTATGTCCCCGAAAACAAGCGGCTCTTCCCCGAGTTGACTGTCGAGGACAATCTGCTGCTGGGAAGTTATCTGCATCGCAAGAAGGCGGATCGAAACGCGCCCATGGAGCGGGTGTTCACGTTGTTCCCGCGGCTCAAGGAGCGGCTTGCGCAGCGCGCGGGGACGCTGTCGGGCGGAGAGCAGCAGATGCTGGCGATCAGTCGGGCGCTGATGACGCGGCCGACCTTGCTGATGCTTGACGAGCCCTCGCAAGGCATCATGCCGAAGCTCGTCGACGAAATCTTCGCGGCAATTTGTGCGATCCGGGACGCGGGCGTCACCATTCTGCTGGTGGAGCAGCGGCTGGCGGAAAGTCTGGAAATTTCCGATCGGGCCTACGTCCTGCAGACAGGCCAGATGGTGCTGTCGGGGCCATCTTCGACGGTCCGGGACGATCCCGATATCCGCAGGGTTTATCTCGGAATGTAAAAGTATCTGGGAGGCGAGGCTTGCCCGGCGTTGCAACGATGACGGAATGCGTGGCGGCCGCGACCTCAGGCAGGCGCGATGTTGGCGTTGCCCAGGGTCGTGTTCTTGATGATGCCGTCAATGACCAGCGTGCGCACGGTATTGAGGTGCGCCACGGTGATGTCACGGGCGCGCGCGCGATCTCCCGTGACGAGGGCTTCGATGAGCCCGTCGTGCTCGCGCTTCATGTCGTCCGGCCGCTCGCGCAGCACGAATCCCAGATGCAGCAGGCGCGTCATTTCATCCATGAGTTGGCAAAAGGTGGCGAACAGCCGCGCGTTGCCGCAGCATCGCACGATTTCAAGATGGAATTCGCGGTTCGCGTTCATGAACCGGGTTTCGCTCGCGATATTGCCCGGAACGTAGCCTTGCGCGCATCGGGCGTCGAGCCGGCGCAATTTCGCTTCATCGACGTTGCCGCACGCCTTTTCCACAGCCGCCGGCTCGAGCAACATGCGAAGTTCGAAGACGTCCTGAACGGTTTGCAGCGTCACCGGCGCGATGACGTGTCCGTGCCGGGGGATCGGCGTGACGTAGCCTTCCTGCGTCAGCCGCGACAACGCCTGCCGGATCGGCGCTTTTCCGAAGCCGTACAGGTCGGTCAGTTGCGCCTCGCTGATGGCGGCGCCGGGCGAGAGCTTGCACCAGACGATATCCTGCTTGATCCGGTCAAAGGCTCTTTCGCCGAGCCCCTTTCCCGCCGGGCTGGTTGTCAGTCGGGTCACATCGTTGGCCTTTCCCCACGCGGGATTCCGGATCACGCGTCCCAGGCGCGAGATCCTTAAGCACAGTCACGTTGAGTGTTATCGCAGGAACCACGACATTTCATTCCTTATTTATTGACATGTCAGTAGATCGTTTCTAACATGTGAGAAATCAAGAGAGGCTGAACGATGCCGGATATTGAAGTTGACGTACTGGTGGTGGGAGCGGGCGCGGCGGGCATGACCGCGGCGATGGCGGCGACGAAGGGTGGAGCGTCGGTGCTGCTCGTTGACAAGAGCCTGATCGGGCGCGGCGGCGCGACGATCATGGCGCAGATGACCGTGGCCGTCGCGCTCGGCGAACAGGACCCTGACGACTGGGAAAAGCATCTCGCGGACACGCTCAAGGCCGGCCGCGGCCTGTGCAACGCGGAGCTCGCGGGCGTTCTCTGTCAGGAAGCACCCGCCCGCATCCGCGAGCTTGATGGCTGGAACGTCGGCTGGGCGCGCGACGGCGAGGGGCGCATCAACGGCGTGCAGGCCCCGGGCCACAGCGTGCGGCGTTGCGTCTATGTCGATTTCCTCGACACCGGGCCGGCCATCGCGCAGACGCTGCGCACCCAGATCTCGCGCACCAAGGGCCTGAAGCGCATCAGCGGATTTTCGATCCGCGATCTGGTGATGCACGAGGGCCGTGTTGTCGGTGCGGTGGGCATCAATCTCGACGACGGGCGCACCATCACCATCGCGGCCAAGGCGACGATCCTCGCCGCGGGTGGCCTGACCAAACTGTTCCAGCGCAACAGCGCCTCGACCAACATGAATGGAGACGCTTACGCGCTTGCGATGCGGGCCGGCGCGGAGCTGGTGGATATGGAATTCCCGCAGTTCTTCCCGATCGGCCATCTCGCGCCCCGCCTGGTCGGAATGGACCCCATCATGTGGGACCCCTTCCGCTACAAGCTCGGCGGCCGGCTCCTGAACGGCAACAAGGAAGAGTTCCTCGAGAGATACGGGCTCGCGGACAGCGGCGTCTATTCGGCGCCGCGGGACGTCACGGCCTATGCCATCGTCAAGGAGAACGAGGCCGGTCGTGGCTCGCCTGCTGGCGGCGCCTATCTGAGCTTCATGCACGTTCCAGAGAGCGAGCTTCGCGCCGCGTTCGGGCCGACCATCGATCTGCTGGCGCGCAACGGCATCGATCTGACCAAGCAGTGCGTCGAGGTCGCGCCGATCGCCCACTACCATATGGGCGGCGTCCGGGTGAACGACCGGATGCAAAGCCGCGTGCCCGGATTGTATGCCGCTGGTGAAGCGGTGGGTGGCGCCAACGGCGCGAACCGTTTGTCCGGCAACGCGTTGCCTGAGGCGCTCGTGTTCGGCGAGCGGGCCGGGCGTTTCGCTGCCCGTGAAGTGGCCGGCATGGCCTCGGCCTGGAGCGATGCTTCCGCCGCCCCTATCCTCGGCCTGATCGAGACGATCAATGATCGTGCGGCGAAGGCGTCGCCGAGCGAGAAGTGCGGCACCGCGGCGCTGTGGACCGAGCTGCAGCAACTGATGTGGCGCGATGTCGGCCTGATGAGGACCGACGCATCGCTCAATGCCGCCTTGGCCCGAATTCGCGAGATGCGCACGCGCGATCTGCCGAATATGAGCCCGAGTCCGGGGATGGAATTCAATTCCACCATCGAGGAATGGTTCGAACTGCGGAATTCGCTGCTCGTTGCGGAGATGATCGCCGCTGCGGCTTTGAACCGCAAGGAGAGCCGCGGCGCTCACCAGCGCCTCGACTTCCCCAACACGGAGCGGGATTTCGAGCGCAATCAGGTTCTCAGCATGGATGGCGAGCAGTTCTCCCACCGCTGGATTCCGATCACAACCACCGTTCCAGTTCCCCAGGCGGCGAGCGCGGAGTAAGGCAATGGCAAAAACAGTATCCCTTTCCGTCGCGCGCGGCACCGAAAAGACCGGGATGTCCCTGCAGGATTTCAATGTCCCCTATGTCGAGGGCATGTCGATCCTCGATGCGCTGATCTGGATCCGCTCTCACGAGGATCCCACGCTCGCCATCAGGTACAGCTGCGTCAACGCCAACGCCTGCAACGAATGCTCGGTGATGGTGGACGGCGAGGTGACCTACGCCTGCACCGCGCGCCTGACCCCGAAGGGGGCCAAGGTCGAACCCCTCGAGGGCAAGACGATTATCCGCGATCTCGTGACGGATATCGTGCCCACGAAGGAGCATCTTGCGGCGGCGCTCAAGCCCGGACGTTGAGGCTCAATTTTTAATCAAGGAGATCGTCATGGCCTATGTCGTGACCGAGTCGTGCATTCGCTGCAAATTTCAGGATTGCCTGCAGTCCTGCCCCGCGACGTGCTTCTACGAAGGCGAGAACATGCTCGTCATCAATCAGGAGGAATGCATCGATTGCGGCGCATGCGAGCCCGAATGCCCGGCCGAAGCCATCGTGCGGGATAACGCTCCCGGCGCCGAGAAATGGGTGGAATTCAACCGCAAATATTCGGCGCTGTGGCCGAACATCCGCAAGGCCGGAGACGTGCCGGAGGATGCCGAGGACTGGGTCGGCAAAGACAACAAACTGAACACCGAGTTCAAGCCGCAGCCGGCTGCACGTTAATCCGCGATCTCCGGAGGACAATGGAATGACCAAAAGCGTATGGATTCACGAGCTCACCTGGCCGGATATCGCCGAATACCTGAAGTCGGAGAGCATCGCTCTGGTGCCGATCGGAGCGACCGAGCAGCATGGTCCGCATACCCCGCTTATGGTCGATACCGCCTGGGCCAGCGACGTCTCCGAAGCCGTGGCCAAACAGGAAAAAGTGCTGGTGGCTCCGCCCATGCACATCGGCTGGTCGCCGCATCATCTCGGTTATCCCGGTGGCATCACCTTTCGCCCCGAAACGCTGACGCAGGTGGCGGTCGATATCGGCGAGAGCCTGCTGTCTCACGGCTTCCGCAAGATCATCTTCGTCAACGGCAACCGGGTCGCGAACCTGCCGCCGCTTCAGATCGCCATGGCCAAGCTGCGGTTCAAAACCGGCGCGTATGTGGCCATCATCGATACCCATCTCATCGCCCGCAAGGAAGTGTGCGAGGCGGCCGGCAATCGCCGCGATGCCTCGCATCATGCCGGGCTCGTCGAAACGTCCTTCATGCTGCACGCCCATCCGGAGCTGGTGCGGACCGACAAGATCGCCGCCCTGCCGGACCATGATGTGCCCGAGTTCGCAAGCAACATCCCGATGGACCCGCCGCTCGATCAGAACGTTGCGTTTTGCCAGCCCACCGCGGCGGAGTTCTACAAGCGCACCGGCGGGATCGGCACCTATTCAAGCCCGGCCGGCGCCTCCGCCGAGATCGGTCGCGCCGTGCTTGACGTGACGATCAAGCGGGCGGCGCAGTTCGTCGCCCAGGTCAAGACGATCGAGGTCAATTGCGAGCGGTGCCCGATCCCGGTCTGATCACGGGATAGCGTTCTCTCGAATCGTCGAAGAGGTTGATGATGAGTGATACGGCCAGCGGCGCCACACTGAGGTTTGCGATCGTCGGAGCGGGACCGGCCGGGTTCTACACGGCCGAAGCGCTGAGCGCGCAATGCCCGGGATGCCGGATCGATATCATCGAGCGTCTTCCGACGCCTTACGGACTGGTACGGTCGGGGGTCGCGCCCGATCATCAGTCGACCAAGACGATCGAGGAGACGTTCGAGCAGATCGCGCGGCAGCCGAACGTGCAGCTTGTGGGCAATGTCGAGGTCGATCGCGATGTGTCCCTGGACGAATTGCGCGGCTTCTATGACGCCATCGTTCTCGCCAGCGGATCGCCCCATGATGCGCCGCTGGATGTGCCGGGCGCGCATCTGCGCGGCGTTTTCGGCGCGTCGGCGTTCGTGGGCTGGTACAACGCACATCCGGATCATGCCGGGCTTGCGCCGGACCTCGATCACGGCGGAGCCGTGATCATCGGCAATGGAAACGTCGCTATCGACGTCGCGCGGGTTCTGTCGAAGCCCGTCGATGCCCTGACCACGAGCGACATCGCCCATCACGCGCTGGGGGCGCTGGAAACATCCGGGATCGCGGATACCTATATCGTGGGGCGGCGCGGCGCGCTCGACGCTAAGTTCACCACCGCCGAATTGCGCGAACTGGGGGAACTGGACGATGTCGTCGCGGTGGCGGACCCCGGCCAGATTCCGGGTGCGGTCGGGGACGATCTGCCGGCGCGCGAGCGCAGAATCAAGGCCAAGAACCTCGAATGCCTGCAGGCTTTCGCCAAGGCGGATCCGGAATCAAAAGCCCGTCGGATTCATCTTCGCTTCAATTCGATGCCGGTTGCGATTCTCGGGCGGGATCGGGTCGAAGGCATTCGTTTCGAGCGCACGACGCTCGTCGACGGCAAGGTCGTCGGCGACGGGACGACCTATGATATTCCCTGCGGCCTCGTAGTGTCGGCGATCGGCTATCGTGCCAAAGCGATCGGGGGGCTGGAATTGTCCGCCTCCGGCGACCGGCTGGTCAATGACGAGGGGCGCATCGATGCGCAGCTCTATGTCGTCGGATGGTTGCGGCGAGGGCCGTCCGGAAAAATCGGAACCAATCGCGGTGACGGCGAGGCGATCGCCGAGCGGATCGGGCAGGAGATCGCGCCCGCAGGGAAGCCCGGATTTGACGGCCTGAGACAGCTTCTGATGGCGCGCGGCGTGAAGTGGACCGGTTTTTCGGACTGGAAGACGATCGAGGCGGCTGAGAAAGCGGCGGCGCGGACAGGTGCGCCCCGGCAAAAATTCGCTTCGGTGGCAGACATGCTCGGTCTCTGCGCGCCGGCCTCTCAGGCGGCGTCCGCCTGAGCTGTTTGATCCCGAAATTTGATAGCGCATTGTTGTCCCATGAATGAAGGGATGCGCTATCGGCCAGGTTGTCGCGGTTGGTTTCGATCCGCGTCCTGCCGAACCTGGGATAACCACCGCAGAGCGTCATGCTGCTCCAGCCGACGGCCATCGACAGGCTGGAGGCCGGAAATTCGGTTGCGGTGAGAGGGCGCGTCGCCGAGGTCTGTGGCAGCACGTTCGTTCTCGACGACGGTACCGGTCGCGCCTGATTGATTTCGGACCGCAGCAAGGATACCGACGCCGTCACCAAGGGAAAAGCCCTGACATTCAGAGCCGGTTCGACCGTCGAATCGTGCACGTCCGGATCGCATACCGACGGCCGCAATAAGGCCTTCGATGCTTCCCGCGGCCGCCCCCTCGATGCATCTGCTCGCCGCGACGGGCAGAAGCTCTGCCACCGCCGCCGGGCCGGTGAGCGATGTGATCGGGTCGGACGACCTTTGTGAAAAGCAGAACCCGGTATCATATGAGCACCGCAGAGTGTCCGGTCCGGTCATTTGCGTCTGCGTGCGCCGCTTCACGGCGCAGATATTCCGGTGATCGCCGGGAACTTTCTCGTTCCGCGTTTATGATGAGAGCGCCAATGGCCGACGGCAAGGCAAACAGCGAAAGAGCGTTGCGCCCGCTGCTGGCGCTGAACTTCTTCATGGCGGATATGCAGGCCGGGATCGGTCCGTTTCTCGGCGTGTTTCTGCTTGCGCATGGCTGGCAGAGCGGCTGGATCGGGACGGTGATGACGGCGGGGGGCGTCGCGGGCATGCTGATGACGACGCCGGCCGGCGCCCTGATCGATGCCACGCGCAGCAAGAAGTTGTTCGTCATCATCCCCGGCATCTGCACGGTCGCCGCTTCCGGCCTTGTGCTGCTGTCGCAGGAGTTCTGGCTGGTGGCCGCTTCTCAGGTCGCCACCGCCATTGCCGGCGCGGCGATCGGTCCCGCCGTCGCCGGCATCACCCTCGGCATCGTGCGCCAGGCCGGCTTCAATCGGCAGAATGGTCGCAATCAAGCCTTCAATCACGCAGGCAACATGGTGGGAGCCGCGCTCTCCGGCTTTGTCGGCTGGGTCTATGGTTTCACGGCGGTGTTCTGGCTTGCCGCGCTGTTCGGCGTCCTCTCCATCATGTCGGTGCTGATGATCCCGCGCGATGCCATCGACGACGACGCGGCGCGCGGGCTCGCGCATGAGCCCGACGGCGGCCAGCATCCCCGCGGCCTGCAGGTGCTGGTCGAGTGCAAGCCGTTGCTGATCCTTGCAGCGGCTTTGCTGTTCTTCCATCTGGGAAACGCGGCGATGCTTCCGCTTTACGGGCTTGCCGTCGTCGCCAACAACCAGGCCGATCCGGCCAGCTTCGTCGCCACGACCATCGTGATTGCCCAGGGCGTCATGATCCTGACGTCGCTGGTCGCGATGCGCATGGCCGAGAAGGAAGGCTATTGGCTGGTGCTGCTGATCTCGTTCATGGCACTGCCGGTCCGCGGCGTCATCGCGGCATGGCTGCTGAACCGCTGGGGCGTCTATCCTGTGCAGATCCTCGACGGCATCGGGGCCGGGCTGCAGAGCGTCGCGGTGCCGGGTCTGGTCGCGAGGATCCTCGACGGCACCGGGCGCATCAACGCAGGCCAGGGCGCGGTCATGACCGTTCAGGGCATCGGCGCGTCGCTCAGCCCGGCGATCGGCGGCTGGATCGCACAGGAGTTCGGCTATGGGCCGATGTTCGTCATTCTCGGCGCGTTCGCCACGGTGTCGGTCGCGCTCTGGATCGTCTTCGCGCCACTGCTCAGGCCCGCCTGCGCTGCCAAACCTCAGGTGAACGAAACAACATCCCCCGCCGCAGGTCTTGCCTGATGCTTGACGCCAACACCGTAACCTGGGGCATCGCAGGCCTTGCCACCTTCGGGGTCATCGCGCGCCCGTGGCATCTGCCGGAATACATCTGGGCCGTCACCGGCGCCGTGCTGCTGGTCGCGTTTGACCTCCTGCCGTGGCGGGACGCGATGATGGCCGCGGGCAAAGGCACCGATGTCTATTTCTTTCTGGTCGGGATGATGCTGCTCGCCGAGGTGGCACGGAAGGAAGGTTTGTTCGACTGGCTTGCGCAGCAGGCCGTCGGACATTCGCGCGGTTCGGCGGCCCGACTGTTCGCGATCGTCTATGGGGTCGGCACGCTCGTCACCATCTTCCTGTCGAACGACGCGACCGCCGTCGTCCTGACGCCCGCGGTCTATGCCGCAACCCGCGCCGCCAGGGTCGAGCCGCTGCCATATCTGTTTGCCTGCGCATTCATCGCCAACGCCGCGAGCTTCGTGCTGCCGATATCGAACCCGGCCAACCTGGTGGTGTTCGGCGAGCGGATGCCGCCGCTGCTGGAATGGTTGCGATATTTCGCATTGCCTTCGGTGACGGCGATCGTTGTCACGTTCATCGTGCTCCGCATCAGCCAGCGGGATAACCTTCGCGGCAACATCGACAGCGCGAGCGACCAAAACGTGGCGCTCACGCCAATGGCGGCGCTCGCCGCCGCCGGCATCGGCGCGACCGCGATCGTGCTGCTCGCCTCGTCGGCGCTCGGCATGGATCTCGGCCTGCCGACCTTTGCCTGCGGAGTGGCGGTCGCCGCAATCGTCCTGCTGGTGACCCGTCAGTCGCCGGCCGCGGTCGTCCGCGACATCTCCTGGTCGGTGCTACCCCTCGTCGCCGGGCTGTTTATCCTGGTGGAAGGTCTCAATCGCACGGGCGTGATTCCGGCCCTTGCGGAGGAATTGAAGCGAGCCGCCGCTCTTTCGCCGCACGCGACGGCCTGGGGAGCCGGCATCATTACCGCGATCGCCTCGAACCTCATCAACAACCTGCCGATGGGGCTGATCGCCGCGACGACGACGCAAGCCGCGCAGTCATCGCTCCATGTCACCGGCGCCGTGTTGATCGGCATCGATCTCGGGCCGAACCTTTCGGTCACGGGGTCTCTCGCCACGATCCTGTGGCTGATCGCGCTGCGCCGGGAGGGCGAGCACGTCGGCGCGCTCCGCTTCCTCAAACTGGGCATTCTGGTGATGCCGCCCGCCTTGATCCTGTCATTGCTCGCGCTCGCGTTGACGGCGCCGTAACGTCACCAGGTATCGACGAAAGGCATTCCTATCGGAAAGTCAGATTCTGGGGTCGACGAAGTTGGGCGCGCGATTCTCCAGGTTGGCCCTGACGGCCTCGATCTGATTTGGCGACCCGAGCAGATTGCGCTGTTCCTCGGTTTCCATGGCGAGACCGGCGGCCGCATCGCAGGTGACGGCCTCGTTAAGCAACCGTTTGATGGCGCGGATCGCGTCCGGGCTACGCTCTGCGATCTCCTGGGAAGTGGCCATTGCCGCGGCCAACGGATCGGCCTCCAGCCGCGTCGCGAAGCCGTAGGCCAGCGCTTCCTCGGCGGAAAAGACGCGCGCGGTGTAAGTCAATTCACGCACGACATCCTCGCGGGCCAGATGACGCATGAGCTGTGTTCCGGCCATGTCGGGCACCAGCCCCCATTTCGCCTCGACGATGCTGAGCTTCGTTCCGGGCGCGACGTAGCGCAGGTCGGCGCCGAGAGCGAGCTGGAAGCCGCCGCCGAAGGCGACGCCATGCACGGCTGCGATCACCGGCACCGGCAACTCACGCCACAGCCATATGATGTGCTGCGCAAAATTGGTGATGCCATGCGTGCGCTTGGTCAAATCGATAAACGGCAGGATGCTGCGCCCCTCGGTGGTGGCGATGATGCGTTCGACATCCAGTCCCGCGCAAAAGGCCCGGCCTTCTCCGGAGATCACCACGACGCGCACGGATGCATCTTGCTTGAGCCTTGCGCCGGCTGCCGCGATGGCCTTGAACATGTCCGGATCGAGCGCATTCATTTTATCGGCGCGATTGAGGCGGACATCGGCAATGCCGTTTCTGACCGTCAGGCGGACACGATCGTTCATGTCGGAATCTCCTTCTGTTGCGATCGCAAGAGCGGATCTGTCCTGCTCGTCTCCGAGACACGCGATCCATCTAGGCGGCGAGCTGCGTGTCACTCTGGATGATCCCGGCGAAGCCCTGTCGCCACGACGAGTAGCGCGGCGACCACTCGAGTTCGCGCTTGGCCTTGGCGTTCGATCCCGCACGCGCCTGCGTCATCATGGCGACGATATGCTCGCCGGCGGCGAGGCGGCCAAGCCATGCCGGCACGCGGAAGGGCGGTTTCGCGCCGAGCATGGCAGCAAGCGCGGGGAGCCAGTCATGTACGGGCGCCGGATCATCGTCGACGATATTGTAGATGCCGGCGCCTTGCTCGACCGCGCGGGCAGTCGCCGCCGCGGCGTCGTCCACATGCAGGAACGACCACCACGCCGTGCCGCCGCCGATCAACGGCATGCGGCGGCTGCGGACCTGCTCGATCATGAAGGGATCGAAGACGCCGGTGCCGGGGCCATAGAAGCCGCCATAGCGCAAGGCGACGCCGGCTACTCCCGGCGTTGTCGTCACAGCGTGTTCGAGATGGCGGATGGCGTCGAGCGTAGCGCGGAGTTCCCGCGGCGGATTCGGATCGAGCGGATCGTCCTCGGTCTTCACATATCCGCCGTCCCGCGCATAAGCCCAGCCGCAGAAGCTTTGCGCGACCATTCGCTTCGCGCCGCAGTCGCGTGCTGCCGCGAGCAGATGGTCGGTTCCAGCGGTGCGCAGCCGATTGCTGCCGGCGAAGGCGCGATCGAACTTGCGCAGATCCAGAGCACCTTTCAAATCCGTCAGTTGATGCACGATCACGTCCGGGCGTGCGGCTGTAACCGCAGCGCGGATGGCTTTCTCATCGAGTGCGTCGGCGACGACGGGCTCGGCGCCGAGTTCCCGCAGGAGGCCGGTCTTTGTGGGCGTTCGCGTCAATCCGACGACGCTGTGGCCCTTGCGGACCAGGAGGGGAACCAGACTGCGTCCAACGGCGCCCGTCGCGCCTGCAACGAAAATGCGCATGACGTTACCTCGCGTCTTGATAACCTACTTAAAAGTAGGTTAGTAACGATCCCGATGAATGCAAGAGTGCGCAAGCGATTAAGTGCGGAACAACGGCGAGCCCAGATTATCGAGGCGGCCGTCGCCGCCTTTGCGCGCGACGGCTACGACGCGACGCGAATGGATGACATCGCGGTACGGGCTGGGATCACCAAGCCGGTGCTCTACGATCACTTTTCCTCGAAGCAGGCGTTGTTCCTTGCGGTGCTTCAGACCATCCGCGACGGCCTCATCGCCCGAGGCAAGGCGATCGTGCGCGACGATGGTGACCCGCAGCAAAAATTTCACCGCGCTGTCGATGCCTTTCTTGAATTCGTCGAGCAGGCTCCGGATGCCGCCCGGGTGCTGCTGACGGTTCCGGCAACAGACCCGGTTGCGGCCAAGGTCTCGCGCAAGGTTCAGGCCGGTGCATCCGCCGGCATCGCCGCGCTGCTGGCGGAGTCCATGCCGGGGCGCACGCCATGGCACCTGCAGGCGACCGCGGCGTTTCTGAAAGAAGGGCTCCATGCGGTGGCCGTGTGGTGGCTCGACCATCCGGGGCCCAGTCGCAAGGAGATCGTCGACATCGTTCTGGATGTGGCGTGGCCGGGATTGCGGCGACAGACACGCTGACCGCGCGTGATCGTGCTGCCGCGATGTGGCTCACGTGGAGTTCTGCTGCGAACCGTCGAAGGTTTTCTGCTCGTCATCGGGAACGACAGCCCGCGAAACGGGGGCGGATCGATCGAAAGAGGTGGCGCATGAGAGATATCTCGCTCCAGATCGCCGGCGCACTGGCGATCGTCGTCGCGATCGTGCACGGCGTCATCGCCGAGGTGCAGGTGTTTCCGAAAGCTCGCATCGAACCGCGAGGAGCCCGGCGCCTGCTGCACATGGTCTGGCAAGCGAGCACGGTCGACTGGATCTGCATCGGCGCGCTGCTGATCGCGACGCCGGCTCTGGGCTCCGAGAGCGCGCGACGATGGATCATCGCGGCGGCGGTTATCATCTATGGCTATGCGGCAATGGGCAACGCCGTCGCCAGCCGCGGCCGGCACATTGGCTGGTGCCTGATGGGCGCAGTCGTGGGGCTCTCGCTGATGGGCTTGTAGAGGCCGGTGGAGGTGATGATGCCATTGCTGATGCGCACCCTCAGAACGACCGTCGTTGGTTTGATCGTGTTCTGTTGTCTTGTCTTCGTCCCGGCCGGCACGTTGGCTTACTGGCAGGGCTGGGCGTTCATCGCCGTCTTCGGCATATCGACCACCCTGATCGGCCTCTATCTGGCGCTGACCAACCCCGTGCTGCTGGAACGGCGCATCAAGGCCGGACCGGCGGCCGAGACCAGGCCGGTGCAGAAGATCATCATCACGCTCTCTTTCGCGGTGTTCTGCCTGATGCTGATCGTCTCTGCACTCGACCACCGCTTCGGCTGGTCGCGCGTTCCGGCCTGGCTTTCGATCGTCGGAAACGCGCTCGTTGTGGTGGGGCTGATGATCGACCTGCGCGTTTTTCATGAAAACAGCTACGGCGCATCCACCATCGAGAAGATGGAGGGACAGAAGGTCGTTACCACCGGTCCCTACGCCGTCGTTCGTCACCCGATGTATGTCGGGGTCCTTATCATGGTGCTCGGAACGCCGCTGGCGCTCGGCTCCGGGTGGGGCCTCGTTCTCGCCGCCGCCATCGTTCCGATTCTGGTGTTGCGCATTCTCGACGAGGAAAGACTGCTGCGTGACGAGCTGGAAGGCTACGACACCTATGCGCGAGACGTACGCTATCGGCTGCTGCCGGGCATCTGGTAGGGAGACCGTTGCTCAAAAGGCGCAGGGGTTGGTTTGAAATGCGGGTCGAAGCCTCGAAGCTCGATGACATCATTCGCCGCCGGAAGCGATTCGAGCCCTTCATCGACAAACGCCGCCGTTTCTGCGGGCATAGGTCGGTGGCTTTAGAAGGCAATCGGGGATATTTGGCGCACCCGACACGATTCGAACGTGTGACCTTTGCCTTCGGAGCAATTTAGCCTGCCTATCCTAAATACACGATAGGGCACGCTACAATGCGATATATGACTGAAATTACTGGACAATACAGATTTTCGCGCCGAACTATCTATCCAGAATTTCGCTCCGATATCCAGCCGGTTGCTTCCGTGGTGCTTCCGCGGAAGCACCACGCTCACTAGCGAGGGGAACGCTTCATGGCAAAGCTGACCAAGCGGATCGTGGACGCTGCCGATGTCCGCGAGAAGGACTATTTCATCTGGGATGACGAACTGCCCGGCTTTGGCCTCCGCGTGTTCGCCTCCGGCAAGCGCAGCTACCTCATTCAATATCGCGCTGCTGGACGCACGCGACGATATACCATCGGCCTGCATGGCGTGTGGACACCAGAGACAGCCCGGCAAGAAGCGAAGGTCCAACTGGGGCGCGTTGCGCGCGGCGATAATCCTTCCGAGGAACGCCAGCTCGACCACAAGGCCATCACGGTCAAGGAGCTTTGTGCCCTCTACACCGCCGATCTGAACGCAGGTCTCATCTTGGGTAAGGGCGGACGACCGAAGAAGCCAACCACCATCGTGACCGACACTGGCCGTATCGAGCGGCACATCATCCCGCTGATCGGCGCACGCCGAGTCAAAGATCTGACCAAAGCGGACATCAACAAGGTCTTGAAGGACATCATGGCGGGCAAGACGCGCGTCGCCGTCAAGACGAAGAAGCTGCGTGGAAAGGCCATCGTTCGCGGTGGTGCCGGCACCGCCACGCGTACCGTCGGGCTGTTGGGTGGCATCCTCACCTACGCTGTCGACGCTGGGATCATCGAGATCAATCCAGCGCACGGCATCAAGAAGCCCAAGGACAATGTTCGGAATCGTCGTCTGACAGAGGCGGAGTACCGCACTCTCGGTCAGATGCTTCGCGAGGCGGCGGCGAACGAGAAATACGCCATGACCGTGGACATCATCCGGCAGATCGCGCTCACTGGCTGCCGCCGCTCGGAAATGATCTCGCTAATGTGGATCGAGGCTGACACCGACGCGAGCTGCATGCGCCTGGTGGACAGCAAGGAAGGCGAGTCCATTCGTCCTATCGGACTGCCCGTCGTCGAGTATCTGGAGGAACGTCGCAAGACCGCTGCGGGCACCTACGTCTTCCCCGGTCAGGGCGAGGACAATGCGTTCGGTAGCTTCCCGAACCATTGGGAGCAGATCTTCACAGACAGCCCGCTCGTCGGTGTCACCCCGCACGTCCTGCGCCACAGCTTTGCCAGCATCGCCAACGATCTCGGCTTCACCGAGGTGACGATCGCCGCGCTGGTCGGCCACTCCAAAGGTTCGGTGACGAGCAAATATATTCACACACTCGACACGGCGCTCATCATGGCCGCCGATACGATCTCCGGCTACATTCAAGGGCTGCTCCAGGGAGTGGAATTCAAGCAGACAGCCTACGCACTGGATCGCGACTCCCGTCGAGCCGCGCTTGACCTCTTCCTGACCAAAGCGGTGGGAGAGCCGGCGAACGAAGCAGAAGAGGAGGGTCGCTTGGCAGCTTGAGGCTTGCGATCACATCCACCACAAATCGCGCAAGGCCGGCATCTCGGTCCCAACTCTGGTGATGATGGCGGTAATAGGAATGATATGCGCCCTGAATCGGCTCACCCACGGCGCCGGCGCAGAACTCAAGCAGATCGAGGATCACCGGCGTGTCGGGCACTTCGCTCGGGGAGAGCGGCCATTCGATCCACGGCACCTCGGCACCTAGCACCCGGCGGAAGGCCTACTCGTCACACCCACACGGACCGTTTCCGTCGGGGCACTGTTCCGGAAAGCGCAGGCCAAATGAGCCGTTGCCAATTCCCGTCTGGATCAAGCTGTAGAGGCCGGCCCACAAGCGCGCATCGATGACATCGATTGTTGGAGGTCGTGTTCCGTACTCACGATCGGTAAAATAGGTAGATATCGGTTTCCCTCAAGATCATCCCTTCTCCGCGTGGTTTGCCCGCTCTGCTATGTCTGCGCATCGTTCGATCAACGCCTCAAACGGCTCGGCGTCTTCGAGCAGCAGCCCGTCTTCGACCATGCGCGCGTAATCCATGGCCAACGCCGTGCGCGCCTCACCATTCGGCGCGAGTTGCAGGTTTCCGCTGACAGCGGCTTCATAGTCGATGGCCGCGCCATCGACCGCTTTCTCCGCGAAGAACATGCTCTTGTGGTGGGCAACGGCATTGGCGAGGTTGCGGTCGGCGAATGCGACGGTGGCGATGCCCGCATCGTCCAGTCGAACAACGTCGTGCCAGTGGCGGGCGAAGCGCTCGCCACGCAGCCGTTCCTGCAGGCAAAAGACGTGCATTGCGGTCGCCTTCTCCCAGAAGGTCCGCTCGGCATGCATCACCCGCGGGCGCGCCGTTGGAAACTCGACGCCTTCGATCAGTCCGGCCGCATCGCACGCCACATCGCGTGGGCTGGCCGGCTCTCCCGTCGAGCGGGCACCGAACTCCAGCATCACGCTCGGAGCCACATAGCCCGATCCCGCCGAGGTCGCTTCATAGTCGACGAACAGCTTGTCGCCTTCGACCCTGAGGGTCGCGGGCAGCGATTGCGCGTCGATCGCACCGGCAAGAAGAGGCTGAACCGTTCCGTTGACCCACTCGGGCAGGCGGTATCGGACGGCCTTCGACCACCGTCTCTCCTCGCTCCGATTTTTCGGCAGGGCCTCGCCATCCTCGCCTACCAGATCAGGGGCGATGGCACGGATGTCGTAGGTGAGATCCACGTCCTCGGAAAAACGTCGAATGACGTGATACGCCTTCGACAGCGACGTGCCGCCCTTGAACACGAGATGCTCGCCAAGGTCGGACCCGAACAGCGTCGCAAGAGTCCAAACGACCCACACATCCTTTTCCAGCAGATGGGGCGGCCGCCCGGATTGATCGGCAGCGACGGCCAAGGCCTCGCGCCGATCGCCTGCCGATAATGTGAGGAAGGCTTCAGCCATGCGCGACCTTGCCCACCGTCCTGGCAAGCCAGCTCGGGAGCTGGGGGGCGGCCGCGACGAGTTCGCCGAACGTGGAAGACGGCAACTTGCGCTTCAACGTCTTCAAGGCGGCTTCCGCCTTCTCCGGTCCCAACCAAGCCAGCGCGCGCACAGCCTGTCCGGCGGGCCGATCGGCCAGCGCCAGTTGCCAGCGTGGCGCATGCCGCAGCTCGACGACCTGTTGGCCTAGATTCATCGTCCGGCTACGGCCCGATGTCAGATAGACCGACCGGACCGGCACCTGAGTCGTGAGCCCGAGCGCGTTGGCGGCGGCGGCGCCGTTTGACACGATGACTTCGCCCCGCTGGCTCGCGAGAGCTTCGACGGCCTTCTCGACGGAGGGTGCGCGAACGCCGAACCGGCTCGAAACCGGGCACAGATAGACGCCGCGCCCGGCACGCATCAGCCGGCCACGTTCAGCCAGTCGCGACAATGCCTGGTCCACCGCGGCGCGATTGCCGAGGTGGAGCAAGCTCTTAGCAGCGATCGGAGCGCCCTCGGGAAGGCCCTTGGTATGCGCCAGAATCTGCTCGGTCAGTCTTTGCACAGCCATTCTCCTGTCAGAAATATATGCAATATTCTGACAGTTTTCAACCGGGCTGCTGCGGCAGTCCTGGATCAGGGTGTTCCTGCAGGGGAAAGGCCTCAAAGACCGCGTCGCCGAGCTGGCTGCCAGCTCCGAACCGGCCATTTGGGAGTCAATGACCCGCTGATTGGGAATGATATGGTCCGGGAGGGGAAAGCCTTCCCCTGCGGCCGAGCCCAAGGTCTCGGCCGACCCCTTCTGCGGGGAGACCCCGCAACACCCCCAATAGAGTGAGAGTGTGGACCGGATTTCCGTGACGGGTTGAGGGTCGGGAGAGGGTCTTCCGGCACCCGTCATGGAGTTTGATCCCATGAACATGCAGGTTCGCGATGCCCGGCGCGACGTGCGTGGCGGCTGGAAGGTGGACGTCAATCGCGGCGAGCGCATCGGCCGCGTTTCCTCGGAGTGGTTCTCGCGGCCGGACGACGAGCGCTATCTGTCCCTCCCCGAACTCGGCCGGACCGTTCGCGAGCGCACCGAGCGCAGTCGGACCCGTGTCGTCGAATCCGCGCTCATCCATGTCGAAGCCAGCCGCACCGACCCCGAACGGCTCGCCCTGATCCTGCCGGGCGCCGACAAGCCCATCGCGCCGACGCACTGGAGCTTCGGCCAACTCGCGAGCCAGGTCGGCGCCCCGGCCGCGTACCTGCGTCAGCACCCCGCCGCGCTCGCCGGCATCAACCTGCAATATAACCTGATCTCCCACCGCGCTGAGCAGATCAAGACGCTCGAGACCAATGATGGCCGCGTCGAACTGCGGGCGGTGACAGACCCGGACTAACGGGAGGATCTACGACCACGAGTTGGTCGAGGCAGTGTAGCGCATCGCCGGCAACGGCACCGGCGACACCCGTTGGAAGGTGCCAGGCGTCCTCGACTGGTCGACCGGCGTCTACAATCCGCGCGTCGACATCACCAAGGACACCACGACGCTCTACGCCGGCTAATCGTGGATTCTTGAATCGAAAGTGCGCTGCCCGCTTTGCGAAAGCTGCCATACACTGTCGCCGCTATGAAATAGCGCAAATGACGAACTTCGATTTCACGAGCAGAATTCATTGCGGTGCCTGCTCACGATTCGTCGCTTGCAATTGCGGTTTCCGATCATATTCAGCTGCGTAATTCCCGGGCCGTCCCATCCTTTGTCGAGGCACTTTGCGCAAACAAGGAAAGGATGATCGAGGCAATCGCGCCGGCGCACATGAAGCCCAAGATTTGCCAAGGAACATTCAGATGATCGGGCGGCGAGTCGGAGGCCCCGCTCAGTAATCGCACGAGCATCCAAGTGTCGATAACACCGATGAGCGCGCCCCCTGGAAAGCCGAGCCCCTTCGCAAGCCCAGGCTGCGCGGCCGAAAATTTGATGCTGACCGTCTCGGCTACTCGGAATGGGTCGACTGCTATCTCTACCGACAGTGACGATGGCGCGGTTCTTGTCGAACTGGCGTGCAGCTTGCCGAGCAAACGAGCGTCCGGCAGCGCGATTGTGCGGCATCAACCGGCCAAGGATCGTCTGAACAAGAGCAGGCTGACCGTGAGAAAGCTGACGCCCATGCCCAACATGGTGACGAAATCCCTCCATACCATCGAGAAATCCGCTCCGCGGTATGCGATACCCTGCATGAAGCTGATGTAGTGGCGTGACGGGAAGAACCAAGTGAGGTACTGGACCCACTGCGGCTGGCTTTCCACAGGCGAAATGCCGCCCGACAACATCATCATCGGCATGACCGACATCATCATCAACAGCGCAAATTGGGCCATCGTGCGCGCGATCGTGCCGAGTAGGATGCCGATCGATGCCGCCGCACAAATGTAGACCGCCGAGCCCAGCAGCAGCAGAGGGCGAGATCCGGCGATCGGCACGTGCAGCGCGCCTTGCACCACCAGCAGCAGCGAAAGTGTGAATGCCACCATGATCGCCAGGCCGTTGGCCCAGACCTTTGCCAGCGCGATTTCCGAGGCCCTCAGCGGCATCACGAGCAGGTGTTCGATGGTCCCGTGCTCGCGCTCGCGCAGCAGCGCAGCTCCGGTCAGGATGATCATCAGCATCGAGAGTTGGTCCGTCAGGGCCACAAGCGCACTAAACCAGGCCAGGGTGCCGTTGGGGTTGAAGGCACGACGCTTGGCCAGGGTGGAATCGAGCCCGCGGTAGCTCTGCATCTCCTGGCGATAGCGTGTGACTTCCTGGGAGATGATATTCTGAATGTAGCCGGTGCCGATGCCGGCCTGTTGCACCGCGGTCGCATCGGCGCTGACATGGATCTCGGCGTTCTTTCCGACCCGAGTGTCGGCCTCGAAGCGGGGAGGGATCTCGACGATGAAGGTGAACTGGCCTTTGTCCATCGCGCGATCGATCTCGGCCGCGCTGATGGTTTGGACCTTCTGGAAGTACGGCGGGTAGAAGAGGTCGATGATCGAGCGCGATAGCTGCGACTGGTCTTCGTCGATGATTGCGATAGCTGCGTTGTTGACAGTCTCGCCGCTACCACTGGCCTGCGTGTAGACGCTGACGCCGAGCGACCAGACGATAAACAGCATCATCGTCACGTCTTTGATGAGCTCCTTGAGCTCTTTGGTTCCCAACCACCAGATGTTGATCAGGCTCGGCACGGGCTACTTCTCCTGCTTCTTCAGAAGCAACACCGAAAAGGTGACGAAGACCAGCGGGAACGCGATCAGCGAAAGCAAGTCGGTCTGCATGTCGGTGAAGCTCAGACCCTTGGTGAAAGCGCCCACGCTCATGTGCATGTAGTAGGTCGTCGGCCACATCGAGCCCATGAGCCGCGCGCCGCCCTCCAGCGTTGAAACCGGCTGCATCATCCCGGAGAACTGCATCGTCGGCAGCATCGACAGCACAGCTGCGGCAAAGATCGCCGCGACTTGGCTGCTGGTGAACGACGAGATAAACAAGCCGTAGCCGGTTGCCGCGGCGGCGTACACGACAGTACCCATTGCCAGCGTGATGGCGCTACCCTTCAACGGCACACCGAACAGGAACAGCACGGTGGCAGTCATGATCAGGAAATTGATCATACCGATGCCAATGTATGGAAGCTGCTTGCCCAACAGATATTCCAGGCGGGTGACCGGCGTGGCATAAAAGTTGGCGATGGTGCCGATTTCCTTGTCCCGTGCGACGCTGACTGCCGTCAGGATAGCCAGGAACAACATCAGTAACATGGCGGGCACTGAAGGTCCGATGGCGTAGATGCTCTCTCCCGTCGGGTTGTAGCGGTTGCGCACGAGGATGGTCGTACTCGGGCCTGTTGCCACCGCACTGCTGGATTCGCGGCTGCGCTGTTCGGCAAAAAGGTTGTGCGCTGCCTGCACGTAGCCCTCGATCGTACTGGCTCGCGAGGTATTGGCGCCATCGATCCAGGCCGATACCTGCCAGTCGGAGCCGCGCTTGACCAAACGCCCGAAGCCGGACGGAATCTCGATGGCCAGCGTGATGTCGTTCGATTTCATCCGCGCCTCCATCTCATCGCTGCTGCGGATCGGGGATTTTTCGGTGAAGTACCGGGAGCTTGAGAAGTTGGCGAGATAGGCCCGGCTCTCGGGTGTGTTGTCCTGGTCGAAGGCGGCGTAGCTCAGATTGCTGACGTCGCTGGAAACGCCGTACCCGAAGATCAGCAGCATCAGGAAAGAGCCAAGAAAAGCAAAGGCCAGACGCACCGGGTCGCGTAGAAGGGTGCGCGTCTCGCAACGCGTATAGGCCAGCAGGCGACGGATCGGCATGAACGGCGGCAAATGCCTGGTCTGGTCAGAGCCGGCAGCGGCCGATGCGGTCAGCGGCACGACGGGAGCGGGCGCGGAGGCAGCAGAGCCTGCCGCTTGCGACTCTGCTTCCTCGATACAAGACACGAACGCATCCTCGAGATCGCGTGCCCCTTCCGCTTCGATCACTCGTGTCGGTGTATCGCATACCAGCACGCGCCCGGCGTGCATCAGCGAGATACGGTCGCAGCGCATCGCCTCGTTCATGAAATGTGTGGAGACGAAGATCGTCACGCCCTTGTTGCGCGACAAGTCCACCAGAATCCGCCAGAACTCGTCGCGCGCTTGCGGATCCACACCGGAGGTCGGCTCGTCAAGGATGAGCAACTCCGGGTCGTGAACAATGGCAACGGCCAGCGACAACCGCTGACGCAAGCCTAGTGGCAGCGAGGTGGCCTTCGCATCGGCATATTCGCTCAGGCCGATCTCGGTGATGAGCTGTTCTGTGCGCTGCGTCGACTTCTGCTCGCCGAGATGGAACAGACGCGCGTGGAGCATCAGGTTGTCGCGCACCGTCAACTCACCATACAGTGAGAAGGCTTGCGTCATGAACCCCACCCTACGGCGTACCGAGAGATCGTTGGCATCAACGGGTTGGCCGTACACCTCCGCCATTCCTTCGCTGGGGGCCAGCAGGCCTGTCAGCATCTTCATCGTCGTCGTCTTGCCGCAGCCGTTCGAACCAAGGAAGCCGAAGATCTCGCCGCGCTCGATCGCGAAGCTGACCCGGTCCACGGCGGTGAACGTCCCGAAGCGCGCGGTCAGGTCCTTGGCTACGATGACCGGCGCTTGCGTCGACGCCTGGCGCGGCGGGATGACCAACTGCTCATGAGTAGACGTGCCGCCGTGTTGAAGCGCGATGAAAACGGCATCAAGATCCTGCGCTCCTGTTTTGCTGCGCAGTTCCTCGATCGTTGCCGACGCCAGCACGTGACCATGATCCATCGCGACCAGCCAGTCGCAGTGTGCCGCCTCGTCGATATAAGCGGTCGAGACCAACACAGTCATCGACGGCCGTTCGCGGCGCAAATTGGCGATCAACTCCCAGAACTGGCGACGCGACAGCGGGTCAACGCCCGTCGTCGGCTCGTCGAGAATTAGCAGATCGGGGTCATGGATCAGGGCACAGCAAAGCCCCAGTTTCTGCTTCATGCCGCCCGACAGCTTGCCGGCGGGACGATCCAGGAAAGGCAACAGACGGGTGGCGGCGGTGAGCTTGCGGATTCGGGCTTCTCGCTCGGATGCTGAAAGGCCGAACAGCGTGCCAAAGAAAGACAGGTTTTCAGCAACGCTGATCTCTTGATAAAGGTTCTTCCCCAGCCCTTGGGGCATATAGGCTATGCGTGTGCAAACGGCGCGGCGATGACCCGCTGAGCCCATGCTGCCGTCGAACACGTCGACGCTACCCGCCTGCAGCTTGCGCGCGCCAGCAATTAACCCGAGCAAGGTCGACTTGCCGGCGCCGTCAGGGCCGATCAGACCGATCATCCGGCCGCTCGGCAATTCGAGCGACACGTTGCCGAGCGCCGTCGTGGCGCCATAGCGATGGCTCACCCCGGTGATCCGGGCGACGGGCCGCGTGAAGCCTGCATCCATTTCAGTTCCCCGCGTCGATCGGGTCGCCGGGGAACCGCTTCTGCAGGTCATGCGGCCACTCTGGCGGGTTCGGTTCGAGTCTCACGAAGCCGGTGCCGCGCACGCCGGTCTTGACCTGTTCGACGTGGCGGTCGATCAGGCTTTGCGGGATGCGCAACCTGACTCGAAAAACTAGCTTGTCGCGCTCGCTGCGCGTTTCCACCTGCTTCGGGGTAAACTGCGCATCGGGGGAGACGAAGCTGACCTTGGCCGGTATCGCGAAGTCGTTAGTGTCGAATTGGATGCGTGCCTGCGAGCCGAGCGGAATCTGGCGGGCCTGCTCGGCGGGCACGAAGATTTCCATGTAAACCTGTGACAGATCGACGATGGTCAACACCTTGCCGCCAGCGCCGAGCACTTCACCGGGGTTGGCCAAGCGGTAGAGTACCCGTCCTCGTACCGGCGAGCGCAACGTCGCATCGGCGATCTGCGCGTCGGTCTGGTCGATCAGGGCCTGAGCCGCCTGGATGGAACTTTGTCTCGCGTCGACGTTCTTTTCCGTGGCCGCCAGAATCGCCCGGGCGGCGTCGCGCCCGCTCCGCGCCTCGTCGAGCGTCCGCTGGCTCACGGCCTCGGTTCGGACCAATTGCGCAGCGCGCTGGAGGTTGGCCTCTTTCAGATTGAGCTCCGCGCGTCGCTGCTCGACCGTGGCCTTGGCTTCGAGCAGCGACGCCTCCTGCATCGCCATATCCGCTACGTACTTCGCCCGTTGCGCTTTGAGTTCGGCGACGTCGATCTGTGCGACGACCTGATCGGCTTCGACCAGATCACCTTCGCGCACGAGCACCTGGACCAGGCGACCGGGGGACTTGACCGCCGCATCCACCTGGACGGACTCGATCCTGCCATTGGCAGACACCAACCCTGCGGGCGGGCCGACATGCCGACTCTGCCACCACAATGGGATTAGTGCGGCTGCGGCCGCAACAGCCAAAGCAAGGCCAACAACAAGAAGTAGGGGTCGTTTCTTTGTCATCTCAGGGGGGGGGCTTTTTCCAGGCGTTTGGGCGGGCGAGGCTTGATAATATGTACGAATTGCATTATATGCGTCTGCGCATAATATGCAATGGGAGAGCTAATGGGCTCCGACCAGCGCTGCCTGACACAAGTCGCTACTTCGTTTGCACGGGTCCACACGCTCGTGATGGAGCAGGTCTCTCCGGTGCTGCGGGGGCTGATGCGCGGCAACGACCTGTCCTACAGTGAGTTCACCGCCATAGTGCAGGTCTTCACCCAGGGGCAGATGAAGATCGCAGACATCGCGCAGGCAACCGGCTTGACCCACAACGCGGCCAGCCGCCTGGTCGATCGCCTGGTCCAGGCGGGGTACGTCAGCCGTGCAGAGGACGCACACGATCGCCGCCAGAAACGGGTCGAGTTGACGCCCGCGGGCCATGCGCTCCCGGTGGGGCTGCACACGGCAACGATCGACGCCTACCGGGTCGTGCTGTCGAAGCTGCCCACCGAGACCCAAGACCGTCTTGCGAAGGCCGTGGGCGACCTTGATGAGCGCCAGCTCGCGCCTGCGCAACCGCTAAGCTCGAGCCGCAGACCTGGCTTGTCGGGTGGCAACCGACAGCGGCAGGGCGCGAGGCCTGCGGCGGGTGCAAACAAGAAGGCGCAATGAGCAACTTGTGTGACCAAACGATAGGTGAAGCGGTCAGCTCTCGGGCCAGGCCGTAGCCGCAGGCGCCCGCCTCGTAGCAGAACGACAGCCGACGCCCGGGGTGCTTGCTCAACAGCCGTCGCGCGAAATCCGGCAAGGCTCCGGGTCGATGCGGCAATGATCCCTGGAATCTGACCTCGCTTGATCTTCCTCCCCGAGCGACGGCAAGAGCGATTGTAGCCTTGTGAACGTCCAAACCTACAAAAATGACTTGCTGATCCATTGATTTTCTCCCGTCCGGGTTGGACGCCAGATTTTCTGGCGCTGGACGGAACGGTCTTACAACGACGCGGCCTCGCCATCCCGGATGGACATCAAGTCAGCGGGGGGAGGCCGAACGTCTGCTCGCCGATAGCGGCTGGCTGCCCGAACCGCTGCGCCTGGTCGAGCAGGACGAGCCGGCGACGAACGGCGAAGGCGACGAGGCGCTGCCAGCCTTCCTCGCCGACGATGACGAACCCTCCGACGACGAGGACGAAGTTCTGCACGTTGTCGCCGCCGAATAGCGCATCGGCGCGGGGCGGCTTCAGTCGTCTCGCGCTGTCCTTCCCAATCCGTTCCTCAGCCCGGCCAACGCGCCGGGCGCTTTCGTGTCAGGAGGCCGTCATGTCCGAAACTTCCGATACCGATGCAAAACCCATCCCGCCGCTCTCGGAGTGGGAAATGCTGTCCGCCTTGCGAATCCAACTTGAGGTAGAGATTTTCCAGACCAACAAGGTGACATTGTTCAGCGCCTTGGAACGCGCGGGCGTCACAAAGATCGTCATCACGTTCGATGGCTATGGCGATTCCGGCCAGATCGAGGATGTCCAGGCCAAGGCCGGCGACGACGACATCACCATGCCCAACGCCATGATCGAGTTTGCAACAACGGTCTGGGGCCAGCCTGAGCCGGAGCGATCTTCCGTCACCGTCGCCACTGCCGTCGAAAGCCTGACCTATGACGCTCTCGAACGTACGCACGGCGGCTGGGAGAACAACGACGGCGCCTATGGCGCTATCATCTTCGACGTCGCGGACTACTCGATCACGCTCGACTACAACGAGCGTTACACTGCGTCCGAAAACTACACGCACAGCTTTTGAGGAGGCCGCGATGGGGCATTGCTATCACCACGCGCTGTCCTCGGCGCGCAAATGGGGTGGCACAGCGGAAGACTATCTGCCGCTGCACCAATGGTTCGACGAGTCGAAGGAAATCACGGCGGACTTCCGGCACCGCGCGCTGCGCCACCATGCGCAGGGCATATTCGAGCTGGAGCGGACCTTCGGCGCTGCCATCACCATCTCGACCGGTCGCGTCGTGCCGGTCCGGCTGATCGGCGAGCAGCATGTGCTGGAGGATCTCGGCTTCATCCCGAGCTTTGCCGATTGGGTACGCTGCATCCGGCCTCAGCCCTGGATGGGTCGCGCCCAGCCCATTCACAAGCTGGTCGATCCCTTCGCGGCGCCGCCTGAGCCCGACCCAAGCCCTCCACCGCAAGCCGCCCTCGATCCGACGGCGGCCTGATCACCGCCATTCACCCAAATCAGCCCGGCCATCGTGCCGGGCGTTTTCGTTCCAGGAGCTTGTCATGGCCGATTATTTCACACATTTCTCGTGTCTGCTCGATGTCGGCACGCCCGACAATGCAGCCCGCGCGCTCGACCTCTACAACAGCCTGTCGGAGGACGGCGTATCGGAGGAGCCGCCTTCAGAAGGCTTCCTTCTGTCGATCCAGCCCGAACATGGCGGCAGCCAACTCTGGATGCGCGATGACGCCACTGGCGATCCCGAGCGGCTGATCCAGTTCGTGAAGATCTGCGCCGCCGAATTCGGGCTGACGGGCCGTTGGGGCTTCCAATACGCCAACACCTGTTCGCGCCCACGGCTCGATGGGTTCGGCGGGGGCGCGCACGTCCTCGACCTCGCGACGGGCGAGACGATCGCGTCGACCTACACCGATGGTTGGCTCGCCGAAACGCTCTCCAGCAATGGAGAGCGGATATGAGCATTCCCGCGCACGCCAGCACCAATTTCCAGACACTGCTGCGCGCGGCAGCGGACGGCAATCTCGCGCTGATGGAATGCCTCGACGCGCGGACGGGCAATCCCCGCTACGTCATCTGCGCCGTGGGGCGTGACAACGGCGACTACGTCTTCACGCCCTTCGGCCATCTCGCCGACGGCAATCCCTACGATGCTTATCTGCCGCCCGATCCCGATAATGCGGATGGTTTCGTCCATCCTGATCGCTGACCCTTTCTTGACCTGATCCGTTGAAGCGCCCCGCCATCTGGCCGGGGCGCTTTTTTTCATGTGGCCACGGCCAGCCCGAGTGAGAGGCAGAGTGAGGCCGGGACGAGTTTGAGCCGCTGCGGTCGAGAGAGAGCGCTGCGCGGCTCGATCCTGTCCTGCTCTCCTCAAGGCTTTTCCCATGAACATGATGTCCGTATCGGCGGCGCCTGCTGCCGGAAACCTTCCGCTTGCCTCCGGTCAGGAGTCGTCCGCAGCAATCTTCGCGGCGGCGGGCCTGCTATTGCCTCATCTCGAACGCGGCGAGCGTGTTGACGCCGCGACCTTGCGCGCGGCGATGGAAAACGCATTCGGCGCGTCCGACACAAGCGGCGCCTGGGACTGGAAGACGGCATATGACGCCTGCGAGGCGGCGACCGTCCTGTTCCTGCGCAAATACGGAAAGGCGCTTTTCCGCAAATCCGGTTCTCCGGCTGCACGGCTTGTCCCGCTGACGAAGATCGCCAGCCTTCTGCCGACGCATACGCGGCGTTCTTCCGAAAGCCAGAGCTTCCAGCAGTTCTCAACGCCAATCCCGCTCGGCCTGGCCGCGGCTCATGCCGCCGCCATCACGCCAGCCGACCGGGTGCTGGAACCATCCGCCGGCACTGGCCTCCTCGCCATTCTCGCCGAGACCGCTGGCGGCACGCTCGTTCTCAACGAACTGACTGAGATGCGTGCCGCGCTACTCTCCTCCCTTTTTCCGGCCATTCCTGTCACCCGCTTCGACGCGGCCCAGATCGACGATCACCTCGATCCCGCGATCGTACCGAGCGTCGTGCTGATGAATCCGCCGTTCTCGGTCATGGCGAATGTCGAGGGCCGAGTTGCAGACGCCGCGTTTCGCCATGTCGCCTCGGCGCTCGCGCGCCTCGCTTCCGGCGGCCGTCTTGTGGCGATCACCGGCGCGAGCTTCGCGCCCGACAATCCGGCTTGGGCCTCTGCCTTCGCCCGTTTGCAGGAGCGCGGCCGCGTCGTGTTTTCCGCCGCGATCGACGGCGCGGTCTATGCCAAGCATGGCACGACCATCAATACGCGTCTGACCATCATCGACAAACTGCCGGCCGACGATCCGGCCGTGTTCCCGCCTTCTCCAAGCGTCGCGCCGGACGTCGCCACGCTTATGGGATGGCTTGACGAGCAACTGTCCGCGCGGCTTCCTGTCGATCCGTCAGTCGTCATTCCCGTGATCACCACGGCCGCGCCTCGCAGCGTGCGCGGCTATCTCAATCGCACCGCCAGCTCCGCCCCGGCCGCACCCATGGCCGAACCGGAGGGCTTGCCGCTCGCCTATGAGACGCTCGACTGGCAGGCCGGCGAAGCGGGCCGTCTCTCCGACGCCATCTATGAAGAATACGGATTGCAAGCGATCCGAATTTCCGGATCTCAGGCGCATCCGACCAAGCTCGTGCAATCGGCTGCGATGGCCAGCGTCGCACCGCCGAAGCCGGCCTATCGGCCGCACCTCCCGGCTAACGTCCACGATCTGCTGTCCGACGCACAGTTGGAGACCGTGATCTATGCCGGCGAGGCGCATGCCGATTACCTCGCTGGATCATGGACGGTGGATGCCACCTTCGATGTCGTCAGCGCCGCGCGTGAAGATGCGGCGAACGTCGTGCGCTTTCGGCGTGGCTTCATGATCGGTGACGGCACCGGCGTCGGCAAAGGCCGCCAGTCCGCCGCCATCATCCTCGACAACTGGCTCCAGGGCCGCCGCAAGGCTGTTTGGATCAGCAAGTCTGACAAGCTGATCGAGGATGCACAGCGCGACTGGTCGTCGCTGAGCATGGAACGTCTGCTGATCACACCGCTCTCGCGTTTCCCGCAAGGGCGCCCGATCACGCTGCCGGAAGGCGTCCTATTTACAACCTACGCCACGCTACGGTTCGACGACCGCGGCGAGAAGCTTTCGCGCGTCAAACAAATCGTCGAATGGTTGGGCTCCGACTTCGATGGGGCGATTATTTTCGACGAGGCGCACGCGATGCAGAATGCCGGTGGCGGCAAGGGGGAACGCGGCGATGTCGCTGCCTCGCAACAGGGACGCGCGGGTCTGCGGCTCCAGCATGCCCTGTCGAACGCCCGCATCGTCTATGTCTCCGCGACCGGCGCCACCACGGTCCACAATCTCGCCTACGCCCAGCGGCTCGGACTCTGGGGCGGCGAGGATTTTCCGTTCGGCACCCGCGCCGAGTTCGTGGAGGCGATCGAAGCCGGCGGCGTCGCGGCGATGGAGGTGCTGGCCCGCGACCTGCGCGCGCTCGGTCTCTACACCGCCCGTTCGCTCTCCTTCGACGGCGTCGAATATGAGCTGGTCGAGCATGCGCTGACGCCGGAGCAAACGCGCATCTATGACGCTTATGCCGGCGCGTTCGCCATCATCCATAACAATCTCGACGCGGCGATGGAGGCGGCCAACATCACCGGCGCGTCCGGCACCTTGAACCGGCAGGCCAAATCCGCCGCGCGTTCGGCCTTCGAGAGCGCCAAGCAACGCTTCTTCGGCCACCTGCTCACGAGCATGAAGACGCCGACGCTGATCCACTCGATCAGCCGTGATCTCGATGAAGGCCATTCCGCCGTCATCCAGATCGTCTCGACCGGCGAGGCGCTGATGGAACGCCGCCTGGCCGACCTGCCTACCGAGGAATGGAACGACGTTCGCATGGACATCACGCCGCGCGAATACGTTTTATCGTATTTGGAGACGAGCTTTCCGGTGCAGCTCTACGAGCCCTTCACGGACAGCGAGGGCAACCTGTCATCACGGCCCGTCACCCGAGATGGTCAGCCTGTCGAAAGCCGCGAGGCTGTCGCGCGCCGCGACGAGTTGATCGCCAAGCTCGCCAGTCTGCCACCTGTTCCCGGCGCGCTCGACCAGATCGTCCAGCATTTCGGTACCGATATGGTAGCGGAGGTGACGGGCCGTTCACGGCGTATCGTCCGTAAGGGCGACCGTCTCGCCGTCGAAAATCGCGCCGCCTCCGCGAATCTCGCGGAGACGCAGGCGTTCATGGACGACGCGAAGCGTGTCCTGATCTTCTCCGACGCGGGCGGGACCGGCCGCAGCTATCATGCCGAGCTGTCAGCGCGGAACACGCGGCTGCGCGTCCACTATCTGCTCGAACCGGGATGGAAGGCCGACGCCGCCATTCAGGGGCTCGGCCGGACGCACCGCACCAATCAGGCGCAGCCGCCGCTGTTCCGACCGATCGCGACCGACGTGAAGGCCGAGAAGCGCTTCCTCTCGACCATTGCCCGTCGCCTCGACACGCTGGGCGCGATCACGCGCGGCCAGCGCCAGACCGGCGGCCAGGGCCTGTTCCGGCCGGAGGACAATCTGGAAAGCGCCTATGCCCGCGATGCGCTGCGCCAGCTCTATCTCCTCCTGGTGCGCGGCAAGGTCGAGGGCTGTTCGCTCGACCGCTTTGAGTCCGCCACTGGCCTGAAGCTGATGGATTCGACCGGCATCAAGGATGAGCTGCCGCCGATCATCACCTTCCTCAATCGGCTGCTCGCGCTCACCATCGAGCTTCAAGGCATCCTGTTCACTGCGTTCGAGCAACTGCTGAACGCGAAGATCGAGGGCGCCATCGCCAGCGGCGCCTATGATGTCGGGTTGGAGACGCTGACAGCGGAACGCTTCACCGTCACCGATCGCCAGATCATCTACACCCATCCAGGCACCGGCGCGGAAACCCGGCTGCTCACAATCACGCAGCGCGAGCGCAATCGTCCGGTGACGCTCGATGATGCGCTCGGCCATCTCGATGACCGCCAAGCGAAGCTGCTCGTCAACGAGCGGTCGGGACGCGCTGCCGTGCAGATTCCGACGACGAGCATCATGCTCGACGACGGCGAGATCGAGCGGCGCGTCCAGCTGATCCGGCCGATGGAGGCGCATAATGTTCCGGTGAAGATGATGGGTGAGACCCATTGGCTCGACGCCGATCGGAATGCCTTCGCCGCAGCCTGGACCACGGAGGTCGCCGAGGTGCCGGAATTTGCCGACAGCACGATCCATGTCGTCACCGGCCTGCTACTGCCGATCTGGAAGCGGCTGCCGAACGAATCCACTCGCGTCTATCGGCTTCAGACCGATGAGGGTGAGCGGATCGTCGGCCGCAAGGTCTCGCCGGCCTGGGCGGCGAACGCGACTACGACCGGCGCCTCCTCGCTGACGCCGGACGCCGCGTTCATGGCGCTGATGGAGGGTCGCACGATCCTCGATCTCGCCGAGGGCCTCCAGCTTCGCCGCTGCCGTGTCATGGGCGCCAACCGCATCGAGCTGTCCGGCTTCACCGACACGATGCGCGAACGGCTCTCGGCCTTTGGCCTCTTCCACGAAATCATCGCGTGGAAGCTGCGTATGTTCGTGCCGACCGACACATCCGGCCCGGCGGTGCTCGAGCGCGTGCTGGGCCGCTGGCCGGTCGAGCGCATCGGCGAGCGCGAGGCGGCTTGATGCCCCGTCACAATGCCGCAGAACTTGCACACCGTCTTGGCCGGCAGGCCGAGGCGGTGTGCCGTCACTATCTGTCTGCCGGACGCCGTCAGGGCAATTACTGGCAGGTCGGGGATGTGCGCAACACGCCGGGCCGCTCGATGTTCGTGCGGTTGAAGGATTCGCCGAAAGGTCCGGCCGGCAAATGGACCGATGCCGCGGCGTCGGGCGAGCATGGCGATCTGCTCGACGTGATTCGCGAAAGTTGTGGCCTTGTCGACTTCAAGGATGTGGCCAAGGAAGCGCGCCGATTCCTCGCGCTCCCGCATCCTGAACCGGAAAGGACCAGGATGCTGGCCGGCAGACAGTCCATCAGCGCCGGCTCACCCGAAGCGGCGCGGCGGCTCTTTGCCATGTCGCAGCCGATCGGCGGAACCCTCGTCGAAGCGGTTTTGCGCAAACGCGGCATTACGACTTTGCACGAAACCGGCGCGCTTCGCTTCCATCCGCGCTGCTACTATCGGCCGGACGAGCATAGCCCGACCGAGACCTGGCCCGCGATGATCGCTGCCGTCACCGACCTTTCCGGCAAGTTGACCGGCGCGCATCGCACCTGGCTCGACCCCGGCGGATTCAGCGAGGCCAATCTCGGCCGTGCCCCGATCGAGACGCCGCGGCGTGCGATGGGCGATCTCCTCGGGCAGGCCGTGCGCTTCGGCGTGGGCGGCGAGGTAATGGCGGCCGGCGAAGGCATCGAGACGACATTGTCTGTCCGATCGGTCCTGACGCAGATGCCGTCGATGGCGGCGCTCTCGGCCGCGCACCTCTCGGCCATTCTGTTCCCGCGGACGCTGCGGCGGCTCTACGTCGCGCGCGACAACGATCCGGCCGGTGACAGGGCGATGACCGTGCTGATCGAGCGCGCCAGCGCCGTCGGGATCGAGGCGGTCGTGCTCACGCCACGGCTCGGGGACTTCAACGAGGATCTCCGGCTGCTCGGCTTCGACGCCCTTGCGGCCCATCTGCGTCTACAGGTCGCCTCGGAGGACGTCGCCCGCTTCATGTCCCTGGCGGTCTGATCGACTGGCAAGGGAAGGTGCGGCAGGGCGGTGCGTGACAGGCTGCGATCATGGCGCGAGACCTCCGGGGTCGAGAGGCCACACCCACGGCCTTCTGAGAGGGCGATCGGGCGTCAGCCGGGCCGGACAGGCAATGCCTGCGGCCGACGATTTTCCGCCGCGCCCCCGTGGGGCGCTTTGCATCGCGAGGCAAAATCGCCGGCCTCCAGCATCCTCCACAGTGTTCCGGCCCTTCGCTTTGCTGCGGGTGCAGGTCCGGCCCGCCCGTCGCCTTCGTCGCCATGAAGGCCGCGATGGGCGCGGCCACACCGCGAAGGAAAGTCGCCATGACCGATGGACACGACACCGCATACGAGCCGCACCACGATTCCTCTCCGACCGATCACCTGCTTCAGGAACTCCAGCTCTACGGCTACCGTCCCTTCGAAGACGAACCCGACCCGCGACCGCTTCCGGAAGGCCGCGTCATCGCCGGCAGCATCGCCGACATCTTCGACGCCCTCGTGGTGGCGCTCTCCGACACCCGCCTCGAACCAGATCTGGAAGAATTGCTCTGGGGCACGGTCAACCTCTTCCATCGCGCCACCGACCGGATCGAACGCGAACTCGACGACAACGAGATCGCCCAGCGGCGCCTCCAGCGCGAACAGGATGGCTCGGAGGTCAAGTCTGTCGAACTCGAACGCCTGACGGCACAGGGCCAGACCCTTCTCGAACGGCGCAACGCCTTCGAACTGATGCGCGACCAGGCCGCCGAGCACTTCGAGCGCAACACCCACTCGATCTGGCGGCCGCGCACCGGCTCGATGGTCAACCATCGCAACCTCACCGCCGCGATGATCGACAGCCGCGATTTCCTCGCCGCGAAGCGTCGCACCGAGGCCGAGGTGCTCCTGCCTCCCGGCCCGAAGGTTGCCTTCACCGGCGGTCTCGATTTCAACGATCACCGCCTGATCTGGGCCAGGCTCGATCAGGTCCACGCCAAGCATCCGGGCATGGTGCTGCTGCACGGTGGAAGCCCGAAGGGCGCCGAACTCATTGCCGCCAAATGGGCCGACAACCGCAAGGTGCCACAGATCGCCTTCAGGCCTGACTGGACCAAACACGGCAAGGCCGCCCCGTTCAAGCGCAACGACGCGATGCTCGATGTTCTGCCGGTCGGCGTCCTCGTCTTCCCCGGCACCGGGATTCAGGAAAACCTCGCCGACAAGGCCCGGAAACTCGGTATCCCCGTCATGAAGTTCGATGGCGGCGCATAACGCGCCGCCGCCTCGCGGCAGCAATAATTGTCTTTACGAGAAAAACGCTCTCGTTCAGAATACATCAGCATTCTTGCAGAACCGGCGAAGCAGCATAGTCGCAGGCGGAGCGTATCTCCCGGCAGCCTGTCGTGATCCTCAACCGTTTGCACGGAGGCTTTCATGACGCTGATTCTGCTCGCCATCTCCCTGACGATCGCGTTTTGCGTGCTCGCCTATAACCTCGCGATCTACGCCTTGCCCTTCGCGGCCGGTTTGACCGCGTTTCAATATGCCTATGCGGCGGATGCAAGTTCTCTCATCTCCGGCCTTGCCGCCATCAGCGCCGCGCTCGGCTCGATCGCGTTGGTCATCGCCGTCGTCGGTTTCGCGAAAAATCCGGCTCTGCGTCTTGTCGCGCTGGCGATCTTCGCCATTCCCGCCGTGATCGCCGGCACCACGGTTGTCCACGGCATCGCCAAGCACATGATCGACGGAGGTCTCGTCCTCAATCTGCTGTGCGGCGCTGGCGGTCTATTCATCGGCATCGCGGCGATGATTAATCTCTACGCGGTCGGAACGGCCGTCCTTACGCGCTGAGGCAACGGCCGCGATCCTGCGCTCCCACGAGACACCCCGAAGGCTTTCGCCGCTGGCTTCCGATATCCCGTTCAGAACAAGAACGACCGTGTCAGGGACGCGTTCGCCCGCACGTTCGATCCGCATCGCCCGTTTCGAAAAGCGTCGTCTGACAGCGAATCCCGCAGCCGTAGCGATCACCGCCCCCCGGGGTGGCCTGTCCTATATTAGTGCGGAGATAGTCGTGAACACCTTCATCCCGCCCCATGCAGATCCGCATGCATCTCCTCTTCGCGCTGATACGGTGGGGCAGCGCCATGCGCCCGAAACCCGATAGCTTTACCGATCTCGTCCCAACCTGCCTTTCCTGCAACGACGCATGAGGAGGCTAAGAGGGTTCTGAATGGTGTGTCCGCGTGGCGGATGGGCCTGATCGGGCGCCTTTGCCAGCAAGGCCGATGGTTTGGCTGCGTGTCGTCTCCCGGCTTTCGAGAGGCGCCAATTCCTCCGACTGACTGATCCCCTAAGTCCGTTCTGTTTCCACCAGCAACCCCCGCGGCTCCGAACCGTGTTGGCGCTACGCGCCTGCCCGCACCACTTCGGGCCTTAGGGGTCAAGCTGGCGCCGAAAGCGCCAGTGCAGGAGTCTCCCGACGGCCTTGGCCGGGTCTCGTCGGAGGGAATGGTCCCTCCGGGAAGCAACGGAGACTTACCATGCAGAACATCGTCATTCTCGCCGGCAACATCGGTCAGGCCCCTGAAACCCGCACCACCAACGGCGGCACCGACATCACCCACTTCACACTCGCCACCTCGCGTCCCCGCTACTCGGAAGGCAGGGTCATCCGGGACGTGAACGGCTACCGGGTCCAGGACACCGAATGGCATCGTATCACCGCCTTCAACGGCCTCGGCAAGACGATCCAGCAACATTGCGAAAAGGGGATGAAGGTTCTGGTGCGCGGCCGCATCCACTACACGAAATGGACCGACCAGCAGGGCGTTGATCGCTACGGCTGCGAGATCATCGCCGAGACGGTGGACTTCCTGAGCCGGGCGAAGCAGACCCAGAACGACGACGGCAATACCGTCGATGACGACGAGATCCCGTTCTAACGGGCGGGATACCGGAAAGCCCGGCGGCGAAAGCCGCCGGGCTTTTCCATGTTCGCGTCGGATCGCGGCTGCCACGCGCTTCCCTTTCTGGCCATGGGCGCCGAAGTCCCATCCGGCTCAGGCGAAAAACCGCGCCCGACTCCATTCCCACCATTTCGGCTGCGGACATGCAGCGGCGCCCCATCTCGACGGCGTCGCAACGTCAGGGTGAAGGCAGGGCCACGGCAGCGCCCAACGCGAGGATTTCCGCTCCGGTCGGCGGGCACCATCCCCGTTCTTTGAGGCTGACCCTGGTTTCAATCCCGGCCTCGTGGGGTCAACCCTCATGGGGTCCGCTACGCGAAGCGTGCGGTCAGGTCGGCTTTGCCTCTCTGATGACCCCGGCCGCGACCGAAACACCTCGGGCGCCTGTCGAGCGGGGATGGTCCCCGCCTCCAGACAGGAGCTACGAAAATGTCCCTCGCAGACGCTCACGCCTTCGCCTTCAGCCTCGCCGCCACCCTGATGGTCACGATCATCATCTACCGCGCCGGCGACGGCACCATGAGCGTCATGCCCGCCGCCGAATATGATGGGGATGCCGACACCATCGTCGGCGAGATCGATCCGTTCGCCTGAGCCGGATGGGGCTTCGGCCCCGCCTTCGGCATGGCGGCACGACCGAATCAGTCGTCGGCCGACTACTCTCGTCGCAGCGCTTCGAGGTGACTTTCGGCTGGATGGAGGCGCCAAGAACGACTATTATAGTCGTAGTTCTGGCAGGTGCGTTCGCGTCGGTGGGAGGTGATCATGCATGATCACTTCCCGACAATCGCGGGCCGCACGCGCGTTGCTGGGTTGGACGCAGGAGACGCTCGCTGACAAGGCCCGCATATCGCTGACCGCGTTGAAACGCCTCGAATCCGAAAGCGACCTCGAGGTTTACGAAACGACGCGCGATCAGGTGCGCAGGGCCTTTGAAGCGGCAGGGATCGTTCTGCTCTCCACCGACAAAGGGCAAGGGGTTCTGCTGCATCATGACACGTCTAACCGCCAGGCCCATCGATAGTCGTTCCGCGCCATCGGGCCATGCACCATCATTCCAAGATGCACGCACCGGGCGATGGTTAAAATATCGTAACCATGCCAATGTCCGGCGATGACGGAACCATCGACATTCGCGTTCCTGGATGAGCCGCCGATAAGTCGGCGGCTCACCAGCTATGACCGCGAGCATATGGTTCTCTATTTGCGGCTACTCGATGCGGCGCGTGACGGCGCCGATTGGCAGGAAGCCGTTCAAATCCTGTTCGGCCTCGATCCACAAAGCAATCCGCATCGCTGTCGTCGGATCCACGACACTCACCTTGCGCGTGCCCGTTGGATGACCGAGCACGGTTATCGCGAGTTGGTGCGCGAAAGTCAGTGTCACTGATCCACGCGATGCCGCTGCGGCATCGCCCCCGCCAAACTTCGCGGCTTCAGCATCACAATCGTTCCGGGAATGCTGGCTCCTCCGCAAATTGACGGAGGAAGGACTGACCATGGTACCGGACGCTTCAGGATGGCGCTCCTCGGCGCTCTACCTCCACGTTGACGGGCTTGCTGCCTCTGACATCGCTTGGGAATGGCTCCGTCGCAACGAAACGTATGATCATGATTTCGATGCGTACTCGCGCAACAAGGAAAATCCTCAATCGCTGACCGACAGGATTCGGCAGCGTTGGGGACTGCGATTTCCCGCTTGATCCGCAGCAAGCTCCTCCCAAGGCGCAGGTGTTCTGGCTTCCGCATGCCGACACCAGCACAGTCGTGCTGGCGGCGGCTCCTCCGATCTTCTCTTTGGATCGCGATGTACGAGCCGCATTCGATATCGCTCAATCGATCGAACAGGGTGGCGAAACGCTCCTCCTCTACGAGCTGAGCAAGAATCAGCACCTCCAGCTCATCCTGCCCGCCGGCCATTCGCCTGCGGTTCCTTTGGTTGCCATGGTTCCGATCGGTCTGGAAGGATTTGATCGGGTAGAGTCCATTTACCGCCTTCTTGCATCGCTCTACGGCCGCGCTGTGCCGCCGGACACGCGCCTCACGCGGCAGAAACGCAGACGGATGCGCCATATGCTGCAAGCGTTCGACGGGTTCCGGGATGGCGCCACCCAACAGGAGATCGCCCGGATCATCTTCCGTCTTCCGCGGATGAAGCGGGATGACTGGCAGATATCCTCGGTTCGCCATACCGTCATGGCTTTGCTTCGCGATGCCCACGCGATGGCTGCTGGAGGCTATCGAACGCTGCTGCGCCACCGGCGATCCCAGGGTTCGCGAACCAGGCGAACCGAAAACGATCAACAATGAAGTCACAACGTCGCCGTTGCATGATCGTAGGACTCCTGCGGATGCGTTGCCCGCTTCTCGCGAACCGCTGACGTACAAGGCCGACAGCGAAACGCTTCTCACAAAATTCCTCCCATCCGCCGCGAACACGTCTTTGCTGTCCACCCGCCCCGGGGGACTCGGCGGACGTGATGTGGGATTTCAGGTCCCCCTAAAATCCCACTCCATCTCACCTGTTTCGCTTCGCCATCGTGGTCTTCGCCCGCCGCTGATTTCCAGCGGCTCACGTGAACACCACGAAAGGCCGATCCATGCGACCCGAACTCGCCGTTCTCCCGCCGCGCTTTCTGCGCACCAAGGAAGCCGCCGAATTCCTCGGCCTGTCCGCCCGGACACTGGAAAAGCACCGGACCTACGGAACCGGCCCGGCCTACCGAAAGCTCGGCGGCCGCGTCGTCTATGCCATCGACGATCTCGAAGCCTGGGCCGATCGCGGCGCCGTCACCTCGACCTCCGATCCCCGCGGATCGGTTCTTCCCGCCAAGCGCCAGTCGCCGACGTCGCCGGCGCGCGCAGGACGATACGCACGCTGACGGCGCACGATTTCCCGAATGGCGGCGCGGCATCAGTCCTCTTCGGAGCGCGGACAGCTCAATCTGTTCCGGGCGCTCCCCGGCGATTTCGCGCCACGAGACGCGCAGGATCTCATGGCCTATCCGTTCTTCTCCCTCGCCAAGTCGAAACGCATCGCACCCATCGATTTCAAGGCAGGCGATGTGACCATCCGTGTCGAGGCCGTGCCCGATCACGGCATGGCGACCATCTGGGATGCCGACATCCTGATCTGGGCCGCGAGCCAGATCGTTGAGGCGCGCGACGCGGGCTTGCGCACTTCCCGGCTCATGGCGACGACGCCCTATGAGATTCTCACCTTCGTCGGCCGCGGTGTATCGCTGCGCGATTACCAGCGCCTGAAGGCCGCGCTCGACCGGCTCCAATCCACCACCGTCGCGACCTCGATCCGCCAACCGGCGGAAGGCCGTCGGCATCGCTTCTCGTGGATCAACGAGTGGCAGGAGCGAACCGATCGCGACGGTCGCCCTGTCGGCGTCGAGCTGATCCTGCCGGACTGGTTCTATCGCGCCGTTCTCGATGACGCGCTCGTTCTCACCATCGACCGCGCCTATTTCGATCTGACCGGCGGGCTCGAACGCTGGCTCTACCGCGTCGTGCGTAAACACGGCGGCCGCCAGTCCTTCGGCTGGAGCTTCGACTTCGCCCACCTGCACCGGAAATCCGGCAGCCTCTCGCCGCTGAAGCATTTCGCCTACGACCTGCGCGACATCATCCGCCGCCAGCCCCTGCCTGGCTACCGGCTCGCCATCACACAGCAGGTGGGTGGTCCCGAACTGCTCACCTTCGTCGCAACCGATCCAACCTTTTTCACCCCGCCGCGCCCGCGACGGAAGCCGTCAACGCGCTTTGGGGACAAGCTGTGAATTCACTCGTGCTATCGGGGACCGCCCCTATCGTGCCATCAGGGACCCGATCCTCGTGCTATCGGGGACCGGAATCGACGATTCATCGCCGAGATTCAAAGGCTTGCGACGGCCGTAACTTCTCTAACCTAGATTCCTTCGGAATCTTTCTAACGCCCCCGCACTTTTGCACGCCTGCGGATAACCTCCGCAACGATGGCGCAAAGGCTGGAAACGGCTGGCAATCCGCCGCTGTTTTGCTCCTTAAATCGGAGACTCGTTTTCCTTTAATCGTGAACTGGCTCTGCCGGTTCACGGTCGGAGGCGCGCCATGATCGTGGCGCTCCTCAATCAAAAAGGTGGTGTCGGCAAGACGACACTCGCGCTGCATCTCGCAGGCGAATGGGCCGGCAAGGGGAAGCGGGTCACGCTGATCGACGCGGACCCGCAGGGCTCGGCTCTCGACTGGTCGCAACAACGCGCCCGTGAACGCTCGCCGCGTCTGTTCGGTGTCGTGGGCCTGGCGCGCGACACCCTTCATCGTGAGGCGCCCGAGTTGGCGCGCGACGTCGATCATGTCGTGATCGACGGTCCGCCGCGTGTCGCCGGCCTCATGCGTTCGGCGCTGCTCGCAGCCGATCTCGTGCTGATCCCGGTGCAGCCGTCTCCGCTCGACGGTTGGGCCTCGGCGGAGATGCTCGCGCTTCTGAACGAAGCTCGCATTTATCGCCCCGGCCTTGCCGCGCGGTTTGTCCTCAACCGTTGCGGCGCGCGCACTGTCATCGCTCGCGAGACGGCCGAGACGCTGGCCGATCACGATCCGCCGGTGCTGCGCACGGCGATCGGGCAGCGCGTCATCTACGCCGACGCCGCGCAGTCGGGCCGGCTCGCCTTCGAGATCGATGACGACGGTCCCGCCGCGCGCGAGATCGCCGCGCTCGCCAGCGAGATCGAGCAACTTCGCATCGGGAGGATCGCATCATGACGATCCTCACCGGCGATTGCCGCGACCTTATGCCGGCGCACGGCCCGTTCGATCTGATCCTCGCCAATCCGCCCTATGGCGATACGTCGCTCGCCTGGGACCGGCGGGTCGAAGGCTGGATCACGCGCGCTCGCGAGGCGCTGCACCCGACCGGCACGTTGTGGGTGTTTGGCTCGCTGCGATGCTTCATGGCGACCGCCAACCGCTTCGCCGACGCCGGCTTGCGCATCGCCCAGGAAATCGTCTGGGAGAAACAGAACGGCTCCAGCTTCCATGCCGATCGCTTCAAGCGCGTGCATGAGTTGGCCGTCCAGTTCTATCCAACTGAGACGCCGTGGCGCGACATCTACAATGATGTGCAGACGACGCCCGATGCGACGGCGCGCACCGCGCGACGCAAGCAACGTCCGCCGCATACCGGCCAGATCGATGCCGGCCACTATCTCAGTTATGACGGCGGGCCAAGGCTCATGCGCTCCGTCATCTACGTGCGCAATTGTCATGGTCGCGCGATCCATCCGACCGAGAAACCGTCAGCGCTTCTCGAAATTCTGATCCGCACGAGCTGCCCCGCAGGCGGCCTGGTCGACGATTGGTTCGCCGGTTCCGGCGCGGCCGGTGAAGCCTGCCGGCTCAGCGGCCGTCGTTGTCTCGGCTGCGACATCGATGCCGTCATGGCTGAGCGCGCCCGCGCGCGCATCGCAACCCTGCTGCTGTTCCATGGTGGAGGCGCGGCATGACGGAGCGCGCCGACAAACGCCGGTTTGTGTCCCGGCCGGGCAATCCCGAAAAATGGATCAGAGCGACTGAGCCGCAACCGACCGGCATTGCTGCCGACAATGCGTTCACCGCCCGCCTGACCATCGACATCACGCCTGAGCTGCGCGGTCGCATCAAGGTCGCGGCCTTTCGGCGCGGGATCACCGTTGCGGACATGCTGCGCGAACTGCTCGCGCGCGAATTTCCACCCATCGCGGGAGACCAGCCATGACCGGCAGAGCGGTCCATCGCGCGCATAGCCGTCCGCTGCCGGACGGGCCTGCGCCGTTCACGACATTGGTCGAACTGACCTTCCAGAAACAGAAGATCGAGCACTGGATCAGGTTCGGCCGCAAGAATTACGAACAGATCCTCGACCGTCGCCGCAGTATCGTCGGCTTCGCGCCGAACAGCATCTTCGCCTTCGTCCGCTGGGCGGCGGGCGAGTACGGCACGATCATCTCGCGCATCGACATCGTGCGCGCGGTGCGCCGCGGCGAGCCGTTCCAGACGCTGCCCTTCGTTCGTCCCGGCGGCGACATCCTGCTCAAGCTCGAAGGCTGGCGACAAGTCGAGCGCGTGCTGCAGGCGATCGACGCGATCGAGCGTCTCGGCATCGATCCCGCAGCGGTCTCGCCCGACCACTGGCGGCATGTTCACAACCGAATGACCGCCGGCCAGGAACCTCGCGCCTACACGCCAGACCAGCATCGCGCCTACCTGCTGCGCCGAAAGGTCGAGCCATGACGCGCTTTGGCTTGATTGTCACGACCGCGCTTGCGGCGATGGGCGTCGGCTATCCCGGCCTCACGCCGATGCCGATCAAGCTGATCTGGAACGCATCGGCCAGCGCGCCGATCGGCTTCTACTCGATCGCCTTCGAGGGACCGTTCGAAGTTACCGATCTGGTCGCCGTCGATGCACCGGAACCACTCGCCACCTTCCTCGCCGAACGCGGCTATCTGCCGAAGGGCGTGCCGCTGCTGAAGCGTATCCTCGCCGTGTCAGGGCAGACGGTTTGCCGCTCGAACCTCGCCATTACCGTCGATGGCGTCAATGTCGGCGTGGCGCGCGACCGCGATCGCGCTGGCCGCGATCTTCCAGTCTGGCAGGGCTGCCGCCGCATCGCGACCGGCGAAGTCTTTCTCATGAACTGGCAGGTCAACGACAGTCTCGACGGCCGCTATTTCGGCCTGACCTCCACCGACCAGATCATCGGCCGCGCCGTCCCGCTGTGGACCGACGAGGACGGCGACGGTCGCTTTCAATGGCGCGCCCCGACGCGCTGACCGCCTTTCCTTCGGCGGGAGCGGTGCTCGCCGATGGCTTTCCTAACACCACCGCATGGAGACCATCATGCCGCAAATCGGACAGTTCACGCGCGAGGAATCCCGCATCATCGGGCGCATCGAGACATTCACGCTTTTCCACGACATCGTCATCGTTCCGGCCGATCCGTCGGATGCGGAGAATGCGCCGGACTACCGCGTCCATGACCACGATCCAGGCGCCCGGGACATCGGCCCGGAGATCGGCGCGGGCTGGAACCGCACCGGCGAGAAGGCCGGCGAATATATCGCGCTGGTGATCGACGATCCGGGGTTGGCGCAGCCGATCCGCGCCAACCTGTTCCGTGACGACGATGCCGGCAACACATGGTCGTTGCACTGGTCGCGTCAACGCGATCGCGGCGAGAAGGATTGAGCGATGCCTGCTCGCCGTTCACTGAGGAGCCATCTGAATGTGTCCGGGCTGCATCGCGCAGCCCGGCGCATGGCTCTTCTTCTCCTTTCCGGCCTTGCCGTCGCGAACGTCATGCCGGCGATCACGATGGCGCAGAGCTTAGCCGTCACATCGGCCTTGGCCAGCGATCCCTATGCCACCCATATCACTGAGGCCGCGACGCGCTTCCGCTTGCCGGCCGTTTGGATTCGCGCCGTCATGCGCACGGAAAGCGCTGGCGATCCGCGCGCCATCTCGTCGAAGGGCGCGATGGGGCTGATGCAGATCATGCCTGCGACATGGGCGGAGCTACGCGCTCGCCATCGTCTCGGCGCCGATCCCTATAACGTGCGTGACAATATCATCGCGAGTAGCGGCTATATCCGCGAGCTGCTCGACCGCTATGGATCGCCGGGCTGGATCGCGGCCTATAATGCCGGTCCCGGTCGCTACGACGAGGCGTTGAGCGGCCGTCCGCTACCGGCGGAAACCCGCGCCTATGTCGCCACTGTCGCGTCGGCCATCGGCTCCGGCGGGGCAGTAATGGCGCCTGTCGATCCGCTCGCCTGGACCCGCTCGCCGCTGTTCATCACGCAGCCGGATCGCAGATCGGCTGTCGATTCCATTCCGGCTGAACGTTCATCCGTCACCGCTCCGAACGCAGCCCCGGCACGTGATCTCTCCGCTATCGTTCCACGATTGAGCGACCTGTTCGTCGCGCGCTCGGGCGACAGGACCACGCCATGAGCCTGTCCGGCATCTGTCGCATGGTCTCGGGTTCCCGCGTGTCATGGCGTGCAGGGAGGGTGGAGGCAGGCAAAACGACCGAAAGAGGGCAAGGTAAAAGCCCATGCCCGGATCAACACAAGCCATTGGTATGGCTTGTGTTTCCGTGGGCATGGCGGTCGGTCGCGGGCATGCTGCCCGGATTTTGCGAGCGTTTTCAACGCTTCGATATGCACGGGGCGATTTGCGCGCTGATCGGAGCGCCGACATGAGCGAGCGCGACAGCGACTTCCGCATCAAGCCGGGCCGCATCCGTTCGACGCGCGCGCCGAGGACAAAGAGCTACGTCAATCAGGTGCTCGCCGCCGCGCAGCGCGCCGGCCATATGCCCAGTGGAGCGCTGGCGGGCAAAGCTGGCCGGCGCCTCGGCCACTCGACCTTCGGGCGTGGCCGCAACGTCTTCGGCCGCTCCCGTATCTTCTCCCCGCAGCGCCGCGTCGTCGTCAAGGCGCGCATCGCCCGCCATCAGGGCAAGGCGTATCGCTCGGCGCCGCTGACCAGCCATGTCGGCTACCTCAAGCGCGAGGGCGTGAGCCGCGACGGAGATAAAGGCGTCATGTTCGACGCCGGGACTGATCGCGCCGATGATCTGGCCTTCGCCGAGCGATGCAAGGACGACCGGCATCATTTCCGGTTCATCGTCTCGCCCGAGGACGCGGCCGAGATGACCGACCTCAAAGCGTTCACCCGCGACCTCGCCCGGCAGATGGAAGCCGATCTCGCCACGCGCCTCGACTGGATCGCCGTCGATCACTGGAACACCGACAATCCCCATGTACATCTCCTGGTGCGCGGCGTCGACGAGACTGGCGCCGATCTCGTGATCTCGCGCGACTATATCAGCCGGGGCCTGCGCTCCCGCGCCATGGACCTGGTCGACATCGAACTCGGCCCGAAGCCCGAACACGAAATCCGCAACGCACTGGAAAAGGAAATCACCACTGAGCGCTGGACCCGCATCGATGGCGAGATTCAACGCGCCGCCGACGAAACCGGCTTCATCGATCTGCGCCATGAGCGGCAGAGCGCTTCAGATCCCGAACTGCGCCGCCTCATGGTCGGCCGCCTCCAGCATCTCGAGAAGATGGACCTCGCGTTCGAGAGTGAGCCCGGCCAGTGGACGGTCGGACTTGGAGCCGAACGCACGCTGCGCGATCTCGCTATCCGCGGCGACATCATCAAGACCATGCACCGCGCCTTCGCCGGGCGCGACCAGGATCGCGGCTTTTCCGATTTCGTGATCGACGGCGACGCAGTCGAAGCTCCGATCATCGGTCGTCTGGTCGATCGCGGGCTGCATGACGAGCTGCGCGGTGAAGCCTATGCCGTCATCGATGGCGTCGACGGGCGCGCGCATCATGTCCGCTTTCGCAACATCGACGCCCTTGAACGCGCTCCGGCCAATGGCGGCATCGTCGAGGTTCGCCGCTTCGGTGGCCCCGAGGATGAACGTCCGACCCTCATGCTCGCGACGCGCTCCGATCTCGATCTTCAGGCGCAGGTCACGGCGCCCGGCGCGACCTGGCTCGATCATCGCCTTGTCGAGCGCGAGGCGATGCCACTCGCACAATCAGGCTTCGGGCAGGAGGTACGCGACGCCATCCATGCGCGGGCCGATCATCTCGCCGATCAGGGACTGGCGCGCCGCGACGGCCAGCGCATCGTCATGCAGCGCGATCTTCTCACGACGCTGCGTCGGCGCGAACTCGATGCCGTCGGCGAGAAGCTCGCGACCGAGACCGGCTTGCCGCATGTGAAGATACAGGCCGGCGAGTACGTCGCCGGCACCGTGCGCCAGCGCCTAACGCTCTCCTCTGGCCGCTTCGCTATGATCGACGACGGGCTCGGCTTCCAGCTCGTCCCCTGGTCCCGCGACCTCGAACGCAAGCTCGGTCAACACGTCGCCGGTGTCGCCAAGGACGGGGGCGGCATCGAATGGGCGATCGGCCGGAAGCGCGATCTCGGCATCTGACAATCGTAGAAAGGATCCCGCCATGTCCGCGACCAAAATCCTCTGGGAGCAGATTCTCGTCGTCACCCTCATCGTGCTCGCCACCACCTGGGGCGCCACGCAATATGTCGCCTGGCAGCTCGGATTTCAGGCGCAGCTCGGAACACCCTGGTTCAAACTCGGCGGCGTATCCGTCTACTATCCGCCAGCTTTTTTCTGGTGGTGGTATTTCTACGACGCTTATGCGCCGGACATCTTCACGGAAGGCGCCTTCATCGCAGCGTCCGGCGGCTTCATCGCCATCGCTGTCGCCATCGGCATGTCGGTCTGGCGCGCCCGCGAGGCCAAGAATATCCAGACCTACGGTTCGGCGCGATGGGCCGAGAAGAAGGAGGTGGCCGCGGCGGGGCTGCTCGGCGCCGACGGCGTGGTGCTGGGGCGGCTGGAGCAGGATTACCTGCGCCATGACGGACCGGAGCATGTCCTGTGTTTCGCGCCGACGCGTTCCGGCAAAGGCGTTGGCCTGGTGGTGCCCTCGCTTCTGACCTGGCCGGGCTCGGCCATCGTCCATGACATCAAGGGCGAGAACTGGCAGCTCACCGCCGGCTTTCGCTCCCGGCACGGCCGCGTGCTGCTGTTCGATCCGACCAATCCGAAATCGTCCGCCTATAATCCTTTGCTAGAGGTCAGGCGCGGCGAATGGGAAGTCCGCGATGTGCAGAACGTCGCCGATGTCCTGGTCGATCCCGAGGGCTCGCTCGACAAGCGCAACCATTGGGAAAAGACCAGCCACTCCCTTCTCGTCGGCGCCATCCTGCACGTCCTCTATGCCGAGGAGAACAAGACGCTCGCCGGCGTCGCTGCTTTTCTCTCCGATCCGAAACGCTCGATCGAGGCGACACTCTCCGCGATGATGGCGACGAAGCATCTCGGCGAAGCCGGCCCGCATCCGGTTGTCGCCTCGACGGCGCGCGAACTCTTCAACAAATCCGACAACGAGCGCTCCGGCGTGCTCTCGACCGCTATGTCCTTTCTCGGCCTCTATCGCGATCCCGTCGTGGCGGAGGTGACGAGCCGGTGCGACTGGCGCATCGCGGACCTCACGACCGACGAAAAGCCCGCCACGCTCTACATGGTCGTGCCGCCGTCCGACATCTCGCGGACCAAGCCGCTGATCCGCCTCGTCCTTAACCAGATCGGTCGGCGCCTCACCGAGGACCTGCACGCCAAGGAGCGCAAGCATCGCATCCTGATGATGCTCGACGAATTCCCGGCGCTCGGCCGCCTCGACTTCTTTGAGAGCGCGCTGGCCTTCATGGCCGGCTACGGCATCAAGAGCTTCCTCATCGCCCAGTCGCTCAACCAGATCGAGAAAGCTTACGGCGCCAATAATTCGATCCTCGACAATTGCCATGTCCGCGTCAGCTTCGCCACCAATGACGAACGGACCGCCAAGCGCGTCTCCGATGCGTTGGGCACCGCAACCGAGATGAAGGCGATGAAGAACTATGCTGGGCACAGGCTCTCGCCCTGGCTCGGCCACCTGATGGTGTCTCGTTCGGAAACCGCCCGTCCGCTGCTCACCCCAGGCGAGATCATGCAGCTCCCACCGACCGACGAGATCGTCATGACCGCTGGCACGCCGCCGGTGCGGGCGAAGAAGGCGCGCTATTACGAGGATGCACGGTTCCGCGAGCGCGTGCTTGCGCCCCCCGATCCGACGAAATGCGGGCACACCCGTCATAAGGACGGCTGGTCGACGCTCCAGCTGCAAAAGCCCGATCCCGCGCTGGTAGCCGCCCACAAGCCCGACAAGGCCAATGCGGGCCTGCGCCGCGAACCCGAGCTTCCCGACCATGTTGCGATCGTCAAGGAGACGACCGAGATGCGTCCCGCCGAGGAGTTCACGCGCATCCTCGACGACGAGCCGGAAGACGTCGCGCGCCAGCGCCAGACGCTTCGTCGCCAAATGACCGGCATCGCCCGCCAGGTCTCGCTCGATCCCGGCGACAACATGGAGTTGTGACACGATGCGCGACCGTCTCAATCTCACTTTGCCCGTCGAACTCATCGGGCGCATCAATGAGCTTGCAGATCGCAAGAAGCTGCCAAGGTCCGCGATCGTCGAGGCGGCGGTCAGTTCGTTCCTGTCGCCCGACCATGCCGATGCGCGGGAAGCAGCCTTCGCACGTCGGCTCGACAGGCTGTCCCGACAGGTCCAGCGGATGGAGCGCGATCTCGGCGTCACCGCCGAAACACTGGCGCTCTATGTGCGCTTCTGGCTGTCGATCACCCCGCCCGTGCCGCCGGACGCCCACGCCGCCGCGCAGGCCAAAGGCCGCGAGCGGTTCGACGGCTTCGTGGAGACGCTCGGCAAGCGATTGCAGAAGGGCCAGAGCTTCCTGCGTGAGATTCCTGACGACGTTCCTGCCGCCTCTCCAAATGAGGAGCCCAGGTGACCGCTTCGCCACGCACGATGAGAACTATTCCATGAAGGTGGCGAGGTTTGCCAACGTCGACCGCAGGCCGACATCATGATCGGCTTTGCTGATGCCGAAGGGGACATTTTCGCAAGTTATCGTCAGCTCCGTCCCGGCAGGCGCTGGTGACAGGCTCCACGTCATCCGCCTGTCCCCTGCAAAAGCAGGGTCTTCCGATTCAAACGTCACAGCATGAACGGCCTTCTCGTCGTGGGCGAATTCGATAAAACGGCCCTCGACGATATCCATGTTCTCAGCGGTCTTCCCCCGGTTCTCGTGATCCCCGCGATAGGTCAGCACCATCCTGTAGCGCCCGCCTACGCGCGGCTCGAATATCTCGACGCGGCCGATCATCCCAGCAGGCGGCAACCATCGTTCCCATGCGCTCCCATCAACGAACGCACGATAGATCGTTTCGGCCGGCGCCGCGATCAAGCGCGCTGCTGAGTCGATCCTTCGCTCTGCATCAGATTTGCCCATCATGGCCCTCCTTGCATCGTCTTGGACGCGCTGCTCCGCCGTTCTCCTGTATTTGCACGCTACGCTACTACGCCTCTGATTTCTTGTTGAAGTCGCCTCAGATCTGGCTCTTTTAATCAACCCCGCATGGGGGTGCGTCTGTCAGTCCCGGCTGGAAATCGGGGCGATATGGCGGCTGTGCATCAACATTCAGAACGTCACGCGCGCGGCGCGCGCATGCTGCGAACGGCGCTCGGTCCAGCCATCGCGCGGTTTCTGGAAGACGTTGCCGTCGTCGAGGTGATGCTGAACCCGGACGGGCGCATCTGGATTGATCGTCTCTCCGAAGGGCTGACTGATACGGGCGAGCGACTGTCGGCGATCGACGGCGAACGCATCGTGCGTCTGGTCGCGCATCACGTTGGCGCGGAGGTTCACGCGCGGAGCCCGCGTGTCTCCGCCGAGCTTCCCGAAACTGGTGAACGCTTCGAAGGGTTATTGCCTCCCGTTGTCGCGGCGCCTGTCTTCGCCATCCGCAAGCCCGCTGTCGCGGTGTTCACGCTCGACGACTATGTCGCCGCCGGCATCATGTCCGCCGATCAGGCCGCGTCGCTACGTATCGCGGTCGCCTCCCGCGCCAACATTCTTGTCGCAGGCGGCACATCGACCGGCAAGACCACGCTGACCAACGCGCTGCTGGCCGAAGTCGCGAAGAGCGCGGATCGCGTCGTCATCATCGAGGACACGCGCGAGCTGCAATGCCGCGCGGAAAACCTTGTCTCGCTGCGAACGAAAGACGGCGTGGCGACGCTCTCCGATCTCGTGCGGTCGTCGCTGCGCCTGCGGCCCGATCGCATTCCCATCGGCGAGGTGCGCGGCTCCGAAGCGCTTGATCTCCTCAAAGCCTGGGGCACCGGCCATCCCGGCGGCATCGGCACGATCCATGCCGGAACCGGCATCGGCGCGCTGCGCCGTCTCGAACAGCTCATCCAGGAAGCCGTCGTCACGGTCCCGCGCGCGCTGATCGCCGAGACCATCGACCTCGTTGCCGTCCTCTCGGGCCGCGGGTCCGCGCGCCGGCTCGCCGAACTCGCCCGCGTCGAGGGGCTCGGCCCTGACGGCGACTACCACATCACCCCTGCCACTTCGAACCCCATGGAGCCCGCATGATCCGTACGGTCATCCGTATCCGCCGCACCTTCGCGGCGGCTGTCGCCGTCGCCACCATCAATCTCATCCTCGCACCAGTCGCTCACGCCTCCGGTTCGTCAATGCCCTGGGAACAACCGCTTCAGAAAATCCTTCAGTCAATTGAAGGTCCGGTCGCCAAGATCGTCGCCGTCATCATCATCATCGCAACCGGCCTCGCGCTCGCGTTCGGCGACACCTCCGGCGGCTTTCGTCGCCTGATCCAGATCGTCTTTGGGCTTTCGATCGCCTTCGCCGCGTCGAGCTTCTTCCTGTCCTTCTTTTCCTTCGGCGGTGGGGCGCTCATCTGATGGCGGTCGCCTTCGAGCAACTCGACGCCGTTCCGGGATATTCGGTCCCGGTCCATCGTGCGCTGACCGAGCACATCCTGCTCGGCGGCGCGCCGCGTTCCATCGCGATCCTGAACGGGACGCTGGCCGGAGCCGTGGGCCTCGGCCTGCGCCTCTGGCTGGTCGGCCTCCTCATCTGGGCCGTCGGGCATTTCGCGGCGGTGTGGGCGGCGAAACGCGATCCGCTCTTCGTGGAAGTCGGCCGCCGCCATCTGCGCATCCCCGGTCATCTGTCGGTCTGAGGAGCGCGCCCCATGATGAACCTCGCCGAATATCGCCGTTCCGCCAGCCGCCTTGCCGACTATCTGCCCTGGGTCGCTCTCGTCGCTTCGGGTGTCGTACTCAACAAGGACGGCTCGTTCCAGCGCACGGCTCGCTTTCGCGGCCCTGATCTCGATTCCGCCGTCGCCGCCGAGTTGGTCGCCGTCGCCGGCCGCATCAACAACGCCTTCCGCCGTCTCGGATCGGGCTGGAGCATTTTTGTCGAAGCGCAGCGCCATGAGGCCGAGACCTATCCCAATAGCGTCTTTCCCGATCCAGCCTCTGGCCTGGTCGATGCCGAGCGCAAGGCCGACTTCGAGGAAGAAGGGATCCATTTCGTATCGGGATATTTTCTCACCTTCCTCTTTCTGCCGCCGGCCGAGGAAGCCGCGCGCACCGAAGCGTGGCTTTACGAAGGTCGTGAGCGCAGCAGCGTCGATCCTCATGAAATCCTGCGCGCCTTCACCGACCGCACCGATCGCGTTATCGCGCTGCTCGACGGCTTCATGCCGGAATGCGCCTGGCTCGATGATAGCGAGACGCTGACTTACCTCCATTCCTGCGTTTCGACGAAACGTCATCGCGTCCGTGTTCCCGAGACGCCGATCTATCTCGACGCACTGCTGGCTGATCAGTCGCTGACCGGCGGGCTGGAGCCACGCCTTGGCGATCAGCACGTTCGCATCCTCACCATCACCGGCTTTCCGACCGCGACCACACCCGGCCTGCTCGACGATCTGAACCGGCTGGCGTTCCCGTATCGCTGGTCCACGCGGGCGATCCTGATCGACAAGACCGATGCGACGAAGTTGCTGACGAAGATCCGACGGCAGTGGTTTGCCAAGCGCAAGTCAATCGCCGCGATCCTCAAGGAGGTAATGACCAACGAGCAATCCGTGCTGGTCGATACCGATGCGTCGAACAAGGCGGCTGACGCCGATATGGCCTTGCAAGAACTCGGCGCGGATGTGGCGGGTATGGCTTATGTCACCGCGACCATCGCGGTCTGGGATGCCGATCCGCGTCTTGCCGATGAGAAACTGCGCCTCGTCGAGAAGGTCATTCAGGGCCGCGACTTCACGGCCATGATCGAAGGTGTGAATGCCGTCGAGGCCTGGCTCGGCTCGCTCCCCGGACATGCCTACGCCAATGTCCGCCAGCCGCCGGTCTCGACGCTCAATCTCGCCCACATGATCCCCCTCTCTGCCGTGTGGGCGGGGCCGGAACGGGACGAGCATTTCAATGCGCCCCCACTACTTTACGGCAGAACGGAAGGCTCGACCCCGTTCCGGTTTTCTTTGCACGTCGGCGATGTCGGGCACACGCTGGTCGTCGGCCCGACCGGCGCGGGCAAATCGGTCCTGCTCGCCCTCATGGCCTTGCAGTTCCGCCGATACGAACGGTCCCAGGTCTTCGCCTTCGACTTCGGCGGTTCGATCCGCGCCGCCGCAATCGCCATGGGCGGCGACTGGCACGATCTCGGCGGCGGGCTGACCGAAGGCTCCGACGCTTCCGTCTCGCTCCAGCCGCTCGCCCGCATTCACGACACCTATGAGCGTGCCTGGGCTGCCGACTGGATCGTGGCGATCCTGATGCGCGAAGGCATCACGATCACGCCCGAAGCCAAGGAACATATCTGGACGGCGCTGACCTCGCTCGCCTCCGCGCCGGTCGAGGAGCGCACTATCACCGGCCTGTGTGTCCTGCTTCAGTCCAATGATCTGAAACAGGCGCTGCGTCCGTACTGCGTTGGCGGTCCCTATGGCCGACTGCTCGATGCCGAGGCCGAACAGCTTGGCCGCGCCGCGGTGCAGGCATTTGAAATCGAGGGGCTTGTCGGAACCGGCTCGGCCCCGGCCGTGCTCGCGTATCTGTTTCACCGCATCGGCGACCGGCTCGACGGCCGCCCGACGCTGCTCATCATCGACGAAGGCTGGCTCGCGCTGGACGATGAAGGCTTCGCCGGCCAGCTTCGCGAATGGTTGAAGACGTTGCGCAAGAAGAATGCGTCCGTCATCTTCGCCACGCAGTCGCTCAGCGACATCGACGGCAGCAATATCGCGCCCGCGATCATCGAGAGCTGCCCGACGCGGCTGCTTCTGCCGAACGAACGCGCGATAGAGCCGCAGATCACAGCGATCTATCGCCGCTTCGGCTTGAATGACCGGCAGATCGAGATACTGGCGCGGGCGACGCCGAAGCGCGACTACTACTGTCAGTCGCGGCGCGGCAATCGGCTGTTCGAATTGGGACTCAGCGAAGTCGCCCTCGCGCTTTGCGCCGCGTCCTCGAAATCCGACCAGACGCTGATCGCCAACCTCGTCGCCGAGCATGGCTGCGAAGGATTCCTCGCGGCCTGGCTCCAGTCCCGCGATGCCGGTTGGGCCGCCGATCTCATCCCGACTTTCCCGTCCCTCATCCCCCAGGCCGAAAAGGAGATTGAATCATGAAACCTCGTAACATCCGTTCGCGCGCCATGATCCTGGCAGCGACCATGCTCGCAGCGCCCATTGCGCTCGCGCCGATGCTCGCAACGCCCGCGCATGCGCTGATCGTGTTCGATCCATCGAACTATGCGCAGAACGTCCTGACCGCTGCGCGCTCGCTCGAACAGATCACCAATCAGATCACGTCGCTTCAGAACCAGGCGCAGATGCTCATCAACCAGGCGCGCAATCTGGCGAGCCTTCCGTTCTCCGCGCTCCAGCAACTTCAGCAGAACGTCCAGCGCACCCAGCAGCTTCTCAGCCAGGCGCAGGGCATCGCCTTCAACGTCCAGCAAATCGACCAGATGTTCCAGCAGAAGTACGGGAGCGCCTCGATGTCGGCGACCGATCAGCAGCTCATCACCGACGCGCGCTCACGCTGGCAGAATACGGTTGGCGGTTTGCAGGACGCCATGCGCGTGCAGGCCGGCGTCGTGAGCAATATCGACACCAACCGCACGCAGATGTCGGCGCTGGTCAGCCAGAGCCAGTCGGCGACCGGTGCGTTGCAGGCGACGCAGGCCGGCAACCAGCTCCTCGCGCTTCTCGCCCAGCAGCTTGCCGATCTTACCGCTGTTGGAGCTGCCAACGGTCGCGCGCAGATGCTGACCGAAGCCGAGCGCACGGCAGCCGCCGAACAGGGCCGCGAGCAGCGTCGCCGATTTCTGACGCCGGGCAGTGGCTACCAGCCGGGCAACGCGCAGATGTTCAACGGCAACTGAGGGCGCAAGCATGGACGGCAAGATGCTGGCGCGCATCGGCGCAATCACGTTCGTCGCTGTCGCCTTGACAGTGACCGCGATCGAGCTGACCCGCAAGGACGACGCGCCGACATCTTCGCCGATGCCGCAGCACCGCCCCGCAACCAATCCGCTGCGCGACGCGCAGCGCCGCTGTCAGCAGCTCGGGCAGGCCGCGGCGAACGACACCGAATGCCTGCACGTCTGGGCCGAGACCCGCGACCGCTTCCTCGGAAAGACGCCGGCGCCCGCCGCGCCTCTGACTCGGGAAGGGCGGTGATGCATGGGTAGCGGCGTCATCGACAATTTCCTCGGGGTTTTTACCCGCTATATCGACTCCGGCTTCGGGCTGCTGTCCGGCGAGGTCGGCTTCATCGCCACCACGCTGATCGTCATCGACGTGACGCTGGCGGCCCTGTTCTGGAGCTGGGGCGCCGATGACGACATCATCGCGCGCCTCGTCAAGAAGACGCTGTTCGTGGGTGTCTTCGCCTACCTGATTTCCAACTGGAACAATCTCGCCAAGATTGTCTTCGACAGCTTCGCCGGCCTCGGCCTGAAGGCGAGCGGGACGGGGTTTTCGACGGCGGACCTGATGCGTCCCGGCAAGGTCGCGCAGACCGGCCTCGACGCCGCCCGGCCGTTGCTCGAAGCGATCTCGCCCCTGATGGGCTGGATCTCGGTATTCGAGAACCTGATTCAGATCGTCTGCCTGCTCTTCGCCTGGGCGCTGGTGATCATCGCCTTCTTCATTCTGGCGATCCAGCTCTTTGTCACCCTCATCGAGTTCAAGCTCTCGACGCTCGCCGGCTTCGTGCTGATCCCTTTCGGTCTGTTCGGCAAGACGGCCTTCATGGCCGAGCGGGTGCTCGGCAACGTCATCTCGTCAGGAATCAAGGTACTGGTGCTTGCCGTCATCATCGGTATCGGCTCGACGCTGTTTTCGCAGTTCACGCAGAGTGCCAGCGCGCAGACGCTGACTGTCGATCAGGCCATGGCCATCGTGCTGGCCGCGCTGTCGTTGCTCGGTCTCGGCATCTTCGGTCCCGGCATCGCCAATGGTCTCGTCTCCGGCGGTCCGCAGCTTGGCGCGGGCGCCGCCGTGGGAACCGGCCTTGCTGTCGGGGGCGCGGCAGTGGCTGCCGCTGGAGCGGCGGGCCTGGCCGCCAAGGGAGGAGCAGCAGCCATCTCGGGCGGCGCGGCAGCCGTTCGTGGTGGCGCCACGGCCGCAGGTAGCGCTTCGTCAGCCTACACCCTTGGTTCTCTCGGGCAGTCTGGCGCATCCGGCGTGGCCTCCGGCCTTGGTGGCGTCGCGCGCGCCGCCGGCTCTGCCGTCGCATCACCGCTACGCCGCGCCGCCGCCCGCGCTGGCGAGAGCGTCAAATTAAGCAACGCTGATGGCGCGAAAGCCGGATTCGCCATGACAGGCGGCGCCTCGACCATCGGAACGGTCGGGGGCGCCCCTGCAGCCGATGCCTCATCCGCTGAAAGCCAGACAACTGTACGCGGCGGCGCGCCCGATTGGGCAAGGCGTATGAAGCGCCATCAGGCCGTGAGTCACGGCGTCAGTGCCGCTGCTCACGCCGTCCGCTCCGGCGACAGCCACGGCTCCGGCTCCTCCGTCAACCTCTCCGAAAGCGATCGCTCATGAACCTGTTTCGACGACCCGCCGCGCATTACGGCAAGACACCGCAACCCGAGACGCCCTATCAGAAGGCCGCCCAAATCTGGGACGAGCGCATCGGTTCCGCTCGCGTCCAGGCGAAGAACTGGCGATACATGGCCTTCGGATCGCTGATCCTGTCGGCCGGCTTCGCCGCCGCGCTCGTCTGGCAATCCGCGCGCGGGACCGTCGTGCCGTGGGTGGTGCAGGTCGACAATCTCGGCCAGGCGCAATCCGTCGCGGCCGCTACGGCTGACTATCGCCCGACCGATCCGCAAGTGGCCTGGCATCTCGCCCGCTTCGTCGAACAGGTCAGGAGTATTCCAGCCGATCCGATCATCGTCCGGCAGAACTGGCTGCGCGCCTATGAATGGACCACTGATCGCGGCGCGGCCGCGCTCAACGACTATGCCCGCGCCAACGACCCCTTCGCCAAGGTCGGCAAGCAGCAGATCGCGGTGGAAGTCTCTAGCGTCATCCGCGCTTCGGCGGATTCCTTCCGCGTTGCCTGGACTGAGCGTCGCTACGAGGACGGCAAGCTTTCTGCGACCGAGCGCTGGACCGCGATCCTGACCATCGCGGTTCAACCGCCGCGCGACGCCGAACGGCTCAAGGCCAATCCGCTCGGCATCTACATCAACGCAATCTCATGGTCGCGGGAGATGAGCCAATGATCGGGTCGACGATCCGCAAAGGCGGGCCGCCGTCTTTCCGTAAATCCGCAATCGCGGCTTTGCTGCTTTCCGCAAGCGCGCTTGCGGGCTGCGCCAGCAAACCGCCGGAGATCAGCTACGATTCAAGCGTGCCGCCTTTGCCCGCTGTTTCGGCCGCCGTCACCGATGATCGGCCGAAGCCGTTGCATGTCCCACCAGCCTGGATGCCTGCGCGTGGAGGCGCCGCCGCAGGCACCCCGACAGCCCGCGTCGAGAACGCCAACGTCGCCGCCCGCGTTCAGCCGCGCCGCGAAGGCTATTACAACGCCATCCAGATTTATCCATGGTCGGATGGTGCGCTCTACCAAGTCTATGCCGCGCCGGGGCAGATCACCGACATCGCGCTTGAGCCCGGCGAAAGCTTGACCGGCGCAGGCCCGATCGCGGCGGGCGATACCGCGCGGTGGATCATCGGCGACACCGAGAGCGGCAGCGGCGTCACCCGGCGCGTCCATGTGCTGGTGAAACCCTCGCGCGCCGACATCACCACCAATCTCGTCGTCACTACCGACCGGCGCACCTACATGCTCGAACTGCGCTCCGGCCAGAAGCCCTATATGCCCGCCGTCGCCTGGGCTTATCCGCAATCCCTCAGTCAGCGGCAGGCCATGCCGGCGACGCCGGTCGTTCCGGCTGCCGCCGCGCGCAACTATCGCTATGGCCTCACCGGCGGCAATCCACCCTGGAAGCCGGTCGCGGTCTATGACGACGGCCGCCGCGTCTATGTCGAGTTCCCGCGTGGCATCGTGCAAGGCGAGATGCCGCCGATCTTCGTCATCGGCCCCGAGGGCGAGGCGCAGATCGCCAATACACGCATCCATCAACACATTCTGATCGTCGATCGCCTGTTCGGCGCGGCCGAGCTGCGCCTCGGCAGTGGCGACCGCCAACAGACCGTCCGCATCGTCCGGACCGACGGGAGGCCGTCATCATGAGCGACAACTCAACCAATACCGCCGCCCCGATGCGTCTTCGTGCCGCGCCGCCGCGCGTCACCCGCCTGTCGCGCAAGGTGCTCGCCAGCGTCGCAGCGGTCACGCTGATCGGCATCGGCGGATCGCTGATCTACGCCCTCCAGACCCGCAATGCCGGCAAGGAGGGCGAGGAGCTGTATTCGACCGCCAACCGGCAGCCCGCCGACGGTCTCGCTGGCCTGCCGCGCGACTATACCGGCCCCGTTCTCGGGCCGCCGCTGCCGGGCGATCTCGGACGGCCGATCCTGTCCGCACAGAATGCAGGCCAACCCGTCGTACCGTCTGTCGTTCCGGCGCCCGGCGTGGACGAGGCCGAGCAACGCCGCCGCGCCGAGGAGGAAGCCGCCCGCACCAGCACCGTGTTCTTCCAATCGCGGGCAGGTTCGCCGGCCGCGGCCGGAACACCAACGACGGGCATTGCCGGCTTCGACATGGCGGGCCTGTCAGGGCTGCCTGGCCAACAGACGGCACAGGACAAGCAGCTCGCATTCCTGAACGCGCCCATCGATCGCCGCACGACGTCATCGGATCGCGTCATGGCGCCAGCCTCGCCCTTCGTGCTCCAGGCCGGCGCCGTCATTCCGGCCGCGCTCATTACCGGCATCCGCTCCGATCTGCCAGGTCAGATCACCGCGCAGGTGACCGAGAATATCTACGACAGCCCCACGGGCCGCATCCTGCTCGTACCGCAGGGGACGCGGATCATCGGCCAGTATGACAACAACGTGCAATTCGGCCAGCGCCGGGTGCTGCTCGTCTGGAATCGGCTTATCATGCCGAATGGCCGCTCCATCGGGCTGGAGCGCCAGCCCGGTGCGGACACGCAAGGCTATGCTGGCCTTGAGGATGGCGTCGATTATCACTGGTGGGATCTCGCCAAGGCTGCCGGCCTTTCCACCTTGCTCAGCATCGGCTCCGAACTCGCCGTCAGCGACGAGAACCGGCTGCTGCGCGCCATCCGTAGCGGCGGCCAGGACACCATCAACGATGCCGGCCAGCAGATCGTCCGCCGTCAGCTCAATGTCGCGCCAACGCTGACCATCCGGCCGGGATTCCCGGTCAGGATTGTCGTGACGCGAGATTTGGTACTCGAGGCATACAGGGGATAGTCATGACCAAGCTCAAGCTCGGCCCCATCGCCGACGACAAGCCTGTCAAAATTGCGGTGGAGCTTCCCGCCGTGCTCCATCGCGATCTCACCGAATACGGCCGCCTCCTGGCCGAAGGCGGAGCGCCGGTCGAGCCGGCCAAGCTCATCGTGCCGATGCTGGAGCGCTTCATCGCCACGGATCGCGGGTTCGCGAAGGCGCGGCGAATCTCCCGTTCCGAGAAGCTTTGACCTGTATGGGCGCCGGATTTACTGCCCCTCGGCCACTCTCGCCCCCCAATTCTATGGCTATCGGAGCGGGCTATGTCCGTATCTTCGAGGCCATCAAACGCGCGAGGTCCAACAGCCGGTCGGCGGCGGGATTGTAGTTCATCGGCGACCACACGACGCTGAACGGCAGGATTTCGTTGCGCATCGGCCGATAGCTGATCCCTGGCATCTGCATCGCGGTCGTCGCCTCGCTGGTCAGCGTCAAGCCTCGCTCGGGGGAAACAAATGCCAGAAGGCTATCCCGCCCGACAAATTGTGGATTAATTTCCGGATGCCGGCCGAGGTCCGCCAGATGCTGGACCAGATAGTCGCGAATCTCCTCGCCGGGCGCCGTGTCGCTGACGATGAACTTTTCGCCGGCCAGGTCCGCCCATTCCAATTCCGCACGTTTGCAAAGCAGATGTCCATTCGGCAGCACGACAAACACGCGCTCGGTCCAGAGAAGCTCGGTCTCACATTCCGGCCAATGGATCGTTCCGGTGATGAATGCCAGGTCGAGTCGAAGCTGCCGAATTGCCGCGATATGTTCGGAAGGATTTCCGTCGATCAGTTCGACATAAACCCCCGGATGCGCTTTTGCGAAAGCATCCAGAAGTTCGCGCAGAAAGCCGGAGGCGATTGAGGAGAAAATGCCAGTTCTGATCCGTCCTTCTCGCCCGTGCGCGACGACGGTGGCATCTCCGGCTCCCTCCTGAACATGACGAAGCGCGCGCTTCGCTCGCGGCAAAAAACGCTCGCCGGCGCTTGTGAGTTGAACACCCCAACTGCATCGCTTGAAGACGGCGACGCCGAGATGGCTCTCAAGATCGCGAATGCGGCGGCTGATCGCCGATTCCTGGACGCGCAGGGCCACGCTGGCCTTGCGGAAGCTGCCATGTTCGACCGCCGCCACGAAATAGCGCAGATGCCGCAGTTCGATCGCTTCAGTCGTCATTATGCCAAAGTTCCTTTCCTCGTGCCCCATCCCGCCGCCTCAAGGCAGCGGGACGGAAAAAGAGCCGGCGGGCCACCGCCGCAACTCCGTGGTCTCTTGGGGCCCGAATGGGGTCGTCGTGCCGACGCCGATTGAGACACCGATCCGCACGATCTGACCGGAAAGGTCAAAGGGCTCCGAAATCCCTGCAATCAATCGCCGGGCATAGCCTACGAGACCTTCCTGGTCATGTCTGTCGGTCACGATGATCGCGAATTCGTCTCCGCCAAGGCGCGCGATATAATCCGTGCTGCGGGATAGCGTGCGCAGTCGATCCGCGACTTGGCGCAGAAGTCTTTAACAAGCATCACACAAATGTCGGAAGTGGCTATTGACGCAGATCATGCGTGTGATCATCAGGTGACGGGACTAGATTGCAACACGAGTTGTCAACAGTGTGCCGAGCAATTTCGGCGCGCAGCATGATCGCACGGAATAATCATGGATAGCGAAGCCCTCAGTCGGCTTACCGTGGCGCTGGCCATCGGGCTCCTTGTCGGGCTAGAGCGTGGCTGGCAAACGCGGGATGCGGAAGACAATCGACGCGCCGCGGGATTTCGCACCTTCGCGCTTTCCGGATTGCTGGGCGGTGTAACCGGTCTCATCGCCCTTAAAACCAGTGCCGCTGTGATTGGATGGGTCTTCCTGGGGTATATGGGAGCGTTCGCGGCCTTTCACTGGCTGGAAGCGAGGAGTGAGGGCAGTGCCAGCGTAACGTCGGTTGTCGCGGGAATGCTGACCTTCCTGCTCGGGACCATGGCTGTCGTCGGGGATCTGCAACTGGCCATTGCCTGCTCTGTCGGCATGACGGCCCTTCTGGCATTGCGCGAACCGCTGCATCGCTGGATCAACTCGCTGAGCTGGCAGGAAATCCGCGCCGTCCTGACTTTGCTCGCGATGTCGTTCCTGCTGCTCCCGTTGCTGCCGAACCGGCCGATTGATCCATGGAGCGCGATCAATCCACATCGGATCTGGCTTTTCGCGATCATGATCGCGACGATTTCGTTTGCTGGTTACGTCGCCGTCAAGGCGCTAGGCAATCGACTGGGGGTCTTCATGGCGGCCGGTGCGGGAGGGCTGGCATCCTCGACTGCCACCACGCTCGCTTTGGCGCGGCTGGCTCGCGAACATCCGTCATCATCGGGATTGCTAAGCGCGGGCATCCTGGTTGCCAGCGGTGTCATGATGCTGCGCACAGGTGCAATTGCCTTGGCGCTCAATGGAGCACTCTTCTCGCCGCTTCTTCCCGCGCTGTTGACTGCTGCGGCAGTGCTGGGTATCGGGGCTGCCGTTTTGTGGTTCAGAAGCGTCCAGCAGGAAACGCCAGACCTTCAGATCGCAAACCCGCTCGAAATCGGGACCGCGATCAAGCTGGCCGCGTTGCTTGCGGCGGTGATGCTGGCAGCAGAATTGGTGCGTCGCATGTTCGGCGGGATTGGCGTTTTCGTGGTGGCGGCCCTGTCCGGCGTCGCGGATGTCGATGCTGTGACGATCTCGATGGCCCGGATGGCAGGTGGCGACGTCGATCCGAATACGGCAGCCCACGCCATCATGATCGCCATCGCTGTCAACACTGTCTCAAAGACCATTGTGGCCGGCTCTGTTGGAAACAGGAAAGTCGGGTTTCTTGTCGGTGGAATAAGCGCCGCCGCCTTGGCCGCGGGGCTGGCGGTTGCAATCTAGCCTCTCAATGGCCTCTGCCGTCGACCAGTGGTTCGGACCCGCTTTGAGGCCGAACACGCCCCGGCAGGTGAAAGGCGCCGATCTGGCGGCGTCCATCTGAAAGCAGCTTATGGGGGCGAACGGCACCGCGAACGACCTGATAGACGAACTCTGAATCGGCGCGTTGCGTATTGCTATCACGCTAATCAATGGACAATGTTCCCCCTTTCGTTGAGGGTCGACTTGGATGTGATTATGAATCTGCCTGTTTGATCGTTTTTATGGATTCATCGTCAAAAAAGTCCATTCAAACAGGATGATTCTGTTGGGGTGTGATTCGCGCTATAAGGGCTACTGACGTTGACAATAGCAGAATATCTGGATTCGAATAAAATTGCCCTGATTGATCGATACTGGCGCGCCGCCAATTATTTATCGGCGGGCCAAATCTATCTTATGGATAATCCGCTGTTGCGCGAGCCACTCAGGGCGGGCCATATCAAGCCGCGCCTGCTAGGCCACTGGGGAACGACGCCGGGGCTCAACTTCATCTACGTGCATCTGAACCGAATCATCAAAGAGCGGGATGCAAACGTAATTTATGTATGCGGCCCCGGCCATGGCGGCCCCGGTATGGTCGCCAATACATGGTTAGAAGGCGTCTATTCGGAAATCTATCCCGACATCGGTGAGGACGCCGCCGGCATGAAACGGTTATTCCGGCAGTTCTCATTTCCAGGCGGTATTCCGAGCCACGCGGCGCCTGAAACGCCAGGCTCGATCCATGAGGGTGGCGAGCTAGGCTATGCGCTTGTGCACGCCTATGGCGCGGCGCTCGACAATCCTGATTTGGTCGTGGCCTGCGTGGTCGGCGACGGAGAGGCTGAGACTGGCCCGCTTGCGGCCGCGTGGCATTCCAATAAGTTCATCAATCCAGCTCGCGACGGAGTGGTCCTGCCAATCTTGCATCTCAATGGCTACAAGATCGCCAATCCGACCGTGCTGGCCCGGCTTTCCGATGACGAATTGCGACAGCTGTTCATCGGCTACGGATACGAGCCCCTCTTCGTTGAGGGCAGCGAACCTGTGGACATGCACCGGCAGATGGCGGTGACGCTCGATGCTGTCTTTGATCGGCTCGCGCAGATTCGCGAGAAGGCTTTGTCTTCTGTCGGGCGGCCTCGCTGGCCGATGATCGTACTTCGCAGCCCAAAAGGCTGGACCGGCCCCAAAGTGGTAGACGGCAAGATGGTGGAGAACCACTGGCGCTCCCATCAAGTACCGGTCGACAACTGCCGCGAGGACGAAGGCCATCGCACGATTCTCGAAGGCTGGTTGCGGAGCTACGATCCTGAAGATCTTTTCGACGCGAATGGTGTATTGAAGCCGGAACTCAAGGCACTCGCGCCGGAGGGCACGCGGCGCATGGGAGCCAATCCGCACACTAATGGCGGCTTGCTACGTAAGGAATTGCGGACACCTGATTTCCGCAATTATGCGGTTAAGGTGAGCGAGCCCGGCGCAACGCAAGAGCAGGCTACGAAGGTGCTCGGTGACTATTTGCGCGATGTATTGCGGCTGAACGAGGCCGAGCGGAACTTCCGCGTGTTCGGACCGGATGAGACAGCGTCCAACCGCCTCGGCAGCGTGTTTGAGTCAACGGACCGCGTCTGGATGGCCGAGACGCTTCCGAGTGACGATCATCTGTCTCCGGACGGCAGGGTGATGGAGGTGCTTTCCGAGCATCTGTGCCAAGGCTGGCTGGAGGGATATCTGCTCACCGGCAGGCATGGCTTCTTTTCCTGCTACGAGGCGTTCATCCACATTGTCGATTCGATGTTCAACCAGCACGCCAAATGGTTGAAGGTCTCGCGCGAGTTAGAATGGCGCAAGCCGATCTCCTCGCTTAACTACTTGCTCACCTCGCACGTATGGCGGCAAGACCACAACGGCTTCTCCCATCAGGATCCCGGCTTCGTCGATCTCGTGGCCAACAAGAGCGCCGACATCGTCCGCGTCTATTTCCCGCCGGACGCTAACACGCTGCTGTGGGTTGGCGACCACTGCATGAAGACCTGGGATCGCGTGAATGTCATCGTCGCCGGCAAGCAACCCGCGCCGCAATGGCTGACCATGCCGGAGGCTGAACAGCACTGCAAAGCAGGCCTCGGCATTTGGGAATGGGCAGGTACCGAGGACGAGCTGGAGCCCGATCTTGTCATGGCCTGCGCCGGTGACGTTCCCACCATGGAAACGCTCGCTGCCGTGGACATTCTGCGGCAGGCCCTGCCGCGCCTGCGCATCCGCGTCGTTAATGTCGTCGACCTGATGTCGCTGCAATCGCCGCAGCACCATCCACACGGTATCGCGGATGAAATATTTGACCGCATCTTCACGCGCGACCGTCCGGTGGTCTTCGCCTATCACGGCTATCCGTATCTCATTCACCGGCTGGTCTACAAACGCGCCAACCATCCGAACTTCCACGTGCGCGGCTTCATCGAGGAAGGCACGACCACTACGCCCTTCGACATGGCCGTTCTGAACGAGCTCGACCGCTTCCATCTGGCAATCGAAGCTGTTGAACGTCTGCCCGCCCTTAAAGGCAAAGGTGCAGAGATCGTCGCCGCGCTGCAGGAGAGCCTCGTCCTGCACAAGGCCTACATTCAAGAACATGGCAAGGATATGCCCGACATCTCCGAATGGAAGTGGCCATATCCACGATCAGGCATAAGCGCCAGTTAGGTGTTCTCATCAGATCTGGTATCTAGGCTTCGGGCGCAAGAGCTTCCCGAGCACTTTGCAACATTGCCCGAGGAGCAGCGAAGTTTTGACTGACGAAACCAAAGTGGTCAGCGACAATCGATTGATTCTTGCCATGCCCGGAAACGAGGATTTCGCGCGGAAGCTGGCAAGCGCAGGCGGCTACGAGCTGGGTCATCTTGAAACCCGCCAGTTTCCCGATAGCGAGATTTACGTGCGCATTGCAAGCAACGTGCGCGGGCGGATCGTGCATGTCGTCTGCACGCTGGCGCGTCCGGACCACCAGTTTCTGATGCTGGCTTTTGTTGCCGATACCGCACGGGACCTCGGTGCCATAGAGGTACATCTGATCGCTCCCTATCTGAGCTACATGCGGCAGGACAAGCGCTTCCATGACGGCGAGGCGGTAACGTCGTGCACGTTCGCCCGCCTCGTCTCATCGTTATTCCACGGCTTTCTCACCGTCGACGCGCATCTGCATCGCTATGGCGCGCTCAGCGAAATCTACTCCATTCCCGCCCGCAACCTGCACGCCGCGCCAGCGATGGCGCAGTGGATCATCGACAATGTGACTGCTCCGTTTCTAATCGGGCCGGACGATGAAAGCGCGCAATGGGTCGAGGGCATCGCCTCCGTATGTGACGCGCCTTTCACAGTGCTCAGGAAGACGCGACACGGCGACCGCAAGGTTAGCATCGAAGTGCCTGATCTCTCGGCTTGGAAGGGTCGGCAACCCGTTCTCGTGGACGACATCGCCTCCTCCGGCCGCACTCTGATCGAGGCAGCGCGGCAAATCGGTTCGCAAGGCTTCACGAAACCGATTTGCGTTGTGGTCCACGCCCTGTTCGCAGACGAAGCCTACGCTGAGCTTTCGGTCCTCGCCGGCAGGACCGTGTCGACGGACTCCGTCAAACATGCCAGCAACGCAATATCGCTTGTCGACACGGTTCTTGACGCTATGCAAGAGCGGGCGATCCCACCTCTAGCTCGCAAATTCGAATCGTAATGACTCAATCGGCAGAAAGGCCAAAATTGCTCAAACTCAAATCGCTTGGTGCCGCCGGCACCGTCACCGGATCGAAACATCTGCTTGAATGCGACGGTAGCCGCCTTCTCATCGATTGCGGACTGTTTCAGGGCTTGAAAAACTTGCGCGAGTTAAACTGGGAGCCGCTACCCATTTCGCCGCGCGACATTGACGCTGTCATCCTTACCCATGCGCATCTCGATCATTCCGGATATCTGCCTCGCCTCGTCCGCGACGGATTCAGGGGCAAGATCTACGCAACGGAAGCAACGAAAGATGTTGCGGATTTGATCCTTAAAGATAGCGGTCATCTCCAGGAAAAGGACGCCGACTTTCTCAACCGGCATCACCTGTCGAAGCATAGCCCCGCTTTGCCGCTCTACGGCGTCCGGGATGCACAACGCGCGATCGAGCAGTTTTCGACGGTCGAGTTCGATAAGACAATCCAGCTTCCTAATGGTGCGTCACTGCGGTTTCGCCATGCCGGTCACATCCTCGGCGCTGCCCACGCTGAGGTGCATTGGGGCGGTCGGTGCATCGTTTTTTCGGGAGACGTGGGACGTTATGGCGACCCATTGTTTGCAGATCCAGTTTCGGCGAGCGAGAAGAATCCTGATTACATCATGGTCGAGTCGACCTATGGAAATCGTGTTCACCCGGAAGGTGATCCCGCCGAGGCGCTCGCAGCCGTTGTTGAACGAACGATAAAACGTGGTGGTACGCTTGTCATTCCAGCCTTCGCGGTGGGGCGAGCGCAGGAACTGCTCTATTACCTCTGGACGTTGAAGGAGGCGGGACGCCTCGATTCTGTGCCGATCTTCCTCGACAGCCCGATGGCGATCGACGCGACGGATCTGATGAGCCGTCATGCGGGCGACCATCGACTCGATCGCGAAACCTGTCGCAAGGCATTCGGCATCGCGCGCTATACGGGTGACGTCGAGGCATCGAAAGCGATTACTGCCAGCCGGTTTCCCAAGATCGTGATTTCCGCTTCGGGCATGGCGACTGGCGGTCGTGTGCTGCACCACCTTAAGGCTTTTGGGCCTGACCCGAAGAACACCGTATTGCTTGCTGGATTTCAGGCGATAGGCACGCGCGGCCATTCTCTGCAACAAGGTGCGAAGGAGTTGAAGATTCACGGGATGTGGGTGCCGATCAATGCCGAAGTCGCTCAGATCGATATGCTTTCGGCTCATGCAGACAGCAACGAGCTCATGCGTTGGCTTTCGGGCTTCAACAAGCCCAAGCGCGTGTTCATCGTACACGGAGAGCCCGACGCCTCGGAAGCGCTGCGAGTGCGGATCAATCGCGAACTGGGTTGGTCGGCCGTCGTGCCCCGGCACGAGCAGGAGTATGTTCTGTGAACGCTGGACCTCGATCGCACCCGCCGGTCCGCGTGCGGCGCATGGGGTTGCACGCGCAGCATCAGGCCATTGCCGTGATGCGCACCGACTGCCCTGCCTGCCAGTCGGAGGGGTTGACGGCGCGCTCCCACGTTTTGGTCCGCGCCGGCGAAAAATCCATCCAGGCGGAATTGTTCCAGGTCGACACCGACTTGTTGCCGATCGGCGATATCGGCTTGTCGCAAGCTGCGTGGGAGTTGCTCGACGTCAATGAAGGCGACGAGGTTTTCGTCAGTCACCCTCCACCTCTCAATTCTCTTAGCCATATTCGTAGACGCATTTACGGCGGCCGATTTGAGCGTGCTGGTCTTGATGCGATTATCAAAGATGTTGTTGCACGGCGTTATACCGACGTGCATCTTGCAGCGTTTCTGACTGCAAGCGCGGTGCCACCGCTGAATCTCGAGGAGACTATTGATCTCACCGCTGCAATGATCGCGGTTGGCGAGAAATTGAGTTGGGATCGACGGATCGTCATCGACAAGCACTGTATCGGAGGCTTAGCAGGAAATCGCACGACTCCGATTGTTGTCGCTATCGCCGCAGCAAATGGCTTGGTTATGCCAAAAACATCCTCCCGGGCGATAACGTCACCAGCTGGTACTGCAGACACAATGGAGACTCTTGCTCCCGTCAACCTGGATATCTCCAGTATGCGACGTGTCGTGAACAAGGAGGGAGGATGCATCGTCTGGGGTGGGGCGGTGCAGCTCAGTCCTGCCGACGATATTTTTATCCGAGTCGAAAGAGACTTGGACATTGATACGGAAGGGCAACTCGTTGCCTCGGTGTTGTCCAAAAAGATCGCTGCCGGCTCAACTCATGTAGTCGTCGATATTCCCGTAGGGGCTACGGCCAAGATTCGAACAGAAGAAGCGGCTGAAAGTTTGGCAGCCAGACTGATTGCTGTCGGACAGCATTTCGGGCTCGCCGTCACCTGCTTGCAAACCGACGGTAGCCAACCTGTCGGTAGAGGCATTGGACCAGCCCTAGAAGCTCATGATGTTCTGGCGGTTCTACAAAACTCTCCTGGAGCCCCTACGGATTTGCGCGACCGTGCGGCCGCGCTCGCCGGAGCTGCGCTTGAGATCGGGGGGGTTGTGAGCGCGGGTGGAGGCTTTACCCGTGCTCTCACGACCTTAGAAAGCGGTGCTGCCTGGGAGAAATTCCGAAGGATTTGCATTGCGCAGGGCGGGATGCGAGCTCCCGGTGTAGCTACCCACGTTTTGGCCGTACGCGCGGAGCGAGATGGAGTGGTCATATCCATTGATAATCGAAATTTGTCGCGGGTTGCGAAGCTTGCGGGGGCACCTCGATCAGCAATCTCCGGGGTCTTCTTGAAAGTGCGACTAGCGGACCTCGTAGCGGCAGGAGACACTCTGTTTGAGATTCATGCTGCCATGGCAAGCGAACTCTCTTACACTGCGGAATTCCTAACTACGATCGGCCCTGTTATTCAACTAGGAGAGTAATTGCCGCGACCAACGAATGATCAGGCATTGAACTTGCGCCAGGTCTGCTCCGGGTCTCAGTTGCCGTGAGGGCATGGATCGCGCCGCGAGCGCGACATTGAATAAACGTTCAACGATCATGGCCGCAGACGCGTTTGCACTATATGCCAGACTGCCAAGCGTAATGATCGAATTGGGATCGAGTACGCTCTATTCGCCAGATACCGAAAAGAGCGACCTATGCGCGCCTCCGTGGCACAGCACGTGAAACTGTTAGTCAGGTCGCTGCTACTTCTCTCTGCGGACAGACGCCTTGCGCGGACGACTCCGCTCTGCGCCCGGCTCGACCGAGATTTCCTTCAGTGGTACGCATCCGGTGTAGGCCGCAGGTGATCAGGTTTCGGGATTGGAGCGCGCGAGCTTGCGGTGCTCTTTGATCAGGTCGACCAGCGTGTCGATGCCGAAGTCGGTGAACGCCAAGACTTGATCGTCGCCTGTTCCGTAGACCCAGATCACGCCGTCCTCGATATCCATATCCAAAGCGACGTCGTGGAGCCAGTCGACATCCTCGCCGAGATCAGCAGCGACACGATCAATGGTCGTGACGTGAGAGACCTTGTTGACGTGCATGTCAGGCGGCGAGCGCGGCGTCGGTCGCGGCGGGGCGACGCCAGTTCCACGGCAGCAGCTCATCAAGCCGATGGGCAGGATGAGCAGCTATTCGCGCAAGGACGTTGGCGAGCCAAGCCTGCGGATCGACGCCGTTCATCTTGGCGGTGACGATGAGACTGTACATCGCCGCAGCGCGCTGCCCGCCGCGATCGGATCCGCAGAACAGCCACGATTTTCTTCCCAAAGCGATGCCGCGCAGACCGCGCTCGGCGGCATTGTTGGACATGCAGACACGTCCATCGTCGAGGAACAGCGTGAAGGCCGCCCAGCGCTTGAGCATGTAATTGATCGCCTTGACCAGATCGTGGCGGGGCGACAGCTTCGCCGCCTGTTCGCGCATATAGGCATGGAGATCATCGACCAGAGGTCGGCTCATGGCTTGCCGCACCGCGACGCGCTCTTCGGGGCTCTTTCCATTGATATCGCGCTCGATTGCAAACAGCGCGTCGATGCGGCGTACGACCTCGATCGCGATCGGCGACAAGGGGATTTCCTTCTTACCCGCAGCCTTGCGACGCGCGTTCTCCTCGAGATCGGCCATGGCGAAGAAGGGTCGGCGGCCGTGGACCCAACACGCCGCCTCCTGGATCCGCCCCGGTTTTCGACCCGCCAGATAGAGCTTGTTGTAACCGTCGTAGGCGTCGGCCTGCAGGATGCCGGCATATTCCGCCAGATGTGCTTGGGGATGCTCGCCACGCCGATCGCGCGAGTAGTAGAACATCGCCGCTGGCGGCCCGGCGCCGCCGAACGGCTTGTCGTCGCGAACGTAAACCCAGCAGCGGCCGGTATCGGTCTTGCCCTTCGCCAGCACCGGCACGGTCGTGTCGTCTCCATGCAGACGCTCGGCCGCCATCACATGAGCCTCGATCAGGCGACGGAGCGGATCGAGCGCCGCGCAGACTGCGCCCACCGCGTCGGCCATCGTCGACAGCGCGATCGGCGCGCCCTCCAGCGCGTAGCGCTCGGCCTGGCGGTTCAGGGGCTGGTGTTGCCCGAACTTCTCGAACACGATCATCGCCAGCAGGCTGGGTCCCGCCCAGGCGCGCGGTATCGGGTGGAACGGCGCCGGCGACTGGCTGATCTTCTCGCAGTCCCGGCAGGTGAACTTTTCCCGCACAGTCTCGACGACCTTCCACCGGCGCGGCTCGGTTTCCAGCGTGCGCGTCACGTCCTCGCCGAGCTTGCGCAAACGATTGCTTCCGCAGCATTCGCAGGCCGTCGGCGGGTCGATCACAACGCGCTCGCGTGGCAGGTGGTCGGGGAACGTGTTGCGTTCGGCGGCTCGGCGCGTAAAGCCGCGCACAATCGTCGTCCCGGCGACCGCCCGTTCGGCGGCAAGCTCATCTTCCGTCGCGCTCGCCGCCAACTCCTCGAAGGTCAACGCCAGTTGATCGATGAGCCGCGCCGAACGTTCCGATTTTGGGCCGTAGACCTGGCGCTCGAGCTTGGCGATACGCAGGGTCTGCTGCGCGATCAGCGCCGCATCCTCCGACGCCTTCGCACGCGCAACCGCCAGTTCCGCTTTCAGGGCGGCGTTTTCTTCGGCAAGAGCGTCGCGAGCGGCGTCCATGACACGAAGTGAATCACAGTTTTCGCGATTTGTGGCGCCCCAAAATGCACGGCTTTCCACATATTTTCGCTCATCCCGCTCGCGTCGGGCGCCACGTCAGCTGTGGATTCCTCCAGTCGATTCCCTCCAGCATGTACGCCAGCTGCGCCGCCGAGATCGACACCGCGCCGCCCGATGCCGATGGCCAGACGAACTTTCCGCGGTCCAACCGCTTGCCGTAGAGCGACAGCCCAATCCCGTCATGCCACAGGATCTTAGCCAGATCGCCGCGCCGACCTCGGAAGATGTAGAGATCGCCCACAAAGGGATCGCGCTTCAGGCTCTCCTGAACCTGCAGCGCCAGACCCTGCATGCCGCGCCGCATGTCGGTGTGGCCCGTCGCAATCCAGACCCGTACGCCGCTCGGAACCGGGATCATCGCCGCGCCAGCGCCTTCAGCACTCGCGTCAGCGCCGCACTATCGACGTCCGACCACACCAGGATCCGATCGCCCTCGGCGAGCACGATCTCCATTTGGCCGGTCACGTTCGGCTCATTCTCCTTTGGGGTCGTATCCGGTGTAATCGTCACGGGAACGATCGGTGCGAGGTTCTTCGGCTCGACGGCCTCAACGCCGAACTGTCGACGCCACGTGAAGAGCTGGTTGGCGTTGAGATCATGACGCCGCGCAACCTCGGCAAGCGAGGCGCCGTCCTCGAGACTCTCGTCGACGATCCGGCGCTTCTCATCCAGCGTCCAGGACCGGCGCTTGCGCCCGAGCGTCGCCGGATCTCCTTCATGGCCGTCCGACATCTGTGATGGTGTCCGCTTCTATTAGAAATGGACACGATCATCGCCGTACTCGCGCTCAGCGCCAGGTGGCCGCCGCCGGAGGCAGACCCTTCAGTGTGCCCTTGCTGACGATCACTACCATCAAGGCGAGCTTCCCGCCGTCGAACTGCAGTCCTGCGCTTACGGCTTTGCCGGAGCCGTATTTTTCGGCGATTGCGACAGCCTCGGAAAGATCCAAGGCGGCAGCGGCGAAGGCTGCGAGCGCAGCCTTATCCTCCTCGCCCAGCTTGAATGCAGACGTTGTTGACCCGTCGTCGACGAGCACTCCCGTCGCAGCATCAACCTTGCCTTCCCACAGTTCCTCGTTCAAAAGGACCTTCACTCTGTAGACAAGGCGACCGGTAGTTCCGTCGAAACTCAGGTCGACAACCTTGGCGCCGGCGCCGCGTTTTTCGGCTATTGCAATTGCACGCCGGGCAGACACCCGAACGTTCCCAAATGCCTTGATTTCCCGCAGGATCGCCGCAGTTTCGGACTCGTTGAATTGCGGGACTGAAGGTTGCGTAACAGGATTGGCAGGCTCGTAGCCAAAGGCCGGGAAAGGCGCAATCGCCAAAATTAGCAGGATGAAGAGCTTCGCACACTTTTTGACGTACATGACAATTCTCCTGCGATGGGAGGGTAGGACGGTTGACAGAGGCAGAAATTACGTCGCTCGGCCTCGGCGTCTTGCGATCGTGATGCGTCTTGCGCCGCTCAACCCCGAACCATCGCAATCAAGACACTTTGAATGTCGCCTTATGAAGGGATTGATAGCGACTGCTGGTTGCCTCAAGTTGCGACCGGCAAGGTGCGTTGACAGCGGATGAGATGACATGCTGCTCGCCCGCTTGAAACGTTATCACTCATACCGCAGCTCGTTTCGGCCCATGTTCCGGAAATCGCGCCGAGCTTGGCTTGCGCTTCCATGCATTCGGATAGCGCCCTTGCGTAGTCGGCCTGTTCCTTGACGCGTGAAGACGTCAGGCCGAGCGCTTCATTCCATACGCCGTAGGACTTTGCTGGATTCCCAGCAAACAACTTCAGCCATTGCGAATTGCTGAAGAAGGTCAATTTCGGGCCAGTCGCAGATGCATACACTTCAGATCAGCTGCTTTCGATCGCCATTTCAGCCTCCATTCCCTGTCTACCCGTCGCTACTCTAGCTAAGGCGACAGAGCGCCATATTGATTTATGTCAACCGCTGTTGACCAACAGCTATAGTATGATAGTGATGCCATATGACAATCGGATTTTTGTGAGGCGCTGATGGCACGTAGTGCTTTGGCAAGGAAAGGCAGCGCCACGCGAGACCGCATTCTGAATGCGGCGATCTTGCGGTTTGCGCGAAGCTCTTATGAATCAGTTGGATTACGGGACATCGCAGCAGATGCGGGCGTCGATGTCGCATATGTGCATCGTTGTTTTGGTTCAAAAGAACGACTCTTTGCCGAATCCCTTGAAGCTACCATGGAGCCGGCAAAGCTCTTTGCCGGACCTCCAGGAGATATTGCGGACTTTCTTGCAAAGCAGATCTTTGCACGAGATGGAGGGCGAGGGCGCAATACCGTTGGACCGCTGGATATAATTATTCGCTCGCTTTCAAGCGTCGAAGCGTCCGGCGTGTTGCGGGAGTTCACCCGCGACAACATCATTCGTCCACTTGCAAGAACGATTGGCCAAAAGACCGACACCAGAGCTGCGGTGATCGCCTCGCTGCTGGCGGGGATAGGAATACTTAGAAATGTGCTCCGCATTGACCCGCTGACCGAGGTCGAAGGTGGAGAACTTGAAACGCTCATTGCTCAAATCATCAACGGCGTATTAGCCGCGGATTGCTCGTCCGGATAGGAACGAGCGCTGCAATCATATGGAGAACTTACCATGGATGCCATGACACGCGTTGCGATTGGGAAACCGAAGCTGCCAAAGCTGCCGTTGCCTGAAGGGCATCTCAGCGAGGAAAAGTTTCGAGCCATAGATCGGGTGCGCGAGGCTTTGACCGCGCAGGCGACTGGAGGGCTCTCGCCGGCGTCGCTTGCGATGGCTTTCATGGACTGGTCGATCCATCTGGCGTCCGCGCCGGGAAAGTGCCTGGAGCTTACAATGAAGGCCGGCCAAAAGGCGGCCCGGCTGGGTGCTCACATCGCGACCGCAGGCATCTACAGCGATGAGCACCGCTGTATTGAACCGTTGCCGGGCGACTACCGTTTCACAGACGAGGGCTGGCGTAAGCCGCCGTATAATGTCTGGTCGCAAGCGTTTTTGCTCAATCAGCAATGGTGGCACAACGTCACGCACGGGGTGCCTGGCGTTACACCGCACCATGAAGACGTGGTGTCCTTTGCCGCGCGTCAATTCCTCGACATGTTTTCTCCGTCGAACATTCCCTTCGCAAATCCAGAAGTGGTCGAGAAAGCCGTCGCAACCGGCGGACAGAATTTCGTTCAAGGATTCCGGAACTGGCTTGAGGATGCGAGCCGTGTCGCAACACAGCAACCTCCTGTGGGCACCGAGAAGTTCGTCGTTGGAAAAGACGTCGCCATCACCCCTGGAAAGGTCGTTTACCGAAACCGTCTGATCGAACTGATCCAATATTCTCCGGCGACGGAAACCGTATTCGCGGAGCCGATTTTGATCGTGCCGGCATGGATCATGAAGTATTACATTCTCGATTTGTCACCGCAGAATTCGCTAATCCGATATCTTGTCGGGCTGGGACATACCGTGTTCTGCATCTCCTGGCTGAATCCTACTGCCGGTGATCGCGATCTCACTATGGATGACTATCGGCGGTTGGGTGTCATGGCAGCGTTCGACGCTGTCAGCGCCATCGTTCCTGACTGTAAAGTCCATGCAACGGGATATTGTCTGGGGGGAACATTGCTGTCGATTGCCGCCGCTGCGATGGCGCGTACCGGTGACGACCGCCTGGCATCCGTCACACTGCTCGCCGCGCAGACGGATTTCTCGGAGCCCGGTGAACTGGCGCTATTTATCGATGATAGCCAGTTGCATTTCCTCGAGAGCATCATGTGGAGCAAAGGCTACCTGTCCGCCGACCAGATGGCGGGAGCCTTCTCGCTTCTGCGTTCCAATGACCTTATCTGGTCGCGACTTGTACATGACTATCTCATGGGCGAGCGGACACCGATGATCGATCTGATGGCGTGGAATGCGGACTCAACGCGGATGCCTTATAAGATGCATTCGGAATATCTTGAGAAGCTCTACCTGCGTAATGAGCTCGCCGCAGGCTGCTTTATGGTCGATGGACGGCCGGCAGCACTGCAGAACATTCGTGCTCCGATGTTTGTCGTCGGGACCGAGCGCGATCACGTCGCGCCCTGGCGCTCCGTCTACAAAATTCATCAACTGGCCGATACCGACGTTACATTCGTGCTGACAAGTGGCGGTCATAATGCCGGCATTGTCAGTGAACCGGGACATGCTGGTCGTCGTTTTCGGACTGCACTCAAACACAATACGGATACCTGTCTCGGCCCTGACGAGTGGGTAACCGCCGCCACTCAAAAAGCCGGATCGTGGTGGGTCGACTGGCAGAATTGGCTGGTCGGGCATTCGTCGCAGACGCGTGTCCAACCGCCCGTGATGGGAGCGGCTGACAAAGGTTATGCACCAGTTTCAGAGGCGCCCGGCACTTACGTCTTTCAACGGTGAGGTCGTGATGGATTCGGGAATGCTCAAGAACGTCACATTCGATGAGCTGCAGATCGGTGAAAGCGCTTCACTGGCTCATGTCGTCGGACGCGATGACATTGCCTTATTCGCTGCGGTCTCGGGCGACGTGAATCCCGCGCATATGGATCCGAAATATGCCGCAACCGACATCTTCGGCCACATCATCGTGCATGGCATGTGGACCGGCGCGCTGGTTTCGGCCGTGCTCGGTACAAAATTACCCGGCCCAGGAACAATTTATCTCGGACAAGATCTTAAATTCCTGAAGCCTGTATCTCCCGGCGACACCATCACCGCCACCGTGACCGTGAAGGAGAAGCGGCCGGAAAAGCATATCGTGTTGCTTGACACGATTTGCACCAATCAGCACGGGGTTCAAGTGCTGTCGGGGACGGCGACGGTGATCGCGCCGGCCACTACGATCGAATGGCCTCGAGCAAGAGTTCCAGACGTTTCTATTCGTCGTCATGATCGTTACGATGCTTTCGTGATGGATGCTCGCAGCCGCCCCGCAATCAGTGCGGCCATCGTGCATCCGTGTTCTCCGGAGGCGATCCTTGCGGCTGTTGAGGTTCGTGATGAGGGGCTGTTTGAACCGGTTCTAGTCGGACCTGAGGCAAAAATTCGCGCCGCTGCCGAAGTTGCACAGGTCTCGCTCGACGGCATGGCGTTTGAGTCTGTGGCGCACAGTCATGCCGCTGCGGCATATGCTGTCGAACTCGCGGTTGCTGGCAAAGTTGCCGTACTTGTAAAAGGCAGCCTTCACACTGACGAGTTGATGGAGGCGGTGGTGGGATCCGGACTCCGGACCGGGCGGCGCATGAGTCACATCTTTGCCATGGATGTGCCGGCCTATAACAAGCCCCTTTTTGTCACGGACGCCGCAATCAATATTCGGCCGACGCTGGAGCAGAAATGCGACATTTGCCAGAACGCGGTCGACCTGCTGCTCAAGCTCGGTATGAAAGAACCGCTTGTGGCCGTGCTCGCAGCGGTGGAGACCGTGACCTCCAGGATGCCGTCGACGCTTGACGCGGCGGCGCTGACCGTGATGGCGGCCCGCGGTCAGATTACCGGGGCTAAAGTGGATGGCCCGCTGGCCTTTGATAACGCCATCAGTCTCGATGCGGCAAAAACCAAGGGTATCCTTTCACCGGTCGCCGGTCAGGCCGACATCCTGCTGGTGCCAGATATCGAAGCGGGCAATATGCTCGCCAAGCAATTGACCTATTTTGCAGGCGCGACCGCCGCCGGTCTCGTTCTTGGTGCACGCGTTCCTATAGTGTTGACCAGTCGGTCTGATTCCATGACGACGCGGATTGCATCCGCTGCACTTGCCAAACTGGTCGCTGAACCACGCGCCATGAAAGGCCTGCCGTCGTGAGCGCCGATCTGCTGATCACCTTTAATGCGGGTTCCTCTTCGGTTAAAATCGGTTTGTTTGAGGTCGATGGCGCCGTGTCCCGCCGACTGGCAAGCGGGGTGATCGATTTCAGAAAAACTCCGCTGAGCTTTCGGGTTACAGAAGGGCCGGCGATCTTCAAGGTCGATCTCAAGGCCAGGACGACGGATGATCTGAGCGAGGTGTTGGCCGAGACGTTTAGCTGGCTCGCTAAACATTTCGACCTCAGGCACATCGCGGCGGTTGGGCATCGCGTGGTGCATGGCGGCGATACCTTTGCCGGACCCGTTCGAATCGATGAAACTTCCATTAAGGCAATCGATGCCTTGAGTGCGCTCGCACCGTTGCATCAGCCGCAATGCGTGCGCCTGATCAGAGCGATTCAGAAATTGCGATCCGATGTGGTGCAGGTTGCCTCCTTCGATACATCATTCCACCGCACCAACGCGGACGTCGTTCGGCGCTTTGCCATTCCTCGCGCGCTGCATGAGTCCGGTATCAAGCGCTATGGATTTCATGGATTGTCCTACAAATATATCGCGGGTGAACTTGCGCGCCGCGCTCCCGGAGTAGCGTGGGGCAAGGTGATCATCGCCCATCTCGGCAGCGGCGCGAGTCTGTGTGCGATTGAGGATGGTGTCAGCCGGGATAGCAGCATGGGATTTTCCACGCTCGATGGCATTCCCATGGCGACTCGTTGCGGCGCGCTCGATCCGGGCGTGTTGCTGCATCTGCTCGGTCCGTTAGGCCGCACAATCACCGAGGTCGAGGACACACTTTACCATCAGAGCGGGCTTCTCGGCGTATCGGGAATCAGTGCTGACAGCCGGGAACTTTTGATGAGCGATCAACCGGAAGCGCGGGAAGCAATCGCGCTCTTTACTTTTCGAATCGCTGGTGAAATCGGGCGGCTCGCGGCAACGTTGGGTGGTATCGATGCACTGGTCTTCACAGCAGGTATCGGCGAGCACCAACCTCAAATCCGCGCTGAGATTTGTGATCGGCTTGCATGGCTCGGCCTGAAACTTAGTCCCGCTGCCAATGCAGCAAATGCGGAAGAAATCAGCACCCGCTCAAGCCCCGTCTCGGCATACATCATTCCAACCAACGAAGAACAAGTCATCGCGGATGAGGCGTTCTCGGTTCTGAATGAGAGGGCTCCAGCGCCATGACAGCCATTGTCGATCTGGGAGGCAAACGCGGTCTGGTCGTGGGTATCGCGAACGACCATAGTATCGCCGCGGGATGCGCGGCGGCGTTCTCGCAGGCGGGGGCGGAACTTGCGATTACCTATCTCAACGAAAAGGCGGAACCGTATGTGCGGCCCGTCGCGGACTCCCTCGCCGCACCAATCATCGTTCCCTGCGACGTTCGGATTCCGGGACAGTTGGAGAGCGTGTTCGAGGCAATCGAGAGACAATGGAGCCGGCTCGACTTTGTGCTGCACTCCATCGCCTTTGCGCCACGCGAGGATTTGCGCACCGGTATCGTCAATTGCTCGGCCGAAGGGTTTGCGCTTGCCATGGACGTCTCGTGTCATTCCTTTATTCGCATGGCGAAGTTAGCAGCTCCGCTGATGACCGACGGCGGTTGTCTGCTGACAGTCAGCTTCTACGGGGCAGATCGTGTCGTTGAAAACTACAATTTGATGGGACCCGTGAAGGCCGCCCTCGAATCCAGTGTCCGCTATATCGCCGCTGAACTTGCAGATCGAAGGATTCGTGCTCACGCGATCTCGGCGGGGCCGGTCAAGACGCGCGCTGCTTCCGGCATTGACAGGTTTGACGAATTGCTCGATGAAGTCCGTGCGCGCACGCCGGCAGGTCAACTCGTAACGATCCAGGAGATTGGCCGCGTCGCGGCCTTTCTGGTCAGCGGTGCCGGTGCGCCCCTCTCTGGCTCGATCATCTATGCCGATAACGGTTTTCACACTATAGCATAGTGACACATTTGTCGTGCGGTAGCTTCCGGCATAATAAAAGAAGGCAAATGACCGACACCTTCGACGATAAGCGCCTCGAGCGCGTTCTCGGGCGCGGCGATGGTGTTGTTCGTTGTCTGCGGTTCGCAGCTCTTACTGTTGGCCTTGTGCTAGCGGGATGTGCTGCCCGCCCGGGACCCGAGGTGTTGAACCCGGTGCCGACCGCGCTGCCGGGCGCAAAAATGGTAACGGTGTATGTCGCGACAACGGCCGAGCGCGAAATTCCTGATAGCAATATCTTCGCAAACGGCCGCGCTCGAAGTTTGAATTATGCGGAGTTCAAGATCTCGATCCCGCCGCGGCACCAGCCCGGAAATATCGAATGGCCAATAGGGAACCCTGATCCGGCGATCAGCTTTGCGACCGTGCAGCAGAGCATTCTGGACAAGCAGACTTTCGAGCGGCGGGTTACGTCTGGGGCAAGCAGCTCGAGCCGTGCGAAGGTCGGCGTTTTTGTTCACGGGTTCAATACAAACTTCCAGGAAGCGGTTTACCGGCTCGCGCAAATGGCAGCTGACGCTGATGTCGATGGCGTACCGATCCTCTTCGCCTGGCCATCCGCGGCAAAGGCGACCGGATATGTCGCGGACAAGGAGGCGGTGACGTATTCTCGGGATCGATTGGCCGAACTTCTGACGACGCTTTCGCGCAAGACGTCCGTTGAGGGGATCAACCTGATCGGGCACAGCATGGGTGCATGGCTGACGGTGGAAGCGTTGCGCCAACTTCGCTTGGCCCGCAACGATGCCGCAATCAATCGCTTGAATGTCATACTTGCTGCTCCGGACATCGACGTCGATGTGTTCCGCTCCCAGATGGAAGTGATCGGTCCGCTTTCACCACCAATGACAGTGCTTGTGTCGCGAGATGACATTGCTCTCAAAATATCCGGCAAGATCGCAGGAGAGCGGCCGAGACTTGGTGTTCTCGATGTGGATGATCCGAGAGTTCAGGAGGCGGCACTGAAGGCAAATCTGCAGATTGTAGATATTTCCAGCCTGAAGGCGTCCGACGGCTTCAATCACGATCGTTTCGCTAGACTTGCCGCGCTCCATTCCCGGCTGACTCACGCCGAGGTAGGCGGCGCGGGCCACGATATGCGCCGCGCTGGTGCATTTATCTTCAATACGGTCGGCACCACGCTCTCCACCCCATTTAGTCTCGTAGGGGGTGCGATTGCTGGTGAATGAAATGGTGAGCATACTCGCGATGCTCGTGACCTTGATAAAGGGCTGATTCATAAAGCGCGCGATCTGAAGATCGTGGACCCCAGCTCCTCTCGAGATCGGCCTGCTCTGCCGCGATAGGGCAGCCAGCGCGGATGCCGCTATCCGTGAGGGCATCGGCGGTGACTCGAGCAAAATAAAAAGACCGCCTCGCGGCGGTCTCTCCGCATCTAACCGGGGCTTGATCAAGCAGCTCGTTTGAACGCTTCCCGCGCAGCCTCATTGGCGCGATCAAAAGCAGTGCGCGTTTCCGTCAAAGCCGCCATGAGTGCGGACCATGACTGGGTTCCCGCCTGGCTCAACTTCTCGAGTTTTTTCTCCGCCTCGGCTGCATCGGCTGTCATGCGCTTAACGGCGGCGTCGATATCGCCCCGACGCTCAGAAGCGAATTTCTTCGCATCGTTTTCAAGCTTGTCGGCCGCTTCGCGCCACGCTTTCAATTGGGCATCGGCTTGAAGCTTGAACGTCGCCTGCTGGTGCTCGATTTGCTTGCCGAAGCTTTCGACATACTTCTCGACCTCGGTCTCGAATAAGCGCCAGTCGGTCGCTAGTTTTGCTTTTGCCTGGATCCAGGCGGCTTCGTTAGCTTCCGACTGCTTTTTCATGGTGTCGCGGAAGTCATCTCGCTGCTTGCGCAGGTCAGCAAGAACCTTTTTGGCCTTGTCGCGGACATCGGTTTGCACCTGGGCAGCCTTGCCCTCAAGCGAGGTCAACGTTGCGTCCATTTCGTCGAGACGCTCCTTGGCCCAATTTGTAAAGAAGTGGGTGTTGCTTTGCATAACCTTTACTCCTCGCCTCCATGATCTCCTGTCGCTGATTAACAGGCCGCGCCAAACTATGTTTGATCTGGGTCAATATCAAATCTAGGAGGGGCCGCGGTCTCATCTGACGTCACCCAAGACATGTCGCGGATAGGGAGGCGGTGACGTGTGCCCGGGATCGATCGGCTAAAATTCTGGCGCCGTTCTCTTCGTCGAGTGCGCGCGCGCCATCGGCCAGATCGGCCTCCGCGACGTTATCAAAAACCAGTTGCCATATCGCACTACTATCGTACAGTCAAATCTGGTCAACAGTGGTTGATGTGGGTCAACATCGCGCTCTGTCGCCTTAGCTAAAGTTACGCGATTAGAAAATTAGGCAGAGCATGGAGACGGCAATGGCGATCGAGAACGACTCCCCTGAAGCGCAAGCACCTGTGGCCGATCTGAAATACCTTTTCTTCAGCAGTACAGAGTGGCTGAAGTCTTTTTCTGAAAATCCTAGAAGATTATATGGCGTGTGGAACCAAGCACTTAGCTTCACCGCATCTCGCCTCCAGGAACAGGCCGATTATGCAAAGGCGCTATCCGAATGCACGGATGTCGCCGAAGCGCTAAAATATTCCGCTGAGTTCATGCAAAATGCATGGAAGAAATCCTACAGTGACGGATCGAAATTCTTTGAGGCTTGGCGCGAGAATCTGCCTTCCGCGGCGCAGGGCAAGTAACCTTTATCCTTGCCCGTACGCGGGATGACATTTCGTGCTGCTAGACGTTATCCGAACAGGCAGTCTAGCATTTCGCGAACGATGCGCTGCTGAGCAGATTCACAAGAAGGGCAATTGATGACCATTACGAAATCCACAAAGCCTTGGCTTATTGCCGCTCTCGTCGCGATCCTCGCCGGGGGCGGCTATTATGCTTGGCAGAAATTCCTCAGAAGCGATCCTCTTGAAGGGATAGCGCGTGGCAACGGCCGGATCGAGGCGATCGAGATTGACGTGTCGACTAAAGCGCCGGGACGCGTCAAAGAAATATTGGTCAATGAGGGGGATTTCGTTACCGCCGGGCAGGTGCTTGCCCGTATGGATACGGAGCAGCTCGAAGCGCAGCGTCGCCAGGCCGAGGCGCAACTGCATCGGGCAAAAATCAGCATTGATACCGCCAAGAGCCTTGTCATTCAGCGGGAGGCCGAACGAACGGCGGCGGCTTCGGTTGTCGCCCAGCGCGAGGCGCAGCTTGACTCAATTCAGAGAAAGCTTGCGCGATCCGAGCAGTTAATCACCACCAACGCAGTTTCTCAGCAGGTGCTGGACGACGACCGGGCGAATACCCAAGGGGCAAAGGCTGCAGTAGCAACGGCAAAAGCACAATTTGCCGCGTCGGAGGCCGCGATCAGTGCAGCAAACGCACAGGTGGTTGATGCCGGTGCCGCGGTCGAAGCAGCCAAAGCCTCCCTCGAGAGTATCGGCGCCGATATCAACGATAGTATCTTAAAATCACCTCGCGACGGGCGCGTTCAATATCGTGTGGCGCAGCCCGGCGAAGTTCTTTCCGCGGGTGGGCGGGTTCTCAATCTCGTTGATCTCGGCGACGTCTACATGACTTTTTTCTTGCCGACAGCGCAGGCGGGGCGCGTCGCAATTGGCGCCGATGTGCGTCTCATACTTGATGCCGCTCCTCAGTATGTCATTCCGGCTAAAGTCACTTTCGTCGCCGATGTCGCCCAGTTCACGCCCAAGACAGTCGAGACTGAAGAAGAGCGGCTAAAGCTTATGTTCCGAGTCAAGGCACAAATTGCTCCGGAATTGCTCCGAAAATATATCCAGCAGGTCAAAACCGGCCTTCCGGGCATGGCCTATGTCCGGCTCGACCAGAAAGTGGAATGGCCAGCCAGTCTGCAGAGAACGCTGGCACAATGAGCGACCTGCAGCCCAAAGACCACCCTTTGGCTTTGACGCCGGTCGTCCGCCTGGACACTGTCGGGCTGTCATACGGAAAGACCCGGGCACTCGGCTCCATTACGCTCAATATGCCGGCGGGCTGCATGGTCGGGCTGATCGGACCTGACGGTGTCGGCAAGTCCAGTCTCCTTTCGCTGATTGCGGGCGCTCGCGCCATTCAGCAAGGCCGTATTACCGTGCTGGGTGGAGACATTGCCGACGCATCTCACCGGGCGATGGCTTGTCCGCGCATTGCGTATATGCCGCAGGGACTCGGAAAGAACCTCTATCCGACACTTTCGGTATTCGAGAACGTTGACTTTTTTGGCCGTTTGTTCGGTCAAGACAGGCAAGAGCGCGAGCGTCGCATCGGCGAACTGTTGCAAAGTACCGGCCTGGCTCCTTTTGCGGATCGACCAGCGGGTAAACTTTCGGGCGGTATGAAGCAGAAGCTTGGTCTTTGCTGCGCCCTGATCCATGATCCTGATCTCCTGATCCTCGATGAACCAACGACCGGCGTCGATCCTTTGTCACGGCGGCAATTCTGGGAGTTGATCGACCGGATTCGGTACGACCGCTTGGGTATGAGCGTCATTGTCGCGACCGCCTATATGGAAGAGGCTGCGCGCTTTGATTGGCTGGTGGCGATGGATTCGGGCAAGGTGCTCGCAACCGGTACGCCCACAGACCTGCTGGAGCAGACCGGCGCTCTTAATCTCGATGCCGCATTCATCGGCCTGCTCCCGGAAAAGGAGCGTGCGGATTACAGGGAAGTGGTGATTCCACCTCGCTCCTTCGAGCACGATGAAGAGATTGCCATCGAGGCCGAGCATCTTACCGTCCGCTTTGGAGACTTCACGGCGGTTGATGACGTCAGCTTTCGCATCAGCCGAGGCGAAATCTTCGGCTTCCTCGGCTCGAACGGCTGCGGCAAATCAACGACAATGAAGGCGTTGACTGGACTGCTGTCGACCAGCCAGGGCAACGCGAGGCTGTTCGGACACCAAGTGGATCCGAACGATATGACTGTCCGGCGCCGTGTCGGCTACATGTCGCAAGCCTTCTCGCTATATTCGGAGTTGACGGTTCGGCAGAATCTCGATCTGCACGCCCGTTTATTCAGCATCCCTTTGGATGCAATTCCCGCGCGAACCCAGGAGATGGCGCAGCGCTTCGATCTCGCCGCTGTTATGGATTCTTTGCCGGACGCATTGCCGCTCGGTATCCGTCAACGACTATCGCTTGCAGTCGCGATGATTCACTCTCCCGATATCCTGATCCTTGACGAGCCGACATCCGGTGTCGATCCCGTCGCACGCGATGGCTTCTGGCAAATTCTGTCCGACCTTTCGCGCAAGGATCATGTTACGATTTTCGTTTCCACGCATTTCATGAACGAAGCAGAGCGTTGCGACCGCATCTCGCTCATGCACGCAGGCAAGGTCCTGATCAGCGACACTCCGGCTGCAATAACACAGAAGAGAAGCGCTAAAACGCTCGAAGACGCTTTCGTTGCCTATCTCCTGGATGCCAGCGGACAGAAGGAAAAATCGTCCCCCACAACAACGCCTGTGCCGCTATCTTCGGCCGCGGCAGCTGACACACAGAATAAAGTCGACAGAAGAACAACGGCGAATCGGCTTTTCAATTTCCGGCGCATGTTCGCCTACACTCAGCGTGAGGCGCTCGAACTGCGTCGCGATCCGATACGCGCCACGCTCGCCACGCTTGGCAGCGTCATTCTGTTGTTTGTTTTGGGCTACGGCATCACGATGGACGTTGAAAACCTCTCCTTCGCGGCGCTCGATCGTGACAACTCCACGATCAGCCGCGACTATATTCTCCAAATTGCCGGCTCACGCTATTTCACGGAAAAGGCGCCGATTACTGACTATGCCGATCTGGATCAGAGGATGCGCAGCGGCGAACTTAGTTTGGCGATCGAGATACCTCCAGGGTTCGCACGGGATGTCTCACACGGCCGCAATGTTCAGATCGGCGCATGGATCGACGGCGCCATGCCATCGCGCGCTGAAACCATAAGCGGGTATGTGCAGGCCATGCACGCAAATTGGCTGACCCAAAAGGCTCGGGAGCTTTACGGGAGCGCCGCAACATCGGGTAGTTTCCAGATCCAGCTTCGTTATCGATACAACCCGAACGTCAAGAGTCTGGTGGCGATGGTGCCCGCCGTGATCCCGCTACTCCTCCTGATGATACCGACGATGCTCGCCGTACTCAGCGTTGTTCGGGAAAAGGAACTTGGGTCCATCATTAATTTCTACACAACGCCCGTCACGCGACTGGAATTCCTGATCGGAAAGCAAATCCCTTATGTCGTGCTTGCGATGCTGAACTTCTTGCTGCTGGTGATCTTTGCGATCTTTATTTTCCACGTGCCGTTTACGGGAAGCTTCATGACGCTCACCGGTGCGGCATTCCTCTATGTCGTGGCTGCGACCGGCATGGGCCTTGTCATATCGGCTTTCATCACCAGTCAGATCGCAGCAATCTTCGGTACGGCCCTGCTGACAATGATTCCTGCCATGCAATATTCTGGGCTTATCGATCCGGTGTCGTCCCTTCAGGGAGTCGGCGCGTTCATCGGGAAGATTTATCCGACCACTTATTTCGTCACCATTGCGCGCGGTACCTTCTCCAAGGGGCTCGAATTTTCCGACTTGGCTGGTTCGTTCGTACCTCTCTTCATCGCGATTCCCGTCTTGTTGGGACTGGGCGTTGTTCTTCTCAAAAAGCAGGCGAATTAGCCATGCGCCTGACCAATATCGTTCAATTGGGTATCAAGGAATTGTGGGGACTCATTCGTGACCCCATGATGCTGGCGCTGATCATCTACGCTTTCACCATTTCGATCTATACCGCATCGAAAGCAATGCCGGAAACACTCAATCGAGCAGCGATTGCAGTGGTTGACGAGGATCAGTCACCAATATCATCCCGCATCATCACGGCGTTCAATCCTCCTTACTTTTCGATTCCGAAGCTGATTACTCAATCAGAGATGGACCGCCGCATGGACGCTGGCCTGGACACCTTCGCGCTCGATATCCCGCCGAACTTCCAGCGCGACCTCCTGGCCAACAAATCGCCTACGATTCAGATCAACGTTGACGCGACCCGCATGTCGCAGGCCTTCACGGGCAGCGGATACGTTCAATCGATCGTCACCAGCGAGATAAACGAATTTCTAAAGCACTATCGGGCGGCAAGTACCGTGCCCATCGAGCTTGCGCAACGGGCCCGCTTCAATCCGACGCTCAACAAGAGTTGGTTTAGCGCAATTAATAATGTGATCAATTCTATCACCATGCTGTCGATCGTCCTGACCGGTGCCGCCCTTATCCGCGAGCGCGAGCACGGGACGACGGAGCATCTTCTTGTCATGCCGGTCACGCCATTTGAGATCATGGCAAGCAAGATCTGGTCGATGGGCTTCGTAGTTTTGATCGCCTCCGCGTTTTCCCTTGTTTTCGTCGTTAAAGGCTGGCTTGCGGTTCCCATACAAGGATCGCTGGCACTTTTCTTGTTCGGCGCAACGCTGCATCTGTTCGCTACCACCTGCATGGGCATCTTTCTCGCCACCATGGCGGGTACGATGCCGCAGTTTGGTTTGCTGCTGATGCTCGTTCTTCTTCCGCTTCAGGCATTGTCCGGCAGTATGACCCCACGCGAAAGCATGCCCGAGATTATTCAGAACATCATGCTGGCAGCGCCGAACACGCATTTCGTGATGCTGGCGCAGTCCATCCTGTTTCGAGGCGCCGGTCTTGATGTGGTTTGGCCGCAGCTCCTGGCGCTTATCGTGATTGGATCAGTTCTTTTTTTCCTGTCGTTGAGGCGCTTCAGACAGTTTCTGAGATAGAATCGGAATGAGCTTTAAGGTTCTGGAAACCGCGCACTAAAGCGGATGGGTTCAGGTTGAATCGATTTTGGATTGAACGAAGTCGCTTGCGCGGCAATTGAGGGAAGAGTCGCAACAGCAAGCTCCTGTGTGAGAGGATCGCGGGTTTTCGAAACACAATCCTTCAGACAGGAGTTTTCGCAATGGCTGAGATCAGCCTCTTTGCCGCCGTATGATTGAGGGCATGACGGTTCGCAATCTGTCGCCGCAACGCAGTGATTCGACCTTGCCGCGGTATCGAAGTTGAGCCGGTATTTGGTCGGTCGTCTGATCGTCCCGAGCTGTAGGATATCCGCGTCTTTCAGATCCACTTGGTGGTGATCGAGATATCCTGGCCGGCACTCGATCAGATCGTGTGTGCGCAACACCTTTTCTACGATGTGACGCTCGGCCAAGATGCCATTTCGGAGCGCATCAGCTATGCACGCCAGCCGAGCAAGCTGCCGGTGGCGTTGGGCATCGACAAGGTCGCGTGCTTCCTGGATACAAGTCCAAGCCTGAAGAGCCGCACCGCGCTGACGACGGTCTATTCTGCCGTACTGTGCATGTCGGAGGTGGTTCTATTTAAGATTACCGACATCGACAACCGGCGGATGGTAATCTGGGCAGAGCAGGGTAAGGGCTGACCGTTACGTCATACTCTCTCTCCGCAATTGTTGAGGATTTTGCGGAGTTATTGGTGGCCCGCGCGGCCGCAGCGCTGGCTGTTTCCTGGCCGTGGCATTCAATGGGGCCGTGAGGAACGATCACGCAGCCCACCAACGCTTGGCAACAGTTTTCGGCGTGGTGTTGAACTAGCGTGCCGAAGAGGATGAAACTGGGCACCGCTAGGTTATTGTGGAGGTCTTTGTAGTTGTTGCGTCGGCGTTCCGCAGTTGGCTCGACGCACCGGCTTGTGCCTTGTCGTCGTGTCCCTGTTCAACTGACTCCCGATCAGTCACGGGTCGCCTCGTATTGCAGATAGGATCGCTCAGCAGTCTCAGACCATTAAGAACAACAAGGACGGTACCGCCTTCATGGCCCAGCACGGCCAGTGGCAGCGGCAATTCAAGGAAGGCTGCGCCAGTGACCAGCAGGAGCATCGCCCCGATGGCCAAGATTAGGTTCTGATGGATGATCGACACAGTCCGCTTCGAGAGTCGATGTGCGGCTGCCAGTCTTTCCATATCCTCGGACAACAATGCGACGTCGGCCGCCTGAAGCGCGACTTCCGAACCAGCGGCTCCCATGGCAATGCCGACATCAGCACGCGCCAGTGCTGCGGCATCGTTTACACCATCACCAACGAAGGCAATCTTTCTCCCCTCGGCTATCTCGCCGACAAGGCGGACTTTGTCCTGCGGCAGCATCTCGGCATAGATTTCGTCTGGCTTTAGCCCCAACGCCCTGCCTATGCGCAAGGCAACGGCCCGCCGATCGCCCGTCATCATGGCGATGGTCTTGACGCCGCTCGCCCGCAAGGCTGCGAGAGCGCCAGCCGACGTATCGCGGAGTTTGTCGGCGACGCTGACCGCGCCAAGAATGCGTGTTTCACGCCCAAGGTAGACCACGGTCTCGGCCCCATCCTGAAACACCCGAAGCGCGTCCTGATCGAGCGATGCTCCCATCATGTCCGCCATTCGCCGGTTCCCCGCCCAAACCGGACCATCGGCATTCCGCCCGATGATGCCAGCGCTCGGGATTGCCTTCACATCATGCACGTCATGGAGGACCAGCCCGCGGCGCGCCGCTTCACGCCGAAGCGTCTCAGCAATATGATGTTCCGAGTGGGCTTCGACACTGGCCAAGGTGGACAGGAAAGCCGTCTCGCTGTTGCCAAGAGCGACAACCCCCGTCACCTCCGCGCGGCCCGTCGTCAATGTTCCGGTTTTGTCGAAGGCAAATATGTCGACGGCAGCCAAGGTTTCTAGCGCCGCGCCACCCTTGAAAAGCACCCCACCGCGCGCCGCCGCTGACAATGCCGACAAGATGGCGGCAGGCACTGAAATGACGATTGCGCACGGGCTTGCTGCAACCAGCAATGTCGCCGCCCGATAAAGCGCTGTTTCCCAGTCCCGCCCAAGCCCGTAGAAAGCGCCGAGGGCGACGACCGATCCGACCAGTACCGCAATCGTATAGCGCTGACCAAACCAGGCACTGAACCGTTCCGACGGAGCCTTGGCGGCCTGCGCTTCCGTCACCAGCGCGATCATTCGCGCGACGGTGCTCTGTTCGAGCGATTTTGTGATCTGTACCTCTAGTACGCCGTCGAGATTGACCGTCGCCTCGAATACCTTGCCACCGGGCTCTTTGCCGACCGGCATGGATTCACCGGTGATGGTGGATTCATCCAGCGCGCCCCGTCCGCGCAGGACGGTCCCATCGGCCGGGACGCGCGCGCCGGGGCGAAGCACCACGATATCGCCGACGTCAAGCTGCGCGGCCAGCACTTCCTCCACCGCGCCTTCCACGGATTTACGAAATGCCGTTTCCGGGCGCAGCTCCATCAGCGCCTCGATCGCACGGCGAGCCCGCCCCATTGCACGCTCCTCCATGGTCGTTGACAGGCTGAACAATGTCAGCAGGACCGCGCCTTCGACCACAGCACCAACGACCGCCGCCGCGATCGCTGCAACGATCATTAACAGGTCGATATCGAGGATATGCTCGTTCCACAGCGCCTTCAGCGCCCGCCTGCCGGCTGGGACTCCGCCCGCCAGATAAGCGAGAGCCGCTCCGATACCGATGGTGTTCACCCTTGCGTCGCCGCTCAGCAACCAGGTACCGACGAGGGCGATTAGAAGCCCCACGACAGTAGTGGAGGTAAGGACAACTGGCATACTGATCGAAAATCGCTGCACTTCGTAAGGTCTCACCACAAAACGCTTACCAACCGATATAGCGGACCATCCTGATCATTTTAGGTTGCGATCCAGCATGTCACGGCGATCGAACTTGATCCTCCATGATTTGGGCAGGTGGAACGACTAGTTTGTGACCAAGACCGGGGAAATGCGGCGTGGAAGACTGAAATTTGGCGCACCCGACACGATTCGAACGTGTGGCCTCCACCTTCGGAGGGTGGCGCTCTATCCAGCTGAGCTACGGGTGCATCGATGTTCAGATAGTGTCCGAGACTGATCGAGGTCAATCCCGAATTCAACGATCAAATCGGCTCAAATGACGCGGGCTTAAACCCTGCCAATTGTCGCCATTCGTACTCCACAACCTCCTTTGCATTTGCTTCCGTGGTGCTTCCGCGACCTCGAACGCGATATTCGTGCTTCCTTCGAGTTTTGCCAATCGCTTGGTTTCACTCGATTTTCCTTGCACTGATGTTCAGCAGAAAGAGCTTGCGTTTGCCTTCGGAGGGCAACGCTCTATCCAGCTGAGCTACGGGTGCGTGGCCCTTCGTTTAGCTGATTGATGCCGGGCGGGCAACGGCCGGTTAGGCCGGGACGATGACCTTGCCGATCGGCCAAAGCGCGATTCCCGCGAGCTTGAGATGGGCCCAGGCGAACGGGATGCCGACGATGGTCACCGCCAGCACGACGGCGGTGGCGACATGGGCCAGCGCCAGCCACCATCCCGCCAGCACCAGCCAGATGAGATTGCCGATCAGGCCGAGCGGCCCGGTACCGACGTCGGAGCGGCCGAAATAGACCTCGCGCGACACCGCCTTCTGCCCGAACGGAAACAGGGTATAGGCCGCGATGCTGAACGCCGCGCGTGCCCACGGCAGGCCGATGATGGTGATGGCCATGATGACGGCGGCCACCGCCCAGCCCAGCGCCATCCAGAATCCGCCCAGCGCGACCCAGAGAATATTGAGAAACAGCGAAACAGGGGACATCGGTCTTCCACAGTGTGAATGTTCTTTACATTACCTCAAGCGCGCCGGCTCCGATAGGTCCGACCGATCCTGCCCGCCTGCCCACCCGTTCGTTCCGGCGCGGAGGAGTCGAGAGGCGGCTCCATGGCTCATGGAACTTTCCGCCACGGGTCGCGTTTAACCGGGTTGAGCAGGCCGGGAACGGGCGGCAGGCGGATTGGCGCCGATGGATACCAGGATCGATCGCATTGAGACGTCCCTGACGGGAGAGGGGCGCCTGACGGGGGACGAACGCTATCGGCTTCTGGTCGAGGCGATCGGCGACTACGCCATTGTCATGCTCGATCCGGAAGGCCGGATCACAAGCTGGAATAGCGGCGCGGAGCGCTGCACCGGCTATCGCGCCGCCGAGATTATCGGCAGTTCTTTTTCGCGGTTTTACGCGGAGGACGATCGCAAGGCCGGCCTTGCCGCCCGCGCGCTCGACACCGCCGTGCGCACCGGCAAGTTCGAAAGCGAGGGCTGGCGCCTGCGCAAGGACGGCAGCCGGTTCTGGGCCCATGTGGTGATCGATCCGATCCGCGACGAGAACGGGGTCGTCATCGGCTTCGCCAAGCTCATGCGCGACATCACCGAGCGCCGCGCCGCCGAACAGCGCCTTCGGGCCAGCGAGGAGCAGTTTCGCCTGCTGGTGCAGGGCGTGACCGATTACGCGCTCTACATGCTCAACCCCGAAGGTCGCATCAGCAGTTGGAACGCCGGCGCCGAGCGCATCAAGCAATACACCGCCGACGAGATCATCGGCCGGCATTTCTCGACATTCTACACCGCGGCCGACCGGGACAAGGGCGAGCCGCAACAGGCGCTCAAAACCGCGCGACGGGAAGGGCGCTTCGAGAAGGAAAGCTGGCGCGTGCGCAAGGACGGCACGCAGTTCTGGGCCCATGTGGTGATCGACCCGATCTACGACGACGATGGCGCCATCATCGGCTTCGCCAAGATCACGCGCGACATCACCGAGCGGCGGCAGGCCCAGATCACCCTTGACCAGACCCGCGAGGCGCTGGCGCATTCGCAGAAGATGGACGCGATTGGGCAACTGAGCGGCGGCATCGCTCACGACTTCAACAACCTGCTGATGGTGATTCTCGGCAGTCTCGAACTCGCCAACAAGCGCCTGCCCGACGACCCGCGGGTGAGCCCTTTGATCGCCAACGCCACCCAGGCGGCGCAGCGCGGTGCGGCGCTGACCCAGCGCATGCTGGCCTTCGCGCGCCATCAGGATCTCAATCTCCGGCCGGTGGACGTGCCGGTTCTGGTGCGCGGCATGACCGATCTGCTGCAAAGCTCGATCGGCCCGTCGATCCGCATCGAGACCCAGTTTCCACTGCCGCTCAGTCCCGTCCATGCCGACGCCAACCAGCTCGAGATGGCGCTGCTCAACCTCGCGGTCAACGCGCGCGACGCCATGCCGGAAGGCGGCGTGATCGTCATTGCCGCCCGCGATGTGAAAGTTGCTGCGGGATCGGTGGAGAACCTCACGGCCGGCAATTATGTCTGCCTGTCGGTGACCGATACCGGCGAAGGCATGGACCGGGCGACGCTGGCCCGCGCCATGGAGCCGTTCTTCACCACCAAGGGCGTGGGCCGCGGAACGGGGCTGGGCCTGTCCATGGTTCACGGCATGACCGGTCAGTCCGGCGGCCGCTTCGTGCTGAAAAGCCGCAAAGGCCGCGGCACCACCGCCGAGATGTGGCTGCCGGTGGCGGTGGCAAACGCGGAGGAGAGCGCTCCCGCAGCGGCGGGTGCGGATGGCGCCGCCGGCGTGCGGCCGCTGGTGGTGCTGGCGGTGGATGACGACGGCCTCGTGCTGATGAACACCGCCGTGATGCTGCAGGATCTCGGCCACGCCGTGATCGAGGCGTCGTCGGCGCGGCAGGCCCTCGACATCCTGCGGCGTGAGGAGCCGGTGGACCTGGTGATCACCGATTATGCCATGCCGCAGATGACCGGCGTGCAACTCGCCGCATCGATCAGGACGCAGTGGCCCGACATACCGGTGATCCTCGCCACCGGTTATGCCGAACTGCCGCCCGGCGCGGAGGCGGGCCTGCCGAAGCTGGCCAAGCCGTTCCGCCAGGCCGAGCTGATGCGTGCGGTCGCCGCCGCGATTCCTCCGGCCTGACCGCGTCGCTCAGTCGAGCCCGCCGTTGAGGAACGGATTGGTGAGACGCTCCTGGCCGAAGCTCGATCCCGGGCCGTGACCGCAGATGAAGCCGATATCGTCGCCGAGCGGCAGCAGCTTGTCGGTGATGGAGCGGATCAGCGCGGCATGGTCGCCGCCGGGCAGATCGGTGCGCCCGACGGAGCCGCTGAACAGCACGTCGCCAACCACCGCGAAGCGCATCGCGTCGTTGAAGAGCACCACGCTGCCGGGAGAATGGCCGGGGCAGTGATAGACCGCAAAGGTCAGTTCGCCGATTTGAACCGTGTCGCCTTCGGCGAGCCAGCGGTCGGGCGCGAAATTGCGCACCCCCGTCATGCCGAAATTCGCGCCGCTGGCGACGACGTTGTCGAGCAGGAATTTGTCGGCGATGTGCGGGCCTTCGATCGGCACCTTGAGTTCGTCGCGCAGCTCGGCCGCGCCGCCGACATGGTCGATATGGCCGTGGGTCAACCAGATGCGATCCACGGTCACATTGGCCTGGCGGATGGCGGCGAGAATCTGCGGCACGTCGCCGCCGGGATCGATCACCACGGCGCGTTTGGTGGCTTCGCACCACAACAGCGTGCAGTTCTGCTGGAATGGGGTGACCGGCACGATCATGGCGCCGGCCTTCGCGGTCGAGGTCTGGGCTTGCTCTGTCATGGCCGCACAATGCCGATTTTTGGCGCAACGCCAAGCCGGTTGCGGGATTTTATTTGCGGCGGGAAGCGGCCGGGTTCCGCTCCGGGACCCGCAAATTCAGGGGCTGAGACCGTGCAGCGTCTCTGCTAGTCTCCGCGGAATCATGGTCGCCGTTGTTTCCTTTACCGATCCGGGCCTGCCGCCGGACCGCCGCCAGTCCGACACCGCGCTGGCGGTGGCGCGCGGCACCGCGCGATTCCTGCGCGCGCTCGGCTTCGCCTGCGTCAGCGAACTGACGCTGCCGTCCGGCCGCCGCGCCGATCTGGTGGCCATGAATGCGCGCGGCGAATTGTGGATCGTCGAGATCAAGTCGTCGGTGGAAGATCTGCGCGCCGATCACAAATGGCAGGACTATCGCCTGCATTGCGACCGGTTGTTCTTTGCTTTTCCGCAGGACATGCCGTGCGAGTTGTTTCCGCCCGACGCCGGGCTGATCGTCGCCGACGCCTACGGCGCGCACCTGCACTGCGACGCGCCCGAGCACCGCCTGCCGGCGGCGACGCGCAAGGCGATGATCGTGAGTTTCGGATTGCTGGCAGCGCGGCGCGTCAACCGGCTCGCCGATCCGCAGGGACACGGCGACATCGAGGGATAGCGACGCGGGGCGCGGCTCTCAGCGCGGGGCGCGCTTGGCCAGAATGCGCTGCAGGGTGCGGCGATGCATGTTAAGCCGCCGTGCGGTCTCGGAGACATTGCGGTTGCACATCTCGTAGATGCGCTGGATGTGCTCCCAGCGCACCCGGTCCGCCGACATCGGGTTCTCGGGAAGCTGCGACGCCTCGGTGCCGCCGGCGAGCAAGGCCGCCACCACGTCGTCGGCATCGGCCGGCTTCGACAGATAATCGACTGCGCCGAGTTTGACAGCGGTGACGGCGGTGGCGATGTTGCCATAGCCGGTCAGCACGATGGCGCGGGCCTCGGGCCGCTGCTGCTTCAGCGCCGACACCACATCGAGACCGTTGCCGCTGCCGAGCCGCAGATCGACCACCGCAAAGGCGGGCGGCGCTTTCTCGATCTGGCTCAGGCCATCGGAGACATTGTCGCATGCGGTCACCGTGAAGCCACGGGTCTCCATGGCGCGCGCCAGCCGTTCGAGAAACGGCTTGTCGTCCTCGACGATCAGCAGCGAACGGTCAGCGGCTTCGGTCAACTCGGTGGCTGCGGTCACGGTCTAATGCCTCCTGGTGTGTCATTACCGATATGGCGGGACAATCTGGCACTGCCAAGGCCAAACCGGCTGATTGGCGGCCAAAAGTCGCGACATGGTGCCGCGCTGGGGCATGATCCCGAACAGCGGGAACCGGTTTGCGCTTCGCGGCCCTTCAGGTCGAACAGATCATGCTCAAACAAAAAGATAAATGACGGATCTGATGCAACGCTGGTGAAGCCGCTCCTAGGACAGCGCCGCGGACAGCACCTCGGTGGTCTCGAAGGCACTGCGCGGCCAGACGATGGAGACGACGGCGCCATGATCCGGAAACGTCCGGTTGGTGAAGGACACTTTCGCGCCGGTCCGCTCCAGCAAGGTGCGGGCGATGAAGACGCCAAGCCCGAGCCCGCCGTGCCTGTCCTGCCCCTCCACGTTGCGCCGCCGCGTCAGGTAGGGTTCGCCGATCCGCTTGAGGATGTCGGGTGCGATGCCCGGCCCGTCGTCGGAGATCACGATCTCCACCCGTTCGGCGTTCCACCAGGCGTTGACCTCGACGCGCTCGCGGGCGAAGTCCACGGCGTTTTCAAGGATATTGCCGACGCCGTAGAGAATGGCGGGATTGCGCATCCCCACCGGCTCCGGCGTCTGCGCCAGCGCGATCCGCACCGCGATGGCGATGCCGAAATCGCGGTGCGGCGCGACCGCCTCCTCGATCAGCATCGACAGCGGCATGCGGTCGAACGGCGCGCCCTCCGAGGACAGCTGGGTGATCTTGGCGAGGATCTCGCGGCAGCGCTGCGCCTGCTCGCGCAACGTCTTCAGGTCGTGGCGCGCGGTGTCGTCGAGGCCGCTGGCCTGACCGGCGGCTTCGAGTTCGCGCGAGATCAGGAAGATGGTGGACAGCGGGGTGCCGAGTTCGTGGGCGGCGGCGGCGGCGAGGCCGTCGATCTGGGTCAGGTGCTGCTCGCGGGTCAGCACAAGTTCGGTGGCCGCCAGCGCGTCGGACAGCTTGCGCGCCTCCTCAGTGACTTGAAAGGCATAGAGGCTGGTGACGCCGATGGCGAGCACGATGGAAAGCCAGACGCCGGTCATGTAGGTCTTGGGCAGCACCAGCGGCTCCTCGCCGGCCCATGGCAGCGGCAGATGGAAGAAGCCCAGCGCCGTGGCGCACGCGGCGGCGAACAGGCCGAGACCCAGCGTCATGCGGGTCGGCAGCGCAGTGGCGGAGATCAGCACCGGCGCGAGGAAAAGAAATGAAAATGGATTCTGCAGTCCGCCGGTCAGGAACAGCAACGCGGCCAGCTCGGTGATGTTGATGGCGAGCAGCGCCGCCGCATACGGCGGTTCCAGCCGGTACACCGGATTGACGCTCACCTGCAGCACGAGATTGAGCAGCGCCGACAGGCCGATGATGGCGATGCAGGGCGCCACCGGCACGTCGAAATCGAGCCCCTCGGTGACGATGAAGATGGTCACGAGCTGCCCCAGCACCGCCAGCCAGCGCAGCCGCAGGATGGTGTCGAGGCGCACATAGCGCCGGGGCTGGCGAAAGTCCGAGGTGATGCGTTCGCTCATGCCGCCCTGTTTAACGTCCGGCCCGGCCGATCACAAACGGCCCGTCGACGCGGCCGCCGGCGGGCGTTCGGCGACATCGTCATTCCCGCAATGCGGAAATTGCGAGGATAAAACGCCTTGCTGCGCCCGGTTCCCATCCCATCTTTTCTATCTGACTGGCTTTTTGACGGATTGACGACCTGCCGCGGTACCGACACAATGTTGCGACGCGAAACCGGATCGAGGAATTATCATGCCGATAGGCGAATTTGGCAGGCCCCCTGCCTCAGATGTCAGCCCCGCGCTGACCACGCCGATGTACTGGATGTACGAGATGGGCCAAGCCTCTCTCAATCCGGCGCGGGCCTTGGCGGATATGACCAAGCTGTGGTTCGAGAACCCGCTCAACATGCTGACCAATACCTCGGTCGGAAAATCCGTCGCGGCCGGTTGCGAACTGTTCGAACGGACCACCCGCCGCTACGGCAAGCCGGAATGGGGTCTGCACGACACCGAGGTCAACGGCGTCCGGGTGCCGGTCGATGTCAGCGTCGTCTGGGAGAAGCCGTTCTGCCGGATGCTGTATTTCCATCGCCAGATACCGGAGCAGGTGCGCGCGACCCAGCCCCGCGTGCTGATCGTGGCGCCGATGTCGGGCCATTATGCGACGCTGCTGCGCGGCACGGTGGAAGCGTTCCTGCCCGGCCATGAAGTCTACATCACCGACTGGGCGGATGCCCGCATGGTGCCGCTGGCCGAAGGCCGGTTCGATCTCGATGACTATGTCGATTACATCATCGATATGCTGCGCGCGCTCGGCGGCAACACCCATGTGGTCGCGGTGTGCCAGCCGTCGGTCCCGGTGCTGTCCGCGGTCTCGGTGATGGAAGCCGAGAGAAACCCCTATTTCCCGACCTCGATGACACTGATGGGCGGCCCGATCGACACCCGGCGCAGCCCCACCGGCGTGAACGAACTCGCGGAGAAGAAGGGCATCAACTGGTTCCGCAGCCACGTCATCACCAAGGTGCCGTTCCCGCATCCCGGCTTCATGCGCAACGTCTATCCCGGCTTCCTTCAGCTCTCCGGGTTCATGAGCATGAACCTCGACCGCCATGTCGATGCCCACAAGGATCTGTTCGCCAATCTGGTCAAGGGCGACGGCGATATGGTCGACAAGCATATCGAGTTCTACGATGAATATCTTGCGGTGATGGATCTCACCGCCGAGTTCTATCTGCAGACCGTCGATCAGGTGTTCATCAAGCACGCTTTGCCCAAGGGGCAGATGCGTCACCGCGGCAAGCTGGTCGAACCGTCCAAGATCACCCGCGTCGCGCTGATGACGGTGGAAGGCGAGAAGGACGACATCTCCGGTCTCGGCCAGACCGAAGCGACCCACGATCTGTGCACGTCGATTCCGGACCAGCGCCGCATGCATTACGTGCAGAAGGACGTCGGCCATTACGGCGTGTTCAACGGTTCGCGCTTCAAGTCTGAAATCCTGCCGCGAATCTCGCATTTCATGCAGACGTCGGCCCAGAGCCGGCTGTCGCTGGTGGCCGCCGAATAGGCCCTGGCCACCGCCTGGACGCCCGGAAAAGCCGCATTTTATGCGGACTTCCGGGCCGTCGCGCCGACCCGGCGCTTCGTAGCCCCACGTAAATCATTGGTTTTCCTTGAAAATATCGCCCGGCGCGGAGCGGTGCGGGAGTGACTTGTCCACATCCTGTCCACAGCCGGTTCCAGCCTAGGAATGAATCGCGATTGCGTGTTCCAAGCCCCTTGATCTGGGAGGTGATCGGCGCGCGATTGCGATATGTTGGGCAAATGATTTGTTTTTGCGCCGACGAATTTCGGTGGCGGCGGATATGGCAGAATCCCGGCGAACTCCTGCCGCCGGGACTGACTGACATGGCTTTTCGCGCGCTTCTTTATCGCCGGCCGACCGAGCCGAGCACCCTTGTGGTGCGGATCGGCGCGGCGATCTACACCATTCAACTGCGCCGTCATCGGCGCGCGCGACGTTACACGCTGCGCATTCATCCGAGTCGCCGCGAAGCCATCCTCACCATGCCGCCGCGCGGGAACCTGATCGACGCGAAAGACTTCGCGCAACGCCACGGCGCCTGGATCGCCGCGCGTCTCGGCGGCCTGCCGAAGGCTGCGCCGTTCTCTCACGGCGCCTCGATCCCGCTGCGCGGCGTACAGCATCGGATCGTGCACCGCACTGGCGAGCGCGGAACGGTGTGGACCGAGACCCGCGACAGCGGCGAGAAGATTCTTTGCGTCGCCGGCGGCGTCGAACATCTCGATCGCCGCGTCCATGACTTCCTCAAGCGTGAGGCCCGCGCCGCGCTGGCCGATGCTTCCCATCGCTATGCCGGTGAACTCGGCGTCAAGGTCAAGCGGATAACCATCCGCGACCAGTCGAGCCGGTGGGGCTCGTGCACCTCGGCGGGGGTGCTGTCGTATTCGTGGCGGCTCATTCTCGCGCCGCCCTACGTGCTCGACTATCTCGCCGCTCATGAGGTCGCGCATCTGGTCGAGATGAATCACTCGGCGCGGTTCTGGCGGGTGGTGGGGCGGATCTGCCCGGCCACCGAGCGCGCCAAGAAGTGGCTCGACACCCACGGCAACGACCTGCACCGCTACGGCATCAAGGACTGATCCGAAGATCGCGTCAGCGCCGGCCGCCGAACAGGCGGTCCACCAGCCAGCCGTCGAGGCCGGCGGCGGCTTCCGGCCGCGTCGATGTCGGTGTGACCGCAGGCCGGCCCTGCGGCGGCGGCGCGGATTGCTGCGGATAACCGGGGCTCGCGGTCTGCTGGGGATAGGACGGCTGCGGCGGTGGCGCAGAACGCGGATTGTCCGGAAGCAGGTTGGACAAGAAGCCGCCCGCGCTCCGCGGCTGGTACGAGCCCGGCAGCGGTGCCGGCGCGACGCCCTGATGCGCCACCTTCATGAAGCGGGTCCACACCTCCACCGGCAGGCCGCCGCCGGTGGCCTTCTTGGTCGGTGAGTTGTCGTCGTTGCCGAGCCAGACGCCGGTGACGAGATTGGCGGTGTAGCCGATGAACCAGGCGTCGCGAAAATCCTGGCTGGTGCCAGTCTTGCCGGCGGCGGCCCAGCCGGGAATGTCGGCCTTCTTCGCGGTGCCGGTAACCAGCGTCTCGTGCATCATCACGTTCATCATGCCGACCGCGGCGGGATCGACCACCCGCGCCGGCGGCTCTGGGCGGCGCGCATATAGCACCTTGCCTTCGGGGGTGCGGATGCGCTCCACCACATGGGGTGCGGCCGCGACACCGCCATTGGCGAACGGTGCATAGGCGCCGACCAGTTCGGTCAATGACACTTCGGAGGTGCCGAGTGCCAGCGTCGCGTTGGGCTCGAGCTTGGAGGCGATGCCGAGACGATGCGCGGTGCGCGCCACATTGGCAGGACCGACCTCGAGACCGAGGCGCACCGCCACGGTGTTGAGCGACATCGACAGCGCCTGGGTCAGCGTCACCGGACCGAAATATTCGCGGCTGTAGTTCTCGGGCTTCCAGCCCTTGACGTCGAGCGGCGCATCCTGGCGCACGCTGTCCGGGGTCAGGCCGGCCTCGATGGCGGTGAGATAGACGAACGGCTTGAACGCCGAGCCCGGCTGGCGCTTGGCGGTGACGGCGCGATTGAACTGGCTTTCGCCGTAGTTGCGCCCGCCGACCATGGCGCGCACCGCGCCCTGCGGCGTCATCGCCACCAGCGCGCCCTGCGACACGTTGAATTTCACGCTCTTGGTCGCCAGTTCGTCGATGATCGCAGCTTCGGCCACGCTCTGCAGCTTGGGATCGATCGAGGTTTCCACCACGATGTTCTGGTCGATCTGGCCGACCAGATCGTCGAGCACTTCGCCGATCCAGTCGGCGACGTAGTTGATGGTGCCCGCGCCTACCGGCCTCACCGCATAGGACGGATGGGCGATGGCGGCCTGTGCCTGCGCCTGCGTGATGAAGCCGACATCGGCCATCGCGCCGAGCACGGTCTGCGCACGCTTCTCCGCACCGTCCGGATTGCGGTTGGGCGCGAGCCGCGACGGCGATTTGACCAGCCCCGCCAGCATCGCCGCTTCCGACAGCGAGACATTCTTCGCCGACTTGCCGAAATACTTCTGCGCCGCCGCCTCGATGCCGTAAGCCCCCGAGCCGAAATAGACGCGGTTGAGATAGAGTTCGAGAATCTCCTGCTTGGAGTATTTGCGCTCCAGCCACAGCGCCAGTTCGACCTCCTGCAGCTTGCGCTGCATGGTGCGCTCCTGGGTCAGGAACAGGTTCTTGGCCAGCTGCTGGGTCAGCGTCGAGCCGCCCTGCGACACGCCGCGATGCAGGAGATTGGCGACCGCGGCGCGGGCGATGCCGGTGGGATCGACGCCGAAATGCGAATAGAAGCGGCGGTCCTCGATGGCGATGAACGCCTTCGGCAGATAGGGCGGCAGATCCTTCAGCGCGATATTGGCTCCCGGCATTTCGCCGCGGGTGGCGATGATGCTGCCGTCCATGCCGGCGATCTGGATCGTCGGCGGGCGCTTGGGAATTTCCAGCGACTGGATCGGCGGCAGATGGGCGCCGACATAGACCACGATGCCCGCGACCGCGATCACCGCCCACAGCCCGAGCACCGCGCCCCAGTAGATCAGGCGGCCGACGCGCCAGCGCGAGCGCTCCTTCGCGGCCGCCTTCGTCTTGCGCGACGCGCGTGATGACCGGCGTGGCCGCGGCGCGTCGTCGTCGGCCGCCGCCGGACGGCTCTTGGCGGCGCGACGTTTCGGCTTGTCGTCGTAATCGTCTTCCGGGCCGCCGACGCGGTCCCACGGATTGAGGTGAACGCCGTCCAGCGACGCGGCGCCGTCGAATTTCGGCTCCTTGCGGCCGCCTTTCTTTTTCTGCCCCAACGCCATCCAAACGCGCCTACGCCGACCCATCTGCCCCGAAAGGGTGCAGGCTAGCGATGGCGGTTTAAGGGCGCGTTAAGCAAAGGTTAACGCGGCTTTAGACTTGGCCAAGCCTCGGCGCGGAACCTGCATCGCGCGAGGGTGGCGCACAGCCTGTCGGAAAACGGAATGACGCGGGCGCGCGATGCGGCGATGATGAGCGCCACGCAACGCGCACGGACCGACCCGCCCATGAATCAACCCCGCTTCCTCGCTCTCGACCGCTTCGAGACCCCGATCGGCACCGCTTTGCTGGTCACCGACGATCAGGGTTTCCTGCGAGGGTTCGACTGGTCCGACTACGAGGAGCGGCTGCGCCGGCTGCTGCGGCTGCACTATGGCGAGATGGTTCTCGATGACGCGCCAGCGCCGCGGCCGATCACCGTGGCGCTGGCGGATTATTTCGCCGGTGATCTCGACCGGTTGCGCGCCGTCAAATGGCGCACCGGCGGGACGCCGTTCCAGCGCAAGGTCTGGTCGATGCTGCAGACCATTCCGCCCGGCAGGACCGCGAGCTACGGCGAGATGGCGGTGCGGCTCGGCATTCCCGGCGCGGCGCGTGCCGTCGGCGCGGCCAACGGCGCCAATCCGATCAGCGTCGTGGTGCCGTGCCATCGTCTGGTCGGCGCCAATGGCGCGCTCACCGGCTACGCTGGCGGCCTCGCCCGCAAGCAGTGGCTGCTGGCCCACGAAGGCGCGGCGATCAGGGTGGCGGCCGGGCCTTAAGCCGCCGGCTTCTCGGAGGGGTCGCTGTTGGCGAGCAGATGGATCAGCGCGCGCTTGATCGCGGCCTGCCGCGTTGGCGCGGTGATCTGCGCGCCGAGCAGGTCGGTGACGTAGAACACGTCGCGGGCGCGCTCGCCGAAGGTCGCGACATGCGCCGAGGCGATGTTGAGGTTGAGCTTGGAGATCGCGGTGGTGAGCTGGAACAGCAGGCCCGGGCGGTCGAGGCCGGAGACCTCGATCACGGTGTGGCGGTCCGACCACTGGTTGTTGATGATGACTTCCGGTTCGACCGTGAACGGCTTCAGCCGCGCCTTGGCGGCGGTGCGCCGCGCCATCATGTCGGGCAGCCGCAACTTGCCGTCCAGCACCTGTTCGATGGTGTCGCCGATGCGGCTGGCGCGCCGCGCCTCGTCGTCGTCGCGGTCGTATTCGCGGGTGATGGCGATGGTGTCGAGGGCGATGCCGTCGGTGGTGGTGTAGATCTGGGCGTCGACGATGTTGGCGCCCGCCGCCGCGCAGGCGCCCGCGATGATCGACAGCAGCCAGGGATGGTCCGGCGCCAGGATGGTGAGTTCGGTGACGCCGCGGCTCTCGTCGAAGCCGACATGAACGGCGAGCTTGCGGCCGCCGGCCTCGCTCGCCTTGACGAAACGGGCGTGGCGGATCTTGCGCGCCAGATCGACCTTGAGCCAGTAGGCGGGATAATGCCGCGCGATATAGGCTTCGCGTTCGGCCTCCGGCCAGTCGGTGAAGGCGGCGCGGAATTCGGCCTGCGCCGACAGGATGCGCTGGGTGCGGTTGACCTCGGAGAAGCCGCCGGTCAGCACCGGTTCGGTCTCGTAGTAGAGCGTGCGGATCAGCTGCGCCTTCCAGCCGTTCCAGACGCCGGGGCCGACACCGCGGATGTCGGCGGTGGTCAGGATCGTCAGCAGCTTCATCTGCTCCACCGACTGCACCACGGCGGCGAAGTTCTCGATGGTCTTGAGGTCGGACAGGTCGCGCGACTGCGCCACCGTGGACATGGTGAGATGCTCCTGGATCAGCCAGGCGATCAGGTCAGTCTCGGCGGCGTTGAAGCCGAAGCGCGGGCACAGCCGCCGCGCCATTCGGGCACCGGCGATGGAGTGATCCTCGGGGCGGCCCTTGGCGACGTCGTGCAGGAACACCGACATATAGAGCACGGCGCGGTGCTCAGGACGGATCTTGCGGATCAGGTCGCTGGCGACGGCGAATTCCTCGTGGCCGCCGCGCTCGATGTCCTGAAGGATGCCGATGCAGCGCAACAGATGCTCGTCCACGGTGTAGTGGTGATACATGTTGAACTGCATCATCGACACGATGCGGCCGAAGGCGCGGATGAAGCGGCCCAGCACGCCGGTCTCGTTCATCCGCCGCAACACGATCTCGGCGTCGTTCGCGGTCAGGATCTCCATGAACAGCGCGTTGGCCTCGGGGGTCTCGCGCAGTTTCTGGGTGATGAGGCCGAGCGAGCGCGTCGCCGCGCGCATGGCGTCGGGATGGAACGCCAGATTGTGCTTCTGGGCGAGGCGGAAGATGCGGATCAGGTTGACCGGATCGCGCTTGAAGACGTCGGGCGCCGCAAGGTTGATGCGGTTGTTGTCGATGACGAAGTCCTCGCCGCCGGGAACGCGGCTGCGTCCGCGGCCCGGCCGCAGCCGCGCCATCACCCGGCTCAGCACCGGCACGGGCTTCGCTTCCTGATCCTCCAGCTTGGCGCACAGGATCGCAGTGAGATCGCCGACCTCCTTGGCGATCAGGAAGTAGTGCTTCATGAAGCGCTCGACGTCCTGCATGCCGGGATGCGAGGTGTAGCCGAGGCGTTGGGCGATCTCGCGCTGGATTTCGAACGACAGCCGCTCCTCGGCCCGCCCGGTGAAGAAATGCATGTTGCAGCGGACCGACCACAGGAAGTTCTCGCAGCGGCGGAAGGTGCGGAACTCCTGGGCGTCGAACACGCCGCGCGCCACCAGATCCTCGGCGTCGCGGACGCGGTAGACGTATTTGGCGATCCAGAACAGCGTGTGCAGGTCGCGCAGGCCGCCCTTGCCGTCCTTCACATTGGGTTCGACCAGATAGCGCGACTGGCCGACGCGGCGATGGCGCTCCTCGCGCTCGGCGAGCTTGGCGACGACGAACTCGGCGGCGGTGCCCTGCACCACGTCCTTGTCGAAGCGCGCCACCAGCTCGTCGTAGAGCGCGCGGTCGCCGGCGAGGAAGCGCGTCTCCAGAATCGAGGTGCGGATGGTCATGTCGGCGCGCGCCTGCCGGATCGATTCATCCACCGAGCGTGTGGCGTGGCCGACCTTCAGCCCCATGTCCCAGAGGCCGTAAAGGATCGCCTCGACCACCTGTTCGCCCCACGCGGTCTGCTTGTAGGGCAGGATGAACAGGAGATCGATGTCGGATTCCGGCGCCATCAGGCCGCGGCCGTAGCCGCCGGTGGCGATCACCGCCATGCGCTCGGAATCCGACGGCGTCGGCGAATGATAGAGATGCCGGGTGGCGGCATTGAACAGCAGGGTGATGATCTCGTCCTGCACGAAACACAGCCGCTCGGCGCAGCGCCGTCCGTGCCGGTTCTTCAGCAGGTCGGCCTGCGCCGCGGCGCGCGCGCGCGCCAGTTCACCTTTCAGAAGCTGGGTGATCGCGCCGCGAAAAACATCGTCCCTGCCGGCGTGCTGTTGCGCGAGCGCGCCGATCTCCGCCGCGATGCGGCTCGAGTCGAATACCGTCTCGGTATCCGGAAACTTCGCGGGTGCGGTGGTCATCCTCTCCCGTCAGCGGGCAGCGCCCACGGTGTCATCAGCGGATCGGCGGCGCGTACTGGATGCCGCCGGCGTTCCACAACTGGTTGAGCCCGCGCGGAATGGCGAGCTTCGAGCCCTCGCCGACGTTGCGGTCGTAGACCTCGCCGTAATTGCCGACGTGGCGGATGATGCGCGCGGCCCAGTCCCGCGGCAGGTCCAGTTCCTCGCCATAGGCGCCCTCGGTGCCGACCAGCCGCATCACGTCCGGCTTCTTCGATTTCAGCGCCTGGTCGATGTTCTGCGAGGTGACGCCGAGCTCCTCGGCATTGAGCATGGCATAGAGCGTCCACTTCACGATCATCATCCATTCGTCGTCACGCTGGCGCACCACCGGGGCCAGCGGCTCCTTGGAGATGACGTCGGGCAGGATCACATGATCGGCCGGCTTGGTCAGCCGCAGGCGGATGGCGTAGAGCTGCGACACGTCGGTGGTCAGCACGTCGCATTGCCCCGTATCGTAAGCCTTGATGAGCTGTTCGAGGCTCGGGAGGTTGACCTCCTGATACTTGATATTGTTGGCGCGGAAATAGTCGGCGAGGTTGAGCTGCGTCGTGGTGTTGCCCTGGACGCAGACCTTGCTGCCGTCCAGTTCGAGGCCGGAGGAGAGGTTGCGCGACTGCGGCACCATGAAGCCCGCGCCGTCGAAATAGGAAATGCCTGCGAAGGTGAGGCCGTATTCGGTCTCGCGCGACATGCTGTAGGTGGAGTTGCGCGACAGGATATCGACCTTGCGGTCGCGCAATTCCTTGAAGCGCTGGTTGGCGTCGAGCGGGACGAACTTCACCTTGTTGGGGTCGTTGAAGATCGCGGCGGCGACGGCGCGGCAGAAGTCGACGTCGAAGCCCGACCAGTTGCCCTTGTCGTCGGGCATCGAGAAGCCGGGCAGGCCGGTGTTGACGCCGCACAGCACGGCGTCGCGCCGCAGGGTGCGTTTCAGGGTTCGCGTATCATACCGTTCGTAGGTGATCGCGGCGGCGGCGACCGCAACCGCGATGGCGCAGCCGATCAACAGGCCGGAACGGAAGGTGCGCGAAAAAATGGCCATGAATCGATCCTGCTGGTGAAATGCGCGACAGATGAAACGCGCGTCAAAGTAAGAGACGTCAGAAATGGCGGGCGGTGAGGCCGTCCGCGGCCGGAAATCAGATTTCGGGCCGCTGGCGGATGATCACCTTGGTGCCGACCGGCACGCGTTCATACAGGTCGGTGATGTCGGCATTGACCAGACGGAAGCATCCCGACGACACGGCGCTGCCGATGGTCTGCGGCTGGTTGGTGCCGTGAATGCGGTAGACGGTGGCGCCGAGATACAGCGCGCGCGCGCCCATGGGATTGCCGGGGCCGCCCGCCATGAAGCGCGGCAGATAAGGCTGGCGCTCGATCATCTCCGGCGGCGGGGTCCAGTCCGGCCATTCCTGCTTGCGCGAGATCTTCTGCAGGCCCTGCCACTGGAAGCCTTCGCGGCCGACGCCGATGCCGTAGCGCAGCGCACGGCCATTGCCCTGGATGAGATACAGGAAACGTTCGGACGTGCTGATGATGATGGTGCCGGGCGGCTCGCTGGTGCGATAGAACACCGCGGTGCGTTTGAATTCCGGCGGCAGTTCTTCTTCCGCTGCGTTGGGGACGTATCCGGGCTGGTCGCCGATGTTCATCTGGCGTCCCTGCGCAAGAGCGTGGGACGATCCCCCCGCCACGCTGGCAGCCGTGAGGACGGCCAGGGAGAAAAGCCGGAAATTGATCATGATATTATCCTGCGTAAGCCCAGACCCCGCATCCATAAAATCTTAGTTGCGCACGGCTGGCAAGTGATGCGGGGCGGCCAAACGCTGTGCCGCGCGCCGCCAAGTGGTCCGTCTATTGGTGGTCGTGGGCGGAAATGTCAAATGAAAACAAGGAGCCCGCTGATCCTGCGCCACGCGGCGGTGCGCCGCCATGAATGAAGTTTCATGTGCCGGCGCCTGGAGCGCGCTCAATGCGGCGCGATCCATAGCCGCAGCACCCAGGCGACAGTCGCGACCGTGCCCGCGCCGAGAAGCCACAGCGCCACAAACCACATCAGCTTCTGCGCCAGCGGGCGAGGGGGTCCGGTTGGCCGCGTCATGACGATGTCATCCAATGCTCGCGCCAGCCGGTCTAGTGATAGCCGCGCGACGGATCGACCTTGCCGCGGAACACCCAGTAGGCCCAGCCGGTGTAGCCGAGGATCAGCGGCACCAGCACGGCGACGCCGACCAGCATGAAGGCGAGGCTGTTGTCGGGCGCGGCCGCCTGCCAGATGGTGATGCTCTGCGGCACGATGTAGGGATACAGGCTGACGCCGAGCCCGGCATAGGTCAGCGCGAACAGCACCAGCGTCAGCACGAACGGCTGGTAATCGCGCCGTTCCGCCAGCGCCCACAGCAGCAGCAGCGTCACCGCCGCCACCGCCAGCGGGATCGGCGCGGTGAACAGGATGTTGGGCCATTGAAACCAGCGCCGCCAGTAGTCCGCCTGCAAAAACGGCGTCGCGATGCTGACCGCGACGATGGCTATGAGCGTCGCTGCCAGCAGGACTCTGCTCAGACGGTAAGCGCGGTCGCGCAGTCGGCCCTCGGTCTTCATCACCAGCCATGTTGCGCCGAGCAGGCCGTAGCCCGCGACCACTGCAAGGCCGGTGAGAATGCTGAACGGCGTCAGCCAGTCCCACCAGCCGCCGGCATAGGCGCGGCCTTCCACATGCACGCCCTGCAGGATGGCGCCGAGGGCGATGCCCTGCGCCAGCGCCGCCAGCAGCGAGCCGCCGAAGAAGGCGGCGTCCCAGCGGTTGCGTTCGCTCCTGCTGCGCCAGCGGAATTCGAACGCCACGCCGCGGAAGATCAGCCCGATCAGCATGGCGATGATCGGGGTATACAGCGCCGGCATCAGCACCGCATAGGCGAGCGGAAATGCCGCCATCAGCCCGCCGCCGCCGAGCACCAGCCAGGTTTCGTTGCCGTCCCACACCGGGGCCACGGTATTCATCATCACGTCGCGGTCCTGCTTGTCCGGAAACAGCGGAAACAGCATGCCGAGGCCGAGATCGAAACCGTCCATCACCACGTACATGAAGACGGCGAAGGCGATGATGAAAGCCCACAGGGTGGCGAGATCGAGTGGCAATGCGGTCATGGCCTCACCCTTGTCCCGAGGTGGCGGCGACGGCAGGCGCGGGCGTGAGGCCGGCGGCGCGGGTGGGCGCGTCGCGGCTCGGGCCGTGCTCGCCGTGATGCGGCGGCGCCTGCATCAGCCGCAGGATGTAGACCACGCCGATGCCGAACACGATGAAATACACCGCGATGAAGGCGAGCAGCGACGACGCCACCGCGGGTGCGGCGAGCGGCGACGCCGCATCCGCGGTGCGCAGCAGGCCGTACACGGTGAACGGCTGCCGCCCGACTTCGGTGGTGATCCATCCGGCCAGCACCGCGACGAAGCCCGCCGGGGCCATCGCCAGCGCGCAGCCATGCAGCAGCTTCGAGGTATGCAGCGTGCCGCGCCAGCGCGCCCACAGGCTGAACAGACCGAGGCCGAGCATCAGGAAGCCGACGCCGACCATGATCCGGAACGCCCAGAACACCACGGCGACATTGGGCCAGTCCGCGCGGGGCACGGTGTCGAGGCCCTTCAGCGGCGCGTCCCACGCGTGCTTGAGGATGAGCGACGACGCCTTGGGGATCTGCAGCGGATAGCGCATCTCGCCGGCGGCCTGATCGGGCAGGCCGAACAGCACCAGCGGCGCGCCGTCGGGATGGCTCTGGAAGTGGCCTTCCATCGCCATCACCTTCACCGGCTGGTGTTCGAGGGTGTTGAGGCCGTGCTGGTCGCCGGCGAAAATCTGCACGGGGGCGACCAGCGCCGCCATCCACATCGCCATCGAGAACATCACGCGCGCGCCCTCGCCCGGGGAATGGTGCAGCAGATGCCAGGCGCCGACGCCGCCGACCACGAACGCCGTGGTTAGATAGGCCGCCAGCACCATGTGCACGAGGCGATAGGGGAATGACGGGTTGAAGATCACCTGCCACCAATCCGCCGCCACGAACTGGCCGTGGTCGTTGACGGCGAAGCCGGCCGGGGTCTGCATCCACGAATTCGCCGACAGGATCCAGAACGCGGAGATCAGCGTGCCCACCGCAACCATCAGCGTCGCGAAGAAATGCAGCCGGGGACCGACCCGTTCGAGGCCGAACAGCATGACGCCGAGAAACCCGGCCTCCAGAAAGAAGGCCGTCAGCACCTCATAGGCCATCAGCGGCCCGATCACCGGGCCTGCCTTGTCGGAGAACACCGCCCAGTTGGTGCCGAACTGGTACGACATCACGATGCCGGAGACGACGCCCATGCCGAAAGCGACGGCGAAAATCTTGAGCCAGTAATTGAACAGGTTGATGAAGACCTCGCGCCCGGTCCACAACCACAGTGCCTCGAGCACGGCGAGGTAGCTCGCCAGCCCGATCGAAAACGCCGGGAAAATGATGTGGAAGCTCATGGTGAACGCGAATTGCGCGCGGGCCAGGGTGATCGCGTCGAAACCGTCGAGCATCACGGAACCTCCGAGCTGCCATTCCGCGCCATTGACAGCGCACGCGGCAGCGCCGGGCCTATAACGCCTGCGGCGACAAAAGGTTCCCGCGCGGGCGTCAGCTCAGGCAGCGGGCGTCAGCGCAGGAAGAAGCGCACCGGCACCGAGAAGCTGGCGGAGCTTTGCGTCATCTCGGCCGGAAACGCCGGCAGCGGCTGGGCGCGGCGGATCATCGCCATGGTCTCGCCGTCCAGCGCCGCGGAGCCTGATGACTTCGACAGCCGCGCGCCGAGGACATGGCCGCTGCGGCTGACGGTGAAGCTCAGCATCGCCACGCCCTGTTCGCCCGCGGCCTTGGCGCCGGCGGGATACTGCTTGAAGCGCTGCAGATGCGCCGACAGCAAGCCGTTGTAATTGGCGCGCGCCGCCTGCGCCGCCTGCGGCGACGCCGTGGTGCGCGGGGCGGGATTCTCGCTCGGCTTCTTTGGTTTCGCGATCGGCTTTGGTTTTGGTTTCGGCTTCTCGATCGGCTTCGGCTCCGGCTTCTTCTCCGGCGGCGCGACCACCTCGGCCTTCTCCTGCTCCGGGGTCGGCGGCACCTGGTCCTCCACCACCTCCTTCGGCTGCTCGGGCTCGGGCGGCGGCGGCTCGGCTTCCTGCATCGGCGGGCCGGGCGCGATGTCGGCCTGCGGCTCCGGCGTCGGCGGCGCCGATTCCAGATCGAGCATGATCGGCTCCGACGCGGTGCCCGCGACATCCGGCGGCGTGTACCAGGTCACGCCTGCCGCGACCGCACCGGCATGCACGGCGATCACGATCGCCGCCGCGGTGATCCAGCGGCGGACGTCGGAGCGGTCGGGCGGGCCGTGCAGGATGAGCGTATTCATGGCAACCGGCACTCTGCTCAGTTTCTGGCGTCGAGGCCGACCAGCGCGATCTTGAGATAGCCCGCGTTGCGCAACAGGTTCATCACGTCCATCAGATCGCCATAGGGCACGCTCTTGTCGGCGCGCAGATAGACCGGATCGGCCTTTTTGCCGCCGGTGGCGGCATCGAGCGCGCCGATCATCGTATCGCGCGGCACGATGTCCTCGCCGATCGCGAGCGACAGATCGGGCTTAACGGTGATGAACACCGGCTTGTCGGGCCGCGGCGGCGGCGTCGCGGTGGACGCCGGAAGCTCCACGCCGAGATCGACGGTGGCGAGCGGCGCCGCCACCATGAAGATGATGAGCAGCACCAGCATCACGTCGATGAACGGCGTGACGTTGATTTCGTGTGCTTCGCTCAGGTCGTCGTCGGCGCCGGCGACCTTTCCGCCCAGACGTGCGCCCATGATCTTACTCCGCGGCGCGCGCGAGGCGCAGCGAACGGCGGCCCTGATCGCGGCTGATGAGCAGCATCACCTGTGCGGTGGCGTCGCCGAGCAGGGCGCGATAGGCGGCGATCGAACGCACGAGATGATTGTAGATGACCACTGCCGGGATCGCGGCGATCAGGCCCATGGCGGTGGCGAGCAGCGCCTCGGCGATGCCGGGCGCGACCACCGCGAGGTTGGTGGTGTGGGCCTCGGAAATGCCGATGAAGGAATTCATGATGCCCCACACCGTGCCGAACAGGCCGACGAACGGCGCGGTGGCGCCGATGGTCGCGAGCACGCCGGTGCCGCGGGCGATGCGCCGCGACATCGCCGCCTCGACGCGGCTGAGACGAAGCTCGACCCGCTCCTTGAAGCTGTCGTCGCGGATCGAGTCCGACATCGCCGCTTCCGTCGCCGCCGACCGCACCAGCAGCGCCACGGCATCGCGGCCGTCGCGGGTCTGCTGCTCGGCCTCCGCCAGCGAAATATCATTGCCGAGCACTTCGATGCGGCGCTTCGCGCGCGAAGTCTCAGTGCGCAGCTCCAGCATCTTGGCGACGCAGATGGTCCAGGTGATGAACGAGGCGAAGGCAAGCCCGATCATCACGATCTTCACCACGATGTCGGCGCCCATGAACATGCCCCACGGCGACAGGTCGTGAGGCAGTGCGGGATTCTTGGCCGGCGATGTCGATGCCTGCAGGCCGGGCACGGGCGCGTGCGCTGTGGAGGCGGGAGCGTCGGCGCTGGCTGCGGGTGCGGATGCCGCGGCAGGCAGGGCAACGGACGGAGCAGCGGGGGACGGTGCAACGGCGGACGGCGCAACGGAGGACGGCGCGGCGGGAGCCGGCATGCTCGGCGCTGAAGCGGCAGGAGCCGGCAGGGTCGGGATCGGCGCCGTCGGCGCGGGCTGGAGGGTCGTGGCGGCAGGCGGACTGCTCGGCGTCTGCGCCAGGGCCTGCGTCCCCGGCAGGGACATTGCCATTGCAAGCAGGGCCAGCGATCCGGCCGACATCTTGATGAGGTTCATGAGCTCTCCGCTTCTTCACACCGCGCTTGCAGCCGGCATCCCGTTCACATCGGAGCGCCGTGGGCCTGCAAATTCTTCCAGCGCCTTCGCGTTCCAAATCCTTCGCGTTTCAGAACCATTGCGAAAGACATTGCCGCGCGCGTCCTGCGCGTCTCCGCTCCGCGTTCTGCGGGAAGGCCTGTCGGTTTTAGTGCAGGTGGTTGCTCTTGTCGCCCTCAGGGCACCTGGATTCGTCTTAGACTGGAACGATTCCAGAGTCTTGGACCTCGCGGCCTCGCACGGGCGATGTGGCGGGCGGGTGCGATTTCAGCGTTGCCCGCGACGCGGCCCCGGTTCCGGATATTGCCGGAACCGGGGACATTTTCTCTATTTCTTTATTCGGCGGGAACGCGCGCGCCGGCCGGCTGCGCCGTGGCAGTGCGCGGCGGCCCCGCCTTCACCATGGCGCGCTGGCGGCGCTGGCGCAGCCAGATCAGAATGCCGGTGACGCCGAGCAGCGCCGGCATCACACCGGTCATGAAAATGATGAGACGCCACACCGGACCGGCGTGGCTGCCTTCATGCAGCCAGCGGATCCACGACTGCACGCGATCGCCGGATTGCGGCGTGACCACCGACACCGCGCCGCTGCGATCGTTGATCGTCAGCGTCACCGGCTCGGCGCGTCCCTGCTCATGTACGCGGACGCGCCAGCCGCCCTGCGGATTCGGAAAGAAGATCGCCTCGACCTCGGAATTGGGCCGCGCCGCCGCCAGCGCGTAGATATCCGTGGGCGAATGCTGCGGCGTAGCCAGCAAGGGGCCGCCACCGGGGCCTCCGCCGCCGCGCGGCGTCACCGGCGCCATCGACGACAGTACCGCGCGGCCCTGCTGCGGCCATGCGAGATAGATGCCGGTCAGCGACACCAGCGCCAGCGGAAAACAGATCCAGAACCCGGTCATGTAATGCAGGTTCGACGACGTCGCCGGCGAACGCCGCCAGGCGAAGGCGCGCGACCACTGGCCGCGCCGCGGCCACCACAGATAAAGGCCGGTGAGGGAAAGGATCAGCATGGCCACGCCGCCCCAGCCGACGATGTCGCGCCCGTAGAACGCCGGGATCAGCAGGTTCTCGTGGAAGAAGTGCATGGTGCCGAAGAACGTGTTGCGGAAGTTCACCACGTCGAGCACGCGCGCGTCACTGCGGTCGACATAGGCGACGAGACGCGCCGGACGTTCGCCGGGCTTGGCCGGCCCGCGCAATGCGATGCTCAGCGGCGCGCGGTCGCCTTCGGGAAACGAGATCGACATCGGCGCGAAGCCGTCGCCCGCCGCCTTGCGCGCATTGGCCACCGCCAGCGCGAGATCGGCCGGCTGCGTCGCCGCTACCGCATCCCGCGGCGTGCGCATCATCTCGTCGATGGCGTCGTGATAGACGAGGACGGCCCCGGACAAAGCGATCGGCACCAGCACGATGAACAGCCCGACGCCGAGCCAGAGATGAAGGTTGCGCCAGAAGCGCTTCAGCGCCCCCGGGCGGCGCAGTACGGACGCAGCAGCCATTTTCGATCTGTTCCAAATTGCAATCTAGAGAGATTCTAAATGAAGGCGCGTGCGCCTCGATTCAGCGCTCATAGAAGTCATAGAACCTGCGAAGTCGCAATCGCCGCCTCTCCCTCCTTACCGCTGTTTGCAGAAGTTCTAAGTCCGAAGCCTTGCTCTGGTGCCCTGGTGTTTCCTAAAGCCTGCCTCGAGTTTGCCATTTCTATGAACGGCCAGTGAACGGCGGGAATTCAAGGGGGTATTTGATGCGTCAGGGCGGGATCAACGGAATCAAGAAGAACACCACCGAACAACCCGCCGGGATGCAAGCTGACGCGTCGAAACCGGCCTTCATCCAGTCCGCGGTGCGCAAGCCGGGCACGACGGCGCTCAGCCTCGCTTCGGTGATGCTGGCCTCCAGCGCCGCGATGGCGCAGGACGCCGGATCGTCCAGCGCGCTGCCGACCATTGACGTGCAGGAAGCCGCGGGCGGCGGCGGCAGCGGTTATCAGACTGGCCAGTCGCAGCTCTCGCGCATGCCGGTGCCGCTGCGCGATACGCCGCAGACGGTGAACGTGGTGCCGCAGCAGGTGATCCAGGAGCAGGCCGCGACCTCGGTGCAGGACATCCTGCGCAACGTGCCGGGCATCACCTTCACCGCGGGCGAAGGTGGCGTTCAGGGCGAGAACATCACCATCCGCGGCTTCACCGCGCGCAACGACATCTATCGTGACGGCATCCGCGATCCCGGCTGGTATACCCGCGACGCCTTCAGCATCGACCGGGTCGAGGTCTTCAAGGGCCCCTCGTCATTCGTGTTCGGTCGCGGCTCCACCGGCGGCGTCGTCAACCTCGTTACCAAAACGCCGCAGCAGCGCGACTTCCTCATCCTCGAAGGCACCGGCTCGACTGCCGCCGGCGGCCGCGCCACCATCGACTTCAACAAGACCTTCGGCGACGTCGCGATCCGCCTTGGCGCGCTGGGCTACGATACCGACATCGCCGGCCGCGACTACGTGCATATCCAGCGCTACGGCTTCGCGCCCTCGATTTCGTACAAGCTCAACGAATCGACGAAAAACACCTTCAGCTACATTTATCAGAAGGACGACAACGTCCCCGATCGCGGCATCCCGATGATGCCGGGCTCGCTGTTCGGCACCAAATATCAGCAGCCTGCCCCGGTGCCGCGGAACACTTGGTACGGCGTAAAGACCCCGGGGCAGGACGACGTCGAGCAGACCGAAGCGCATATCCTGAACAACAGGTTTGAGCACGAGTTTGCGCCGGGACTGAAATTTACCAACACCACCGGCTTCTCCTATGTCGATCGCTTCAACCGGACCCGGCCGGTGCAGCCTTCCTTAGGCGGGTCAAATCCTGACAACCTGTGGAACGCGCCGACCGGTGGCACCGTCTACTCGCTGGCCAACCCGATGCCGCCGGGAACGTCGATGAGCAATGTCTGGATTCAGAACCGCAATCACTTCCAGAACCAGACCACGAACCAGCTCATCAGTAACGTCAGCGACCTCAACGCCAAGTTCAACACCGGCACCCTCGAACACAATGTGCTGGCAGGCCTGGAGATCAGCCGCGAGGACCGCGAGAACTACCGCACCACCTTCGCCGACAGTTATCGCGTCAACGTCGCCAATCCGAACCCCTGGGCGGTCGGCATCCTGAACACGACGACCGCGGCCACGCTGTCGTCGTCGAACACCGTCGGCGTCTACGCCCAGGACCAGATCAAGATCAATAAATGGCTGGAGGTGATGGGCGGCGTCCGCTTCGACAACTACCAGGCCAGCGCTCAGACCTACAGCTTCAATCGTCTGACGGGTGCGGTGCTCGCGACCCCGGCGCCGACCAATCTCAATGCCAACAACGATTTTGTGACTTACCGCGCGGGTGTGGTGGTGCATCCGACCGAGAATTCGAGCGTGTACTACATGCGTGGCACGTCGGCGAACCCGCCGGCGGAATTCACCACCATCACCAACGGCCAGCAGGGGCTCGACCCGGTGAAGTCCGAAACCGACGAAGTCGGCGTGAAGGTCGGCCTGCTCAACAACCGGCTCGACGTCAATGCAGCGCTGTTCCGCATCAAGAAGAAGGGCGACTACGAACAGCTCATTGCCGGCGATCCAACCAGCTACGCGCCGGTGGGCGATTCCCAGGTCGAGGGCTTCGAAGTGGGCGTGGCGGGCAAACTCACTGACCAGTGGAGCCTGTTCGCCGGTTACACCTACCTGAAATCCAAACTGACGGCGTCGACCATCAATCCCGGCAATATCGGTCACCAACTGGCGATGACACCGGAGAATTCGTTCTCGCTGTGGACCACCTATGATGTGACGCCAGAACTGACCGTCGGCGGCGGCGCCTATTACGTCGATGCGCGCTGGAGCAGCGTGGCCAACACCGCCCGCATTCCGAGCTACTGGCGCTTCGACGCCATGGCCTCCTACAAGGTGACCCGCAACTTCACCCTGCAGCTCAACGTCTACAACATCGCCGACGAATACTACTACGACACGGCGGCGGGCGCGGGCTTCGCGGTGCCGGGCCAGGAACGCTATGCGTCGCTGACGGGCCGCTATCAGTTCGAGCCCACCTTCGCGGTCGACCCCGCCCAGAGGCTGGTCACCAAGTAACCACCGGTCGCCGCGGCAGGACCCGACAACGACGGCCGCTTCATGCCCGGAGCGGCCGTTTTGTTTGCGCGGGCTGTGGCGAACGGGCTTTTAGAGGGGTTTTAGTGTTGGAAGGCTTTAATTGACCGAACGCATTCCACGCCACCGCGAAACGCTCTAACGATGACGCAGCCAATGAAGGAGCCAACGCCATGATGCTGCATATCCCGCAAGTGCTGACGCCCGAACAAGTCGCCCGCTGCAAGGATGTGATGACCCGTGCGGCGTGGGTGGACGGCAACGTCACCGCGGGCCATCAGGCGGGCAAGGTGAAGCACAACCTGCAACTGCCGGAAGAGTCCGCCGAGGCGCGCGAGCTTGGCGAGATGGTGCGCGGCGCGGTGATGCGGCATCCGATGTTCATGTCGGCGGTGCTGCCGCTGCAGCTCTATCCGCCGATGTTCAACCGCTATGACGCCGGCATGACCTTTGGCGAGCACATCGACAATTCCATCCGCACCCATCCGGTGCAGCCGGTGCGGGTGCGCACCGACGTGTCCTCGACATTGTTCATCTCGTCGCCGGAGGACTATGACGGCGGCGACCTGGTGGTGGAGGACACCTATGGCAGCCACAGCGTCAAGCTGCCGGCCGGCGACCTCGTGATCTATCCGGCCACCAGCCTGCATCACGTCACGCCGATCACCCGCGGCTCGCGCATCGCCTGCTTCTTCTGGACCCAGAGCATGATCCGCGACGTCAGCCACCGCACCATGCTGTTCGATCTCGACATGGCGATCATCGGGCTCACCCGCGACGTGCCCGACCATCGCTCGCTGCCGGCGCTGACCGGGCACTATCACAACCTGCTGCGGCAGTGGGCCGAGATGTGACGTCCGCGCGACGGTGAGGAGCAGGGCGCGTCGGATTCGTGACGGAGCCGAACGCACCGTGATTCCGACCGCCGGCCGGGAACCCGGATTTCGGCGAATTTGCCGATATTGGCAAAAAGGCGCTTCGGAACAAGACCATAGTCTTGTTTTCGCGCGACGGCGGCACACCCGACCGCTGGATTTCGTCCGCCGTTGGCTATATCTGAAGCGCCAACGAGCGGCCCGCGCCCGGGCCGCCCTGCAAGGGTTTCGATGACCACGCCGCGCAAGCTGCACATCAAGTCATACGGCTGTCAGATGAATGTCTACGATGCGCAACGCATGGTGGATACGCTGGCGCCTGAGGGATTCGTCGAGACGGCGCAGGCCGAGGATGCCGACCTCGTCATCCTCAACACCTGCCACATCCGCGAGAAGGCGTCCGAGAAGGTTTATTCGGAGCTGGGTCGGCTGCGGGTGGCGAAGGACGAAGCCGCGCGCCATGGCCGCGCCATGCAGATCGCGGTGGCGGGCTGCGTCGCCCAGGCCGAGGGCGACGAAATCATTGCGCGCGCGCCGACTGTGGACGTCGTGGTCGGCCCGCAGAGCTATCATCATCTGCCGCACCTCTTGGCCAAGGCCCGGCGCGACGGCCGCGCCATCGAGACCGAGTTTCCGGTCGAGGACAAGTTCGCCGCGTTGCCGGCGCCGAAGCCGAGCGCGATCCGCGCCCGCGGCATCTCGTCGTTCGTCACGGTGCAGGAAGGCTGCGACAAGTTCTGCACCTTCTGCGTGGTGCCCTATACGCGCGGCATGGAAGTGTCGCGGCCGGTCGAGCGTATCGTCGAGGACGTGGAGCGCCTCGCCGACAACGGCGTGCGCGAGATCACCCTGATCGGCCAGAACGTCAATGCCTTCCATGGCGACGGCGACGACGGCCGACCGTGGTCGCTCGGCCGCTTGCTGCATCGCCTTGCCGCCATTCCCGGCATCGTCCGGCTGCGTTACTCCACCAGCCACCCCCGCGATGTCGACGACGCCCTGATCGAGGCCCATCGCGACATTGCCGCGGTGATGCCGTTCGTGCATCTGCCGGTGCAGTCGGGCTCCGACCGCATTCTGGAGGCGATGAACCGCAAGCATACCGCCGCCGATTACGCCCGCGTCATCGACCGGTTCCGCAAGGCGCGCGCGGACATCGCCTTTTCGTCGGATTTCATCGTCGGGTTCCCCGGCGAGACCGAGGACGATTTTTCGGCGACCCTCGCGCTGGTCGAGCAAATCGGCTACGCTGGGGCCTACTCGTTTAAGTATTCGCCCCGGCCCGGCACGCCGGCAGCGGACATGCAGGAGGCGGTCACGACCGCATCTGACACGAACAGGATCATGGACGAGCGCCTGGCGCGGCTCCAGGCGCTGATCGACCGCCAGCAGGCGGCCTTCAACGCGGCCGCCATCGGCCGGACGGTCGAGGTGCTGTTCGAACGCGCCGCGCGCAACCCCGGCCAGATCGTCGGCCGCACCGCCTATCTGCAGCCCGCCCATGTGATGGCGTCGCCCGACATCATCGGCCAGGTGCTGCCCGTCGCCGTCGCAAGCCTCGAGCGCTACAGCCTGATCGGCGCGCTCGCCCCGGCCGCGCCATCCGTCCTTTCGTCTCGCGTCCCGTCAGCCATGACCACCGGAGCCTGACCCCCTTGCCCAAAAGCGCATCGGACTCGCCGACCCTCGCCCCCCCGCGCAAGACCGACCGAGACGTTTCCACTCCGCACGACACCCAGACCGTGGTCGCCTTCGACGACAACCGCGCGGCTTCGACGCTGGTCGGCCCCTACGGCCAGAACCTGGCGCTGATCGAACGCCGCCTCAACGTGAGGGCGGATTCGCGGGGCAACCACATCACCGTGGCCGGTTCGCGCGACGGCTGCGACGCGGCGCGGCGGGTGCTGGAAACGCTTTACGAACAGGCCGCGCGCGGCCGCGACGTCACCCAGGGCGACGTCGAGGGCGCGATCCGCGCGGTGCTGGCGCAGGGCTCGCTGTTCGAGTTCGATGCCAAGACGGCGAAATCGCAGTTCGAGGAGATCAACCTGCGCAAGCGCCCGGTGCGCGCCCGCACCGCGGCGCAGGATTCCTACATCCGCGCGCTCAAGCGCCACGAACTGGTGTTCGGCATCGGCCCGGCCGGCACCGGCAAAACGTGGCTTGCGGTGGCGCGCGCGTGCCAGTTGTTCGAGCGCAAGGAAGTCGATCGCATCATCCTGTCGCGGCCCGCGGTGGAAGCGGGCGAGCGGCTCGGCTTCCTGCCCGGCGACATGCGCGAGAAGGTCGATCCCTATCTGCGGCCGATCTACGACGCGCTCTATGATCTGATGGACGCGCGCATCGTCGAGCGCGGCCTGCAGAGCGGCGAGATCGAGATCGCGCCGCTGGCCTTCATGCGCGGGCGCACCCTCACCAACGCCGCCATCATTCTCGACGAGGCGCAGAACACCACCTCGATGCAGATGAAGATGTTTCTGACTCGCCTCGGCGAGAACAGCCGCATGATCATCACCGGCGATCCGAGCCAGGTCGATCTGCCCAACGGCCAGCCCTCGGGACTGGCCGAGGCCGCAAAACTGCTCGACGGTGTCGAAGGCATCGCCCAGGTGACCTTCGCCGCGCAGGACGTGATCCGCCACGAACTGGTGGCGCGGATCGTCGCCGCCTATGATGGCGCGGTGAAACCGGCCGCCGCAAAATCATGATTCCCCTGACATGACCACCGACCGACCCGCGACCGAAGTGCTCGTCACCGCCGACTGCTGGCGCACCGAGAGCGCTGCGGACACCGTGATCCACCGCGCCATCGAGGCGGCGGCGGCGATGGTCGATGCCGACACCGCCGACGCGGAACTCGCGGTCATGCTGACCGACGATGCCGGCATCCGCGAACTGAACCGCAACTGGCGCGGCCTCGACAAGCCGACCAACGTGCTGTCGTTTCCGGCGTTGCAGCCCGAGGGCGCTCGCCGCGACGACGACATCCCGCGCATGCTTGGCGACATCGCCATCGCCTACGAGACCACCCGCCGCGAGGCCGACGCCGAGGACAAGCCGTTCGACCATCATCTCAGCCATCTCGCGGTGCACGGCTTCCTGCATCTCGTCGGCTACGATCACGAGGGCGACGACGAGGCCGAGATCATGGAGGGCCTCGAACGCGCCATCCTCGCGCAGCTCGGCATTCCCGATCCCTATGCGCAAGACGACCGGGTGAGCTAGGTGGCCATGTCTTCCGACGACACATCCAAAACGGACACGCCGGCCGCGCCCCGCGCCAGCCTGCCGGTGCCGGTGCAGCATGGCGAGGTGTTGCGGCCGTCGTCCGAACGATGGCTGATGCGCGCCTTGCGCACGCTGTTCGGATGGAAGCCGGGATCGGCGCGCAGCGATCTGCAGGTGGTGCTCGACGCCGCCGCGCCCGATGAGACCAGCTTCTCCGCCCTCGAGCGCACCATGCTGCGCAACATCCTCAGTCTGCACGAGCGGCGCATCGCCGACGTGATGGTGCCGCGCGGCGACATCGTCGCGGTCAAGCGCGACATCTGCCTCGGCGAATTGATGAGCGTGTTCGAGAGCGCCGCCCATTCGCGCCTGGTGGTCTACAACGACACCCTCGACGATCCCGCCGGCTTCGTGCACATCCGCGATCTGGTGGCGTTTTTCACCGTGAAGGCGCGCGTTCCCGACGACGTCAACGCCAAGCGCAAGAAGCCGTTTCCGGCCGGCCTCGACCTGCGCTCGGTGGATCTGCGCATGAAACTCGCCGAGGCCGACATCATGCGCAAGCTGATCTACGTGCCGCCGTCGATGCCGGCCATCGACCTGCTGGCGCAGATGCAGGCGACGCGGATCCATCTGGCGCTGGTGGTGGACGAATATGGCGGCACCGACGGGCTGGTCTCGATCGAGGACATTGTCGAGCAGGTGGTCGGCGAGATCGACGACGAGCACGACAGCGACGAGGCGCCCTCGGTGGTGCCGCAGCCTGACGGCTCGTTCATCGCCGATGCCCGCGCCGGACTGGACGATGTGAAGTCGGTGGTCGGCGACGCCTTCGACACCGGCGAGGCCGGCGAGGAAGTCGATACGCTCGGCGGTTATCTGGTGACGCAGGTGGGCCGCCTGCCGGTGCGCGGCGAGGTCATCGCCGGCCCGGGCCAATTTGAGATCGAGGTGCTCGACGCCGATCCGCGCCGCATCAAGCGCGTGCGCATCGGCACCCACAAGGACCGCACCGGCCTGCGCGCGCGCGACGCCAAACGGCGCGAGGCCGCTCCCGAGACGCCGCCGTCACCAGACGGCGACAGCACGGCCCGCCGATGACAGTTCTGCGCGCCTTCTCATCGCACGTCCTGCTGGCATGGGGCTGGCGGCGCGCGCTGATCGCGCTGATCGCGGGCGCGCTGTCGGCGCTGGCGATGGCCCCCTTCAATGCGTGGCCCGTGCTGTTCGTGACCTTTCCGGTCGCGGTGTGGCTGATCGACGGCGCCGGCGCCGGCCGCTTCGGCGGCGTACCGGCCGCGGCCCTCGCCGGCTGGTGGTTCGGCTTCGGCTATTTCGTCGCCGGGCTCTATTGGATCGGATACGCCTTCCTGGTCGATGCCGACACCTTCGCCTGGCTGCTGCCGGTCGCGGTGATGGGGCTGCCGGCGCTCCTCGCGCTGTTCACGGCCTTCGGCTTCGCGCTGGCGCGGCTGATCTGGACCACGGATTCGTGGCGTATCCTCGGCTTCGCCGGCGCGCTCACCATCAGCGAATGGCTGCGCGGCCACGTCCTCACCGGCTTTCCGTGGAATACGTTCGGCTACGCGCTGACCGAACCGCTGGCGCTGGCGCAGACCGCGGCGCTGGTGGGGTTGTGGGGGCTGACCTTCATTGCGCTTGCGATGTTCGCGAGCCCTGCGGCGCTGATCGACGATCGCGCCGCGACGCGCCGACCATGGCTGCCTCTCACACTTTCGATTGTCGTGCTGGTCGCGATGGGCGGCTTCGGCGCGCTGCGGCTCGCCGCCACCCCGACGCGCTTCGTCGACAAGGTCAAGCTGCGCCTGATGCAGCCGAACCTGCAGCAGGACGTGAAGTTCAATTACGCCGCCAAGCAGATGGTGATGGACAAATATCTGTCGCTGTCCGACCGCGCCACCGGGCCGCACACCAGCGGCGTGCGTGACGCCACCATCCTGATCTGGCCGGAATCGGCGTTCCCGTTCTTCCTCGCGCGCGAGGCCGACGCCATGGCGCGGATCGCCGACCTGCTGCCGCAGGGCACGGTGCTGATCACCGGCGCGGTCCGCCCCCCGGATCAGCCCGCCGGCATCCCCATCACCCGCGCCTATAATTCGATCTATGCCATCGACCACGACGGCACCATCCTGTCGGTCTACGACAAGCTGCATCTGGTGCCGTTCGGCGAATATCTGCCGCTGCAATCGCTGATGGAACGGCTCGGCTTCGTCCAGCTCACCAAGGTGCGCGGCGGCTTCATTCCCGGCGACCGGCGGCGCACCATGGCGATCCCCCACGCGCCGCGCATGCTGCCGCTGATCTGTTACGAGGCGATCTTCCCCGGCGACGTGGTGCCGCGCGACGACCGCCCCGGCTGGATCGTCAACGTCACCAATGACGGCTGGTTCGGCATCTCCACCGGGCCATATCAGCACCTGCGGCAGGCGCGGCTGCGCGCCGTGGAAGAGGGCCTTCCCGTGGTGCGCGCCGCCAACACCGGCATTTCGGCAGTGATCGATCCCGTGGGACGAATGGTGGCGCGGCTCCCGCTCGGCGTCGAGGGCGTGCTGGATTCGGCGCTGCCCGCGGCGATCCCGCCAACGCTTTATTCACGGATCCAGGACACCCCGGCGTGGATTGCGGTGGCGCTCGCGGTCATCGCGGTTGTTCGCCGGCGCATGAAACAAAAAGCCTGACTGTGCGTTGCACAACGAAACAGCATCGGAAGCTTTGTTGCACAACGGAACGGCATCGGAAGCAATGTGTCCGGAAACTGGAACGACTGACAGGATCGTCCCGTGTTTACGGTGGGAACTGCGGATCTTAGACCGAAATGTTTCCCCCTCAATAATTGATGAATATTTGACGCCGCCGACACAACCGGCGTATTGCGGTTCGGCCATCGGAGCCGAAGCAGAATCGTTTTGTCACACATCCCGTTGGCGGAGCCTCTTTATGACGACCAAGGCGCCCAATCCGGTCGACAAATATGTCGGGAGCCGCGTCCGCATGCGCCGGATTATGCTGGGCATGAGCCAGGAGAAACTGGGCGAAGCGCTCGGCCTGACCTTCCAGCAGGTGCAGAAATACGAGAAGGGCACCAACCGCATCGGCGCGAGCCGTCTGCAGCAGATTTCCGAAATCCTCCAGGTGCCGGTCTCGTTTCTGTTCGACGGCAGTCCCGCCGGTCTTCACGCTGCCGAAGGCATGAGCGAAGCGCCATCGCCGGCCTATGTCTCCGACTTCCTGGCGACATCGGAAGGGCTGGCGCTCACCCGCGCCTTCACCCGCATCAGCGACCCCAAGCTCCGCCGCAGCATCGTCGAGCTGGTCGAGCAGATGGCGGCGCGCGAAGATCCCGACCGCGCCTGAGCGCGACCCGCCGCTCCGGCGCCTCACACTTCCAAGCAGACCATGACAGCGAACGATCCGCCGCGCGACCTCGATGCCGATCACGGCCACGGCTCCTTTTTCGGACGCCGCAAAGGGCACAAGCTGCGCAGCCATCAGGCCGGCCTGATCGATACGCTGCTGCCGCATCTCGCGCTCGACATCGCCGGGCCGTCGCCCGCCAGCCTCACCGCGCTGTTTCCGGTGGCGGTGGACGACGTCCGTCTCGAAATCGGGTTCGGCGGCGGCGAGCATCTGATCGCGGAAGCGCTCGCTTTTCCGCGCACCGGCTTCATCGGCTGCGAACCCTACGTCAACGGCATGGCCAAGATCCTGGCGCAGATCGAGGCGCACGGCCTCGGCAACATCCGTCTCCATGCCGGAGATGCGGCCGAGCTTCTGGCCTGGGCTCCCCCCGCAAGCCTGAGGCGCATCGATCTCATCCACCCCGATCCATGGCCGAAACGCCGCCACTGGAAACGGCGCTTCGTGCAGGACGCCACCATCGCGGCGATGGCGCGTGTCCTGACCGGGCGCGGCGAGTTCCGGTTCGTCAGTGACATCGACGACTATTGCGCCTGGACGCTGATGCACATGCAGCGCGCCAGGGATTTCGTGTGGACCGCGGAGCGGGCCGACGACTGGCGGCGGCCGTGGCCGGACTACACGATGACGCGTTACGGCCGCAAAGCCGAGCGTGAGGGGCGCCGGGCTGCCTATCTGATTTTCAAGACGGCGGCCTAACTGCGTCCGCCGGCGTCGCGCAGGCGCCAGAACGCCAGCACGCGCTGCGCGGTGGCAGGCGACAGCCGCTCGTAATTGATGCGCGCTTCCTCGATCGTCGCCGGCGACGCGCCCTTGCCCGGGCCGAGGCGCAGCACGATCAGCGCGCACACCGTGGCCCACGCGAATCCGAGCGACTTGCCGAGGATCAGGATCGGATCGGGGCGCTCGCCGAGCATGAGCCGGTTGACCGCCGCAAGCTCCATTCCCGACAGCATGGCCACCGCCGCGATGGCCTCCTCGTATTTGTGCTGCCGGGCGAAATCGAACAGCGCCGCCTCGTCGAGCTCGCCGGCCCGTTTCATTGCGACGATGGTGCGCCGGGCTGCGGTGAAGTCGCGTCTGACCAGCCCCGCCTTGGGCGCGCCGGACAGTTCCAGCATCGCCTGATTGATCGCGGTCTTCTGCGCGGGCGTCGCGCTTTCGAACAGGCGGCGGCGCACCATGTCGACGGACTCGGCCAGAAGCCGCTTTAACACCGGGGCGGGTAGATCGCCGCGTCGTCCGACCGCAACCGCCAGCATGCCGTCGTCCACCGCGCGCCGGACCAGCCCCGAATAGCCGTTGTCGGAAAACCGGGCGCCGGCGTTGGCGGCGACGCTGCGCACCACGTCGCGGTCGCCGCGGCGGACGATCACGTCGGTCAGCGGCATCGAGAGCTGCGGGCGGCCCGAAATCGCCGCCAGATGCTCCTGGCCCTTGCGGGAGGCGATCTCGATCAGGGTCGGATCGTCGAGCAGCGGCGACAGGCTGAGGATCGGTCCGGCGATCCTGATCTCGCCGTCATGGGCGAACTGCTTCACCAGCGTCGGCGGCGCGTTGACCAGCGCCGCGAGGCGAACGGCGAGGTCCGCGCGGATGTCCACCGGGGTCGCGGGAATGAGGCCGAGCAGAATCTCGTCGAACAGCGCGACATGCTGGGTTCCGAACGACGCCGCGCCTTCCAGGAACAGCTCGGACAAGCGACCGATCGCCCGGGCGCGCCGGGCCGGGGTGCCGTTCCTGACGATGTCGTCGAGTTCCGGAATCAGTGAAACGGCTGCGGCCATCGCTCTCTCGGATCGCCGGCGCCCGGGCAGGACGGGGTGCGGCCTGTCATATCGGCGGCACTCTAGGTCCGGCGGATGAAGGAAGGGTTAGCCGGACGCCGCACGCCGCCCGGGCAGAAGACGGGACGGGGGGCGGGCGAGGGACGGGGTGTGCCGCCCCGAGGGGAACCCGGGACGCCCTTGCCGCAGCGGCGGAAAACGGCTATATGATCGTCCAACATAAATTCTCATACGCACACGTAGGAGAGTGGGCCCCGCGGGACCCGCTCTTTTTTATTACCTGATGGCGGCGCCGCCGGCTGCGGCACGCCGCCCGCGATTGAAAGCGCTCTGATCCGCAGATGACCGACCCGATCGACACCGCCGTGACTGCCGACCTGCTCGCCGAGCCGCGCCTCGTGGTCGAGCCGGGGGTGGGCGCGCGCGTCGCCGCGGTCGCGACCCCGGTGCTTGAAGGCATGGGTTATCGGCTCGTGCGCATCAAGGTGTCGGGCGAGGCCGGCTGCACCGTGCAGATCATGGCGGAGCGGCCCGACGGCTCCATGCAGATCGAGGACTGCGAGGCGATCTCGAAAGCGCTGTCGCCGGTGATGGACATCGCCGATCCGATCCAGCGCGCCTATCGCCTTGAGATTTCCTCGCCGGGCATCGACCGGCCGCTGGTGCGCCGCTCCGATTTCGAGCGCTATGCCGGCCATCTGGTGAAAATCGAAATGGCCGTGCCCCATGACGGCCGCAAGCGTTTCCGCGGCCGGCTCGAAGGCGTCGAAGGCGACAGCTTGCGCCTCGTCCGCGACGACGTCCGCGCCGATCAGGAGGCGCAGGTGGCACTGCCGATGGACGCCATCGCCAGCGCCAATCTGGTGCTGACCGACGAACTGATCGCGCTGTCGATGCGCCGCGGCCGCGACGCCGAGCGCGACTTCTTGGAAAGCGAGGGCCTCGTCCCCGAAGCGCCGGCCCACGCCAAGCAGGCCCGCGCCCGCCGCGACCTGAGCAAAAGCCACAAGCCGAAACCCAAGGTCAAACCGACCAACACCAAAGCCCATCGCCTCGCCGCCGACGCCGCAAAGCGCGCGGACACACAAGACCCCCACGAAGGAGACTGAGCCATGGCCGCTGTCAGCGCCAACAAACTCGAACTGCTGCAGATCGCCGACGCCGTCGCGCGCGAGAAGTCGATCGACCGCGGCATCGTGATCACCGCGATGGAGGACGCCATCGCCAAGGCCGCCCGCGCCCGCTACGGCAGCGAGACCGACGTGCACGCCGAGATTCACCCCAAGACCGGCCAGTTGCAGCTCACCCGCCACATGCTGGTGGTCGAGCAGGTGGAGAACACCTCCAACCAGATCTCGCTCAAGGACGCGCAGAAGGCCAACCCCGGCGCGCAGATCGGCGACACCATCGCCGACACCCTGCCGCCGCTGGAATATGGCCGCATCGCCGCGCAGTCGGCCAAGCAGGTGATCGTGCAGAAGGTGCGCGAGGCCGAGCGCGACCGGCAGTATCAGGAATTCAAGGACCGCATCGGCGAGATCGTCAACGGCGTCGTCAAGCGCGTCGAATACGGCAGCGTGATCGTCGATCTCGGCCGCGGCGAGGCCATTATCCGCCGCGACGAGATGCTGCCGCGCGAACTGTTCCGCAACGGCGACCGCGTGCGCTCCTACATCTTCGATGTGCGGCGGGAAACCCGCGGGCCGCAAATCTTCCTGTCGCGCACCCATCCGCAGTTCATGGCCAAGCTGTTCGCGCAGGAAGTGCCGGAAATCTACGACGGCATCGTCGAGATCAAGGCGGTGGCCCGCGATCCCGGCTCGCGCGCCAAGATCGGCGTGACCTCGCGCGATTCCTCGGTCGATCCGGTCGGCGCCTGCGTCGGCATGCGCGGCTCGCGCGTGCAGGCGGTGGTGAACGAGTTGCAGGGCGAGAAGATCGACATCATTCCGTGGTCGCCGGATATCGCGACCTTCGTCGTCAACGCGCTCGCGCCCGCCGAAGTCGCCAAGGTCGTCATCGACGAGGACCGCGAGCGTATTGAAGTCGTGGTGCCGGATACCCAATTGTCTCTTGCGATCGGACGCCGCGGCCAGAACGTGCGTCTCGCCTCGCAGCTCACCGGCTGGGACATCGACATCCTCACCGAGCAGGAGGAATCCGAGCGCCGCCAGGCCGATTTCGAGAACGCCACGCGCGTGTTCATGGAAGCCCTCAATGTCGACGAGGTGGTCGGCCAGTTGCTGGCGTCCGAAGGTTTCGGCTCGGTCGAGGATCTGGCGCTGGTGGATCTGCGCGAACTCACCAGCATCGAGGGCTTCGACGAGGAGACCGCGAACGAGCTGCAGAGCCGCGCCCGCGAATATCTCGAACAGCTCGAAGCGCAGTTCGAGGCGCGGCGCAAGGAACTGGGCGTGGAGGACGCGCTCGCGGAGGTGCCGGGCGTGACGTCGAAGATGCTGGTGAAGTTCGGCGAGAACGAGATCAGGACGGTCGAGGATCTGGCCGGCTGCGCCACCGACGACCTCGCCGGCTGGGTCGAGCGCAAGGACGGCGAGACCACCAAGCACGCCGGCATTCTCGACGCCAGCGAGGCGTCGCGCGAGGATGCGGAGGCCATGATCATGCAGGCCCGCGTCAAGGCCGGCTGGATCACCGAGGCGGAACTGGCCGCTTCCGCCGGGGAGGTCCCCGCCGCCGAAGACCATCCGGCTTGAAGGAGATGACCCACGCATGCTTGCCATGGCTGATCCAGCAGATCTCGACCACGGGCCCCGGACCAAGTCCGGGACCGTGCGGATGTGCGCGGTCACGCGGCAGGCGGCACCGGTCGAGGAGCTGATCCGTTTCGTCGTCTCGCCCGAGGGCGAGGCGGTGGCGGACCTGAAGCGGAAACTGCCGGGACGCGGCCTGTGGGTGTCGCTGTCCCGCGTCCGCGTCGACGAGGCGGCCCGGCGCAATGTGTTCGCCAGGGGCTTCAAGCGCGAGGTCCGGGTCTCGAAGACGCTCGCGGACGATGTCGAGCGGATGATGGTCCGCGGCCTCCTAGACGCCCTCGCCATGGCCGCCAAGGCCGGGGAGGTGGTGGCGGGGTTTGCCAAGGTGGAAGCCGCCATCGCGGCGGGTCAGGCCGTGGCCCTGCTCCACGCCAGCGACGGCGCCGCCGACGGAATTCGCAAGCTGAATGCCCGGTTCGGCGCGAGATTGCCGGAAAACCTTGCGAATTCAGCGGATTTTCCGGTCATCGACGCCCTCTCCAGCGACGAATTGGATTTGGCACTTGGGCGGGCAAATGTGGTACATGCTGCCCTGCTCGCGGGCCCGGCCAGCAAGACCTTCCTGGCGCGCTGCCGTGCGCTGATCCGATTCCGGACCATCGACAGCGGCGGCGCGACGGATTGAGACCCTTGGGATTGAGACCCTTGGGATTGCAGCCTTCGGGACTGCAGCCTTTGGGACTGAGATCAGACCGCATCGCCGGGGCGGCATGCGAGCAACGAACGAGATTGGGACGAGTGAATGGCTGATACGAAAAATCCTGGCGACAAGACGCTGAGCGTCGGCTCGAAAACTCTGTCGCTGAAACCGCGCACAGAGACCGGCGTCGTGCGCCAGAGCTTCAGCCACGGCCGCAGCAAATCGGTTGTGGTCGAGAAGAAGACCAAGCGCCGGCTTGCGGGCGATGCGCCGGTTGCGGTGTCCGAGCCGCCGGCCGCCTCCGCGGCAAAGGCGCCGGCCGCGCCCGCGCGCCCCGTCGCGCCGCCGCCGCGTCCGGTATCGCCGCGCCCCTCCGGCGTGGTGCTGCGCACCCTCACCGAGGACGAGCAGAGCGCGCGCGCCAGCGCGCTCGCCGAAGCGCGTCTGCGCGAGGAGGAGGAACGCCGCGCCGCCGAGGCGGAGGCCGCCCGTCGCAACAGCAAGGAATTCAAGGAACAGCAGGAGCGCGAAGCCGCCGAAGCCCGTAAAAAGGCCGAGGAAGAGCGCCACCGCGCCGAAGAGGAAGCCAAGGCGCGCGCCGAGCGCGAGGCCACCAAGCGCAGCGAAGCGGCTGCGAAGGCGGCTGCGGCTCCGGCGAAAGCACCGATCGCTCCGGCGCGTCCGGCGGCAGTGGCCGCCGACGGCTCCGACGAGGACGAGGCTCCGCGCATGGTGCGTCGTCCCGGCGGACCGGCCCGCCCGGTGGTGGCGCCGAAGCCCGCCGCCAAGCCCGCGCCCGCCAAGCAGCGCGGCCGTCTCACCCTTTCCACGGCGCTCAACGCCGACGACGTGCGCGAGCGCTCGATCGCCTCGTTCCGTCGCCGCACCCAGCGTCTCAAGGGCCACGCCGCCAACGAGCCGAAGGAAAAGCTCGTGCGCGAGGTGACGATTCCGGAAGCGATCACCATCCAGGAGCTCGCCAACCGCATGAGCGAGCGCGCGGTCGATGTCATCCGCCTGCTGATGAAGCAGGGCGCGATGCACAAGATCACCGACGTGATCGACGCCGACACCGCCCAGCTCATCGCCGAGGAGCTGGGGCACAGCGTCAAGCGCGTCGCCGCCAGCGACGTGGAGGAGGGTCTGTTCGACGTCGCCGAGGATCACGCCTCCGACACCGCGCCGCGCCCGCCGGTGGTCACCGTGATGGGCCATGTCGATCACGGCAAGACCTCGCTGCTCGACGCGCTGCGCCACGCCAACGTGGTCTCGGGCGAGGCCGGCGGCATCACCCAGCACATCGGCGCCTATCAGGTGATGTCGCCCGAGAGCGGCAAGAAGATCACCTTCATCGACACGCCGGGCCACGCCGCCTTCACCGCGATGCGCGCGCGCGGCGCCAAGGTCACCGATATCGTGGTGCTGGTGGTCGCCGCCGACGACGGCGTGATGCCGCAGACCATCGAGGCGATCAATCACGCCAAGGCGGCGCGGGTGCCGATCATCGTCGCGATCAACAAGATCGACAAGCCGGAGGCCAAGCCCGAGCGTGTGCGCACCGAACTGTTGCAGCACGATGTGCAGGTCGAATCCTTCGGCGGCGACGTCGTCGATGTCGAAGTGTCGGCGAAGAACAAGGTCAATCTCGACAAGCTGCTCGAGATGATCGCGCTGCAGGCCGAGCTGCTCGACCTCAAGACCAACCCGGATCGCCCGGCGGAAGGCACCGTGATCGAGGCCAAGCTCGACCGCGGCCGCGGCCCGGTGGCCACCGTGCTGGTCCAGCGCGGTACGCTGCGCGTCGGCGACATCATCGTGGCCGGCGCCGAAATGGGCCGCGTCCGCGCCCTGATCAACGACCAGGGCCAGACCATCCAGGAGGCCGGCCCCTCGGTGCCGGTCGAGGTGCTCGGCTTCAACGGCCCGCCGGAAGCCGGCGACCGCCTCGCGGTGGTGGAGAACGAGGCCCGCGCCCGTCAGGTCACCGACTACCGCGCCCACCAGAAACGCGAGAAGACCGCAGCCTCCTCCGGTATGCGCGGCTCGCTCGAGCAGATGATGAGCCAGCTCAAGACCACCGGCCGCAAGGACTTCCCGCTGGTCATCAAGGCCGACGTGCAGGGTTCGCTGGAAGCCATCCTCGGATCGCTGGAGAAGCTCGGCACCGACGAAGTCGCGGCGCGCATCCTTCATGCGGGCGTCGGCGGCATCTCGGAATCCGACGTGACGCTGGCGGAAGGCTTCAACGCCGCCATCATCGGCTTCAGCGTGCGCGCCAACAAGGAAGCGGCGGCGCTGGCCAAGCGCAACGGCATCGAGATTCGCTACTACAACATCATCTACGATCTCGTCGATGACGTGAAGAAGGCGATGAGTGGTCTGCTCGCGCCGACGCTGCGTGAAACCATGCTCGGCAACGCGCAGATCCTCGAAGTCTTCAATATCTCCAAGGTCGGCAAGATCGCCGGCTGCCGCGTCACCGACGGCAATGTGGAACGTGGCGCCAATGTCCGCCTGATCCGCGACAACGTCGTCGTCCACGAAGGCAAGCTGTCGACGCTCAAGCGCTTCAAGGACGAGGTCAAGGAAGTGCAGTCCGGCCAGGAATGCGGCATGGCGTTCGAAAGCTATCAGGACATGCGCGTCGGCGACGTCATCGAGTGCTATCGCGTGGAGACCATCCAGCGCTCCCTGTAAGTCCAAGTCTTACGGGTGTGCTGATTTGAGAGGCGGCATGGCCGGGCAAAAGCGCGAAGCGCGTCTTCGTGAATAAGGTCCCGGCCATCCACGTCTTGCCAATGACACGAACAAGACGTGGATGCCCGCGACAAGCGCGGGCATGACAACATTTTCAAAGGCCAACATGGCGAACCACAAGAAATCCAGCCACGGCGGCGGCGCGTCCGGCGCCTCGCAGCGCCAGTTGCGCGTCGGCGAACTGATCCGGCATGCGATCGCCGACATCCTGGCGCAGGGCGGTGTGCACGATCCCGCGCTCGAAGGCCACATCATCACCGTGCCCGAAGTGAAGATGTCGCCGGACCTCAAGCTCGCCACGATCTATGTGATGCCGCTCGGCGGCCGCGGCATCGACGAGGTGATCGCCGCGCTCGCGCGCAACAAGAAGTTCCTGCGCGGCGAGGTGGCCCATCGCGTTAACTTAAAATTTGCTCCTGATCTTCGCTTTCGCGTTGACGACCGATTCGACGAAGCGGAACGGATCGAGAAATTGTTGAGAACACCCGCGGTTCAAAGAGACCTCAAGACGGATTCGGACCAAGACTGATGCAAGGACTGATGAACGTGACCACTCCAGAGCGCGTGATCGAACAGCCCGCCGCCGATTCGAACGCGCCGGCCGAAAATAAATTTTCCGATGCGCCGGTGCGCGTGCGGCACAACGATCCGCGCTCGCAGCAGGGTGGCAAGCCGCAACGCTCCGGCGGTCAGCCGAAGCGCGAGCGCCGCGACGTGCACGGCTGGGTCTGCCTCGACAAGCCGGTGGGCATGACCTCGACCCACGCGGTCGCGGTGCTCAAGCGCCTGTTCAACGCCAAGCGCGCCGGCCACGCCGGCACCCTCGATCCGCTGGCGTCCGGCGGCCTGCCCATCGCTCTTGGCGAAGCCACCAAGACCGTTCCCTTCGTCATGGACGGCCGCAAGCGCTACCGCTTCACCGTGCAGTGGGGCGAGGAGCGCGACACCGACGACACCGAGGGCCGGCCGACCCACACCAGCGACATCCGCCCCACCCGGGAGGCGATCGAGGCGCTGCTGCCGCGCTTCACCGGCGTGATCGAGCAGGTTCCGCCGCAATATTCCGCCGTCAAGGTGCAGGGCGAGCGGGCCTATGATCTGGCGCGCGACGGCGAGACCGTGGCGCTGGCCCCGCGACCGGTCGAGATTCACGAATTAATCGTTGTGGAACAAGAGGGTAGTGACCGCACCGTGTTCGAGGCCGAATGCGGTAAGGGCACCTATGTGCGCGCGCTCGCCCGCGACATGGGCCGGCTTCTGGGCTGTTATGGCCATATCTGCGCCCTGCGCCGCACCCTGTGCGGGCCGTTCACCGAGGCGGATATGATTCCGCTGGCGGAATTAGAGGCTTTGTGCGATAGAGCCGCGTCTGGCGAGGGCAGCCTCGCCGACGCGCTTCTGCCCGTTGAGACCGCGCTGGACGACATCCCGGCACTGGCCGTCACACGGGCGGACGCCGCAAGGCTCCACCGGGGCCAGGCGGTTTTGTTGCGCGGACGGGATGCGCCAATTTCAAACGGCACAGTCTATGTCACTGTCGGCGGGCGGCTTCTGGCCCTCGCCGAACTTGGCAACGGCGAACTCATCCCCAGGCGCGTGTTCAACCTCAACGGACTGACTGCCAGTCCCGTTCGCAAAGAAGGTGTTTGACGATGTCGATTGCCGCAGAACGCAAAGCGGAAGTCATCAAGAACAATGCCACCAAGGCCGGCGACACCGGCTCGCCCGAGGTTCAGGTCGCGATCCTGTCGGAACGCATCGTCAACCTCACCGAGCACTTCAAGACCCACGGCAAGGACAACCATTCCCGCCGTGGCCTGCTGAAGCTCGTGTCGACCCGCCGCTCGCTCCTCGACTACGTCAAGAAGAAGGACGAGGCGCGTTACAAGGCACTGCTCGAGAAGCACAATATCCGCCGCTGACAGAGACACGCGCGCATCCTGCGCGCGTTTTCGCATGATGGCTTGCCGCGGCGCGGCCTCGGTCGACAGGGTTCGACGGGCGCGCTTTCCACAACCATCGTGCGGCGTGTCCAACCGCAATCCGGCGGCTGGGCGATAACGGGTCAGATGCCCGTACCATCGAAAGGATGGACGCCATTCGAAAGACGAAGACCATGGCAGGATCGCCGGACGCTGATGCAATCCGTCTTGCACGCAGCGTCCCGCAATCTTGCGCATGGTCTTTGTGTTTCGGGCGCTGTTTTTTCGTGAACCGATGAAAGACAACCAGATGTTCAAGACTCATTCCGTCGAACTGGACTGGGGCGGACGCCCGCTCAAGCTCGAGACCGGCAAGATCGCCCGCCAGGCCGACGGCGCCGTGCTGGCGACCTATGGCGAGACCGTCGTGCTCGCCACCGTCGTCGCCGCCAAGTCCGCCAAGGACGGCATCGATTTCCTGCCGCTCACGGTGGACTATCAGGAAAAGGCCTACGCGGCCGGCCGCATCCCCGGCGGCTACTTCAAGCGCGAAGGCCGGCCGACCGAGAAGGAAACCCTGGTTTCCCGCCTGATCGACCGTCCGATCCGCCCGCTGTTCGTCGATGGCTGGCGCAACGAGACCCAGGTCATCATCACCGTGCTCTCCCATGACATGGAGAACGATCCCGACATCGTCGCCATGGTCGCCGCCTCCGCCGCGCTGACCCTGTCCGGCGTGCCGTTCACCGGCCCGATCGGCGCCGCGCGCGTCGGCTTCATCAACAACGAGTTCGTGCTCAATCCGCAGATCGACGAGATGCTGGAGACCCAGCTCGATCTCGTGGTCGCCGGCACCGCCGACGCCGTGCTGATGGTGGAATCGGAAGCCAAGGAACTGCCCGAGGAAGTGATGCTCGGCGCGGTGATGTTCGGCCACCGCCACTTCCAGCCGGTGATCAAGGCGATCATCGATCTCGCCGAGAAGGCCGCCAAGGAGCCGCGCGAGGTCGCGACCGTGGACAACAGCGCGATCGAGGCGGAGATGCGGGGCGTCGGCGAGGCCGAGCTGCGCGCCGCTTACGCCATCGCCATCAAGCAGGACCGCTACGCCGCCGTCGCCGCGGTGAAGAAGAAGGTGATGGACCACTTCTTCCCCGAGGGGAAGGAGCCGGCCTATGACAAGCTGCGTATCGCCGGCGTGTTCAAGGAGCTGGAAGCGAACGTGGTTCGCAACAACATCCTCGACACCGGCCGCCGCATCGACGGCCGCGACGTCAAGACCGTGCGTCCGATCATCGCCGAAGCCGGCGTGCTGCCGCGCGCCCACGGCTCGGCGCTGTTCACCCGCGGCGAGACCCAGGCGCTGGTGGTGACCACGCTCGGCACCGGCGAGGACGAGCAGTACGTCGATTCGCTGTCGGGCACCTACAAGGAGCGCTTCCTGCTCCATTACAACTTCCCTCCCTACTCGGTCGGTGAAACGGGCCGCCTCGGCGGCACCAAACGCCGCGAGATCGGCCACGGCAAGCTCGCCTGGCGCGCGATCCATCCGATGCTGCCGCTGCATCACGAGTTCCCCTACACCATCCGCGTCGTCTCGGAGATCACCGAGTCGAACGGCTCGTCGTCGATGGCGTCGGTGTGCGGCGCGTCGCTGGCGCTGATGGACGCGGGTGTGCCGTTGAAGCGGCCGACCGCCGGCATCGCCATGGGCCTGATCCTGGAAGGCACCCGCTTCGCGGTGCTCTCCGACATTCTCGGCGACGAGGATCATCTCGGCGACATGGACTTCAAGGTGGCCGGCACCGAAGTCGGCATCACCTCGCTGCAGATGGACATCAAGATCGCCGGCATCACCGAGGAGATCATGAAGATCGCCCTCGGTCAGGCGAAGGATGGTCGCATCCACATCCTCGGCGAAATGGCCAAGGCGCTGACCAACGCCCGCGCCGAGCTCGGCGAGCACGCCCCGCGCATCGAGGTGCTGCAGATCCCGACCGACAAGATCCGCGACGTGATCGGCACCGGCGGCAAGATCATCCGCGAGATCGTCGAGAAGACCGGCGCCAAGATCAACATCGACGACGACGGCACCGTCAAGGTCGCCTCCGCCAACGGTGAATCGATCCGCGCCGCGATCAAGTGGATCAAGTCGATCACCTCGGAGCCGGAAGTCGGCCACATCTACGACGGCACCGTCGTCAAGGTGATGGAGTTCGGCGCCTTCGTGAACTTCTTCGGACCGAAGGACGGCCTCGTTCACATCAGCCAGCTCGCGGCCAGCCGCGTGCAGAAGAGCTCGGACGTCGTCAAGGAAGGCGACAAGGTCAAGGTCAAGCTGCTCGGCCTCGACGATCGCGGCAAGGTGCGGCTGTCGATGAAGGCCGTCGATCAGGCCACCGGCGAGGACCTCGAAGCCAAGCCGAAGGCCGAGAACGCACCCGCCGCCGAGTAAGGCGAGCGGTCGCATTATTGCGGAGAAGGGGCGGCATGTTGCCGCCCCTTTTCGTTTGGGAGGTGGCAAACGCCGCGGCTGTCATGGCGCAGTCTCGGGATTTGCGCCATGATGCCCGCGCCGACCAACAGGGAGACGCTCGTATGATCAGCCTTTCTCGCCGTCATCTGCTCACCGGGGCCGCCGGTCTTGCCGCCGCCGCCGCACTGCCCCGCATCTCGCTTGCCCAGACGGCCGCCCCCGAAGGCCCGTTCAAGCTGCCGCCGCTGCCCTACGCGACCGACGTGTTCGAGCCGCACATCGATGCCAAGACCATGGAAATCCACCATGACAAGCATCACGGCGCCTACGTCGCCAACATGAACAATTTCGCCAAGACCGCGCCGCAGCTCGGCCAGACGCCGGTCGAGGCCATCCTCGCCAACCTCGTCAACGTGCCCGACGGCATCCGTGTCGGCGTCCGCAACAATCTCGGCGGCCACGCCAACCACACCATGTTCTGGGAGATCATGGCGCCGAATGGCGGCGCGCCGGAGGGCGACGTGCTGGCCGCGATCGACCGCGACCTCGGCGGCCTCGATAAGATGAAGGAGAGGTTCAACGCCGCGGGCCTCGGCCAGTTCGGCTCCGGCTGGGTGTTCGTCACCGTCACCAAGGACGGCAAGCTCGGCATCGAGGCGATGCCCAACCAGGACACGCCGCTGATGTACGGCAAGCGGGTCCTGTTCGGCAACGACGTGTGGGAACACGCCTATTACTTGAACTACCAGAACCGCCGCGGCGACTATCTCAAGGCGTGGTGGAACGTGGTGAACTGGCAGAAGATCGGCGAGCGCTACGCCGCCGCGAAAGCCGGCACGCTGACGCTCTGAGCCGTTACGCAAAATCCTTACACCAAATTAGAAAGGGCGGTTGAGCCGCCCTTTCATTTTGTGAATAGTGCACTTTCACTAAGCGTACTGGGTCAAAACCCACACGACTGCTTTGCCCTTATAAGGCGGCATACGGTTGCCTTTGGCAATCGGTGCGGTGGTCGTCGGTTGACCTTCAACGCGCCATACCCCGCTTTCCGGACAAATTTCACCAGTGTGACACCGTGTACCAATCGGGGCTTTCCTTAGTGCGTAGTTCATAGTTCACCTTTGTGATTTGCTGTTGATAAAAGGTGAAACCTTGACACGCCAAGCTCACGGGACTCTACTCCCGTTGTCGAAAGACAGCGCTGCTCGTGGCTTCACCAAGGCTTTACGAGCTCGCACACTGGCCGCCTAGAGCTGAACCCTCTGGGCGGCTTTGTGCTGCTCCCCACGGTTTCCGAGTCGTGCTTATACGTCACGACAAAATCCCCTTTATTCCCGTTATTCACATATCTTGGCGTAACTGACCTCAGCCGCCTGTTGTCGTCTCGCGGCGCGGTGCGAAGGCGTCTTTCACCAGTTCACTGAGCGCCCGGAAGTCCTGCTTGCGCGGCGAGGTGCGGCGATAGACCAGGCCGATGCTGCGGCCCGGCTGCGGCTCCTCGAACCGCAGCATCGTCACGCGGTCATCGCGGAGTTCGACATCGGTGGCGATCTGCGGAATGAGCGTGATGCCATAGCCGTTTGCCACCATCTGCATCACCGTGGCGAGGCTGCTCGCGCCGAACGTCATGCCGCCGGCCGTCGGGCCGTTCGGCCGTGCCGGCTGCGCGGTGGCGCAGAACGCCAGCGCCTGATCGCGCAGGCAGTGCCCGTCTTCCAGCAGGATCAGCCGGCTCTGGTCGATGTCGTGGGCGGCGACGCGGGCGGCGGCGTCGCGGCGGTCGCAGGCCGGAATGGCCAGCAGGAACGGATCGTCGAACAGATGCGCGGTCTCGATCTCGCTCTCATGCACCGGTAGCGCCAGCATCGCGCAATCGAGCGCGCCGCTTTTGATCTCGTCGAGCAGTTGCCGCGTCTGGGTTTCGCGCACCTCGAGCCGCAGGTCCGGAAAATGCGCCTGCAGATCGGGCAGGATTTTCGGCAGCAGATAGGGCGCGAGCGAAGGAATGAGGCCGAGCTGCATCCGCCCGGTCAGCGGCTGGCCGCGATGCCGGGCGAAATCCATCAGGTCGCGCGACTTCGCCAGCACCTCGTCGCCGCGCCGCGCAATCTCCCGCCCGGCGTCGGTCAGCGTCACCTCGCCCGGCCGCCGCTCCACCAGCGCGACGCCGAGGGTCTTTTCCAGATCCCTGATCTGCATCGACAGCGCCGGCTGGGTCACCGCGCAATCTTCGGCGGCGCGGCCGAAATGGCCGTGGCGGGCCAGCGCCGAGAGGTATTTGAGCTGTCTCAATGTCACCATGGCGATCAGATAGTCTTATCGACAGGTCAATGCAAATCGACTGGACCTGATACTGGAATTCTTCCAAAGTCGGGACGAGGGGATGCGGCCGCGGCTCCGCGCGCGGCGCATCCAGACAAACAAAACAATCGGAGAACGACATGGACGCGAAGACCGACGACAAGAGCATGGGCCAGTGCCCCGTGGCGCACAAAGGCGGCCGCACCAACCGCGACTGGTGGCCGGATCAGCTCGACATCCAGGTGCTGCATCACAATTCCTCGCTGTCCGACCCGATGGGCGAGGCGTTCGACTATGCCAAGGAATTCGAGAGCCTCGACCTCGACGCGGTGATCGCCGACCTCAAGGCGCTGATGACGGACTCGCAGGAGTGGTGGCCAGCCGATTTCGGCCATTACGGGCCGCTGTTTGTCCGCATGGCCTGGCACAGCGCCGGCACCTACCGCATCACCGACGGCCGCGGCGGCGCCGGCGCGGGACAGCAGCGCTTCGCGCCGATCAACAGCTGGCCGGACAACGTCAACCTCGACAAGGCGCGCCGCCTGCTGTGGCCGATCAAGCAGAAATACGGCCGCAAGATCTCGTGGGCCGACCTCCTGATCCTGACCGGCAACGTCGCCCTCGAATCCATGGGCTTCAAGACGTTCGGATTTGCGGGTGGCCGCGCCGACGTGTGGGAGCCGGAAGAACTCTATTGGGGTCCGGAAGGCACCTGGCTCGGCGACGAGCGCTACAGCGGCGAGCGCGAGCTGCAGAACCCGCTGGGCGCGGTGCAGATGGGCCTGATCTACGTCAACCCGGAAGGCCCCAACGGCAATCCCGACCCGCTCGCCGCGGCCAAGGATATCCGCGAGACCTTCGCCCGCATGGCGATGAACGACGAGGAAACCGTGGCGCTGATCGCCGGCGGCCACACCTTCGGCAAGACCCATGGCGCCGGCGACGCCTCGCTGGTCGGCCGCGAGCCGGAAGCGGCGGGACTTGAGGAGCAGGGCCTCGGCTGGAAGTGCTCGTTCGGCAGCGGCAAGGGCGGCGACACCATCGGCAGCGGGCTGGAGGTGACCTGGACCACCACGCCGACCAAATGGACCAACAACTTCCTCTGGAACCTGTTCGGCTACGAATGGGAGCTGACCAAGAGCCCGGCCGGCGCGCATCAGTGGAAGCCCAAGCACGGCATGGGCGCCAACACCGTGCCCGACGCCCATGACAAGTCGAAGCGTCAGGCTCCGCAGATGCTGACCACCGACCTGTCGCTGCGTTTCGATCCGATCTACGAGCCGATCTCGCGCCGCTTCCTGGAGAACCCGGACGAGTTCGCGGATGCCTTCGCCCGCGCCTGGTTCAAGCTGACCCATCGCGACATGGGCCCGCGCTTCCGCTACCGCGGCCCGCTGGTGCCGCAGGAAGTGCTGATCTGGCAGGACCCGGTTCCGGCCAACGATCGCGCCCCCCTCGGCGACAAGGACATCGCGGACCTGAAGGCGAAGATCCTCGCCTCCGGTCTCACGGTCTCCGAATTGGTGTCCGCCGCCTGGGCTTCGGCCTCGACCTTCCGCTCATCCGACAAGCGCGGCGGCGCCAATGGCGCGCGCATCCGCCTCGCCCCGCAGAAGGACTGGGAGGTCAACCAGCCGCAGCAGCTCGCAAAAGTGCTTGCGAAACTCGAAGCCATCCAGAAGGAGAGCGGCAACAAGATCTCCCTTGCCGACCTGATCGTGCTCGGCGGCGGCGCCGCCATCGAGAAGGCCGCGAAGGATGCCGGCGTGGACCTGACGGTGCCGTTCGCCGCGGGCCGCACCGACGCCTCGCAGGAGGAGACCGATGCCGCGTCCTTCGCCGCGCTCGAACCGCGCACCGATGGCTTCCGCAACTACGTCAACGACAAGGCGCTGGTGTTGATGCGGCCGGAAGAGGCGCTGGTCGATAAAGCCCAGTTGCTGACCCTGACCGGGCCGGAAATGACCGCGCTGGTGGGCGGCCTGCGCGTGCTCGGCGCCAATGCGGGCGATTCCAAGCATGGCGTCTTCACCACGCAGCCGGGCAAACTGACGAACGACTTCTTCGTCAACCTGCTCACCATGGATACGGTCTGGTCGCCGGCGGGCGACAACCTGTACGAGGGCCGCGACCGCAAGACCAACGAACTGAAGTGGACCGCGACCCGCGTCGATCTGGTGTTCGGCTCGCATGCCCAGTTGCGCGCCTTCGCCGAAGTCTACGCAAGCGCCGACGCCAAGGAGAAGTTCGCCAAGGACTTCGTCAAGGCATGGACCAAGGTGATGAACGCCGACCGCTTCGATCTCGCGGACAAGCCGGCCACGCTGCAGGCGGCCGAATAAGCCACCTCGCAAGGCCGTTTACAAAACAAGCCTCCGCGATTTTCGCGGAGGTTTTTTTGTGGGGAGCGTTTGCGCTTAGACAACTCGTCATGCCCGGCTTCAGGCCGGGCATCCACGTCTTGAGAATTTTCAACAAAATAAGACGTGGATGGCCAGGACAGGCGAGCGGAAGCGACAACGTTCTTCGAACGGCTATGGCCCGGCCATCACAGATCAGTCTGTTTCCATCAAAGTATGAATTGCGCCAACATCCTCGCTCTTGCCCTTTTTCGATGATCGTCTCAAAGCCCTCGTAACATTCCGCCTCGGGAGATTCCGATGATGCAGCTCTACTGGTCGCCGCGCTCGCGCTCGTTCACCACGCTGTGGCTGATGGAGGAAACCGGACAGCCCTACGAGCGCGTGCTGACCGACATCTCCACCGGGGCCAACAAGACGCCGGAATATCTCGCCATCAATCCCATGGGCAAGGTGCCTGCGTTGACGGATGGCGACGTGTCGATGGCTGAATCGGCTGCCATCTGCGCCTATGTCGCGGAGCGCTATCCGCAGGCGAAGCTCGCGCCGCCGATCGGCGATCCGCGCCGCGCCAAATATCTGCAATGGCTGTTCTTCGCGCCGAGCTGCATCGAGCCCGCGATCCTGCAAGCCTATCTGAAGCTCGATATTCCGGCCGTGAGCGCCGCGTGGGGCAGCACCACCCAGACCTTCGATGTGCTTGATCAGGCTCTGGCCAAAGGACCGTGGCTGCTCGGCGATGACTTCACCGCCGCCGATGTCGCCATCGGCGCCGGGATCAATTACGCCATCCGCATGTTCAAGATGGTTCCGACGCGACCGAACTTTGAGCGCTATCTCGATGCCTGCGCCGCGCGGCCCGCCTTCCAGACCGCACTGAAACTCGTCGCCTGAGGCGAGGGTGGCGGTCCTGTCGTCAGGCTTTGATTGTCAGGCGACGTGACTCATGAAGGCTTCGCGGCGGCTCACCATGCGCTCGGCCGCACGCCTGGCGTCCTCGCGCGTCGCGGTGGCGCAGGTGCGGTATTCGAGATCGGGCAAGGTGACCGGCGCGCGGCGGCCGAACCAGGAGATGAACGATTTCGGCCCGGCGCTGAGCGAGGCCAGCGCGTGGGCGAGATTGTCGACCGCGCCGAAGGCGAACAGCGCGCCTGACGAGGTGTGTCGCACCTCGTAGATGCCGGGCCCGATCGGCGCTTCGAGTTTTTCGCCGCGCACCGCTTTCGGATAGCGCTTCCATTCGCTCCAGGTGGCAATCATCGTGTTTGTCCGTGATACGCAAAAACTAAGGATCGGCGCTTTTGCAGATGGCATCCTGCGCCGTCAACGCCGGCGCACGACCATGGTTCCCGCCGCCGGCGGTGACGATATGGCCGCTGGCGTATTTGCCCGCAAGCCTGATCGTGGTTAACCGGCGTTGATTTTCCCGTGATCGGACGAGGCTACCGCGTGTCCCGCCCATCCTCCTGCGCGATGAGCGGGCGCACGGCGTCCCACACCGCGTCGGTGGTGACGCGGTCGAGACAGGCGAACGGATCGCCGTCCGCGCGCGGGAAGATGCAACGGGCATCGCATCGGTAGCAAGGCATCGGCACGAACACCGGCCGCACCACGGCGGGAGGTGGATCGATCTGGGCCGGATAGGGCAGGAAGCGGCCGAAATGCCATCCGCCGAATGGAACCACCACGGGGCAATCGACCGCGGCGGCGATATGTGCCGCGCCGGTATCGTTGGCGAGCAACAATTTCGCCGACTTCAGAACGCCGGCGAGTTCGTTCAGCGTGGTGCGGCCGCACATGTTCTGCACGCGCTCCGCGTTGGTCCGTCGCAGGATGCCGGCGGCGATATCCGTGTCGGAGGTGTGTCCGCACAGCAGCGTGGACCATCCGGTCTGCGCGTGAATGCGATCGATCAGCGCGGCGAAGCGCTCCGGCGGCCACTGCTTCGCCGTCAGTCCGGCGCCGGGAAACGCGACGACATATCCGTGCGTGTCGTCGAGCCAATCGGGCCGCGCAATCATGGTCGGCTCCAGGCGTGGCCGCGCCGGTTTCGCGGCGGCATCGAACTGCTGCGCGAACCGGCTGTTGACCTCGATTTCGTGCAGCTCCTCGGGAACGTCGATCAGATGCGTGTACCAGCGTGCGGTGCGCGCCCGTTTCCTCGGGCTCTGGTTCGTGGTGTCGCCCAGCATGCCGATCCGCTCGGTTGCGCCGCTCGCCTGGATCAGGGCGTCGGGCATCTCGGTGCGCGACAACGCCGGATGGATGGCAACGGCCGCGCGCAGAGCCGCGATCCGGTGCAGCACGGCGCGGTGATAGCCGATGCTGGCGCCGAACTGTGCGCGGTCGACGGCGATGACGTCGTCGAACAGCCCTGATGATGCGGCGAAAGTCGCCACCTCCCGCGCCGTCGCCAGCGTGATCCGGTAATCCGGCCGCGGGTAGCGCTGGCGGATGGCGCGCGCACCGTCGAGCCAGAGCACGAAATCGCCGATGTTGTCGAGGCGGACCACCAGGACGGCGGAGTCGTCGCGCGGCTGTCGCCGGCTGCGCCGCGCCTGCCAGCGCAGGTTCACGCGCTGCCATTCGCGACGCAGGCTGCGGACGATTTTCGGCACGGCAATTTTTGGCGAGGCGGTCTTCGGCAAGGGACGTCGCCTGTTCAGCATCGCGGGCCGCGGGCGTTCAAATCCCCGCAGCCGCCAGTGCAGCACATCCGTGCCGGTCGCGCCAGCATGGCGCTCACACCGGCAGGTCGGCCGCCTGCGCCAGCGCCTTCAGCGACGCCTGCGGCCGCGCGCCGATCTGCTGGATCACCTCGGCGGCGGCGAGCGCGCCGAGGCGGCCGCACTGGGCATGATCGAAGCCGCGCACGGTGCCGAACAGGAAGCCGGCGGCGAACAGGTCGCCGGCGCCGGTGGTGTCCAGCACCTGCTTGACCGGGAATGCCGGCACCGGCGTGACGCTGTCCTTGGTCGCCACCACGCAGCCTTTCTCGCTGCGGGTGACCACCGCCAGCGTGGCGTCGGCGCGCAGTTGCGTCAGCGCCGCGTCGAAATCGTCGTTGTGGTACAGCGCGGCCAGCTCGGCGGCGTTGGCGAACACGATGTCGACGGTGTTGCTGCGGATCAGGTGCAGGAACTCGTCGCGGTAGCGGCCGACGCAGAACGCGTCGGACAGGGTCAGCGCCACCCGGCGGCCGTGCGCGTGGGCGATGCCGGCGGCCTTGAGGAACGCTTCCTTGGCGTCCTGCGGGTCCCACAGGTAGCCTTCGAGATAGACGATGGCGGCGTCCGCGATCTGCGCCGGATCGATGTCGGCGGGGGAGAGGTCCTGCGCCGCCCCGAGATAGGTGTTCATGGTGCGCTCGCCGTCCGGCGTCACCAGCACGTAGCAGCGCGCGGTGGCCGGGCCGGCGAAGGCCGGGCGGGTCTCGAACGCCACATGGGAGGCACGAATGTCGTGGCTGAACACGCCGCCGAGCTGGTCGTCGCGCACCTTGCCGACGAAGGCGGCGCGCGCGCCGAAATTGGCGATGCCGGCGATGGTGTTGGCGGCCGAGCCGCCGGAGATTTCGGTGGCGGGGCCCATGGCCTGGTAGATCGCGGCCGCCTGCGCCTCGTCGATCAGCGCCATCGCGCCCTTGGTCATGCCGTGTGTGGCCAGAAAGGCGTCGTCGGTCTTGGCCAGAATGTCGACGATGGCGTTGCCGATGCCGAGAACGTCGTATGTCGCTGCGCTCATTAATGATATTCCTGTCGGACGGAGGGCGAAGCCGGCAAAAGCTGCTAGATCGCGGGAGCGGGGAGGTCCGGCGACCTATCACGACAGCGCCGCCGCCAGCAAGCGCGCGATCCGGAATGCCTTCATGATCCGTCATATCCTGACCATGTCCACCGGAACCCTGACCTCGCGGATGCTGGGCTTCCTGCGGGATTCGCTGATCGCGGCGCAGCTCGGCGCCGGCCCGGTGGCGGACGCCTTTCTGGTCGCGTTCCAGTTCATCAGCGTGACGCGGCGCTCATTCGCCGAGGGTGCGCTGAATGCGGCGCTGGTGCCCGGCTATCTCAAGGTACGCGAGGACGAGGGCCGCGCCGCCGCCGCCGCCTTCGCCGGCCGCGTGCTCGGCACCGTCAGCCTCATCCTGATCGTCATCGCGGTGGTTCTCGCCACGCTGATGCCGCAGGTGATCGCGGTGCTGGCGCCGGGCTTCGCCGGCAGCGCGGCGCTGCAGCTCGCCATCGACAATGCGCGGCTGATGATGCCGTATTTCGCCTTCGTCGGGCCCTCCATCGTGATGATGGGGGTGCTGAACGCCGAGCAGCGCTTCGCGCTCACGGCGGTGTCGCCGGTGCTGTTCAACCTCACCATGATCGGCGTGATCGCGACGCTGCTGCTGGGCCGGCACGATCCGCAGTTCTCCGCCACCGTGATCGCCGGCGCGGTCGGCCTCGCCGGTTGCCTGCAGATGCTGATCCTGGTGCAGCGGCGGCCGTGGCGCGACGGCGTCGCCACCCCGGTGCGTATCTCGTTCGATCCGCAGATCCGTGCCTTCCTGCGCAAGGGCATCCCCGGCATGATCGCCAATGCCGGACCGCAGTTCCTCATCGTCGCCGGCGCCATCGTCGCCTCGGCGTCGCCGGCCGCGGTATCGTGGCTCTATTTCGCCAACCGCCTGATCGAATTGCCGCTCGGCGTGGTCGGCGTCGCCATGGGCACCGTGCTGGTGCCGGAGATGAGCCGCGCCATTCGAAGCAATGACCGTGCGGCGATGGTGCAGGCGGAATCGCGCGGGCTCGAACTCGCCACCGCACTGGTGCTGCCGGCGACGCTGGGGCTGATCGTGCTCGCTCATCCGGTGATCCGGGTGTTGTTCGAGCACGGCGCGTTCACCGCCGCCGATACCGCGGCCACGGCGCAGGCGCTGACGATCCTGGCGCTCGGGCTGCCCGCCCATGTCCTGGCCAAGGTGCTGTCGCCGGCCTTCTTTGCTCGCGAGGACACCCGCACCCCGCTGATCGCGGCGCTGGCGGGCATCGCCGCCGCTGTCGCCTGCGCCGCGCTGCTCGGTCCCGCTCATGGCGCGGCCGGCGTCGCCGCCGGCATCGCGCTCGGCGCGTGGTTCTGCGCCGCCATTCTCGGCTGGCGCGGCGTCACCACCTTCGGCTTCTCGATGGACGCCGCGGCGCGGCGGCGGCTGCCGCGTATCGCGCTGTGCGCCGCCGCCATGGGCGCCATGCTGGCGCTGGCCGAATCCTTCGTCGCCCCGGTGACCGAAACCGCCGGCTTCGCCGCGCGGATCACCATCCTGGGCGGCCTGGTGGCGGCGGGCGTGTCGTTCTACGGGCTGCTGCTCGACCTGTTCCGGGTGGTGAATTGGGGCGAGGCGATCGGGAATTTGCGCGGAGGCGGCTTGCGGGAGTGAGCCGGGCGCGGCTAAAGACGCGGGCGACAGCGGCCGTTCTCCAGGACGGCCTCCCCACCACAAGCGGAACGAGAACGATGGCGGCAAAAGAACTGGTGTTTTCGGGGGTCCAGCCCACGGGCAACCTGCACCTCGGCAATTATCTCGGCGCCATCGTCAATTTCGTCCGGCTGCAGCACACCCACACCTGCATCTATTGCGTGGTGGACATGCACGCCATCACCGTGTGGCAGGATCCGGCCGAGCTGACGCGCAACATCCGCGAGGTCACCGCTGCCTTCATCGCCGCCGGCATCGATCCGAAGAAACATGTCGTGTTCAACCAGAGCCAGGTGGCCGAGCACGCCGAACTGGCGTGGGTGTTCAATTGCGTGGCCCGGCTCGGCTGGCTCAACCGCATGACCCAGTTCAAGGAGAAGGCCGGCAAGGACCGCGAGAACGCCTCCGTCGGTCTCTACGCCTATCCGAACCTGATGGCCGCCGACATTCTGGTCTATCGCGCCACCCATGTGCCGGTGGGCGAGGACCAGAAACAGCACCTCGAGCTGGCGCGCGACATCGCGCAGAAATTCAACAACGACTTTTCGGATTCCATTCGCGCCCACGGCCTCGCTGAGAAGTTCTTCCCGCTGCCGGAGCCGCTGATCACCGGCCCGGCCACGCGGGTGATGTCGCTGCGCGACGGTTCCAAGAAGATGTCGAAATCGGACCCGTCGGATTATTCGCGCATCAACCTCACCGACGACGCCGACGCCATCGCGCAGAAAATCCGCAAGGCCAAGACCGATCCGGAGCCGCTGCCCGGCGAGGAGAAGGGCCTTGCCGGCCGCCCCGAGGCGGAGAACCTCGTCGGCATCTATGCGGCGCTGTCGGGACGCACCAAGGCCGACGTGCTGCGCGAATTCGGCGGCGGACAGTTTTCGCAGTTCAAGGCCACGCTGGTGGACCTCGCCGTCGACAAGCTCGGGCCGATCGGCGCCGAGATGAAGAAGCTGACCCAGGATGCAGCCTATGTGGATGCGGTGCTGGCCGACGGCGCCGACCGCGCCCGCGTCATCGCCGCCGAGACCATGAATGCGGTGAAGGACATCGTCGGCTTCATCAGGAAGCGCTGACACATCCCGCCGAGGGGTCGATTGACGTCTCCCGGCCATGGCCGCATGATCGGCGCTCATCATCCGGGACAGGCATGGGCACGCCGCGGCGAAGTTACGAGCAGGACCACCGGCCGAAATGTCTGGTGGTGGTCGACGACAGCGCCGAGGGCGATCGCGCGGTCTATTACGCCAGCCGCTGGGCGATGCGCGCCGGCGGCGGCGTGGTGATGCTGCGCGTCATCGACACCGGGGACCGCAACCAGCAGTGGCTCGGCGTCGCCGACATCATGCGTCAGGAGGCGGAGGAGGCGGCCAACGCCGCCCTCGACCGCGCCGCCGGCCGCGCCAACGGCATCGCCGCGATCACGCCGGAGCGCGTCATCCGCGAGGGCGATCCCGGCGTGCAGATTCTCGACGTGATCGCGCGCGACGCCGACATCGCCATGCTGGTGCTGGCGGCGAGCGAGGGCGCGGAAGGCCCGGGGCCGCTCATCACCATGCTGGCCAAGACCGCCGGGGCGTTCCCGATCCCCATCGTGCTCGTTCCCGGCAACCTCGCCGATGCCGACATCGACGCGCTGTCGTAGTCGCGGCGTCGTCCCGGCGAACGCCGGGACCCATACTCCCTGCGCCATCGTTAAGACGCGATGTTTGGGAGTCCATGGTGCGGAAACTGAAAATCAATGTGAATCCTGTGGTTATGGGTCCCCGCCGCCGCGGGGACGACCAGCGGGGTCTGCCCGTTACGATCGAAACACCTGCCCTGCGTCGCTTGAGGGTGCCTTTCCGCGACCTATCTATGCTATAGGAAAAGCTCATTCACCCCGTTCGCGCCGGCCTTGAACCGGCGATGTGCCGGAGACCGTCATGTTCATCCAGACTGAAGCCACCCCCAATCCCGCGACCCTGAAGTTCATCCCGGGCCGCACCGTGCTCGACCGCGGAACCATGGAATTCACCAACCGCGATGCCGCTGCGCGCTCGCCGCTGGCCGAGCGGCTGTTCGATGTGCCGGGTGTCACCGGCGTGTTCTACGGCTCCGATTTCGTCACCGTCACCAAGGACGGCAGCGACTGGCAGCACCTCAAGCCGGCGATCCTCGGCGTCATCATGGAGCACTACATGTCCGGTGCGCCGCTGCTGGCCGACGGCGATGCGGGCGACGGCGATGCGCCCCATGCCGACGAATTCTTCAGCGCCGACGATGCCGAGACCGTGGAGATCATCAAGGATTTGCTGGAAACCCGCATCCGCCCGGCGGTCGCCGGCGATGGCGGCGACATCACCTTCCGCGGCTTCAAGGACGGCATCGTCTATCTCGACATGAAGGGATCGTGCGCCGGCTGCCCGTCCTCGACGGCAACCCTCAAGCACGGCATCCAGAACCTGCTGAAGCACTTCGTGCCCGACGTGGTCGAAGTCCGGCCGATGTGAGAGGCGGGCGAGGAGGGAGCAGCGAATAGCGATGCGCGGCGAGTAGCGGCGCGGGCGGGGGACTGTTAGAGTACAAGTTCCGCCGCCGGTTTTCTGTTCGCCGCTTTCTGTTTGCTCTTTTCCCATGTTCATCCTCGCCATCGACACCGCCCTCGATTTCTGCGCCGCCGCCGTGCTCGACACCGAGGCCGGCGCGATGCTGGCGCAGGACACGCTGACGATGAACCGCGGCCACGCCGAGGCGCTGATGCCGCTGGTGGCGCGGGTGATGGCGGCGTCGGGCGTTGGCTACGCCGCGCTCGACCGCGTCGCCGTCACCACCGGCCCCGGCAGCTTCACCGGCCTGCGCGTCGGCATCTCGGCGGCGCGCGGCATCGCGCTCGCCGCCGGCAAGCCGGTGGTCGGCCTCACCACCCTGTCGGCCTATGCCGCGCCGCAGGTGCTGCGGCGGCAGGACGAGCCGATCATGTCGGTCATCGATGCGCGGCACGATCATGTCTACGCTCAGGTGGTGGCCGGCGACGGCGGCATGCTGATGCGCCCGGCGGTGATGCCCGTGGCGGAGACCTTCGCCGCCGCGCGCTTTGGCGCGCTGCGGATAGTGGGCAACGCCGCGCGGCTGGTTGCCGACCGCTGGCCGCCCGATACCGCGCCGCCGGCGCTGGTCGATCCCCAGCCCGGCCCCGACATCCACTGGGTGGCATGGACCGGCGCGGCGGCCGATCCCGCCGTCGCCCTGGCCCGGCCGTTCTACCTGCGCCCGCCCGACGCCAAGCCCAAAGCGGGCTCGGTGGCGACGCTGTCTCCCCCCGGGCTGCAGCCCTGACATGGCGCGAGGAATCCTCGCCGGACTTTGTGACGCGGTGGCGCGGCTGTTCGCGCGCCCGGTGGCGGTGGTCGAGCCGGCCGGCCTGGGCGATGCGACGCGCCTGTCGCAGCTTCACGCCGCCGCGTTCCATCGCGGCTGGAGCGCGCAGGAGTTCGAGCAGATCCTGATGGAGCGCAACGCGCTCGGCCACCGGCTGCGGCTCGGCGGCGACGTCATCGGCTTCATCGTGTCGCGCACCGCCGCCGACGAGGCCGAAATTCTCTCGGTGGCGGTGGCGGAGCGCCATCGCGGCCGGGGCTATTCGCGCGAACTGCTGCGCACCCATCTCGGCCATCTGGCGGGCCGGGGTTTCCGCACTGTGTTCCTGGAGGTCGAGGAGAACAACCGTCCGGCGCGGGCGCTGTACGGGCGGGCCGGCTTCCGCGTGGTCGGCCGGCGCGAGCGGTACTACAAGGGGGCCGGCGGGGAGGACCTCAACGCGGTGGTGATGCGGCGAGACTTGTCGTAGCCTTCCGGCGGTGGCACAACACGCCCGCTTTCACGGGAATTTTGTCATGACGGCCCTCAAATCCATACCCGCCGGCAAGCCCACGGATATCGAGAAACGTTGCGCCGCCACCGGCATGCGGATGACCGAGCAGCGCCGCGTCGTCGCCCGGGTGCTAGCGCAGGCCGCCGACCATCCCGACGTCGAGGAACTGTACCGGCGCTGCGTCGCCGTGGACGACAAGATCTCGATTTCCACGGTCTATCGCACCGTCAAGCTGTTCGAGGACGCCGGTATCATCGAGCGCCACGATTTCCGCGAGGGCCGCGCCCGCTACGAGCAGGTGCCGGAAAGCCATCACGACCATCTCATCAACCTGCGCGACGGCACGGTGATCGAGTTCTCGTCCGACGAGATCGAGAAGCTGCAGGCCGAGATCGCGCGCCGGCTCGGCTACCGGCTGGTGGATCACCGGCTGGAATTGTATTGCGTGCCGCTGGACGACGACAAGACTTGAGCGATTCGGTTTCCTGCGATCTCGTCATTTTCGACTGCGACGGCGTGCTGGTCGACAGCGAGGTGATCTCCTGCCGCGTCCATGCCGAGGCGCTGACGCGCCATGGCTATCCCATCACCGCCGAGCAGGTGCGCGCGCGTTTTCTCGGCCGCTCGGCGCGCGACGCCAATAGCGAGATCGAGCGCGAGCTTGGGCGCGCGCTGCCGGCGGCCTATGATGACGACCGCCGCACCGCGCTGCTCGATGCGCTGGCGCAATCGGTCGAGGCCATCCCCCATGTCCACGACGCGCTCACGGCGATCGGGCGGCGGATGTGCGTCGCTTCCAGTGGCGCGCATGACAAGATCTTCACCACGCTGTCGCGCGCCGGTCTCTATGATCGCTTCGCGCCGCATATTTTCTCGGCGATGCAGGTGAAGGCCAGCAAGCCCGCGCCGGACCTGTTCCTGCTCGCGGCGGCGGAGATGGCGGTCGCGCCGTCGCGCTGCCTCGTGATCGAAGACAGCGTGTCCGGAGTCACCGCGGCGCGGGCGGCGGGCATGGGCGTGATCGGCTTCACCGGCGGCAGCCATTGCCGCACCGGCGACGATCGCCCGCTGCGGGACGCGGGCGCCGCCGTGGTGATCGATGACATGCGCGCGCTGCCGCGCCTTGTTGCCGAATTCCGCTGTCCGGCGCTCTGAGCGCCGCGCTTACTCTCCCGCCACCGGCAGGCTGAGATTGGCATAGACGATGCCGCCGTCCACCGCGATGGAGTTGCCGACCACATAGTCGCCCGCGCGTGAGGCGAGATAAATGGCGATGCCGGCCATGTCCTCCGGGGTGCCGATGCGCTTCGACGGGATGGCCTTGGCGACCGCGTCGCCATGGTCGCGCGCCGCGGTGTTCATGTCGGACTGAAACGCGCCGGGGCAGATCGCGGTGACGTTGATGTTGTCCTTGATCAGCTTCGCCGCCATGCGCCGCGTCAGATGGATCACCGCCGCCTTGCTGGCCTGATAGGAATAGGTCTCCAGCGGGTTGACGGACAGGCCGTCGATGGAGGCGATGTTGATGACCTTGCCGGGCTTGTCGGCCGTCGCCGCCGCGCGCAGTGGCTTGGCCAGCGCCTTGGTCAGGAAGAACAGCGACTTCACATTGAGATTCATCACCTTGTCCCAGCCGCTCTCGGGAAACTCGTCGAACGGCGCGCCCCACGCGGCGCCCGCATTGTTGACCAGGATATCGAGCTTCGGTTCGCGCTTGATGATTTCTTCGGCGAGCTTGTTGCAGCCCTCCACGGTGGCCATGTCGATCGGCAGCGCGATGCACTCGCCGGCGTAGGCCGCGGTCAATTCCTTCGCGGTCGCCTCGCACGGGCCGGCCTTGCGCGCGGTGATGTAGACCTTCGATGCGCCATAGGCGAGGAAGCCCGAGGCAATCATCTTGCCGATGCCGCGCGAACCGCCGGTGACGAGGGCGACGCGCCCCTCGAGCGAAAACAGATTTCCGAACATGACATCTCCTGTTGCTTTGGCGCGATATAGCGCCAGCGGCGAAGGCCGAGTCAAGGAAGGCGGGGAGGCAGAGCGCTGTTTGAAACGCTGAGACTGTACTTGTCCCGGGCGATGCAGCGCCAACAGCGCGTTTACGCGCGTCCTTGACGCGCTATGGCGATGCGTCGCAGAACCGGGACCGCCAAACGCACGTGATGGGATGGCCCCGGCTCAGCGGAGCGGCATTTCATGCCGCACCGCGTCCGGGGCATATCGTTGTCTTTCTGGGACTTTACTTACGCCGCGTCGACGCGGCGGAAGCCGTTCCACATCGCGGTGGCGGCGCCGGAGGTCAGCACCGCGAGGAATCGCTCGGTCTGGTAATTGCCGTTGAGCGACAGCCGCGGCAACGCCGTCATGTGCGCGGCATTCTCCGCGAAGATCATGCCCGGCCGCGTCGTCACCGCGGTGGCGAAGCCGAGATCGCGGGCGAAGGCGAATTCGCGCGCCGCGGCGGCGGCGCGGTCGCCGTAAGGGTAGGCGATATGGACGGCCGGCCGCTGCAATTCCTGCTCGATCCGCGTCCGGCTGTCGCGCATTTCGCGCAGTGCTTCCGCGTCGCTCTCGCGGGCGAGGTTGCAGTGGCTGACGGTGTGGGCGCCGATGGTGACCAGCGGATCGCGCACGAAGGCGCGCAGCTCGCTCCAGGTGAGGCACAGTTCGCGCGCGATCGCCGCGTCATCGACGCCATGGCTGGCGCACAGCGCCGCCACCGCCGCGCGCACCGCGCGGTCGTCGGGCAGGCGGCGCAGCGCGTCGTGGATGCGGGCGAACGCGGCCTGTCTGGCGGCGGCGTCCGCCGTGTCGAGGCGCAGCACGTCGCTGCCGATCTCGGCCTCGATCCGCTCGGTGCGGGCGAGGACGCGCTCCAGCGCCACCCACCACAGTTGTCCGGTGCCGTCGGCAAAGTCGCTCGCGACATAGACGGTGAAGGGCGCATCGAATTCGCGCATCACCGGCAGCGCGTGGTCGCGGTTGTCGCGGTAGCCGTCGTCGAAGGTGAAGCAGGCGAAGCGCCCGGTGAAATCGTGCTCGCGCAGGCGTCGGCGGGCCTCGTCCAGGGTGACGATGTCGATGTCGTGGGCGCGGACATGGGTCAGCACCGCGCGCAGGAAGTCGGGGGTGATTTCCAGGTGCCGGTTGGGCTGGAAGGCATCGTCGCGGGCGGGGCGGACGTGGTGCAGCATAAAAATGGTGCCGACGCCGGCGAGAAGCGGCCGCAGCACATGATGCGCGCCGGTGAAATACAGCGCGTCGAGGCCGGCGCGGATGACGTTGTTGCGAAGCTGTTTCATGACGCGGGCCGAGGGAGTGTCCGGACCGGGGATTTGACCGGAAAGGACTGAACAAACGGTTATCCGCGCCGGGACGCCGCCGCGGCGCGGCGTGGACGCGCAGGCCGCATTTCCAGTTTGACACCCGGGCGCGGGTTTTGTTTTGTCAGGCGATCACCATCAGAAGGTCCGGAATGAGCCGATTGTCCAGTTGGAGCCGTAAATGGGGGCTGGGATTGATTCCCCTCGCCCTGCTCTGGATCGTCGCGATCTGGACCAGCACCGCGCCGATCGAGGCCGACCTCGCCGCGCGCGCCACCGCGGCCCTCAAGGGCTCCGTACTGGACAAGACCCGCGTGTCGGTCTCCGGCCGCGATGTCCTGCTGTCCGCCGAGGCCTTTTCCGAGGAGGGCCGCCGCAGTGCGGTGGAGCAGGTCGAGGCCGTTCCCGGGGTACGTCGGGTGACCGACAACACCCGCCTCATTCCCGAGGCCAAACCGTTCGTGTGGTCGGTCGAGCGCGACGTGACGCGGGTCACGCTCAGCGGCAGCGCGCCGTTGCCGGCGAGCCGGGCGCGGCTGGTGGAGGCCGCCCGCGCCGCCGGCGGCGGAGCGGAGGTCGCCGACCGCATGACCATGGCGCGCGGCGCGCCGGCGCGCTTCGATGCTGCGGCGCTGCTGCTGGTGGATCAGATCGGCAAGCTCAAGGACGGCAAGATCACCCTCACCGACACCGGGGTCGCGCTTGCCGGCATGGCGCGCGAACTCGGCAGCCGCGAGGCCATCGCGGCGGCGCTGCGCAACCTGCCCGAGGGCTATACCCTCACCGAGAACGCCATCAAGGCGCCGCCTTACATCTTCCGCGCCAACAAGGACCCGGTCGCCGGCACGGTGACGCTGGAAGGCTACGTCCCGGACAACAACGTCCATGCCCAGCTCGTCGCCGCGGTAAGGCGCAAGTTCTTCTCCGAAAAGCTGGTGGACAATCTCAAGGCCAGCGTCGGCGCGCCGCAGGGTTTCGCCAATGCGGCGATCGCCGGGCTGGGCGCGCTGTCGCGGGTCTCGACCGGTTCGCTGGTGCTGTCCGACCGCGAGGTCAAGCTGTCCGGCGACGCGCTCTATGCGGTGGCCGGCGACCAGATCCGCGCCGGTCTCGGCAGCGATCTGCCGCAGGGCTGGAAGGCCGTGGCCGAGGTCTCGGTCAAGCCGGTGGCGAGCCCGGTGGACGCCACCGTGTGCCAGCAGCTGTTCACCGAACTGCTCGGCAAGGCCACCATCCGCTTCGACTCCGGCCGCGCCACCATCGAACGGGATTCCATGGGCCTGCTCGACCGGCTGGTGGAGACGGCGCTGCGCTGCCCCTCCGCCGTGATCGAGGTGGCGGGCCACACCGACAGCGACGGCGACGCCGCCGCCAACATGACGCTGTCGGAGAAGCGGGCCCAGACGGTGGTCGACTATCTGGTCAAGGCCGGGCTGCCGGCCGACCGGCTCCGGGCGGTGGGCTATGGCAGCACCCAGCCGATCGCCGCCAACGACACCGAAGAAGGCAAGGCGCGGAACCGCCGCATCGATTTCGTGGTGAGGTGAGCATGATCTATCTGGCGACATTCAACTGGGGCTGGCTCGTGGCGGCGGCGCTGCTCGGCCTCGCCATGGGCTGGATCGCGGTGGTCCATCGCGGCCAGGGCTGGTCCACGGTCACGCTGCGCAAGTTCATCGTGCTGGTGGCCGCCCTGGTGGCGGCCAGCGTCCTCCAGTTCGTGCCGTCCCGCCCCGGCTACTGGCTCGATCTCGGTCTCGCCATGTTCGCGGTCTATGTGGTGGGATGCGCCATCGGCTCGTGGCTGCGTCATCTCGTGCTGGCCCGCCCCGCTCCCGCCGCCGAGGCGTGATCGCCGCGCGGCACCATGCCGTATTCCCTGGCGCGGCGTCCTTCTTAATGTGATTCTTAACGTGACCCGGGCCCGGAAAACGCGGTTCAATCGGTGACGCCGACCTCGCGGTGGCGGGGCCGGTCTGCTAGAAGCAGGGGGATCGAGGCATGATCGCGCAATGGCGTGGCGGCGGCCCGATCTCATCCCGCCCGGGACAGCGGCGGCCGGACGGCGTGCGCGATGGAATGTTGAGGTGTGGATGCTGGAGACATTACGCGGGGCCGTGGCGTACCTGCGCGACAAGCAGATCCTGCACAAGCTCGGCGTCGCCTTCAGCGTCGCGATCATCGCGACCGCCTGCTACATTCTCTACCACATGCTCAAGGGCCTCGACGTCGAGGCTCTCATCGAGGCCCTGCGCGACACCGAATATCGCACCGTCGCGCTCGCCGCGCTGTGCGTGGCCGCGGGCTATTTCACCCTGACGTTCTATGACCTGTTCGCGCTGCGCGCCATCGGCCGCAGCGACGTGCCCTATCCGGTGGCGGCCTTCGCCGGCTTTACCAGCTATTCCATCGGCCACAATGTCGGAGCCAGCGTGTTCACCGGCGGCGTGGTGCGCTATCGCATCTATTCGGCGCGCGGCCTCACCGCCGTCGATGTTGCCAAGGTCTGCTTCCTCGCCGGCCTCACCTTCTGGCTCGGCAACGCCGCCGTGCTCGGCCTCGGCGTCGCCTATCATCCGGAGGCGGCCGCTTCCATCGACAAGCTGCCGGTCTGGCTCAACCGCACCGCCGCCTTCGTCATTCTCGCCGTCCTCATCGCCTATGTGGTCTGGGTGTGGATCAAGCCGCGCGAGTTCGGCCGCGGCAACTGGACGGTGACGCTGCCCAGCGGCCCGCTGACGCTGCTGCAGATCGTGATCGGCATCGTCGATCTCGGGTTCTGCGCGCTGGCGATGTACATTCTGGTGCCGGACGAGCCCGCTGTCGGCTTCGTCGTCGTCGCGGTCATCTTCGTGTCGGCGACGCTGCTCGGCTTTGCCAGCCATTCGCCCGGCGGGCTCGGGGTGTTCGACGCCGCCATGCTGGTCGGCCTGTTTCAGTTCGACCGTGAGGAGCTGCTGGCCGGCATGCTGCTGTTCCGGGTGCTGTATTATCTGGTGCCGTTCGTGCTGTCCGTCATCCTGCTGTCGCTTCGCGAGTTGATCCTCGGTCTGCGGGCGAAGCGGGTCGCGGCGGCGTTGCATCGGCTCGACGAGGCGGCGAAGCCTGCCGCTGGCCAGAGTTCGCGGTCGCCGGCGGCGTAGCCGGCCCCGCGGCGACAGGTTTGCACGGAGCGCGCCTGATCATGGCAACCACCGATCCCGCATCGAATTTCGCGCCGTGGCCGGATCGCCTGCGCCGCGCCGCCATCATCCTGATCGCGGCCGCGCTCGGCCTCGCCGCCGCGGTGGCGTTCGGCGGCCTGTCCGCGCCCCATGCCGGGCTGGTGTTCGTCGTGGTCGCCGGGGCGGCGCTGGTGCCGTGGCATCTGCGCGCGGCGGTGCCTGCCGCCGACGAGTCGGTCGGCGCCCGTCCGGCGGAGACGCCGGTGGTGGAGGCGCTGATCGGGGGCATGCCCGACGCCGCGGTGCTGCTCGACCGCGCCGGCCGGGTGCTGCATTTCAACGCCCCCGCCGCCGAGCTCGCGCCCGCACTACGCAGAAACGAACTGGCGCTGTTCGCGCTGCGCACGCCGGAGATCGTCGCCGCGCTGCGCGAGGCGATCGCGACACGCGACCCGCAGCGCGCCTCCTATGTCGATCGCGCGCCGGTGGAGCGCTGGATGGAACTGATCGTGACGCCGCTCGAACTGCCGGCGGCGTTCGGCGGCAGCGAATACTGCATCCTGATGACGTTCCACGATCACACCGCGCTGCGCCGGGTCGAGGAGATGCGCGCTGATTTCGTCGCCAACGCCAGCCACGAACTGCGCACCCCGCTGGCGGCGCTGTCGGGCTTCATCGAGACGCTGCAGGGGCCGGCCCGCGACGACCCGCGGGCGCGCGAGCGCTTTCTCGGCATCATGCAGGCGCAGGCGACCCGCATGGCGCGGCTGATCGACGATCTGCTGTCGCTGTCGCGTGTCGAGTTGAGCGCCCATGTGCGGCCGGACCGGGTGATCGATCTCGTGCCGCTGGTGCGTCAGGTGGTGGACGGGCTCGAACCGCTGGCGCGCGAGCGCCAGGTCGCGGTGGAGATGGCGCTGCCGCCGGCGCCGGTGATGGTCACCGGCGACGCCGAGGAACTGCTGCGGCTGTTCGAGAACCTGATCGGGAACGGCCTGAAATACGGCGCCTCCGGTGGCCGGGTGATTGTGTCGCTGACTGAGGCGGCAGCCGCGGACGGCGCCGGTGAGGCGTGTTTTGCCGTGCGCGACTTCGGCCCGGGCATCGCTCCGGAGCACCTGCCGCGCCTCACCGAGCGGTTCTATCGCGCCGATGCCGGCGACAGCCGTGCCCAGGGCGGCACCGGCCTCGGCCTGTCGCTGGTCAAGCACATCCTCAACCGCCACCGCGGCAGGCTCCAGATCGAGAGCGTGTTCGGTCAGGGCGCGACCTTCACCGCCTGCCTTCCGGCAGCGAAGGCTGCCGCGCCGGAATAGGCCGCTGTCGCGCTGTCGCCGGCGGCTACGCGCGGTCCGGCGGCCCTTTCGCAACAAAAAAGCCCCATCGCGGGGATGGGGCTTTGATGTGATCCGGGATGTCGCGGATGCCTGCGTTGTCTCACTTTCCCGGCGTCGGGCGGGTGGCGCGCCGGCGGTCGGAGGCAGGCTGGTAGGCGATGCGCGAGTGATGCGCGCAATAGGGCAGCGCCGTCAGGGTCTTGCCGCCGCAGAAGAAGAAATCCGCGCTGCCCGGATCGCCCACCGGCCAGTGGCAGGTGCTTTCGTTGAGTTCCAGCAGCGTCAGCCGCTGGCTCATCGGCACCACGTTGTCATAGACCACCGGATCGGTTTCGGCCTCGACCTCGAAGGCGTGGGCCAGCGCGGTGTTGCCGCGGGCGACCGGGCGGCTGATCCGCATCATGTGCTGGGCGGGGCGCACCTTGCGCTGCCGCGGTGCCGACGACGACGGGCTCTTGGCGCGGCCGGACAGCCCCAGCCGGTGGACCTTGCCGATCACCGCGTTGCGGGTGATGTTGCCGAGTTCGGCGGCGATCTGGCTTGCCGAAAGGCCGGCTTCCCAGAGCTTCTTCAACTGTTCAACGCGATCGTCGGTCCAGCTCATCACCGTCATCGCCTATTTCCTTTCGGCTCGCGCCGGCCAGTCCTGACGCGGCGTCGCGATTGCAGATGTCCGAAATCCCTGCGGGCAGAATCCCTTAGCCCTCGCCGGATGCTTGGGAGCGACCGGACGTTCACGCTGCACACCAGACCGTCGAAGGATCAGAACTGCCGCACGAGATATCGTACTTAACAAGAAAAATGCTACAATATGGCGTGACTCACGCGCAAGAGTCGGCGTTTCTGCGTCCACATCTTCCGGCTGGAACTTAAATCACTTTGCTGTGGCCGCAGCCCGCGAAAGACCGGTTTTCGGTACCTCTCGGTCCATTCGGCGCCTGCAGCGGCGGAAAATACCGGAAAGGGCAGCCGATCCGGCGGTTTTTGAATCTGCGCAATGGGGCCGGAAAAGGGCCGTGTGGATTGACACCGCAGGGCCCGCCAATAGAATAACCGTTGCGTGCCGCCTGTTTCGGGCGGCACGTTTCGTTTCCGGGGCAGGCAGCAACTTATCCCCGCGCCGTCGTGCGCAGGGTGGCCGGCTCCCTACCGTCTGATCAGGTCGCCATGAGCCAAACTGCAAAGCCGCATCTCGAGTCCCACATGATGTCCGTGTTCGCCCGCGCCGACGTGGCGTTCGAGCGCGGCGAGGGGGCGTGGCTGATCGCGACCGATGGCGAGCGCTATCTCGATTTCACCAGCGGCGTCGCCGTCAACGCGCTCGGCCACACGCACCCGCATCTGGTTGCGGCGCTGCAGGCGCAGGCAGCCAAGCTGTGGCACGTCTCCAACCTGTTCACGATTCCGGAAGGCGAGCGGCTGGCGGCGCGCCTGTGCGAGGCGAGCTTCGCCGACGTGGCGTTCTTCTGCAATTCCGGCGCCGAGGCGATGGAAACCGCGATCAAGCTCGCGCGCAAGTTCCAGGCGGTGAACGGCCGCCCCGAGCGCTATCGTCTCATCACCTTCGAGGGCGCGTTCCACGGCCGCACGCTGGCGACGCTGGCGGCGGGCGGGCAGCAAAAATATCTCGAGGGCTTCGGGCCGCGGGTCGATGGCTTCGATCAGGTGCCGCTCGGCGATCTCGACGCGGTGAAGAAGGCGATCGGGCCGCACACCGCCGGCATCGTGATCGAGCCGTGGCAGGGCGAGGGCGGCGTGCGCGCCGCCGAGCCGATGTTCTTCCGCGCGCTGCGGCAACTGTGCGATGAGCACAAGCTGGTGCTGGTGTTCGACGAGGTGCAGACCGGCATGGGCCGCACCGGCACGCTGTTCGCGTATGAGAAGACTGGCGTCGAACCGGACATCATGGCGCTGGCCAAGGCACTCGGCGGCGGTTTCCCGATGGGCGCGTGTCTCGCCACTGCCGAGGCTGCGGCGGGCATGACGCCGGGCACCCACGGCTCGACCTTCGGCGGCAATCTCCTCGCGGTCGCGGCTGCCAACGCCGTGCTCGACGTGATGCTGGCGCCGGGCTTCTTCGAGCATGTGCAGCGCATCTCGGTGCTGCTGAAGCAGAAGCTGGCCTCGATCGTCGATCGCTATCCCGATGTGGTCAGCGACGTGCGCGGCGACGGCCTTCTGATCGGTCTCAAGGCGGTGGTCCCCGCCGGCGATCTTGTCGGCGCGTTGCGGCAGGAAAAGCTGCTCACCGTCGCTGCCGGCGACAATGTGGTGCGGCTGCTGCCGCCGCTGATTGTCAATGAGGCGGAAATCGAGGACGCCGTGTCGCGGCTCGACCGGGCGTGCGCGAAGCTGTCGCGTGAGCCGATGCGGCGCGAGGCAGTGTGATGAGCGCATCTCCCCGCCATTTTCTCGATCTGTCCGAGATGCCGACCGCGCAACTGCGCACGATCCTCGACGCCAGCCTGGCGATGAAGAAGCGGCGCAAGGCCGGCGATCTGACCGAGAAGCCGCTGGCCGACAAGACGCTGGCGATGATCTTCGACAAGCCGTCGACGCGCACCCGCGTGTCGTTCGACGTCGGCATGCGCCAGCTCGGCGGCGAAGCCATCATGCTGACCGGCGCGGAAATGCAGCTCGGCCGCGGCGAGACCATCGCCGACACCGCGCGCGTGCTGTCGCGCTTTGTCGACGCCATCATGATCCGCATTCTTAATCACGACGCGCTGATGGAGCTTGCCGCCAACGCGACGGTGCCTGTCATCAACGGCCTGACCCGCCGCTCGCATCCCTGCCAGGTGATGGCGGACGTGATGACGTTCGAGGAGCATCGCGGCCCCATCAAGGGCCGCACGGTGGCGTGGACCGGCGACGACAACAACGTGCTGGCGTCGTGGGCCCATGCGGCGGAGCGGTTTGGCTTCACCCTGCGCGTGGCGACGCCGCCGGAATATGCCCCCAACAAGATGCTGAGGGACTGGATCAAGGCTGCGAACGCTCCGGTCGTCCTCGGCACCCGGCCGGACGAGGCGGTGCGCGAGGCCGACTGCGTCGTCACCGACACCTGGGTGTCGATGGGCGACAAGGAAGGCGAGCATCGTCACAACCTGCTCAAGCCCTATCAGGTCAACACCCGGCTGATGGCGCTGGCCAAGCCCGATGCTCTCTTCATGCATTGCCTGCCTGCCCATCGCGGCGACGAGGTCACCGACGAGGTGATCGACGGGCCGCAATCGGTGGTGTTCGACGAGGCGGAAAACCGCCTGCACGCGCAGAAGGGCATTCTGGCCTGGAGCCTCGGCGCGATCGGCTAAGCGCGGAACCGGGGCTTTTTTGCCCGATGAAGCGTCCTATATGATGCGGACGCGATCCCCGATCGGCGCACCTCGTGCGGCAGACAAACCGGGCCGGTTTGCTCTCCCGTCCTCACGAGCACATTTGCGACCCGAGAAAGTTGCCCGAGAAAACTTGCCCGAGAAAACTTGCCGATGAGTCCCGAAAGCCAAATCCGCGCGCCATCCGCAACGCCAGTGGATGATGCCGTGCTGCCGTTCGAAGTGGCTGCGCTCGACGTGCGCGGCCGCCTGACCAGGATGGGGCCGGCGCTCGACGAGATCCTGACCAAGCACGATTATCCGGCGCCGGTGGGCAAGCTGCTCGGCGAAGCCATCGTGCTGACCACGCTGCTCGGCTCGACGCTGAAATTCGACGGCCGCTTCATTCTGCAGACCCAGAGCGACGGTCCGGTGTCGCTGATCGTGGTGGACTTCCGCGCGCCCGGCAGTCTGCGCGCCTATGCCCGCTTCGATGCTGCGCGGCTGGCGCCGGGGCAGGATTCCGCGGCGCTGCTCGGGCGCGGCCATCTGGCGATGACCATCGATCAGGGTCCGGACATGAGCCGCTATCAGGGCCTGGTGGCGCTCGAGGGTGGCAACCTCGAAGACGCCGCGCACGAATATTTTCAGCGTTCGGAGCAGATTCCGACCCGGGTGCGGCTCGCGGTCGGCGAGGAGTTTCGCGGTGGTGGCGATGGCCCGCGGCATCGCTGGCGCGGCGGTGGCATGCTGATCCAGTTCCTGCCCAAGGCGCCGGAGCGGGCCCGCCAGGGCGACCTGCATCCCGGCGATGCGCCGGAAGGCGTGGCTCCTCATGTGGTGCCGGAAGACGATGCCTGGACCGAAAGCCGGTCGCTGTTCGGCACCATCGAGGATATCGAACTGATCGATCCGGACCTGTCCGGCGAGCGGCTGCTGTTCCGGCTGTTTCACGAACGCGGCGTGCGGGTGTTTCCGACGCAGGCGATCGGCGCGCAGTGTTCGTGCTCGCGCGACGCCGTGGCCGGCATGCTGGCGAGCTTCACGCCGCAGGACCGCGCCGACATGGTGGAGAACGGCAAGGTGGTGGTCACCTGCGAGTTCTGCAGTTCGATCTATGAATTCACGCCGGACGAGGCCGGGGCGGAGCCGCAGTCTGGCGCGGCGGAGCCCGGCTCTGGAATCTGATGATGTGATCTTCGATTGGTCATCACCTGCGTCATTGCGAGGAGCCATTAGCGCGTTTACGCGCGTCTTCGACGCGCTATGGCGACGAAGCAATCCATTCCCGACGGGCAGCCTCCGGATCGCTTCGCGGAGCCTGCCATCGGGCCGGCGAAGCCGGACCCGTTGGCTCGCAATGACGCTTCAACCCAAATCTCTATCATGTCTCAGTTTAGCGTCCGCCTGACGTCGGGGCTGTCCAGCGAGAAGGTCGGAATGGCGATGTCGAACGGCTCGCCATCCTCGCTGACCATGCGGTAGCTGCCGGTCATGAACCCGGACGGCGTCGTCAGCGGCACGCCGCTCGTATATTCGAACCGCTCGCCGGGCTCGATTACCGGCTGTTCCCCCACCACGCCTTCGCCGCGGACTTCCTGATGGTGTCCGGTGGCGTCGGTGATGATCCAGTGCCGTGTCATCAGTTGCACGGCCTGCGCGCCCGCATTGACGATTGCGATGGTGTAGGCCCAGAAGTAGCGGCCATGCTCCGCGGACGAGCGTTCCGGCAGGAAGCTCGGCCTGACGATGACTTCGATCTGGCGGGTCACGGCGCGATACATCTGGGCTCGGTCTACGTTTGGGCTCGGTCCACGTTGCGGCATTCAGGGTAGCATGAGCGGCGGCCGGGCGGCAGTGCGACCCGCGGACATCGGCCGCCGCCCGCGACACGATGCCCGCCGCGACGACCATCGTTTCAACATCGTTGTTATCGAGCATGCTTCGCGACGGCTGTCCATTTGAATGCCTGCAATTTGCGGGCCGGCCCGATCTTGCGTAAGAGGGGCGCCCGAATCGCCGCGGACGCCATTGCCAAACCGCCATTGCCGATGTGTCGGACCACCCCGAAACCCGAATGACGCGCGTGACCCCCCGGACCTCCGATCAGATCGTCGCCGCAGCCCCCGTCAGAACCGCGGCCCTGCCGGTGGCGGCGGGCGAGCGCGAACTGCGCCTCGATCTGTTTCGCGGGCTGGCGCTGTGGCTGATCTTCATCGACCACCTGCCGCCGAACATCCTGACCTGGTTCACCATCCGCAACTACGGCTTCAGCGACGCCACCGAGATTTTCATTTTCATCTCGGGCTATACGGCGGCGTTCGTCTACAGCCGGGCCATGCTGGAGCGGGGCATCGTGGTGGCGGGCGCGCGCATCTTCAAGCGGGTGTGGCAGATCTACGTGGCCCACGTCTTCCTGTTCACGATCTATCTCGCCGAGATTTCCTACGTCGCCACCCGCTTCGACAATCCGCTCTACGCCGAGGAAATGGGCATCCTCGATTTTCTCAAGCAGCCCGACGTCACCATCGTGCAGGCGCTGCTGCTCAAGTTCCGGCCCGTCAACATGGACGTGCTGCCGCTCTACATCGTTTTGATGATGTTCCTGCCGCTGATCCTGTGGTCGATGCTGCGCAAGCCCGACCTGACGCTGGCGCTGTCGGTGGTGCTCTACGCCATCACCTGGCAGTTCGATCTCTATCTGCCGGCCTATCCGAGCGGCGCGTGGTTCTTCAATCCGTTCGCGTGGCAGCTGCTGTTCGTGTTCGGGGCGTGGTGCGCGCTCGGCGGCGCGGCGCGGATGGGGCGCATCCTGTCGTCGAACGTCACCCTGTGGCTGTGCATCGCCTATCTGGTGTTCGCGTTTGGCGTGACGCTGACCTGGCACGTGCCGCGCCTCAACGTCTACATGCCGCGCTGGCTCGAAAGCTGGATGTATCCGATCAACAAGACCGATCTCGACGTGCTGCGCTTCGTGCACTTCCTGGCGCTGGCGGCGATCACGGTGCGGTTCCTGCCGAAGAACTGGCCCGGCCTGACATCGCCGTGGCTGCGGCCGCTGATCCTCTGCGGCCAGCACTCGCTGGAGATTTTCTGCCTCGGCGTCTTCCTCGCCTTCGCCGGCCACTTCATCCTGGCCGAGGTGTCCGGCGGCGCGTGGATGCATTTCGCCATCAGCCTCGTTGGCGTCGTCATCATGAGCGCCGCCGCCTGGCTGTTTTCATGGTACAAGAGCGAGGTCGGCAAGGGAGACCGGCGCGCGAAAAGCGCGGAGGGCGACGCCGATCTCGCCGGAGGCGGATCATGAAGCGGGTGCTGGCGGCTGTGGCGGTGATGGTCTGGGCGACGTCGCTGGCGCGCGCCGAGGACACGCCGGCCTGCGTCGCGCCGGCCTATCTGCTGGCGACGGAAAGCACGCTGCCGAAAGTCACGGCCGCGGTGCAGGGCGACAAGCGGCTCAATATCCTGGTGATCGGCAGCGGCTCGTCGGCGCTGGCCGGGCCCGACGGGGCGGCGGCATCCTATCCGGCGCGGCTCGAGGCGGCGCTGCGCGAGCGGCTGCCGGGGGTCGCCGTCACCGTGCGCACCGAACTGCGGCCGAAGAAGCTCGCCTCGGAGGCCGCCGACGGGTTCGGCGCTCTGCTGGCGAAACTGCCGCCGGAGCAGAAGCCGGCGCTGGTGATCTGGCAGACCGGCACGGTGGATGCGATGCGCGCGATCGATCCCGACGATTTCCGCGCCGCGCTGGAGGCGGGCGTGAGCGCGCTGCAGAAGGCGGGGGCCGACGCGCTGGTGATGAACCTGCAATACAACCCGCGCATGGAGACGATGCTGTCGGTGTCGCCCTACAACGACACCATCCGCGTGGTGGCGCAGGAATTCGAGATTCCGATGTTCGACCGCTTCGCGATCATGCGGCACTGGAACGAGGCCGGCGACTTCGACCTGTTCGGCCCGGTCCACGGCCTCGGCATGGCCAAGCGCGTGCACGACTGCATCGGCCGCGCGCTCGCCACCATGATCATCGAGGCCGCGCGCATCAACCCCGCCGAGTTGCGGATTCAGCGCTGAGGCATTCGGCCGTTGGCGTCGTCAGGCTTTCTCCAGCGCTGCCGTCAGATCCTCGATCAGGTCGTCCTTGTGTTCGAGGCCGGCGGAGAAGCGGATGAAGCCCTCACCGATGCCGAGTTCGGCGCGCGCCTCGGGGGTGAGGCGCTGATGCGTCGTGGTCGCCGGATGGGTGACGATGCTTCGGGAGTCGCCGAGATTGTTGGAGATCTTCGCCAGCTTGAGGGCGTTCAGCGTGCGGAACGCCGCCGCCTTGCCGCCCTTGACCTCGAAGCCGATCATGGTCGAGCCGGCGCGCATCTGTTTCTTGACGATGGCGGCCTGCGGATGGTCGGCGCGGCCTGGATAGACGAGGCGCGCGATCTTGGAATGGCTCGCCAGCGCATCGGCGATGGCGGCGGCGTTGTCGGTCTGCGCCTTGACGCGCAGGCTCAGCGTTTCGAGCCCCTTCAGCAGCACCCAGGCGTTGAACGGCGACATCGCCGGGCCGGTCTGGCGCAGGAAGGTGTGGATGTGATCCTGGATGAAAGCCTGCGACGAGAGGATGACGCCGCCGAGACAGCGCCCCTGTCCGTCGATGTGCTTGGTGGCCGAATACACCACCACGTCGGCGCCGAGCGCGAGCGGGCTCTGCCAGATCGGGGTCGCGAACACGTTGTCGACGATCAGCCGCGCGCCGGCGCTGTGCGCGATGTCCGCGACGGCGGCGATGTCGACGACGTCGAGGGTCGGGTTGGTCGGGCTTTCGAGGAAGCACGATTTCGTGTTGGGGCGCATCGCCTTCTGCCACTGGTCGAGATCGTGGCCGTCCACCAGCGTGGACTCGATGCCGTAGCGCGGCAGCAGGTCCTCGACCACGTAGCGGCAGGAGCCGAACAGCGCCTTCGCGGCGACGACGTGATCGCCGGCCTTGAGCGGGGCGAGAATCGCGGTGGTGACCGCAGCCATGCCGGTGGCGGTGGCGCGCGCGGCCTCGGCGCCTTCGAGGTCGACCATGCGCTGCTCGAACATCGCCACCGTCGGATTGGAGAAGCGTGAATACAGGAAGCCGGGATCGGCACCGGTGAAGCGCGCCTCGCACTGCTCGGCGGTGTCGTAGACGAAGCCCTGGGTCAGGAACAGCGCCTCCGAGGTCTCGCCATATTGCGAGCGCAGCGTGCCGGAATGCACCAGGCGGGTTTCGGGGCGGTAGGCGTGGGCGGGAGATCGGGACGTGGTGTCGGACATGTGCGCTCCATCGTGCGCGCCTTGCGACGGGCACAAAAAAACCGGCCTGGGGAATCCATTTCTGGATACAACGGGCCGGGATCACACGTCCCCGGCCTGTTTAGCGAGTTGTTTAACGTGGCTGCAAGCCGGCCGGCTCAAATGACCACGGGATAAGTGCCACCCTTAGTCCCGCATGGCCTTTCCGTCAAGCGCGGCATCGGATAGCCGTTTTTATTGGCTTTCTGCATTGTCGGGCCGCCAGACGAGGACAGACTTCAGACGAGGACCGCCTAAGGTGCCGTTCACCCTGCCAGCCGACGCCACGGGCATCCTGCCGGATCGCATGATCGCGGCCATGGCCGATGCCGGCCTGATCCTGCCCGAATATGATTTCGTCGAAAGCCAGATCCAGCCGGCCAGTCTCGATCTGCGGCTGGGCGCGATCGCCTATCGCGTCCGCGCGAGTTTCCTGCCGGGGCCCGACTGCACCGTGGCGCAGCGTATCGACGAGTTGAAGCTGCACGAGATCGACCTGTCGGACGGCGCGGTGCTGGAGACCAACTGCGTCTACATCGTGCCGCTGCTGGAGAGCCTCGCGCTGCCGCCGGCCATCGTCGCTGCTGCCAATCCGAAAAGCTCGACCGGGCGACTTGATGTGTTCACCCGCGTCATCGCCGACGGCACCCGCCGCTTTGACATGATCGGCGCCGGTTATCACGGCCCGCTCTATGCCGAGATCAGCCCCAAGACGTTTCCCGTGCTGCTGCGCGAAGGCTCCCGGCTGTCGCAGATCCGTTTCCGCACCGGCCATCCGCTGCTCGATGACGACGAGTTGCACGCGCTGCATGCGGCGGAGCGGCTGGTGGACGCCGACGACGCCGATCTTGTGGGCGGCGTGGCGCTGAGCGTCGATCTGTCCGGCGCGGACTCCGACGGCTTCGTCGGCTATCGCGCCAAGCGCCACACCGGCGTGGTCGATATCGATCGCCGCGCCGGCTACGCCGTGGAAGAATTCTGGGAACCGATCCGCGCCCGGCCCGACCGCAGCCTGATCCTCGATCCCGGCGAGTTCTACATTCTCGCCTCCAAGGAAGCGGTACAGGTGCCGCCGGATTTCGCCGCGGAGATGGTGCCGTTCGATCCGCTGGTGGGTGAGTTCCGCGTGCACTACGCCGGCTTCTTCGATCCGGGCTTCGGCTATGCCGGCGCCGGCGGACAGGGCTCACGCGCGGTGCTGGAGGTGCGCTCGCGCGAGGTGCCGTTCATTCTCGAGCACGGTCAGATCGTCGGCCGTCTGGTTTACGAGAAGATGCTGTCGCGGCCGGATGCGCTGTACGGCCAGCGCATTGCCTCGAACTATCAGGGCCAGGGCCTGAAGCTGTCGAAGCATTTCAAGGGCTAATTCCGCACCGCGGATTTACCCGTGCTTGCCGTTGTTGGCCAAATCCCGGATCATTCGCCGCGAGCCATGTCCGGGAGAACGCCATGATAGCCGCAGCCGCAACAACCGGCGCGCCCGCCGCAACCGCATCGACGTCCGCATTCGGACTGATCGCGCCCGACACCACGGGTCAGAATTTCTACCGCCTCGATACGGCGCTGCAGGACCTGCTGCGGGTTCATCTGCCCGACAATCTGTTCCGGCATATCGCGCCGCATCTCGACCGCCTCGGCGGGCTCGTCGGCGGTCCTCTCGATGAGTGCGCGCGCCTCGCCGACCGGCACGGCCCGGTGCTGCATCATCGCGACAGGTTCGGCAACGACCGGCAGTGGATCGAATATCATCCGGCCTATCGCGAGCTGGAGCGCGCCGCCTATGGCGAATTCGGCATTCACGCCATGTCGCATCGCAAGGGCATTCTCGGCTGGGGCGAGACCTATCCGGCGGTGGCCAAGCATGCCTTCACCTTCCTGTTCAATCAGGCCGAGTTCGGCATGGGGTGCCCGATCAACGTCACCGACGGCGCGGCGCGGCTGCTATCGCGGTTCGGCGACGAGGCGCTGAAGGCGAAATACCTCGACGGCCTGACCCAGACCGACATGGACAAGCTCACCCAGGGCGGTCAGTTCATGACCGAGAAGGAAGGCGGCTCCGACGTCGGCAAATTGACCACCACCGCGGTGCAGGAGGGCGATCACTGGCGGCTCCACGGCGAGAAGTGGTTCTGCTCCAACGCCGATGCCGAGGTGGTGATGCTGCTGGCGCGGCCGCAGGGCGCGGTCGGCGGCACCCGCGGCGTCGGGCTGTTTCTGATGCCGCGCCGGCTCGACGACGGTTCGCCGAACCACTACCGCATCGTCCGCCTCAAGGACAAACTCGGCACCCGCTCGATGGCGTCGGGCGAGATCAAGCTCGAAGGCGCGGTCGCCTACGCGGTCGGCCGCCTCGATCGCGGCTTCGTGCAGATGGCCGAGATGGTCAACTGGTCGCGGCTGTCCAACGGCGTGAAGTCGGCGGCGCTGATGCGCCGGGCGCATCACGATGCCAACACGGTCGCCACCAATCGCGTGGTGTTCGGCCGCCGCATCATCGACATGCCGCTGGCGCGGCGGCAGTTGATGAAGATCATGCTGGCGACCGAGCAGGCGATCTCGATGAGCTTCATCACCGCCGATGCGCTCGACCGCGCCGAGGCCGGCAGTCAGGATGCGGCGGCGCTGTTGCGGGTGCTGACGCCGACGCTGAAATACCGCGCCACGCGCGATGCCCGCAAGGTGTGCGGCGATGCGCTGGAGATGCGCGGCGGCATCGGCTATGTCGAGGAATTCGCCACGTCGCGGTTGTTGCGCGATGCTCATCTCGGTTCGATCTGGGAGGGCACCGGCAATATCGTCGCGCTCGATACGCTCACGCGCGCGGTCGGCCGCCATGGCGCGGAAGCGGCGCTCGGGGCCGATCTGCATGCGCGCATCGACGACATGCCGGGCGTGCCGCAGGACTGGCGCGACCGGTTGCGCGGCCTGACCGACAAGGCCATCGGCTTCGCGCGCGACGTCGCGGCGCGCTCCGAAAACGAGGCCGAGGCGCGGCGCGCCACCAGCACCCTGTACCATGTCGCGAGCGCGGTCGTTTTCGCCTGGGAGGCCGGCCGCATTCACGCCATGCGCGGCGACGCCCGCCGGCTGCTGTTGTCGAAGCTCGTGGTCGATCATCGCCTGTCGCCGCAGGACCCGTTCGCGGTGCTGGCGCCGGGTGGGGACGATGCTCTCGCCGGGCTGTGGCTGCGGCCCGAGCCGGCCGGCATGGCCGAGGTGGTTCCCCTGCTAACGGCCTGATCGCCGCGAGCCATGGTGTGCGGCGAACAGGTGTCATGCGCGGGCGGCGTGTTGTCCGCCCGCCATTCGATGCTATGGCTTTCGCCGGACGGCCGTGACCGGCACCGATGCCAATCGCCGCCCGGGGGAGTGCATGTCCGAGCTTGGGGCGATTGACGTATCCGCGGCGGTGGAAGGCCAGCCGCCGTCGCCGTCGCCGCCGAGGCGGACATACAGCAATCCGCTGCTGGACGGTCCGATCCTCCGCACTTTGCTGAAACTGGCCGCGCCCAATGTGGTGGCGCTGACGGCCGGCACCTGCGTCGTGATCGCCGAGACCTCCTATATCGGCCGCCTCGGCGTCGAGCCGCTGGCGGCGATGGCGCTGGTATTTCCCTTCGTCATCCTGATGATGACCATGTCCGGCGGCGCGATGGGCGGCGGGGTGGCGTCGGCGGTGGCGCGGGCGCTGGGCGCCAACGATGCGGCGCGCGCGGCGACGCTGGCGGTTCATGGCCTGACCATCGGCATCTGTTTCGGGCTGGTGTTCATGATCGGCATGCTGGTGTTCGGGCCGAGGCTGTTCGCGCTCCTCGGCGGGCAGGGCCGCGTGCTCGACGAGGCCATCGCCTATAGCCAGGTCCTGTTTGGCGGCGCAGTCATTCCCTGGATCATGAACACGCTGGCGGCGCTGCTGCGCGGCACCGGCAACATGCGGCTGCCGTCGGCGATGGTGCTCGTGGCCGCGCTGCTGCAGATCCTGCTCGGCGGCGTTCTCGGCCTCGGCCTCGGTCCGGTGCCGTCGTTCGGCATGCGCGGCGTCGCCGCCGGCACCCTGATCGCATTTTCGATCGGCACCGCCGTGATGGCCTGGTATCTGCTCTCCGGCTACAGCCGGGTGAAGCTGAGCGTCCGTCGCATCCGCCTGCAGGGCGCGATGTTCTACGACATCCTCAAGGTTGGTGCGGTGGCCTGTTTCTCGCCGCTGCAGGGAGTGCTGACGATCACGCTGTTCACGCGCATGCTGGCTGGTCTGGGGACCGAGGTGCTGGCCGGCTACGGCATCGGCGCGCGGCTGGAATTCATGCTGACGTCGCTGGCGTTCGCGGTGGGCATCGCCTCGGTGCCGATGATCGGTATGGCGATCGGCGCCGGGCGTGTCGCGCGGGCGCGGCGGATCGCCTGGATCGCCGGCGGCGTGTCATTCGCGGCGGTCGGCTGCGTCGGCGCGGTGTTCGCGGTCTTTCCCGATCTGTGGGTGAACGTCTTCACCGATAACGCGGCGGTGCGCGCCGCCGGCCGGCACTATCTGTCTATCGCCGCGCCGCTGTTCGCGTTCATCGGCCTGTCGATCTCGCTCTATTTTTCGTCGCAGGGGGCGGCGAAAGTGCTGGGTCCGGTGCTGGCGCAAACCGCGCGGCTGGTCTTCGTCGTCGCCGGCGGATGGTGGCTGATGCAGCGTGGCGCGACCAGCACAGAGTTCTTCTGGCTGGCCGCGGCCTCCATGATCCTGGTCGGAGTCTTCGCTGCGGCCGCAGTGCGCTTCACCGACTGGAATCCGAAAGCACGGCCCGCGCCGGCCGGGTGATCCTACGGCTGTTCCAGCACGCCCACCGGACGCGCCAGCGCGGCGCGGGCGAATTTTCTGGCGCTGACGGGCTTGCCGAACAGGTGTCCCTGCGCGAGATCGAACCCCAGCGCATGCGCGGCGAGCAGATCGGATCGCGTCTCGACGCCCTTGGCGACGGTGCGCGCGCCCATGCTGCCGGCGAGGCCGACGATGCGCCGGCACACCGCCTGCTTGAGGCGATCGTCGGCGCAGCCGGTGATGAAGGCGCGGTCCACCTTGATCTCGACGAACGGAAAGCTCGGCAGATCGAGGAAGCACGGCCAGTCCGCGCCGAGATCGTCGATGGCGAGCGCGATGTTGTGAAAGCGCATGCGCCGCGCTGCGTCGATCGCAAGGTCGATCTTGTCGAGCATCTCACCGGCCTTGATCTCGACGATCAGCCCCGCGAACGCGGGATGGCGGGGCAGGTGGCGGCACAGCGCGCTGACCGAACTGCGATCTTCCAGAAAGCCGGCGGGCAGGTTGATGGACAAGTCCACCGGGCCGTGCTGGTCGACGAAATAGTGCCAGTCGTCCAGCGCGCGTCCGACGACGAAATCCGACAGGCTGCGGAATTGCGGATCGCTCTCGTCGGAAACGAAAGCCGCCGGCGGCACCACGCCCCAGGCCGGATGGCGCAGACGGATTGACGCCTCCGCGCCGCGCGGCGCGAGGGTGCGCACGTCGATCTTGTGCTGATACCACAATTCCAACCAGCCGGCCTTGAGCGCCTCGGCGACATCCACTGCGGGGCTGGGCGGCGCCTGCTGTGGCAGCAGCGTCGCCACGCCCGCGCGCAATCCCTCGGCGCTGAACGGCGTGGCGAGCGGCGGCAGCAGCGCCACGCCGCATTCGTCGCCGAGTTGGCGCATCGCCTTCATGACGTGCGACTCCTTCGGCCCGATCAGCAGCACCTTGCCGTCGTAGCGCCCGCCGCCGAGAATCCTGAAAATCTCCTCCGCCTCGACATCGTCTTTCGGCAGTCCAAGCACGACGAGGTCCGGCAGGTGGGTCTCCACAAGCGTGCGAAGCTCGTCCGCGCCTGCGCCCGCGCAGGTGATGAAGCCGAGTTCGTCAAGCGCCTCGCCGAGAAACGTGCGGATATGCCGTTTGGCGTCGATGATGCAGGCGCGCGGGGCAATCCTGCGCTGGCCGAATGTCGTGACCGCGTCGCACGCCGCCAGTTCCGAAACGCTCATGCATCACCTCCCGATCCCCAGAGGCGAAAGTCATAGCGTCGCGCAGCGATGGCAAATGTGGAATTATTGAATCATCCACTTGGGGCGATGGGTAAGGTTAAAGCCGCCAAAGTGATTCAAATGCGATCGATCGCTGCGTCTCAGGCGCAACCGGAGGCGCCGTGATCGCGCTGCCGATGATGTCTAGCGGCGCTGGCGGCGCGGCGCGATGGACAGGCCAGGATCGAACAGCATCGGCGCGTCATCCGCCGCCGGCCCGGCGATGTGCGCGCGTTCGATGGCGAGCATCCGGAACTTGGTGGCGACGCCGCCATTGGCGGAGAAGCCGCCGGTCTTGCCGTTGGCCGCCAGCACCCGGTGGCAGGGAATGACGATGGGGAACGGATTTTCGCCGAGCGCCTTGCCCACGGCGCGCGACAGCAGCTTGTCGCCGAGGCGACTGGCGATCTCGCCATAGGTCAGGGTCTCGCCGGGGGCGATGGCGCGGGCGATATCATAAACGCTGCGGTTGAACGCCGATATCCCGTTCATGTCGATGCGGATGAAGCCGAGATCCGTCGCCTCGCCCTCGAGCAGCCGCGTCATCGCGGCACAGGCCCGCCCGATGTCGTCCGGCATGGCGCTCTCTTGCGCGCCGGGCGCCTTTTGCGCGAGGCGGGCGCGGGTGCGATGATCGTCGGCCTCCGGCAACTGAATGCCGAGCACGCCACGCTCGCCCCAGGCGATGCCGCAACGTCCGATCGCGGTATCGAACAATGCAAGAGCGGTTGTCATTTGAGCGGATGTCATTTGGCGCCTCACCTTGCCATGGCCGTCCCGCGTCGCGCTCGGGAAATGTCGCGCTTTTCCACACTCGCCGCCACCCGAATTCCATCGTCGGAACCATCTTGCGGTGCGCGGCGGGTTACGGCTAAGGTCGTCCCGCGCGGGCGTAGTTCAATGGTAGAACGGCAGCTTCCCAAGCTGCATACGAGGGTTCGATTCCCTTCGCCCGCTCCAGCGCCCTGCAATCCCGGCGCATCGCTTGCCGCTCGGCTGCTGCGGCGTTCTGCCACTCTGCCTTTTGCCCGTACACGCCGGCCGGGGGTGCGGCGATTTGCGCAACCTCACCGGCCGATTTGCGATCCATTGATCGGCCCGCCGATCACGACCAGTCAGGTCGGGGGCGTATAGTTGCAGACGTAGGAAACGTCGTGGGCGTTGAGCAATCCGCCGCAGCTCGAGCAGACGGCGACCGGATTGACAACGCGTCCCTCGGGATCGACGCAGTCGAAGTTTCTCTGGTTCTCCCGAACCACCCACCGCTCGCCCCAGACTTTCATCAGGATCATGGGGCCGTAACTGTCGAGGCCCATCTGGGTCAGATGGTAGCCGCCGCGTTCGTCGCTTTTCTCGATGAAGCCCGCGCGATGAAGATTGCTGAGGCGGCCGGACAATATTCCCGGTGCGATCTCGAGATTGTGGATGAATTCGTCGAAGCGGTGATTGCCGTGGAATAATTCCTGCAGCACGAGAAAGGTCCAGCGATCGCCGACCACCGACAGCATGCGTTCGGCGGAGCACGGCCGTCGTCCCTGAACGTCGCCGCTCCAGGTCGCGCGGCGCTGGCGGATCGTTTTCTTGGGGCGCGGGATCCAGTAATCCTTCGGAATGCGAATGAAGATTTTCTTGGCGTCGACCGGCTGTCCGGTCTCGCGCCAGACCACCTTGGCTGAGAACCAGGAACGGCAGGTCTTGTGAAACAGCGCCAGCGGCGGGGTGCCTTCGCACATCCATTTATCGCCGAACCACATCATCCCCAGTGTGATGGGATAGACGTCGATGCCGCGTTCCGTCAGGCGATATTGCTTGTGCTCGCCGGTCTTGCCCACGCGGCGCAAAATCTTGTTCTTCTCAAGATGAACGAGGCGGTTGCTCAGCGTCGCGCGCGGGATCGCGAGCTTGCGCTGGAATTCAGCGAAGCGGCGCGCGCCGAAAAACGCCTCGCGAATGATGAGATAGGTCCATGTATCGGCCAGGACCTCAATGGTCTCGGATTCCGCCGAATGACGGACATATCCCTTGGGAGGATACTTATCTTCTCGTACGGGTTCATCGCCTCGTAGAGTTCTCGGTACGCTCAAAGATACCTCTTCCCTCTGCAAACAGAGGTTCAGGCCCCGCACCGCCTGTCAAATTACGCCGAAGCAGCGGTGCCCTCTCGGACGCTTAACTCGGCTTCGCGCATCTTGAAATATTGAACTTTGCCGCTCGCGGTGCAAGGGAATGATTCGACAAGCCTGATATAGCGCGGGATTTTAAAGGTCGCAATTTTCCCCTTGCAGCGCGCCCGGATTTCCTCGCCGGATAGATTGGCAGTGGAACGCAACCTGATCCAGGCGCACACCTCCTCGCCATAGGTAGGGTCCGGCAGGCCGAAGATGTAAGCTTCGGCAATATCGGGCAGCGTCAGCAGGAATTCCTCGATCTCGCGCGGATAGATGTTCTCTCCGCCGCGGATAATGGTGTTTTTCATGCGGCCGACGATCTGCAGATAATTGTCAGGCATCATCACGGCCAGATCACCGGTGTGCATCCAGCCTTCCTCGTCAATGGCCTCGCGGGTGGCTTCCGGATTGCGCCAATACCCCTGCATGACCGAATAGCCGCGCACGCACAGCTCGCCGGTTTTGCCGATCTCGAGGGTCTGCCCCTTGTCGCCGATCACCTTGGCTTCGAGATGCGAGTGGATCTGGCCAACGGTCGTGACCCGGATTTCGTTGCTGTCGTCGGCCAGCGACTGGAACGAGATCGGCGAGGTTTCCGTCATCCCGTAGACGACCGTGATCTGCTTTACGTTCATCGTGTCGACGGCCTGCCGCATCACCTCGATCGGACACGGCGCTCCGCCCATTGCGCCGGTCCGGAGCGTCGACAGGTCTGTCGTCGCGATCTCGGGATGAGACAGCAACGAGATGAACATCATCGGCACGCCGTACAGCGACGTGCACTTCTCCCGGGCGATGGAATCCAGCGTCGCTTTCGGATCGAAGCTTTCACCGGGCAGGACGATGGTGCTCGCATGCGTGACGGCGGCCAGCGCGCCCAGCACGAGGCCGAAGCAATGGAAGAACGGCACCGGCAGGCAGATACGGTCTTTGGGCGTCAGGAGCTGGCGCTCGCCGACGCAATGCCCGTTATTGAGAATATTGTAATGCGTAAGCAGTGCGCCTTTGGGGCGTCCGGTGGTGCCCGAGGTGTATTGAAGGCTGCAGGGATCTTCGCAGCGAACCTCTGCCTCGGCCTTGCTCAACTGCTGTCGAGGTGTCTCTTGCTGCAGGAAACCGGTCCAGGACAGCCCGCCTTCGGCAGGATGATCGCTCAGGTAAACGATATGACGCAGGCCGGGGAGCTGACCGCGAATTCGCCCGAGCGCATCGGCAAACGAGAAGTCGCGAAACGCGGGCGCCGCGAACACGACCGAGCAGCCTGAATCGGCGAGCACGTAACGTGCTTCCTCGTCGCGCAGCGCCGGGTTGACGGTGACGACGATCGCACCGATGCGGACGGCGCCATATTGGGCGATGAGCCATTCGGCGTTGTTCGGCGACCAGATGGCGACGCGGTCGCCCCGCGAAACCCCCATCGCCAGAAGAGCGCTTGCCACCCGGTCCGCCTGCTGATCGAGCGTGGCGTAGCTGATCCGCTGGTTCTGGTGCAGGCTGACAATCGCTTCATTGTCCGGGAAACGCTCCGCGGCCTCGCGCAGCGCCTGCCCGATGGTGAGGCGCATGAGCGGTTGAGCGGTGGAACCCTGGGCGTAAGACAGGCATGTGGTCATGAATGTGATCCCGACTACCCGTTGGCAATGCGCGTGTGAGACTGAGGGCCCGGCACGTCGCCAAGAAAGCGCTCCAGTCTGTCGCCCTCGGGGTCCGAATTGGCGGCAAGGCGCGCTGCGCGCACGGCAGTGGCAGCGGATTGCAGGCTGGCGATGGCGGGATCGATAAGCTTGTCGAAAACCAAGGTGAAGTTCCGGAGGCCGCGGCGGTAGGTGCCACTATAGCCTTTCACGAGGTCGGCGCATTCCGCAACTTCGATGCCGAAATCGTAATCGATCCGGGCGGCGTCCTGCACGGCGGCCAGCCATCGTGTCTGTATTTCTTCTTCCTGAGCGAAGCGCCAGGAGCCGCGCCGCAGAAACCGCAATCGCGCCAGCAGGCGCAGCAGCAGATAGCCGGAAACGGTATGGCTCTTGACGTGGATGCCGATATTGAAGCGATGTTCCATGCCGCGTTTTCGCAGCGATGCGAGCAGGGCGTCGCCCATTCTCCGGGGGAGAACGGCGCACAGTTCTTCCGGTCCCGGCTTCAGGAACTCGGTGATATGGAGCGGCACGTCGGGTGCGGCCTTGACCTCGCGGCGCACGGCATCGAAGCGTTCCCCGCGCGATTTCAGATCGGCCACGCGGATCACGTCTTCATAGGTCATGCGCAGCGCAAGATGACGCGCGCCTTCGATCGTCAGCTTCCAGCCGTGGTCGGCGCCGCGCAAAGCGCGATCGGTCGCCGCCAGCGCCCGCACGTGATCCAGATAGGTCTGCGCATGGCGCGTATCCTGATAGTCCTGACAGCGGCGATATCCGCTGCCGATCGTAAACTGCGTCTCCAGCGGAAAGGCGGACAGATCCGGTGACAAGGATTTCCCCGAGGCCACGGATGCGTCGTGGGGAACCGCGGTCACATCGTGATGCGGCTCGCCGCGTGCCGCGGCGTAGCCAAAGGCATAGCCTTTGAGGCTGGCGTCGACGGACTTGCCTGAGCTTTTGATCGCGTTCTCGAAGTGAACCGGATCGATGTCGAGCGTGTTGGAGCCGGCCAGCGTTCCGAGCAGGACGGCGTTGATGACCGTCCGGGCTTCCTGCGCCGCGTGCTGCATGTCGAAGATGATGGCCCGCCGGGCGAGCGCATGGACGGCGTTGAGCGCAGCTTCGACATCGAAGCGGCCATCGGTCATCGCCATCTTTTCCGACGTTGTATAGATCCGGTGACTGGAGGCGATCAGGGTGGTCCGGTCGGGGGAGATGAACCCGCTCTGCGCGGCGCGCGCCGCCTCGATCAACTCCGACGCCACCATGACATCGACGCGGCCGGGAATCGGCGTGAGAGCGAACACCGGCCGCCGGTCCGCCACCTCGTCATGAGGCGCGGCCAGATATTCGATGTAGTAGGTGGTGGCGCCGGTGCGCTGGGCGACGCCGGGAATGGATGTTCCCTGCACCAGATAGCCGGCCGAACGGATGGCTGCGATGGTCCAGTCGGACAGCACGCCGCCGCCTTCGCCGCCGAGAGCGGCGATGAGAATGGATTTCGTCCGGGAAGGGGTCATCGGCATGTTCGCCCGTTAGCCTTGCAGGTAGCCGATGACGCGGCCGCGGATGCGGTGGGCCATGCGATCGATGAAGCGGGGGTTCTGTACGATATCGGCTTTGTAGAATGACGGGCACAGGATGGCGGCATGGGCGACTTCGCCGCAGTTGCCGCAGCCGACGCAGCCATTGTTGACATGTGCGACCGGGCTCTTCCGCAGCGGATCGCTGCTGGATTTGATGGTCAATGTCGGGCAGCCGGAGAGGCGGATGCAGGAATGGTCGCCGGTGCACGTCGCTTCATCGACGCCGAACCGGGTCTTGATCATGCGCTCCCCGCGTTTGAGGCGGGCGTCGGCGATGGGGCGTTCGCGCCGCTGGCGGGCCAGCATGCATTCGCCTTCGGCGATGACGACGCGAAGGCCCTTGCCGCGCGCGAGAATGGCGCGCTTCAGGGTGTTGATCAACCGTCCGATGCGGTAGCTGCCGACGGTCTCGATCCACTTCACCCCGACGCCGCGCAACGCCCTTTCGAGGTCCATCTCGCTGGCCTGGTCGCGCGAATTCGACCCGGTGGACGGGATGTGCTGATGGCCGGTGGCGGACGAATATCCGTTCTTCAAGATGACGAGGACGCCTTCGTCCTTGTTGAACACGTGATTGGCGACGCCGGTGGTCAGGCCCTGATGCCAGAAGCCGCCGTCGCCCATGATGCTGACGACAGGGTTTTTCATCATCGACGACAGGCCGACGGAGGACGCGAGCCCGAGACCGTATCCCATGATGGTGTTGCCGATCTTGAATGGCTCGAGCGTCGCGAAGCTGTGACAGCCGATATCGGCGCTGACATGCAGTTTCCCGACCTGCTCTTCGACAAGCTTGAGCGCGCTGAACACCGGCCGCTCGGGACAGCCCGTGCACAATCCGGGCGGCCGGCTCGGGACCGGCTGGCCCAATATATCGAGCGCCTTGCGCCCATTCTCCTTGAAGCTTCTCACCGCGGTGGCGGCGTCATTGCTGCCAAGATTGGCGGGGCGCGTCTGGGCGAAAAATTTTCCGAAGCCTTCCAGCAGCACCGCGCCGACATATTCGCCGGCCATCGGCAAACAGTTCTTGCCGGAGACCTTGGTGGGAATGCCGGCATCGGACAGGATCACCTTGATATCCTGTTCGATGTAGTTGGGCTGGCCTTCCTCGATCACGAGGACGGCGCGCTTGCCGCTGCAGAACGATTCGATCTGGTCCGGAACCAGCGGATAGACGCAATTCAGCACGAGGAGAGGAATCCGGCTGTTGCCGAAATCGTCCGCCAGACCGATGGTGCGGAGCGCGGCGATGACGTGATTGTACATCCCGCCCTGCAGGACGAACCCGACGTCGGACAGATCGCCGGAGAAGGTCTCGTTGATTCCCGCCTCGCGCAGGAATTGGATCGCGGCGGGCCAGCGCACGTCGACCTTGAGCTTCTCCTGAACATAGGTGGCGGGCGGGAGGCTGATGCGATCCTTGTCGAACACCGGCTCCGGAATGACGTTCAGCCGCGAATAGGATCCCTTGCGGTTGTCGTTGGCATTGAAGCGGCCGATCAGATGGCAGGCCCTGATCCGAAGCTCCATCATCACCGGGGTGTTGGAGGCTTCGGACAGCTCGAAGGCGCGTTCGACGGTGTCGACGATTTTCTGAAGATCCGGCCGCGGGTCCATGAGCCAGATCTGCGATTTGGTCGCGATGGCGTGGCTGCGTTCCTGGATGATGCTCGACCCCTCGCCATAGTCTTCTCCGACAATGATGAGCGCGCCGCCGACGACGCCGGCGGACGCAAGATTGGAGAGGGCGTCGGATGCGACGTTGGTGCCGACGATGGATTTGAAGGTGACCGCGCCGCGAATGGGGTAGTTCACCGATGCGCTGAGCATGGCGGCGGCGCCAGCCTCGTTGGCGCAGGTTTCGAGGTGAATGCCAAGTTCGTCAAGCAGGCCGCTGGCGTCGCTCAGCACGTCCACCAGCGCGGAAACAGGCGCGCCCTGATAGCCGCCGACATATGAAATCCCTGACTGCAGCAGGCCCTTGGTGACGGCGAGGATGCCTTCGCCCTCGAAGGTCCCGCCTTTGCCAATACGCAATTGTTCAACTTCGCTTTGAAACGAACGTTCCGGCATCGTGGTGTCCCGTCAAGCGAGGCTGGCAATCCGCGCCTTCAGGTCGGCGACGGAAACAATCATTCGATCGTGCTTGGCCGTCGCGATGCGCCGGTTCGCCGAATTGACGGCGGCTTCAAACGAGACCCGGCGTTTGGCGGCATCGGTGATGGTGACGGTGATCTCGACCTGAGCCCCCAGAACCGCAGCCTCAAGATGGCTCAGATCCACATGCGTGCCGACGCTGTCCTGACCGGGCTCCAGCATGGTGAGAAGAAGATCGCGGCTCGCCAGCTCGATGTCGCTCAGGACACTTGGCGTGCCGTAGACCCGCAGGTCCGGCCCCATGAAGGAAATCGCCCGGCTGTCGTCGATCACGATCTGTCGAGTCATCGACTTTCCAATTTCGATCATGAGCCCTCCCTTTGAATTTGACCGGGTTCTACCATGAATGGTTCATTTATGGAAGTGCGCACTTCGATTTTACGGCCTTTCTCGAAGGTAATGATAAGCCATGGTTGAGGCGATCAGTGTTTCGCTGTCATTTCAATGAGTAGGTGCGGTGCAAACTTGGTGGCGAAGAAATTACAAAATGTCAAAAGCAATTGAAAATAAGGCGCTTCTTGCGCTGCACGAAGGGATTTTTGAGCTGTATTGTCGTAGGTGCATCGCAAAATAGAGAAATTTAACTTCTCGCACTACTTCCATAAATGAACCAAATATGATTTATCTGCTGCTCAGGATCGATCTTCACGAGCAGAGGAATTGAAATGGCCTCCAGTCACGCGGCGGACGTACCGGCTCACCGGCAGGCGGAAAGCAGAACCCCGCCAATGGTCTCCGGCGACTACGCCGAGGACAGCGCAGCGTTTTCCCAATACTGGATCGAGGGATTGCGCGATCTCGATGCGCTGCCCGCAAAACGGGAGCGAAGCGCGGCGCAGCAGGCGCAGGCCGAGTCCATCCTGACCGACGCGCGCAAGTCGCGAAATCAGTTCCTCGCGCGTCACGTCGGCAGGGTCTACCGGGCCATCACCGGCGATCTGCAGCAGCTCCGTCGCGTCGAATATCTTGCCTATGCCGCAGCGGAAGCCGTGCCGGGCCTGTGTCCGACGAAAGCGTCGGTGGCGAAGGAATCGGCCCATGTGCAGGCGGAGAAGGACGGTCACGAAATCGACCAGGGCATTTTCTTCAACCACGTCCTGGCCGATCAGACCTGCGGCCTGCACCTCTGCCACGCCATGTTGCTGCCGCGCCAGGAAGCGATCGAGAATCTCGAAAAGCTCAAGCGCGACGGACGCGTCGACTTCCCGCACGCCTCCGTCGAGAGGCGGGGCGAAGCCACCATCGTGACGGGCAAGAACTCGCGTTATCTGAACGCGGAAGACGATCACACCGTCGGTGACGTCGAAACGGCGGTCGATCTGGCGCTGCTCGACCCGTACTCCAAGGTGTGCGTGCTGCGCGGCGGCATCATCGACAGCGGCAAGCACAAGGGCGAGCGCATCTTCTGCTCCGGCATCAACCTGACGCACATCTATTACGGCCGGCTTTCCTATTTGTGGTACCTCATCCGCGATCTCGGATTCATCAACAAGATCTACCGCGGCCTGGCCATGCCGGATGTTCCGCCGGATGACGTGCTCGGAGATCTGATCGAAAAGCCGTGGATCTGCGCGATCGAGCAATGGGCGATCGGCGGAGGGTGTCAGTACATTCTTGGCGCGGACGTCAATATCGCCACCAAAGGCGCCTATCTGACATTGCCGGCCCGCAAGGAAGGCATCATTCCCGGCATTGCGAACATGCGGATGCCCCGCTTCGTGGGCGACCGGGTGACGCGACAGGCGATCATGATGGACCGGCGCATCGATTGCGAGAGCCCGGATGGCCGCAAGATCTGCGACATGATCGTCGACATCGCCGACATGGACAGGGCGATCGACGAAACCGCTCACATGCTGGCCAATTCGGGCGTGGTCAATGCGTCGAGCAATCGCAAGGCCCTGCGCGTCACGCAAGAGCCGCTGGATATGTTTCGCACCTACATGGCCGTCTATGCGCGCGAACAGGCCTACTGCCATTTCTCGTCGTCGCTGATTTCGAATCTGGAGCGCTTCTGGAATGCGAAGGAGCGCAAGCTCTGACTACCTGCCGCTGATGGAAGCGATCGTCATGTGCTGACGCTCGCTCCCTGATGCGGCCAAAACCAAAACAGTCGCCCACAAACAACGATTGATGAATCAACAGAGTTGGAGGGAACTCATGAAGACCAGCAAGCTTCTCAAGGTCGGTGCGAAGGCGGCGGGCATTGCCGCGGCCGTTACGCTGCTTTCGTCATCGGCGTTTGCCGCGGACCCGATCCGGATCGGCTCTGTGCTGTCGGTGACCGGACCGGCGTCTTTTCTCGGTGATCCGCAGAAGAAGACGATCGAGATGCTGACCGAGCAGATCAACGCCAAGGGCGGCATCAACGGCCGCAAGATCGAGCTGGTCATCTACGACGACGGCGGCGACGCCAACGCGGCGCGCACCTTTGCAAACCGCCTGGTCGATCAGGACAAGATCGTCGCCATGGTCGGCGGCTCCACCACCGGCACGACCATGTCGATGTTGCCGGTGTTCGAGGATGCCGAGCTACCCTTCATGTCGATGGCGGGAGCGTTGCAGGTCGTGAAGCCGACCAAGAAGTGGGTCTTCAAGACGCCCCAGACCGACACGATGGCCTGCGAGAAGATCTTCGCCGATCTGAAGGCGCGCAATCTGACGTCGATCGCGCTCGTGTCCGGCACCGACGGCTTCGGGCGCTCGATGCGCGACCAGTGCGTTGCCGTGGCGCCGAATTATAACATCAAGATCGTGCATGAGGAAAGCTTCGGCCCGCGCGACTCCGACATGACGCCGCAGCTCACCAACGTGCGGGGCCGGTCGGACGTTCAGGCGGTGGTCGTGCCGGGCATCGGGCAGGCTCCGGCCATTCTGGTGCGCAACTACAAGCAGATGAACATCACGCTTCCGCTCTATGTCAGCCATGGCGTGGCTTCGAAGGAGTTCATCAAGCTCGCGGAGGGCGGAGCTGAAGGCGGGCGGCTGCCGGCCCCCGCGCTGCTGCTCGGCGACAAACTCGCCGCCAGCGATCCGCAGCGCAAGCCGGTCATGGCCTATATCAACGACTATGAGAAGAAGACGGGACAGCCGGTCTCCGCCTTCGGTGCGTTCATGCATGACGGCTTTCTCATGGTCGTCGAAGCGATCGAGCGGGCCAAGTCGACCGATCCCGCCAAGATCCGGGCGCAGATCGAGGCGACCAAGAGGTTCGTCGGTGTGAACGGCATCTACACCATGGCCCCGAACGATCACATGGGCCTCGATCTCACCGGCTTCCGCATGGTCGAGATCCGCGGCAACGACTGGGTGCCCGTTCCGGAAGCGAAGTAACAGGCCAAGCTCTGGATCGCTTGACGTGGGCGTGGCGCACGCGATGCGCCGCGCTCCACCTGAAAGGTGCCGCGGTGACGACCGACATTGTCCAGTATGTTCTGTCCGGAGTGACGGTGGGCGCCGTTTATGCGCTCATCGCTCTCGGATTCACGCTGATCTATAACGCATCGCATGTCGCCAATTTCGCTCAGGGCGATTTTGCGATGATCGGGGCGATGTCCGCCGTCTATCTCGGCGCAACCGGCATGCCGGTGGTGGCGGCGGCGATCGTGGCGACCGCGGTGGCCGCGGCCACCGGCTTCCTGCTCTATCGGCTGGCCGTCGATCAGGCCCGGGGCAGCCCGGTTCTCGGCCTGATCGTGCTGACGATCGGCGCAGGTGTGTTCATCAAGGGCGTTGCCCAGCTCGTGTTCGACAAGCGGTTTCACTCGCTGCCGGCATGGTTCGGCGATCGTCCGATCCAGATCCTGGGCGCGACCATCCTTCCTCAAAGTCTCGTCGTGCTGGCAGGAGGCGCTGTCATCGTCGTCGGCCTGGCGTTTTTCACGTCGCGGATGTTGCTCGGCAAGGGCATGCTGGCCGCATCCCAGAATTCGCTCGCGGCCTATCTCGTCGGAATGAACGTCCGGTCGATCGTGACGCTGGCGTTTGTGATCTCGGCGGCGATCGGCGGCCTCGCCGGCATTCTCGCGGCGCCCATCACATTGACGAGCTACGACGCCGGCACGCTGCTGTCGCTCAAGGGATTTGCCGCTGCGATGCTGGGCGGGATGGGAAGTCCTGTCGGTGCGGTGGTGGGCGGCCTGCTGCTCGGCATTGTCGAGGCGTTCGCCAGCGGGCTGATTTCATCCGCCTACAAGGACTCCTTCGCCTTCGTGGTGATCCTGGCGGTGCTGTTTATCCGGCCGCAGGGCTTGATGGGCACGCTGTTGCGTGAGCGGGTTTGAAGCCATGAACCCGTTGATCTCGCGTTTTGGCGGCGTTCTGGTGCTGCTGGCAATCGTCCTGCTGCTGCCGCTGCTGCTGACGTCGAATTATCATTTTCGTGTGCTGTCGCTGATCTTCATCTCCGGTCTCGCGGCCATCGGACTCAATCTGTTGATGGGGTTCGCGGGACAGGTCAGCCTCGGTCATGCCGGATTCATGGGGATCGGAGCCTACACCGTCGCGATCCTGCCGGAGCAGCTCGGCTTGTCCTCTCTCGGTGCGATCTGGGTGGGCGCGTTGATCTCCGGCCTGCTCGCCTTCGCGGTGGGTCGTCCGATTCTCAAACTGAAAGGCTATTATCTTGCCGTCGCCACGCTCGGTTTCGGCTTCCTGATTTCGCAGATCATCGGCAACGAAGCCCATTGGACCGGTGGCCCCGACGGCATGAGCGTGCCGCGTCTGGCGATCCTGGGATGGCGGATTCGCAGCGCCGAGGCATGGTACTGGATTTCCGGCGTCGTCCTGATTATCGGCGTTCTGATCGCCCAGAATATCGTCAACAGCTCCACCGGCCGCGCGCTGCGCGCCATCCACGACAGCGAAATCGCCGCGCAGGTCGTGGGCGTCGATATTTCCCGACAGAAATTGAAAGTGTTCGTGCTGTCGGCGATCTACGCCTCGCTCGCGGGATCGCTGATGGCGCTCAGCACCGGCCACATCACGCCGGATTCGACGGCGGGCTTTCTCCGATCAATCGAACTGCTCACGATGGTGGTGCTGGGTGGTCTCGGCTCCATCTTCGGCTCGATCCTTGGCGCGGCGATCCTGATCCTGCTGCCGCAGGTGCTGACGGTGTTCCACGATTATGAGCATCTGATGCTGGGTCTGATCATGATGCTGTGCGTCATTCTGCTGCCGTCGGGAATGGTGCCGACCGTGCAACGCTGGCTCAAGCGCGAGGCGTCATGACCGCTCTCCTGACGATCGAGAACGTATCGGTGGCGTTTGGCGGCATCAAAGCCGTTCAGAACGTGTCGTGGCAGATTCCGCAAGGATCGATCTATTCCATCATCGGCCCGAACGGCGCCGGCAAAACGACGTTGTTCAATATCATTTCCGGCATCTATGCCCCGGACCAGGGCTCGATCCGCCTGCGCGGCGAGGAGATCGGAGGCTTGAGGCCGGACCTGCTGGCGCGACAGGGGCTGTCGCGGACGTTCCAGAACTTGCAGGTCTTCATGCGCATGTCGGCCGCGGACAATGTGATGGTCGGGTGCCATCTGCACGAGAAGACCTCGATGCTGGCGCAGATAGCCGGCTGGCCGAGCGTATCGCGTGAAAACCGCGCGAGCCTTGAACGCGCGCGGGAGTTGCTGGATTTCGTCGGGTTGAAAGATCATCAGGGCCGGTCCGCGAGCGCGATGTCCTATGGCGCCCTCAAGCGCCTGGAGATCGCCCGCGCCCTTGCCACCAGGCCGGTGATCATTCTGCTGGATGAGCCGGCTGCGGGCTGCAATCCCACCGAGACCGCCGAAATCGAGACGTTGATCCGCAAGATCGCCGCTTCGGGGGTCACCGTGCTTCTGGTCGAGCACGACATGAAGCTGGTGATGCGCGTGTCCAGCCGGATTTTGGTGCTGGATCGAGGCCAGCTGATTTGCGAGGGCGATGCCAGACGCGTGCAGCAGGATGACCGGGTGATTACCGCCTATCTCGGGACTCATGGATCGCGCGAGGCCGCCAGTGCTTGAGCTTACCGACGTCAGCAGCAGCTACGGACGCATCGAGGTTCTGCACGGCATCACGCTGCGCGTGTCGCCGGGCAAGATCGTCGCGCTGATCGGCTCGAACGGGGCCGGCAAGACCACGCTGCTGCGGGCCGTGTCGGGTGTTCAGCCGATCAGCCGCGGGCGCATCACCCTGGAAGGGCAACCGCTGAACCGGCTGCAGGCGCATGTCCGCGTGCAGCTCGGTCTCGCGCAGGTCCCGGAAGGGCGGCAAATCTTCAATGGGCTCACGGTTGAAGACAATCTGCTGCTCGGCGGATGGACGCGAGCGCGCGGGGAATCGGAGGCCGGTCTTACCGCGGCCTACGACATGTTCCCGGTTCTTTGTGAGCGCCGCCATTCACTGGCGGGATCGTTGTCGGGCGGGCAGCAGCAGATGCTGGCGATCGGCCGGGCGCTGATGAGCAATCCGCGCATCCTGCTGATGGACGAGCCAAGCATGGGGCTGTCGCCCGTGCTCATTGATCTGGTGTTTGAGGCGATCACTCACCTGAAGAAGAAGGGGCTGACGATTCTTCTGGTGGAGCAGAACGCGAGCCTTGCGTTGTCGATGGCGGACGAAGCGCACGTGATGGAAACGGGGCGCATCGTCTTGCGCGGCACAGGCGCGGAGCTTGCTGCGGATCCGCGCGTTCAGGAATTGTATCTGGGTTTTTCGAAGTAGGCGCTCGGTGCCGCCGGTGTCTCTGGCGGTGGGAGATCAGGTGACGTTTCGAGGCGGCCGGAAGGCGATATCGGCATCAGCGTGAATCGATGAACGCAACCGCCGCCAACAACGCTCAGCCCGAGCGCCCGAAAGCTGGTGATGGAGGATTTCATGAACATCCCTCGCAAAGTGGAGCATTTTCCGTCCTTTTGCTTCAACTGCGTCTCGGGTCCTGACTTTCTGAAGGTCAAGGTCGAGAACGGTGTCGCCACCGAGATCGAGCCGAACTTCGATGCCGAGCAGGTTCATCCGGGACGCGGGCGGCCATGCGTCAAGGCTTATGGTCTGGTGCAGAAGACCTATAATCCCAATCGCATTCTCACCCCGATGAAGCGGACGAACCCGAAGAAAGGGATGAAGGAGGATCCCGGGTTTACGCCGATCTCCTGGGATGAGGCGCTGGACATCATCGCGACGCGCCTGCGCGCGATCCGCGAGAAGGGCGTGATCGATGAGTCCGGCACGCCGCGTCTGGCGGCGAGCTTTGGTCACGGCGGCACGCCGGCCAATTACATGGGCTCGTTCCCCGCTTTCCTCGCGGCATGGGGGCCGGTCGATTATTCGTTCGGCTCCGGACAGGGCGTGAAATGCATCCATTCCGAGCATCTCTACGGCGAGTTCTGGCATCGCGCCTTTACTGTCTGTCCCGATACGCCGAACTGCAAATATGTGATTTCCTGTGGCGCCAATGTCGAGGTCACCGGAGGGCCGACCGCGGTCTGGCGCCATTCGGAGGCCCGGATTCACGGCTACAAGCGCGTCAGCGTCGAGCCGCATCTGTCGATCACCGGGGCCTGTTCGGCGGAATGGGTGCCGATCCGGCCGAAGACGGATGCCGCATTCCTGTTCGCCCTGATCAATATTCTCGTCTGCGAAACGGAACTGGCGAGACTGGACGTTCCGTTTCTGCGCGACCGGACGGCGTCGCCCTATCTGGTCGGCCCGGACGGTCTGTACCTGCGCGAGCCGGACACGGGAAAGCCGTTGCTGTGGGATACGGCGACGTCGTGCGCGGTCCCGTTTGATGCGCCCGGCGCGATCCCCGCGGTTGAAGGGCGTCATCGGGTGGCCCACGCGATCACCATCGGGGCGGATGCCGCGCGCATCGACTATCGCGATATCGAAGGCGTCACCGCCCACCAGATGCTGGTGGAGCATATGGCGCGCTATACGCCGGAGTGGGCCGAGACAATCTGCGACGTGCCGGCGCAGACGATCCGCCGGATCGCCGGCGAATATCTGGAGGCCGCGAGTATCGGGGCGACGATCGAGATCGACGGCGAGGTCCTGCCGCTGCGTCCCGTCGCCGTCACGCTTGGCAAATCGGTCAACAATGGCTGGGGCGCTTACGAGTGCTGCTGGGCGCGCACGGTTCTCGCCGTGCTGGTCGGGGCGCTGGAAAATCCCGGCGGCACGCTCGGGACCACGGTGCGGATCAACAAGCCGCAGGACAACCGGCACACCAGCGTGAAGCCCGGCGAAGACGGCTTCATGGTCCAGTATTTCAACCCGACCGGGTCGAATTCGTGGGAGCAGAGGCCGTCGACGCGCAACCTGCATCGCACCCTGGTCCCGATCGTCGGTCGCAACGGCGGCTGGAGTCAGGCGCTCGGACCGACGCAGCTCGCGTGGCTGCTGTCGGAAAAGGTGCCGAGCGACTGGAATTTCCCCGAGCCGATCCATCCCGAACTCTGGTTCGTCTATCGCTCGAACCCGGCGATTTCGTTCTGGCAGACGCGGCTTCTCGCCGAGACCATCGCCAAGTTTCCGTTCATGGTCGCCTTCGCCTACACGATCGACGAAACCAACTATATGGCCGACCTCCTTCTGCCGGAGGCGACGGACCTGGAGTCGAACCAGCTCATCCGGGTGACCCAGAGCAAATACATGGAGCAGTTCTGGGATTGCATTGGCGTGGTCCTGCGCACCAAGGCGGTCGAACCGCAAGGCGAGGCGCGCGATTTTACCTGGATATCCGGCGAACTCGCCAAGCGCGTCGGCCTGCTCGAAGGCTATGTCGCGCAGCTCAATCGCGGCATCTCCGGCGTGTCACCGCTGAAGGGCGAGACCTACGATTTCAGTCTGTCGGCGGATCGGCCGCCCGAGTCCGACGAAGTCTGGGACGCGGTGTGCAAGGCGGCGACCGCCACGCTGTCGGACGGACAGGAATGCCATGGCCTCGACTGGTTCAGGGAGCATGGCTTCTGGACCAAACCGATCTCGCGACTGCAATGGTATCTGTCGCCGACTCTCGCAAAGCAGGGCCTGCGCTATGAGCTTCCCTATCAGGAGCGGCTGATGCGCGTCGGCCGCGAACTTGGCAACCGCCTGCATGAGAGAGGCATGCACTGGTGGGACGAGCAGCTCACCGAATATGTCGCCTTGCCCGACTGGCATGACGTGCCGGGGCACTGGGAGCGCGCGCTCGTCGAGGCCGGCGGCAGACCGGAGGATTTCCCGTTCTGGCTGCTGACCACCAAGAGCATGCAATACCACTCGGGAGGCAACGCCGCGATCGCGTTGATGGATGAGGTGTCGACAAACCTCCGGGGATATACCGGCGTCATGCTCAACGCCGATACGGCGGCGACGCTCGGCATCGGCGAGGGCGACCGGGTGGAGGTGCGCTCCCACATCGGCGCGACCTATGGCAGGGCGGCGCTGATGAAGGGGATCCGGCCGGACACGGTCGTCATTCTCGGTCAGTTCGACCATTGGGCGACGCCTTATATCAAGGACCAGGAACGCGCGAGCCTCAATACGGTGGCGCCGATGTCGATCGAGCTGACGGATGCGACCGGATCGGGCGCGGACATCGTGCGCGTCAGCGTGCGCCGCATGGACAAGGAGAGGGCATCATGAGCAAGCGCTATGCAATGGCGATCGATCTGAGGCGCTGTGTCGGCTGCCAGACCTGCACGGCGGCCTGCAAGAGCGCCAATGCCACGCCGCCAGGCGTGCAATGGCGGCGGGTGGTCGACTTCGAGGCCGGCGATTTTCCGAATGTGCGACGCACCTTCATGCCGGTCGCGTGCATGCACTGCGCCGATCCGCCCTGCATGCACGTCTGCCCGACGACGGCGACGAAAAAGCGCGACGACGGGCTGGTCACCATCGATTACGATATCTGCATCGGTTGCGCCAACTGTGTCATGGCGTGTCCCTATGATGCCCGCTCCATCGAACATGAGCCGCAATTCGCCTATGGCACCGCCATGGAGTCGGAGACTGCGCGCTTCGACGAAGGCAAGCTCGGCGTCGCCACCAAATGCACGTTCTGCAAGGACCGAATCGATGAAGCCGCGCGCACCGGAAAAACCCCGGGCGTCGATCCCGAGGTCACGCCGGCCTGCGTGAATTCCTGCATCTCCGGCGCCATGCATTTTGGCGACGTGAATGATCCGAACTCCAATATTTCGCAGTTGCTTCGGGAGACGCAGCACTTCCGCATGCATGAGGAACTGGGCACGGATCCGTCCGTCTTTTATATCTGGGATGAGGGCGGGACGTGAGCAGGAAGGACAAGGTCATCGATCGCGTCGCCCCGCGTCTGCAAACGAATTGGGACATTCGCGGCGCGCTCAATTTCATTTTTGGCGGGCAGGGCGCGGGCCTCCTCGTCGCAACCGCCTGTGCAACGACGCTGCCGCTCGATTTGCGGCTGCTTGTGGCGCTCGCTCTCGCGTTCATCGGCGCGGGGCTCTTTTGCGTCTGGTTGAAGATCGGCCGTCCGTGGCGGGCGCTGCACGTTTTTCGCCGACCGACCACGTCGTGGATGTCGCGGGAAGCCTGGATCGCGCCGATCATCTTCGCCCTCGGCGCGGCCGTCGTCATTCTGGAGTCCCGCGCGGCCGCCGTGGCGCTCGGGCCGCTTGGTCTGATCTACGCCTATGCGCAGGGACGGATTCTCAAGGCCAATATCGGCATTCCGGCGTGGCGGCGCTGGTCCTGCGTCGCCATGATCGTCGCAACCGCGCTGGTCGAAGGATTCGCCATTCTCCTGCTTGCTGCGCTGGTATGGCCGGCGCTGATGTCGTTCGCCTGGCTGCTTGCCGGGCTCATCGGCGTCCGTTATCTCGCATGGCGATTCTATCGCAGCGATCTGGACAAGGCGGGAGCGCCGATGGCCACGCTCGATGTCCTCGGCAAGTTGAATGTCCGCTTCACCCTGATCGGTCACGTCGCGGCTGCAGTGTTCGTGATCGCCGGGGCGTGGAGCGGCCAGCCCTTGCTGGTCGGGCTCGGCGCCGGCCTCGCCTTCATCGAAGGCGCGCTATTCAAATATGTTCTGGTGTGTCGCGCCGCGTTTTTTCAGGGCTTCGCCCTGCCGAAGATGCCGTCGCGCGGCAAGGGCCCGCCCAGCGACGGCGTCCGGCCGGGCTGGCGGCAGGAGGCGGGTCCGGGAGCATGATCGCGAAACCAGAAGATGCACGACGAGTTTGATTCGATGCAGTTGAATCGGCGCGTCGTCATGCAAGACGGTATTGCGAGTAGCGGCGGCCGCGTCCTTGGTTTTCCCGGATGCGGCGACTAGACTTCGCCGGTTCTCATGACCGGAAGAGGTTCGATGTCGCACGCCCGTTTGTTCACCCCGATTACGCTCCGCAATGTCACCGCGCGTAACCGGACCGTGATTTCGCCGATGTGCCAGTATTCGGCCGATGACGGCGTGGCCAATGACTGGCATCTGGTTCATCTCGGCAAATTCGCCCAGGGCGGGGCCGGAATCGTGATGACCGAGGCCGTCGCCGTCGATGCCGCCGGTCGCATCACCCATGGCGACCTCGGCCTGTGGAACGACGGGCAGATCGCGCCGCTCAAGCGCATCGCGGCCTTTCTTCGCGCCAACGGCGCGGTGCCGGCGATCCAGTTGGCGCATGCCGGCCGCAAGGCCAGCATGCAGCGGCCGTGGTTCGGCAATGCGGCGCTGACGGCCGCCGATATCGCGCGCGGCGACCGGCCGTGGAGCGTGGTGGCGCCAAGTGCGATCCCGATGGACGAAGGCTGGCTGATGCCGCACGAACTCACCGTGCCTGAACTGCGAAGCCTGCGCGAGGACTGGCGACGGGCGACGCTGCGCGCGGTGGAGGCTGGCTTCGACGTGCTCGAAGTCCACTGCGCCCACGGTTATCTGCTGCACGAGTTCCTGTCGCCGCTGTCGAACCGGCGCGGCGATGATTATGGTGGCGATCGCGCCGGCCGCATGAAATTCCCGCTGGAGATCATCGAGACCGTGCGCGATGCATGGCCGTCCGACCGGCCGCTGTTCGTGCGGATCTCTGCCGTCGACGGCGTCGAAGGTGGTCTCGACATCACCGATTCCCTCGCCTTCGTCGGCGCGGCCAAGGCGCGTGGCGTGGACGTGATCGACTGCTCGTCCGGCGGCCTGATGGGGCCGGCCACCGTGGCGCGAATTCCCCGCGGCTATGGCTTTCAGGCGCCGTTCGCCGAACAGATTCGCCGCGACGCCGAGATCGCCACCATGGCGGTGGGATTGATCCTTCATCCGCAGCAGGCGGAGGCGCTCGTCACCGAGGGCAAGGCCGATCTGGTGGCGATCGGACGCGAGGCGCTGTTCGATCCGAACTGGCCGCTGCATGCGGAACTGGCGCTGGCCGATACCAAAGGCGAGATCGGCGACGGCACCTTCGATTCATGGCCGAAGCAATATGGCTGGTGGCTGGAACGCCGCGAGCCGGGATTGCGCCGTCTCGACGGTCCGGCCCTGCCGTTCCGCAAAGTCTAGCGTGCGGGACCATCCATGGGTCCCGTTGTCGGTGGGGTAGCGGCTGTTGACCGGTCGTCTTTCGTGTTAGAATAATAACGTATCGATGCCGTTGCCGGTTGCGTCGGATCGCTCATATCCTGCGCGTCACCGGCTCACTGGTCCTCGTTCCGCAGTCCGGTCCGGACCCGCGCAATGGTGCGCCAGATCGTGATGCGGTCGAGAACCTCATTGTCGGGAGGTTCGCATGTCTGCGGAAACCATCAATTCTCAACCCGAATCCCGGCCTCATCGCCTGATCGCCAGCGACCGGGTCGAGGGCACGCGGGTGTTCAATGCCGATGGCCGCAAGATCGGTTCGATCAAGCGCTTGATGATCGACAAGGCCACCGGCAACGTCGCCTATGCCGTGCTTTGCTTCGGCGGCTTCCTCGGCGTCGGCGAGGACTATCGCCCGCTGCCGTGGGCCAACATGAAATACAATCCCGCCATCGAGGCTTACGAACTCACCGCTCTGATGACCGACGAGGAACTGGCGAAAGCGCCGTCGTTCGGCGCGGACAACGAGTTCGACTGGGGCAACCGGGTGCGCGAGATCGACACCTACTGGATCGGTTTCTGACCAACCGTTGCGGACGGTGCGGCGGTGCCGTCCCGTCCGTGTGGCGTGACCTTGCTAGAGAACCGCCTGCGCCGCCGCCCGCCCGGCATTGCGTCCGGAGAACAGGCAGCCGCCGAGGAAAGTGCCTTCCAGCGAGCGATAGCCGTGCACGCCGCCGCCGCCGAACCCGGCGGCTTCGCCCACCGCGTAGAGCCCGGGGATGATGTTGCCGTCGGTGCCGAACACGCGGGCATCAAGATCGGTCTCGAAGCCGCCGAGAGTCTTGCGCGTCAGGATGTTGAGCTTCACTGCGATCAGTGGGCCATGGGCGGGATCGAGAATCTTGTGCGGCTTCGCGGTGCGGATCAGCTTGTCGCCGATATAGCGCCGCGCGTTGTGGATGCCCATGACCTGGGTGTCCTTGACGTAAGGATTGTCGATCTGGCGGTCGCGCGCCTCGATCTGCCGGCGGATGAAGGCGGCGTCAAGCAGGCTCGCGCCGCTGAGCGCGTTCATGGCCGTGACGAGATCGTCGAGATTGTCGCGGACGATGAAGTCCGCGCCCTTGGTCTTGAAGGCTTCCACTGGGGCGGGGCCGCCCTTGGCCCCGGCGCGGCGCAGCACCTGCCGCCAGCTCTTGCCGGTGAGATCGGGATTCTGCTCCGATCCCGACAGGCCGAACTCCTTCTTGATGATGCTCTGGGTCAGAATGAACCAGGAATAATCGTAGCCCGTCTTCATGATGTATTCGAGCTGCGCCAGCGTGTCGTAGCCGGGATAGAGCGGCGAGGGCAGGCGTTTGCCGGTGGCGTCGAACCACAGCGACGAGGGGCCGGGCAGGATGCGGATGCCGTGCCCCGGCCAGATCGGCGCCCAGTTGTGGACGCCTTCGACATAGTGCCACATCCGGTCGCGGTTGATGACGCGCGCGCCGACGTCTTCGGTGATGCCGATCATGCGGCCGTCGACATGGGCTGGCACGCCGCTTACCATGTGCCGCGGCGGCGGCCCGAGGCGTTGCGGCCAGTTGGCGCGCACGAGGTCATGGTTGCCGCCGATGCCGCCCGACGCCACGATCACCGCCTGGGCGGTGAAGGCGAAATCGCCGGTCGCGACGCGCGAGGAACTTTCGCCGCGCGGCTCCGACGACGGCGCGAGGATGGTGCCGCTGACGCCGGTGACGGCGCCGCCGCTGCGCGTGATGGCGTCGACGCGATGGCGGAATTTGAAGACGAGGCGGCCGCTTTCGGCGTGGGCGCGGGCGCGGCGTTCGAACGGCGCGACGATGCCGGGGCCGGTGCCCCAGGTGATGTGGAAGCGCGGCACCGAATTGCCATGGCCCATGGCGTCGGTGCCGCCGCGCTCGGCCCATCCCACCACAGGGAAAATCCGGTGACCCATGGCGCGCAGCCAGCCGCGCTTCTCGCCGGCGGCGAAGGCGATATAGGCTTCGGCCCATCGGTGCGGCCAGTGATCCTCGTCGCGGTCGAAGCCGGCGCTGCCCATCCAGTCCTGCAAGGCGAGAGCGTGCGAATCCCGGATGCCGAGCCGCCGCTGTTCCGGCGTATCCACCAGGAACAGTCCGCCCAGCGACCAGAACGCCTGGCCGCCGAGATTCTGCTCGCCCTCCTGTTCGACGACGATGACCCGCCGGCCGGCGTCGGCCAGTTCGGTAGCTGCCACGAGCCCCGCCAGTCCCGCGCCGACGACAATGACGTCCGCCTCGTTCGCCATTCTTGTGTGCCCTCCGTTGCCGCGAGATAGAACCGTGGCGCGCCAATGCCGGTCAACGGAAATCGCGGTCCGGGCGCGGATCGGGTGCAGCCCGCCGGCAACACTGCGGCAGAATCCATCGCGAGACGTCCGCGCGATCTGGACAAAAACCCGGACTCGCAACACGCTGATACGGCCTCCGTGGATCACCTGCAGGGGTGATGACGGGACGGGTCGGATCAGGCATGAGGTTTTCTGCGACGAGTCTTGCGGCAGTTCTTGCAGCGGTGCTTGTTCTGGGCGGTGTGCGCGCGAGCCATGCCGTGGTCCGCATTTCCGACGATCGCGGCGGCCGCATCGGCACCTATGTGGACAAATACGAGGCGCTGAAGGGCTCCGGCGAGACCGTGATGATCGACGGGCTGTGCGCGTCGGCCTGCACCATCGTGCTGGGCGCGGTTCCCCACGACAAGATCTGCGTAACCGCGCGCGCCAGCCTCGGATTCCACGCCGCGTGGGACCCCGGTAGCGGCGGCCGGCCGGTCACCAATATCGAGGCGACCCGGATGCTCTACGAGATGTATCCGGCCCGGATCCGGAGCTGGATTGCGCGGCGCGGCGGCCTCAAGCCGCGGATGATCTTCCTGCGCGGCCGTGAACTGACCGGCATGTATCGTCCCTGCTACATGGATGCGCAGGCATCCGCGCATGCTGGCAGCAGCCCCCGTTGAGGGGAGCCGCCGTGCCGCGCAATCGCCCTCGGCGGTAACGCGTTCAGCGGAATATGATCTGCCTGCGACGCCGGGAACGCTTGCCGGGGGCGGGCGGGAGCCTTATCTCCTGCCTGCCGGTTGAGGCGGCGCGGCCGGCGATCCTTGCCGCAGGTTTGAGGAACGGAATCCGACATGGACAAGACGAAACGGCCGCTCGCGGTCATCGCGGCGTTCGCCGCCAGTCTCGCCATCGGGCTGCTGGTCACGATGTGGCTCGTCGGCGGCTTTCGCGGCGCGACGGCGCCCGCCGCCATCGGCGGCCCGTTCCGCCTGACCGATCAGTCCGGCCAGACCGTCACCGAGAAATCCCTGCAGGGCAAGCCCAGTATCGTTTTCTTCGGCTTCACCCATTGTCCGGACGTGTGCCCGACCGCGCTGTTCGAAATGTCGGAGGTGCTGCGCGCGCTGGGCCCCGACGCCGACAAGGTCAACGCCTATTTCATCTCGGTCGATCCCGAGCGCGACACGGTCGCCGCGATGAAGGATTATCTGTCGAGCTTCGATCCGCATCTCAAGGGGCTGACCGGCAGCCCCGAGGAGACCGCCAAGGTGCTCTCGGCCTATCGTGTTTACGCCAAGAAGGTCCCGCTGAAGGATGGCGACTACACCATGGATCACACCGCGCTGATCTATCTAATGGATCGCAAGGGCAATTTCGTGCGTCCGTTCGACCTCAAGCGCAAGCCGGAAGAGGCCGCCGCCGATCTCCGGCGCTATCTCTGACCCGCTATCCCTCACCTGCCTGCCGCAGCGGGTGCTGTGCCGCCCGCGCAGGGCGCTGCGCCGCCAGCCGTGAATGACGCGCGAGACCGTGCTCGGTCTTTTCCCAGTGATAGGGCCGCCGCAGCAGCTGATAGAGCGCGCGCCACGCCGCGATCGACAGGCAGATCCAGTAGAGCGGCGTCAACGCCAGAATCCACGCCTCGCGCAACAGCCCGCGCCGGGCGAGGCCGATCAGCCCGATCGCGACCGTCGACAGATAGCCGGCGGCCACCGTGGCCAGATAGAGTTCGGCGAAGGGTTGCGAGGCGAACGACGCCACACCAGTGCCGCCGAGCATGATCCGGAGAATGATCTCGCCGAGCAAAAGCGGATGTGCCAGCGCCGTCAGCACGTTGCCGCCGACCAGAATGTTGAGCGTGAAGAAACCACTCGGCCCGGCGTCGCGCCACAGCTTGAGCGGCGCGCGCATGTGCACGCCCCAGGTCTGCATCCAGCCTTTCATCCAGCGCGAGCGCTGGCGCAGCCACGCGCCGAACCGCGCCGGCGCTTCCTCGTAGGTGGTCGATGGAAACATCACGCAGCGCTGCCCGAGGCGCGCCAGCCGGAAGCCGAGATCGGCATCCTCGGTGACGTTCCAGGGGTCCCAGCCGCCGGCGTCGCGCAACACCGCGGTGCGGAAATGGTTCGACGAGCCGCCGAGCGGCAGCGGCATGCGGAAATGGGAGAAGCCCTGCAGGAAGGCGTCGAACTGTCCGGCATATTCCGCCGTGAACATGCGCGGCAGCCAGCCGTCGGCGGTGTTGTCGATGCACAGGCTCGCCTGGACGCAGGCCACGTCCGGATCGTGGGTGCGGAAGGCGTCGAGCGCCGCGCGCAACTGGCCGGGCTCCGGCCGGTCCTCGGCGTCGTACACGGTGAGGAAGGTGCCGCGCGCGAAGGTCAGCGCGCAGTTGAGCGCCTTCGGCTTGGTGCGCGGCCCGGCATCGGGTGCGATGATCACTTCGACATGCGGCATCGCGCCCAGTCTGGCGATGGCGGCGCGGGTGTGCAGATCGTCCGGCTCGATCACGAGTTTGATGTCGAGTTTCTCGCGCGGATAATCGAGGGCGTCGAGCGATCGCATCAGCGGGGCGACCGAAGCGGCCTCGCGATAAAGCGCGGCCACCACGGTGTAGACGGGCAGTTCGCTATCGGGCAGCCGGGAGAGGTGCGGCTGCGGCGTCCTGGGTGCGAAACAGCCGGCGAGGCGCAGGCTGGTGAACAGCAGGAACCAGAGCGACAGAACCACGCCGCCCGCGGTGAGCGCGGCCATCGGCGCCAGCGTGAACAAGGCGAGCGGGCCGGCGAGCCGCGCCAGATAGCGCGTCGTGGATCGTGTCTTGGATCGTATCTTGGATCGCGCCATGGATGCGGCCGTGCGGTGTGCGGCCGGTTTCGGCGCCGCCGACAGCGCCGGGAACCGGTCCACGAGGCCATGCGTCGCCACCCGCGCCAGCACATCGCCGCTGGCGCGGGCGAGGAAGGCGTGGAGATCGGCGGTGGAGGCGAGGCGAATGCGAGGGCGCAATTCCGGATAGGCCGCGATCAGCCGCGCGATGCGCCGCGCCGCGTATCCGCGCGGGGCGACCACATAGACCAGTTGTCCCTGCGTGGCGATCGGCAGGTAGCCGTGCCGCGCGGCGAGATGGATGGTGTCGTCGGGTAGTGGACAGTCGTCGCGGCCTAGGCCGGCGAAGCTTTCCAGCGCGAGGCCGCTGTCGGCGGCGAGATGGCGCAGATAATCCGCCTCGTCGATCAGGCCGCGGGCGATCAGCACCCGGTCCGCGCCGATGCCGGTGTCCCTGCCGTGGCGTTCCGCCAAGGCGAGCAACTGCGGAGCGAAGACGGCGCGCAGACAATCGAGTTCGGCGGCGGGGCCGGGTTCGCTCTCGCGGGCGCGCGGAGGCTCGGGTGCGGGGCGGCGGAACAGGCGCGTAATAAAGTCCGCCGGGCTTCTGAAAAGCGCCCTCCGGTCCGCGGATCGTGGCGGCACGACCGTCCCGTCCTCGCTCGCGCCCCCGGTTACGGCCATTCGACCGCCACTCCACGCTACAAACGGCACTCGAATCCATCCACGGATGGTCTATAAGACCCGCTCGTGAACTTCCGGATCATGCAACCACAGATGGGCCTCTCCTTCAATCTCGGACCCTGCAATCTCGGACCCCGCCGCATCCTGCGCGCGGTGGTGCTGGCGCTGTGGTGTGGCGCGGTCGTGCTGGCGGCGGTGTCGGCGGCGGACGCGCAGGACAACGCGCCGGCTGCATCGGCGCCTGCACCTGCGCCCGCGGCCCGGCCGGCTGTCGCGCCGCAGGCGGTACCGGGCTTCTGGGATCCGCGGCGGCGGCCGGAGCGGCCGGACCTGTCGCGCCTGACCGTGATCCGCTTCATGACCGAGACCGATTATCCGCCGTTCAACTTCACCGGGCCCGACGGCAATCCCGCCGGCTTCAATGTCGATCTGGCGCGGATGATCTGCGAGGAGATCAAGGTCACCTGCACCATCCAGATGCGGCGGTTCGAGACGCTGGTGGACGCCATCAACAGCAACCGCGGCGATGCCGTCATTGCTTCCATGGCGATGACGCCGCAGCTTCGCACCAAGCTCGATTTCACCGATCCCTATTATCGCGCTCCGGCGCGCTTCGTGTCGCGGCGCGACGCGGTGATGGCGGAGGTGCGGCCCGAATATCTCGAAGGCAAGAAAGTCGGCGCCGTCACCGGATCGGCCCACGAAGCCTATCTCAAGACGTTCTTCACCGATGCCCAGATCGTCGGCTTTCCGAACGACGAGGCGCTGCGCATGGCGCTACGCCGGGGCGAGGTCGATTTTATTTTCGGCGATGCGATTGCGCTCGCCTTCTGGATCAACGGCACCGATGCGGGCGATTGCTGCGCCTTCAGCGGCGGGCCGTTCGTCGAGAGCCGCTTTTTCGGCGAAGGCGTCGGCATCGGCGTCAAGAAGGGCAACGACCTGCTGCGTCAGGCCCTCAACTGGGCGATGTTCCGGTTGTGGGAAAAAGGCCGCTACACCGACCTGTGGCTGCGCTATTTTTCTGTCAGCCCGTTCTGAGCCTCTTCTCCGTACCGCCGCATTCCGTTACTCCACCTTTGCGCATGATCGTGTGAAATTGTCCGGGAACCATGATGTCTGAGATGCCCCTGAGCCCGACCGAGATGTCCGCGAGCGACCTGCGGGCGCTGGCCGAGCAATCCAACGCCTGGCCGTTCGAGCAGGCCAAGCAGATCGTGGCGCGGCTGAAGAAGAAGCCCAAGGACGAGGTGCTGTTCGAGACCGGCTACGGCCCCTCGGGCCTGCCGCATATCGGCACGTTCGGCGAAGTCGCGCGCACCACCATGGTGCGCCATGCCTTCCGCGTGCTGACCGAGGACAAGGTCAGGACCCGCCTGCTCGCCTTCTCCGACGATATGGACGGCCTGCGCAAGGTGCCGGACAACGTGCCGAACAAGGACATGCTGGCGCAGGATCTCGGCAAGCCGCTGACGCAGGTCCGCGATCCGTTCGGCACCCATCCGAGTTTCGGCGAGCACAACAACGCGCGGCTGCGCGCCTTTCTCGACACCTTCGGGTTCGACTACGAGTTCGCGTCCTCGACGCAGTACTACAAGTCGGGCCGCTTCGATGCGACGCTGCTGAAGATGTTGGCGAACATCGACAAGGTGATGGCGATCATGCTGCCGTCGCTGCGCGAGGAGCGCGCGGCGACCTATTCGCCGTTCCTGCCCGTTTGCCCGCGCACCGGCGTGGTGCTGCAGGTGCCGATCGTTGAACATAGCACTAAAGCTGGGACGATTACCTATATTGACCCCGATTCGATTGCTGGCGAGCGCGTCACCGTTCCGGTCACCGGCGGCCACTGCAAGCTGCAATGGAAGCCCGACTGGGCGATGCGCTGGGTTGCGCTCGGTGTGGACTATGAAATGGCGGGCAAGGACCTGATCGATTCGGTCAAGCTGTCCGGCAATATCTGCGCGGCGCTCGGCGGCACGCCGCCGGAGGGCTTCAATTACGAACTGTTCCTGGACGACAAGGGCCAGAAGATCTCCAAGTCGAAGGGCAACGGCCTCACCATCGACGAGTGGTTGCGCTACGCCTCGCCGGAATCGTTGTCGCTGTTCATGTACCGTGAGCCGAAGTCAGCCAAGCGGCTTTATTTCGATGTCATCCCGCGCCATGTCGACGAGTATCAGCAGTTCCTCGACGGCTATGGCCGGCAGGATGCGAAGCAGCGCCTCGGCAATCCGGTGTGGCACATCCATTCGGGCCGGCCGCCGCAGGTCGACATGCCGGTGACGTTCCAGTTGCTGCTGACGCTGGTGTCGTCGTCGAACGCCGAGAACGCCGAGACCTTGTGGGGCTTCATCCGCCGCTACCGTCCCGGCGTGACGCCGCAGAGCCATCCCAAGCTCGATGCGATGGTCGGCTACGCCATCAACTACTATCGCGACTTCGTCGCGCCCTCGAAGTCGTTCCGCGAGCCGAGCGCTGACGAGCGCGCGGCGTTGACCGATCTGCGCAACGCGCTCGCCACCCTCGATGCGGCGGCGTCGGCGGAGGATGTCCAGAGCGTGGTCTATGATATCGGCCGCCGCGAGCCGTTTCTCGATCACAAGAAGGCGGGCAAGGACGGCCGTCCGGGCGTGGCGCTCGACTGGTTCAACATGCTGTATCAGGTGCTGCTCGGTCAGGAGAAGGGCCCGCGCTTCGGCTCCTTCGTCGCGGCCTACGGCATCGCCAACACCGTGGCGATGATCGACGCGGCGCTGGCGCGCGGGACGGGGTAGGGCATTTTTACTGTCGGTGGCGGCTCGGACGCGGATGCTGCTCCCTCTCCCCGGCGGGGAGAGGGGTGGGGTGAGGGGCTCTAAATCTATCGATAGATTCTACGCCCTCACCCGCCGCGCTTCGCGCGTCGACCTCTCCCCACGGGAGAGGTGGAAAGCGCAAGACGGAGCCTCCGTTTTAACCTGAGTTATTTCTCCTCTGACAACGAAGCCAGTCATGTCGAAAGTGACGCGCGCTACGAAAATGTTGCAGCAGGCCGGCGTGGCTTTCACGACGCATACCTATGATTATGACGGCAATGCCGACCGCATCGGCCTGCAGGCGGCCGAGGCGATCGGCGAGGAGCCTGCGCGTGTGCTGAAGTCGCTGATGGCGCTGGTGGACGGCAAGCCGGTCTGCGTCATCGTGCCGTCGGACTGCGAGGTGTCGATGAAGAAGCTCGCTGCGGCGTTCGGCGGCAAGTCGGCGCAGATGATGAAGCCGGCCGATGCGGAACGGCTGTCCGGCTACAAGGTCGGCGGCATCAGCCCGTTCGGGCAGACGAAGCCGCCGCGCGCGGCCATCGAGGAGCGGGCGATGGCGCACGAGTGTGTCTACATCAATGGCGGGCAGCGCGGTTTGCAGGTGCGGCTCGCTCCGCGCGATGCGGTGCGGGTGCTGAACGCCATCGTCGCGCCGCTGGTGGCGTAACGTGATCCGCTACTGGCTTGCCCACACGATGCGGGCGATCCAGTCGATGTTCTTGGCGTCGATCACGCGGTCCTTGTGCGCGGGATTGAGCGATTGCAGTTCGATCACCTTGGCGGTGCGGCGCCGCAGCTCCTTGACCATGACCTCGCCGTCCTTGGTCTTGACCACGACGCGGTCGCCGCGGCGCACCGGCGCGCCAGGCGAGACGATGATGACGTCGCCGTCGCGATAGGCCGGCTTCATCGAATCGCCGGAAATCTGCAGCGCATAGGCGTGCTCGTCGTTGACCGAGGGCAGCCCGACCTCGTCCCAGCCCTTGCCCACCGGAAAGCCGCCGTCGTCGAAATAGCCGCCGGTGCCGGCCTCGGCGAATCCGAGCAGCGGCACCGCCTGCGCCGCGCGGGCGGTGTCCTCGATCAGTTGCACGAAGGTGTCCACTGTGGTGTCGGTGGCGGCGAGCGCCTTGGCCAGGGACTCCGTCGAAGGCCAGCGCTCGCGCCCGTCCGGGGTGATGCGCTTGGACTTGTTGAACGTGGTCGGATCGAGCCCGGCGCTGCGGGCGAGGCCCGACGCCGACAGCCCGGCGCGTTCGGCCAGACGGTCCAGCGCAGTCCAGATTTGGTCGTGGGTCAGCATGGGATGCCGGCGAACTGGCCCGGCCGACCGGACCGGGGAAGTGGAAAGAGTTGAAACTCTAGGAATTATTACCTTGAGTCGCCGCGCTCCGCAATTCCCCCGCGGCATGCGAAGGCGGCTCTTGATGTGCGGTCCCCGCGCCGATACGGTCTTCTCGACGGTCGGCGCAGTCCGAAAAAATCTCAAATGAATTCAAAGGCTAACAAGGACCCGGCCACGGTGCCCACGATCTATAAAATTTGTCCGGCAGCGGCCTGGCGCGAGGCCGAGGGCGCGGGCGTTTATCGCGGCAGCGCCGACGACCGGCGCGATGGCTTTATCCACTTCTCGGCGGCGCCCCAGGTGGCGGGCACCGCGGCGAAACATTTCGCCGGGCAGAGCGGGCTGCTGCTGATCGCGGTCGATGCGGAGGCGCTCGGTGCGGCATTGAAGTGGGAGCCGTCGCGCGGCGGCGAACTGTTCCCGCATCTCTATGGCGACCTCGATCCCGGCGCGGCGACCGCCGTGATCGAGCTGCCCGCGCGGCCCGACGGCTCGCACGACATTCCGGAGCTGGCCCCGTGATCCGCGCGTTCGATGCTTTCACCTTGCCGCTGCTGCGGCGGTTCGATCCCGAGGACGCCCACCGTCTCGCCATCCGCGCTTTGCGGCTGCTGCCGCCGGGCAAGCCGCGGCCGAGCGACCCGCGCCTCGCCACCCGTGCCTTCGGCCTCAATTTTCCCAATCCGGTTGGCCTGGCGGCGGGCTTCGACAAGAACGCCGAGGTGCCGGACGCACTGCTGCGGCTGGGGTTCGGTTTTGTCGAAATCGGCTCGGTGACGCCGAAGCCGCAGGACGGCAATCCGCGCCCGCGCCTGTTCCGGCTGGGGCAGGATTCCGGCGTCATCAATCGCATGGGGTTCAACAACGAGGGCGCGGAGGCGGTGCTGCGCCGGCTCGCCGCGCGGGCCAGCCATGGCGGCATCGTCGGGGTCAATGTCGGTGCCAACAAGGATTCGCCGGACCGCACGGCCGATTATGTGCGGCTGATCGAGCTGTTCGCGCCGGTGGCGAGCTATTTCACCGTCAACATTTCCTCGCCCAACACGCCGGGCCTGCGCAACCTGCAGCAGGCGGCGGCGCTGGACGACCTGCTGGCGCGGGTGGTCGATGCGCGCGAGCGGGTGCGCAAGAACGCCGGCGACTCGCCGCTGTTGCTGAAGATCGCGCCCGATCTCACCCTGCAGGAACTCGACGACGTGGTGCACATCGCGCGCTCGCGCCGCGTCGACGGCATGATCGTCGCCAACACCACGCTGTCGCGGCCCATGAGCCTGCGCGACCAGGCCAAGGCAAAGGAGCAGGGCGGATTGTCGGGGCGGCCGCTGATGCGGCTGTCCACGCGCATGGTGGCGGAGACCTATGTGCGCGCGGAAGGCGCGTTTCCGCTGATCGGCGTCGGCGGCATCGATTCCGGCGGCGCGGCGCTGATGAAGATCCGCGCCGGCGCGACGCTGATCCAGCTTTATTCGGCGTTGGTGTTCAAGGGCGTCGGGCTGATCGAGGACATCAAGACCGATCTCGTGTCCACCCTGCGCCGCACCGGGCGCGACAGCCTCGCGGAAATCGTCGGCGCCGATGCGGCGACCATCACCGCGGAGCCGTGGCCGGAATAGCGTCGCCGTCGCCGAACGACAGTCTGAACAGCGCCGGATAGCGCGCCGCCTGCAACAGCCCCCGCGCCAGCAGGAACACCAGCAGCGCCATCCATAGTCCGGTATTGCCGAACGAGCGCAGCGCCGCCCAGGAGGCGAGATAGATCAGGAGCGCGACAATCATCAGCGTGCGCATGTCGCGCGTCCAGGTCGCGCCGATATAGATGCCGTCGAAGCTGTAGGCCATCACCCCGCACAGCGGCGCGACGGCCGCCAGCAGCAGGAAGTTCTGCGCGGCGGCGCGAATAGGCTCGCTGGTGGTCATGAGCTCGATCAGCGGCGTGCCGAATAGCGCGAATACGGCGGAGGTGGCCGCGCCGAACACGAAGCCCCAGATCAGCACCAGCCGCACCGCCTGCGCGAAGCCGTCGCGGTCGCGCGCGCCGGTGCCGCGTCCGCACAGTTGCTCGGCGGCGTTGGCGAGGCCGTCGAGGAAGAACGAGCCGATCAGCAGGATGTTGTTCAGCACCGCATTGGCGGCGAGGGTCTCGTCGCCGGCGCGGGCGCCCTGCGCGGTGAAGAACAGGAACGCGCCGATCAGCGCTGCGGTGCGGATCATGATGTCGCGGTTGACCGCGACCATGTGCATCAGCTTGTCGCGCGCGAACACGATGTTTCGCGTCACGCCGATTTGTCCTCCGAAGCTGCGCCACACAAGGATCGCGCCGGCGACGAATCCGACGGTCTCGGCGACGACGGCCGCGATGGCTGCGCCCGCGATGCCCCGGTCGAGGCCGAGCACGAGGAGGATGGTCAGAACGATGTTGGTGAGGTTGATGAGGATCTGCAGCGCCAGCGCGGTGCGGGCGCGGGCCTGGCCGATGAACCAGCCGAGCAGGGCGTAGTTGCCGAGCGCCAGCGGCGCCGACCACATCCGGATCGCGAAATAGTCGCGCGCCGCCGCCGTCGCCGGCGCGCTGCCGCCCATGGCCGCGAAGATCGCGGCGCCCAGCAGGCCCTGCGCCGCGATCAGGATCACGCCGATGGCGGCGGCGACGAGAAGGGCGCGCAGCAGGGCGGCGCGGATTTCGGCGGCGTCACCGGCTCCCAGCGCCTGCGCGGTGAAGGCGACCGTGCCCATGCGCAGGAATCCGAACAGCCAGAACACGCAGTCGAACACCACCGACGCCATGGCGACGCCGCCGAGCAGCGCGGGATCGTCGAGCCGGCCGACGCAGGCGGTGGCGACCACGCCGAGCAGCGGCGTCGTCAGGTTGGCCAGCATCGCGGGACCCGCGATGCCGAATACCTGCCGCGTGGTGACGGGGACGTTGACGGAGTTGCTCAATCAGCGCGGCCGGCCGGCGTTGAACAGCCGCGAGATCAGCCAGATCGGGATCACGATCACCGCGCCGAGCAGGAAATAGCGCCACAGGCCGCTGATGGCGTCGAAGCCGAGATTCCACAGCCATTCGGCGAGGCGGCGGACGCTCTCGACGATGTTCCACGGATCGAGACCGATGGCGGCGAGCACCACGCCGACCAGCAGCGACAGCAGCACCAGCCGCACCAGCACCATGGCCGGCGAGCCGCCGAGAAAGCGCGACAGGCCGTCGTCGTTCCTGGCAGGCATTTCCCTCACGTCGTCCGGCATCGTGGTCTCCTCGGTCTCATGCGCCGTCGCGTTGCGACGCACTATACTAGTGTGGTGGTTCGCAAGTCCGCAACATTTCCTCACCACGTCCATTTGCGGACTTGCGAACCAAAACCACACTAGAATTATAGTTTCTAGCGTCCCTTTGAATCCGAAGTTCGCTAAGGAGCGTGCCGCGAAATGAGGCGAACTTCGGATTCAAAGGGACGCTAGCACGGCAGATGGGAAAGCGCGCGCCCGCCGTCAATGCCGTCCCGTCGCGGCCGGCGCGGGAATTTCCGCCTCGGCGGCCAGCATCCGCTCCAGCGTCTCCAGCCGGTCGGCGTCGCGCGGCGGCTTGTCCCAGCGCAGCCGGCTGATGCGGGGAAAGCGCATGGCGACGCCGGATTTGTGCCGCGCCGAGCGCGCCAGCCCCTCGAACGCCACTTCGAACACCAGCCCGTGATCCGGCGTGTGCGTCACGTGGCGGACGGGGCCGAATTTCTCGGTGGTGTGGCGGCGGACGAAACGGTCGATCTGGACAAGCTCCTCGTCTGTGAAGCCGAAATAGGCCTTGCCGACGGGGACCAGCCGGTCGTCGCCGCCGGCGTCGTCCGCGGTCCAGACGCCGAAGGTGTAATCGGAATAATATGACGAGCGCTTGCCGTGGCCGCGCTGGGCGTACATCAGCACCGCGTCGATGGTGTGCGGATCGCGTTTCCATTTCCACCACAGGCCCTTGGGGCGGCCGGGCAGATAGGGCGCGTCGCGGCGCTTCAGCATCACGCCCTCCACGGCGGCCGCGTCGTCGCCGGCTGCTGCGGCGGCCGGATCGATGCGCGCGGCGGCGAGGTCGCGCCATGTCGCGAACGGGATCAGCGGGGAGAGATCGATGCGCGGGTCGTCGAGCTGCGCGACGAAACGCTCCAGCCGTGCGCGCCGTTCGGCAAACGTCAGCATGCGCAGATCGTTGTCGCCGTCGTGCAGGAGATCGTAGGCGCGCAGATGGACGGGATGGTCCCTGATCAGCTTCGCCGTCACGCTCTTGCGATTGAGCCGCTGCTGCAGCACGTTGAAGCTCTGCACCCGCCCCTCGCGCCGCACCAGCAGTTCGCCGTCGAGCGCGCCGGGCTGTCGCAGCGCCGGCACCAGATCGGGAAAGCCCGCGGTGATGTCCTCGCCGGTGCGCGAATAGAGCCGGGTGCGCAGGCGGCCGTCATCGTCATGGCCGCTCACTGCCTGCACGCGGATGCCGTCCCATTTCCACTCGGCGATGAAGTCATCCGGCGCAAGGCCGGCGAAGTCGGTGTCGGCGATGGCGTGGGCCAGCATCACCGGATGGAACGGCGCGGGATCGCGGTTGACCGGTTTGTCGGCGCGGCCCTCCAGCCATGCGAACAGATCGGCGTAGGGTGGCGCGAGGCCGGGCCACAACAGTTCGATGTCATGGACGTCGTGGCCGCCCAGCGCGGCGACGGCGGTCTTGGCCAGGCGGGCCGAGACGCCGATGCGCAATCCGCCGGTGACGAGTTTCAACAGTGCCCAGCGTCCGGTCTCGTCGAGGTCATCGAGCCAGCGCGCGAGCTGCGCCGGGATGTCGCTCTTGCCGAGGGTCGCAAGCGTGGTGACGACCTCGGTGAGGGTGGGGGAGGGCTTTTCAGCGAAGCTCTCATCCCTCGCGCTTTCAGCGGATTTCCCACCTCTCCCGCTTGCGGGGGAGGTCGGCGCGCGGAGCGCGTCGGGTGGGGGCGCTTCGCCTTGAAGACCATTTCCTGTTGTCTCATTCCCCCTCCCTAACCCTCCCCCGCAAGCGGGGGAGGGGATGGATCGCTCCCGGGGAGGCGGCCACATCAGCGCCACCGTCTCGGACAGGTCGCCGACATAGTCATAGGACAGCGCGAACAGCACCGGATCGGCGCGCGCGGCGATCAACTCGCGGATCAGCGCCGGCTTGGCGTGGCGGAACGACAGCGCGCCGGTGAGCGCCGCCAGCGCCCAGCCGCGATCGGGGTCCGGCACCTCGCGGAAATACTGCGTCATCAGCCGCAGCTTGTTAGTGCGGCCGGGCTCGTAGGCGAGACGGTCGAGCAGATGGGCGAAGCGGTTCATGGCGCGTCCCCGGGCGCCGCTGTGCTGTCATCGTCCTCGTCGCCGTAGCCGACCAGATCGAGCGGCCGCGCCTTCAGGCCGCGCGTCGTGCACCAGTGCACCAGCGCGTCTTCCTGGCCATGGGTGACCCAGACTTCGCCGGCGCCGGTGGCCGCGATGGTGGCGGTGAGCCCGTTCCAGTCGGCATGGTCGGAGATCACCAGCGGCAGTTCGATGCCCTTTTGCCGGGCGCGGGCGCGCACCCGCATCCAGCCGGAGGCGAACGCCGTCACCGGATCGGGAAAACGCCGGGTCCAGATGTCGGTGATGGCGGATGGCGGCGCCAGCGTGATGGCGCCGGCGAGATCGGACTTGGTCGCGCCCTTGGCGGGCCGCAGGTCGCCGAGAGCGATGCCGCGGCTTTGATAGTAGTCGGTGACGGTCTCCATCGCGCCGTGCAGATAGATCGGCGCGTCATGCCCCGCCGCGCGCAGGAGCGCGATCACGCGCTGCGCCTTGCCGAGGGAATAGGCGCCGACCAGATGCGCGCGTTCCGGAAACAGCGCGACCGAGGTCAGCAGTTTGGCGACCTCAATGGCGGCGTCGCCGTGGCGGAACACCGGCAGCCCGAAGGTGGCTTCGGTGATGAACACGTCGCACGGCACCACCTCGAACGGCGTGCAGGTCGGGTCCGGCGCGTCCTTGTAGTCGCCCGAGGCGACGATGCGGGTCGCGTCATGGGTCACCGCGATCTGCGCCGATCCGAGTACGTGGCCGGCCGGATGGAATGTCGCGGTGACCTCGCCGAGCCTCATGGTCGCGCCATAGCCGATCGCCTGGGTGCGACCGGCGAAGCCGTCGCCGAGGCGCAGGCGCATGATGTCGAGGGTTTCCTGCGTCGCCAGCACCGCGCCGTGGCCACCTCGCGCATGGTCGGAATGGCCGTGGGTGATCAGCGCCCGCGCCACCGGCCGCACCGGATCGATATGAAATCCGCCGGGCGGGCAGAACAGGCCGGCGGCGGTCGGCGTCAGGATGTTGTGCGGGCGCATTTTCGCTATATAGGGTGCCCTCTGCCCCATTGGAGTCGTCGTTCCCCGCATGCCCGCGCCGCTGTTCCTGTCCTCTGGCGATCTGATCGCGGACCGGCGCTACGATTTCGCGCGCGATCTGGAAGCGCGCGGCGATCTCGTCGCCGCGGCGGAGCTGATGGCGCAGGCGGCGGAGCTGGCGCCCGGCTTCACCTCGGCGTGGTTCGCGCTCGGCGAACTGAGCCAAGAGCTCAATCAGCATGGCGACGCCATCCGCGCCTATCGCAAGGCGTGCGAGACCGATCCGTCGGATCGCCATGGCGCGCGGCTGCGGCTGATGCGGCTCGGGGCGCTCAAGCTCGCCGAGATGCCGCCGGCCTATGTGCGTACGCTGTTCGATCAATATGCGCCGCGGTTCGACGCAGCGCTGGTGGACGAACTGAACTATCGCGGGCCGCAGGTGCTGCTGAAAGCGGTGCTCAGCATCTTCCATGGCTCGGGCCGCCCGGTCTTTTTCCGGCGGGCGGTCGATCTTGGATGTGGAACCGGCCTCGCGGCCCGCGAGTTCGCCGCTTATGTCGGCGAGTTCATCGGCGTCGACCTGTCGCCGGGAATGATCGAACAAGCGCGCGCCACCGGTCTTTATGCCCGGCTCGATGTCGCCGACATGGTAGATGGCCTGCGCAATGAGCCGGACGCCAGCCTCGATCTCGTCCTCGCCGCCGATGCGGTGATCTATCTGCCCGATCTCGTGCCGCTGGTGCTGGAAGCCGCGCGCGTGCTGCGGCCGGGCGGCGTTCTCGCCTTCACCACCGAAACCCATGACGCTGCCGATGTCATCCTCGGCCCCGGCCTGCGTTATTGCCACGGCGCGGAGCACGTTCGCAGCGCCGTCACGGTGGCCGGCCTGCTGCTCTGCGCCATCACGCCGGTGGCGACGCGCAAGGAAAAAGGCGAGCCGGTCCCCGGCCTCGTGGTGACGGCGGTGAAGCGATAGGCGGCTTGCATCGGCCAAAACAAAACCCCGGCACGAAGGCCGGGGTTGATCGTTTATAGCATCCGTATCGCCATCAATACTTGGCGATCACCGGCGAGTTGAAGTGATAGCTCAGGCCGGTGCGCAGCGTGTGCTGCTCCGCCTTGGTGCTGAAGGCGAAAGCATCGCCCCCCACAGTGAACGCGTCGGTCGAGCGGCCGAGGTTGACGTAAAGATATTCAGCCTTCGACGTCCAGTTCGGTCCGAACAGGCCAAGGAACTCGAACGGCGATTCGATGCCGCCGCCGACCGCATAGCCGGTCCGGGTGTGGTCGAAGCTGACGGCGAACGGCGTGCCGTTCGCCAGCCCCTGCGCGGTGGTCTTGACGTTGCCGAAGGCGAAGCCGCCGGTGGCGTAGAACAGGGTCGAGCCGACGGTGTAGCCGGCGCGGCCACGCACGGTGCCGAACCACTGCATCTTTTGATTGAAGTTGGCGACGTCGGATCCGAGGCAGCCGAACAGGCAGTTCTTGTCGTCCTTGAGGGTCGAGCCCTGGAAATCGGCTTCGAGGCCGTAGACGAAGTTGGCAGCCTGGAAATTGTAGCCGGCCTGCACGCCGCCGATGAAGCCATCGGGGCTGACGTTGAAGGTCTGGGCAACACCGTAGGTCGGGGCCATGACGCTGCTGCGGTTGAGCGCGGTGGCGCCGCCGGCATTGCCGCCGACATAGAAGCCGGCCCAGTTGGCCGCGGGGGCGGCGGCATAAAGGCTGTTGCCGCCGATGCGATAGTTCACGCCGGCGCGGAAGATGTGCTCACGGATATCCGAGCTGAACGCATATTGCCCGCCGGGGCCGGTGCCGCGCTGGGTGCCGAGGTCGAGATAGAGATATTCGATCTTGGCGGTCCAGTTGCCGCCGAGCGCCGCTTCGACGCCGCTGCCGATAGTCCAGCCGGTGCGGGTGTTGCTGAACGTGGCCGAGGCGGCCGGCGTATTGAAATAAGTGAATCCGGTTTTGACGTCGCCGTAAACGAGACCGCCGGTGAAGTAGCTCAGCACCGGACCGGTGGCGAGGCCGATACGGCCGCGCACGGTGCCGAACCAGTCGAGCTTCTGCTGGTAGCCGAAACCGGACCTGCCGCAAAGATAGCCGCAGGTGTAGTTGTCCTCGAGCCCGGTGCCCTGGATATCGGCCTCGACGCCGAACACGACGTTGTTGAAGCCGAGCAGGCTCTGAAGCTGCCAGTTGTAGCCGGCCTGCACGCCGCCGAGCGCGCCGACGCCACCGAGCCGCGTGGCTTCGTTGCCGGTGGTCGTGTTGAGGATGTGGGTGGAGCTGCGTCCGAAGCCGAGGCCGGCATTGGCGCCGACATAGAAGCCGGTCCAATCGTAGACCTGCGCCACCGGCGCCTTGTACACCGGCGCCTTGACGGGAAGGTCGGCGGCCTGCGCGCCCGCGGCGCTTCCCACCATCGCAACGGCAGCAACAATGATTTTTTTCATGACGCCCCAAAAGTCTCGAATTCCAGAGGCTCATTGTAGAGGCAGGGGGCGGTGACGGCTGTAGCGCTGCGGCCACAGGTGGTGAGAATAAAACTCCCTAATTATTTGTAAACGTCTGGAAATGCTGGATTTTTAGTTCCGCCCCGCAATCCGCCGACAATCCCGGCTCTGTCTCCCGGGCGGGAACGACATACCGCTTCTTCCTCGTCGGTCGAGAGCCGCCTCCCTCGACCGTGCCGCCATGGCGTCCTACGTCATGGCGTCCTACCTCTCGGGAGGGTCCACGGTCCGCCATGGCGGATCATGGACGGGACAAGGACGCCAGCCGGTGGACGCCATCGACCTCGCCTCACCGCATCATCTGCTGCCGGAGAATTTCCTGCGCTGGTTCGCCGCGCGGGGATGGTCGCCGCGCGCGCACCAGCTCGAACTGCTGGCGAAGGCGCGGGCGAATCGATCCGTGCTGCTGATCGCACCGACCGGCGCCGGCAAGACGCTGGCCGGCTTCCTGCCGACGCTGGTGGATCTGGCCGCGCCGCGCTCCCGCACGGCGTCGTCCGGCCGCGGCGTGGTTCGTCCGGGCGGCCTGCACACGCTCTACATCTCGCCGCTGAAAGCGCTGGCGGTGGATATCGCGCGTAACCTCGACCGGCCGGTCGCCGACATGGCGCTGCCGGTGCGGATCGAGACCCGCACCGGCGACACGCCGGTGTCGCGCCGCCAGCGCCAGCGCCGCGATCCGCCGGACATTCTGCTCACCACGCCGGAGCAGCTCGCGCTGCTGCTGGCGTCGGACGACGCGCCCTATCTGTTTGCGTCGCTCCGGCGCATCGTACTCGATGAATTGCATGCGCTGGTCACCTCCAAGCGCGGCGACCTGCTGTCGCTCGCTCTCGCGCGGCTGTGGCGGCTCGCGCCGCAGGCAATGAGCGTCGGCCTGTCCGCCACCGTCGCTGAGCCGGATGACCTCTGCCGCTATCTGATGCCGCAACCTGTCGGCGGAGAAGCGCTGGCCGATCTTGTCGTCGCCGATGCCGGGGCCGCCCCCGTCGTCGAGATGCTGGACACCCGGGAACGGCTGCCGTGGGCGGGACACATGGCGCGCCATGCGCTCGGTGAGATGTACGATCTGATCCGGCGCAACCGCACCACGCTGCTGTTCGTCAACACCCGCGCCCAGGCCGAGGCGCTGTTTCAGGATCTGTGGCGCATCAACGACGACGGCCTCGCCATCGCGTTGCATCACGGCTCGCTCGATGTCGCGCAGCGCCGCAGGGTCGAGGACGCCATGGCGGCGGGAAAGCTGCGCGGCGTGGTCTGCACCTCGTCGCTCGATCTCGGCATCGACTGGGGTGATATCGACCTCGTCGTCAATGTCGGCGCGCCCAAGGGCGCCTCGCGGCTGATGCAGCGGATTGGCCGCGCCAATCACCGGCTCGATGAACCGTCGCGCGCGGTGCTGGTGCCGGCCAACCGCTTCGAGGTGCTGGAATGCCGCGCCGCCATCGACGCGGTGGCGGAGAATGCGCAGGATACGCCGCCGCAGCGCGCCGGCGCGCTCGACGTGCTGGCGCAGCATGTGCTCGGCTGCGCGTGCGGCGCGCCGTTCCTCGCCGACGATCTTTATGACGAGGTGCGCAGCGCCGCGCCGTACAGGGACCTGTCGCGCGTGGATTTCGATGACGTGATCGATTTCGTCGCCACCGGCGGCTACGCGCTGAAAAGCTACGAGCGCTTCGCCCGCATCAAGCAGGACAAGGACGGCCGCTGGCGGGTCACCAATCCCAAGGTGCGCCAGAGCTATCGCCTCAATGTCGGCACCATCGTCGAGGAGCCGATGCTCAAGGTGAAGCTGGTGCGTGGTCGCGCCAAGAGTTCCGGTGCGACCGGGGCGATCGCGCGTGGCGGCCGCATGCTCGGCCAGATCGAGGAATATTTCATCGAGGGTCTGGTGATCGGCGACACCTTCGTGTTCGGCGGCGAGGTGGTGCGCTACGAGGCGCTGGTGGAGGACGAGGTCTATGTCTCGCGCGCCAGCGATGCCGACGCCAAGGTGCCGTCCTATGCCGGCGGCAAGTTTCCGCTTTCAACTTACCTGGCCGAGCGGGTGCGCCTTCTGCTTGCGGACAAGCGGTCATGGCAGGGCCTGCCCGATCAGGTGCGCGAGTGGCTGTCGCTGCAGGCGGCGTTCTCCCGCGTGCCGGGGCCGCGCGAACTGGTGGTGGAGACGTTCCCCCGCGCCGGCAAGCACTATCTCGTCTGCTATCCGTTCGAGGGCCGCCTCGCGCACCAGACGCTGGGCATGCTGCTGACGCGGCGGCTGGAGCGCGCGCGGGCGCGCCCGCTCGGATTCGTCGCCAACGAATACGCGCTGGCGGTGTGGGCGCTCGGCGACATGTCGGCGATGATCCGAAACGGACGTCTCAACCTGTCGGAGCTGTTCGATGCCGACATGCTCGGCGACGATCTCGAGGCGTGGCTCGCCGAGTCGGCGCTGATGAAGCGCACCTTCCGCACCTGCGCGGTGATCTCGGGGCTGGTTCCGCGGCGCTTCGCCGGCGAGGAGAAATCGCGGCGGCAGGTGCTGTTCTCCACCGATCTGGTCTACGACGTGCTGCGCCGGCACCAGCCCGACCATGTGCTGCTGCGCGCCGCCCGCGCCGATGCCGCCACCGGGCTTTTGGACATCCGCCGCCTCGGCGATATGCTGAGCCGCGTCAGGGGCCGAATCGCGCACCGGGATCTCGATCATGTGTCGCCGCTGGCGGTGCCGGTGATGCTGGAAATCGGCCGCGAGGCGGTCTATGGCGAGGCGGCTGACGAGTTGCTGGCGGAGGCCGCCGAGGACCTCGTGAAGGAAGCGATGGCGCGGGATTAGAATTGCGGCATTCGAAATGATTTTGTTTTGCTCCGAACCCTCCTCGCCGTCATGGCCGGGCCTGTCCCGGCCATCCACGTCTTGGGACTGGCAGCAGGGAAGGCGTGGATGCCCGGCACGAGGCCGGGCATGACGACCGAGAGTGCAGTCCGCTTGTCATCGTCCGAGCACGTCACCGTCGCCGGCATCACCTTCATCGCCGATCTGTCCGGCGCGCTGGTGTGGGACGAGCAGCGCCTGCTCGTCGTCTCCGACCTGCACCTGGAGAAGGGATCGAGCTTCGCGGCGCGCGGGGTGCTGCTGCCGCCTTACGACACCGCCGCGACGCTGGCGCGGCTCGCGGCCGTGATCGCGTGGCACGATCCGCGCACGGTGATCGCGCTCGGCGACAGTTTCCACGACCGCGACGCACATGCGCGCCTCGCGCCGGACGATCGCGCCGCGCTGGCGACGCTGCAGGTGCGGCGCGACTGGATCTGGATTTCCGGCAATCACGATCCGGCGTTGCCGCCCGATCTCGGCGGCTCGGTGGTCGATGAAGTGAAAACCGGGCCACTGACGTTCCGCCACGAGCCGACCGGCGCGGCCGGCGAGATCGCCGGCCACCTGCATCCCAAGGCGCGGGTCGCCACGCGCGGGCGTTCGATGGAGCGGCGCTGCTTCGCCAGCGACGGCGCGCGCGCGATCATGCCCGCTTTCGGGGCTTACACCGGCGGCCTGAGCATCCGCGACGCCGCTTTCGCCGCCGTCTTCCGCACCCTCGCCTTCACCGCGCACGTGCTCGGCGACCGGCGCGTCCACGCTATCGCCGCCGCGCGCTGCTCCTGAGGCGTCGGACTCAATCCTTGCGGAAGATGACGGAGGCGAGCCATCCGGTCATCAGCGCCATCATCGCGGTGGCGAGGCCGTAGAGCAGGCCGTGATGGCGCGCGGCGTTGGCGACGAACTGCTCGAAGCCGACCTTGACGATCTCGAACGCGGTGTCGGCGCGCGCGACGAAGGCGCCGTCTGCGAACAGCTTGATGTCGATGTCATAGGTGCCGGTCGGGACTTCCGCCGGCAGCGGAATGCCGGTGCGGAACAGGGTCGGGGTCAGGAAGGTCACCGCGCTGGTCTGCTCGCGATAGAGGCCGTGCTCGGTGCGCAGCCGGATGAAGGCGGTACGGAACGGATCGGTGGGGACGACGTCGGCGATGTCCGGCCCGAGCCGCTGCGGCAGCGGGAAGTTGGCCAGCCCGATCTGCTGCCGCCGCAACACGTCCGGCGGCGCGATGGCGCCGATCGGGCGGTTGGCGAAAATCCCGAGATAGGCCGGAGCCTGGATGAAGGCGCGGGAGTCAACATTGACCCAGATGCCGAGCGCGCGCTCCTTGCGTCGGGTCACCATGTCGGCGCGGGGCCCGCTCACGGTGACGACGATGTCGTAGGGCGTGCCGGCGGGGCGGGATTTACCGTCGCGCTCGATCGAGCCGAACAGCACCAGTTCCTCGCCGGAATAATTCGGCGTCACGGTGATGCGATGGTTGGAGACCGAGACGATCAGGCTCTCCGCGCCCGCCGCGACGGGCAGGAGCGCGGCCGCGATCAGCAGCGCCGCGATCGGGAGCCGGGCGCGCGGTCTCATCGGCCGCCCCCGATTTCGCGGATCGAATAGAGTTCGTCGGGCTCGATCACCAGTTCCACCGCGAAGCGGATGCCAACCGACAGGATCAGCAGGCCGAGCAGCAGCCGCAACTGCTCGCCGCGGATCAACTGGCCGGCGCGCGCGCCGAACTGGGCGCCGACCACGCCGCCCACCATCAGCACCAGGGCGAGCACGGCATCGACGAGATGGTTGGTGGTCGCCTGCAGGATGGTGGCGATCACCATGGTCACCAGCGTCAGCGCCATGGCGGTGCCGATCACCGTCGAGGTCGGCACCCGCAGCACGTAGATCATGATCGGGATCAGCAGGAAGCTGCCGCCGATGCCCATGATGGCGCCGAGGAAACCGACCAGCAGGCCGATGGCGACGACCGGGATCACCGACAGATAGATCTTGGAGCGCTTGAACCGCATCTTCAGCGGCAGGCCGAGGATCCAGCCCTGCGCCCGCGCGCGCCGCGTCACCGGCGGCGGCCCGCCCCTCGTGCGCAGGATGGCGCGCACGCCTTCCCAGGCCATCAGCCCGCCCACCGTGGTCAGCAGGATCACGTAGGACAGCGCGATGATGAGATCGAGCTGGCCGATCGCGCGCAACAGCGCGAAGATCCACACGCCGAGCGCCGTGCCCATGACGCCGCCGGCGAGAAGAATGAGCGCCAGCGCCGGATCGATCGCCCGCCTGCGCCAGTACGACAGCGCGCCTGAGAACGACGAAGCGGCCATGTGGCTCGGCACCGAGGCGACCGCCACCGCCGGGGGAATGCCGATGAAGATCAGCAGCGGCGTCATCAGGAAGCCGCCGCCGACGCCGAACATGCCGGACACGAAGCCCACCGCCGCGCCCAAGGCGAGGATCAGGAACACGTTGACCGGAATGTCGGCGATGGGGAGGAACAGCTGCACGCGCGCGCGTCCGGGTTGAGGAAATCCGCGAAAGGCCGGGCGTCTAGCCCCGGCGTCGCTCACCATGGCGCGAAATGGTGAATTTTCCCGGTCAGCGGGCGGCGGTGCGGGCGGTCGCCGGCTTCATCGCCGGCCTTGCGGCCGTTTTGGCCGGGGGCATGGCGTCCCAGCCGCCGGCGGGCGCGCCGGAGGAAATGGCCGCGTCGGGCTGCGGCTCGGGCACGAAGGTCTGGGCCGCGAGCCTCGCGGCGGCCAGCGACTGGGCGTCGAGCCGCTTGGTGACGTCGTCGCGCTTGCGCGCGGCATCGGCGTCGCCCTGGGCCGCGGCCAGGCTGAACCATTTGAACGATTCGGCGAGGTTCTGTTCCACGCCGATTCCGCGCGCGTACAGGATGCCGAGGTTGAACTGGCTGTCGGCGACGCCGTGCTCGGCTGCCTTGCGGAACCACTGCGCCGCGCTCTTGTAGTCGGGGCCGAGGCCGCCGCCGTCGGCGTCGAGCACGGCGAGATTGTGCATCGCCTTGGCGTTGCCCTTCTCCGCCGCCTGCAGGTAGTAGGCGCGGGCCTTGGCGATGTCCTTCCTGGTGCCGAGCCCCTTCTCGTACAGGGTGCCGAGGCGGAAGGTCGCGGGCACGATGTCGCCCGCCGCGGCGCGCTCGTACCATTTGGCGGCTTCGACGTAGTCCGCGGGCACGCCGCGGCCGTCGGCATAGCGCGCGCCGATCTCGAAGGCGGCGCCGGGATCGCCCTTGCTGGCGGCGCTGCGCAGCGCCGCGCCGCCGATGCCGTCGGGAATCTTGTCGGACACCGGCACGAGCTTGACCTTCGCCTTCGGCGCGGGTGGTGCCACGGCCACGATCCGCGCCGGCGGCGTCAGGATCGAGCCGGTCACCTCGGGCGCGACCGGGGCCGGGGCTGTGGCCGCGGGTGCGGCAGGGACGGGCTCGGCCGCCGGAGTGGCAAGAGGCGCCAGCGGGGCCGGCTGCGGGGCGAAGGATGGCGCGGTGAGCGGCTGGCGCTCGATCGGCGTCGGCGAGGTGATCGACGGCATCGCCGGCGGCGCAAGATCGGAGCGCGGGCCCATGTCGCTGGCGGGCGGCGTTGCCGGGGGAACGATGCTGGTTTCGGCGGGCAGGGAGTGGCTGGTGCTGTCGCGGCCGCCGAGCAGGTTCATGCCCATCTTGACCGTGCCGAGCACGATCACCACCACGCTCGCGCCGACCAGCAGCGCACGGATTTTCGACGAGATCGGCGATTCGCCGCCGGTCGCGGCCTTGGCGGCGTTGCGCGCGGCGTCGTTCAATGCCGTGACGCGGTTGACCTTCGGCGCCGCCGGCGCGGGAGCCGCAGCGGCCGCAGCCTGCGCGGCGCGCCGCGCCGCCTGGATGAAATTGCTGGTGCTGACCGGCTCGGGCGCGGGGCCGGAAATCTCGCCGATCACCACTTCCGAGGCGGCGATGCGCTCCGACGGCGTGGCCGCGCGCGGCGGTTGCGGCCGGGTGCCGGGCTCGAGCGGATGGTCCGGCGGCAGGCTCGGATCGATCGGGTCGCGGGCCGGGTGCGGCCTCGCGGCAACGGGGGTCGGTGCTGCGGCGGGCGCGGGCTCGGCGGGCGGCGAGGCCGGCGGTTCAGGCATGGCCTGGGGCGCGCGGGCGGCCTGCGGCGGCTGCATCGCGGCGGGATTGGGCAATTCGGGGCGCGGTGGCGGCGGCACGAAGGAGGCTGCGGCGCGGGCGGGCTCGGTCGCGTCGGTATCCCGGATGCGCGGCGGCGGGGAGAGCGGCGGGGAGATTTGGCTGTCGCGGTTGTCGCGTGCGGCCGGAGCGATGCGGCCGTGGCGCAGGTCGCCCTCGATCTGGGCCAGCCGGTCCACCACATGGCCGAGGGTGTTGTGAACCGCTTCCAGCGAATCCTGGGTATGGCGATTGGTTTCGTTCTGGCTGAAGCGGATATCGGACAGTTCGCGCTTGATGGTGTCGATCAGCGCGCCGTCCATGGCGGGTACGGCCGCGGCCGGTGCCGCCGCGGTGGCGGTACGCTGCTGTTCGAGATGGCGCAGGATATCCGACAGGCCCTCTTCGACGCGGGCGAGGTTGCCGTTGGCGCCGCGCGCCTCGGACATTTCCAGCCGCTCCAGCAGATGCTGGACCCGCTGTTCCACATGGCCCAGCGACGCCGCGCTGTCGTTGCCGATCTGAAGATGGTCGAGCCGTTCCGAGATGGTGCGGACGGCGTTGTCGAAATAGATGGTGTCGCCCATCACCGGGCGTTCGCGCTGTTCCAGCGTGGTGGTGAGGGCGGCGATGCGCTGTTCGAGGGCGGCGAGGATGTCGCCATTGCCGCTCGCCACAGAGAGCTGGTCCACCTTGGCGGACAGCGCCTTGACGTGACCGGAGAGCTCCTTCAGCGCGGCGTCGGAGGCGACGTTGGCCACGATTGCCTTGAGCGCGGCGATCGCCTCCTCGAGCTGACGCACGGTCGCGGGATCGTCGCTGGCGCGCACGATCTGGTCGATCCGCCCACCGAGCCGGCTGAGGGCTTCGTCGAATCCCGCGAGCTGTTCGGCGGGCGTCAGCGTGCGCAGCGTGCCGTAGATGTCACCGAGCGCGCGCTCGATGCCGGCCAGCGCGCCGTTCTCGGCGCCGCCCGTCCGGGTTTCGTCGATGCGCCGCCCGAGCGCGCGGATTTCGCCTTCGAGGGTTTCGATCGCGCGCCGCGGCAGCGCCTCGGTGATGGCGATGCGGATGTCGGACAGTTCGGAGCGGAACGAGGCGATGGATTGCTCGAAGCCGTCGGGACGGCGCAGTCCGTCGATCTGGCCGGCGATGCGCGACAGTTGCCGTTCGAGGCCGGAATAGTCGGGCATCGGCGTCGTCACGGGCGCGGCCGGCGCGACAAAGGCCGGGGGCGGCATCTGCGTCGCCGTCCGCCGCGGCATCGGCGCGCCGCCGTCGAGTTCGCCCTGCCGGGCGATGATCTCGGCGATGGAGAAATCCATCGCCGGCATCGCGGGCGTGAGGCCGGGCGCAAGAGCCGGTGCCAGAACAGGCGACGGGCGGAAGGAAGACGGGCCAAAATCGGGGACGGCCCCGGGTCCGGCCGCGATCGTGGACAGCCGGGCGTCGAGGCGCGAAATGGCGTCGTTCAACTGGCGGCCGAGCCCCGGATCGCCATTGGCGGCGGCGGGGCCGCGCGCGAGCTGTTCGACCTGCCGGGTGATGGAATCCAGCCGTTGATGGATTTCGGCGATGTCCCGGGCCTCGGTGCGCGCCGTGTCGCGGCCCTCGGGGCCGGGGCGGCCGATGGCGGAATTGAGCCAGTCGCCCAGCGACAGGCCGGCGCGGCGCGCGGAAGCCTCGGCCCTTTCGCGGACCGATGGTTCTACCCCGTCAACACTCCACGAGACGCGCGCTGTCATGTTCTGGTCCGGTCGCGGCGCCCGGCTCCTGCCGAAGCGCGTCAGACTCCCCGCGGTCCCATTGAAGAGACAATCGAATTTCGCCGCGAGGCATCCGTTTCCGGGGTCGACTTTTTCGCGTTAGGGTAAACACCGGGTTAACGGACGGGGGCTGACGGTTAATAAAATTCACTCTTGCGGGTTTGTTCTGGCGCAAGGCGGCGCGCGGGCAAGACGGACGAGAGTAGTCGTCAAGGTCCCGGTCCGGGGGGCGCCGGGCTGCCATAATGTCGCACGTTCTCCCTTGTGCGCGCGATTGGGGCTAAAGTTTCCGGCGTTCTTGCCGCACTGCAAAAAAGTGCTATGGAAGTGGCGCTTTCAATAAGCCAACGCATCAGGAGGAGACGTCGATGACCGTTTACAAGGCGCCCGTGGAAGATGTGACTTTCCTTCTCGACGACGTCTTTCAGATTGATCGCTACAACAACCTTCCCGGCTTCAGCGACGCCAGCCCCGACGTGCGCGCCGCGATCCTCGAGGAAGCCGCCAAATTCGCCGAGAAGGTGCTGCACCCGCTCAATCACTCCGGCGATCAGGAAGGCTGCACCCGCCACGACGACGGCCGCGTCACCACCCCGGCCGGCTTCAAGGACGCCTTCCGGCAGATGGCGGATGGCGGTTGGCTCGGCCTGTCGGGCCCGGCCGAATTTGGCGGCCAGGGCCTGCCGGTGACGCTGTCGCAGACCGTCAACGAATTCATGATCTCGGCCAACATGGCGTTCTCCATGTATGGCGGCCTCACCATGGGCGCGATGGCCGCGCTGTTGGTACACGGCTCCGACCAGCAGAAGACCACTTTCGTGCCCAACATGATGACCGGCAAATGGGCCGGCACCATGAACCTCACCGAGCCGCAATGCGGCACCGATCTCGGCCTGATGCGCACCAAGGCGGTGAAGCAGGCCGACGGCAACTACAAGATCTCCGGCACCAAGATCTTCATCTCCGGCGGCGAGCAGGACCTCACCGAGAACATCGTCCATCTCGTGCTGGCGCGGATCGAAGGTGCGCCGGCCGGCATCAAGGGCGTATCGCTGTTCGTGGTGCCGAAGCGCAAGCTCAATGCCGACGGGTCGCCCGGCGAGGCGAACGGCGTGTCGTGCGGCTCGATCGAGCACAAGATGGGCATCCACGGCAATTCCACCTGCGTGCTGAATTTCGACAACGCGGTCGGCACGCTGGTGGGCGAAGAGAACAAGGGCATGCAGGCCATGTTCGTGATGATGAACGAGGCGCGTCTCGGCGTCGGCGTTCAGGGTCTCGCCCAGTCCGAAGTCGCCTATCAGAACGCCGTCGCCTACGCGCGGGAGCGTCTGCAGGGTCGCGCGCTGACCGGGGCGCAGGCCAAGGACAAGCCGGCCGATCCGATCATCGTGCATCCGGATATCCGCCGCACGCTGATGTCGATCCGCGCCTTCAACGAGGCCGCCCGCGCGCTGGTGGTGTGGACTTCGCTCAAGAGCGATGTCGCGCACCGCTCCGACGACGCCAAGGAGCGGCAGGCGGCCGACGACCACATGGGTCTGTTGACCCCGGTGGTCAAAGGCATGCTCACCGATGTCGGCTTCGCCAACGCGGTGGCGGCGCAGCAGGTCTACGGCGGCCACGGCTACATCCAGGAAACCGGCGTCGAGCAGTTCGTGCGCGATGCCCGCATCGCCATGATCTATGAGGGCGCCAACGGCATTCAGGCGCTCGACCTCGTCGGCCGCAAGCTGCCGAAGGATGGCGGCCGCGCCATGACCGCGTTCTTCAACGAGGTCGCGGCCTTCGCCAAGGAGAACGGCGGCAATGACGACCTCAAGCCGTTCGTGGCGCCGCTGTCCGCCTCGCTGCAGCATCTGCAGCAGGCCACCATGTGGCTGATGCAGAATGCGCTGGCCAAGCCCGACAATGCCGGCGCGGCCTCCACCGACTATCTGCATCTCTTCGGCCTGGTGGCGCTGGCCTATATGTGGGCGCGGATGGCCAAGACGGCGCAGGACAAGCTGGCGCAGGGCGCCGATCAGCCCTATCTCAAGACCAAGCTCGTCACCGGAAAGTTCTTCGTCGAGCGCATGCTGCCGGAAACCGCATTGCGGCTGGCGCGCATCCAGGCCGGCGCCGCGACCATGATGGAACTGCCCGCCGAGGCGTTCTGACAACCATCGCCGCGCCGGTATCCGGCGCGGCTTTTTGTTTCAAACCGACAATCAAGGATCGAAGGAGAGGGTTATGCCCGAGGCATATATCTACGATCACGTTCGCACCCCGCGCGGCAAAGGCAAGTCCGACGGCTCGCTGCACGAAGTCACGGCGCTGGCGCTCGCCACCGTGCCGCTGAAGGCGCTCAAGGACCGCAACAATCTCGCTGAAGACACCGTCGACGACGTGATCATGGGCGTGGTCGATCCGGTCGGCGAGGCCGGCGGCGACATCGCGCGCTTCGCGGCGCTGAACGCCGGTCTCGGCGAGGCGGTGCCCGGCATCCAGATCAGCCGCTTCTGCGCCTCGGGCCTCGACGCGGTCAACTTCGCGGCGGCGCAGGTGATGTCCGGCCAGCACGAACTCACCATCGGCGGCGGCGCGGAGTCCATGAGCCGCGTCGGCATCATGTCGTCGGGCACGGCGTGGCCGATGGACCCGTCGATGGCGGTGCCGAGCTACTTCATGCCGCAGGGCGTGGCGGCGGACCTGATCGCCACCAAATACGGCTTCTCGCGCGAGGACGTCGATGCCTACGCGGTGGAAAGCCAGAAGCGGGCGGCGACAGCGTGGAGCGAGGGCCGCTTCAAGAATTCGGTGGTGCCGGTCAAGGACATCAACGGTCTCACCATCCTCGACAAGGACGAGCACATGCGGCCTAGCACCACGATGCAGTCGCTGGGGCAGCTGCAGCCGTCGTTCGCGGCGATGGGCTCCATGGGCGGCTTCGATGCGGTGGCGGTGCAATCGCATCCGGAGATCGAGGGCGTGAACTACGTCCACCACGCCGGCAACTCGTCGGGCATCGTCGACGGCGCCGCGGCGGTGCTGCTCGGCTCTGCCGAAGCCGGCAAGAAGCGCGGGCTCAAGCCCCGCGCCAAGATCCGCGCCTTCGCCAATATCGGCTCCGAGCCGGCGATGATGCTCACCGGCCCGGTGGACGTCACCCGCAAGGTGCTGGAGCGCTCCGGCATGAAGCTCTCCGACATCGACCTGTTCGAACTGAACGAAGCCTTCGCCTCGGTGGTGCTGCGTTTCGTTCAAGCATTCGCCATCGATCCCGCCAAGATCAACGTCAATGGCGGCGCCATCGCCATGGGCCATCCGCTCGGGGCCACCGGCGCGATGATCCTCGGCACCGTGCTCGACGAGCTTGAGCGCACCAACAAATCCACCGCTCTCGTCACGCTGTGTATCGGCGGCGGCATGGGCACCGCGACCATCATCGAGCGCGTTTGAGGATCAGTCACATGGCTTACCAGAACTTCAAGGTTGAAACCGACGCCGACGGCATCGCGCTCGTCACCTGGGACATTCCCGGCAAATCGATGAACGTGCTCGACGCGACCTCCGGCACCGAGCTTGCCGCCATCGTCGAGGCCACCACCGCCGATCCCGCCGTCAAGGGCGTGGTCATCACCTCCGGCAAGGAAGCCTTCTCCGCCGGCGCCGATCTCACCATGCTCGAAGGCATGAACCGCGCCTATGCCGAGATGCGCAAAAGCAAGGGCGAGGAAGCCGCGAACAAGTACGTGTTCGAGGAAGTCGCCAAGCTGTCGCAGAACCTGCGCCGCATCGAGACCTGCGGCAAGCCGTGGGTTGCGGCGATCAACGGCATCGCCTTCGGCGGCGCGTTCGAACTGGCGCTCGCCTGTCACTATCGCGTGCTGTCGGACAGCCCGAAGACCAAGGTCGGCCTGCCGGAAGTGAAGGTCGGCCTGTTCCCCGGCGGCGGCGGCACCCAGCGCCTGCCGCGCATGATGCAGCCGATGGACGCCCTGCAGATGCTGCTCAAGGGCGACGCCATCGACGCCGCCAAGGCGAAGTCGTCCGGCATTGCCGGCGCGGTGGTGCCCGCGGCCGATCTCGTCAAGACGGCGAAGGAATGGATCAAGGGTGTCGGCAAGGCCGTCGCGCCATGGGACGAGAAGGGCTTCAGGCTGCCCGGCGGTCCGGTCTATTCCAAGGGCGGCATGCAGCTGTTCCCGCCGGCCAACGCCATCCTGCGCCGCGAGACCTACGACAACTATCCGGCGGCACGCGCCATCCTGCAGTGCGTCTATGAGGGCCTGCAGCTGCCGATGGATGCGGCGCTGCGGGTCGAGTCGCGCTGGTTCTCCAAGATCCTGCGCTCGAAGGAAGCGGCGGCGATGATCCGCTCGCTGTTCGTGTCGATGGGCGAGCTCAACAAGGGCGCGCGCCGCCCCGCGAACGTGCCCCCGACCAAGGTGCAGAAGCTCGCCATCATCGGCGCGGGCTTCATGGGCGCGAGCGTCGGCTACGTCTCGGCTCTGGCCGGCATCGACGTCACCCTGATCGACCGCGATCAGGCCAGCGCCGACAAGGGCAAGGCCCACGCCAAAGCGGTGGTCGACGGCCTGATCCAGAAGGGCCGCATGAAGCAGGACAAGGCCGACGCGGTGCTGGGGCGCATTTCCGCGACCGCGGACTATAGCGTGATCAAGGACTGCGACCTCGTCATCGAGGCGGTGTTCGAGGATCGCAAGGTCAAGGCCGAGACCTACGCCAAGGCGCAGCCGCTGTTGCGCGAAGGCGCGATCTTCGCCACCAACACCTCGACGCTGCCGATCAATTCGCTGGCGGAGGAGTGGAAGGACCAGGCGAAGTTCATCGGCATTCATTTCTTCTCGCCGGTGGAGAAGATGCTGCTGGTGGAGATCATCGTCGGCAAGAACACCGGCGACGTCGCGCTCGCCACCGCGCTCGACTATGTGCGCCAGATCGGCAAGACGCCGATCGTGGTCAACGACTCGCGCGGCTTCTTCGCCAACCGCTGCGTGCTGCGCTACATCGCCGAGGGTTACGAGATGCTGCTCGAAGGCGTGCCGCCGGCGATGATCGAGAACACCGGCAAGATGGCCGGCATGCCGGTCGGGCCGCTGTCGCTGAACGACGAGATCGCCATCGATCTCGCGCTCAAGATCATGAAGGCCACCGAAGCCGATCTCGGCGCCCAGGCGGTGCCGCAGGATCAGAAGAACCTGCTGGTGGACATGGTGGAGAAGCGTGGCCGCCTCGGCCGCAAGAACGGCAAGGGCTTCTACGACTATCCGGAAAAGGGCAAGGGCCACAAGAAGCTGTGGCCGGAGCTTTCGACGCTGCAGCCGAAGCATGTCGATCCCGACACCCTCGATGTCGAGGAGCTGAAGCAGCGCTTCCTGGTGGTGCAGGCGGTGGAAGCCGCGCGCACGGTGGAGGATCACGTCATCGTCGACCCGCGCGAGGCCGACGTCGGCTCGATCCTCGGTTTCGGCTTCGCGCCGTTCACCGGGGGCACGCTGTCCTACATCGACTTCATGGGCACGAAGAATTTCGTCGATCTGTGCCACAGACTGGAGAAGAAGTACGGCGCCCGCTTCACCCCGCCGAAGCTGCTGGAAGAGATGGCCGCCAAGGGCGAAACCTTCTACGGCCGCTTCGCGCCGAAGAAGAGCGCGGCGTAACCTGCATCAAACCGGATGACGTCATGGCCGGGCTTGTCCCGGCCATCCACGTCCTGGAGCATATGCCGGGGAAGACTTGGATGGTTCATGGGGTCAACAAAAAGGCCGGATCGATGATCCGGCCTTTCGCATATCGGGATGCGGTGTCGCTCACGCCGCGTTCATCAGTCCTTCGGCCTTGAGCGCCTCCTGCACCTTCGGGCGGGCGGCGACGCGCGCCTTGTAGGCGGTGAGGTTCTTCAATGCCGAAAGGTCGAAGCCCATGCGCTCCGCCCAGTGCAGCATGGTGAACAGATAGGCGTCTGGCACGGTGAAGGCGCTGCCCATCAGGTAGTCGCGGCCGGCCAGCGCCTGGTCGAGATAGGTGAACTTGCCCATCAGGCGGTTCTTGAAGAACGCCTTGGTGTCGTCGGACAGCACCGGCTGGAACAGCGGGCTGAAGTTCTTGTGCAACTCGCTGCCGATGAAGTTCAGCCATTCCTGCGCGCGGTAGCGCTCCGGCGTTCCCTGCGCCGGGATCAGCTTCTTGTCCGCGGCCTTGTCGGCGACGGCCTGCACGATCACCGCGCCCTCGGTGAGGAGGCCGGCGTTGTCGATATCCAGCGCCGGGACCTGGCCCTTGGGATTGACCGCGAGGTAATCGCTGCCGTCTTCCAGCTTCTTGGCCTTGAGATCGACCTTGACCAAATCGAACGGCAGGCCGGCCTCCTTGAGGGCAATGTGGGGCGACAGCGAGCAGGCGCCGGGCGAGTAATAGAGCTTCATGGGAGGCATTCCTTCCTTGGGCGTTGGCTTTTTCGCTGCTGGTGCACTAAATCCGCTGGCGTCAAACGTCAAGATTGATGCAACTGCATTTAGTGCGGTACACTTTTGACCGCAACCGACCGGATCGCGCATGAAACGCCGCCCCTCGACCGAAGCCACCGAAGTCTGGATCCGCCTGATGCGGGTTCAGGGCTGTGTGCTGGGCGCAGTCGAGCAGGATCTCAAGAAGGCCGGCTTTCCGCCGCTCGCCTGGTACGACGCGCTGCTGGAACTGTCGCGCGCACCCGGCGGCGAACTGCGCCCGGTGGAACTGGAAAAGCAGATGCTGCTGCCGCAGTACTCGACCTCGCGCCTGATCGACCGGCTGGTCGAAGAGGGCCTTGCCGTGCGTCGCGAATGCAAGATGGACAAGCGCGGCCTGTTCGTGGAGATCACCGACGCAGGACGCGAGCTGCAGAAGAAGATGTGGGCGTCCTATTCCGCCGCCATCGAGCGCCATATCGGCTCCAAGTTGTCGGACGCTGACGCGGTCAAGCTGTCCGGCCTGCTCGATCGGCTGGGCTGCTGCACCGGCGCGCCGCAGGCGGTGTCGGTCGCCAAAGACGCAGCGTCGGTGCGATGATCTTTTCTTTACCTCATGCGGCTACGCAGGGCCGTCTCCGCAATCAGCGCCTGCGGCACCGGCGCGCCTCCCTTTCAATCCGGATGTCCCATGGCGCGTGACCAGATCGATATGACGCCGCTGCAATCGCGCGACGAACTCGTGGCGTGGATCGAGGCGGGTGCGAAGCCGAAATCCGAATTCCGCGTCGGCACCGAGCACGAGAAGACGCCGTTCACGCGTGACGGTCATCATCCCGTTCCCTATGAGGGCGCGCACGGCATCGGCGCGTTGCTCGAAGGCATGAAACTCCTGCTCGGCTGGGAGCCGATCATGGAGAACGGCAACATCATCGGCCTCTATGACGTCACCGGCGGCGGCGCGATCTCGCTGGAGCCCGGCGGCCAGTTCGAGCTGTCCGGCGCGCCGGTGGAAACCGTGCACCAGACCATGTCGGAACTGGTGGCGCATCGCGCCCAGGTGCACGAAGTGGCGGCCCCGCTCGGCATCGGCTTCCTCGGTCTCGGTATGACGCCGTCATGGTCGCGGGCGCAGATTCCGGTGATGCCCAAGGGCCGCTACAAGATCATGACCAACTACATGCCGAAGGTCGGCGAGTACGGCATCGACATGATGTACCGGACCTGCACGGTGCAGGCCAATCTCGATTTCTCGTCGGAAGCCGACATGGTGCGGAAGCTGCGGGTGTCGCTGGCGCTGCAGCCGGTGGCCACCGCGCTGTTCGCCAATTCGCCGTTCACCGAGGGCAAGCCCAACGGCTTCCTGTCGTTCCGCTCCGAGATCTGGCGCGATACCGACAACGCGCGCGCGGGCATGCTGGCGTGGGCGTTCGAGGACGGCATGGGCTATGAGCGCTGGGTCGATTACGCGCTCGACGTGCCGATGTATTTCGTCAAGCGCGGCGACAGCTATATCGACGTGTCGGGCTCCTCGTTCCGCGATTTCTGCGACGGCAAAAACGCCAAGATCCCGGGCGAGAAGCCGACATTGTCCGACTGGGCCAATCATCTCTCGACGATCTTTCCCGAGGTGCGGCTCAAGCGTTATCTGGAAATGCGCGGCTCCGACAATGTGGCGTGGCAGCATCTGCCGGCGTTGCCGGCGTTCTGGGTCGGCCTTCTGTATGACGACCAGAGCCTCGATGCGGCGTGGGAGATCGCGCGGCACTGGAGCGCGGACGAGCGGCAGGCAGCGCGCGACGACGTGCCCCGGCTCGGTCTCAAGGCGCAGATCGCCGGCCGCTCGCTTCAGGAGGTCGCGCAGCAATGCCTTGGTCTCGCCCGTGCGGGACTCGCGCGGCGCGCCCGCCGCGATCACTTCGGCCGCGACGAAACCCATTATCTCGATCCGCTCGACGTCATCGCCGAAACCGGCGTCACTCCCGCCGAGACGCTGCTCGCCAAGTACAACGGCCCGTGGCACCAGTCGGTCGAGCCGGCCTACAGCGAACACGCGTTCTAGGCGGTCGTCGACTCCCTAAATCATGGCAAGGTTCGGCGGCGTTTATCCGCCGTTCATCTGCCATACATCCGCGCGGCGATTGAATGGTTCCTCGCCGGATGCCCGTTCGCCTCGTTCTGGAAATGGGCGTCCCTGCACAACGTCTTCGCTGGAAGTGCCGGCATGCCACCCATTAGCCATTCCGGATCAAGTCTTGCCGGATCGCGCCTTGCACGCGCTGGCGCATGGCGCATGCTGATCGTCGTGCTGGCCGTGCTGTGGGCCGCGCCGGCCGTGCCTGCCTTCGCCCAGGCCAATTTCGATCGGCCCGGCAGCGATTATGCCCGCACCCCGGTGCCGTCGGGCGATCCGGCGCTATGCGCGTTGCAATGCGAGCGCGACCGCCGGTGCCGGGCGTGGAGCTTCAACTATCCGACCGGCAGCGAAGGCGCGGTGTGCTGGCTGAAGAACGCGGTGCCGCCGCGGGTCGAGAACAGCTGCTGCGTGTCCGGCGTGCGCGGCGCGGGCGTGGTCGAGCCGCGCAACAGGTCCATCGAGGTCGAAACGGACAGGATGGGCGGCGATTACCGCAGCATCGACGTTCCGTTCGACGCCAAGGGCGCGACCTGCAAGGCCGCGTGCGAAGCTGACAACCGCTGCCGGGCCTGGACCTATGCGCGGCCGGGCTATCTCGGCAAGGCGGCGCGCTGTTTTCTCAAGGATCACATCAAGCCGCCGCGGCGCAAGCCCGGGTTCATTTCGGGCGTGGTGCGGTAGAGTCCCGCGCCGGCGGTCAATGCACCGCGGTGAAGGAACGCCCGATCCGCAGGCCCGACAGCCAGGTCCATACCGGCCGGGTCCGGACGCCGAGATCCCACGAGCCGACGATGGCGTCGACGCGCCCCACCAGATTTTCCACCGGCAGCAGTCCGACGCCGCCATTAGCCACGGGCACGCGGCTGTCGGCAGAATCGTCGCGGTTGTCGCCCATCACGAACAGATGGCCGGCCGGTACGGTGACGTCCGGCGTGTTGTCGAGGAAGCCGTATTGGCGCAGCTTGAACAGCGGATGCGTGCGGCCGCCGGGCAGCGTCTCGATATAACGCGCCGCCGGCCGGCTGTGGCCGTCGTTGTCTTCCGCCTGTCCGGTGCCGTCGGCGCGCAGCCCGACCGGCTGGCCGTTGATCCACAACCGCCCCTCGCGCATCTGGACGTGGTCGCCCGGCAGGCCGACCACGCGCTTGACCCACACCTGCGCGGTATCGCCGGGCCAGCGGAACACGACCACGTCGCCGCGCTTCGGCAGGGCGCCGAACACCCGTCCGGTGGCGGGCAGGGCGACATTCACCGGCAGCGAGGCGGCGCTGTAGCCGTAGGGATATTTCGAGGCCAGCAGGGCGTCGCCGATCAGCAGCGTCGGCTCCATCGAGCCCGACGGTACGTAGAACGGCTCGGCCAGCGCGCCCTTGGCCAGCATCACCACCAGCAATGCGGCGGCGATCTCCGCCAGCGACCGCCCGAAGCCGCGCGTGCGTTTCGCGGTTCGGACGGCGTCGCTCATGAGCCGGTCCCGCCCACGGTGATGCGATCCATGCGCAGCGTCGGCTGGCCGACGCCGACCGGCACGCCCTGGCCCTGCTTGCCGCAGGTGCCGATGCCGTCGTCGAGTTGAAGATCGTTGCCGATCATGGAAATGCGATGCAGGTCGGTGGGGCCGTTGCCGATCAGCATCGCGCCCTTGAGCGGCGCGCCGAGCCGGCCGTTCTCGATGCGATACGCTTCGGTGCACTGGAAGACGTATTTGCCCGAGGTAATGTCGACCTGGCCGCCGCCGAAGTTGGCGGCGTAGATGCCGTTCTTCACCGAAGCGAGGATTTCCGCCGGGTCGCGGCCGCCGGCCAGCATGTAGGTGTTGGTCATGCGCGGCATCGGCACATGGGCGTAGCTCTCGCGCCGGCCGTTGCCGGTGGGCTTCATGTTCATCAGCCGCGCGTTCTGGCGGTCCTGCATGTAGCCGACCAGGATGCCGTCCTCGATCAGCACGGTGCGGTTGGTGGGCGTGCCCTCGTCGTCGATGGACAGCGAGCCGCGCCTGGAGGAAATGGTGCCGTCGTCCACCACGGTGACGCCCTTCGCCGCCACCTGCTGGCCCATCAGGCCGGAAAAGGCCGAGGTCTGCTTGCGGTTGAAGTCGCCTTCGAGGCCATGGCCCACGGCCTCGTGCAGCATCACCCCGGGCCAGCCGGGGCCGAGCACCACGTCCATCTCGCCGGCGGGGGCGGGGACCGATTCGAGGTTGACCATGGCCTGACGGATGGCGCCGTCGGCGGCGGCGCGCCACGCCTTGGTTTCGATGAAGCGGGCATAGCCCTCGCGCCCGCCATAGCCGTGGCTGCCGCTTTCCTGACGATCGCCCTGACCGGCGACCACCGAGATATTGACCCGTACCAGCGGGCGGATGTCGCGATAGCTTTCGCCGTCCGGCCGCACGATCTCGACCATCTGCCAGGAGGCGGCGAGGGAGACGGACACCTGCCGCACCCGCGGATCCTTGTCGCGGACATAGGCGTCGATTTCGGCGAGCAGTTTGACCTTGGATTCAAAGCTCTCGCCGTCCAGCGGATTGTCGTCGCCGTAAAGACGCATGTTGGTGTGGGCGGGGGCGGCGGCGAAGGTCCCGGCATAACCGCCGCGCACGGCGCTGACGGCGTCGGCGGCGCGAATCAGCGCCGGCAGCGATACGTCCGAGGCGTGGGCGTAGCCGACCGCGTCGTTCTTGACCGCGCGCAGGCCGAATCCCTGTGCGGTGTCGTAGGTGGCCTGTTTCAGCCGGCCGTTGTCGAAGCCGAGCCCTTCGGACTGGCGGTATTCGAGGAACAGTTCGCCGTCATCCGCCCCGGCGAGCCCGCGCACGATCTGGGCGCGCACCTCGTCGCGATCAAGGCCGGCCCGGTCGAGCAGGGAAGCGGTCACTTCGGTCATCTGGCGTGCCTTATCTCTGTGAGGGTGTCCGCCAATATAGGGAGCCGCCGCGGTTTCGCGAGCCTTGCGCCCGCCGTCGCACGGCTCAGGGCAGCTTGTCGTAGCCGTCGGCGAGACCCTTGAGGCTGAGGGGAAAGCCGATGCCTTCCTCGGGCGTCTCGAAAATGATGAAGGTCGCGGTTTTCGCGGTCTTGAGCTGGTTCAGCAGGTTGTCGTCCATCACCACCTCGGCGACGCAGCCATTGGGCAGGCAGCGCACAAAGCCGGCGCGGCCGACGTCCTTGTCGTCGAGCTTGAGGCCGAGGCCGGACGGCAGCAGCACGCCGAGCGGGGCGACCACCCGCATCAGCTTGCTCTTCTGGTCGGCGGTCTTGAGGACGATGACGGTCAGGCCGGCGTTGGAGCGGTCCTCGGCGACCACGCTCTGGATCAGGGCGCATTGTTCGTTCTGGGCGCCGGCAGGGGTGTCGCAGCGGATCTGCCAGTCGCCATAGACCGCCTTGACCGCGCCCTGGGCGCTGGCCGTGCCGGTCGCCAGTCCAAAGCCCCATCCGAGCGCCGCGCCGGCGAGAATCAGCCGCCGCACCGCGGTGGTGAGACGGCGGGGGCGGGTGAGGCGCAGGCGGGTGAGGCGAAAAATGTGGCGCACGGTGAATTCTCGCTGGTCAGAAAGGCCCATCAGGCTCAATTCCTCGGTCGTTTTTGGCAGTTTCCGGCGATTCCCGACGTTTTCCCGGGGACGGGCTCCAAGTTTTCCCAAAGCCTTCGCCGGGGCGCCGGCTGCCCGCAGGATGGATTGACAGGCCAATGACGGCGTCTTGAAGGCGAATCCGACATTCCGGCTGGCCGTCACGCGGCCGCGAATCGCATTTCCACCGCCCCTCTCATCCGTGCCTACAACGCGCGGGTCAGGTGTCAAGCATTCTTCCCGCGGCGGGCCGGTGGTTTTTGCCGATTTAGCAAGGGATTCCGCCGGTCACGGCAGGTTATGACGTGCATTGCGATGTCCATGGAATTATGGTTTGAGAAGTTGGAAATGCGACGCGTTCTAAATTCCGGCCAGTGGCGGAAGCAGAATGCGGCTGATCAATGCAGATCTTTGGGGCAGAACCGGAGGCAACATCCGCCGCCGGCAGGAATTCATCGAGCGACGAGAGCAGGAGCGTGAGCGGCATGAAGGTGTCGAATGGCCAAATGGGCCGCCGAATTCTGGGTTTTGCGGTGGCCGCCACCGCGCTGGCCGGGGCAGCAGCGGCAGCTTACGCAGGAACGCCGGGGCAGCCGTCCCCCTGGGAAATGACGCTGCAGCCGTCGGCGTCGCCGGTGATGGACAACATCACCTGGTTCCACAACTTCATGCTCTCGATCATCGTCCCCATCACGCTGTTCGTGCTGGCCCTGATCATCGTCGTGGTGTTCAAGTTCAACTCCAAGTCGAACCCGGTTCCGTCCAAGACCACCCACAACACCCTGATCGAGGTGGTGTGGACCATCGTCCCGGTGCTGATCCTGGTCGCGATCGCGGTGCCGTCGTTCCGCCTGCTGTTCCAGCAGCTCGACATTCCCAAGGCCGACCTCACCATCAAGGCCACCGGCAAGCAGTGGTACTGGAGCTACGCCTATCCCGATAACGGCAAGTTCGAGTTCGATTCGCTGATGGTCGCCGATAAGCAGCCGCGCCTGCTCGCGGTGGACAACGAGGTGGTGGTGCCGGTGAACAAGGTGATCCGGATCCAGACCACCGGCGCCGACGTGATCCATTCCTTCGCCGTCCCCGCTTTCGGCATCAAGATCGACGCCATCCCCGGCCGCCTCAACGAGACCTGGTTCAAGGCGACCAAGGAAGGCATGTTCTACGGCCAGTGCTCGGAACTGTGCGGCAAGGACCATGCGTTCATGCCGATCGCGGTCAAGGTCGTGAGCGATCAGGAATTCGCGGCCTGGGTCGAGGCGGCGAAGAAGAAATTCGCAAGCAACCCGTCGAACTCGTTCGCTTCGATCGGAACCGTGGCGCAGTAAGCGCGCTGCCGCCCGCCAGGACTGAAGGCTACCGGACTGCAAGGCTCAGAGGATTTGAAAATGGCCACCGCTGCAACACATGATCACGCTCATGACGACCATGCGCACGATCACCCCACCGGGTGGCGACGCTACGTCTACTCGACCAATCATAAGGACATCGGCACGATGTACCTTATCTTCGCGGTCATCGCCGGCCTCATCGGCGGAGCGATGTCGATCGCGATCCGCATCGAGCTGATGTATCCGGGCGTGCAGCTGTTCCACGAGGCGCACACCTTCAACGTGTTCGTGTCCAACCACGGCCTCATCATGATCTTCTTCATGGTGATGCCGGCGATGATCGGCGGCTTCGGCAACTGGTTCGTGCCGCTGATGATCGGCGCGCCGGACATGGCGTTCCCGCGCATGAACAACATTTCGTTCTGGCTGCTGCCGGCCTCCTTCGCGCTGCTGCTGCTCTCGACCTTCGTCGAGGGCGAGCCGGGCGCGCTCGGCGCCGGCACCGGCTGGACGCTGTACGCGCCGCTGTCGACGGCGGGGCATCCTGGCCCGGCGGTGGATTTCGTCATCCTGTCGATGCATCTGGCGGGCGCGTCCTCGATCCTCGGTTCGATCAACTTCATCACCACGATCTTCAACATGCGCGCGCCGGGCATGACCCTGCACAAGATGCCGCTGTTCGTGTGGTCGGTGCTGGTCACCGTGTTCCTGCTGCTGCTGTCGCTGCCGGTGCTCGCGGGCGCGATCACCATGCTGCTCACCGACCGCAATTTCGGCACCACCTTCTTCGCGGCCGAGGGCGGCGGCGACCCGGTGCTGTACCAGCACCTGTTCTGGTTCTTCGGCCATCCCGAAGTGTACATCCTGATCCTGCCGGGCTTCGGCATGATCTCGCAGATCGTCTCCACCTTCTCGCGCAAGCCGGTGTTCGGCTATCTCGGCATGGCCTACGCCATGGTCGCGATCGGCGGCATCGGCTTCGTGGTGTGGGCGCACCACATGTACACCGTGGGCATGTCGTCGGCGACGCAGGCCTACTTCGTCGCGGCCACCATGGTGATCGCGGTGCCCACCGGCGTGAAGATCTTCTCGTGGATCGCCACCATGTGGGGCGGCTCGATCGAGTTCCGCGCGCCGATGCTGTGGGCGATCGGCTTCATCTTCCTGTTCACGGTCGGCGGCGTCACCGGCGTGGTGCTGGCCAACGCCGGCATCGACCGCGTGCTGCAGGACACCTACTACGTCGTCGCGCACTTCCACTACGTGCTGTCGCTCGGCGCCGTGTTCGCGATCTTCGCCGGCTGGTACTACTGGTTCCCGAAGATGTTCGGCTACATGTACAACGAGACCATCGCCAAGGCGCACTTCTGGGTGATGTTCATCGGCGTCAACCTGGTGTTCTTCCCGCAGCACTTCCTCGGCCTGTCGGGCATGCCGCGCCGCTACGTCGACTATCCGGACGCCTTCGCCGGCTGGAACCTGGTGTCGTCGCTCGGCTCCTATCTCGCCGGCTTCGGCGTGCTGATCTTCATCTACGGCGTGATCGATGCCTTCGCGCGCAAGGTGCCGGCTCCGAACAATCCGTGGGGTGCGGGCGCGACCACGCTGGAATGGACGCTGTCCTCGCCGCCGCCGTTCCATCAGTTCGAGGTTCTGCCGCGCATCCAGTAAGCTCGGCCATCGCTTAAGACATCCGCCACGGCGCATGCGCCGCGGCGGGTGAAACGTTCAGGGCAGTGAGTTTAAGGTCAGGCTTATCGTGTCGGTTATCGACCATCATGCGATCGATCTGTCGCCGCGCATTTCGGAAGCGGGGGTGCGCGACTATGTGGCGCTGCTGAAGCCGCGCGTGATGTCGCTGGTGGTGTTCACCGCGCTGGTCGGTCTGGTGATGGCGCCCGGCCATTTCCATCCCGTCCTGGCGATCACCTCGATCCTGTGCATCGCGGTCGGCGGCGGTGCCTCCGGCGCGCTGAACATGTGGTACGAGGGCGACATCGATGCGCTGATGACGCGCACCGCCAACCGCCCGATTCCGCGCGGCCGGGTGTTGCCGGGCGAGGCGCTGGCCTTCGGCCTGACGCTGGCGTTCTTCTCGGTGATGACGCTCGGCATCCTGGTCAACTGGCTGGCCGGCGCGCTGCTGGCTTTCACCATCTTCTTCTATGTCGTCGTCTATACGATGTGGCTGAAGCGCTCCACGGCGCAGAACATCGTGATCGGCGGCGCCGCCGGCGCGCTGCCGCCGGTGGTCGCCTGGGCCGCGGCCACGGGCTCGCTGTCGCCCGAGCCGATCCTGCTGTTTCTGATCATTTTCCTGTGGACGCCGCCGCACTTCTGGGCGCTGGCGCTATTCCGCGCCGACGACTACGCCCGCGCCGGCATTCCGATGCTGCCGGTCGTGGCCGGTCCGGATGCGACGCGGCTGCAGATCCTGCTCTACACCGTCGTCCTCGTCGCGGTGGCGGTTGCGCCGTGGCCGCTCGGCTATTTCAGCGCGGTCTATGGCGTGACGTCGCTGGCGCTCGGTGCCGGCATGCTGTGGTACGCGGTGAGCGTCTATCGCTACCGTACCGGCAAGGAGGCCAACCGCGCCGCGCGCGGGCTGTTCAAGTTCTCGCTGCTCTATCTGTTCGGCCTGTTCGCGGTGCTGCTGCTCGAAGTGGTGGTGGCCTCGCTTGCCCGGATGATGGGAGCATGAGCATCGCCATGGCCGGGGATGAGAAAAAACCGCAGGAAGGCATCGTTCTGACGCCGGAGCAGAAAAAGCGCCAGCGCGAGCGATCGATCGCGATCGCGCTCGCTCTCGGCGTGCTGGTGCTCCTGTTTTTCGCCGTCACGCTGGTGAAGGGCCCCGTGGTCCTTCAGCGGCCGCTGTGAGCGAGGCCGCGACACCGATGACCCACCAGCCGACCACTCCCCCGAAAGCGCCCCGCAACAACCGCGACGTCGTGGTGGCGTCGGTGTGCGGCTTCGTGGTGGCGCTGATGGTGGGGGCATCCTACGCGGCGGTGCCGTTCTACGACTGGTTCTGCCGCGCCACCGGCTTCAACGGCACCACCCAGGTGGCGACCTCCGCGCCGGCGGCCGCGCTGGAGCGCCGCATCGCGGTGCGCTTCGATTCCAATGTGAGCGGCGGCCTGCCGTGGAAGTTCGAGCCCGAGCAGACCGAGATCAGCGTCAAGATCGGCGAGGTGGTGACCGCCTATTACACCGTCACCAACCAGTCGGCGCGGGCGACCTCCGGGCTCGCCGCCTACAACGTCGCCCCGCTCACCGTCGGCGCGTTCTTCCAGAAGATCAACTGCTTCTGCTTTACCGAGCAGTCGTTCGGCCCCGGCGAGAAGCGCGAGATGGCGGTGGTGTTCTATATCGATCCGGCGCTCGCCGCCGACCGCGAATACGACGACCTCAACACGATCACTCTGTCCTACACGTTCTATCCTGTGAAGGAGCCGACCCCGAAGCCGCTCGCGGCGACGGAGCCGGACCGGCGCAAGGGGAATTTGTGAAGGGCAGTGTCCAGAATTCGCTTTGAACTATAACGACGACACGCGCCGGATGAAGCCGGCATCACGGAGAGACGACATGGCAGCGGGCCAAGCCAAACATCACGATTATCATCTTGTCGATCCGAGCCCGTGGCCGTTTGTCGGCTCGGTCTCGGCGTTCGTCATGGCGCTCGGCGCGGTGGCCTGGATGCATCACATGTTCGCGGCCGCGCCGCTCGTGTTCGGCGCCGGCACCCTCGGCGTGCTCTACACCATGGCCGGCTGGTGGAGCGACGTCATCCGCGAGGCGCAGTACAAGGGCAACCACACCCGCGTCGTGCAGCTTCATCACCGCTACGGCATGATCCTGTTCATCGCGTCCGAAGTGATGTTCTTCGTGGCGTGGTTCTGGGCCTATTTCAACGCTGCGCTGTTCCCCGCCGATCCGGTGCATGCCACCCGCGAGGCGCTGTTCGGCGGCGTGTGGCCGCCGAAGGGCATCGAGACCTTCGACCCGTGGCACCTGCCGCTGCTCAACACGCTGATCCTGCTGACCTCGGGCACCACGGTCACCTGGGCGCACCACGCGCTGCTGGAAGGCGACCGCAAGAGCGTCAAGCTCGCGCTGATCCTGACCGTGCTGCTCGGCGCGGCCTTCACCTGCGTGCAGGCGTTCGAGTACAGCCACGCGGCGTTCTCCTTCGCCGGCCACATCTACGGCGCGACCTTCTTCATGGCGACCGGGTTCCACGGCTTCCACGTGCTGGTCGGCACCATCTTCCTGCTGGTGTGCCTGCTGCGCGTCTATGCCGGTCACTTCACGCCGAAGCAGCATCTCGGCTTCGAGTTCGCGGCCTGGTACTGGCACTTCGTCGACGTGGTCTGGCTGTTCCTGTTCGTGTGCATCTACGTCTGGGGCCACGGCGCGTCCACCATGGCGCACGGCGCGCACTGATCGCGCGCTCCGGCTTCGATCATCAGGGCGGCCTTCGGGCCGCCCTTTTTCGTGATGCCGATCCCCTTGCGGGAGCGTTGCCGCGGGCGTAGTCCGGGCGGGTGAGAAGGATGCCATGACACACGAGCAGATTCCGGCGCCATCGGAACAAGCGCCATCGGGACAAGCGAGTTGGGCGCAAGCGAGCTGGGGACAGGCGGCGATGCGCGGGCTCGCCTGCCGCTGTCCGCGCTGCGGGCAGGGCAAGCTCTATTCCGGCTTCCTCACGCTGCGCCCGGCGTGCGACGCATGCGGTCTCGACTTCGCCTTCATCGATGCCGGCGACGGGCCCGCCATTTTCATCATCATGATCGCCGGGTTCATCGTGGTCGGCGCGGCGCTGGCGGTGGAGATCGCCTACCAGCCGCCGTTCTGGGTCCATGCCGCGCTGTGGCTGCCGCTGATCCTCGCCACCACCCTGCTGCCGCTGCGCTCCATGAAGGCGCTGCTGATCGCCCTGCAGTACCATCACAAGGCGGCCGAGGGGCAGTTGATCGGGCGCAAGCCGAAATGAGTGGACAGCCGACAGCCACCGCTGCCCGTCCGCGCGGCATCGCCGGCCTCGCGGTCATCGCGCTGGTGATGGTGTCGGTGCTGGCCGGGCTCGGGGTCTGGCAATTGCAGCGCCGGCAGGAGAAGCATGTGCTGATCGCCGCGCTCACCGAGCGGCTCGCCGCCGCGCCTGCGCCGCTGCCCGCGGCGTCGCAGTGGCCGACGCTCGATGCCGCCCACGATGAATTCCGCCGCGTCGGCTTCACCGCGACCTTCGTGGCGAAGCCCGACGCCATGGTCTATTCCTCCGGCTCGGCGGTGCGCAACGACATCACCGGCCCCGGCGCCTGGGCGTTCCTGCCGGCGCGGCTGCCCGGCGGCGCGATCGTGATCGTGAACGCCGGCTTCGTGCAGAACACCATGCAGGACCGCGCCCAGCAGGATCGGGCGGTGCGCCCTCTCGTCACCGGCGCGCCGGTGGCGCTCACTGGCTATCTCCGCTTTCCGGAAAGCGCGGGCGCGCTGATGCCCGATGCCGATGCCGGCAAGCGGCTGTGGTTCGTGCGCGATACGCCGGCGATGGCGCGGGCGCTCGGCTGGGATGAGGGCGGCGGCGTCGCGCCGTTTTATATTGATCTCGAAACCCCGGTGCCGCCGTCCGGGGTGCCGAAACCCGGCCCGCTCACGGTCCATCTCAAGGACGATCACCTGCAATACGCCATCACCTGGTTTGGTCTGGCGCTGGTGGTGGCGGCGGCGTTCGTGGTCTGGGTGATCCAGCGCCGCCGCCCGCAGGCGTGACCATCCGCCTTCCTTGTGAAGGCCAAAGACAGCCGATATGGTGCGGCGCGCATTCGCCGAGGGCGAAGTTTTCATCCATTATTGTCAAGGGCTTGGGTTGGGCCGTGAGCCTTTGGAGGACTGTGTGACGGGCTATATTTCGACGCGGGGCACGGCGCCCCGGCTTGGCTTTTGCGATGTGATGCTGACCGGGCTCGCCCGCGATGGCGGGCTCTACGTGCCCGAGACCTGGCCGCAGCTCGACGCCGCGACCATCGCCGGCCTGTTCGGCCGGCCCTATTGGGAGGTGGCCGTCGAAGTCATCCGCCCCTTCGTCGCCGGCGAGATCTCCGACGCCGATCTCGGCCGCATGGCCTATGAAGCCTACGCCACCTTCCGCCATCCCGCGGTGGTGCCGCTTAGCCAGATCAACCCGCACCAGTTCGTGCTGGAACTGTTTCACGGCCCGACGCTCGCCTTCAAGGACGTCGCGATGCAGCTGCTGGCGCGGCTGATGGACCACGTGCTGGCGCAGCGCGGCCAGCGCACCACCATCGTCGTCGCCACCTCCGGCGACACCGGCGGTGCGGCGGTCGATGCCTTTGCCGGCCGCGACAATGTCGATCTGGTGGTGCTGTTTCCCAACGGCCGCATCTCCGACGTGCAGCGGCGGATGATGACCACCAGCGCGGCGGCGAACGTGCACGCCCTCGCCATCGAAGGCCATTTCGATGATTGTCAGGGCCTGGTGAAGGGGCTGTTCAACAATCACGCCTTCCGCGATCGCGTTGCGCTGTCCGGTGTCAATTCGATCAACTGGGCGCGTATCGTCGCGCAGGTGGTGTATTACTTCACCTCCGCGGTGGCGCTCGGCGCGCCCGCGCGCGAGGTCGATTTCACCGTGCCCACCGGCAATTTCGGCGACATCTTCGCGGGCTATGTGGCGAAGAAGATGGGCCTGCCGGTGCGCCGCCTGCGCATCGCCGCCAACGTCAACGACATTCTGGCGCGCACGTTGAAGACCGGCATCTACGAGGTGCGCGAGGTCCATGCCACCACCTCGCCGTCGATGGACATCCAGATCTCCTCGAATTTCGAGCGCCTGCTGTTCGAGGCCGCCGGGCGCGACAGCGCCGTGGTGCGCGCGCTGATGGGCTCGCTGGCGCAGTCCGGCCGCTTCGTGCTGCCGGACGACATGCTGGCCAAAGTGCGCGCCGATTTCGACGCCGGCCGCGCCGACGAGACGGAAACCAACGCGGCCATCCGCGCCGCGTGGCGCGAGGCTGGCGAACTGGTCGATCCGCATACCGCGGTGGCGCTGGCGGTGGCCGATCAGGACAAGCCGGTGTCCACCGTGCCCAACATCGTGTTGTCCACCGCGCATCCCGCCAAGTTCCCCGATGCGGTGGAGGCGGCGTGCGGCATCCGCCCGCAATTGCCGGCGTGGCTCGACGGCCTGATGACCAGGCCCGAACATATCACCGTGATGAACAACGATCAGGGCGAGGTCGAACGCTTCGTTCTGTCGGTCAGCCGCGCCGCGCGGCAGGGGGCGGCCGGATGAGCGTCAACGTCACCAGACTGCCGTCCGGCCTGACGGTGATCACCGACAGCATGGCGCATCTCGAAACCGCGGCGCTCGGGGTGTGGACCGGCGTCGGCGGCCGCGACGAGAAGGCGGACGAGCACGGCATGTCGCACCTGCTGGAGCACATGGCGTTCAAGGGCACGACCACGCGTAGCGCGCGCGACATCGCCGAGGAGATCGAGGCGGTCGGCGGCGATCTCAACGCCGCCACCAGCACCGAGACCACGGCCTACTACGCGCGGGTGCTGAAAGCCGACGTGCCGCTGGCGCTCGACGTGCTGGCCGACATCCTCGCCCATCCCTCGTTCGATCCCGAGGAGCTCGAACGCGAGAAAAGCGTGATCGAGCAGGAGATCGGCGCGGCGCAGGATACGCCCGACGACGTGGTGTTCGAGCATCTCAGCGAGCTGTGCTACCCGGACCAGCCGATCGGCCGCTCGCTGCTCGGCACCGCGCAGACGCTCGCGACCTTCAGCCGCGATCACCTGAACGATTATCTGTCGACGCATTATCACGGCCCCGACATGGTGGTGGCCGCGGCGGGCGCGGTCGATCACGCCCGCGTCGTCGAAGAAGTCGAGCAGCGCTTTGCGAGCTTCGCCGCCGCGCCTGCGCCGAAGCCCGCGCCTGCGACATTCGGCAAGGGCGGTTCGCGCGTCATCCATCGCGATCTCGAACAGGCGCATCTGACGCTGGCGCTGGAGGGGCTGCCGCAGTCCGATCCGGCGCTGTTCAGCCTGCAGGTGTTCACCAACATTCTCGGCGGCGGCATGTCGTCGCGGCTGTTCCAGGAAGTGCGCGAGAAGCGCGGCCTGTGCTACGCGATCTACACCTTCCACGCCGCCTATTCCGACACCGGCTTTTTCGGGCTCTACACCGGCACCGATCCCGCCGACGCGCCGGAGATGATGGAGGTGATCGTCGACGAGATCGGCAATGCGGTCGAGACCCTGACCGAAGCCGAGGTCGCGCGCGCCAAGGCGCAGATGAAGGCCGGCCTGCTGATGGCGCTGGAGAGCTGCAGCGCGCGGGCCGAGCAGATGGCGCGGCATATCCTGGCCTATGGCCGCCTGCTGACCGCGGACGAACTGATCGCGCGGATCGACGCCGTCAGCGTCGACACCACCCGCGACGCCGCGCGCGGCCTGCTCGGACGCGGCCGCCCGGCGGTGGCGGCGCTCGGCAGCGGCCGCGGGCTCGAGACCGCCGCCGCCTGCGCCGAGGGGCTGACGCAGCCACGGGCGCGGGCGCTGCTGCACTGAGGCCGTCGATGCCGGCCGCGATGTCATGACCGACGATCCGGTGGCACCCGCGTCCCGCACCCAGCGCCTGGTGCGCGGCGTCTTCCTGGTGCTTGGCTTCGTCTTCGTCGGCCTCGGCGTCATCGGCGCGGTGCTGCCGGTGTTGCCGACCACGCCGTTTCTGATTGTCGCGGCGGCGTGCTTCGCGCGCTCCTCGCGCCGGCTCGAGGCCCGCCTGCTCGCGCATCCGCACTTCGGACCGATGTTGCAGGCCTGGCGGGCGCGCGGGGCCATTCCGCGCCGGGCGAAGGTCGCGGCCCTTGCCGGCATGGCGATCGGCTTCGTCCTGTTCTGGTTCACCGGCGACCGCAGCCTGCCGATGACGCTTGCCGTGATTCTGGTGATGGCGGGAGGGCTCGCCTATGTGTTCTCGCGGCCGTCCTGAGAACCGACGAAGGCGGCGGGGCCGATCGGAATGACGGCCGATCCGTGCTACAAGATGGGCACGGGCGCGCGACCCGCGCCCGGCGACGCAGAGGGATTCGGCATGGCCCTGTTTCGTCTTTCGTCCACAGCCGCTCCGGCGCTGGCGCCGCGGGGGCGCGGCGTGTGGCTGCGCGCGCCGCAGATGGCCGACTATGGACCATGGAGCGAATTGCGTGAGGCCAGCCGCGCGTTCCTCACGCCGTGGGAGCCGATCTGGCCGTCCGACGATCTCACCCGCGCCGGCTTCCGTCGGCGGTTGCGCCGTTATGCCGAGGACATCGCCGAGGACAGGACCTATCCGTTCCTCGTATTCCGCGAGGGCGACGGCGCATTGCTCGGCGGGGTGACGCTGGCCAATGTGCGGCGGGGTATCGTGCAGGCGGGCACGGTGGGCTACTGGATCGGCCAGCCTCATGCGGGCCGGGGCTACATGACCGCCGCGCTGCGGGTGCTGCTGCCGACCCTGTTCGGCGAATTGAACCTGCACCGGGTCGAAGCCGCCTGCATTCCCACCAACCAGTCGTCGATCCGGGTGCTGGAGAAGTGCGGCTTCGCCCGGGAAGGGCTGGCGCGGCGCTATCTGTGCATCAACGGCATCTGGCAGGACCATTATCTTTACGGCCTGCTGGACGAGGATTGCCGTGGCTGATTGCGCCTTTGGTTCGCCGTCTTTGCCCTGCTATAAGGCCCCGTCTTGATGCGGGGTGGAGCGATCATGGCCGGAAGCAGAGCTTTGAACCGGACAGCAGCGGCGGCGCTGGGTGTGGCCGCAGCGGCGTGGCTTGCGGGCTGCGGGGGTATGTCGGGTGCGTCGTCCGGCGCGGGCGCATCGAGCCCTTCGCTCACCAGCCGCTTCGGCGAGCTGTTCGGCGGCAAGTCGCAGGAGGCGAGCGCCACCTCGGCGCCGTCCACCCAGGCGATGGAGAACAGCAGCGACTTGACCTGCCCCAGCGTCGCCATCCGCTTCGGCGCCTCCACTCTGGCGGTGGGCCGGCCGGGCCAGCCGGCGTCGGGCAACGATCTGCGCTATCAGGGCACGATCACCCGCACCGCGCGCGACTGCAATCTGCAGAACGGCCAGGTTACGGCGCGGATCGGCGTGCAGGGCCGCGTCATCGTCGGGCCGGCCGGCGCGCCGCCGACGGTCGATCTGCCGCTGCGCGTCGCGGTGGTGCAGGAAGGCTCGGCCTCCGGCGACAAGGTCATCGTCACCAAGGCGTTCCGCACCTCGGTGGCGATCCCGCCGGACGCGCAGAGCGTCGAGTTCAGCGTGGTGGCGGAAGACGTCACCTATCCCGCGCCCACGGCGGCGGCCAACGACAAATACGTCTTCTATGTCGGGTTCGATCCGGCGGGGCTCAAGCCCGAGACTCCGGCGCGCCGCAAGCGGAGGTAGCTGCGCCGCGCGCTGGATCGTGTCGCGTCACGGCATGCGCACAAAAAAACCGGCCGCGGAAATTCCGTGGCCGGTTTTTTTTAATGCAAGGCGTCGTGGAGTATGTGCGGCTCAGTTCAATTTGCCGCGCACGTCCTGGATGCCCTTGGCGATCAGGTCGTCGGCGACCGACCCCTTGACCGTCTGCCCCATGATCGAAGCGGCGGCGCTGACCGCGGCTTCGGCGGCGGCGGCGCGGACGTCGGCAATCGCCTGGGTTTCGGCCATGGCGATCTTGCTTTCGGCCGACTTGGTGCGGCGGGCGACGAAGTCTTCCATCTTCGCCTTGGCTTCGGCGGCGATGCGTTCCGCATCGGCCTTGGCGCTGGCGACGATGTCCTGCGCTTCCTTCTCCGCGCTGGCGCGGCGGCTGCGATATTCCTCGACCAGCTTCGCCGCCTCGTCCTTGAGGCGGCGGGCGTCGTCGAGTTCCTTCTGAATGCGGTCGCGACGATGATCCAGCGCCGACAGGATGGTGCGATGAACGCCGAAATAGGCGAAGATCCCCATCAGGATGACGAAGGCGACGGCGACCCAGGCTTCTGCTTCCAACATCGTCGTTATCCCTTCAAGGATGCATCGACGGCGCTATCGACCGTCTTGCCGTCGGGAGCGACGCCGGTGAGCCGCTGGACGATGGCCGAGGCCGCGTCGGACGCGATGGAGCGGACGTTGCCCATGGCGGTCTGGCGGGTCGCGGCGATGGTCTTTTCGGCATCGGCGAGCTTGGTCGCGAGGCTCGCTTCCAGCGCCTTGCGGTCGCTTTCCGCCTGCGCGCTCAGTTTGTCGCGGGTTTCCGCGCCGATCGCCTGCGCCCGGGCGCGCGCATCGGCGAGCTCGGTTTCGTAGGCTTTCAGCGCCGCGTCGGATTCGTCCTTCAGCTTCTGCGCGTCGGCGAGATCCTTGTCGATCACGCCTTCACGCGCCGAAATGACGCCACCGACGCGCGGAAGCGCGAACTTCGACACGATGAAGTAGAGCAGCGCAAAGGCGATCGCGAACGACACCAGTTGCGAAGCAAACGTTTCCGACTGGAAGGGCGGGAAGCCCCCCTTGCCGTGGCCGTCCACTTCGGTGTGGGCCGTCGTGCCCTTTGCATGGCTTGCGTTCGTCGCCATGAACTTCTCCTGTCGGCGTCAACCGCGGCGCGCGAGCGGCCGCGGCGGACGCATCATCCGGTCCGGATTAGACGGCGAACAGCAGCAGCAGCGCGATCAGCAGCGAGAAGATGCCCAGCGCTTCGGTCACGGCGAAGCCGAAAATCAGGTTCGCGAACTGGCCCTGCGAGGCGGAGGGATTGCGCAGCGCGCCGTTGAGGAACTGGCTGAAGATCATGCCGACGCCGATGCCCGCGCCGCCCATGCCGAGACACGCAATGCCGGCGCCGATGTACTTAGCTGCAACTGGATCCATGGTAGAACTCCTTTTTGGGATGTGTTGGTGTCAGAGGATTAAGGTCGATCCGGGTCGTGATCGCGATCAGTGGCCCGGATGAAGCGCGTCGTTGAGGTAGATGCAGGTCAGGATGGCGAACACGTAGGCCTGCAGGAAAGCCACGAGAAGCTCGAGGCCGGTGAGCGCGGTCGTCATCGCCAGCGGCAACACCGAACCGAAGATGCCGAGAGCGCCGAGCGCGCTCAGCGACGTGACGAAGCCCGCGAACACCTTCAGGGTGATGTGACCCGCCAGCATGTTCGCGAACAGACGCACGGAGTGCGAGACCGGCCGCGACAGGAACGAGATGACCTCGATCATCATGATCAGCGGCAGGATGTAGATGGGAATGCCCGACGGCACGAACACCTTGAAGAATTTCAGGCCGTTCTTGTAGAGCCCGTAGAGCAGCACGGTGAGGAACACCATCAGCGCCAGCGCCACCGTCACGATCAGGTGGCTGGTCACGGTGAAGGTGTAGGGGATGATGCCGATCAGGTTGGCCGTCAGGATGAACATGAACAGCGAGAACACGAAGGGGAAGAACTTCATGCCCTCTTCGCCGACGCTGTCTCGCAGCATGTTGCGGACAAATTCGTAGGATAATTCCGCCATCGACTGCATGCGGGTCGGAACCAAATGGCGGCCGGCGCTGCCGCCGATCATCAGCAGCGAGACGACGGCGACCGCGCCCAGCATGTAGGCCGACGAATTGGTGAACGCGATTTCCTGGTTGCCGATGTGCCCCAGGGTGAAGATCTTGTGGATCTCGAATTGATGAATCGGATCGGCCATCCGCGTTCGTCTTTCATCGTTGCTGGCTGCGCCAGTTGGTCTCGTGGCCGGCTCGCGCCGGGTTCAGGTCAGTCACCGGCGTGCCGGGTCTCGTGGTGTCCGCCGGCGGGACCGGCGGGAATTCCATGCGCGCGATCCTCGGGCCCGGTCGTTACGACCGGGCCGCGGGCGCGATTGCGAGGTGTCAGGAGCGATCGGGTGCGTCGCCATTGGCGACGCCGGCGGTGCGCATCACGTTGATCACCCCGGCGACGAAGCCGAGCAGGAAAAACACGATGAGCCCCCATGGGGATGTCGACAGCAGACGGTCGAACCCCCAGCCGATGACCGCTCCGACAAGAACCCCGGCGATCAATTCGGAGGAGAGGCGAAAGCCACGCGCCATCGCGGATGCGTTGGCGGAGGCTGCCCCGCCACCGGTCTGATCGGTCTGGCTCTGTCGGCCCTTCCGAACGTCGGAAAGCCGCTGATTCAGACTGTCGAGCCTTGCGGAGAGCGCAGCTTCGTCGGCACGCGGTTCGTTGTCCCGCCCATCTCTGCCGCGACCCTTGCCGTGCGTGCCGTCTGCCATTGCCGTCGACGCCCACGTTTGTCGCGCGATTTGAGAAAACGCCCCACCACCCACGAAAACCGCGCGGACCATACTGACGGCCTGTGGTCAAGTCAAGATAACCTGATTAGTTGTTATCATATTGAAATAGCTGCTTTAATTCGGAGAATACGGAGCGCTGCGCGTCCGCGTCGCACGGCGCTTGCCGCGGCGCGCCCATTGCGCCGCATCATGGTGTGCTTGCCGGCGCTGTTTTGCTCTGCTGTGATGGCGGCGTGCGGGGTCCGGACAAGGGATCGTGCGCCCTGTCCGACGCGTCCGAGCGGCCGCAAAACCGGCCTCGTCGGCCGCAGGCGCGCGTTCTGACCAGACCCGAGTCAGCAACAGGTTGGGCCGGGGGAGTGATGGCGCGCCAGATCGACTACTATTTTTCCATTCCGTCGCCATGGGCCTATATTGGGCACGCGGCGTTCCACGACCTCGCCCGGGCGCACCGCCTCGTGGTGAATTACAAGCCGGTGATTTTGGTCGAGCTGTTCTCGGAGACCGGCGGTTTGCCGCTGCCCAGGCGCCATCCGGCGCGGCAGCGCTACCGGCTCATGGAACTGCAGCGCTGGCGCGACCGGCGCGGTTTGCGGTTCAACATCCATCCGCAACACTGGCCGTTCGATGCGCGGCTCGCCGATGGCGTGGTGATCGCGGCGATCGAGGCCGGGCATGATCCGGAGCCGTTCCTGCGCAGTGCGTTCGTCGGGGTATGGGAGCGGCAGCTCGATCTCGCCGATCCCGCCACGGTGACGCGGCTCGCGGACGACGTGGGCCTTCCCGGCGCGGCGCTGGTGGCGCGCGCATCTTCTGAGGCGATCGCCGCCGCCTACGAGCACAACCGTCAGGATGCGATCGCGGCCGGCGTGTTCGGCTCGCCGGCCTGGGTGCTCGACGGCGAGGTGTTCTGGGGCCAGGACCGCATCGAACTGTTGGCCGATGCGCTGGCGTCGGGACGGGCGGCCTACACCGCCGACGTCTGATCGCGGCGGCGCGGCCGCTCGCGAAGCCGGTTTCGGTTTTTGGATCATCATAAAAAAACGGCCGCGGAATGATCCGCGGCCGTGATGTTGGCAGGACCGCCGGGCGTTGCGCCCGGCGCTCCGATTCTACTTCGTGATGTCGACGTCCTTGGTTTCCGGCAGGAAGAAGAAGCCGACCACCACCGTGATCAGGGCGAAGATCACCGGATACCACAGGCCGGCGTAGATATCGCCCGTAGACGCCACGATGGCGAAGGAGGTCGCCGGCAACAGGCCGCCGAACCAGCCGTTGCCGATATGGTAGGGCAGCGACATCGAGGTGTAGCGGATGCGGGTCGGGAACAGTTCGACCAGCATCGCCGCGATCGGGCCGTACACCATGGTGACGAAGATCACCAGGATGAACAGCAGGCCGATGGTGGCCGCCACCCGCGGCTGGAAGATGTCGAACGGGTGCTTCATCTTGATGATGTCGGCATGGCCCGCCTTCGGATAGCCGGCCTCGGCAAGCGCCGCGGTGATCGCCGGATTCGAGGTCTTGGCGTCGGTGTAGGGAATCTCCTTGCCGTTGATCACCACACGCACGCCTGAGCCGGCCGCGCCGGCCGCCCATGAATACTTCACGGACGACTGGGCGAGGAAGGCGCGGGCGATGTCGCACGCGTTGGAGAACACGCGGGTGCCGACCGGGTTGAACAGGTCACCGCAGCCCCTCGGATCGGCCACGACCTCGACCCGCACCGTCTCGATGGCCGTTTCCAGCGCCGGGTTGGCGTTGGTCGTGATCATGCGGAAGATCGGGAAGAAGGTGAGTGCCGCGATCAGGCAGCCCGCGAGAATGATGGGCTTGCGGCCGATCCTGTCCGACAGCGCGCCGAACACGATGAAGAAGCCGGTGCCGAGCAGCAGCGACCACGCGATCAGCAGGTTGGAAGTATAGCCGTCGACCTTGAGGATCGATTGCAGGAAGAACAGCGCGTAGAACTGGCCGGTGTACCAGACCACGCCCTGGCCCATCACGCCGCCGAGAAGTGCGATCAGCACGATCTTGGCGTTGCTCCAGTTGGCGAAGGCTTCCGTCAGCGGCGCCTTGGAGGTCTTGCCCTCGTCCTTCATCCGCTGGAAGATCGGGGACTCGTTCAGCTTCAGGCGGATGACCACCGAAACGGCGAGCAGCAGCACCGACACCAGGAACGGAATGCGCCAGCCCCACGCGGCGAACTCGGCCTCGCCGAGGACGGTGCGGGTGAACAGGATGACCAGCAGCGACAGGAACAGGCCGAGGGTCGCGGTGGTCTGGATGAACGAGGTGTAGTAGCCGCGCTTGCCGGGAGGCGAGTGCTCCGCGACGTAGGTGGCCGCGCCGCCGTACTCGCCGCCGAGGGCGAGGCCCTGCAGCAGGCGCAGACCGATCAGGATGATCGGGGCGGCGATGCCGATGGTGGCGGCGTTGGGCAGCAGGCCGACGATGAAGGTCGACATACCCATGATGAGGATGGTGACGAGGAAGGTGTATTTGCGGCCGACGAGATCGCCAACGCGGCCGAACACCAGCGCGCCGAACGGGCGGACCAGGAAGCCCGCGGCGAAGGCCAGCAGGGCGAAAATATCGCGAGTCGCCGGCGGATAGGCGCTGAAGAACTGAGCGCCGATGATCGCGGCGAGCGATCCGTAGAGGTAGAAGTCATACCATTCGAACACAGTGCCGAGCGATGACGCCAAGATGACGAAGCGTTCGTCCTTCGTCATCCCGCGCCCACGTGGCGTGGTTGTTGTCATTGTAGCCATTGCAATGCTCCCCGATGTCTGTTGCCAGAAATTCTGTTGTCAGAAATCCGCTCCTGCGCGCCGGTCTTCCAGGGGCTTCATCCGCGGGAGCTTCCCTTTTAGGGTAACATCGGCGTGAAACATCGCCCTATAAGACTTTTGGCCGAACACACAGGGGGGGCAGGCACGATCTCGCAATGCACAATCGCGGCGGTCGGTGCGCGGGATTCAGCGGGCTGGATCTTGTGATTTGATCGCGTCGCTTGCATCACAGTCCACGCCGGTGAACACTCGGCACAGCCGATGTCACCGAGCCCAACCAGTTGACGGATTCACGGATTCAATGACTGCTGCCACCAGCACCCATCTTGTCATCGCCGACGATCATCCGCTGTTTCGCGACGCGCTGCGACAGGCGGTTGCCAGCGTCGTGACGGCGGCGAAAATCGGCGAGGCCGGATCGTTCGAGGATCTCACAGCGCTGCTTGAGCGCGAGAACGATGTCGATCTCATTCTGCTCGACCTGTCGATGCCCGGCATCAGCGGCTTCTCGGGGCTGATCTATCTGCGTGCGCAGTATCCCGCCATTCCGGTGGTGATCGTTTCCGCCAGCGACGATGCTGCCACCATCCGCCGCTCGATGGACTTCGGCGCGTCGGGCTTCATCCCGAAGCGGTTCGGCGTCGAGACCCTGCGCGACGCCATCGGCCGGGTGATGAACGGCGACGTCTGGGTGCCCGCCGACGTCGATCTCGCCGCCGCCGCCGATCCCGACATGACGCGGCTGCGCGACCGCCTGGTGACGCTGACGCCGCAGCAGGTGCGGGTGCTGATGATGCTGTCGGAGGGGCTGCTCAACAAGCAGATCGCCTACGAGCTCGGGGTCTCGGAAGCGACCATCAAGGCCCATGTCTCCGCGATCCTGCAGAAGCTCGGCGTCGAGAGCCGGACCCAGGCGGTGATCGCCGCCTCGCGCATCGCCGGCGGCCAGTGGTCCCAGATCGACGCGTCGCAATAGCCGCTGGCGGCGGCGCGTTGCGTCGTGCCGTCGCGCCTATTCGGCGGCCACCATCTGCTGCGCCCGCCACTGTCCGAGCAAGGCGCGCAGCGCCGCCGGCTTGACCGGCTTGTTCAGCACCACGATTCCCTCCGCGCGCGCGGTGTCGCGCACCTGCAGGCTGCGGTCTGCGGTGATCAGGATCGCCGGGATGCCGTCGCCGAATTTCTGCCGGATGTCGCGGATGGCGGCGATGCCGTTGCCGCGGTCGAGATGGTAGTCCACCAGCAGGCCGGTGACGCGCTCGGGGGTGGCGGCGATGGCTGCGGCCGCGGCCACCGGGTCGGTCTCGGCGATCACCTTGGCGTCCCAGCCGGTGAGCAGCGTCTTCATGCCGTCGAGAATGGCGCGATCGTTCTCGATGCAGACGATCAGGGTGCCGCTCATCGGCGTCTTGGCGGAGATGCCGGTCGAAGCCACCGCGCCGGCATGGGTCACGGTTTTCGCGATCGGCATCGTTACCGCGAAGCGCGAGCCGCCGCTGCGGTTGGAATCGACGACGATGCCGTGGTTCAGCACTTTCGCCACGCGCTCCACGATCGACAGGCCGAGCCCCAGTCCGCGCGCGATCCGCGCGCCCTGGTCGAGGCGGTGGAATTCCTTGAAGATCTCGGTGCGCTTGGCGATCGGGATGCCGAGCCCGGTGTCGTAGATACCGATCTCCAGCGCCTGACCCTTGCGCCGGCAGCCGACCAGCACGCGGCCCTTGGGCGTGTACTTGATGGCGTTGGAGATCAGGTTCTGCAACAGCCGCCGCAGCAGCACGCGGTCCGACGTCACCGCCAGCGTGCACGGCACGAAGGTCAGGCGCAGCTTGCGCGCCTTGGCGATCGGCGCGAATTCGACTTCCAGCGAGCGCATCAGGTCGCTGATGCGGAAATTGGTGATCGACGGCGTCATGGCGCCGGAATCGAGCCGCGAGATATCGAGCAGCGCGCCGAGGATGTCCTCGATCGCTTCCAGCGAGTCGTCGATGTTGTCGACGAGGCGGGCGTCCTCGCCGCCGCTCTGGCGTTCGACCAGGCTCGTGACGTAGAGCCGCGCGGCGTTGAGCGGCTGGAGGATGTCGTGGCTGGCGGCGGCGAGGAAGCGGGTCTTGGAGATGTTGGCTTCCTCGGCGGTGATCTTCGCCAGCGCCAGTTCGCTGTTGAGGCGGGTCAGTTCCTCGGTGCGCTCGCGCACGCGCCGCTCCAGCGTGGCGTTGGCGCGCTCCAGCGCCTCGGCCGCCTCGAAGCTCGGGGTGACGTCGGAAAAGGTGATGACGAGGGCGCCGCCCGGCATGCGGTTGGCGCGCACCTCCACCACCATGTTGCGGTCGCGCAGCCGCTCCAGATAGGGCTCGCCCTCGGTGGTGTAGGCGGCGAGCCGCCGCTCCAGCGTGGTCTCGCCGGCGCCGGCCGGGGCCTGACGGTTGCTGCCGAGGAAGTCGAGGATCTCGACCAGCGGCGTTCCGATCTGGGCGTATTGCGCCGGCAAATCGAGGATTTCGCCGAACTGCCGGTTCGAGGTGATGAGCTGAAGCTCGGGATTGAACACCGCGATGCCCTGGCGGACGTGATTGAGCGCGGTCTGCAGCATCTCGCGGTTGAAATGCAGGGCGGTGTGGGCGTCGTCGAGCAGCTTCAGCGCCGCCTTGGCCGACACCGCGCGCTTGCGCAGCAGCAGCGACAGCACCAGCCGCGACGACGCCGCGCCGATCGATGACGCGATCAGGTGCTCGGCATGGCGCAGCAGCAGGAAGTCGGCGGGCGCGGCGCGGTCGAGATTGATGCGGTTGGTGGCGGCGAAGGTCTCGAACGATTCCTGCGCGCGCTCGGGGCCGAGATACTGCGCCACGGTGGTCAGCAGGTCCTGCACCGTGACGGTGGAGCGCCAGCGCCGGAAGTTGGGCGCGATCGGCGCGAGTTCGGCCGGCACGAACAGGTCGGCCTGGACCCGCTCGATGGAGGTCGGCTGCCGCATCAGCGACACCACCACATAGGTCAGCATGTTGAGCGACAGGCTCCACAGCACGCCGTGGATCAAAGGCGCCATGTCGGCCCCGAGCAGTGCCTGCGGCCGCAGCGCGCTGATGCCGAACAGGCCTTCCGCGAGCCAGATCGCGCCGCGCGGATCGACGTCGGCGAAGCTCGGCAGGAACAGGGTGTAGGCCCACACCGCGAAGCCCACCAGCATGCCGGCCATGGCGCCGCGTCCGGTCGCCCGCCGCCAGAACAGGCCGCCGAGAAAGGCCGGCGCGAGCTGGGCGACGGCGGCGAACGACAACAGGCCGATGGCGGCGAGCTGGGCGTTGCCGAGCACGTGGTAGTAGAGATAGGCCATCGCCATGATGGTGAAGATCGCGACGCGGCGGACCTTGAGCAGGAAGCCGCCGAAATTCTCCTGCGACAGCGGCCGGCGCTGCAGCACCAGCGGCACCACGATGTCGTTCGACACCATGATGGCGAGCGCGACGCATTCCACGATCACCATGGCGGTGGCGGCGGACAGGCCGCCGATGAACACGATCACGCTCAGCGAGGTCGCGCCGGCGGAGATCGGCAACGCCAGCACGTACATGTCGCTGGCGGAGGTGCCGAACGGGAAGGTGACAAGGCCGGCGATGGCGATCGGGATCACGAACAGGTTGATCGCGATCAGATAGAGCGGGAACAGCCAGCGCGCGCGGCGCACCTCGCCCTCGGTGGAGTTCTCGACCACGCTGACGTGGAATTGCCGCGGCAGCAGCAGGATCGCCAGAAACGACAACAGCGTCATCGCCACGAAGTTGCCCACCGACGGCGCGGTCTCGATGGCGCGGACGGCTTCCGGCGTTTTCATCGCGCGTTCGATCAGTTCGCCCGGGCCGAACATGATGAAGGTGACGAAGATGCCGGCGGCGATGAACACCACGAGCTTGACCAGCGATTCGGTGGCCACCGCCAGCATCAGGCCGTGCTGGTGCTCGGTCGCGTCGGTCTGGCGGGTGCCGAACAGCACGGCGAAGGCGGCGAGCGTGATGGTGACGATGAAGGCGATGTCGCCGATATAGGGAATGCTGGAGACGTCCTGATCCTGATTGAGGATGGTCTCGAGCGACGACGCCACCGCCTTGAGCTGGAGCGCGATGTAGGGCACCGAGCCGATGATGGCGATCACCGCGGCGGTGGCGGCGACCGCCTGGCTCTTGCCGTAGCGCGCGGCGATGAAGTCGGCGATCGAGGTGATGTTCTGCGACTTGGCGAGATGGATCACCCGCATCAGCAGCGGCGTGCCGAACCCGATCATCAGGATGGGGCCGAGATAGATCGCGAGGAATTCGACGCTGGTGCGGGTCGCGAGCCCGACCGAGCCGAAGAACGTCCAGGACGTGCAATAGATCGCCAGCGACAGCGGGTAGATCAGGGGAGCGAGGCGGTGGCGCTGGTTCTGCGTCAGCCGCTCGCCGTAGCTGGCGATGACGAACAGCAGACCGATGTAGCCGAAGGCGGCCGCGATCACGCCCCAGTCATGCAGCATCGACGTCGTTCCTCTCCGCCGCGGCGGCCCTGCGACCCTTCAAATTTCAGCAGCTTATCCCGCAGCCTGCCTCGCAGCCTAGCCTGCTCCGCGCGGCCGCGCATCCGCCGGCGCAACGGGTCGTGTGATGCTTGGCAAGCGCGAGCGAATCAGTTCATTCTCGTATAAGTTGTGTGATTCTGGAGGATGCAATCATTGGGCCGCTGAAAGGCTGATGCATCCCTCCCATTGTTCCAGACGTTCCGGCCTCGATGCCGAAGACATGACAGTGGATGGCCCGATGCAATCTTTCGCCGCTCCCGACAGCCCCGTCGTCATCGTGGATGACGATATCTCGGTCCGAGACGCCTTGTCCCTGCTGTTCAGGGTCGACGGTTTCGCCACCCAGACCTTCAGTGACGGCGAGACGTTCCTCGACGCGCTGCCCGGCATCCGGCCGGGATGCGTGATCCTCGATCTGCAGTTGCCCGGGAGCTCGGGCCTCGCCGTGCTGCGCCAGCTCTCGGAGCGCCGTTTCGCGCCGCCCGTGTTCGTCATCTCCGGCCGCTCCGACGTGCCGACGGCGGTGGAGGTCATGAAGCTCGGGGCCAGGGACTTCCTGGAGAAACCGTTCTCGGCCAGCGTCATGATCGATCGCGTGCGCGATGCGGCGGCGGCCCATCGGCGCGCCTCGGCGGGGCGGATCGAGGGGCTTGCCGATTTTCCCGGGCGCGATCGGCTCACCTGCCGTGAATGCGATGTGCTGTCGCAGGTCGCCCATGGCGCCTCGAACAAGGAGGCGGGACGGCGGCTCGGGATCAGCCCTCGCACCGTCGAGGTTCACCGCGCCAGCATCATGGACAAGCTCGGCGCGCGCAACGCCGCCGACCTGATCCGGATCGTGCTGTCGGAAGGGCTGTCGCGGCGGCCCGCGCGCATGGGCTGAGGCGCGGGGAAACGCACGGGCATGAAAACTGACGCATCACGGGCTGACGCATGACATCCCCGGTGGGGCCGCGTCCTGACGCGGACGCCCGCGCGCGGCGCTATTCGGCCGCCATCGATTTGGCGTGCAGCGGCAGGCCGAGTCTGTCCCATACGTCCACCATGGCTTCGGCGAGCGCGTCGATCAGGACGTCGTCGTGATAGGGCGACGGCGTGATGCGCAGCCGTTCGCTGCCCTTGGGTACGGTGGGATAGTTGATCGGCTGGATGTAGATGCCGTGCTCTTCGAGCAGGAGGTCGCAGGCTTGCTTGCAGCGCTCGGGATCGCCGACGAACACCGGCACGATGTGGGTGTCGCTCGGCATCACCGGCAGGCCGGCCGCGGTCAGGATCGCCTTGACACGGGCGGCGCGGTCCTGATGGCGCTCACGCTCCCACGACGACGATTTGAGGTGCTTGATGGCGGCTGTCGCGGCCGAGCAGATTGCGGGCGGCAGGGCGGTGGTGAAGATGAAGCCCGGCGCATAGGAGCGCACCGCATCGATCACTCTGGCGTTGGCGGCGATGTAGCCGCCGAGGCAGCCGAATGCCTTGGCGAGCGTGCCTTCCAGCACGTCGATCCGGTGCATCACCCCGTCACGCTCGGCGATGCCGCCGCCGCGCGGACCGTACATGCCGACCGCGTGGACCTCGTCGACATAGGTCATGGCGCCATAGCGCTCCGCCAGATCGCAGATCTCCTGCAGCGGCGCGACGTCGCCATCCATCGAATACAGGCTCTCGCAGGCGATCAGGGTCGGCCGGCCGGGATGGGCGCGCAGCAACTCCTCCAGATGAGCGAGATCGTTGTGGCGGAACACGATGTACTCGGTGCCGGACTGACGGATGCCCTCGATCATCGAGTTGTGGTTCAGCGCGTCGGACAGGATCAGGCAGTTCGGGATCAGCTTGGCGAGGGTGGAGATGCCGGTCTGGTTCGACACGTAGCCGGAGGTGAACACCAGCGCCGCTTCCTTGCCGTGCAGGTCGGCCAGTTCGCGCTCGAGCAGGATCAGGGGATGGTTGTTGCCCGCGATGTTGCGGGTGCCGCCGGCGCCGGTGCCGGCGCGCGTCGCGGTCTCGACCATGGCACCCACCACCTTGGGATGCTGGCCCATGCCGAGATAGTCGTTCGAACACCACAGTACGACGTTGCGCTCACCCTTCGGCGAATGCCACACCGCGTGGGGAAAGCGTCCGGCGATCCGTTCCAGATCGGCAAACACCCGATAGCGCCGCTCGTCGCGCAGGCGATCAAGGGCGTCTTCGAAGAACTTATTGTAATCCATCACAAAAACCCTGAACGGGAACTCGAAGACGGGGTCCTGAAGAAGGAGTCCCGAAGTCAGAAATCCTGACTGCTTCGGGGGCTCGAAAGACTGTCCTTCGGGGGGACGACCCTTTTTAGAGCGTTTCCAGGTTCGCTGTCGAGGAGCAATTTCTCACGCCAGCCCCGCCGTGGCCGGCGAATTGTCCATGGTGGCAAAGGAGTTGGCTGCAAAGGGAGTTGATGGCGCGGCGAGGGCGGGAGGGTCATTGCGAGCAACGGCCCATCCCAACCCGCTCAGCGCGCGATGTAGCGCGCGATGCCGTCGGGGCCGACTTCCTCGGTCAGCCGTCCCGTGAAGCGCATGTAGTTGACGTGGGCGATCAGTTCGCCGGCGGCGAAACCGGTCTGGTGGGCATCGAGCACGTGCTTGTGGAACACTACCCGCACCAGGTCGGCGGCGGTGCAGGGCTTGTCCCGGCAGGCATCCGCGATCATCTGGCAGCGCTCCTCGTGGTGATCGGCGAGCTGGGTGATGCGGGTCTTGACGCCATAGAACGGCACCCCGTGGCCGGGCAGCACCAGCACGTCGTCCGGCAGCAGGCCGGCCAAGGCTGCGAGCGAGCGGAGATAGTCGCCGAGGGCGTCGGCCTCGGGCTCGACCGCCCAGACGCTGACGTTCGGGGAGATCTTGCTCAGCACCTGATCCGCCGACAGGAAGATATTGTCGGCCTCGCAATACAGCATCACCTGATCGAAGGCGTGGCCGCCGCCGGTGATGATCCGGAAGCGCCGCGATCCGATGGTGATCTCGCCGCCGTCGATCAGCCGGTGATAGACCGGCGGCAGGATCGAGACCCGGGTGAGGTATTCCTGGCCGCGGCCGAGCAGCGCCTCGGTGATCTCCTCGTCCATGCCGTGGCGGCGGAAGAACAGTCGCTGCGCCAGTTTGCGCTCTGGCGCGCCGCGATGCTGGTGATAGGCGGCCTGGAGATATTCGACCTGCGACATCAGGAGCGGGCAGCCGAAGCGTTCGACGATCCAGCCGGCGAGGCCGACATGATCGGGATGGGCGTGGGTGACGATCAGGCGGGTGATCCGGACGTCCTTGAGCGGCCCCTCGAACAGGGTGGTCCAGGCGGCGACGGTGGCGTCGTTGCCGATGCCGGTATCGACCATCGCCCAGCCGTCGCCGTCAGCGATCAGGTAGATGTTCACGTGGTTGAGGCGGAACGGCAGCGCCAGCCGCACCCACAGCAGGCCCGGTGCGAGCTCGATCACCTCGTCAGGCTTGGGAGGGGTCGGGAACGGATAGCGCAGGCCGTCGGGGGCAGCGGTCAGGGTGGCGGCTTTGGTGTGCATCGTCTCGCAATCGTGTTGTTCTGGTCCGGCTTAACGCGGCACATCCCGTGACGCCAGCCGAAATTCCGATTTGACGGCAGGGCAGGGTTGCCATGCGGGGGGCCGCCGGTCCGTGTTTGAAACGGCTTGCCGCCTCACGACGCCGCCGCGCCACGGGCCGGCGGCATCGCCGTGGCGCGGGCGAGGGTGTCATGCCGGGCGTCGCCGAGCGCCCGGACGTCGCCGAGCGCCGAAGTGATGCCGAGGCGATCGAGCAGATCGGCGTCGCGTTCGGTCTGCGGATTCCGCGTGGTCAGCAGCACGTCGCCGATGAAGATCGAATTGGCGCCGGCGACGAAGCACAGCGCCTGCAGCTCGTCGGTCATGTACTGGCGGCCCGCGGAAAGGCGCACCACGCTGCGCGGCATCATGATGCGCGCCACCGCGATCATGCGCACCAGCGCGATCGGATCGGGGCGTTCGGCACTGCCGCTCACGGGCACGCCCTTGACCTCGCTCCACATGTTGATCGGCACGCTCTCGGGATGTTCGGGCAGGTTGGCCAGCAGCGCCAGCATGCCGAGGCGGTCGTCGACCTGTTCGCCCATGCCGATGATGCCGCCGCAGCACACCTTGAGGCCGGCTTCGCGCGCATGCGCCAGCGTGTCGATGCGATCCTGCATGGTGCGGGTGGTGATGATGTGGCCGTAGAATTCCGGCGAGGTATCGACGTTGTGGTTGTAGAAATCGAGGCCGGCGTCATGCAGCCGCCTGGCCTGCGCCGCGGTCAGCATGCCGAGGGTGACGCAGGTCTCCATGCCGAGCCCCTTCACGGCGCTGACCATGTCGCAGACCTTGTCGAGATCCTTGTCCTTCGGGTTGCGCCAGGCCGCGGCCATGCAGAAGCGCTCGGCGCCGGCGTCGCGGGCGCGCTGCGCGGTGGCGACCACATCGTCATGGTCCATCAGCTTGGTGGCCTTGACGCCGGTATCGTATTTGGCGCTCTGCGAGCAGTAGCCGCAGTCCTCGGGGCAGCCGCCGGTCTTGATGCTGAGCAGGCTCGCGGTCTCGACACGGTTGGGATCGAAATGGCGGCGATGGATGCTCTGCGCCCGGAATATCAGGTCCGGAAAGGGGAGGTCGTACAGCGCCTGCGCCTCATCGCGGGTCCAGCCGCCGCGTGGCTCGCACGCCACCTCGCGGTCGATGGCCGCGCCGCCATTTGCATCCGGATCCGGCACCCTGTTCATGCGATCTTCCCCCTGAATGCGGCAGGCGCACAGCAGGGAGCATGGGGCCCCGGAAGAGTCAATCTGAGGCGGCCGTGTCCCGGTCGCCGGTGAGCGCTGTTTCAGGCGACAGGTTTTTCGGAAGCGGGTCCGTCGAAAAACGGGCTGGTGCTGCCAGACAGGATTGAACTGTCGACCTCTCCATTACCAATGGAGTGCTCTACCACTGAGCTACGGCAGCGAACGCCAGGAGCGCCGAAAGCGCATTGTTATCACGACGACTATAATGATGACGCGTGAAAGACAATGCGTGAATCGGGACAATGCCCGTTACGGCGGGCGATCCTTGCCACAAGGCTTGCCGCAGCGCAAGCGTGGAAGTGCCGCCAGCGCGCCGCAGACATGCGCGCCGGGGAACTCAGGCGGGTGCGGCGGCCTTGTAGGCTGCCAGTTGCGGGCCGATCCGCTCGCCCATCTTCGCGCCGAGCGCCTGCAGGGCCTTGATCGGGCGGACCATCACCTCGAATTCGACGATCAGGCCGCCGGCGTCGAATTTCACCAGATCGATGCCCTTGAGATCGAGGTCGCCGATATTGGCGCTGAATTCCAGCCCGACATCATGGCTGCCCGCCGTGAAGACGCGGTGATAGCGGAAATTCTCGAACACCTGCACCACCGCGCCGAGCACCAGCAGGCAGCCGGCGCGACCGACGATCGGCCGGTGGACGAAGGGTGAGCGGAACACGGCGGCGTCGGCGAACAGCGGCTCCAGCACCGCCACCCGGCGGGTTTCGACGAAACGATGCCACGTCGCCAGCGCTTGCCGCACCGGCGGCGACAGGGTCCGCAGGTCATCGCTCATGGTCGTCTCCCTCCGCGCGGCATCATGCTAGTGTGGCATTCTAAGGTGCCGTTGCGGCGATGCCACCGAATTCGGATGCGGGACACAGACTGGCGATGAGCGACGAGGCCGGAAGGGGCAGAGCCGGTGTGAGGGATGCGCGCGCGCAGCGGCTCAAATCGGCGCTGCGCGACAATCTCAAGCGCCGCAAGGCGCAGGCGCGCGGCCGCGCCGGCATGGCCATCGTCACCCCGCAGGACGACGCCCGCGTCCGCGAGGAGGAGCGCGCGACGGCGGGGCGCGATGGCCCCGAGGACGGCGCGGTTTAGTGCCGCCGCGGCGCGCCCGGTGGCTTCCCGAAGCTCTCCCGGAGCGCGGCCGACACAATTCCAGCGATTTTTGCCTTAATGAAGCTCGAATGCAGGCGTCCCGCGTCGCCCGCGCGCGGTTTCCACCCCCGCAGAAACACGCTAAAAGCCATTTTATCCGCAACAGGGCAGGTTTGGGCATGGATCGCATTCGCATCGTCGGCGGCAACGAACTCCACGGCACGATTCCGATTTCCGGTGCGAAAAACGCCGCCTTGCCGCTGATGATCGCGAGCCTTTTGACCGACGAGACCCTGATCCTCGACAACGTGCCGCGGCTCGCCGACGTGGCGCAGGTCCAGCGCATCCTCGGCAACCACGGCATCGACATCATGTCCGCGGGCAAGCGGCCCGGGGACCATGAATATCAGGGCCAGACCCTGCATATCTCGGCGGCCCATATCGTCGACACCACCGCGCCCTACGAGCTGGTCTCGACCATGCGCGCGAGCTTCTGGGTGATCGCGCCGCTGCTGGCGCGGATGCACGAGGCCAAGGTGTCGCTGCCCGGCGGCTGCGCCATCGGCACCCGGCCGGTCGATCTCCTGATCATGGCGCTGGAAAAGCTCGGCGCGGACATCCAGATCGACGGCGGCTATGTCATCGCCAAGGCTCCCGGCGGCCTCGTCGGGGCCGAGATCGATTTCCCCAAGGTGACCGTGAGCGGCACCCATGTGGCGATGATGGCGGCGACGCTGGCCCGCGGCACCACCGTGATCGCCAACGCGGCCTGCGAGCCGGAGATCGTCGACGTCGCCGACTGTCTCAACAAGATGGGCGCGAAGGTGTCCGGCGCCGGCACGCCGCGCATCGTCATCGAGGGCGTGGCCAAGCTGCACGGTGCGCGCCATACGGTGCTGCCGGACCGGATCGAGACCGGCACTTACGCCATGGCCGTGGCCATGACCGGCGGCGACGTCCAGCTCTCCGGCGCGAGGCCCGAACTGCTGCAGGCGGCGCTCGACGTGCTGACGGAGGCGGGCGCCACCGTCACCCCCAACAACGACGGCATCCGCGTGGCGCGCAACGGCGCGGGGCTGTTCCCGGTCAACGTCACCACCGCGCCGTTTCCCGGTTTTCCGACCGACCTGCAGGCCCAGCTCATGGCGCTGATGACCCGCGCCAAGGGCGCGTCCCACATCACCGAGACGATCTTCGAGAACCGCTTCATGCATGTGCAAGAGCTGGCGCGCTTCGGCGCGCGCATCCATCTCGACGGCGAGACCGCGACCATCGAGGGCGTCGGCAAATTGCGCGGCGCGCCGGTGATGGCGACCGACCTGCGCGCTTCGGTGTCGCTGGTGATCGCGGCGCTGGCGGCGGACGGCGAGACCATCGTCAACCGCGTCTATCATCTCGACCGCGGCTTCGAGCGGCTCGAGGAAAAGCTGTCGGCCTGCGGCGCCACCATCGAACGCATCAGCGGTTAAACCACCGATTGGCGGAGGCCGGATGACCCAGCGCAAACTGATCGCCCTCGACGAAGACGACCTTGCGGTGATCTCCGCCCATGTGCAGGACGCCGCCGTGGTCGTGGCCGACATCCTGTGGCGCGAGGGCGAGAACCGCCTCGTCATCGGCATGCGGCGGCCGGATTGCGAGCAGCTTCTCGCCGGCGAAGGCGCGCCCCGCCGCCTGGTCTCGGCGTTGCGGTTCGACCGTGTGCTGTCCTGCCGGTCGCGCGGCATCGATACCGCCGCGCCCGAACAGGCGCTGGAATTGCTCGGCATCGAGTTCGAGCCGGCGCAGGCGCCCGGCGGCAGCGTGCTGCTGCTGTTTTCCGGCGGCGGCATGCTGCGTCTCGAGGTCGAATGCCTCGAATGCGAACTGGCCGATCTCGCTCCCGACGCCGCAGCGTCGGCGGGCGGGGACCTTTCTGCGGATGCGGACACCTAGCGTGGTTTTCGCGGCGTGGCCGCTCGCGGTTCGTGCGCAGGGATGCTAAGGATTGACCGCGATCTGGCCCCGCGCCAATGACCCGCATCGAAAACACTGATCCCGCGCGCGCCTGGACGCGCCAGACTGCCGGACCTTGGAATGCCGATCCGCCTCACCAGCCGCACTGCCGATTTCGCCGAGCGCTTCAATGCGTTTCTCGCAACAAAGCGGGAGGTCTCGGCCGATGTCGAGAACGCGGTGCGCGCCATCATCGACGACGTGCGCCGGCGCGGCGATGCCGCCGTCATCGAGGCGACGCGGAAATTCGACCGGTTCTCGGTCGAGGCCGATGGTCTGCGCTTCACGCAAGCCGAGATCGACGATGCCGTGAAGGCATGTGACGTGGCGACGCTCGATGCGCTGAGATTTGCACGCGACCGGATCGAGGCGTTCCACAGGCGGCAGATGCCGAAAGACGAGCGGTTCACCGATGCCGAGGGCGTCGAACTCGGCTGGCGCTGGAGCGCGGTCGAGGCGGTCGGCCTCTATGTGCCGGGCGGCACCGCCGCCTATCCCTCGTCGGTGCTGATGAACGTGGTGCCTGCGGTGGTAGCCGGCGTGCCGCGCGTGGTGATGGTGGTGCCGACACCGGACGGCAAAATCCTCAACCCGCTGGTGCTGGCGGCCGCGCATCTCGGCGGCGTTTCGGAAATCTATCGCGTCGGCGGCGCGCAGGCCGTGGCCGCGCTCGCTTATGGCACCGCGACCATCGCTCCGGTGGCCAAGATCGTCGGCCCCGGCAACGCCTATGTCGCCGCCGCCAAGCGCCTGGTGTTCGGCAAGGTCGGCATCGACATGATCGCCGGTCCGTCCGAAGTGCTGGTGATCGCCGACCGCACCGCGAACCCGGACTGGATCGCGGCGGATCTTCTGGCCCAGGCCGAGCATGGTTCGGACTCGCAGTCGATCCTGATCACCGACGACGAAACGTTGGCGAGCGACGTCGCGCGCGCGGTCGACGCGCAACTGACCACGCTGCCCCGCGCGGATATCGCGCGCGCCTCGTGGAACGATTTCGGCGCGATCATTCTGGTCGGGTCGCTCGACGAGTCGGTGGCGCTCGCCGACGTCATCGCCGCCGAGCATCTGGAGATCATGACCGCCGATCCTGATGGCCTTGCTGCGCGGGTCCGCAATGCCGGGGCGATCTTCCTCGGCGGGTACACGCCGGAGGCGATCGGCGACTATGTCGGCGGCTCGAACCATGTGCTGCCCACCGCGCGTTCGGCGAGGTTCTCCTCCGGCCTCGGCGTGCTCGATTTCATGAAGCGCACCTCGCTGCTCAAATGCGGGCCGGACCAGTTGCGCGCGCTCGGTCCCGCCGCGATCACCCTCGGCCAGGCCGAGGGGCTCGACGCCCATGCGCGCTCGGTCAGTTTGCGGCTCAATCTGCCATGACCGAACCCGCGTCCTCCGCCGATCCCAGAAATCGCGTCGTCGCGGTCACCCTCGACGAAGCCTCGATCGGACGCTCGGGGCCCGATATCGAGCACGAGCGCGCCATCGCCATCTACGACCTTCTGGAAAAGAACCTGTTCGTGCCCGAGGGCGAGTTCACCGGGCCGTTCACGCTGCATATCGGCATCACCGGCAACCGGCTGATGTTCGACATCCGCCGCGAGGACGGCGCGCCCTGCGTCGTGCACCTGCTGTCGCTGACGCCGTTCCGGCGGATCGTGAAGGACTATTTCATGATCTGCGACAGCTATTACCAGGCGATCCGCACCGCGACGCCGGACAAGATCGAGGCCATCGACATGGGCCGGCGCGGCGTCCACGACGAGGGATCGCGCACGCTGATGGAGCGGCTCAACGGCAAGATCCGCGTCGATTTCGACACCGCGCGCCGGCTGTTCACGCTGATCTCGGTGCTGCACTGGAAGGGCGAGGGGGCGGGGACATGACGCCGGCGGACGGACGCAGCCCCCCGCTGACCGCGCGTTCGCCGCAGGCCGTGCTGTTCATGTGCGGGCAGAACAGCGTGCGCTCGCCGACGGCGGCGGCGCTGCTGCGCCATCTGGTGCCGCGCGGGCTCTATGTGCAGTCGGCCGGTGTCGGCACGGCCGATCTCGATCCGTTCGCGGTCGCCGTGATGAAGGAGATCGGCCTCGATATTTCCGGGCACAAGCCGTGGACCGTGACCGACCTGGAAGACCGGGAAGGGCTCAATTTCGACCTGATCGTCACGCTGTCGCCGGAAGCGCATCACAAGGCGCTGGAACTTACCGCGACCTCGGCGACCGAGGTCGAATACTGGCCGACCCCCGATCCGGTCGGCGTTGAAGGCCGGCGCGAATTGCAGCTCGACGCCTACCGCCATGTGCGCGACAGCCTGCGCCATCGCATCCGCGAGCGCTTCGCCCCGGCTTCCATCCGCAACGAATAGGCGGCGCGGTCCCGCCGCCACCGGTTGTCCCGGCTGCGGCCTTCGGATAGTTTCCGCGGCCATCGTCCTCCCCACTGGAATCGGCGCTTCACGCATGCTCGGCCGTCCCAAATTCGTTCTCGCCTCCGGCTCGCCGCGCCGTCTGGCCCTGCTCAATCAGGCCGGCATCGCGCCCGACGCGTTGCGCCCCGCCGATGTCGACGAGACGCCGAAGCGGGGCGAACTGCCGCGCGCCTGCGCCAACCGGCTGGCCCGCGCCAAGGCCGACGCTGCGCTGGCTTCGGTGCAACTCGACGACGATCTGCGCGGCGCCTTCATTCTCGCCGCCGACACCGTGGTCGCGGTCGGCCGCCGTATCCTGCCCAAGGCCGAGCTGGTGGACGAGGCGTCGCAGTGCCTGCGCCTGCTGTCGGGCCGCAACCATCGCGTCTACACCGCGATCTGCCTCGTCACCCCCAAGGGGAACTTCCGCCAGCGGCTGGTGGAGACGCGGGTGCGCTTCCGGCGGCTGACCGAGGAGGATATCGCGGCCTACATCGCCTCCGGCGAATGGCGCGGCAAGGCCGGCGGCTATGCGGTGCAGGGCATCGCCGGCGCGTTCGTGGTCAAGCTGGTCGGCTCCTACACCAATGTGGTCGGGTTGCCCCTGACCGAAACCGCCGCCCTGCTTGGCGGCGAGGGCTATCCGATCCGCGATGGCTGGCTCGATGCCGGCTGAGGGCACGCGGCGCGCCCCGGCGGCGAAACCCTGCCCGATCTGCGGCAAGCCGTCGGTCGCGGCCTCGCGGCCGTTCTGCTCAGAACGCTGCCGCGACGTCGATCTCCATCGCTGGCTGTCGGGCTCCTACGCCATTCCGGCGCGCGCCGGCGACGATGATGACGACTTGGACGGGTCGGCCTGAGCGGCGGGTCATGGCCCTGTTGGCGTCTCCTTGGTGTCCCCCTGGTGTTTCCCTGGCGTCCTTTTTGGCGGAAGCCGTTGAATCCGCAGCGCTTGCGGCCTCGGCCGGTCGGCGTGGAGAAAATCGCAGGGTGGCTGGACAGCGCCGCCCGCGCTCTCTATAAACCGGCGCGCTCCCCGGACACCGTCCGGCCGGCGCCCAGGTAGCTCAGTTGGTAGAGCATGCGACTGAAAATCGCAGTGTCGGTGGTTCGATTCCGCCCCTGGGCACCATGACCCCGTTCGCAGATGTTCGCAGGCGTCCAGAAACGCCTTGAATTTCAAGGGTTTCTCGCATAATTTCGGTTGCGAGCGTCCGCGGCCAATCGTCCAAAGCCAACAAATTTGTTGGCCCTTTTGTTGGCCCACGACGAGGCCAACAGAAAATGGGCCAACAAAATGCCGCTCACCGATACCGCTATTCGCAAGGCCAAACCTGCGGCCGGACTCGTCAAACTATCGGACGGCGGCGGGCTGCAATTGCACCTTCATCCCAACGGCGTGAAATATTGGAAGCTCGCCTATCGTTACGACGGCAAGCAGAAGAAGCTTGCCTTCGGCGTCTATCCCGAAGTCTCCCTTGCCGAAGCGCGTAAGCGCCGCGAAGCGGCCCGAGCACTGCTACGCGATGGCAAGGACCCGATGGTGGAACGGCGGGTGGAAAAGCTCGCCCGTACCATCGCCGCCGGAAACACCTTCGCGGCGATTGCCGACGAATTGCTCGCGAAGATGACAAGGGAAGGCCGCGCCGAGACGACTCTCAAAAAGACGAAATGGCTCTTCGACTTCGCCCGCCCGCTGATTGGCGACCGTCCGATCGCGGAGATCAGCGCTGCTGAAGTGCTCGCTGTGCTCCGCAAGGTCGAAGTGCGCGGCCGTCACGAAACCGCGCGCCGTCTTCGCAGCACGGTCGGTTCGGTGTTCCGCTACGCCATCGCCACCGCCCGCGCCGACAACGACCCGACCTTTGCCCTGCGCGGCGCATTGACCACCCCAAAAGTCAAGCCACGCGCGGCCGTGACCGATCCGAAGGCGGTTGGAGCGCTGGTTCGCTCCGTGTGGGGCTACGACGGCCAGCCGACGACCAAGGCCGCACTTCAGCTCATGGCCTATCTGTTCCCACGCCCTGGTGAATTGCGGCTCGCCGAATGGCTTGAATTCGACCTCGAAGCCACCGTGTGGTCGATCCCGGCGCCGCGCATGAAGATGCGCCGACCGCATAAGGTGCCGTTGCCATTGCAAGCGATCGCCATTCTGACCCAGCTTCGGGAAATCACTGGTAGCGGCAGGCTGCTCTTTCCGAGCGTCCGCTCCCGGCACCGGCCGATCTCCGACAATACGCTCAACGCGGCGCTGCGCCGGCTTGGCTATTCGCAGGACGAGGCGACGGCCCATGGCTTCCGGGCTACGGCTTCGTCGCTATTGAACGAGAGCGGGCTGTGGCACGCGGATGCCATCGAGCGCCAGCTTGCCCATGAGGACGGGGATGCGGTGCGCCGAGCTTATGCGCGGGCCGAATTCTGGGACGAGCGCGTCCGCATGATGCAATGGTGGGCGGACAAGCTCGATGCGCTGCGCGAGGGCGCAACGGTGACGCCGCTGAGGGTCGCATGAACGATGACCTGACCATCGAAGAGGCGGCCGATTTCCTGAACGTGTCGCGTTCGTATCTTCTCGATCTGCTCAAGACCGGGGCTCTTCCATCTCGCTTTGTGGGTTCGGAGCGGCGCGTCCGCATGGAGGACATTGTTCGATACAAGGAGCACATCGACGCCCAACGTCGGAAGGCGCTCGATGAACTGACCGCCGAAGCTCAGGAACTCGGGCTGGGATACTGAGCCGCGTGGTGATGGGCTTAGGTCGTCTAAGCTCCCATGATGATCCAAAATTTGGAATCTATCGGTGGCGCAAAGCCGTCCGCGCCCTTCTTTCCTCTGGCGTATGCCACTATAACGCGTAGTGGGACCGAGCATCGTGGAGGTTCAAGTTTGCTTGTGAGGGCAAGGGGTTGTCATGGAGGGCAGCGATTCCGTTCCAACGCCGGGTGATTTCGTCGAGGTGCGCACCCGCCGTTGGCTCGTGGAGGACGTGACGGGCGGAGGGGCGCAGGTTCGAGCGCGGCTCGCCTGCATCGATGACGACGCGCAGGGTGAGACACTCGAAGTGCTCTGGCGTGACGAAGTCGACGCCTCGGTTGTCGCAGATAGCCACTTATCCGTGTTCGAAAACCCGGGGACCGACGATCCGGAGGTGTTCTCGGCTTACCTACGTTCGATCCGCTGGAACACCGCGACCGCGGCCGACCGAAAGCTCCTTCAGGCGCCGTTCAGAGCCGGCATTCATCTCGACGCATACCAGCTGGTGCCGCTTGCGAAGGCGCTCGCCCTCCCTCGGGTCAATCTGCTGATCGCCGATGATGTCGGTGCCGGCAAGACCATCGAAGCCGGCCTGATCCTGCGCGAACTCATCCTCCGGCGCCGCGTCGATTTTGTCGTGGTGTGCGCGCCTCCGTCGATGACACGTCAATGGCAGGACGAACTTCAGGCCAAGTTTGGGCTCGCGTTCACGATTATCGATCGCGAATATCTCGCGAGCGTTCGGCGCGAACGCGGCTTCGCCGTAAACCCGTGGTCCTCGGGTTCGCTGTTTCTGCTCTCGCACTCGCTTGTCACGGATGAGGTCTACACGGCCGGGCTCCGAGACGTGCTCGGCGAATTCCGGGCCAGATCGCTGTTCATTCTCGACGAAGCGCATCACGCGGCGCCGGCCTCCGGGTCGCGATATGCCGTTGACAGTCAGTTCACGCGCGCGATCGAAGCTCTGGCCCCGCGCTTCGAGCATCGGCTCTTCCTGACGGCCACGCCTCACAACGGGCACTCCAACTCCTTCACCAAGCTGCTCGAAATCCTCGATCCGCAGCGGTTCACGGCCGGCGTTGACGTGCGCCCGGACGACCTAGCACCGATCATGGTGCGGCGCCTGAAATCGGACCTGAAGCGCTTCGGCGAGAACTTTCCGACGCGACGTGTCGAAGCCATCGTGATTGACGGCTTGCCGGCCGATGCGCCCGAACTTGTCCTTGCCAACAAGCTCGCCGCTTATGACGCGCTCGTCGCCGAGCGGACGCGCAACCTGCCGCCTGCCGCAGTTGCGCGCTCGCGGCTGGTCATGGTGGGCTTGCAGCAGCGGTTGCTCTCGTCGATCGCAGCATTCACGCGCACGCTCGAAAAGCATCGCAACAGACTTGAACAGCATCTTTCGGATGCGCCGAGCGTCGAGGCAATCGCCTCGCTGCTTGAGCCGATCGAGCTGGAGGACGAGCCGGAAGACGAAGCAGGTGCGGAAGCGCAGATACAGAAAGAGGAGGATGAAGCGGCCGAGGCGATCGACGCAGGCATCGGCGATAAGGCGCTCGTTGAAGAGATGCTGGAGATCGCGCGCCGGCACGCGAATCGGCCCGACGCCCGCATCGCGAAGCTGAACGCTTGGATTCGGGAAAACATGACCACCGGTGGCCAGTGGACCGATCGGCGTCTGCTCCTGTTTACTGAATATGAGGACACACGCCGCTGGCTCGAACGACGGCTGCTGGAAGCGTTGCACGACCTCGACCCCGAAGACCGCATTGCCTGCTTCACCGGCGCAACCTCCACCGATCGGCGCGAAGAGCTGAAGCGACGTTTCAATGCTGACCCCGCAACCGATCCGCTGCGCATCCTGATCTGCACCGATGCGGCGCGCGAAGGTATCAACCTGCAAGCGCGCTGCCACGATCTGATCCACATCGACCTGCCTTGGAATCCCGCAAGGCTTCTAATGCGGCCGAAGATCAGCGTGCATCATGTTTTCGGCTACATCCCAGGCACCGTTCTTCTCTCCGCGCCTCATGTCGTCACTGTGCGGGAAGACTATTTATTCTTTGCAACCGTCCAGTCGAGAATTCATGAACTGTGGGTCAATATGTTTGGAGCATCGTTGGAAGATCGGATTTGCTATACACCCTCCGACTGCCTCGAAACCTTCCCCTTGCCCGGAGACCCTGCATCCGGGCCGACCGTCGAATCGGTCGGCCAAGCCTACTACGAGCACCGCGCCGCGCTGATGGTCGCCCGCAACGAGGGGATGACCAAAACCTACAATCGCTTCCACGACCCCGACGAGCGCAGCGAAGATATCGAGCGCCTGCGCGAACTGCACGCCGAGATGGATCGCGCCGTGCTCCGCGCCTATGGCTGGGACGATCTCGCGGGTCGCGCCGAGCCGATCTTCCTCGACGAGACCAACGAGGACGACCACACCTATCAGGGCCGCCTGTTCTGGCCCTCCCAATTCCGCGACGAAGTCCTCGCCCGCCTCCTCGCCCTCAACGCCGAACGCCACGCCGAAGAACTCCGCCTCGGCCTCGCGCCGGGAACGAACGGGAAGGCGCCGGAAGAGGGCGAAGGCGACGAGGAGGAACAGACTGTATGAGCAAGGACAAAAGTGCCGGCCTAAGTGCTGCCATCACCGGTGCGCCGAGACCGGGCACGTTCGAGCGCGCGTGCTACTCCGTCCGCAATCATGGTGATGGCACCGGCACCGTCGTGCTCGACTGGTATGAGACTTCGATCGGCCGCGACTATTTCGGCTCTGACGAATTCATGCGCGCCACGATCGAAGTCGCGAGAGATGTCGTCAGAGTTCTCAACGACAACCTTCCGGGTCGAGTTCACGCCGAGACCGAGATCGACTGGAGCGGCATCGAGGAGGCGTGAGCGGCCTCGATTCTCTCGGCACAACTAGACGTTGCTCCATCCTAGAGATTAGGCTCGGCCACGTGGCTTCGCTGCGGGGGGATCAATGGCTGACATCATCGTCTTTCATACGGCATGGATGGACAAATATGATGGCGACCGCGCCAGTTTGAGCCCCGGCGGCTTCAAGTTTGCTGCCGAGCATGGCTACGGCCATGAGATGTACAACTTTCGCAACATCGATGGGCGCTACTACGGCTATGTCCCGCCCACAGGGACATTGCATTTCGAAAATCACTTCGCAGTCCCGAAGAACACCGAAGTGCTGGAAGGCGTAACCGTCGTGTGGACCGCGCCTCATCCGGAGCAAGGCGGGCGCGCTGTCGTCGGCGTCTGGCGCGACGCGAAGGTCTATCGGCATGATCAGGAACCGACCGGCGCGCTCGCGCGCCGCCGCAACATCGACGGGGAGACGGCGAGCTACCGCTGTATGGCCGAAGCAAAGAATTGCCTGCTTCTAACCCCGGACGCCAGGCCGATATTCGTTCCTTCCCGTCAGCCGCGCGGTGGCGAGTCTTGGCCCGGACAACAGAAGGTCTTCTATCCCAAGCCGAAGTCACAGGCCCTCAGAAGGCTCACCGAGATACTCGGGGACATCGATCGGCGGAGTTCGTCGGGAGCCAAGGCTTCGGATGGCAAGGGCGGAAGAACCGGGCGTTCGGGCTGGCAAGCCGATGTCGAGAAGCGCCGACGGATCGAGGTAGCTGCCGTGGAGGCCGTGGGCCTTCATTTGGAAGATCTGGGATTCACTGTGCGGTCGGTGGAGAAGGACAATCTCGGCTATGATCTGGTGGCAACTCGCGGCGACGAGACGTTGCATGTCGAGGTCAAGGGCCGGTCCAGCAGCGATGTGGTCGCGGAGCTTTCGGTCAACGAATTCGATTGTCTGAGTCGTTATCGGCGCCTCCGGAAGCCGAAAGAGCACTACCGTATCGCTATCGTGACCGACGCTCTCACCAAGCCGGTCATCCACGAATTCGTCATGGTGCGGGGACGGACCTCGGACGAAACCGGTTGGTGGAAGCATGTTCTCGAGACCTTGGGACAGCGCGCGGTCGATGACGGCGCGGGCCTGATCGGGCGTGCGGTTCTTGCCGGCCAGATGCAGCAGCGGGACCTTGCCGCTTGCGTCCGCGGCGATGCGGCCGCACGTCACGGTATCGAGTGAATCGAGCGACTTCACCCGATCGCCGATATTGATCCCGCCGATGCGCGGATCTCGGCCGACCAGTTCGGAATTGCGCGTAAGCTCGGCCACGCCGGCTGGCCCGGATCCGATCAGGTCCGGGACATATTCCAGCGTGTACAAGAACGTGCCGGTTCGAAGCGATTCCCGAATCTGATTGCGATAACCAGCATTCGGCCGAGCGGTGGGAGCGTCCAAGGGACGCTGTTCGCTTCGCGTGCTTTGGTCGACTTTCACCGCGCCGTGTCCTTCCGTTCTAGACGGTCGTGCTCTCGACGATCTTGAGGAACTTGTCGTGCTCCTGCGGCGTCATATGCTGCACGAATTCCTCGTATGGATACTTCTTCGACAGGACCTCGTCCTTGTATTGACGCAGGCCCTGCTGGATCAGTGGCCGCACGTCGACGAAGCTGCCTTCATGCTTGGGGCGGGGGAAGGCGCTGTAGCCGACCGCGTCGCCGCTGATGAGATAAACGCCGTCGGGCGAGGCGCCGCCGCCGACGCTGATAATCGGAATGGGCAGCGTCTCGGCGAGATACTGCGTGATTTCCACCGGCACGTATTCGATGATCACTGCGAACGCCCCGGCGTCAACGAACGCGCGGGTGTCGTCGACGATCTTGGCGGCGTCGGCCGCGCTGCGTCCCTTGAAGCCGTATCCGCTTTGCTCCAGCTTGCGCGAAGCCTGCATGCCCATGTGCCCCATGACGGGGATGCCGGCGCGCACGATCTCTGCCACGGTCTTCGCGGTGTGCCTGTTGCCTTCGCATTTCACGGCATCCGCGCCGCCTTCCGCGATCAGACGCGCGGCGTTGCGGATCGCGTCCTCGGTGGAGAAGTGATACGTCATATACGGCATGTGCCCGACGACCATGCCGTATTGCGTGACGCGACTCACGGCCTGCGTCAGAACGAGCTGCTCCTCGAAGCGAACGGTCATCGGCGTTTTATGACCGAGCAGCGACATCGGGCCGGCATTGCCGTTGATCAGCATATCAAAGCCGATCTCGTCCGAGATGGCCGCCATCGGCGCATCGTAGACGCCAAGGGCGACGATGCGTTCCTTGTTGGCTTTCTTGTCCAGAATATTCTTGACGGTGACCTTGCTGCGCTTTCGTGCGGACGTGTTGCTCATGGACGAAACTCCGGTGAATTATACCGATGTGAGTAGCAGCAGTTCGTTCGCCCCTCCAATGCATTGTATTGCGCGATACGATGCACGGCGCGCAATTTGCGAAGCTTGCGTCCGACGCAACGAATTCGACCTATAAATGCATTGGGCGACGTCGTTTCGCGCTGCTAACGTTTGCGTCATTCGAATTCCACTCAGCAACGAACACGCGCAAACCAGTGGTCGACAACTTGTCAAACAGTCGCCGGAAAATCACGCCTGCATCGATCGTTTCCCGTAAAGGGCGCGGCGCTCCCATCACTCTCGTGACGGCTTACGACTATCCGTTTGCGAGCTACGCCGAGCAGGCCGAAGTCGACATCGTGTTCGTGAGCGATGCGTTCGCGAGCGTCGGCATGGGTTGCGATAACACCCTGTCGGTCACTGTAGACGAGGTCATCTATCATACGCGCGCGGTACGTCGCGCCGTGTCGTCAAGCCTGGTGCTCGCGTCGCTGCCGTTCCTGTCGTACACGACGCCGGCCGATGCCGTGCAAAATGCCGGCCGCATCATCCGTGAGGGCGGCGCCGATGCCGTCGAGCTCGAGGGCGGTGCCGATTTCGCCCCGACCGTGCGGGCTCTGACCAAAGCCGGCATCGCGGTGGTCGCGCATGTGGGGCTGACAAAAATACTAGCGGCACGCACGGGAAGCTATCGCTCGCAAGCGCAGGATGCGGAGTCGGCGATCGCCATTATCCACGACGCTCTCGCGTTGGCGGAGGCGGGGGCCTTTGCGATCGTGCTCGAATGCATTCCCGACCGCATCGCCGCGGCGATCACGGAGCTCGTTGCGGTGCCGACCATCGGCATCGGCGCCGGCGGTTATTGTGACGGTCAGGGTCTCGTCACCCAGGATTTGCTGGGTCTGTTCGAGAAGTTCACACCGAAATTTGTGCAGAAATTTGCCGCGCTCGGGGAAACGGCGCGCAACGGCTTCCGACAGTTCAAGCAGAGCGTCGAGTCGGCTGCATTTCCAGGTTCCGCGCATACGCTGGCGATTGGAGACGAGAAGCTCGGCGACATCGTGGCGCGGCTCAACAGTGCCAGCAACGGGACTCCCTATTGACTGCGTGAGGCTGTCTTGCGCGGCACAACCAACCCAATAACCGGAAGGAAAACGTAAATGGCAATCGAAAATATCGCGCTGGGCCTTGTGGAGACCCGCGGCTTTGTCGGCTCGATCGAGGCGGCGGACGCCATGGTCAAAGCGGCCAATGTGCAACTGATCGGCAAGGAACTGATCGGCGGCGGCTTCTGCACCATCATGGTGCGCGGCGATGTCGGCGCGGTGAAGGCTGCCACCGATGCGGGCGCCGCGGCGGCGAAGCGCGTTGGCGAACTGGTGTCCGTGCACGTCATTCCGCGTCCGCATGGCGACCTGCATGTCATCCTGCCGTCGCCGTCGGCGAAGAGCGAATTGAAGTAAGGGCCGTCGCCGGCTTTCAGTGAGGAGACGACATGTCCAAGGCAAATAACGTGCAGCTGCGCGCATACTTCTTCATCGACCGCATGCAGCCGCAATACGCAGCCTATTTCGGCACGGTGACCGCCGGCGACATTCCGGTGGCGGGTATGGCGCAGATGTACGTCGAGCTGGCTCCGGGCAACGAGGTGTTTCGCGTCGTTGACATGGCCGTCAAGGCGACGGAGGTGAAGCCCGGCGTGCAGATCGTCGAACGCGAGTTCGGTGTGCTCGAAGTGCATTCCGAGTCGCAGGAGGCGGTTCGCGAGGCGGGGCGCACCATCCTGGAGCGTCTGGGCATGCGCGAAGAGGACCGGATCCGGCCAAAGGTCGCCTCGGTCCAGGTGATCACCAACGTCTCGCCCTATCAGGCGCAGCTGATCAACCGGTCGCGTCGCGGCAGCATGCTTGTTCCCGGCGAGGCACTGTTCGTGCTCGAGGTCACGCCGGCCGCGTATATCGATATCGCGGCCAACGAGGCGGAGAAGTCCGCGAATGTCCGCCTTGTCGATCTGCGCGACGTCGGACGGTTCGGCCGCCTGTTCATGGCGGGCACCGAAGCGGAAGCGCGCACGGCGCAACTCGCCTCGATCGCGGCCATCGAAGCCATCTCTGGCACAGACAAGTAGAACCGGGAGCGGTGGGATGCTGATCTGCAGAACGACCGGAACCGTCGTATCGACTGTCAAGCACGAGCGGCTGCACGGTCGCAAGCTGCTGCTCGTGAGGCGTTCCGCACCCGATGGCAAGGCGGTCGGTGATCCGTTCGTCGCGGTGGATGCCGTCGGCGCCGGAGAAGGCGAACTCGTGATCGTCGCGGAGGGTAGTGCCGCGCGCGAGCTGGATGCGACCCGATCGGCGCCGGTGGATGCCACGATCATCGGCATCATCGATTCCACCGCCGTCGGCGGCAAGCTCCGCTTCGCGAAGTCGAATGAGGCGAACGCATGACAAGTGATCTCGACAAGGATCTGAAGGCCATCCAGCAGGCGAGGCGGCTGGCCGAACGGTGTCGCGAGGCGCAGCGGGAGTTCGCGAAAGCGTCGGCCGCCACCGTCAACGCGGTGTGTGAAGCGGTATCGCAGGCGTCGTTCAAGGCCGCGCGCCGCCTCGCCGACCTGGCTCACGAGGAAACCGGTTACGGAAATCCCGAGCATAAGGTGCTGAAGAACGAATTCGCCGCGCGCAACGTCTGGGATTCGATTCGCAACGTGCCGACCGTCGGCGTGATCGAGCGCGACGAGGCCAAGAAAATGGTTGTCATCGCCGAGCCGATGGGCGTGGTGGCGGCGCTGACGCCGTCGACCAATCCGACGTCGACGGCGATCTTCAAGGCGTTGATCGCCCTCAAGGGGCGCAATGGCATCGTGTTGTCGCCGCATCCCTCGGCGGCAAAATGCACCGCCGAAGCCGTGGACATCATCGCCCGGGCTGCCGAGGGTGCCGGCGCGCCGTCCGGTCTGGTCAGTTGCCTCGACGGGTCGTCATACTCCGGGACGCAGGAGCTGCTGCGTCATTATGCGGTCAACGTGATTCTCGCCACCGGCGGCGGGCCGATGGTTCGCGCCGCCCACAGCACGGGCAAGCCGGCCTATGGCGTGGGTCCCGGAAACGTACCCGCATGGGTCGACCGCAGCGCCGATATCGCGAAGGCGGCGCGCGATCTCGTCAACAGCAAGTCGTTCGACTGCAGCCTGATCTGCGCTACCGAGCAAACGGTGGTGGCCGACGAACCGATCGCGGCGGAATTGCGCCGCCGGATGGAGGAACAGGGCGCATACTGGGTGCCCGAAGCCTATCACAAGAAGCTCGCGGCGACGTTGTTTCATCCGGATGGCGGCATCAATGCGCGCTCCGTCGGCCAGACGGCGGCGGCGCTGGCGGGCGCTGTCGGCATGGAGATCCCGGCCGGCACGCGCGTGCTGGTGACGCCGCTCGGAGGGATCGGCAAGGATCATCCGCTCTCGCGCGAGAAGCTGACATCCGTGCTGGGGTTCATGACGGCGCAGGATGCGCAGGCCGGGCTGGAGCTGTGCGTCAAGATTCTCCGTTTCGGCGGCGACGGTCATTCGGCGGTGATCCATTCGCGCGATGTGGCGCAGACCGAGACCATGGCGGCGCAGTTGCCTGCGTTCCGCATCATCGTCAATTCCATGTCGACGCTGGGCAGCATCGGTTCCACATGCCGCTTCGTTCCCTCGCTGACACTGGGGACGGGAGGCATGGGCGGGGCCATCGTCGGCGACAACATTACCGTCACGCACCTGATCAATCGCAAGCGCGTCGCATGGGAAGTCGAATCCCCGCCCGCGAGTGTGGGCCGGCCCGGAGCCGCAACGATCAAGCAAGAGCCTAGCGTTGACGAGATCGTTGCGCAGGTGCTGGCGCGGCTCGGTCGCATGCCGGTCCAAGCTTAAAGAGCAGAAGCAGCATGGCGTATTTTCGTCCTTCCCAGGAGCGGGCTTTGGTCACAAAGCGCTTTCTCACGGCACGGGAAGTGGAGGACATGGCCGCCGCGGGTGCGGTCGAGATCATGCAGGTCGATGGCCTGGTGATCACGGATGCTGCGCGGGAGACCGCGCACGATCTCGGCTTGCGCATCAGGCAGCCGGAACGTCAGCCCCAGCCGGAGGGCAGGGCGTCGCCGCGCGAGCCGGACGCGCCGCGTGCCGAACCCGGCGTATCTCCGGCGCCGGTGCCAATGCCGGTCGCGCCCGTCGCGCCGATCAGGGTTACGGCAGCGGGGGGCGCGTCCGATGCGCCGCGATCCCGTGACGTGACGTCGGATCCTTTGACGCGTGCGGTTGTTCAGGCGGTACGCGCCAATCGGTCGGCACTGGCCGCCATCGCGGAAGGGACCTAACGGATGTCGAGTCGGGATGAGATGAGAGCGCAGCGGCGGTTCATTACCAGTGATGACGTGCGAGCCGCCGTCGCCCGGAATGAAAATCACATCGCTTTACCGCAGAACTGCACGGTGACCGACGAGGCGCGCGAGCTGGCGCTCAAGTTCGCTATCCGTCTGGACGACGCCGGTACTGCCAAGTCGGCGGCTCCGGTCGCCAGCGCTCCCGCGCAACCCCGCAACGATGCGCCGGCGCCCGATGCGGTTCAGCAAACTTGGCCGGAAGACACCAACCGCCGGGTGGTGGAAGCGGTGACCCAGGTGCTGGAAGGACTGGATCTCGGAGAGCGCAAGGCGGTGCTGCTGCCGACGATCATCCGCCGGGTCTTCGCCGGGCTTGCAGCCAGTCGGAGCTGAGATGAACGTCTATCACAATCCTGCGCAGATGCCGGAGGGCGACCGCGTCATCATCGAGGACCTGCGAATCCCGGCTTGTATCGGCGTCTATCCGCACGAGAAGCTCGAAAAGCAGGTCGTCGTCATGAATATCGAGATGGGGTTGCCGACCCCGGCCTGCTTTCGCAGCGATCGGGTCGACGACACCATCGATTACGCCGCCGTGGCTGACGCTGTGAGACAACTGGCGGTGAGCCGGCATTTCAATCTCATCGAGAGCCTCGCCGAGCAGGTCTCGAATGTCATCGTCGACGATTTCGGTGCCGCGTGGGTGAAGGTCCGCGTGGACAAGATCGGCGTCATCCCCGACGCGAAGTGTGCTGCGGTGGCGATCACGCGGCTGAACGCCCGCATGTTCGGAGGGGTGGCCTTGTCGCAATCCGTCACCGGTGCGCGGGATACGTCCCAGGATCTCGTTCTCGCCGTGTCGGAAGAAGCGGGCCGCACCTGACGATTCGCGAGTTCAGATCAGACCGCTGAAGCCATCTGTCGGTGTATTTCGTATAGCGAGGGAAACACAGTGAGCAATCCGTCACCACAGCGCAAGAAAGTCACCTGCAAGAGTCTCCAGGACAAGAAAGCGCGCGGCGAACTGATTGTCGCGCTCGGCGTCTATGATGCTCCGATGGCTGTAATCGCCGACGAAATCGGCTTCGACCTTCTGATCAACGGCAATGCCGGCCCGATGTCGCTGCTCGGGCATCCGACGCCGATGACTGTGCGTTTCGAGGAACAGCTCGTGCTGATGCAGGCGGTGACCCGGACCGCGCCTTACGGGCTGGCCGTGGGACACCTGCCCTACATGACCTATCACTTCTCGACCGAAGACGCGATCCGCAGCGCTGCGCGCATGATCGCCGAAGGCGGCGCGGATGCCGTGAAGTGCGAAGGCAACAAGCACACCGCGAAGACCGTGGCCGAGATCGTCCGCGCCGGCATCCCCGTCATGGGGCATATGGGCATGCAGGCCTCGCGCAAGCTGGAGCAGAGCGGATACGGCTTCAAGGGGCGCACCGCAGCCGAAGCCGCCAAGATCGTCGACGACACGCGCGCGTTCGTCGACGCCGGCGTTTTCGCAGTCATCCTGGAATACGTTCCGGTCGAGATCACGCAGCATCTCGCGCGGACGATGCCGGTGCCGATCATCAGCGTCGGCGGCGGGCCGTCGCCCGACGGAATCTATATCGCGAGCAGCGATGTGGTGGGCTACAGCGCCTTTCCGAAGCCCAAGCATGAAGGCAGCTTTGCCAATATTCGCCCGGTGATCCAGGAGGGACTGCAGCGCTACAAGCAGGAAGTGCTGGACGGTCAATATCCATATGCGGAATTCGCCCAGCATATGACGCCGGAGGAGCATCGTCGCTTCCTCGACATCGTTTCCGCTCCGGCGGCGTGAGCGCGGGCGGTCAAGTTCGCGACCACGACAACTATGAGTGTTGAGAGCGTTATCCGTCGGAGGCGATCAAGCTGTGGCATCCGAAAGCAGGCGTGGACAAATTGGGCGGACGATCGCTGAATCGACGCCATGGTGGCCGCAACCTGTGAAGGGGCCGCCGGGCTCGCCCAACATCCTGCTCGTTCTGTTCGACGATGTCGGCTTTTCGGATTTCGGCTGCTACGGCTCGCCGATCCGGACCCGCGCCATCGACCGCCTCGCCGCGGAAGGCATCCGCTATTCGGGATTCCACACCACCGCGATGTGTTCGACCACCCGCGCAGCCTTGCTCACCGGCCGCAATCATCACTCCGTGGGAATGGGGTGTCTGGCGAATTTCGACAGCGGCTATCCGGGCTATCGCGGCAAGATTTCACGCGAGGCTGGCACGCTGGCGGAAATTCTCCGCGAGAACGGCTATCGCAATTATTTCTGCGGCAAGTGGCATGTGACGCCGATGAGCGAGGGGGGATCGACCGGCCCCTTCGACGGCTGGCCTCTCGGGCGTGGGTTCGACAGGTTCTACGGCTTCATGAATGCCGAAACCGATCACTACACGCCAGAGCTGGTTCAGGACAACTCGCACATTGATCCGCCCGGCACGTTCGAAACCGGCTATCACCTGACGGCGGATCTCGTCGATCGCGCAATTCAATTCATCGCCGATCATTCGGCGCAGCGGCCGGACCTGCCGTGGTTGACGTGGCTCGCTTTCGGCGCCTGCCATGCCCCCCATCAGGCGCCCAAAAGCCTGATCGACAGCTACGAGGAAGTTTTCGCGACCGGCTGGGATATCGAGCGCGAGGTGCGTCTGGCGACCCAGAAAGACATCGGGCTGGTGCCGCGGGACACGCGGATGCCCCCGCGCAATACCGGCGTGCTTCCGTGGGATGCGCACACGGAGGAGGAGCGGCGCCTCTTTGTCCGGCTGCAGTGCGCCTATGCGGCCATGCTGGATCATGCGGATCAGCAGATCGCGCGACTTGTCGATTTCCTTGAACGCACCGGCGCGCGCGACAACACCATCGTCCTTGTCCTCTCCGACAACGGCGCCAGCCAGGAGGGTGGGCCGCAAGGCGCGGTGAACACGCTCGGCAGCTACAACTATCAGGAAGAGTCCTTCCAGGTAAAACTCGAGCGCTATGAGACCATCGGCGGCCCGGGAAGTCATGCCAACATTCCGCACGGCTGGGCCATGGCGTCCAATACGCCGCTCAAGCGCTACAAGCAGAATACCCATGGCGGCGGCATTCGCGATCCTCTCGTGATCTCATGGCCGAAAGGCATTCATGCGCGGGGCGAGATTCGCCATCAGTTCGCTCACGCCTGCGACCTGTTGCCGACGCTGCTGGAAGTGATCGGTGTAGAGGCGCCGGCGCAGGTGAACGGCCTTGCCCAGATGCCGATCGAAGGCGTCAGTTTCGCTCCGACCTTCCACACCTCTTCAGCCTCCAGCAAGGCGTCCGCGCAATATTTCGAGATGTTCGGCCATCGCGGCATCTGGCACGACGGCTGGAAAGCCGTGGCCTATCATGCTCCCGGAACGCCGTTCGATCACGACCAATGGGAGCTTTACAATCTCGACCGCGACTTTTCCGAAACCCGTGATCTCGCCGCGGCCGAGCCGGGGCGGCTTGAGGCGTTGAAGCGGCTGTGGTGGCGGGAGGCGGAGAAACACAAGGTGCTGCCGCTGGACGATCGGTTCGGTCCGCGCTTCGCCGAGAATGCCGCGCGGATTCTGGGCGACAGGCGGCAGTTCGTGTTTCACAAGGGCGTCGGTCATGTGCCGACCGATCTGGCGCCGGACGTGCGCAGCCGGAGCTATACCATCGAAGCCAGCGTGGAACTGACCGGCAACGACAACGGCGTGCTGATCGCGCATGGCGACGGAACCACCGGTTATGTCTTGTACGTTCGTGACGGCTATCTGGTGCACGATCTCAATCTCGGTGGCGTGCACGAAACCCTCGTTTCCGATCGGCCGATTCCGCGCTCCGTGCGCACGCTCGGCCTGCGTGTGGATCGGCTCAAGCGCGGCCCCGCCGGTGAAGCCCTCAAGAGCCGCTACACGCTGCTGATCGAGGGACAGGCGGCGGGCTCTCTCGACACCGAGAGATATTTCAAGTCGCTCATCTCCTGGTCCGGCTGCGATATCGGATGTGACCGCGGCACACCTGTAGGAGATTATATCGCGCCATTCGAATTTTCGGGCGAGCTTGCGAAAGTCGTCGTGACGCTAGACGACGACCAGCAACTGGATGGCGACTCTGTCGGCCGCGCGGAGCTGGGTCGGGAATGATCATGTGCCGGCGGTGATCAGGCCGGCTGTGGTGAAGGTCTCGTCGCGCTCAGTCAGCGCGGCTTGATCGTCCGGAGCGCTCCGGATCATAGCCGGAATGCAGAACTGCTGCGTTCGCGGGCCGGCCGGGCATGTGGCCCGTTTCAATGCGCATTTGGCATCGAAAGGCGATCAAAAGCGCATTGGACACGCGTCCGATCGATTGACTAGATTGCCCCTGAAACGATTTTCCATCCATGAATTGGCAAGGCGCCCTGACAGTTCGGCGGCGCTGCAAGGAGGACATGTCCGTGACTCGCCCAGCTTGGCAACGGGAAGGCCGTGAACCCGACTATCGGTTCAGCCTGGCGAACGAGCGCACGTTTCTCGCATGGATTCGCACCGCTTTGGCGGTTGTCGGTGGCGGCGTGCTGTTTCGGCAGTTCGCGGCGGGGACCGGTCCTCACTCGCTGAATTTCTTCATCGCGATCAGTATCACGATTTTGGGAGGCGTGATGGCGGTCGCCGCCTATCGACGATGGAAGTCTCATGAAATTGCGATGCGGCACGATCGGCCGCTCATGGCGGGATGGGACCTGGTTGCGCTGAGCGCCATGATCTCGAGCATCGCGATCGGGCTGGGCATTCTGCTTCTGCCGACGTGACGTTGTGGCCCGCGATCCAGGACTGCAACCCGAGCGCACATCGCTGGCCTGGCGGCGAACCGCCTTCAGCATGCTGGTGGTGAGTCTTCTGCTCATCCGAGATGCAGTACAGATGCATTCGATATGGTTGGGTGCTATTGCCGCGCTTATGGTCGGGGCGTCATCGCTGCTGGCCATGGTGGGCTCGCTGCGAATGCGTAGCCTGCACGCTTGCGGAACGAACGGCGCGCCGCATGCGGCGCTCGTTGCTTTCACCGCGGCAGTTGTCGGCGTGGCCGCCGCTGCCGGCGGTCTTTTGGCGGTGGCGACATCCGATGGGGCGGGCATCCTCGATGGTCTGTTGCTGTCGGTGTTTCGATAGGGCGCGAGTCCATCGCACCGTATTCCGAGATCGGCAGGCTACTCCTTCGCGATCGTCGAACGAGGCAATTCATTTCGCAAACAATGCGCAGCTTGTCTGCCGTTGAACGCGGTTCACGCTGCGTGAATTTGTGCTCTGCGACGCGTTGCCGAGCGACAAGCACGAATATGCAACCGATCATTCCATTGCGCGGCATGCAACGATTCCGGTTGAAATATGCAATTGTCGGTGCTGGTCCCTGCGAGTACTCTTAAAGAAAAACAAGTATCAATGCGATCACAGAGCGTCCGGGAGGGGATATGAAGTTCAGGAAGTTTGTTGGGGTTGCGCTGGGCCTCTTGATGACCAGCAGCGTTGCGACGGCTCAGACTGCGGCTCCCAAGGAGCTCATCCCGATCAATATCGGCGGCCCGAGCGCCGGCTACTTTATGACCTACGTCGCCCACGATCTCGGTCTCTATCAGAAGCACGGTCTCGATCCGAAGATTCACTGGTTCACGAGCGGCGCGCCGCTGCTTGCGGCCCTCAAGAGCGGCAGCATCGATCAGATCGTCACCGGCCTGGCATTCGTGTTCGCGCTCGGTCAGAACATTCCCCTGAAAATCATCTCGTGGGAGCTCGACAATGCTCAGGGCGCTGGCCTGATCGCAACCGACGCGAGCGGCATAACGAGCTACAAGGACATCGCCAAGGCCAAGAAAATCGCGGCGACGGCCGGGACGTGCTCGCAGGTGTCGCTGAAGCTGATGGCCAAGAAGGCCAACATCAATTACGACAAATTGAACGTGGTGAACATTGCGCCGCCGCTTTTTGCCAATGCATTCACGGGCGGCGCGATCGACGCCGGTGTGGGCTGGGCGCCGTGGACGATGAACCTTCCAGCCGGCGTCAAGGTTGTGTCCATGGATTCCGACTATGGTGGCGTGTGCCCGAGCATCAACGGTTTGCGGCCGGATTTCATCGCGAAATATCCCAGCGTGCCGGAGAAACTGCTCGCGGTTCAGGCCGAGGCGCGCGAATTGATCGCCAAGAATCCCCAACTGGCGATTGATGCCTTGCAGCGGCAGCTGCAGATTTCGCCGGAAGTCGCAAAGAAATTCTACGAAAAGCATTGCTGCGGCGGATTGCCGACATTCGCGCAGCAACTGGATCCGAACTCGCAGTGGTCGCTGGTGAATCCGAACGGCGGACTGGCCTCGCAGGCCATTATCGCAAGCCAGATGTTGTACGAGCTCGGCACCATTCCGGCCCCGCTGAAGCTGGAGACCGTGACGTCGGCGATCGATCCGGCGCCGATGCGCAAGTTCGTCAGCTCGCATCCAGCCAGCCGGTGACAGGCGAGGTCCGATGATGAATCAGATGAGCGGTATTCCCCGTTTCTGGATATCCTGCGGGGCGATCGTTGCGATCTTCGCGGTGTGGTTTGCGGTGACCAATACGGGGCTGGTCGGTCCGAGTTATCTGCCGTCTCCGCAAGCCTTGTTCCTGTCATTCGTCAATCTGGTTGAGAACGGATATCAGCGCACGCCGCTTTGGGAGCACATCGGCATCAGCCTGTTCCGCGCGCTGAGCGGCTTCGCGCTGGGGGTCGCCGTCGGAATTCCGATGGGATTGATGACGGGTTACAACCGCTCGGCGGATGCCGCCATGTCTCCGATCATGGCGTTCATCCGGCCAATCCCGCCGATCGCCTTCATTCCCATGGTCGTGCTGTATTTCGGACTGGGCGAGGTGGGCAAGGTCGTCCTGATCTTCATCACGGCCTTCAACTATGCTCACGTCAACGCCCACGCCGGCGCGGCGCATGTCCCCATCGCCTATATCCGCGCGGCGCAAACGCTCGGTCTGACGCGAGGACAGATCTTTCGCAAGATCGTGTTCCCCTCGTCGTGGCCACACATCTTCACGGGATTGAAGGTTGCGATGGCGTTGAGCTGGGCGGTCGTGGTCGCGGCGGAGCTGGTCGGTGCGCAGAAAGGCCTCGGCTTCATGATTTCCGATGCGGCGCAGGTTTTCCAGATACCTGTTGTCTTCATCGGCATCGCGCTGATCGGATCCATCGGGCTTGCGCTCAATATGCTTGTGAGTATCGCCGAGATGAAAATCGTCCACTGGAAGGGCCGGTGAGCTCTCTGTTGTTAGAGAATGCCATGACCATGCACCACAAACCTGCACTGCATCTGATGCCCTTACACAGCCAGCCGACTTACAACCAGGCCGAAGACAAGGTGGTGTTCGAAGACGTTTCGAAGACCTATCCGAAGTCCGGAGCTGCGGCCGGGTCTACGGTCGCGATCAAATCGCTGAACATCGCGATCAAGACCGCTGAAATCGTCAGCATTCTCGGCCCCACCGGCTGCGGAAAATCGACGGCGATGAACATGATCGCCGGATTCGAATTTCCCACCCAGGGCCGGGTCCTGCTCGACGGCAAGCCCATTCTTGCGCCGGGCCCGGACCGTGCGGTCGTGTTCCAGCAGGCGTCGCTGTTTCCGTGGCTCTCGGTCTTCGAGAACGTGGTTCTGGGCGTCAAGAGTCGCGGTATTAGCCCGGACGTCTATGCCGGACGGGCGGAGCAACTGCTCAAAGCCGTCAAGCTCAACGGGTTCGAAAAGCACTATCCGTACCAGCTTTCAGGTGGCATGCAGCAGCGCGTGCAGATTGCCCGGGCGCTGATATCGGAGCCCAAGGTGCTGTTGATGGACGAGCCGTTTGGCGCGCTGGATTCGCAGACGCGCCTGATGATGCAGGAACTGGTGCTGCAGCTTTGGACCGAATTCCGGCCGACGATTATTTTTATCACTCATGACGTGGCGGAAGCGGTGTTCGTGTCCGATCGCATCCTCCTGATGTCGAGCCGGCCGGGCAGGGTCAAACTCGACGTCTCTGTTGATGAGCCAAAGCCGCGCAACCTGGAGTTTCTCGTCAGCCCCAACTTCGTCGATCTTCAGGCGAGGCTGCTTTCGTCGCTGAAGGAGGAGGTTCACTAGACGCCTGCATCGCATGCGTCCCTGCGATCTTGGTGGTGATGAACGTCTGCCCCCATGGATCATGTTCGGCGCAATGCGACGTCGTCCCTTGCATCAGGCCCTGCTTGCGTGCATTCGTTTGGGGAATCACCGAGGGGCGAGAGAGTGGGCGATTTCGACGTCTGTTTCGTCAATGATGAACTGGTTCCAACGGCATCCGCGCACATCGGACTGACGGATCGGGGTCTCACGCTCGGCGATGCCGTGTTCGAGACACTGCGCGTGCGGGGCGGGCGCGTCATCGACATCGACGGCCATCTGGCGCGACTGAGGGTAGCTGTCGAGTGTCTCGGATTCCCGGCTGTTACAGATTCGCGCGCACTGTGCGTTGCTCTCGAGGATACCCGTGCGGCGAACGGGATGGTCGAGGGCGTGCTGCGGCTCACCGTGACGCGGGGGGCCGGCGGCCGCGGGCTGGCGCCGGCTGCGGACTTGCGGCCGACCGTGATCGTCACCGCGTCAGCGTTGCCGGTGCGCTCGCCCGGCTTCCGCGCCGTCACCGCGTCGGTCACGCGGCGCAACGAGCAATCGCCGCTGTCCCAAATCAAATCGACCAGCTATCTCGACAACATTCTGGCGCTGCGCGAAGCGCTGTCGCGCGGCGCCGACGACGCGCTGCTGCTCAATACGCGCGGCTGCGCCGCATGTTTCTCCGCTGCCAATCTTGTCGTCCGCCGGGGCGCTGTTGTCATGACGCCGCCGCTGGCCGATGGCGTGATGCCCGGAACGGTCCGCCGCCGCCTGCTGGAGCAGTTGCCGATCCGGGAGGCCAGCCTGACGGTGGCGGAGCTGGCGCTGGCCGATGAAATCATCGCCACCAACAGCCTCGGCATCCGCCAGCTCGTCGAGCTCGATGGCAAGACCCTGTCATCCGAGCCGATCCTTTTCGGTCAGGCGCGGGCGGTTTACGACGCCCTGACGTAACAGGAAGATCATGTTTCTCATCGCGCAGCTGCACGGCGCTCCACGGCACAGGCCCGGGCATGTATACCTGCCCGGGGATGCCGGCTCCGCCGGAGGCGGAGGCTGGCCAAACTGCCGGTGCGATTGAGGACGCGACGCGTGACGACTCTGCTGATCGATAACTATGATTCGTTCACGTACAACCTGTTTCAGGATCTGACCAGGCTCGCGGGAAGCCCTCCGATCGTCATCCGGAATGACGAGATGGAATGGGAGGCGCTGTGCGATCTCACCTTCGACAATATCGTCATCTCGCCGGGACCCGGTCGGCCCGAGAACCGGCAGGATTTCGGGATTTGCCGGCGTGCCATTCTCGAAGCCGAAGTGCCGGTCCTCGGCGTATGCCTGGGACATCAGGGCATCGCGCATGCGTTCGGCGGGCGCGTCGTATCGGCCGAGCCGATGCATGGCCGCCAAAGCCAGGTGCATCACGATGCGAGCGGGCTGTTCCGCGATATTCCAACGCCGTTCTCTGTGGTGCGCTATCACTCGCTCGTGGTTGATGGTGATTTGCCGGATTGTCTGATCGGCACCGCCTGGACGCAAGACGGCCTGTTGATGGCCCTTCAGCATCGCACCCGGCCGATTTGGGGCGTCCAGTTTCATCCGGAATCGATCTGCTCCGAGCACGGCGTCACGCTGCTGCGCAACTTTCTCGATCTGGCCGGAGCGGCACGCGCGCCGGCGCGGGACAGGTCGCCCCCGACGCGGTCACCCCGCCCGTCCGCGCCGTCGCCGCGCCCGCTGGCCTATCGCCGTCTGCCGCGTCTCGTCGATCCCGAGGCGGCGTTTCAAGAGCTGTATGCAACCAGCACGCACGCCTTCTGGCTCGATTCGGCTCTCGTCAGCGCCGGGTTTTCGCGCTTCTCGTTCATGGGGGATGCATCGGGGCCACAGGGGGCGGTGCTGTCCTATCGCAGCAGCGAGCGCCGCCTCGACATCACGGACCACAGCGGAACGCACAGCCGCAACGAAAGCGTGTTCGATTTCATCAAGGCACGAACGGGGCGGCAGTTCAGGTCGGGCGCTGATCTCCCGTTCGATTTTCACGGCGGCTATGTCGGCTATTTCGGTTACGAGCTGAAGCAGGAATGCGGCGGCGATGCCGCACATGAATCGCCGCTCCCCGACGCGATGCTGCTTTCGACCGCGCGCTTTATCGCGTTCGATCATGTGCAGCAGGAAACCTACATCGTCAGTGCCGACGAGGACAGGGCAGAGGCGGAGGCATGGCTGCGCGACACCGAGGCGCGGCTCGATCGTCTCGCGCCATTGCCGGCCCCGCTGCCGCAGCCGTTGCCTGACCTGCCGCAAGATGCCGCCGGCTTCACGCTGCGCCACGACCGATCGGCCTACATCGATCGCATTGAGCTTGCGATGAACGACATCCGGGCCGGCGAAAGCTATGAGGTCTGCCTCACCAACGCTCTGACGCTGGATGCGGGCGTCGACCTGTTCAGGCTCTATCGCATTCTGCGCCGGATCAATCAGGCGCCGCACGCGGCATTTCTCAAGCTCGGCGATCTGACGGTGGTCAGTTCATCGCCCGAGCGGTTCCTGCAGGTCGATCGCAGCGGTCGCGCCCAGGCCAAGCCGATCAAGGGAACGGTGAGGCGCGCCGCCGATCCGGCGGAGGACGCGGCGCTGGCCCAGTGGCTGCGCACCGACGAGAAAAGCCGGGCGGAAAATCTGATGATCGTCGATCTGCTGCGCAACGATATCGGCCGGGTCTGCGAAGCCGACAGCGTCACCGTTCCGCGCCTGATGGAGATCGAGAGTTATGCCACCGTTCATCAACTGGTGAGCACGGTGGAGGGGCAGTTGCCGGACCACGTCCATGTCGTCGATTGCATCAGGTCCTGCTTTCCCGGCGGGTCGATGGTCGGCGCGCCGAAAATCAGGACGATGCAGATCATCGACCGGCTGGAAGGGGAAGCTCGTGGCGTCTATTCCGGCGCGATCGGATACATCGGCGCGGACGGCGCCACCGATCTGAGCATTGTCATCAGGACCATCGTCGCAACCGATGATCGTCTCTCGATCGGCGTCGGCGGCGCCATCGTCGCGCTGTCGGACCCCGAGGAGGAGTTCGAGGAAACCATGCTGAAGGCAAGGTCGCTTCTGCGCGCCGTCGCGCTCGCGGCGCAATAGCTTCGGGCGGCGGATTGCCGTCCGAAGCGCCGGAGCGCGCATGGTGTGATCGCCGGCGATGAGCCATCCCGCGCGATGGCAGCCGAAGCTTTCTCCTGTCCGCTTACTTGTTCAACACCAAGGGGCATTCCGATTCCGCGAGCGGCTTGTAGGACTCGTCCCCGGACATTTCGGACAGCACCTTGTAGAAATCGCCGCGATATTTCGATTCGGCGGGTGACTTCACCTGCATCAGATAGTTCTTGTGCAGGACGCGGCCATCCATCCGGATCTTGACGTTCTTGTTGTAGAAATCGTTGACGGGCATGTCCCGCATCTTCGCGGCGACCGCCTTGCCGTCATCCGTTCCGGCCGCCTCGATGGCCTTGAGATAGTGAAGGACCGAGGCGTAGGTGCCGGCCGTGCTGAAGTTCGGGATGAAGCCGCCCGAGCGCTCCATAAAGCGCTTCGCCCATGCGCGCGCCTCGTCGTTCTGGTCCCAGTAGAACGATGTGGTCAGGGTCAGCCCCTGGGCGACATCGAGGCCAAGACCCTCGACGTCATTGATGAACATCACGAGGCTGGCGAGCTGCTGTCCGCTTTGCACGATCCCGAATTCGCGGGCCTGCTTGATGGCGTTGAGAAGGTCGGAGCCTGAGGTCGCAAGCCCGATGACCTTGGCTTTGGAGGCCTGAGCCTGCAACAGGAACGATGAGAAGTCGGATACCCCGAACGGGAAACGCACGCCGCCGAGGACCTTGCCGCCGCTTTGTTCGAGAAAGTGGGTGACGTCCTTCTGCAACGAGTGGCCGAACGCATAGTCGGTGGTCAGGAAGAACCAGGTGGTGCCGCCCAGTTTCGCGATCTGGCTGGCCGCAGCCTTGGCGTAGGAATAGGTGTCCCAGCTCCATTGCGACGAGGTCGGCGAGCAGGCCTTTCCGGTCAGCTCGGTGGTGGCCGCGCCCGAGATCAGAAGCACCTTGCCGCGGGGCCGCGCGACTTCCTGCACGGCGAGAGCAACCGCCGAGCCGGTGAGGTCGGCGATGGCGTCGACGCCGTCGACGTCAAACCATTTCCGGCTGATCGAAGCTGCGATGTCGGCCTTGTTCTGGTGGTCCGCGGCGACGATGACCACCGGCTTGCCGAGCACCTTGCCGCCGAAATCGTCGACCGCCATTTGCGCTGCCTCGACCGCATGCTTGCCGGCGAGGTAGGAGAACCCGCCGCTCTGGTCACCCAGAACTCCGATCTTGATGGTATCGCCGGAAACGTCTGCCCTGGCGGCGGCGCCGAATGTCAGTGTCGCGGCAACGACGAGGCTCAGCATTCTCATGGTTGTTCTCCGATAACTGGTTGGATCGTTGGGGTGAGGTGAAGCGATGCGGAATAAGGCCGGTGGTGCCGGTCCTGCCCCCGGGACGTCACAGGGGTGCGTGCGCATGGCGCGGCGGTCATGGACGGTCTCCATCCCGAGGGTCTAGTTGAGTGCGCCATGGATGGCCCGTCCGCCGAGAATGGTGGCCTCGACCTGGGTCTCGCCGATGTCCGTCGCGGCGCATGTCAGCGGATCGCGATCGAGCACGATGAAGTCGGCCTGCTGCCCGGCGGCGAGCGTGCCGATGTCGCGCCAGCGCATCACCTGCGCCGCATCGCGGGTCCACATCGCCAGCGCTTCCTCGCGGGTCACGGCTTGCGTGGTGTCGATGTCAGATGCTGCGCCGGCATAGGCGCGCGTCACGGCCAGTTCGATCTGCTTGAACGCAGACTTCGGCCCCCAGTCGCTGCCGCCGGCGACAGTCAGTCCGTTGTCCATCAGCCGGCGCAGGGGAACGAGGTCGCCAAGAACCTCAGTCCCCATGCGGTCCTTGAACAATTGCGTCTTGCCCCAGACGAACGACATACTGGTGGTGACGTCCATGCCGAGGCGTACGTAACGGCGGGCCTGCTGCTCTTCGACGAAGAAGCCATGGACGAGGGTCCAGCCCAGCGCCGGAATATCGAATTCCGTCGCCAGTTTTTCGAGCTGGGCGAGGTTGTCCTCCTGCGCCTGCGTCCCCAGGGCAATGGTATTGAGCCGCATGCGGCAGCACGCGCAGATCCGCATCGCCGTCTCGGCCTTCTGCGGCGTGATGAATTCCTGGCCCGCGGTGAAGTTGCCGTAGGGGCCGCGATAGGGGGCCTTCATCCGGATCATTCCCGGCCAGCACGAGCCGTCGCGCAGGATCGTCATGCCATTGAAGCGACAGAAGTCGTCAAAGAGCTCGATCGATTCCGCCGCCTGCTCGCAGCGCCGGATGAAGTCGGGCATCTCCCTCGGCCGGCTCCACGGCATGCCGTAGGATTCGGCTTCCTGGGACAGCAGCACCCGCAGGCTCAGGGCATTCTCGCGCCGCAGTTGCCGATAGGCGTCGATCAGCGGCGGGTCCATCATGTGGTTTTCATAGATGGCGGTGACGCCCTGGCGATTGTAGGCCGCCATGGCGCGGCGGACGGCCGGCTTCATCCGGTCGAATTGCAGGAACGGGATGTTCTTCCACAGCGACTGGTTGAAGGCATCGTCGCTGTAATAGTTGGTGACCGATCCCTTCAGAATGCCGGTCGGTTCTCCCGCGCGGTCCTTTTCGATCCAGACATGGCCGACGCGGTCCGGCGTCGTGCTGTCGATCCCCAGCATGCGCAACGCCAGCGAATTGAAGGCGATCACGTTCGGCATCACGGGCGCCCACGCCTGGATCATGACGGGGTGGTCATGCGTCGCCCTGTCGAGGACATGCCGGTCGGGAAGGCGTCCCTCCGTGAGATCTTTCCAGGATCGCTCGACGAAGTAATGGGGTTCGCCGACGGGCGTGGTCATAATCCACTGGCCGGCTTCTGTCTGCGCGGCGCGCGCGCGGATCCGCTCGACGATGTCGTTGTGGCAGCAGGCATCCCAGATCGCGACCAGCGGATCTTCCAGGGTTGCATAGTGGAGAAGGTGCGGGTGGGTATCGATCAGTCCGGGAAGGACCGTGCGCCCGCGCAGATCGTAGGCCGGCGTCTCGCGCGGCACGGATTGCGCGACGTCGCGCAGGCGGCCGGCGGCGTGGATGCGCCCGTTCCGGATCGCCAGTGCTTCGACGCTGCCGAGCGTCGCGTCCATCGTCACGATCCTGCCGCCATGGATGAGATAGCTGTCGCTCACCGTGATCGCCCCGCTGCCGGTTGATCGGGACGCGGGAACATGGCTTCGATCGCGTCGGCCCGGTTGCGGAGGACGGCGCGCTGGTTGACATAACCCTTGTCGGTGATCTCTCCCCGCTCGACGCTGAGCGGCCGCGGATCGAGATAGACCTGCCTGACGGCGTGGGACGACGACGGATTGCGTTCGTTGTAGGCGGCGATCCGTGCGTTCACCGCGTCGATGACGCGGTGGTCGATGACGGCATCGTCGAGATTGTCGGCCACGTCGGGGATGATCGCGCGCAAGCCGGCGATGTTGGGAAAGGCGATGAGGCCGATCTCGTCCCGGCCTTCTCCGGCGAGCACGCAGTCCTGCAGCAGCGGCGCCAGCGCGCTCAGGATGGCGACGCGCAATTGGCCGACATGGACCCAGGTCCCGGTCGTGAGTTTGAAGTTCTCGGCAATTCGCCCGTTGAAGAACAGGCTGGGTGGCGCGTTGGCGTCGTTGACGAAACGCAGCGCGTCTCCCGTCCGGTAGAAGCCGTCGTCGTCGAAAGCCTCGCGGCTGAGCTCCGCGGCGCGGAAATAGCCCGGCATGACGTTCGGGCCCTTGACGCGCGCCTCGAACAGATCGCCGTCGGGGACAAGCTTGACGGTCACGCCCGGCATCGGCAGGCCGATCGAGGCGGAATCGTCGGTTTCGCCGATGGTGGCGGTGAGGGCCGGGGCGGTCTCCGTCGTGCCCCACGACGTCAGGATATCAATCGGCCGCCCCGTGACCCGGAGCGACAGCGCCTTGAGTTTGGTCCAGATCGCGCGTGGCAACGGCGCGCCGGAAAAAACCAGCGCGTCCAGTCGCTGAAACAACGCCGCCGCGACGGCGGAGTCTTTGAGATGAGGCAGCAGCGCGTCGAAGCCGCGCGGCACGTTGGCGTAAAGCGTCGGTTGCACCTCGGTGATGTTGCGAACGGTCCGCGCGATGCCGTCTGCGGTCGGCGCGCCGTCGTCGATGTAGAGCGAGCCGCCGTTGGCGAGGATGGTGAAGAAGGAGAAGTTGCCACCCATGGTGTGGCTCCATGGCAGCCAGCAGGTCATTACCGGCGGCCGCGCGCGCAGGTATGGCCACATCGCCGCGAACGCGCCCTGATTGATGCCGATCATGCCGTGGGTGTTGATGACGCCCTTTGGCGCTCCGGTGGAGCCGGAGGTGAGGAGGATTTTGGCCGGATCGCTGCTCGTGACGGCGGCGCGCAGATCGTAAAGCCGATCGGGCTCTATCTCGGATTCGAGCGCGGCGAGGCCCTTGTCCGCAACGATGCGCAAGGCCGATGGCGGGGTCAGCGCCAGCGCCAGAGCCAACTCGTCCGCGTTCCCGACATAGACGGCCTGCGGTTCGATCAAGGCGAAGATCGATCGCAGCAGCTCGTAATCTCGGCGCCCCTGCGCATAGGCGGGCGAGACCGGGACGAAGATCGCTCCGATCGAGAGCGCGGCCAGTTGCAGAATGCCGAGCGCCACCGAATTGCGGGCGAGGGCCGCCACCCGCGCCCCCTTGCCGATGCCGTTTCGGGCCAGGCCGCCCGCCAGTCGATCGACTTTGCGCGCCGCCCCGGCATAGGTCAGGCTGGACCACCCGGAGGGCGATGCGGCGTCCCGCTCCGCCAGGAACAGCCGGTCCGGATGGGACGCCGCCCCGGCGTCGAGCCATTCGGCGACGTTGACAGGGGGAGGCAACGGGCTAGTTCTGTTATACAGGTAGAGTGATCCCCCCCTTTGCTCGATGTGCAGATCAGCAGGAGAGAATGATGTTTCGCGACGATTTGGATTAAATTCGGAATTCACACCCGTAATCCGGTTATTAATCCCGCTATGCGGAACGTGATTCCGATATTAGCAAGTTTGTGTCTCCTAGCAATCGGAAAATGAGCAGCATGACAGCGACTGCGCCGCGGGATGGAAATTTCACCGAAGACCGCGATTTTGTTGGCGCATTGGCGCGAGGGCTGGAGGTTTTGCGGGCGTTCGGCGCGAAGGACCGCTTCCTCGGCAACGGCGAAATCGCCCAGCGCACCGGCCTGCCCAAATCGACCGTGGTGCGGCTGACCAAAACGCTGACCGCGCTCGGCTATCTCAACTACGTCCGGCGCATGGAGAAGTATCAGCTCGGCGTCGGCGTGTTGTCGCTGGGCTATGCGCTCCTGAACCAGCTCGAGATCGCCCGGATCGCGGCGCCGCTGATGCGCGAGCTCGCGAGCTACAGTCAGTCCAATCTCGGCCTGGCGATGCCGGACCGGCTGGACATGGTGTACATCGAATCCGCGCTCGGCGGCGGCAACACCTACTACAAGCTCAGCCCTGGTGAGCGGGTTCCGATCGAATCGACGGCGCTGGGCCAGGCCTATCTCGGCACGCTGCCGGAGAACGAACTCAACGCGCTGCTCGATCATCTGAAAGGCGCGCGGCCGGAAGAATTCCCCCGCGCGGACCAGGAGTTGCAGCAAGCCAAGAGCGAACTCCAGAGGTCAGGATTCTGTATTGCGGAGTGGCAGGCGGATATCATCGCCGTGGCGGCGCCGCTGACTGACCAGAATGGCAAATGCCAATACGTCTTCAATCTCGGTGGCCCGAAATACATGCTCTCCCGCGAGCGTCTCGTCAGCGACCTCGGGCCCCGGCTGGTGAGCCTCGTCAACAATGTGCGACGGGCCCTGCCGGCTGATTCTCAGTAACGGACCCGCGTCGCGCCGCCGGGTCGATTTCCCGCGCAACCATCTCCGGAACCTGTTCAAACCGCCGCAAAGGTGCGATTGAGCGCGGCGCGGATGCCGGGTGATCCCGATTCGGCCGGCCATGGCGGTCGGGGCCGGCGGGATCGCGCGCCGCGCCATCTCTTGAGGACACCGATGGATTTCTTCGCCCACCTCGCCGCCCGCAGCGTGCCGGCCTTCATTGCTCTTCTCTTCATCGCACTGTTCGTCGCCCGCGAGATCGGTCTGTGGCTCGGCCGGCGTCATGCCGCCGTCGATGGCGCGGCCGAGCCGGAAGGGGTCGGCCTCGTCGTCGGCAGCATGCTCGGCCTGCTCGCCTTCGTGCTGGCGCTGACGCTGTCGTCGTCGAACTCGCGATTCCAGGAGCGGCGTCAAAACACCCTGACCGAGGCCAGCGCCATCAGCTCGGCGGTGTCGCGCGCGCAGGCGGTGACCGACCCGCGCGGGCAGGAGATCGTGCGCAAGCTCGCCGACTATACGCGGGTCAGGATGGCGTTCGTCGAGGCTCCGCCCGACCCTGTGCAACTGGCCGAGATCGAGCGGCGCAGCGCGACACTGCAGGGTGAGATGCAGCGCATCGCCGTGGCCATCGTGCAGGCGCAGCCGAATTCGTTCACCACGTCGCTTCTGAACTATCTCGATACGGCGTTCGGAGCGGCGACCTCGATCCGCTTCGCCTTCTCCACGCGGATGATGCCGCAACTGTTCTGGCTCTTGCTGGGCATGGCGCTCGTGTCGGTCGGCGGCATGGGCTATCAGACCGGCCTGCGCAAACAGACGCTGCGCAAGTTCTCGCTGCTCATCATCGTGATGTGGACCGCGGTCATCACCGAGATTCTCGATCTCGGCACCCCGCGCATCGGCACCATCAGCAACAGCACCGCGGTGTATCAATGGGTGCTGGACGAGATCGCGGCGGCCGCGCCGCCGGGTACTCCGCGATAAGCGGGGTGCGTCAGGAAAGCTGCGACTCGTAGGCTTTCAGATGCGTATAGACGACGCGCAGCAGCGGCACGTCGAGCGCGCCCTTGCGGCCGGTTTCGGCGCGGTGGATCAAGTCGCCGATGATCTGGTCCGCCTCGATCCGCGCGTTGCTACGGATATCGCGCAGCATCGATGCGGTCAGGGACGAGCCCGGCGCGAACAGCATCGTGCCGGTGCGCTCCAAGAATTCCGGGCGCGGAGCGTGTCCCTCGGCTTCGGCGACGGACGCGATCTCCGCACGCAGCGCGCGGATGAAATCCGCGCCGCCCGGCGCCGCGGTGATATGCCCGGCCGGCGCGCGCATCAGCGAGGTGCTGCCCGCGAGCGTGGCGAGAAACACCCACTTCTCGTACATGTCCTGCATGATGACGTCGCTGGCGCGGGCGTCGAACAGCGCGCCCTGCAAGGTGGCCTCGATGCGCCGGGCGCGGTCGCCCTTGGGGCCGCCGCGCTCGCCGAACGACATCGTATGCATCGGCGCGAGATGGTGGATCACGCCCTCGGAGTCCAACGTCGCCGCGATCTGGCACTGGCCGCCCATCACGCAATCGACGCCGAATTTGGCGTCGAGCACGTCGAGATGCCGCATGCCGTTAAGGAAGGGAATGATCGCGGTGTCGGGGCCGACGGCCGCTGCGAAGGAGGCGATGGCGTCGTCGAGATCGTAGGCCTTGCAGCTCAGGATGATGACGTCGAACGGCGTGTTGAGCCGGTCAGCGGTCACCGTCGGCGGATTTTGCAGCGTGACATCGCCGGCCGGGCTCTTGATGACGAGGCCGTTCCGCGCCAGCAGTTCGGCGCGCCGCGGCCGCACCAGGAAGGTGACGTCGCGGCCGGCCTGCAGCAGGCGGCCGCCGAAATAGCCGCCGGTCGCGCCGGCGCCGATCACGAGAATGCGCATCATCGGATCCACTTCGTTGGAGGGTCGCGATGCGGTCCGGGCCTTTGAAACAGGTCCGCCGGATCACCACGCGCGACCGGGAGGTGAAGAGGCGCGATCTTCGCCCGAATGCGACGGTTGTTGCAAGGCGTGGGCTGACCGGCGGCGCGCCGGTCAGCCATGCAGGTGTGCCGCGCTCACCACTTCTCGCCGAACGGGCGGATTTCCAGCTCGAAGGTCCAGGCACTGCGCGGCTGCTGATAGAGCTGCCAGTACGAGTCCGCCACCGCCGACGGCGGCATCAGCAGGTCGGGATTGTCCAGCGCGTCCGGTCCCAGCGCCTCGATGCGGCGCTGGCGCACCCATTCGGTGTCGACGCCGGAATCGATGATGAGATGCGCGACATGGATGTTCTTCGGCCCGAGTTCGCGGGCCATCGCCTGCGCCACTGCGCGCAGGCCGAACTTGGCGCTGGCGAAGGCGGCATAGCCGCTGCCGCCGCGCAGGCTGGCGGTGGCGCCGGTGAAGAAGATATTGCCCTGGCCGCGCGGCAGCATCAGCCGCGCCGCCTCGCGCCCGGCGAGGAAGCCGGAATAGCAGGCCATCTCCCACACCTTGCGGAACACGCGCTCGGTAGTGTCGAGAATCGGGAAGTTGACGTTGGCGCCGATGTTGAAGATGCAGACCTCGAGCGGCGCATGCTGGTCGGCGGCGTTGAGGAACGACACGATCTCTTCTTCCTTGCGCGCGTCGAGCGAGCGCGCATGGACTTCTCCGCCCGCCGCCTCGATCTCCTTCACCAGCGGTGCGAGCTTGTCGCCGTTGCGCCGCCCGGCGAAGACGGTGAAGCCTTCGGCGGCGAATTTCTTCGCGATCTCGCCGCCGATGTAGTCGCCGGCGCCGATCACCGCCGCGGTTGCGTTTCTCTTGGCCAAGGTCCGTCTCCTTTTCATCGGCGAGCGCCGTAGGGGGGATGACGCGGCGGATATGGTGTCCGCCGCGCGGTTCAAGTCAAATCACTTCGCGGCTTTGGCGTCGTCGTTGATGAGGCTGCCGAACAGGTCCCATGCCTTGCCGTTCCAGCGTTGCAGGTGGAGCTGGGTGTACATCTGGTTGTTGTCCGGTCCGGTATTGACGAGGATGCCGGGCAGCGACATCGGCAGCGCCAGGTTGCGGATGTTGCGGGTCTGCTTGAGGATGTTGGCGCGCGACAGGTCGTCGCCGCATTGCTTCAGCACCTGCACCAGCACGACGCCCTGATGCATGCCAGTGAAATAGTTGCTTTCGGCGAGATCGGCGCCGGGCATGTATTTCTCCATGAAAGCGCGATACTGCTTCACGCCGGCGTCATTGGCCCATTTCGGATCGTCGGGGTCCTTGCGATAGGTCGCGGTCACGATGCCGGTGGAAATCTCCAGTCCGGCCGGCGTGAGAACCGACGCGATCGAGCTTGCGACCAGATTGGTGATGAACAGCGGCCTCCATCCCGACTCGTGGGTCTTGCGGATGGCCTGTGCGGCGAATTTCGGCGTGCCGGCGAACAGCAGCACGTCCGCACCCGAACTCTTGAGCGACACGATCTGGGAATCGATGGTCGGCTGGCTGACCTCGAAGCTGCTGGTCACCACTTTCCGGTCGAAGGAATCGCCAAGCTCCGCCTTGAAGCCGTCGATGAAATCCTTCCCGAAGTCGTCATGCTGATAAAGGATCGCGATTTTGGCGTCCGGCTTTTCCTTGGCGAGATAGCGCGCATAGGCCCGCGCTTCGGTGCCGTAGCTCGGCAGGCCCGTGGTGATGAAGGGATAGTCCTTGAAATTGGTGAAGCGCGTGGCGCCGCTGACGACGAACGCCTGCGGAATCTTCTTGGCGGCGAGATACTTGGCGATGGCGAGGTTGCTCGGCGTGCCCAGCGTCGAATACATGAAGGCCACTTCGTCGGATTCGACCAGCCTGCGGGTCTGTTCCACCGCCTTCGGCGGGCTGTAGGCGTCGTCGAGCGCAATCAGGTTGATCTTGCGGCCGTTCACGCCGCCCTGATCGTTGACCATGGTGACATAGGCGATCAGCGCCTTGCCGACCGCTCCGAGCGCCGAAGCCGGACCGCTGAACGGGAACACCGCGCCGACCTTGATCTCCGTGGCGGTGACGCCGGGGGTGTCGGACGCCACGGCGGGCGTGGCGAGGGCGGCCATCAGCAGACTTGCCAGCGTGGCCTGGAGGGCGGTTCTCCTGTGCATATCGATCTTCCCTTTTCTCGATGGTCTTCTGTCGGTGGTGTTGGGCCGGCGGCGTGGCGGCCATGTTCCCGGCTGTCTGCGCGGATCGCGCAGGCGCAGCCGCCGTGCCTTGTCTTCATCGCTATAGTTCTATTTTAGAACTGTCAATGCCGATTTGGCCTGCGACATCTTGACCGCCCATGGGGCAAGGCTCCGCGCCCGGCCGCCGCAGTGATGGCTGGTTCAATACCGAATTGGAATGGATGAGCGCGGACGAGGCGTGCGCTTAGTAGCCCGCGGCCTCGGCGCCGCGGGTGCGCGGATCGGCGGCGCCGAGCAGATGGTCGGGTGCAAGCGCGATCGAGTTGGCCGAGGTCTGGCCGAGCGGCATCGCCACGCGGTGGCCGCGTTCGCGCAGCGCCGCCAGCGTGCTTTCGGGAAAGCCCTGCTCGACGCGCACTTCGTCCGGCAGCCACTGATGATGCAGCCGCGGCGCGGCCACGGCGGCGGCGACGTTCATGTCGAAGTCGATGGTGTTGAGGATCACCTGGATCACCGCCGAGATGATGCGGCTGCCGCCGGGCGATCCGGTGATCAGCACCGGCCGGCCGTCCTTAAGCACGAGGGTTGGCGTCATCGACGACAGCGGCCGTTTGCCCGGGCCGGGCAGGTTGGCCTCGTAGCCGACCAGGCCGTAATAGTTGGAGGCGCCCGGCGCGGCGGTGAAGTCGTCGAGCTCGTTGTTGAGCAGCACGCCGGTGCCGTCGGGAATGAGGCCGAGGCCGTAGCTGAGGTTCAGCGTCGTGGTGTTGCTCACCGCGTTGCCGAAGCGGTCGGCCACGGAGAAGTGCGTGGTGTTGCCGCCCTCGCGTGGCGGCGCGGTGGCGGCGGCGCGCGCGGGCGTCGCCTTGTCCATGGCGATGGTGGCGCGCTGCCGCGCGGCGTAGTCCTTCGCGATCAGTTGCGTCACCGGCGCATCGACGAAGGCGGGATCCCCGAGATAGCGGGCGCGGTCGGCATAGGCGCGCTTCATGGCCTCGATCAGCACATGCAGCGCGTCCACCGAGCCCGCGCCCATCGCACGCAGGTCGTAGCCTTCGAGGATGTTGAGGGTTTCCAGCAGCACGATGCCGCCCGACGACGGCAGCGGCATCGACACGATGTCGAAGCCGCGATAGCGGCCGCGCACCGGCGTGCGGATCACCGCGCGATAGTTTCTGAGATCGTCGCGGCTGATGATGCCGCCGGCCTCGCTGACGCCGGCCACGAATTTTTCGGCGACGGGGCCGTCGTAGAAACCGGCCGGTCCCTGCGCGGCGATGGCCTCCAGCGTCGCGGCGAGGTCGCGCTGCACCAGCCGGTCGTTCGGCCGCAGCATGGTGCCGTCGGCGCGGAAGAAGATCTTGCGGCTCGATGGCCACGGCGCGAGCCGCGCCGCCGCTTCCGGCAAAGTGTCGGCGAGATCGTCGGCGATGGCGAAGCCGTCGCGCGCCAGTGCGATCGCTGGCGTGATCAGGTCCGCCAGGCTGAATTTTCCGGACCCATATTTCTCGTGTGCGAGTGCGAGGCCAGCCACGGTTCCGGGCACGCCGACGCCGAGCGCGCGGTCGCGCGACCTGGCCGGGTCGGGCTTGCCGTCGGCACCGAGAAACATGTCGCGGGTTGCGGCCGCCGGCGCGCTCTCGCGATAATCGATGGCGATGTCCTCGCCGGTCTTGGCAAGATGGATCACCATGAAGCCGCCGCCGCCGAGATTGCCGGCGCGGGGATAGGTCACCGCGAGCGCGAAGCCGGTGGCGACGGCGGCATCCACCGCGTTGCCGCCGCGCGCCAGCACGTCGCGGCCGATCTGCGCCGCCATCCGCTCCTGCGCGACGACCATGCCGTGTTGCGCCGCGACCGGCTGCAGCGTCTGCAATGGAACCGGCGTGTAATACCCGTGTCGCGAATCCTGGGCAAAGCAGGGCGGGCACAACAACGCCATTGCAACCCACGCGAGGGCGAACCATGTGGCGGCTTTGACGCCGCGTGTGGACAACAAGGTCATCGGGCCTCCGGCAATCCGCGCCGTCGCAAAACGCAATGGCGTCGGAGCCGCCGCACTATAATGTCGCGTCCCGCGAAGGGACAACGCTTCGCTGATTCGACGGGGAACTTATGGCAGAGGCGAGTCTTGCGCGCGACGATCATGCGGGGAACACGCGGGACGATGCTGCGCGTGTCTATCCGCCGCGCTCCGCGGTGGTCGGCTGGATCTTCTTCGACTGGGCCGCGCAGCCTTACTTCAGCCTGATCACGACCTTCGTGTTCGCGCCGTATTTCGCGACCCACGTCGCCGCGTCGCCAGCGAGCGGTCAGGCGATGTGGGGCTTCGCCACCGCCGCGGCCGGCCTCGTGATCGCGCTGCTGTCGCCGGTGCTCGGCGCCATCGCCGACGCCGGCGGCCGGCGCAAGCCGTGGATCGCCGCGTTCGGCGCGATGTTCGTGCTCGGCGCGTCGGCGATGTGGATCGGCCGCCCCGGCGACCAGAGCATCATCCTGCCGCTCTTGATCGCGTTCGGATTCGCCACCATCGGCGTCGAATTCGCCACCGTGTTCAACAATGCGATGATGCCGACGCTGGTGCCGCCGGAACGCATGGGCCGCCTGTCGGGAACCGGCTGGGCCACCGGTTATGTCGGCGGCATCCTCAGCCTCGTGTTGGTGCTCGGCTTTCTTGCCGCGAACGCCGATACCGGGCGCACCCTGTTCGGGTTGCGGCCGCTGTTCGGCCTCGATCCGGCGACGCATCAGGGCGACCGCATCACCGGGCCGCTGACCGGGTTGTGGTTCGTCGTGTTCGTGCTGCCGATGTTCCTGTTCACGCCGGACGGCGGCGCCAAGCGGCCGGCGCTCGGCGCGGTGCGCGAGGGCCTGCGCGAATTGCGCGAGACGTTGCGCGGCCTGCCGGGCCAGCCGGTGATGCTGACGTTCCTGATCGCCAACATGGTCTACACCGACGCGCTGGTGGCGCTGTTCGCGTTCGGCGGCATCTATGCCGCGGGCACCTTCGGCTGGCAGACCATCCAGATCGGCATGTTCGGCATCCTCGCGGCGTTCTCCGGCACCCTCGGCGCGTGGATCGGCGGCAAGCTCGACGACCGGCTCGGACCCAAGCGGGTGATCGCGGGCAGCATGACGATCCTGCTGCTGGCGTGCGTGGCGATCCTGTCGATCAGTCGCGATACGGTGCTGTTCGTGGTCAAGGTGCCGCCACCGGTGCCGGGCAGGCTGTTCGCCGCTCCGGCGGAGCAGCTCTATCTCGCGCTCGGGTTTTTGATCGGCATGGCGGCGGGGCCGATGCAGGCGGCCTCGCGTACGCTGTTGATCCGCCTCGCGCCGAAGGATCGCATCACCCAGTTCTTCGGCCTGTTCGCGCTGTCGGGCAAGGTGACGTCGTTCATCGCGCCGCTCGCGGTGAGCATCGTCACCGCGGTGACGGCGAGCCAGAAGGCCGGCATGGCGGTGCTGGTGCTGTTCTTCGCCGCCGGCCTCGCCCTGCTGTCGCGGGTGCGGGCGTAGGGCTCCTGTGTCCCGGATGCGCGTGCAGCGCGCAGCGATGCACCGCTGATCCGGGACCGCCACGGGTCACGTTCTCAGGCGGCCCCGGCTCTGCGGAGCGGCGCTTTGCGCCGCACCGCGTCCGGGGCACGAAGAGTTCGTCGCCTCAATGCTTGAAGTGCCGCGTCCCGGTGAACACCATGGCGATGCCGTGGGCGTTGGCGGCTTCGATCACCTCGTCGTCGCGCATCGATCCGCCGGGCTGGATCACCGCCGTGGCGCCGGCCTCGATCGCCACCAGCAATCCGTCGGCGAACGGGAAGAAGGCGTCGGACGCCACCACGGAGCCTTTGGTCATCGGCGCGGCGAGCTTGAGCTCCCGCGCCGCGTCCTCGGCCTTGCGCGCGGCGATGCGCGCCGAATCGACGCGGCTCATCTGGCCGGCGCCGATGCCCACGGTGGCGAGGTCTTTCGCGTAGACGATGGTGTTGGACTTGACGTGCTTGGCGACGCGGAAGGCGAAGCGCATGTCGTTGAGTTCGGCCTCGGTCGGCGCTCGGTCGGTGACGGTGCGCAGCGTCATGGCGTCGACCACGGCGGCGTCGCGCGACTGCACCAGCAGGCCGCCCGCCACGGTCTTGGCGGTGAGACCCGCCGCGCGCGGGTCGGGCAGGCCGCCGGCCAGCAGCAGGCGCAGGTTCTTGCGCTTGGCGATGATGGCGATGGCCTCGTCCGTGGCGTCGGGAGCGATGATGACCTCGGTGAAGATGCCGGCCACCGCGTTGGCCGCGTCAGCGTCGAGGGTGCGGTTGAAGGCGATGATGCCGCCATAGGCCGAGGTGGAATCGCAGGCCAGCGCCTTGCGGTAGGCGGCCGCGAGATCGGCGCCCTCCGCCACGCCGCAGGGGTTGGCGTGCTTGACGATGACGCAGGCGGCGCTGCGCGCCGGATCGAACTCCGCCACCGCCTCAAAGGCGGCGTCGGTGTCGTTGATGTTGTTGTAGGACAGTTCCTTGCCCTGCAACTGCCGCGCGGTGGCGACGCCCGGCCGCTTCTCCGGCGCGCGATAGAACGCGGCGTGCTGGTGCGGGTTCTCGCCATAGCGCAGCGCCTGGATCAGCCGGCCGCCGAAGGCGCGGAAATCCGGCGCGTCGATCTTGAGCTGCGCGGCGAACCAGTTCGAGATCGCGGCGTCGTAGGCGGCGGTGCGGGCATAGGCCTTGGCGGCGAGGCGCTTGCGCAAGCCGAGCGTGGTCGCGCCGTCATGGGCCGCGAGTTCGTCGAGCACGGCCTGATAGTCGGACGGCTCCACCACCACCGCGACGTCGCCGTGGTTCTTGGCGGCGGCGCGGATCATCGCCGGGCCGCCGATGTCGATGTTCTCGATGCAGTCGTCCTCCGACGCGCCTTTGTCCACCGTGGCCTCGAACGGATAGAGGTTGACCACCAGGAGGTCGATCGGCGCGATGCCGTGCTCGGCCATGGCGCGGGCGTGCTCGGCATTGTCGCGGATGGCGAGAAGTCCGCCATGCACGTTGGGATGCAGGGTCTTGACCCGGCCGTCCATCATCTCCGGAAAGCCGGTGAGGTCGGAGACGTCCCTGACCTTGAGGCCCGCGGCGGCGATGGCCTTGGAGGTGCCGCCGGTGGAGACGAGGTCGATGCCGCGAGCCGCCAGCGCGCGGGCGAAGTCGATCAGGCCGGTCTTGTCGGAAACGGAAAGCAGGGCGCGCGCGACGCGGCGCGGATGGTCGGTCATGGAACGGATCCCGGTTCGGATGGATGCCGCCCGGTAGCACGGATCGCGGCCGGGCAAAACCTTCAATTCTGAGAGTTTTTGTGAGGATTTTGCAACGCGCGCGTTGTGCCCCGGACGCGGCGCGGCATGGAATGCCGCTCCGCAGAGCCGGGGCCGTTTCAACCACGGTGCTTGAAGCGGTCCCGGTTCAGCGACGCAGCGTTGCACGCTGCATCGCGCCCGGGACAGGGCGGAGGAGAACGCCGAAAACCGGACGTAGCGGATTGTCGATCGCCTGCTACAGCGGCAGTTCGGGCTCGCGCCGGGCCTCGCGGCGGGCGTTGGTCGCCGTCGCCGACACCGAGGAGCGGGTGAAGCTCCAGCGGATGCCGGCGGCGTCCCTGCGGGTCTGGCGGATCACGATCTGGCTGGTCCGGCGCGGGCCGTCGGAGCCGGCGAGAAACACGCTGTCCTCGATGTCGACCTTGTCGTCGAGCGCCTCGAAGGTCCAGGCCTCGCGGTTCGGCAGCACCAGCATCGCGCCGCGCGCGTCGCTGAGCCGGCTCGCCTTCACCGACGGATGCAGGTGGAAGCGGATCACGTAATCGTCGTCGCGGTCCTTGACTGAGCGCTGCGCGCTGAGCAGCGTGTCCTCGCCCTGCAGGCGCGTGCCGTCTTCCGACAGCATCAGCGTGCGCTGGTGCACCACGCCGAACGGCCGCGCATAGCCGTCATGGGACGCGGTGAGCAGGGTTCCGTCCGCCACCAATTCGCGGAACACCTCGACGGTGGCGGGGCCGCTGGTGATGGGTGCGCCCTGCAGCATGCGCCTCATCGTGGCCTGCTGCACGAACTGGCACGACGAGGTGTCGTGACAGACCAGCGTCGAATGGGCGGCGGTGGAGCGCGCGAACACGCGCCAGTTGTCGCGGGCGGTGGCCGGGAAGCCGCAATTGACCACGATGCGGCACGGGCCGGACGACAGTTCGAACGACAGGCAGCCGGCATGGGCGTCGCGGCTGACGGAGGGCGGCGGCGGCACGCCGGTGTCCATGATCAGGGTGGTGGCGCCGGCATCGAGGCGCTGGAAGCCCGAATGCGGCATGCTCGACATCGGAATGCCGTGGGTGTCGTCATAGGCGAGCAGGGTGGCGAGCAGCCCCGAGGGTGCGGTGCCCATGCCGTTGAACAGCGCCACGCTGCCGTCGCCGTGGCGGAAGAAGCGCAGCATCGGCATCATGCGGTCGATGGCGTTGAGCAGCGCCGGCGGCGGCGTGACGTTGCGCGCGGCATAGGTCTGGCGCAGCGGCAGCAGGTCCGGCAGCAGGTCGATCAGCGCGCCGGGATTGCGCGAGATGTGGCCGCCGTCCGGCAGCAATTGCCGCTGCAGTTCGTCGGACAGCCGGCGCGAGGCGGAGCGGATGTGCTTGGCCTGGTTGGCGAGGCACAGCGAGGCGTAGCACAGCGCGATCAGCACCTGCAGGCGCGGCACGCCGTCGGGAATATCGACCCGCGTGTAGCGCAGATAGCGGATCTCGCGGCTGAGGCTGCGCAGGAAGCGGCGGTAGAACTTGCTGTCGGCGTCGTTGAGCACCAGCGGCGCCTGCGACAGGAACGACATCACGCGGCGCGCCAGCACGTCGGCACGCCAGCCGACGCCGCGCTTGCGGATCGGCTTGGAAATCCAGTCGTCGATCAGCGAGCGGGCGTTGGCGCGGGTGATTGCCGAATCGGCGGCGCGCAGATGGCGCAGCCAGCCGAAGCCGAGCAGGCTCGCCTCCCAGTCCTCCGACGGCGGATCGAGTTCGAACACCGAGCGGCCATGGGAGGTGACGATCTTGCCGGCGAAGACGAAACGCCCGGCATAGACCTCGGAGGCGCGGGTGGCGTCGACGGTGCGCAGGTCGTTGGGCGCGATCAAGAGCCGGTCGGTGCGTCCGGGCCACAGCCGCGACAGCACCACCGAGCGGCCGCTGGCGCGGGCGAGAACGCTGCGCGCCGCGCGGCCGAGCAGGAGAGACGAAATCTGTCTTCGGTGAGCGACCGCCACTTGCGCCTTTGCCCTCAATCACGCCGCCCGCCACCGGCGCGGAGCCGAGCGGCGGCGTGACCATGTCCGATATTCCGGAGCTTGGTCCGGGCCGGCGGGGCCGCCCGGGAATCTCCGTGCACTCTTGTAGTCCGGAAATGCGGTCATGGCACCCCCAAGGATGTCCCCGGGAGTTCTCCAAGGATACCGTCAGGGCGGGTGGGGGACGAACCGCGCGGGCGAATCAGGATTTGACGAGGCGCGCGGCGTAGAAGCCGTCGAGGCCGCCGAGTCGCGCGTCGCCATGGGGCAGGTGGCACGGCAGGGTGCGGATATCGCCCTGCGCGGTCAGGACGGCGTCGAGGCCCGCGACCTCGCCGCGCTCCACCGGCGCGCGGCGTACGCCCGATTCGGCGGCGAGCAGCGCCGCGATGGCCTGTTCGCCTTCCTCCGGCTCCAGCGAGCAGGTGCAATAGACCAGCGTGCCGCCGGGCTTGAGCAGCGCCACGGCCCGGCGCAGCAGCCGCTGCTGCACCGCCGCCAGCGTGGCGATGTCGGCTTCGGCCTTCAGCCACGCCACGTCGGGATGGCGGCGGATGGTGCCGGTGGCGGTGCAGGGCGCATCCACCAGAATACCGTCGAACAGCGCACCGGCGGGTGGCTGCCAGTCCGCGGCATCGGCCACCGCGGTGTCCGCCGCGAGGCCGAGCCGGGCCAGATTGTCCTGCAGCCGCGCGATGCGGTTGGGCGAGCGGTCCACGGCGGTCACCTGCGCGCCGGCGTGGACGAGCTGCGCGGTCTTGCCGCCGGGGGCGGCGCACAGATCGGCGATGGTCTTGCCCGCGATGTCGCCGAACAGCCGCGCCGGCAGCGCGGCGGCGGCATCCTGCACCCACCACGCGCCTTCGCTGAAGCCGGGCATCAGGGTGACCGGCCCGTGCAGCAGGGTGCGCACCGTGCCGGTGGGGAGAACCTCGCCGTGCAGCCGCGCCGCCCAGCCCGCCGGATCGGTCTTCACCGTAAGATCGAGCGCCGGTTCGACGGCGACGGCGGCGGCCATGGCGCGGGCGGTGTCTTCGCCATAGGCGGCGATCCAGCGCGCCACCAGCCATGGCGGCAGGTCAAGCATCTGCGCCTGTACCTCTTCCACCAGCGCCAGGCCCTCGCGGGCGCAGCGCCGCAGCACGGCGTTGACGAGGCCGGCATATTTCGCCGCGCGACGGTCCGCCTGCACGAGGCGCACCGACAGGTCGACGGCGGCATGGTCGGGCACGTCCATCCACAGGATCTGCGCCGCGCCGATCAGCAGCGCGCTCTGCGCCCGTGGGGCGTCGGTCGGCACGCCGCGGTCGAGCAGGCGGGAGAGCACGTGGCCGAGGGTGCCGAGTCGGCGCAGGATCGTCGCCACCAGCCGGCGCATCAGGGCGCGGTCGCGGTCGGACAGGGTCTTGAGGGCGGGATGCGCGCCCGCGCCGTCGAGCTGGTCGTCGAGCATGCGGTGCTTGTGCAGCACGCCGTCGAGGATGTCGGCCGCGATCCGGCGCGCGGCGAGGCCGGGCACCTCGGTGGGCGGGACGAATCGGGAGGACTTCATGCGGGCGGGACATTCACTGGCGGGACAGGCGCGACGTGCGCTGTCGTCAGCCGGCAGCGGTGGCACGTGAATATGCCAAATGTAAGAACCGGCCGGCAACGATCACGGGATCGGGCGGGAATAGTCCGGCCGGCCGTTGCGGCCCTTGACCGCGCTGTCCATCTCTTTCTTAAAGGGCTCAGCAGGAGAGACCGCGATGACCGACGATCCCACCAGCCTTCCGCCGGGGCAGCAGCCGGCCGCGCCGCGCAAGCCGCTGTCGCCGCAGGCGCAGCGGGCGCTGGCCGAGGCGGAGGAGCGCCGCGCCCGGGCGGCGCGGGAGAACGCGGCCGCCCGGCCGAAGGAAGTGCAGGGGCCGCGCGGCCCCGAGCCGACCCGTTACGGCGACTGGGAAACCAAGGGCATCGTCTCGGACTTCTGAGCCGCGGCAGGCGCTCAGCGCGGGGTGACCACCACCTGAGTGCCGACCCCGACGCGCTCGAACAGGTCGCTGATGTCCTGATTGTACATCCGCACGCAGCCATAGGAGACGTAGCCGCCGACCGAATTCGGCCGGTTGGTGCCGTGGATGGCGTATTCGCCGCCGGCCAGCGTCATCGCCGCGACGCCCATCGGGTTCGACGGCGAACCGCCGGGGATCACGTCGGGGAGGCGCGGATTGTCGCGCTTGACGTCGTCGGGCGGCGACCACGCCGGCTGGCGGTATTTGCCGTCGATCCGGGTGGTGCCGGCCCATTGCTTGCCGGCCTTGCCGACGCCGACCGGATAGCGCAGCGCGCGGCCCTCGCCGAGCACGAGATAGAGTTTGCGCTCGTTGGTCTTCACCACGATGGTGCCGGGCGCATAGCCCTCCGGTGAGGCCACCACTGCCGGTGCGGCCTGCGCCAGCGTGGCGGACAGCGCGAACGCCATCGACGCCGCTGCAATCACCGCGAATTTCCGCACCATTCCCATCTCCCGTCACCCGTGGCTCGCGACGCGTTCGACGGCGAGGTCCCGGCCTGTGGAACCCGCGACCGTGTCCGCGCGCCTGATATCGGCGGCGATACAAAGAAAATTACGGCGCCAAAGTAAATGCCCGGAAAACAACACCGGTGCGCAAATGCCGCCGATCGGGCGTCATCGCGCTGACATTCGCGTGAGCGGACTGGCGATGCGGGCCTGCGGGAGGGACGGCGCGGCGCGCCGGCCGGTCAGCTCCGGCTGGCGCCGGGAGGCGTCGCGGCCGGGCTTTTCGGTTTGGCGGGAGTCTTGGCCGGGTTTTTGGCCGGAGCCTTGCTCTTGGTGGTGGCCTTGGGCTTGCCCTCGCCGGGTTCCTTGGGGCATGGGCCGGCATGGTCGAGCTGGACCTTGGCCTTCTGGCGCTCGCAGTCGTTGGCGTAAGTCTTGCCGTTGCAGCCGCACACCGGCCGCGACACCCGCATGCAGAACGCCGGGGCCTTGTCGCATGTCCCGGCGGCGTCCTCGGCCTTGCACTGGCCGCCGCCGGTCTGGCACCACAACGCCGAATTGCAGGTGATCTTGCCTGGGCCGCCGCAGGCCTCGTCGAGATTGGCCGCTTCGAGCCGGCCGGACCCGAACGCGATCCCGACCGCCATGGCGAGCATGGCGACCAGGATCGCGACCGGATGGATCAGACGCAGGCGCATGGAGGTCTCCGGCGTCGGGCCGCGCGTCAGGCGTCCCGCTTGTTCTGGCGGTTGTCGACGAGATCGCTCACCACCGCCGGATCGGCCAGGGTCGAGGTATCGCCGAGGCTCGACGGCTCATCCTCGGCGATCTTGCGCAGGATGCGGCGCATGATCTTGCCGGAACGGGTCTTGGGCAGGCCCGGCGCGAACTGGATCAGGTCCGGCGAGGCGATCGGGCCGATGTCCTTGCGCACCCATGCCACCAGTTCCTTGCGCAGCGCCTCGGTCGGCTCGATGCCCTGCATCAGGGTGACATAGGCGTAGATGCCCTGGCCCTTGATGTCGTGGGGATAGCCCACCACCGCGGCTTCCGACACCGCCTCGTGGGCGACCAGCGCGCTTTCCACTTCCGCGGTGCCCATGCGGTGGCCGGAGACGTTGATGACGTCGTCGACGCGGCCGGTGATCCAGTAATAGCCGTCGGCGTCGCGGCGGCAGCCGTCGCCGGTGAAGTACTTGCCCTTGTAGGTCGAGAAGTAGGTCTGCTCGAAGCGGGCATGGTCGCCGTAGACGGTGCGCATCTGGCCCGGCCAGGACTTGGCGATGCACAGGTTGCCCTCGGCGACGCCTTCCAGCGTCTTGCCCTCGGCGTCGACGATCTCCGGCACCACGCCGAAGAACGGCTTGGTCGCCGAGCCCGGCTTCTGCGCGATGGCGCCGGGCAGCGGCGTGATCAGGATGCCGCCGGTCTCGGTCTGCCACCAGGTGTCGACGATCGGGCAGCGGCTGTCGCCGACCACGCGGTAATACCATTCCCACGCCTCGGGATTGATCGGCTCGCCGACCGAGCCGAGCAGGCGCAGCGAGGCGCGCGAGGTCCCTTTCACCGGCTCGTCGCCGCCCTGCATCAGCGCGCGGATCGCGGTCGGCGCGGTGTAGAAGATGTTGACCTTGTGCTTGTCGATGACGTTCCAGAACCGCGAATTGTCCGGATAGTTCGGCACGCCCTCGAACATCAGCGTGGTCGCGCCGTTGGCGAGCGGCCCGTAGAGAATGTAGCTGTGGCCGGTGACCCAGCCGACGTCGGCGGTGCACCAGTAGATGTCGCCGTCGTGGTAGTCGAACACGTATTGATGGGTGATCGAGGCGAAGGTGAGATAGCCGGCGGTGGTGTGCAGCACGCCCTTCGGCGTTCCGGTGGAGCCGGAGGTGTAGAGGATGAACAGTGGATCCTCGGCGTTCATCGGCTCGACCGGGCAGTCAGCCTCGACCACCGCCGCCGCCTCGTGGAACCAGACGTCGCGCACCGGGTCCATGTCGATCTTGCCGCCGGTGCGCTTGACCACCACCACCCAGTCGACGCCGCCGGTCTTGGCGATGGCGGTATCGACATTGGCCTTCAGCGGCACCTTGCGGCCGCCGCGCAGGCCCTCGTCGGCGGTGATGACGACCTTCGACTTGCAGTCGACGATGCGCTGCGCCAGCGAGTCCGGCGAGAAGCCGCCGAACACCACCGAATGGATCGCGCCGATCCGCGCGCAGGCCAGCATGGCGTAGGCCGCTTCCGGGATCATCGGCAGGTAGATGGTGACGCGGTCGCCCTTCTTGACGTCGCGCAGCCGCAGGATGTTGGCCATCTTGCAGACTTCGTCGTGCAGTTCGCGATAGGTGATCTTCTTGGATTCCGACGGATCGTCGCCTTCCCAGATGATGGCGACCTGGTCGCCGCGCGTCTCCAGATGGCGGTCGATGCAGTTATAGGCGGCGTTGAGGACGCCGTCCTCGAACCATTTGATGGAAATGTTGCCCGGCGCGAAGGAGACGTTCTCGACCTTGGTGAAGGGCTTGATCCAGTCGAGGCGCTTGGAGGCTTCGTCGCCCCAGAAGCCGTTGGGATCGTTGACCGAGCGCGCGTACATCTCGCGATATTTGGCGTCGTCGATATAGGCGCGCTTCGCCCATTCCGCGGAAACGGCATAAACTTTATCGGACATGATTTCCTCACTTCCTCCACGCAGGCAGTCCACGCCACGGCTCGGTCCGCGGACTTAAATCGTCTCGTTGCCGGCATTATGCGCTTGCGCGGGGCGCCGGGACAAGCCGTCGCGACTAGGACTTTTGGCGGACCCCGCGCTGCACAATCCGCCTGGATTACGCCGGAGTGCTGTCTTCCTTGCTTGGGCGCAAATCCCACACCGCCGTGCGCTTGATCTCGGCGTCTTCGAGGTCGCGGGTCACCGGCACGCTGTAGTCGGCGATCCGGCGCATCCTGTCGCGCGGCAGGTAGCTGCGGCCGGGGTCGCCGATCAGCACGGTGGCGCCGCGGGCGGCGTGGCGGCTGAGGAAATCGAACGCGCGCTGCGCGGTGTCGCGCTCGTAGAAAATGTCGCCGGCCAGCACCGCGTCCCAACGGGTGTCAAACGATCCGGCGAGCACGTCGTCCTGGCAGGCCGTGACAGTGACGTCGTTGTCCGCGGCATTGAGCAGCGCCGCGGCGCAGGCGAAGGCGTCGATATCGGCGGCGGTGACGGCGGCCGCGCCCGCCTTCATGGCGGCGATGGCGACGAGGCCCGAGCCGCTGGCGAGATCGAGCACGCGTTTGCCGCGCACCAGTTCGGGATGATCGAGGATGTGGCGCGCCAGCGCCTGTCCGCCGGCCCATGCGAAGGCCCAGAACGGCGGCGGCAGCCCGGCCTCGCCCAGTTCCTCCTCGGTCTTGTGCCACAGCGGCACGGCTTCGTCGGCGACCAGCAGCACGATCTCCGGCACCAGCGGCACCGCCCGCGGCCGGGTGTTGGCGCGGATGAAGGCGGTTTTGTCGGAGATGGCGGGGTGTTCGGGCATTCTCGGCGAGCCATCCTCAATGTCGTCCCCGCGCAGGCGGGGACCCATCACCCCATCCGTCAGACGTTTTGCGAGATCGAAATTTCAATCGTCAGACCGCCCTGCAAATTGAACGGATTGCAGGGAGTATGGGTCCCCGCCTGCGCGGGGACGACCAGATCGAGAGCGCTATGCTCACACCCCGCCCATTTTGCAGACGAGTTTCCACTGCTCCGGCGTCACGCTCTGCACCGACAGCCGCGACAGCTTCACCAGCTCCATCTCGGCGAGCTTCGGCTCGGCCTTGATGGCTTCGAGCGTCACCGGCCGTTTCAGCGGCTTGTCGGCGGCAATGTCGACGCAGACGAACTTGCCGGTGGTGTCGGTGGGATCGGGATAATACTCGCGCACGATCTCGGCGATGCCGACGATCTCCTTGCCCTCGTTGGAGTGGTAGTAGAAGGCGCGGTCGCCTTTTTTCATCTTCATCATGTTGAGCTTGGCGCTGTGGTTGCGCACGCCGGTCCACGCTTCGCCTTTGGCGCCCTTCGCCACCTGCTGGTCCCACGACCACACTGACGGTTCGGATTTGACGAGCCAGTACGCCATTGCAAGCACCTTGTTTGCGTCATGGCCGGACTTGTTCCGGCCATCCACGTCTTTCGTCATGCTCATAACAAGACGTGGATGCCCGCGACAAGCGCGGGCATGACGAATGCGTGTCATCCTTCGCTTCTAAACGGCCGCGTCAGCAATGCCTCGATCGCGGCATCGACCGTCAGCGCGCCGCCGAGAATCGCCGCCACCGCGCTGGCCACCGGCATCTCGATGGCTTGCGCGGTGGCGAGTTCGATCAGCACCGGCGCGGTGAACGCGCCTTCCGCCAGCTTGGCGCGGTTCGGCGTCTCGCCGCGCCCGAGCGCGAGGCCGAGCGCGAAGTTGCGCGACTGCGGCGTCGAACACGACAGCAGCAGGTCGCCGAGGCCCGACAGGCCGGCGATCGTTTCGCTGCGCGCGCCGCAGGCGAGGCCGAGCCGCATCAGTTCGGCGAAGCCGCGCGTGGTCAGCGCCGCCAGCGCCGACGCGCCGAGCGCGCGGCCGGCGACGATGCCCGCCGCGATCGCCAGCACGTTCTTGGCCGCGCCGCCGATCTCGACGCCGCGCACGTCGGTGGTGTGATAGGGGCGGAACGTCGCCGAGCCGAGCGCATGCACCAGCGCGCGGGCGAGGGCGTCGTCGCGCGCCGCCAGCGTCACCGCGGTCGGCAGGCCGCGCGCCACGTCGATGTCGAAGCTCGGTCCCGACAGGATCGCCGGCGTGGCCGATGGCGCGACCTCGGCGACGATCTCGGTCATGAATTTGTGGCTGCCGCGCTCGATGCCCTTGGCGCAGACGATCACCGGCGTCGCGGGCGCGAGATGCGGGGCGAGCGCGATCGTAGCCTCGCGCAGATTCTGCGCCGGCGTCACCAGCAGCAGCGCCTGCGCCCGTGCCGCCTGCGCCAGATCGTTGGTGACCGTCACGCGGTCGGCGAGCGCGATGCCCGGCAGTTTCGGATTTTCGCGGGTGCGGGCGATGGTGTCGGCGGCCGTCCTGTCGCGCGCATAGAGGATCACGTCGCGCCCGGCGCGCGCCGCCGCATTCGCGAGCGCCGTGCCCCATGCGCCGGCGCCGATCACCGCGATGGTTGGGTGCGCGATCATGCGTCGACTTCTTTTTCACCTCTCCCCGTCGGGGAGAGGTCGCGCCCCAGGCGCGGGTGAGGGGGATCCCTCTCGTCGCGGCTGTATCGAGCCCTCTCACCCCGACCTTCTCCCCCGTAGCCCGTCGAAGACGGGCGTAAACGCCCTTTCGGCGGAGAGGGGGACCTGAAGGCATGTGTCGATGTCGCTGGCCGAAACATCATTAGTGCCGCGCCCGGGTGTTGGCGAATTTCTCAGGCGTCGGGGTGTTGTCGTCGAGCCGCCAGCGCGCCCGCGGCGCGGTGTCCATGGCATCGACGAGGCCGAGCGCGAGCCGCTCCGCGCCGGCCCATGCGATCATCGCGCCGTTGTCGGTGCACAACTCCGGCGGCGGCACGATCAGCGCGGTCTGCGCGCGGGCGGCGATATCCTGCAACGCGCCGCGGATGGCGCGATTGGCGGCGACGCCGCCGGCGGCGACCAGCGCCTGCGGCGGGCCGAACTGCGCGGCGAACAGCCGCAGCCCCGCTTCGATGCGGTCGGTGACGACGTCGAGCACCGCGGCCTGGAAACCGGCGCACAGGTCGCGGACGTCCTGCGGCTCCATCGGCTGCAGGCGCGCGGCTTCGTTGCGCACCGCTGTCTTGAGGCCGGACAGCGAGAAGTTGGCATCGCTCCGTCCCGCCATCGGGCGCGGAAAGGCGAAGCGGTGTGGATCGCCGCCGGCCGCCTCGCGCTCGACCTGCGGGCCGCCGGGATAGGGCAGGTCCAGCATCTTCGCCACCTTGTCGAAGGCTTCGCCCATGGCGTCGTCCACGGTGGTGCCGAGGCGGACATAGTCGCCGACGCCGAGCACCGCGACGATCTGGGTGTGGCCGCCGGAGGCGAGAAACAGGCAATAGGGAAACGCGAGCGGCGCGGTGAGGCGGGGCGTCAGCGCATGGGCTTCGAGATGGTTGACGGCGATCAGCGGCGTGTCGTGCACCAGCGCGATCGCCTTCGCCGTGGTGAGGCCGACGATTACCCCGCCGATCAGGCCGGGCCCGGCGGCGGCGGCGACGCCGTCCAGCGCAGCGAAGCCGATGCCGGCCTCTTTCATCGCCGCCGCGATGATGCCGTCGAGCATGTCGACATGGGCGCGCGCGGCGATTTCCGGGACCACGCCGCCGAACGGCGCGTGCTCGGCGATCTGCGAGCGTACGATGTTGGACAGAATCCGCCCCGATCCGTCGGCCCGCCGTTCGACCACGGCCGCCGCGGTCTCGTCGCAGGTGGTTTCGATTCCCAGTACCAGGGTTGATGTGTCGCTGGTCAAACTCGGTCCTTGCTGCATCGGGCATGATCCGGCCCACGCCCGTCATGGACGCCGCCGCCGCATTGTTGCCCGTCCTTCGGCGTCATGCGAGAAGGTCATAACGTGAAATCGGCAGCCGGGCCATCCTTCCCGGCGCGGATATTCTGGCGCAGAATCCGCAAGCAGAGACCCTGGAGCGCCGCGCATGGCCATTCTGGTGACACGCCCCGAGCCCGGCAACGCCGCGACCGCGCGCGCCCTGCGTGCGCGCGGCCATGACGTGCTGCTGTCGCCGATGCTGCGGTTCGAGCCGGTCGCGTTCCGGGATGATGACGACCATGAATACGACGCGGTGATCCTGACCAGCGCCAATGCGGTACGGGCGCTGAGCGAGGACCCGGATGGTCAGGCCGCGCAGATGCGCTGGCGCGCCCTGCCGGTCTATGCGGTGGGCGACCGCACCGCCGAGGCGGCGCGCGGCGCGGGCTTCGCCACCGTGTTCAGCGCGCAGGGCGATGCCGACGCGCTGCGCGATCTGTTGATGCAGCAGGTCGCGGACGGCAAACTCAAGGCCGGCGCGCGGCTGTGCTATCCGGCGGGCGCGAATATCTCGCGGGATATCGCGGCGGATTTCGGCGCGCACGGCTTCGCGGTGGTGACGCACACCGCCTACCGCATGGCGCCGCTGGCGGAACTGTCCGCCGATGTCGGGCGGGCCCTGCGGCTGGCCGGCGTCGAGGCCGTGCTGCATTATTCGCGACGCAGCGCGCAGGCGTTCGTCGCGGCGGCGCGCGGCGCGGGCGTCGAGGTCTCGGCCCTGGCCGTGCCGCAATACTGCATTTCCGAGGTGGTCGGGGCCGTGCTGCGCGAAGCCGGGGCGGCGCGGGTCACGGTGGCGCATGCGCCGGACGAAGATGCTATGTTCGCGGCGCTGGCGCGGGCGGTGACGCCCGTGTCGCGCTTGAGACGATCGTCGGGATTGCCGGCGTGAGAAGCGGTGTGCCGAATCTGGTAGGCTGCGGCGACAGGAGCGAGTTGCGATGAACGACGACACCAGCGCCCCGGGCAACGACGGCGGCGCCGCGCGCAAGCGCCCCCCGCCGACCATCGAACTGACCGCGCAGGCCGTGTCGGAGACCGCGCGCGAGGCCGAGGCCGAATTCCACGCGCAAGAACAGGCCGAGCAGCAGGCGCAAGAGCAGACAGAGCAGGAGCAGACGGCGCAGGACGCCGCCGCTGCGTCGCCGCCGGAGCCGGAGTCTTCCACGGCAACTGACACAGCGTCCGCGCCGCCGCGCGCCGGGCGCGGGTCGGCATTTCCGGTGCTGCTGTCGGCCATTGCCGGCGCGGCTGCGTCCGTCGCCGTGCTCGGCGCGGCGACGTTCGCCGGCTGGCCGGCGCGCAATGCGCCGCCGCCGCCGGTGGTGAGCAAGGCCGATATCGACGCGCTCGGCGCGCGTGTGGCCGGCATTGAGGCCGCGGCGGCAAAACCTGCGCCCGCGCCCGCGCCGCGCACGGTCGTCGATCCCGCGGTGGTCGCGCGGCTCGATGCGCTGGACAAGTCCATCGCCGCGTTGCGCGTGGATGTCGCCGCCGCGCGCAGCCAGAGCGACAAGGCCGTCGCCGCGCTGGACGACATCAAATCGGCCGCGCCGCCGCAAGCGGTAGCGGCCGCGCCTGCTATCGACGGCGCGGCGATCGACGCGCGGCTCGGCAAGCTCGAACAGGCCACTTCGGCGCTGAGCGCCGCCGTGGCGAAGCCCGCGCCGCCTCCGCCGCCGCCGGTCGAGGACCCGCGCCTGCGCCGCGCGGTGGCGGCCACGGTGCTCGATTCCGCCGTGCGCCAGGGCGAACCGTTCGCGGCGGCGCTGGCGGCGGCGCGCGCCGCGTCCGACAATGCCGGCGCGCTGGCGCCGCTCGAGTCCTTCGCCACCACCGGCGTTCCCTCGGCGGCGGCGCTGGCGCGCGAACTGGTGGCGCTGCTGCCGCAGTTGGCGCCCAAGGAGGAGAGCGCGCCGGCGTCGTCCGGCCTCGTCGAGCGGTTGCAGCACAGCGCCGCCAGGCTGGTGCGCATCCAGCGCACCGATACGCCGTCGGGCGCGAGCGCGGGCGACGGCGCGGTGCTGGCGCGCATCGCCGCAGCCGCCCGGCGCGACGATATCAATGGCGCGCGGCGCGAGATCGACCAGCTCTCCGCGCAGCAGCGCGCCGTGCTTCAGCCATGGATCGCGAAAGCGGATGCGCGCGCGGCGGCGCTGGCCGCGGCGCGACAGTTCGCCGCCGACACCACGACGGCGCTGGCGAAACCGGCGCGATAGGACCGATCCGATGATCCGCATCATTCTGTTTCTGTTTGTCATCGGCCTCATTGCCATCGGCGCGGCGCTGGTCGCCGACCAGACCGGCGACGTCGTGCTGTCGTGGAACGTGTGGCGGGTCGAGACCTCGCTGCCGGTGCTGGCGCTGGCGCTGCTCGTCGTCATCGCTGCCGCGCTGCTGCTGTGGGCGATCGTGCGCGGCGTGCTGCGCGCGCCGGGGCAGGTGCGGCGGTTGCAACACGCCCGCCGCGAGCGCAAGGCGCGCGCCGCCATCACCCAGGGCCTGATCGCGATCGGCACCGGCGATTCCTTCGCCGCGCGCCGCCATGCCGATGTCGCCCGCAGGCTGGCCCATCACGATCCGCTGGCCATGCTGCTCGAGGCCCAGAGCGCGCAGCTCAACGGCGACAGCAACGCCGCGCATCGCGCGTTTTACGCCATGGCGGAGCGCAAGGATACGCGGCTGCTCGGGCTGCGCGGCCTGTTCGTCGAGGCCCAGCGCCGCGACGATCCGCTCGCCGCCGCGGCGCTGGCCGAGGAAGCGCTCAAGTCCGCGCCGGCCTGCGCGTGGGCGTCCCACGCCGTGCTCGGCTTCCGCTGCAGCCAGGGCGACTGGGACGGCGCGCTGCGCATCCTCGAAAACGATCTGGCCGCGGGGCTGATCGAGCCGGTGGCCTACAAGCGCCAGCGCGGTGTATTGCTGACGGCGCGCGCGCTGGATCTCGAGGCAAGCGACCGCGACGCCTCGCGCGCCAGCGTGACCGAGGCGGTGAAGCTCGCGCCGACGCTGGTGCCGGCGGCGACGCTGGCGGCGAAATATCTCAGCGAATCGAATCAGATCCGCCGCGCCATGCGTCTTCTCGAGACCGCCTGGGCGGCGGAGCCGCATCCCGATCTCGCCGACGCCTATGCCCATGTCCGCCTCGGCGACGCCGCGCTGGAGCGGCTGGCGCGGGTGGAGAAGCTCGCAGCCATGGCCCCGGACCATCTCGAAAGCGCGCTGGCGCTGGGGCGCGCCGCCATCGACGCCGGCGAATTCGCCCGCGCCCGCGAAGCGCTGCAGCCGTTCGTCGCCGCGCCGACCCAGCGCGTGGCGATCCTGATGGCGGAGCTGGAGCGCGCCGAGCACGGCGACGCGGGCCGGGCGCGGCAGTGGATGCTGCGCGCGGTGCGCGCCGCTCTCGATCCGGCCTGGACCGCCGACGGCTATGTCTCCGACCGCTGGCGGCCGGTGTCGCCGGTGACCGGGCGCATCGATGCATTCCGCTGGCTGACGCCGGTGGCGTCGCTGCCGTCGGACACCGCGCCGGTGCTGGAGCCGCTCCCCACCGACGAACTGGGACTGCCGTCGCCCGAGCTCTCTCCCGTGACGGCCGAACTGCCGCCGCCCCATGAAGGAGGAGGGGACGATGCGCCCGCAGCGGTGGCGGTGGAACCGGAGCAACCGGAGCAACCTGAGGAGGCAGACGAGGCGAACGAGGCGGAAAAGGAGGTTTCTCCTGCCGCTGCGCCGCCGGCGGCGGCTGTTGCCGATGCCGCGCCGGCGGTGTTCCGCCCGCGCCGCGAGATCGCCAAAGCCGATGCAGAGCGCGCCGCGCCGGTGATTCCCATTCTGCGCGCGCCCGACGATCCCGGCGTCGCCGACGACGGCAGCGGGCGCGGTTTCGACGATCCGGAGCGGCCCGACGATGTCCAGCCGGGTGGCTGGAAAGGCTTTTTGTCGCGCCTTTCCAGTTGATTAGGCGGATCGGGCCGGCGGCGGCCGGCTGTGGGACGCGCGCACAAAAGCATCATTCGGGCACGGCCGATGTTGCAAAGCGGGGCCGCGGCCAGTATCAGGTGCGGACACGGATTTCCGCGTTTCGCCGCCTTAGCTCAGCTGGTAGAGCACATCATTCGTAATGATGGGGTCCGCTAGAGAATGAGGTTCGAAGCCAGTGGGTTGGGGCTGGTGAGTGAAAGTTAATAGGGCCATAGTATGGCCGTGTGTGAAGGGTTAAGCCGCTTTAGCTCAGTTGGTAGAGCACATCATTCGTAATGATGGGGTCGCGTGTTCGAGTCACGCAAGCGGCACCACTTCCCAGCTTGAGGAAGTCAAAGTGCGCAGATGACCGGTGGTCCATACGATCCGAGAGCCGTCGCCAACCTCATGCTGGACGAGGCTGACCGGTCGGGGATCAAGGTCACCAACCTCGCACTGCAAAAGCTCCTCTACTTCGCCCACTCCATCTTCCTGATCGAAGCCAAGCGACCTCTGGTCAGCGGCTATTTCGAGGCATGGCAATATGGGCCGGTGCATCCTGCCGCCTACTCGGCTTTCAAGACGGCAGGCAGTTCTCCTATCGACTTCCGCGCCACCGGGCAGAACGTGATAACCGGCGAGCGCCATGCGCTGGACCTTCCCGAGGACCCGGCCATTCGGCGTCATCTGGTGCGTATCATGTCGTCCTACGGGCAGCTATCGCCGGGGCGGCTGGTGGACATCTCCCACGCCAAGGGAGCGCCTTGGGATTACATTGCGGACAAAGGAAGAACATCGGTTGCGCTGGGGTTGCGAATCCCCGATGATGTCATCGTTAACCGATTCAAGTTCCACAAGGTTTCCGTTGGCGCGGCTCCGGTCGCGGGAGAACCGGATGAAGATACGCCGCTTACCTGAGATCGATCTTGCCCGTGTCGCAACGCTGCCGACGGATCAGAAGCGGCGCGAACTTGAGCGTTTTAAGCTCGGGCATCCGACGATCACCTACAAACCAGTGCGCGCCCGGTTCGCCGATATCTTCAATGTTCAGCCTGATATGTTCGCGGCTGCCGACCCGACCGCGTGGCCGGTTCTGGAACGACTGATACAGGCAAAGGCGACCTCCGACGACGAATGCAACGCCAACCTGCTCGTCGCCAAGGGTCTGCACGACTTCGCGCGCGCAAATGCCTTGCGAAGCCGCTCTCAAGCCTTCTTCCCACTTCCTTTGAGCGTCGGCGAGAAGGTGGAATACTGGTTGCCGATGGTGACGGCGCTGGAGGGTGCCCCGCTGGTGATCTTCATCGACCCCCGGCGCGGCAAGCGGCTGACGGCAGAAGCGAGACGGTTTGTCTTCTCGATGATGCATGAGCATATCCGGGTCGCCAATCCGGACTTCACCGCCGCTCGACTCGGGGTCGTGCAGTTCGGCGATGTGGTTGACGACCAGCGCCCGGTGACGCTGAGCACCGACGAAGGCGTCGAACTCTTTGGCTTCGACCAGCTCGACCAGATGGTGCGCGAGACCTACGACATCTGGCGCGAGGTCAGCGAGGCACGCGAAGACGAGGTTCGCCGTAAGGCCGCTGGCGGTGGTCACGGCCCTCTGTTCGACTGACGGGCCTCAGCGCCCTTCCAGCCGCCGCCTGACGGCCTTCCGCACCCGATACCAATAGGTCTGCTCGGCACCGTCGCTATCGTACCACGCGCGCTCATGGCGAGCGAAAGCCTCAAGCTCCGGGTCGGGATAGCTAGCGATAATGTCGTCAGCCACGCGGGCGATATCATTTACTGGGATCAGCCTCGGCTTTATCGCCTCGGTCCAGATGGTCCATAGGACGAGGCCAACAAAGGCAAATGCCTGACCGCCGAAGAAGATCAACAAGAGCCAATGCAAAATAGCAAGGAGCAGATCGACCATCGTCATTTGCAGAACCACAACGTCGGACTTCATTGAATGAGATGTTATAGTTCTCAAAACGTGAGAATGCAAAGTTCTCATTTCTCGATTTGAGTAGCCCTTTGCCGCCTTTGTTCTGAACGAGGTGCGCATATGGAGCTTCAACGACTTTTCGGCGCGAATGTCCGCCATCATCGGAAGGCTAAAGGCTGGACCCTTGAGCAGCTTTCCGGTCAGACTGGCATTTCGCGCGAGACAATCGGTAAGATCGAGCGGGGTGTCGCCGCACCACTGTTTGAGACGGCAGAAAAGATTGCGTCCGCCCTCGACATTCCCGCGCCCGTTCTGTTCGGCGCCGACGCCATGCCGGGCACCGGAGAACGGGCAAGGCTTCTAACCGATATTCACCGCACCCTCTCCCGGTTGAACAACGATCAGCTTGGCCGCGCCGCGAAGATGCTGAGGGCGTTTGTGGGGTAGCGGCGTCGGAGGCCATCTGAGGGCCGCCGGATGTGGCAGCGGCCTTTGCCCCCATCCGGATGGAGCGTTGCGATGGATCCGGCGACATTCGAACCCTTCGGCGGGGCTGTGCCGCTCTCCGGCGAGGCCGCGGCGCGCGCACGCGGCGCGCGATGGCTGGTGCGCGCCGGGGTGGTGCTGTTCTGGACGATCGCGATCGCGATCGTCATCGCCCGCGCGCTCTGGTTCGAGCCCGCATTGTTCGACGGCTTTGGGCGGGCCATCGCGTTCTGAGAAATGGATTGATCCCGAGGCCGAACCGATGGCCGCATAACTTTTTCTCATTCGCCTAGATAGAAAATATATTTCTGCGAATTGGCGTTTTGACGCACTGGTTGTCCTGCATCAGCGAGGTGACCGGTGTCGTCGAAGAACAATCAGCCGCCTGGCGGCGACAGCGAACAACCATTGCGATCTCGCGCGGGCTCCGCTTTCAGGTCGCTCGCGGGCCTCGTTCCCGGGGTGATGCTGTGCGTCGCGGTGACGGTGGTGGCGATGGCGATCCAGCACGCCGAGGAACGGCTGTTCGCGCATCCCTATATCGAGGCGCTGGTGATCGCGATTCTCATCGGCATGGCGATGCGCGCGGCGTGGACGCCGTCGCCGCGCCTGCAGGCCGGCATCGCCTTCAGCGCCAAGCAGTTGCTCGAAGTCGCGGTCATGCTGCTCGGCGCGTCGATCAGTTTCGCCGCGCTCGCGGCGTCCGGCGCGGTGCTGCTGGGCGCGATCGTCGCCACCGTCGCACTCACGCTCGGCGCGACGCTCGTGCTCGGCAGACTGCTCGGGCTGCCGACCAAGCTGTCGATCCTCGTCGCCTGCGGCAATGCGATCTGCGGCAATTCCGCCATCGCCGCGGTCGCACCGGTGATCGACGCCCATGGCGACGACATCGCGTCCTCGATTTCGTTCACGGCGCTGCTCGGCGTGCTGATGGTGCTCGGGCTGCCGCTCTTGATTCCGCTGCTGCAATTGTCGGCGACGCAATACGGTATCGTGGCGGGGCTGACGGTCTATGCGGTGCCGCAGGTGCTCGCCGCCACTGTGCCGGCCGGGCTGGTCAGCACCCAGATCGGCACGCTGGTCAAGCTGGTGCGGGTGCTGATGCTCGGCCCGGTGGTGGTCGGATTATCGCTGTACGCGCCGCGGCTGAACGGCGACGCCGTCCGCGCCGTCAGCAGGATGGGCCTGTTCACGCTGGTGCCCTGGTTCATCATCGGCTTTCTCGCTCTGGCGACGCTGCGTTCGCTGCACCTCATTCCCGACACGGTGGTGATGCCGGTGACGCGGATCGCAGGCGTGCTGACGGTGGTGTCGATGGCGGCGCTGGGGCTCGGCGTCGATGTGCGGGTGCTGTCGCATGTCGGCGGCCGGGTCACCGCGACCGTCACCCTGTCGCTCCTGCTGCTGCTGGCGACCAGCATCGGCCTGGTGATGGTGCTGGCGGCGTAGTCCGGCCGCGCGGAGGAACATGCAGCTGCGACCCGGAAGCCCCTTCCATGCGGCGCAGCCTGTGGCATAAGGCGGCCGCAACCAGTTCGGGTATCCGCGTTCCATGATTCGCATCGACAACATCAGCAAGCAGAACGGCCACCAGATCCTTTTCATCGAGGCGTCGGCGGCGCTCCAGAAGGGCGAGAAGGTCGGCCTCGTCGGCCCCAACGGCGCCGGCAAGACCACGCTGTTCCGGATGATCACCGGGCAGGACCTGCCCGACGAGGGCCAGGTCGCGGTCGATCGCGGCGTCACCATCGGCTATTTCAGCCAGGATGTCGGTGAGATGTCCGGCCGCAGCGCCGTCGCCGAGGTGATGGACGGCGCTGGGCCGGTCAGCGCGGTCGCGGCCGAGCTGAAAGAGCTCGAGACCGCGATGGGCGATCCCGATCAGGCCCACGACATGGAGACCATCATCGCGCGCTATGGCGAGGTGCAGGCCCGCTTCGAGGAACTCGACGGCTACGCCCTCGAAGGCCGCGCCCGCGAGGTGCTCGCGGGCTTGAGCTTCAGTCAGGAGATGATGGACGGCGATGTCGGCGCGCTGTCGGGCGGCTGGAAGATGCGCGTGGCGCTGGCCCGCATTCTCCTGATGCGTCCGGACGCCATGCTGCTCGACGAGCCGAGCAACCATCTCGATCTGGAAAGCCTGATCTGGCTGGAGGCTTTTCTCAAGAACTACGACGGCGTGCTGCTGATGACCTCGCACGACCGCGAATTCATGAACCGCATCGTCTCCAAGGTGGTGGAGATCGACGGCGGCGCGCTGACGTCCTATTCCGGCAACTACGAATTCTACGAGCAGCAGCGCGCGCTCAGCGAGAAGCAGCAGCAGGCCCAGTTCGAGCGCCAGCAGGCGATGCTCGCCAAGGAGATCAAGTTCATCGAGCGCTTCAAGGCGCGCGCCTCCCACGCCGCGCAGGTGCAGAGCCGGGTCAAGAAGCTCGACAAGATCGAGCGCGTCGAGCCGCCGCGTCGCCGCCAGACCGTCGCCTTCGAGTTCCAGCCCGCGCCGCGCTCCGGCGAGGACGTGGCGAGCCTGAAGAACGTGCACAAGGGCTATGGCGGCCGCGCCATCTATGAGGGGCTCGATTTCGCCATCCGCCGCCGCGAGCGCTGGTGCGTGATGGGCGTCAACGGCGCCGGCAAATCCACGCTGCTGAAGCTGGTGGCGGGCGCGACCGACCCGGACGACGGCGCGGTGGCGCTCGGCGGCAGCGTCAAGATGGGCTACTTCGCCCAGCACGCGATGGACCTGCTCGGCGGCGAGCGCACCATCTTCGAGGAGCTGGAATATTCCTTTCCGCAGGCCGGGCAGGGTTCGCTGCGGGCGCTGGCGGGATGTTTCGGCTTCTCCGGCGACGACGTCGAGAAGAAATGCCGGGTGCTGTCGGGCGGCGAGAAGGCCCGTCTGGTGATGGCCAAGATGCTGTTCGATCCGCCGAACTTCCTGGTGCTGGACGAGCCCACCAACCATCTCGACATGGCCACCAAGGACATGCTGATCACCGCATTGGCGGACTACGAGGGCACCATGCTGTTCGTGTCGCACGACCGGCATTTTCTGGCGGCGCTGTCCAACCGCGTGCTGGAGCTGACGCCCGAGGGCGTGCACCAGTATGGCGGCGGCTACACCGAATATGTCGCGCGCACCGGCCATGAGGCGCCGGGCCTGCACAGCTAGGGCGTTTATGCTTTTGAGGGATGTAGTTGATCTGTCATGGCCGGGCCATAGCCCGTCGAAGACGGGCGTGAACGCCCTTTTGTCCCGGCCATCCACGTCTTCCTTGGTTGAAACTCCCGAGACGTGGATGCCCGGCATAAAGCCGGGCATGACGAGTTGTTGATTTCGTTTCAACGAAATCCACTTCAAGTCGTTTGACGGTTTGCCGCCGCGAATTGTTCGACGGCGTCGGCGATCACCGTGAGCCAGCGTCCCTGCAACGACAGCAGCCGCCGGGATTCGGCCGCCGCGGCCGCGCGCATCTGCGGCAGGCGTTGCAGCGTGTTAGCGATGGCGCGGGCATAGGCGTCCGCCGCGAACGGCTCCGGCAGCACCACGCCGGCACCGGAGCGCGCCACCGCGTCGCCATAGCCGCAGATGCCCGAGACGATGGCCGGGGTGCCGGCCAGCAATGCTTCGCCGATGACCTGCCCGGCCGCCTCCGCCCGCGCCGGATGCAGCAGCACGTCGGCGGCGGACAGCAGCGCCATGACGTTGTCGGCATAGGGCAGCACGTGGACGCGGTCCGCGACCTCGAGCGCGCGGGCCTGCGTCATGATCCAGTCCTCCGACGAACCGGCGACCAGCAGATGCAGGTCGGGAAATGCCGGCAGCGCCGCGAGGCTGCGGTCGACGCCTTTCTGCTTCGGCTGCACGGCGATGGCGGCGGCCAGCACCGCCTGCGCCGGCACGTTGAGCTGGGCGCGGATGCGGTCGCGCTCGGAGGGAAGCGCGACGGCGCGATAGCGTTCGTCGTGCAGGATCGGCGGCAGCACGGTGGTGCGCGCGGGATCGAGGCCGTAGATCGCGGCATAGTCGTCGCGCTGGCGCTGCGTCAGGAAGAAGACATGCGTGCGCGCCGATGGCCCGGCGACGCCGCGCTCCAGCGCGCGATACGTGCGCTTGCGCGGCAAGAACGATCCCGCGCCGCCGAGGCGCGGCGCCATCGCGGCGTCGGCGGCGAAAAAGAAATCCGCGCCGGGAATGCGCTCGAACGCGATCAGCGCGTGCGGCCGCGCCGCGGCGGCGGAGCGGATCACGGCTTTGGCGAAATGGCGCGCGCGGGCGTGGTTGGAGAGGCCCTTGCGCGGTAGCGTCACCACGCGCAGCGCGGGGATGCTCACATCGGGCGTGGTGGTGAGCAGCGTCACCTCATGGCCGCGCGCGGCGAGGTGGTCGGCGACGGCGAGGGCGTCGCGCTCCTTGCCACCGCGCTTGCCGGTCTGGAACAGCGCGAGAAAGATGTTCATGACGGCTTTCGGAGAGGTTGCTCGGGCCGCTGAGGGGCGCGCGACGTCTTGATCAGCCACGTCCGGAACGCCTCGACCTTGGGCGCGGCGATCTTGTCCGGCGGCGCGACGAAATAATAGCCCGCCTCCGCCGGCAGCGTCATGTCGAACGGCGCCACCAGCCGGCCCTTGGCGATGTCGTCCTGAACGAAAGAGGTGTGGCCGATGGCGACGCCGATGCCGTCGATGGCGGCCTGCAACGTCATGAAGGCGAGATCGAAGGTCAGTCCGCGACCGCGGGCGATGGCCGCCGGCAGTCCGGCGGCCGCGAGCCACAGCCGCCAGTCGTCGCCGTTGACGGAATTGTGCAGCAGCGTGAACCGCGCCAGATCCTCGGGGCGCTTGAGGCCGTTGTCGCCGGTCAGCAGCGCCGGGCTGCACACCGGAAACAGCTGATCGGCCATCAGCCACTCGGCCTGAAGGCCGGGCCACTGGCCGCGTCCGTAGCGGATGGCGGCATCGACATCATCGCGGCGGAAATCCACCAGATCGACGGAGGTGGTGATGCGCACCTCGATGTCGGGATGCTGCTCCTGAAACCCGGTCAGGCGCGGCAGCAGCCACTTGGCGGCGAAGGAGGCCACGGTGCTCACCGTCAGCACCCGGTCCTGGCCCTTGCGCAGCAGCCGGTCGGTGGCGGTGCGCAGGTCCTGAAACGCGGCGCGGATGCCGGGCAGATAGTCGGCCGCCTGCGGGGTCAGCGCCAGCGACCGGCTCTGCCGCACGAACAGCTTGACGCCGAGTTCGTCCTCCAGCCGCCGGATCTGATGGCTGATGGCGGTCTGGGTGACGTTCAGCTCCTGCGCGGCGCTGGTGAAGGACAGATGCCGGGCGGCGGCCTCGAAGGCGCGCAGGCCGTTGAGGGATGGCAGCCTCGCGGTCATGACCGCCTCCATGCATGAATATATCTCATGATTGCGGGACAACCAGTCGTTTGTCAAGGCCGGTGGACGCGCCTATTTCTCGAGTTCATTCACGCCAGGGGAGATGGTTATGTCTATTTGCACAAGCGAAGTGATGACAAATCATCATCATCATGCTGGGGGCTTCCACCCGCTCGGCGCGATGATGGCGACGTTGCAGCTGTGGCGGGCGAGGTCGCAGCAGCGGCACGAACTGCTGCGGCTCAGCGAGCAGGATTTCCACGACGTCGGCGCGAGCTGGAGCGATTTCGCCGACGAGGCCAACAAGCCGTTCTGGCGGGCGTGAGCCGCGCCGGCGGGTTGGCGCCGGGATCGGCTTGTGCGCGGTTCGCCGGATCGACTAGGCTTGGTTCATGCCGCGGTCGGCGGTCGATCCAGGAGGTGTCCGCATGGCCGAATCCGCATCCCGCCCCGGCGCGATCTGGCTTGCGGCGGGGGTGCGAACGCCGTTCGCCCGGGTCGACGGTCCGTTGTCTGGGGCGGACGCCATCGCGCTGTCGGTGCCGGTGGTGCGCCACATGGCCGGCCTGCTCGATGGCGGCCGGCCGGACGTGGTGGTGTGGGGCAATGTCGTGCCCAATCTCACCTGGAGCAACATCGCCCGCGAGATCGTGATGGACGCCGGCCTCGACGCCACGGTGCCGGCCTATACGACGGTGATGGCCTGTTCCACCAGCATGATGGGCGCGTTCGAGGCGGCCGGCCTGCTCGACGGCGTGTCGCGCCATGTCGCTCTGGTCGGCGGCGTCGACAGCCTGAGCCAGATCCAGCTCGGCCTCGGCATGTCGCTGTCGAACTGGGTGCGCCAGTTTGCCGGCGCGCGTTCGCTCGGCCAGAAGCTCAGCCATGCCATCGACCTGAGGCTGCGCGACGTGCGGCTGTACATTCCCTCGGTGAGCAACCGCACCACCGGCATGAGCATGGGCGAGCACACCGAGATCACCGCCAAGCACTGGACCATCTCGCGCGAGGCGCAGGACCGCGTCGCGCTGGAGAGCCACCAGCGCGCGGTGGCGGCGTGGGATCGCGGATTTTTCGACGACCTCGTCATTCCGTTCGACGGGGTGCGGCGCGACACCATTCCGCGCAAGGACACCTCGCTGGAAAAGCTGGCGCGGCTCGCGCCGGCATTCGACCGCACCAGCGGTCGCGGCACGCTCACCGCCGGCAATTCGTCGCCGCTGACCGATGGCGCGGCCGGCGTGTGGGTCGCTTCAGAGCAGGGGCTGGCGCGGCTGCCGGCGTCCATTCCGCGGGTCAAGCTGATCGACTGGGAGATCGCCGCGGTGGATTTCTGCACCGAGGGCCTGCTGATGGCGCCGCCTTACGCCATCCCGCGCCTGCTCGTGCGTCACGGGCTCGCTTATGCCGACATCGATTTGTGGGAGATCCACGAGGCGTTCGCGGCGCAGGTGCTGGCCCATGTCAGGGCGCTGGACAGCCCGGAGTTCGTCCGCGACCGGGCCGGCGTCGCCGCCGATTTCGGCAAGGTGCCGTGCGCGCGCATCAATCCCAACGGCGGCAGCATCGCGCTCGGCCATCCGTTCGGCGCCACCGGCGCGCGGATTTTGAGCCAGGCGGTGAAGGCGCTGGCGGCGATGGCCAAGGGCAGCCGCGCCATCGTCAGCGTCTGCGCCGATGGCGGGCAGGGCACGGTGGCGCTGCTCGAAGCGGCGTGAGCGCTCTTTAAAGTGTTTTCGCTTTGAGAGAGGCGGCGCGGCACGCCCGATAAGCTTCCTCTCCCCATAGCCCGTCGAAGACGGGCGTAAACGCTCTTTTGGGGAGAGGGTTGGGGTGAGGGGTGCTGGATGTCTGACTTAAAATCCGATCCCCCTCACCCGGCTCGCTCGCCGACCTCTCCCCGCCGGGGAGAGGTGAAGGATGGTGCGATTCAACTTGAAACCAAAATCGCGCTAGCCCGCGCCGAACACCGGTTTGCGTTTTTCGACGAAAGCCTTCACCGCCTCCCTGTGATCGGCGGTGGCGCTGGCGCGCACCATGCGCTCGGCCTCGTGGTCGAGCGCGGTCATGAAGTCGTGCATCAGCGCCTCGTCGAGATTGTCCTTGAGAAAGCGCAGCGCCGTGGCCGGGCCGTGAGCCAGAGTGTGCGCCATGGCGAAGGCTTCGTCGCGCAGCGCGTCGTCCGCCACCACGCGGTTGACGAGGCCGAGGGTCTCGCAGCGCCGGGCGTCGATCTTGTCGGCGAAGAACATCAGTTCGCGCGCCCGCGCGGTGCCGACGATGCGGGTGAGCAGCCACGCCATGCCGTAATCGCCGCTCAGGCCGATCCGGACATAGGCGGTGGTGACGACGGCGGATTCCGCGGCGATGCGCAGGTCGCAGGCGAGCGCCAGCGCCAGCCCCGCGCCGGCGGCGGGGCCGGGCAGCGCGGCGATGGTCGGCTTGCGCACATTGACCAAGGCGCCGGTGAGGGTGCGCTGGCGCTCCTGCAGCCGCGCCACCTTCTCGTCGAAGCTCAGTTCCGGCGCGCCGCCGCCCATGCCCTTGACGTCGCCGCCGGCGCAGAACGCGGCTCCCGCGCCGGTGATCAGCAACGCGCCGACATCCGGGCTTTCGCCGCAGTGCCGGATCATCCGGCGCAATGCCGGCGTGAGCCGATCCGACAGCGCATTGCGCGCCTGCGGACGGTTGAGGGTAATCACCGCGACGCGGTCGCGCAGCACGCACAGCAGTTCCTCGGTGCCGGTGTCGATGAGGGTGTCGGCGGGCGTGGTCATGGCGGGATCCGTTGCAGGTTTCGAAACGGAACTTTGGCCCGGACGCGGCCCGGTTTCCAGACAAATCGCGCGCAACCCAGTCATGAGATGCGCGCTGGAGCAAGTTTCGTTGAGACGGAATCAACAACTCGTCATGCCCGGCTTTATGCCGGGCATCCACGTCTTGGGAGTTCCAACGAAATAAGACGTGGATGGCCGGGACGAGAGGGCGTTCACGCCCGTCTTCGACGGGCTATGCCCGGCCATGACGGATTGTTCTGTTTCCATCAAAACGTGAACTGCTCTGGACGAGGCGGCGGGCCCACGGGGGCATGACCGCCGCGTCGCAACCGTATAGGATCGTCCCCCCGGGCGGCTTCTGTGTTTTCCGCCCGTTGTCGTGCCGCGTTCGGCATCCCTGACTGGAGACATTCATGCGCAAGTTTCTCACCGTCCTCGCCGCGCTGGCGTCGCTGAGCCTGACCAATTGCGGTTACAACGCCATTCAGCAGAACGACGAATCGGTGAAGTCGAGCTGGTCGGAGGTCGTCAACCAGTACCAGCGCCGCGCCGATCTGGTGCCGAACCTCGTCAACTCGGTGAAGGGCTTCGCCCAGCAGGAGAAGGACGTGCTGCTCGGCGTCACCAACGCCCGCGCCAAGGTCGGCACCATCCAGGTGACGCCGGAGGTGCTCAACGATCCCGCCGCCTTCCAGAAATTCCAGCAGGCGCAGGGCGAGCTGACCGGGGCGTTGTCACGGCTCCTGGTCACCACCGAGAACTACCCGCAGCTCAAGTCGGACCAGTTGTTCCGCGATCTGGTGGCGCAACTCGAAGGCACCGAGAACCGCATCACGGTGGCGCGCAACCGCTACATCAAGGCGGTGCAGGACTATAACGTCGGCATCCGCACCTTCCCCAACAACCTGACCGCGATGGCGTTCGGCTATCGGGAGAAGCCCAACTTCACCGTGGACAACGAGAAGGCGATCTCCACCGCGCCGAAGGTGGAGTTCAACGCGCCGTCGCCGCAGCCGGCGGCGAAATAGCGCGGCGGCCGGGGTGCCGGCGATGAAGGTGGCGCGGGCGGCCATTCTCGCATGGATGCTGTGCTGGGCGTTCGCCGCGCTGGCGGACGTCGCGGTGCCGCCCCTGAGCGGGCGGGTGGTCGATCTCACCGGCACGCTGTCGGCCGAGCAGGCGGCGCGGCTCGAACAGAAGCTGAAGGATTTCGAGGACCGCAAGGGCAGCCAGATCGAGGTGCTGATCGTGCCGACGACGGAGCCCGAGACCATCGAGCAATATGCGCTGCGCGTCGCCGAGCAGTGGAAGCTCGGGCGCAAGAAGGTCGACGACGGCGCGCTGCTGCTGATCGCCAAGAACGACCGCCGGCTGCGCATCGAAGTCGGCTACGGGCTCGAAGGCGCGCTCACCGACGCCACCTCGAAGCGCATCATCGACGAGATCATCACCCCGAAATTCCGCACCGGCGATTTCGCCGGCGGCATCACCGACGGCGTCGACCGCATCCTGAAAGTGGTGGACGGCGAGCCGCTGCCCGCGCCGCAGCCGCGCGGCCAGTCGGCCGATTTCGATTCCATCGGCGAGTATCTGCCGTTCCTGTTCTTCGGCGCGCTGTTCGGCGGCGGCATCCTGCGGGCGATGTTCGGCCGCCTGATCGGGGCGGCGCTTGCCGGCGGCGGTCTCGGCATCATCACCTGGCTGCTGATCGGCGCGTGGATTCCGGCCGTGCTGGTCGGTCTCGGCGTGTTCGCGTTCACGCTGCTCGGCGCCATGTCCTCGCCGGGCGGGGTCCGTCCCGGCGGACGTGGCGGCGGGTTCAGCGGAGGCGGCTTCGGCGGCGGCGGGGGTGGCGGTGGATTTAGCGGCGGCGGCGGCAGCTTCGGCGGCGGCGGCGCATCGGGGCGGTGGTAGCGATGAGCATGCAACGCATCGGCCGGCATCTGCTGCATCATCGCTGGGTGGTGCGCCGGGTGTTTCCGGATACGGTTCTCGCCCGGATCGAGCAGGCGATCGCGGCCAGCGAAATGCGCCACGGCGGCCAGATCCGCTTTGCGGTGGAAGGCGCGCTCGACGGCGCGCCGCTGTTCTCGGGGCAGTCCGCCCGCGCCCGCGCCATCGACGTGTTCGCGCGGCTGCGGGTATGGGACACCGCGCACAACAACGGCATCCTGATCTATCTGCTGCTGGCCGACCGCGACGTCGAGATCGTCGCCGATCGCGGCATCGCCGCGCGGGTGGCGCAGCGCGAATGGGACGACATCTGCCACGTCATGGAGGCGGATTTCCGGGCGGGGCATTTCGAAGACGGCGTGCTCAAGGGCATCGACGCCGTCACCCGGCTGCTCGCGGCGCATTTTCCCCCGACTACCTCCGGTCGCAACGAACTGCCCGACCGGCCGGTGCTGCTGTAGCGCGCGCCGCCGCGCTAGCTCGGCCCGGGTCCGCTCGCCGTGGTCGCGGCCGGCTGCGCCGGCGTTGCCGCCGGAGCCGTCGCTGCCGCGGTGAAGCGGCGCAGCCGCTGGCGCGGGGCGCGCGGCTGGTCCGTCTTGTCGCCGGTGAGCAGGCGGGTGCTGGCGTCGGCGTCGAGCGGCTCGCCGAAGGCGAAGCCCTGGGCATAGTCGCAGCCGAGCTGGAACAGCTCCACCGCGTCGGAATCGGTCTCGGCGCCTTCCGCCACCACTTGCATGTGCAGGTCGTGGGCCATGGCGATGATCGATTTCAGCAGCACCGGGCGCGCGCCGCGGCTGGTGGTGCGCACGAACGACTGGTCGATCTTGATGGTGTCGAACGGGAAGCGCTGCAGGTAGGCCAGCGATGAATGGCCGGTGCCGAAATCGTCGAGGGAGAGGCCGATGCCGAGCTCCTTGATGCGGCTCAGCATCTGGGCGGCGTGCTCGGGATTCTCCATCACCATGGATTCGGTCAGTTCCAGCTTGAGCGAGCCGCGCGCCACCGCCGCGCGCGACAGCACGCCGCGCACGTCGTGGATCAGGTCGTGGCGCAGCAACTGGCGCGAGGAGACGTTGACGCTGGCGAAGATCGGCTCGCGTCCGCGCATCGCGCGCTGCCACACGGCGAGCTGCTTGGCGGTGGTGTCCATCACGAAGGTGCCGAGTTCGACGATCATGCCGTTCTCTTCGGCAATAGCGATGAACTCCGACGGCGCCATGCGCCCGAGCTTGGGATGGTCCCAGCGCGCCAACGCTTCGAAGCCGGCGATGCTGCGATCCTCGAGCCGTACGATGGGCTGGTAGAGGATCGCGATCTCGCCGCGTTCGATGGCGCGGCGCAGATCCGATTCGAGCGTCAGGCGGTCGGTCTTGCGGGTGCGCATCGCCGGCTTGTAGACGTCGATGCGGTCGCCGCCGATGCGCTTGGAATGATACATCGCCAGTTCGGCGTCCTTGACGATCTCGTCGGTGAGCGGCGTCTGCGGGTCGCTGAGCGCGAGGCCGATCGAGGCGGTGAGGAAGATCTCGCGGCCGTCGAAGGCGATCGGTGCGCGGATGGTCTTGCGGATGGTTTCGGCCAGCGCGGTGATGCGGGCCGGCTCGTGCTCCGAGGTCAGGATCAGGCCGAACTGGTCGCCGGACAGCCGCGCCAGCGTGTCCTGCGGCTTGAGCACGCGGGCGAGGCGGCGCGCCAGCGTCAGCAGGATCGAATCGCCGACCGCGATGCCGACGGAATCGTTGACCTGCTTGAAGCGGTCGAGGTCGATCACCATCACGGTGGGGCGCAGGTTGGTCGCGGACTTGGCGAAGGTCGCCACCGCGCCGAGGCGGTCGAGGAACAGTTGCCGGTTGGGCAGGCCGGTGAGGTTGTCGTGCACGGAATCGTGTAGCAGCCGCTCCTCCGCGTTCTTGCTCTCGGTGACGTCGGTCAGTGTGCCGACCACGCGCGACACCTCGCCGTCGGAGCCGACCACCGGACGCGCCTTGAGCGCGAACCACATGAAGTGGCCGTCCGGGGTGCGCAGCCGGAAGTCCTGCACCAGCCGGCCGCGGCGCTGGTCGAGCACGCTGTCGAGCGCGGCGCGGAAACGGTCCTGGTCGAGCGGGTGCAGCACTTCGAGCCATTTCGCCGCGGGGCCCTCCAGTGCGCCGCGGCGCAGGCCGAGCAGCGCCTCGGTCTCGGGGCTGGTGAACACCTTGTCGGCGGAGACGTCCCAGTCCCAGATCAGGTCGCCGGAGCCGGTCAGCGCCAGCGCGCGGCGCTCGACGTCGGAGACGACGCTGCTGCCGGCGCCGCCGCCGGCGAAGGCGTGCTGCATCACCGTGAAGCCGATCAGCATCACGATCAGCACCAGGCCGCCGAGCAGCGCCGGGCCGACGATGTCGTTGGTGACCGCGCCGGTGATGGTCATGGCCGCCGCCACCACCCACATTGTCAGCAGGAACCAGGTCGGGATCAGCAGCACCGCGCGGTCGAAGCCGTGGGTGGAGAGGTAGATGATCAGCGCCAGGCCGCACACCGCGATCAGCGCCAGCGAAATGCGGGCGATGCCGGAGGCGACGGCGGGATCGAACAGCGCCAGCCCCACCAGTGCGCCGAGGAACACCAGCCAGCCGATGGTGATGTGCGAATAGCGCACGTGCCAGCGCGACAGGTTGAGATAGGCGAACAGGAACACCAGCATGGTAGCGGCGAGCATCGCCTCGCCGGCGGCGCGCCAGATCCGCTCGGCCCCCGACGACATGTCGAACACCTTGCCCCAGAAGCCGAAATCGACGCCGATATAGACCAGCACCGCCCACGCCAGCGCTGCGGCGGCGGGGAACATGATGCTGCCCTTGACCACGAACAGGATGGTCAGCACCAGCGCCAGCAGGCCGGAGATGCCGATGACGATGCCCTGGTACAGGGTGAAGGAGTTGACCTTGTCCTTGTAGGCTTCCGGTTCCCACAGATAGATCTGGGGAATGTTGTCGGTGCGCAGCTCGGCGATGTAGGTCACCACCGCGCCGGGATCGAGGGTGATGCGGAAGATGTCGGCGGTGGCGCTGTCCTGCCGCTCGGGCCGGTCACCGGCTGAGGGGGTGATGGTGGCCACCCGCGACAGGCCGAGATCGGGCCACAGCAGTCCCGACGAGACGATGCGGTAATGCGGCACCACGATCAGGCGGTCGAGCTGGTCGTCGGTATTGTTGGCGAGCGCGAACACCACCCAGTTCTGTCCGCCCTCGCGGGCGCGTACCTCGATGCGGCGCACGATGCCGTCGGTTCCCGGCGCGGTGGAGACCTGGATGCGGTCGGTGTCGCTGCGCTGGAACTCGAGGATGCCGGTGAGATCGATGGCGGGCGCGTCGCTGCGCACGCTGACCGCGTCGAGCGCCTGCGCCGGCCGGATGGCGGCAAGGGCCAGAAGGGTCAGGACAAGGGTCAGCGCTGCGGCGCGAAGCGGGCTTCGCAGGGATATCGGTGGCAGCGCGAAGCGTCTGATCGAGCGCAAAGTCAGCTCTCCGCGATGGGCGCGGGGCTCGTCGCCGAGCCGCCGCGGGGAGGGCGATAGATGCCACGAATATGAAGGAGTTCAAAGGGTTTCGAGCGGTTCCCGGGCCTTCGAATCCGATCAGAATTTTACGCCGTGAGCACAATTTTGCCAATATGTTGGCTGGTCTCCATCCGCGCGTGGGCCTTCGCCGCCTCCCGCAGCGGGAAGGTGCTGTCGATCACCGGCCGGACGCGGCCGGCCGCGAACCACGGCAGCGCCGTCGCCTCGATCGCGGCGACCATGGCGGCCTTGTCGGCGACGCTGCGCGGGCGCAGCGTCGATCCGGTGTGGTGCAGCCGCTTCATCATCAGCTTGCTGAAATTGACGGTGGCCTTGGCTCCGCCGAGAAACGCGATCTGGACGATGCGGCCGTCCATCGCGGCGGCGTCGTAGTTGCGCTCGATGTAATCGCCGCCGACCATGTCGAGGATGACGTTGACTCCGGTTCCGTCGGTGAGCTCCCTGGTCTTCGCGACGAAATCCTCGGTCCTGTAGTTGATGGCGGCGTCGGCGCCGAGCTTGAGGCAGGCGTCGACCTTGTCCTGGCCGCCGACGGTGACGAACACCCTGGCGCCGTGGGCCTTGGCCATCTGGATCGCCATGGTGCCGATGCCGGAGGAGCCGCCATGGACCAGCAGGGTTTCGCCGCTCTGCAGGCCGCCGCGCTCGAACACGTTGTGCCACACCGTCATCAGGGTTTCCGGCGTGGCGCCAGCCTCGATCAGCGAGAAGCCCGCCGGCACCGGCATCGCGTGGGTCTCGTGGGTCAGGCAATATTCGGCGTAGCCGCCGCCGGCCACCAGCGACATCACCTTGTCGCCGATCTTGCGCCGGGTGACGGCATCGCCCACCGCGACCACCTCGCCCGCGACTTCGAGGCCGGGAAGATCGCTGGCGCCGGGCGGCGGCGGATAGGCGCCGCTGCGCTGCGCCACGTCCGGGCGGTTGACGCCGGCGGCGACGACCTTGATCAGGATGTCGTGGGGGCCGGGCTGCGGCACCGGCCGCGGTTCGGGCACCAGCACCTCGGGGCCGCCGGGCTTCGAGATGGCGATGGCGGTCATCTGGGCGGGCAGCTTGTCCATGGCGGGTCCTTGGGCGGGTCCTTGCGAGGTCGGGGCGGGACATGACACATGTCGGCGACGACAAGAGCTATAAGCGGACGGAGCGCGGGAGGGAAGCATGGCCGCCGACGATGACGACAGGCCGCGGGCCAAGATTGTCCACGAACTGGGACAGGATCTGTCGCTGCTCTCGGTCGACGATATCGAGGCGCGGATCGCGGCGCTGACGGCCGAGATCGAGCGGCTGAAGGCGGACGCCGCGAAGAAGCGCGCCAGCCGCGCCGCCGCCAGCGCGTTCTTCAAATCGTGAAGGGCGCGCGGGAGACTGATTCAATGGCGTTGGTCCCCGGCTGTCTATCTTTTGTTTGAGCATGATCTTTTCCGAAAACCGGTTCCCACTTTTCGGGATCATGCTTTATGGCGGCAGGTTGTTGACCCGGGCGACCCAGGCGCGCACGTCCGGCAGCACGGCGGGCAGCACCGCGCGGACCTGGTCCACGGTCATGCCGGCGCGGATGCGCGGATCGTAGAGAATGTTCATGATGTACTGGTCGTAGATGTCGAAGAAGCCCATCGACACCTGATCGTTGAACATGGTCCACGGTACCGCGTCGGTGTCGTTGATCGGGCCGAGCGATTGCAGCAGCTCCTCATAGGCGCAGTCGAGAAAGACGAAATCGCCGTTGTCGACGGTCAGGATCACGTCCGAGCGCTGGATCTCGAATTTCTCGTTCTTGCGGAAGCCGGACAGGCACTGCGGATCGAGCGCCTGATGGATGTCCTGCGCCCGGTCGGAGCCGTAGAAAGCGGCGATGGTCTTGTTCAGGTCGCGGTCGCGCACCAGCGTGATCACGGCGTTGGCGCTTTCGCGCCCCGGCACGATCGCGATGTCGAGGTTGCGGACCTTGGCGGCGATGTCGTCGACCACGCGGCCGAGCTGGCCGCGGCGGTCGGCGCGGGCCGCGCCGTCGATGAAGATGCGCACCGGCGCGTGGTATTTGCGGATGCGATCGACCCGGCCGGCGAGGTGATACTCGGCGCCGAACGCCGTCTTCATGAAGCCGTCGATGATCTCGGCGTCGGTGAAGGCTTTGCGCTCGCTGCGGGCATGGACGGCGGCCCGCACCGGCTCGGCGCGGATCTGCGCCGCCGCCGCCACGTCGGTCCGCGCGAGCAAGCCCAGTGCGAGCAAGCCCGGCGCGAGGAGGCCGAGCGCGGCGACAAGGCTCGGCGCAAACCGTCGCGGGGCGGGGCGTGCTTGCATCGCAATCCTTGCGCGGGCTGCGCGCCGGCCCCGCAGGCCGGCCCGCCGTCATGCCCGGACGGTTCAGTTCTTGACGACGACCTTGGCGCCGACCTGGACGCGGTTGTAGAGGTCGATGACGTCGTCGTTGACCATGCGGAAACAGCCCGACGACACCGCCTGGCCGATGGTCTCCGGCTCGTTGGAGCCGTGGATGCGGTAGAGCGTCGAGCCGAGATAGAGCGCGCGCGCGCCGAGCGGGTTGTCGGGGCCGCCTTCCATGTAGCGCGGCAGGTCCGGCCGTCGCCGCAGCATCTGCGCCGGCGGAGTCCAGCCCGGCCATTCCTTCTTGGCGGTGACGCGGTGCACGCCGCCCCAGCGGAAGCCGTCGCGGCCGACGCCGATGCCGTAGCGGATGGCCTGGCCATCGCCGGTGACGAGGTAGAGCCGGCGCTCGCGGGTGTCGACGACGATGGTGCCGGGGGCGTAGTTGCTGTGGAAGTTCACCACCGTGCGCGGAACCGGGCCGGAGCCCGGGCTGACGCCGTTGCTGCCGAAGCCGCGGAAGAAATTGGCGAACGGTGATTCGTCCACGACGTAGTCCTGCCGCTGCGGGCGCTCCCGGGCGGAGGCGGGCAGGGACGCTGTCGCGCAGATCGTGGCGGCCAGCAGGGCCGAAACCAGACGTATCATTGGTACTCCTCGCAGATGGAACAGGCGATGGGGACGGCCCGCGCCCCGCCTCCACGACAGGCCATAAACCGCCTCGCAGCGCAACCCACGGCCGTGTGATGAGGTTCCTTCCGCATCGCAGCGCGGCGCATCGTCACCGGCGTCCCTCCGGATTGTCATGGCACCCCGCCGCGCGCGCCCTTTGACGAACCGCCTCAGGGATGATTGATCTGGGATCCAATAAAAATCCAAACGGGGGTTACAGCGAATGAACGGTGCGGAAAGTCTGGTGCGTACATTGGTCGCGGGCGAGGTGAATGTCTGTTTCACCAATCCTGGAACGTCGGAGATGCACTTCGTTGCCGCGCTCGATCGCGTCGAGGGTATGCGCTGCGTGCTCGGCCTGTTCGAGGGCGTGGTCACCGGCGCCGCCGACGGCTACTACCGCATGACCGAGAAGCCGGCCTCGACGCTGCTGCATCTCGGGCCCGGCCTCGCCAATGGCCTCGCCAACCTGCACAATGCCAAGAAGGCGAAGTCCGGCATCGTCAACATCGTCGGCCAGCACGCCACCTATCACATCGACTACAACGCGCCGCTGACCTCGGACATCGAGGGGCTGGCGCGGCCGATGTCGGCGTGGGTGCACACCTCGCCGGATGCGCGTTCGGTGGCGCGCGATGGCGCCTCTGCCATCGCCGTCGCCCGCAGCCATCCGGGCCAGATCGCGACCCTGATCCTGCCCGCCGACACCGCCTGGAACGAGGCCGACGGCGTCGCCGCGGTGCCGGACGAGTCGCAGCGCGCCAGCTATTCGCCAAAGGCGGTGGAAGAGGCCGCGCGGGTGCTGCGCAGCGGCGAGCCGACGCTGCTGCTGCTCACCGGCCACGGCCTCACCGAGGAGGGCCTCGCGACGGCGGCGCGGATCGCCGGCAAGACCGGCTGCAAGGTGATGGGCCAGACCTACAATCCGCGCATGGCGCGCGGCCGCGGCCGTTTTTCCATCGACCGCATTCCTTACGTGATCGAGCAGGCGCTCCCGATCCTCAAGGATTTCCGCCACATCATTCTGGTCGAGACCAACGATCCGGTGGCGTTCTTCGCCTATCCCAACAAGCCGAGCCTGCTCAAGCCGGAAGGCTGCGAGGTCCATCGCATGTGCGAGGCGGGCGAGAATTCCGTCGGCGCGCTGCATGCGCTGGCGGAGGCGGTCGGCGCCAAGGCAGCCGACGCGCAGCCGCAGAAGCTCGTCGAACTGGTGAAGCCCACCGGCGCGCTGACCCACGCCGCCATCGCCCAGGCGATCGCGGTGTCGATCCCCGAGAACGCCATCGTGGTCGACGAATCCATCACCACCGGTCGCGGCTTCTTCCCGCCCACCGCGGCCGCCGCCCCGCACGACTGGCTGCAGAACATGGGCGGCTCGATCGGCTTCTCGACGCCGGTGGCCACCGGTGCGGCGGTGGCCTGCCCCGACCGCAAGGTGATCTGCATGGTCGGCGACGGCAGCGCCATGTACACGCTGCAATCGCTGTGGACCCAGGCGCGCGAGGGCCTCGACGTCACCACCGTGGTGTTCGCCAACCGCACCTACCAGATCCTCAAGGGCGAGTTCGCCGGCGTCGATGCCGGCGAGCCGGGGCGCAAGGCGCTCGACATGCTCAACATCGACAACCCGGCGCTGGACTGGGTGGCGCTGGCCAAGGGCATGGGCGTGTCGGCGCGCTCGGTCACCACCGCCGAGGACTTCACCGCGGCGCTCGGTGATTCCGTCCGCGAGAAGGGACCGCGGCTGATCGAAGTCGTGATGTAGGCAGCGGCTCTCGCCGCTCCGGCGCGGCGCGGACAGACGGGAGCAGGGGCGGCCATCGCGCGCGGCCCCTGCCGGAACGCCGGACCCTTGCAGCCGGACCTTGCAGCATTGAAGCGCAAATTTGAATTAAGCCTTCAGCAGCTTCTTGCGGCTAGGTTAGGCGTGGCTTCAACAGATGCTCGCCCGGGAAGCCATTGTGTGCGACAGCTTCGGCGCGAGGATGGTCCGATGAACACAGCGATTGCTTTTTTCCGGGATGAAACAGCGGCGACGTCGATCGAATACGCCTTGATCGCGGCGGGCATCGCCGTGGCGATCGTCGCCATGGTGAACAATCTCGGCACGACCCTGAACGGCAGGTATGCGGCGGTCAAGGCCGCCCTCGACTGAGGCCGGGCGGTCCGGCTTTGCCTTGGCGAGACCTCCGTTGCGACGCCCCCTGCCGGGCAACGGGTGAAGCCGCATATCCTGACCGGCCGCGCGCCCCGACGCGCTCGATCTTCATATTCATGCCTGCTTTCTCTTTGCCGGTTCGTCGAACCGCACCTTGCCCCGACTGATCTTCGACTTCAGGAGGTCGTTGACGCGGGTCTGCCAACCCGGCCCGGTGGCGCGCAGGGCCTCGACCACAACTCCGTCGAGCCGCATCTTGACCGGCACCTTTGGGCTTTCGCTGCGGGGGCGGTCGACCTTGGCCTTGAACTGCGCGAGCAGATCGGGCGGCAGAATATCGGCGGCGGGCTTCGCTTTAGAAAAATCCTCTGCCGTCCACTCCGGATTGTCGTCGTGGATCTCGGGATTGAATTTAGGCTTCTTTGGCATAGCGTTTCATCTCCCTTGCGGGCGCCCGGCGAAGGCTGATGGGGCGCATCGCGCCATCGCGAAACGTGAAAGCTAGAATGAGGTCCAACGAGACGGAATCAACAACTCGTCATGCCCGGCTTTATGCCGGGCATCCACGTCTTGGGAGGTTCAAAGAAATAAGACGTGGATGGCCGGGACGAGCCCGGCCATGACGGATATCTGTTTCCAACAAAATGAAATTCGCCCTAGGCAGTGAGCGACGCCGGCGATATGGCCCCACGCCCGGTAGCGCGTTTCTCCGTAGTCGAAGCGATCATCGACCATCACCGTGACCTCGACGAAGTCGGCAACGCGAGTCGGCGAAATACCGTGCTTGGCCTTGTTGGGTTCGTCCGTGGCGCGGTCGAAGCGTTTCGTCATCCACGTTTATGCACACCCAAAAACTGATCGCGTCCAAATTTCGGGGGTACGGAAATCACGGGAGGATCAAACCGGGATGCCGAACGGGCCGAGAACAGCCCCGCGGCGCTCCCCGGGTTTCGAACGGAGGAGACGGATGTTCCAGCCCTGTTTGACTCACATAGGTTCTCCCGGCTTCGTGGCGTGCCCGGGCGAAGACTATTTTTTACGTGATGTCATGGGCTTGAATGGTGGGCGCACAAGGGATCGAACCTTGGACCTCTCCCGTGTGAAGGGGAATGTCAGCAAATCGCGCAGAAAATCCCAAGTAATTTCCGTGCCTTATTTGGTATGATACGTTGAAAAAATTCTCCGAAGCGTTTTCAACGGATTAGCGGGCATCCCCCGGGCACCCGGTCTGTGGGGTGGGGGAAGGCCGGGGGTCGATCGCGAATGAACTGGAGTCCAAAAATGTCGAGCAGATTTTTGGTATGAGTATGGTGGGCCAATATGTAATTATCTAACTACCATCACGAAGTTTATTATCGAAATTAGTTTGTTGGAGTGATCCAAATGGTCAGGGCATTTGTTGCAGCTGTTGTTTTCTGTAGCCCTGGCTTGACCGGATGCATGGAGACTGCGGCTCAAATTGAAGGAGCTCGTATACAGAAAGAAGCATCTACCTCAGGTGCAAACGGTAAGGAATGTCTCAGATCAGCTTTTGCCAAGCCTCAATACGCTGAAATAAAAACAAAAACTTACTTCAGTGTAGAGGATCGGGACTGGCCGCTTCAAACTCTAAATGATGACAGCTTGCCAACCAAAGGACAAATAAAACAACTCTATGCGCTCTATGCTGATATTCAGACGTGTCGAAAGATCATTTTGGATGGTGCTAATAAAATCCATCCTGCTCTGACGCTTGCGTGGGTTCAGAATTTTTCTGAGTCTGACAAGTATTGGGCGGACTTCACTGGTGGCAAGAACAAAATGACTTGGGGGCAGTTTAATCAAGGGCTTAAGGGCGCCGGTGTTGATGGGCAAGCTAGATTGACGCAAGCGGCGGCTCAAATTGATGGCCATCTTCAAGCGGGCCATAGGTATGAAATGGAACAAAGACGAAAAGCGGCAGAGGCTATGTCGGAGTTGGCAGTCCAACAACAAGCTATACTGGCGGCGAATAGACCTCGCATGACTAGCTGTAACATTTCCGGAAATACAGCGCTTTGTAGTTCCTTTTAGGTTTAATGAAGCAACTAGCTTTGGACTGATAACAGAATTTGTTTCAACAGCGCCCCTCTTAGATATGAAGGCAGCTGGTAACTAAGTTGTAGTCGTTCTGTCAGGACTTCCGTCCATTCGCGCGAGGATCATTTTTTGAACCTCAGCAACAATAAGTTTGGATCATATTTAAGGAAATCCGAGACGTGGTTCCCAATACGAAATGCGGGTGCCGTTAGATACTCTCGACAATCGCCAAAACTCTTTGAGGATCGAAAGTCGTGGGAGCATGCGAAGAATTTCATGCGGGGGCTATTTCGAAGAGTTCTTGGATAAAGCTCGCAAACTACATCGTTTGTTTTCGCGTTCAGAACTAAGATGCGTACGTCATCGTGATAAAATTTCGACGTATATTTTTCCGGCTTAAGCGTTAGATCCATGCTTAGGGGTGAGTCTTCATCCATGTTCGCGGAATGAAAATTAATACACGTATTCTTCGCTAAATCGATGTTGCCGGGCTTTCTGAAATGCTGTTCAGCGTCGAAGAGAAGAATGTCCCACCTTGCCGCATCATAGATCGTTTTGATGAAGAATACGTCATTTGGTCCCTTTTCAAGAATTTTAGTAATCAGGCTTTTCTTGATGAACTCACTGCTATTAAGCGAAGTTTTCTTTGATGATAGGCGTACAAGAGCCAGGATAGACAATCTCAAGGCTTGAGTTGCGCTCTCCATTTCCTCTTTGGAATAATTTGCCTCTGGCAATGATAGATACGGAGCGTGGAATCCGAGAATTCCTCCTACACTTAATTTTCGCATCGGAGCTATTTGCTCCGGTATGACGCCAGCCATAAAAATGGTTGCGCAGGCTGAATAACATTCGGAGCCGTATTCTATGACGGTTGTTAGGCCGCGATTGAACAAAAGCTCTGCAAGTTTTATCCCCTCAGAAAATGAGCCCCCTTTTGAGTTAAGGCAGATTGAGACTGTTCGTTCATCCAAAGGGTCTAGTCGGCTACTTGCTATAGCGTCCGATAACCACAGAGCCCTTTTGAGGGGTTATCTCTTCCAGATATCGGCGGACGATGTCTCCTACCGTGTGCTTCTCAAGCTGCCGAATGGTAAGGGGGAGACCGGCTTCAAGAATGCTCTTTTCCTGCTCATGAGCCCATCTTTCAGCCTGGGCGCGTGTTTGGAACATCTTTACAAGCGTTGGATGGCCTTTACGCTTGACCTGCGCGCGATAAGGCAACGTCCTTGGCTTGTCAGATAGCTTTTTGATGTGTGCCATTGGATTCCCTTTAGCCACGGATTGGCAGCCTAGGGTACCCCTCAGGCATCCCAGCAAGGCAAGAGGAAAAAGGGAGTCTGCTAAGTAGTTGATTTTTATGGTGGGCGCACAAGGGATCGAACCTTGGACCTCTCCCGTGTGAAGGGAACGCTCTCCCGCTGAGCTATGCGCCCGAAACGGCCGCGCGGCCGATCCAGGCCGCGATTTACGGAAGCCGGGGGTAGGGTGTCAAGCGAGCCGGGCGCATTGGCGGCGATTTCCGCCGGAAATGCAGCGGGCCGGATTTGGAGCGGGCCAGGAGGCCGATCTCAGCCCGGAGAACGTCCGCGCGCGGCCTGCGCCTGCAGGACGCGAATGCGCTCGGCGAGGGTGCCGCGCGGGGCGGCGGGCGCGGACCCGTTGGCCGCCGCTGCCTTGGTCGCTCCCTTGGTCGCTCCCTCGGTCACTCCCTTGGTCGCGCCTTTGGCTCCTCCCTGGGCCGCTGTCCGGCCGGCGTCGGCGGCGAGAATGGCGTCGATCGGCGAATCCGGTCCCTCGATGGTCGCGGCCAGCGTCGCCACCTCGGCGGCGATGGCGTTGATCCGCTCCCGCAACAGGGCGTTGTCGTCCGGCTCGGCTGGGGGTGCGGTGTCCGCCTGCTGCCGGATCAGGTCGAGGTCGCGTTGCAGGGCGGCGCGCGCGTCGCGCGCGGTGGCGAGTTCTCGCTCCAGCGTCGCCTTGTCGGCGCGCAGCGTCTCCAGCGCGGCCGCCGCACCGGCGCCGGCGGCGACCGCCTCGCGCAGCCGCAGTTCGGTCTGGCGGGCGTCGTCCGCCTGCCGGCGCAGCAGGTCGTTGTCGCGTGCGCGCTCGGCAAGGGTCTTGTCCTGCTCGGCGAGGGTGTTGGTCCGGTCGGCAAGGGCCTTGTTCTGTTCGACGAGAGCCCTGTCCTTTTCGGCAAGTATCTTGTTCTGTTCGAAAAGTGTCTTGTCCTTTTCGACCAGGGTCTTGCCCTGTTCGGCAAGGCGGCTTTCGAGAGCGGTGAGCTGGGCAGTGAGGCGTGCGGCGTCCTTCGTCTGCGCCGCGAGCTTGCCGTCGAGGGCGCTGACACGGCCGCCGAGATCTTCCGCGCTGGCGGCCGCTTCCTTCTCCGCGTCGCCCACACGGCCCTGCAGCGCCTCGATCCGGGCGCGCGCCGCCGCCAGCTCGGCGTCGCGGCTCGCGGCGATGACGGCACCTTGCGACAGCTCGGCGGTGAGCCGGCCCAGTTCGGCCTGCCGCTCGGTCAGTTGCCGCTGGGTGTCGCTCAATTGCTGCGCCGTGGCGGCGGCCTGTTCCTCGGTGGCGCGCTGCTGCTCCTTCAGCGCCTTCTCCCGGGTTTCCAGCGCGAAGATCGCGGCGCTCTTGTCGCCGAGTTCGAGCTTGAGGCGGTTGATGGCGTCGGATTTCTTGCCGAGGTCGGCAAGCTGGGTCGCCGTCCTGGTCTTGAGCTGTTCGACGCTCATTTCCAGCCGCCGCGCCGACACCGCGAACTCGGCGCGCAACTGGTCCTTGTCGGCCTGGATCTCGGCCATCGACAGCGGCGTCGCGGCTTCGAGGCGCCGGGTCGTCAGCCGCACCGCGCGGTTGTGAACCAGCGGCATGAACAGCAGCGCCAGCAGGATCGCGAGCAGAAAACCGATCGCCAGATACATGATCGGTTCGACCATTGACGTGTCTCCCGGGGGTCAGGATTGAAGCGGCGCCACCATGCCATGGCGGGCCGGGAAAAGGCCAGCCGGACCGCGCGTTGACGTCAGCGGCCCGGCTCCCGCTCGGGGCCTGCGGCTCAGAACGGATTCCAGGTCGGGCGCGGCGTGAACTTGAGATAGCCGACATTGGCCCCGAGCCGCAGTCCGACGCCGGAGCGGATCGGCACCAGCACGATGCCGTTGGCGGTCAGCGCCGTCATGCCGAAGCCGCCGATGATGTAGGCCGAGCCATCGATGCCGGCGAAGCGCTGGTAGATCGCGTCGGTGGAGGGCAGGTTGTAGACCAGCACCATGGTGCGTGCGCCGTCGCCGCCCCAGTCGAAGCCGACCGAGGGGCCCTGCCAGTACACCCGCAGGTCGCCGGCGTTCTTGGTGTAGAGGGTGCCCTCGCCGTAGCGCAGCCCGGCGACAAAGGCGCCGCTGCCTTCCTCGCCGAGGATGTAGCCGTTGGGCAGGCCCCACTGGCTCACGGCGCGCTCGATCACCGAGGCGAGGCCGCGGGACACGTTGCCGAAAAAGCGATGCCCGGCCTGGGCCAGTTCTTCGGGACCATAGGTGTTGTTATTTCGCTGCTGGGCTGAGGCGGGCATGGCCAGGGCCACCGTCACCGCAAACACCAGGGCCGCAATGCGCGAAGCGAAGCTCATGAAAAACCCCTTTGGAATCCCTTGGAAGTCTCCTTGGGAAAACTTTTTGGACGAGCGCGCCATCGGCGGGGACGGCAATGATCCCGCGCCGGCCTGACACGCCGGTTGAAGAAATTCAGAGCCCCCGCCGGATGCAAACCGTCTCCCCCGCTTTGCCGGCCGCGCTCCAAATCACCGGGTAACGCGGCCGCCGCTTAACGCCTTGCTGACCCGCATCGGCTTAAGCTGCAGTTCCACGAACCCGACTCGTTTGTTTATCGGCATCAACTATGACGGCACGGCGGCAGGAAAGAAAAGGGCCCGGTTGCGGCTGGGCCGGCGCGGCGCTGCTCGCGGCGGTGGTGCTGGGGGCCGTGCCGCAGGCATGGGCCGCGGCCACCGAACGGGTGGTGGTGAACCGCCACAGCGGCCTCGCCATCGACGGTTTCGATCCGGTGGCCTATTTCACCGAGGGCGCGCCGCGCCCGGGAGTGGCCGAGGTCGAGACCTGGCAGGGCGGCGTGGTGTGGCGCTTCTGCAGCGAAGCCAACCGCGCGGCGTTCCTGTCCGCGCCGGATATCTATGCGCCGCGCTTCGGCGGCTATGATCCGGTGCAGGTGGCGCGCGGCACGGCGGTGGCCGGGCGGCCGCAGTTCTGGCTGGTCGCGGGCGAGCGGCTCTATCTGTTCAGCCGCGAGGACAACCGCGCGGCCTTCGCCGCCGATCCCGGCGGCCTGCGCGCGCAAGCCGAGGCGCAGTGGCCGGCAGTGCGGGACGGCCTCGCCGATTACTGACCGGTGGCTATTGAGCGGCGGCAGGGTCGCCCCAGGCGATGAAGTCCGGCACCAGGAAATCCGATCGCGCCGCGGTGCCGAAGCGCAGCGGCGCGCCGGCGCTGTCGGTGATCGTGCCGCCGGCGGCGGTGACCACCGCATGGCCCGCGGCGACGTCCCATTCCGAGGTCGGCGCCAGCCGTGGATAGACGTCCGCTTCGCCCTCGGCGATCCGGCCGAACTTCACCGCCGAGCCGAGCGCCAGCCGGATCGCGCCCGGCCGCGCCGCGATGAAACCGTCGGTGCGGCTGTCGCCATGGGAGCGGCTGACGGCGGCGGTCCATGCCCGGCCGGGGCCCGGGTGCGGACGGGTGCGGATCGGCCGGGCGTCAGCGGCGCGGCCGTCGGCGGTCAGGGTCAGGCGCTCGGCGCCACGCCCGACAAGGCCGCGCCAGATCAGCCCGAGCGCCGGGGCGGCGATGATGCCGAGCACCGGCCGGCCGTGGCTGACGAGGGCGAGGTTGACGGTGAATTCGTCGCGGCCGGCGATGAATTCGCGGGTGCCGTCAAGCGGATCGATCAGGAAGAAGCTGCCCTCATAGGGCCGCGCCGCGAGGTGGGTGCGCTCCTCCGACAGCGCCGGGATACGGGGCGCGATCCGCGCCAGCCCCGCGGCGATGACGCGATCCGATGCGAGATCGGCCGCGGTCACCGGCGAGCCGTCGCTCTTGCCGTCCACCCGCAGGCCGGAGCGGTCCACGGCGAGGATCGCCGCCGCCGCCTGCGCGATCAGGCCGGTCAGCGGTTCCATCAGCGCCGCCACTTCGTCGTTCGTCACGGCGGCAGCCTCGTCCCGGTCGCTCATTGTTGTTGTCGGCTCCCTGTCGCTGGCGTGGCCGCCTCGGTGGCCGCGCGCGCGGCCGCAGTGTATCAACGACCATCATAGGGGTGATTCGCGGCCGTCGCATGCGCGCCCCTGCGGCCGATCGCGGCCGACGCAGCGACATTGCAGGAAAGGTCCCCATGTCCGGTACGCCAGCTTCCGATCCCGCAACTTCCAATCCCGCAACCCCCAGTGCTGCCCCCGACGCCATTGAGCTGGCTGCGCTGATGTGTTCGCGCGTCTGCCACGACCTCATCAATCCGGTGGGCGCCATCGTCAACGGGCTTGAAGTGTTCGACAGCAGTTCGAAGGAGGACGATCGCGAATTCGCCCTCGACCTGATCCGCAAGAGCGCGAAATCGACCTCGGCGCGGCTGCAGTTCTGCCGCATCGCCTATGGCGCGGCCGGTTCCGCCGGCTCGCAGATCGACCTCGGCGAGGCGCAGAAGATCACCCGCGGCCATCTCGAGGACGACCGCACCCGCATCGTCTGGAACCTGCCGCACCTGCTGATGGCCAAGAACCGGGTCAAGCTGCTGCTCAACATGCTGGTGATCGCCCAGCAGGCGATCCCGCGCGGCGGCGAACTCACCGTCGATCCGGTGGGCGAGGGCGACGCCATGGGGTTCCGCATCCGCGCCTCCGGCAGCCACGCCCGCGAGCCGCAGAATGTCGCCGCCCAGCTCACCGTCGAGAACGCCGGCGGCGTCACCGCCCACGGCGTGCAGCCCTATTACACCGCGCTGCTGGCGCAGGCGTGCGGGCTCAAGGTGTCGCTCGCGACCGAGACCGACGCGGCGACGCAAGCCAATTCGGTGGTGGTGGCCGCGGTGTGATCCGCGCCGCCGCGCCGTCCACCAGGAGCGGGCCAAGGGCCGAGGATACCGCCGCGCCTCAGTAGTTTGTCGAAGGCATTCCTTTGCCGCGACTCAACCAAACTTAAACGCTTTGCGCCGACACTGCCCGCGTTGTGGTGGCGTGCCTTGCATGCCGTGTCGTGCGTCGGGCGGTGTCATGGACGATCTGCTGCGGGAATTCCTCACCGAGACCAACGAGAGTCTCGATACCGTCGATAATCAGCTGGTGAAGTTCGAGCAGGACCCGAACAACGCCCGGATTCTCGACAACATCTTCCGCCTGGTGCACACCATCAAGGGCACCTGCGGCTTCCTCGGCCTGCCTCGGCTCGAATCCCTCGCCCATGCCGCCGAGACGCTGATGGGCAAGTTCCGTGACGGCATGCCGGTCACCGGCGACGCCGTCACGCTCATTCTCTCCACCATCGACCGCATCAAGGCCATTCTCGGCCGGCTCGAAGCCACCGAGGCCGAGCCCGACGGCTCCGACGCCGATCTGATCGAGGCGCTGCATGGCATGGCGGAGCACGGTGCGGTTGCGGCCGTCGCCGCCCCGGCCGCGCCGGCGGAACAGGCCGCCGTCACCACCGGCACGCTGGTGGTGCAGACGCTGGAGCGCGAGCTGCGCCCGGGCGAGGTGTCGCTCGACGAGCTGGAGCGCGTCTTCCGCGAGACCGCGGTGGAGGTCGTCGCCCCGCCGCCGCCCGCTGCCGCCGCGCCCGCTGCGGTTCCTGCACCGAAGAAAGCCGGCCCGAAGCCGTTCGTCGCCGAAGCCGAGGCCGGCGAGGGCGACAGGGTCGCCAACCAGTCGATCCGCGTCAATGTCGAGACCCTCGAACATCTGATGACGATGGTGTCCGAGCTGGTGCTGACCCGCAACCAGTTGCTGGAGATCAGTCGCCGCAACGAGGAAAGCGAATTCAAGGTGCCGCTGCAGCGGCTCTCCAACGTCACCGCCGAACTGCAGGAAGGCGTCATGAAGACGCGGATGCAGCCGATCGGCAACGCCTGGCAGAAGCTGCCGCGCATCGTGCGCGACCTGTCGGGCGAGCTCGGCAAGCAGATCGAACTGGAGATGCACGGCGCCGACACTGAACTCGACCGCCAGGTGCTCGACCTGATCAAGGACCCGCTCACCCACATGGTCCGCAACTCCGCCGACCATGGCCTCGAGAGCACCGCCGCGCGCGTCGCCGCCGGCAAGCCCGAGCAGGGCACCATCCGCGTCTCCGCCCATCACGAAGGCGGCCACATCATCATCGGCATCGCCGACAACGGCCGCGGCCTCGACACCGAGCGCATCCGGCACAAGGCGGTGCAGAACGGCCTCGTCAGCGAAGCCGACGCCGAGAAGATGACCGAGGCGCAGATTCACAAGTTCATCTTTGCGCCGGGCTTCTCCACCGCGGCGGCGGTGACCAGCGTGTCCGGCCGCGGCGTCGGCATGGACGTGGTGCGCACCAATATCGACCAGATCGGCGGCACCATCGACGTCAAGTCGGTGCCCGGCGAGGGCTCGAGCTTCACCATCAAGATCCCGCTGACGCTGGCCATTGTCTCGGCGCTGATCGTCGAGGCCGCCGGCGACCGCTTCGCCATTCCGCAGCTCGCGGTGGTCGAGCTGGTGCGGGCGCGGGCCAATTCCGATCACCGCATCGAGCGCATCAAGGACACCCCGGTGCTGCGGCTGCGCAACAAGCTGCTGCCGCTGCTGCACCTCAAGAAGCTCCTCAAGATCGACGACGGCGCCTCGAGCGATCCCGAGAACGGTTTCATCGTCGTGACGCAGGTCGGCGGCCAGACCTTCGGCATCGTGGTGGACGGCGTGTTCCACACCGAGGAAATCGTGGTCAAGCCGATGTCCACCAAGCTGCGCCACATCGGCATGTTCTCGGGCAACACCATCCTCGGCGACGGCGCGGTGATCATGATCATCGATCCCAACGGCATCGCCCAGTCGCTCGGCGCCGCGGCCGCGGCCCACACCGAGATCGCCGACGAGACCGCCACGGCGGCGGCCGGCACCGACGCGCAATTGACCTCGCTCTTGGTGTTCCGCGCCGGCTCGCCGCAGCCGAAGGCGGTGCCGCTGGCGCTGGTGACGCGGCTCGAGGAGATCGCCGTGGACAGGATCGAGTTTTCCAACGGCCGCCACATGGTGCAGTACCGCGAGCAGCTGATGCCACTGGTCGAGATGGACGGCGTGACGATCCGCACGGGCGGCGTGCAGCCGATCCTGGTGTTCGCCGACGACGGCCGCTCCATGGGCCTCGTGGTGGACGAGATCGTCGATATCGTCGAAGAGCACCTTAGCATCGAGGTGATGAGCTCGCGCGACGGCATTCTCGGCTCCGCCGTGGTTAAGGGCCAGGCGACCGAGGTGATCGACGTCGGCCACTATCTGCCGATGGCTTTCGCCGACTGGTTCAGCCGCAAGGAGATGCGCCCGTCGGCTTCGGCGCAGACCGTGCTGCTGGTGGACGACTCCGCCTTCTTCCGCAACATGCTGGCCCCGGTGCTGAAAGCCGCCGGCTACCGCGTCACCGTGGCCGAGAGCGGCCGCGAGGGGCTCGGCGTGCTGCGCGCCGGCACCGTCGACGTGGTGCTGACCGATATCGAAATGCCGGACATGAACGGCTTCGAATTCGCCGAGGCGATCCGCGCCGACCGCCGCATGGAAGCGATGCCGATCATCGCGCTGTCGTCGCTGGTGTCGCCGGCGGCCATCGAGCGTGGCCGTCAGGCCGGCTTCCACGACTATGTCGCGAAGTTCGACCGGCCGGGCCTGATCGCGGCGCTGAAAGAGCAGACCGCCGACATCCACCGGGCGGCATGAGAGGCAGGGTCATGACCGACATCATCGAGGGCACCGAGCGCGGCATCACCGAATACGTCACCGCCATGATCGGCGGGCAACTGTTCGGCCTGCCGATCGCGCGGGTGCAGGACGTGTTCATGCCGGAGCGGCTGACGCGGGTGCCGCTGGCGACGAGCGACGTCGCCGGCGTGCTCAATCTGCGCGGGCGCATCGTCACCGCGATCGACATGCGCGCGCGCCTCGGCCTGCCGCGGCACGAGGACGGCCGGCCGCCGATGGCGGTGGGCGTCGATCTGCGCGGCGAATCCTACGGTCTTCTGATCGACGCCATCGGCGAGGTGCTGAAACTGCCCGACGACGGCCGCGAAGTGAACCCGGTCAATCTCGATCCGCGCATGGCCAAGATGGCGGGCGGGGTACACCGGCTCGACGGACAGCTGATGGTGGTGCTCGATGTCGATCGGGTGCTCGAAATCGCGCCCGACATGCTGGCCGCGTGAGTGCGGCGCGGAGGAATGGTCCAGAGCAAACGGCCCGCACGGGACGGCAACGGCCGGCACGGGCGCGCAGAAAAAAGAGGCTGGAATGAAAACGTGTCTGATCGTTGACGATTCGAGCGTGATCCGAAAAGTCGCCCGGCGCATTCTGGAAGGTCTCGATTTCCAGATCGTCGAAGCCGAGAACGGCGAGAAGGCAGTCGAAGTCTGCAAGCGCGGCATGCCCGACGCCGTCCTGCTCGACTGGAACATGCCGGTGATGGACGGTTACGATTTCCTGCGCGCGCTGCGCGCCATGCCCGGCGGCGACCGGCCGACGGTGGTGTTCTGCACCACCGAGAACGACGTCGCCCACATCGCGCGCGCGCTCCATGCCGGGGCCAACGAATACATCATGAAGCCGTTCGACAAGGACATCGTCACGGCCAAGTTCCAGGAAGTCGGCCTGATCTGAGGCTTCCTGCGTCGGGTTGGCGTCGTCGCTCCATCGCTTGGCGTCGCGCGATGGCGGTGGGAGTAGAGTTGCGTGGGGTTGGTTGTTCGATGAGTGTTGCAGTGTTGACCACCCGCGGCGCAGTTCCTCACCGGCACCAACCGCTGCGCGTGATGGTGGTCGACGATTCCGCCGTGATCCGCGGCTTGATCTCGCGCTGGATCGAGGCGGAAGCGGACATGACGGTGGTGGCCTCGCTGCGCACCGGGGTTGACGCCGTCAACCAGGTGGCGCGCGTCGCGCCCGATGTCGTGGTGCTCGATATCGAGATGCCGGACATGGACGGCATCTCCGCGCTGCCGCTGCTGCTCGAAAAACGCCGCGACCTCGTCGTCATCATGGCGTCGACGCTGACCCGCCGCAACGCCGAGATCAGCTTCAGGGCGCTGGCGCTCGGTGCGTCCGACTACATTCCGAAGCCCGAGAGCGCGCGCGATGCGTCCGCCGCCGACGTATTCAAGCGCGATCTGATCGACAAGATCCGTCATCTCGGCGCGCGCGGCCGCCGCCGCGCCGGCGTCGCGGGTTCGCCGCAGGCGCAGCCTGCTCCCGTGCAGGCCGCCCCCGTGCGGCCGGCCGCTGCGCCGGTCGGTCCGGCATCGGTTCCCGCCCGCATCGCGCTGCGGCCGTTCGGCGTGCTCGCGCCGCGTGTCCTTCTGGTCGGCTCCTCCACCGGCGGCCCGCAGGCGCTGATGGCGCTGGTCGCCGGCATCGGCGCGGTGATCGACCGCGTTCCGGTGCTGATCACCCAGCATATGCCGCCGACCTTCACCACCATCCTCGCCGAGCATCTGGCGCGCGCCAGCGGCCGCCCCGCCGCCGAGGGGACGGACGGCGAGCCGGTGCGGGCCGGGCGCATCTATCTCGCCCCCGGCGGCCGCCACATGCGCGTGGCGCGTGCTGCCGGCGGCTTGCCGATGATCGCCCTCGACGACGGTCCGCAGGTCAATTTCTGCCGGCCCGCGGTCGATCCGCTGTTCTCGTCGGCGGTCGATGTCTGGCAGGGCGCCATCGTCGCGGTGGTGCTGACCGGCATGGGCGCGGACGGCGCCAATGGCGGGCGCGATATCGTCGCCGCCGGCGGCAGCGTCATGGCGCAGGACGAGGCCACCAGCGTGGTGTGGGGCATGCCGGGGGCCGCGGCCGCCGCCGGCATCTGTTCGGCCGTGCTGCCGCTCGATCAGATCGCGCCCAGAGTGGAGCGGCTATTTTCAGGAGTTCGCGGGTGACGCCCTTCGATTACGACTACCTGCGCAGGTTCCTCAAGGAACGCTCCGGCCTGCTGCTGTCGGCGGACAAGCAGTATCTGGTCGAAAGCCGGCTGCTGCCGCTGGCGCGACGGGCCGGACTGACAGGCATCGGCGATGTGGTGCAGGCGATCCGCAACGGCTCGGAAGCCATCATCGTCGACGTGGTCGAAGCCATGACCACCAATGAGACCTTCTTCTTCCGCGACAAGCTTCCCTTCGACCACGTCCGCGACACCGTGCTGCCGGAGCTGCTGCGGGCGCGCGAGAACCGCCGTAGCCTGCGCATCTGGTGCGCGGCCGCCTCCACCGGGCAGGAGCCTTATTCGCTGGCGATGATCGTCAAGGAGCTGCTGCCCGCCGGCTGGCGCGCGGAGATCGTCGCCACCGACCTGTCCCTTGAGGTGCTGGAAAAGGCGCGGGCCGGACTCTACAGCCAGTTCGAGGTGCAGCGCGGCCTGCCGATCCAGTTGCTGGTGAAGCATTTCACCCAGCTCGGCGACGTATGGCAGCTCCATCCCGACATCCGCGCCATGGTGCAGTATCGCCAGCTCAACCTGCTGCACGACTTCTCGCATCTGGGCAAATTCGACATCATCTTCTGCCGCAACGTGCTGATCTATTTCGATCAGGCCACCAAGGCCGACGTGTTCGGCCGGATGCAGCGGGTCAGCGAGGCCGATGGCTGCCTGTTCCTCGGCGCCGCCGAAACCGTGGTCGGGCTGACCGATGCCTATCGCGCCCGGCCGGACCTGCGCGGCGTCTATGTGCCGACCGGTACGCGGCCGGCGCTGTCGCTGGTGCCGTCGATGACGGCCGGTGTTCATCGCGGCGTGGCGATCGGCTGACGCCTGCCCCCGGACCGCGGGGTGTTTGGCGTGGTTTGTGGGCCGCTCCGCCGCGCCGCGGTTTCGCCGTTTGCGCCGAAGTCCGTCACCGTTCCGCCTTATGGCGAGGACGGGGCCCCAAAACAAAGACCCCGCCATTTGCGGCGGGGTTCAGTCTGGGAGGAACTCCAGAAACGGTCAGGCGGGGATGCGAACCTCGTCGTCATGCGGCTCGCGCAGCACGTAGCCGCGGCCCCACACGGTCTCGATGAAGTTGCGGCCTTCCGACGCGTTCGCGAGCTTCTTGCGCAGCTTGCAGATGAAGACGTCGATGATCTTGAGTTCGGGCTCGTCCATGCCGCCATAGAGATGGTTGAGGAACATCTCCTTGGTCAGGGTGGTGCCCTTGCGCAGCGAGAGCAGCTCCAGCATCTGATATTCCTTGCCGGTCAGATGTACGCGCTGGCCGCCGACTTCGACGGTCTTGGTGTCGAGATTGACCACGAGATCGCCGGTCTGGATCACCGACTGGGCATGGCCCTTGGAGCGGCGCACGATGGCGTGGATGCGGGCGATCAGCTCGTCCTTGTGGAACGGCTTGGTCATGTAGTCGTCGGCGCCGACGCCGAGGCCCTTGACCTTGTCCTCGATGCCGGCGAGGCCGGAGAGGATCAGAATGGGAGTCTTGATCTTCGAGACGCGAAGCTGCTTGAGAACGTCATATCCGGACATGTCCGGCAGGTTCAGATCGAGCAGGATGATATCGTAATCGTAGAGCTTGCCGAGATCGACGCCTTCTTCCCCGAGGTCCGTCGTGTAGACGTTGAAGCTCTCGGATTTGAGCATCAGCTCAATCGACTGCGCAGTGGCGCTGTCATCTTCAATCAGCAATACGCGCATGCCAGTCCCCTTTAGTCGCCGCTCCGGGCGTCAGGCCGGCCGCAGACTCGCGGCACTGGAAAACGCCTTTGAACAACTGATTCGGATCCTGACGACATATGGTTAACAAAAGCTGATTCCCGTGTGCAAGCGCTATCGTGCAATTTTCATCGAATCGCACTAAGATGTTGCCTGCAGGCAGCTTTTCTCTACCCAGCCGTTCAAGTTCCACATTAAGAGCCGGGCTTAACCGACTCCTGCGACTCGCCCCTTCGTTCTGCAGGTCGAGCACGCCCAGTCACCAAAGACAGTGACGCAATGATTAACGATGCGGGTAAACACAGGGTTAAGGGGATCCCGCCCTGTTGTGGAAACTTAAGGTTTTCGCAATGAAGGCGCTGGCCGAGCAGATCTCCGATCTCGACGGCGTCAATATTTATGGCCGCGTGGTCGGCGTGCGCGGCCTGATGGTGGAGGTCGCGGGGCCGATCCACGCCATGTCGGTCGGCGCGCGCATCGTGATCGAGACCGGGGCCAACCGTTTCATTCCCTGCGAGGTGATCGGCTTCTCCGGCAGCAACGCGGTGGTGATGCCGTTCGCCGGGCTCGAAGGGGTGCGGCGCGGCTGCCGCGCGGTGATCGCCAATGCCGCGGGGCAGGTCCGCCCGTCGCCGGCGTGGCTGGGGCGGGTGGTCAACGCCATGGGCGAGCCGATCGACGGCAAGGGCCCGCTGGTCCAGGGGGCGTCGCCGATGCCCTACCGCAATGCGCCGCCGCCGGCCCATGCGCGCCGGCGCGTCGGCGCGCCGCTCGATCTCGGGGTGCGCTCCCTCAACACCTTCCTGACCTGCTGCCGCGGCCAGCGCATGGGCATCTTCGCCGGCTCCGGCGTCGGCAAGTCGGTGCTGCTGTCGATGCTGGCGCGCAACGTCGATGCCGACGTCTCGGTGATCGGGCTGATCGGCGAGCGCGGCCGCGAGGTGCAGGAGTTCCTGCAGGACGATCTCGGCGAGGACGGCCTTGCGCGCTCGGTGGTGGTGGTGGCGACCTCCGACGAGCCGGCGCTGATGCGGCGCCAGGCCGCCTACCTCACCCTCGCCATCGCGGAATATTTCCGCGACGAGGGCAAGGACGTCATGTGCATGATGGATTCGGTGACGCGCTTCGCCATGGCGCAGCGCGAGATCGGCCTGTCCGCGGGCGAACCGCCGACCGCGAAGGGCTATACGCCGACCGTGTTCACCGAATTGCCGAAGCTGCTGGAGCGGGCGGGCCCGGGCCTTCATGAAGGCACCATCACCGGCATCTTCACGGTGCTGGTGGACGGCGACGATCACAACGAGCCGGTGGCCGATGCCGTGCGCGGCATTCTCGACGGTCACATCGTCATGGAGCGCGGCATCGCCGAGCGCGGCCGCTATCCGGCCATCAACGTCCTCAAATCGGTGTCGCGGACCATGCCGCGCTCGGCCGATCCGGCGTTCCTGCCGGTCATCACCCGCGGCCGCCAAGTGATGGCGACCTATGCCGACATGGAGGAATTGATCCGGCTGGGCGCTTACCGGGCGGGCTCCAGTCCCGAGGTGGACGAAGCGATCCGCCTGCACGAGCCGCTGGAGGATTTCCTGCGCCAGGGCAAGGACGAGGCCACCGGGCTCGCCGAGGGTTATCGCCGGCTGCAGCAAATCCTGCAGGATCAAATTGGATAAATCTTGGCAACGGAAAGCTAACTTTGTCGCGCCATGATCCCCGCATCTGTGTTCGACCGGAGGGGCCCGTGGGGGGATGCCGGTTGTGTCCCGCCTTGAGACGGGACTTCTGGGGAGTACGAGTCGATGAAGTCACGTGAAACGCTGATCCGCCTGAAGAAATTTCAGGTCGACGAGAAGCGCCGCAGGGTCGTCCAGATCGAGACCATGATCGCCGATTTCCAGCGGATGTCCGTCGATCTGGAGCGCGAGATCCAGCACGAGCAGGATCGCGCCGGCATTCAGGATCCGTCCCACTTCGCCTATCCGACCTACGCCAAGGCGGCGATCCAGCGCCGCGAGAATCTGACCCGCTCCGCCGACGAATTGCGCGCTCAGCTTGAGGACGCCAAGGCCGTACTCGGCGAGGCGTTCGAGGCATTGAAGAAGGTCGAACTGCTCGACGAGCGCGACCAGGCGCGCGAGCGCGCCGAGGAAAGCGCCCGTGAGCAGGCGGACCTCGACAGCATCGGCTTGATGCGCTCCCGGCTCGGCGCCATCGCCTGACGCCCGCGAGCCTCGCTCGTCGGCCCGGCAGCCGAACCCAGGCAGTCCGGCACCGGCGCGGCCCGTCGTTGCGGGGCGGCGACGGCTATCAAAGACGTTGGTTTTCTCGCGCGCCTTGCGCAATATTCGGACCCGGGCCTCGCGCCCGGGTTTCGTATGTCCGGGCATTGCTGCGGAGTGGATGCCGACAGGATATGCTACCGTTAAGAAAGTCAGGGGCCGCAGATGGAGGGCGGTCGGTGGCGTGACGTGGGGGAGGGGGAATTGACGCAGGCTGAACTCGTCGGACTGCTCGCGTCGGTTGGCAGGCGCGACGAGACTGCGTTCGCGCAGCTTTATGAGGCGACCTGCGCCAGGCTGTTCGGCATGGTGCTGCGCATCGTGCGGCATCAGGATGTGGCCGAGGAGGTCGTGCAGGAAGCCTATGTGCGGATCTGGCACAGCGCTGGCCAGTTCAATCCGGACCTCGCCGCGCCGATCGCATGGATGGCCTCGATCGCGCGCAAGCGGGCGATCGACGTGGTGCGCAAGCGCGGTGAGCCGCTGAACGGTGAGGCGGCGGTGGCGTCGGATACACCGGAGCCGATCGCACGACAGGAGATGTCGGAGGATTTGAGCAGCCTGCTCGCCTGCGTCGGCCGGCTCGATCCGGAAGCGCAGAAACTGGTGCTGCTCGCCTATTACAACGGCTGGAGCCGCGCCCAACTGGCGGAGAAATTCGCCTTGCCGCCGGACGCCGTGCGGGCCTCGCTGCGGCAGAGCATGATGGATCTTCGCCCATGTCTCGGCCTGGCCTGACCCGTGGTTTGCATGACATGACCTACAGCGACGATCATATCGCGCTGGCGGCGGAATATGCCCTCGGCACCCTGAGCGCCGACGAGCGTGCGCTGGTCGAGACCATGATGATCGTCGATCACGGCTTCAAGGAAGTGGTCGAGGCGTGGGACCTCAAGTTCAGTCCGCTGCATCGGATGGTCGCCGCCGTGGAGCCGCCGGCCCATGTCTGGGACTTCATCAAGCTCGCCGCTGGGCTGACCGGCGGACGGGCGAGCGCGGCGGGTGATCCTGCGATAAGTGAGGATGCGCCCGCGCAGGACGAGCCGGCCGAGCATCCTGATCCGGCCGTATCGCAACCCGTTGACGAAGCACCAGCCGACACCGGGGCGGCGCATCCGGCGCCCGTCGCACCGCACGGCGGTGTTGTTACGCCCGAGGAGTCGATGGCGGACGTGGCCGCCATCACCGCAGCGGCGGAACAAGCCTGGGCGGCGGCCCAGACCCAGCCCCGGCCTGAGAGCGTGACCGACGACGCCACTGAGACGCTGTCATCCGGCGAGCCGGCTATCCCGCTATCCGCCAATCCCGCGGAGCCGGGCGGGCCGGCCGTGTCGGATGCTGCCGGATCGCGGCCACGCGGCCGCGGCGCGCTGGTGTACGGCATCGCGATGACCGGCGTGGCTGCGGCGCTTGCCGGGGTGATCGCGCTGCAGGCCCATCGGCCGGACCTGCTGCCTGAGCCGTTGCGGGTGAAGCCGGTGGTGCGGACCGTGGAGGTGGCGGCGCCCGCCCCGGCTGCGGGCGCGCAATGGGTCGCGATGCTGCAACGGACCCCCGGCTCACCGGCCTTCATTCTCACCGTCGATGCGGCGAGCCGCACGTTCACCGCGCGCAAGATCGCCGCGCCGTCGGAACCCGGCAAGAGTTACGAGCTGTGGCTGGTGTCCGACAAGCTTGGGCCGCCGCGTTCGCTCGGGGTGATCGGCAACAGCGACTTCACCATCCGCCCGTCGCTGGCCGCCTATGACGCCGACACCATCGCCCGGGCGCGGTACATCATCACCGTCGAGCCCCAGGGTGGCTCGCCCAACGGCGTCGTAACCGGGCCCACCGTCTATGCCGGACGGCTGATCGAAAGCGTGCCCGCGCTTGCCGCGGCGGGGCCGGCATCGCGCTGAGCGCAAGGCGCGCCCCGCATTTATTCAGGCAACAAAAAACGCCCGTGGGGAGCGGGCGTTTTCTGGTCTCAGACTTGGGGTCTTCTGAGCACTCACAAGGCGACTTCGGGGGGCGGGGAAGAGAGCCTTGTGAATCGGTGAATTCTGTTGTTGCGCCTCTCGTCAGCGGATCATCGAGGTGTCGGAACTGGTCATCACCACGGCCTTGCCGGCCTTGATCACCGGCGTGCTGGCGCGGGCGGTCTGGGCGAGATCGCCATCGGTGGCGAGGCGGGCGGAGATGCCAAAGCCCGCGACACCGATCGCCGCCACAAGCGCGACGACCACGATCTTCAGGTGGGTCATACGATCCGCACTGTAAAACGAATGGTTCATCACAACCTCCCGCGACTTCCGGTGCCTTTGGACGTTGGTGTCGCCCGCCGGCCCGTTGGTTCGATTGCCTGTTGTAACGAACGTAATTGAACGGGATTTGTTTCCAAGACGGCTTCACAAACGAGTGAAATCTCTTGAAGTTCCGAGAGACTCGTAAACCACTCAGTAATTCTTATTTAAATTCAATATCTTATTGTGATTCGAGATTTTGCTCGACCCCGCGATATTTTTTGCGGGCGAACGAAATGCTTGTCTGTAGCAAAAATATCGCAGGAATTCGGCGCGGTTCAGGTGGGCGGCTAGATGCTGCCGACGGTCTTCAGCCGGGCGCGGGGATGGATTTCCGCCTGCGACAGCACAGTGGTCTGGGCGCGGAAACGTTCCACCAGCGAGCGCACGAACGGGCGGATCGCTGCCGAGGTCACCAGCACCGGGGCTTCGCCTTCGCGCGCGGCCTGCTCGAAGCGGTCGCGCACCAGCGTCATGAATTCCGACAGCTTCGACGGCTGCATGGCGAGGCTGCGCTCCTCGCCGGTGCCGATCAGGGATTCGGCGAAAGCCTGCTCCCATTTTGCGCTGAGCGCGATCAGCGGCAGGTAGCCGTTCATCGAGGTGTTCTGCGCGCAGATCTGCCGCGCCAGCCGCGCCCGCACATGCTCCACCACCGTCGCCGGATTGCGCGAGAAGGCGAGCGCCTCGGCGATGCCTTCGAGAATGGTCGAGAGGTCGCGGATCGAGATGCGCTCGGCCAGCAGCAATTGCAGCACGCGCTGGATGCCGGACACGGTGATCTGGCCCGGCACGATGTCCTTGACCAGTTCGCCCTGTTCCTTCGGCAGGTCCTTGAGCAGCTTCTGCACCTCGCCGTAGGACAGCAGGTCCGACATGTTGCCCTTGAGCAGTTCGGTGAGATGGGTCGAGAGCACGGTGGGAGCGTCCACCACGGTGTAGCCCTTGAGCGAGGCCTCCTCCTTGAGCGAGGCGTCGACCCATGTCGCCGGCAGACCGAAGGTCGGCTCGGTGGTGTGGGTGCCGGGCACGGTGACCGGGTTGCCGGCCGGGTCCATCACCATGAACTGGTTGGCCCAGATGCGGCCGGTGCCGGCGTCCACTTCCTTGATCTTGATGACGTAGGTGTTGGCTTCGAGCTGGACGTTGTCGAGGATGCGCACCGCCGGCATGACGAAGCCCATCTCGGTGGCGAGCGAGCGGCGCAGCGCCTTGATCTGCTCGGTCAGGCGGTCGGTGCCGTCGGGTCCGTTGACCAGCGGCAGCAGCGCGTAGCCGAGCTCGACCTTGAGGTCGTCGATCTTGAGCGCGCTGGAGATCGGCTCCTCGGCTGCGGTGCCGCCGGCCGCGGTGTCCGCCGCCGGCTGGGCCTGCGTGCGGGTTTCCTCGATCTTGGCGGCGCGGTTGCGGTTCTGCGCGCTCCAGGCGAGCCAGCCCGCGCCGCCGCCGAGGATCAGGAACGGCAGCATCGGGATGCCCGGCAGCAGCGCCAGCACCAGCATGACGCCGGAGGACATGCCGAGCGCCTGCGGATAGCCCGACAACTGCTTCATCAGCGCCTTGTCGGCGGCGCCGCTGATGCCGGCCTTCGACACCAGAAGGCCGGCGGCGGTGGAGACGATCAGCGCCGGCACCTGGGTGACGAGGCCGTCGCCTACGGTCAGCAGGGTGTAGGTGCGGGCTGCTTCGGAGAACGGCATGCCTTGCTGGGCGACGCCGATGATGATGCCGCCGATCACGTTGATGAACACCACCAAAAGGCCGGCGATGGCGTCGCCGCGCACGAATTTGGAGGCGCCGTCCATGGCGCCGAAGAAACCGCTTTCGTCTTCCAGGTCCTTGCGGCGCTGCTTGGCGGTCTTCTCGTCGATCAGCCCGGCGGACAGGTCGGCGTCGATCGCCATCTGCTTGCCCGGCATCGAATCGAGGTGGAAGCGCGCCGCCACTTCGGCGATGCGGCCTGAGCCCTTGGTGATGACGACGAAGTTGACGATGACCAGGATCGTGAAGACGATGATGCCGATGACGAAATTGCCGCCCATCACGAAGCTGCCGAACGCCTCGATGACGTGGCCGGCGGCGGCGGTGCCCTCGTGGCCGTGCGACAGGATCAGCCGCGTGGAGGCGAGGTTGAGCGACAGCCGCAGCATGGTGGCGATCAGCAGCACGGTGGGAAACGCCGAGAATTCCAGCGGCGCCTGAATGAACAGCGCGGTCATCAGGATCAGGATCGACAGCGTGATCGAGATCGCCAGGAACAGGTCCAGCACCACCGGCGGCAGCGGCAGGATCAGGACCACGAGGATGGTCAGGACGCCGAAAGCGAGCGCGAGGTCCCCGCGTTTGAGCAGGGTGCCGAGGTCGGCGATCCTGGTGAAACTGGAACTCCTGGCCGCCTGACCCTGGCCCGCCGTCACGTCCACCATCGTCGCCGCTTCCCCCCGCGCGTGCCGCTCGCGCATTCCAAAGGTCTGGGCGGCCGCTGATGGGCCGCCGCTCCTAAAGTGAGGCACCGCGCTGGCGTCCACGGGCATCCCCGCTCTGCACGACCGACGACACTCGACTTCACTGGGCAAAATTTGCCCGGTGTATGGTTAGCAAACGGTTAACGGGACGCGCCGCCGCCCGAATTGCGTGATGGCGTGGAATAACATTCTCGCATATGCCCTATTTCGGCGAATGTCTTGACCCGGACGGCAAGGCCGGGAAGGTTGCGTGCTGTGCCGAATTCCATCGAATCTCCAGCGATGTCCGCTGTCTTTGTCCCCGACTCGCGCGCCGCGTGGGTGCGGCTGCTGATTGCCCTGGTCATCGGTTCCATCGGCAGCGTCGGAATGTGGTCGGTGGTGGTGGTGATTCCCGTTGTGCAGGCAGATTTCAGCGCCACCCGCGGCGCGGCGTCGCTCGCCTTCACCTGTGCCATGCTGGGCTTCGGCCTCGGCGGCGTCGGCATCGGCAAGCTGTCGGATCGTCTCGGCATCGTGTCGGCCATCGCCATCGGCACGGCGGCGATGATGCTGGGCTATGTCGGTGCCGGCTATTCGGGCGCGCTGTGGCAGTTCAATCTGATGCACTTTCTGATCGGGCTCGGGGCGGCGGCGACCTTCGGCCCGCTGATGACGGAAGCCTCGCACTGGTTCGAACGCCATCGCGGCCTCGCGGTCACCATCGCGGCCAGCGGCAATTATATCGCGGGCACGTTCTGGCCGACCGTGGTCGAGCGCGCCGTGGCCTATGCCGGATGGCGCGCCACCCATGTCGCGCTTGGTCTCGGCTGCGGGCTGGCGATGGTGCTGCTTGTCGCGCTGCTGCGCTGGCAGATGGGGCGTGCGACGGCGCGCTCTCATGCCGGCGCGCCGCCGCCGCGCGTTGATCTCAATCTCGGCGCCAATGCGCTGACGGTGATGCTGTGTATCGCCGCCATCGCCTGTTGCGTGGCGATGGCGATGCCGCAGGTTCACATCGTCGCCTATTGCGGCGATCTCGGCTACGGCATGGCGCGGGGCGCGGAAATGCTGTCGCTGATGCTGGGCTTCGGCATCATCAGCCGGATCGGCTCCGGCTTCCTGGCCGACCGTATCGGTGGCCTGCGCACGCTGCTGCTGGGCTCGGTGGCACAGGGCGTGGCGCTGCTGTTCTATCTGTTCTTCGACAGCCTGGCCTCGCTCTATGTCATTTCCGCGATGTTCGGCCTGTTCCAGGGCGGCATCGTGCCGAGCTACGCCATCATCGTCCGGGAAACGATGCCCGCCAGTCAGGCTGCGACCCGTGTCGGCCTCGTGATTTTCGCGTCGGTGATCGGCATGTCGTTCGGAGGCTGGGTGTCCGGCGCGATCTTCGATGCCACCGGCTCCTATGCGGCCGCGTTCCTCAATGGCGTCGGCTGGAACGCGCTGAACATCACCATCGTGGTGGTGCTGCTGTTGCGCGCGCGGCGCCGGCTGGCCTTCGCCTGACGGCGGTGCGTTACGGCAGCCCACCGTATCGCGGACAATCGGGATCTGGCTCCGCGCTGCGGGAACGACAAGGCCGGTTGCCCGGCGATCCTCGCCATTGTAAGGGGTGGGGACGCCACGTGCGGCATGAACCGCAAGGCTGGCGGGGCCTGTAGCTCAATGGTTAGAGCCGACCGCTCATAACGGTCTGGTTGCAGGTTCGAGTCCTGCCGGGCCCACCACACAGTCCTCCGCTGTGGTGGTCGCTTGGCGTTGCTGATCAAGTTTGGTCTGAACGACATCAAACAGCTTGCGATCAAGGATTGGCTTCTGCGCGCCTTGCAGGACCTCGTTTCTGTATTTGACCTCGCCGATATAGAAACGGTTGCGGAGAAGATGAGCACCCGGTCCCCGGCCAAAAGGGATGCCTCCGATGATTTTGCCGGTTGATAGAAGCCGGCGTTTCGTTGTGATCCCGCTCCTTTTTAGATCCTCAAGGAGAGCACCGATTAGATCCTCAAGGAGAGCAACGATGCTTCCGAGTTCGAGATAGCGGCGGTAAATATGACGAACGGTCTTGGCCTCACTCTCGACAACGGTGATTTTACGATCTTTGGCCTTGTAGCCGAGCGGAACGACGCCCCCAACCCAGATACCCTTGCGTTTCGAGGCTGCTATTTTGTCTCGAATACGCTCCGACGTGACCTCACGTTCGAACTGGGCGAAGGACAGCAGCACATTGAGTGTCAGGCAAACCGGAGCTGTATCGAGTGATCGAGGTCAAGGACACGATTGAGCGGCCGTAACGTTGGCTTGCCATGCGACACGATCGAAATCCACGGCCAGCGCATGCGTATCTGGGGCGTCGACGCCCCGAGAGCGATCAGCTTTGCCGCGGCTCGGACAGCTGCATCCGCTCCGTCGGCGCCATCGATGTCGGCATCGGCGCGGGCCGCTAGGCGCCAAGACCTTCCATGGCGATCCTTCCTATCGCGATCCTTGCGCCTGCCGGCACAAAATACCTTTGTGCGTGATTTCTCTGGGAAAAATCGCCGTTACCCGCGAATCGACCAGATCAACTTAACTAAAAAGTTCCATTTCGGGACCAGTTTGGAACCCGCGGCAGGAGCATACCTCCGCGTCAAGGTTTAATGAACGATTCACCACGATCGCCTGAACGACGATCAAAAAGAACATTGCGCTATGCAGAACGCAACAGCATCGATTTTCGACGAGCTCGATCAAGCTCTGTCCTCCGGCTCGTCCGAACAGCGAGTCACCATCCTGCGGCGGGTGACCGATCTGTTCCTGATCGACGCGGACCGCTTCAGCGAAGAACAGATTGCGGTGTTCGACAACGTTCTTTGCCACCTGATCGATCAGGTCGAGGCGCGGGCGCTGGCGCAGATCAGCCAGAGTCTCGCGCCGATCGAGAATGCGCCGCTCGACGTGACACTCCGGCTGGCCCGTCACGAGGAAATCCGCGTCGCCGGGCCGATCCTGACAAGCTCGAAACGCCTTACCACCGAGCATCTGATCGACATCGCTAGCACCCATAGCCAGCAGCATCTCCTGGCCATCTCCCATCGAGATCATCTCGAGTCCGGCGTCACCGACGTTCTGCTCGACCGCGGCAATCGCGCCGTCGTGCACCGCGTGGCCTCAAACGCCGGAGCGCAGATTTCCGAAGAAGGCTTTGAGAAGCTCCTGAAAGCCGCGGCGAACGATGAGGCGCTGGCGGAGAAAACCGGCCTGCGTCTCGATATTCCGCTTCGCATGCTCAAGGAGCTGCTGCTGCGCGCGACGGAAGCCGTCCGCGCCCGCCTATTGCCGCGCGTTCCTGCCGATATGCAGGAGGCGATACAGAAAGTTTTGTCGGATGCCGCCGATGAAGTCGAGCGCCAGTCCTCAAAGCAGCGCAGCTATGAAGGTTCATTTCGCGTCGCCAAGCTGTTGCACGAGCGCGGCGAACTCACCGATGCGCGCATCCGCCAGTCCGCTATCGAACACCACTATGAAGACACAGTCGCCGGGCTCGCGGTGCTGTGTTCTCTCACCATCGATATCGTCAAGCCACTGATGGACAGCCCGAGGGAGGAAGGTCTCCTGATTGCCTGCAAGGGCGCAGGTGTGAGCTGGCCGACCACTCTCGCCGTCTTGAATTGCCGGATCGCGTCCGGGACCCTGCCGCCCGAAACCAGCGCAAGGCTTGAAACGGAATTCGGAAAGCTGTCGCGTCCCAACGCGGAACGCCTGCTGCGCTTTTGGCGCGTACGCCAGATCAACTGAGTGACAGACCCTGCGTATCTGGGGTATCGACGCGCCGGAAACTGGCTCGATCGCGACAGTGGCCGGTGTGCTGCCCGCGCAGCTATCGGCGCCAACGCTCGCGACGAGGGGCTGATTTGCGCTGCCTTCTGCGGCGCCGAACATATTCAGTTGCGAACGAATGTACAGGATATCAGCGGCGAGATCGCAATTTCGGGTAGATCCTAACTCGTAGGTCCCAACTCATTGATCATCAGTCGAGGCGCGCCCGCTATTGAGAAACAACTCGCCTGTTTTTTTGATGTGCTCCAGCAGCAGGTGAGTCGACAAGCCGACATCCCGTTTTAAGGCGGCGGTCATGATGTCCCGATGTTCGCTATTAACATCGCGTGAGAGTTTCGATGAGCGGGACATGATTCGGTATCTCTCGGACTGATCGAAAAGTTGTTCACAATACGCAATGATCGATCGAGATCTGCAAGCCGATATCAACGCTGTATGAAACTTCCGGTGCCAGACCTCGTAGTCACCATTGTGGCCGTTACCACCAATTTTTCCCTGGGCCACAGATTCAAGTCTGTGAAACGACAGAATAACGGAGTCTTCCCAGGCGGAGTCACCATTCTTGACCGACTCGCGGACGGCGACTTCATAGAGCAGACATCGCGAGCGAATGAGTTCATCCAAATCCTCCCGGTTGATGTCTGTGACGAAGAAGCCTCTCCGATCGCTCTGAAGGACCAATCCCTCCTTGCCCAAGCGGCTGAGCGCTTCCCGCATCGGGCTAAGACCCATGCCATAGCGTTCGCACATCTCCGCCATCCGCAGCTTCTGACCCGGAGACAGGGCGCCCATGATGATATCCTGGCGGATTTGTCTGTAGGCAACCGTCGCGAGCGTCTCGGTGCCCGCGGCGGTCCCATTTTGGCTGCTGTCGTTCATCTTGCTTCTCGATCAGGGAGGGTATTTTTTCGAAAAAAAGCTTGCGGAATAACTTTTTTCGAATTTATGATGGTGGCAATACAATTCAATAGACGTCAGGCAAGTGAAATATGCCCAAGCAAATCATCCAGCCAAGAGGAATGGCAGAGGCCGTGGGGCCATTTTCCCGGGCTATCCTGATCGATGGACACCTTCATATTGCCGGGACAACAGCGCTTAGCCACATCTCCGGCGACTACTACGAGCGCTTCGTGCCGCCCACCATCGAGGAGCAGACGCGCCTGACGCTCGATAACATCCAGAAATGCGTCGAAGCTGTCGGCGGCACGATGGACGACATCTACAAAGTCGTGATCATGCTCAAGAACCCCGAAGACTATCGAAAAATGAACAGTGTGCGGGCGGAATATTTCCGTTCGTCAGCGACGATCAGCACGTGTTTTCGTGCGGAAGTCATGCGGCCTGACATTTTGGTGGAAATCGAGGCCGTTGCTTACGTGCCGCACGCCAAGCCGTCCGCCTCCTGAGATGGCCGCAGATGCCACGCGCCGGCGCTGCGGATAATCTGTGATGTCGATCGGACGCGGGCCGTCGCTCGCCCCCAATCCTTTCACACATGGAAAGCCTTATGAAATTCGTGACCTTTGAACTCGAGGGCGCTGCGAAGCCGGGATTATGGCTCGATGACGGTATTCTCGATATCGGTCAGGTCGTCCCGGCAGCCGACCGCCTCCTTTTCGCGAGCGTGCTGTCGATCATCGCGAACAGCGACAGAACCATCGGCATCCTGAAGCGGACCCTCGATGGCGGAAGCTTTCCGCAGGGCGCGTTGATCGACGCGTCTCGCTGCCGCCTTCTGGCGCCGATCCCCCGGCCTGCCAAGAACGTCTTCTGCGTCGGCCGAAACTACATGGAGCACGTCACCGAGGGCTACAGCGCCCAAGGGCTCGAGCTCAAGCTGCCGCAGCATCCTCAGTTCTTCACCAAGCCGCCGACGGCGGTGGTGGGGCCGGATGCCGAGATTCCCTTTCAGCCGGACGTCATGGAAAAGCTCGACTACGAGGTCGAACTCGCTGTGATCATCGGCAAGACCGGCCGCAACATTGCACCTGGCGATGCGCTGGATCATATTTTTGGTTATTCGATCATCAACGATCTCACCGCCCGCGATCTGCAGCGCCGCCATGATCAGTGGTTCAAGGGAAAGGGCCTCGATTCGTCGTGTCCCTTTGGTCCATGGATCGTTCACCGCGACGAAATCTCCGACCCGCAGAAGTTGACGATCCGGCTGTCCGTGAATGGCGAGGTTCGTCAGGAATCAACGACGGCGCAGATGATCTTCGATCTGCGGCGGATCATCGCGGATTTGTCTCGCGGCATGACACTCGAGGCGGGCGACATCATCGCGACCGGTACGCCCTCGGGCGTCGGCTATGCGCGACAGCCTCCGAGCTTCCTGGTCCCCGGTGATGTCGTGCAATGCGAAATCGGTGGAATTGGCATGCTGACGAACCGCATAGCTGCATCGAACATATCTTAACAAGGTCAAGCTTGTATTGGAGGCGAATATGGCGAAGCAAATCATCCAGCCGAAGGGAGCGAGAGAAGCTATCGGCCCGCGCTTCCATAACCACATCGCGCATGACCGCAATCGGAAGATCGACATGTTCAAGCGCAAGCTGGTTCTCGCGGCGGGGCTTGCTGTCCTGGCGTCTTCAGTCGCGACGACCTTTGCGCAAGCCCAGACCTATCCGGATCGGCCGATCAAGTTGATTATTCCTTTGGCTCCGGGAGGTGGCACAGACGTCACCGGCCGCACCCTCGCCGATTCCATCGCCGAGGACTGGAAGGCAACCATCGTTCCGGAAAACAAGACGGGTGGCGGCACGACGATCGCTTCCGCAACAGTCGCAAGTGCTCCGGCCGATGGCTATACCGTCTATGTCAACACCGCCAGCTTCATCATCTCGGCGCGCATGATGCCGAATCTATCTTACGATCCGCAAAAGGATTTCGTACCTGTATCGCTTGCCGCTTCATCGGATCACGTTCTCGTTGTGAGTTCCAAGCTGCCAGTCAAGACATTTGCTGATTTCGTTGCCTGGGTGAAATCCAGGAACGGCGATGCCACCTTTGCATCGTTCGGAGCTGGCTCGTCGTCCCATCTCGGCTTCGAACTGTTTCTGAATCGGCTCGGGCTGAACATGACGCACATTCCCTATAAAGGGAATGCACCGGCGATGACGGATCTGCTTGGAGGCCATGTCGACGCCATGTTCGCCGACCATGTCGACGAGAGTTTGAAGTCTGACAAGCTGCGTATTCTCGCGGTCGCGGGAGCAAAGCGCTCGCCAGAACTGCCGGACGTGCCGACTCTGCAGGAGCTTGGCTTGAAGGATTTCACCTCACGCTCGTTCTATGGCGTGATGGTGCGCTCCGGCACGCCGCAGCCAATCATCGATAAGTGGAATGTGGCCATTCGTGCTGCGTTACAGAAACCCGAAATCAAGGCGAAGCTGGGTCTGTTGGGCATTGACCCGATCGGTTCAACGCAAGCCGAATATGCCAGCTACCTGAAGGCCGAAGACGACAAATACAAAGAAGCCTTGGCATTGCCCTCGGTTAAAAGTACCCTCAAGTAGGCGCGGCAAACAGCATCACTCCACCGACCGATTGGCGCTTTGTCGCGTTCCGCCGCCAAAGAATTTTGGCCGACAAGGAATGCCCGGCAACCAGGAGTTGCCGGCGTTGCAATTGTCAGAGTCGGTCCGAACCCGAAGTTCGAGGGGTTGCGATAGGACGTTTCCGCCGGAAAACGTTGCGTGGCGCGCTGCCGAAGCCGCGGCGCTTTCCCAACGGGCCACGAGATAGTCTCGCGCATAAAATTCTCGCCTCAATTCCAATGTCACACGCATCGACAATGACCTTGAACGCAGGAAGGTTCTGACGGCGGCTCGGGTAATAGAGGATGAGGCCGAGAGCGGTGTGCTGCCTGCACCCGGCATGTAGGTGATGGATCGAGGTGACACCAATGCCTCGGGGCAGGGCCCCCGCCACTGCGGCCTCAACCAGCCGGGGCGACAGAAATGCGAGGGTCATCGCTCGATTGATTTGGCGAACGCTGTACCGCTCGCGGGTAACGATTGCCGAGAGTGGTCCAAAAAGCCGAGGTCAGGTCATGCGTCGGCGTCGGTTGGTACGACGCACTATCGGCTAGAGGGCGCCTTCCTCGTGCGTTTGCGACTCCTGTCCCGCATCAACCGAATGGTTTCGAGAAACGCTTGCAAGATCGGCGAGCTGTCGTCGCGGCGATAGATGCAGTTGAATTCGACCGTGATAGACGGTGTTTCCGAGAGCGCGCGGAACGCCACGCCGGGCAGCGAGAGCTGCGCGACGGTGGCGGGCACCAGAGAAACGCCGAAACCCGCAGCGACCAACGCGACCGCGGTGACCGAATTATCCACTTCCTGTGAGATGCTGGGCTGAAAGCCTTTCTCGAGGCACAGTCCAAACACCATATCCATCAGGTTCGGCCTCGGTCCGCTGGCAAAGATCACCATCGGCCGGTCGGCGATCTGCTTCAGCGACACGGAGGTTTGTGCGCACAACGGATCGGTCGCGTTGAGAGCGACCATCAGCGGCTCGCTCCGCACCTTCTCGTTCGCGATGCCTGCGAGTTTCAGGCCGAGCAGGTTGAACCCGACACTGACACGGCGGTCGTAGAGGGCTTGCAGTTGCTCTTCCTTGTTCATGGCGTGGACGAGCACCTCGACGTCGGGATATCGCATGCGGAATGCATGTAGCAACTCCGGCACCGCGAGGATGTTGGAGCCGAACAGGCCGATGTCGAGGCGTCCCGATTGCCCGAGTCCTGCGAGCTTGGTGCGCTCGCGCGCGCGCGCCGCGAGGACCAGCAGGTTGCGGGCTTCCTCAAACAACACCTGGCCGGCGTCGGTCATCCGGACGCCCTTCCGCGTCCGAACGAACAAGGTCGCGCCAACTTCCGCCTCGAGCTGGTGGATCTGCCGCGTGAGCGGCGGCTGCGAAATGTTCAGTCGCTGGGCCGCGCGGCCGATGTTGCTCTCTTCAGCTACCGCAACGAAGTAGCGCAGCCTTGTCAGGTCCATGTCCGCACCAACATACCATAAAAGTATTAATATCAGCCATAACATATATTAGACGGTATGGAAGCACGCGGGCTAGTCTCTCAGCGTCACTTTAAGAAACGAACGAGAGGACCGCGGACGTGCAGGGAAGAGTGCTCGCGAGATTTGGTGGTGTTTTGCTGGCGGTGGTGACGTTTGCCGCCTCTGTTCCGAACGCGCGGGCGCAGGATTTCCCGTCAAAGATCGTGCGGATTGTGGTGCCTTACGCGCCCGGCGGTTCGGCCGGCGCTCAGGCGCGGACGCTCGCCGAAGAGCTGAGCCGCATCTGGAAACAGCAGGTCATCGTCGAGGACAAGCCCGGAGCCGGCACCACGATTGGTGCGGCTTATGTCGCGGGTTCCGCGCCCGATGGCTATCCTGGAACTCGGCCGCGGTAACCGGCCGGACTCGTTCAACCTGTTCTACAGACGGTTGCCCGCGTTGGTGCCGCGCAACCTGCGCTTCGAAGTCAGCGCGCGCATGGACGGGCAGGGCAACGAAATCGCGCCGGTATGCGCCGAGGAACTCGACGAAATCTTGCGCTCGTTGAGCGCCGAGGGCGTCGAATCCGTCGCAGTCTGCCTGCTGCACGCCTATCGCAATCCCGCTCACGAACTGCAGATCGGTGAGTATCTGCGCGGCAAGGCTGCACGATTCGTTTCCCTTTCGCATGAATTGTCGCGCGAATGGCGTGAACACGAGCGCACTTCCACCGCAGTGGTCAACGCCTATGTCGGCCCGAGGATGGAGCGTTACCTGGAGGCGCTGCAATCCCGGCTGAACGACGGCAAGCTATCCGGGCGGTTGCTGCTGATGGAATCGAACGGCGGCGTCATGACGAGTGAGCTTGCGGCCCAGCATCCGGTCTATCTGCTGGAATCGGGCCCGGTGGCGGGTGCGGTCGCGGCGGCGGCTCTGTCCAACGAGCTCGGTTACCAGAACGCCATCTCGTTCGACATGGGCGGCACCACCGCCAAATGCACGCTGATCAACAAGGGTCGGATCGAGATCGCCGACATCTATTATGTCGGCGGCTACGAACACGGCTACCCGGTTCAGGTTCCTGTGGTCGATATCGTCGAAGTCGGTGCCGGCGGCGGCAGTATTGCCCATCTCGATGAAACCGGATCGTTGCGGGTGGGCCCGCGCAGCGCGGGCGCTGAGCCGGGACCGGTGTGCTACGGACGCGGCGGAAGCGAGCCTACCATAACCGATGCCAATGCGGCGCTCGGGCGCTTCGCCCCCTCCGGTCTGTTGGGCGGCGAGATGAATCTGGATACGGCTGCGTCGACGCGGGCCATTCGCGAAAAGATCGCAGCCCCGCTCGGGTTGCCGGAGGTCGAGATCGCGAGCGGCATTATCAGGCTGGCCGTGGTGACGATGTCGGCTGCGGTGCGGCGCATCAGTATCGAACGCGGCCACGATCCCCGCGATTTCGTCCTGATCGTGAGCGGCGGAGCGGGGCCGCTGCATGCTGCGGCGATCGCGCGCGAGCTGTCGATCCCGACCGTTCTGGTGCCGCCATTGCCGGGGCACTTCTCGGCTTGGGGTATGTTGCTGGCCGACATCCGCTTCGACAATGCGCAGACCTTCATCGCCGATCTGGAAGCTGCCGATGTCGCCGATATCGAGGCGCGTTTCACGCAGATGGAGGATGCGGCGAAGCAGCGCCTGCGTGAAACCGCGCCACAGCTGCTCAAGCTGCAATTGTCGCGTTTCATCGATGTTCGCTATGCCGGACAGGAGCATACCGTGCGCACGCCGGCGCCGGAATCGTTCACGGATGCTTCCGGCAAGCAGCAACTGCGCGAGACGTTTCTTCAGATGTACGCACAACGATACGGACACGCCGATCCGCGCGGCAAGCTGCAATTGGTGACCCTGCGCGTCATGCTCGACGGAATTGTCGACAAGCCGCGCCTCGAGAGTTTTCGGCCCAAGGCGAAGTCCGCCGGCAAGCCCGTCGCCACGACGAAGACCTATTTCGACGCCGTCGGTTGGGTCGATTGCCCGGTCTTCCAGCGCGAGACGCTGTCGAGCGGCCAGGCCTTTGCAGGACCTGCCATCATCGTCGAGACCGGCTCCACGACCGTTGTCTGGCCGCAGGACAAGGTCGAGGTCGATGGTTACGGCAATATCATCATCCAGGTCGCGCCGAGGCAATTGGCACGGGAGACCGGTAAGGAAACGACGGGAGTGGCGGCGTCATGAACAAGCAGATAAGAATGCGCACTGACCCCATCACGTTCGAGGTCATTGATTTCCTGTTGCGCGCGATCGCGAGCGAGCTCGAGACCAACCTCACGCGCACCTCCTACAGCCTGATGATCTACGAGTACAAGGATTTCGCCGTCGGCATCGTGGCCGCGGACGGCCAACTGATTTGCCAGGGAACGGGTGGGCTGCCGATCTTCCTGGCGGACATCGGTGCGCCGCTGAAATCCGTACTCGAGGCTCATCCGATCGACACGATCAGGCCCGGCGACGCCTTCGTAACCAACGACCCGGACGCCAGCGGCCAGCATCTCAATAACGTCACGATGTATACGCCGGTGTTCGGCGACCACGGCGAAGGGCTGATTGCATTCATTACCGTGCGCGCGCACTGGACGGACATCGGCGGCAGCGTATTCGGCTCGATGATGACGAGCAGCAGCACGGAGATTTTCCAGGAAGGCGTGCAGTTTCCTGCGCTGAAGTTCTGCAACGCCGGACAGGATGACGAGCAGATCCTGCGATTGATCGCCAGGAACAGCCGCATTCCCGATATCACCCTCGGTGATCTTCAAGCTCAGCTTGCGGCCTGTCGGCTTGGCGAGCAGCGCCTCAAGGAAATGATGTCCCGCTACGGCTGGAACACCATCAAGGCGACGATCGATGAACGATGGATGCGCTCCGAGCAGCTCGCGCGCAAGCGTATCGAGAAGGTCCCCGACGGCGTCTACGAATCCTCCTGCTGGATCGACAATGATGGCATCGAGATGGATCGCCGGTTGCCGTTCAACTTCAAGATCATCGTCAAGGGCGACGAAGTCACCATCGACTTCTCCGACATCGTGGGACAGGTGAAGGGGCCGTACAATGCGGGCAGGGTCGGCGGCGGCATCACGGCGGCCAAGGTTGCCTACAAATACGCCCTGATTCCCGATCTGCATTCCGACGAAGGTTGTTTCCGGCCGTTGAAGGTGATCCTGCCGCCTGGCAAGATACTGAGCGCGGGGGAAGGTGCCCCGATGGCGCGCTTCAACGTCATCATGGCAACCGTGATCGACGGATTGATCAAGGCGTTTGGCGAAGTCGTTCCGGAAAATGTCGCCGCCGCGCATCATGCGGCGCAGAATTCCATCCAGTTCACCGGTCGACGCGCTGACGGCAAGCTGTGGAACTATAACGACACCGCCCACGGTGGCTGGGGGGCGTCGAGGCACGGCGACGGCACCGGTCCGTTCAAGACCATGTCGCATGGCGACTGCAAGGACATTCCCGTCGAAATCGTCGAAGCGCTTTATCCGATCAGGATCGATGAACTCTCGCTGCGTACCGATTCCGGTGGCGCCGGGCGCGCGCGCGGAGGACTCGGCACGGTGCGGCGATGTACCGTGCTCGATGATGCCAGACTTACCGTTGCCTGGGAGCGCACCACTTGCGCGCCGTGGGGATTGTTTGGCGGCAAGGCTGCTGAAGTCGGTTCCGTGACCGTTCATTGTCCAGGGTCAGATCCGGCTTCGATCACCAAGGTTACGCAGTGGCCGATCAGCAAGGGGACGCGCGTCACCTTCCTGACTGCGGGCGGAGGCGGCGCAGGCGATCCTTTCCAGCGACCGGCCGGCGACGTCGCACGCGACGTCAAGATGGGTTATGTCAGTGTGGAACGCGCGTTGCGGGACTATGGCGTTGCGGTGTCGGCGCGAGGAGAGGTCGACGAGCATGTGACGGCAGAATACCGAAAAGCGCAGCCGCAGTGAAACAATGCAAGGCGCGGCAAGATGCGGAAAATTGGCTGCATTCCGCTATTCAACCTGGTCCTCCGTGGGGTCGGTAACATTTGGGGCGCAGCCAGGGTACTTCGGAAAGAAACACCGCGCGATTTAGCCGATTATCGACTCAAAATATGGTCGGCTAGTTGTGGCCCGCCGCCTCTCTATAAGCGTGCCCACTATGAGCAATTCGGTCTCATCGAGTTCGCGGCCAATCATGGGCAGGCCCGTCGGGTGTGGTCTGGCGTAGCGATGGCGGTCGAGCGAACATTAGGGCTCACTCAGCGAATAACTGTGACCCACGAGTTTGTGCATCGGTCTTACAGATGACGTCCTGTCAAGTTGGCGTTGACCAAGTCAACGCCTAAAAGGCCGGAAAACGCGGGATGTCCAGGGATCGAGGAGGGAAGGCCGCGAGAGCGCGCTCGACACGAGCTCAAGTGCGGTCATCGGGCCTTACCCGCCTGCGTCATCCACCAACGAATGTACGAGCTTGACCGCGCGCGCCCGCATTGTCCGCGATATCGAGCCTGTTGGTCTCCCCTCGCGGAAGATTTCGCCGGCGAGACATTCGTCGCGTAGCTGGCCGTTGAAGGATTTGCAGTAGCCATTCTCCCATGGACTCCCGGGAGCGATGCAGAGCGTCTTGGCTTCAAGCTTTCAAGCCAGTTGCGCATGATTTTGGCCGTCATCTCCGCATCGCTGTCCGATCGGATGTACTCAGGAGCGCCTTTGGCGAGCATCACGTCGGCCGTGGTGTCTATGACGCCGAAGGCGTTGATGCGACGGGCCACCCTGATCGCTAGGTATTCCGGTCTCGACGATGTTGCAGCGATGGGTCAATCGATCAAGCAGTGCGGTTGTCATCTTGGCGTCGCCGAACACGCTGGACCGTTCGCCCTGCGTCGCGTCGACTAGCCTGTCCTTACCTAGCCACCACACCGCTTGACAATGTCACTCAATGGTTACATCGTTACCAACAACAAGTAATACCATTAGTGGAGGAGTCGAATGCGTCTCGGGATCGCCGATATTGGTGCACGCCGGACCCTGATTGCGCAACGCGATGGCGCTGTGGTTGCGATTGAGGATGCTGCTCTGCCGGTCGATCCTCTCGCGATCCTGCTCGATCCCGCGCTCAGGGCGAAAGCGGCGGCGGCGATTGCTGCGGCGCAACCCGTGGACGAGGCGAAGCTGCATTATGCCCTTCCCATGGCCTCTGTCGGCAAGATCGTCTGCGTCGGTCTGAACTATGCGGACCATGCGGCCGAAAGCCCTTACGACAAGCCAGCCTTTCCCGTGTTCTTTCTGCGCACCATAACCGGCTTGATCGGGCACGGTGCCCCGATCATCAGGCCCTTGATCTCGGAACACCTGGATTTCGAAGCCGAGATGGTGGCGGTGATCGGCAAGGGCGGTCGTCGCATCGCGGAGGAGCGCGCGCTGGACCATGTGATTGCCTATTCGCTGTTCAATGACGGATCGATCCGCGACTGGCAGTTCAAGGGGCCGCAATGGACCCTCGGCAAGAACTTTGACGATACCGGCCCGTTTGGGCCATTTCTCGTCTCCGCCGACGAAGTCCCTCCGGGCGGCAGGGGGCTGCGCATCACCACGCGCCTGAACGGCGCCGTGGTTCAGGACGCAAATACCAACGATCTTTTGTTCCACATCCCTGAACTGATCGCCAAGGTCTCCGAAGCGATGACGCTCCATCCGGGTGATATCCTTGTCACCGGCACGCCAGCCGGTGTTGGCTTTGCGCGCAAGCCACCGTTGTTCATGAAGGCCGGCGACGTCTGCGAGGTCGAGGTGCAGGGTATCGGCGTTCTGCGCAATCCCATCATCGATGAAGTCAGGGCGTGACCGTCATGGCGCGGGGGCAGTTGCGGATCGCGGCGGATGTCGGCGGTACGTTCACGGACGTGGCCGTATTCGATGAAGCGTCCGGGGAAATCCGCCTCGGCAAGACCCTGACGACACCCGCCAGCCTGATCGAGGGCATGAACCACGGGGTCGGCAAGACCGGAGCGAGCTTCGCCGATGCGAAGCTGTTTCTCCACGGCACGACGGTGGCGATCAACGCGCTGCTGGAGCGCAAGGGCGCCAGAACGGCGCTGGTCACGACCAAGGGGTTTCGTGACATCTACGAAATCGGTCGCATCAACCGGCCGGAGGCATACAACCTGTTCTTCCGCAAGCATCGTCCTCTCGTCGAACGCGCCTTGCGCATCGAGGTCGACGAGCGGATGGATGCCGCGGGCGAAGTCCTGCAGCCGCTGGATGATGCCGAACTGGAGGCGGTGGCGCGGCAGCTAGCGGATGAAGGCGTCGAGGCGGTCGCGATCCTGTTCCTGCATTCCTATCGCAATCCGGACCATGAAATCCGCGCGCGCGATGTGCTCAAGCGTCTCCTGCCGGACGTCTTCGTCACGGCGTCGCACGAACTGAGCCAGGAGTACCGGGAGTTCGAGCGCACGTCGACGGTGGCCGCCAATGCCTATGTCGGTCCGCGTGTGACGCGATATCTCGCGGAAGCCGATCGCGTTCTCGACAAGGTCGGGTTCGGCGGAAAATTCCTGATCGTACAATCGACGGGCGGCCTCTACGATGCCGCGCAAGCCAGCCGCGAATGTATCCGGATGCTGGAATCGGGCCCCGCAGCCGGAGTAATCGGCACCCGCGAACTGTGCGCGGAGATGGGTCTTGGCAGCGCTATCGCCTTCGATATGGGCGGGACCACAGCGAAAGCAGGCGTGATCCTCGACGGCGTGGAACTGACCGCGAACCAGGTGATGATCGGCGGCTATGCCGAAGGGCTGCCCGTGCAGATTCCAATGATTGACATCGAGGAGGTCGGCACCGGCGGCGGCTCTATCGCGTGGGTGGCCCATGGCCAGTCGTTGCGCGTAGGGCCGGAAAGCGCCGGCGCCGTGCCCGGCCCGGTCTGCTACGGTAATGGCGGCACGGAGCCGACGGTGACCGACGCCAATCTCCTGCTGGGCCGTCTCGCGCCTGATCTGTTTCTCGGCGGCGAAATGCCGCTCGATGTCGAGGACGCGCGGCGGGCGATGGCGGAGCGCGTCGCCGGGCCGCTCGGTCTCAGCGTTGCGGAAGCTGCGGACGGTATCATCCGCATCGCCGTGACGCAGATGGCGAACGTCGTGAAGCGGGTTACCACCGCGCGTGGTCTTGATGCCCGCAGCTTTGCCATGGTGGCCTATGGCGGGGCGGGGCCGCTGCATGCGGTGCTGGTGGCGCGGGAGCTTCAGATTCCCCGCGTGATTATTCCCAATGCGCCCGGTCATTTCTCTGCTTACGGCATGATGGTGAGCGATCTGCGCCGCGACTTCGTGCGCACATTCTTCTCGCGTCTGGACGATGCGCCGTTCGATGCGTTCGATGGCATTTTCGGCGAGATGGAAAGCCGCGGCCGCAGCGAGATCGAAGACGCCGCGCCGGGCGGTCTCGATGTCGTCGTCAAGCACGCCGTGGACATGCGCTATGTCGGGCAGGAACATGCGGTGACGGTGGAAGTCCCCGGCGCGGCATTCGCGGCGCGGGATGTGGCGACCATCAAGGCGGCGTTCGATGTCGTGCATGCCCAGCGATACGGCTATGCCTCGGACGACGAGCAGGCCGAAATCGTCAGCCTGCGCCTGTCGGTGATTGGCGTCATCGCCAAGCCGCGGCCAGCGTCCCTCGTCGCAGCCGACTCGGATTTGGCCGATGCTGCGCTGATCGGCGTGCGCCCGGTGGAATTCGGCGTGCTCGGCGGACGGCTCGACACGCCGATCTACGATCGCGCACGGCTCCTCAGCGGCCATCGCATCATTGGTCCGGCGCTGATTCAGGAATACGCGTCCATCACCGTGCTGCCGCCGGGCGATCGCCTGGTGGTGGACAGGATGGGCAATCTCGATATCGGGATCGAGGTGTGAGCATGACCACCAATCGACAGACGCCGGATCCGGTCACCACGGAAATTATTCGCAACGGGTTCATCGCCGCCACGGAGGAGATGAAGACCAACCTGATGCGGACCGCCTATAATATGATCATCTACGAAGCGCTCGACTTCACGGTCGGGCTCTTCGACCGGCACGGCAACACGGTGTCGATCGGCCTCGGCCTGCCGATGTTCATCCGTGGCATGAGCGAGACGATCAAGGCCAAGCTGCGTCATTTCGGGCCTGACGGCATTCAACCGGGCGACGTTCTGCTCACCAACGACGCTTACACGACCGGCAGCCACCTCAATCACATGACGTTCTCGGTGCCGATTTTCGACGGCGCAGATCTCGTCGGTTTCTCAGCCTGCATGGCGCATTGGCAGGATATCGGCGGCACGCTCGACGGCATGACCACGGATATCTACTCCGAGGGACTGCAGGTGCCGATCGTCAAGGCATGGCGAGCGGGCGTGCCTAACGAGGACATTCTGTCGGTCATTCGCATGAATGTTCGCCTGCCGGAACGGGCGATGGGCGATCTCAAGGCCCAGGTCGCCGCGGTGCGGACCGGCGAGAAGCGTTTCCTCGAACTGATCGGAAAATATGGACGGTCCGCGGTTGAGGGCGCCGTCGAAGCCATCTTCGATCACGCTGAAGCCGTGTCGCGGGACAGTGTCAGCCGTATTCCCGACGGGGTCTACGAGGCCGAGTCGTTCATGGACGATGACGGCGTCACCGCCGGAGAGCGCATTCCGATCCGTGTCAAGGTCACCGTCGCTGGCGACCGGATGACGATCGACCTGACCGATGTCAGCGCGCAGGTGAAGGGTTTCTACAATTCCGGCCAGACCGCGGGACTTTCCGCGGCGCAGGTGGCGTTCAAATGTCTCACGGCAGGACTCGAACTGCCGGTCAACGACGGTGCGTTCCGCAATCTTGAGATCATCCTGCCGTCCGGCCGCGTGGTGAGCGCCGAGCGGCCCGCGCCGATGCGCTGGTGGATGACCTATCCGATGACCATTGTGGATACGATCTTCAAGGCGCTGGCGGCCGCGGTGCCGACGCGGGTGATCGCCGCTCATCACGCCGATCTAGTGATCGCGTCGATCAACGGTCGGCAGCCGCGCGACAACAAGCTCTATCTTTATCTCGGCGGTCTGATCGGCGGCGGCTGGGGCGCCAAGCACGGCGAGGACGGTATGAGTGCGACCGTCGCCATCAACGACGGTGATACCCACAACGGCCCGAGCGAGCAGGTCGAGGCGAAATACCCGCTGATCGTCGAGCGCTATGCGCTGCGGCAGGATTCCGGCGGAGCCGGAAAATTCCGCGGCGGTCTCGGCACGGAGCAGGTGGTGCGGGCGCGTCACGACATCATGTTCAATGCCCAGATCGAACGGGTCGATTGCCGTCCATGGGGGCTGTTCGGCGGCCTCAGTGCGCTGGGCAACGAGGTCAGGTTGGAGCGTGGCGGCCTCGAGGAGCGTTTCCCGACCGGCAAGGTGCTGTCCCAGAAGATCGAGGCCGGTGACGCCTACACCGTTTGCTCGGGCGGCGGTGGCGGTTTCGGTAGTCCGCTGGAGCGCAAGCTCGACGATCTCGGCAACGATATCCGGCAGGGCTACGTCTCGACCGAGGCGGCGCGCGAGTTCTATGGCGCCGTGTTCGATTCGGCCGGCCGCCTCGACCGCGAGGCCACCGCGCTGCGCCGCACCGACATGCGCCGGCGCGGGCTTCCGAAGGACAGGCCCTTCGCGACAGAGGATCATTCCGGTTGGGGGGGATGCCCCTATTGCACTAGACTGCTTCAGCCGCACCCCGAAGCGCAAGCGATGGCCGGGGAGGTGGCCGCTGCAGGCATAAGCCGTTGGCGATGTTGCTGATGGAGAACTTTTTGATGGCCCGTGCTACTGCCGGATCACGTCGCTCGCCCGCCAAGCCTGTTGAAACAACGGTGCTCGCGGTGGAGCGGGCGCTTCAACTGATCGAGCGTCTTACGGAGGCTCCGGACGGACTGAGCCTTGCGGACATTTCGCGGGAATTGACGGTCAATAAGGCCATCGCGGTGCGCCTGCTCGAAACCCTGGAGCACGCGGGCTATGTCTGGCGTAACGACATGGCGCAGCGCTACCATCTGACCTATCGGGTCAGCAATCTCGGCCTGCGCCAGTTGCAGCAGTCCGGCCTGCTCGGGCAATGCACCAGCATTCTGGAAGATCTGGCAGAGCGCACGGGAGAACTCGTCCGTCTGTCCATCGTCGAGAACAACGAGCGCATTACTTGGATCTATGCGGTGGTTGGAACCCGCCGTTCGTTGCGTATAGATCCGAACTTCAATTTCGAAGTCAGTCTCCATAGCCATGCGACCGGCAAGGCATGGCTGATGACATTGTCTCCCGAGCGGGTGATCGAGTTGCTCAAGCGTGACGGCATGTCAGCGCTGACGCGGCAGACCAGCACGGATATCAAGGCGTTGCAGAGGGAGCTTGAAACCGCGCGCCGTCGTGGTTTCGCAATGACCTTTGAGGAAAACGAGATCGGCGTCATCGCGGTCGCCGCTCCGGTTGTTGCCGCCCGCTTGTCGGGCGCCAGAGAATGTGTCGGCGCGGTATCCGTCGCGGCGCCGACCAATCGCATGACGCGGGCGGATATCGAGGCCTGCGGTCCGCTGGCGGCGGAGGCTGCCGCCCGGTTGGCGCTGATGTGGCCGCTCGACGAGCGCGTCAGTTTTCCAAGCGTGAAGAGGTTCGGCTGAATTCAACGGAGGATTTGAAAATGGCCCGGCATCGTGACTATGTCCCCCACGGCGTTATCCCGGCGGCGTTGTTGCCGTTCCATGACGATCTGTCCATCGATGAGGCGAGCTTCCGCAGCCATTTGAGAGATCTGGCGGCGGTCGAAGGATTGTCGGCGGTGACCATCAATGCGCACTCCACCGAAGTGGCTTCCTGCACGGAGGATGAACAGCGTCGGGTGATGGAGATCGCGGGAGATGAAATCGGTGCCACGATGCCGATCGTCCATGGCATCTGGGCCGACGGGAGCCTTGAGGCGGCGCAGATTGCACGGCGTGCCCAGGCGGGCGGCGCTTCCGCCCTTCTGGTGTTTCCGCCTGCGCCGTTCACGCTGGGGCAGACCGCCGAGATGGCGCTTGCCCACTTCAAGGTCGTCGCGGATGCGAGCGACCTGCCGCTCATCATCTTCCAGTACCCACTGGCCACCGGACAGGGATATCCGCCCGCGACCCTGATGCGGTTGTGCGATGAGGTGCCGACGATCCGCGCGATCAAGGACTGGACACAGATCGTTCCGCAGCACGAAAACCATGTGCGCATGCTGCAGTCGCGCTCGCGTCCGGTGAACGTGCTGTCTACCAACAGCGCATGGCTGTTCAGTTCCCTGGTGCTTGGCTGCAATGGCCTTCTGTCCGGCAGCGGCAGCGTGATCGCGGACTTTCAGGCTCAACTTTTCCGCGCCGTTCAGCGCAACGACCTGGCGGAAGCCCGTCGGCTCAACGACCGCATTCATCCGCTGGCGAGCGTGTTCTACAGCGATCCCTTCGTGGACATGCACAACCGCATGAAGGAAGCGCTTGTTCTCCTTGGTCGTCTGCCGCGCGCGGTGGTCCGCCCGCCGCTGGTCAAGATCGGCGAGAGTGAAATCGGTCGCATTCGAGATGCCCTTATCAAGGCCGGACTGCTCGACACTCAGGGAAAGCGAAAGGCGGCCTGAGCGGCTGTGACGCAAGACTTCTGAACTGACGTCAAGATCAGACACGAACCACACCATAATCGATCGGGAGAAAACGAAGATGATGACGTACTGGAAGGCGTTGGCCGTGACGGCGGCATCCGCGGCCGCTCTGCTGGCCGCGAGTGGAATCGGGGCGGTGGCAGAGGAAAAACCGCCGATCAAGATCGGCTTTGTCACGGAATTGACCGGGCCGTGGAGCTTTTTCGGAACGAGTTGCGTCGCCGGGCTGAAATTCGGCGAGGAGCAGATCAACAAGCCCGGTAAGAGAAAGATCGAATTCGTTATCGCCGACAATCAGACCAATCCAGCGCAATCGGTCGCGGCGTCGCGCAGCCTCGATGTGCAGGACAAGGTGCTGGCGCTGAGCGGGCCGACCAGTTCCGATACGGGCCTTGCGGTGTATGGCTACGCCGAGCAGAACAAGGTGCCGTTCGTCGTTCCGGTGGCCGCGTTCCCGCAGCTCACCAAGCCGGGCACCCGCTATACCTTCCGTCTGGAGCCGAACGCTGCGGGCTGGGGCTACGCCATCGCCAAGTTCGTCGAGAAGCAGAAGCCGGGCGGCAAGATCGCGCTGATCTACTCGGATTACGCGCTGATGCGCGCGATCACCGCCGGCCTCAAGTACCAGGCTCCGCTGTCGAAATTGAACATCGTCGCGGATATTGCCTTCCCGCAGGGGTCCAACGACGCGACGGTGCAGGCGGCGCAGGTGTTGGCGGCGCAGCCCGATTTTGTGGTCGTCATCGGAGCCGGCGGTTTCGACAACACTATCACTAACCAGTTGCTCGATATCGGCATCAAGCCGCAGCAGATCATTCACCCCTTCGGCATCACCACCCAGGTGATGAACTGGGGCAAGCGAAGCATCGGCTCCTACTACGGCACGTTCTTCGACTCCAACCTCGATACGCTGACGCCGGAAGGCAAGACATTCGTCAAGGACTTCACGGCGAAGTATGGCCGGCCGCCGTCCTACGGCGAGAACTTCTGCTTCGTGACGGCTCATGTCATCCGTGAAGTGCTCGACAAGAACCCGGAAGCCGCTGACGATCGCGAGAAGTTCCGTGATGCGATGTCGAAGCTGAAAACGAAGGAGACCACGTCGGACATTCCGATTGAGTTCGACAAGAACGGCGCGCGCAAGGAATACATCTACTTCATGCAGATGACCGATGTCGCCGACAAGTCCTACAAGGCGAAACAGGCGTTCTACGCGGAATGGGATCCGGAAGTGATCCCGGTCTACACGCTGGTGAAATAACGCTGGCTGCCGCCGGACCTGTTCCGGCGGCCCATTCTGCCGAGGGGGTTCTTTTGTCCAACGCAAACTGGATTCTGTTTCTGTCGACGATCTCGACCGGACTGATCCTTGGATCGATCTTCTCGCTGGTGGCTGCCGGCGTGACCATCGTCTATGGCAGCATCTGGATGCCGAATGCGGCCAACGGTCAGTTCTTCCTGCTTGCTGCCTTGATCGGATGGACGTTGACGGTGAGTTGGGGCATCCACCCCGCTGTCGCCGCGCTTCTCGTGATCGGCATCAGCGTGCCGGCCTCCTATGCGCTCGAATTGTTGCTGATCCGACGTTTCTATGACGTTCCGAACCGCAACATTTCATATTTTGTGCTGAGCCTCGGCATCACGCAGATTCTCGCCGGTATCTTCTCTCTGACTTACGGGCAGTGGAGCGACCAGTTCCAGTTACCGCCGCTGGTCTCGGGGATCACGATGATCGGTCCGTTCCCGATCGCGAACAACAGGCTCGCCGTTCTCGGTCTCGCCATTGCCATTCTCGCAGCCTTGTTCCTGCTCCTGCGCTATCATCGGTATGGCCGTGCCCTTCGTGCCGTGTTTCAGAACCGTGATGCAGCGGCGCTGCGCGGCGTCAACGTCAAGGCGAGTTACAGCCTGTCCTTCGCGCTTGGCAACGCCGTGGTTTTCGCCGGCGGCATTCTGTTTGCCCTGGCCTATAGCTTCGATCTCACAGTTGCCTGGACCATGGCTATTACCGCCTTCGCCATCATGATCATCGGCGGCCCGGGTTCGGTGCTGGGAGCTGTTGTCATCGGAATGGTGTTTGGATTCACCCAGGCCATCGTCAGCGTCGTTGCCAGCCCCACCATCGCCGCCTTTTCCTATCTTGGGGCGATGCTGCTGATCCTTCTCTTCAAGCCTTCGGGGTTGTTCGCGAAATGACGCGCCCTTCGAGCACTGTCACGCCGCCCGGCGATTGGAAGACGGCTTTCGTGCCGCTCGGTATTTTCGCCGTGCTGGCTTTCGTCGTCCCCATCGTGTTGTCCGGCAATCGCTACTTCGCCTTCGTCGCCGGCGTCACGCTGATCCATATCCTGTGGGCCTCGGGGATGAACCTGTTGTACGGCTACACCGGCCTGATGCCGCTGATGTTCGCCGGCATTGCTGGCATCAGTGCCTATTTCGCGGTGGATCTCACGTCCAGCGGCTGGTCGTACTGGGTTGCGCTGCCGGTCGGCGCGCTGGCCGCTTCGGTGGCCGGCACGGTTCTGGGGCTGCCGTCGCTGCGGTTGAAGGGATTCTACTTCACGCTATGTTCGCTGGTGATCCAGACGGTCATTACGCTCGGATTTGTTTACTTTTCCGGCCTCACCAATGGCGATACCGGGATATCGCAAATTCCGCTGCCGGCGGTGCCGGGCGGCGGGACGATTTCGGCGGCATCCTTCGATCTCGTTCTCGCGGCCGTCGCCGTGATCGGAGTTTTCGTGCTGATCGTGATCACCCGTTCCGCGCTCGGCAAACGGTTGATCGCCATCCGTGAGGATGACGAACTGGCGGAGATGCTCGGTATCAATGTGACGCGCTACAAGATGACGGCGTTCTTCATCGGTTCCCTGTTTGCCGGTGTCGGTGGTGCACTATATGCGCCCTATATCGGTTTCATTTCGCCGCGTTCTTTCGATGTGCTGATCAGCATGAACATATGGTTGATGGTGGCGTTCGGCGGCCGGGGCACTATCTGGGGACCTGTGATGGGCGCGATCATTCTGGCGCCGCTGTCGTTCCTCCTTCAGGAATACTACACGGTCAAGGACGTGATTTATGGGCTGCTTATCATCGCCGTCATTGTCCTGATGCCGGGCGGCATTGCCAGCGGGTTCAAGCGTGCGAGGCGTCCTAGCGAGGTGATCGCGGTCGGTGCGACCGAGCAGGGAGGTGCGAAGTGACCGACATTCTCCTGGAGGCGCGCGGAGTCTCGAAACGGTTCGGTGGCGTCATCGCGCTCAAGGGAATCGATCTCGTTCAGCGCCGCGGCGAAGCGCTCGGCATGATCGGTCCCAACGGTTCAGGCAAGACGACGTTCGTGAACCTGATATCCGGCCATCTGAAGGGCAACAGCGGTTCGATCTGCTTCGACGGGCAGGCGATCGCGGGCAAGCATCCCTATCAGATCGCACAGGCCGGCCTGACGCGAACTTATCAGGCGGTGCGTGTGTTCGGCGAACTGACGGTGCGCGAGAACATCATGACCGCGCTCGTCGATGCTCCCCATGCGCTCGGGCAGCACGGCGTCGGCGAATTGGCGGACTGGCTGCGGATCGGGCATCGGTTCGATGCCCGCGCCGGATCGCTCACGCTGCTGGAACAGCGCCAGGTCGAGCTTCTGATGCGGCTGGTGCAACAGCCGAAGCTGATGATGCTGGACGAGCCTGTGGGCGGCCTCTCATCCGTGGAGGTCCGAACGATGATCGCGATTCTTGCCGAGCTCAAGCAGCGCTGCACGATCTTCGTGATTGAACACACCATGAAGGTGATCCGCGAGCTTGCCGACAAGGTTGTCGTTCTGCTGGCTGGTGAGAAACTTGCTGAAGGTCGACCGGCGGACGTGCTTGCAGACCAGCGCGTAATCGATCGTTATTTGGGAAACATCGATGCTTGAAATCGCGAATCTGACGGTCCGCTATGGCGCATTTCTGGCGGTCGATCGCCTCACAATGAACGTGGGCGCCGGCGAGATCGTCGGTGTCGTCGGTCCGAACGGCGCGGGCAAATCATCCATCGTCAAGTCGGTGGGTGGGCTCGTCAAGCCGACGGCCGGTTCGATCACGCTGGATGGCCGGAATCTGCTCTCGGTACCGGTGCACGAACGGATCGAACTCGGGCTGTCGATTGTACCCGAGGGGCGGGGACTGTTTCCGCGCATGTCGGTGGAGGAGAACCTCATCATCGCCGGCGATCCGCTGCGCGACAGGGTGCGCTCGGCGCGGAACATCGAGCGTTGTTTCGAGCTGTTTCCGATTCTCAAGGAGCGCCGCTGGCAAGCCGCTGGCACGCTTTCCGGCGGCCAGCAGCAGATGGTTGCGGTCTCCATGGGCTTGATGTCGGATCCGCGCCTGCTCGTGCTCGACGAACCGTCGCTCGGGCTGGCGCCCATCGTGATCGGCGAAATCGGCGCGGCCTTGCGTAAGCTGGGTGAAAGCGGGCTCACCGTCGCGCTGTTCGAGCAGAACGCCAAACTGACCTGCAACGTCGCGGACCGGATCTATATCCTGGCGAGCGGCTGCGTGCAGCATCATGACAGGGCGGCGGATCTGATGACGAATCCGGAGATCCTTGACCATCTGATGTGATGCGGGCCCGGTTGACCATTGTCTGCGGGGCACTCCGGAACAGTGAAGGGGAAGATGATGAAAGTCGGTGTCGCCGGTCTCGGTCGCATGGGGCGAGCCATCGTCAAACGATTGCTGGACGTGGGTCATGACGTCACGGTCTGGAACAGGAGCCCGGGCAAGGCCGATGCACTGATGGCCGCCAGAGCCACCCTCGCCTCAAGCCCGAACGATCTCGCGCAACAGGTGGATGTCGTCCTGACAATTCTTACCGATGCGGCGGCTATTACGGACGTTTATGACGGCCCCTCAGGCCTTCTCGCGGGTGATGTCTCCGGCAAACTGTTCATTGACATGAGCACCGTCCGGCCGGACGACGAAATCGCGTTGGCGGGGAAGGTGACGGCTGGCAACGCCGCTTTCCTGGAATGTCCGGTGGGTGGAACTGTCGGCCCCGCGCTGAACGGCAAGCTTCTCGGTCTTGCCGGCGGCGATCCTGACGCATTTGCACGCGCGAAACCGATCCTCGATCAACTGTGCCGGCGCGTCGATCTTGTCGGTCCGGTCGGCGCCGGCGCCAGCATGAAGCTGGCCATCAACCTGCCGCTCGCGGTGTTCTGGCAGAGCTTCGGCGAAGCTTTCGCGCTATGCCGCCATCTCGATCTCGACCGGGATTTTCTCGTGGAGCTGTTTGCTGAGACGTCCGGCGCGCCGAATGTACTGCGCGCGCGTGGCGGCGCCGTCGCTCTTGCGCTGCAATCGAAGGATCCTCAGTCCGCGACCTTCGATTGTGATTCAATGCGCAAGGATCTGCGGACGATGGTAGCGGAAGCCAGATCGCGCGGATTCGGACTGCCGCTGGCCGAGAAGACCCTTGCTGTTTTCGATCAGGCGAGCAGGGAGGGGTGGGGCAACAGGGATTGCGTCGAATTGCCGGCGTTCTGGTCCGCCCCTCATCCGTCCTGATCCCGCAAGCCGATGGAAGACGCCATGCAGCCTGTTCCGACAATCGATGCTCATCACCATATCTGGCGTCTGCATGACCTGACATGGCTGTCCGGGCCTCAGGTCCCGCGCATCTTCGGCCCTTATGACGCCATCCGGCGTGACTATCCGATCGAGGAATTTCGCGCCGACACGGCTGGCTGCGATATTGTCAAGTCGGTGTATGTCCAAACCAACTGGCCCGCCGGACAAAGCTACGACGAAGCGCGTTGGGTGCAGTCGGTAGCCGACGCCACCGGATGGCCGCATGCCAATGTGGCCCATGCCGATTTGTCCGATCCGGATTGCGGGGCGCTGATCAAGCGTCTGGCCGATCTACCGATCACGCGCGGGATCCGGCAGCAGCTCCACTGGCACGAAAATCCGCAATACCGCTTCGCGCCGCGCCCCGATGTGATGAACGACGCGGACTGGCGCCGCGGACTTGCGCATCTGGCAAAGTACAATCTCGTTTTCGAGATTCAGCTGTTCGCGAGCCAGATGCAGGACGGCGCGGCGCTGGCACGCGCCTTTCCCGATATTGTGTTCGTACTCGAACATGCCGGTATGCTTGAAGACATGTCGGAGCATGGCTGGAGGCAGTGGCGAGCGGGCATGCAGGCGCTTGCGGCAGAACCGAACATGCATGTGAAGCTATCCGGCCTTGGTACCTTCGTTCACGCCTGCCGTAGCGACGTGATGGAACCCATCATCAAGGAAACTGTCAGCATTTTCGGCGCCGGCCGATGCCTGTATGGCAGTAATTTTCCGATCGAGAAGCTGTGGACGGACTATACCTCATTGTATCGCACATTCCGTTCGGTGATCGGATATCTCGGCGAGAGCGAACAAAGGGCCATCCTGCATGACAATGCAGCACGGCTTTATCGGATCTGACGTCACGACAGTCGTATCCGCGCGCATTGTCTTGTTTACGACAAGCCGCTCGACTGGCGTTATGTTGGACCAAGTTCGGGGTATTCGCGCCGCCCTTGAAGGTCGCAGGGCCTCTGTCTGGAAGCTGGTGCTGGATGTTCAGTCCTGGAGTGTGGATGAATCAGTGAAGCTGATCCCACCTGATCGCCCTTTGGGCCGCCATCCTCATTCCGCCATCGATATACGTAACTTCCGTCACGCCTATCGCTCGGACGGCATCTGCTGCCTGTCGCCCCTGCGCCATCAGCACATCAACCTGCCGCAGCTTCGCAACGATTTCTTCAGCCGTATGCCTCTTGGTTGCCATCGATCTTATCCCATCCGAGAAATATACTTCAGGGATGATCGCTTCAAAGGGGCATATCATCAGTCCCCGCCCTTCTTCATCAGGGCGTCTCGGGAAAATCTGATTTTCGGAGCAGGTTAGATTCTAGCCAATCGCAACGTCCGATGCACCGGCAAGATCGCAATGAACCAGCGTATTGCGCAGTTCGCCGAGCCCCGTCCCCCGAACCACAACCTGGTCGCCTTCCTTCAGGAACAACTGTGGTTCGCGCGCATTGCCGACACCGCTCGGCGTGCCCGTCAGAATAACGTCGCCAGGATGCAGCGTCATCCCGAACGACAGTTCGGCGATGAGTTCGTCGATGGGAAAGGCCATTTGGGCAACGACGGCGTCCTGGACCTTCAATCCGTTGACCTCGCACTGAAGTCGGACCCTGGGAATATCCAGCTCATCGGGCGTAACGATAAACGGTCCCAGTGGCATCGTGCCGTCGATGCTCTTGCCCTTGAGCCACTGTCCGCCATGCCGGCGCTGCAGGTCGCGCTGCGACACATCGTTGGCGAGACAATATCCAAACACATGCCGGAGGGCCTGCCCCCGGGGAATGCTGCGCCCCGCGGTGCCGATGACGACGGCAAGCTCGGCTTCATAGTCCCACTTCTGCGAAATCCGGCCGTCATAGGCGATCGGATCGTTGGGCCCGATGACCACCGTGGGAGACTTGGAAAAGAAAGTCGGCGCCTTCGGCCGATCGACCTCCTGCCCCTCGCGCTTCCCGATGCCCTCCTCGAAATGATCCCAGTAGTTCCAGCCCGCGCACAGAACATCCCGCTGAAACCGCCGGATCGGCGCTGCAAATTCGACCTCGGCCAGTGCAATGCGCCGACACTCGTTCGACGCCGCCGCGACGGCCGCATCGCGCGCGCCGGGCTCCATCGCGATGAATGTCACAAGATCGGGGATGGACGCGGGAAGCAGAACCGCGTCGGTATCGGACAGAAGGCATGGGTGCTCGGCGCCCTTGAGGCGGATTGTGGCGAATTTCATCGGTGGGATATCCTTTGCAATCGATGGCCGGGATTTCTGCACACGTGTCGCGTGGAAGGAAGTTGCGGGAATTCTTCCGCAAGCCGACGCATGGCTATTTCAGGCGATCGGAACCCTTTGCGATCGACCGCCGCAACGACGTGATGTGCTGTTGCGCGGCCTTGGCGGCGGCAACTTTGTCGCCGGCCCGGATCGCCGCGAGAATGTCCTCATGCTCGGCCTGGGTTCGAATGAGATCGGTCTCCGACCAGACGTTCATGTGCCAGAGCCGCGCGGAACGATCGTGGATCGAGCCGACAACCTCCTGCAACACCCTGTTGCCGGATGCCTGCAGAATGCCGCGATGGAAGGCGACATCGAGACTTTGCAGCCCTTCGCGCTGCCGCTTCGGCAGCAACTGGCGCGCTTCATCCAGGATCGCCGCGAGCGCCTCAACCTGCGCGGGCGAGGCCCGTTCCGCTGCAAGACCGGCCGCATTCGGTTCGGTCAACCATCGCACATCGACGAGCTCGAGCATCTCGTTGAGCGAGTCGGCGCGAACGATCAACCCCTTCCGGGGAATGATCTCGAGCAGACTCTCGACCTGAAGACGATGGATGGCCTGATGGACCGGCGTTCGGCTGAAGCCGAGTTCCTCGCAGATCGCGGCTTCATTCAGATATTGCCCCGGCCGATAGACCAGAGTCTGAATACGCTTCTTGATCTGCTCGTAGGCGAGGTCGGCAAGCGAGCGCGTTTCCTTCGGCGCGCGCAAGGCAATTTTCTTCCGCGTGGATGGCGGGCCTTTGACGTCCACACGAACTTTTCGCTGATCAGCCTTTGCCCGCGTCAACTAAGCCTCAGTCCTTGTCGTCCTGACCGGCGATCTTCCCCACCGTTTCCTCGGAATGGAATGATGGGACCTCGAAGTAATGAGGGCCATCATAGATCTCCAGCAGGAGACAGTGAGATCGCGCAACGGTCGGACCATGATCATGGCCCTTTGGATTGGAATAGAATGATCCTGCCTTCAGGACAAGACCGGGGTTCAGGTATTCGTACTCGCCCGAGATGCAGTACATGAACTGATTCGACGCATGACGATGCCGAATGGGAATTCCGGCACCTTCCGGTACGTCGAGAAGCGCGATGCTCGCGCCCGTTTCCGGATTCTCGTAAAGGGTGTTCACCCGAAGACCGCCGGCCTTCTCGATCGTGACCCACTTCTTCGGATCCGGCTCGGGGATCAGGATTTCCTTGGTCATTGCGCACCTGTTTGTTTCGACATTGATGGCATCCCCCGGTCGCGAGGGATGCAGGAAAGCACGTCAGGGCAACATCGCGATGGCGTTGATCTCGATGAGCGAGCGCTCGTCCACGAGACGCGACACTTCGACCATGGTGGATGTCGGCGGCTTGTCGGGGAAGTATTCGCGCCTCACGGCATGGATGTCGTCGAACTGGGTGATGTCGCGGACGAACACGGTGACGGCCACGATATCCGACAGCTCGCCGCCGGCGGCCTTCATCGCCTTCTTGAGGTTCTCGCAGACCTGGCGGGTCTGCGCGCGGATGTCGCCGACGCCGACCACGTTGCCGTTTTCGTCCCGCGACGTGAAGCCGGACACGAACACCATGCGGCCCGGCTTCGTGACTACGACCGGGGTCCAGACACCCTTCGGTTTTGCAACGTCCTTCGGCTGAATTGCTGCGCTGGTCTGATCCGTCATGGTCTGAACCTCTTCAGTTTTGGGGAGCTTGAGTGGGAGATCGGCATTTTGTGATTGTCTTTGTGATATATTACTGTTAGAACCACAATCGCTGAATGTCAACATGCGAGCGGCATAGATTTGAACCCTTCATCGCGAACAGAGCGTGCAGCAACAGACGCGGACGTTTTCCGCAACGCCGGCGACAACGCCAGGCCGCACGGTGGCGCGGCGGCGAAAATGAGCGCCAGAGGCATCACCAAATGCTTCGGCGGCTTCCTCGCCAACGACGCCATTTCTCTCGACATCATGGACGGTGAATTCCTGACGCTTCTGGGTGGCAGCGGCTCGGGCAAGACGACGCTGATGCGCGTGATCGCCGGACTCGAAACCGCGGACTCGGGGCGGATCCTGATTGACGGCCAGGACGTCACGACGTTGCCGCCGCGCCGGCGGAATCTCGGCATGGTGTTTCAGCAATATTCGCTGTTTCCGCACATGAGCATTGCGGAGAACATTGGCTACGGCCTGTCCGTGCAGCGGAAGTCGCGCCACGAAATCGCGCAGCGCGTGGGCGAGATGCTCGACCTCATTCATCTTCCCGACGTCGGCGACCGGCTGCCGTCACAATTGTCGGGCGGGCAGCAGCAACGCGTAGCGCTCGCGAGGGCGCTGGCGACGCGGCCCTCGCTCCTGATGCTCGACGAGCCTCTCGGTGCGCTCGACCTCAAGCTCAGGCGCCAATTGCAGGTCGAACTCAAGCGCATCCATCGCGAGACCGGCACCACATTCCTGTTCGTGACGCATGATCAGGAAGAAGCCCTTTACCTCTCGGACCGGATCGCCGTCATGCGCAACGGCCGGATCGAGCAGCTCGCGACACCGCACGAGATCTATCAGGCGCCGGTCAATGAATTCGTCGCCGACTTCATCGGGGACGTGACGATGATGCCTTGCCGATCGCTGGGACCGGGGCGCGTCGAGATCGCCGGCGTCGGCGCCATCGACCTTCCCGGCCCAAACCCGGCGGGAGAATTCACGCTGGCGGTCCGCCCCGAATACGCCGGCCTCCACGAGACCGCCGTCGACAACGCGCTGGAAGGGCGCCTGGTCGAGATCGTCCATGAGGGCAGCACGACGCTGTATGTCGTGGCGCTACCGGCCGGCATCAACCTCAAGGCAAGGCGGCTCGGCGCGCCCGATCCGGCGCTTGAACTCTCGCAAAGGGTCTTCGTGACGATCGAGGGGCCGAAGACCATCCTGCAGGCGGCGCACTAGTGGCCGCGATCAGGACAACGACCGGCCTGAGATGGAGCGCGGCCATCCTGCTCGCGCCGTCGCTGCTTCTGGTCGTGGCGCTCCTGTTTATCCCTGTGCTGCAACTGACCGAGGCGAGCTTCCATGTTTCGTCCTATGGCGCGCTGCAACCCGAATTCACCGTCCAGAACTACAAGGAGGTGATGGGATCGGCGCAGTATGCCTACCTGTTCGGAGCGACCTTTCTTGCGGCGGCGGTCGTCACGCTGGCGTGTCTCGTGCTGGGTTATCCGCTCGCCGCACAGCTCGCTTATGCTTCGCCGCGATGGCGCGGCGTTCTCTATTTTCTGCTGACGGCCCCGTTGCTGGTCAACACCGTGGTCCGGACCTACGGATGGCTCCTGATCCTCGGGCGACAAGGCGTGGTGAACAGCATCCTCGTCAACGGCGGGTTCCTCAGTTCGCCGCTGGTCCTGTCGGGCACCTATCTCGGCATGATCATCGGCGCCACCCAGGTCTTCCTCCCGTTCATGGCCTTGTCGATCGCAACCTCGCTCGAGGGGATTGATCGCCGCCTCATCGAATCGAGCGACGTCATGGGGGCTTCACCCGCCAGAACTTTCCTGCGCGTGGTGTTGCCGCTCTCGATGCCCGGCGTGATCAGCGGATGCGTCCTTGTCTTCAGCCTGATGCTGGGCGCCTTCGTGACGCCGCTGATCCTCGGCGGCAGCGCCATCCGCTATCTCTCCGTGGCCGTCTATACGGATGCGTTGGTTCTGTTCAACCTGCCGCGCGCCGTCGCCCTTGCGCTGATCCTGCTCCTGTGCGTGATCGTGATCGACGCCGTGCAGAGAGTTCTGCTCCGCCGCTACGCGAGGTTCTCATGAGGGGGCGCGGCAGCCGATGGCTCGCGGCCGTGAACGCGGTGATCTATGCCTATCTCATGATGCCGCTGATCATCATCGTCCTGTTCAGCTTCAGCGACCGCTCCTTCTTCGCCTTCCCGCCGACCGGATTTTCGTTCCGGTGGTATGAACGCGCCTGGGAAACCGGCGTCTTCATCCGACCCGCACTGTTGAGCATCGTGATCGGGGTGATGTCGTCGGCCATCGCCGCGACGCTTGCCATCCCCGCCGTTCTGGCCCTGCGTCGCTCCGCGACGACGCGCATCGCGGCAGTCCTGGAAGTCGTGCTGCTGACGCCGCTGATCGTTCCCGGCCTGATTATCGGCATAGCGCTGCTCTACGCCTACAGCCGGTTCCGGCTGATCGACAATTTCGCGGCGCTGCTGTTCGCCCATGTCCTGATCGTTTTCCCGTTCATGTTCCGCTCGGTGATGACGAGCGCCTTCAATCTCAAGAAGCAGCATGAGGAAGCATCCGAGATTCTGGGCGCGTCCGCGGCGCGGACGTTTCGGAAGATCATCCTGCCCCAGTTGCGCGGCGGCATCGCCTCCGGCGCCATCTTCGCCTTCATCATTTCGTTCGACCAGTTCACCGTCAGCCTGTTCGTGACGCAGTCCGAACAGACGACGCTTCCGGTCGCCATCTACAAATATCTCTACGACGTCAACGATCCCGTCGCCGCCGCCGTGTCGACCGTTTTGGTGGCCTTCGGACTTGTGGTCACATTTCTCATCCAACGCGCCGGTTGGCTCGATCAGCTCGGACGGAGCGGCGCATAACCCTATCTTCTCCACATCCAGCAAAGGTGCATGCGATGCAGACCCGCAGGGACTTCAACCGACTTCTGGCTTCTCTTGGACTCGTGCCCGCCTTCAACGCGATTCCGGCTCGGGCGCAGACGACCAACCTGGTGATCAGCTGGTATCCCGGCCTGCTCGGCAACAACTTCAGGCGCGGCTTCTACGACACATACGACCGGCGGGCTTCGGCGAAGATCATCGAATCCTTCGACAACGCCCGCTTCACGCAGATGCAGGCCAACCGCAACGCTCCCACGATCGACGTCGGCGCGTTCACCGACGTGATGGTGCCGATCCTCGGCAAGTCGGGCCTCGTCACCCCGCTCACGTCGGCATCGGTGCCCAACATTGACCGCGTCCCGCGTGAACTGCGGTTCGCTAAGGATGTCGCCGTTCCCGTGACCTATGGCAGCTGGGGCATCGCCTACAACGCCGCCAAGCTGAAGAATCCCATTCAGTCCTGGGCCGATCTCGTCGGCGATGAGCTCAAGGGCCACGTCTCGGCGCCCAACATCACCTATAACAGCTCGATCTATACGCTCGACGCGCTGTCCGCGCTCAAGGGAGGCAGCATCCGCCAGCCCGAGCATGGCATGGCGCAGATGCGCACCATCCGGCAGAACGGCCCCGGCCTGTGGGATCAGGAAAGCATCGCCGTCGGCTGGCTGAAGACTGGAGAGATCTGGGCCACGCCCTATTTCAGCGGCAACGTGCTGGCCTTGATGCGCGATCCTGACCTCAAGGACCTGCGCTTCGCGATCCCGGCGGAGGGCGCCTATTATCTCGGGTTGAACGCCGCCAAGATTGCGAACTCTCCCAACCCGGCCGAGGCGGATCGCTTCATCAACCACATGCTGAGCGTGGAGGCGCAGGAGGCGTGGGCGCAGAACGGCCGTGCGCGGCCGGTCATCGCCGATGCCCGGATGCCTGAAGATGTCGCGGCGACGGTGCCCGTTTTCTCCAAGCTCAAATTCGTCGACTGGGCCTATTTCGGCGACAACCGCGACGCGATCGTGGCGCAGTGGAATCAGACCGTGAACCGGTGACGGGACGAAGGCGCAAAGGCAACCAGCAGGAGGGATTGTGGATGAAACGGACCAGCGTCATGGGTGGAATAAGTCGTCGCGCGTGCCTTGGGATTCCCCTTCTCGCTCTGTCGGCGGGCCGGGGTTTCGGCAATGACTATCCTTCCCGGCAAGTCACGTTGACGGTCCCCTACGCCGCCGGCGGAACAGCCGACATCCTGGCCCGGCTGATTGCCGAGGCATTCCACGCAAAACTGTCCCAGCCCTTTGTCGTCGAGAACAAGGGCGGGGCGAGCGGCACCATCGGCGCCGCTGCGGTCGCCCGCGCCCCGAACGACGGCTACACCCTGCTGTTTACCGCGGGCGGACCGCTGACGATCGGACCCAACCTCCGAAAGCTGTCCTATGACGCGTTGACCAGCTTCACGCCGATCGGACTGATCGGGCAGGTCCCAAGCTTTCTGGTGGTCAATGCCAACAGTCCGGCCAAAACCCTGGCGCAACTGGTCGACCTGGCTCGGGCGCGGCCGAACGAGATGAAATTCGCATCGGCCGGTGTGGGCACATCCGTGCATCTGATGGCGGAACTCTTTCGCCTGCAAGCCGGCATCGAGGCCACGCATATTCCCTATCGGGGCGGAGGCCCCGCCATGAACGACCTGCTTGGCGGACAAGTGGATTACATGATCGAGAATGCGCCGCAGCTGCTGCCTCATGTCAAAGCCGGGACGCTGCGGGCACTTGCAGTGACATCAGCCGCGCGGCTGCCGTCGGCGCCCGACGTTCCGACGTTTGCCGAAGCAGGCATCAAGGGCCTTGAGCTCGGAACCTGGTTCGGCCTGCTGGGCCCCCGCGACATTCCCGCTTCCGCTGTCGATGTGCTGACCCGCGCCCTTGCCGACATGATGAAGGATGACACCTTGAAGCAACGGCTGAAGGGTCTCGAGGTCCAGGTCGACCTGCGAACGGGCCGGGATTTTGCGAACTTCATCAATGAAGACAATACGCGGTGGAAAGACACGATCCAGCGCGCAAAAATCGAGGCGCAATAGACCGCAGACTGGTCGGGCGGCAGCCGCCGCCCGCGCCGGCGGTATGCGGATGGCAGGATGACTACGTCATGGTCGGGATCGAGAACTCCGCGCCGTCCTTGACGCCGGACGGCCAACGCGAGGTCACCGTCTTCGTCTTGGTGTAGAACCTCACCGCGTCCGGACCGTGCTGGTTGAGATCGCCGAAGCCGGATTTCTTCCAGCCGCCGAATGTGTAATAGGCGATCGGCACCGGGATCGGTACGTTGATTCCGACCATGCCGACATCGACCTTGGCCGCGAAGTCACGCGCCGCGTCGCCGTCGCGGGTGAAGATCGCTACGCCGTTGCCATAATCGTGCTCGGACGGCAACGCCAGCGCCTCGTGATAATCCTTGGCGCGCACCACCGAGAGCACCGGGCCAAAGATCTCTTCCTTGTAAATCCGCATGTCCCTGGTGACATTGTCGAACAGCGAGCCGCCGAGATAAAAACCCTTCTCATAGCCCTGCATCTTGAAGCCGCGGCCGTCGACCGCAAGCGTCGCGCCTTCGTTGACGCCGACGTCGATGTAGTTCTTGACCTTCTCGACCGCCTCGCGAGTCACCAGCGGGCCATAATCGGCGGACGGGTCGAACGACGTGCCGATCTTGAGTGACTCGACACGCGGGATCAGCTTTTCCATCAGCCGATTGGCAGTCGTCTTTCCGACTGGGACGGCGACGGAGATTGCCATGCAGCGCTCGCCGGCGGAGCCATAGCCTGCGCCGATCAGCGCGTCCACCGTCTGGTCGATGTCGGCGTCGGGCATGATGATGGCGTGGTTTTTGGCGCCGCCAAAGCACTGACAGCGTTTGCCGCTCTGTGCCGCGCGCTCATAGATGTATTGTGCGATCGCGGTCGAGCCGACGAAGCCGACCGCCTTGATGTCGGGGTCATCGAGAACGGCATCGACCGCTTCCTTGTCGCCGTTGACGACGTTGAGAATGCCAGGCGGCAAGCCGGCTTCCATCATTAGCTCGGCGAGCTTCATCGGCACGCCGGGATCACGCTCCGACGGCTTCAGGATGAAGGCGTTGCCGCAGGCGATCGCCGGCGCAAATTTCCACATCGGGATCATGGCCGGAAAGTTGAACGGGGTGATGCCGGCAACCACGCCGAGCGGTTGACGCATCGAATAAATGTCGATCGGAGCGTTCTGTAGCTCATCGACAGGCGCGGTCATGGACGTCGCCAAGCGCCACTCCGTTCCGATGGTTGCGGGAATTTCAACTGCGCCAAATCTCACCGAGCGCGGCAATGACTATTTCTTCCGTATCCCCGCGACTTCAGCGATGCTTGCGAAGGCTTTTGCCAAGCCGATGTTGAAACTCGCCGGCGGAAACAAGTTCGGATTCTTGGTCGTTAACGATGATTGGGGACGCTCTATTGTTGACAGCTACAGTGCGGCGCTAACGGCGGATGGGGCCTCTATCGTCGCGCAACAGATTTACGACACCAACGACAGCGATTTGTTTCCGTACATCACAAACATCAAGCGGGCCGCGCCCGATGCAGTGGTGCTTGCAGGAAATACCCAGAATGCTGTGGCTTTGACCGAGCAGATCAAGCAGATGGGGCTTGGCGGCAAGTTTTTCGGTGAGGGGTCCTTCGCGGCGAAGACCTATTACAAGTTGGTCGGCAAAAAGGGCGACGGCATGTATGGCCTTATGGCGTATGTCTATTCGATCGATAGCCCGCGGAATAAGGCGTTCGTCGCGAAATACGAGGCGGACTACAAGGATCTGCCGACGACCTATTCGGCCTCCGGCTATCATGAGGTTAGGGTCGTGGCCGACGCATTGATGCGCTCGGATATCTCCAATCCGCAGTCGATCCGCGACGCCATCGCTCAGACTGACATGGATGGGCTCGCCGGTCGCATTCGCTTCTCAAAAAGCGGGCAGGGGTACGGGTTCAATGTCTATCTCACCTTGAACAAGGATGCTCAGCCGATCGTCGCAGATCAGGCAGTCATTGCTGATCCCAACTGATCTCGGACGGCGAAAGCAGACTCATGGACTTAATTCCGCAATACTTGTTCAACGGGCTGGTCGTCGGCTCGAGTTATGCGCTGATTGCGCTCGGGCTGACGGCCGTCTTCGGATTGATGAATCTAGCGAACTTCGCCCACGGTCAATTCTATATGCTGGGGGGCTTCGTCGGCTTCTGGCTGACGAGGCGCGCCGGACTTCCCTTTTTTCTGGCCGTGGGTGTGACCACCATCGCAATTGGATGTGCCGGTTATCTGCTGGAGAAGTTTCTGTTCCGGCGGCTACGACAGGCGCCGCTTATGAGTTCGGTGCTGGCTACCATCGGACTCGCAATCGTGCTCGAGAACGGAGCGCGGCTGCTCTGGGGGCCGAGTCCTGAGCGGATCTTCAGCGGCCTTCCGTCGCAAACGATCGAGTTGTTCGGCGTCTTTGCCACGCCCGAGCGCCTCATCACCATCGTGCTGACCTTCGTGCTCATCGGGCTGCTCGAGTACTGCCTCTACTTCACCCGGGCGGGAATGGAAGTGCGGGCCACCTTTCAGCAAAAGGAGGCTGCGGCGCTTGTCGGCATCGATGTCGAGAAGCTCTATGCGCTTACTTTTGCGCTCGGCGCGGGTCTTGCGGCACTTGCCGGCGTCATGCTCGGTTCGATCTTCGTCGTGCAGCCGAGCATGGGTGGCATTGCGACGCTGAAGGCATTTATTGTGGTCATCGTCGGCGGCCTGGGCAATTTTGTCGGCGCCATCGCCGGTGGACTATTGCTCGGTGTCGCGGAGAGCTTCGGCAGCATCATCTCCTCCGCTTACAAGGATGCCATCGGCTTCGTTCTCGTAATTGCGGTCCTGCTCTACAAGCCCGACGGACTATTTGGGAAGCGATGATGCAGTTTATAAATCCAAGGTTGGGCGGATCAACCCGGGCCATTCTGCTCGTGCTCGCGGTGATTGCCGTAGTGCCGTTATTCGTTAGCGACAACTACTACCTTCACGTCCTGACGATGGCCTTTATCTTCGTAATCCTGGCGGCCAGCCTCGATTTGCTTGTAGGTGTCGCCGGGCTGTTATCACTTGGACATACCGCGTTCTTTGGACTGGGCGCCTATGTGTCCGCGCTGGCCACTATTCATCTCGGTACCGGTTTCTGGATTGATCTTCCATTGGCGGGAGCGATCGCAGCGCTTTTGGCGCTGATACTTGGCTTTGCGATTCTGAATGTCCGCGGGCATCGCTTTGTTATCTCGACCATCGCGATATCGGAGCTTGCTCGGCTCGTGGCTTACAACTGGACTGGTGTTACCGGCGGGCAGATCGGTCTGTCGCTGCCGAAGACGGAATCGATGAATACGCCGTTCGGCTCGCTGTCCTTCTCCTCGCCAGTCGTCATGTACTATCTCTTGGCGGTGATAGCATTGGTATCGACGTGCGTGATTTACAGGATTGCGTCGTCGACCATTGGGCTCGGTATGAAGGGCTTGCGTGAAAACGACAATCTTGCTGAAGCGGTTGGCGTTGATACCCGTATGATGGCGACCGTTGCGTTCGTGGTCAGTGCGTTCTTCGCTGGCGTCGCGGGTGCGATGTACGCGCATTTTATGTCGTTTGTCTCTCCGGATCTGTTCTATTTTTCTTACATGACGACCATGCTGGTCATGGTCATTCTCGGAGGCAAGGGGACGATCATCGGTCCGGCTTTCGGCGCGCTGATCTTTACAATTCTACCTGAGAGCCTGCGCGTCGCGAGTGAATACCGGCTGATCATTTTCGGTGCGCTGCTGGCGTTGCTTGCGGTCGCTGTCCCAGGTGGTCTGGCGCAATTGTTCAAAAACATCACCTCGAGCCGAACCAGGGAGGCTGAATTTGTGGATCAGCGCTGAAAAGATCGACATGGAATTCGGCGGTGTTCGCGCACTGAAGTCGGTCTCGTTCCAGGCTCATACCGGCAAGCTTACCAGCATCATTGGTCCGAACGGAGCGGGCAAGAGCACGCTCTTGTCAGTGATATCGGGTTTCCAGCATCCGACGCGTGGATTGGTCAGCTTTGGCAACGATGTCATCACCAATTGGAAGCCTTATCGCATCGCCCGGCATGGTATTGTCCGTACCTTTCAGAAAACCGAGGTTTTTGGCGAGCTGAGCGCGCTCGAGGCGGTGGAGATCGGCGCGATGCGGCGGCGGCCGGCGACTTTGTCCCATATGTTCGACGGTCGCAGGGCGCGCGAGCCGCTTCGCCGCGACGCGCTGGAAGCACTTGAGTTGTGCGGTCTTGCCCGTCAGGTCGGGGTGAGATGTGCCGAACTCTCCTATGGCGAACAGCGTTTGCTGGGCGTTGCTGTCGCGCTCGCCTCGCAGCCGCGTATGCTGCTGCTCGACGAACCGGCGTCCGGTTTGAATCAGGTCGACGCGCATCGGCTCGGAAAGCTTCTGACCAGTATTACCGATCAGGGCATCGGCATAATTCTGGTGGAGCACAACATGCAGCTCGTGATGAGCGTATCGAATTATGTGATCGTCCTTCATCATGGCGAAAAGATCGCCGAGGGCTTGCCTGCGGATATCTCGCGTGATCGAGCCGTTATCGACGCTTATCTGGGGGCGGAATATGCTGCTTGATCTTCGCAATGTGGCTTGCAGCTACGGCGCCGCGCGCGCATTGCATGACGTTTCGCTGAACGTCGAATCTGGTGAAATCGTTGCCCTGATCGGTTCAAATGGAGCGGGAAAATCCACAACTCTGCGCGCGATATCAGGTCTGATGCCGGTTCAGAGCGGATCAATATGGTGCATGGGGCAGCGGATAGATTCACAGAAGCCAATGCAGATCGTGGCGGCCGGGATCGCCCATTGTCCGGAGGAGAGAAAGATCTGGCCGCATATGACGGTGCTGGAGCATCTCCGCCTTGGCGCATCGAGAACGAGTGACAAGCGGAGTGTTTCAGCTCAGATCGAGAAGATCCAGATGCTGTTTCCGATATTGCGCGAGCGGATGATCCAGCGTGTCGGAACGATGTCAGGCGGACAGCAGCAGATGGTCGCGATTGGCCGCGCGCTGATGTCGATTCCGAAACTCCTGCTGTTGGATGAACCGTCGCTCGGACTTGCGCCGAAGGTCATTGCTGAAGTCGCCGAGGCGATTCGAGAGATCAATAGGTCCGGCACTGCAGTTCTGATCGTCGAACAGAATGCGTTCCTTGCACTTGGCGTGTCGCACCGAGCCTACGTTATCGAAAACGGATCAATCGTGAAGGCAGCGGCGGCCGAGAGCCTTCGCGATGATCCGGCCATCCGAACCGCGTATCTTGGGTTATAGGCACTTTTATCATGCGCATTCTGCTGAAAAATATCAAAGCGCTCCACACCTGCGATGACCGGCGCCAGGTCCTTCGGGGTGCCTATCTGGTTGTTGACGATGGCGTGATCCGGGAAGTCGGTGCAGGAGCGGCCCCGAGCGGCGTCTTCGATCGAGAGGTCGATCTCACCGATTGCATCGTCATGCCGGGTTTCGTCAATATTCACCATCATTTCTACCAGAGTGTTACGCGGGCTGTGCCGGCTGCGCAGCGCGGGCACCTCATTGGGTGGTTGAAGCTGGTCTATCCGATCTGGTCGAAATTGACGCCTGCCGATCTTGCTGTCGCAACTTCTGCCGCATGTGCCGAGTTGCTGCTCACCGGATGCACGACGACGGTCGATCATTCCTATTTGCTGCCTGGAGCGCTTCCCGAATTTGTCGATGAGGAGGTCAGGGCGGCGCTCGAAACCGGCATAAGACTTCACCTTGTCCGCGGTAGTCTGACCACCTTTGAAGATGACATTGAATCGGAGCTCACCGCCCTACTGGGAGCGAAAGCTGGTGGCCTCCTGGATGACGAGTCTCTTGTGTTGTCCGACATGAGACGAGCGGCAGAACGATATCATGACACGTCCTTCGGCTCCCGTATTCAAATCGGCTTCGGGCCGACGACGGTGACGTACAATAACCCGCAGTTCATGCGCGATGTCGCCTCGCTCGCGACGGAATTCGGCTGTGGACTGCATACTCATTTCCATCCACGCACGGACGAACGCGAGGTAGCCGGGAGGCTTCCGGCCGGCAACCCGAGTGGATTTTTGAAGGAGACAGGCTGGCTACGCCCCGGAACTTGGTTCGCTCATTCGACCCGGCTTAACGATCACGAGATCGGCGTTCTCGCCGATGCCGGCTGCTCGATTGCCCATTGCCCTCGCATGATCCTTCGCTTAGGAGCACGTGTGCCGCCGATTCATGCGTATCGGCGGCGAGGCATCAGAGTGGGAGTTGGCGTCGACGGGGCGGCCAGCAACGATGCTGGATCGATGATCGGTGAAGTCCGGTTGGTGCCTTTGTTGCATCGGTTGGCTGGCGGAGAGGGCAACGTTCCACATCAAGAGTGGATTGATCCGGATGATGCGCTCGATATGGCGACGCGGGTCGGAGCCGATATTTTGGGTCGCAGCGATATCGGTGTCCTTGCTCCTGGCATGGCGGCGGACGTCACGGCTTTCAAATTGGACGCGATAGGATATGCAGGTGCGGTTGTTGATCCCCTGACTGCGTTGATATTGGCTGGAAGCGAGTCGCGCTCATTTCTCACAATGGTGAACGGCGAGATCAAGGTCTTGAATGGCGCGCTCTGCGATCAGAATGAGGATCGGTTGCGCAGAAACCTTGATTCTTCGGCGATCCGGATTCTCGATGAGATCGCGCCACTCACTGGCATTTCCTACGAAAAATATCCCTCTCGAATCTAGAAAATACTGCAATGGCAAAATCATCAGAGAATTCCAAATCCCGTTCGAGCCAGATCTCTATTGCCCAGGAAGCCTCCGAATCGATGACGGTGGCGCAAAGAATTCGTCAGGAGCTCGAGGATGACATTGTTTACGGGAAGCTCCGCCCAGGCGAGCGGATTGATGAGATCGGGCTTGGACAGCGGTACTCCGTTTCCCGTACTCCCGTGCGGGAAGCGCTCAACTACCTTGCTTCCTCCGGGCTTGTGACAATCAAGCCTCATCAGGGCGCGACCGTTGCGGAACTTAGCTTGTCGAAGCTTATCGAGCTTTTTGATGTGATGGCTGCGCTCGAGGGATTTTGCGTGAAGCTGGCAGCGCGACGCGTCACGCCATTTGAATTGAAACAAATAAAGAAAAGTCATGAAGTTTGCGCGAAGTTCGCATTGAACGATGACGCCATAGGCTTCTTCGAGAAGAACAACGAGTTCCACAACTTGCTTTATGAAGCTTCGGGGAACGAAACGCTGATTGAAATGACGAAGGGACTTCGGCGCAGGGTGGCACCCTACAGACGGTATGCTACCTTTCAGGGGACGCGCATGCAGGAATCCGTGGGCGAGCATGCGGCGATCGTCGCGGCTATTGAGGCGAAAGATGGCGTACTAGCCGAGCAATTGATGGCTAAGCATCTGTCGTTGCTGGTGCTGGGCTTTGCGGACCTCGTTGCTGCGATTAGGAAAGAACGCAACGAGGGCTAGTGGTTAGCTGTCCCGGGTACATTTCAAGCAATTGAGGGTGGAGGAAACGTGACTGTTTACAGCGGGCCGGTCTTTGACATGGCTGTAAAACAATTCGAAGTCATCGCGAACTATCTCTCAATTCCGGAGGACGCGCGGACGCGATTGCTGATGCCGAAGCGTGCGGTCACGGTGTCCTGTCCAATTCATCGCGACGACGGTACGACGGCAGTCTTCGAAGGTTATCGTGTCCAGCATCACCTCACTCTCGGGCCCACCAAGGGCGGAACGCGTTTCGCGACCAGTGTCGATCTCGGTGAAGTCGCTGCCCTTGCCATCTGGATGAGCTGGAAGTGTGCCCTCGTTGGGCTGCCCTATGGGGGAGCCAAGGGCGGCGTCTGTGTGGATCCGGCGAGTCTGTCAAAGCGCGAGCTCGAAGCGCTCTCACGCCGCTACATGCAGGAGATGATTCCCTTCGTTGGTCCTCACACCGACGTCATGGCGCCTGATATGGGCACCAACGAGCAGGTGATGGCGTGGTTCATGGACACCTATTCAATGTATCAAGGCAAGACCGTGACGGAAATCGTCACTGGTAAGCCGGTCAGTGCAGGCGGAACGTTGGGGCGCCGCGAGGCAACTGGCCGGGGAGTTGCGCATATGACGCGCCGGGTGATGAACGATCGGGGCATCAACGTCAATCATGCAACCGCCGTGGTGCAGGGATTTGGCAACGTCGGATCGATCGCGGCGCTCGAGTTGCACAACATGGGCGTTAAAGTGATCGCGGTGAGCGATCATACCGGAGCGCTTTATCGAGCGGCCGGTCTCGACATTCCAGAGTTGGCGCTGCATGCAGCAACCCATGGCAGCATCGCTGGCTATTCAAACGAACTCGCGCTCGATCCGAAGGAAATCTTCACGTTGCCATGTGATGTCATCGTGCCGGCCGCGATGGAGCGTGTGATTGACGCCACTGTCGCCGCGAATCTGCGGTGCCGCATCATCGCGGAGGGGGCCAACGGACCGACGACACCGGAAGCGGATCTTGTTCTTACGCAGCGGCAAGATGAGATCTTCCTGATCCCGGATATTCTGTGCAACTCCGGCGGCGTGATCGTGAGCTATTTCGAATGGGTGCAGGATCTGCAGCAGCTTTTCTGGGAAGAGGAAGAGGTCGTGCAGCGCGAGTACCGGATTCTCGACCGCGCCTTTGATAGGATGGTGGCGCGGGCACGCCAAGACAAGGTGTTCAACCGAACAGCGGCGATGGCCATAGGCGTCAAGCGTGTGCAAGGGGCCAAGAACACACGAGGCCTGTTCCCCTAGTTCTTTTCAATGGCTTCATTGTCTCGGGAATAAGCAACGAGCGTTTCGCGCGGGGAATTCTTGATCGTTTTCGACTGACTTAATCCGGCGGTTGCGACTGTATTTTACGCGGAGATAAAAAGATGAAGATAGGGGTTTCGAAGTAAAGACTGTTTCCGATGGAATGGACCGGAATGGGTTTCCGAGGGAGCTGGCAATGTTTGTGAATGAACGAAGTTGTTCAAGTTTGAATTTGCGTCCGCGATTTGACGTGGTTTGTGCCAAACAAAGCTCACGGATGAGCGGATCATCCGTGAGCTTTCGGGCCGGATACCTTGTTTCAGATAAAACCTAGACGTCCCAGCCGCCGTCAACGGCCAGTTCCTGGCCTGTGATGTTGCGGCTATCATCGCATGCAAAGAAGAGCACGGCATTCGCGATGTCTTCCGGATACGTGACGCGCTTAAGCGCCATATCCTGAACGTACTCGGCATACACCTGTTCATAGGTCCAGCCGCGAACGCGCGCTTTCTCACGGCAAAGTTTTTCCATACGAGGCGTGTGTACGATGCCGGGGCAGACAACGTTGCAGTTGATGCCGTATTCGCCGACTTCCAGCGCGACGGTGCGGGTCAGACCGCGGACACCCCACTTCGACGAACTGTAGGCGGCGCGATATTTGTAGCCGCGCAGGCCAGATGTGCCGCCGATATTGACGATCTTTCCGGCTTTCCGTTCGATCATCGTGGGAACAATATTCTTGATCGGCAGATATGTGCCGCGAATATTCGCCTCGATGACATAGGAGAAATCGTCAGGCTTGATGTTCTGAACCGGAGTTTCGATAGGGCCGGTGACGCCGGCAATGTTCACCAGAATGTCGATCTGGTTGTCGAAGAACTTGCGGGCCTGGGCGCCCATTTCATTGACGGACGCTTCGTCGACGACGTCGCAATGACAGACGCCAGCCTTGCGGCCCAATGCGCGGACTTCATTGGCGACCTCCTCAAGAGCAGCGGTGTCTCTTCCAACCAGAAAGACGTCAGCGCCTTCCGATGCAATCTTCTTCGTGATTGCACTGCCCATCCCTTTTGCCGCCCCGGTGATGACGGCGCGTTTCCCCTCAAGTTTCAATGTGTCTCTCCTCATGGTTATGATTTGCCGTAGCCGCCGCCGCCGCAGGATTTCACGACGACGATGTCGCCCCTTTTCAGGGTTACATTGGTTTTTCCTGGTAGTTTGTAGGGCTGCGAATCCACCGGAATGACTTCGACGGCAAAGAGCTTGCCCGGCTCGCCACCCTCCAGGCCGTAAGGAGGGATGACGGCCCGTTCGAACATCGTCGTCAGCGAAACCGTATCGCCGGTCACCCGGTATGCGCGATGCTGCCCTTCGCCGCCGCGGTGACGCCCGGCGCCACCCGAGCCGGAACGAAGCCGCTGATAGGCGATCTGCAGCGGATACTCCGCTTCGATCACCTCTGCGGGCGTGTTCATGACGTTTGACATATGCACGCGCAAGGCCGGCATGCCGTCCCGGTCGACACGCGCGCCCTCTCCGCCGCCGTGTGTTTCATAAAGCGTCGTCCAGCGCCCATCCTCGTGCTGGCCCGCGAACAACAGCAGGCCGGACGTCGTTGGCCCGCCAGCGGTCAGCTTTTCCGGATAAAGATGCTCGAACGCGCGGAAGATGGCATCGGCAATGCGTTGGGACGTTTCATGGTTGCCGCCCACGACCGGCTTGTCGAAACCGGGATTGAGGATCGATCCCGGCCGCGTCCGAATGTGGACAGGCCGGAAACATCCGCCATTCGGCGGAATGTCAGAGCCGAACAGCGCGCGGATCACGTAGTAAACCGATGCACCCGCAATAAATGGCGTTGTATTGATCGGCCCCGCGACGGCGTCGGCCGTTTCCGTGAAATCGAAGGTTGCCTCATCCCCTTCGATGGTAATGCGAACGCGAATGGCGACGGGATCGCCGCCTGCGGCGTCGTCATCCAGAAAGTCCTCGCCTGTATAGATGCCGTCCGGAATAGCCATGATCGCCTGGCGCATGCGCGCTTCGGAGATGTCATGCAATTGCGAGATTGCGTTGCGGATCAGATCGGCGCCGTGCGCCTCGCAGAGGGCTTTGAAGCGCCGTTCCGCCACGAGCGTTGCGGCGATCTGGGCGAGAATGTCGCCCTCCCGCTCTGCCGCGCCGCGGACGTTCGACAGGATGATGTCGAGCTTCTCTCGTTCGATACCGGCGCTCGTTCCAACACGCAGGGGGCTGATCCTCAGACCTTCGGCCCATGCGTCTCGCGCGAACGGGACATAACTTCCGGCAACGGCGCCGCCGGTATCCGCCCAGTGCGCCAGACTGACCGCGAACGACAGGAGGCGGCCCTCGATGAAGATTGGCCGGATTGCTTTTACGTCAGGAAGATGATTGCCGCCGACTTCGGGCAGATTGAGAAACCAAACGTCGCCCGGTTGAAGTTTGTCCGCCGGGACCCGCTTGAGAAACTCCTGAACGGTAAAGCACATCACGCCCATATGCATGGGAATGTCGCGCCCTTGTGAAATCAGGAGGCCTTGATGGTCCGTCATTGCCGACGACAGGTCGCCCGCTTCGCGCAGCAGGGGTGAGCGGGCTGCGCGCATCACCGTCAGGGAGATTTCTTCAGCCATGCCGAAAAGCGCGTTCGAAATCACTTCGAGGGTGAAGGGATCGGCTGTTGTGGCTGACATCTCAACGAACCTCGATATGGATGTGTCCGTGACGGTCGCGCGATGCCCTGCTGGCCGGGGGCAATATGATGGTTGACGCGTCGTCGACGATCAGCGCCGGACCCTGAATTGTCTTTTCGACCGGAAGGGTCTGCCGGTTGAAGACCGGCGTGCGCACGTCGTGCATTTGTCCAAAACTGCAGATGCGCCAACTAATGGGTTCTGTGCTTGATCCTTCGACATGCGAGAAGGGCAGGTCGAGAACGGGAGCGGTGACCGTGACTCGAACGCCGACCAGTTCCCATCCGTCGCTGCACGAGAAGCCGTAAAGGGTCTCGTGCTTCTCCTTCAGCAGGGCTTCCAGCTCGGCAAACTCAAGTGTCTTTGGGTCATCGATTTCGACGCTGTGGCTCTGCCCGGTGTAACGCAGACTGAGCACTCGGGCGCGGACGAGATCGGACCGGTCCGATGCCAGCGCCGCGCGGACGTCGCGCTCGACATCCGCGCAATATGTTTCCGCCAGATCGACATTCCAGTTCTGCGAGGTCATCGAGAATGCGCGCTGCTGCGTGTAGCTCGGGGCGGCGACAAGGCATCCAAGCGCGGAGAAGGCGCCAGAGCCGGACGGCACGATGACCTTTTCAATTCCCGCGAGACGCGCGACGTTGACCGCATGCATCGGCCCGGCTCCGCCGAAAGCGACCATCGTGAAGCGGCGGATGTCGACGCCCTGACCCACGCTGACGCGCTGAAGCATGCTGGCCATCAGGTTGTCGGCGACATTCACGATCCCGGCTGCGGTTGCGGTCAGTCCCTGTTGAAGCTGCTTCGACAGCGGTGCGAGCGCGGATTTTGCAGCATCGGCCGACAATGTGAGGGTGCCGCCGAACACCGCCCCGTCCTCGAGATAACCGAGCAGCATATTCGCATCGCTGACCGTCGGGATCTGTCCACCGCGGCCATAGCAGGCGGGCCCGGGATCGGATCCCGCGCTCTTCGGGCCGACCGACAGCCGGTATCCATCCCACGTCGCCAGTGAGCCGCCGCCTGCACCGATGGAATCAACGTCCACGGCCGGCATGCGCAGCGCGCGGCCAGCCAGCGTCCGGTTGGCGGTGACGCGAGCCTTGCCATCGACAACGAGGCTGACGTCGGTGGTCGTCCCGCCCATATCGAACGTGACGGCATGCGAAATGTTGAGATCGCGGGCGAGTTCGCAGGTTGCCGATACGCCTGCGGCGGGCCCGGAAACGGCGATGGCGAGAGGCTGCTCAAGCAGCAGATTGGGAGAGCACATCCCGCTCGCCGAATGGAAAAAGTGCAGGCGGCTCTGCTGCGGTTTGCGCGCAAGAAGCTTCTCGACATAGTCCACGACCGCCGCTTTTACGCCGGCGCTGAGAACGGTGGTCGTCATCCGCTCGAACTCGCGCGGCTCGGGATTGACCTGATGCGAGAGCGTTATGTACGGGGCGACCTTCGCGAGACGCTTCCCGATCTCGATTTCATGGGCGGGATTGGCGTAGGCATGCAGCAGGCATACGGCGACCGACTGAGCGCCGCTGGCCGCCACAGCGCGGATCAACTGATCGAGATCGTTATCGTCGAGCGGCTCCAGCTCCTCGCCCTTCCATGACATGCGGCCCCTGGCCTCAAATCGGAGTGAGCGCGGAACGATGGAGGGGTGTTTCGGTGGAAGATCGAGCTTGTAAAGGTGAAGGCGGTTCTGCCGCCCGATATCGAGGGTGTCTGAAAAGCCCTCCGTGGTGACAAGCGCCGTCGTCGCCAGTTCGTTTTTGACGATGGCGTTGGTGACGATCGTGGTGCCGTGAATGAGATCCGAGACGTCTTCCCAGCGCAGCCCTGCAGCGGATATGGCGGCAACCAACCCTTCGATGGGGTCGTCGATGCGCGACCGGACCTTCGTGAGCCTTTGCTCGCCGGTTTCCAGATTTCGCGCGACGATATCGGTGAACGTCCCTCCGATATCGATGCCGACTTGCCAGTTTGCGGACCGCTTGGTCTGCATCGCAGGACTTCTCCTTCTCGCGTTCCGCTACAGTGTCGGGCGTCTCCCAAGATTGTCGACAATAAAAAGGGGAAATTGGTTGTGTCAATGGCTGTTTTGTTGTCGCGAATGGCAGCTCAGTCGGGCAGCATTGCGATCATGTCTCGATATCAAGCCTATTTTCCCGAGGTGCTGGCCGGCGTCCGAAGTTGAAAATTGCTGAGCGACGCCAGGATATGCTCTGAGATTGCCGACACTGCGGCGTCTTCATTGCCGCTTTCGATGGCCGTGATGACGGGCTCGTGCTCTTCGGCAATCAATTCCGGATTGGCGTAAGCGGCGTTGTCCAGGACGAGGGCCATTCTCACGAGGGCCGACAGCGATGCATTCACGCTCTGAACATACGGATTCTCGGAAAGCTGGCAGAGGGTGTCGTGGAAATTGCTTTCTGCCTCGGCGACGGCCTTCAGGTCTCCCCGGCGTGCGTGTTTTCGGATGTCGGCGACTGATAGCCGCAGCAATCTGATGTCGGCCTTCCTGGCTCGTCTTGTGACTTCGCGTACCGCGACGCACTCGACTGCGACCCGCAGATCATACAGCCATTTGATTTTCTGAAGCGTCAGTTGGACCACGGTCGGGCCCTGGTACTGACGGCTTTCGAGCAACCCGTCCTGAATCAGGCGATTGACGGCTTCGCGGACGGGAGCCCTGCTGACGTCCAGATCTTTGGCGATCTGGGCTTCAACCAGCCGTGCTCCTTGGGGAATCTCGCCGTCGACAATCATTCGATGCAGGCGAGCATGGACTTCTTCTGCCAGAGGCTTGCGCATGGTGCCCATTTTTTACTCCAGGGAATGCGACCTTTTGGGCGCTGCGTCATGGTTTTGCAATATTAAACAATTGACACGTTTTCGAATGGCTGCTTCTTTAATTGTCGACAATATTTCTTCAGCCTCGAGTAGAGCCATGACTGCCGAAGACGAAATCCGCGCCGTGCTCTCCGACTATTTCGATGTCGTGTATCTCGGAGATGTAAGCAAAATCAATAAGATATATCACCCCTCGGCACGCCTCTACTGCGCTTCCGGCGATCAGTTTGTGACCATGGGGGTCGATGACTACGCAAAGGTCGTGGCTGGCCGGGAATCGCCCTCTCAAAAGGGTGAGGAGCGCGCAGATATCATTGAAAAAATTGAGATATTGGCTCCGACCATGGCTCGTGCGCGGGTCCGGGAGCGAATGCTTCCGAAGCTGTTTACGGACGAACTCATCTTTTTACTTGTCGACAAAAGATGGTCGATCGTGGCCAAGGCCTGGCATTTCGATCTCGCCGGCTGATCGCGATCTCGTCGATTTCACTCTCAAAGACCAAAGGTCATCATGTCCGGCTCCGCGCTTCCAACCGTCACCACTCCCTCTCGCAGCAGTGAGATTCTTCAGGCTTTCGTTGAGCGATCCTGGAGATCGAATGCTGAGAGGCAGCTGAACAAAGGTATCGATCTCGTTATCGGCAAGCGGGATGGCTATTTCATCTGGGATCTCGAAGGGGAGCGCCGCTGGGTCGATTGTGGTTCGGCTGGTGGCGTCCACTCCCTGGGGCATCATCCGCCGATGGTCGCCGATGTTCTGCGCAAGGCGCTGGACGACGGTCGGGACACGGGTTTGTGGTCGATCCCCAATGCGGCCTACCTTCAGCTTCAGGATTTGCTGACGCGTCTTGCGCCGACCCGGTCGCTTAACCGCAGCGTCATCACTCTGGCTTCGACCGTTTCGGTGGACGTTGCGACGATGTTCGCGTTCCGATTCACCGGCCGCCAGAAGATGCTCGCCTACCGGCACGGCTATCACGGGCACAGCGGTTTTGCCGCTCTTGTCACGGGGTCGCACGAAGAGGGCATCATCGACTACTACAATCTGCCGAAGGGACATTCCGTATTCTTCGATCACTACGGCGATCTCGACGAACTCGAAGCGCGATTTACCGATGATGTCGCGGCCGTGATTGTCGAGGCGATCGATTATGAAACCTTTGCGCCTGCTTCGGAGGCGTATCTGAAGCGCATCCAGGATCTTTGCCGACGTCACAAGGCGCTTTTCATCCTCGATGAGACGAGAACAGGTATCGGCCGGACCGGCAAGCTGTGGGCCTGCTCGCATTATGACATCGAGCCGGACATGATCGTTGCCGGCAAAGGGCTGTCCGGCGGCATCTATCCTGTGAGCGCGTTGCTCGTTCGTCAGGAAATCTACGACGCCTGCATGAACCAGCATAAATATGCATACATCAGCAGCCTCGGCGGCAATGAGATGTCCTGCCTCGTGGCCTGCAAGGTTCTCGAAGTCGCAAGCGATCCTGGCTTTCTTTCGAACGTCCAGCAGGTGATGGGCAGCCTCAAGGCCGCGCTCGACAAGGTTTGCTCCGAGTCGAACATTCTTTCGCCAGGCACGGCCTTTGGCGGTCTTGTCACCGTTGTTCCCCGCGACGCCGAAGCCGGCAAAAATCTCAGCCGCGCTTTGTTCGAGCAGGGCGTTCTGGTGCACAGCGTCTCCGAAATTCCGCCATATGCGGTCAAGTTTCTGCCTCCCCTGGTTCTTGATGAAGCAGGTGTGAAACTCGTCGCCGAGGCGTTGAAGAACGCCGCGAGCAAAGTCTCCAGATCATAAGCTCAACGGAGGAAACAATGTTCACACGTAGAAAAGTTGTTGCTGGGATGGGCGCCTTGACTGCCGGGCTTCGGCTCACCCCGGCGCGAGCTGAAAGCGAAGTTCTGGTCGGCGTGCTTTATCCGTTTACGGGATCCGGCGCGCAGATTGGCGTTGAAGCGAAAATCGCAATCGATGTCGCTGTCGAGATCATCAACAACTCCTATGATATCGATCTGCCTCTCGCGAAGGAAAAGGGATTGCCCAATCTGGGCAATGCGCAAATCCGGGTCATCTATGCGGATCATCAAGCCGATCCGCAGAAGGGGCGTTCCGAAGCGGAGCGCTTGATCACCCAGAACAAGGTTTGCGCGCTGCTCGGGACTTATTACAGCTCGGTTGCCGCCGTCGTTTCTCAGGTTGCGCAGCGGTATGAAGTTCCGTTCGTGGCCGCGGAATCGTCCTCGCCATCCCTCCACCGGCAGGGTCTCAGTTATTTCTTTCGGCCAGGTCCGCACGACGAGATGTATTCGATCGCGATGTTCGATTTTCTCGACAGCCTGAGGAAGAAGTCGCCGGACAGCGTCAAGACCATCGGGCTGTTTTACGAAGATACGCTGTTCGGCAACGATACGAGCCGGATTCAGAAAAAGCTCATCAGCGACCGCGGCTATCAGATCACCGCAGACGTCAAGTATCGCGCGAATTCACCCTCGCTCAGCACCGAGGTGCAGATCCTCAAGTCCGCGAACCCCGATGTCGTCCTCGCTACGTCGTACACCACGGACGCCATTCTTTTCGTGAACACGGCTGAGACCCTCGGCTACAAGCCGAAGAACCTGATCAGCCAGAACGGCGGATTCATCGAGCCGGCTTTCCTCAGCGCCGTCGGCAAGAAGGCGGACGGGATTATCAGTCGCGCCAGTTTCGTGCCGGACCTCGCCGCCAAGCGGACATCCCTCAAGGTCGTGAACGATATGTTCCGGAAGGCGTCCGGCAAGGACCTCAACGACAATACGGCCCGTCAGTTCATGGCCATGATCATTCTGGCCGACGCCATCAACCGAGCCGGAAAGGCCGAGGGGCCCGAGATCGCAAAAGCGCTTCGCGCAACGGATATTCCCGGCAGCAGAACCATCATGCCGTGGGAGCGCGTCACGTTCGACAGCACCGGTCAGAATGTGACGATCAGTCCGGTCATGATGCAGTTCGGTGAAGGAGAGTATCGCACCGTCTGGCCCGAGAACCTTGCGACCCGCGCCCTCAAGTGGCCCATGAATTGACGGACCATTTGACTGCGGAGGTCATTGATGTCGGTTGACACCGTCTGGCAGGTTATTCTCAGCGGCATAATGATGGGGTTGATTTATGCCCTGGTCGCGGCCGGGCTCTCCCTCATCTTTGGCCTGATGGATATGGTCAACTTCGCCCATGGCGAATTCTTGATGATCTCCATGTATGTGATGTTCGGCCTTGTCATGTGGCTGGGACTGGACCCACTGGTGCTGGCGCCGCTGGTGGCGGCGCTGATGTTCGTGTTTGGTAGCGGAGTGTATCTTGGCATCGGCCAATTTGCGCTCCGCGCCAAAAAGAACGCCGGAATGGTGCAGGTGTTCGCGACATTTGGACTCGGCCTGTTTCTGACAGGCCTTGTTCAGATGCTTTTCTCCCCTGACTATCGAAATCTACCGCCGAGTTTTGTCACGGATAAAGCGTTTCATTTCCTGGGCGCGAGCATTCCGTTGGGTCAACTTGTCGGTGCGGTCGTTTCGATCGGCGCATTTGCCGCGCTCTGGTTTCTCATCAGTCGCACCGACCTCGGACAGGCGCTCGAAGCGACGCGCGAGGATGCAAACGCCGTAGCTCTCGTGGGGATCGACCGCAACAAGGTCTTTATGGCGGGGTGGGGCCTGGGTGCAGCCATGGCGGGCCTGGCCGGCAGCATTCTCGCAACCTTCTTCTACATTCACCCCGGCGTGGGCGCTTCCTTTTCGCTCATCACTTTCGTCACCGTCGCGCTTGGAGGTTTTGGAAGCATCTATGGCGCGCTGGCTGCTGGGCTTGTCATCGGTGTGGTCGAAGCGTGCACGGCCCTGTTTATCTCGCCATCCCTGAAGGCGGTCGGCATTTACGCCATCTACCTCGCCGTTATGTTCTTTCGGCCGCGTGGCCTATTCGGATCCATGTAATGACGCTCGAAACAACGATGACAGCTCCCATGGAAAGCCAGCCCGAGAGCTTGCGCAAATTTGCGCGTTCGCGCCGGTTTGATCTTTTCATGGCGTTGCTTGTTTTTTGTGTGCTGTGCCTGATACCGCTCGTCGTCAGCGACGTCTACATCATGAACGTCGTGATCCTGACGATCCTGTTCGCGTTTGCCGCGCAGAGCTGGAATATCCTCGGCGGATATTGCGGTCAGGTGTCGTTGGGGCATGGACTCTATTTCGGCATTGGCGCTTACGTGACGTTCGTTCTGCTGTCGAAGTTCAGTGTTTCGCCGTGGGTTGGGATTCCGGTAGGCGGCCTGCTGTCGGCGTTGCTCGCATACGCGATCAGTTGGCCGTTCGCGCGCATGAAAGGGCATTACTATACGATTGCCACTATCGTCGTGGCCGAAGCCGCTCTCGTTCTGATCACGAACTGGGAGTTCGTGGGAGGTGCCCTGGGCATTCAGCTTCCCTACGGCCCCGACAGTTGGGCAACCCTGCAGTTCGGACGCAACAAAAATCCCTATTTCTATGTCGCGCTGTCGCTGGCCATGTCGGCGTGGCTGATATGTTGGTTCATCGAGGACAGCCGGGCAGGCTACTGGTGGCGGGCCGTCACCAGCAATCCTGAGGCGGCGCAGAGCCTTGGCGTCAACGTCCTGCGCTCCAAGATGGCTGCTTCCGCAGCATCGGGCGCGTTGACGGCAGTGGCCGGCGGCATCTACGGCATGTTCGTTTCCTATATCGATCCGTCCAGCATGATGGGATTTCATATCTCCCTTCTGATCGCTTTGCCGTCGGTTCTGGGAGGCATCGGAACGCTGTGGGGACCTGCGCTGGGCGCGCTGATTCTCATTCCGATCGGTGAGGTGACCCGAAGCTACGCCGGGGGGACCGGATCTGGTCTCAATCTCTTGATCTACGGCGTTCTGCTGTTGGGCATCTCACTCCTGCGTCCGGAAGGACTGGTCAGCCTATTCAGGTTGCCGCGTAAACAGGCGGAGACAACTCGTGGATAATATTCTCGAGTTAAAAGGCATCACGCGGCGATTCGGAGGATTGGTCGCCAACAAGGATGTGTCATTCGACGTAACGCGCGGAGAGATCCTGGGGCTCATCGGACCGAATGGCGCAGGCAAGTCGACGCTGTTCAACCAGATCGCGGGTCTTTATCAGCCGACAGCGGGCCGCATTATCTTCGACGGTACCGATATCACAAATCGTAACGCGACCGATCGATGCGGATTGGGCATTGCCCGGACATTTCAGGTCGTCCGGTCGTTTGATCAGATGTCGGTGCTCAGCAATGTGCTGGTTGGTGCGTTGGTCCGCAACAGGCGGACCGCCGACGCGCGGCTGGCGGCGTATAGGGTGCTGGAGTTCGCGGGCCTCGCGGACCGCGCGGATGTCATGGCTTCCGATCTGACATCTCCCGAAAAGCGCAGGCTGGAATTCGCTCGCGCCTTGGCCACGGAGCCGAAGCTGCTTCTTCTTGACGAAGTACTGACGGGGCTTACCCCCACGGAAGCGAAAGCAGGTGTCGAACTCATTCGGCGGATCAAGGATCGCGGCATCACGATCGTCATGGTCGAGCATGTCATGGAGATTGTGATGCCATTGGTCGATCGGGCGATCGTGCTTGACCTTGGACAAGTCATCGCCGAGGGCGCGCCCAAGGAAGTAGTCAGTAATCCAAGAGTCATCGAGTCTTATCTGGGGCCTGGTCATGCTTGAAGTCCGCAACCTGACGTCGGGGTACCAGGGGCTTCTCGCTCTCCAGGATGTATCTTTCGATGTTGTGCGCGGAAGCATAATGACCGTCGCCGGTGCGAACGGTGCCGGGAAATCGACGCTCCTGAAAACCATCTCGGGTGTTCACGGGTTGCGTAGCGGGTCGGTGACGTTTGATGGTGTCCGTATCGATGGAATGAAGCCTCATCTTATCACCGCCCGGGGCTTGGCATACGTTCCGGAGACACGTCAGTTGTTTCCGGGCCTTAACGTCCGCAAGAACCTCCGCCTCGGAAGCTACCTTTATCGGAGAGAACCTGACCGGGAGCGCGGGCTCGACATGGTCATGAGTCTGTTTCCCCGTCTCGGGGAAAGGCTCAATCAGGCCGCGGGCACGCTTTCCGGAGGTGAGCAGCAGATGCTGGCCATCGGACGGGCGCTGATGAGCCGGCCGCGTCTGTTGATGCTTGATGAACCATCCCAGGGAATCATGCCGAAGCTGGTGAGTGAGATTTTTCAGGCTGTGCAGGCGATCAGAGACGCAGGCATCACCGTATTGCTGGTCGAGCAGCGCCTGTCGGAAAGTCTTGCGATATCCAACGATGCCGTCGTTCTTCAGACGGGACGCGTTGTCCTGGCGGGAACGGCGATGGACATAAAGAACAGACCTGAAATACGTGCCACGTATCTCGGCATGTAGCTCTGGCGTTGAGGGGCCACACATACGGTCGTCCCTTCAGAGGGCGTCAGTCCTCCCTCGCCAGCGTGTTGTTTTACCGGAATCGGCGCCGGCACTGAGCAGCAGGGGAGGGGCGTCGTTCGGGCTATTTGCCGAACGCTGAGGAAAAAGTTCGACTGAGCATGGGCGGACGGGAAAAGAGGCACGGCCTTTTTCGGAATTCGCCGTAGCGAGATATGCGCCGAAACGGGATACGTCTTTCAAGCGCGACGTTATTCCTTCGCGAATGAGCGCAGAGGCGCCTGATGCAGCGCATAGGCGTCGGCGGCACCGTCGACGCGGGGATAGAGTTCACGCACCAGGGGGTCGTGGCCTGGAATGATGCGATCAGGATGGCCGGCAAGACGTTCGCAAGTCCCCCAGCCCTCACACATATCCCCGATATTATAGACGATCGGAAACGGACTGCGGCGATGCAGGTTGGCATAGTAATGCGCGGCGTCCGACGCCAACACCACCGGGCCGCGCGCGGTCTCCACCCGCACGATCTGTAGTCCGTCGGAATGGCCGCCGACGCGGTGCAGCGTGATCCCCGGGGCGACCTCGCCGTCGCCATTGTGGAACGTCACCCGCTCGTCATAGACGTGACGAACCATCAGGGTGACGTCCTCGGCTGAAAATGGGTGCAGCAGCACGCCGCTGCACATGCAGCGACCGGTTGCGTAGCTCATCTCGCGATCCTGCAGATGAAACCGTGCCTGAGGAAAGCGATCAAGATTGCCGGCGTGATCGTAGTGCAGGTGTGTGACGATGACGTCGCGGATCGCGCCGGTGTCGACGCCGAACGCGGCCAGCGCATCGACCGGATTGACGGTGAGAATGCGATTGCGCGCTTTCGCCGCGGCCGCGTTGAAGCCGGTATCGACCAGAATGTCGCGGTCCTCGCCGCGGATCAGCCAGACAAAATAGTCGAGGTCGGCCGCCGCGGTGTCGTGCGAATCCGGCGCGAGGAAGTTCATATGCAGCGTCCGCTGCGTCATGGTCGCATAGCGGATGGCATAGATCTCGTACACGGGCGTCATGCGGCGTTGGCCTGCTTCGTTGTCTTGCACTCGGTCAGCTTCGCTGATGGCAGCCAAGATGTCCATTCATTGCCGCCACCCGATGCGCGAGTGCATTCCCGGTCTCACGCGAATTTGTGGGAGACGTTCTTCGTCACGGTATAGCACGCGAGCCCCTCGGTGCCGCCCTCGCGGCCGTAGCCGCTGTCCTTGACGCCACCGAACGGGGTTTCCGCGGTTGAGGCCACGAAGTGGTTGATCGAAAGATTGCCGGTCTCCAGATCGTCGGACATCCGCTGCACGTTATCGGAGGATCGCGTGAAGGCATAGGCAGCGAGGCCGAAGGGCAGCGCATTGGCCTTTGCAATCGCCTCGTCGAGATCGCGCACCGGATTGACGAGCGCGAGCGGGCCGAACGGCTCCTCGTTCATCGCCAGCGCATCGTCGGGAACGTCGGCCAGCACCGTCAGCGGATAGTAGTAGCCGCGGTTGCCGATGCGCTGGCCGCCCGCGAGCACCCGCGCGCCGCGCGCCGTCGCGTCCGAGACCAGTCGCTCCATCGCCTCGATGCGGCGGGGGTTGGCCAGCGGACCGAGCTGCGTGGAGGGGTCCATGCCGTTGCCGATCTTCAGTTTCGCGGCGCCCTCGGCAAACGTCTTCGCAAAGGTCTCATAGTGCGACTCGTGCACGAAAAAGCGCGTCGGCGCGACGCAGACTTGACCGGCATTGCGAGACTTGCTGACGACCGATGCTTCGGCGGTGGCGACGGGATCGGCGTCGTCGCAGACGATCACCGGTCCGTGGCCGCCGAGTTCCATGATCGCCGGCTTCATGGTCTGGCCGGCAATCGTGGCGAGATGCTTGCCGACCGGCACCGAGCCCGTGAAGGTGATGAGGCGAATGGCCGGGTGTGGCACCAGGTAGCCGGAGATGGCGGCAGGATCACCGAAGACAAGATTGAGCACGCCCGCCGGCAGGCCGGCATCATGAAAAGCGCGCACGATCTGCAGCGCGCCGGCCGGCGTTTCTTCCGAGGCTTTCAGGATGATCGAGCAGCCGGACGCCAGCGCGCCGGCGATCTTGCGCGCCGGTGAGCTCATCGGGAAGTTCCATGGCGAGAAGGCGGCGACGGGGCCGATCGGCTGGCGGTGCACGGTGTGCTGCAGGCCGGGACCGGCCGGGATCACGCGGCCATACATGCGCATGCCTTCGGTGGCATCCCATTCGATGATTTCGCAGCCGCGCAGGATTTCCAGCCTGGCCTGACCGAGCGGTTTGCCCTGTTCCAGCGTCATAGCGGCGGCCATCTCGTCCACCCTCTCGCGGATCAGCGCGGCGGAACGCAGGATGATCTGCGCGCGCGCATTCGGCGCCGTCTTGCGCCAGACATGGAAGCCGCGCGCTGCCGCGTCGAGCGCATCGTCGAGATCGGCCCTGGTGGCGTGCGGCACGGTCCCGAGCACGCTCTCGTCAGCGGGATTGACGATCGGCGCACCGGATGCCCGGCGCCAGCGTCCGTCCACGTAAAGCTCGATCTCCGGATAGGCCATTTCCAAATCCATTTTCTGTTGGTGCGAGACGGCAGCGTGGCCGGCTTGCGCGACATCCAATCATATGTTGATATTATAGAACAAGTGTTCTGTTAGACAGAACGATCAAAATAAAGAGCGGGAGGTTGGTATGGCTGCGTCACGGCCGCGAATGCGTCGCGCACGTTATCGGACAGGCCCGCTTGCACAGCCGCATTGTCAGGGAAACCGGTCTTGAAAAAATCCAATCCTGTCGGCGCCGCCTTCATGCAGCTTCCCGCGTTGCTGGAGCAGAACGCTGCGTTGATCGAACGCGGCCGTTTTCTCGAGGTCAATTGCCTGCTCGGGGCAACTGACCAGGCCTATCACGTCGCCATCCGCGCCGGCCGTATCGTCGGTATGGATCCCGCGCCGATCCTGATGCGATCCTGGACTTTCAGTTATCTCGCCACGCCGGAAGCGTGGACTGCTTTCTGGCAGCCGATACCCAAGGCAGGCTGGCACGATCTACTCTCGCTGACCAAGCGCGGCGCGGCCACGCTCGAAGGCGATATCAAACCGTTCATGACCCATTTGCAGTATTTCAAGGATCTGCTGGCTCTGCCGCGCAGCGCAGGAGGTGCGGCATGACCGGCTATATCGAACCGATGATCGGCCGCTACGTGCATGTCGCAATCGATGGCGTGAGCCACCGGATTTATTTCGAGGAAGCCGGCAGCGGCATTCCGCTGGTCTGTCTGCACACGGCGGGCTCGGACGGCCGGCAGTGGCGGCATCTTCTTGCCGACGAGGAGTTCACCAAACACTTCCGCATTATTGCTTTCGACCTGCCATGGCACGGCAAGTCGAACCCGCCGGCGGATTGGGACGGCAGCGAATATCAACTGACAACTGCGCGTTATACGCAAACGATCCGCGCATTCCGTGCCGCGCTCGATCTTGACCGGCCGGTGGTGATGGGTTGCTCGATCGGCGGCCGCATCGTGCTCAATCTCGCCATCGATCACGCCAGCGAATTCCGCGCGTTGATCGGTCTCGAAGCCGCGGATTTCCAGGCGCCGTGGTACGACACCGCGTGGCTCAATCGCCCCGATGTTCATGGCGGCGAAGTCTGCGCGGCGCTGGTCTCGGGCCTCATCGCCCCGCAGGGCCCGGCGGAAGCGCGCATGGAAACGCTGTGGGCCTACAAGCAGGGCGGCCCCGGCGTCTTCAAGGGTGATCTCTACTTCTATCGTGTCGATGGCGACCTTCGCGGCCGCACCGGCGCGATCGACACCAAAGCCTGCCCGCTCTACCTGCTCACCGGCGAATACGATTTCTCCTGCATGCCGGAAGATACGATCCGTACGGCTTCCGGCATCGCCGGCGCCGAAGTCACGGTGATGGAGCAACTCGGCCATTTTCCGATGAGCGAAAACCCCGCGCAATTCCGGCGTTTCATTGCTCCCGTGCTCGACAAGATCTCTCAACGACAGCAATCCTGAGGAGGACACGACATGATTTCAAGCGCATCAACCCGAATGCTCTGCCTATCGGCGGCGATCCTGCTTGCGACGCCGATGGCCCATGCCGCCGACCCCATCAAGATCGGCGTGCTCAACGACCAGTCCGGCGTCTTTGCGGACAATGGCGGCGTCGGCTCGGTCGCCGCAGCGAAGCTCGCGGTCGAGGATTTCGGCGGCGAAATTCTCGGTCGCAAGATCGAGGTGATCTCCGCCGATCACCAGAACAAGCCCGATATCGCCGCGGCGACCGCGCGCCGCTGGTTCGATACCGAGGGCGTCAACGTGATCGCGGACGGCGCGGCATCGTCGGCCGGGTTCGCCATTCTCGAAGTGGCGCGGCAGAAAAACCGGATTTTCGTCATCAGCGGCCCGGGGTCGTCTGACTTCACCGGCAAGGCTTGTTCGCCAGTGAGCTTCCACTTCAATTACGACACCTACGCGCTGTCGAAGCTGACGAGCGAAGCGGTCACGAAAGCGGGCGGCAATAGCTGGTATTTCATTTCCGCTGATTACGCTTTCGGCCACGCCTTGCAGCGCGACGCCACCAAATTCATCGAGGCTGCGGGCGGCAAGGTCATCGGCTCGGCCGCGCATCCGCTCGGAACGACCGACATGGCATCGTTCCTGCTGCAGGCGCAGGGATCGAAGGCCAAGGTGGTCGGACTCGCCACCTCGGGCGCCGACGTCCAGACGGCTATCAAGCAGGCCGGCGAATTCGGCATCGTCGAAGGAGGACAGCAACTGGCGGGCCTGCTGGTGTTCATCACCGACGTCAACGCGCTCGGCCTGAAGGCGACGCAGGGGCTGCAGGTGACCACTTCGTTCTACTGGGACAAGGATGATCAGACCCGCGCCTGGGCCAAGCGCTATTTCGCGGCGACCGGCGGGAAAGTGCCGAGCATGGTCCAGGCCGGCGTCTACAGCGGCGTGCATCATTACCTCGCCGCCGTGAAGGCTGCGGGCACCACGGACACCGACGCCGTGGCCAAGAAGATGCATGAGATGAAGGTCAACGATATGTACAACAAGGACGTGACCATCCGCCCCGACGGACGCGTGCTGCACACGATGTATCTCGTGCAGGTGAAAAGGCCGGACGAATCGAAGCATAAGTTCGACTACTACAAGATCGTCACCTCATCTCCCGGAGAGAAGGCGTTCCGGCCCATGAGCGAAGGCAATTGTCCTCTGGTCAAGAACTGAGGATTCAGGCTGTGATGGTGGGGGCGGGCAACACCGCCCCCGCCACCGATCCCGATTGAATACCGGCAACAACGAAGGAGCGCGGCGTGACGAGTGCCATTGGTTTTATCGGTCTTGGCGTGATGGGCGAGCCGATGTGCCGCAATCTCGCGCGCAAGTCCGGCGTGCCGGTGTTCGGGTTTGACCGCGCGGATGCGCCGCTGCAACGCCTCGCGGAAGCAGGCGTCCGGCGCGCGGCGTCGCTCGCGGAACTGGCCCGCCAGTGCGACGTGATTTTCATGGCGCTGCCGAGTGGAAAACACGTCCAGGCGGTGTGCGATGGCGATGACGGCCTGATCACCCATGCCGATGGCCGCCACACCATCGTCGATCTCGGAACCTCGCCGGTCGAAGCGAGCCGCCAACTCGCCGGGCGCTTTGCCGCGAAAGGCGCGAGCTATGCCGACGCGCCGATCGCGCGCACGCGGCAGGCGGCGGAACAGGGTACGCTGAGCGTAATGGTCGGCGCGGACCTCGATGTCTTCAACAGATTGCAGCCGCTGATCGCAACATTCGCGAGCGACATCACCCATTGCGGCGCTGTGGGCAGCGGTCAGGTGGTGAAGATCCTCAACAACATGGTGCTGATGCAGACGGTGGTCGCGCTCGCTGAGGCGCTGGAGACGGCGAAGCGAGCCGGTCTCGACGCCAAACTGCTGTTCGATACCCTCGCCAAGGGCTCGGCCGACAGCTTCGCGTTGCGTAACCACGGCATGAAGGCGATGCTGCCGGGTGACTTCCCGGCACGCGCCTTCTCCACCGAATATGCCCGCAAGGACATTACCTATGCGCTGGACCTGGCAAAATCGGTCCACATCAAGCTGCAAGGTGCGGAACTTGCCGACAAGCTGCTCGGCGAAACGATCGATGCCGGTTATGGCGATCTCTACTGGCCGGTGTTGGCACGCGTCATCAAGGCGTCGCATACGGATTGACCGACGTTCCATGGCAAAGCTCACGACACGGCTTGCGGCGACGAATGCCCCGGGGCATGAACCCGGTGAAGGCGTGGCCGCGGTCGAAAGGGCGTTGTCCATCGTGGCCGTGCTCGCGGAGGCGGACCGTCCGTTGACGCTGGCGGAGCTCGCGGTTCGCACCGGCTTTTACAAAAGCACCATCCTGCGGCTTCTGGGGTCTCTGATCGGCGCGGGCTATGTCACGCGGCTGGCGGAGGGAAGCTACGATCTCGGGCTTGCGGCCTTCCGTCTTGGCCTTGCGTTCGCCCGCAAAAATGCCCTCAGCCATCATGTTATGCCGGCGCTGCAGGAGCTGGTCGATCGTGGCACGGAGAGCGCATCGTTCCATGTGCGCCAGGACGACGATCATCGCATCTGTCTGTTTCGGGTCAATTCACGTCATGAAACGCTCGATCGGGTGGAGGCTGGCCGCAGCTACCCGCTGTTGCGTGGCGCCGCCGGGCACATCATTCTCGCCTACAACGGCGCAACCGGCGCGCGCTATGATGCCATTCGCGCCCACGGTTTCGAGGTTTCGCTCGGCGAACGGGATCCGAACTGCGCTGCCGTGGCTGCGCCGGTGTTCGGGCCGGGCGGCGTGCTGATCGGTGGGATCTCCCTGTCGGGCCCGCGCGAGCGGTTCGGCAAAGCGGAAATCGCCAAAATGAAACGCGTGCTTGGTCCCGTCGCCGAACGGCTCACGAACGCTCTCGGAGGCGCGTGGCCTCCGTTCCAGCGTTAAACAACCTGCACCGCCTCACTCTCACGAGGGGCCGGCTCAATCGGGCAGGCAGATCGTCTCGCTCAACGGTGTCCTGTTCGAGGCCGTGTTAGCCTAACCCAGCATCTGCGTGTCGCCGCAGATCGAGATCGCCTGGCCGGAGATGGTTCGCCCGCGCGGGCTGCACATGAACACGATCTGGTCCGCGAGCTGCTGCGGCGTCACGTACTCCTTGATCGAGGTGTAGGAGAACGCGATCCGCTCCATCTCCGCGTAGGAGAGGCCGCGCTGCTGGGCCTTGGCTTCCAGCACGCGGCGCTGTCTGTCACCGGCGACCAGGCCGGGGAGAATAGCGTTGACGCGAATATTGTCGGGCCCGAGTTCGATCGACAGTGATTTGGTGAAGCCGATGACGCCCCACTTCGCCGCGGCGTAGGGCGCGCGCATCGCGAAGCCGACGCGCCCGGCGACCGATGCGATATTGACGATCGAGGCGTTGTTGCTCTGGCGCAGCAGCGGGATGGCCAGCCGGGCGCAGTTGAACTGGCCTGTCAGGCAGATGTCCAGGCAGCGGTCCCAGTCCTCGGGATTCATCTCGTCGACCTTGGCGGTCGGCCCGGCGATGCCGGCGTTGTTGACGAGAACATCGAGCCCACCCAGCGTTGCCGTCGCCTCCTGGAAAAGATTCGCGACGGCGGCGCGATCCGAGACGTCGCAGACGGTGGCGGTGAGTGCGGGATTGGCGGTCTTGAGTTCAGCCAGCGCGTGGGTATCGACATCGCAGATGTGAACCCTGGCGCCTTCCGCGAGAAAGGCATTGGCGACGGCGAGGCCGATTCCGTTGGCACCGGCGGTGACCAGCACGCGCAGTCCGTTGATCTCGAGATTCATCAGGTGTCCAGCCTCTCGTGGGATGATGGGGAAAGCCCGCCGCGTGACAGAATGACGTTCGCTGCGCTGGTGATGTCGTTGGCGACGCCTTCGCGGGCGCCGTCCCCATCGCCGGCCCTGATTGCTTTGAGGACTCTGGCGTGACAGCGGATGGCGTCGCCCTTCGCCAGCCGCTCGGGGTTGGCGCGCAGATCAAGGTTGATGACCGGGCCGGCTTTCAGCCACAGCGTGCGGATGATTCCGACCAGCGTCGGCGAATGCGCGGCTTCGTAAACGGCAAAATGGAAGGTCTTGTTGAGCTCAACGGCGCGCGCGAGATCCGGATCGGCGAGGCGGCTTTCCGCGCGCATCGCAGCCTCGGCCACGGCGATCGATTTGAGATCGTCCTTGTTGCGGGTGCCGGCCGCGGTTGCGGCGACATGACCTTCGATGGCGATCCGCGCCTGCGTCAGGTCACGGAATTGCGCAGCCGTCATCAGCGGCACCCGGATCGCACGATTGGGGGTGACTTCCAGAGCGCCCTCCGCAACGAGGCGGGACACCGCTTCCCGCACCGGCATGATCGAAACGCCGAGCACATCGGCCGCCTGGCGCAGAGACAATTTGTCTCCGGGGCCCATGCGGCCCGAGAACAGAAGCTCGGAAAGTTGCGCATAGGCGCGCTCGCCCAGCGTCTGCCGATCGAGCGGTTCGACCAGGCTGAGGGCGGCGGAGCGGTTCATGATGGACGGTTCTCTCAGTGGGCCGTCGCCGACAAAGGGGCTGGACAACGGCGGGATGGTTTGTCACCTTAAGTGTGATCACAGATCACGGCAAGCCCGCTGGTGACGATCAGGCGTGTCGATCGGAGACCTTGGGCCTGCACAAAACAAGCGTCGCGCCAATGCGGCCGTCACAGGGAGGAAGGCTGATGTCGTTCAAGGACCAATTGACCAGGCGTGCTTTGCTGAAAACCACCGGTGGACTGGCGCTGGTGTCGAGCGTGTCGGCGCCCTCGATTCTGCGGGCGCAGACGTCGGATGTCATCCGCTTCGGTCATCTCACGCCGCGGACCGGATTCCTCGGCCCGCTCGGAGAATATGGGGTGATGGCCGTCGATCTCGCGGTGGAGGAGATCAACGCCGCCGGGGGCGTGATGGGGCGGAAGGTTGAGCTGCTGAAGGAGGACTCGGTCAATCCGCAGACGGCCTCGACCAAGGCCGAGCGCATGATCGAGCGCGACAAGGTGGCCTGCATCATCGGCGAGATTTCGTCGGCTTCGGCCCTGACGATCGCTCAGGTCGCGCAGCGCAACAAGACGTTGTTCGTCAACACCGGCGCCAACTCGGACGCTTTGCGCGGCTCCGATTGCAAGCGCTACATGTTCCATGTCGAGTCCCAGAACTCGATGTATGTGAAGTCGGTCGGGCGCTCCTTCCTGAAGGACGGGCTGGTCAAGGGCAAGAAGTGGTATTCGCTCACGGCGGATTATGCCTTCGGTCACGATCTGTTGCGGGTTGCCAAGCGCTTCATGGAAGCCAATGGCGGACAATTCGCCGGCGACGATCTGGTGCCCACCGATGCCACGGACTTCTCCGCCTATCTTCTGAAGATCCGCGGGGCCAAGCCGGATCTCGTGGTGCTCAACCTCGCGGGAAATCAGATCACGAACTTCCTCAAGCAGTACGCGGAATTCGGCCTGACATTCCCGGTGGGCGGTTTCGGTTTCGACACGGCGCTGGCCTGGGCCGCGGGCAAGGGTAATTTTGTCGGCACGTGGCCGTGCGTGTGGCATCACCTGCTGCAGACCGAGGGCAGCAAGAAGTTCGTCGCCAGCTTCACCAAGAAGTACGGCAAGCCGCCGGAGAACCAGGCGTGGGGCGATTACATCGCCACCAAGATCGTCGCCCAGTCCGTCAATGAGCTAAAATCCGCGGATTCGACGAAGCTCGTCGAGCATTTCGAGAAGGGGGCGAAGTTCGACCTGCTGAAGACCCGGCAGGGATATTTCCGTGCATCCGATCATCAGTTGATGCACGAGATGTATGCGATCACGGCGCTGCCGCCGGAGAAAATCAAGAACCAGTGGGACATCTTCAGCTCCAGCGGTCCCGTGCCCGGTCCGGACGAGCCTCTCGACGTGATTGCCGCGAGCAAGGACGAGAATACCTGCGTGTTCCCGACCTGATCGCGCGCCGCGCCTCTCCGCTTGCATGAGGGGAGGGGCGCGGTCCGTTCGTGAAACTGTGTCCGGCGTCCGGTGCGCGCGCCGACAGCTTCTCCGGCCGCGAGGCGAATACCATGTCAGCCATGCTTTTTGCGCAGCAGATCCTCAATGGTTTGCTCGACGGTGTGTACTATCTTCTGATCGCGCTCGGTCTGTCGCTGATCTTCTCGCTCGGCGGCATCGTCAACCTCGCCCATGGCGCGTTCTTCGCCATCGGCGCCTATCTCACGCTGGTGATCTCGCCCTATCTCGGTTTCGGCGGCGCGCTGGTGCTGTCGCCGATCGCCGTGGCACTGCTCGGCATCGTGATCGAGCGGCTGTTGTTCAGGCGGTTCTACCGGACCGATCCGATCTTATCGCTACTGCTGACATTCGGTCTTGCGATGGTGGCCGAACAGCTTCTCCGGATGATCTTCGGCGCGCCGCCGTTGTCCTACTCGATTCCGCAGGCTTTGCGCGGACAGGTGGTGATCGGCAGCTTCATCTATTCGTTCTATCGGGTGGTCCTGCTCGGAATCGCCGCCGCCTGCATCGCAGGGTTGTGGGTGCTGTTGCGGTTGACGCCGTTCGGCCGCGTCGTGCGCGCCGGCGTGCAAAATCCCGACATGGTCGGCGCGCTCGGGATTTCGCTTCAGCCCTATATGGCCGGGGTAGCCGCGCTGGGGATCGGGCTCGCCGGGCTCGCCGGCGTCCTGCTCGCCCCGATCTATGCGGTTCATCCCGCGATGGGCAACGAGATCATCACGCCGGCCTTCGTGGTGGTCGTGATCGGCGGTCTCGGCTCGTTCTGGGGCGTGGTGGTGGCCGCGCTGCTGGTCGGGCTGGTGAAGGGCGTGATGGTCGGCATCGGCTATTCCGCGGCGTCGACCGCCGCCATCTATCTGCTGATGCTGCTGGTGCTGCTGTTCAGGCCGCGCGGCCTGTTCGGCGAACGCATCGTCCGCTTCGAGTGAGGTCGTCCGTCATGCTCAGGCGCATTCCCGTCTCGCTGGTGATCGGCGCGCTCGCGCTGCTGGCGCTGCCGCCGGTGCTGCTGTCACTCGGCCTTACCATGACGTCGGCGACCGAGGTCGTGGTGTTCGCGATCGCCTGCATGGGACTGAACGTCCTCGTCGGGCACACCGGGCTGGTGTCGTTCGGCCATGGCGCGTGGTTCGGCCTGGCCGCCTATGCGGCAGCGCTGTTGCAGCTCAAGCTGATGCCGGGATCGTTCTTCGGTCCGGCCATCGGCGCCATCCTCATCGTGGCCGTCACCGCCGCCGCCTTCGGCTTTCTCATTCTGCGGCGCCGGGGCGTGTACTTCTCGCTGCTGACCCTGGCGCTGGCGGCAATGCTCTACACCGTGTCGTTTCGCTGGACCGAGGTGACGGGCGGGGAGAACGGCCTCGGCGGCGTGGTGCGCCCATCGCTCGCGGGTTTCGATCTCGAATCGCAGACGACCTATTACTGGTTCGTGGCGCTGATCGCCTTTGCCGTGCTCGTGCTGTTGTGGCGATTCCACAACTCGACGGTGGGTTCGGTGCTGGTGGCGATCCGTGAGAACGAACAGCGCGCGCGTTTTCTCGGCTATGCGACCAATCGCTACAAGCTGGTCGCGTTCATGCTGTCGGCGTCGCTCACGGGGCTTGCGGGAATCCTGCTGCTCTACAAGAACCGGATGACGTCGGCGGACCCGGTTTCGGTGGCGTTCTCCGGCGAATTGCTGGCGATGGTGGTGATCGGCGGCATGCGCAGCTTTCTCGGTCCCGCCCTCGGCGCGCTGTTCTACATCCTGTTCCGCGAATTCCTCAGCATCTATACTGAGAACTGGTTGCTCTGGCTGGGCCTGGTTTTTGTCGGCTTCATCGTGTTCTCGCCGACCGGCCTGATCGGCGTGGGCGAGCGCCTGCTGTCGCCGTTTCGCAAGAAGGTCAGCGAGGATGCTGCGATGGCCGCGCGACGGCTGGAAGCGCTGCCGCTGCCGGACTTTCTGCGGCCGAAGGCGGCACCGGCGGGGCCGGTTCTTGCCGCGCGCGATATGGTCAAGAGCTTCGGTGGCATTCGCGCCGTTCGTGGCGTCACCATTTCGGTCGCTGACCGCACCCTGCACGCACTGATCGGGCCGAACGGAGCCGGCAAGACGACGGCGTTCAATCTCCTGTCCGGCATGTTCGCGCCGGATGCGGGCGAAGTGACGCTGATGGGCAAGCCGATCGCCGGCCATACGCCGGAGCAGATCGCCAAAGCGGGTATCGGGCGCTCGTTCCAGATCACCAACCTGTTTCCGGAGTTGAGCGTCGGCGAGAACATCCGTCTCGCCGTGCAGGCGCGGCATCCGCGCCGCTTCGACCCGTTCACCAATGCGCTCTCGATCGAGGCGATCAACCGTGAAACCGACGAGGTCATTCGCTATCTGGGCCTCGCGGGCATCGAAACGGCGACCGCGGGGGCGCTGTCCTATGGCGGCCAGCGTCTGCTCGACATGGGGGTTGCGCTGGCGAGTGCGCCGCATGTCCTGCTGCTGGACGAGCCGCTGGCGGGCCTCGCCGCCGCCGAGCGCGAGCGCATCGGCAACATCATCAAGCGCATTTCATCCGATCTGCCGGTGCTGCTGGTTGAACATGACATCGACCGCGTCTTTCAGCTCGCCGACCATGTTACGGTCATGAACGAAGGGCGCGTCCTTCTCGACGGAACGGTGGAGGATGCGCGCGGCAGCGAGAAGGTGCAGGAGATCTACATCGGCTCCGGCGCCGCCGCCATCGCGGCGCGGCCGCGGGAAACCTCGGCCACGCCCGAGCCGCTGCTCAGCGTGGACAAGATCAACACATTCTATGGCAAGAGCCACATCCTGAACGATGTCGGCTTCACGCTGCACCAGAACGAGATCATCGCCCTGCTGGGGCGAAATGGCGCGGGCAAATCCACCCTTCTCAAGACGCTGGTCGGCATCGCGCCTGCTGCTCAGGGATCGATCCGGCTTGCCGGGACCGAGCTCGTGGGCCGCTCCTCCGCCGAATGCGCGCGGCTGGGTATCGGCTACGTGCCGCAGGGGCGGGGGCTTTTCGCGGGCATGAGCGTCGAGCAGAATCTCGAACTCGGCGGCCTCAAGCGGCAGACGGGAAACGGCGTGCACTGGACCCGCGAGCGCATCTACGATTATTTCCCCCGCATTCGCGAGCGCCTGAACAGTCCCGCCGACTATCTCTCCGGCGGCGAGCAGCAGATGGTGGCAGTGGCCCGTGCGCTCTCGGGTGACGTGCGGGTGCTGCTGCTGGACGAGCCGTTCGAAGGGCTCGCTCCGGCGGTGGTGGAGCAACTGTTCGAGACGTTCGATCGCCTGCGCAACGAGGTCGCGATCATCATCGTCGATCATCATCTCGATCTGGCGTTGGCGCTGTCGGATACCACGGTGGCGCTGGAGCGTGGCCGGATCATGCACGAGGGGCCGTCGAAGGCGCTTCGCCACGATCTCGACCTGCGGCGCAAGGTGCTTTGGCTCTGAAACAGGACAACAAACAATATGCCGAACGGAAATGTCGCCATTGTCGGGGTCGGGTTGATCGGCCGGGCGTGGGCCGCAATCTTCGCCCGGGCGGGCTGGCGCGTGCGCCTCACCGATCCGCACGCGCCGACGCTCGAAGCCGCGCCGCGGCTGATCCGCGACGAACTGGAGGCGTTGCACCGGCATGGACTGGCTGATGATCCCGCCGGCGCCGCCGCCCGCATTGCCGTCGCCGACAGTCTTGCCGACGCCGTCGGCGATGCCGCATTCGTTCAGGAGAACGGCCCCGAAAAGGTCGCGGACAAGATTGCCCTCTTTGCCGACATCGACCGGATGGCGCCGGCGGATGCGCTGCTGGCGTCGTCGACCTCCGCTATCGTCGCCTCCCGTTTCACCGAGAACCTCCCCGGGCGCGCGCGCTGCTTCGTGGGTCATCCCGTCAATCCGCCGCATCTGGTGCCGCTGGTCGAACTGTGCGGCGCGCCGTGGACGTCGCCCGACGTCATCGCGCAAGCGCGGGAGATCTATCGCGGCATCGGCCAGATTCCGGTGACGGTGACGCGGGAGATCAACGGCTTCGTGCTCAATCGCCTGCAGGGCGCCTTGCTCGCCGAGGCGTTTCGTCTGGTCGGCGAGGGTTACATCTCGGCCGAGGATCTCGATCACACGGTGAAAGACGGGCTCGGCACCCGCTGGTCGTTCATGGGTCCGTTCGAGACCATCGAATTGAACGCGCCGGGCGGTATCCCCGATTATTGCGCCCGCTATACCGGCTTCTATAAGGAGCTGGCGGCACTGCCGGCGGGGCCGGCCGTCTATGAGAGCCCGAATGTGGATCGTGTCATCGCGGCGTGGCCGCATCAGGTGACGCCGGAGCGGATCGCCGGGCTGACCGCGTGGCGCAACGAGCGCCTCGCCGCGCTCGCCGCCCACAAGGCGAAGCAATCCCGGAAATCCTGAGATTTATCGTTCAGAACAGAGAGAAAACCCATGGCCCGGAAAGTCATCATCACTTGCGCCGTCACCGGAGCGATCCATACGCCGTCGATGTCGAAGGCGCTGCCGGTGACGCCCGAGGAAATCGCCGACGCGGCGATCGGGGCGGCGGAAGCCGGTGCGGCGATCGTTCATCTGCATGCGCGAAACCCGGAGACGGGGCAGCCGGATCAGAGTCCGGAGGCGTTTGCGCCGTTCCTGAAGGTGATCAAGCAGCGCAGCAACGCCGTGGTGAATCTCACCACCGGCGGCGCTCCGACCATGACGGTCGACGAGCGCGTTCGTCCCGCTGCGGTGTACAAGCCCGAGGTGGCGTCGCTCAACATGGGATCGATGAATTTCGGGTTCTTCGGCATGCTCAACCGCTTCAAGGACTTCAAGCACGACTGGGAGCGCAAGCATGTCGAGAACAAGGACATCGTGTTCCGGAATACGTTCGCGGATATCGAATACGTGCTCACGACGTTGTCGGGCAGCGGCACGCGCTTCGAGTTTGAATGCTATGACACCGCGCATCTCTATAACCTGCAGTATTTTCTCAATCAGGGGCTGGTGAAGCCGCCGCTGTTCGTCCAGACCGTGTTCGGCCTGCAAGGCGGGATCGGCGCGCATCCGGAAGACGTGATGCATATGAAGCGCACGGCGGACCGGCTGTTCGGCGACAAATACGAATGGTCGGTGCTCGGCGCCGGACGCAACCAGCTTCCGATCGCGGCGATGGCGGTAGCGATGGGGGGTAATGTCCGGGTCGGACTTGAGGATTCGCTCTGGGCCGCGCCGGGCCGCATGGCCGAATCCAATGCCGAGCAGGTGCGCCTGGCGCGGCAGATCATCGAGGGTCTCGGCCTTGAGATCGCGACGCCGGACGAGGCGCGCGAAATCCTGCATCTCAAGGGCGGCGATACGCTTCACGTCTGACCGACCGACAAGCTCCGCCGCTGGCAACAAATGCCGGCGGTGGAGGTTCTTCTTTGCGTAAGGGGCTTCGATGCGTCAGGCGCGTCGCCAGCCGTCGATGGCCAGCGGTTTCACCCATTCGACCGTGACCAGATAGGCGACGACGATGGCGCCGGTCGCGACTAGCACCGGCGCGGGCGGTGGCACGAAGCCGAACCAGTGAGCGAGCGGGGAAAACGGGATCGCGAGCGCCACCGTGAGCGCCAGCAGCGAGGATGCCGTGAGCGGCGCGGCGGGAGGGTCCTGCCACGGGCGGCCATTGGTGCGGATGAGGAAGATCACCAGGATCTGCGTCGCCATGCTCTCGAGAAACCAGGCGGTGCGGAATTCTTCCGCGGACGCGCGAAAGACGAGCAGCAGCACCGCGAAGGTCAGAAGATCGAACAGCGAGGACAGCGGTCCGAGCACCGCGGCGACACGCATCAGGCGGCGCATGTTCCAGAGCTGCGGCTGGGTGATCGCCTCGCGCCGCACCCTGTCGAACGGAATGCCGAGCTCGGACAGGTCGTAGAGCAGGTTGTTGAGCAGGATCTGGGTCGGCAGCATCGGCAGGAACGGCAGGGTGACCGAGGCGATCGCCATGGACAGCATGTTGCCGAGGTTGGAGCTTGCGCCCATGCGGACGTATTTCAGGATGTTGACGAAGGTCCGCCGTCCTTCCTCGACGCCGTCCGCCACGACTTCCAGATCCGACGCCAGCAGGATCATGTCGGCCGCGGCCTGCGCCACGCCGCAGGCGCCTGCCACGGACAGCCCGATATCGGCGGCCTTCAGCCCCGGCGCGTCGTTGATGCCGTCGCCGAGAAAGCCGACCACCGAGTCCTTGCTTTGCAGCGCGGCGACGACGCGGGCTTTCTGATCGGGCGCGAGCCGGCCATAGGCGTCCACCTCGCGGGCCTGCACCGCGAGCGCCTCGTTGCTCAATGCGGCGACGTCGCTTCCGGTCAGCACCCGCTCGGCATCGACGCCGACCAGTGCCGCGAGACGCTTGACGATGACGGGGTCGTCGCCTGACAGGATCTTGAGACGGACGCCGTTGGCGCGCAGCCGTGCCACCGCTGCGGCCGCGGTCGGCTTCGGCGGATCGGCAAAGCCGCACAGTCCGATGAAGGTCAGCCCGGTCTCGTCTTCGGCCTGCAGGTCGGTCTTGTCATCGGTGAATGTCCGGCTCGCCACCGCGATGCTGCGCATGCCGTCGGTGGCGAGGGAGCGGATCATATGCTGGATGCGATCGCGCGCCGCCGCGTCGAGATCGCTGTCCGCGTCGTCGCCGTGCTGGCGTGTGCACATCGCCAGAACGGCTTCCGGCGCGCCCTTGACGATCAGGAGCCGGCCTTCCGGTCCGTGGGCCAGGATCGAGCCGGAGCGCTTGGCATAGTCGAAGGTCCGCCGCGCCTGCAGCGTCCAGCCGGAGGCGGCGTCGGGATGGCTCTGTCGCAGCGTGGCGTCGAGAGTGCCGCGGTCGCCGCCGAGGTCGGCGGCGATAGCGCCGAGCAGCGCCGCGCGCGGTGCGTCGCGGCCCGCGGCATCGAGGCTGCGGGCCAGCGAGATTTCGGCCGAGGTCAGCGTGCCGGTCTTGTCGGTGCACAGGATCGACATGGCGCCGAGATCGTGGATCGCGGCGAGGCGCTTGACGATGACCTTGCGGCGCGCCATCCGGAGCGCGCCGCGCGACAGCGTCACGGTGGTGATCATCGGCAGCAGTTCCGGAGTGAGCCCGACGGCGAGCGCGACGGCGAACAACAGTGAATCGAGCACCGGTCGCCCCAGCGACAGCCGGAACGCGAGCACCAGCACCACCAGCACCAGCGTCAGCCGGGCGATCATCAGGCCGAAGGCGTGAAGGTCGCGCTGGAACGGCGACGGCGCGGGGGCCGCGTTCAGCGCCGCCGCCGCCGCGCCGAAGATGGTGGCGCGGCCGGTGGCGACGACCAGGGCAGTGGCCTCGCCGGTCTGGATCACCGCGCCCCTGAACAGCGCGTTGGTCGCGTCGGCGGCGTCGGCGGCGGCCACGACGCCGGGACGCTTCTCGACCGGGTAAGGCTCGCCGGTAAGCGCGGCTTCGCCGCTGGTGCAGGCGTCGCTGGCGAGAACGAGGGCGTCGGCCGGCACGATGTCGCCGGCGCGCACCCGGATGACGTCGCCGGGCACCACGTCGGCGACCTCGATCTGCCGGAACGCGCCGTCGCGACGGACCTCGGCCTTGAGGGCCACGGAGCGGCGCAGTTCTTCGGCGGCCTTGATGGCATGGCCTTCCTGGAACGTATCGAGCCCGATGGAGATCACCAGGATGGCGACGATGATGGTGCCGCCGATGCCGTCGCCGGTCACCATCGACACCGTCCCGGCGCCGAGCAGGATCAGCGACAGCGGCTCCAGCAGCCGGCGAAGGATGGCGCGCCCGGCGCTCTCGCTGCTGGACGGCGCGTCGCCGTTCGGACCGTAGGCGTCGCGGCGTCGCGTCGCTTCAGTCGAGGTGAGGCCGCCGAGGCCGCAGGACAGATCCGAGGCGACGGCGTCGGCCGGCCGGGTCCAGAACGACGGCTGAGCGGTCTCCTGCACCGGCGCTGTCTCCATGCTCGCCTCTTGCGGATTGCCGCGGGGTTGCGCCGTTTCCAGACGACGCATCAGCGGCGGTCGATTGGCAGCCGGCGTAACATCGCGACTTTGACCGCGTCCAGTGCAAAGCCGTAGCCGACGGTCGTTCCGTAAAGCGCGATCACCATCCAGCCCGGCAGCGGCGCCATGAACCATCCCGCCCAGGCGAACGCCGTCGCCAGCGCGGCAGCGGTCACCATCGCCGCCACGAGGATGGCCGCGGGGCGCGAGCGCCAGACATGGTCGTGCTCGCGCAGCACCAGGCTGGTGGCCTGGCCGGCGAGAACCAGCGTGAGAAAGGTCAGGCTGCGCATGGCCTCGCCGTCGAGCCGGAGCCAGAACCAGCCCAGCGCCAGCACTGTCATGGCGTAGGCGAGTTTCACCGTACCGAGCGGCAGCGCGGCGAGGGTCAGTTCGCGGATGCGCCAGGCGTTCGGATAGGGCGTCGGCGTGGCGCGGTCGGCGGCGCGGGCCATCATCGCGATGTCGCTGGTCAGCATCCACAGCGCCTGCAGCAGCGGCGTCAGCACCGCCTCGCCGGTCATCACCAGGCCGCCGCCCATGACGATCAGCGTCACCGCCTTGTTGACCAGCGTGCTCAAGGTGAACGTCAGCACGCGCTGGAAGGCCGAGCGGCCTTCCTCGATGCAGTCAACGATGCCGCGCAGGCCGGGCACCGTCAGCACCAGCCCGGCGGCGGATTTGGCGACGTCGGTTGCGCTGGACACCGCGATGCCCATCTGCGCCTGCCGCAGCGCCGGCGCGTCGTTGGCGCCGTCGCCGCACATGCCGACCGCGTGGCCGCCGCGCTGAAAGGCGCGCACCAGCTTGAACTTGTCTTCCGGAAACACCCCGGCATAGACGGCGTAATCCTGCGGCCCGGCTTGCTCGGGGATATGTCCGTGCGGGCACACCGGCCCGGTGAGGCCGACTGCGCGGGCGACGGTGGCGGCGGTGTCCGCGGTGTCGCCGGTGATCATCACCGGGGTGATGCCGAGCGCGGCGAGTTCGCCGAGCAGCGGCGCGGAATCGGCCCGCGGCGGATCGCTGAGCCCGATCAGCCCGATCACCGCCATCGCGCCGGCGCGGCCCGCGGCCACAGCCAGCACCCGATAGCCGTCGCCGCTGAGCTTAGTCTTCGCGGTCTCGGCTTCGTCGCTCAAGGGAGCCAGCGCGGCGATGGCGAGGGGCGAGCCTTTGACGATGCGGATGTCCTCGCCGTCCACGCCGGCGATGGTCGCTTCCGACATCTTGGCCGCGGGGTCGAACGGGGTGAAGCGCCGCACCGTCAGCCGCGGCTCCGCACTCTTTAATGCGGCGGCGCGCACGGCGGCGTCCACCGGGTCCTGCCCGTCGCTCGAACTCGCCGCGGCGGCCCGCGCCAGCAGCGCAGCCGCGCTGATGCCTTGCGCGAGCGGAATAACCGAGCCGACGCCGAGGCTGTTCTCGGTCAGCGTGCCGGTCTTGTCGACGCAGAGCACATCGACCATCGCGGCCTCCTGCAAGGCGGAAAGCCGGGCCAGCAGCACGCCGTTCTGCGCCAGCCGCCCCGCGCCCACGGTCGCCGCCAGCGTGAACACCGCCGGCATCGCCACCGGCACTGCCGACAGCAGCGCCGCCAGCACCAGGGGCACGATCTGCGTCACCGTCATCCCGATGTGGTGGGCATAGGCCACCATGATGACCACGATCGTCATGTTGACGCCGGTGAGCGCCTTGACCACGCCGAGCACGGCCTGCTGTTCGCTGCTTTCGACGTCGGCGGCTTTGACCAGCTCGGCGGTGCGGCCGAAATAGGTGCGCGGACCGGTGGCGGCGACTTCAGCGATAGCCTCGCCGCGCCGGACCAGGGCGCCGGCATAGGCCAGCGCGCCGCGCTGCTGCTCCACCGCCACGGATTCGCCGGTCAGCATCGACTGGTCGAGCAGCACCGAGCCTGACAGCAGGCGGACATCGGCGGGCACGATGCCGCCGAGCGACAATTGCACCACGTCGCCGGGCACGAGTCCCGATGCCGGCGCATCGGCCCACGCCCCGTCGCGCCGCAGCCGCGCCCGCGGCGCAAGGCGCTGGCGCAGCAGCGCGAGGGTGGCGTTGGCGCGCCCTTCCTGAATGATGCCGACCAGCACGTTGGTTAGCAGCAGCACGCCGACCATCGCGGCTTCCAGCCGCTCGCCCGCTGCCAGTTGCAGGATGATGGTTGCTTCCAGCATCCACGGCACCGGCGACCAGAAATGGTGCAGCATCCGGCGCAGCGGCCGCTCGTCCGTGGACGCAACCTCGTTCGGCCCCGTGTCCGCGAGGCGGCGCGCGGCCTCAGCGCTGGACAGGCCCGGCGGGCTATCGTCGTTGTTGGCGCGTGGACGGCTTCCGTCCGGCGGTTGCTGGGGGCAGGTCTCGGCGTCCACGGTGTGAACCTCTCGCGATGGATCCCGGGTCGCCGGCCCCACGGACGGGTCCAATTCGTGCCGATGCTAGTGGATCGACGGCGATGCCGCCAGCGCTGCCATGCAGGAGCGCACTGCGTCTGAGACCGTTGACGCTCCCGCTTACGCCGCTTTGTCGGCGATCAGCGCGGCGATCTGGGCGCTGTCCAGCGTCTCCGCCTCGAGCAGGCGGCGCGCGGTGCGCTCCAGCGCATCGCGATGGTCGCCGAGCAGCTTCACCGTCCGGTCGAAGGCGTCGTCGACGATGCGCTTGACCTCGGCATCCACGGCGGCGGCGGTTTCGTCGGAATAGCTGCGCTCCAGCGGCCCGTAATAAGGCTGGTCGGTGGCGAGGAAGGAGCGGCGGTCCTTCTCCAGCGCGACATGGCCGATCGCCTCCGTCATGCCGTAGCGGGTGACGATGGCGCGGGCGATATCGGTCACCTTGACGAGATCGTCGGCGGCGCCGGTGGACAGATGGCCGAACACCACCCACTCCGCGGCACGGCCGCCGAGCAGCACCGCCATCTTGTTGTCGAGCTCGGTGCGGGTCATGAGGAAGCGGTCCTCGGTCGGGCGCTGGATGGTGTAGCCGAGCGCGCCGACGCCGCGCGGGATGATCGAGACCTTGTGCACCGGATCGACGCCGGGCAGCGTCATCGCCACCAGCGCGTGGCCCATCTCGTGATAGGCGACGATCTCGCGCTCCTTCGGATTGAGCAGGCGGTTGCGCTTCTCGAGTCCGGCGACGATACGCTCGATGGCATTGTTGAAATCGGCCATGGTCACCGCATCGCCGCCGCGACGGGTGGCGAGCAGCGCCGCCTCGTTGACGAGGTTGGCGAGATCCGCGCCGGTGAAGCCGGGGGTCAGCGCCGCGATGTCCTCGGGCGAGACGTCGGCGGCGAGCCGGGCCTTCTTCAGGTGCACCCCAAGGATCTGCACCCGGCCGGGCTTGTCCGGCCGGTCGACCAGAACCTGACGGTCGAAGCGGCCGGCGCGCAGCAAAGCGGGATCGAGAATCTCCGGCCGGTTGGTGGCGGCAAGCAGCACGACGCCGGCGGAGGGATCGAAGCCGTCCAGTTCGGCGAGGAGCTGGTTGAGGGTCTGCTCCTTCTCGTCGTGGCCGCCGCTCATCGGGCCGATGCCGCGGGCGCGGCCGAGCGCGTCGAGTTCGTCGATGAAGATGATGGCCGGCGCGTGGGCGCGCGCCTGTTCGAACAGGTCGCGCACCCGCGCGGCGCCGACGCCGACGAACATCTCGACGAATTCCGAGCCCGAGATCGAGAAGAACGGCACGCCGGCTTCGCCTGCCACCGCCCGCGCCAGCAGCGTCTTGCCGGTGCCGGGGGGACCGACCAGCAGGATGCCCTTGGGCATGTGTCCGCCGAGGCGGCCGTAGCCCTGGGGGTCTTTGAGGAAATCGACGATCTCCTTCAGTTCCTCCTTGGCCTCGTCGACGCCGGCGACGTCCTTGAAGGTGACGCCGGTATCGGACTGGACATAGATCTTGGCTTTGGACTTGCCGATCTGCAAAAGGCCGCCGCCCATGCCGCTGCTGAGACGGCGCAGCATGAAGCGCCACACCAAGATGAACAGCACGACCGGCACCACCCAGGACAGCAGATCGCGCAGGAACGTGCTCTCGATCTGGCCGGTGACGACGACGCCATGCCCCTGAAGCTGGCGGGCGAGGTCCGGCTCCACGCGCGTGGTGACGAACATCGGCTTGCCGTCGATCGGCTCGCGGAAGCGGCCCTGGATAAAGCGATCGGAAACCGCGACTTCGGCGATCTTGCCTTGCGACAGATAGGTCTCGAACTGGCTGTAGGGGATCTGCGCGACCTGGGTGACGGTCGTGAACAGGTACTGGAAGCCCATCAGCAGCGCGAAGGCGATGACCCAGAACCAGATGTTGAACCGGTGGTTTTGCTTCAGTTCCAAGATCGCTGCTCCCCTGATGCGTCTTTCAGGTGCGGCGGTTGCCGCGCGTGGTCCCAGCCCCTGTTGAGTAGCCCACGGCGGCAGGGAGCGGAAGGCCCTGCGGTAGGTGCCGGTATGCCGGTGCCTTCAAATGCAGCGTGGCGTCAAACCCGCAAGCGGCCTCATCCCGGTGTTGACCTCATATCCCGGTGCGCAAGGACTCTCCGCCGCGCACGGCCGATAGCCGTGGCGCGCGGGAAAGATCGGCGTCTTGCCGGACCGCGCGCCGGGGAGGGTTGCAATGCCCGGATGATTGAGATATCGTTGATACAATACTAAGATATCAGAATGAAGAATACCGGGAGAGCGGCCTTGGACGCGCGAAATTCCACTCGCGTAGAGAGTGATGTGTTGGTCGCGGGCGGCGGCGCCGCCGGTGTCGCGGCTGCGGTGTCCGCTGCGCGTCAGGGGCTGAGTGTCACGCTGGTGGAGCGCTACGGCTTTTGCGGCGGCGGGGCCGTCGCCGGGCTTTCCGGCACCGTCTGCGGGCTCTACGAGGCGACGAACGATGTCGCTGCCGGTCCCAAGCAGGTCGTGTTTGGGTTTGCCGATGAATTCTGCCGCAGGCTCGAGGCCATGGGCGGCCTTGCCGATCCGGTGCTCTATGGCAAGACCTGGGCGCGGGTTCACGATCCGCATGTGTGGCGGGAAGCCGCCGATGCGATGCTGCGCGAGGCGGGCGTGCGTATCATCTACCATGCGGTCGCGCAAGGCGTGCACATGGAGGGCGACAGGATCGAGGGACTGAACATCTGGACCAAGCAGGGTCCGGTGGATGCCCGCGCCAAAGTCGTGATCGACGCCAGCGGCGATGCCGACGTGGTCGCAATGGCGGGGCTGCCGAATTTCGTCGGCGACAACGGTGCGGTGCAGAACCCGACCATGATCTTCCGGATGATGGGCGTCGATACCGATCGCTTCATCGCCGAGTACGGCACCGATACCATCATGCCGGAGAAGGTCTCCGCCATGATCCGCGCCAAGCACAATGCCGGCGATTACAAGCTGCCGCGCGCCAAGATCTGGCTGTTCACGACCACGCGCCCCGGCGAACTGCTGTGCAACTGCACGCGCGTCATCGGGCCCGACGGCCGCGAATTGAACCCGCTCTATCATCAGGATTTCACCGACGCGGAAATCGAGGGACGGCTGCAGGCGCGGGAATATGCGCGCTTCTTCCAGGACAATCTTGCCGGGTGCGAGAACGCCTTTCTTAACGATACCGGCGTGCAGGTCGGCGTGCGCCAGACCCGGCAGGTCTCGGGCGTCAAGCGATTGATGAATGCGGATGTGGTGCGGGGCGCCAAGTTCGCCGACGGCATCGCCGTGTCGCCGTGGCCGATCGAACTGCATGCCGGCGAGAAGCCGCGGGTGGAGTGGCTTCTCAACGACTATTACGAGGTGCCCTATGGGTGCTTCGTTCCCGAGCGGGGCGAGGGTCTTCTGATCGCCGGGCGCTGCCTGTCTGCCGAGCACGAGGCCGTCGCCTCCGCGCGGGTGACGGCGCAGTGCTTCTCCTATGGCCATGCCATCGGCCGCGCCGCCGCCATCGCCGTGCGCGAGAACATCGCGCCGCGTGACATCGACGGCCGCGATGTGAGAGCCGCGGTCAATGCGGACGGTGCGCGCATCGCCTGATTTTCAAGGAAACATCACCATGATCCAGTCCGAGACGAAGGGGATGATTGCGGTCGTGACGATCAATCGTCCGGAGCGGCGCAATGCGCTCGGATCGCAATTGATGCATGATCTCGGTCGTTCGCTCGCGGCCGCCGAACACGATCCGGCGGTGCGCGCCGTGGTGCTCACCGGCGCGCCTCCCGCATTCTGCGCCGGCAGCGACCTGAAGGAACTGGCCGGCCTGTCGATCGCCGAGATGTGCCGTCACGAATCCGAGACCGCCGCGTTCGCGCGCGCCATCGGATATCGCGCCAAGCCGGTGATCGCGGCGGTCGAGGGCTATGCGCTCGGCGGCGGATTCATCCTCGCAGCGTCCTGCGATATTGTCGTCAGCGCGTCGAATGCGCGCTGGCACCTGCCGGAAGCGCCTAACGGCTGGCTGCCGCCGTGGGGGCTGATGGCGCTGATGGCGCGGGTCGGGCCTGTCCGCGCCCGCCGCCTGACATGGGGCGCCGCGCCGATCGACGGCGTCGAGGCTGCGCGTATCGGTCTCGTGGATGATGTCGCCGAACCCGGCAAGGCGCTGGATCTCGCCATGGATGTCGCGGCCGGCCTCGCCGCGGTCCCGCCCGAGGCCGTCGCCTCCACCAAGCGCTTTTTCGAGCCTTTCATCATGGCGGACGCGGAGCGCTTCGATGAAGTCGCCTCCCGCGAATTCGCGCTGAACTGCGAGACGCCGTCGTCTCGCGCGACCTTTGGACGTTTCAAGGTGAAATCATGAGCAAGGTTGTCGATGCCGCCACTGCGGTTGCCTCCATTCCCGATGGTTCGTCGGTCGGTTGTGTCGGCGTCATCGGCTGGGTGACCCCGGATGCGCTGCTCAAGGCGCTCGGCGATCGGTTCAGGACCACCGCGAGCCCGCGCGATCTCACTTTCTATTTCCCGGTTGGGACGGGAGATGCCCAGGGCATCAAGGGCATGGACCACGTCGCCCAGGAAGGGCTGATGAAGCGGATCGTCGGCGGCTCCTACGTCAATCCCGTTGATCCGGCGACGGGCAAGCGTCCGGAATTGATGCGGCTGATCCGCGAGAACAGGATCGAAGCCTATTCCTGGCCGATCGGCGCGACCATGCACTGGCTGCGCGAGGTGGCGCGGCGCAGTCCCGGCTACATGACTCAGATCGGGCTCGGCACCTATATCGATCCGCAGCACGGCGGCGGCCGCTTCACCGAGAAGGCCAAGGACGATCTGGTCCGGCGGGTGGAATTCGAGGGGAAGTCCTATCTGTTCTATCCGGCGTGGAAGCTCGATACGGTGTTCGTCTATGCCTCCACGGCCGATGAGGAGGGCAATCTCTCTTTCGAGAACGAGGCGCTGGTGTCGTCCAACATCGCGCTGGTGCTGGCGGCCAAGGCCCATGGCGGGCGCGTGATCGCGCAGGTGCGCAAAACCGTTCCGAACGGCGAGCGGCCGGCGTCCGAGGTGCGGATTCCGGGGATGTTCGTCGATGCGGTGGTGGTCGATCCCGACATGATGATGACCACCGACGTCAAGTTCGATCCGGTCTATTTCAGCGGCCAGCGCCGTCCGCTGTCGCAGCTTCCGCCGATCCCGATGTCCGCGGACAAGATCGTCGCCTTGCGTGCGGCCAGGGAAGTGCGCCGGCGTGAACTGTCGATCTTCGGATTCGGCGCGGCGGCCGACGTTCCGCTGGTGATGGCGGAGCAGGGGCTGTTCGACAACGGCGAACTGAAGGATTACTGGTTCACCACCGAGCACGGCTCCTATGGCGGCATTGTGATGTCCGGCTGGCAGTTTTCGGCGAACCTCAACCCCGATGCGATTCTCGATGGCGTCTACCAGTTCGACGCGATCGATGGCGGGCTATGCCGGTTCGCAGCGCTGGCCTTCGCCCAGTTCGACCACAGCGGCAAGGTCAACGTCTCGCGATTCGGCATCGCCAATCCGGGCGCCGGCGGCTTCATCGACATTGCCCAGAGCGCGCAGCGGCTGGTGTTCACTGGCACGTTCACGACGGGCGGTCTCGAGGTTGCGTTCGACGACGGCAAAATGCGCATCGTCAAGGAAGGGAAGGTGCGCAAGTTCGTCAATCAGACCGAGCACATCACCTATTCCGTGATCGACGGGATCAAACGGGGACAGTCGGCAAAACTGATCACCGAACGGGCGGTGTTCGACGTCGTTCCCGAAGGATTGGTTCTGACCGAAGTCGCACCGGGAATCGACGTTCGCCGCGACGTGCTCGATCAGATGGAGTTCGCGCCATGGAAAGTGGCCGACGATCTCAGGCCGATGGAGGCGGCATTCTTCGCCGCGCCGGCGCCGCAGGTCCAAGCTGTCTGAGCAAGCCGTCTGAGCGGCGCGGACGGCACCGCGGCCGTGAGGCCGAACCGCTGCGCCGTCAGGCCAGCGATCCGACGCTCAACTGGAAGACCTTGCGGGTGTAGGCCTCGATCTGGTCCATCAGCGTCGTGACGCAGATCAGCGCCGCGCGCTCGTCCTGCCGCACCACGGCCCGCGCCCGCTCGGCATGGAGGATTCCCATCGCGCCGAGGTTCTGCAGATTGGACTCGTGCTTGTAGTAGAACCGGCGTGACATCGCGTGAAGCGGCGAGATCGACCGCGCGGCGAATGGATTGCCGGCGGCACCGGCAATGAGCTGGTTCGCCTGGAACACCTCGCGCAGATATCGTTCAAGGTCTCCCTGCTTGCCGGCGGTGTCGATTTCATCGGCGGCGACCGTCAGCCGCTCGCGGTCTGGAGCCATGATGCGCCGCGCCGCGCGGGTGGAGATGAAGATCTCCAGTTCCCGCCGGAATTCGATCACCAGAAGCTGTTCGTGGACGTTGATCTCGGTGATCATCAGGCCGTGGCGGGGCAGAATGCTCACCAGGTAGTCGGCCTGCAGGCGCTTCACGGCTTCGCGCACCGGCGTGCGGCCGATTCCGATCTGCTCGGCCAGTCCTTCCTCGGACCAGTGGCTTCCCGGTGGAAGCTGCAGCGTGACGATCATTTCCTCAAGCAGCCGATGCGCGGTGTGCGCCTGCGACTCTGCTGGATGAGCGACGACGGCCTTCTTAGCCATGAGACGTCAAACCTCTGATGCTACGAAACATTCGGCGGTTTGTTTGGGGTCATTGCCCGACCAGCCCGTCGATCCAGACGCAAGACAACGTTCACGCGAAGCCGCTGCGGTGCGCAGCCGCGTCTTGTTTCGCCGGTGCCCCGATTCTCTTCAATCACTACCTACGTCGCATATTCCCGCGTTCCAAGCGCGCAATATGGTTGACCATTCTATTGTGATATACTACTAGTACGTTACTCAAATAATACAAGAAGCTTAAGTGGAGGGAACAGTGAAGATGATCGGCTCAAAAGGGACGTTGCTCGCGGGCCTGATGGCGTGCGGACTGTTTGCCGCGCCAGCCGCGCAAGCTCAGGATGTGGTCAAGATCGGACAGATCGAAGCGTTGACCGGCGCCACCGCCACATATGGCTGGATGTCGGCGCAGGGCACCAAGGTCGCCGTCGAGGAGATCAATGCCAAGGGCGGCTTCAAGGTCGGTGACAAGACCTACAAGCTCGAACTGATCCAGATGGATACCCGCGGCGAACCGCGCGAGGCCACGGTTCAGTTCCGCAAGATGATGGAAGACAACGTCAAGTTCGTGTTCGGGCCGTTCCTCACGAACGTCTATAACGCCATCGAGCCGATCGCCAATCAGAACAACGGCAAGTTCCTGCTGTTCGCGGGCGCCACGTCGGCCCATCACGCGCTCGGCAAGCCCGATCATGACTACCTGCTGCGCACCTGGAATTGGGACGCGGGGTCCGTCGGCTTCGGCAAGCTGATGGTCGACTATCTGAAGAAGCTGAACACCAAGAAGGTGGCGATGCTTTTCCAGAATGACGCCTTCGGCAAGACCGCGGTCGATATCTATTCGGCGATGTTCAAGGAAGCAGGCATCGAGCTTCAGGTCGAATTGTTCGAGCCCGGCACCAAGGACTTCAGCGCGGCATTGGCCAAGCTCGCGGCCGGCAAGCCGGACTTTCTGTTCCCCGGCTATTCCGACGCGGTGCTGTACGACATCGTGCGTCAGTCGACCGAATCGGGCTTCGGCGACCGCTTCTTCCTCGTTCGCGGCTCGATCGGTCCGGCGCTCAAGAACAAGGACGCCATCGCGGACTATATCGCTTACGTGCCGAAATACTTCGAGGCGGCGGAAAAGACCGATCCGAAGGTCAAGGCCTTCATCGAGAGCTACAAGAAGACCTTCAAGCGCGATTTCCCTTACGATCAGGCACCGCTCTGCTCGTCGTCCTGCTACGATCACGTCTACATGCTGGTGGAGGCCATGAAGAAGGCCGGCACCGTGGATGACGTCGCCAAGATCCGCGCCGCGCTGATGGACATGACCCACGACGGCGTGTGGAAGATCAAATACGACAAGACCGGCGAAGCCGTGTTCGGATTTGACGTCGTGCACGTGCGCAAGGGCGGCAAGATCGAAGTGGTCCCCTACGACCCCACCAAGCAATGACGTGTGGCACGCGCGCTCCGGTTCGCCGGAGCGCGTTTGCTTTCGTGGCGGCCTGCCCTCCGGGCAAGGTCTCCCTTGACGTTGTCTTCCAACGGACACCACTTCGATGACGCAGCTAATTATTGGGCAATTGCTCAACGGCGTGATTGTGGGCTCGCTTTACGGCATCATCGCGCTCGGCGTGACGCTCACTTTCGGATTGACCGGCATCGTCAACTTTGCGCTTGGCGCATTCATGATGCTCGGTGCTTACGCCACCTGGTATTTCTACGACGTTCTCGGCGTCATGTATCCGCTGGCGGTGCTGGGCGCGGTCGTGGTGGTCAGCATCATCGGATACATCTCCGATCTCGCGCTGTTTCAGTTCACCCGCGGCAACCTGGTCAACGGCCTTCTGGTGTCGATCGGCATGATCTCGGTATTCGAGGCGCTGGTGCTGTTCGCCTTCACCACGACGCCAAAAGATCTGACCTATGTGCTGCCAGGCGCGTTCCGGATTGCCGGCTTCGCGCTGCCGAAGATCAAGATCGTGGTCTGCGGCGTGTTCTTCGCGGTAATCTTCGGCACCTATCTCGCCCTGACCAGGACCTGGCTGGGACGCGCCGCTTTCGCCTATGCGCAAAACCCGGAAGCCGCGGCGCTGATGGGAATCCGCACGGCAAGGCTGCAGACCATCGTGGTCGTGTATTCGACGGCGCTGGCGGGTCTCGGTGGCGGACTCTATGCCAGCATGTATTCGCTCGAGCCGACCATCGGCTCGGCCTACATTCTCAAGGCGGTCGAGGCCGCCATTCTCGCCGGCGTCGGCAGCGTGATCGGCGCGCTCGGCGGCGGCATCATTCTCGGCGTCAGCGAAAACATCGGATCGGTGTTCTTTCCGTCGGCCTTCCGCGACGCCTATGGGCTTATCTTCCTGATCGCCATTCTCCTCGTGCGCCCAGGCGGCCTGTTCGGAGATCGGCCATGAAGTACGCGATCGGTGTCGGGCTTCTTCTCGCGCTGGTGGCGCCACTCGCAGTCCACAGCGACTCCGTTCTGGCGATCGCCATCTATGGCTTCATGGCGGCGTCGCTGGCGGTGAGCTTCAATCTCATCTTCGGATTCACCGGCCAGCTGTCGATGTTCCATGCCGCATCCTTCGGCGTGTCGGCCTATATCGTGACCATTCTGGTCACGACCTATGGCTGGAATTTCTGGGCCGCGATCGTCCCGGCCTTGGTCGTGGTGGCGCTGTTGTCGCTGATCGTGGGAACGATCTGCTTCCGCTTCAAGCTGAAGGAGTTCTATTTCGCGGTGGTCACCATGGGATTCTCCGAGGTGCTGCGGCTGATCACGCTGAACTGGAACAGCGTCACCAACGGCTCGCTTGGCATCACCGTCATGGCCAAGCCGACCATCTGGACCCCGTCCGGGAGCTTCGCCATTTCCAGCGGTGTCGCATGGTACTACCTGACCCTCGCGCTGCTGGTGTTCGTCTATTTCATCTGCCAGCGGGTTCTGTCGTCGTGGATCGGACGCTGCCTCGCGGCCATCCGGCTGAACGATCAGCTCGGCGAAACCCTCGGCATCGACGTGTTCAAGTACAAGCTCCTGAGCTTTGCGGTCGGCAGCGCGCTGGCCGGTCTCGTCGGCGCGTTCTATGGCTTCTATTCGGGCTTCGTCGAGCCGCATTATCTCTCGATTCCGCTCGGCCTCGACATCGTCGCGATGGTTCTACTCGGAGGCGTGAATTCGCTGATTGGCCCGGTGATCGGCGCGCTGGTGCTGACGGCGTTGCCGCACGTCATCGAACTCGGCGCGGAACTGCGCATCGCTCTCTACGGCTCCATCCTCATCTTTGTCATCCTGGTGATGCCGAAAGGCATCGTCGGCCTCATCACGAGCAGAAAAAATGCTGCTTGAAATCCAGAACCTGACGAAACGCTTCGGCGGCCTGACCGCGGTCTCCAACGTCTCCTTTGCGATCGAGCGGGGGGAGATCATCGGAATCTTCGGTCCGAACGGGTCCGGCAAGACGACGACGCTGAGCCTGATCGCGGGAATCCTGAAGCCCACCAGCGGCGCGATCCTGTGGAAGGGGCGTGACATCAGCACGCTGACGCCGTTCGAGGTGGCGCAGCAGGGGCTGGTGAAGACGTTCCAGAATCCGCAACTGTTTCCGGAACTGACCGTGGTCGAGCACATGCGGATCGCATGTCATCTCCACATCAAGCGCGCGCTCGGGATCGGGCGACTGCGGACGCTGGTTGGTGGCTTGCCCGCCGATCTCGAGCGGACGCTGTCGCAGAAGGTCGATCAGATGCTCGAGCTCTGCCGCCTCAAGGGGCAGCGCAACGACGAAGCCGGGGCGTTGTCCTACGGCGGGGAGAAGATGCTCGGCGTCGCCATGGGGATGGTGTGCGACCCGGAACTGCTGTTGCTGGACGAGCCGGCGTCCGGTCTCGGCCATGACGAGATCACCAATCTCGATGCCGTTCTGCGAGATCTGAAGTCCCATGGCGTCACGCTCTGCATCATCGATCACAAGGTCGGCTTCCTCGGCCGGCTGGCGGATCGCTCGATCGCCCTTCATCACGGGGCCGTCATCGCTACCGGCACGACGGCCGATGTCCTCGCCAACGATGCTGTCATTGCAGCCTACCTAGGCAAGAAACATGCTTGATGTCTCGAATCTGAACGTCAGCTACGGCAAGCAGAAGGTCCTTCGCGACGTCGCCTTCTCGCTCCGCAGCGGTGAGGTCGTGACCCTGATCGGGTCCAACGCCGCGGGCAAGTCGACGACGTTGCGTACCCTTGCCGGATTGAAGAAGCAGGACACCGGAACCATCAGCTTCAACGGAGCCGACATCGGCGCGCTGCCGACAGTCGATCGCGTCAAGGGCGGCCTGGTGCTGGTTCCGGAGGGGCGTCAGATTTTCCCCCGCCTGACCGTCAACGAAAATCTGCTGATGGGCGCCTATCACCGCGCCGACCGCGACCATCTCGACGACGATCTCGAACGCATCTTCACGATGTTTCCTCGTCTGCGCGAACGCCGCGTTCAGCGCGCCGGCTCCATGTCCGGCGGCGAGCAGCAGATGCTGGCCATCGGCCGCGGGCTGATGTCGCGACCGAAGCTGATGCTGCTGGATGAGCCGACGCTCGGTCTGGCGCCGATCATCATCGAGGAACTCGGCCTCATCGTGCGGCGGCTCGCCGCCGAAGGGTTGACCATCCTGCTGGCCGAGCAGAACGCGGTGATGGCGCTCGGCTGCGCCGACCGCGCCTATGTCCTCAAGTCGGGAAGCATCGTCGCCTCGGGTGACGCGAAGGAGTTGTCCGAGACGTCGGAAGTCAAGCAGATGTATCTCGGCGCATGACGGCAACGGCTCCGGCGGAGGTGTGACGTGACGGACGACAGCGACAAGGTGGTGGGCGTGGAGAAGCGGGGCGGGGTGGCGATCGTCACCTTGCTGCGCTCCGCCCGGCGCAATTCCATGGATCAGGCGCTAGTGGACGGCGTCAAGGCCGCTTTGCTGCAACTCGATCGCGACGACGGGATCGGCGCCATTGTTCTCGTCGGCGCGGCGCCGGGCTTTTCGGCGGGGAGCGATCTGAAATTCATCGGCGCGCTGGATCTCGAGGCCATGGGACGGTTCGAGCAGGAATGCGGCGATCTCGGCCGCCTGATCGGCTTTATCAGCAAGCCGGTGGTCGCCGCGGTGGAAATGTTCGCCGTCGGCGGCGGCTTCACGCTGGCGACATGCTGCGATGTGGTGGTGGCCGGCCGCGGATCGAGCTGGAGTCTGCCCGAGGTGCCGCATGGCTGGCTCACGCCGTGGGGCATCAAGTCGCTGGTCGCGCGCGTCGGCCTCGTCAAGGCGCGGCTGCTGTGCTTCTGCCTTGAGCCGCTGACGGCCGAGGATGCCCGCGCCATCGGCGTCGTCGATTATTGCTGCGACGATGGCGAGGCGCTCACGACCGCGACGGCCATCGCCGAAAAGCTGGCGGCGTTGCCGCGCCCGGCGGTGGCGGCGACCAAGCGGTTCTTCTCCGCCTATCTGATGGACAACGCAGAGGCGATGGATTTCGAGGCCAACCGGCTGTTTCTCGATAATTGCCGCGAGACCGCCGCCCAGGCCACCCTCGACAAGTTCCGTCGCCGCTGATTCCGGCAAGAACGACAGGACAACGAAAGGAGCGGCCATGCTGCTTGATCTCAACGAAGACGAAGCGCTGCTGAAGAGCGGCCTGGAGCAGTTCTGCGAGGGTTCGCTTCGGCCGAAGATCAAGCCGTTCGCGGATCGCCACGAATTTCCCGCGGATCTGGTGCGGGAATTTCTCTCGCTCGGCTTCATGGGCACAGCCTACGATCCGGATTATGCCGGCGGCGGGCTTGGCACCCGCGGTGCGGCCATTGTCGCGGAGACGCTGGCGCGGGTCGAGCCGGGGTTTGCCGCGATCTATCTTTGCAACAGCGCGCCGATGACGGTGATCGCGCGCTACGGCTCCGACGAGTTGAAGCGGAAATGGCTGGAGCCGCTGTGCCGCGGCGATTTCATCGCCTCGTTCGGGGTCACCGAGCCGAGCGGCGGCTCCGATGTCGCGAGCGTCAAGATGCGCGCGGTGGAGGATGGCGACCATTTTGTGCTGTCGGGATCGAAGGTGTTTTCCACCAATGCCGGCACCCCGCTGCACGCCGTCTCCACCTTCGTCGCCCAAACGGATCCGGACCTGGGGCCCAGGGGGCTTTCGACATTCGTGGTCCCGGTCGGAACGCCCGGCTTCAAGGTCGGCAAGGCGGGCCGCAAGATCGGCTGGCGGATCGCCGATTCGGTCGAGCTGTTTCTCGACGAATGCCGCGTGCCGAAAGCGAACATGGTCGGCAACCGCGGCGACGGCCTGAAGCAGATCCTGACCACGCTCAGCATCGGCCGGATCCTGGTCGGCTCAACCGGCCTCGGCCTCGCCCGCAAGGCGCTCGATCTCGCCAAGAGTTATGGCGCGGGCCGCAAGGTCGGCGGCGTGCCGATTTTCAATCATCAGGGTTTGACGTTCCCGCTCGCCGACGCGCTTACCAAGATTCATGCCGCCGAGCTGATGCTGCGCAACGCGGCGTGCCTTGCGGATGCGGATCGCCCGTTCCGGCTCGAGACCTCGATGGCCAAGCTGTTCGCCACGGAAATGGCGAGCGAGGTCGCCGACATCGCGCTGCAGGTCCATGGCGGCTATGGCGCCTTCGAGGAATATGACGTCTCCAGCCTGATTGGCGAGGCGCGGGTGCTGCGCATTCTGGAAGGCACCAGCGAGATTCAGCGGCTGGTGATCGCCCGCGAACTGACCGCCTGACGCGCTGCGGCGCGCTTGCCGCTGGCGGTTGCCTGTGGGATACCGGACACCGGATCGCCTGACTGATTCATCGTCGGGCGAGCGATCATCTGTCAGGCAAACGGTTGTCGGTTTTGCGGACTGCAAAGGACAAAAGCCTTCCGTCGGCCCCGGCTCGCGGGCGCAAAAAGGTCGCCGCGTCCCGGCCGCGCGCAGACGCCGCGGCGGGCGCGCAGCACAATGCCGGCTCGCTGACGGATATCGCCTACGGACAACTTGAAGAGCTGATCGTCACCCTGCAATTGCCGCCTGGCGCGGTGCTGTCGGAGCAGGTTCTGGCCACCCGGCTCAAGATCGGCCGCACGCCCATTCGCGAGGCGTTGCAGCGTCTGGCGCGCGACGGCCTGGTCAACATCCTGCCGCGGCGGGGAATCCTCGTCTCCGATATCAATTTGCGCGCTCAGCTCCGACTTCTCGAAGTGCGGCGTGAGTTGGAGCGCCTGATGGCGCGCGCGGCGGCGGAGCGCGCCAGCGAGGACGAATTGCGCCAGTTCGCCGAGATCGCCAAGGGCATGCGCAAGACGGCCGGCACCGCCGACGATCTCACCTTCATGCGGCTCGATCATCAGCTCAACGCCCTGATCTCGTCAGCGGCGCGCAACGAGTTCGCCAGCCGCTCGATGGGGCTGATGCACGGCCTGTCCCGCCGTTTCTGGTATCATCACTACAAGGAGGCGGCCGATCTGCCGCTGGCGGCGCGGCTTCATGCCGAGGTTGCCGAGGCCATCGCTGCTCGCGATCCGCAGAAGGCGGCGGACGCATCCGACCGTCTTGTCGGCTATATCGAAAGCTTCGCCCGCTCGACGCTGTGATCGGCGAGCGATGCGTTCGCGGGGCCGCGCTTCAGAAGGTGATTACGGTCCGGATGGTTTTTCCCTGCCGCAACAGATCGAAGCCGCTGTTGATCTGATCGAGGGCGATGCGGCCGGTGATCAGTTCGTCGAGCTTCAGCTTGCCGTCGAGATAGGCTTGCGCGAGCAGGGGGAAATCGCGGCGCGGCCGCGCTCCGCCATAGCTCGAACGGCGCAGGCGCTTCTCCCCCATCAGCGAGCCCCAGCGGAAGCTCACGTCCTTCGCGACATCGATCTTGCCGAGCCAGATGACTTCGCCGCCCGGCCGCACCGCTTCCGTGGTCTGCCGGAAGGCGGTGGGATGACCGGCGGATTCGAGAACGACATCGACGCCGCGGCCCTTGGTGGCCGCCCCGGCGGCCTCGACCGGGTCTTGCGTGCTGGCGTTGATGCGCTGTGTCGCGCCCATAGTTGCGGCGCGTGCAAGTTTGGCGTCGTCGAGGTCGACGGCGATGATATTCTCTGCGCCCGCCATGGCGGCGCCCTGAATGGCCGCAAGTCCGACCGCGCCGCAGCCGAACACCATCACCGTGTCGCCGTGGCGGATGTCGGCGACGTTGAGGGCGGCGCCGACGCCGGTCATGACGCCGCAGCCGATCAGGCAGGAGCGGTCGAACGGCATGTCCTTCGGCACCACCACCACCTGCTGCGCCGGCAGCACGCAGACTTCGGCGAACGCGCCGAGAAACATCAGATGGGTGAGCGGTTGTCCGGAGCCGAGCGCGGCTTTCGAGCGGCCGTCGAAATGCAGGCCCTTCGGCCCTTCCTCGAGATAGGTCTCGCAGAGTATCGGCTGGCCGCGATCGCAATGGAAGCAGTGGCCGCAATGCGGATTCCACGACAGCACGACATGATCGCCGACGCGGATGCCGGTGACGTCGCTGCCGATCTCCTCGACGATGCCGGAGGCTTCGTGCCCGAGGATCATGGGCAGCGGATAGCGCAGCGAGCCGTCGATGACTTCGAGATCGGTATGACACAGGCTCGCGGCCTTCATCCTGACCACCACGTCGTCGGGCGACGGTCCGGACGTGGTGACGGATTCGATGCTCAGCGGCGCGCCGGCCTTGTGCAGCACGGCCGCCCGGTAGGTCAGGCTCATGGTTGGATATCCCTGGGGCTGCGATCGGCGGCCGCGCCGGTCAGCTCAGCGCGCGGATGGCGTCGTCGATATCGCCGGACGTCAATTCCCACTCGTTGTCGAAATTGGCGACGATCTGCTCCATGAACGGCTGGTGCAGCGCCTTGGCCTTGGCGCCGTCGCGCAGGTGATCGTAGAGCAGGGCGAAGGCGAGTTGCGCCGGCTCCGGGCCTTCATAGCTCCATTCGAAACCATAGTCGGTCAGACGAAGCTGATCGTAATGGGGCGACAGCGGCTTGCCGTCGGCCTGAACGGAGATGCCGTCGATCGTGCGGTCGCCGGTGTAGTGGGTCATGCGTGGTCTCCGGATCCGGAACTGGATTGAATGACGGGAAGGGGCGGCGGCTATTTCTTGGCCCCGATGTCCTTCTTCATCACTTCGGGGAATACCCACATCGCGACGGTGGCGAAGATGCCGAGGAAGGCGGTGGCGTAGCTCGGGCCGGTCTGTCCGAGGCTGACCATGAAGAAATAGCCGCCCGCGGCGGTGGCGAGGCAGGCCAGCGAAAGCATGAATTTGATGTGGTGGGGCATGACGATCTCCAAATCCGGCGGATGCGGTGGCGTGAGTGGAGCGTTTCAGAGCAATGATTTGATCGAACCGGCGCCGACGGCGGCCAGTACCCCGAGCGCCGCGAGCAGCGTGATCCCGGTTGCGGTCAGGCCCGCATAGCTTTCGCGCCAGCGCTCGGGAATCGACTGAAACAGCTCGGGCAGAAACAGGAACAGGATTCCGGCCACGATGACGAAGCTGGTCCAGCGCAATTCGGCGACGGCGAAGATGCAGGTGCCGACCAGCAGGATCAGCCACAGCGCGGTGGTCCCGAGCACCATGGCCGGCGATCCGGCCGCGCGGCCTTCCGCGTTGCCAAGTGGATATTTCCCGGCAAGCTGAAGAAACGACAGGCAGCACACGCTCCAGAGCAGGGCGAACCAGCCCAGAGCCAGCAGATTGGGTTCGATCTGAGACATGGAACAGGATCTCGGAACAGTGCGGTGCGGGCTATCCGCGGTGGCGAACAGCCCGCGCCGGTTGATCGGTCATTCGGCAGGCGCGGAGACCGGCGTCACGCGCGGTGTTCGCTTGGTCTTGCGCATGTCGGTCTTCACATATTCCGTGCTGTAGCCGTTGAAGATGTGGCCCAGCAGGCCGCGGTTGAGATCGGAGGTTCCGAGCAGATAGTCCATCACCGGGAAGGTCAGGTTCATGTTGCGCTCCATCATGATCGACTGATTGTGATGGGCGGTGTGATGCCTGCGGATGGTGTTGACGAACGGCATGTTGCGGACGAACCAGTTCTCCTCGACATGGCAGCAGAAGTGCATGAACTCGTAGATCAGGTACATCGACGTGGTCGTGGTGATCACCAGCCAGCCGACATTCGGCGAGACCACGTAACCGGCCACGATCGCCGCCGGAATCGACATGAAGGTGAAGACCACGAGGGCGTAGGGCGGGAAGAACGTGACGCGCCAGTCGTGATGGTCGGCGAAGCGCATTTCTTCTTCGGTGAAGAACTGATGATGCATCAGCGTGTGCCGGCTGTAGACCGCGCGCATCAGCGGCACGTTCGATGGCCGGTGCATCACATAGCCGTGCACCCACCATTCGAAGAAGTTGGAGATCAGGAACACCGCCGGGATGGTGAGCCACTCCCACCATTGCACGTCGCGGATGTTGGAGATGTAGATGTAGAGGGCGGTGAATCCGATGGTGTAGATCAGCAGCACATGCAGCCAGCCATTGTACCAGCCGGCGACGCGCTCCCGGTAGTTCGCGCGATATTTGCGCTGCCGTTCGGTCATGGGGGTAATTGCAAGTTCCATCGAAGCCTCCCGGTCCGGATAAAGCAATCTAATATACCACTGATATATTATTTGATGCGACCGGGAAGGCAACCCTTAAGTGGTGATCGGGCGCGATCCGGTCAGGCGGGACGGCTCGCTGGCGCAGCCGGCGCGCCCAAAAAAAATCGCGGCCACCGGGGTGCCGGCGACCGCGAGAAGACGGGAAGAAGAGGGGGACGGGCGGACGCGTCCGCCTGTCCGTCGTGTCAGTTCCGCCGTGTCAGTTCCGTCGTGTCAGTAGAGTGCGACGCCCGAGGCCCGGACCACCTTGCCCCAGCGGTCATAGTCGGCGCGGATGAGTTGCGCGAAGGCGTCCGGCGTCGAGGTGGTGACCTCCAGGCCCTGCGCGGCAAGGCGCGCGCGGACCTCGGGAAGGTTGCCGATGCGGACCAGCTCGGTGTTCAGGCGCTGGACGATATCCGCCGGGGTTGCGGCCGGCACCGCGAGACCGAACCAGGACTCCACGGTGAAGTCGGGCAGCCCGGCTTCCGCCGCGGTCGGAACATCGGGCAGCAGCGGTGAGCGCGTCCGGCTGGTCACCACCAGCCCCTTCACCTTGCCGTCCCGGATCTGCGGCGCCAGCACGGTCAGGGTGTCGAAAGAGAGGTTCACCTGATTGCCGAGCAAGGCGTTGACGGCGGGGGCCGAGCCCTTGAACGGCACGTGCAGCAGGTTGGTGTCGGTCAGGCTCTTGAAAAACTCGCCGCTGAGATGGCACAACGTTCCCGGGCCGCACGAGGAATAGGTGAGCTTGCCCGGCTCTTGCCGGGCCGCCGCGATCAGCTCCTTGACGGAGGCGACCGGCGTGTCGGGGCTTGCCGCCACCACATACGGCACCGAGGCCAGCACGGTGACCGGAGCAAAGCTCTTGAACGGATCGTAGGAGATGGTCTTGTTGATATGCGGCAGGATGGTCAACTGTCCCGCCGACGCGAGCGACAGCGTGTAGCCGTCGGGCTCGGCCTTGGCGACGGCGTCGGCGGCGATGGCCGTGCCGGCTCCGGGCTTGTTCTCGATCACCACCGTCTGCTTCAGGGCTTCGCCGAGCTTGTCGGCATAGATGCGGGCGATGGTGTCGGCGGCGCCGCCGGCCGTGAACGGAACGATCAGCTTGATCGAGCGGCTCGGCCACGTCTCGGTGGCGCTGGCCGCGCCGCTCGCGCCGAGCAGCAGCCCGCCGGCGAGGGCGGACGACAGAACGAGTGTGGACAGCTTTGAAATACGCATGACGGATTCCTTCGAGGCGCGACCGTTACGTCGCCTCCGTGCGCCGTGAACGGTGCGGAGGACGGGACGCCGAACCGGCCGGGCTCGCGTGTTACGATGGTAAAAGTGCGGAGAACCGGATGACGTCGTCGTCGCTGCTCGAGACAGCGCGGAAGACGCCGGTTCATGCGCAAACTATCTCTCCGAAAACGCTGCGCTGCAATGAAATGCTATTGCGAAACGAGCCCCGCTGCTGGCCTGTTCGTCTCGCAGGATCGAGCGATCTGGAAAATCGTTCTTTGTGCGCGTTGTCGGCGATCGGCTCGCCCATTGTCAGCGGCTTGGGAAAGAGATTAGCTTCCCTGCGGGAGGAGGCGTGCCCGTGGAGACAGGCGCGCCGCAAGGATCATGTTCGAGGGACACGATCTCTATCTGGTCGCCTTGTCGGTGGCGATCGCGATCCTGGGTGGCTACAACGGGTTCGCGCTCGCTGCGCGCATCCGCCGGCGGCCCGATGCCAGCCGTCGCGTGTTGCTCGCCGGCGCGGCGGCGTTTCTCGCCGTGGGCATCTGGACCATGCATTTCATCGGCATGCTGGCTGCTCCGCTGCCGCCGGAAACCGCCTATCTCGTGCTGCCGACCGTCGTCTCGTTTCTGATCTGCGCGCTGGTGGTGGGCGTGTCGCTGTTCTTCGTCAGCATCGGGCCACCGGCATGGCCGCGGGTGGCCGGTTCGGCGGTGCTGCTGGGAAGCGGCATCTGCACCATGCATTATGTCGGCATGCATGGCCTGTCCGGCCCCTTCGAGATGCAGCACGATCTGCTCTTCGTCATTCTGTCGGCGCTGATCGCGATTGGCGCCGCCTTTGGCGGCCTGCGCGCGTTTCTCGCCGGGCAGGGCGGCATCCAGCTTGTGTTCAGCGCGGTCGCATTCGGCATCGCGGTGTCCGGCATGCACTATACGGCGATGGCCGGGCTGCATTTCGTGCCGTCGGCGAGCCCGCATCATCAGATGGAGGGACTGACCGCGTCGCAGCAGGTGCTGTCGCTGGTGGTGGCGCTGCTGTGCTTTGTCATCGCGGCGGGCTTCCTGCTGCTGCTGGTGCCGGACCCGCGCCAGCGAGCCATGGATGTTGCAACGGCGGAGGCCGCGCCGACCGCGCCGGACGCCACGCTGGCTTTCGACGCGCCCGCTCTCGGCGCGTCTGCTCCCGGCTCGGTTTCAGGTGAGGCGGTGATGGAGGTGTCGGCTCCTGACACGCCGTCTGCGGTATCCTCCTTCGCCGGTGCGCGGGCGGCACCGCTCGGCGGCCTCGGTTTGCCACGACGTGCTGCAGTATCGCGGCTTCCGGTCGAGGGCGCGGACGGGGTCCACTTCATCGAAGCGGCGGAGGTGCGCAGCATTCGCGCCGATGCGCATTACACCCGTGTCCATGACGGCACCCGCGAGCGGATGTGCCTGTGGTCGATTTCCGAGGCCGAGACCCAGCTCGATCCCGACCTGTTTCTCCGGGTGCACCGCAGCCATATCGTTGCGCTGCCGCATGTGATCCTGGTGCGGCGCGAAGGCGATGGCGCCGTCATCGAACTGAACGGAGCCGTCAGCCAGCGCGTGCCGGTCAGCCGCGCCAAGGTCGCCGAGGTCAAGGCGCGGCTCGGGTTGGTTCGCCGCACCGCATAACGCGCGCGCCGATTCCTCCAGCCTATCTCGATACAAATTAGGTTCGTCCTGCTGACGCAGTTCGTGCGGTTCGGCCCGCCATTCGTGCGAAATTCCTCCGTTTGTGCCGCATCCGTGCGCCGCTCCTTGTGCCGCGGGACCGGACCCCCAACCCTCTGGGCAAGTCCGCATGCCACGACGTCCAGACGGACAGGAGGAAACACGCCATGATTCCGGGCCCGTTCACCTATCACCGGCCGGCCGATCTCAATGAAGCGGTCAAGCTGCTGGCGACGCTGGGCAGCGAAGCCCGTCCGCTGGCCGGCGGCCATAGCCTGATCCCGATGATGAAGCTGCGGCTGGCCACGCCGGAGCACCTCGTCGATCTGCACGGCATCAAGGATTTGCGCGGCGTGCGCCGCGAAGGCGACCGCCTCGTCATCGGCGCGATGACCACCCAGCACGATATCCTGACCTCCGACGAGATCGCCGCGGCGGCACCGGTCCTGGGTCTGGCGGCACAGAACATCGCCGATCCGCAAATCCGCTATTGCGGCACCATGGGCGGCAATGTCGCCAATGGCGACCCCGGCAACGACATGCCGGCGCTGATGATGGTGCTCGACGCCAGCTACCGGCTGGTCGGCCCCGGCGGCGCGCGTGAGGTGGCGGCGACCGCGTTTTATCAGGGCGCTTATTTCACGGCGCTGGAGCCCGGCGAAATCCTCACCGCGATCTCGATTCCCGTGCCTGCGGCGGGTCACGGCTATGCCTATGACAAGCTGAAGCGGAAGGTCGGCGATTACGCCACCGCCGCCGTGGCGGTGGTGCTCACCATGGCGGGCGGCAAGGTCGCTACCTGCCGGATCGGCCTCACCAACCTGGCGGAGACGGCGCTGCTTGCCGAGGACGCCGCCGCCGCGGTGATCGGCACCGCTCTCGATGCGGCCGCGCTGCAGGCGGCCGCCGGCGCGGCGCAGGCGATCATGGCGCCGGCCGGTGATGGCCGGGGCCCCGTCGAATATCGCCGCCATGTCGGCGGCGTGCTGGTCGCGCGGGCGCTGCGCCGCGCCGCCGAACGCGCCAAGTGAACGATGCGTGACGGACAAGCGAGGGAGAACAGCATGGCCAAGACCCATGTCACGATGACGGTGAACGGCGAACAGGTCGAAGGGCTGGTTGAGCCGCGCACGCTGCTCGTCCATTTCATCCGCGAGAACCTGCAGATGACCGGAACCCATATCGGCTGCGACACGTCCCATTGCGGCGCGTGCACCATCGATATCGACGGCATGTCGGTGAAAAGCTGCACCATGTTCGCCGTGCAGGCCCAGGGCGCGGAGATCAGAACCGTCGAAGGCCTCGCCAATCCCGATGGCACGCTGTCGGCGCTGCAGGAAGGCTTCCGCATGATGCACGGCCTGCAATGCGGCTTCTGCACGCCGGGCATGCTGATGCGCGCCCATCGCCTGCTGCAGGAGAAACCGAACCCGACCGAGAGCGACATCCGTTTCGGCATCGCCGGCAATCTGTGCCGCTGCACCGGCTACCAGAACATCGTCAAGGCGATCCAGTACGCCGCAGCCAAGCTGAACGGCGTCGAATTCCAGGAGGCCGCAGAATGAACGACATGACCCCGACACGGGAAGAACGCGCCGCCCGTCTGGAAGGCATGGGCTGCAAGCGCAAGCGCGTGGAAGACATCCGTTTCACGCAGGGCAAGGGCCAGTATGTCGATGACGTGAAGCTGCCCGGCATGCTGCATGGCGATTTCGTGCGCTCGCCGCATGCCCATGCCCGTGTCAAGTCGATCAATACCGAGAAGGCGCTGAAGGTGCCCGGCGTCCTCGCCGTGATCACCGCCGAGACCTTGAAGACGGTCAATCTCGCCTGGATGCCGACGCTCGCCGGCGACGTGCAGATGGTGCTCGCCGACGGCAAGGTGCTGTTCCAGAATCAGGAGGTGGCCTTCGTGGTGGCGACCGACCGCTATGCCGCCGATGACGGCATCATGGCTGTCGAAGTCGAATACGAAGCGCTGCCGCCGCTGGTCGATCCGTTCAAGGCGATGGATGCGGACGCGCCGGTGCTGCGCGAGGACATCAAGGACAAGAAGGACGGCGCTCACGGACCGCGCAAGCACCCCAACCACATCTTCGAATGGGCCGTCGGCGACAAGGAGCTGACCGACGCCGCTTTCAACAAGGCCGACGTCACCATCAAGGAGCTGATCTCCTACCAGCGCGTGCATCCCTCGCCGCTGGAGACCTGCCAGTGCGTCTGCTCGTTCGACAAGATCAAGGGCGAGCTGACGATCTACGGCACCTTCCAGGCGCCGCACGTCATCCGCACCGTGGTGGCGCTGATCGCGAAAATCCCCGAGCACAAGATCCATGTGATCTCGCCGGATATCGGCGGCGGTTTCGGCAACAAGGTCGGGGCCTATCCCGGCTATATCTGCGCGGCGGTGGCCTCCATCGTCACCGGCAAGCCGGTCAAGTGGGTCGAGGACCGCATGGAGAACCTCACCACCACCTCGTTCGCGCGCGACTATCACATGACGGCCGAGATGGCCGCCACGAAGGATGGCAAGGTCACGGGGCTGCGCGTTCACGTGCTGGCCGATCACGGCGCGTTCGATGCCTGCGCCGATCCGTCGAAATGGCCGGCGGGCTTTTTCAATATCGTCACCGGGTCCTATGACTTCCCGACCGCCCATGTGGTGGTCGATGGCGTCTACACCAACAAGGCGCCCGGCGGCGTCGCCTACCGTTGCTCGTTCCGCGTCACGGAGGCGGCCTATTGCGTCGAGCGCGCCATGGACATCATGGCGCAGAAGCTCGGCATGGACCCGGCCGAATTCCGCCTGAAGAATTTCGTCAAGGCGGAGCAGTTCCCCTATCACTCGGCGCTCGGCTGGGAATACGATTCCGGCGACTATCACACCGCCATGACGAAGGCGATGGAGACGGTGCGTTACGCCGAGCTGCGCAAGGAGCAGGCGGCGAAGCGCGATGCTTTCAGGCGCGGCGAGACCCGCGAGATCATGGGCATCGGCCTGTCGTTCTTCACCGAGATCGTCGGCGCCGGCCCTTCGAAGAACTGCGACATTCTCGGCATCGCCATGTTCGACTCCTGCGAGATCCGCATGCACCCGACCGGCGCGGGCGTGGCGCGGATGGGCAGCAAGAGCCAGGGGCAGGGCCACGAGACCACCTGGGCGCAGATCATCGCCACCGAGATCGGTATTCCCGCCGACAACATCACGGTAGAGGAGGGCAACACCGACACCGCGCCCTATGGCCTCGGCACCTACGGTTCGCGCTCGACGCCGGTGGCCGGTGCGGCGATCGCCATGGCCGCGCGCAAGATCAAGGCCAAGGCGCAGATGATCGCAGCCTACAAGCTCGAGGTCCACGAGGACGACCTCGAATGGGATATCGACGGCTTCCGCGTCAAGGGCCTGCCGGAGAAGTTTCTCGGCATGAAGGATATCTGCTGGATCGCCTACAACTCGCCGCCGCCCGGCCTGGAGCCGGGGCTGGAAGCGGTGAGCTACTACGATCCGCCCAACATGACCTATCCGTTCGGCGCCTATATCTGCGTCATGGATATCGACGTCGATACCGGCGTCTATAAGGTTCGCCGCTTCTATGCTCTCGACGATTGCGGCACCCGCATCAATCCGATGATCATCGAAGGGCAGGTGCATGGCGGGCTGACGGAGGCTTTCGCCATCGCCATGGGACAGGAGATTCATTACGACGAGACCGGCAACGTGCTCGGCGGCTCGTTCATGGATTTCTTCCTGCCGACCGCGGTGGAAACGCCGCATTGGGAAACGGATTTCACCGTGACGCCGTCGCCGCATCATCCGATCGGAGCCAAGGGCGTCGGCGAAAGTCCGAATGTCGGTGGCGTGCCGGCTTTCTCCAACGCTGTCAACGACGCCTTCTCGTTCCTCGGTGCGGTCCATATCCAGATGCCGCACGATCACTGGCGCAACTGGATGGTCGCGAAGAAGCTCGGCGTCGTCGGCGAGGCCGTGGTTGTCGCCTCGCCATGACCGACCGGGACGAGATCGCCGCACGTCTGGCCGCGACCGGCTATATCGCCGACAGCGAACTGGCGACGGCGCTCTCGCTGATGCAGACGTTGCGGCGGCCGCTGCTGCTGGAGGGCGAAGCCGGCGTCGGCAAGACGGAGGTCGCCAAGGCACTGGCGTCGATCCACGCCACCGAGCTGATCCGCCTGCAATGTTACGAGGGGCTGGATCAGTCGGCGGCGCTCTACGAATGGAACTATCAGCGCCAGTTGCTGGCGATCCAGCTCCATCGCGGCGCGGCCGACGGCCCGAGCGCGTCCGAGATCGAGGCCACTATCTTCTCCGAAGCCTATCTGCTGGAACGGCCGTTGTTGGCGGCGATCCGCCGGGACACGCCGCCGGTCCTGCTGATCGACGAGATCGACCGCGCCGACGACGAATTCGAGGCGTTCCTGCTCGAGCTGCTGTCCGATTTCCAGGTCTCCATTCCGGAACTCGGCACGATCCGGGCGACGGCGATCCCTCACGTGGTTTTGACCTCGAACGGCACGCGCGAACTGTCGGATGCGCTACGCCGCCGCTGTCTCTATCACTACATCGATTATCCGGACGTCGAGCGCGAGGCCCGCATCATCATGGCGCGGAGCGCAGCCACCGGCGCATCGCTGGCGTTGCAGATCGCGCGGATGGTGGAGAGCATCCGCAAGGAGGATTTGCGCAAGGTGCCCGGCGTCGCCGAGACGCTGGACTGGGCCGCGGCGCTGGTCGGGCTCGGCATCCGCGATCTGCATGACGATCCCGAGGCGGTGCATGACACGCTGATGTGCCTGCTCAAGACCCGAGAGGACAAGGCGCGCTTCACGCCCGAGGTCACCGCCCGGCTGCTGGGAAAGGTGGCATGATGCATCATCCGCTTCCGATCGATCCCACCATGGACGGCGCGATGGCGTTGCGGCTCGCCGGCTTTCTGGCGACGCTGCGCGATAATGCTTTCGTCATTGGCCCGCGCGAGGGCGAGGATGCGGCGGCGCTGATGGCGGCCGGCTATGCCGCGCGGCCGGCGCTGCTGCGGTCGGCGTTCAAGCACCTGTTCTCGGCGCGCAAGGCGCAGTGGGATGCGTTCGACGGCATCTTCGATGCGTTCTGGCTGGGCAAGCGGGTGAAATCCCGCTCGACCATTGCCGGCGCGTCGAAGCCTTCCGCCTCGCCCTCGCTGAAGACCCTTCAGGATCAGGGCAGACAGCAGGCCGCCGGCGCGCAGGCGACGGATCAGGCGCCGGTTCCGGACGAGGCGCCGCGGGAGCGTGGCGGCGAGGGGCGCATGGAAGGCGCCTCGGTCGCCGATAACCTCGCCGATGTCGATTTCCGCAAGCTCAACGATCCGGAGCAGATCGCGCAGGCCCATGACGCAGCCGCGCGATTGGCGCGCGCGATGCGTACCCGGCTGACCCGCCGCGATCAGGCGCGCGCCCGCGGCGAGCGCCTCGATTTGCGCCGCACCATCCACGCCAATATCAGCCATGGCGGCGTGCCGATCGATCTGGTGCGGCGGCGGCGCAAGGACAAGCCGCTGCGTCTCGTCGTGCTGCTCGATGCTTCGGGCTCGATGAGCCTGTATACGAGCCTGTTCATCCGTTTCATCCACGGCGTGCTGGACGAATTCCGCGAGGCCGAGGCGTTCCTGTTCCACACCCAGCTCGCCCATGTCTCCGCAGCCATGAAGGAGCGCGATCCGATGCGGGCGCTCGACCGGCTGTCGATGATGGCGCAGGGCGCGGGTGGGGGCACCCGTATCGGCCTCTGCCTGGAGACGTTCAACCGCTGGCACGCGGCGCGCGTCATCCATTCGCGCACCTGCGTGATGATCGTGTCCGACGGTTACGAGACCGGCGACGCACAACTCCTCGGGCGCGAGATGGCGGCGCTGGCGCGTCGCTGCCGCCGCATCGTCTGGCTCAATCCGATGATGGGCTGGGATGGCTACGCGCCCGAGGCCGCCGGCATCAAGGCGGCGCTGCCGCATGTCGATCTCTATGCGCCCGCCCATACGCTGAACAGCCTGACGGCGCTCGAACCCTATCTGGCGAAACTATAGGAGGCGATCATGACGGCTCATGTCGAGGTCATCGATCTCGTGGCCCGGATGAAAGCGGACGAACAGCCGTTCGCGCTCGCCACCGTGGTGCGGACGGTGTCGGTGACGGCAGCCAAGGCCGGCGCCAAGGCGATCATCCGCCCGGACGGCACCATCGTCGCCGGATGGATCGGCGGCGGTTGCGCGCGCGGCGCGGTGCTCAAGGCCGCCCGCGAGGCGCTGAGCGACGGCGAGCCGCGCATGATCTCGGTGCGGCCGGAGAATCTGCTGGCCGAGCTTGGCGTCAAGCCGGGCGACAACCGCGAGGGGGTGCGGTTCGCCCGCAACATGTGCCCGAGCAAGGGCACCATGGATATTTTCGTGGAGCCGGTCTTGCCGCATCCCTCGCTGGTCATTCTGGGGGCGAGCCCGGTGGCGCTGTCGCTGGCCACGCAGGCGCGGGCGCTGGGCTTCCACGTCACCGTCGCGGTGCCGGCGCAGGACGTCACCGACCCGCCGGACGCCGATGTTTGCGTCGACGGGTTCGCGCCCGGCTATCTCAACGAGGCGAAGCGCTTCGTGGTCATCTCGACCCAGGGCAAGGGCGATGAGGCCGCGCTCAAATCCGCGCTCGGGATCGAGGCGGCTTATCACGCCTTCGTTGGCAGCCGCCGCAAGATGGCGGCGTTGCGCGACAAGCTCGCCGGCGAAGGCGTTGCGGCCGATGTGCTGGAGCGGGTGAAAGCGCCGGCGGGTCTCGATCTCGGTGCTATCACGCCGGACGAGATCGCACTGTCGATCCTCGCCGAAATCACCATCGAGCGGCGGCGCGGCCAGCGCGGGACGCCGCAGCCATGACCTTCCATCCGGGGAAGCGTCAAGGATAGGCGCGACGGCCGGCGTATCGCGCCGCGCATGCGAGCCGACACGCTGCGATGCCTGGGATTCCCGCGGGGGGCTTCCCGCGTGCCGATCATAGATCCAACGGACCTCTGTTACCCGACGTGAACCGATCCCGCGCGCCGACGACGCATGGCTGCCCCTGCCTTGACTTCTGAATGATATTCGTCATTCTCAATGCATGACAATCATCATGCTGTTGGATTGTCCGTCGGCGGCAGGACCGCGGCGGAGAAACGGCGTGGCGGACGACAGGGGCACGGAATGGGCGATCAGATCTCATGGAATGACTACGTCGCTCTCGTCGGCAAGGACGTGGGGATGTCGCGCTGGTTCGAGATCGATCAGAGCCGCATCGACGCGTTCGCCGACGTCACCGAGGACTGGCAGTTCATCCATATCGATGCGGACAAGGCGGCGAAGACGCCGTTCGGCGGTACGGTGGCGCACGGCTTCCTCACGCTCTCGCTGCTGGCGGCCATGGCCTATGACGGCCTTCCGCAGGTCCAGGGCAGGGTGATGGGCGTCAATTATGGCTTCGACAAAATCCGCTTCGTCGCGCCGGTCCGCTCGGGCAGCCGGGTGCGGGCGCGGTTCAAGCTGCTCGAGGTGACGCCGCGCAGCCCCAAGGAGTTCATGGCGAAGTCCGAGGTGTTCGTGGAAATCGAGGGCAGCGACAAGCCGGCGCTGACGGCGGAATGGCTCGGCATCTCGTATTTCGCCGAGCCGGTCGCGGCCTGATCCGGCATCGTCCTGCGCCGGTTGCGGCGCGATTGCGGATCGTCTGCCGGCGCGTGGCCATGGTAATCGTGTCTCCTCGCGGCCGCCGTCTGGCGGGCCGTGAGCGAGCCTTCCTGTGAACCGGGCGATGACCATGGTGGATACCAACTGGGATCTGTTTCGGCTGTTCTTCGCCGTGGTGCGCGCCGGCAGCGTCAACCGTGCCGCGCGCGAACTTGGCATGAGCCAGCCGACGCTGAGCCGCAGGCTGGGCGAACTTGAACGCTATATCGGTGCGCCGCTGTTCTTTCGTGTGTCGTCGGGGGTGACCCTGACGCAGGAGGGCGAGGATCTGCATCGCTCCGCCCATGACATGGTCCGTTCGTTCGAGACGTTCCAGCGCGACCTGCGCCACCGGCTCGGCGACCGGTCCACGGCGGTGCGCATCTCGGCGACGGAGGGGCTGACCAAGCACTGGCTGCTGCCACGGGTGCAACGACTGAAGATGCAGGCGGGCGATATCCATCTCGAGATTTCATCGTCGGTGCACCAGCAGAATCTAGCGTCGCTGGATCTCGATTTCGTGATCCGCATGGGCCATCCCGGCGATGATCAGGATCTGATCGGCAAGCGCGTCGCCACGGTCGGGTTCGGCATCTTCGCCGCGCGATCCTATCTCGCGCGTCATCCGGCGCCGCGCGCTGTCGCCGACCTTGCCGGTCACGACATCATTTCGGGCGGTGGGGAATTCCCGGTGCTGCGCAGCGAGCGCAGCGGGGCGATGCGGCTGTTGAGCGAGTTCAGGGCGGCCGCGGACGCGCGCAGCCGCCTGAAGGTGATGCCGATGGCAACGAGCTTCGCCGCCACCGCCGAAGGTCTCGGTCTGGCGTTTCTCGCCATTCCGTTCGCGCACGCCGAAGGGCTGGTCCGGGTGCTGCCGCAGGAGTCCTCGACGCTGGATGTGTGGTTGCTGCGACGGCGCGAAACCGATCTGCGCAAGCTCAACAGGCAGGTGCGCCGCTTTCTGGAAAGCGAATTCGCGACGTCGCGCGACTGGCTGCGGGGCCGCAAGGCGGGTGCGCCGTAGCAGGGTTCGGGTAGGGGGCGTACGCTGATCGGCGGATCGCGACGGCGGCTAAGCCGGCTCGGACGGGTTCATCGCGAGCACGTGATCCTTCGCGGCCTTGAGGATGGCGTCGGAGCGTTTGGGATCGGTGACCACCCGCGACAGCGCGATGGCGCCGACCAGTGTGCTGACCGCGGCGGTTGCCTTCTCGTCGCCAAGAGTCTCGGCGAGCTTGTCGACGAAAGCCTCGATGTGCTCCGCCATCACCGCGCGGGATTGCTCGTCGGCGCGGCCGACGTCGGAGACCAGCGCCGAGATGGCGCAGCCGGAATTCCTCGAATCGCGATGCGTGCGGCTGAGATAGCTTTTGACGATGGTGGCGAAGGTGCGGACCTTCCCCTGCGGGCTCGCTGCGCGCGCCACCGCCTCGCCCTCGACCAGAGCCTGCTTCAGCGCCTGCGCCAGCAGGTCGGAGCGCGACGCGAAGTGGCCATAGAAGCCGCCATGGGTCAGGTTCACGCTCTGCATCAACTTGCCGACGCTGATCGATTCGAGGCCGGATTCCCTGATCTGGCCCGCCGCCATGGCGAGAATGCGTTCCCGGTTCTTGGCCTTGTCGGCCTGCGAATGGCCCATTCGGATCGGCTCCCGTGAGTGTCGGCGCGTGACGGGAAGAATAACAGGTCTCCCGTCGGAAATCATGACGATCGTCATGCAGGTGAATTGGGGTCTGTCTAGCAGATTTCATTCGGTCATGTCATCCGGCCACTCTCTCGGGCGGGGCGTTTCGCCTGCGCAGGCACGCCGGGGACGGGCTGTCCGCCTGCCGGATCCTCCGCTGGCGCGATCGCAAAAAATTTGCGCAACATGGCTGGAACGCAGAAGGCAGTGATGCGTTATTGGGCAGGCGCGGAACACAGGCGGCTCACCGCCTCCGACACTCGCCGGGATTATCCGGAATGACGTGCCGCCGTCCGCATAACACACCGGCATAGGCGCACCTCGGTGAAGGAGGTCCCATGTCAACAGACATCGCACCAGGCATCGAACGGGCCGACACCGGCCGGCATCCCCAGTCATATGCCGGATGGAGTTGGTGGTATCTGCTCTTCCTTATCCAGTTCATCGCTGTGCTGTGGCCGCCTTTCTACAACAGGGCCGAACCTTCCCTCATCGGCATCCCGTTCTTCTACTGGTACCAGCTTGCCTGGGTCATTCTTGGAGCCATTCTGACCGCCATCGTCCACGTCGCGACGCAGGACTGATCCGCTCGCCGGCCGTCGCGCAAAAGGAGATCATCAGGAGATCATCAAGGGAGGCAATCGGAGAGGCGCCATGCAGGACGTCAACTGGACTGCCTTGATCATCTTCCTCGCGCTGTTTGCGCTGATCACGGGACTGGGGTTCGCTGCAGCGAACTGGCGCAAAGGCGATCTCGATCAACTGCACGAATGGGGACTGGGCGGGCGCCGGTTCGGCACCGTCGTCACCTGGTTCCTGATCGGCGGTGATCTCTACACAGCCTACACCTTCATCGCCGTTCCGGCGCTGGCGTTCGGGGCGGGGGCGGTCGCGTTTTTCGCGGTCCCTTACACGATCGTGATTTATCCCGTTCTCTTTCTGGTCTTTCCGCGGCTCTGGCACGTCTGCCACCGGCATAACTACATCACCGCCGCCGATTTCGTCCGCGGCCGCTTCGGCAACCGGTGGCTGGCGCTGGCCACCGCGGTCACCGGCATAGCCGCGACCTTGCCCTATATCGCGCTCCAGCTCGTCGGCCTGCAGGTGGTGATCGGCGGGATGGGCGTATCCGGCCAAGGCTATACCGGCGACCTGCCGCTGTTGATCGCGTTCATCATTCTCGCCGCCTTCACCTATTCGAGCGGACTGCGGGCGCCGGCGTCGATCGCCATCGTCAAGGACACGCTGATCTACGTGACGGCGCTTGCGGTCATCATCGTCGTTCCCATCCAGCTTGGCGGCTTTGCAAATATCTTTGCGGCGGTGCCGGAATCGAAGCTTCTGCTGGCGCCTCCCGTGGGCAATACGATGGGCTCCTATGGCGCTTATGCGACGCTGGCCTTGGGATCAGCGCTGGCACTGTTCCTTTATCCCCATTCGATCACGGGAATTCTCAGCGCTAGCGACGGGCGCGTCGTGCGGCGCAACGCGGCGCTGCTGCCGGGCTATTCATTCATGCTCGGTCTGCTGGCGCTGATCGGCTTTTTCGCCATCGCCGCAGGCGTCGGCACCCGTCCCGAATATGCGGCCGGATTCAAACAGTTCGGCAACAACTTCGCGGTGCCGGCCCTGTTCCTCCACGTCTTCCCCTCATGGTTCGTCGGCATTGCCTTTGCCGCCATCGGCATCGGCGCGCTGGTGCCGGCGGCGATCATGTCGATCGCGGCCGCCAGCCTCTACACCCGCAACATTCATCGCGAGTTCTTCAACCAAACGCCGACCGACCGACAGGAGGCGCAGATGGCCAAATGGGTGTCGCTGATCGTCAAGTTCGGCGCGCTCGCCTTCATCGTGTTCGTGCCATCGAAATATGCCATCTACCTCCAGCTCCTCGGCGGAATCTGGATCATCCAGACCCTGCCCGCCGTCATGCTTGGCGTCTATACCCGCTGGTTCAACGAGTGGGCGCTGCTCATCGGATGGGCGGCCGGAATGATCTGCGGGACCGCGATGTTCGTCGCCGCGAATTTTTCTCCGACCTTCGCCCTCGCGGTGCACGGCTTCATTTTCCCCGGTTATTCGGCGCTGTACGCGGTCATCATCAACCTGGTTCTGACCGTGGTCCTCACCCCGGTGTTCGATCTCGTCAGCGGCGTCCATACCGACGAGACGCTCGCGGCCGAATACCGGGCGCCGCTGTCGACCTGAAAGATCCTGTCCAGCGCCGTGGCGGCCGTAGGGCGGCGCGGCCCACCCTTCACCGCCGTCGGATCGGGCCGGCGTTATCCATTATCGGGCAGGTCATGTTCAATTTTGAATAACGCTGGCTCGCAGGATGGGTGACGATCAGGCGGGGTAAACGGCCGTTTTCCTGAGGTGCGACGCTTTGGAGGACCGCGCCCCGCGCGCGAATCCCGGCCTGCGTCGCGCTCGACATGGCGAGAGTCCCTCATCTCCGGGGGGCTTGACGATCTGAATGATGCTCGTCATGGTCATATGAATGATAATCGTCATGTTGATGCGAAGCGGACGGCGTTTTCCGTTCCTCGCTCCGGCCACCAAGGGCCGAGCGCCGCACCCGTCATGGCTTCACAGGAGCTCTCCATGTCTGACAAAGCAGAAACCGTCGGTCGCGTGTACCATGAGACCCACGGCCACATCCTCAAGATCGTGATCGACAATCCGGCCAAGAAGAATTCGTTCAGCCCGGAGATGATGGCTGAGCTGTCCGAGGCCATGACGGTTCTCGACCAGACCGACGATCTGTGGGTCGGGGTGTTGTGCGCCAACGGCGCGGATTTCACCGCCGGTCTCGACATGCCGAAATTCTTCGGCCCCAAGGCGACGGTGAAGCCCCGTCCGGAAGGCAATATCGATCCGTTCGGCCTCGCCAACCGCTGCCGCAAGCCGATCGTCACTGCGGTGCAGGGCATCTGCTTCACCATCGGCATCGAAATCTCGCTGGCGGGGGACATCGTGATCGCGGCCGACAACACCCGCTTCTGCCAGATGGAATCCAAGCGCGGCATCGCGCCGCTCGGCGGCGCGCATTTCCGCTATCTCACCCGCGCCGGGTGGGGTGATGCGATGTATCACCTGTTTCTGTGCGACGAGTTCAGCGCCGAGCGCGCCTGCAAGATCGGTCTTGTCCAGGAGGTCGTTCCCGCCGGCAAGCAGATCGATCGCGCCATGGAGATCGCCGGCATCATCGCCAGCAATGCGCCGATCGGCATTCAGGTCACCAAGGAAGCCGGCCGTAAGTTCATCGAGGCCGGCGAAAAGGCCGCGATCGAGATCATTCCGCAGATCCGCACCCGCGTCATGTCCAGCGAGGACATGAAGGAAGGCATCCAGTCCTTCGTCGAGCGCCGCTCCGCGGTGTTCAAGGGCCGCTGAGCCAACGCCGGCATCTTCGGGAGCAGCCATGACCGTCTACAAGGCGCCTGTCGACGACTACATGTTCGTGCTGCACGAGCTTCTTCGCGTGCAGGAGCTGGCGTCGCTCGAGGCTTTCGCAAACGTCAGCGCGGATATGACGCGGCAGATTCTCGAAGGCGCCGCGACCTTCTGCGAGGAGGTCTATCATCCGCTGAACGCCATCGGCGACGAACAGGGATGCGTGCTCGAAAACGGCGTGGTGCGCACTCCCGACGGCTTCGCCGACGCCTACCGGCACTATTGCGAGGCCGGATGGAACAGGCTCGGCGCTCCCGAAGAACGCGGCGGCGCTGGCATGCCGGGCGTGGTGGTGCTGCCCGCGTCCGAATTCGCAGTGTCCGCGAATGCCGGGCTGTCGCTCTATTCCGGCCTCACCAACGCCGCGCACGCGACGCTGGCGCGCACCGGCGCGGAGTGGATGCAGGAACATGTCGTACCCCGCATGGTGGACGGCGCATGGAGCGGCACCATGTGCCTGACCGAGCCGCATTGCGGAACGGATCTGCGGCTGATGAAGACCAGGGCCGTGGCGCAGCCGGACGGCAGCTACAGGATCACCGGCACCAAGATTTTCATTTCCGGCGGCGATCACGATCTCACCGACAACATCATCCATCTGGTTCTGGCGAAGCTGCCGAACACGGACGGCAAGTGGGTCGATGATCTCGCCACCGTGAATTTCTTCATGGTGCCGAAGTTCAACCTCGATCCCTCGACCGGCCGGATGCTGGACCGCAACGACGTCAGCGTTGGCGGGGTCGAGAAGAAGATGGGCATCCGCGGCAATCCCGCCTGCGTGCTGAATTTCGATGGGGCCGTCGGCTATCGGCTCGCCGGGGGTGCGTCCGCGCCGGGCAAACAGAGTTCGTCCGCCGGCATGGCGGGCATGTTCGCGATGATGAATCGCGCCCGGCTCGGCACCGGCATCGCCGCGCTCGCCGTAGCCGAAAAGGCGGCGCAGAACGCCGACGCCTATGCCCGCACGCGCGTGGCCGGAAAATCCCGGCCCGGCTCCGGCGTGCCGCACACCATCAGCGAATATCCGGATGTGAAGCGGCTTTTGATGCGCCAGCGTGCCTTCATCGAGGGGGCCCGTGCGTTGGGGGCGTGGGTGTCGCTGCAAATTGATCTTGAACAGGCGTCGAATGATGCCGCGCAGCGCCGGCGCTCCGGCAATCTCGCCACGCTGCTGACGCCGGTGATCAAGGCGTGTTTCAGCGACGGTGCGTTTCAGGCGGCCAACGACGCGGTGCAGGTCTATGGCGGCCACGGCTATATCCGCGACAACGGCGTGGAACAATTCGTCCGCGACACCCGCATCTATCAGATCTACGAGGGCGCCAACGGCGTTCAGGCGTTCGATCTGGTGGCGCGCAAGATGCCGGCGCAGGGCGGCGGGCTGGTGACGACGTTCCTGGACGAGATCAACGCCACCATCGCCGAGGCTTCGCTCGTTCCCGCGCTCGATGCGTGCACGGCGGCGTTGCGCGACGGCCGCGACGATCTCGTGCTGGCCGCCAAGTGGGTGGCCGCCAGCGGTGGCGACGAACATGGCGACGCCGCCGGCGGCTCCTACGATGTCATGAGCATCTTCGGCGTGGTGGCGATCGGCCTGATGTGGCTGCGCGTGGCCAAGGTGGCGTGGGACCGGATTGAGGCCGGCGAAGGTGACCCGCGATTCTACCGGCGCAAGCTTGCGCTCGCACGGTACTGGGTGCAACGGGAATTGCCGCTGACCCGCGTCCTGCTGGAGCGGGCGCGGCTCGGCAACGACGGCGTCGTGGATCTCGCCGCCGCCCATTTCTGATCATTCAACGACATCAGTCAGGAGCTACAGATGACGGGATTCATGAAAGCGTTCGATCTCAAGGGCAAGACCGCGTTGGTCACCGGCGGGTCGCGCGGCCTCGGCCTTCAGATCGCGGAGGTGCTCGGCGAGCAGGGCGCGCGCCTCATCATCTCGTCGCGCAAGGCGGCGGATCTGGAGGAGGCGAAAAAGCATCTCGCCGCCCGCGGCATCGATGTCGATTACATCGTCGCCGACAATTCCAGGGACGAAGACGTGCTGCGCCTCGCCGATGAAGCCATCGCCCGGCTTGGCCGCGTCGATATTCTGGTGAACAACGCGGGCGCCACATGGGGTGCGCCGGCGGAGGATCATCCGATCGATGCCTGGGACAAGGTGATGAACCTCAATATCCGCTCGATCTTTCTGCTCAGCCAGCAGATCGGCAAGAAATCGATGATCCCGAACAAATACGGCCGCATTATCAATCTCGCTTCCATTGCCGGCCTGCGCGGCAATCGCGGCGCGACCCAGACCATCGCCTACAACACCAGCAAGGGCGCGGTGGTGAATTTCACCCGGGCGCTGGCGGGCGACTGGGGCAAGCACGGCATCACCGTCAACGCGCTGGCGCCGGGATTCTTCCCGTCGAAAATGACCTACGGCACCATCAAGGCGGTCGGCGAGGACAAGCTGACCGAAGGCGTGCCGCTGCGCCGTATCGGCGACAACGAGGATCTCAAGGGCGCGGCGATCCTGTTCGCCAGCGATGCCGGCAAGCACATCACCGGCCAGATCCTCGCGGTGGATGGCGGCATCACCGCCGTGTGATCGATTCCGGCGGCGCGCGCCATCACCGGGCGCGCTGTTCAATTCAGAACATGTGCGAAGGAGGAGACATGCGGAATCTCGGTTCTGTCATCTGTGCGGCGTTGGCCCTTGCGTCCGTGGCGGCGGGGCCCGCCGCGGCCGACAAGAAATATGGTCCGGGCGCGTCGGATACCGAAATCAAGATCGGCAACATCTCGCCCTACAGCGGCCCGGCCTCGGGCTATGCGACCATCGCCAAGGCGCAGGCCGCCTATTTCAAGATGATCAACGAGAGCGGCGGAATCAACGGCCGCAAGATCAACTACATTTCCTATGACGACGCCTACAGCCCGCCCAAGACGGTGGAGCAGGCGCGCAAGCTCGTGGAAAGCGACGAGGTTCTTTTCCTTCTCAGCCCTCTCGGCACGCCGGGCAACAGCGCCATTCACAAATACATGAACCAGAAGAAGGTCCCTCATGTGTTTCTGACCACGGGCGCCAGCAAATGGGATGATTCGAAGAATTTTCCGTGGACCATGGGCTTCCTCAACAACTATCGCTCGGAAGCCGATATCTATGCGCAATACATTCTCAGGACGATGCCCGACGCCAAGATCGGCGTCATCTATCAGAACGACGATTTCGGCAAGGACTACCTCGCCGGCCTGCGCGCGGGACTGGGCGAGCGCGCCCGACAGATCGTGTCCGAGATCCCGTTCGAGTTGTCCACGCCCACCGTTGAGCCGATGGTGGTGGCGCTGAAGGCCGCCAATCCGGATGTGGTGTTCCACATCGGCACGCCGAAATTCGTCGCGCAAGGCATCAAGAAGGTCGCGGAGCTGGGCTGGAAGCCCGTGCAGTTTCTGCCCAACACCTCAACATCGATCGTCAATACGCTGCGGCCGGCCGGATTGGACAATTCGCAGGGCGTTCTCAGCGCATCCTACCTCAAGGATTCCACCGATCCGAGATGGGCGTCCGATCCGGCGATGATGGAATGGTACGCGTTCATGGACAAGTGGTATCCCGACGGCAACAAGAGCGACTCCCTGAACGTATATGCCTACGTCGTCGCGCAGGTCACCACGCAGCTTCTGAAGCAGGCCGGCGACGATCTCAGCCGCGACGACGTCATGAAGCAGGCGGCGAACCTCGACATGGTGCCGGGTCTGCTGCTCCCGGGCATCCGCGTGAAGACCGGGCCGGATGATTATCGTCCGCTGCAGCAGATGCAGATGATCCGCTTCAAGGGCCAGTCGTGGGAGCCGTTCGGAAACCTTCTGGACAGCCGGAAATGAACGACGCTCCGGCGCGCGGGCAGCCGCGCGCCGGAGCGTCGTCTGACGGCAACCAAAGCTTTTTAAAACCAGTGCTGGGGGCGAACATCATGAGCGACACGGCGGCGCGGCTTGAGGTCAGGGCAAGGTCGATCGGCGAGGTGGCGCGGCTGCGGGCGGCATCGCATCCGGATGCCGTGGCGATCACCTTCGAGGACCGGCAGACGACCTACAGCCAGTTGAACGACGCCGCGAGCCGGGTCGCCGGCGGGCTCGATGCTCTCGGCGTCGGCGATGGCGATCGCGTCGCCGTACTGGACAAGAACACCGACCGTTTTTTTGAGGTCTGGCTCGGCGCGGCGAAGCTCAACGCCGTCGTCGTTCCGGTCAATGCCCGGCTGGCGGGGCCAGAGGTCGAATATATCCTCAACGACGCCGAAACCCGGGTCCTGTTCATCGGCGAGCCGTTCGTCGAGATGATCGCGGCGATGCGGTCGCGCCTGGCCGGCGTGACCAAGATCATCGTGATGAACGATGACTATGAGGCGTGGCGCGCGGCGCAGCCGGTCTTCGCCGGCGAGCGCCCGTCCGGTCCCGACGAGGTGTGCATCCAGATCTACACCAGCGGCACCACCGGGCACCCCAAGGGCGTGCAACTGATGAACCGCAACTTCCTGCAGGCGATGCCGGACACACTGGCGGCATGGGGAAACTGGAACGATACGGATGTCGCCCTGGTGGCGATGCCGCTGTTTCACATCGCCGGATGCGGCGTCGGCATGCTCAGCTTCATCGGCGGCCTGCGCATCGTGGTCGTGCGCGACTTCCAGCCCGCGCAGGTGATCCGGCTGATCCAGACCGAGACCGTCACCGTGGCGTTTCTCGTTCCGGCGATGATCATGTTCCTGCTCGATGACGAAAGCATCGCAACCGCCGATCTCTCCGCCGTCCGCAGCATTGTTTACGGCGCGTCGCCGATTCCGGCGGCGTTGCTGAAGCGGGCGCTGGCGCGCTTTGCCGCGGCCCGCTTCGTCCAGATCTATGGTCTGACGGAGACCACCGGTGGCATCACCGTGCTGTCGCCCGACGATCATCTCGATCACGACAGTCCGCGGATGAAATCGTGTGGGCGAGCGATCCCCTGCGTCGAACTGATGATCATGGGGCCTGACGGCAAGCCGGTGCCGCAGGGCGAGGTCGGGGAGATCGTCTGCCGCTCCGTCAAGAATATGAAGGCCTACTGGAAGCGCGACGAGGAAACGGCGCGGACCCTGCGCGACGGCTGGATCCATACCGGCGACGCCGGATATCTCGATGGCGATGGCTATCTCTATATCCACGACCGGGTGAAGGACATGATCGTGTCCGGCGGCGAAAACATCTATCCGGCGGAGGTGGAGAGCGCCATGTTCGGCCATCCGTCGATCGCCGATATCGCGGTGATCGGTGTGCCGGACCCGCGCTGGGGCGAGGCGGTGAAGGCCCTTGTCGTGCTGAAGGCGGGCGCCGTCCCCGACGAAGCCGGCATCATGGCCTATACCCGCGCGCGGCTGGCCGGATACAAGGTGCCGAAATCGATCGAATTCCTCGATGCGCTGCCGCGAAATCCCACCGGAAAAATCCTCAAGCGCGAGCTGCGCGAGAAATACTGGAAGGGATATGAGCGCCGGGTGAACTGAGCCGTCCGACGTCGGTGCGCGACGATGTTGCCTTGCAGCAAGCACCTTTGCGTCATGAGCTGCACCCATACGAAACTACCATTTTCAGATGGCCTTCCCTATGGCAGGTTTCGCGACGAGCCGATCGGGCTTCGCGACAGATGGGAGGTGCCTTTTGACGTCAGCCAGATTGCTCAGCGCCGTGGTGGCGCTTTCGCTGTTTGCGTTTCCCGGCCTCGGCCACGCCCAGGCGGTGACGGGAAAGGTCAGCGTGGTCACGTCCTATGCCAAGGATGTCACCGACCCGATCAAGAAGGCGTTCGAGGCGGCGCACCCCGGCGTCACCCTCGATGTGCAGAACCGCAACACCAATGCCGGCGTCAAATTCCTCGAAGAAACCAAATCCAACAATCAGGTCGATCTGTTCTGGGCGTCGGCGCCGGATGCGTTCGAGGCGCTGAAATCGCGGTCGCTGCTGCAGCGCTACACCCCGAAGGCAATGGGGATCCCCGACAAGATCGGCCAGTTCCCGATCAACGATCCGCAGGGTTACTACTTCGGCTTTGCCGCGTCCGGCTATGGCATCATGTGGAACGAGCGCTACGCCAAGGCCAACAAGCTGCCGGCGCCGAAGGAGTGGCAGGATCTGGCGGCGCCGGTCTATTTCGATCATGTCTCGATCGCCGCGCCGTCGCGCTCGGGCACCACGCATCTGACCATCGAGACGATTTTGCAGGGCGAGGGCTGGGACAAGGGCTGGGCGACGCTGCGCACCATGGCGGGCAATTTCCGTGAGGTGACGGAGCGCTCCTTCGGCGTGCCGGAGGCGGTGAATTCCGGTCAGGTCGGCTACGGCATCGTGATCGATTTCTTCGCGTTCTCCTCGCAGGCGTCCGGCTTCCCGGTGAAGTTCGTCTATCCCGGCGTCACCGCCATCGTGCCGGCCAATATCGGCATCGTCGCCAACGCGCCGAACAAGGCGGGGGCGGAGGCGTTCGTCGAATTCCTGCTGTCGCCGCAGGGGCAGACCCTGCTGTTCGATCCGGGTATCCGCCGCCTGCCGGTCAATCCGGCGATCTACGCCAAGGCGCCGGCGGGTTATCCAAATCCGTTCACCGATCCGCGCCTGAATTCCATGGTGAAGTTCGACGTGAAGATATCGGAAGGTCGCACCAACGTGGTCGATGCGCTGTTCGATCAGACCATCACCTTCCAGTTGGCCGATCTGAAGGAGACGGCGCGGGCGATCAACGAGGCCGCCGCCGCGCTGGCGAAGAAGCCGAACCCGCAGGCGGAAGCCTTGCTGAAGGAAGCGCGCGCCTTGATGACGGCAATGCCGATCACCGAGGCGCAGGCGTCGTCTCCCGAGATCGCCGGCGCGTTCTCCGGCGGCAAAGGCAAGAAGGGCGCGCGGCAGGCCGAGCTTGAGCAGCAATGGGCGGCCTTCGCCAAGGAGCACAATGCCCAGGCCCGCGCCCGGGCGGCCGAAGCCTTGAAGCTCGTGAAGTGACCGCCGCCGGGCGATGACGGTGGCCAACGTGCATGGACAAGGCGGCAGGGCGCGGCTGCCCCGCCTGTGGTCGGGGACGTCGTCGCGACCGGCCTGGGGGCAGATCGGCGTCGCCGTGATCATTCTGGCGTTTCTGCTGTGCTTCCTGGTGTGGCCGGTCGTGACCGTGGTGTGGGTCGCTTTCACGGAGAAGGGCAGCGGCGCATTCACCCTGATGAATTTCGTCGATTTCGCCCGCACCGACCTGTTCATCCGCTCGTTGTGGAATTCGTTCTATGTCTCGGCGATGGCGGTGGCCGGGGCCTCGCTGCTGGCGATTCCACTGGCCTACATGACGTCGCGGTTCGAATTTCGCGGAGCGGCGCTGGTCCAGATCCTCGGATTTCTGCCGCTGATCATGCCGCCGTTCGTCGGCGCGGTGGCGCTGCAATTGTTCTTCGGCCGCAACGGCACGGTGAACCTGCTGCTCGACGACTGGTTCGATTTCAAGATTCCGTTCATGGAAGGGCTGAACGGCGTCATCTTCGTGCAGTCGATCCACTATTTCCCGTTCATCCTCATCAACCTGTCGGCGGCGCTGCGCAATGTCGACCGCGCCATGGAGGAGGCGGCGCAGAATCTCGGCTCGCATGGCTTCCGCCTGTTCCGCCGCATCGTGTTTCCGCTGGCGCTGCCGGGCTACATCGCCGGCGCCTCCCTCGTCTTCGTCAAGGTGTTCGACGACCTCGCCACGCCGCTGTTGTTGAACGTCAAGGACATGCTCGCGCCGCAAGCCTATCTGCGCGTGACGTCGATCGGCATCGCCGATCCGATGGGCTACGTGATCTCGGTGGTGCTGATCGCGGCGTCGGTGGCGGCGATGTGGATGTCGTCGCTGGCGACACGAAATGTCGATTACGCCACGGTGCAACGGGGCGGCGGCGGCATGGGGCGACGCAGGCTCTCGCGATGGGAGGCCGCGCTGGCCTATCTCATGGTGGCGCTGATCCTGCTGTTGGTGCTGGCCCCGCACATCGGCCTTGTGCTGCTGTCCTTCGCCACCATCTGGTCGTTCTCGCCGCTGCCCGACGGCTTCACCACAGCGCATTACGCGCGCGTATTCGGCGAGAGCTCGCTGCTGATCAAGAACACGCTGCTCTATGCGTCGCTGGCGGGCCTCATCGATATCGTCGTCGGCACCGCGATCTCGTATCTGGTGCTGCGGACGAAACTGGTCGGCGTGCGCGGCCTCGATCTGCTGGCCTCGGCGGCGCTCGCCATTCCCGGCGTGGTGCTCGGCATCGGCTATCTGCGTGCCTTCTACGGCATCCGGCTGTGGGACGGCGCGCCGATGGCGGCGCACTGGATCATCATCGTCATCGCGCTCTCGGTGCGGCGGCTGCCTTACGCGCTGCGCGCCTGCCATGCCGCGCTTCAGCAGATTTCATCGTCGCTGGAGGAAGCCGCGGAAAATCTTGGCGCCACCAAGACTGCCACCATCCGCCGCATCGTGGTGCCGCTGATGACGGGCGGGCTGGTGGCCGGCTTCATCACCAGCTTCGCCACGGCGGCGGTGGAGCTGTCCGCGACCTTGATGCTGGTGCAATCCAACGAGAACGCGCCGCTGGCCTATGGCCTCTATGTGTTCATGCAGTCGGCGGCCGGCCGCGGGCCGGGAGCGGCGCTCGGCGTGATCGCGGTGGTGATCGTGGCGCTGAGCACGATCGCCTCGCAATACGTCATCGAGCGCGACCGCCGGGCCAAAACCGGCGGGGTGAACTGAGGAGATGTCATTGTCGCAATCAGACGCCCGGGATATCGGTCTTTCAGTCAAGGCGGTCGATCTGACCATCGAGGATGTCAGCGCCGCCTATGGCGAGCATGTCGTGCTCGACGGCATCGATCTCGCGATCGCGCCCGGCGAGCTGTTCGCGCTGCTCGGGCCGTCCGGCTGCGGCAAGACCACGCTGTTGCGGCTGATCGCGGGCTTTGCCGAGGCCACGCGCGGCCGCATCCGCGTCGGCGGCGCGGATATCGCGGCGCTGCCGCCATGGAAGCGCGACATCGGCATGGTGTTCCAGTCCTATGCGCTGTGGCCGCACAAGACGGTCGGCGACAATGTCGCCTTTGGCCTTGAGGAGCGGCGCTTGCCCCGCGCCGAGATCCGGCGACGGGTGGACGCCGCGCTGACCTTTGTCGGCCTGCGCGATCTGGTCGATCGCCGCCCGTCGCAATTGTCCGGCGGCCAGCAGCAGCGCGTGGCGCTGGCGCGCACCATTGCCATCGAGCCGAAGATTTTGCTGCTCGATGAGCCGCTGTCCAATCTCGATGCCAAGCTGCGGGTGCAGGTGCGCCGCGAATTGCGCGCGCTGCAGAAGTCGCTCGGCCTGACCACGGTGATCGTCACCCACGATCAGGAGGAGGCCAATACGATCTGCGACCGAATCGCGGTGATGAACGAGGGGCGGGTGCAGCAGGTCGGTACGCCGACGGAGCTTTACGAGCGGCCCGCCAATCTGTTCGTGGCGCAGTTTCTCGGCACTGCCAATGTGCTTGGCGGCCGGCTGACCGAATCCGGCTTCGTCTCCGATCTTGGGGTGGTGTGGCCGGTTGCGGCCGGGGCGGACGTGAAGGCGAACGCGAAGCCGGTGTTTCGTCCGCAGGATGCGCGGCTGGCTCCCGCGGGACAGGCGGGCGCGGAGATGCCGTCAGTCCCCGGGCGGATCGTCGAGCGGGAGTTTCTGGGATCGACCGTGCGCTATGGCGTGGCGAGCGGCCAAAGCCATGTCTGGATCGATGTGCCCTTTCATTCCGGCTCTGCGCTGATGGAATTGAACGAGGCCGTGGATGTCGCGATTGCGCCCGAGCATCTGTTGTGGCTCCCGGACTGAGCCTTGTCAGAACGGCAGTCCGACATAGTTCTCCGCCATGGCGGTGGTCGCGGCTTTTGAGCTGACCAGATAATCCAGCTCCGCGCGCTGGATGCGCGCGCTGAAGCCGTCGGTGTCGGGAAAGCGGTGGAGCATCGAGGTCATCCACCACGAGAAGCGCTCCGCCTTCCACACCCGCGCCAGCGCGCGCCGTGAATAGTCGTCGATGCCGGCGCTGGATTTGTCGATGTAGTAGTCCCGCAGCGCCAGCGACAGATAGCGCACGTCGCTGGCGGCGAGGTTGAGACCCTTCGCGCCGGTGGGCGGCACGATGTGGGCGGCGTCGCCGGCCAGGAACAGCCGCCCGAAACGCATCGGCTCGGCGACGAAGCTGCGCAGCGGCGCGATGCTTTTCTCGATCGAGGGCCCCGTCACCAGATGGTCGGCGGCCTCCGGGTCCACGCGGCGTTTCAACTCGTCCCAGAACTTGCTGTCCGGCCAGTTGTCGATGTGGTCGTCGAGGGCGCATTGCACGTAGTAGCGGCTGCGCGTGGATGAGCGCATCGAGCACAGCGCGAAGCCGCGTTCGTGGCTGGTGTAGATCAGTTCGGGCGAGACCGGGGGCGTGTCGCTGAGGAGGCCGAGCCAGCCGAACGGATAGACCCGCTCATAGGTGGTGAGCGCATCGGCCGCCACGCTGTGGCGGCTGACGCCGTGGAAGCCGTCGCAGCCGGCGATAAAATCGCAGGTGATGTCATGGCTCACGCCGTTGCGGGTGTAGCGCACCCGCGGCCGCTCGGTGGCGAAATCGTGCAGGCTGACGGAGGCCACATCATAGATCGTTGTCAGTCCTGCGGCAGCGCGCGCGTCCATCAGGTCGCGGGTCACCTCGGTCTGGCCATAGACCGTGACGGTCTTGCCACCGGTCGCCGTCTTCATATCGATGCGATGACGCTGTCCGCCGAACGACAGTTCGACGCCGCCGTGAACCAGCCCTTCCTTGTGCAGGCGAGCGGAGACGCCGGCCTCGTCGAGCATGTCCACCGTGCCGTGTTCGAGCACGCCGGCGCGGATGCGCCCCAGCACATAGGCGCGGTCCTTGCGTTCGAGGATGACGTTGTCGATGCCATAGAGATGGAGCAATTGGCCGAGCAGGAGGCCGGCGGGTCCGCTTCCGATGATGGCGACTTGTGTGCGCAAGGCGTTGGCTTCCGAATATGTCCGGAAGCGAAACCCAAACGCGCCGTACTGTCAATCAGTCGGGCGCGGCCGCCTCAGACGCGCAGTTCGCTGCGTACCCGGCCGGCGTCGCCGAAGACGCGCAGGTAACGCTCGATCTCGGCGGGGCTGCCGGTGGCCTTCTCGGGATTGTCCGACAGCTTCACCGCCGGTCGGCCGTTAACCGAGGTGACCTTGCAGACAAGCGAGATGGGGTCGAGGTCGGCGGTGCCGTCGGGCGCGCATCCCACGAAATCGTTGGTGAGGTTGGTGCCCCAGCCGAAACTGGTGCGGACCCGGCCGGCGAAATGCCGGTGCGTTTCCTCGATCGAATCGACATCCATGCCATCGGAGAAAATCAGCAGTTTCGCCTTGGGATCGCGCCCCTTTTCCTTCCACCAGCGGATGATCTCCTCGCCGGCGGCGATGGGCGGCGCGCTGTCGGGGCGGAAGCCGGTCCAGTCCGCGACCCAGTCCGGCGCATCGCGCAGGAAGGCTTTGGTGCCGAAGGCGTCGGGCAGGGCGATCAGGAGGTTGCCGTCATAGGTACGGCGCCACTGGTCGAGAATGAGATAGGGCGCCCAGCGCAGTTCGGAATCGTCCCGCGCCAGCGCTGCCGCCACCATCGGCAGTTCGTGGGCGTTGGTGCCGATGGCTTCGAGATCGCTGTCCATCGCCAGCAGCACGTTGGAGGTGCCGGTGAAGGCCGGCCCGAGCCCTTCCTTCACCGCCTCCACGCACCAGCGCTGCCACAGGAAGCCGTGGCGGCGGCGGGTGCCGAAATCCGACAGCCGTAGGCCGGGCAGGCGGCGCAGCCGCTCCACCTTGGTCCACAGCTTGGCCTTGGCGCGGGCATAGAGCACATCGAGCACGAACCGGCCCTGTCCCTTCATGGCCTGGCGCGAGCGCAGTTCGTTGACGATGGCCAGCGCCGGAATTTCCCACATGGTGGTGTGGGTCCACGGCCCATGGAAATGCAGTTCGTACTGCCCCTCGACCCGGCGTAATTCGTAGTCGGGAAGCTGGAAATTGGCGAGCCAGGCGATGAAGTCCGGCGAGAACATCTGGGTCTTGCCGTAGAACGTGTTGCCGGCCAGCCAGATCAGCTCCTTTTTGGTAAAGCGCACCGTGCGGGCGTGGTCGAGCTGGGTCCTGAGCTCGCCTTCGTCGATGATCTCGCCGAGGCGGACATGGCGGTTGCGGTTGATCACCGAGAAGGTGACGTGCTCGTCCGGGTAGAACTCCCGGATCATCTGCAACATCAGGAGCTTGTAGAAGTCCGTATCGAGCAGGCTGCGGATGATCGGATCGAGCCGCCAGCCGTGATCATAGGTTCGCGACGCGATGTCTGTAATGGCCATGGCGGGATCATACTCCGCCGGGTGCGCCGCAGCCAAGTCACCCCGGCGGCATTTGTCGCGGCGGCTATGGCGCGGTCGCGAGCCGGGCGCGACGGATGGCGGCGTCGATGCCGGTCCAGGTCGGCTTGTCCGGAGCGAATTGCCGCCGCAGATACGTCACCAGTTCGGTGATCTGGGCGTCGTTCAGGCTGTGCCTGAAGCCCGGCATGTAGCCGAGGTCGCCGGAGGCCGGCGCGTCGATGCCGTGCAGGATGACCTGCACCAGATTGTCGGGGCTCGTGCTGTGCAGGTTGCTGTTGAGTGCCAGCGAGGGACGACTGCCGAACAGGGGCGGGCCGCCGACCTGATGGCAGACGGCGCAGGCGCCCTCATAGATTCGCGCGCCGAGGGGCGAGGCGGATGCGTCCCGCGTGGCCGTCACGCTTTCGAGCCGCGCCGCCAGCGCCTCCTCTCCGGTCCTGGGGAGGGCGCTGGGGTTGAAGGAGGCGAGATAGGTCGCCATCGCCCGGATATCGCTGTCCGGCAGCGCCGCCAGTTCCTGGATCACCGGGGCCATCGGGCCCGCCGCGACCCCGTGGAAGCGCGACGCGCCGGTGCGCAGATAGGCGAACAGCTCGTCCTCGCTCCAGGGAATGGGGGCGTGCGACAGCGAGGTGAGCGGCGGGGCCTCCCAGCCCTCGGCGAAACCTCCGGCGAGATAGGCGGTGGTCGAACTCTTTTCCGCACCGAGCGCGTTGCGCGGGGTGTGGCATGCGCCGCAATGGCCGAGCCCTTCCACCAGATAGGCCCCGCGATTCCACGCCGCCGATCGCGCCGGATCGGGCGCGAACACAGCGTTGCGGTTGAACAGCATATTCCACCCCGCCATCAGCGGCCGCAGGCTGAACGGGAAGGGAAGCTTGGTCTCCGGATTGACCGCGCGCACCGCCGGCTGCGCCATCAGATAGGCGTAGAGCGCCTGCAAATCCGCATCGGTCGTCTTGGCAAAGTGATTGTAGGGAAACGCCGGGTAGAGATGGCGGCCGTCGCGATGGATGCCCTCGCGCATGGCGCGTTCGAATGCCGGGTACGACCACGCGCCGATGCCGGTTTCGACGTCGGGGGTGATGTTGGTGCTGTAGATGACGCCGAATGGCGTTTCCAGTGGGCGGCCGCCGGCATTGGTCACGCCGTTGATCTCGGTATGGCACACCGCGCAAGCGCCGAGCGCGGCCATTTCCGCGCCGCGGGCGATGGTGGCGGCGGCATAGACCGAGGCATCGGGCCGTGCGATCGGCGCGATCGCCGGTCGCCACGGCAGCGCCGCCGCGGCCACGCCGACGACGGCCGTGCACAGCGCGGCGAGGCCGGCATACCAGGCGCGCTTGCGGGCCGGGGTTGCGGTCTGGCTGTTTGCCCTGGCCTGCGCCAATCCGGCGCGAATCCGCTCCGGCGTGAACGGCAGTTCGCGGAAGCGCACCCCGGTGGCGTCGTAGATGGCGTTGGCGATCGCGGCCGCACTCGGCACCGATGCGGATTCCCCCGCGCCCAGCGGCTCCTCGTGCTGACGCGGCAGCAGCAGCACGTCGATCTTGGGCACATCGGGGAATTTGATGATGGGGTAGCTGCCCCATTCGCGGTCGGTCACCGTGGTGCGGTCGAAGCCCACTTCCTCCATCAGCGCACGGCTGGTGGACTGGATGACGTTGCCTTGGAGCTGGTGGCGCACGCCGTCCGGATTGATCATCATGCCGGCGTCCTGCCCCGCGACCACGCGGGTGACGCTGACATCGCCGGTGGCCCTGTTGACCGCGACATCCGCGACCCAGGCCGACCACGCCGCCGCCTTGCCGGGGAAGGGGCCATGGACATAGACCGCGTAGGCGAAACCGCGGCCGCGCACCACGTCGTCGTCCGGCTCGGGGGCGGGGCGGTCCGGGCGCGGCGTCCATCCGGCGCGGTCCGCCACCGCCTTGACGAGGTCGATGGCGCGCGAGTCCTTCAGGTAGCGCAGCCGGTACTCCACCGGATCGACTCCGGCTTCCGCCGCCAGTTCGTCGATATAGGATTCATGGGCGAAGGTGTTGGGCAGCGCCGACACGCCGCGAAACCATGACGCCCGCACGATCGGCGGCATGTCATGGGTAACCACGCGCATGTCGTCGTAGTCGTAAGGCGGAATCGCGGTGCGGTCGCCCATCTGCATGACAGTGGCCACCGGCGCCACCGTTCCGGTCAGCAGCAGCGCCAGGGTCGGCGCGGCGTTCGAGGGATAGCGCGTGGTGAAATCATAGCCGGCCGGCGAGCCGTCCGCCCGCAACCCGCCCTTGATGTCGATCAGTTGCGCCGCGCCCTTCGGCTCCCACGCATGTTCCTGCTCGCGCGTGAGCTGGACCCGCACCGGCCGGCCGACCGCGCGCGACAGCAGCACGGCGTCGGCGCAGACGTCGTCGGCGCAGTTGCGGCCGTAGCAGCCGGCGGCTTCGAGGCGGATGATGTCGATGTCGGGTTCCGGCCGCGCTAGCAGCAGCGCGAGGTCGGTCCGCAGCGTGTGCGGGTTCTGGCTGCCGGACCACACCGTCACGCCGTCAGCGCGATAGTCGGCGACGGCGCAGGACGGGCCGATGGAGGCGTGCATCTGGTAGGGCCAGATGTAGGTGCGGTCCAACGGCTTGTCGGCGGCGGCGAGGGCGGCGTCGACGTCGCCCTTGTCGATCAGCGTGCGCGGTGTCGACGGATTGGCGCGCAGCGCTGTCTCGATGTCATTGAGATTTGGCAGCGACGGCGTCGGCTTCCACGTCACCTTCAGTTGCGCCGCCGCCTTGATGGCGTTCTCCTCGCGCTCGGCGACCACGCCGACGAAATCGCCGATCCGCACCACCGCGACGAGGCCCGGAATGTCGCGCACCGACGACTCGTCCACCGCGATCAGACTGGTGCCGACAAAGGGACCGGCATCGACGCCGGCATAGGGCGGGCGCACCACGCGGCCGTGCAGCATGCCGGGCACGCGCATGTCATGGACGTAGACCAGTTCGCCGGTGGCCTTGGCGGGAAGATCGACGCGCGGCGTCGAATGCCCGACGATGGTGTAGGCTTCGACGGGCTTGACCGGAACGTCGTCGGCGAGTTCGAGGCGGATGTGATCCTGCCCGATCAGTTCGCCGTAGCTGATGCTGCGGTTGTGGCCGCGCACCAGGCCGTCGTCGACGATGAGGTCGCCCACCGGCAGTTCGAGCCGCTCCGCCGCGCGCGCCAGCAGGAAGTGGCGGGCCTGCGCCGCCGCCTTGCGCAGCGGCACCGCGGTGATCTGGATGGTCTCGCTGGCGATGGTCGGTCCCTGGTTCGGCACCTGCGAGGTGTCGCCCAGCACCACCACCACCCGCGCGAACGACACATCCAGTTCCTCGGCGACGATCTGGCCCAGCGCCGTGCGAATGCCGGTGCCGAGATCGACATGGCCGTTGAACGCGGTCACGGTGCCGTCGGCGGTGATCCTGATAAAGGTCTCGAAACCGCTCGCATCCGACCCGGCCGGACGCACCACGCGGAGCGAGCCCGAGGCTGGGAGCCGATCATCCTGCGCCGGGTGATCCGGTCCGGTCGAAGCGGCGGGACGGTCCGTCATTCCCGATCCTCGATGCGGCCGGCCGCGCGCAGCGCCGCGCGCACGATTTCCACATGGGCGCCGCAGCGGCAGAGATTGTAGCGCAGCGCTTCAACGATCTCGTGTTCGGACGGATGGGGCTGTCGCATCAACAACGCCTTGGTGGTCATGATCATGCCGTTGAGACAATAGCCGCATTGCGCGGCCTGCTCGGTGATGAAAGCCTGCTGCACCGGATCGGGGTGTTCGCGGCTGCCCAGCCCCTCCAGCGTCACGATGTCGCGCTGGCCGCAGCCACTGATGGGAATGACGCAGGAGCGCGCCGCGACGCCATCGATGATCACCGTGCAGGCGCCGCATTCGCCGAGGCCGCAGCCGTATTTCGGGCCGTTCAGTTCGAAGTCGTTGCGCAGCACATAAAGCAGCGCCGTATCGGGCGCCGCGTCCACGTCGCGGATTTGGCCGTTGACGGTGAGGCGGATCGCCGTCTGCGCCTTGCTCATCGATGACCGGTCCGTCTGTTGCGTTGCAAAAGATCCGTGGCGTCGTCGAAAACCATAACGTTTGTGTACAAACGTGCAAGCGGTCAGCCGAAGTCGGGGCTTCGCGCATCGCAGCATGAGGCGCGGGGCGAAGAACCCGTGCGGTTGGTGGGCGGAGGTACGAGACAAATACGCGATGATCAATTTTTATTGCGTCTTTCACTTGACAGTTTTCAGGACTGCGCGCAACATCGTTTGTATACGAATGAAGTCTCCGGCTGCGACCCCGATGCCGTTTCCAGATTTCGCAGCCGGACTTTTGGTATCCTGCGCCGTTCCCGGTCCGTCGTTCCTGGTCTATCCTGGCGCGGTTGATCGCTGCATGTGAGCCTGTTCATGTCCACAGAACCCGCCGCCGCTGTGTCCGACAAGATCCGCTGCGATGCCTGCCCGGTGATGTGCTACATCAAGCCGGGCGCCGCCGGTGCCTGCGACCGGTACGCCAACCACGACGGCGAACTGGTTCGCGTCGATCCGCATATCGTGCTGGAGCGCACCGTGTCCCACGGCGGTGCGGTGGTGCCGTTTCAGGCCAATGGCGACTGGGACGGCAAGCTCGTTCATGGCTCCGGCGTGTTCGTTACCGCCATCGGCGCCGGCACCACCTATCCCGATTACAAGCCCGCGCCCTTCATCGTGTCGTCGCAAGTCGATGGCGTCGATATGGTCACCGTGGTGACCGAGGGCATCTTCAGCTACTGCGGCGTCAAGGTGAAGATCGACACCGACCGCTTTCTCGGCCCCGAGACCGCGACGGTGCGCGCGCAGGGCGAGGCGGTGGGCCACGTCACCACCAGCGAATACGGCTCGCAGATGCTGTCGCTCGGCGGCGTGCATCATTTGACCGGCGGCTCCAAGAAGGAGGGGCGCGTCACCTGCGACACGCTGATGGACCTGTCCAACGGCAAGGCCGTCGAACTCACCATCGACGGCGGTGCGAGCGTAGTGGTGCAGGCCGGCCATCCGCCCGTCGTCAACGGCGTGAAAGAAGAGCGCATGCGGGTCGGTTGCGGCTCGGCCACCATCGGCATGTTCGCCAAGCAGTGGCAGGGCAAGGTCGATGAGGTCGTGGTGGTGGACGATCACATCACCGGCGTGCTGTCCGAGCATCAGGCCGGCAAGCTGCTCGACATTCCCGAGACCGGCATCAAGATGAAGGGCCGCCGCTCGACGCCCGGACGCTATTTCCAGGTGGCGGAGCCCGGCACCGGCTGGGGCGGCACCAATATTTCCGACCCGCTGTCGGTGCTCGGACCGTTCGATCCCAAGGTGGCGACGCCCGGCACGCGTATGCTGATGGTATCCACCACCGGTGAGCACTCGGCCTATTTCGAACTCGATGCGGCGTTGCAGCCGGTGGTGAAGGCGATGCCGGCCGAGCTGCAGTTCTCGGTGGAGCGCATTCAGGAGAATTGCGAGCCGGCGCTGTGCACCGTGCTGTTCATGGGCGGCGCCGGCGGATCGCTGCGCGCGGGCGTGACCGACAATCCGGTGCGCCTCACCCATTCGGTCAAGGATGCGCTCACCTCGGTGACCTCGGGCGGCGCGCCGGTCTATGTCTGGCCCGGCGGCGGCATTACGTTTATGGTGGATGTCACGCGGCTGCCGCAAGGCGCGTTCGGCTATGTGCCGACGCCGGCGATGGTCGCCCCGATCGAATTCACCTTGCGGCTGTCGGATTACGCCGCGCTCGGTGGCCACATGGATTACGTGCGGCCGCTTGACTCTCTCAAGGACAAATCGGAAGTGCGCCAGCCGCCGCAGGCCAAGCCGTCGGGGCGGGCATGACGCGGCGGCCGCAGACGGGATGGCTGTCGGACGGTCGCCGGCTGCATCTGCAGGACGGTCCGATCGACCTGATCATCGCGGCCTATGGCAGGGACGGCCAGGTTCAGGCGGCCTATGACGCCGCGATCCGGCGCTTCACCGGCCTGCTCGATACGCTGTGCGACGAATTGCCGGAATTGCGCCGCGCGGCGCGGCCGGACGCGACCTTGCTCGAGGGCGTGGTCGCGCGCCGCATGTGGGCGGCGGTGGCGCCATTTGCTGCGGCGACGTTCATCACGCCGATGGCGGCGGTGGCGGGGGCCGTGGCCGAGGAGATTCTCGGCGCGATGACCGCCGTGGCCGAACTCGATCGCGCCTATGTCAACAACGGCGGCGATATCGCGCTGCATCTCGGCGCCGGCGAGCGCTTCACGGTGGGTCTGGTCGATCGTCCGCAGCGGCCGAGCCTGATCGGCAGCACGGTGATCACGGCGGACGATCCGGCGCGCGGCGTCGCCACCAGCGGCCGCCATGGCCGCAGCTTCTCGCTCGGCATCGCGGACGCGGTCACGATCCTGGCGCGAACCGCCGCGCAGGCCGACGCGGCCGCCACCATCGTCGCCAATGCCGTCGATCTGTCGGGCCATCCGGCGATCGTCCGCTGCCCGGCGAGCGACCTTCAGCCCGACAGCGATCTCGGCGCGCGCCTTGTCACGCGCGATGTTGGCCGGCTTGCACAAGAGGACATTGCCGTTGCACTCGATGCCGGCGCGCGTCAGGCCCGCCTGCTGCTGGCGGATGGCCTGATCGCGGGCGCAGCCCTGCATCTGCAAGGTGAAACCATCGCGGTTGCGCTCGGCGCGGCCGAACATTCCGCGCGTCGGCCGCTGCCGGGCGCGGCGTCATCCATCCCAACGGAAAGCCTGTTGCATGTCTGAGGTCGTGATTCGAAAGCGCCTGATCCAGGTGGAGGAAATTTTCCACGAAGGCGGCGCGCCGGCGAAACAGCCGCTGCGCCGGGGCGCGGTGCTTTGCGTCATCCGCAATCCCTTCGCCGGCCGCTATGTCGAGGACATTGCAGGGTTCATGGATGATCTGACCCCGCTCGGCGTGGCCATGGCCGGCGCTCTGGTGAAGGCGCTCGGCGGCGACGCCAAGGCCATTCAGGGCTATGGCAAGGGTGCGATCGTCGGCGCCGCCGGCGAGCTCGAACACGGCGCGCTGTGGCATGTCCCCGGCGGCTACGCCATGCGCGAAATCCTCGGCGACGCCAAGGCCATCGTGCCCTCGGCCAAGAAAGTCGGCGGCCCCGGTGCGCGGCTCGACGTTCCGATCACCCATGTCAACGCGTCCTATGTGCGCTCGCATTTCGACGCCATGGAAGTCGGCATTCCCGACGCCCCGCGCGCCGACGAAATTCTGCTCGCGCTGGTGATGACCACGGGCGCGCGCATTCATGCCCGCGTCGGCGGCCTGAAGGCCGGCGAGATCAAGGGAGAGGATGGATTGCGATGAGTGCGGTCATTCGGAAGATTGTCACCGTTGTCGAGGAAACGCTGATGGAAGGCGGGCGCGGCGTGACGCCGCCGACCCGGCGCGCCGCAGCCATTGCCGTGATCGAAAATCCGTTCGCGGGACAATATGTCGAGGATCTCTCGCCGCTGATCGCCATCGGCGAGGAATTAGGCGAACTGCTCGCTAATAGGGCGGTCGAAGCCCTGGGCATCGCCGGGCCGGATGCACAAAGTTACGGCAAGGCCGCGGCGGTCGGCGAAAACGGTGAGCTTGAGCACGCGGCTGCGATCCTGCATCCCAAGATGGGCGCGCCGGTGCGCAAGGTGCTGGGCAAGGGCGCAGCCCTGATCCCGTCGTCGAAGAAGCGCGGTGGGCTCGGCGCGGTGCTCGATATTCCGTTGGGGCACAAGGACGCGGCTTTCGTGCGCAGCCATTTCGACGGTATGGAAGTGCAGATCAACGATGCGCCGCGCGCCAACGAGATCATGGTTGCGGTGGCGGTGACCGACAGCGGCCGTCCGCTGCCGCGGGTCGGCGGCCTGACGGTGGCGGAAATCAAGGGCGAAGACGGGTTGCGATAGCTCTCCGTGTCGCAAACAGGGTAGGATAACAGCTCAGGCCAGCCGAGCCGCTCCGGATCAACGAGAGCCGCCGGCCGGACTTCAACGAGAGCGCAAGCTCTCACCAACATTGGAGGTGCGGGATGAGTAGACACAAGCGACTTTCGGCGGATCTGTCGAAGTACGTGCTGGGCGCGGGCCTTGGCCTCGTGCTCGGCACCATGGCGACATCCGCCGTGGCGCAGAGCGGCGGCGAGATCAAGGTCGGCGAGATCAACAGCTACTCGCTGCTGCCGGCGTTCACCGAGCCCTATCGCAAGGGCTGGCAGCTTGCTGTCGATGAAATCAACGCCGCCGGCGGCATCAACGGCAAGAAGCTCGTGGTGATCTCGAAGGACGACAGCGGCAAGCCCGCCGACGCCCAGACCGCCGCCAACGAACTGGTGTCGCGCGAGGGCGTCGCCATGCTGACCGGCACCTTCCTGTCCAATATCGGTCTCGCCGTCAGCGACTTCGCCAAGCAGAAGAAGGTGTTCTTCCTCGCCGCCGAGCCCCTGACCGACGCCGTGACCTGGTCCAGTGGCAATCGCTACACCTTCCGCCTGCGCCCCTCCAATTACATGCAGGCGGCGATGCTGGTGGACGAGGCGGCGAAGCTGCCGGCCAAGCGCTGGGCGACGGTGGCGCCGAACTACGAATACGGCCAGTCGGCGGTGGCGGTGTTCAAGAAGCTTCTGTCCGCCAAGCGGCCGGATATCCAGTGGGTCGAGGAGCAGTGGCCGCCGCAGGGCAAGATCGACGCCGGCCCGGTGGTGCAGGCGCTCGCCGCCGCCAAGCCTGACGCCATTCTCAACGTGACGTTCGGCGCCGACCTGGTGAAGTTCGTGCGCGAGGGCAACACCCGTGGCCTGTTCAAGGACCGTTCGGTGGTGTCCTTCCTCACCGGCGAGCCGGAATATCTCGATCCGCTCAAGGACGAGACCCCGTCGGGCTGGATCGTCACCGGCTATCCCTGGTACGACATCAAGACCCCCGAGCACGACGCGTTCCTGAAAGCCTATCAGGCCAAATATAACGACTATCCGCGCCTCGGCTCGATCGTCGGCTACCAGACCATGAAGGCGGCGGCGGCGATCCTCGCCAAGGCCAATTCCACCGATCCGGAAAAGCTGATCGCGGCGGCGGAAGGCATCACCATGCCGTCGCCGTTCGGCGAAATCACCTTCCGCAAGATCGATCACCAGTCCACCCTCGGCGCTTATGTCGGCAAGACGGCGCTCAAGGATGGCAAGGGCGTGATGGTGGATTCGAGCTATCGCAAGGGCCAGGACTTCCTGCCGAGCGATGCCGAGGTGGAAAAGCTCCGCCCCAAGGACTGATGACCCGTTCCGCCGCGGGCGCAGTCGTGCCCGCGGCGCCCGTCTTCAGCGCGGATCGCCTGGTGGATTGTCCATGAGCTTCTATATCGCCCAGTTTCTGACTGGCCTTGCCAGCGCGGCGTCGCTGTTCCTCGTCGCCTCGGGGCTGTCGATCATCTTCGGCGTGACGCGCATCGTGAACTTCGCCCATGGCGCGTTCTACATGCTCGGCGCCTATGTCGCCTTCACGCTGACCGAGCGGTTGTCCGGCGCGCTCGGCTTCTGGGGCGGCATCGCGGTGGCGGCGCTGGTGGTCGCGGTGCTGGGCGCGCTGGTGGAGATGCTGCTGCTGCGGCGGATCTACAAGTCGCCCGAACTGTTTCAACTGCTGGCGACCTTCGGCCTGACGCTGATGGTGCAGGATATCGTGGTGCTGATCTGGGGGCCGGACGATCTGGTCGGCCGCCGCGCGCCGGGCTTCCGCGGCGCCATCGATTTCTTCGGCCAGGCCATTCCGTCCTACGACCTGTTCCTGATCGTGCTCGGTCCGGCGGTGCTCGGCGCGCTGTGGCTGCTGTTCCGGCGCACCCGCTGGGGCATTCTGGTGCGCGCGGCGACGCAGGATCGCGACATGGTGGCGGCGCTGGGCGTCAATCAGAAATGGCTGTTCACCAGCGTATTCGCCGTCGGCGTGTTTCTTGCTGCGCTTGGCGGCGCGCTGCAAATTCCGCGTGACGCCGTCCACCACGCCATGGATCTGCGCATCATCGTCGATGTCTTCGTCGTGGTGGTGATCGGCGGTCTCGGCAGCATCACCGGCGCGTTCGTCGCCGCCGTTCTGGTGTCCGAGCTGAACGCCTTCGGCATCCTGATCTTTCCGAAGATCTCGATCATTCTGGTGTTCCTGGTGATGGCCGCGGTGCTGATCGTGCGGCCATGGGGGCTGTTCGGCAAGCCGGAGGAGCCCGCGCGCAAGACCCCGGGCCTCAACGTGCGGCCGTGGCAGCCGATGAGCACCAATCAGCGTCTCGCCACGCTGGCGGTGCTGGTCGCGGCCGCGGCGCTGCCGCTGGTCGGCGGCAACTACACGCTGGCGGTGAGCGCGGAAATCGCCATCTACGTCATCTTCGCCGTCAGCCTGCATTTCCTGATGTCGGTCGGCGGTCTTGCCTCGTTCGGTCACGCCGCCTATTTCGGCCTCGGCGCCTATGGCGTGGCGTTCCTCGCCAAGGCCGCCGGCCTGCCGATGATCGCCTGTCTGCTGCTCGGACCGCTGCTCGGTCTCGTCGGCGCGGCGGTGTTCGGTTTCTTTGCGGTGCAGCTGTCTGGCGTCTATTTCGCGATGCTGACGCTGGCTTTCGCCCAGATCGTGTGGTCGATCGCGTTCCAGTGGGTCAGCATCACCGGCGGCGACAACGGCATTCTCGGGTTGTGGCCTGCGCCGTGGGCGTCGTCGCCGGCGAATTTCTACTGGCTCTGCCTCGCCGTTGCGGCGCTGGTGGTCGGGGTGCTGCGAGTGGTGCTGTTCTCGCCATTCGGCTACGCGCTGCGGGCGACGCGCGATTCCGTGTTGCGCAGCGAGGCCATCGGCATCGACAGCAAGCGCATCCAGTGGACGGCGTTCGTGATCGCCGGCACCGCGGCGGGCATCGCCGGCGCGCTGTTCGCCTACCTCAAGGGCAGTGTGTTCCCGGACAATCTCGCCATCCCGGTGTCGGTGGACGGGCTCGTCATGGTGCTGCTCGGCGGCGTCGAGACGGTGTCGGGCGCGGTTGTCGGCGCCATCGTGTTCAAGGCGTTGAACATCTGGCTGGTCAGCCAGACCGACCTGTCCAAGCTGGTGCTCGGCGCGGTGATCGTGCTGATCGTGGTCGCGTTTCCGAAGGGAATCGTCGGTATGCTCGAGAGCCTCCAGAACCGTCGCCGCGCGCCGCCGCCGCCAAACTCCGCCTTGCTGGCCTCACGGGTTGAGGAGGGCGCCGAATGAGCGACGCAGCCATCATCCTCGCGGTCGAGAACCTGACCAAATCCTATGGCGGCGTGCATGCCGTGCGCGGCGTGTCGTTCTCGCTGCGCGCCGGCGAGATCCTGGCGCTGATCGGCCCCAACGGCGCCGGCAAGAGCACCTGCTTCAACATGCTCAACGGCCAGATCACCCCCAACGACGGCCGCATCATGCTGCTGGGACAGGACACCACCGGCCGCGCGCCGCGCGCGGTGTGGCGGATGGGCATCGGGCGCACGTTCCAGATCACCGCCACCTTCGCGACCATGACGGTGCGCGAGAACGTGCAGGTGGCATTGGCCTCCTATCGCTCCCGCCTTTTCGATATGTGGAGCTCGACGCCGCGCTTCGCCCGCGACGAGGCCGACGCGCTGCTCGACCTCGTCGGCATGAGCGGCTATGCCGAGCGGCCCTGCGGCGAACTGGCCTATGGCGATCTCAAGCGGCTCGAACTCGCCATCGCCCTCGCCAACAGTCCGAAACTGCTGCTGATGGACGAGCCGACCGCGGGCATGGCGCCGCGCGAGCGCATCGAGCTGATGCGGTTGACCGCGCGCATCGCCCGCGACCGCGCCATCGGCGTGCTGTTCACCGAGCACGACATGGACGTGGTGTTCGAGCATTCGGATCGCATCCTGGTGCTCAATCGCGGCGTGCTGATCGCCGAAGGGCTGCCGGCGGATGTGCGGCGCGATCCGCAGGTGCGCAGCATCTATCTCGGCGAGGGCCTCGTCTATGACGCCCGCCATCGCGAGGAGGCCCGCCCATGAAGCTCACGGTTCAGGGCCTCAACAGTTTCTACGGCCCGGCGCATATCCTGTTCGATGTGGCGCTCGACGTCGGCGACGGCGAGGTGGTCGCTCTGCTCGGCCGCAACGGCGCGGGAAAGTCCACCACCTTCCGCTCCCTCGTCGGTCTCGTCCCCCAGCGCGAAGGCCGCATCGTGTTCGAGGGCCGCGACGTGTCGCGCGAGCCGACCCACGCCATCGTGCGCAGCGGCCTCGGCTATGTGCCGGAGGAGCGGCGCATCTTCACAGATCTTACGGTGGAGGAAAATCTGGAGGTCGGCCGCCAGCCGCCACGTCCGCGCGCCCCGCAATGGAGCAAGGAAAAGCTCTATGCGCTGTTTCCCAATCTGGCGGAAATGCGCAGTCGTCCCGGCGGCCGCATGAGCGGCGGCGAGCAGCAGATGCTGACCATCGCCCGCACCCTGATGGGTAACCCCTCGCTGGTGCTGCTCGACGAGCCCTCGGAGGGGCTGTCGCCCAAGATCGTGGAACAGATGGTCGACGCCATTCTGGCCATGAAGAAGGAAGGCGTCAGCATCGTCGTCTCGGAACAGAATCTGCATTTCGCCCGGTTGATCTCGGACCGCGCCTACATTATCGAGGGCGGACGCATCCGTTTCAGCGGCACCATGAGCGAGCTTGAGGCGCGCCCGGATATCCGCGACGCGCATCTGGCGCTGTGAGGCTTGCGCAGGAATGAAGTGAATGGCCAAGGCCGCTTCCAGAGGTGTTTCCAGGGTGGCCGCGAAGGCGGTTGCGCCGAAGCGCACCGGGAAGTCGTCGAAGTCGCCCTACATTCTCGATGAGCAGGTCGGCTTTATGCTGCGGCAGGTGTCGCAGCGGCACGCCGCGATCTTCGCCCGGGATATCGGCGTCAGCCTCACGCCGACGCAATGGGCGGCGTTGTCGAAGCTCGCGGAAACCGGGCCGTGTTCGCAGAACCTGCTGGGACGGCTCACGGCGATGGACGTCGCCACCATCAAGGGCGTGATCGACCGGTTGACCGCGCGCGGGCTCACCGAGACCCACCCCGATCCCGAGGACGGGCGGCGGCTGGTGGTCAGCCTCACCCGCGCCGGCCAGCAGATCATCGAGAAGGCCGCGCCGCAGGCGCTGGCGGTGAGCAGGGAGACCCTTTCGCCGCTCGACGCGAAGGAGCGCGAGACGCTGCTGCTCCTGCTCGACAAGCTGCGGTAGCGGCGGCTACGCCCCGCCGCCGAAGCGCCCACGCCGGCGGCGAAGCGATGCCGCCGGCACGAACAGGCCCGAGTTGGGGTTCAGTGCGCCACGATCTCCGGAATCTTGGTGGCGGGCGGCGTGTTGCGGCTGCGCTGGGTGCGGACGATGCCGTCGATGATGGTCATGCCGACGCCGGGCAGGTCGCCGAGCTGAACGCTGTCGAGCAGGTTCTTGCCGGCCGAATGCTGCGCCTTGTCCATAATGACGAAGTCCGCCGCGCGGCCGACCTCGACGATGCCGCAATCGAGCGCGCGCATGCGCGCGGTGTTGCCGGTGGCGAAGCAGAACGCCTGTTCCGCGGGCACGTCGCCCAGCGACGATAACAGCGAGATCATGCGCAGGATGCCGAGCGGCTGCACGCCGGAACCCGCTGGCGCATCGGTGCCGAGGATGAGGCGGTTCAGCTCCTTCATCTCGCGGGCGAGGCGCAGGGTGTAGATCGCGGCGCGTTCGTTGCCGTTGTGCACCAGTTCGAGGCCGCGCTTGCAACCCTCGCAGATGCAGCGGATCTGGCCGTCGGGCAGGGCGGTGTGGCCGCCGTTGATGTGGCCGACCACGTCGGTGTCGGCTTCCAGCACCACCTCGGCGTCGATCAGGCCGGAGCCGGGGATCGAGGGGCCGCCGGTGTGGATGGTGCTGTTCATGCCGTATTTGCGCGCCCACGCCACCATCTTGCGCGCGGTCGGGCCGTCCTTGACACTGCCGAGGCCGACCTCGCCGAGCCAGCGCACGCCGGCCGAGGCCATCTCCTTGAAGTCTTCTTCGACCATGCCCTGTTCGATCACCGGGGCGCCGGCATGAACCTTGACGCCGCCGGGGCGCAGATTGTCGAAGGCGCGCTGGGCAAAAATGGCCATGGCCTTGACTCCGATCACGTCCTTGGGCCGGCCGGGCATGTGAACCTCGCCGGCGGAAATCATAGTGGTGACGCCGCCGTGCAGGAAGCTGTCGATCCAACCGATCTGGTTCTGGCGCGGGGTGAATTCGCCGGCCACGGGGTGGACGTGACTGTCGATCAGGCCGGGGGTCACGGTGGTGCCGTTGGCGTCGACGATGGTGGTGGCGCCTTCGCTATCCACATCCTTGGCGCGACCGATGGCGGTGATCCGGCCGTTCTCGGCGACGATGGTGTCGGCATCCAGGATCGGGTTTTCCAGAGCTCCGCTGAGAAGCAGGCCGATGTTGCGGATCACCAGCTTGCTGGGGCCGGCTGCCTTGGGTTCGTCGTGGGCCATGGGTGCTCCTTATGTCGTTGCGGCCTGCAAAATCGTCATGCCCGACTTGAGCGCGGCTTGACGGCCGGATCAAGCTGGATTATTCATTTGTATACAAATGAATTGGCCGGAGCAACGACTCCGGTGAATTTCTCGGCTCACACGTTTCGCACCCTCGGGATCGGCAGAATGAGCAATTTCAATCAGGAAAGCGTTCTCAGCGTCCATCACTGGACCGATACTCTGTTCAGCTTCACCACGACCCGCGACCCGTCGTTCCGCTTTCGCAACGGCGAATTCATCATGATCGGGCTGAAGATCGGCAGCAAGCCGCTGATGCGCGCCTACAGTGTTGCCAGCGCCAATTACGAGGACCGGCTCGAATTCTTTTCGATCAAGGTGCCGGACGGTCCGCTGACCTCGCACCTTCAGCATCTCAAGGTCGGCGACCAGATCATGGTCGGTCGCAAGGCGACCGGTACGCTGGTGATCGACAACCTGCAAAGCGGTCGGAACCTGTATCTGATCGGCACCGGCACCGGTCTCGCGCCGTTCCTGAGCGTGATCAAGGACCCCGAGACGTACGAGCGTTTCGAGAAGATCGTGCTGCTGCATGGGTGCCGCCATGTCGCCGAGCTGGCCTATGGCGAAATGATCAACGAGAGGTTGCCGAACGACGAGATGATCGGCGAACTCGTGCGCGAGAAACTGATCTACTATCCGACGGTGACGCGCGATCCATTCCACAATCGCGGCCGCATTACCGACCTGATGAGCTCCGGCAAGCTCTTTCACGATATCGGATTGCCGCAACTCGATCCCGCGCAGGACCGCGCCATGATCTGCGGCAGCCCGGCGCTGATGACGGAGATGCGCGCCGCGCTGCTGGCGAAGGGGATGGTCGAGGGTAACAATGGCGAGCCCGGTCAGTTCGTCATCGAGAAGGCGTTCGCCGAACGCTGAGCCGGAAGGCGTGATCGTATTTACTTATTCCGCTGTGCGAGATTCGTTGCCGCGTCCGGTGCTTGAATCATCGCATGCGCCGCCGTCCGCGCGGCGGGCTGTGTTTTGTGATTGTCGGAGAGGAGGCTTAAGCCGTAAGAACTCTTGGCAGGCCGGGAGACGATCACAATGGATTTCGCACTGAGCGCTCAGCAGGAATCGATCCGCGACAGCGTCCTGAAGATTTGCAGCCGGTTCGACGACGCCTACTGGCTGGGGAAGGATCGCGACGGGGGCTTCCCCCACGAATTCTACGATGCCATGGCGCAGGCCGGCTGGCTCGGCATCTGCATTCCCGAACAGTTCGGCGGTTCCGGTCTCGGCATCATGGAAGCGGCGATCATGATGCGCGCCATCTCGGAATCCGGTGCGGGCATGACCGGTGCCTCCGTGATTCATATGAATGTGTTCGGGCTCAATCCGGTGGTGGTGTTCGGCACCGACGCGCAGCGCGCGCGCATGCTGCCGGGCATCGTCGAAGGCCGCGAGAAGGCCTGCTTCGGCGTCACCGAGCCCAACACCGGCCTCAACACCACGCAGTTGAAGACCCGCGCGGAACGCCGGGGCGACCGCTATGTCGTCAACGGCCAGAAGGTGTGGATCTCGACCGCGCAGGTCGCGCACAAGATCCTGCTGCTGGCGCGCACGACGCCGCTCGAGGAGGTAAAGAGCCCGACCCACGGCCTCAGCCTGTTCTATGCGGATTTCGACCGTGAGCGCGTCAAGGTGCACGAGATCGACAAGATGGGCCGCAAGGCCGTCGATTCCAACGAGTTGTTTTTCTCCGATTTCGAAATCCCGGTGGACGACCGCATCGGCGAAGAAGGCCGCGGCTTCGAATATATTCTTCACGGCATGAACCCGGAGCGCGTGCTGATCGCGTCCGAGGCCGTCGGGCTCGGCAAGCTGGCGCTGTCGCGGGCGGCGGCCTATGCGAAACAGCGCGTCGTGTTCAACCGGCCGATCGGGCAGAACCAGGCGATCCAGCATCCGCTGGCCAAGAACTGGATCGATCTCGAGGCGGCGTGGCTGATGACGCTGTCGGCGGCGTGGCAGTACGATCAGGGCCTGCCGTGCGGGCCGGCGGCCAATGCCGCGAAATATCTTGCGGGCGAGGCCGGCTTTCATGCCTGCGAGCAGGCGGTGATGACCCATGGCGGCTTCGGTTACGCCAAGGAGTATCACGTCGAGCGCTATCTGCGCGAGGTGATGATCCCGCGCATCGCGCCGATCAGCCCGCAGCTCATTCTCAGTTTCATCGGCGAGAAGGTACTGGGGCTGCCGAAGTCCTATTAGGCCGGTTTTCGCCTTTGCACCTGTTCTGCGCCGCATCGGCCACGTTGACGCCAACTTCCTGATCTGGTGATCTCCCGCCAGCGCTTTGCCGGGCCATGGCGCATCCGCCCCCCTTTCCTTCGCGAGCAACGAAAGACCACGTCATGTCGCACGACCATCATCATCCGCACGACCACGCTCACGGCGACGCCGAGCGCTGGAAGCACGACGGCGTGCGAGTGATCCCCGGCAACCAGCTTGATCCCAACGTGCCATCCACCGCGGGCATGGACCGCAAGGCCGCGATCACTTTCGCGCGCGCCGGCGCGCAGAAGCTGTGGGCCGGCACCGTGACCATCAAGCCCGATGCCAAGACCGGCGCCCACCACCACGGCCATCTGGAGAGCATCATCTATGTGGTGCGCGGCAAGGCCCGGATGCGCTGGGGCGAGCACCTGCAGTTCACCGCGGAGGCGGGTCCCGGCGATTTCATCTTTGTGCCGCCTTACGTTCCGCATCAGGAAATCAACGCCAGCCCCGACGAGGTGCTGGAATGCGTGCTGGTGCGCAGCGACGGCGAGGCGATCGCCATCAATCTCGACATCGAGCCGGTGGAAAAACCGGAGACCGTGCTGTGGGTCGATCCGATCCATCGGGATCCGGCGGAGAAGGCGTAACGCCGGACCATACGAATCTGCTGCAACCATGCCCGCGCTTGTCGCGGGCATTTGCGTTGGGGAGCTTTCGAGTGCCCGATCACGTTTCTGCCTGCCATTGCCGGGAGTGGACGCTTTTGTTTCCAAAGTTAAGGATCCACCCTGCGGCATTATGATTAGTGACGAATATTGACAATCGTCAGTCATTGTAAGAGGTTCGCGAACTCTGTTCGAGGACCCGTCATGGTGCAATTTCCGATTTTTCGGCGTAGAAACAAGGTCTTGACCGCTGTGGCGGTGGCCCTTCCGGCGCTCGTGCTGGCCGCCTGCAGCGAAAATGCCGCCGAACAGAGCGACAAGGGCCGCCCGGTTCTGGTGTCGCCGGTCCGCTACGTGCCGCAATCGCCGGAACGCAGCTTCGTCGGCACCATCCGGCCGCGCATCGAAACCGACATGGGCTTCCGCGTTCCGGGGAAGGTGGCCAAGCGCCTTGTCGAGGTCGGGCAGATCGTCGATGTCGGCCAGCCGCTGGCGACTCTCGACCCGATCGATCTCAAATTGCAGGCAGAGCAGGCGCAGGCCGAACTCAGTGCGGCGACCGGGGTGCTGGCGCAGGCCAGCGCCGCCGAGGGCCGCGCCAACGAGCTGCGTGGCCGCGGCTGGTCCACCCAGGCCCAGGTCGATCAGGCGAAGGCAGCGGCCGACGAGGCCCGCGCCCGTCTGGAGCGGGCGGAGCGCTCTGTCGAACTCACCCGCAACAGCCTGTCTTACGCCACCCTCGTCGCCGACTCGCGCGGCGTCGTCACCGCCACCCTGGTCGAACCGGGGCAGGTGGTGGCCGCCGGCCAGAGCGCAATCCGCGTGGCGCGCTCCGCCGAGAAGGAGGCGGTGGTTGCGATCCCGGAAACGCTGGTGAATTTCGCCAAGACCGGTGCGGCCAGCGTCACCCTGTGGTCGGCGCCCGGAAAGACATATGCCGCGCGGCTGCGCGAAATCGCGCCGGCGGCGGACGCCGCCACGCGCACCTATCAGGCCAAGTTCTCCCTGCCAGATGCCGATGGCGCGGTGTCGCTTGGCATGACCGCGACCCTGACGCTGGCGGATTCCGCGTCGGAGCGGGTGGCGCGGCTGCCGCTGTCGGCGCTGTTCAATCAGGGTGACGGTCCCGCGCTTTATGTCGCGGATCCCCGGACCGGCGACGTGTCGCTTAAGCCGGTGCAGGTGAAAGCCTACGAGAGCGACAAGGTTGTCATCACCGGCGGTGTCGAGGAAGGCGCGAACGTGGTCGTGCTCGGCGTGCAGAAGCTCGATCCGGCCCGCAAGGTCCGGGTGGTGTCGTCGCTGTCGTTCTGACCGGCTCCGGGAGAGACTGATGAAGCGCTTCAATCTTTCCGCGTGGGCGGTGGCGCACCCGACGCTGGTGCTGTTCTTCATCGTGATGCTCGGCCTCGCGGGCCTGATCTCCTATCAGCGGCTCGGCCGCGCCGAGGATCCGTCCTTCACCATCAAGGTGGCGATCATCAATGCCGCCTGGCCCGGTGCGACCGCGAAAGACATGCAGGAGCAGGTCGCCGACCGCATCGAGAAGAAGCTGCAGGAGCTGCCCTATTTCGAGAAGGTGCAGACCTACACCAAGCCGTCCTTCACGGCGATGACCCTGACCTTCAAGGACAGCACGCCGGCGAAAGAGGTGCCGCAGCTTTTCTATCAGCTCCGCAAGAAGCTGACCGACATTCGCGGCGACCTGCCGGCGAACCTGATCGGACCGAACATCAACGATGAATACGGCGATGTCGATTCGATCCTCTACATGCTGACCGGCGAGGGGGCCGATTACGCCCAGCTCAAGAAGGTGGCCGAGGGTCTGCGGCAGCGGCTCCTGAAGGTCGCGGACGTCACCAAGGTCAATCTCTACGGCACCCAGGACGAGCGGGTGTTCGTCGAATTCTCCCACGCCAAGCTCGCCACCCTCGGCATCACCACCCAGACGCTGTTCGATTCGCTGGCCAAGCAGAATGCCGTGGTGCCCGCCGGCACGGTGGAGACATCGTCGCAGCGCGTGCCGCTGCGCGTCACCGGTGCCTATGACAGCGTCAGGGCTGTGGCGGAAACGCCGGTCGAGGGCAACGGCCGGGTGTTCCGGCTCGGCGATATCGCCACCGTCACCCACGGCTTTGTCGATCCGCCCGACTATCAGGTCCGGCAGGAAGGCAGGCCCGCTATCGGCCTCGGCGTGGTGATGGCGAAGGGCGCCAACATCCTCAAACTCGGTGAGAACGTGAAACAGGCGACCGACGCCTTCATGGCCGCGGTGCCGCAAGGCTTCGAGATCGAGCAGATCGCCGATCAGCCGAAGATGGTCGAGCATGCCGTCGGTGAATTCGTGCGTTCCTTCATCGAGGCGCTGGTCATCGTGCTGTTCGTGTCGTTCCTCGCGCTCGGCTGGCGCACCGGGATCGTGGTGGCGCTGTCGGTGCCGCTGGTGCTGGCGATCGTCTTCATCGTGATGAATGCGATGGGCATGGACCTGCACCGCATCACCCTCGGCGCGCTCATCATCGCGCTCGGCCTCCTGGTGGACGACGCCATCATCGCGGTGGAGATGATGGTGGTGAAGATGGAGCAGGGCTGGGATCGCATGAAGGCGGCGTCCTTCGCCTGGGAATCCACCGCCTTTCCCATGCTGACCGGCACGCTGGTCACCGCGGTCGGCTTTCTGCCGATCGGCTTCGCCAATTCCGGCGTCGGTGAATATGCCGGCGGCATCTTCTGGGTGGTGGCGATCGCGCTGGTGGCGTCGTGGTTCGTCGCCGTGATCTTTACGCCCTATATCGGCGTCAGACTGTTGCCGGACTTCGCCAAGGGGCGGCACGGCCATGATCCTCACGCCATCTATGAGACGCGGATGTATCGCGCGCTGCGCCGCGTGATCGAATGGTGCGTGCGGCGGCGCGGAACCGTCGTGCTCGCCACCGTCGGCGTCTTCATCGCCGCGATCGCCGGCTTCGGCCATGTGCAGCAGCAGTTCTTCCCGCTGTCCGAGCGGCCGGAACTGTTCCTGCAACTGCGTCTGCCGGAAGGCACGGCGTTCAACGTCACCAAGGCGAGCGTCAAGAAGGCCGAGGCGCTGCTCAAGGACGACAAGGATATCGCCACCTATACGAGCTATATCGGCCAGGGGTCGCCGCGCTTCTGGCTCGGCCTCAATCCCCAATTGCCGAACGAGTCGTTCTCCGAAACCGTGATCGTGGCCAGGGACGCCGCGGCGCGCGAACGCATCAAGGCGCGGCTGGAAAAGGCGGTGGCGGATGGCGCTCTGTCGGAAGCGCGGGTGCGCGTGGATCGCTTCAATTTCGGTCCGCCGGTCGGCTTTCCGATCCAGTTCCGCGTGATCGGGCCCGAGACCGCGACCGTGCGCGCGATCGCCTACAAGGTGCGCGACGTGATGCACGCCAATCCGAATGTGGTGGACCCGCACCTCGACTGGAACGAGCAGACGCCGTACCTCAAGCTCGCCGTCGATCAGGACCGTGCGCGCGCCCTTGGCCTCACGCCGCAGGACATCTCGCAGTCCCTCGCCATGCTGATTTCCGGCGCGCAGGTGACGACCCTGCGCGACGGCGTGGAAAAGGTCGGCGTGGTGGCGCGGGCGGTGCCGTCCGAGCGCCTCGATCTCGGCCGGGTCGGCGATCTCACCATCTATTCGCGGGGCGGCGTCGCCGTGCCGTTATCGCAGATCGCCCGGATCGAATACGCCCACGAGGAACCGATCCTGTGGCGGCGCAACCGCGACATGGCGATCACCGTGCGCGGTGATATCGTCGATGGCGTCCAGGCGCCCGACGTGACCAACGCGATCTGGCCGAAGCTGAAGGACATTCGCAACAGTCTCGAACCCGCCTATCGCATCGAGATCGGCGGAGCCATCGAGGAATCGGGCAAGGCGAGGGAGTCGATTTTCAAGCTGTTCCCGCTGATGGCGATCGGCATGCTGGTGCTGCTGATGATCCAGTTGCAGAGCTTTTCGCGTCTGGTGCTGGTGATCCTCACCGCGCCGCTTGGTATCGTCGGGACGTCGCTCGGTCTGAATATCGCCAACAGCCCGTTCGGATTCGTGGCGCTGCTCGGCCTGATCGCGCTGGCCGGCATGATCATGCGCAACACGGTGATCTTGGTGGATCAGATCGAGACCGACGTCGCCCACGGCCTGACCCGGCGCGAGGCCATCGTCGAGGCCACGGTGCGCCGCGCCCGGCCGGTGATCCTGACGGCGCTGGCGGCGATCCTGGCCATGATCCCGCTGTCCCGCTCCGCGTTCTGGGGACCGATGGCGATCACCATCATGGGAGGATTGTTCGTCGCGACGTTCCTGACTTTGCTGTTCCTGCCCGGCCTCTATGCGCTATGGTTCCGCAACAGTCTGGACGAGCGCGGCGCCGACGAGACGCAGGCCGCGATGGCCGCGGGACCGGAGCAACTCCCCCACGCGCCGCCGCTGGCGGCGACGGCGGACTAGGAGCCGCAGAATGGAGCCGGTGGAGAGAGATGTCGCGCCATGCGACGACACAGATATGACACGGATGCCTGACGACCATGATGCTGTTGCACGATAACGCCGATCTGGAAATGCGGACGCGGATTCTGGCCGCCGCGGAGCGCCTGTTTCGCGATATCGGTTATCTCAAGACCACGGTTGCGGATATCGCGCGCGCGCTCAAGATGTCGCCGGCGAATGTCTATCGCTTCTTCGACTCCAAAAAGGCGATTTACGAAGGGGTGGCGCGCCGCCTGATGGGCGAGGTGGAGGTCGAGATTGCGGCCATCGCCGCCAAGTCCACGCCGCCGGCTGCGCGTCTGCGCGAGCTGCTCGTCACCATCAGCCGCATGAACACCGAGCGCTTCGTCGGCGACGCCAAGATCCACGAGATGGTGTCCATCGCCATGGAGGAAAGCTGGGGCGTCTGCGATGTCTATAAAGAGCATATGGTCACGGCGGTGGCGAAGGTGATCGGCGACGGCGTCGCTGCGGGCGTCTTCAAGGCGGACAATGTCGCGCTGACGGCAAAGGTCAGCTGCACGGCGATGATGCGGTTTTTCCATCCGCAATTGATCGAGCAGTGCGTCGATGACACGGAACCCAATCTCGACCAGATGATCGATTTCGTTCTGGCGTCATTGGGGACGCGGACGGATTAGCGGGAAACGGCAGGCACGATCATGAGCGACATGCATTATTACGAACCGTCGAAGGGCCACGGCCTGCGGCACGATCCGTTCAACGCCATCGTTGGCCCCCGGCCGATCGGTTGGATCGCGTCCCGCGATGCCAGGGGCAACGTCAATCTCGCGCCCTACAGCTTCTTCAACGCGTTCTGCTACGTGCCGCCCATCATCGGCTTCTCCTCGACCGGCTGGAAGGACACGGTCGCCAATATCAAAGAAACCGGAGAATTCACCTGGAATCTGGCGACGCGGGACATTGCTCAACAGATGAACATGACGTCGGCAAGCGTGCCGCACGAGACCGACGAATTCGTCCTCGCCGGATTGACTAAGGCGCCGTCGCGCCTGGTCGGTGTGCCGCGCGTCGGCGAAAGTCCGGTGTCTTTCGAGTGCAAGCGGACCCAGATGCTCCAGCTCGAGGGCGCCGATGGCCGCAAAGCGGACGCCTGGATGGTCTTCGGCGAAGTGGTCGCGGTGCATATCGACACGCGCCTGATCCGCGACGGCGTCTATCAAACCGCGGAAGCTTATCCGATCCTGCGTGCCGGGCGTGGGGGCGACTATGTGCAGGTCCGTTCCGACATGATGTTCGAGATGCCGCGACCGAAGTGAACGTCGCATCGTGACGCCGCGCGCGGCGTGCGCGTCCGCCACGTCTCGGACACCGCGTCTGTCACCGCGTGGGTGTTGCGCCGCTTTCCTATTTGAGAATGAATCCTGTCGCGTGCGGCCGCCGTGCACAATTTTCATGCTGCGGTGCAAGTAGCGTGCGCAGTGTTTCTTATTATTTGTCGAAAGACGACGCAGCCATCTCGCCGCTCCATGCCAAATCAGATAAGAGAGGAGTGGCGCGAAGCATCGGCAGGCTTCGCCGTTGGATATGTCGGCGCGACGATGATTGGCATGATCGTTGAATGGATATCCGACGAAGGCGTTGCGTCGCGTGAAGCTCGCGGACGGATGCGTATTTGTCCGGCCTCTCTGCTCTGAAACTTTTTGCAGTGCTGCGAATTAATGCGGCACGAGAACGGGAATATCCGGGCGGAACATCATGTCAGACACCTACATCATCGAAGTCAGGTCGGAAGCCGCGGGCATCGTCGTGCGCGAGAAGTCCGGGTTCCGTTTTTTCGCCGCGGTTCACAAGTTCAATCCGCTCGATGGCCGCATTTTCAAGAGCGCGCGGGATGCGGAGCGTGCCGTGGCGCGCTTCCTGGCCCGGCGGCGGGATCCGGTTCCGGCCTGAACTCCTGAATCCTGGAACTCATGAGCAATGAAAAAAGGCCGGGAGCGGTCCCGGCCTTGGTATCTTGTGGCGGAAAATCGCGCTGGCATGACGCTTAGTTGGCGGCGACTTGTTCCAGCGTCGGATAATCGGTGTAGCCCTTCGCGCCGCCGCCATAGAAGGTGGTCTTGTCGAAATCGTTCAGCGGCGCGCCGAGCTTCAACCGCTCGACCAGATCCGGGTTGGAGATGAACAGCTTGCCGAATGCGATCATGTCGGCTTTGTTCTGGCCCAGCGCCTCGTTGGCGAGCTTGAGATCGTAACCGTTGTTGGCGATGTAGGTGCCGCTGAAGCGCTTGCGCAAGCTGCCGTAGTCGAACGGCGCGTTGTCGCGCGGCCCGCCGGTCGCGCCTTCGATGACGTGGATGTAGACGAGCTTCAATGCATTGAGGCCGTCGACGATGTAATCGAACAGCGCTTGCGGATTGCTGTCGGAAGCGTCGTTGGCGGGCGTCACCGGCGAGATGCGGATGCCGGTGCGCGCGGCGCCGATTTCGTCGCTCACGGCTTTCGAGACGTCCAGCATCAGCCGGGCGCGGTTCTCGATCGCGCCGCCATAGGCGTCGGTGCGCTTGTTCGCTCCGTCCTTGGCGAACTGGTCGAGCAGATAGCCGTTGGCGCCGTGAATTTCGACGCCGTCGAAGCCGGCCTCCACCGCATTGGCGGCGGCGCGCTTGTAGGTGTCGATGAGGCCGGGAATTTCGCCCAAGTCGAGGGCGCGCGGTTCGGACACGTCGGTAAAGGCGCCGTTCACGAATGTCTTGGTGTTGGCGCGGATCGCAGAGGGCGCGACCGGAGCGCCGTTATTCGGCTGCAGCGAGGCGTGGGAAATGCGTCCGACATGCCAGAGCTGAATGTAGATGTGGCCGCCGCGGGCGTGGACGCGGTCGGTCACCTTGCGCCAGCCCGCGACCTGCTCCTTGGTGTAGATACCGGGGGTATCCTGATAGCCTTGGCCCTGCTGCGAGATCTGGCTCGCTTCGGTGATGATCAGTCCGGCGGAGGCGCGCTGGCCGTAATAGTCCACGGCGAGCGGACTCGGCACGAAGCCGGCGGCTGCGCGGTTGCGCGTGAGCGGCGCCATCGCGATGCGGTTTTTCAGGGTGACGGCGCCGAGGGTGTAGGGCTCGAACAGTTTGGAAGCGCTCATGGCGTGTGATCCAGGAATGATTTCAATGCAGATGCATCTAACCCCGGCGCGGCGGGAAAACAAGCGGCGCGGCAGGAAGCATGTCGCCTATGCGACGACGGCCATGGCGGCCGTGCGGGTGACAAGCGGACGATCATGCGATAACGCGCCGCGCGCCGCCGCCGGGATGCGCGGCAGAATCGTTCTCCGCCCGCAGGCGCGCAGAGAACAAACCGTCTGCGATGCAACTATTGCGCCGCCGCGCGCGGGCCGCGCATTCGCGTCAGCAGTTCTGCCGTCGGCCATGAATCGGCGGGCAGGCCGTATTTCATCTGCATGGTCTTCACCGCGATGCGGCTCTGCTGGCCGAGCACGCCGTCGATCTTGCCGACATCGAGACCCTGCCGCGCCAGCAATTGCTGCAGCTCCTTGAGTTCGTTGAACGGCAGTTGCGCCACCGGCGCGGACGGCTTGCGCATGGGGGCCGCGCCGGCGATGCGGGTGGCGAGATAGGCCGCCGTGGTGGCGTAGATCAGCGAGTTGTTCCATTCGGTGTAGGCGGCGAAATTCGGATAGGCGAGAAACGCCGGTCCCGTGCGTCCCATCGGTAGCAGCACCGAGGCGGGCAGGTTGTCGTTCGGCAGCGGCCGGCCATCGGCAAGGGTGACGCCCCACGCCGCCCATTTCGCGCGCGGATGCTTGATGGTGAGGTCGGCCTGGTCCCAGGGAAGATTTGCGGGCACGCGGATTTCCTGCAGCCACGGCTCGCCGCGCCGCCATTTCAATCCGGTGGCGATGTAGTGCGCGGTGGAGCCGATCACGTCTGGCGCGCTGCGCAGCAGGTTGCGATGGCCGTCGCCGTCGTAATCGACGGCATAGTCGTAATAGTGGCGCGGCAGGAACTGGGTCTGGCCGAGTTCGCCGGCCCACGAGCCGATCATCTCGGCCGGCGCGAGGTCGCCGCGGTCGATGATCTTCAGCGCGGCGATGGTCTCGTCATGAAACATCTGCGCGCGGCGGCAGTCATAGGCGAGCGACACCAGCGAGCGCAGCGTCGGCAGCTTGCCCTGCACCGCGCCGAAGTCGCTTTCCAGCGCCCAGAATGCGGCGATCACCGCCGGCGGCACGCCGTATTCCTTTTCGGCACGCGCGAATGCGTGCGCATGGGTCTGGATCAGTTGCTGCGCGCGCACCCGGCGCGACTCCGACGCCATGCGGCCGGCGAACTCGGTGAAGATCTGGCCGAACACGCGCTGGCCGCGGTCGCGGTTGACGATGCCTTGGTCGTAGACCAGGTAAGGCGCGGCGGCGGCGAGTGCGCGCTGCGACACGCCGGCCTTGGCGGCGTCCTGTTTCAATTGCGCAAGAAACTGATCGAAGCTTTGGCCGTTGTGGCAGCGCGCGCCGCTCTGGGCGCGGGCCGGGGCGGAGAGTGCGGCGAGCGCGACCGTCGCGGCGCAAGCGAGAAGACGAATCGGATAGCGTGCCATGGCGTGTGTCCGTTATCGTGTGTGTTCGTTATCGTGTCCTGAGCGGCATTGCGGCCGAGCTGATTCCCGTCAAGACTGGCATGAAAAGCGGTAAAAATCTAAGAGCCGGCAGTGCGCGCGCGGTTGTCCTGCGCTTGCGCAACGCGATTGTGGCCGGCCTGTGCGGCATGGCGGCGCAAAGCGTCCTGATGGGCGGGCGGCATTGGCTCGGCATCCTGCCGGCGTTCCAGCCTTATGACGATCTGCAGCGCCTGCTGGCGGAGGCGGTCGGCGCGGCATGGGCGCCGACGCTGTCATGGCTGTTGCCGATGGCGAGCGGTGCTGTGGTCTGGAGTTCGATTTTCGCCTGGGCCTATGACGTCATCCCGGCGCGCACCGCGACCGGCAAGGGCCTGTTGGTCACCATGCTGGCGTGGCTCACGACCGGGCTCGTCATTCTGCCGGCGCTCAGCCACGGCGTGTTCGCGGTCGGCGCCGGCGCGAGCGGCTGGCCCGCGCTGATGATGCTGGGGATGCTCGCTGCCTATTGCCTGACGCTGAGCCTGGTCTATGGCCGGCTCAAGCGCGGCGAGGCTGGGCCATAACGGAGGGACCAGCAAGGCGCACGTGTCCCGGGCGCGATGCAGTGCATAAGCAGTGCATCGCAGAACCGGGGCCGTTACAAGCGGAGTGCCTGCGGTGTTCGCGCCTACGCGCCGTCGTATCCGTGACGGCCCCGGCTCAGCGGCGCATCGCTGCGCGCAGCGCCGCGTTCGGGGCAACGGTTTTCATAGCTCGCGCGCATTGCTGAAGGTGAACGACGACACGCGGCGGGTGTATTCGTCGAGGATCAGCGTGCGCGTCAGCGGCGGCTCGGCGCGCTGGCTGCAATTCTCCCGCTCGCACAGGCGGCAGTTGACGCCGATCGGCGTGCCCTGAACCGTGTCGAGGTCGAGGCCGCCGGCATAGACCAGCTTGGCGGCGTGGCGGATCTCGCAGCCGAGCCCGATGGCGAAGCGCGGCTGCGGCTGGGGATAGGGCGCGGCCGGGCGGCGGACCATCTGCGCGATGGAGAAATAACGGCTGCCGTCGGGCAGTTCGATCACCTGCTGCAGCATGCGGTCGGGCGTGTCGAAGGTCGAATGCACGTTCCACAACGGGCAGGTGCCGCCGAATTTCGAGAACGGGAAGGTGCCGGACGAGAACCGCTTGGAGACGTTGCCGGCATTGTCCACCCGTAGCAGGAAGAACGGCACGCCGCGCGCGTTCGGCCGTTGCAGGGTGGTGAGGCGGTGGCAGATCTGCTCGAAGCCGGCGTTGAAGCGCTGACCCAGCACCTGCAGATCGTAGCCGAGGGTTTCGGCGGCGCTCTGGAAGGCCGGGTAGGGCATCATCACCGCGGCGGCGTAATAGTTTGCCAGCGTGATGCGATAGAGCTTGCGCGTGGTGTCGTCGAGCGGGCCGGCGCGGTTGGCGATGGCGTCGATGGTCGGGCCGCATTCGGCCAGCGCCACCTGGATCGCGAGCTGGAACGCGCGCCCGGGCAGGTCGATCAGCTCGGAGATCAGGAGTTGACGGCGGTGGCGGTCCCAGCGCCGCAGGGTTTCGCGCATCACGTCCACCGGCATGACGCGCACCGTCATGGCATGGCGCTCGCGCAGCCGCGCGGTGAGCGCCGCCAGCAGGTCCTGCGCGGCGACGTTGAGTTCGTCGCGCACGGCTTCCGCCGCGCTCTCCAGTTCCGGGAAATAGTTGCGATTGGCCTCGATCAGGTCGCGCACCCGCTCGATCGGGTTGGCCTCGAAGCGCGGGCCCGCGCCCTCATTGCGTTCGGCGACCTGCGCCGCCGCCATGGTCTCGCCGCGTCGGGCCTCGGTGTAGGCGGCATAGAGCCGTTGCAGGGAATGGGTCACGCCCGGGCAGAGTTCGGCGAGGTCGCGCAATTCCTGCTTGGGCAGGTCGATCTGCCGGAACAGCGGGTCGGAGAAAATCTCGTTCAGTTCGGCGAAGAAGCGGTCCTCGTCGGCGGTGGCGAGATCGCGCAGGTCGAGGTCGTAGGCTTCGGCGAGGCGCAGCAGGATCTGGGCCGTCACCGGGCGCTGGTTGCGCTCGATCAGGTTGACGTAGCTTGGCGAGATGCCCAGCCCCTCGGCGATCTGGGTCTGCGACAGGCCAAGCTGCTGGCGGATGCGCCGGAACCGCGGGCCGACGAACAGCTTCTTGCCCGGATCGGAGGCCATGACATCCTCTTCTATGACAAAATTTACAAAATGACATCTATTACAAGTATATATGTTACATCACATCACCATTCGACGACAAGCTGTCTGTACGAACTCTCTCGCTTGGCGTTAAATCGCTGTCACGAATTTCGCGGCGCATTGTCACGAATGTGAAGCGGACAATTGCAGGGTCGAAGCAGCCCGGTCGCGGACCGGTCGGCAAACGCCCGCAGCAGCGTAACAGGAGACTTTCATGACGACCCACGGCAGCAATTTCTGGGTGATCGGCGGTGAGTTCGGCTCGATGAACTTCCACAAGCTCGTGGAGGGCTCGGCCCAGGTCAAGGGTCCGTTCAAGACCCGCAAGGAAGCCGAGGATGCCTGGCGTGAGGTCTCCGAGGAGAACCGCCATCGCGCCGGCGTGCGCTTCTCGATCGTGGAAGAACCGCACCGCGGGACGGCCTGACCCACTGGGCTGACCCATTTCCGGGCGAGGTTCGTCGCCCGCCCCATTTCAGCGGCCCTGCTCCGGTTTCGGACGGGGCCGTTTTTTATGCTGGATAGAGGACCGCCGCGCGCTCCGTGCGGGGAAACGTCCGGCCCGGCGCTTGCGGGGGAGAGGGTTACTGATAGATTAAGATAACCGAAACAAAGGTATCGATCTCCATGGCGGAACAGGGTGCCCCGAACGACAAGGCCGGCACGACGGGCCCGGTCCGGCTGCGCGACGCCCTGCGCAAGGCCCGCATCGAGGCCGCCGACCGCACCGGCGTGGTGGTCGATCTGCGCGACGCCGAGGTGGCGCGACTGGAGATTCTCCACGAGGCGCTCGATCCGCTGTTCGCCGAAATCCCGGCCGACGTCGATCTGTTCGACCGCGGCATCAGCCAGGGCGATACGCCACGGCTGTGGATCGATGCGGTGGCCCATGTGTCGATGGGGCGCGACAAGCGCATCTATCGCTTCACCCAGGATACGCGGTTCGGCCGCATTCTGCTGGCCGAATCGCGCGAGGTGCCGGCGATGGTCGATGCCGTCACCGACTACATCGCCCGGCGCATGATCGAGCGCGAGCACGCGATGGTGGTGACGCCGGGCCCGGCTGTGACTGCGGCAGCCCCTGCCGGGCGCAACAGGACGGCGTGGACCTTCGCGGCCGGCTTCGTCGCCGGGCTCGCCGCGCTGTTCATCCTCGCGCTGGTGATGGCGCTGCGCGGCGGATAGCGCGGCGTTTCAGATCAATCGCACATTGCCGATCTCGCCGATGCTCTGAGCGCCGCTGCTTTGATCGTTGCTGTCGTGTCCGGCGAAACCGCGGATACGATGGTCGCAGCGCCAGCTCTCCGCGCGGCCGCTCACCGTGAACAGGTTATACGCCGCCGGGTGGTTGTGACCCTGCGCCGCCGCCGAGGCCGACGGCACCCCGATGGCCGGGATGCGACCGCGCGGCCCGTCGAGCCACACCGTGGCGTGACGATGGTCGTGGCCGTGCAGCACCAGCTCGACGCCATGGCGCGCGATCACCTCCAGTAGCTCTCGCGAATCGCGCAGCCGCGCCGCCCAGCGCCCGGGCGAGGTCCGGGGCGGGTGGTGGATCAGCAGCACGCGAAACAGCTTCTCGTCCGCGAGTTGCGGCAGCAGCCGGGCGAGAGCATCGCGCTGGCCGTGTCCGAGCCGGCCGGTGGCCATGAACGGCGCGCTCGGCACGGCGGTGGAAACGCCGATCAGCGCCAGCGGCCCGCGCCGGCGCACATAGGGAAAGACCGGCTCGCTGTCCGGCGCGGCGTCGTCGGCGCGCAGATAATCCGCCCACAGATGAGGAAAGTGATCGCGGGCGCCGGTGACATAGGCGTCGTGATTGCCCGGCACCAGCGACACGTCGTGCGGGGAGCCGACGCTGTCCAGCCACGCCCGCGCCGCGACGAATTCCGGCGGAAGCGCGATGTTGACGAGATCGCCAGTGACGGCGATGTGGTCCGGCCGCTGCGCCTGCATATCGGCGACAAGCTCGGCGAGGACGTCGCGACGGTGGACCATGTGCCGCTTGCGATGCCAGTTGAGATAGCCGATGGCGCGCTTGCCGGCGAGCTCGCGCAGCCGCGCCTGCGGCATCGGGCCGAGATGCGGATCGGACAGATGGGCAAGCACGAACGGCGTCATCGCGGCGTGACCGTCAGGGGCTGAAATGCTATCACGCTCCACCTCGCCCTCGAATTGCCGTGCGCTGCGTCTGGGGGCGATCTGCATAACACGGCCGCCGCACGGAATCTCGTGCCATGACTCTCACCATGACTCTCGCGCCATGACTTTTCAGGACCTCCGTCTGCGCTTCGAGCCGGTGCTGCGCCGCATATTTCATTTCTATGCGCGCTTTGCCCGCGGCATGACGCTCGGCGTGCGCGCGGTGGTGCTCGACGGTGACAATCGCGTGTTTCTGGTCAGGCACAGCTATGTCGCCGGCTGGCATCTGCCCGGCGGCGGCGTCGAGACCGGCGAGACGTTTCTGGAATCGCTGAGGCGCGAGCTGATCGAGGAGGGGCGCATCGAGATGACCGGCGAGCCTCACCTGCACGGGCTGTTCTTCAACCGCCGTGTGTCGCGACGCGATCATGTCGCGGTCTATGTGGTGCGGGCGTTCCGGCAGGACCGGCTGCCGGAGCCCAACAGCGAGATCGTCGCCTGCGGCTTTTTCGATGTGTCGGCCCTGCCGGAGGGCACCACCCGCGGCACCCGGGCGCGGATCGCCGAGGTGCTGGACGGCGCGCCGCTGACCGAGGACTGGTATTAGAGCATTTCATATTTTGGTGGAGACAGGCTGATCCGTCATGGCCGGGCTTGTCCCGGCCATCCACGTCTTATTTCGTGGAAACTTCCAAAGATATGGATGCCCGGCATAAAGCCGGGCATGACGACGGAGGATTCCGTCTAAACTAAAATTGCTCCAGGCGGCGCGCCCGTAGACCGCGCCCGCCCCAGATGCTAGAGCCATTTCCGTTCCGATCAAATCGGAACGGGGCTCTCAATTTTTGTTTTGACGCGTTTTCTTGACGCGAACCGGTCTCCACTTCGCTCGAAAACGCTCTAAGGCGCGGCCCATCATGTCCGATCTGTCCCTGACCATTCTGGCCGAGACCGCCAACGACGCCCAGGCCATCGAGCGCCTGACCGAGCGCACCTTCGGCCCCGGCCGTTACGCGCTCTCGGCCTATCGCCTGCGCGAGCATGTCGATCATCTGCTCGATCTGTCGTTCACCGCGCGGATCGGCACCTTGCTGGTCGGCTCGGTGCGGCAACTGCCGGTGTGCATCGGCGATACGCCGGCGCTGCTGCTCGGGCCGCTGACGGTGGAGCCGCCGTTCCGCGACCGCGGTGTCGGGCGGGTGCTGCTGGAGCGCGCGCTCGCCGACGCCAAGGCGCACGGGCATCGCCTTGTGGTGCTGGTGGGGGACGAGGCCTATTACAGCCGGGCCGGCTTCAAGCGCATTGCCAAGGGAACGGTCACCATGCCGGGCCCGGTCGATCCGGCGCGGCTTCTGGTGCGCGAACTCGTGGAGGGCGCGGCCGAGGGCATCGCCGGCGCGATCCGGCCCGACTGGACGTTCGCGCGGGCGATCTGACAGCGACATAGACTGTGTCGTCCCCGCGCAGGCGGGGACGACCCGGCGATAGATCGCACAATTCAATACTTCACGGTCGCGAACATGCGCACCCCGAGGCCGGGCTGCAGGACCTCGTCCTTGTTGTAGGCGACGGCATTGCGGATGTCGTCGTTGAGCAGGTTGTTGCCGACCAGACCGAAGGTGAACTCCCGCGGTCCGAGCCAGCGGTCCTTCGCCAGCTTCGTGGTATAGCTCACTTCCGCGCGCAGGTTGTTGTATCCCGCGGTCGGCGTTTCGACGCCGCTGACGTTGTTCTGCGCGAAGGCATGGAGCAGGTTGACGCGGGCGAGCCAGTGGGCGTCGCGGTAGTAGAGGCCGCCGCCCAGCCGCTGCGGCGGAATGCGCGGCACGTTGGTGCCGTCGTCGAAGGTGGCGCGGACAATATCATACTGTCCTTCGACGCCGATCACGCCTCCCCACAACGGCGCTGCGTCATACTGGAACTGGAATTCCGCACCCCGGAAATGGGCGTTGCGCTGCGAATAGATCGCCTGCTTGAGTTCGAGGCCGTCGTTCGCCACGCACGCCGTGCCGTCGCAGGTGTTGCCTGTCAGGTTGCGGTAGATGAAGCCGTCGAAGTGGGTGTCGTAGCCGGTCAGTTCGAAACGGAAAGGACCGGTGTTCCTGCGCAGGCCGATCTCGACCGATTTCGCGGTCTCGATCTTCAGGTTCGGATTGCCGATGTCGAAGGTCTCGGTGGCGTCGTGGCCGCCGCGCGAGAACAGTTCGGCGGGCTTCGGCGCGCGCTCGGTATACTGTCCGGTGATGCTGGCGACGAGGCCATAGGGCAGGTTGTGGATCAGGCCGACGCTGCCGCTCGCCGGCGTGAAGCTGGGGCGACGCGCGACCGCGGGACCGATCTCCGACGGGTCGTCGAACAGATTCGGAATGAACGAGGGCGTCGAGCCGGACAGGTTGACATGTTCGATGCGGCCCGCGACCTGCGCCTTAGTGGTTTCGCTGAATTTGAATTCGTTGAAAACATATCCGGCGATCCGGGTGTTGTGGTTGGGGTCCCACAGGCCGTTGAGGGGACTGCCGGGATCGTCGGGGCTCGGGGCGGTCAGTTCCTGATGCGTGATCTGCGCCCCGAGCGCGGTCGTCAGCGTGGCGAAGCGCATGTTGACGGGCGCGAGCTGCACCTCGACGCGGCCTTCCTGCTCCCTGTTGGTGAAGGTCTGGCGCACGCCGTCGGTGGAGAAATCCGCCGCATCGGCGCGGCCGAGTTCATTGTGCCTGTAGTCGGTCGCGCCGGCCCAGAACCGGATCACGTCGATGGCGGCGGAATCCGGATGGTAGTCGCCCTTGAGCGTCACGCGGGTCTGTTTGGCGTCGATGCGGGTGCCGACCTCTTCGCCTTCCGTCCCGGGAATGCGGTAAAGGCTGTTGGTCTGCGTCACCGCCGCGCCGATGAAGCCGCCCGCGAAGAAATACGAGGCGCCGACCGAGGCGCCGTTCGATTGCGTCGCCGTGTTCTTCTGGACGCCGTGAGGCGTGGTGTAGTCTTCCGTCTTGCGGGCGTAGGCGTCGGCGTGAATCGCGACGTTGGAGCCTGCGACGTCGAGCAGCACCGCGCCTTCGCGGCCCTGATCGACACTGGAGAGCGACGAGCGCGTCTCGAAGCTCGCGCACGGATTGCCCGGCGACAGCTCCGGCGCTTTCACCGCATAACCGTAGGTCTGGATCGACGGCACCGCGCTGCACGGCAGCGATTCCGGAATGCGGTTGTTGGTGGCGCTGACCACGCCGCCGATGGATTGCGAGCCGTAGCGCAGCGTCGCCGGGCCGCGGATGACCTCGACCTGGTTGGTCGCCAGCGGATCGATCGGGACGAAATGATCCTCGCCGAGATCGGACGCGCCGTTGCTGCCGATGCCGTTGTCGACGATGCCGACGCGATTGACATCGAGGCCGCGGATAATCGGGCGGCTCGACGCGCCGGGTGCGAACGACGAGCCGGTGATGCCGGGCTTGTTGTTGAGGAGATCGCCGAGAGTCGACGATGCGCTGCGGCGGATTTCCTCGTTCGGTACCACGGTGACGGTGGCGAACTGATCGGTGACGATCGGCAGCGTGCCGGGGAACGCGGCCCAATCGGGCGCGGCCGGCGCGGGTTGTGTCGCGGTGGCGCGGCCGCCTTGCGCGGTGTGACGGTGCGCGCGCTGGATCGGGCTCGGTGAGCGGACGACAATTTCGGGCAGCGCCGTGCCCTCGTCCGCAGATGGGGTGTGATCGGCCTGTTGGGAACGGGCGGCGCCGCCGATGAGGAGTGCGATGGCGATAGCAGAGCCGCCGGCCAGTGCCGCGCGGGTGAAGCGAGATGACATAAGTTTTTAATCCTGATGCCCCCCGTCCGGGATGGCCGGACGGCTGGTCGTGAAGGCCGGAAGCGCCGCGCGGGGCAGCTTCCAGAGCGGACATGACGAGGGATCAGGCGAGCGGAGGACCGCGCGGAGGGAAGGCGCGCAGGCGCGAGGAGGCAATCGTAACCTGCGGGTGAGCGACGAGGCGCACGGCGCGGAAGGCGTGAGGCAACGGCAGCGCCGGCGGCGCGGCGGCGACGCCGGTCCCGGCCATCGTCGTCACCGCGCAGATGGCGCAGGCGTCATGCCCGGGGGCGGAATCGGTGCCGTGATCGGACGACGCGGACGCGATGGACGCCACGACACCCGGCGTGGCTGTGGCGAAGTCGGCGTGGACATGGCCGAAGGCGAGGGCCAACTGCACGGCGAGCGCGAACAGCGCCAGCAGCGACAATCGTTTCGCCCGCGATCTCAGGAATTGCATCACGCCGTGGCCCCAAACCGGGACCGGCCTTCCCCGCCGGCCTCGATGTTATAATATAACATCGCTGGTCGGCGGCGCGGTGTCAACAGGCGTCCGGCGCGGGGCGGCGTCAGCGTCCTTCGCGCAGCCAGGTGGTGGCGAGGGCGCCGAGCAGCAGCAGCAGCCCGATCAGCCCGGCGAACACCGGCAGCACGCCGATGCCGCGCGCCACGCTGGCGTCGCGCATGCGCACGCCGAGCCAGCCCTCGCCGCGGAACACCGAGGAGGCGCGAATGGGGAGAACGCGCGGAAGGTCGACATGGCCGTTGTCGGCGATGCGCCGGGCGTCGCCGCCGGTGGCCTGCGCCAGCGGCCTTAGCGTCTCGGGGGTCGAGGTGACCTCGGCGAACTCCTTGGGATTGACGGGGCCGACATTGATCAGCGCCTTGAGCGTGCCGTCGCTGGCCTGCCACAGCCCGAGTTCGTCGGCATTGACGCTGGCGCGCCATTCGCCGGGCGCGCCGGCGGTGAGTGTGACCTGTTGGGTCGCGCCGGATGGCGAGGTGACGGTCACGGGCTGCACGCTGTCCGCCATGGTCTGGCGCACCACCACGAGGTCGTGGCCGTCGACCCTGAGCCGCAGCGCTTCCTCGTCGAGGTCCGGCTGTTTCATCAGCCAGTGCGACAGCCGCCGCAACAGGTCGAGATGCGGGCCGCCGCCCTCATAGCCGCGCGCCCACAGCCAGATGTGATCGGACAACAGCAGCGCGACGCGGCCTTCGCCCTGGCGCGACAGCAGCAGGAGCGGCTTGCCGTCGGGGCCGACCATCACCGGCGGCACGGTGGGATCGCGGGTGTCCACCAGCCGGAAGAAGCGGCTCCAGTGCGGCGGCTCGCTGTCGGCGCCTTCGAGCCCGCGCGTCACCGGGTGGCGCTTGCCGGTCTCGCTGAGGCGCGCGGTGAAGCCCTGTTCGCTGACCCCGGTGGGCTCCGCCGGCAGGATCGAATCCAGCGGCGTGCGCCACAGGCTGGTCGGGCCGGCATAGTCGGGCCCGGCCGCCACCAGCACCGCGCCGCCGTTGCGGACGAAGCGGGCGATGTTGTCGAAATAGGACAGCGGCAGCACGCCCTGCCGGGCGTAGCGGTCGAAGATGATCAACTGGAATTCGTTGATCTTCTGCTGGAATAGCTCGCGGGTGGGGAAGGCGATCAGCGACAGTTCGTTGATCGGCGTGCCGTCCTGCTTCTCCGGCGGCCGCAGGATGGTGAAGTGCACGAGATCGACGCTGGCGTCGGATTTCAGCAGGTTGCGCCAGGTGCGCTCGCCGGCATGCGGCTCGCCGGACACCAGCAGCACCCGCAGCTTGTCGCGCACGCCGTCGATGGAGACCACGGCGCGGTTGTTGACCGGCGTCAGTTCGCCGTCGAGCTTCGAGGCTTCGATTTCGACGATGTTGGGACCGGCGTGGGGAATGTCCAGCGTGACGCTGACCTGCTCGCCGCTGCGCACCGTGCGCTCGCTCAGCGCTTCGCCGTCGCGGCGCACGGTGACGCGCGCGCTGTCGCCGGTGACGCCCTGGTCGTCGAGACGGTAGGTGATGGTCTGCGGCTGGCCGACGATGCCGAAGCGCGGCGCGGCGACGATGGCGATGCGGCGGTCGCGCTCGTTGCTGCGGCCGGTGATCAGGGCATGGACCGGGGCGGTGAAGCCCAGCGCGGCGGCATTGGCGGGAATGTCGTGGACGCGGCCGTCGGTGATCAGGAACGCGCCGGCCACGCGGTCGGTCGGCACGTCCGACAGCGCCGAGGACAGCGCGCCGAACAGTTTGGTGCCGTCGGTCTCGCCATCGGCCTGTCCGGCTTCGACGACGCGAACGTCGAGGCCCTTGATCTCCTTGAGGCGGGCGACGAGCGCCTCGCGCGCCTCGTCGGTCTCGCGGGTGCGCTCGCCGAAATTCTGGCTCGGGCTTTTATCGACAACGACGGCCGCGACCGAGGACAGCGGTTCGCGCTCCTCGCGGGTGAAGGACGGATTGGCCAGCGCCAGTAGGATCAGCGCCAGCGCCGCGACGCGGATCGCCGCGCCGCGCGCGCGCGCGACCAGCAGCACGGCCGCGATCACCGCGACGGCGGCGAGGCCGATCCACAGCGCAAGCGTCGGCACGAGAGGGGCGAAGGCGATGCCGTAGGTCATGGTGCGAACGCCTTTGCTCTCTCGTCATGCCCGGGCTCGTCCCGGGCATCCACGTCTTTGAGAATCGCAAAAAAACAGACGTGGATGGCCGGGATAAACCCGGCCATGACGGCGGAGGGGTGTCTGCTCGACATGCGCATCCTCATTGCCCCAGCCGTTCGATCAGCGCCGGCGCATGGACCTGATCGGCCTTGTAGTTGCCGGTCAGCGTGTACATCACGATGTTGACGCCGGCGCGGAAGGCGTATTCGCGCTGGCGCGGCTCGCCTGGCGTGAGCGGCAGCATCGGCTGGCCGTCCGGGCTCATCGCCCAGGCGCCGGCGAGATCGTTCGAGGTGATGATGATCGGCGACACGCCGTCGCCGCCGCGCGCCGGCCGCTCCGCCGCGTCCTCGTCGTCGGTGCGCGGCAGCGTCTCCACCCAGGTCTGGCCCGAGGTGAAGCGGCCGGGGAAGTCGCGCAGCAGATAGAACGTCTTGGTCAGCACGTGCTCGCGCGGCACCGGCTCCAGTTCCGGAATGTCGAGCGACGACAGCAGCTCGCGCAGCGTCTGCATACCCGGCGTCTGCGACTCGCCGCCCGGCCCGGGCGGAGCCTCGATGGCATCGCGGGTGTCGAACAGCACCGTGCCGCCCTGCTTCATGTAGGCGTCGAGGCGGTTGATGGCGTCCTGCGACGGCTTCGGCGCGCCGGCTACCACCGGCCAGTAGATCAGCGGGAAGAACGACAGCTCGTCGCGCGCCGGATCGACGCCGACCGGATCGCCGGCCTCGAGCGCGGTGCGCTGGGCGAGGAACAGGGTCAGGCCGGACATGCCGGCCTTGACGATGGCGTCGACGTCGGCGTTGCCGGTGACGACATAGGCGAGGCGCGTCTGCGCCACCGCCTTGATGGCGAAATCGTCGCTGGCCGCCTTGTCGGCGGGAGTCGTGGCAGCGGCTTTCGGAGCCTGTGCGCGAGACGGCGTCGGCGTTCCCGTCACCGACGCCAGCGCGAACGCAACGGCCAGCGCCGCCGTTGCCGCGCGCCGCCGCAGCAGTCCTGCGAGACCGCCGCCGAGAACGGCGACGATCAGCGCGTCGATCAGGAACAGCGCCAGCGCGGTCGACAGCAGGAGGCCGCGCAGATCGCGCGGTTCGGTCGCGGTGTAGCTCGCCCGCCGCGCATTCAGCGCCGAGGTGTCGAGCGGGGCGAGACGGTCGGCGGCGGCGAGCGCATTGACCGCCAGCGGGCCGTCGGCGGGGCCGTAGAAACCGGGCGGATGCTCGGCGCTGGCACGGTCGCGGTAATCGGCGCGCAGCGGCTTGGCGGTGGCGGGCGGCGGCCCGAACGCGCCGAAGCCGTCGAGGATGCGCAGCGGCGCGACGGTTTCCGTCGTGGCTTCAGCCGCGACGCCCGCGCCGGTCTGCGCGGTATAGCCGGACATATCGACGATCCGCCGCAGCATTTCGACGAAGGTGCCGGACATCGGCAGGTCCGACCAGCGCATGTCGGCGCTGATATGGAACAGCACCACCATGCCCTTGTCGCGGCGCTCGCCGGTGACCAGCGGCGTGCCGTCGGCGAGCGACGCCCAACTGCGCGACGCCAGCGCCGGATCGGGCTCCGCCAGCACCTGGCGGGTGACGGTGATGTCCTTCGGCACGGCGAGGCCGGCGAACGGACCATCGGCGGCGAACGAGGCCAGCGGCTGCGGCTTCTCCCAGGTCAGGCTGCCGCCGAGGCTGCGGCCGCCGCGGCGCAGCCGCACCGGCACGAGGTCGTCGTCGCTGGCGGCGAGGCGCGGTCCGGCGAAGCGCACCAGCACGCCGCCCTGCGCGATCCAGGCGGTGAGGCGGTCGCGAATCTCCGGCGACAGGTTGCCGACGTCGGCGAGCACGATCATCGGCAGCTTCTGGTCGAGGAACTGGCCGATGGCCACCGCCGGCGCGCCGCGCTCGCCGAGCCGCACGTCGGCGAACGGCGACAGTGCGCGGGTGAGATAGAAGGTCGAGGCCAAAAGCGGCTGCGCGGTGTCGCTGGTCGCGCCGGAGACGATGCCGATGGCGCGCCGCCGCCAGCGCTTGTCGAGCAGTTGCACCGCGCCGGCCGAACGCTCGCCGGCGACTTCGAGCCGGGCGATGTCGTTGCGCAGCTCCACCGGCAGGTCGAAGCTCGCCTCGGTCTCGTTGTCCCGCGCGCCGAAGGCGAAGCGGGTCTCGCCAATCGGTGCGCCCTTCTGGTCGAGCGCGCGCACCAGCCCGGCATCGCCGGCGCCGGTGCCGGCACGCAGCACCTTCACCGTCATTTTCGCGGCGGCGTTTTCCGCAGCCGCCAGCGCATGGGCGGGCGGGGTGCCGCCGTCGAAAATGGTCAGGGCGCGGCTCTGGATCGCCTTGCCGAGACCTTCGACGAACTCCGTGCCGCGCCCGGTGTCGATGCCGTCGCTGAGCCAGACGATCTCGCTGTCGCCGGTCGCGGCGAGAAAGCGCGTCAGCGCCGGCAGCGTCTCGACGCGTTCGACGGCATAGGGCTTCGGCGCGAGTTGCCGCAACGCCACCCGCGCGGTTCCGGCCGGCATCAGGGTGATGTCGCGATTGGTCTCCGACAGCGGCACCAGCGCCACCGCGCGGCGGTCGGCCTCGGCGTTGGAAATCAGCTCGTCGGCGGCTTTGGTCCGCGCGTCCCAGCTCGCGGCGGCGCTCCAGCCGTCGTCGAGCAGCAGCACCAGCGGCGCGCCGGAGCGCGTGGTGCCTTCGCCCGGATTCCATACCGGTCCGGCGGCGGCGAGGATCACCAGCGCGGCGGCCAGCAGGCGCAGCAGCGTCAGCCACCACGGCGAGCGCGACGGCGTCTCCTCCTTGGGCGCGATCTCGAACAACAGCCGCGTTGGCGGGAAGTCGATGCGGCGTGGGCGCGGCGGCATCACCCGCAACAGCCACCACAGCGCCGGCAGGCTGAGCAGGCCAGCCAGCAGCCACGGCTCGATGAAGGAGAGCGGAAGCCCCATCATGCGCCGCGCCCCGCATGGACTGCCGCGCCGCCGCGCGCTGCCATCATGCCGCCGTGCAGGAACAGCAGCAGTTCGGCGGCGGAGCGGTCGGTGGTGTGGGTGGAGAACAGCCAGCCGCGCTTGCCGGCTTCCTCGCGCAGCATGGCGCGGTGGGCGGCGACGCGCGCGGTGTAATCCTTGGCCCAGGTTTCGGCGCGGCCCGCGGTGATGGCGCCGCCGCCTTCGGGTTCGATGAATTCGACGCGGCCGGAATAGGGGAAGGTTTCCTCGGCTGGATCGACGATCTGCAACAGCGTGCCGTGCGCGCCCGACGACGACAGCCCGCCGAGCATGGCGCGGATGTCGGCGGGCGGCGACCAGAAGTCCGACAGCACCACCACTTCCGCCCGCGCCGAAGGCACGAAAGCCGGCGGCAGGCTGGCGCGCGTCGCGGTGTCGTGCAGCACCGCCTGCGCCATTCTGTCGATGATGGCGCGGCTCGAACTCGGAGCCATCAGGCCGGGAATGCCGACGCGCTCGCCGCCGGCGACGAGCAGGTCGGCCAGCGCGAAGGTCACCACCAGCGCGCGTTCGAGCTTGCTGTCGCGCGCCGCCTTCGAGGCGAACGCCATCGACAGCGAACGGTCCGGCCACAGCCACACGGTGTGCGCGGCCTCCCATTCCTGCTCGCGCACATAGAGATGGTCGTCGCGCGCCGAGCGCCGCCAGTCGACGTTCTGCGAGGCTTCGCCGGAAACGAAACGGCGGTATTGCCAGAAGTTCTCGCCGGTGCCGGCGCGGCGGCGGCCGTGCAGGCCGTGGATGACGTTGGCGGCGACGCGGCGCGCTTCCAGCACGAGACGCGGCAGCGAGGCCGCGAGCGTGCGGCTTTCGCCGTCGGCGCGCCGGACCGCCACCGTCTCCTGCAATGCGGGCTGCGGCCGCGCCATCAGCCGATCCGCGTCTTCAGTTGCGTGATGATCTCCGCCACCGTGCGGCCTTCGGCGCGCGCGGAGAAGGTCAGCGCCATGCGATGCTTCAGCACCGGCTCGGCGAGGTCGAGCACGTCGTCGATGGAGGGGGCGAGGCGGCCGTCGAGCAGGGCGCGCGCGCGCACCGCCAGCATCAGGGCCTGGCTGGCGCGCGGCCCCGGCCCCCATGCGATCGCCTTGGCGGTTTCGCCGCCGTCTTCGCCCGGGCGCGCCGAGCGGACCAGCGACAGGATGGCCTCCACCACGGAATCGCCGACCGGCAACCGCCGCACCAGCCGCTGCGCGGTGAGCAGGCTGTCCGCGGTCATCGCCGCCCTGGGCGCGGTCTGCTCGGCGCCGGTGGTCTCGAACAGGATGCGGCGCTCGGCGTCGCGGTCGGGATAATCGACGTCGATCTCCATCAGGAAGCGGTCGAGCTGCGCTTCCGGCAGCGGATAGGTGCCTTCCTGCTCGAGCGGGTTCTGGGTGGCGAGGACGTGGAACGGCTTCGGCAGATCGTGACGTGCGCCGGCCACCGTGATGTGCTGCTCCTGCATCGCCTGCAGCAGCGCCGACTGGGTGCGCGGCGAGGCGCGGTTGATCTCGTCGGCCATCAGAAGCTGCGCGAACACCGGTCCCGCGATGAAGCGGAACGAGCGCTTGCCGCTGACGCTCTCGTCCAGCACCTCCGCGCCGAGAATGTCGGACGGCATCAGGTCGGGAGTGAACTGCACGCGCTTGGCATCGAGGCCGAGCGTGACGCCGAGGGTGTCGACGAGCTTGGTCTTGGCGAGGCCCGGAACGCCAATCAAAAGCGCGTGGCCGCCGGCGAGGATGGTCACCAGCGCGTTGTCGACCACGCGCTCCTGACCGAAGATCACTGTGGCGATGGCCTCGCGCGCGGCGCGGATGTCGGCCGTGATCTGCTCGGCCGAGCGCACGATCACGTCTTCCAGTTTCTCGACTCCGTCGGCGCTCGCCATCGCTTGTGCTCCTCAAACCTGTGACGGCCCATGCTAGACCGCCGCAAAGGTCATGTATTCCCTTATGTATTCGCCGTCTCCCCCCTGTCCCCACATTACCGGGCGGGGGGCTTGAAACTGATCACGATGTGGCGACTAATCCGGCTTGTCGCGGCGACGATGCGATGATCGGTTTCATCGTTCCCGGGCTTGGACCAAACGTGCCATATCTCTGCGTCAACGGTCGGGGCAAACAATGGCGAACCAAGGGCAGACACAACAGCCGGATGTCGGCGGCCGCCTCGACGGCCTGACCGCGGCGGCACGCGGCGCTGCGACAAAAGGTCTGCCGCCGGTGCACCTGTGGAATCCGCCGTTCTGCGGCGATCTCGACATGCGGATCGCAGCCGACGGCACCTGGTACTATCTCGGCACGCCGATCGGCCGCCCGGCGCTGGTGAAGCTGTTTTCCACGGTGCTCAAGCGCGAGGACGGCAAGTATTTTCTGGTCACGCCGGTGGAAAAGGTCGGCATCCGCGTCGACGACGCGCCGTTTCTGGCGGTGGAGATGGCGCAGGAGAGCGAGGGCGCTGCGCGCCGCCTCTGCTTCCGCACCAATGTGGACGAATGGGTGCCATGCGACAGCGCCCATCCGCTGCGCTTCGATGTGGCGGCGGACGGCGGCCTGATCCCCTATCTTCATGTGCGTGCCGACCTGTGGGCGAAAGTGACGCGCGCGCTCTATTATGACCTCGTTGCGATGGGCGAGGCGCGCATGGTGGACGGAGCCGAGATGTTCGGCGTCGCCTCCGACGGCGTCTTCTTCGCCATGGCCGATGCGGCGCAGGCGAAGGACGAGACGTGACCAAAGAGGACCGGGTTTGACGAAAACAGACTTGACGAAAACGGAGCTGACGAAAGCCGGCCTGATCGATCCGGCCTCCGTCGCGACCCATATCCCATCGGAGGAGTTTTTCCGCCGGGCGCGCGAACGGTTGAACTTCACGGTGCCGGCGGGACTGACCGACGCCGCAGTGCTGGCGCCGACCGGCGATTTCGGCACCGACGTCATGTTGCGGACCATCGCGCAGGAGCGCCCGGTGCGCCCGGCGGCGGTGCTGGTGCCGATCATTGCGCGCGACGAGCCGACGGTGCTGCTGACCAAGCGCGCCGAGCATCTCAACGAGCATGCCGGGCAGATTTCGTTTCCGGGCGGCAAGATCGACGCCGCCGATCCCTCGCCGCTGGATGCGGCGCTGCGCGAGGCCGACGAGGAGATCGGTCTCAAGCGCGCCTTCATCGATCCGATCGGCTATCTCGACGTCTATGCCACCGGCTTCGGGTTCCGCATCCTGCCGACGCTGGCGCGCGTGCGTCCGGGCTTCGATCTCAAGGTCTGCGCCAACGAGGTGGACGACGTGTTCGAGGTGCCGCTGTCGTTCCTGATGGACCCGCTCAACCACAAGCGCGGCAGCAGGGAATTCCGCGGCCTGCAGCGCTCGTTCTACGAGATGCCGTTCGAGCAGCGCTACATCTGGGGCGCCACGGCCGGGATGCTGCGCGCGCTTTACGAGCGGATCTATCTGCCATGATCCGTCCGGTTCTCACCGAGATCGGAATCTTTCTCATTCCATTCGCGGCCTATGCGCTGTTTCTGGTGGCGAGCCGTTCCGGCGTGCTCGACACCGCGTCGTGGCCGGCGCGCACGGTGGTGAAACTCGCGATCGTGGCGCTGCTGCTGGTGATCGCGAGCCTCGTGCTGCTGGCGAATTTTTCCGGCGCGCCGCCGGAGTCGACCTATGTGCCCGCGCACATCGAGAACGGCAGGATCGTTCGCGGAGTCGAGAAATGAGCGGCGCTCCCTCGTTGCGCGATGCGCCATGGCTCGCTTCCGGTCCGGCCGCGCGGGTGCTGGCGCTGCTCAATGCACAGGGCGAGGAGGCAAGGGTGGTCGGCGGCGCGGTGCGCAACGCGCTGCTCGGCCTGCCGGTCGATGAGATCGACATCGCCACCACGGCCTTGCCGGAGGAGGTGATCCGCCGCGCCCGGCTTGCCCATGTCAAGGCGGTGCCCACCGGCATCGACCACGGCACGGTGACGCTGGTGGTCGGCGGCGCGCCGTTCGAGGTCACCACCTTGCGCGAGGACGTGGAAACGTTCGGGCGCAAGGCCACGGTCGCCTTCGGCCGCGACTGGAGCCGCGACGCCCACCGCCGCGACTTCACCATCAACGGCCTGTCGGTGACGCCGGACGGCGTGGTTCACGACGAGGTCGGCGGCCTCGCCGACATCGCCGCGCGCCGGGTGCGCTTCATCGGCGATCCGTCGCGGCGCATCGCTGAGGACTATCTGCGCATCCTGCGCTTCTTCCGCATCCACGCCGCCTATGGCGCGGGCGCGCCCGACCGCGCCGGTTATGAAGCCTGCATCGCGGGACGCGACGGTCTGGCTGGCCTGTCGGCCGAGCGCATCCGCATGGAGATGCTGAAACTCATGGTGGCCGACGGCGCGGCTGAGGCGCTGGTGGCGATGGACGACGCCGGGCTGCTCGGGCGGCTGACGGCGGGGGTGGCGTATCACGGGCCGTTCGCCCGGATGATCGCCATCGAGCGGGTGCTGGGGCTCGCGGCCGATCCGGTGCGGCGGCTGGGCGCGCTGGCGGTAGCGGTGAGCGAGGATGCCAAGCGTCTGTCGCAGCGCTGGCGGCTGTCCAATGTCGAGGCCAAGCGGCTCGACGCCATGGGGCATCGCTGGTGGCGGCTTGGCGGCATGGACGAGCACGCGGCGCAGCGCCGGCTCTACCGGCTCGGCGCGGAGCGCTATCGCGATCGCATCCTGCTGGCCTGGGCGCGGTCGGGTGAGGGCGCCGCGTCGCCGGCCTGGCGCGCGCTGGCCACGCTGTCGGAACGCTGGACGCCGCCGGTGTTTCCGCTCAAGGCGGCCGACTTCATCGCCCGCGGCCTCGCTGAGGGTCCGGCGCTCGGCCATGTGCTGGCGCTGGCGGAAGACGCCTGGCTGGCGTTGCAGTTTCCCTCGGAAGCTGCGGCGCTCAACGCACTCGCCGATGATACGGTGGCGCGTTTCCGGCGCGACCACCGGCTGTGATGCGATCCGGCGGCGGCGATCGGACATAAGCAAAAAGCCCCGGAGGCGATCCGGGGCTTTCTGGCGTTCGGAAGATTGCTGGAAGCTCAGCGGCCCCAGTTGAACTTGTAGACGAGCTGGGTGCTGATGGTCTGCACGTAGGGATTGAAGGAAATCGCGTACGGGATCGGATACCCGCTGACGTAGACGCCGACGTCCTTGCGGTCGTACTGGGCCAGCCGGTATTCGGTCTTGAGGAACCAGCCCGGCGCGTTGATGCCGAACATGTTGAGCGTGTTCTCGAAGCCGCCGCCGATGAACCAGCCATCCTGGCTCAACTTGCCCGTGGAGAACGGGGTCGGATAACCGTACGGATCCGACAGGCCGGTGCCCTTGAATTCGGCGTGGCTGTAGCCGCCGTTGACATAGGACAGCACGTTCGGAGCGATCAGGTAGCCGACGCGGACGCCCGCGGCATAGTTGAGGTCGTTCTTGGTTTTTCCGGAATACGGGAAAAAGATGCCCCCGCTGATCGTGCCGCTGATGTCGCCGAACTGGGCGTCGCCGAACACGCCGACCACCCATGACTGGTTGAGCTGCCAGTCGTAGCCGCCGCTGACGGTGCCGAACCAGCCGCGGCCACCGAAACGCTGATCGAGGCCAGCGGGAATACCGGACTGCACAAGATGCTGGTCGGCATCCCACATGCCGTAGCCGAAGCCGCCGCCGATATAGAAGCCGCTCCAGTTAAGCACCGGGGCCACCACCGGCGCCTTGGTATAAACGCGGGCCGGAAGGTCGGCCGCATTGGCGGTCGCGCCCAGCGCAATCAGGGCCGCGGTTCCGAGCAGAAACTTTTTCATCGTCGCTCTCCGTGAAATTGAAAAAAGCAATTCATCCGGCACCGACCCTAACCAAAGCCGTGGCACAGCGATGTAGCCGGGAAAGCACAGCCGGCGACAAACCGCCGCGTTCGGGCGGCTTGACACGTCAGGTCTTGCACAAATTTCAGGCGTTTGCGCCGATCTCCCTCCAGGGGCGGGCCGCGGGCGGTCGTTACGGCCACTTCACCTCGGGCGGCATCGACGACAGAATCGAATCGACATTGCCGCCGGTCTTGAGGCCGAAAATCGTGCCGCGGTCGTAGAGCAGGTTGAACTCGACATAGCGGCCGCGCCGCACCAGTTGCTCCTCGCGGTCCTGCGCGGTCCAGGGCGTGGCCAGGTTCCGCCGCACCAGATCGGGATAGATGGCGGCGAAGGCCCGTCCCACGTCCTGGGTGAAGGCGAGGTCGGCATCCCAGTCGCCGGATTCGTGCCAGTCGTAGAAGATGCCGCCAATGCCGCGCGGCTCCTTGCGGTGGGGCAGGTAGAAATATTCGTCGCACCAATCCTTGTACTTGTCGTAGGGCGCGACCGCCGAGTGGGCGTCGCAGGCCGCCTTCATCGCGGCATGAAATGCCACGGTGTCGGGGTCGCTCTGGGTGCGCCGGCGGTCGAGCACGGGGGTGAGATCGGCGCCGCCGCCGAACCACGCCTTGGTCGTCACCACGAAGCGGGTGTTCATGTGGACCGCGGGGACATGCGGGTTGCGCGGGTGGATGATCAGGGAAATCCCCGATGCCCAGAACCGCGGGTCGTCGGCGGCTCCCGGGATCTGCGCCCGGAACTCGGGGGCGAATTCGCCGTGCACGGTGGAGCAGTGCACGCCGGCCTTCTCGAACAGCCGCCCGCGCAGCACGGCCATCACCCCGCCGCCGCCGGGCTTGCCGGTGTGGTCGGTGCGTTGCCAGGGCGTGCGCACGAAACGGGCGGCCTCGCCCGGGTAGAGCGCGTCCGGGGCCTCGTCCTCGAGCCGCTCCAGTGCCGCGCAAATGTCGTCGCGCAGCTGCTCGAACCAGGCGCGGGCGCGCTGCTTGCGCTGTTCGGTCGGGGTGGCGACGATGTCCATGGCGGTCTCCGTGGCGGATGGCGCGACCCTGGGTCGTCGCCGATATGGTGCATTGCAATATATCAATTGGCCGGTCGGCGGTGGGCTGTCCGGTTGGAATCGATCAGTTCATGGCCCCTCTGCCGTCCTGTGGGCGGCCAGTGTGGTCAGGCCGCCGGTCTGCCGCAGCCCTTCGCCGAGCGCCATGGCCACGCTTACCGCGACGTTGAGCGAGCGCATGCCCGGCGCGACCGGAATCACCAGCCGGGCGTCGGCGGCCGCCGTGACCTCGTCGGGCACCCCGGCCGTTTCCCGGCCGAACAGCAGGATATCGTCGTCGCTGTAGGCGTGGTCGAGGTAGGGCCGCGCCGCCTTGGTGGAGAACAGCACCAGCCGCAGGCCGGATTCGGTGCGCCAGCGCGCGAAAGCCGCCCAGCAATCGTGCCGGACGATCCGGACCTGATCGAGATAGTCCATCCCGGCGCGGCGGAAATGCCGGTCGGAAACGGGAAAGCCGGCCGGCTCGATGATATGGGCCTCGACCTTGAGGCAGGCGCACAGCCGCAGAATCGTTCCGGCGTTCTGGGGGATGTCCGGCTGGTAGAGGGCAATGCGCATGGAGAGCCGCTTTCGGGCCGCCGGAAGGCTTACGGAAAATCCCCAGGAAAATCCCGGAGAAAATCCTTGTGGCGGCCGGTTTCAGTGCGTCGCACTAAATGTGCCGATAGCGGGCTTGCGCTCTCCCGGCAAGGGTGCCAATAGATCGATTCTAGATCGTATGTTCTGCCCGGTTGAGTAGGACAAGTGGTCATTCTGCCACCGCGGGGGCCGCGGGCACCGGCTTCCACTCCCGGGGCGCGCGTCGCGCCGGTCCGGGACGGGTCCTCCGGTTGCAGTTCGGAAAGGGTTTGCAATCGTGACGTCTATTTCCTCGGCCGCTCCGACACGCCGTGATTTTCTCTATGTTGCGACAGGCGCCGTGGGCGCGGTGGGCACTGCCGCCGTCATATGGCCGATGATCGCCCAGATGAACCCGGACGCTTCGACCATCGCCGCCGGCGCGCCCATCGAGGTCGACCTCTCGCCCATCGCCGAGGGGCAGGACATCAAGGTGTTCTGGCGCGGCAAGCCGATCTACGTCATGAACCGGACCAAGAAGCAGATCGAGGAAGCCCGCGCCGTGGCGGTGTCGAGCCTGCCCGATCCGCAGAGCGACCAGTCCCGCGTCAAGGAAGGCCATGACCAGTGGCTGGTGGTGATCGGCATCTGCACCCATCTCGGCTGCATTCCGATCGCCCATGAAGGCGCCTATGGCGGGTTCTTCTGCCCCTGCCACGGCTCGGTCTACGACACCTCCGGCCGCATCCGCCAGGGGCCGGCGCCGCTGAACCTGCCCATCCCGCCCTACGCCTTCATCACCGACACCAAAATCCGTATCGGCTAAGTTCCATCCGAGCCGATCGCGTCGCTTCTTCTATTTCAGGATCGCATCATGAGCGGACCATCCAGCTACCAGCCGCAAAATCCAGTCATGCAGTGGGTTGAACGGCGCCTTCCCATCGGAGGGCTGATCCACTCGTCCTTCATCGCCTACCCCACCCCCCGCAACCTGAACTACTGGTGGACGTTCGGCGCGATCCTGTCGATGATGCTGGCGGTGCAGATCGTCACCGGCGTCATCCTGGCGATGCACTACACGCCGCATGTCGATCTCGCCTTCCGCTCGGTCGAAGGCATCATGCGCGACGTGAACTTCGGCTGGCTGCTGCGCTACGCCCATGCCAACGGCGCCTCGATGTTCTTCATCGCGGTGTATATCCACATGTTCCGCGGCCTCTATTACGGGTCGTACAAGGAGCCGCGCGAGGTGCTGTGGATCCTCGGCGTCATCATCTATCTCCTGATGATGGCCACGGGTTTCATGGGCTATGTGCTGCCGTGGGGCCAGATGAGCTTCTGGGGCGCCACCGTCATCACCAACCTGTTCTCGGCCATTCCGTGGGTCGGCGACAGCATCGTGACGCTGCTGTGGGGCGGTTACTCGGTTGGCAACCCGACGCTGAACCGCTTCTTCTCGCTGCACTACCTGCTGCCGTTCGTGATCGCGGGTGTCGTCGTCCTGCACGTTTGGGCGTTGCATGTCGCGGGCCAGAACAACCCGGCCGGCGTCGAGCCGAAGACCGAGAAGGACACCGTGCCGTTCACGCCTTACGCGACGCTCAAGGATGCGTTCGGCATGGTCTGCTTCCTGCTGTTCTTCTCGTGGTTCATCTTCTACATCCCGAACTACCTCGGCGATCCCGACAACTACATCCAGGCCAACCCGGCCGTGACGCCCGCGCACATCGTGCCGGAATGGTATTACCTGCCGTTCTACGCGATCCTGCGCTCGATCCCGAACAAGCTCGCCGGTGTGGTGGCGATGTTCGGCGCGATCATCGTGCTGGCGTTCCTGCCCTGGCTCGACTCGGCCCGGACCCGTTCGTCGAAGTACCGCCCGCTCGCCAAGCAGTTCTTCTGGATCTTCGTGGCGGTGTGCCTCGGCCTCGGCTATCTCGGCGCGCAGCCGCCGGAAGGCATCTACGTGATCGCCGGCCGCATCCTGACGGTGTGCTACTTCGCCTATTTCCTGATCGTGCTGCCGCTGCTCAGCCGCATCGAGCGGGCGCGTCCGCTGCCGAACTCGATCGCGGAAGACGTGCTCGCCAAGTCTGGTGGGGCCAGGTCCGGCGCGGCAAAGGCCGTTGCTTCGATCATGGTCGCGCTGGTCGCCGGCGGAGCGCTGCTGTTCGGCGGCGCTTCGAACGCCCGCGCCGAAGGCCATGGCTCCACGCCGCCGTCGCTGTCGTGGTCGTTCGCCGGTCCTTTCGGCACCTTCGATCGTGGACAGCTGCAGCGCGGCCTGAAGGTCTACAAGGAAGTCTGCTCGTCCTGCCACGCGTTGTCGCTGGTCGCGTTCCGCAACCTCGGTGATCCGGGCGGTCCCGGCTATTCGCCGGCGCAGGTCGCCGCCTTGGCCGCGGAATACAAGATCCAGGACGGCCCCAACGATTCGGGCGACATGTTCGAGCGTCCGGGCCGGGCGGCGGATCACTTCCCGTCGCCGTTCCCGAACGAGCAGGCCGCCCGTGCCGCCAACGGCGGAGCCTATCCGCCGGACCTGTCGCTGATGGCCAAGGCGCGCGGTTATGGTCGCGGCTTCCCGCAGTTCATTTTCGACGCCTTCATCCAGTTCCAGGAGAAGGGCCCGAACTACATCCATGCGCTGCTGGTTGGCTATGAGGAGAACCCGCCGGCCGACTTCGCGCTGCCGGAAGGCTCGTTCTTCAACCACTACTTCCCGGGCAATGCCATCAAGATGCCGAAGCCGCTCAGCGACGGTCAGGTGACGTTCGACGACGGCGCCCCGGCCACGGTGGATCAGTACTCCAAGGACGTCGCCGCGTTCCTGATGTGGACTGCGGAGCCCAAGCTCGAAGAGCGCAAGCGCCTCGGTTTCCAGGTCATGATCTTCCTCGTGATCCTCTCGGGCCTGCTTTACTTCACCAAGAAGAAGGTGTGGGCCGACGCGCACTGACGCGCCGTTCCGCGATCACGCTATGATCGGCGAAAGGCCCCGGCTCCGGGGCCTTTTTGCTGCCGGCCTGTTGCTGCCGGCTTGACGCGGAGCACGCGCTTTATTGCGGAGGCGGTCGCCGGTTTGAGCGTCGCGCCGTCCGCTGTATAAGAGGCGGAACCAATCGGGAGGATCTCATGGGCACGACCATTTCTTTCAAGCGCCCCGACGGCAAGGACGCCACGGGCTATCTCGCCAATGCCGCGCGCGGCAATGCGCCGGGCGTCATCGTCATTCAGGAGTGGTGGGGCCTGTCGGAGAACATCAAGGCGCTGACCGACCGTTTCGCGCTGGCCGGATTCGATGCGCTGGCGCCCGATCTCTACAAGGGCGTCGTCGTGCCCTATCACGACGCCGAGGAAGCCAATCGGCAGATGACCTCGCTCGATTTCATGGACGCCACCACCCAGACCGTGCGCGGCGCGGCCGCCTATCTGGCGCGCAACGGCGCCAAGGTCGGGCTGACCGGGTTCTGCATGGGCGGCGCGGTCACCATCATCGGCGCCGCGAAGATTCCGGAACTGACCGCGGGCGTGGCGTTCTACGGCATTCCGCCGGAGCAGGCGGCCAAGCCCGCCGACGTCAAGATTCCGCTGCAGGGCCATTTCGCCAACAAGGACGACTGGTGCACGCCGGCCGCCGTCGATGCCTTTGAGGCGGCGATGAAGGCCGCCGGCAAGGACTTCGAGGCGTTCCGCTATGACGCCGACCACGCCTTCGTCAACGAGCAGCGCGCCGCCGTGCACGACCGCGAAGCGGCCGAGCTTGCCTGGGGCCGCGCCATCGACTTCTTCAAGAAGCATCTGGGCTGAGGTGAATCTCTCCCGATGTCATCCCGGCGAACGCCGGGATGACCGGGGAAGCGAAGCCGCCCCTTGACACCGCCTCGCGCCGGTGATGTCTTGCCCGCCATGAGCACCGTGATCAATCCGACCCGTCTGTGGTGGCGCACCTCCTAGAGGTGGCCGGTGCGATTCATGTGATCAACAACCATCTGATCAACATTCGTCGGGGCCGCCATGCAGGGGCGGCCTTTTTCGTTTGTCCTGTGTGGCGTTCCTCGTGCAAGTTTCGTAAGAGGACCTGATGAACAGGACAGTTTTCTCCCTTCCGGCGCAGAGCGACTACCGCACCGCCCGCGGCCTTGGCGTGGCGCGCACGGTGGAGCATTTCACCGGCGGCGCGGCGCTCGACCGGCTGATCGAGCGGCTCGACAGCCGCCGTGGCGTGGTGCTGTCGTCCGGCACCACGGTGCCCGGCCGCTACGAGAGCTTCGATCTCGGCTTCTCCGACCCGCCGCTGCGGCTGGAATCCGTCGGCACCGATTTCGCCATCGAGGCGCTGAACGAACGCGGCAAGGTGCTGGTGGCGTTTCTCGCCGCGACGCTCGCCGAGCCGTGCGCCGTCATCACCGAACAGAGCGCGACGCGCCTTGCCGGCCACATCGTGCGCGGCGACGCGCCGGTGGACGAAGACCAGCGCACGCGGCGCGCCTCGGTGGTGTCGCTGGTGCGCGACATCATCGCCGCCTTTGCCGCGCCCGACGATGCCCTGCTCGGGCTGTTCGGCGCGTTCGCCTATGATCTCGTGTTCCAGTTCGAGGATCTGGTGCAGAAGCGCGCGCGCGAGGACGACCAGCGCGATATCGTGCTCTACGTCCCCGACCGCATTCTCGCCTACGACCGCGCCACCGGGCGCGGCGTGATCCTGAGCTATGAGTTTGCGTTTGGCGGGCAGTCGACCGCGGGGCTCGATCGCGACACGCCGGACAGCATTTACGCCAAGACGCCGCGGCAGGGTTTCGCCGACCACGCGCCCGGCGTCTATCAGCAGACGGTCGAAGTGGCGCGGAAGGCGTTCGCCCGCGGCGACCTGTTCGAGGCGGTGCCGGGGCAACTGTTCGCCGAGCCGTGCGAGCGCACCCCGGCGGAAGTGTTCCAGCGGCTGTGCAAGATCAATCCGTCGCCTTACGGCGCGCTGATCAATCTCGGCGCCGGCGAATTTCTGGTGGCGGCGTCGCCGGAGATGTTCGTGCGCTCCGACGGCTGGCGCATCGAGACCTGCCCGATCTCCGGCACCATCGCCCGCGGCGCCGACGCCATCAGCGACGCGCGGCAGATTCAGGAGTTGCTGAATTCGCAGAAGGACGAATTCGAACTCAACATGTGCACCGACGTGGACCGCAACGACAAGGCGCGCGTCTGCGTGCCGGGGTCGATCAAGGTTCTGGCGCGTCGGCAGATCGAGACTTATTCCAAGCTGTTCCACACCGTCGATCACGTCGAGGGCGTGCTGCGCCCCGGCTTCGACGCGCTCGACGGTTTTCTCACCCACGCCTGGGCCGTCACCGTCACCGGCGCGCCGAAACTGTGGGCGATGCAGTTCGTCGAGGATCACGAGCGCTCGCCGCGGCGCTGGTACGCCGGCGCGCTCGGCTTCCTCGGCTTCGACGGCAGCATCAACACCGGCCTCACCATCCGCACCATCCGCATGAAGGACGGGCTCGCCGAGGTGCGCGTTGGCGCGACGCTGTTGTTCGACTCCGATCCGGTGGCGGAAGAGAAGGAGTGCCAGACCAAGGCGGCGGCGCTGTTCCAGGCGCTGCGCGGCGATCCGCCGAAGCCCTTGTCCACCTTCCAGCCCGACGCCAGCGGCTCGGGCAAGCGGGTGCTGCTGATCGACCACGAGGATTCGTTCGTGCACATGCTGGCGGATTATTTCCGTCAGGTCGGCGCCAGCGTCAGCGTCACCCGGCACAATCACGCGCTCGATGTCCTGAAGGCCAACGACTACGATCTTCTGGTGCTGTCGCCGGGGCCCGGCCGGCCGGAGGATTTCGGCATAGCGAATTTCATTTCGGCGGCGCTGGAGAAGAAGCTGCCGGTGTTCGGCGTCTGCCTCGGGGTGCAGGCCATCGGCGAATATTTCGGCGGCACGCTCGGGCAATTGCCGCTACCGGCCCACGGTCGCCCGTCGCGGGTGCAGGTGCGCGGCGGCACGCTGATGGGCAACCTGCCGAACGAGGTCACCGTCGGCCGCTATCACTCGCTCTATGTCGCGCGCGACGGCATGCCGGACGTGCTGGAGGTCACCGCCAGCACCGAGGACGGCATCGCCATGGCGATCGAGCACCGGACGCTGCCGGTCGGCGGGGTGCAGTTTCATCCGGAGTCGCTGATGTCGCTGGAAGGTAATATCGGCCTGCGCATCGTGGAGAATGCGTTCCGGCTGGGACAGAAGGCAGGCTGAGCGTGCCTGTCGTCGCGAGGAGGGTCGTGCGTGCCCCGGATGCGACGCAGCACTCTTGTGGTGCGTCGCTGAGCCGGGGCCGTATCAAGCCCGCACTTGTAACGGTCCCGGTTCTGCGATGCACCGCTGTCGCGCTGCATCGCGCCCGGGACACCGGAACCCGGATGATGTCGCCCGCGCCGCGCAATGACGCGTTCTTTGATTCAATTGGATGAGACAGACGATGAATCTCGAAACCGATTTGAAAGCCACCGTTCGCGCCATTCCGGACTATCCCAAGCCCGGGATCGTGTTCCGTGACATCACCACGCTGCTCGGCAACGCCTGGGCCTTCCGCCGCGCAGTGGATGAGCTGGTGCAGCCCTGGGCCGGCTCCAAGATCGACAAGGTCGCCGGCATGGAGGCGCGCGGTTTCATCCTCGGCGGCGCGGTGGCGCATCAGGTTTCCGCCGGATTCGTGCCGATCCGCAAGAAGGGCAAGCTGCCGCACGCCACCGTGCGCATCGCTTATTCTCTCGAGTATGGCCTCGACGAGATGGAGATGCATGTCGATGCCATCCAGCCCGGCGAGCGCGTCATCCTGATCGACGATCTGATCGCCACCGGCGGCACGGCGGAAGGCGCGGTGAAGCTGCTGCGCCAGATCGGGGCCGACGTGATCGCCGCCTGCTTCATCATTGATCTGCCCGAGCTCGGCGGCGCGGCGAAGCTGCGCGCGCTGGACGTGCCGGTGCGCACGCTGATGAGCTTCGACGGCCACTGAGCAACAATCGCGGCGTCGTTCCCGCGAACGCAAGTGTTCTGCGAACATCCGATGGATAACCCGCGTCATTGCGAGGGGCGTGAGCTATCGCTAACACGCGTGAGGCATTCCGGAGCGATGGGTAACCCGCGTCATTGCGAGGAGCGTGAGCTCCGAAGCAATCCAGCCCTTTGATTTGGCTAGAGCATTTCATGATGGAAACATACTCATCCGTCATGGCCGGGCTTGTCCCGGTCATCCACGTCTTATTTTGCTGAAATGCCAAAGACGTGGATGCCCGGCATAAAGCCGGGCATGACGAGTTGATGATTCCATCTGAACCAAATCAGCTCTAAATCAGAGTGGATTGCTTCGTCGGCGGAGCCTGTGCCCGGACGGCGCGAAGCGCCGATCCGGGGGCCTCCTCGCAATGACGATTTTTACAGCTTGTGCAGGATCAGATTGAGCTCTAGCTCGCGGAAGCGGGTGTAGTTGGCGCGCACCCAGTGATGCAGTTCGGAGGCCTCATTGCGGTCGGCGCGCAGGTAGCGCGTGAACGAGAAGTTGAGCCGGCCGATGATGGACTTGAGGAAGGCGGGCAGGGCCGCGACCCGGAACGGCCGCACCCCGCCGAAGGCGCGGGGCAATTCGCCCCACAGCACGTATTCGTTCTCCACCGGCACCAGCGCCGCATTCGGGAATGTCGCGCGCAGCATCGCCCACGCCACGGCGGCGGCGCGGTCGCGGTCGGGGATGAACAGCACGATGGGATCGACGCCACGGCGATCGGCCTCCTTCATGAAGCCGATATCCGCGATGATGCGGAAGAAATCGTCGAAGGCGTGGAAGCCGAGATCGACCACCTTGGGCACGCCGTCGTTGACGATCAGGCGGTCCATCAGCGCCATCTGCCCGAAGGTGTCGCCGATCTGCGCGGTCTCGGTGACGCCGGGCAGGTAGTCGAGCAGCGACGGCTCGCGCAGGTTGATGTCGAACGCCGTCACCGCGCCGTGCTGCAGCAGCAGGAATTCCGTCAGCGCCCGCGCGATCAGCGTCTTGCCCACCGCCGGGCGGGGCGAGCAGACGATGTAGACGGGCGTGCGGCGCATCGGCAGGAACCGACTGTCAGGACCGGGTATTCGCTCAGATCTCGCTGGTCGGCGCGCGGGCGGCGGCGGGCTTGTCCTTGGAGCCGACGATCTCGGTCAGCTTGATGCGATCGAACTCGCCCCACACATTGCCGAGCCAGTGGCGGACATAGCCGCGCAGCACGAATGAATAGTTGGCCGGCTCGTCCTTCGGGCCCTTGTTGGCGACGAATTTCAGGAACGGCACCGACGCCACCTCGACCTGCTCGTAGGCCATCTCGTTGAGCTTGGGGATGGTGAGTTCGGTCGCGTTCTTGATGCGGTGGAAATAGGAATTGTAGGTCGCCTGGTCCCACTCGAAGAAGCTCGTATTGTTGATGAAGTTCTTCACCAGGAAATATTTCGCGCCGTCCATGAAGTTGGCGGTCTCGGCGATTTCATCGAGCGAGGCGATGGACGGGCCGAGGATGTGGAATACGGCGAAGGTGATCTGTCCCGAGCGCGCGGCGTCGAGGAAGCCGATGTCGCGCAGCGCGGCGAGCGTCGGCGACAACAGGCCCGCGCGCACGTCGATCACGGTGACGCTGGTTCCCGCCGTGTTCAGCGTGTCGAAGATCTTCATCTGGTCGGCCGTGGAGGTCACGTCCACGATCTCGGTGATGTCGGGATGGAAGCGCTTCAGCGTGCCGCGCGGCGCTTCGGTGTCGAAGGCGCGGGTGGGCACGTTGTTGGCGCTGAAATAGTCGAGAACGGTGCGCGACACCGTGGTCTTGCCGACCCCGCCCTTGTCCGCGCCCACTACGATCACTGCCGGTTTCGCCATAAGACCTCTTTCACACAGGCATTCCCGCGCCGGCATCGTTGCCGCGCCATGCACGTCCGCCCGCTGGCGGCAGCCTGACCTGTTGTCTGCCGGACCATGGCAGAAACGCGGGAGAATTCAATTCTTGACGCTGCGGTTATGCTGAATAACCCGTTGCTAATGCGGGCCCCAGGGGCCCGCCGGCGGCTCCGCGGGAGGGGACGGCGGCGCGGATGGCGACGGCGCGGTTCCCCACGGGCCGGCATGGGGCTCGGCCGGTTGTGCGGCCGGCGGGGGCGCGCCGTCGTCCGGCGGGGGCAGCACCGCGGAATCCGGCAGCGGGCCGGGGTCGCGGCCGCCGGCGTAGCGGACCAGCGCCTTGACGCGGGCCTCGATCGAGGGATGGGTCGCGAACAGGTCGGCGAAGCCCTCGCGCGGATTGTCGACGCACATCTCCATGACTGCGGAGGTCGCGCCGGGCAATTCGCCGCGGCCCTCGATCTTGCGCAGTGCCGAGATCATGGCGTCGGGGTCCTTAGTCAGCTCCACCGCACCGGCGTCGGCCAGGAATTCGCGCGAGCGCGACAGCGCGAAGCGCACCACCAGCGACAGCGTCCAGGCGATGGCGATCAGCGCCACCGCCAGCAGGATGGCCAGTCCCGCGCCGCCGCCCCGCCGCTCGCCGTCCGAGGACGACGATGAGCGGCCGCGGCCGAGCCGCCAGCTCGCATTGAAGAAAATGCGGAAGAACAGTTCGGCGAAGAAGCCGATCACGCCGGCGATGATCACCGCCACCACCAGAAGCTGCACGTCGCCGTTGCGGATGTGGGTCAGCTCGTGGCCGAGCACCGCTTCGATCTCGCGGTCGTCGAGGGCGTTCAACAGCCCCGTGGTCACGGTGACGGCGTATTGGCGGCGGTTGAGGCCGCTGGCGAAGGCATTGAGCGCGGGATCGTCCACGATCTTGAGTTTCGGCATCGGGATGCCGCGCGAGATGCAGAGATTTTCCAGAAGGTTGTAGAGCCGCGGCTGCTCCTTGCGGGTGACGTCGTGGCCGCCGGTGACGGCGTCGATGATCGACTGGTGGAAGAAATAGGCGATCACGATCCACGCCGCGGCGCCGAGGGTGGCGTAGGGCAGCGCGCTGACGAGGTCACGCAGCGCCAGCGTCACATAGGCGTCGAACGGGCGGCCGCTGTCGCTCAGTACCTCGCCGAGCAGCGCGCCCGCGAACACCATGAGGTAGATCAGCAGGAACAGGCCGCCGAGCAGCAGTATCGAACGCAGCCGGTTCGAGGCGATGTGCGTATAGAGACCGTAGGCGGCCATGATGCGCTGCCCGTGCTGGCTCGGCGTGCGGCGCGCCGCCTAGAACTTCACCGTCGGCGCCTGCTCGATCTGGCCGCGCTGCTCGCCGAGATCGAAGAAATCCTTCTTGGTGAAACCCAGCGCGCCGGCGAACAGCGCCGCGGGCAGTTGCTGGATGCCGGTGTTGTATTCCTGCACGGCGTTGTTGAAGAAGCGGCGGCTGGCGGCGATCTTGTTCTCGATGTCCGACAGCTCGGACTGCAACTGCTGGAAATTCGCATTGGCCTTGAGGTCGGGATAGGCCTCCGACAGCGCGATCAGGCGGCCGAGTGCGGCGGTGAGCTGGCCCTCGGTCGCCGACACCTGCGCCGGTCCCTGCGCTGACATCGCCGCGTTGCGGGCCTTCACCACGTCCTCCAGCGTGCCGCGCTCGTGGGTGGCGTAGCCCTTCACGGTCTCGACCAGGTTCGGGATCAGGTCGTGGCGCTGCTTGAGTTGTACGTCGATATCGGCGAATGCCTGCGACACCCGTTGCGACAGGGCCACCAGCCGGTTGTAGGCGCCGAACACGAACAGGGCGATGACGACGATGACACCGATTAAAATCAGGCCGGACGACATGAGGAGCAACTCCTTGAGGCAATGAAAGGGCCTAGCCTAGTGTGTTTTATGTTCTGAAGAAAAGAGGTTGATCCGTCATGGCCGGGCTTGTCCCGGCCATCCACGTCTTGCTTCGATGAAATTCCCAAGACGTGGATGCCCGGCATAAAGCCGGGCATGACGAAGGTTGATTCCGCCTAATCAAACTATTTTAAACGATATTTCCGTGTGGCGGCAGGGGCCGCGCTGTGTCAGTGGTCGCGCATGGGGCGAGCGGGTTCGACCGACGAGTCGGTCATTCCCCCGTTGGTGTTGTGGCGGGCAGGACCGCATCGCCCCAGGCCCACTTGCGGGCCTGGCGGTAGGCGTCCCTGTCGCGATGCGGCACGGTGGCGGTCTCGAGGCCGTGGCTGGTGCACAGTTTCGCCGTCACCGCGATCTTCGTCGTTTGGGGTTGGGCCAGCACGCGGGCCGGCCGCTGCACCACCGGTTTGCGCGACAGCGCCACATAGCTGAACTTCTCGTCCTCGTAGGGCAGCGCCGCGCCCTTGAGGTGCTTGTGCGCGCGCGAGCGTTGCAGCCGCTGGGTGAAATGGCACCAGTCGGGCGGCGCGAGCGGACAGGTCATGTCGTGCGGGCAGGGCGCGACGACATGCGCGCCTTGTGCGATCAGCCGTGCCCGCAGCGCGATGATGCGCGCATAGCCTGCCGGGGTGCCGGGTTCGACCACGAGCAGCAGGCCGCGCGTCTTCGCCCACAGCGCATCCGCCAGCGCCGCCTGCGCGGCCGCGTCGATCTCGTTGACGACGTAGCTCGCCACCACGAGGTCGGCTTCGGGCGCCTGCGCGAGCGCGGCGCGCGCGTCGCCGGCCTCAAAGCGCAGCGCGTTGAAGCGCGGACGTTCGCGCATCAGCTCGATGGCGAGAGCGCGCAGCGCCGCGTTGGCGTCGATGAGCGTGAACGACTCGAGCGTCGCGAAAGCTTCCGCCGCCGCCCATGTGGCTGTGCCCGGTCCGGCGCCGACATCGAGCAGGCTGTGCGGCGCGAAGTCCGGGTCGATCTCCGTCAGCGCGGTCAGGCTGGCGGCGACGGCGGCATAGGTTCCCGGCATCCGCGCCAGCGCATAGGCGAGGGCGTCCTGCTCGGTGCGGATGCGGCCTGATCCGCCGCCGCCGCGATAGGTCTGCGAGATCGCGCCGGCCCGCCGCGCGGCGTCGGCCCGTGACAGGCCTTCGGCCTTACGGGTCAGGGCTGCCTGTAGTTCTGCGAGAAGGTTGGGGGAGATCATCAATAACAACATACGATGTCGTCCCCGCGAAGGCGGGGACCCATACTTCCTGAACCTTGCTTGTTGCAGGAAGTCTTCCGGCAATCTTTTCAGATTGAGAGGCAGGTGGCTATGGGTCCCCGCCTTCGCGGGGACGACATTTCGAAAGTTGCAGGTTTGGCTCGTTTAACCTCTCCCTCACGGGAAGGATGAAACGGATCACGCCACGTTCTGGTCCAGCACCTTCATCGCGCCGTCGAGATCGACGGAGACGAGTTGCGACACGCCGCGCTCGGCCATGGTGACGCCGAACAGCCTGTTCATGCGCGCCATGGTGATCGGGTTGTGGGTGATGATGATGAAGCGCGTCTCGGTGGAGGCCGTCATCTCGTGCAGCAGGTTGCAGAACCGCTCGACGTTGTGGTCGTCCAGCGGTGCGTCGACTTCGTCCAGCACGCAGATCGGCGACGGGTTGGTCAGGAACACCGCGAAGATCAGCGCCAGCGCCGTCAGCGCCTGCTCGCCGCCGGACAACAGCGATAGCGTCTGCGGCTTCTTGCCGGGCGGCTTGGCGATGATTTCGAGGCCGGCTTCCAGCGGATCGTCGCTCTCGATCAGGTGCAGTTCGGCCTGGCCGCCGCCGAACAGCTCGGTGAACAGCCGCTTGAAGTGGCCGTTGACGGTCTCGAACGAAGTCAGCAGGCGCTCGCGCGCTTCCTTGTTGAGGCTCTGGATGCCGGTGCGCAGCTTCTTGATGGCTTCGACCAGATCGTCGCGCTCGGTGGTGAGGCCGAGATGCTGGGCTTCGACCTCGCGTAGTTCCTCCTCGGCGCGGAGGTTGACAGCGCCGAGGCGCTCGCGGTCGCGGCGGAGTTTCTCGAGATCGGCTTCGACGTCCGCCACCGGCGGCAGCTCGGCGCCCGGCTCGATCTCGGCCAGCGCGGCGACGCCGTGGGGCTCGACTTCGAGCATGTCGCGGATTTCGTGCTCGATGTCGTCGAGGCGGCGCTTGGTGCCGTCCATGCGCTCCTCGGAGCGGGCGCAGGCTTCGCGCGACGCCGACAGGGCTTCGAGAGTGGCGCGGGCGACGCGGTCGGTCTCCGCCATCGCGGTCTCGGCAGCGGCCAGCGCGTCGGCGGCGGCGCGTCGCTCGCTCTCGGCGATCTCGATTTCGGTGATCAGCGCGCTGCGCTTCTCGGCGAACACCTCCGGCGCGTTTTCAAGCTCGGTGCGCTCGGTGGTGACCTCGACGATGCGGGCCTCGATGGTGCTGATTTGCGCGGCGGCGTTCTCCTGCCGGTTCTGCCATTCGGTACGCTCGGCGACGATGGCCTGCACCCGGCGGTCGGCGAGTTCGGCCTCGCGCGCAAGCGCCTGCGCCTCGGCGCGCACCTGGGCGGCGAGGCGGCGATGGCCCTCCATGTCGGCGCGGGCGGCGGCGAGCTTCTCCTCGTTGTCGGCGCTGGCCGGAAGTTCGTCCAGCAGGACGACGGCGCTGTCGTGGGCGCCGTCGGCTTCGGCACGGTCGATGGCGAGCCGGGCGCGGCGCTCCTCCAGCGCCGAGCGGCGCGCGGCATGGCGGTTGATCTCGCGCTCGGCCGCGGCGTGGCGCTCGCGCGCGGCGTTGGCTTCGCGCTGGGCGTTGCGCACGGCTTCGCGCGCGGCGCTCTCGGTGGCGGCTGCGGCCTTCACGGCAGCTTCAGCCGCTTCCAGCGCCTCGCGCTTGGCGAGGGCGTCGGTGCGTGCCTGTTCGAGTTCGGTCTCGATGTCGACGAGGCGGGCGCGTTCGGCGAGGCGGCGGGCCGCGCCGGTCGGCGCATGGGCGGCGGCCACGAAACCGTCCCAGCGCCAGACGTCGCCTTCCAGCGACACCAGCCGCTGACCGGTCCTGAGTTGCGCGACGAGCTGCGCGCCGCGTTCCCTGGCAACGACGCCGATCTGCGCCAGGCGCCGCGCCAGTTCCGGCGGGGCCTGCACATGCGCGGCCAGCGGCTCGACGCCATCCGGCAGCGCGGGATCGCCATCGACCGCGCCGAGATGCGACCAGTGCATCGGCGCGCTCGGATCGACCGGGGCGTCGAGATCGTCGCCGAGCACCGCGCCAAAGGCTTTCTCATAGCCCTTGGTCACGGTGATCCCGTCGATGATCGGCGGCCACAGGCTCTTGGTCTCGCCGTTGACCAGCTTGGCGATGGTTTTGGCTTCGGTTTCCAGCCGCTGCACCCGCTTGTCGGCTTCGGCGAGCGGCGCGCGGGAGGCTTCCAGCCGGGCACGGACCTCGGCATGGGCAGTTTCGCTGGCCTCGCCCTCGATCTCGGATTCCGCCAGCATCTGCTGCGCGGCTTCCATGGCGCCGGCAAGCGTCTCCAGGTCGCCGAGCCCGCCGGTGTCCTGCGCGAGCTGCGCCACTTCGGCCTCGACGCTGGCGATGTCCTGATCGAGCCGCGCGAGGCGGTCGCGATGGGTGCGGACATTGGCCTCGAACTGGTTGCGGCGTGCGGTGAGTTCGGCGAGCGCGGTGGTCAGTTCGGAGAAGGTGCGCTCGGCTTCCGCCAGCGTCGCCTCGGCCTCGGCGACACGCTCGTCGACGCCGCTGCGCTGCTCCACCCGCGACTTGATCTCCTCCTTCAGCTCCGCGTCCTCGGACAACAGCCGCGACAGCGCCACGTCGGCGTCGGAGAGCTGGCGCTGCTCGCGCGCGATGTCGGCGGTGAACTGGGTCAGGCGGCGGTCGAGTTCGGTGACGCGCTCGCGGGCGCGGGCCTCCTCGCGATCGAGCATGTCGCGGGCGTTGGTGAGGCGCTGCAGGCCGGCGGCGGCGCGGGCTTCGTTCTCGCGCAGGCCCGGCAATTCCGCGGCGCGGATCGCCTGGATGCGGGCGGCCTCGGCCTGGTGCTGGGTGCGCTCGGCCTGTTCGCGGACGTTGCGGTCGTGGGTCTGGCCGGCTTCGGCGACGTCGGCATGGGCCTGCAGCCAGCGCAGGTGGAACAGCATGGCCTCGGCCTTGCGCACCTTGGCGGCGACCTCGCGGAAGCGGATCGCCTGCCGCGCCTGCTTCTTCAGGCCCTCGATCTGGCCGGCGAGCTGGCCGACCACGTCCTCGACGCGGGTGAGGTTGGTTTCGGCGGCCTTGAGGCGCAGCTCGGCCTCGTGGCGGCGGGCGTGCAGGCCGGCGACGCCGGCGGCGTCCTCCAGCACCCGGCGGCGCTGGTCGGGCCGTGCCTGGATGATCTCGCCGATCTTGCCCTGGTGGACGAGGGCAGGCGAGCGCGCGCCGGTGGCGGCGTCGGCGAACATGATCTGCACGTCGCGGGCGCGCACGTCCTTGCCGTTGATGCGGTAGACCGAGCCGGCCTCGCGCTCGATCCGGCGCGAGATGTCGAGCATGTCGTATTCGTTGAAGGCGGCGGGCGCGCCACGGTCGTTGTTGTCCACCGTCATGGTGACTTCGGCGTGGTTGCGCGCGGGACGGTTGCCGGAGCCGGCGAAGATCACCGCGTCCATGTCGGCGGCGCGCAACGACTTGTGCGAGGTCTCGCCCATCACCCAGCGCAGCGCCTCGACGAGGTTCGACTTGCCGCAGCCATTGGGGCCGACCACGCCGGTCAGGCCGGGCTCGATCATGAAATCGGTCGGCTCGACGAACGACTTGAATCCGTGAAGGCGCAGGCGGGTGAGTTTCATGCCATCATGCTCTGTTGGCCGGGGCGGAACGATCCAGCCGGGGCAAGGTCATCGCAGGCCCTTGCCAATATAACCGAGTCGCGGAATGCGCCTCGGACTGTCCGCACAATGGCGACGCCGGCCCGTCAGGGCAACAGCGCAAGGGGGCTTTTCCCAAGGGAATTCGGATGCCATTCCGGCGAAATTCCTGTGGAATTTCCGAGGGATTCGGCAAAATTTTTCAGGGGATTCCGGCGTTCGTCGGGCGACAATGCGGCGCGCCGGCGCAAGCCGCGCATCCCGGGAACCTGCATCGATATATCGCGTCCGGCGCAATCCGCGCGCCGGGGTCGACGCAAGTGGAACGGTCAGCTCTTGAGCAGCGGCTTGATGATTTTCTCGAAGCCCTCAAACGAGGTCTCGCCGCGCACCAGCGTGCCGTTGATGAAGAAGCTCGGCGTCGAGTCGATCTTGAGCGTCTTGTAGGCGTGCTCGCGGACGTCGAGGATGCCCTTCTGCACCGTGGGGTCGTTCTGGACGCAGTCCTTGATCATCTGCTCGCTGAAGCCGGCCTGCTTGCCGACGCGGTTGATGGTGCCGAGCGCGTCCGTCACGAGGTCATTCTGCTGCCGGAACAGCATGTCGACCACCGCGAAATATTTCTGGGCATCGTCCTTGGCGACGCAGCGCGCCAGCGCGGAGGCGGCGAGCGCCACCTGATCCAGCGGGAATTCGCGGAAGATGAAGCGCACCTTGCCGGTGTCGATGTATTCGGACTTGAGCTTGGGGAAGACGTCCTTGGTGAAGGTCGCGCAATGCGGGCAGGTCATCGAGGCGTATTCGATGATGGTGACGGGGGCATCCTTCGCGCCCAGCGCCATGTCGCCGAGCGGGCCGGCCTTGGCGAGGTCGGAGGCGGACTGGGCGCGGGCCTCGGCCACGAGGCGCAGCGGCGAGAGGCCGGCCGCGGCGGCAAGCCCGGCGAGGGTGAGGGCGGCGGTGAAGGCGCGGCGCGTCATGTGCAACGGTCTGCTCCGGACAAAACATGCGGGCGGCGTGGGATCGCGCCCGGTTGATGGCTGTGGCTAGCTTGAAACCATAATTGTGGCAATGCCGCGCCGGTATCGCGTTGATGGGCGGCGGTGTCAACTTCGCTTGATCGCGGCCCCGAGCCGGGCCAGCGCGGCGCGCAGGCTCTCGTCCTCGACCCGGCCGAGGTTCGCGGCCTCCTGCGCCACCGCAGCGGGGGTGGGGCCTTTGGCCTTGCGGCGGGCCGGCCTGCGGCTGAGGGGGGCCTGCCGCAACGCGATCCGCCCCACCGCGCTCCAGCCGAAGAAGCGGTTGACCCGCTCCAGGATCACGTCCGAGGTGTGCTGGATCTCCAGCGCCATCGGCCCCTCCACCCGCAGCACCAGCGTGGCCGGCTCGGGCGGCTGGTCCTCCACCGGCCGCTGCCACTGGATTTTCAGCGGCTCTGAATGGGCCGCGACCTGCGGCCCGACGATCTCCGCCCATCGTGTCACCAGTTCGCGCGAGGCGAAGCCCTGCCGGGCGAAGGCCTGGTTGATGGCGCCGTCGAGCAGCGCGGCGAGCGGTTTGGCGTGGATGCGTCCGGGCTTGTTCATCGATGACCCTACGCGGCACGCGGCCGGATCGATTTGAGATCGTGTTCGATTTCCCGCCGCCGCTGCATCAGGTCGTAATCAAGTTGCAGACCCAGGAAGAATCCTTCGGACAGGCCAAAATAACGTGCGAGCCTGAGATCGGTATCGGCCGTGATGTCCCGCTTGCCCAGCACGATCTCGTTGATGCGCCGCGGCGGCACATGCACCGCCCGCGCAAGGGCATTCTGGCTCAAATCCATGGGCCGCAGAAACTCCTCGAGCAGGATTTCTCCCGGATGCGGATTGGGCAGCAATCCCCTAATGGTAGTCGGCGATTTCGACATCTTTCGGTCCTCCCTCATCCCATCGGAAGCAAATGCGCCATTGATCGTTGATCCTGATCGAATGCTGGCCGAGACGGTTCGCCTTGAGGGCTTCCAGGCGATTTCCCGGCGGCACGCGCAGGTCGTTCAGAACACGCGCTTGATTCAGAAGGCGGAGTTTCCGCAGCGCCACCGATTGGATATCCGGCGGCAGTTTGCGGCTCCGGCGCCCGGTCCAGATCGATTCGGTTTCCGGGTCGGCGAAGTTCTGAATCATTTGGTAGCTATAACGTGGCGCGTTATAGAAGGCAAGGCTTGGTCGCCAGACCCGGAGAGTTGCGATCAGGAACTTGCGATATGTCGAGCCGCGTCTGCTAGGATATCCGAATGCCGCCATACGCTTCCGCCCGTCAACGAGACCCCTGTCCGCCGGAGGCGAAAGCCGATCGTCCGGCCCTGCTGCTCGCCTGGTACGACCGCCACCGCCGCCATCTGCCGTGGCGCGCGCCGCCCGGCTGCCGCAGCGACCCCTACCGGGTGTGGCTGTCGGAAATCATGCTGCAGCAGACCACGGTGAAGGCGGTCGGCCCCTATTTCGAGAAGTTCACCGCGCGCTGGCCGAGCGTGGCGGCGCTCGGCGCATCGGCGCAGGACGACGTGCTGCGGATGTGGGCCGGGCTCGGCTATTATTCGCGCGCGCGCAATCTTCACGCCTGCGCCGTGGCCGTGTTGCGCGATCATGGCGGCGTCTTTCCCGATACCGAGGAGGGCCTGCGCGCGTTGCCGGGCATCGGGCCCTATACCGCCGCTGCGATCGCCGCCATCGCCTTCGACCGGCGCACCATGCCGGTGGACGGCAATATCGAGCGCGTGGTGTCGCGGCTGTTCGCGGTCGAGGAGGCGCTGCCGAAGGCGAAGCCGCTTATCCAGCAACGGGCGGCGACGCTGCTCGGCCCGTCGCGCGCCGGCGACAGCGCGCAGGCGCTGATGGATCTGGGCGCCACCATCTGCACGCCGAAAAAGCCGGCCTGCGCGCTGTGTCCGCTCAATGATGGCTGCGCGGCGCGCGGGCGCGGCGATCAGGAGACGTTTCCGCGCAAGGCGGCGAAGAAAACCGGCGCGCTGCGGCGCGGGGCGGCGTTCGTCGTCACATGCGGCGATGCATTGCTGGTGCGGACGCGGCCGGAAAAAGGATTGCTCGGCGGCATGCTTGAGGTGCCGACCTCCGAATGGCTGGCCGGACATGACGACAAGGCCGCGCGCGCGCAGGCACCCGCGGTGAAAGCCGCGCGCTGGCATCGCAAGGCGGGCGTGGTGACGCATGTGTTCACGCATTTCCCGCTGGAGCTTGTCGTCTATGTTGCGTCCGTTCCGGCGCGGACGCGCGCGCCGGACGGCATGCGCTGGGTGCCGCTTGCGACCCTGCACGACGAGGCGTTGCCCAATGTCATGCGCAAGGTTATCGACCATGCCATCGCCAGGAAAGGATCACCATGAAGCTCTATTATGCGCCGGGAAGCTGCGCGCTGGCCGCGCATATCGCCCTCGAAGAGGCGGCTGCCGACTACACCGCCGAGCGAATCGACCTGAAGGCCGGTCAGCAGACCAGCGCGGATTATCTCGCGGTCAATCCCAAGGGGCGGGTGCCGGCGCTGGTGACAGAGCGGGGCATCCTTACCGAGACGCCCGCGATCCTCGCCTTCATCGCGCAGAACTATCCCTCGGCAAGGCTCGCGCCGCTCGACGATCCGTTCGCTTTCGCGCAGGCTCAGTCCGTCAACAGCTATATCTGTTCGACGCTGCATGTGGCCCACGCGCATCGCCATCGCGGCGCGCGCTGGGCCAGCGATGAAGCGTCGTTCGCGGACATGCGCCGCAAGGTGCCGGAGAACATGGCGGCGTGTTTCGGCATGATCGAGCGCACCATGTTGCGCGGCCCGTGGGTGATGGGCGACGACTACACGATCTGCGATCCGTATCTGTTCACGGTGGCGCGCTGGATGGAGAGCGACGGCGTGCGGCCGTCGGATTTTCCGGCGATCGAGGCGCATATGAAGCGGATGTCGGAGCGTCCCGCGGTGCGCAAGGTGCTGGCCTTCTATCCGGCGTGATGCGGCACGCGAACGATTGACGGCTTGGCGTTGAGGATCTCGACCTGGAAGCCCGCCACGCGCTTGTAGGCGTTGGCGATGTCTTCCAGTTCCTGCTGTGACAGCACGTCGGTGACGACATTGAAGCCGTCGGGCGCGCGTTCCTCCACGATCTGCATCACCTGCTCGGGGCCGTTGCGGCGGTTGAGCTTGACGAGTTCGGTGGTGGCCGGCCGCCGCTCGGCCTCGTAAGCTTCGAGGGCGGCCGGCGTCTCGCCATGGGCGAGCAGTTCGCGGGTCAGCACCCGGGCGTCGAGAATGCCTTGCGATGCGCCGTTGGAGCCGATCGGATACATCGGATGGGCGGCGTCGCCGAGCAGCGTCACCCGACCGAAGGTCCAGCGCGGCAGCGGGTCGCGGTCCACCAGCGGATATTCGTAGGCGTGGATGTTGTCGGTGATCAGCGCCGGGATATCGAGCCAGTCGAAGCGCCAGTCCTTAAACCATGGCAGGAAGTCGTCGAGCGCGGCCGCGCGATTATAGTCCTCGCGCCGCCACGCATAGGTCGGCGGCATGTAGCGCTCGGCGATCCAGTTGATGCGCTGCCTGCCGTCCGGCTGCGGATTCGAGATCGGATAGCAGACGAATTTCAGCACCTCGTGCCCGGCCATGATCATGGTGCGGCCGGACAGGAAGGGGGCGGCTTCGGTGATGCCGCGCCACAGGATACGGCCGTTCCAGATCGGCGCGCCCTCGTCGGGATAGAGCCGGGCGCGCGCCGCGGAATGAATGCCGTCGGCGGCGATCAGCACGGCGCCCTCATGACTGCCGGCGCTCTGGCCGGTGGTCCGGTCGATGAAGCTCGCGCGCACGCCGTTGGCGGTTTCGGTGAAATCGGCGAGGTGATGGGCGGTGGCGACGGCGTCGCGGCCGAGCCGTTCGATCACCGCATCGAGCAGGAGGTGATGCAGCACGCCGCGATGGATCGAGATCTGCGGCCATTTGTAGCCGGCCTCGAGGCCGCGCGGCTCGCTCCAGATCGGCTGGCCGCGCTTGGAGAAATAGGCCAGTTCCTTGGTGCGCACGCCGACGGCGTCGAGCCGGTCGAGCAGGCCGAGTTCGGTCAGTTCGCGCACCGCGTGTGGCAGCAGGTTGATGCCGACGCCGAGCGGCTTCAGTTCCGCCGCGCTTTCGAACACGCGGCAGGCGATGCCGGCCTGGTGAAGGCTGAGCGCCAGTGTCAGCCCGGCGATGCCGCCGCCCGCGATGAGAACCGTCATGACTACCCCTTCATTTTGCAGAAGCTCATGGCACGGGAGCGCGGTCATGGGCAACCGGGAAGGCGGCCATGACACCTTAGGTCATGGCCGGCAGGGGAGGTTCCTTCGCGCCGCCGCTGGGGCGCGATGCAACCTTATTCACTGCCGAAGCGTTATCCCAATTCAGGCGGGGGCCGTGCCGGATTACGAAGGAGAACGCCATGCTGCATGTGCAGATTCACGACTACGCGCGCAAGCTGCTGGAGGCGCGCGGCACCGAGGCCATCGCCGAGGCGGCGCAGAAGGCGATCGGTCTGGAGAAGGAGGGCCTTACCGAGGAGGCCCGCAACTGGCGACAGATCGCGGAAGCCATGAAGCAGATGCGCGGGCCGCATCAAAGCTGAGCGGGAGCACGTATCCGGAGGCGGAATTATCCAGCCGCCATCTCGCTGCGAATCTCGGCGCGCAGTTCGTCGATCAGCCGCAGGCCCTTTTTGGTTTCGACATGCCAGAACGACCAGCCGTTGCAGGCTTCCGCGCCTTGCGCCAGCGCGCCCATGCGGTGGATCGAGCCGACCTTGTCGCCGAGCATGAGGGCGCCGTCGGCGCGCACCAATGCGGCGTGCTTCTTCTTGGAGTCGACGAGTGTGGTGCCGGGCACGATCATGCCGCGCTCCACCAGTTCGGAGAAGGCGACGCGCGGTGCGCCGCGCGCGGTCATGAACGGCGCCAATGTCGCTTCGGGCAGCGGCTCGATGGCGGCGATGCGCGCTTCCGCCGCCTTGGCGTAGGTCTTGTCGCGCTCGAAGCCGATATAGGAGCGGCCGAGCCGCTTGGCGACCGCGCCGGTGGTGCCGGTGCCATTGAACGGATCGATGACGAGATCGCCCGGCTTCGACGACGACAGCAGCACCCGCGCCAGTAGCCCTTCCGGCTTCTGCGTCGGGTGCACTTTCTTGCCGTCGCCGCCCTTGAGGCGTTCCTCGCCGGTGCACAGCGGAATAAGCCAGTCCGAACGCGCCTGCACGTCCTCGTTGGCGGCTTTGAGCGCCTCGTAATTGAAGGTGTAGCCCTTGGCGTTCTCGTCGCGCGCGGCCCAGATCATGGTCTCGTGCGCGTTGGTGAAGCGGCGGCCGCGGAAATTCGGCATCGGGTTGGTCTTGCGCCACACGATGTCGTTGAGGACCCAGAAGCCGAGGTCCTGCATGATGGCGCCGACGCGGAAGATGTTGTGATAGGAGCCGATCACCCAGATCGTCGCCGACGGCTTCATGATGCGCCGCGCGGCGAGCAGCCACGCGCGCGTGAAGTCGTCATAGGCGGCGAAGGAAGAGAACTTGTCCCAGTCGTCGTTGACGGCGTCGACATGGGATTCGTCGGGACGCTTGAGATCGCCCTTGAGCTGCAGGTTGTAGGGCGGATCGGCGAACACCAGATCGACCGAACCCGCGGGGAGTTTCGACATCTCGGCGACACAGTCGCCGATCACGATGCGCGAACTCGGCAGAGATTCAAATTGAGTGCGGGGCGCCTTTGCAGACGCCCCGCGACGCGACACAACCATGACTCAAAACCTGACTCAGGCGACGCAGTCGGCGACGCGGGACCAACAAATCCGACTGTCGTCACCATGACGGTCCAAGGTAAAAATCGGCTTAATCGAAATCGCGTTTGTCGTTTTTCGAAACCGATTTCGCGTCGCGCGTCATGCGCGGCGAACGGGTGCGATCGAGCGATGCGGAAAAACCGATCGTTGCGCGGTTTCCACGTTGTGAATTGGGTGCGAATTCAGCGCCTGTTCATCGGGCGGCGGCGAAACATCGCCGACACCGCACTCGTGACTAGGCAATTTTTGCCCGGCGCGGTAAGAACCGTTAACGGGATGTTTGCGGCCTCGTGGCGCTGTCGTGGCAGCGGGCGGGCCGGTTAGGAGATTTCCGATGCGTTACGATGATTTTCGCCGCAGCGACAACATCGACGATCGCCGCGACGACAGCGGCGGCGGGCTCGGCGGCGGAGGCGGCGGTTTCAGATTTCCGATGGGCGGCGGCGGTCGTCTCGGCATCGGCACCGTTCTCGTGCTCGGCCTGATCGGCTGGGCCGTCGGCATCGACCCGCGCATCCTGATCGGCGGCGCGGAAGTGCTGACCGGCGGCGGCCAGGCGCCGACCTACCAGACCGACCGGCCGTCGTCGCAGGCCAAGAAGGGCGCGCCTACCGACGAGATGGGCAGCATGATCGCCGGCATTCTCGGCGAGATCGACGACCGCTGGGACGAGATATTCAAGGCCGCCGGGCAGACCTATCAGGGGCCGCGCATCGTGCTGTTCCGCAACGCCACCAATGGCGGCCGCTGCGGCATGGCGCAGTCGGCGATGGGCCCGTTCTATTGTCCGCCGGACAAGCAGATCTACCTCGATACCGGCTTCTTCCGTGAGGTGGAGACGCGCTTCCACGGCTGCAAGGGCAACGCCTGCAAGTTCACCGCGGCCTATATCATCGCCCATGAGGCCGGCCATCACATCCAGAACGTGCTCGGCATCCTGTCGAAGGCGCAGCAGATGCAGCAACAGGCCGGCAGCAAGGCCGAGGCCAACGCCATCCAGGTGCGGGTGGAGTTGCAGGCCGATTGCCTGTCCGGCGTGTGGGTCAATCGGGAGCAGCGCAAGCGGCCGGGCTTCCTCGAGGAAGGCGACATCGACGCGGCGCTGACCACCGCCTCCGCCATCGGTGACGACACCCTGCAGCGGCAGGCCACGGGCCGCGTGGTGCCGGACTCGTTCACCCACGGCTCGGCAGCGCAGCGCAAGCGCTGGTTCATGATCGGCTATCAGCAGGGCTCGGTGCAGGCGTGCAACACCTTCGCACCGGGCGTGCAACTCTGAACGCGATGGTTTGATCTTCGTCATTGCGAGCGAGGCGAAGCAATCTACCTTCGTCAAAATGAACGGCGGATTGTTTAGCCGCCGACGCTCCTCGCAATGACGACAGAGAGGGATTGCATTCCATGTCTTCGACCGGCGAGACCCGTGCTTTCATCCCGCTCAACATCGCGGTGCTGACGATCTCCGACAGCCGCTCGCTGGCCGACGACAAGTCCGGCGCGACGCTGGCGGAGCGGCTCGCGGCGGCGGGGCACAAGCTGGCGGCGCGCGAGATCGTCACCGACGACGTCGAAAAAATTCAGGCGCAGTTGAAACGCTGGATCGCCGATCCGGGCGTCGATGTCATCATCACCACCGGCGGCACCGGCTTCACGGGCCGCGACGTCACCCCGGAGGCGGTGGAGCCGTTGTTCGAGAAGCGTATGGAGGGGTTCTCGATCGCGTTCCACATGCTGAGCCACGCCAAGATTGGCATGTCCACCATCCAGAGCCGCGCCACCGCCGGCGTTGCGGGGGCGACCTACATCTTCTGCCTGCCAGGCTCGCCTGGTGCCTGCCGCGACGGCTGGGACGGCATCCTTGCCCATCAGCTCGACTACCGGAGCAAGCCCTGCAACTTCGTCGAGATCATGCCCCGCCTCGACGAGCATCTGAAGCGCGACAAGGCCAAGGCGTAACCCGCCCCTCTCCTGTGCGCCGCCCGCAGGGCAGTCCTTAGAGGACAGGTCCAGCGACTAGGTCAGGGGATAGATCACCAAAGTTCTTGTTTTGTTCTCTTTGCGTGGTAAGGTTCAGTCCATGAGCCGAGCCTCCCATGTCTCCCTTGCATCCCATGCCCTCAGGCCGCCGCCGGTTGCCCCGCACCCGGAGACAGCCAGTGACTCCGCCGGCGAGGCGGTCGGTTCCGGTTCTGAGGTCGCCGTCGACCGTGCCCGCCGCCGCGGCCGGGGTGCGGAATCCAACGCCAGCGGCCGCTATGAGGCCGAGGCGCGGGTCGCCTTCGACGACGGCTGGCACAGCCTCGAGGACCTGCCGCCGTTCAAGACCACGGTGGCGGTCGATACCGCGCGCAAGGTCATCACCCGCAACGACTCGCCGGACATCGGCTTCGACCGCTCGATCAATCCCTATCGCGGCTGCGAGCACGGCTGCATCTACTGCTTTGCGCGGCCGACCCACGCTTTTCTCGGCCTGTCGCCGGGGCTCGATTTCGAAAGCCGGCTGTTCGCCAAGCCCGATGCGCCGGAGCTGCTGGAGAAGGAGCTGGCGGCGCCCGGCTACGAGCCGCGCATGATCGCCATCGGCACCAACACCGATCCCTACCAGCCGATCGAGCGCGAGCACAAAATCATGCGCGGGATTCTCGAGGTGCTGGAGCGCGTCGGCCATCCGGTCGGCATCGTCACCAAATCGGCGCTGGTGGTGCGCGACATCGACATTCTGGCGCGGATGGCGAAGCGCCAGCTCGTCAAGGTCGCGCTCTCCGTCACCACTCTCGATCCGAAGCTGGCGCGGACCATGGAGCCGCGCGCCGCGACGCCGCCGAAGCGGCTGGAGGCGCTGCGCCTGCTGGCGGAGGCGGGAATCCCGACCACGGTGATGGTCGCGCCGGTGATCCCGGCGCTGAACGATTCCGAGATCGAGCGCATTCTCGACGCCGCCGCCCATGCCGGCGTCAAGGAAGCGAGCTATGTGCTGCTGCGGCTGCCGCTGGAGGTGCGCGACCTATTCCGCGAATGGCTGATGGCCAATTACCCGGACCGCTACCGCCATGTCTTCACCCTGATCCGCGACATGCGTGGCGGTCGCGACTACGATTCGCAGTGGGGCACGCGGATGAAGGGCACCGGCCCGATGGCGTGGATGATCGGCCGCCGCTTCGAGATCGCCTGCGATAGGCTCGGCCTCAACAAGCGCCGCACCAAACTCACAACCAGCCATTTCGTCCGGCCCCGGCGCGTCAACGAGCAGCTGGATTTGTTTTAAGCGATCACTTGGAATTCAATTTCGCCGTGCCCGGGCTTGTCCCGGGCATCCACGCCTTCCTCGCGTGCGCCTACCAAGACGTGGAGGACCGGAACAAAAGGGCGTTCACGCCCGTCTTCGACGGGCCATGCCCGGCCATGACGGAATTTTGTCGCCCCCTGAATAGCGGGCACGGCTGAAAATTACGACTTGCGACGCCGTGGCTATGCCCACAGCATCGCGCCATGATTCGAAAGCCCTCTCCAGTTCCATCTGTTGCCATGAAGGCTGCGCGCTCCGTCGCTGCGCCGAGCTTCCGCCGTGAGCGGGCGCTGCTGAAGCAGGGCGTGTGGCCGGTGGCGGGCTGCGACGAGGCCGGGCGCGGTCCGGTAGCGGGGCCGGTGGTGGCCGCCGCCGTCATCCTCGATCCGAAGCGGATCCCCAAGGGCATCGACGATTCCAAACGAATGACCCGGGACCGGCGCGAGGAGCTGTTCGAGGAAATCTGCGCCACCGCGCTGGTGGCAGTGGCGGCGGCGCCGCCGTCGCGAATCGAGCGCGACAACATCCTGCGCGCCTCGCTGTGGGCGCTGGCGCGCGCCGTCCGGGCGCTGCCGGAAGCGCCCCGGCATGTGTTCGTCGATGGCCGCGATCCCATCGACGCCGCCTGCGCCTGCGAGGCGGTGATCGGCGGCGATGGCGCGATCCTGTCGGTCGCCGCCGCCTCCATCGTCGCCAAGGTCGCGCGCGACCGGTTGATGTGCGCGCTCGCCCGCGAGCATCCTGGCTACGGCTTCGATACGCATATGGGTTACGGCGTGCCGGCTCATCTCGATGCGCTCGACCGGCTGGGGCCGACGGTCCATCACCGCCGTCTGTTCGCGCCGGTCGCGGCCGCCTGGCGCAAGCACGGCAGGGCGGAGGACGAAGACCGCGCCGATGTGACGCCGCAGCCCGTCGCCGCGCTGGCGTAAGCGCCTTGGTTGCCTGATCGCGCCCCGCGCTTTATCACTGACCATCCCTCGCGCGGCCGGTTCAGGCGTTCCATGCGTTTCACATCCCTGATCGTCGAACTGATCCGCGCCCGTCCCCGGCTGATCTTCCGGCTGGCAGTGCTGGGGCAGGCGGTGCTGTGGCTGCTGCTGCCGGTCCTGCTCTACAGCAGCCCGCCCGGCGACGTGGCGATGGTGCTCGCCGTCGGCCGCGAATATCAGGTCGGCACCCATCTCGGCCCGCCGCTGGCGTTCTGGCTCGCCGATGTCGCCTTCCGTCTCGCCGGCCATCACATCGTCGGCGTCTATCTGCTGGCGCAGGTCTGCTTCGTGGTCACGTTCTGGGCGCTGTTCCGGCTTGGCCGCGCCATCGTCGGCGGGCCGCAGGCAGTGCTCGCGGTGCTGCTCACCGCCACCATCACCGCGTTCTCGTTCCCGGGCGTGGCGTTCGGACCGTCGGTGCTGGCCCGGCCGCTGTGGGCGCTGGTGCTGCTGCATGCCTGGCGGATCGTCGGGCAGGGGCGGCGTCAGGCCTGGTTTGCGCTGCCGGTGGCGGCCGGGCTGCTGCTGCTCACCACCCCGGCGGCGATCCCGCTGCTGGCGCTGCTCGTGGTGTTCATGGCGGCCACCGCCAAGGGCCGCCGCGCGCTGGCGTCGAGCGATCCGCTCTATGCGCTGGTGGTGGTCGCGGTGGTGGTATTGCCCTATGCCGTCTGGTGGCTGCGCGCCGATGCGGCGGCGCTGCCCGCGCTCCCGGCGCTGGCCGATGCCACGGGCTGGCTGCTGCGCTGGGGCTGGCTTCTCGCCGGACTGGCGTTCGCGCTGACGGGCATGGCCCTGCTCGCGATCGTCAATGCCCGCGCGCTTGACCGCAACGCCGATGAGGCGCCGCTGATCCTGCGCCCGCCGCTCGATCCGTTCGCGCGCGCTTTTGTCTTTGTCTTCGCGCTGGCGCCGCCGCTCCTGCTCGGCCTGATCGCGGCGCTGCTCGACCGCGACGAGGTGATCGGCGGCGACGGTGTCGCGCTGCTGCTGGTGGGGCTCGCGGTGGTGGTCGCCGCCGGCGATGTCATCGCGCTGCGCCGGCAGCAGGTGCTGCGCTCGGCGTGGCTGCTGATCATGGCCGCGCCCGCGGCGGTGGTGCTCGGTCTCGCCTTGATCCAGCCATGGACCGGCCGCGCCGAGGTGCCGACCGCGCTGCCCGCGCGCGAGATCGGGTCGTTTTTCGGTGAGAGTTTCCAGCGGCGCACCGGCCAGCCGCTGCAGGCGGTGGCGGGTGATCCGCAGATCGCGCTGCTGATCGGCTATGCCGCGCCGTCGCGGCCCCATGTCCTGCTGGACGCGACGCCGCAACTGACGCCATGGCTTTCTTTTGCGCGCTTCAATCAGACCGGCGGCGTGGTGGTGTGGCGCGCCGCCGACACCGCGGGCACGCCGCCCGACGCTATCGCGAAACGGTTTCCCGGCCTCGTGCCGGAAGTGCCGCGGGTGTTCGAGCGCATGATCCGCGGCCAGCAGCCGCCGTTGCGGATCGGCTGGGCCATCGTGCGGCCGCAGTGATTACGCCTGCGCCCGCCGCTGTGTGAACGCGGCGGCGGCTAGCCCCGCCAGCGCGAGAGCGACCGCAGGGAACACCACGGCGTTGACGGTCCCCCAGCCGTAATGCGCCAGCAACTGGCCTGACGAGAACGAGCCGATCGCGACCAGGCCGAACACGATGAAATCGTTGAAAGCCTGCACCTTCTTGCCTTCCTGCGGGCGATGGGTTTCCACGATCAGGGCGGAGGCGCCGACGAACGCGAAATTCCAGCCGACGCCGACGATGATCAGGACGGCCCAGAAATGCCCCGCGCTGATGCCCGACAGGCCGATCACCGCCGCGGCCGCTTCGAGCACGAGCCCGACGGCGGCGATCCGCATCGCGCCGAAGCGCGCCATCAGCGAGCCGGTGAAAAAACTCGGTCCGTACATGCCCACGATGTGCCACTGAATGCCGAAATTGGAATCGGTCAGCGACAGGCCGCAGAATTTCATCGCCAGCGGCGCCGAGGTCATCAGCAGGTTCATCATGGTGTAGCCCACCGCGCCGCACAGCGCGGCGGCGATGAAACGCGGCTGTCGGATGATCTCCGTCAGCTTGCGGCCGCCGCCGAGATTGGCGGGCGGCGGCTTCGGCGCGTGGATGCCGGCCAGCACCGCCATCGCCACCAGCGCTACCACCGCCTGCACCAGGAAGCTCGCCGCGAACAGATAGGGCGGCCAGATGTCCATGGTCCATTCCACGAGCTGCGGCCCGAGCAGACCCGCAAACACGCCGCCGGCCATCACCCATGAGATCGCCTTCGGCCGGTAGGCGGCGCTCGCGCCGTCGGTCGCGGCGAAGCGATACGACTGCGCCACCGCGCCGTAGAGCCCGCCGAGAAACGTCGCGACGCAGAACAGGGTGAACGAGCCGATGAGGATGGCATAGGCCGCGACCACGCCGCACACCGCGCCGCAGCCGGTGCCGGCGATGAAGGCCACGCGGCGGCCGAAAGCCTGGGCGAGCAGGCCCGTCGGCAGCGTGCCGGCGGCGAGGCCGAGCACGTAGACCGAGAGTGGCAGGGTGGCGAGCGAGATATCGGGCGCGAGCTGCGCGCCGACGATCGAGCCGGTGGCGAAAATCACCGCAGCGTTGGCGCCGGTCAGCGCCTGCGCGGCGGCCAGCCGGCGCACGTTCGCCCGCGCCAGGGTATCGTCGATGATCAGATCCGGAATATGCATGTTCATGAGCGACGCCCTGCATGGCTGCAGGGGGCGCAACCGCGCTGCTTATGGCCCGATCCGTGCGCGGGCGCTACATGGACCGGCGCATGGGGGCTTGCCGTTCTGCGAATGGCGCGCGGCTTGCGGTCGTCAGCCCTGAAGCGCCTTGCGCACCGCGCGCAGGTCCTGCCAGACGAGGCGCTTGTAGATCGGCTGGCGCAGCAGATAGGCCGGATGGAACGTGGCCATGGCTTTGATCCTGCGCGTGCCGGTGTCGTAGTCGAACCAGCGTCCGCGCGTTTTCATGATGCCGTCCTTGAGGTCGAGGATCGCCTGCGACGACGGCTTGCCGAGACAGACGATGACATCGGGATCGACCAGTTGAATCTGCCGGCGGATGAACGGCAGGCAGATCTGGGTTTCATGCGGCGAGGGGTCGCGATTGCCCGGCGGTCGCCATGGAATGATGTTGGCGATATAGGCGCTGGTGCGGTCGAGGCCGATCGCCGCCATCATCAGGTCGAGCAGCTTGCCGGAGCGGCCGACGAAGGGCAGCCCGGCAAGGTCCTCGTCGCGCCCCGGAGCCTCGCCGATGAACATGATGTTCGCCTGCGGATTGCCGTCGGCGAACACCAGCCGCGTCGCGGTCGATTTCAGTGCGCAGCCGTCGAAGCGGTCCAGCAGGCCGCGCAACTCCTCCAGCGTCGCCGCCTGCGGCGCGAGATCGCGGGCCGACTGGATCGCGGCGTCGGGGACCGGGGCGGGATCGACGGGCGGAGGCGGCGGGGCAAGGTTCGCAGTGCGGAACAGTGTCGGCCGCGCGGTCGGCTGTATCTCGGCTGCCGGCTCCTCCGACAGGCGATCGACGGGGGTGTCCGACAAGGCGCAATCCACCCCCGCTTCCAGATAGAAGGCGAGAAGGTCGCGCGCGGTGGGCATCGGCTCGGGCATGATCACGGCCGACACTCTAGGCCGGATCGCGTGGCAACGAAACGGGGTTGTTCTTGCGCCAAAAATCGGGAACAACCATGCTTAGAAGTATTCTGAAAACCCATGTCGAGAACGCATCATGAGCACCGACGAACTGCCGCCGCGCGATTCCATGGAATTCGATGTCGTGATCGTCGGCGCCGGGCCATCGGGCCTCAGCGCGGCGATCCGGCTGAAGCAGATCAACCCCGACCTGTCCGTGGTCGTGGTCGAGAAGGGCTCGGAGGTCGGTGCGCACATCCTGTCCGGCGCGGTGGTCGATCCGGTGTCGCTCGACAAGCTTATTCCTGACTGGCGCGACGACGCCGACTGTCCGCTGACGACGCAGGTGAAGGACGACCAGTTCTTCTGGATGACGTCGAGCGCCGCGATCCGTCTGCCGAACATCCTGATGCCGCCGCTGATGAACAATCATCACTGCTACGTCGGCTCGCTCGGCGATGTGTGCCGCTGGCTCGCGCCGCGCGCCGAGGCTCTCGGCGTTGAAATCTACCCGGGCTTCGCGGCGGTGGAGATGCTGTACGGCGAGGACGGCGAGGTGCGCGGTGTCGCCACCGGCGACATGGGCGTGGCGCGCGACGGCTCGCACAAGCCGTCCTACACCCGCGGCATGGAACTGCTCGGCAAGTACACGCTATTGGCCGAGGGCGCGCGCGGCTCGCTCGCCAAGCAGGTGATCGCCAGATTCGGCCTCGACAAGAACAGCGACGTGCCGAAGTTCGGCATCGGCCTCAAGGAAGTGTGGCAGATCGATCCGGCCAAGCACAAAAAAGGCCTGATCCAGCATTCGTTCGGCTGGCCGCTCGGCAATTCCGTCGGCGGCGGTTCGTTCCTGTATCACTACGGCGAGAATCTCGTGGCGGTCGGTTTCGTGGTGCATCTGAATTACGCCGATCCGTATCTGTCGCCGTTCGAAGAATTCCAGCGCTTCAAGACCCATCCCAAGGTGCGCGACCTGTTCGAGGGCGCCAAGCGCATCGGCTATGGCGCGCGCGCGATTACCGAGGGCGGCTACCAGTCGGTGCCGCGCCTGTCGTTCAAGGGCGGGGCGCTGATCGGCTGCGCCGCAGGCTTCGTCAACGTGCCGCGCATCAAGGGCGTGCACAACGCCATGGGCAGCGGCATGCTGGCGGCCGAGCACGTCGCCGCCGCGCTCTGCGCCGGCCGCGGCAACGATGAACTCGTCAGCTACGAGACCGCCTGGCGCGGCTCGGCGGTGGGCAAGGACCTGTTCCGGGTACGCAACGTCAAGCCGTTGTGGTCGAAATTCGGCACCGTGATCGGCGTCGGCCTCGGCGGCCTCGACATGTGGACCAACACGCTGTTCGGCTTCTCGCTGTTCGGCACGCTGTCCCACGGCAAGACCGACGCCAAGGCGCTCGATCCGGCCCGCAATCATGCGCCGCGCCCGGCGCCGAAGGCGGACGGCAAGCTGACCTTCGACCGGCTGTCGTCGGTGTTCCTGTCCAACACCAACCACGAGGAGGATCAGCCGATCCATCTCAAGGTGGCGGACATGAACCTGCAGAAGACCTCCGAGCACGATGTGTTCGCGGGCCCGTCGAACCGCTATTGCCCGGCGGGGGTCTACGAGTGGGTGGAGGACAGCTCCGGCCCGCGCTACCAGATCAACGCGCAGAACTGCGTCCACTGCAAGACCTGCGACGCCAAGGATCCCAACGGCAACATCACCTGGGTTCCGCCGGAAGGGGGCGGCGGCCCGAACTATCAGTCGATGTAAGCACGATTGCGCGAGTATGGCGCGCCGCCACGATTGCGCCATACTGGTGATCCGATCTCGCGCGTATAGATCCGAGCCGGCTCTCCTTGCGGATGGCGGTCAAAAGAGCCATTGTCCCGTGCCGCCGCCCTGACCGGGCCGCGCACCTGACCCTTCATATGGAGCCGGCGAGCGTGCTGCTTTCACTTCGCGTCAATCGCGCACTTTTCCGCAACCGCATGATCGTGGCTGCGCTCGCCGCCGCATCGGTGCTCGCCGCCGCTGGTCCGCTTCAGGCGCAGACCCGCACCGATCCCGGCGAGGAGGCGCGTCAGGCGGCGGCCTATCCCACCAGCCGCGATCTGCTCGGTCTCACCGGCGCGGGCAGCTATCTCGCGGCGCGCCACGCCAGCGTCGAGCGCGACGCGGCGGCGGCCTCGGCCTTCTACCGTGCCGCGCTGCGCGCCGATCCGAAAAACGGCGAACTGCTCGATCGCGCCTTCATCGCCTCGGTGGCCGATGGCGACATGGACGAGGCGGTGAAACTGGCCGAGCGCATCCTCGCCGTCGACAAGAACAACCGCGTGGCGCGGCTCGTGGTCGGTGTCCGCGCGCTGCGGCAGAAGCAGTATACGTCCGCCCAGCAGCACATCGCCCAGTCGGTGCGCGGGCCGATCACCGATCTCGTCGCCACGCTGCTGTCGGCGTGGGCGGCCTATGGCGCGGGTCATCCCCAGCAGGCCGTGGCCACCATCGACAAGCTCGCCGGGCCGGAGTGGTATCCGATCTTCAAGGACCTGCACGCCGGCCTGATCCTCGAACTCGCCAACCGGCAGAAGGACGCGGGTGTTCGTTTCGAGCGTGCCTACAAGCTCGACGATTCGGCGCTGCGCGTGAGCGACGCCTATGCCCGCTGGCTGTCGCGCAACAAGGGCGGCGCCGAGGCGGCCGCGATCTACGAGGCGTTCGACAAGAAGCTCGCCCGCCATCCGCTGGTAGTGGAGGGCATTCGCGAGACCAAGGCCGGCCGAAAGCTCGCGCCGCTGGTGGAGACGCCGCAGCAGGGCGCGGCCGAAGCGCTCTACGGCATCGGCGCATCGCTGACGCGGCGCGGCGGCGAGGATCTCGCGCTGGTCTATCTCCAGCTCGCGCTCTATCTCAATCCGCATCATTCGCTGGCGCTGCTCTCGCTCGCCGATCTCTACGAGACGCTGAAGAAGCCGGCGATGGCGATCAAGGTCTATGAGCGCGTGCCGCAGGCGTCGCCGCTGAAGCGCAACGCGCAGATCCAGCTCGCCACCGATCTCGACGCGGTGGACCGCACCGACGAGGCGATCAAGATCCTCAAGGGCGTGGTCACGGAGGACCCGAAGGACCTCGAAGCGATCATGGCGCTCGGCAATATCGAGCGCGCCCGCAAGAAATTCGCCGATTGCGGCGACACCTACAGCCGCGGCATCGACGTCGCCGACAAGCCGAACTGGGTGTTCCATTATTTCCGCGGCATCTGCTACGAGCGCTCCAAGCAGTGGGCCAAGGCCGAGGCCGATCTGAAGAAGGCGCTCGAGCTGCAGCCCGAGCAGCCGCATGTGCTCAACTATCTCGGCTATTCGTGGGTCGATCAGGGCATCAACCTCGACGAAGGCATGAAGATGATCCGCCGCGCCGTGGAGCAGCGGCCGGACGACGGCTACATCGTCGACTCGCTCGGCTGGGCCTATTACCGCATCGGGGACTATGAGAACGCGGTGAAGACGCTGGAGCGCGCCATCGATCTCAAGCCGGAAGACCCGACCATCAACGACCATCTCGGCGATGCCTACTGGCGCGTCGGGCGCCTGCAGGAAGCCAGGTTCCAGTGGCAGCACGCGCGCGACCTCAAGCCCGAGGCCGAAGAGCTTCCGAAGATCGAGGCCAAGATTCGCGACGGTCTCCCGGACGATACGTCCAATGCTGCGGCCGCTGACAAGAAGAAGGACGACAAGGGCGGCTAGGTGTCCGGTCTTGCAGTGTGGGGCAGGCAGTGACGCTGATCCCACATTTCGGGATTGAGCAAGTCGAGCACGATCTCGAAAGATGGAGCGGTTTGCGCTTCGCGATCGGTCCGGAATGATCCCGCGCAAACAAAAGGACAAACAGCGGGGTCTGATTCAGCGCAGTTGAATCAGGAAAAAGCTTGGTGCCCCTGGCCGGCAGTCACCTATTTCCTTAACTATCCGAATTTATGGCGATTTTAGTCACGGATTGCTGCCGATACCAGCAGAAATACCAGCAAGCTGAGACGCGCGGTACTCGCTGGCAAAAAATAAGCCAGCAGGCTCCCCGGCAGCAGGCGCGCCCCATGCCGTTCTGGTCTCCACAAGCGCCACGACCGGAATCGAACCCGGCTCCGACTCGAATCCCGATAGGATCGCCCAAACTTGATATCGCGAGGTCAAGGGAGCGCCTTGTCATGCGTAGTCTTTACACTTTGCCCCACGATGCCGAGCGAGATACGTACCTCGTGTTGAACGACTTCGGGGCGAGTCGGTTGCGCCTGGCCAGACCAACACTGAAAGCGCCGGCAGCGACCACTAACCCAATTGCCATGCATCGATCTAAATTGTCTACGATGCCAAACAAAGGGTCCCCTGATGCCGCCCCCAAGTCCAGAGTGCTGTAGCGTGCAAATCGGATGGACGAGGAAGCGCGGCTCGCGGACGCTTGTATTGTCACCTAGTGCTTTTGACGTGAGAGGTTGCGCTGCATGCTGTGGAACAGGCCTGTGCTGCCAACTGCTCGAAGTTTGATATCGGGGACCTGCTCGCCGGAAATGGAAGGCTACAAGCGGTTGCGATCGAGACGCTTGCCTAACTCTCTCAAACTGGCATCGCGGTGAACTACGCGGAACCAGCCATCGGCTGTGTTTCCAAGAGGCTCCACCATGGCAGCGCCCAAGGTGCGCATGGGGCGTCCATCGACGTAGAGTTCGACACGGAGCATGCCCTGATCCGATGCCATTTGGGCTAACAATGTGATCTGGCCGGTCCGAGCGGTGATCCCTTCTCCGGAAGGATCGATTTCCTCGATTGTGAGGATCCCGTGATCGGCAGGACCGCGTACTACGAGGTGTATTCCCGATTGCATCTCTGAATGTCGTTTAGACGGCCGTCCCATTTCGCCGAACGTAAGGTGTGTCGTGACGGACCGAAGGTGAGGTTGCTGTTCCAACGCTTCACGCGCGCGATCGAATGTGTCGGTGGCCGCGTAGAGGTACCGCGCACTATGAACCGTTTGCTGATGATTGAGGAACAGGACCGCATCTTCATCAATATCGATCGGATTGCCGGACCTGAGGCCGTCTCTGTATCGGAACACTCGCTCCTTTTGATCTGCCTCGAGACTCGCTTGTTCAGCGAACTCATAGCGCTTCACAATTGTCGGGCAGTGCAAGGCAATCATAATCTCTGGTGAGATCGGCAGGACGACTAGTATGCCGTGCGAAGTAAGTCCGAGTTCCCCATAGGGAAAAGCATTCATCACTGCGGTGGGATGATCAGAGATTATGAACCGATGGTCCCCGTTTGCTCGGTATAAGGCGGGATACAGGCGCAGAAGCGCGACGACCTGCTCGCTGCGATCAAGGAATGTCCGTACTGCGCCGAGGCGCAGTGCTGCATCGGGGGGCGTCGCCATGGTCGGATTCTGATCCGGATCGTAGCCGAGCTGCCGTGTGATCTCCCGAAGACGATCAGCGAGGTGCGCCCGCGTGGTTCGACTGAAATGCGTGCGAAGCATCTGGGTGGCGAACAAGTCGGCCAAAGCAAGCCGATCATCCTCGGATACCGGCGTGAGTACGAGGTGATGATTGCCAACAGCCCGAACGGCGAAGTGACTGACGAATTCAGGAGGAGGTGGGGCCTCTGCTTTCGCCCATGACCCGCGGCGGTCGTTCGATGAGCAGACGATCTTTTGGGCGCCTGAGGTTCTAGCGGCGGTCGTTCCGGTCAAGGTTGCCTCGGCCGCCGATCGCAGTTCAGCGCCTCAACCGCTGCTTGACCTTGCAGCAGGCCAGATGCGCCGCGCCGCCGACGGCTGGCACGCCGTGCTGCGCATCGGTGCAGTGGATCACCGTGTCTGGTCCAAGGATCCACCGGTGCTTGGCGCGTCATATGCAGCCGAACTGCCATTTGACGGCGATTTCGGCGCGCGTGCGTATGCAGCCCGCCGGCTGTGGCGCGCGATGAATGGACGCGCACCAGGTCCTGCCTTTCACCAACTATCTAAACAGCGGCGCGAACGCTTGAGCGCCGCGATCCGTGCGCTTGATGCTCGCAGCGCCGGCGGAAGCTATCGCGTTATCGCCGAAGCGCTCTTCGGCAAAAAGCGAATCCCCGACCGTGCCTGGAAGACCCATGATCTGCGCAATCGAACAATCCGCTTGGCGTCATCGATGACGCGCTCGTGCTGACGATTGATCGCGCCTATTTCGAGCTGACGGGCGGACTTGAGAGGTGGCTTTATCGTCTTGTGCGCAAGCACGGCGGACGCCAGGACGGCGGCTGGAGTTTTGATCTGGTGCACCTCCATGCCAAGTCCGGCATCCTCTCGCCCCTCAAGCACTTTGCTTACGACGTGCGCCAGATCGTCCAGCGCCAGACATTGCCCGGTTATCAGCTCGTGCTCACGCGCGACCCTGATGGCACCGAGCGACTGAACTTTGCACCCACGCCTGTTGATCCCTTAACGGCCCGCTTGCGCCGGCGCGGTCTCATTCCAAATTCGGAGGACAACCTGTGAATCACCGAGCGGGTTCTGCCGCCGCCAAATCCGGCGAGCGCCGGCCGATCATCGAGAACGGACGGTTGGTCAGCGCTAGGACCATTGAAGCCGACGGCGGGTCCAACTGACAAAGCCGCGGAGGTCGAGGAAGACACGGCGAACAGCGGACTCCGTCGCGAGCCCGAACTCCCCGATCACGTCGCGATCGCCAAGGAGACGACCGAACCGACGCCGGCAGAAGAATTTGCCGCCGTTCTTGACGATGACGAGGATGGGGTCCGCCAGTCCCGGCTCATACGCCAGCAGATGCGCGGCGTTGCGCGTCAGGTCGCCATGGACCCGAATGACGGTATGGAGCTCTGAGGCATTATGCGCGACCGGATGAACGTCTACTTCCCGCCAGAACTGCTGAAACAGATCTCAGAGCTCGCCGATCGCAAAAGACTTTCTCGGTCGGCGATCGTGGAAGCGGCAGTTGTTTCGTTTCTGTCCCCGGATGGAGCGGACAGGCGAGAAGCGGCGTTTACCCGGCGCCTCGATCGGCTGTCGCGCCAGATGCAGCGGCTGGAACGCGACGTGGGCTTGACGGCCGAAAGCTTGGCGCTCTTCATCCGCTTTTGGCTGACGATCACGCCGCCGCTACCCAACGACGCACAGGCTGCCGCGCAGGCAAAGGGCAGGGATCGTTTTGAAGGATTTGTCGAAGCACTCGGGCGCCGTTTGCAAAAGGGGCAAAGCTTTCTCCGGGAGATTCCAGAAGACATCGGTCGTCAGGAACCGGCCGAAGAAACTTGAGAGAGCCACGTAGACAGACCATTTCGCGGATCCTTCTTATTCTACGCCACCCTACGACCGCAGGGATTTACCCGAACTGACGAAAAGCTGGTCGCGCTATCGGCTCGCACGAGCTGACAGCAAGAGGGCCAGCATGCAAATTTCCGGGACATGGCGTCTCATCTCGCGCGTTTTTCTCCCGTTTGCTGCTGGATACTATCTTTCGTATCTGTATCGAACGATCAACGCTTTGATCGCCAGTCATCTCAGCTCGGATACCGCGCTCGGGACTGCCGACCTCGGGTTGCTTACGTCAGTCTATTTCCTGATATTCGCGGCGGCTCAGATCCCTGTCGGTATATTGTTGGATCGCTTTGGTCCGCGTCGCGTCCAGAGTGTTCTGCTCTTGCTAGCCGCAGCGGGCGCCGGACTCTTCGCGATATCGACCGGTTTCCTGTCGCTTTTGATCGCGCGTGCAATGATCGGGCTTGGCGTGGCGGCGGCGTTGACCGCAGGACTGAAGTCGATCGTCCTTTGGTTCCCCAGAGAACGAGTTGCCTTGCTTAACGGCTACATGATCATGCTGGGATCGCTAGGAGCGGTGACCGCTACGGTTCCCGTAGAATACCTACTCGCTTGGATGAGCTGGCGGCAGCTCTTTGAGATCCTAGCGGCGGCGACCGGCGCGACGGCCATTTTCATCTATGTCGTGGTTCCCGAGCGGGGCATTGTCCCATCAGCAGCCTGCGCCACTCTTAGCTCCGTTTTCAGCGATCGGCGCTTCTGGCGAATGGCCCCGTTGTCGGCGACTTGCGTCGGATCAGCCTGGTCTCTGCAGGGGCTGTGGGCATCACCGTGGCTGATCGACGTGGAGAGGCTTGATCGCACAAGTCTCGTCAGACAGCTGTTTACAATGTCCGTCGTACTAAGCGGCGGTGCCTGGTTGTTCGGTATGGCCGTCCATTACATCAAACGCAAAGGAATCGGAGCGGAGGCTATATTAGTGGTGGTTGCAGTGCTGTTCATCGCAGCCGATTCAGCCTTGATCTTGCGAGCGCCCCTGCCGTCCATCCTGCCCTGGTCGGTTGTCGCAATTGCCGGAACGGCAACCGTGGTCAGCTTCGCGGTAATAGCGGATTACTTTCCGCCGGAGCTTGCTGGTCGTGCCAACGGCGTCTTGAACGTCCTGCACTTTGGTTGGGCATTTCTGGCACAATACGCGACAGGCCTGATCCTGGAGCAATGGCACACGATCGATGGCCATAGGTCCGTCCAGGCCTATCAGGTCGCGTTCGGCCTCAACGTAGCGCTGCAGATCGCAGCCTTGGTCTGGTTCGCGCTGCCTTGGCGTAGAGTCTGCGCTTCATGGATGAGTTTAACTTCCCGCTCCACGCCAGCCTCTGTTTCCAATGGTGTCAAGTCGGTCGGCTTGTACGAGAATTCGCCCATCCTGATACCCGCGGACGACGGCGCGGAGTGGTGAGCGATAGCTCTTAGCGGACTGGTACGATTGAGCAGGAGTCCAATATCAGTTCTCAGTCTTCCTTTTTCTACGCCAGTCTACGATCACCGAAAGCGCTTGTTGCGCCAACTCCATAGGTGCTTTTTCTAATCATCCCATCTGAGGGCCCTTTGCGGACGCTCTCACTGGGTGGGGACGACGGTGCCAAGCCATTCCATTCAATCGGAAGCGAATTCGCGCGGCGCGCGCATGCTTCGTAGTGCGCTTGGCACAGCGATTGCCGGCTACCTCGAAGATGAAGCGATCATCGAGGTGATGCTCAATCCGGATGGGCGGTTGTGGATCGACAGGCTGTCGAGTGGCTTGATCGACACAGGCAAAACTCTCTCCGCAGCGGATGGCGAGCGCATTGTTCGCCTGGTAGCGCACCACGTAGGTGCGGAGGTGCATGCCGGGGCGCCACGGGTTTCGGCAGAACTGCCTGGAACTGGTGAGCGCTTCGAAGGCCTTTTGCCTCCGGTCGTTGCCGCCCCGGCCTTTGCTATCCGCAAGCCAGCGGTCGCGGTGTTTACCCTCGACGATTACGTCGCCAAGGAAATCATGACCTCGGAGCAGGCCGAGATCCTGAAGAGCGCGGTCGCCGCACGGAAGAACATCCTCGTCGCCGGGGGAACGTCGACCGGCAAGACGACTCTGACAAATGCGCTCCTGGCCGAAGTGGCAAAGACTGCCGATCGGGTCGTGCTGATCGAAGATACGCGCGAACTGCAGTGCACAGCGCCCAACCTTGTCGCTTTGCGTACCAACGATGGCGTGGCGACGCTATCGGACCTCGTTCGCTCCTCGCTGCGACTGCGTCCTGACCGTATTCCGGTCGGCGAGGTCCGCGGTGCCGAAGCCCTCGATCTGCTCAAGGCCTGGGGTACCGGGCATCCCGGTGGCATCGGGACCATTCATGCTGGTACCGCGCTCGGTGCCCTGCGGCGGCTTGAGCAACTCATTCAGGAAGCCGTCATCACGGTTCCGCGTGCCCTGATCGCCGAGACCATCAACGTTATCGCCGTGCTGGCGGGGCGTGGCGCTGATCGTCGCCTCGTTGAGCTCGCGCTCGTCCGGGGGCTTGGAGCTGCCGGCGACTACAGCCTTTCAACAGCAGGAGACTGACATGCGTCAGCAAATTCGTTTTCTTCGAGGTGCATCGGTGGCCGCCTTCGGCACGGTGCTTTTGGCGGCGGCGCCGGCATGGGCCGCTGGTTCGAATATGCCATGGGAGCAGCCGCTCAATCAGATCCTGCAATCGGTTGAAGGTCCGGTTTCCGGGCGCGACGACCCCGGGGGTCCTGGACGACCTGAATCGCCTGGCATTCTCGTATCGTTGGTCGACGCGCGCAATCATGCTCGACAAGACCGATGCCACCAAGCTGCTGACCAAGATTCGGCGGCAGTGGTTCGCCAAGCGAAAATCCATTGGCGCCATTCTCAAGGAGGTCATGACCAACGAGGCGTCGACGCTGCTCGATACCGACGCCCACAACAAGGCGATCGACGCCGACGCGGCGTTGCAGGAACTGGGGTCGGATCAGATCGGACAAGCCTTTGTTACGGCCACCCTCACTGTGTGGGACCGAGATCCCAACGCTGCCGATGAAAAGCTGAGGCTGGTCGAGAAGGTCATTCAGGGCCGCGATTTCACCTGCATGATCGAGACGGTGAACGCTGTCGAAGCCTGGCTCGGTAGATGGCGGTGATCTGCGGTTCGATCGCCCGTTCGTTCGGCAGCAACAGGCGCGTCGGGCAGCTTTCGATGATCGCCGGTGCTATCGCGGAGCCATCAATGTCAGAAAGCGACTGTGTGGCGAAGATGACGGACGCGTTCTTCTTCCGAAGCGTCTTCAGCCATTCCCGGAGTTGCCCCGCAAAATCCTCGTCATCGAGGGCAAGCCAACCTTCATCGACAATAAGGAGTGTAGGCCGGCCGTCGAGACGGCCCCCGATGCGATGGAAGAGGTACGACAGCACGGCCGGCGCAGCACCCGTTCCAATCAAACCTTCGGTCTCAAACGCCTGGACCGAGGCTTCGCCAAGGCGCTCGAATTCGGCGTCGAGCAAGCGCCCGGAAGGTCCGCCGAGGCAATAAGGTTGCAAGGCGCGTTTCAGAGAGTTCGATTGGAGCAGGACTGACAAGCCCGTCAGGGTCCGCTCCTCCCTCGGCGCCGAAGCGAGAGATGTCAGTGCCGACCACAGATGATCCTTGACCTCCGGGGTGATCTCGACCTTTTCCCGTGCCAGGATCGCGCCGATCCATTCCGTCGCCCATCCGCGCTCGGAAGGATCCTCAATCCAGGCCAGCGGCTGCAGGGCGACGGGGTTTTCGTCCCCGTCTGACAATGCACCGCCGAGATCATGCCAGTCGCCACCCATGGCGAGCGCAGCCGCCCGAATTGAACCGCCGAAGTCGAACGCAAAGACCTGAGAGTTCGGATAACGGCGGAATTGCAACGCCATCAGAGCCAGCAAAACGGATTTTCCGGCGCCGGTCGGGCCCACCACGAGGGTGTGGCCGACGTCGCCGACGTGGAGAGAGAATCGGAAGGGCGTCGATCCCTCAGTCTTGCCAAACAGGAGTGCCGGCGCCTTGAAGTGCAGATCCCTCGCCTCACCGGCCCACACGGCTGACATCGGAATCATATGGGCGAGGTTGAGCGTCGAGACCGGTGGCTGCCGCACATTCGCATAGACATGTCCCGGCAGGCTACCGCCGCTTCGGACTCAACGATCGCCAGATCGAACTTCTGAGCCGGGCAACGCCAAAGCGCGACTACTATTGCCAGTCTCGTCGCGGCAACCGGATGTTCGAACTTGGCCTTGGTGAGGTTGCGCTCGCCTTCACCGCAGCCTCTTCCAAGACAGACCAGGCAGCCATCGCGCAGCTCCTTGCCGAACATGGACCTGACGGCTTCGTGCCCGCCTGGCTCCAGCACCGCGGCGTCGCCTGGGCCCTCGACCTGATCCCCAACCTCGTCAATCTGGAGAAATCGCAATGAGACCTCTTGGCCTATTGGCGACCACGGCCGCCTTCGCGCTGCTGCTTGGCGTCACGGTGCCTGCACGGGCGCTGATCGTCTTTGACCCCACCAACTACGTCCAGAATGTCCTGACGGCCGCGCGGGAGCTCCAGCAGGTTAATAATCAGATCACCTCGTTGCAGAACGAGGCACAGATGCTGATCAATCAGGCAAGGAATTTGGCAAGCCTGCCGTATTCATCGCTGCAGCAACTGCAATCATCGATCCAGCGGACCCAGCAATTGCTGGCCCAGGCCCAGCGGATCGCCTACGACGTTCAGCAGATTGATCATGCCTTCTCGACAAGTTACGCGCCAGCGACCAGCAGCCAATCGAACCAGTTGCTGATCTCCAACGCTCAGTCACGTTGGCAGAATTCCTATGCCGCAACGCAAGACGCGCTTCGCGTCCAGGCGGGCATTGTTGGCAACCTCGACACCAATCGCATCCAGACATCCGCGCTCGTAACGTCAAGCCAGGGTGCCAGCGGCGCGCTGCAGGCAACGCAGGCTGGCAATCAGATTCTCGCGCTGAACGCGCAGCAGCTCGCCGACCTCACCGCCGTCGTGACGGCGCAAGGTCGGGCGCAGAGCCTTGAAGCGGCTCAGCGCGCCTCGGCCCAGGATCAGGGACGAGAACAGCTTCGTCGGTTCCTGACTCCGGGACAGGGCTATCAGTCATCCAACGTACAGATGTTCCACTGATGACGGACATAAGGGCATTCAAGGCGTTGTCGCTGCTTACGACAATCGGCGTGTTGGTCGTCACTGCCTGCACGATTCAGCTTCGCGGTGGTGACGAGCAGCCCGCGCTGCCGAAGGCCGCGCAGACGACAGATGCAACCAGCTCTGACCGAGGATTCGCCCGTCTACGACGCGCGTGTCAATCGCCGAGAGATGGGGAGGAATAGCGCTCCGCCAGCATTTCGAGAAAGCGGTTGAGGGCTGGATTCTCGTTGTCAGCGCACCAGTGTGCAGAAAAGCCGATATGGCTTGATCCTGTCCCGTCCCGTAGTTCGCGATATTTCAGTCCGGCGAAACTCGCGCCCATATCGGACTCCATGACGAGGCTAATGCCTAGTTTCATACTGACGAGACCCTTGATCATGCTTCGGCTGACGTCGTGTCGGTCGATCTTGGGCCGATCGTCCGTAGATACAAATTTCGATATGATGAGATCTTCAAACTCGCGGCTGGAATCGTGATGGCTTAGTAGTACGGTTTCGTCGCGAAGATCGGTCCAATAAACCGCGTCGCGCGCCGCCAAAGGGTGATCCTCAGGCAATGCAACGAGGACGCGTTCGCTCCAGACCCTGAGCGTCTTGTTGTCCGATGATGGCGTGTCGCTCGTAACGATGAGAACGTCGAGTGTTCCGCTCCGGAGCGCGTTCATAAGCAAAGTGCGCGGCCGTTCGGCTATAGCGAGTTCGATCCGAGGAAATCTCGTTCTAAAGTCGAGGAGGGTAGTCCGCAGATTGCCTGCTGAAATCGACGTGCAGAAGCCGACCGAAAGGTGGCCAGTTTCGCCACGACCAATTGATCTGCCGGTTGCAACGAGTGTATCAACCTGCTCCAGCACCATTCTTGCGATCCGCACGACTACTTTACCAGCAAGTGTTGGCTGGACTCCCGCGGTCGACCGCTCAAACAAGCTGGTCCCGACTAGGCGCTCGAGTTGGCCAATGGAGCGGCTCACGACAGAATGTGGAATGGAAAGTAATTCAGCGGCTTGCCGAAGACTTCCACAGTCGTTGGCAACGACTGCAAACCGAAGCAGGCGCAGGCCGATGACGGGCATTCCGGTCGTGCGCTGCTGGTTGTCAATGTTGTTGATTTCCATCATGCCTGTAGCCCGTCAGTAGGCGAAACTGCGTCCCAGGGGTCCGCTGTGCGACCGTTCTAGGCGACGCGCAATACAGGCGCCCAGAGCACTGGCCCGGAAAGTCCGCCTGCCCCACGGAGTTTCGCGAGCGCCGCACTGGAGATATCCAGATATCCAGCGACGGCGAGAGTGTTCCCAATCTTAGAGGGAGCGCCGATTCGACGTAGCGGCCACCCAGCGCGCCGCAGGATCCTTTCCATTCGGGCGTCGGTAACGGTAACAATATCGCTCAGATGCCGCGAAAGCCCAAATTCCACCATGCCAGCAAACAACTCGTAGGTGGCACAAGCTATTCCGTGTTCTCCTTTTGGTGTGTCGAGTCTAGCGTCGATCGCAAAGCGGCTGCTTTCCCATATCTGCGGACTCATGGGCATCGGCTGACCATTCAGAAGCGCGGGAAATGTGTCGCGGAGCATCGTCGGTCCCTTGGTTGGAAGCAGGCGGACGCAGCCTTGTACCCGGCCGTCGTCCGAGAGTTGGGCGAGGTATGCCGGATGCAACGAGTCGAACTTGTCAACTTCCATGTCGCCGCTAATTTGAACGTCCCAGTCCATCCGGACCTTGAAGACGCGATGTCGTAGTTGGTGTATTGCAAAGAGCGTATGGGAGAATTCGCCGTACCAAGGCTCCGTGATGAGCTGAATCATGACATCCTCCAAGGTTGCCATGATTCTTTGAGGCGAAGTTACGCTAAGAAGCATCACCCCTAGTTGTGGGAGGAGTTCGCCTTAGTTTTGCTGTTCTCGTTTGGCAGCGGCCACGCGTAGTGCCGCTTGAACAACGGTTCGCACTCCCAATTTTGCTTTCGCGTTGTTCAGGTAAGAGATAGCAGTGTGATGCGATATTCCCAGAATGCGTCCGATGTCCCAAGCGCTCTTGCCGCGGGCGGCCCACTCCAGACATTCGAACTCGCGGGCGGACAAAGCTGCTCCATCAACACGAAGATCGCTCGCGAGTTTGCGGCGAACGTGTGAGTGGAAGAACATCGCCATCAACTGAAGCATTCGAGGGTTCGACGTGACGAAGCGTTCGAATTGAGCTTCCCGTTGGTTGCCGGCAAAGGTGACGGCGGCAACGGGGCCGTGTCCGTCATGGATAGGAACGGTGAATCCTAGCCGAATGCCATATTGGGAGGCTTCGTCCAGCAACCGCTTCTGTGCCGGCGAAAGATATCGTTCGGTCGATCCGATTCCCCAGCGAAACGGCTCGGTGTCCCGTAGCGCCTGCATGATAACCGGATCGATCCGTTCGTAGTGGCTCCTTAGGTAGTGTGAAGTCCACTCCTTTGGGTATGTCGACATAAGACGGGGTGTCCCATCGAGCTTTTGCGGTAGCGCGAGGTACGCAAAGCAAGACAGGTCGAGAGCCGCGGCTGTGACGGCCATGGCTCCCGAAAGCTCTGCTTGATCTTCAGCGCTCGAAAGATGATCAATGAAGTCTTGAAATATGCGATGCATGTCGAGCTAGGTTAGGTGGCGTCGGTACTTGATCTCCGGCACGGCTGTCCCGGTTAAACCTTCCTTATCGAACGGTCAGAGCAGCACGGACATCGTTGACGATTGCGGGTGATGTCCAAAAGGGTACTCAAATCCATAAAAGAAGCCCGGGACCCGTCATCGGACCCCGGGCAGTCTAGGGAGGACGCCCTCAGGCGCTTGCTGCCATTTACTGACACCTTCGCGTCAGACCGCCGACAACGAGCGGGACCACGGGAAATCAAGCGATGGCCTGTGCGATGAAAGGCAGGGTTTCAGATTGTTCCTGCCATTGAGGGAGAGAACATTGGGTCACTTCCCGGCAATCAACTCTGCAGCTTTCTCCGCCATAGCCATGATCGGCAGATTGGTGTTTCCGCTGATCACGGTCGGCATAAGTGAACCGTCGATAACGCGTAGATTGTCGATGCCCCGAACCCGAAGCTTGCTATCGACCACGGCGTCGCGATCCTCACCCATGCGACATGTTCCGACCGGGTGGTAGATCGTTTCTGCGCGGGCTCGTATCCACTTTTTGCGGGATTCCGTGCTGGTAAACGGATCGATATCGAGTTTGCGCTTAATGTGTTTTCGGAGCGCCGGCTGATCGATGATCTCGCACATCTGCCGAACGCCTTCTTGCATGCTGACGAAATCACTTTCATCGGATAGAAAGCGGGGGTCGATCGCCGGCGCGACGAAGGGATCGGCCGACCGCAGGCGCAGCGTTCCACGACTCTTCGGACGAAGCTGGCATACGCGAATGGCAAAGCCGTGCGGGACGCGCTCGCCCTGCGGCGGGTTTCGCAGCGCGACGATGAGATGAGCCTGCCACTCAGGCCACGATGAGGTTTTATCGGGCCCCCAGAAGGCTCCGGCTTCGACCCCCTGTGAGGTGCCGGGCCCCGTGCCTCGGAGCATATATTGTGCGCCGGCCAAGGCACCTCTGAACAATCCGATGTACGGCGTCAGTGTGATCGGCTGCGACGCCTCCAATCGAATTGCGCAATCCAAATGATCTTGCAGATTGCTTCCAACGCCGGCGGAATCGAGCACCGGCTTGATGCCGAGTGAACGGAGGTGATCGGCCGGTCCAATTCCTGACAGCATCAGTAATTGCGGCGAACCAATGGCCCCGGAAGTCAGCAAGACTTCTCGTTCGGCCGAAACGGTGACCTCACGCCCGTTGTGGTCAATGACAACACCCCGAACGCGCGTGCCTTCGACCGCGAGGCGCCGAACCTGAGTGTTGGCCATGATGGTCAGATTGCTTCGTCCTTTCCCCTGGTCGAGAAACTTGAAAGCACCTGAACGCTTGCCGTCTGAAATCGTAAGTTCGTAGAAGCCTGCGCCCATCTGAGACGGACCATTGAAGCCGTTGTTCTCGGGGAGGCCTGCCGACTTGGCGCTCTCAATAAATGCCTTCGAGATTGGATGCTGCAACACGCCATAAGAAAGTCGGATCGGACCCGAATAACCTCGGTCCTGATCGGGCTGGGACGTTACCTGGGCGGCGTCCTCGATTTTTCTAAGGTAGGGGCGGAGGTTTTCGTACCCCCACCCACGACAGCCTTGCGCTTCCCATGAGTCGTAATCCTGAGGATTTCCCCGGATCGCAATCATGGAGTTGATGGCGGACGACCCTCCCACCACCTTGCCACGGGGAATATAGATCTTGCGATTGTTGAGTTCGGTCTGCGGTTCGGTCCAAAATTGCCAGTTATGCTTCGGACTCGTGTAGAGCACGCGAATGCCCGCCGGCATGTGAACGAAGATTGAAGAAGAGGGACGTCCGGCCTCGAGCAGCAACACCTTGACGTTGGGATCTTCGCTCAATCGAGCGGCGAGCACGCATCCTGCCGATCCTGCGCCGACAACGATATAATCGTATTTCGAGAGCTTCATCCTCCGTCCCCTATTTCAAAAGCCGACGATCGGTTCGTTTTTGCGACCAGTTTCGCCAAGGTCAGGCCTTCCCGACTTGCAAAAGCCATCGCCAAACTATAATTGGTCCTACCAATCAGGTCGATCCAATTATAGCGACGAAGGCCTGGTAGTCAACGGAGAGCTCGTCTCATGTTTCAATACCGGAGGATCGTGGCCGCGTTCCTGCTCCTCGGCGCAGGGCTCGCCGTTTTGCTGCTCGCTCCTGCCAAACCTGCCATCCAGCCGGACCAAGAGACGATTCGACGAGTGATATGGGCTCTTGGCCCCTAGCCGACTTCGGGACGTCCGATATCGATGATCCGTCGCTCACTTAGATCTTGGATGGCCGCCGAGTCGTACTTCAGTATCGACTTGAGGATGTTTGCAGTATCCTCGCCTCGCCGCGGCGGTCCTTTGGCATATTCGATCTTCGTTCCGGAAAACTTTATCGGATTGGCGACGAGAGGGGCTGTTGTTCCGGAAGAATGAGGAAGATTGACCTGCATCTCCCGATGGATAACCTGAGGGTGAGCGAACACCTGATCCAGCCGGTTGATCGGTGCGCAAGGCACGCCCACGGGCTCCAGAATGGAAATCCAATGCTGGGTCGTCTGCTGTATCAGATGCGCATCGAGTAGGGGGATGAGTTGATCACGATTCTTAAGCCGGTCGGTGTTAGTGACGAAACGGCTATCGGTTGCCAGGCCGCTTAAACCAGTAGCTGCACAGAACTTCCGGAATTGCTGATCATTACCAACGGCGAGCACGAAGGAACCGTCGCTGGTTCTGAAGACCTGATATGGAACGATGTTTGGATGCGCGTTGCCGAACCGTTTCGGCGGCGTGCCGGTCGTGAGGAAATTCAAATTTTGGTTGGCGAGAACCGCGACCTGGACGTCCAGCAGTGCCATGTCGATATGCTGTCCTTCTCCGGTGCGTTCGCGATGCAGTAATGCGGAGATGACGCCGGCGGCGCTATACATGCCAGTGAGAATATCGACGATCGGAACCCCGACCTTCTGCGGACCCCCGCCTGGCTTGTCATCACTCTCTCCGGTAATGCTCATCAGGCCGCCGATGGCCTGAATGGCCATATCGTATCCTGCGACGTCCTTCATCGGGCCGGTCTGGCCATAGCCGGTGATGGAACAGTAAATGATGTCAGGCTTGACCCTTTTAAGCGCCTCGTAGTCGAGGCCGTAACGCGCCATGTCGCCGACCTTGTAGTTCTCGATCACGAGATCGGCTTGCTGGGCAAGTGCGCGCACAATGGCGCTACCCTCGTCAGTCGATATATCGACGCATATCGAATGCTTGCCGCGATTGGCGCTCAGGAAATACGCGCTTTCGGTCGTATCAATTCCACCGTCTTTCCGCAGAAAGGGCGGGCCCCACTGCCGCGTATCGTCGCCGGTGCCAGGGCGTTCGATCTTCCAAACCTCGGCTCCTAGATCAGACAGCAACTGCGCTAACCAAGGCCCCGCGAGGATTCTCGAAAGATCCAGCACTCGATAACCTGCCAACGGTCCAGCCATCACGCTTCCTTGAAGTCTGCGGGTCAAATAGCCGCGCGCCGTGCGAGGCCGCACTAACTATATGTGGAGCGACCAGATTGGTCAAACCAAATGCTGCTTGACACCGCGCATCACGCGACATACGGTCCTGCCAAATTGGTTTAACCAATTAATGAAAATACCGGGAAGAACGTGAAGGTCTGGCTGTATGGCGCGAGTAACTCTCCAGAATGTCGCGAAATCCTTTGGAGGAGATCGAGGGCCATGGGCCGTTCAGGACTTTTCGTTGGATAGCCGATAGCTTGTGGGGCCTGCTAATCGCTCACCTGGCGATTTCGCTGCCGCTGGCGGTGTGGCTGCTATGGGGCTTTTTCAAATCGATGCCGTTCGATCTGGAGGAAGCGGCAATGGTGGACGGCTGTTCCCAATTCGGCGCCTTCATCAAGGTGGTCCTTCCGCTTTCGGCCCCCGGCTTGATTACGGTCGGCATCTTCTCGTTTTTGCTGTCCTGGGCGGACTACGTATTCGCGCTCATCCTCATCATGAGTGATGATCGCAAGACATTGCCCGTGGGCTTGGCATCAATGCTTGGCGCGCAAGATCTGCGTTGGGGTGAGATACTCGCCGGCGCAACCCTTATTGCTCTGCCGTTGTTCGTTATCTTTATGTTCTGCTATCGATATTTCGTCGCAGGGCTGACGGCGGGTGCGCTCAAAGGTTAGGCACTGTTCGAGCGAAGCACGTCCTCGTGCTTCGCGCTAGACCGTGGGTATTTCGCGTAGAGATGGCGGACGGGGTGCCCGGCAAGACTAACGTTTTGTGACTTTGGTTTCCCCTAGAAGCGATTGCCATGCCTCCACTGTTCGCGAGAGGTGAGCGTTCATCTGTTGTTCGGCTAGGCCTACCCGCCGCTCTTCGATCGCTTCCAAGATGGTGCAATGGTCCTCATAAGATTGTCGACCTCGATTTTGGTCGGCAAAGTAGACCTTCCGTCGATGCCTGGACAGTTCGTAGAACGATCTCGCCACGCGCAGCAAAATGTCGTTCTTGGTTGCAGCAAAAATCGCAAGATGGAACGCCTCGTCCTCGCGCTCTATGCTTTGCTTTTTGGATAGGCGCTTGTTGGTCTCTTCAAGTATGGCGGTGATCTCGCGAATGTTGTCCGCGGTCCTGCGTGTGCAGGCCAACCTGACCGCCTGCCCTTCGAGCATGCGCCGGACCTCCATGACGTCGGCGATTTCCTTGGCCTCGAATGGAACTCCGGATTCAGCATAAAGCACTAGAGCATCGATGCTGCTCTCTTCGATCTTTCGCAGATAGATTCCAGAATTTGGGCGCCGTTCTATCACTCGCATGGTTTCAAGTGCGGCCAGAGCCTCTCGAACCGCGCCGCGACTGGTGTCGAACTTTTCCGCAAAGTCGCGTTCTGATGGCAACCGTTCGGAGGGCTGATAGCGGCGCTCACGGATGAAGGAAAGGATCTTTCCGATGGCGTTCGAAGGAGCCTCAAGCTTGTCGGTTCGATTTCGCTCAGTCATCTAAAATATCCTGCCTGGTCCTGCCGACCACTTGATTTCGATTTCCTCGGTAGCTAATCATGGCCGACCAAATTGGTCGACCAGTACTTTGGAGGAACCTTGAGGATCTCGGTCGAATCCGCCCTGCTTCAGTAGATATCAGGTTGAGGAAATTGAAGCATCTGAAACGCGCCAAATCCACCTAAAGAATTGATTTCCCAGCATGGATAGCTTTGAGACGGATCTGTTTGTCATAGGTGGCGGCTCGGGCGGCGTGCGCGCCGCGCGGATCGCCGCTGGCCATGGCGCCCGCGTCATGATCGCCGAGGAATATCGGATGGGCGGCACTTGCGTCATTCGCGGGTGCGTACCGAAGAAGCTATTCGCCTACGCCTCGCATTTCAGCCACGACATCGCGGATGCCGCGGGCTTCGGCTGGACCGTTCCGCCGGCGACGTTCGACTGGGCCACCCTGATCGCCAACAAAGACAAGGAGATCGCCCGGCTGGAAGCGGCCTACACCACCAACGTGGAGAAATCTGGCGTGCAGGTGATCAAGTCGCGCGCCGTGTTCGAGGACCCGCATACGCTGGTGCTCGACGGCGGCAGGAGGGTGCGCTCGAAGTATATCCTGATCGCCACGGGCGGCGCACCGAACCACGGCAAGGCCATTCCCGGCATCGAGCATGTCATCTCATCGAACGAAGCATTTCATCTACCCGAATTGCCGAAGCGTATCCTGATCCAGGGCGGTGGCTATATCGCGCTGGAGTTTGCGTGCATCTTCTCGGGCCTGGGTTCCCTCGTGACTGTGGTCTATCGCGGCGACAACATCCTGCGTGGCTTCGACGACGACGTCCGCGCCCATGTCCGCGATGAGATGGAGAAGAACGGCATTACCATCCTGACCGGTTGCACGGTCGACGGGATTGAGAAGCACGACGATTGGTACACGTCGCACCTGTCGAATGGCTCCAGCATCGCGTCCGACAAGGTGATGTTCGCCATCGGCCGTCACCCCGCCGTCGCAAATCTCGGGCTGGAGAAAGCCGGCGTCGCCATCAACCCGGATAACGGAGGCATCGTCGTCAACGAAGCCTCGCAGAGCTCGGTGCCACATATCTATGCGGTCGGCGACGTCACCCATCGCTTCAATCTGACGCCGGTAGCGATCCGTGAGGGCCACGCTTTCGCCGATACGGTTTTCGGCAAGCGGGCGGTCAAGGTCGATCACATCGATATTCCGACCGCCGTGTTCACGCAGCCCCAGGTCGGCACCGTGGGCCTCACCGAGGCGCAGGCGCGGGCGCAGTTCGCTATCGTTGATGTCTACAAGGCGGCGTTCCGCCCGTTGAAGGCGACGCTGTCCGGCAGCGAGTCGCGGGTGTTGATGAAACTGGTGGTTGACGCGGGGAGCGACCGCGTCGTGGGTTGCCATATCGTTGGATCGGACGCGGCCGAATTGGTTCAGGTCATCGCCATTGCCGTAAAGATGAAGGCTACCAAGGCGGACTTCGACGCCACTATGGCGCTGCACCCGACCTCCGCCGAGGAACTGGTGACTATGCGTACCCGCACTGCACGTTACGTGCGCGACGCGGCGGCTTAGAAAGCTCAATTTCGATCGATTGTGCAAATTCAGGCCGTTGGCGCGCGCGTTATGCGGCGCCGCTCAAAACGCACTTGACAATACGATTGTGATCATACCAAACTGGTCCTACCAGTATCGGTGAAAATCCAGCAACAGACTAACCTCGCCATCCGCAGCCGCTTGTAGTCGAGGAGCTGGATGCGGAAGTTCTGGCGAAGAAGATTGGGCCCACCATGGAAGTGGATTATTTGACTAGCCTGCCGCGACGCATCCACCTCATTGTGGATGAGGGGGCCAAAGCAGGAGCATCCCGGCCGGCTCTTACTGACGAGCGGGGCATCGTTTGGTCCTATCGGAGACTGATCGATACGATCGAGGCCGTTGCAGGTGACTTGGCGCGTCTAGGGATCCGTCCCGGTGATCGGGTCATGGTGGTGGGCGAGAACTCAATCGGCGCCATCGTCCTGATGTATGCGGCGAGCCGGCTTGATGCATGGGCAGTGATGACGAGCGCACGGCTCGGCCCGCACGAACTGGACGCCATTGAGGGTGATTGCAAGCCCAGACGCGTATTCTATACGCATGGAATATCGGCGGAAGCAGATGCTGCGGCGTGCCGGCGCGGCGCGGAAGCCGAAGCGTTCACGGGGATTGGAGCGATCAAGGTCGGTAAGTTGGAGGCGAGCGCCGTTCCCGAGGAGGTCTATGAGGATCCCGCCCGTCAGGTTGCAGTTCTCATCTACACGACGGGGACTACCGGTCGCCCGAAGGGAGTGATGCTCAGTCATCGCAACCTCGCTTACGTGGCGGGCCGGGGCAAAAGAACCAACACGCTCTTTCCCGAGGACGTCACGCTTTGCGTTATGCCGATCTCTCATTCGTACGGGTTGACGTTGCTGCAAGGTATGTTGTTTGTCGGCGCACACCTGCGGATCATGCCGAGGTTCTCTCTCACGCAAGCAATCGACGCCGTCGTGAATGGTTCGTTGACCGCCTTCAATGCCGTCCCTGCGATGTTGTCGCGGATCATCGCTTACGTCGATCAGAACAATATCAAGCTCACGCCCAATAACCTTCGTTATGTCTATACCGGAACGGCACCGCTCGATCTGTCTCTGCGACAGAGCGTCGAGCGAGTGTTCGGCGTGGTGCTTCATAATGGTTACGGGCTGACCGAGACGTCTCCGACCATCAGTCGGACGCTGTATGCCATGGGAAGCAACGAAATCAACATCGGACCGCCAATCCCGGGAATCGAAACCAAGATCGTCGGACCTGATGGGCGGGAAGTACCCGATGGCGAAGCGGGCGAACTGCTCGTTCGCGGGCCCAACGTGATGTTGGGGTATTATGGTCAGCCGGACATGACCGCGGAGGCGATCGATCGCGAAGGATATTTGAAAACCGGAGATATCGTCAGCCGGTCGCCGGGCGGCGAACTGGTGGTCCAAGGCCGGTCGAAGGAGCTAATTATCAGGTCCGGCTTCAACGTCTATCCGCCCGAAATCGAGGCTGTCCTCAATTCTCATCCGGCGGTTCTCAATTCCGCGGTAGTCGGGCGATCAATCGAGGGCAACGAGGAAATCATCGCTTTCGTTGAGCCGACCCCTGGAAGCACCATCGAAGTGGCCGAACTGCTCGCGCTCGTGGAGCGGCAGCTCGCACCATACAAGAAGCCGCAGCAGATCATTGTCTTGCCGCAACTTCCGGTAGCCCCGAACGGGAAGATTAGAAAGCACGACTTGAAAAAGCGCGCCGAGGAGTCGCTGTCAGCGGCTACCTCAGTTTAACGAATTATAGACCGGACGGACGGAAATGGTGACAAGTCGCGAGCAGATGTACCCCGATACAAAGTTGTTCATCGATGGATCCTGGCGCGATGGAACGAGCGGAAAGGTCGAGCCCATCCTGAATCCGGCGACGGGAAAATTGATCGGAACAGTTGCGCACGCGTCTATCCCCGATCTCGACGACGCACTTGAATCGGCCGTGCGCGGGTTCGAATTGTGGCGGAGGACGTCTTCCTTCGAGCGATACAAATTGATGCGTGGGGCTGCCGAAAAGCTCCGCGAGCGAGCCGCCTCAATCGCGCGTATCATGACGCTCGAGCAAGGCAAGCCGCTGGGCGAGGCGAAGATGGAGGTGTTGCTCGGCGCAGACATCATCGACTGGTTCGCGGAGGAGGCGCGTCGATCCTACGGTCGGACCATTCCGTCACGTTCCGGCGCCGTACAGCAGGTCGTGATCCGCGAGCCAGTTGGGCCTGTCGCCGCCTTCACGCCGTGGAATTTTCCGATCAACCAAGCCGTCAGAAAGATATCAGCTGCGATGGCGGCCGGGTGCTCCGTGATTCTGAAGGGACCCGAAGAAACGCCGGCAAGTTGTGCAGCTCTGGTCAATGCTTATGTCGATGCCGGCTTGCCCTCCGGTGTCCTCAATCTCGTTTTCGGTGTGCCGTCCGACATATCGGAATACTTGATTGCCCACCCTGTCATTCGCAAGATTTCGTTCACGGGTTCGACGCCAGTCGGGAAGCGGCTTGCGGCTCTCGCTGGAAGTCACATGAAGCGCGTTACGATGGAGCTAGGTGGACATGCGCCTGCGCTAGTCTTCGAGGACGCAGATGTCAAACAAGCGGCAAAATTGCTGTCCGCGGCAAAGTTCAGGAATGCCGGCCAGGTTTGTGTTTCTCCGACCCGGTTCATGGTCCATGAACGGGTCTACGACGACTTCGTTGAACAATTCACCGCTGCTGCCAAAGCTCTCGTCGTCGGGGACGGCCTCGACGAAGCGACCCAAATGGGACCACTAGCTAATCTCCGTCGAGTCGAGGCGATGGACGCGCTGGTCTCGGACGCCGTTCAGCGCGGCGCGCGCATCCGGACAGGTGGAAGGCGCCTGCGCAACGATGGCTTCTTCTTTCAACCGACGGTTCTGACGGACGTGCCTCTGGACTCGCGCATTATGAACGAGGAGCCATTCGGCCCTGTTGTGCCAATCGCGTCGTTCTCGACATTCGAGGATGCCATGGTCGAAGCGAATCGGCTCCCTTATGGCCTTGCTGCATATGCGTATACGAAGTCAGCGGCGACGATCGGCGCGCTCGGCTCGATCGTGGAGAGTGGAATGGTGTCGATCAACCACCAAGGCCTTGCCTTACCGGAGACTCCCTTCGGAGGAATCAAGGACTCCGGATACGGTTCGGAAGGTGGTACAGAAGCGATGGACGCGTATCTCAACACTAAGTTCCTGACCCAGATGCACGGTTAGCATGCGCGATCGGCAATGCTGATACGCCGTCGCGGAGCATGCGTCGCGCAGGTCAAACCTCGCGACGGTCCTTCGCCGCGCCAGACTCTAGGGCCCAAAGATCCAACGCCTAAAGCGAGTTAGCGAAGTGTTGTTGACCATCGACCGCGTTCAGATCGCGACGCCGGATGCCAAAAGTGCCGCGGAGATGTGGCGTCGCCGATTGGGGGCGGAACAAGTCTCTGCGGATCGGGTCCGGGGATTGGGCGCCAAACGAGTGACATTGCGTGCCGGGACCGGCGAGATTGAGTTGTTGGAGCCGGAAGGCAACGGCGTTGTCGCGGACGAACTGGCAAGACGCGGGCGATCTCATCTATTCGGCGCCGGCGCGACCTCACTCGACCCGCGTGCACTGGTGCATCATGCCACGTCGGTCGGAGTTGAGCATCAGCACGAAAATGGCCAGGATTTTCTCCGGTTCGAAATCGAGGGGAAGCCGGTCCATTTCGTAATCTCTCCCCCGCGTACGGTGGAGCCGACCGGCGGGATTGATTTCCTTTATGAGGTGACTTTGCTCGCGGCCGACCAGGCAGCCGCGGTAACGCGCTTCGCCGAAGTCTTTCGTCTTGATACACGGAATTTCGTGACGATTACCTCGGAGCTCTTTGGCTATACGGGCGTCCTCACTCTCTTCGCGCCTGATCGCCTCGACCGATTTGAAGTCATCACGCCGACGGACTTCACCAAGACGCTCGGCAGGTATCACGCCCGCCAAGGCTCGTCTTTCTATATGGCGTATGCCGAAAGCCGAGAGATCGGTCGCATCGAAAGATCGGCGAAGGCGGACGACGTGGGACACACGCTGGATCCGCGCGAGGAGAAGCGGAGCGGTCGAGATCCGGAGCAACTCTGGCTTCATCCTCCGGCCCTTGGCGGAATGATGCTAGGGCTATCGCGGCCGACGCTTGGTTGGCGCTGGTCGGGCCACCCTGAGAGGGTCGTGGCGTTAGTGCAATAGAAGCTCGATGGTGGATGCGTCGGGCTTATGTCGATTGCATCAGGCCGCGACTGACCCATCGGAAAAATATCCGATGACGAGGATACGATGAGCAAAATTAGGTTCACCGAACCAAATCGAGAAATCCTCGCGCGCCGAGATTCAATCATAAACGATCTAACCCGCCTTGTTGACCCCGCTGGGCTAATAACGTCGACGGACGAGTGTCGGGCTTATGAGACAGATGCGTTGACGGCCTATCGCAAGATGCCGCTCGCCGTCGTCCTACCGAAGACGACCGAAGAGGTGAGTGCCGTTTTGAAATACTGTCACGACACCGGCGTCAAGGTCGTGCCGCGCGGCGCAGGTACGTCTCTCGCCGGCGGGGCAATTCCGAGTGAAGACGCCGTCGTTCTCGGACTTTCAAAGATGAATCGGGTGCTCGCGGTCAACTACGATGACCGCTTCATCCGCGTCGAAGCGGGAGTCACAAATTTGAGCGTAACGGCGGTGGTGGCGGAGAACGGCTTCTTCTATGCGCCAGACCCTTCCTCTCAACTTGCCTGCACGATCGGAGGCAACATTGCCAACAACTCCGGAGGCGCGCATTGCCTGAAGTATGGAGTCACGACCAATAACCTCCTCGGCGTAAGGATGGTACTGATCGATGGATCGATCATCGATCTCGGCGGTGACTATCTCGATAGCGCTGGACTCGATCTGCTGGGCCTGGTCGTCGGCTCCGAGGGGCAGCTCGGGATAGTGACCGAAGCGACCCTCCGAATTCTGAAATCGGCCGAGGGAGCGCGCCCGGTTCTGTTCGGTTTCCCGTCTTGCGAGGGAGCGGGCAAGGCGGTTGCGGACGTCATTGCCGCCGGTATCATTCCCGTAGCCATCGAATACATGGACAAGGCCGCCATCGAGATCTGCGAGGCCTTCGCCAAGGCCGGCTATCCGCTCGATGTCGAGGCCCTTCTGATTGTAGAGGTCGAAGGGTCCGACGCCGAGATGGACGCGACGCTGGCGGACATCACCGCCATCGCTCGTGCGAATGGTGCGACGACAGTGCGCGAGAGCAGGTCGGCAATTGAGACGGCGGCAATCTGGAAGGGGCGGAAGTCGGCTTTCGGTGCGACCGGGCGAGTCGCTGACTATTTGTGCATGGACGGCACGGTGCCGACCGGCAAGCTGTCGTACGTTTTGGCGGAGATCTCCAAGATCGTACAGCGACACGGATTGCGTGTCGCGAATGTTTTCCATGCCGGTGACGGCAACATGCATCCGCTCATCCTCTACAACGCGAACGATCCGTCGCAGCAGTCGAAGGCGGAAGCAGCGGGAGATGACATTCTCAGGCTCTGCGTTGAAGTTGGTGGGTGCCTGACGGGCGAGCACGGTGTCGGTATCGAGAAGCGTGATCTAATGCGCTGCCAGTTTGACGATGCCGATCTGGCTCAACAGATTCGGGTGCGCGCCGCGTTCGATCCGCGATGGCTGCTCAATACGGATAAGGTGTTTCCCCTCGATTTTCGATGTCAAGGTTAGGGTGACGGGAGTGTGATGACCGATTGCTATAAGCCGCGCGACGAGTGCGGACTGTCGTCTGCCATCAAGGATGCGGCTACAGCAAAGATGCCTCTCGTCGTGCGCGGCGCCGGCTCCAAGTCGGCGATGGGCCGACCGCTGGGTGGATACGCTATGCCTCTAACGACCGAGCGCATGCGCGGAGTTTCACTTTATGAGCCGACAGAGCTCGTCATCGGTGCTTTGCCTGGAACGCCGGTTTCCGAAATCGATCGGATGCTCGCCAAGCACAACCAGATGCTTCCGTTCGAGCCGATGGATCATCGTGTGTTGTTCGGGACGAGCGCAGAGCCGACAATCGGAGGTATTGTCGCCGGGAATGTTTCGGGTCCGCGTCGTGTCGCGGTCGGAGCTTGTCGCGACAGCCTGATCGGCGTTCGCTTGGTCACGGGCCGCGGAGACATCGTGAAATCCGGCGGGCGCGTGATGAAGAATGTCACCGGGCTCGATTTGGTCAAGCTGACCTGCGGTGCGTGGGGCACGCTCGGCGTTTTGAGCGAAGCCATCTTCAAGGTGTTGCCGAAGCCGGCGCGTTCCCTATCGCTGGGATTGCGCGGCTTGGACGACATGACAGCGATTTCGGCGCTAACCGCAGCGCTCGGGTCGACTTTCGCGGTCTCGGCGGCGGCGCATATCCCGGCGAGTATTGGGTCGGACTCGACTACGATCGTTCGACTAGAGGGGTCCGAGGGCTCGGTAGCCTACGGATCCCGCGAACTTGCCAGGCTCTGGTGCTCCTTTGGGCTGCCCGACCTGATCGAAGGGGATGAAAGCGCAAACTTTTGGTTGCGCATCCGCGACGCGCACTGGCTGGCTCAGCCAATGGATCGTTCCATTTGGCGGTTGTCCTTGGCCCCCTCCAAAGCGCCGCGTGCTCTTGCTGACATCCGGCGAAAACTCGGCGTGCGGTATTTCTACGACTGGGGCGGTGGTCTCGTGTGGCTCGCGGTCGTGGGCGCTGACGATGCGGGAGCGTCGGTCGTTCGGGAAGCTATGGTCAATACCGGTGGGCACGCCACACTCGTACGGGCTTCATCGGAGATTCGCCGCAGGATCGATGTGTTCGAGCCGCTTCCTCCTGCGGTGCTCAAGTTGACGCAGGAAATCAAGAAATCTTTCGATCCTGACCGCGTTCTAAATTTCGGCAGGATGTACGCCGGTATCTGAGGCGAGGCGGACTGGTATGCAAACAAACTTCTCGCTGACGGCCTTGGCCGATGCACATGTAAGCGAGTCAGAAAAAATCCTCCGTGCCTGTGTGCATTGCGGCTTTTGTACTGCGACATGCCCGACATATCTGCTTCTTGGTGACGAAGCGGACAGTCCGCGCGGGCGCATCTATCTGATCAAGGACATGTTGGAGGAGGAAAAGCCGGCGACCCCTCAGGTCGTCGAGCATATCGATCGATGTCTGACGTGTCTTTCCTGCATGACGACCTGTCCGTCCGGCGTGCACTACATGCACCTGGTCGATCACGCGCGAGCCCATATCGCCCGAACCTATACGCGTCCTCTGCCTGATCGGTTGCTTCGAGGCATGTTGGCGAAGGTGCTGCCGTTTCCGGGCCGACTTAGGTTGGCTTTACGCGTGGCTACCGTGAGCAGGCCGATCAGAAAGTGGCTCGCCAATCTTCCCGGCGGCGCGCAACTCGCCGCGATGATTGAACTTTCGTCGTCATTCAAGCGAAGAAGGCCGACCCGAAGGTTACCGGGCGCGACCGTCGATAGGCCGCGCGGTCGGGTTGCGCTTCTGAGCGGATGTGCCCAGCAGGTCCTCGGCCAGAACATCAACGAGGCTGCAATCCGGTTGTTGACGCGTCACGGTATCGAAGTAGTTCAACCGATCGACGAAGGGTGCTGCGGAGCTCTCGTGCAGCACTTGGGATACGAAAGTCGGGCGCTGGATGCGGCTCGACACAACGTGGATGTATGGACACGCGAAATCGAGAACGGCGGCCTCGACGCCATCGTGGTTACGACGTCCGGTTGCGGAACGGTCATTAAAGATTATGGCTTCCTACTTCGCAACGATAACGCCTACGCTCAGAAAGCCGTACGGATCTCGGCTCTAGCGCGGGACATCACAGAATTCTTGCATGAATTACCGCTTCAAGACGGTGTTCGGACTACCGGCCAGGTCGTGGCTTACCATTCGGCATGCTCGATGCAGCATGGACAGCAGGTTAGAGATCAGCCGAAGTCACTTTTGAGGCGAATGGGGTTTGTAGTGAGAGAAGTACCGGAAGGCCACATATGTTGCGGCTCCGCCGGAACATACAACGTACTGCAGCCTGAGATCGCCAATCGACTGCGCGCACGAAAGGTCACCAACATTGAGAAGGTCAAACCGCAAATCATTGCGAGTGGAAATCTCGGCTGCATAACGCAGATTGGTGCTGGAACACGCATTCCAGTCGTCCACACGGTGGAGTTGGTCGATTGGGCGATGGGCGGCCCGTTGCCTGACGTCCTAAAGGGGTGCTTGGGCTAGGTGCGGACAAGCGACCGCTCTGACGTCCTAGTTTGGATTGCCATTTCCGTCCATCGCGGCTTCGATTGCCTTATTGGCTGCTGTCTCATCATACAGATGGCAGGCGATCTGCCGATTGCCGTGCAACCGCAGCGGCGGAATTTCGCGGCTGCAGACCGGCATGGCGGACTGACAGCGAGGGTGAAATGGACAGCCGGGCGGGGGGGTGGCGACGCTCGGCACCTCGCCCTGAAGGAGCACGTGATCGCGGGCGCGCTCGATTTGCGGGTCCGGCACCGCTACCGCATCGAGAAGAATGCGCGTGTAGGGATGGAGCGGTTCGCCGTAGAGGTCGTCGCGCGTCGCGATCTCGACGATGCGTCCGAGATACATCACTGCGACCCGATCGCTCATGTGTCGGACGACGCCGAGGTCGTGCGAGATGAACAGATAGGACAAGCCGAACTGCTCCTTGAGGTCGGAAAACAAGTTCAGAACCTGGGCCTGCACTGAGACGTCGAGAGCTGAGACCGGCTCATCACAGATGAGCAGTTTCGGACGCAGTGACAGGGCGCGCGCGATGGCGACCCGCTGACGCTGGCCGCCGCTGAGTTGGTGCGGATAGCGGTCGAGGAAGCGAGTACCCATTCCGACCGTATCTAGGAGTTCGGCAGCCTTCGCGCGGCGCTCGTGGCCCGATCTGCCGACGCCCTGAATCGCCATCGGTTCGGCGATCAGGTCGGCGATTGTCATGCGGGGATTTAGCGACCCGAACGGATCCTGGTAGATGATCTGCATCTCACGCCTTAGCGGTCGCATCTGGCGATGACTGAAGCCCGTGATATCGCGTCCGTCGAACACGACCCGGCCGCCGCTCGGCGGCGTCAGTTGTAGTATGGCCATGGCCGTGGTGGATTTGCCGCAACCGCTTTCGCCGACGAGCGAGAGAGTTTCGCCGCGCTGGAGTGTGAGGGATATGCCCTTGACAGCTCGAACGGAGGGGGCGCCCGTTACGCCGAAAGAGGTTGTGCTTGCATAGTCGACGCACAGGTCCGAGACCTCGAGAATATTCGTTGCTACGTCGTTCATAGCGGATTCCAGCACGCGAACAGATGGCCGTTCCGTGTGCGTTCGTCGCCGCTAAGCGGAGGGCGTTCGTCGCACCGTTCGGTCCGACGTGGGCAGCGCGGTGCGAAGGCGCAGCCCCCGGTTCCGTCGGAGGGGGCGGGTGGCTGCCCAGCGATCGACTCGAGCCGATGAGCGATCGGACCGACGATCTTGGGCACGGAGGCGAGGAGGGCGTGCGTATAAGGATGGCGCCCATCGCGATAGAGGTCGTCGGCCGCCGCTGTCTCGACGATGCGGCCGGCATACATCACGTTGACCCAGTCGGCGTAGCGCGCCACGACGCCGAGATCGTGCGTGATGAGAAGCAGCGCCCCGCCCAATCCGCGGGTAAGGTCAGTGAGAAGCGTCAAAATCTGCGCCTGCACGGTGACGTCGAGTGCTGTCGTCGGCTCGTCCGCGATGATGAGTCTTGGCTCGCAGGAGATCGCGATAGCAACCATGACACGCTGGCGCATACCCCCACTGAGCTGGTGAGGATAGGCCTCGGCTTTGGTCTCTGCATCCGGGATGCGGACCTTCTTGAGAAGGTAGATCGCCTGCGCTTTGGCGGCGCTCCAGGACATCCGGCGATGACGCACCAGCGGCTCGGCGATCTGGCGCCAGATGCGCAGGCTTGGGTTCAGCGCTGTCATCGGCTCCTGGAAAACGATGCCGACCTCGTTGCCTCGGATGTCCCTGATCTGTTTCGGTGACTGCGTCTGCATATCACGGCCGGAGAGGCGTATTTCGCCGGCCGTGATCTTGATCGGTGGCATTGGTAGTAGATGGGTGAGCGACATCGCCGTGATGCTCTTGCCCGCGCCGCTTTCGCCTACGAGCGCCACGACCTGGCCGGAATAGGCTCGGAACGAAACGTCTGCAACAGCGACCAACTCCGTCTTGCCTGACCAGATGCCCATGCAGAGCCCGCGCACATCCAGTATCGGGGGCCCCGACTTTTTCAAACTTCCGGGCATCGATCAGAAGCCCATCGACTTCTTTAGATCCTGATCGATCCAAGCGCGCGCCCAGATCGGCGCATCACGCCGAGCGGAGACCGAAATCTCGCCATAATAGTTTTTGACCCACGGCCACCATACCGTGAACGAGCGCGGCCTGGGCAGAAACAGGAATGGCGCTCGCGCGGTCATCTCATTGGTGAGCGCGGCGACGGCCTTCTTGACCTTGTCCGGGTCCCTCTCCTGCTGTATGGCGTCGAGCGCCGCATCGACCTTCGGGTCGTTGACGCGGGCAGTATTCCAGACGGACGAGGAGCGGAACAGTTTCTCGACTGAAGCGGTCGGATTGCTCATACCTGCGAAATGCCAATAGCCGGGGCCGTGCTTGCCGGATGTCATCAGACTGAGGAACGCCCCATACTCCTTTGGCTCGATGATCATCTTTACACCGATTGCCGACAGATATCCGGCTACAATCTGTGCCTTCTTCAATTGGTCAGCGTAGGTCGGAACTTGAGCCTTGAACTCGAAACCATTCGCAAGACCCGCTTCGGCTAGGAGTTTCTTGGCCTTGGCCGGATTGTATTGGAGAACCTCCCGTGCCTCCTCCGGCATCTTTTCGGGCGGCGTGAAATAGCCTTCCCAAGTTTCATCCAATGGCAGGTGTGGGAAATCAGCGTGGCCGCCATAGATCTGCTTCGCGATGGCGGCCCGGTCGACCGCGAGATTCAAGGCGAGACGTACCTTCGGGTTGTCGAAGGGTGGTGCATCGACCCGCATTGCCAGCGCCTCACCCGCATAGTCGGGGTGTTCGACGACTTTGATTTTATCTCGGATCGGTGCCAGCGATTTGAGCTCGTCCCAGCTAATATTCGTCATGACATCGATCTTGCCAGTGCGGAAGGCGGCTAGGCGTGTCTGTGAATCCGCGATCGTCCGCATCACAAGCTTATCGACGAAGGGAATCTTGTACGGTTTGCCGTCGATTTTCTCGCGGTCCCAGTACTCCTTGTTAGCCTGATAATCCCCGAAGGCCCCGGCCTCATACCGCGTCAGCCGGAAGGGGCCTGTGCCGCAGGCATTCTGCCAGTTGCCAGCGCCGCCGTTGGGAGCCTCCGTAATCTCTTTGGGATAGATGCCGGCGTAGTAGCCGTAGCCGAGACGGTATTTCCACTCCGAGTTGTACTCCTTTAGGAAGAAGGTCACTTGGTGCGGTCCCGTCTCCTCGGCCCTGTCGATGAAGGAGAAATAGACTTTGTTCGCCTTCGGGCTAGCGATGAGACGGTTATACGCGAACACGACATCCTTGGCGGTAAAGTCGCGCGCTTCCATGATGCCTTTGCAGGCCTGCCATTTCACGTTCTTGCGCAGGTTGACAACGATTGAGAGCGGTTTGTCGACGACCTCCCAGCTCTCTGCGAGTTCGCCGCGCAGCACGTCGTCGGAGAGCCAGGCCTCGCTGAAAAAGTTGTTCTTTCCGCCGCCACGTACGCCCTTGCTTAGGTCGCCCACCATCAGCTGCTCCATATAGGGCCCCGCATCAATCGATACCTTCCAGTTCCAGTCGGCGGGATCCCACGACAACGCCGAAATCCCGGGGGAGTAAGGAGAGATGGTCAGCGTGCCACCGTATTTCGGCTCCTGTGCGCTCACGGCTTGGGTCGCAATTATAGCCCCGAGCGCGGCTGCCGCCATTGTTCCGAGATGTCCGCGTGCCATTCCTTGTTCCTCCCTAATGTTATTGTTGTTCGCTCAATTGCGGACTATTCCGCGCGGATCGAGAAGATCGCGGAGAGAGTCTCCGAAGATGTTCACGCAAAAAACGATCAGAGTTATCGCGAGGCCTGGGGCCGCGACCATCCAGACGTTCTCGAACATGTAGGGGCGGGCATCGCTCAGCATACGGCCCCACGCGGGTGCCGGCGGCGGCACGCCAAGACCAAGGAAGCTGAGACTCGATTCGACCAGGATCACGCCGCCGAGCCGCGTGGTGTAGAGCACGATGAGGGGCGCGGCGATCGTTGGCAGGATGTGCCGGAGAATGATGTGCCCGTTACCGGCGCCGAAGGAATGGCCCGCCTGCACGTAGAGCTGCTCGCGCGCCGACAGTACCGCGCCCCGTACGATGCGCGAGCCGGCGACGCCGTAGAGGATGCCGAGGAGGGCGATGATTTGCACGATGCCGGGGCCGAGAACCGCGACGCCCGCGATCAGCACGATCAGGTCGGGAAAGCTCTGCCAAGTATCGACGAACCGCTGAACCAGGGCGTCGAGACGTCCGCCGAAATACCCGGACAGAACTCCGAGCGTGACCGATATGGCGAGCGATAGCAGCGCGGCGGTGATACAGACGATAACGGAAGTACGGGCTCCGTAGATGACCCGACTGAGGATGTCGCGACCGAGTTCGTCTGTCCCTAGTGGGTGAGACCAGGACGGCCCCTGCATCAGCGATGTAAGGTCGATCGCGTCGAAGTCGTACGGTGCGAGCCAGGGTGCCAGGAGTGCGCAGAGCACGATCGCGGCGAGAAGGCCGGCGCAAACCGTTCCGAGAATGTCCTGTTTAAAAAGGCGACTGAAGAAAGTCCGTACGGGCGCTGCCCAGGCGCCTCGGTCGGGACCTGCGTCGGTCTTCAGGGTCGAATTGATAGCCATGCGTCAGCCCTGACGAATCTTGGGATCTAGGAGGGCGTAGCTGATGTCGACGAGCAGGTTGATCGTCATTACGCCGACGCCCACGAGGAGAAAGATGCCGGTAATGACCGGATAGTCCCGCTGCGACACCGCCATCAGGAGTAGTTGGCCCATACCGGAGATCACGAAGATCTGCTCAATTACGACCGCGCCACCGATCAGCAGGGGCAACTGCAAGCCGACGATGGTTATGACCGGCAGAAGCGCGTTTTTGAGGACATGGCGCAAAACGACCGTCCGCTCGTCGAGACCCTTGCTCCAGGCCGTGCGGACATAATCCTGGCGCATGACTTCGAGGACCATCGTACGGGTCATCCTCATCGTCACTCCGGATAAGGCGATGCCGAGGACGATCGCGGGCGGCACCATCTGGCGGAGGCTAAGGAGGGGATCGTCGGTCAGCCCAACATATTGCGTGGTCGGCGCGATCCCCCAGAGAATCGCTGGCAGGATCACCACCAACGTCCCGAGCCAAAAAGGCGGCACGGACAGGGCTGTGATGGCAAAGACACGGCCGAGATAATCGACCGGCTTGTTTTGCCGGATCGCCGAGATGATGCCGACCGGCAGCGCGATCAAGAGGGCGAAGATCATGGCCAGCACCCCTAAATAGAGGGTAGTCGGTATGCGTTCAGCGACGAGGCTAGTGACGCTCTCTCCCGTCCAAAGCGAGCGACCGAAATCTCCGTGGAGCACAATTGAGCTGATCCAGTGCCAATATTGTACAAGGACCGGCTGATCGAGCCCGAGTGCCTTGATAAGATCTTCGCGGGTCTTGACGCTGGCCGAGATATCGTTCTGGGACATCATCATGTCGATCGTGTCTCCCGGTATCAGGCGAATGGCCGAGAACACAATAACGCTCGCTAGCAGGAAGGTCGGCACGAGGGCGACAAGGCGACGAATTAGATATCTCAGCATGACGCGGTCCATTGGAGGGCGCGCTCACCATGCAGATTGGCTTGGTCCGACAGCACCACGCTCTTGTCCCTCTCTATGTGAAAAAGGCCGCTGAACGCCCGCTCATCAAAAAATGAGGTGAGTTCTCTATTTGCAGATCAGTTGCAATCTGGCACATCCAATCTGGTCATACCATTCAAGCGTGCTCTTGGCGGCGGTGTCAAGGCGAATGTTGTCGCGGTGGCGTAGCTCCGGGGTGCTTATCTACTCCGAGAACCATTGACCGACCGAATTGGATATGCCAATTTGGTCGAACCAGATCGCGATGTCTACCAAAACGCATGCGCACCTGGATGGTTGATTTACGTCGAAAATCTCGAAGGAGAAGCGCTGTGGCGAAGGAAAAGAGTGGCTACTACGGCCAGCGAAGGAAGTTCTGGTCGTGGGGATATGAAGGTGAAGATAATTCCAAGGACGAAATCCGAACCATGCGAGACCGCGTGGAGCAGCGGCTTGGAATTAAAGACATCGAAATTCTGTCAGACCCGACTCTGGACGAGATTGAACTTTATGCGTCGCGCATAAAGATCCCTCGAACGCTGGAGGATTTCTGTACCTCGGAAAAATGGGACAGAATTGTTCATACGTACGGTAAGGGTTTCAAGGACATGACCCTTATCTACCGGCGCGATTTCAAGAAGGCTCCGGACGTCGTGGCCTATCCGCGCGACGAAGAAGACATCGCTGCCATCTTCGACTGGTGCGGGGAAAATGGTTATGCATGCATCCCGTATGGCGGCGGATCGAGCGTCACCGGCGGCTTCTGGGGTCCCGAGCGCGACGCCTTTCCCGGGGTCGTCGTAATCGACTTGGGCAACCTCAACAAGATTCTCGAAGTCGACCCCGTGTCGCGCTGCGCGCGGATCCAGGCGGGCATTCTCGGTCCGGCTCTGGAAGAACAACTGAAGCCGCATGGCCTCACCCTGCGCCATATTCCGCAATCGTGGGAATTCTCATCGCTGGGCGGTTGGATCGCAACCCGCTCGTCCGGTCACTATGCGACCCATCTCACGCATATTGACGACATGGTGGAAAGCCTGCGCGTGGTCACCCCGGCGGGAACGATCCAGAACCGCCGCCTGCCAGGCTCGGGTGCGGGACCCAATCCGGATCGGCTGTTCATCGGGTCTGAGGGCTCGCTGGGCATCATCACCGATGCATGGATGCGTCTACAGGGGCGTGTGAAATTCCGTGCGAATGCGTCGATCTCCTTCAAGACGTTCTATCAGGGTGCCAAGGCCGTCCGTCAGATCACCCAAGCAGGACTGTTCCCGGCGAACTGTCGCTATCTGGACGAGCAGGACGCCAAATTCTACGGCGCTGGAGACGGCACCGATTCGGTCCTGTTGCTGGGCTTCGAATCCGCCGACCATCCGGTGGACGCGTGGCTGGAGCGTAGTCTCGAAATCTGCAAGGACTTCGGTGGCGTCGTGAAGCAACAGGCGGGAACTGCGGACAACGCGCTGGAGACCAGCCGTAGCGGGCCGCAGGGTAACTGGCGGCACCAGTTCAGATATCTGCCCCGGTTGATGCATACGCGCGCAGCGATGGGAATCGTCAGCTTCACGTTCGAAACTGCCTACACTTGGGATCGGTTCGAAGAAGTCGATACCGAGATCATGCGTCGCATCCGGAAGGCCCAGAAGGAAAATCTTGGCGGCGGCATCGTCTGCCGCAGGTTCTCCTTCCTGTATCCGGACGGCCCGGCTCCTTACTATTCGATCATGGCTCCTTCGACGCACGCCAACAGCCTTGAAGCCTATAAGATGCTCCACGACGTTGCGTCGGACGCGCTAATCGAACTCGGCGCAACCATCACGCACCACCATGCTGTCGGAAAATCGTTCCGTCCTTGGTACGACAAGGAAGTCGATCCGTTGTTCCGCCGTGTGCTGGCAGCCGCCAAGACCGAACTGGACCCGAAGTGGATGTTGAACCCTGGGCTGATCGTTGACAAGCCAGCAGGGCTCAAGATCGTCGGATAGGAGTCCTCTGCGATGATTGATCTATACTTCTGGCCAACCCCGAACGGGTATAAAGCAGCCATAATGCTGGCAGAGTTGGACTTGGAGTATCGTGTAGTTCCGGTTGATATAACGGCAGGTGAGCAGTTTCATCCGGAATTTCTGAAGATCAATCCAAATAACAAAGTGCCGGCCATCGTGGATCACGATGGCCCGCACAACAAGCCATATGCAGTTTTTGAATCCGCGGTCGTTCTTATCTATCTCGCGGAAAAGTCCGGTAGATTTCTCTCTCAGGATCCTGAAAAGCGCTACGATACGCTAAAGTGGCTTGTATTTCAGAATACGACGATGGGTCCAATGCTGGGCCAAGCGCACCACTTCATGGTGTATGCGACTGAGAAGATCGATTACGCGATCGAACGTTATGATCGGGAAGTTGGTCGAATATACAACATTCTCGAGAAGCGCCTTGGCGAATTTGAATATCTCGCCGGCGAGTATTCCATCGCTGACATCAGCACATTCCCTTGGGTTCGCACGCGAAAGCTGCATCGACGTGACTTGTCGGAGTACCCGAACATTGATCGATGGTACCAGGCGATCAAAGACCGTCCGGGGGTTAGGGCGGGCATAAATACGTTGTCCGACAGCAAACAATGGGAAGCGAAGCCGGGCACCGAGGCCTGGAAGAATATGTTCGGAAAGAACTGAAGTTCGCAACAATCCAAAAGCGAGCGTCGACTCGAATGACTAACTGGGTAAAAGCCGCTCTTACGAAAGATGTGTCGGATGACAGCATTCAGCAGCTCAATATCAACGGATGCAAAGTTGCGCTCTACCGCTGCGGCGAAGAGTATTTTGCCACGTCTGACGTTTGTACTCATGCCTATGCACTTCTGTCCGACGGTTGGCTCGATGGTTACGAGATCGAGTGCCCGCTTCATGGCGCCCGCTTCGATGTTCGAACGGGCGCGGCGTTGACCTCACCAGCAGAAACGGCCCTGGCAACCTATCCTGTTCGTGTCGCCGGTGATGCTGTGGAAATCGATGTCACCTCGGCACCGTCTAATCCCGACGCGTCAACCTAACTTAACGGCAAGGGGGGCGACGATGTCGCCATTTTGTGTGACGCCCCCATCTCGTCCGAAATAGCCGCTCCGCTTTGCTACAAGAAAAATAGAGGAGGTCGAATTGACCAGCTTCAGGTCGGAAGTACCCAGCCCTGTGAGGCCGAGCGACGGTGGTGTCAGAGGTGGGCCAATCACACCCGAAATGGTTTCGAAGCTGCTGGACGATCGACCCGATGACGGAATATTTCGGGTAGATCGGACGGTGTTCACCGACCAGGATATTTTTGAGCGCGAACTTACTCACGTTTTCGAGGGGACTTGGGTTTTCGTCGGGCTGGAAAGTCAGTTACGCAAGCCGAATGACTTCGTGACGACGTACATCGGGCGCCACCCCGTCCTGATTACAAAGGACGGGACTGGAGAAATTCGATGCTTCTTTAACACCTGTCGCCACCGCGGGGCGATCGTTTGCCCCTTTAAGAAGGGCAATCAGAAATTCCATGTTTGTCGCTATCATGGGTGGTCGTACGATAGTGCCGGCAAGAATGTTTCGATGACCGATGAGAAGGATGGCCAGTATCCGCCGTCCTTTCTTGCGGATGATCATGGCCTCAAGCCTGTTCCCAAGATTGCAAGCTATCGAGGGCTTCTGTTTGCAAGCGTGTCGCCCGACGTGCCGACGCTAGAGGAGCATCTTGGTGACGCGCGCGCGTTTATCGATCTCGTTGTCGATCAGGGCATCGAAGGGCTGGAGTTCGTTGACGGAAACGTAAGCTACACGTTCGACGCCAATTGGAAGCTTCAGTTCGAGAACGGGCTTGATTATTACCACTTCGCTTCAACGCACAGTTCGTATATCGACGTTCTCAAGAAGCGTGAAGTGCGGAGAGGACCGCTAGAAGTAAAGCCGTGGAATCCGACAGAGACCGACCCCGACGCGCAAGGAAGCTTCAGCCTGGCGAGGGGGCACGCGATGATGTGGTCCATTCATGCGTCAAGGGTTTATAAGCTCCGCCCTCTCAATCAGGATGGCAAACTTCTGTCGACGGTTCAGGGGCAGACTCGGGAAGACAAGCTCAAGTGGATGTTTCGTCAGCGCAATCTCACGATTTATCCTAACCTGCAGATCGTTGATATCGGCACGCTGCAGTTGCGGACGTGGCGGCCATTGGCTCCGGACAAGACGGAGATTACGTCTCACTGTCTTGCCCCAGTTGGTGAAAGTGACGAGGCGCGCCGCGTTCGCATCCGTCTGTATGAGGATTTCTTCAATCCGAGCGGTCTTGCGACGTCCGACGACAACGTCATGTACGAGCTTTGCCAGACCGGCTACGGAGCTCGTTTCGCTGGTCCTACGCAGGGGTATGCGCGAGGCTTGAGGCCGAAGTCCGGCGAGGCACTCAACTACTCTTCCGAATTGCAGGTTTCACCTGATCGGTGGACCTATGGAGCGCCCCTGTTCGGCGATGAGACATGCTTTCATTCCGGTTACCGGGAATGGCTGCGCCTTATGACTCGTGATCCCTCGGAAGGCTAGGTTAGCGACATGTCAGAGGATGATTACCTGAAGATTGCTACTCGCGTTCTCTTCACGGAGGCAAGACTTCTGGATCAGAAGAAATTCCGCGATTGGGTCAAGCTCTACGCTGACGATGCGATTTTCTGGGTGCCGGCCTGGAAGGACGAGTACGAGACGACGTCCAATCCGAACCGCGAGCTTTCAATGATATATCATGAGAACTCATATGGGCTGAGTGACCGAATTGACAGGATACAGTCGCGAAAGTCCATCACGGCGATGCCGCTTCCGCGCACGGTTCATTCCTATACGAACATCATGGTCGATGCGGCCTCGACGGATTCGATCGAGGGAAATGCCTGCTTCACGGTTCATACGTACGATCCGCGCGCTTGTAAAAGCCATACCAACTTCGGACGCCTTGAATTTCGGCTGCGCCGTCTTGGAGAGGCTTGGCTGATCGGATTCAAAAAGATTTCCCTTACGAACGATCAAATGGCCACTGCGCTCGATTTCTACAGCGTCTAGCAAGTGCGTCGCAGATGAATATCAGCAGAATCTGCCAACTAGCCTTCGGCTGAAGGTATTGAATGTGAGAGTGCTCGGCGCCTGTCAACGGCGGATAAGGAGGACGGGCGCGCCGAATGTGCCCTTCCCCTACAGGGAGCGCTAAAATGCGTTTTGTGATTGTCGGAGCAGGCCTCGCGGGGCACACAGCCGCCGTGCATCTTCGCGAGTTGGCGCCACAAGCCAAGATCGATATTCTCGGAGACGAACTCGGCCTGCCGTATGATCGCCCGCCGCTGTCCAAAGAAGTCCTTGGCGAGGGCGCACCGCGCTATCTGGCAAACGCGGAGACCTATCATGAGAACGGTATTTCGTATCATCCCGGACAAACCGCGACGCAGATCGATCGAAACCGCTCCGAAATTCTAACCGCTTGCGGAAATGCTTATGCTTACGATCGGCTACTCCTCGCGACCGGATCGCGGGCGAGAAAATTGCCGGATAGCGTCGGGCAAAGCTCGAAAATTCTCTATCTGCGAACGCTTGAAGACGCGGTTCGCTTGAAATCCGTGCTTCGGGAATCGCGTCGAATTGCTGTGATCGGCGGCGGGTTCATTGGGTTAGAGGTTGCTGCCGCCGCTCGAGCGATGGCCTGCGAGGTTTTTCTGTTTGAGATGACGGATCGGATACTATCTCGCGGCATGCCTGCTATCCTGAGCCGTTGGGCTGAGAAATTGCATCGCCTGAACGGAGTCCAGTTCGAATTTGGCTCAAAGATCGATTCAATTCATCATCAGGATGATGGTTCGTTGCGATTGCGCTGGAATGCATTCGCAGATGTCGACGCAGTCGTTGTCGGGATCGGGGTTCAACCCAACACCCAACTTGCATCGGACGCGGGGCTGGACGTCGATGATGGTATTGTCGTGGATGATCGCTGCCAGACATCTGATCCGGCGATCTTCGCTGCGGGAGAGGTGACGTCACACCCCGTCTTAGGCGGCGCGTTTCGTCAGCGACTTGAGTCCTGGAAGGTGGCCTCGGGCCAATCGCTGGTCGCGGCGAAATCCATGGCAGGGATTGACTCGCATTATGCGGAGCCGCCGTGGCTATGGTCGGACCAGTTTGGACACAACATTCAGTCGTTAGGAGTGCTGCAAAATGCTGACCGCAGTGTCGTGCTGGACGATCCTGAAACGAACAATTGGACGGCAATCTTCCTCGATAGTCACGATAAAATTGCCGGCGCAATCGCGGTGAACAACGGCCGTGATATTTCGATGCTAAAGCGTGCCTTGCTTCATGACGGAATCATTCCAGAGAAACTGCTCAATAGAGCCGCCAGATAGCGCTCCTATTACGTGTTCATCATGAGAACCGAGATACCGAGCGATATGCTTGGCTTCGACCAAACTCATTGCGCCTATGTTGGCGCGGTTCATGGCGACGGACAGAAGCTTTTTTGAAGGCTCGCCGAGTGCGTCATTTCGCTAAGCGAGCCGAAGGGTAGCCCTCGGAGAGCATCCTCAGGAAAGAGTCAGAGCGGGGTTCCCATTGTCGGCTCTCCAATAGGCCGAATAGTAAAGCCGGTTTGGGCCCGCGCCATGCGCAGTTTTCGTTGCCTATTCCGAAGCTCTAGCCGGGACCGCGTTCGCAGCCGCGCCTTCCCGATCCGGCTAAGCTGGTCCCGCCGATGTTCAAGTGCGTCATGGCGGCGGATAAGGGGCCGGAAGGCGAGAGGAAGTTGTCAGTTAAGGTAGATAGCATCAAAGCAGAAGGGGACGCCGCATGTATTGTAATATAGCCGTCAGATCCTCGGTTGCCGCGTCGCGCGACGCACCCGTCGACCATAACGCTCGTTATCCGTCGGATCGGGGTGCTTGCCGCCGCCCTTCCAGTCGTCGGAGATCAGCCAGTCCTCGAAATAGTAAAGCCACGTTGTGGCCCAGGGTACGAATGTCTGATCGATCCGCATCGTGCCGGTCCACTCGCGCGTTCCTGGCAACGTGAGGCACAGGCGCAGGGGATCATGATAGACGTGCGGCAGGGGCCGCTCACCCGCCAAAGCCGAAAGCTCGGGGTCCGTGACGAAGACGCTTGGTGTTTCGCCCCGCTGAAATGTAATGCGCATGGAGTATTCACGGCTAAGGGGCGTCGGCCTGTCACGATAATCCCAAATAAAGCCAGTCGCGTGCAGCCGGCCTGTCCCCGTACAGATGGGATTGGCGCGCAGAAACATAAACTGCTGCGCGGGCGTCAGGTCTGGGCGGTCACGCGAAAACACCTAGTCACCGAAGAACGTGTTGGAGCGAACCGGCGTCGCATTGGCCGCGCTGGACAGCGTGAGCCCGACCGTCGGCGCGACGTAGAGCTTCTTGGCCGTGCGTGCCTGCGAAATGCTGTCGGTGCGAGCATCGATAACTTTGCGAACGACCGAACTCCCGAGGCTTCCTTCCAAGCTCTTGCCGATAACGTCGATGCCCTGCAAATCCGGAAGGGCCTCGAAGTCCGCCAGTGCCTTCGCATGCCACTCGTAGAAGGCGGCGGCGCGAGCCGGCTCAGTATTCCAGCGCTCGGCGAAGTTCTCGCCGACCGTGGTTTCGTTGGCCACCACATAGATCCGCCGACCATTGACGACCGGCTTATCGATGAAGTGTGGCATCAACCGAATGGTCGCGATCAGAACGTCAAGTTCGGAATCGAAAACAAAGCTCTTGACGCAATACTCATACGACTGTGCCGCGAGCGTGGTGATGATGATGGAGATCGGTGCGATCTCCTCGACGACTTCCAGGAAATGCACATCACGATGCCGCTTGAGGATCTGCACCGTCCGCCGCAGGATGCCTTTGGCGGTGCCATGCACAGGGAAGGGCTCGACGGCCGCACGGTCCTCGGCAGCGAGAGCCTTTTGCATCCGCAAGGTGGGGATTAGGGCTGCCCTGCGTTCAAAGAGCGCCTTGTAGCCTTTCGGATTCGTCGGTTTGAATTCCCGCAGCTTCTTGTCGGGAACCAATTCGCCGCCGTTGGCGCATTTGGCATTGTTGATCGTCGGCGAGATGTCGAGATGATATTCGCGTGCGTAGTTCAAGCGCCAGCAGCGCTTCTTCTCTTCGAGCATGGCAGCGTAGCGCGCGTTCTCCTTCAGGCGATCGCCGACAATGCGTTTCAACTCTGCCGGTGGCCGGTCAGCGGTAAAGCGCAGCACCTTGCAGATGAGATCGACGTCGAAATCTTCGCGCCCGATCGGTTTGACCGTCGTGCCGAGGCCGGTCGAGCCGTGAGCATAAATATCGATCCACTTCAGAAGAGGGTTGTCCGACCCGGAGAGCCATTCCGCGACAGCCTCGTAGCTCGTCCGCGCAGCCTCAAGCTGAGCAGCGGTCAACTCCAGCGCTTGGCAAATCTGATCGAGGAGCGAGTAAACCTCGGCTTTGCGCAAAAGCAGATGCGTCTGGGGAGGCGCCGTGAACATCTGATTCATGGCTCAATTCCTTTCACGGTGTAGATAGGTTTGAACGATTCGGCAGTTTCCGTCAGAAAAACGGGTTCAATGCGAGGACGCTCCTTACGAGCTGATGAGGCGCCCATGCCTTTGAGTTGCGCGATCTTGCGCGTGTCATCGAGATTGAAGAAATCCTTCGGCACATCCGGGCAGCACCGGAAAATCGCCTCACGTTCGTATTGATGGCCGGTAAGCAACTTCGCCATACCAAGCGCGCCATGCGACTGGCCGTCCATGAACAGGCGGGTCACATCCTTTGCGAGACCGCCCCAACCAGGCGCCTCGCCGATCATGTAGACCTCGTTGACGCAGCCCAGGCTCAGCACTCGCAGACTGCTGGCCGGCCAGTCGAGCAAAGTGACGGCCTCGACCACCGCCAACGCGATCGGGTTGTTGGCCCATATCGGAGGTTGAGATGGGCAGCGGCGGAATCCTCATCGAAAAAATCAGGAAGCGGTATGGCAGCGGCGACACTGCTGTCGACGCCCTAAAAGATGTAAACATGAAAGTCGCATCCGGCGAGGTGGTCGGCCTGATCGGCCCCTCGGGATCGGGCAAGAGTACGTTGCTCAAAGCCTTGGGAGCAGTCATCGACCCGAGCGGCGGGCGCATGACTCTCGGCGACGAGGTAATCTATGACGACGACTGGAAAATTGCCGATCTTCGCGCGTTGCGGCGCGACAAGATCGGCTTTGTCTTTCAGGCGCCTTATCTCATCCCGTTTCTGGACGTCACCGACAATGTTGCTTTGCTGCCGATGCTGGCCGGTGTTCCTAATAGCGAATCGCGCAAGCGCGGTCGTGAACTTCTGAAGGCTCTCGACGTCGAGCACCGCGCTGCTGCCATGCCATCGCAGCTATCCGGCGGTGAACAACAGCGGGTCGCGATTGCGCGCGGACTGGTCAACCGGCCGCCGGTGATTCTTGCCGACGAGCCGACTGCGCCGCTTGATAGCGTGCGTGCGCTGACCGTGATCCGCATCCTCAACGATATGGCAATCAAATTTGGTACAGCCATTATCGTCGTCACTCACGACGAAAAGATCATCCCCACGTTCAAACGCATCTATCACATCAGAGACGGCGTGACGCACGAAGAAGCAGGCGAAGGGCGCGGCTTTGACTAACAGCAGAAACGAACATGATCGCCGTCATCCACCCCTTGCGGTAACTGGAACGGCCTGTGTTCGCCGAAAGGGGCGTGCGCCCTTTCAAAATGAATAAGGAGGAGCGGTCATGGGGTCTATCTGGACATCAGCTCCAGTAATTAAAGCACTTGGTGGAATCGCAATCCTGTTCGGAGTAGCCACACTCTTTTCCGGAGGAAGTGCTCTTTTTGAGCTGCATGGAACAGAAAATCATACGACGCAAATTGTCCCCTTCGTACTGTATTTCAATTTTGTTGCTGGTTTTGCGTATGTTGCCACCGGTGCTGGATTGATCATGAGGCATGGGTGGGCGTCTGTTTCTGCGGTGGCAATTGCAGTAGCGACCATCATAGTCTTTCTTGCTTTAGGTGGCTGGATATTGGCAGGCAATGCTTACGAGACGCGAACGGTCGTTGCCATGAGTCTGCGAACGGCGTTCTGGCTGGGTTTGGCAATAATTTCGGTAGCTAGTTATAGTCAAAACTCAACGCCGCTTAATTCAACAAACGACTCGTGATCTTTGGAGCTGTGGCGCAATTCAAATATACGCAGATACGATCTATGCCGCAGAGTAACTCGGCACGATGCCTCACTGACATTCAGCACCAATGGTTGATCAGCAGGAGATGCCAACCTGCTAAATTCGCGGCTTCGTCTCGTTTCACTAATTCAGACGCAAGCGGTCGCCGAATGTTTGAACTTTCGCCACGCGGCGAAAGCGCTCCGTGTCAGCCAGTCCAGCGTCAGCGCCCGCGTGAAGATATCCATGTTCTATGCTGAAATCTCCAATTCCAACGGCTGCTTCTCTGGTTCGGCGACGATAACAGAGCGCCGCTCTACCCATCGATAGATCGTCGGCAACAACAGCAATGTCAGGACTGTGGACGACAGCACGCCGCCGATAACGACGGTAGCAAGCGGGCGTTGCACCTCCGCGCCCGCACCGTGCGCGACCGCCATTGGTATGAAACCTACGCCCGCGACCAAGGCGGTCGACAACACCGGGCGAAGGCGATCCGTGGCGCCTTGTCGAACAGCCTCGATAACGGGCAGGCTTCGCCGCAACTCATTGATATGATCGATTAGGACGAGGCCATTCAGCATCGCGATGCCGGAGACAGCGATGAAGCCGATCGCGGCGGTGATCGAGAATGGCATATCCTGGAGCCATAGGGCCAATACGCCGCCGGTAATCGCAAACGGAATGCCGGTATAGACGATCGCAGCATGACGCACGCTCCCCAAGGCCGAGTAAACGAGCAAGAAGATCATCAGCAGTGCGGCCGGCACGACGATTAACAGACGGGCGCGTGCTGCTTCCAACTGGCGGAATTGGCCGCCGAACTCGATGCGATAGGAGTCGGGTAGCGAGAGCTTGCTATCGAGGCGTGTGCGGGCGGCGGTCACGTAACCTTCGATGTCGCTGGTATTGAGGTTGACCATCAACGCTGCGCGACGCTTGGCATTGTCGTGCAGGATAGGCTCGACCGTTCTCACTTCGCGAAGCCTCGCTACGCGGTCGAGCGGCACGAGGCCCATCGCACCGACACGTAAAGGAAGAGCGAGGATCGATTTTATGTCGGCGCGCTGGGCTTCGGGCAAGCGAATGACAACGGCATAGCGACGTTCGCCGTCCGCGATGAAGCCGACCTCGTCGCCGCCAATCGCCGCGGCGATGGCGCGGTTGACCTCAGCTGTCCCCAGCCCCAATCGCACCATGGCGTCGCGATCGATCTCGACCACCATACTGTGGGTGCGGCTGGCGACCTCAAATGCGACATTGGCGGTGCCGGGCAGACCCTGCAATTCTTCCCGCGCCTGCGCGGCCAGCCGCTCGAGCACGTCATAGTCGTCGCCGAAGATCTTGACCGACAAATCCGCGCGCGTCCCCTCCAGCATCTCGTTGAAGCGCATTTCGATCGGCTGTGCGAAAAGGAACGACTGCTCTGGCGCCAGCGCGGTCGCAGCCTTCTCGATCGCCGCGACCAGTTCGCTCTTGTCACGCGGCATATCGGGACCTTGCGGCCATTGGTCCAGCGGTTTGTAGAAGATGTAGAGGTCATTTTCGTTCGGCGGCATCGGGTCGGTTGCGACCGCGCTGGTTCCGATACGGGAGAAGGTCCGGGTCACTTGCGGGAAACGACGCAGAATTTCCCGCTCGGTTTGTTGTTCGATCGCAAGGCTGCGGTCGAGCGACATACCAACGGGTTTGTATACCATCGCGGTGATCGAACCCTCATCCAGGCGCGGCGTGAACTGCGAGCCAAGCGTCAGGAATGTTGCCAATGCCGCGCCGACCAGGGCTGTCGCAGATACGAACAGGACAGCGGGATGACGGAGGGCGAAGTTCAGGACAGGACGGTAACCCCGGATCACGATGGCGGCGAATCCGCCCTCATGAGCGATCGGGCTGTTGGTGATCGCCTCCGACAGAGAGGGCACCGTGTCGCCGGCATCCGGCTTGCGCACCTTCCCGCCCCGTAGAAATCGGGCACACAGCGCGGGCACAAGTGTAAACGTTATGATCAGAGCCGCCGCCAGCGCCAACATCACGGCTTGCGCCATGGGGTGAAATAGCTTCCCCTCGACGCCGCCCAGGCTGAGCACGGGCACGTAAACCAGTGCGATAATGGCAATGCCGAAGAACACGGGCCGCGCCACACCGCTCGCGGCCTTTACGATCACGCGGCGGCGTTCGTCGACTGTCAGCTCGCGCCCTTTGCCCCGCTGCGTTTCGCCTAACAACCGCAATGTGTTCTCCACAACTACGATCGCGCCGTCGACGATCAGGCCGAAGTCAAGCGCGCCAAGACTCATCAGATTGCCTGAGATGCCGAGCGCATGCATGCTCGTGATCATCATCAGGAACGCCAGCGGGATCACGGAGGTGACGATTAGCGCCGCGCGCCAGTTGCCGACGACGATTAGCAGCACGACGGCGACCAGCAATGCGCCCTCGCCAAGGTTGCGCTCAACCGTCGCGATGGTGCGGTCCACCAGTTCGGAACGATCGTATTGAACCTGAAGGGTCATGCCCTTGGGGAGCGCCGCGCGCAGATTCGGCAGTTGCGCGTCGACGCGTCGGGCGACCTCCCGGCTGTTCTGCCCGACCAGCATCATCACTGTGCCGAGCACAGTTTCCTTACCATTCGCGGTCGCGGCGCCGTCGCGTGGCGCATGGCCTATGGTCACGGTGGCGAGATCGCCGACCGTCAGCGGTCGTAAGCCGCCGGCAAATTTTACGGGCAATGCGCGGATCATCTCAGCGGTCATGACGCGCGCTTCGGTTCGGACGGTGAAGCGCTGGTCGTTCCTGGTGATAGTTCCGCCGCCGGCATTGGAGACATTGGCGCCGACAGCCTGACCAAGCTCGCTCGACGTGATGCCCGCAGCCGTGAGCTTTTTCAGGTCCGGCGCGATGACGAACTGACGTTCGAGACCGCCGTTGGAGTTGACGTCGGCCACACCCTGGATTGCACGCAGCATCGGCCGTACGATGTATTCCTGAGCCTCGAACAGCTCCATCAATTGCTGCTGCTCGTCCATGCCGGACGGCGGCTGCGCCCATTCGAGCGTGTAGTACCAGATCTCGCCAAGTCCAGTGGTGATCGGTGCGAGGCGTGGCGACGATCCGGCCGGCAGCGTGTCGCGCACCGCCGTGAGTCTCTCGTTGACGAACTGGCGCGAGCGAAGTTGGTCCGTGCCATCCTCATAGATCAGCGTGACCTGTGACAACCCGGTTTTGGTGAGCGATCGCATTTCGCGCAGGCCCGGCTGACCGGCCATGCTGCGCTCGATCGGCAGTGTCACGAGACGCTCGATCTCCTCCGGCGCCAAGGCCGGGACGGTCGTATTGATCTGGACCTGCACGCCGGTGATGTCAGGAATGGCATCGATTTGCAGATTCAGAAAAGACCAGACCCCAAGACTGCCCAGCAGCAAGGCGAGGATCGTCACCGTGAGCGGTCGGCCGGTCGTCCATTCTAGAAGCCTGCGCGTCATTGGGACATGCCCTGGAAACTGCGCCCGCCATTGAGTGCGCGAAGCTGAAGCATCGCCTCCATGGCCTCGCGCCGCGTATCGAGCAGCGCTGACAACGCATCCAGATACTGGCGCTGCATCTCGACATAGGTTGCGACCGGGATTGCCCCCTGCCGATAGCTGTTGTCGGCGATGTTGGCGGCACTCGCGAACTTCTCCGCCGCCGCTGCGGGCCATGTCGCAAGCACCCGACGTTTCGTTTCATAATAGGCGGCCTGCTCATAGACCTGCCTCGTGACGCGCCGATTGGCGGCGATCACGGCTGCATCAGCCTGGGACTGACGGCTCAATTCTTGTGCGACGCCGGCAGCTTGGCTGTTCCAAATCGGCAACGTCGTTGTCAGCCGTACCCCGAAATTTGTCTCGCGACTGTCTGACCTCGCGTGGTTGACGTAAGGACCCACCGAAACATTCGGTATACGGGCCGTCTGCGCGAGATCGACGCGCAAACCTTGCTGCTGCAATTGTGCGCGCAACGCTCGAATCTCGAAATTATTGGCGCCGGCTTGCTGCGCCATGCGTTCGGCGGACGGAAGGCCGGGCAGCGTCACAGCGGGTGGAGCAATGCGGATTCGCGTTTTGAGGGAGACACCGCGAAGCTGGTTCAGCTCATAACTGATTATGCTGGCCTCTGAATCCGCAAGAGCAGCATTGCGCTCAGCTGTGATGGCGCTGGCATCAAGAATGGCCGCGTCTAGCGTAGACGCTACACCTGCCGGGTCGCGTTGCTCGACAATCCGTGCAAGCGCGCGCATCCGCACAGCGACATCGCGCGCGGCAACGGCCTTCTGCTCCGCCGCAAACAAGGCATATCCCAAGGATCGTGCCCGGCTTGTCAGCGCTGCGTCGAACTGCGCAAGACCGATCCGCGCCAGCGCGATCTGACGTTCGGCGATGGCGCGACGGAGCGCGCCGCGCCCGGCAAGGTCGAGCGGCTGCATGATCGACACACCATATGTCGGCCCGGCTCCCCTCGGTGCGCCGGTCAGGCCGTCGGCCATCCGGCGCTCGCCGAACTCAAACGCAACCTCCGGATCCGGCAGGCGGTCCGATGCATCGCGCTCAGCCCCCGCAAGCCCGATCTGCTGGGCATAAAAGCGCCGCTCGGGGTTGTTCGCGATAATAATATTGGCGAGCGCATCGATCGACAGCACGTTCGCCTGCTGGGCATATCCTGGAGCTGCCCATGTGCCCGCCAGCAAGGCGGCTCCCGTCATGCAAACGATTCTCAGAAGCATTTTTGACATTGGCTCGGGTCTCGATACGGCCTTCTAGGCGTCTGAGTGCCACGCTAATCTGAACGCAAGCTGTCAGCGTAAATACAGGTTTATCCGGTATGCGACGGCGACAATCAGGAGATCGAGCCATTCGTATTCTTCTTGTCGAGGACAATCTTGATATCGGCGCCCGCCTCAAGGAGGGGTTGGCGAGCTCTGGCTTCGTCGTCGAACATGTAGAGGATGGCGAACAGGCTCTTTTATTTGCGCTGCATGAGCGGTTTGATGCGATTATTCTCGACCTCGGTCTGCCTGTACTGCCCGGCATCGAGGTCTTGCGACGTTTGCGGCGCGCCGGTTCTTCCACGCCTGTCCTGATCCTGACGGCGCGCAGTAGCTGGACCGAGAAAGTCGAGGGGCTCAACGCCGGGGCCGACGACTACGTGGCGAAACCGTTTCACGTCGACGAGATCGCGGCGCGCCTTCGCGCGCTGATGCGGCGCGTCGCGGGCCAGGCGGCATCGGAATTGCGCCACGGAGACATCGCGCTCGATCCGGTCGCCGGCACGGCCACGGTTGCTGGCCGGCCGATCGATCTGACCGCGCAGGAATTCCGGCTGCTTCACCTCTTCCTGCACCGTGTCGGCCGCGTTGTGACGCAGGCCGAGCTGCTCGACCATCTCTACGGCCTAAATGAGGAACGCAGCTCGAACACCATTGAGGTTTATGTCGGCCGGCTGCGACGCAAGGTCGGTCGCGATACTATCAGGACATTGCGCGGCATGGGCTACAGGTTCGGTTGATGTTGGGAAGCCTGCGCGCGCGGCTGCTAGTCGGTGTTATTCTCACAACCGTGACAGGCATCGCTGTCGCCGGTGTGTCGATTTCCGCACTGTTCCGCGCCCATGTCACGGAATTGGTCAATGCTGAATTGATCGGTCATCTCGGCGAACTCGAAAGCCTGTTGACTCACACGGCTGATGGTCATGTCGCTTTGACGCAGCGACTCAGCGATCCACGCTTCGCGCAGCCTGGTGCCGGCTATTACTGGCAGGTGAGCGGTCGCGATGGCGTCGTGCTGCAATCGGCGTCCCTCGAACCGCAACAGCATTTTCCGCCCCCGGCGCCAGGTGCGGATCGGGAGCTTATCCGCTCGGTCGAAGCCGGCCCGACCGGCGGGCCGATGATCGCATACGAGCGACCATGGGACACCGCTGCAAACGGCTACGTGCTTCAGATCGGAGCCGACCAACGTATCGTCGATGATGTGCTGGCGCATTTCAATCGGGCGCTGATCCTGTCGCTCGGCACGCTGGCGTTCGCCCTGATCGGGGCCGGTGCATTACAGGCTTGGTTTGGCCTGCGTCCCATGCGCCGCCTGCGCGATGCATTGAGCGACATTCGCGTGGGCAAGGCAGAAACCCTGCCCGGCGACTTTCCGTCCGAGGTTCGGCCGCTGGTCGACGACCTCAACGCTCTGATCGATGCCAATACCCAAATGGTTCGCCGCGCGCGTACGCAGGCGGGCAACCTTGCGCATGGCCTCAAGACGCCCCTTGCGGTGCTCACGGACGAAGTGCGCCGGCTGCTCGCGAGAGGCGATACGGAGAGCGCCGCGGTCCTGACCCAGCAGACAGGGCTAATGCAACGTCAGATCGATTTCCAGCTTGCCCGCGCCCGCGCCGCCGCCAATGCCGGTCTGCCCGGCGTCATCACACCGGTCGAACCCGCCTTCGCCTCGATCGTTGCGGCGATGCGGCGGCTATATGCGGATCGTGCGCTTACAATCACTCATTCGGCCGAGTCGGGCCTCGTGACCGCCGTCGATCCCAACGACCTCGATGAGGTGGTCGCCAATCTGGTCGACAATGCCTGCAAGTGGGCACTTAGCACTGTCACGATCACGGCCACACGCGAGGCGTCAGCGGGACAACTTCTTGTCACGATCGTCGATGACGGACCCGGCATCCCCCCCGACGCACTTAGCCGCGCTTTCGCGCCCGGAGAGCGCCTCGACGAAGCCAAGCCGGGCAGCGGGCTCGGCCTTGCGATCGTCCGTGATCTCGCCACGCTACATGGTGGCGCCATTGAGCTGTCCAATGGCAGCAACGGTGGCCTCCACGCGACATTGCGTCTTCCCGCCGCCTGACAAATGGACAAGAACATCGAACATGCGCCGAAGCACTCCGTTCCGAAGGGCGAACTGATGCCACGGGGTCGTCAACGCATGCGGGCCTGCGAGAATGTCTTTCAGTGTGTGAAAGACAGTCGCCGCGCATCGGCCTGCTGGGTGCGGCGCTTATTCTCGCCGCTATGTCAGGAACGGTCCAGTTCAGCTCGGCGGTGAGATATGATTGCTGCGAGCCACCACATTGATCCAGAGCAATGTGTAAATACAAAGATCGATCAGGTTGGAGTTGAAATCTGACAGTATCGGAGTCCCGTCCTGACGATGCGCAGTCTGGAATTCGCAGTTCGTCCCAGATTGCTTGCCGTCTTCGGCGCATCGGCGAGCGAAGGCACTGTCGGCCCGATGATGCCACCGGCAAAACTCAACACGGGCTTTGCGCATATGGTGGCCGCACCGCTTCTGTTGCAGTCCGGCGCGATTGCGACCGCACTGATCGCAGGAAAACAGATGGTGGCTATTTTAAATGAAGCAAACGTTGTCGATGCGCCTACGATCCGACTTCTCGGAGCTGGCATAAAAGAAGGCAAATGAGGAGAATATCATGACTGATAATTCCGGCCTGTCGAATGCACCGATGCGCAGTGTGGTTGTCGATGGCTTCACCAACAGCGTGCTGGACCCTGCCGCACCAATGCTTGGCCCCGTGGAGAACGGTGGAACGATTATCGCCAACACTGCACCGGGCTGCTGGGGTCCAATGATCACGCCTCGTTTGCGTGGCGGTCACGAAGTAACCCAGCCGGTTTACGTCGCTGGCGCCGAACCCGGTGATGGGATTGCAATTCGAATCCGCGATATTACCGTCACGTCTACAGCGACGGCGTCGGGCCACGATTCCTCGCCCGCCGGTTTCTGTCTCGGCGATCCCTACGTCGCTGCGCGGTGTCCGGTCTGCGACGAGATCTGGCCGGAAACACATATTGAAGGCATTGGGCAGGATGCGGTGAAGTGCAATCGCTGCGGCAATGCGGTGAAGCCGTTCGAGATCGTCCATGGCTACACGGTCGTCTTCGATGACACCCGCCACGTCGGCGTGACCGTGTCACGGGATGCCGCCGAGAAAATCGCACGAAACGCCAAGCACTTTGCAGCGCTGCCCGACAAATCCGTGCAGCATTCGATTTTGACCTTCGCCCCTTCGGATATGGTCGGCGTCATGGTACGAATGCGACCGTTCCTCGGTCAGCTCGGAACGACCCCCTCTCATGCCATCCCGGATTCCCACAATGCCGGTGATTTCGGCGCATTCCTGGTCGGGGCGCCGCATGCCTACGCCATGACGGCCGAGCAGCTTGCCGAGCACAAGACCGACGGCCACATGGACATTGACGCCGTGCGCCCTGGTGCCATCCTGATCGCGCCCGTCAAGGTCAAGGGGGCGGGCGTCTATATGGGGGACATGCACGCCGCCCAGGGTGATGGCGAGATCGCCGGGCACACCATGGACGTGGCCGGCAGCGTGACGCTGCAAGTCGAGGTGGTGAAGAACTATCCGATCGATGGACCGGTCCTGTTTCCTCTGCTGGAAGACTTGCCGCTCCTGGCGCGTCCCTTCGATGCGCAGGAGCGGGCGCGGGCGGAGCGCCTGGCAAGGACGTGGGGCATGGATGAAGTCGAGGCGCTCGCGCCGATCTCGGTGGTCGGGACAGCCGCCAACATGAACGCCGCCATCGACAACGGCCTGGAGCGAGCCGCCAAATTGCTTGGGATGACGGTTCCGGAGGTCCGCAACAGGGCCACAGTGAACGGCGCGATCGAAATCGGTCGTGCACCAGGCGTCATTCAGGTGACGTTCCTTGCGCCGCTGAGCAAGCTCGACGCTGTTGGACTTGGTGACTACGCGCGGGAGCAGTATAATTTATAGATCGCTCCATCGGTCCTGCGCCGGCTGACGCATCATCAAATGAAATCGCGGGTTCGTTGGGACAGGCTCTGATTCAGAGCCTGTCGTTCGCTTTCTGGAGCATTGTCGATGCGCGCCTTACACAAGGAAAATCATCTTATCGAGCGTATTGGCTGGCTTCGCGCTGCGGTGCTAGGGGCCAATGACGGTCTAATCTCGACGTCGAGCCTTATCGTCGGCGTAGCGGCCGCATCCACGACCTCTCACGAGATTCTCGTGGCAGGTGTTGCAGGGCTGGTAGCCGGAGCAATGTCGATGGCGGCTGGCGAATATGTGTCGGTCAGCTCCCAGGCCGACACGGAAGAAGCCGATATGGCCCGGGAAAAGCATGAGTTGGCCACCCAGCCGGAAGCAGAGTTGGCCGAACTCGCCGCGATCTATGAGCAGCGCGGTGTGGCGCCGGATCTTGCACGCCAGGTCGCCGAGCAGATGATGGCGAAGGATGCGTTCGAAGCGCACGCCCGCGACGAACTCGGATTGGCCAGCCATGTGATGGCAAGGCCTGTCCAGGCGGCCTTCACATCGGCGGTGACCTTCGCCACGGGTGCTGCCTTGCCGCTGATCGTTGCGCTGATCGCGCCGGCTAGAACGGCCGCCTGGGCGGTATCTGTCGCTTGTCTGATTGGGCTCGCAGCGCTGGGATCGGTCGGCGCGCTCGCCGGCGGTGCGAGTGTCTGGAAGCCGACGATCCGGGTGGTGTTCTGGGGCGCCGTCGCCATGGCATCGACGGCTGTCATCGGCTCTCTTATTGGTCGGGCGATTTGATCGTGAATCGCCTGCCGCTCGACACGCCGATGCTGTAGGATGGCCTTCATCTGGAACCAGGCTTTCCGTTCGATAAACGATAGGCGCCTGCTTGAGTTCATTGCGACCCAATTTTTGCTTCTGAGCATGTCCGCTTACGAAGGCGGGACGACGAGTGTTCGCATGTCCATTCTGAATAGTGGATGTTTTGGCGCACCCGACACGATCGCTCAGTGAGTCATCGGGAAAAGATTGGTGCGGGCGGTCGGACTCGAACCGACATATCCGTGAAGATGGTGGATTTTGAATCCACTGCGTCTACCAGTTCCGCCACGCCCGCACATTGCCGCCGATTCTAGCCTAGGCTCTCAGCTCCTATGCTGCACCTAGCGCCAATTCGACGGTTTGACCACTCTTCGCTCCTGCCTCGCCAGCCCCTTGAAAATACGACACTTTCAACTCGCCGCAATTTTCTGTGGATTGATAGACAAACCCCTTTTTGAGTCGAGCGCGTCTACCAGTTCCGCCACAGGGGCTCCCACCCCGTCGCCGGGAAAGCGACGCGGTGAAGCGGCCGGGACTATAGCCGCCGCGGGCTCGGGGTCAACCGCCTGTGATGTCTCCGGCGTCGACAGCGCGCCGCCGGCGGGGTAGGACCCGTCGCGAACAGGAGACTGATCAAAGTGCGTGAAACGACCCTCGGGCCGGCGGGCGGCCGCGCGCCGCGCCATGCGATATTTGTTGCGGGCGCGGCCATTGCCGTCATCGCTGCGGCGACGCTTGCGGGCGCGTGGTTCTTCCAGCTCGTTCTCGATATCCGGCCCTGCCCGCTGTGCCTGGAGCAGCGCTATGCGTATTACCTGGCTGTGCCTCTGGCGGCGCTGGTGGCGCTCGGCGCAGCCTTGGGCGCGCCGCGCGGGCTGCTGCGGGCCAGCCTTGCCATTCTCATGCTGGCCCTCGCCGTCAATGCCGGGTTGGGAGCCTATCACGCCGGGATCGAATGGGGGTTCTGGCCGGGACCGAGCGACTGCACCGGGCCGATTACCGATCTTGGCGGCGGCGGCCTGCTCGACAACCTCAACAAGATCAAGGTGATCCGCTGCGACGAGGTGCAGTGGCGTTTTCTCGGCCTGTCGCTCGCCGGTTATAACGCGCTGATCTCGCTCGGCCTCGCGGCGCTGGCGGCGTTCGGACTGCGCGGAGCGCGGCGCGCCTAACTAGTCGTAGGCGTCCACCTGCGGGCGACCGAACAGATGGACGATGCCGGGCGTTGCGACCGACACGAACATGAAGCGCGACAGGTGATGGGCGCTGACGAAGATCGGATCGATATGGAGCGTCAGCGCCAGCGCCAGCATCGCATCCATCGCGCCCGGTGCGAACGCCACCACGATGTCGCCGAACCGGGCGTGGGTCACCATCGCCACCAGCGCCACGAAGATCGCCGACACCGCGATGGCGACCGCGAACGAGCCTAGCGCTGCGGCCATGTGGCTCATGAGCGTGCGGGCCGAAATCCGCGCGAAGCGGGTGCCGATCAGCGCTCCGATTCCGATCAGCGCGGCGGCGTAGGCCCACACCGGCAGGCCGCCTTCGATCAGCCCGGTGCCATGCAGCACGCTGGAGCCGAGCATCGCGCCGAACATCCAGCTTGCGGGAAACCGCAGCAGCCGCAGCGCCAGCGCGGTGGCGACGCACGCGGTGACGAGAACGAGGAGCGCCAGCGGCGTCGCGGGTGAGGCCATGGCGGATGCGCCGCCATGCTGCGCGAGGCCCGCAGCGGCGAGGATCAGCGGCAGCGCCGCCGTCAGGATGATGACGCGGATGGTCTGTACCACGGCGATGCCGGCGACATCGGCTTTCCTCTCATTGGCCAGCATGATGATCTGCGACAGCGCTCCGGGGCTCGCGGCGAGCAGGGCCGAAATACGATCCCAGCGATGGATGCGCCGCAGATAGGCGCTGCAGGCGAAGGTGACGACAAAAGTGGAGATCGCAAGGATGGCGATGCTCACGGGATAGGCCGCCATGTTGGTGAGCATCCGCGGCGACACCATCGACCCCAGCGACAGTCCGAGCGTCATCAGGATGACATGCGACGCCAGCGGCGGCAGGCCCATCGGCCGACCGCCGATCGCGGCCGCGCCGACGGCGATCATCGCGCCGGAGATCAGTCCGCCGGGAAGCTCCATCCAGCGAAACAGCAGCCCGCCGGCGGTGCCGATCAGCAGGGTTTCGCACGTATGGAGGAGGTCGCGCGGTGTCGCGGAGCGAAACGCGCGCGGCCAGCGCGAGGGGGAGGGCGTCATCAGGCGAAATGTCTCTTGCGAGACGCCCATTGTCTCAGATCGCCCGGCCGGCCGCAAATGAGCGGCGGGCATGGGCGCGTCCTCCCGCTGCATGCCGGCCCGTCGTCGCGCTGCAGACATGATGCGGACCTGCGCGCAGACCCGCGGCTCGTGGGATCACCACGGCCGCGACTGCAGGCGGCGCGGAAGACCGGCCGGCTCAGTTCGCCTTGAGCGCGCCCTTCTTGCACTCGGAGCGGAATTTCTTGCGCTCCTTGCCGTGGAGACCCTTGGCGTCGGCTTGCGCCGAGCATTCCACCGACGCGGCGGTGTGCTCGGGCTTGGCCTTGGCCGGGGCCATCTTGGCCGGGGCTGTTTTGGCGGCCGGCCCCGCCGGGGCCGGGGTCGTTGTGGTTTGCGCGAAAGCCGCGCCGGCGAACAGGAGCGACAATGCCACCGCAGTGGCAACACGCGAAGAAACTTTCATGGTCATGGAATGTTACCTCGGTCATCCAGCCCGCCGCACGGTCTGTCCGCGAGGCTGAACTGCGGATGAACGTCGTGTCGGGAGAATTGTCGCGGCGATCATTATTTTTTGATCGCCCCATGAGGGCTTCCGTTGAAACGCCGCAACGCTCCGCTAGGATGACGACATCCTGATCGTCCTTTGCAAGGAGACATTTCGATGAAGATCATATCTTACGCGATGGCCGCCGCCGTTGTGTCCGGCTTCGCGCTCGGCTCCGCCGTGGCTCCCGCCCATGCGCTGACGGCGCAGGAATGCAGCGCCAAGTATCAGGCCGCCAAGACCGCCGGCACCCTCGGCGGCCAGAAGTGGAACGACTTCCGCAAGGCCCAGTGCGGAGCTGATGCAACGCCGGCGGCTGCGACAACCACCGCGGCTCCGGCGGCGGCGCCCAAGGCTGCACCCAAGGCCGCGCCGAAAGCCGCCGAAGCGGCGAAGCCGGCGGCTGCTCCTGCCGCTGCGGGCGCGGCGGTGTTCCCGACGGCGGTCTCGCCGAAATACGCCAGCGAGAAACCCGGCAAGGCGCGCATGCACACCTGCGTCGATCAGTACAACGCCAACAAAGCCGCCAACGCCAATGGCGGGCTGAAGTGGATCCAGAAGGGCGGCGGCTATTACAGCGAGTGCACCAAGCGGCTCAAGGGTTGATGGATTTCGCGTCAGAACGCGGCCGGGCCACGCGCCCGGCTGACGCCGGCCGCGGCATCGCAGACTGATCCGGCATCGCATGCGGTCGCGCTATGTCAAACGGGCGGCGGCGGTGCTGGTGCCCGCAGCGCTGGTGTACGGGCTCATCGCCTATCTGCTGCTGCCGTCGCTGTGGCGTCATTACGAACACCAGAAGAAGCTCGCCGGCGTGCCGATGGTGACCGTCACCGCGCAGGGCATTCCGGGCGATGCCATCAATGTCGGTCTGGTCGGATCGCGCGAGGACATTCTGTGCGCCATGCGCGCGGCCGGATGGTATGCCGCCGATCCCGTCACCTGGCGGTCCTCACTCGAAATTTCCGGCAGCGTGCTGTTCGATCAGCCGTACCCCACCGCGCCGGTCAGCCCTTTGTTGTACGAGGGGCGGCGCGAGGATCTCGCGTTCGAAAAGCCCGCCGGCAAGAGCGCCGACCGGCGTCATCACATCCGCCTGTGGATGGTGCTGCAGGATGGCGATGAGCACCGGCCGGTGTGGCTCGGCGCGGCGACGTTCGATCGCGGCGTCGGCTTCAGCCACTACACCGGGGCGATCACCCATCACATCGGTCCCGACATCGACGCCGAGCGGCGACTGGTGGAGAGCGATCTGCAATCCGCCGGGATGATCGAGGCCCGCTACAAGGTCACGGGGGTCGGTCCGACCTTGCTCGGCCGCAACGGCGGCGGCGATCCCTATTACACCGATGGCGAGGTGTGGATGTTGCGGCTGGTCGAGAATTGCGCCCGGCGATCGGCGCCGCCACAGATCATCGAGGGGCCTGCGATCATCGAGATCAAGGACGCCCTCTGGCAAAGCATCGCCGGCGTCTATCAGAGCCTCCAGCCCCGGCCGGCGTCGCGCGGCGAATGAGCGTCGGCCGTCGCAGCGTTGTGTCTGCGGTCACGCCAAGGCGGCGGTTTGCGCGCAAAACTCACGGATCGAGTTCGGTGTCCCAATAGAGATAATCGAGCCAGCTTTCGTGCAGGTAGTTCGGCGGGAACAGCCGGCCATTGCGATGAAGCTGCTGCACCGTCGGCGCGAACGGCATCTGGCGCGGATGCATTCTGGCCTGGGCCATGGTCATGTTGCCCTTGCGCAGGTTGCAGGGCGAACACGCCGCCACGACATTCTCCCACGTGGTCTGGCCGCCGCGCGAGCGGGGAACGATGTGATCGAATGTCAGGTCTTCGGTGGCGTTGCAGTACTGGCAGGTGAAACGGTCGCGAAGGAACACGTTGAAGCGGGTGAAGGCGGGATGCGTCGTCGGCGTCACGAAGGACTTCAGCGACACCACGCTCGGCAGTTGCATCGCGAAGGAGGGGCTGTGAACCTCGTGGTCGTAATTCGCCACGATATTGACGCGGTCAAGGAACACGGCCTTGACAGCATCCTGCCAGGACCACAGCGACAACGGATAGTAGCTCAGCGGCCGGAAGTCCGCGTTTAGCACCAACACCGGCCAACCGCCTTGCGAGACATGTGCGTTCAAGTAACGCTCCTGGCCCAGGCCCCATTGGCTGCGAAGCAGCTAGTATCGGCATACTACATGGTGCGTGACGGTATTGTGAAGGGCGTTTCGCTCACCGTGCGGTGAAGTCCACCGCCCTCGCGCCATCGCCATCGGCTTGCCTGTCGGCGGTCGTTGCCGTGCGTGGCTATTTGCGCGCTCGCGTTTTCTTCGCCGCCCTGGCACGGGGGGAGCTGGTGGTGCGCGCGGCCGCCGCTTTCGTCGGGCGGGGCGCGCTGGAGGGCGGTGAAGCCGGCCGGGTCTCGGCCTTCGCGCTTCCCGCGATCACGCCTTCGCGCTTCTTCACCGCATGATAATACGACCACCACAGATGCGCCGCTGCGCCGCGTAACGGACGCCATGGTTCCGCCAGCGGCTGCATCGCCTTGACGGTTGGACGCGATGCGAGGCCGAGGCCGATGCGCATGGCTTCCTGAACCGCGAGGTCGCCCGCCGGCCAGGCGTCGCCATGGCCGAGGCAGAACAGCAGATAGATATCGGCGGTCCACGGGCCGATGCCATGCAGCCGCGTCAGGGTGGCGTGGGCGGCGTCGGCATCCTCCTCGGCGAGCACGTCGAGGTTGAGACGCTCAGTGCTCAATTCCCGCGCGATGAATTTGAGCGACTTGATCTTCGCCGCCGACAGCCCGAGCCGGCCGAGCCGGTCCGCGCGGGCGGCCTTGATGGCGTCGTGATGGAATGGATCGAACGCCGCGCTGACCCGGCCCCAGATCGCCGCCGCGGCGGTGGTGGACAATTGCTGGCCGCAGACGATCGCGGCAAGGCCGGCGAAACCGGGCTCGCGGCGGCGCAGTGTCGGCATCCCGGCGATGTCGAGCACCGGCCTGAGCCGCGGGTCGCGGCTCACCAGCGCGGCGATCGCGTCCTCGAGATCGGCTTGCGTGTGCAGGTGGACTGTCATTCAGTGAGACCATGAAGGGAATCGGAGGCGGGCGCAAACCGCGCGCCGCCGCATCCCGAGCAGAGCCCCGATCATGCCGCCACCCGTTTTCCGATTCGCGCCGAGCCCCAACGGGCTGCTCCACCTCGGGCACGCGCGCTCGGCCCTGCTGAATGTCGATCTGGCGCGCGCAAGCGGCGGCCGCTTCCTGCTGCGCATCGAGGATATCGACGCCACCCGCTGCCGGCCGGATTACGAACAGGCGATTTACGAGGACCTCGCCTGGCTCGGACTGGTGTGGGAGCAGCCGGTGCGGCGGCAGTCGGAGCATCTTGCGCTCTATCGCGACGCCATTGCGCGGCTGACGCAAGAGGGGCTGCTCTATCCCGCCTTCGAGAGCCGCGCCGACATTGCCCGGCTGGTGGCCGAGCGCGAGCGCGCCGGGCCGTGGCCGCGCGACCCCGACGGCGCGCCGCTCTATCCCGGGCACTCCGGGCAGTTGTCCCGTGCCGAACGGGAGCGGCGGCGGCTGTCCGGTGCGCCCTATGCGCTGCGGCTGGACATGGCGGCGGCGATGGCGCGCGCCGGCGATCTCGTCTGGGAGGAACTGGGCAGCGGACCGGACGGCGAGACCGGCAAGGTCGCGGCGCGGCCCGCACAGTGGGGCGACGTGATCCTGGCGCGCAAGGATACGCCGACCAGCTATCACTTGTCGGTGGTGATCGACGACGCGCTGCAGGGCGTCACCCATGTGGTGCGCGGCCAGGACCTGTTTCACGCCACGGCGGTGCATCGCCTGCTTCAGGCGCTGCTCGGCCTGCCGCCGCCGCTCTATCGCCACCACCCGCTGGTGCTGGACGATCTCGGCCACAAGCTGTCCAAGTCGACCCACGCCACGGCGCTGCGCGACCTGCGCGCGGCCGGGATGACGCCGGCGCAGCTGCGGCAACTTGTCGGTCTCACCGCGATCTGAACGGGCGGCCGCGTGACTCCTGAGCCTGCCGCATGCCATGATGGAACCCGGATGAGTGGGGAATCATGGCGGCGACATCGCGTGTGAAAGGACCATCGCGGACGCCGTCGAAGCGGCCGGGGAAGGCGCGCGCGGCGAAGAAGCGGGCCGGGCCAAAGCGGACGCTGAAAAAGCAGTCTGCGAAAAAGCGGCCGGCCGACAAGCCATCTGCGAAAAGGCAATCGCCGAAGGCCGCCGGGTCGGCGTCCCGCGCCCGGCAGTCCGCGCCGCAGGACAATATCGTCGAAACGGCGCTGGCGGCCTTCGCCCACGAGGTGCGCACGCCGCTCACCGGCATTCTGGCGATCAGTTCGCTGTTGGCGACGTCCGATCTCGGCGAGCGCGAGCGGCGCTGGGTCGAGACCATCAAGATCGGGGCCGAACATCTGGCCGCGCTGGCGACGCTGTTCGTGGACGGGGCGCGGCGCGGCGGCGCCGGTCTCGCTGTGCGTCAGGATTTCTTCGACCTCGGTACGCTGGCACGGGTGATCGGGGATTCGCTGGCCGGCCGGGCCGCCGCCAAGGGGCTGCAGGCGGATGTGGCGATCGATGAGAGTCTGCCGCGTTTCGCGACTGGCGATCCGGTGCGCCTGCGCGCCGCGCTGGAAAACCTCATCGACAACGCGGTGAAGTTCACGCCGCAGGGCGGCGTGGCGTTGCAGGTGTCGGCCAGGGCCGCGTCGGGCGGCCGGCTCCAGGTGGCGTTCGCGGTGTCGGACAGCGGCATCGGCCTGTCGCTGGCCGAGATCAGGAAACTGTTCCGGCCGTTTTCGCAGGCCAATGTCAGCATCGCGTCGCGTTTCGGCGGGGCCGGCCTCGGCCTGTCGTCGGTGCGTCAGGTCGCGCGCGCCATGGGCGGGGATATCACGGCGGCTCAGCGCAACGGCGGCGGCACCACGTTCACCCTCACCGTCGTGCTCGGGCAGGCCGCCGGCGTCGGCGCGCCCGCCGGCGCGGCCAGCGATCGGGACGACGCGCGCGGCCACGGCCTGCGCATCCTCAGCGTCGAGGACAATCCGTTCGGCCGCGTCGTGCTCAGCGCCATCCTGACCGAGCTTGGCCATCGGGCGGAATTCATCGGGCGTGGCGAGGCCGCGCCGGAGCGGATCGCGCAGGGCGGGTTCGACGCGATCTTGATGGATATGGTGCTGCCGGGCATCGACGGCATCGAGGCGATCGGGCGCATTCGCGCGCTCGCGGGCGCGGCCGGGCGCATCGCCATCATCGGCGTATCGGGCCGTGCCGAAGATGAAGACGCGGCGCGGCGCGCCGGGGCCGACGCTTTCCTGGTCAAGCCGGTCAGTCCGCGTGCGCTGGCGGCGGCGCTGATTGAGGTGACGCGGCGCTAGCAGCGGCTGCGTCCGCCAGTTGGTGCCGTGCCCTGAGGATGGCGGCGTTGAGCTCGCCGCCATAGACGAAGATCGTCGCGATGAAATACAGGAACACCAGCGCGATCATCACCGAGGCGAGGCCGGCATAGGTGGTCACGTAGTTGCTGGCGAAGCGTTCGAGATATTTTCCGAACACGACGCCGGCCGCCAGCGAGCCGAGCATGGTGACCACGATGCCCGGCCAGATGTCGCGCAGCCGGCGCGTGCCCGCCGGCAGCCATTTGTGCAGGATGATCAATGCCACGGTCAGCGCGAACACGGTGACGCCGTAGCGCAGGACCGTCAGCAGGTCCTCGTTCGGCGCGACCAGCAGCGGCACGTAGCGTCGGGCGGTGGCGATCAGCAGCGGCCCGAGCACGATCAGAAACGCCATCGCCAGCGCGGTCACCGCCGCCACCATGGTGTAGCCGATCGATTCCAGCCGCAGCAGATACCAGCTGCGCTGTTCGACCACGCCGTAGGCGCGGTTCAATCCGACGCGCAGGCTCTCGATGCCGTTCGATGCGAAATAGAGTGCGAACACCGCGCCCAGGGTGAGCACGCCGCCATGGGGCTGGGTCAGCACGTTGTGAATTTCGCCGGACAGCGGGTCCGCCACCTGGGACGGCCAGGTCTCCAGCAGCAGTTCGGCGGCCTGATCGGCCAGATGCCGCGAGCCGAACATGCCGGCGAGGGCGGTGATGACGATCAGGAACGGGAACAGCGCCATCAGCGCCGACAGGGCGATATGGCTGGCAATGGCCCAGCCGTCGTCGGCCAGGAACCTGTAGAACGCTTCGAGTGCGATCCTGAACGCCTTGAGAGCCCGCCTCACATCTCACCCCGATCCGCAACGGCATGATTTAGCGTGTGGAAGCCTTAAAGTCATGCCCGGTGGCGGGCGGACGGCGTCTTGCCGGTCCTTTTCCGGCCGGCATGGCGCAGTGTCGTCCGGGGTGTTATGTACCCCGTCATGCTCTCTGTTCTTGCCACCTTTCTGCTTCCCATTGCCCTGGCGGCGGTCACCATCGTGCTGTTCCTGGGCCTGTTCAACATGACGCGGGGCGGATCGCCGAACACGTCGCAGCGGCTGATGCGGCTGCGCGTGGTGCTCCAGTTTGTCGCCATCGTCATCGCCATGCTGGCGATCTGGGTGATGGGACGCAGCTGACGGCGCGCCGCCCACGGGATTCACCAGCCACAACGGATCGTCGCCATGGTCACTCTCAACCGGATCTACACCCGCACCGGAGACGACGGCACCACGGCGCTCGGCAGCGGCGAGCGGCGGCCGAAATACGACCGGCGCGTCAGCGCTTACGGTACGGTCGATGAGACCAACGCGGCCATCGGCGTGGCGCGCCTGCATCTGGCCGGCGCGCCGCACATCGACGCCATGCTCGGGCGGGTGCAGAATGATCTGTTCGATCTCGGCGCCGACCTCGCCGTTCCCCAGCGCGCCGGCAAGGCGGAGCGGCTGCGGCTTCTGGATAGCCAGGTCGAGCGGCTGGAACGGGATATCGATGTCCTGAACGCCGATCTCGCGCCGCTCACCTCGTTTATTTTGCCTGGCGGAACACCGGCCGCGGCGCATCTGCATCTGGCCCGCACCATTTGTCGCAGGGCGGAGCGCGGCGCGGTGGAACTGGCATCCCAGCCGGAGGAGCCGGTCAACGAGGCAACCGTTCGATATCTCAATCGCTTGTCGGATTTTCTGTTCGTGGCAAGCCGCTGGGTCAACGACAAGGGAGCCGGCGACGTGCTCTGGGTGCCGGGCCAGAACCGTTAAGTTGCGACCGGTCGCTCCGACGGTGAGGTATCCTTTTCCGATTTTCAGCGCTGGCGCGTTGACCCGGATTGACCGGGCCAGTAGGTTCCGCCGCCAGCCGCTTTAATGTGGGTGTGTTCAACCATTTCAGGACGAAGGGGACCCGATGAAGGTTCTGGTGCCGGTTAAGCGCGTCGTTGACTACAACGTCAAAATTCGCGTCAAGAGCGACGGGACGGGTGTCGAACTCGCCAACGTCAAGATGTCGATGAATCCGTTCGACGAGATCGCGGTCGAAGAAGCGTTGCGCCTGAAAGAGGCGGGCAAGGCGACCGAGGTGGTGGTGGTGTCGATCGGCCCCGCGCAGGCGTCGGAGACCATCCGCACCGGCCTCGCCATGGGCGCGGACCGTGGCATTCTGGTCAAGACCGATGCCGCCGTCGAGCCGCTCGCGGTGGCGAAGATCCTGAAGAAGGTCATCGAGGACGAGAAGCCCGGGCTTGTCATTCTCGGCAAGCAGGCCATCGACGACGACAGCAATCAGACCGGCCAGATGCTGGCGGCGCTGCTCGGCTGGTCGCAGGCCACCTTCGCCTCCAAGCTCGAAGTCGACGGATCGGACTTCAAGGTGACGCGCGAAGTGGACGGCGGCCTGCAGACCGTGAAGGTCAAGGGTCCGGCGATCGTCACCACCGACCTGCGCCTCAACGAGCCGCGCTACGCGTCGCTGCCCAACATCATGAAGGCGAAGAAGAAGCCGATCGACGAGAAGGCGGCCGACAGCTTCGGCGTCGATCTCGCGCCGCGCCTTGAAGTGCTCAAGACCTCCGAGCCCGCGGGCCGCAAGGCCGGCGTCAAGGTCAAGGACGTCGCCGAACTGGTGTCGAAACTCAAGGAAGCGGGGGCGCTCTAATGGCCACGTTGCTGATTGCCGAACACGACAACGCATCGATCAAGGATGCCACCAACAAGACCCTGACCGCGGCTGCGGCGCTGGGCGGCGAGGTCGATGTCCTCGTTGCCGGCGAGGGCGCCAAGGGCGCGGCCGAAGCGGCCGCCAAGCTCAAGGGCGTGCGCAAGGTGCTGCTGGCCGACAACGCGGCCTATGCCCACGATCTGGCCGAGCCGCTGGCCGCGCTGATCGTTTCGCTTGCCGGCCCCTATGATGCCATCGTCGCGCCGGCGACCACCCGCTACAAGAACACGCTGCCGCGCGTCGCGGCCCTGCTCGACGTGATGCAGGTCTCGGAGATCACCAAGGTGATCGCGCCCGACACCTTCGAGCGCCCGATCTATGCCGGCAACGCCATCCAGACCGTGAAGTCGAAGGACGCCAAGAAGGTCATCACCGTCCGCACCTCGACTTTCGGCGCGACCGGCGATGGCGGCAGCGCCGCGGTGGAGACCGCCGCGGCCGCGGCCGACCCGGCGCTGTCGAGCTTCGTCGGCGAGGAAGTCGCCAAGAGCGACCGTCCCGAACTGACCTCGGCGAAGATCATCGTCTCCGGTGGCCGCGCCATGCAGAGCCGCGAGAACTTCACCAAGTACATCGAGCCGCTGGCGGACAAGCTCGGCGCCGGCGTCGGCGCTTCGCGCGCAGCGGTGGACGCGGGCTATGCGCCGAACGACTGGCAGGTCGGTCAGACCGGCAAGGTGGTCGCGCCCGAACTGTACATCGCCATCGGCATTTCCGGCGCGATCCAGCATCTCGCCGGCATGAAGGACTCCAAGGTGATCGTCGCGATCAACAAGGACGAGGAAGCGCCGATCTTCCAGGTGGCCGATTTCGGCCTGGTGGCCGACCTGTATCAGGCCGTTCCCGAACTGACCGCCGCGCTGTAATGCGGTTGTCCCGGCATGGCGTCGCGCCATGCCGGGATTGACCATGCTTCGGCGACCGGACCGGCTTGTCGAAAGCCGGTTCCTTCTTTTCAGGATCGTGCCTATTCTGGTCGTCCGGCCCGGTGGTTGCGTGAAGCGTCCGCCGGGGTTTGACGTGGTTCTGGGATGACGCGGCGCGGCCGCCGCTCTCCGCTTGCTGGGAAGACCGCATCACGATGGCGACGATCAAGACGGTGGGTGTGATTGGCTCCGGCCAGATGGGCAACGGCATCGCGCATGTCGCGGCGCTCGCCGGTTTCGACGTGGTGCTCAACGATGTGTCCGCCGAGCGCCTGAAATCCGCGATGGCCACCATCAACGGCAACCTGACCCGCCAGGTGGCGAAAAAGATCATCACCGAGGACGCGCACAGGAAGGCGCTCGCTCGCATCGAATCCGCCGACAGCATCGACGGCCTCGCGGCCTGCGACCTCGTGATCGAGACCGCGGTCGAAAAGGAAGAGATCAAGCGCAAGATCTTTCATGACCTGTGCGCCGTTCTCAAGCCCGATGCGATCGTGGCGTCGAATACGTCGTCGATTTCGATCACGCGGCTTGCCGCCTCCACCGACCGGCCCGAGCGCTTCATCGGCATTCACTTCATGAACCCGGTTCCGGTGATGGAACTGGTCGAACTGATCCGCGGCATCGCCACCGACGACGCCACGTTCGAGGCCGCCCGCGATTTCGTGACGAAACTTGGCAAGCAGATCGCCGTGTCGGAGGACTTTCCGGCGTTCATCGTCAACCGCATCCTGCTGCCGATGATCAACGAGGCGATCTACACGCTGTACGAAGGCGTCGGCAACGTGGAGGCCATCGACACCGCGATGAAGCTCGGCGCGCATCACCCGATGGGGCCGCTGGAGCTGGCGGATTTCATCGGCCTCGACACCTGCCTGTCGATCATGCAGGTGCTGCACGAGGGACTTGCCGATTCCAAATACCGGCCGTGTCCCCTGCTGGTGAAATATGTCGAGGCCGGCTGGCTCGGCCGCAAATCGCAGCGCGGCTTCTACGACTACCGCGGCGACAAGCCGGTGCCGACGCGCTGACGCACAATTGGTCGCCGGAATTTGTTAACTCTCCCCGTCTAGGTTGAGGCCCTTTGAGTCTGGAGAGTTCGCTTCCATGGACGTGATGAGCATCGTCAGCAGCATGATGGCCATGCAGGCTGCCAACACCCAGCAGCAGATCGCGACCAGCGTCATGAAGCAGAATATCGATTCCGAGAAATCGGTGCTGCAACTGCTTCAGCCCGCGGCCAATCCGCCGGGCGTCGGCGGAAATCTCGATATTACGGTCTGATCCTGTTCGGCGGATGTGAATCCGCCAATGGTTTCCGGCTCGTCGCCGCGGCACGCTCTGGCCCGGAAGCCTTCAAATCGTTCTCGTGAACATCGCCATGCGACGACCCGGCGTTTTTCGTCAGGGTCATGTGCTCGGCGTGTTTCCAGGCGACATCGAAGACGCGGGCATAAAAGCTGCCCGTGCCGTGCCCGTTGCCGGCGGTCTCAGGCCGCACGCTCATAGGCCTGCTTCAGGGTCGCGATATCAAGCTTGGTCATCGTCATGACCGCCTCCATCATCTTCTGCGACTGTGCAGGCGATGCGCGTCCCATCAGGTGAGGCAGCTCGTTAGGAACGATCTGCCACGACAGGCCGAACTTGTCCTTCAGCCAGCCGCACTGTTGCGTTTCGCCGCCTGCGGAAAGCTTGTCCCAGTAGTAATCGATGTCCTGCTGCGTTTCGCAGTTCACCATGAACGAGATGGCGGGCGAGAAGGTGAACATCGGTGGCCCGTTCAGTGCCAGAAACTTCTGGCCTTCGATCTCGAGTTCCGCCGTCATCACCGAACCCTTCGGCATCGGCATGTTGTCGCCGTAGTGGGAGATGTGCCCGACTTTCGCGTTCTTGAAGACGGACTTGTAGAAGTTGACGGCTTCCTCTGCCTTGCCGTCGAAAAACAGGCACGGGACGATCGTCTGCATGGAATTCTCCTGACGCAGTGGATTTGAACGCAGCGCGCGGGGCCTTACGCCGTCACGATGGTGTCGAACCCGCCGAAGAACATCCGCTTGGTATCGAACGGCATCTTCTTCGGATCCATCATGTTCTGGATGCGGGGATCCTTCATCACCTTCGCCATGACCTTGTCGCGATGCTTGCGCGATCTGTAGGTGATCCAGGACAGCACCACGGTTTCGCCGGCCTTCAGTTTCACGCTTTGCGGAAACGACGTCACCTTGCCGGGCTTGACGTCCTCGGCGACGCATTCGCGATAATCCAGCGCGCCGTGCTCGAGCCAGACCTTGCAGGCCGTTTTGGCTATGGCGGTGTAGGCTTTCAGTTTCTTCTTGGGGACGGGAACGACGAAGCCATCGACATATTGCATCTTGCTCTCCTGTGGTGGGTTTCGAATGCCGGGGATTTTTGCCCCGTGACGCATGATCCGGTCGCGCGTGGGGGGGGCTGTCGATCGGGCGAAATGGAAGGGCTCGTTGTTTAGGCAAAGAACCTTTCGAGCCTGTCGAGCGTTCCCGTCCAGCCGCGCTTGTGGCCGTCGCGGGCCGCGTCGTCGAAGAACCTGTCATGGGTCAGCGTCAGCAGGGTGACGTCTCCCTCCGCGCGCAACGCGACCGTGACGCGCGATACGCGCTCGGGCGTCGAATGCCATGCCCAGCTGAACACCAGCCGCTGCGGCGGCGTGATTTCGAGGTACTCGCCGCCGACCTCGTGGGATCCGCCGTCGTCGGTTCTGAACCGGATGCGGAACCGGCCGCCGACCGCCACGTCCATGTCGGCGGTGATGCTGCCGTCTATGGTGTGTCCGGGCCCGAACCACCGGATGATTTTTTCCGGATCCGTCCAGGCGTCGAAGACCCTTGCGATGGGGGCGTTGAGGCGGCGGGCGAGGGTGAGGCTTGGCTGAGCGAGATCTGGCTGGGCGGGATTGGGCTCGGTGAGCATGGATCCGTCTCCACAAAAGCAGCGAGGCGATCGAGTTGCGTGGTCCAGAAGCGCTGGTAGCGGTTGAGCCATTCCATGGCTTGTTCCATCGGCGCCGCATTCAGCCGGCACGTCACCGTGCGTCCTGTTTTGGTCCGGACGATCAGTCCGGCGTCGGCCAGCACATCGAGGTGCTTCATGACCGCGGGCAGCGACATGGTGAAAGGCTTCGCCAGTTCGCTGACGCTGACGCTTTCGCGACCTTCCAGTTCCGCCAGCAGTGCGCGCCGCGTCGGATCGGCGACGGCGGCGAAGGTCCGGGTCAGGTCGCTGGATGAATAGTAAACCATTTAGTTAAGTATAGGCGCGAGCGTCCGCCCGTCAAGAGGCCGCGGCGAACGGAGCTGCGGCGCTATTTCGCGGTGGCGGCCCTGATGAGCTTGAGCGCGTCGTCGCTGGCCCATTCTGCGGGGCCGGCGATGGTGGCGATCTCGCAGCCGGCGCCGTCCACGAGCATGGAGGTCGGCATGCCGAGGGCGCGGCCGACGGCTTTGAGGTCCTGAAACACCTTGGCTTTGGGATCGGCGAAGAAAGCGAGGCGGGTGAGGGCGGAGTCCTTGAGGAACGCTCTCGGCTTGTCGGGGTCGCGGGTATCGATGTTGATAGCGACGACCTCGAAATCCGGCCCGCCGAGTTCGCCCTGGAGGCGGTCGAGCGCCGGCATTTCCTTGCGGCACGGCACGCACCAGGTCGCCCACAGGTTGACCAGCACCGTGCGCCCGCGCCACTCCGACAGCTTGCGCGGTTTGCCGTCGGCGTCCTCGAAGGCGAGGTCCGGCACCCGCAGCGGCGCTGACGCCATGGTCAGCGCCGCCACCTCGCCGCGCGCCAGCGGCGCGATCTTGCGGGCCAGATCGACCGCAGGGCGGCAGGTCGGATCGCCGGACGGATTGCCTGTGAGGCCGCCGATCCCGTATACCCCCGCATATCCGAGCACGGCTCCGATCAGGACGGCTGCGACGATCAGCGGAACACGCCTGGACGGCTTCCGGGGCTGGGACGGTTGCGGGGCGGCGTCGGTCATTTGGCGTGTCGGGCTCCGGGATGGAACGGCTGTGATAGCGCCGGACGCAGGTTCGGCAAGGTGAATTTCAGAATACCGTTTGGCCGGCCGGCGAAACGATCAAGAGCGTACAGGTGCAAGGACATGAGCAACAAGATGTGGGGCGGCCGGTTCGCGGACAGTCCCGATGCGATCATGGAGGAGATCAACGTCTCCATCGACGTCGATCAGCACCTTTACGCCCAGGATATCGCCGCGTCCAAGGCGCATGCATCCATGCTGGCCGCTCAAGGCATCATTACGGCAAACGATGCAAAAAACATCGCAGGCGGCCTGGACACGATTTTGTCAGAGATCGGCAAGGGCGCCTTCACCTTCAAGCGCGCGCTCGAAGACATTCACATGAATGTCGAAAGCCGCCTTGGCGAACTGATCGGCGCGGCCGCCGGCCGCCTGCACACCGCGCGCTCGCGCAACGACCAGGTCGCCACCGATTTCCGGCTCTATGTGCGCGACGTCATCGATGATATCGACCGTTCGCTGGCCGCGTTCCAGCGCGCGCTGGTAGATCGCGCCATCGAGCACGCCGATACCGTGATGCCGGGCTTCACCCATCTGCAGACCGCGCAGCCGGTGACCTTCGGCCACCATCTCCTCGCCTACACTGAGATGGCGGCGCGCGACCGCGGTCGCTTCGCCGATGCCCGCCGGCGGCTCAATGAAAGCCCGCTCGGCGCAGCGGCGCTGGCCGGAACGTCGTTTCCGATCGACCGTCACGCCACGGCAAGCGCGCTCGGCTTCGATCGCCCGATGGCCAATTCGCTCGATGCGGTCTCCGACCGCGATTTCGTGCTGGAGGCGCTGTCGGCGGCGGCGATCACGGCGGTGCATCTGTCGCGCTTCGCCGAGGAGATCGTGATCTGGACCTCGCCGCTGGTCGGGCTGGTGCGGCTGTCGGACAAGTTCACCACCGGCTCCTCGATCATGCCCCAGAAGCGCAATCCGGACGCCGCCGAGCTGGTGCGCGCCAAGACTGGCCGCGTGATCGGTTCGCTCACCGCGCTGCTGATCGTGATGAAGGGGCTTCCTCTCGCCTATCAGAAGGACATGCAGGAGGACAAGCAGGGCGCGATGGAGGCGTTCGCGGCACTGTCGCTCGCGATCCGCGCCATGACCGGCATGACCCTCGACCTCGCACCGGAGGAGGCGCGCATGAAGGTCGCGGCCGGCGAGGGCTACGCCACCGCCACCGATCTCGCCGACTGGCTGGTGCGCACCCTCAAGATGCCGTTCCGCGAGGCGCATCACGTCACCGGCCGCATCGTCGCCAAGGCGTCCGACGCCGGCATCGCCCTGCACAAGGTGCCGCTGGCGGAGATGCAGGCGGTGGAGCCGCGCATCACCCAGGACGTGTTCGACGTGCTGTCGGTCGAGGCGTCGGTGCAGAGCCGCACGAGCTTCGGCGGCACCGCCCCGGCCAATGTCCGCGCGCAGGCCCGGGAATGGCTCAAGCGACTGGAAAAAGAGCAAAATCCGGGTTGATCCCCGGATTTTTGAGGGAAACCGGCCCTCGCCAGAGCGTCGCCTTCTTTGTATGGTGGCGCGCCATTCAGGGACACCCCACGTGACACCTCGCTGTTTTCATCGCCCGTTCTCCCGCCTGCTGCCGGCGGCCACGCTGATCGCATTGACCTGCGTGCTGGCAGGATGCGGCCGCAAGGCCGGGCTCGATCTTCCGCCCGGCGCGGCGGCGCAGAGCGCCCCGGCATCGGCGCAGGACATGGGCGGCACGGGCACGGCCGCGCGTGACGACGTCTTCCAGCAGCCGGCCAGCAGCGGCGGCGGCCGCGGGGCGGTGGTCGCGCCGCGCGGGCCGAAAAAGCGCATTCCCCTCGACGTGCTTCTGGACTGATCCGGCCATGAATCATTTCCAGTATCGCGACGGCGTGCTGCATGCCGAGGGCGTCAGCCTGATCGATCTCGCGCAGGCGGTGGGCACGCCGTTCTATTGCTATTCCACCGCGACGCTGGAGCGGCACTATCGCGTGTTCGCCGATGCCTTCGCCGGCACGCCGCACCTCGTCTGCTACGCCATGAAGGCCAACTCCAACCAGTCGGTGCTGCGCACGCTGGCGAAGCTCGGGGCCGGCGCGGACGTCGTCTCCGGCGGCGAGCTGAAGCGCGCCCGCGCCGCCGGCATCCCCGCCGACAAGATCGTGTTCTCCGGCGTCGGCAAGACCGAAGCCGAACTGCGGCAGGCGCTGGCGGAAAACATTCTCTGCATCAACGTCGAATCCGAGCCGGAGCTGGACCTGCTGTCGCGGCTCGCGCGCGAGACCGGTTCCACGGCGCGCATCTCGGTGCGCATCAATCCGGATGTCGACGCCCGGACCCATGCCAAGATCTCCACCGGCAAGTCCGAGAACAAGTTCGGTATTCCGCTGAGCCGCGCCCGCGAGGTCTATGCCCGCGCCGCGCAACTGCCCGGCATCAAGGTCAGTGGCGTCGATATGCACATCGGCAGCCAGATCACCGATCTCGGCCCGATGGAGGACGCGTTCAAGCTGATCGTGGAATTCGTCGGCACCCTGCGCGTCGACGGACACACCATCGCGCACGTGGATTTCGGCGGCGGCCTCGGCATCCCCTACGAGCACGATCGTCCGGTTCCGCCGGAACCCGCGGCCTATGCGGCGGTGGTGAAGGGCGTCACGAAGGGGCTCGACGCCACGCTGCTGTTCGAGCCGGGGCGGATGATCGTCGGCAATGCCGGAATCATCGTCGCCCGCGTGATCTATGTGAAACATGGCGACGCCAAGAACTTCGTCATCATCGACGCGGCGATGAACGATCTCATCCGCCCGACGTTGTACGAGGCGCATCACGATCTGCTGCCGGTGCGCGAGAGCGCCGCGCGCGACTATGTCGCCGACGTGGTCGGGCCGGTATGCGAGAGCGGAGATTATCTCGCCCTCGACCGCAGGATGGCGGAGCCGAAGCCGGGCGATCTGCTGGCGATCATGACCTCGGGCGCTTACGGCGCGGTGCAGGCGGGCACCTACAACACCCGCCCGCTGGTGCCGGAGGTGCTGGTCAAGGACGACCGCTATGCGGTGGTGCGGCCGCGCGTCGATGCCGATGCGCTGATCGCGATGGATCGTATCGCGCCCTGGCTTTGACTTTGGCTCTGACGTCGGCCTGATGGCGTATGTCTCCGCCGGGCCGTGCCTCATTGCCGCCGCTGTGCTAGGTTGCACTGGCCCCTCAATCGGGAGACCCTGTTGGCCGGACCGACTCCAGAGCCCGTGAACCCGAAGCCGCCGACCGAAGAGGCGCGGCGGCTGGAGCTTGCGCAGGCGCTGCGCCGGGCGCGATGGGCGCTGGCCTGGGAGCGCGGCTGGCCGCATCTGGCGCGCCTGCTGACGGTGCTCGGCCTGTTCCTCGCGGCGTCGTGGGCCGGGCTGTGGGTGGCGTTTCCGTTCGCGGTGCGGATCGTCGCGTTCGCCGCCTTCGTCCTGCTCGGTCTCGCCGCGCTGGTTCCCGCATTCCGGTTTCGCTGGCCAAGCCATGACGACGCGCTGCGGCGGCTTGATCGCGGAACCGGGATTCGCCATCGCCCCGCCACCGCGCTGACCGATACGCTGCATTCGCAGGATCCGCTGACGCAGGCGCTGTGGCAGGAGAGCCGTGCTCGCACGCTGGCGTCGCTCGGGCGCGTCCGCGCCGGCCTGCCGTCGCCGCGCCTGGTGCTGCACGATCCGTGGGCGCTGCGCGGCCTCGTCGCGGTGCTGATGGTCGCCACCTTCGTCGCCGCCGGCGACGATCGCCTCGCGCGCGTCATGGCCGCGTTCGACTGGAACGGCGCCTTCTCCGCCGCCAATGTCCGCGTCGATGCATGGGTCACGCCGCCGCCCTATACCAGCCGGCCGCCGGTCATCCTGTCCGCCGCCGCCGGCCGGGAGTCGTCGCCGACCGATGCCGGCCCGATGTCGGTGCCGGCCGGCAGCACGTTGACCGTGCGCGCCAGCGGCGGCCGGCTCGACGTCGCGGCCAGCGGCGGGGTGACGGAAGTGCCCGTGACCGAAAACGCTCCGCAGGGCACCAGCGAACGGCGCTTCGCCATCGCCGGCGATGGCACCGCCCACGTCCGCTCGCCTTCGGGCCAGCCGCAATGGACCTTCAAGGCTGTCGCCGACCGCGCCCCGTCCATCGCGCTCGCCAAGGATCCCGAGCGTCAGGCCAGGGGCGCGCTGCTGCTATCCTACAAGCTCGAGGACGATTACGGCGTCACCGAAGCCCGGGCCGAGTTCACCCCGCGCAAGGGCGACAATGCCGATGCGATGCCGCTCTACGATCCGCCGCAGATCACGCTGGGACTGCCCAATGCGCGCACCCGCAACGGCGTCGGCCAGACCGTGAAAGACCTGAGCGAAAATCCCTACGCCGGCGCCGACGTGACGTTGACGCTGATCGCCAAGGACGAGGCCGGCAACGAGGGCCGCAGCGAGCCGTTCGCCATGCGCCTGCCGGAGCGGCTGTTCGTGAAGCCGCTGGCGCGGGCGTTGATCGAGCAGCGCCGCAATCTCGCGCTGGACGCCAACCAGAAGCCGCTGGTGCTGATCGCGCTGGAGGCGCTGATGATCGCGCCGGAAATCTTCACGCCGGAGTTCGGCCACTATCTCGGCCTGCGCGACGTCGCAGCCCAACTCGGCCACGCCCGCACCCGCGAGGGGCTGCGCGAGAGCGTCGACAGCATGTGGGCGCTGGCCGTCGCCATCGAGGACGGTGACATCAGCGATGTCGAGAAGGCGCTGCGGGCGGCGCAGGAGGCGTTGAAACAGGCGCTGGAGCGCGGCGCCAGCGACGAGGAGATCAAGAAGCTCACCGATAATCTGCGCGCGGCGCTGGACAATTTCATGCGCCAGCTTGCCGAACAGTTGCGCAACAATCCGCAGCAGCTGGCGCGGCCGCTCGATCGCAACACCAAGGTGCTGCGCCAGCAGGACCTCAAGAACATGATCGACCGCATGGAGCGGCTGTCGCGCTCGGGCGACAAGGACGCTGCCCGCGCGCTGCTCGATCAGATGCAGCAGATGCTGGAGAACCTGCAGATGGCCCGGCCCGGCCAGCAGGGCGGCGACGGCATGGAGCAGGCGCTGAACGAGCTTGGCGACATGATCCGCAAGCAGCAGCAGTTGCGCGACCGGACCTACAAGCAGGGCCAGGACGCGCGGCGCGACCGCAACCGCGGCGAGCAGGGCGACCAGAGCGGCATGGATGGCCTGCAACAGGACCAGCAGGCGCTGCGCGAACGTCTCGGCAAGCTGCTCGACGACATGCGCAAGAATGGCATGATGCCGGGCCAGCGCGGCGAGAAAGGCCAGTCGGGCGAGGGGCAGGACGGCCAGCAGCAGGGCGGCGAAGGCCAGGGCGGCGATTCGCTCGGGGATGCCGATTCCGCCATGGGCGATGCCGGCAACCGGCTCGGCGAGGGCAACGCCGGCGGCGCGGTGGACGCGCAGGGCCGTGCGCTCGAAGCCTTACGCAAGGGCGCGCAGAATCTGGCGCAGTCGATGCAGCCCGGCGACAACGGCGAGGACGGTGGTCCGGGCAACCGCGTCGGCCGCCAGCAGAACAGCGGCAACACCACCGATCCGCTTGGGCGCCCGCTCAGCGGCCGCGAGTGGAGCGACGATCTCAGCGTCAAGATCCCCGGCGATATCGACGTGCAGCGGGTGCGGCGGATTCTGGAAGAACTGCGCCGCCGTCTGGCCGATCCGAGCCGGCCGCAGATCGAGCTCGATTACATCGAGCGGTTGCTCAAGGACTATTGAGCGGCGGTCGCCTGTTCGGGAGCGAGCGTGGTGACGCCGTGCTCATGGAACCCGTCCCGCCTTCCCAATCACCACATTGAATCAGCATGCTGGCGCGGCCTTGCTGGAGCATTTTCGAGCGAAGTGGAAACCGGTTCGCGTGAAGAAAATGCGTCCAAACAAAAACTTAGAGCCGGCGCTTTGATCCCATCAAAGCGCCGGCTCTAGGCGACCGCGCCGAATCGAACCGAAACCGCTCAAGGACGTTGACGCTTGACTTCAAACGTGTGGCTGCTTCCCGAGGCGGGCTTGCCGGCGAGTGGACGTGGTCGGAGCCAGCGGCGCAGGCAAGGAGTTCATCATGACCGAGGATCCCAAATTATCCCCGCTGATCCCGCATCTTTGCGTCAAGGGGGCAGCGGAGGCCATCGCGTTCTACAAGAAGGCATTCGGCGCCGTCGAGATGATGCGAGCGCCGGCCGAGGACGGCAATCGGCTATTGCACGGCCATGTCCGCATCAATGGCGCCGACGTGTTCGTGGCCGACTATTTCCCGGAATATTGCGAGCACGGCGACAACAAGACCAAGCCGCCGAGCGAACTCGGCGGTTCGACCTTCACCATCCATCTCGAAGTGCCGAACTGCGACGACGCCTACAAGCGCGCCATCGACGCCGGCGCAATTTCGATCCTCGCGCCGTGGGATGCGTTCTGGGGCGCGCGCTATGCCCAGGTGCGCGATCCGTTTGGCCATGCCTGGAGCTTCGCGCATCCGCAGGCGCCCCCGGCCGGATAATCTCCTCTCAGCCGTTGCGGCCTTCGCCGCGCAGCGTCGGCAGGCCGATGCCGGTGGCCTCGAAGCCGCCGTCCACGCACAGCATCTGTCCGGTGATGTAGGTGGCGCGGTCGCTGCACAGGAAGAAGATGGCTTCCGCCAGTTCCTCCTCGAGGCCGTAGCGGTTGAGCGGGATGGTGTCGTGATAGTCGGCACGGATCGCCGGCGTATGCACCGCCTTGGCCATGGCGGTATCGACCGGGCCCGGCGCGACCGCGTTGACGCGGATGCCGAGGGTGGCGAGTTCCACCGCGAACTGCTTGGTGAGGTGGGCGAGGCCGGCCTTGCTGGTGCCGTAGGCGGTGCGCAGCGTCGAGGCGCGCAACGCCGAGATCGATGTGATGTTGACGATCGCGCCGCCGCCATTGTCGCGCATCAGGGGCGCGGCCGCCAGCGTGCACAGAAACGGCCCGGTGAGGTTGACCGCCAGCACGCGGTCCCAGTCGGCTAACGTGGTTTCCAGCAGCGGCTTGAAAATGGCGATGCCGGCATTGTTGACCAGTGCGTCGAGCCGTCCGAAATGATCGCCGACCTGCTTGATCGCCGCCGCGACGGCGGTGGCGTCGGAGACGTCGCAATGGATTGCGAGGGTCATGTCCGGTGCGGCCAGCGCCTTGAACGTCTGGTCGAGCAGTTCGCGCTCGATGTCGAGCAGCGCCACCTTCCAGCCTTCGGCAAGGAAGCGCCTGGCCGCGGCCAATCCGATGCCCCGCGCGGCGCCCGTCACCAGCGCCACCTTGTGCTGCCCCTTGGTCATGTCGTCCCCTGTGTCGTGGTCCTGCGATCGGCGGATGGTTTCATCATTTTTCGGGCGTCGTGACCAGAGCCTGAGGGAATAACATTCGATTGGTCATCACCGGCGTCATTGCGAGGAGCAAAGCGACGAAGCAAGCCATCCCTGACTTTGCAGCTTATGGATTGCTTCGCTTCGCTCGCAATGACGATTCAACTTCAATCCATCTCGCTCTAGCTTATTGTCAGCGCCGGCCGCGTGGTGGCGTGCGAGGCAACGGCAGCTTAGGTCTTCTTGCCGGAACTGAGCGCGTCGGCCACTGCGGTGCGGATATCGGCCACGGCGAAGGGTTTGGTCACGATGTCGTGGACGATGGCGTCGAGGCCGGAGGCGCGCTCGCGCTGATCGGCAAAGCCGGTCATCAGCAGGATGGTGAGTTGCGGGAAGTCGCGCGCCACCGCCAGCGCCAGCGCGATCCCGTCCATCACCGGCATCTTGATGTCGGTCAGCAGCAGATCGAACGCGCCGTTGTCGCGCGTCAGGATTTCCAGCGCTTCCGCGCCGTCCTCCGCCGTCACCACCTCGTGGCCGTCCATGGCGATGGCGCGCGCCACCAGAAGGCGCATCGATTCTTCGTCGTCGGCGATCAGCACGCGCGGCATTCAGCTGCCTCCGGCTGCGATGTCCAGCTTGTGGAAGAACCTCACGGCGATTTCACGGCCCTCCGGCGGCGGCGAGGCGAGGCGGGTCTTGAACTGCACGTTCTCGCCGGGGTTGATGACCGACTGTTCGAGCACCGCGTTCCAGGCGTAGATGTCGTTGCCCTTGGCGTCGCGCACGATGAAGCGCAGCCGCGGGATTTCCATCGATCTGCGGGCGACATCGACGAGCGCGCCCTCGATCAGCAGCACCGGCTTGTTGTCCACCACTTCGGTGGAGACCTTGACGTCGTCGAAGCGCAGCCCGCGCAGGTTGACGTCGAAGCCCGTCATTTTGAAGAACGCGGCGGTTTGCGGCATCGCCCGCACCACGTCGGCGCGCCAGACGATCAGCGCGAACGCCAGAGTCCCGAGCGCCATGCAGACCGTCGGCAGGTTGAAGGCGGCAGGCAGCGCGCGCCGCCAGCCCGACGGATTGAGCGTTCTTGCGCCGAGCCGGCGGGGCAGGGCGCGCCCCGCGGCGAAGCCCCGCCGCAGGGTTCCGGGCGTCTCTGCTTCGTCGTGCGCAGTGGTTTCGCTCTGCTCGTGATCGGAGGATGCCGTGAAGGCCGCGCCGTCTGACGAGATCGACGGGCTTTCGATATGCGGCGCGTCGTCGTCCCGCCACGTGTCGGACGCGGCGCCGTAGCTGTCCGAGCCCGTTCCGGGGCCGGCCTCCCCGGCGTCGTATCCGGGGCTGGTGGCGGCCGTGGCCATGTCCTGCGGCACCGCCAGCCAGATCTCGTGGCAGCGCACGCAGCGGACCCGGCGGCCCGCGGCGCTGAAGTTGACCGGATCGACGGCGTAGGATGTCGTACAATGGGGGCAAACAATGTGCATGACGAATCGCCGGAGTGAATGCGCCCCGAGGCTAGCCGGTGTCCGTTAACGAATCGGAAACCATAACGGCCTCACAACGGTTTCATGGCATCCGGCCGCCTGCCGCCCGCCGCGGCGCGGGCAGGAACCGGCCGGTGCCGTCATCGGTCCCGTCGAACGGAGCTGAGCTTGGTCCGGTTCGAAAATGTCGGTTTGCGCTACGGGCTCGGCCCCGAGGTCCTGCGCGACCTGACCTTCCAGATTCCCGCCCGCTCGTTCCAGTTCCTGACCGGACCGTCGGGTGCGGGAAAGACGTCGCTGCTGCGGATGCTGTTCCTGTCGCTGCGGCCAACGCGCGGGCTCGTCAATCTGTTCGGCCAGGATGTCTCGCTGCTGGACAAGGATGCGCGGGCGGCGCTGCGGTCCCGCATCGGCATCGTGCTGCAGGATTTTCGCCTGCTCGACCACATGACCACCTATGAGAACGTGGCGCTGCCGTTCCGCGTCATGGGGCGCGCCGAGTCGAGCTATCGCAAGGAAGTGATCGACCTGCTCAACTGGGTCGGGCTCGGCAAGCGGATGGATGCGCTACCGCCGATTCTGTCGGGCGGCGAGAAGCAGCGCGCCGCCATCGCGCGGGCGGTGATCGCGCGGCCGCAACTGCTGCTCGCGGACGAGCCGACCGGCAACGTCGATCCGACGCTGGCGCGGCGTCTGCTCAGCCTGTTCATCCAGTTGAACAAGTCAGGCACGGCGGTGGTCATCGCCACCCACGATATCGCGCTGATGGATCAATACGAGGCGCGGCGCATGGTGCTGCATGAATCGCGGCTGCATATCTATGATTGAGGCGGACGTTTCGGGCGCAACGTCATGAGGGATCTGGGCAACGACACCGCGCCGGTGGCGGCGACCGCGCGCAACACCTCGCCGATCGTGCCGCGCGGCACCATCGCCGGCAGCGCGCTGGTGGCGGTGGTGGCGATCATGACGTTTCTGGCGTCGATCACCACCGGCGCGGTGCTGCTGGTGCGCGCCTCGGCGGCGCAATGGCAGTCCGATGTCGCGAGCGAGCTGACGATCCAGTTGCGCCCGACGCCGGGGCGCGACATCGAGCGCGACACCCGCGCCGTGGTGGAGGCGGTGCGGGCGCAGCCGGGCATTCTCGAGGTGCGGCCGTTCAGCAAGGACGAATCCGCCAAGCTGCTCGAACCGTGGCTGGGGACCGGGCTGTCGCTCGACGATCTGCCGGTGCCGCGCGTGGTGGTAGCGCGGATCGCGCCGGGCGCCGTGCCCGACATGACGGCGCTGCGCGCCATCGTCACCCAGGCCGCGCCCTTCGCCAGCGTCGATGACCATCGCGCCTGGATCGAGCGGATGCGCTCGATGACCGGCGCCATCGTGCTGGCGGGAATGGGGGTGCTGCTGCTGGTGATCGTCGCCACCGTGATTTCGGTGTCGTTCGCGACACGCGGGGCGATGGCGGCCAACCGGCCGATCATCGAAGTGCTGCATTTCGTCGGCGCGCAGGATCGCTTCATCGCCAACCGGTTCCTGCGCCACTTCCTGCGCCTCGGCCTGGAAGGCGGATTGATCGGCGGGCTTGCCGCTATGCTGGTTTTCGGCTTTTCGGAATCGATTGCAAACTGGTTCTCCGGCACGCCGGTCGGTGACCAGTTTGCCGCCCTGCTCGGCACGTTCGCGTTGCCGGCCTCGGGCTACCTCCTGCTGGCGGCGCAAGCCCTGCTGATCGCCGCGGTGACGGCGTGGGCGTCACGGCGCACGCTATTCGCGACGCTCCGGGAAATTGATTGAAAGCAAGGTGCGGAGCGCGTCGGATATGGCATTTTTTTGATGTCACAGCCGCGCCGGATTTTGAGATAGACTCCGCACCGGAGAACAGCATCCCACAGTCATGGTCCATTTGAGCGAGCCGAGATCATTCGATGCGTCACGTGGCAGCCGTCCCCGCCGGCGGTGGCGCGGGCGCGTCGCCGTGCTCGCCGTCGTGGCGCTCGTGCTGATCGGCAGCGCCGGTTTCGTCTGGTTCCTGTCCAAGGTGCCCGGCGGGGAGAAGCCTGCGCGCAACGCCGACGGCATCGTCGTGCTCACCGGCGGCTCCTCGCGCGTGTCCGACGCGATCGAACTGCTGTCGGCCGGCTATGGCCGCCGCCTGCTGATTTCCGGCGTTCATCCCACCAATGGTCTCGCCGATATCCAGCGCACCCTGCCGGAGAGCCAGAACCTGTTCGCCTGCTGCGTCGATCTCGATCACTCCGCCGTCAACACCCGCAGCAATGCGACCGAGACGCGGCGCTGGGCCAGCGAGCGTGGTTTCCGCTCCCTGATCGTGGTGACGTCGAATTATCACATGCCGCGCGCCATCGTCGAACTGTCGCATGCGATGCCCGACATCGACCTCGTGCCGTTCGCCGTCGTCGGCGACAAATGGCGCGAGGAGCCGTGGTGGACGAGTGGCGCGGCGCTGCGGCTCCTGCTATCGGAATACGTCAAGTTTCTCGTCGCGGAGATGCGGGTGGCGTTCGGTGGCGTCGGGCAGGGCGGTTTGCCGGAAACCGGCGCTCCGGCGGCAGCAACGCCTCCGGCGAGGCCGGCGACGGCATCGGTCAAGTGATCGGGGCCAAGTAATAAGGGCCCAAGTAATCAGGGGCCAAGCAATCAGGGCCAAGTGATCGGGTTTGCGATGGTTTCGGTTTTTCTGCGTTCGGTCCTCTACAATATCGCGTTCTACCTGAACCTCGTAGTGTGGGTGGTGATCGGACTTCCGACCTATGTGATGCCGCGCTGGGGCATTCTGTGGGTGGCGGCGACATGGGGACGCACCAGCATCTGGCTGATGGAAGTGATCTGCAATGTCAGGGTCGAGTACCGCGGCCGGGACAAGATTCCGCAAGGACCGCTGATCGTCGCGTCCAAGCACCAGTCGGCATGGGAGACGCTGGCGCTGCTGCAATTCTTCGATCAGCCGTTTTACATCCTCAAGCGCGAGCTGACGTGGCTCCCATTCTTCGGTTGGTATCTGCTCAAGGCCGGCATGATCGGCGTCAACCGCGAAACTGGCGGGCGCTCGATGATTGGGGTGATCCGGCGCGCCAGCCAGCAAATCCGTCAGGGCCGCCAGTTTCTGATTTTCCCGGAGGGCACCCGCCGCCCGCCTGGCGCCCCGCCCGAATACAAGAACGGCGTCAGCCTGATCTATGGCGAAGCTGGCGTGCCCTGCGTTCCGGTGGCGCTGAACTCGGGGCTGTTCTGGCCGCGCCGGACCTTCCTGCGCTATCCCGGCACATTGGTGCTCGAGTTTCTCGATCCGATCCCGCCGGGCCTCAAGCGCAAGGAATTCACCGATCGCCTGAAGGAGGCGATTGAAGAGGCGAGCGACCGGCTGGTGGAAGCCGGCCGCGAGGAGCAGATCCGGCTGCTCGGCTTTTCCGCGCCGGTGATGTCGCCGCAGGCGCAGTCGCGCGCCTGACGTGTCAGGCGCGGCGATGCAGCGCGCTCTCGCCGCGCAGCATGGTAGCGAGCCGATGCAGCGGCGTGTCGCGAATCCCCTGCGCCTCGAGCGCGGTCACGGTGGCCATGACGTATTCGTCGTTCGGCCCGTAATTGCCATGACCCTGGCGCACCAGTCGCAGTTGTTCGTCGAGCGACAGGCGCCCGGCATATTGGCTGTGGCCGCGGTCGGCGACATAGGCGAGCGCGCGCACGCGCTGGCGGGCATCGCCGTCGATCCACACCGCGCGCATCACCTCGCGATAGACGCTGGTGACTTGTTCGCGCTCGCGCAGATAGGCGACGGTGGCGCTGCGCTGCGCCGCCTCGACCCGAAAGGCGACGCCCTGGCAGGCGCCGCCGCGATCGAGCCCCAGTACCAGCCCGGGTTTTTCCGGCGTGCCGCGATGGACCATCGAATAGATGCAGAGCGAGCGGTGCTCGCCGATCAGCCGGGCCGGCTTCTGTTCGGAAAATGCGAAGCCCGGATTCCAGATCAGCGAGCCGTAGCCGAACACCCACAGGTCGCCATCGGGGAACTGGGTTTCTGAAAGAGTCTTTGCGGCCATCACGGCAGACGCCTATCAGTCTGGCCTAGCAGGCGCAACCGTGCCAATGGGGGCAGGCGTAGGCCGGCGCGGCATCTTTGATTTGCCCGATTCGCCTGCTTTGGGGGGCTTCATGCAAACATCACCGCTCGCTCCGCGCCGTCGCGTCTGGCCCGTCCTCGTCCTGCCGGCTCTGCTTGTGGTGGCGGCCGTGGCGTGGAGCATTTTCTGGTTCTATGCCGCCTCCCACGTCGATCAGAAATTCGAGGAATGGCGCGGCCGCGAGGCCAAGTCCGGCCGCGTCTATGAATGCGCCGACCGCTCGGTGGCGGGCTTTCCGTTCCGTCTGGAGGTGAATTGCCGCAATCCGGTGGTGACGCTGACGTCCCAGACCGCCGATCAGACCCAGTTGACCGCGCGGTTGAAGAACATCCTGGTGGTGGCGCAGGTCTACGATCCGAGCAGGATCATCGCCGAGTTCACCGGCCCCGCCACCGTCAGCGACAGGGGCGAGACGCCGTCCTTCGTCGCCGGATGGACCCTCGGCCGGGCCAGCGCAGCGGGCGCGCCGACGCCGCAGCGGGTCTCGCTGGAGTTCGACGAGCCGCAGATCGACCGGATCAGCGGCGCGGTGCAGACGCCGCTCCTGCGCGCCAGGCATCTCGAACTGCACACCCGGCTGCTGGAAGGCTCGCTGTCCGACAAGCCGGTGGTGGAAACCGCGCTCCAGGTCACGGCGGGCAGCCTGCTCGGGGTGCATCCGGTGCTGGTCGAGCCTTTCGACGCGGACATCCGTACGCTGCTGCGCGGCCTGAAGGACTTCGCGCCCAAGCCGTGGCCGGCGCGTTTCCGTGAAATCCAGGCCGCCGGCGGCCGTCTCGATTTCACCCAGTCGCGGGTTCAGCAGGGGGATGCCATCGCCGTGGCCGCGGGGTCGCTCGGCCTCACTCCCACCGGCCATCTCGACGGCGAACTGACCGTGACCATGGTGGGGCTGGACAAATTCGTGGCTCAGTTCGGTCTCGACAAGCTTCTGGCCGAGGGCGGCGCGCAGCCGGGCGCGGACCGCATCGTCCCCGGCGTCAGCGCGCAGGACGTCAACAAGGTGATCGGCGCGCTCGACCGGATGATCCCCGGGCTCGGCAATGTGGCGCGGCGCAACGCCAATGCCGGCGTGGTCGCCGGCCTCAATCTGCTCGGTCAGGCGAGCACGCTGGAAGGCAAGCCGGCGCGGGCGTTCCCGCTGCGCTTTGTCGAGGGCGCGGTGTTCCTCGGACCGCTCCGGGTGGCGCAGACCGCGCCGCTGTTCTGAGCCCCGTCAGGCCGGGTTCTTCGGCAGGTGCGCGGGCTTGCGGCCGAAGTCGGGGTCGGCGGTTTCCTGACCCAGACTGACGATGCCGCGGCGGATGGCGCGGGTGCGGGTGAAGTGGTCGAACAGCGCCTCGCCGTCGCCGCGGCGGATGGCGCGGGTGAGCTTCGACAGGTCTTCCTGAAACGCGCCGAGCATTTCCAGCACCGCATCCTTGTTGGCGAGAAACACGTCGCGCCACATGGTGGGATCGGAGGCGGCGATGCGGGTGAAGTCGCGAAAACCGCCGGCGGAGAATTTCAGCACTTCGGCTTGCGTGACGTCCTCCAGTTCGTCGGCGGTGCCGACGATGGTGTAGGCGATCAGATGCGGCAGATGGCTGGTGACGGCGAGCACCAGGTCGTGGTGATCGGCGGCCATGGTCTCGACGTTGGCGCCGAGCGCGCGCCAGAACGTGGCGAGCTTCTCGACCGCGGCGGCATCAGCGCCCGGCGGCGGGGTGAGAATGCACCAGCGGTTGATGAACAGTTCGGCGAAACCTGAATCCGGGCCGGAATGTTCGGTGCCCGCCACCGGGTGCGCCGGGATGAAGTGAACGGTCTTTGGCAGATGCGGCGCCATCTCGCGTAGCACCATGCCCTTGACCGAGCCGACGTCGGAGACGATGGCGCCCGCTTTCAGATGTGGCGCGATGTCCTGCGCCACCGGCCCGCAGGCGCCGACCGGAATGCACAGGATGACGAGATCGGCGTCCTTCACGGCCTCGGCGCTGGTGTCCACCACGCGATCGACGATGCCGAGTTCGCGCACCCGCGCGCGGGTCGCCGGCGAGCGCGCGGTGGCGACGATCTCGCCCGCGAGCCCCTGGGCGCGTGCGGCGCGCGCGATCGAGCCGCCGATCAGCCCGAAGCCGATCAGCGCGATCCGCTGGAACAGTGGACCAGTGCTCACTTGCGCCCCATGAATTCGGCCAGCGCCGCGACCACGAGGCGATTGGCCTCCTCGGTGCCGACGGTCATGCGCAGCGCATGCGGCAGTTTGTAGTTCTTCAGCGCGCGCAGGATCAGCCCGCGCCCGGTGAGGAAGGCGTCGGCCTCGTCGGCGGTGCGGCCCTTGTCCTGCGGGAAGTGGATCAGGATGAAGTTGGCCACGCTCGGGGTCACCGTGAGGCCGAGCTTGCCGATTTCGTCGGTGAGCCAGGTGCGCCACTTTTCGGTGTGGGCGCGCGACGCCTCGTAATGCGCGGTGTCCTCCAGCGACGCCACCGCCGCCAGCATCGCCGGGGCGGAGACGTTGAACGGACCGCGGATGCGGTTGACCGCGTCGACGATGTTGGCCGGGCCGTACATCCAGCCGATGCGCAGCGCCGCGAGGCCGTGGATCTTGGAGAAGGTGCGGGCCATTACCGTGTTGTCGGTGGTGGCGACGAGTTCGATGCCGGACTCGTAGTCGTTGCGCGAGACGTAGTCGGCATAGGCCGCGTCGATCACCAGCAGCACGTGCGGCGGCAATTCCGTGCGCAGGCGCTTGACCTCGTTGAAGGGGATGTAGGTGCCGGTCGGATTGTTGGGGTTGGCGAGCCAGACGAGCTTGGTGCGCGGCGTCACCGCGGCGAGGATCGCGTCGACATCGGCGGTGAAGTTCTTTTCCGCCGCGACCACGTTGGTCGCGCCATTGCCCATGGTGGCGATGGGGTAGACCAGGAAGCCGTGGGTGGTGTGGATCGCCTCGTCGCCGGGGCCGATATAGGTGTGGGCGAGAAGATTGAGGATCTCGTCGGAACCCGCGCCGCAGATGATGCGGTCCGGATCGAGGCCGTAGGTGCGCCCGATGGCTTCGCGCAGCACCAGCGAGGTGCCTTCCGGATAGTCCTCCAGATGATCGGCGGCGGCCTTGTAGGCCGCGATGGCCTTGGGCGACGGGCCGAGCGGCGTCTCGTTGGCCGACAGCTTGAACACGCGCCCGGCGACCCCCGCACCGCTCTTGCCGGGCGTATAGGGCGCAATATCGAGAATGCCGGGCTTGGGCACGGGACGTGACATCAGCGTGAACTCCGGAAGGATATCTAGGGTCAGGTTTGCGGCACCGTATAGCGCGTTGCGTGGCCGCCGACGAGGGCCGCCGAACGCATGGACGCGCCGGCGGCTGTCAGCGCGTCGGTGATCTTGCGCAGGCCGTCGGGGCCCGGCACCGAGATCAGCAGCGCCGCCCCGTCCGACACGGTGTCGGGCACGGCGATGATTTCGGAAAACGGCGACAGCGTGCGGGCGACATCGGCATTCCAGCCGGACACGCGGACGCTCCACATCTCGATTTCCGTGACCATGGCGTCGGCGGCGACGCGCGAGACCACGAACACCGGCAGCCCCGCCGGATGATCGGCGCGCTCGACGAAGGGCAGCCGCGCGATGATCTTGGGCGCGGCCGTGGCCTCGAGCGCCAGCCACCACGGCGTGCGGCTGCTGGTCGCCGACACCAGCGCCAGATCGCCGCGGGATTTTGCCGTCGCATCGACCGCCGCCCCGGCGCTGAAATGCGGCAGGAACGGAACGGTAAAGCCGAAATGAAACCGCGCCGAATCCCGCATTGCCGGCTCGCCGACGGAGAGGTCGGCATGCACCGAAAACGGCGCCTGCACATAGGTGAAGGTGGCGATGATGACGCGCCAGATGCTCTCGACGGTGTCGAGCGGCAGGATGCCGCGATGGCGCTGCACCAGCCGGCGCATCATGTCGGCCTCGCGCGCCGGCCGGAAGGCGGAGCCGACTTCCTGCGTCTTCTTCACCGAGATCAGGCGATCGATGATGTCGCCACGCTGCATCAGCAGGTTGTGCACCTGCTCGTCGATGGAATCGATCTCGCGGCGAAGATCCTGCAGGGATGGCGGCGTGTCGGTCATGGGCTCGAATTCGGGTTGGCGATGGCGGCGAGGGCCGCAAGCGGGTCGCGGACGGACCGGCGCATTGATAGGCAGGAGAGGGCGCGAAAGCAAAGAAAACCTTGGCAATCACGGGCTTGCGAGGCCGCGGGAGCTGCGTGCCGGCTTGACGCAGCCGCCCCGGGGGATTAGTAACGAGCCATTCCGTGGTCATTTGAGCCGGCCGGCTTGCAGCCACGTTAAACAACTCGCTAAACAGGCCGGGGACATGAGTGATCCCGGCCGAACCTCGTTCAGGCCGGGTTTTTTGTGGCCTGAGTTCCGATGTGGGTCGTTCGACCTTCTGCGGAGGCCAGTATCAAGATGGTTAACGTCAAACCGGCGCAGAATGGCGGTGCTTCCGGCGAAAGGGCGCAGGAGGCGGACCACCCGTCGTCCCTGGTCGCCCGGTTCGGCCCTGACACGCCGCTGCGGCTCGATTGCGGCATCGACCTTGCGCCGTTCCAGATCGCCTATCAGACCTACGGCCGGCTTAACGCGGATCATTCGAACGCCATCCTGATCTGCCATGCGCTGACCGGGGATCAGCATGTCGCAAACGTGCACCCGGTCACCGCCAAGCCGGGCTGGTGGGAGACGCTGGTCGGCGCCGGCAAGCCGATCGACACCGAACGCTATTTCGTCATCTGCTCGAACGTGATCGGCGGCTGCATGGGCTCGACAGGCCCCGCCTCCACCAATCCTGCGACCGGACGGCTGTGGGGGCTGGATTTCCCGGTCATTACCATCCCCGACATGGTGCGCGCGCAGGCGATGCTGCTCGACCATCTCGGCATCGCCAGGCTGTTCGCCGTGGTCGGCGGCTCGATGGGCGGGATGCAGGTGCTGCAATGGAGCACGGCCTATCCCGAGCGCGTGTTCTCGGCGCTCGCGGTCGCCTGCAGCACGCGGCACTCGGCGCAGAACATCGCCTTCCACGAGCTTGGCCGTCAGGCGGTGATGGCCGATCCGGAATGGCGCGGCGGCCGCTATTTCGAGCACGGCACCCATCCGCGCCGCGGCCTCGGCGTCGCCCGCATGGCCGCGCACATCACCTATCTCTCCGACGCCGCGCTGCATCGCAAGTTCGGCCGCCGGTTGCAGGATCGCGACACGCCGACCTTCTCCTTCGACGCGGATTTCGAGGTGGAAAGCTATCTGCGCCATCAGGGCTCGTCCTTCGTCGAGCGCTTCGACGCCAACAGCTATCTCTACCTCACCCGCGCCATGGATTATTTCGACATCGCCGCCGATCATGACGGCGTGCTGGCGGAAGCCTGGCGCGGCGCGCGCACCCGCTTCTGCGTGGTGTCGTTCACCAGCGACTGGCTGTTTCCGACCTCCGACTCCCGCGCCATCGTTCATGCGCTCAATGCGTCCAGCGCCCGCGTCTCCTTCGCGGAGATCGAGACCGACAGGGGCCATGACGCCTTCCTGCTCGACGTTCCCGAATTCATCGGAATCGCGCGCGCATTCCTGGAATCGGCCGCCTCCGCGCACGGCCTGACCGCGGCGGGAGGCTGACATGGCACTTCAGGATCAGTTCCGGCTGACCGCGGTTCTTCCCGTGACGGAGAGCGGCTACCGCGCCGATCACCTGCTGGTGGCGCAGATGGTCGAACCCGGATCAAGGGTGCTCGATGTCGGCTGCGGCGAGGGCGACCTGCTGCGCCTGCTGGAGCGGCGCGGCGTCGATGGCCGCGGCATCGAATTGTCGCGCGAGGGCGTCAACCGCTGCGTCGCCAAGGGGCTCGCGGTGATCCAGGGCGATGCCGACACCGACCTCGTCAATTATCCCGACGACGCCTTCGACTACGTGATCCTGTCGCAGACGCTGCAGGCGACGCGCCAGCCGCGCGCGGTGCTGGAGAACCTGCTGCGCATCGGGCGGCGCGCCATCGTGTCGTTTCCGAATTTCGGTTTCTGGAAAATGCGGCTGCAACTGCTGGTGAAGGGCCAGATGCCGCGCACCGAGAATCTTCCGGCGACGTGGTACGACACGCCAAACATTCATTTCTGCACCATCAAGGATTTCGTGCAGCTCTGCGACGAGATCAACGTCAAGATGGAACGCGCGGTCGCGCTCGATCTCCATGGCCGGCCGCTGCGTCTCAACGCGCCGTGGTGGTTCTGGAACATGTTCGGCGAGCAGGGCGTATTTCTGCTGACCCGGCGCGATTCAGATAATGGGCGACAATAAGGCACTTCCTGCATTGGTCTCGCCGTGAATGATCCGCCGCACGCGCGGAACTTTGGCGCGTGGAACTCATGGCAGGTCTGATTCCTGTCGTCCTCTTTTCGCCACATGAACTCGGTGTACGCCTCGTCCATATCGATCCCGCTTGGGAGCGATGGGGAACGGGGGTGTCACGAGGACTACTGGATGATTGTATCTCTTGCGTTTCGTCGGCCTGTTGGGCTTGCTGCTGCTGCACTGTGCTCACTGGCGATCGTCGCGGTTGCGACACCGGCTTCGGCGAGGCCACATCACACCTCAGGCCGTCACGCGCATGCGCATCACGCCGGCAAGCATCACGCCCATCGCTATCGTCACCCCCGCGTCGACACCGGCGCGCGCGCCGGCGCGGCGCAAAGCAAGATGGCGCAAGGCTTCATGGCGCAAGGCTTCGGCGGGTTCGGCGGCTCCGATGTGGTTGCCGAAGCGCGGCGCTATATCGGCGGCAATCCGACCGGGCGCAGCAGTCTGTGGTGCGCGCGTTTCATGAACATGGTGCTGCAGCGCTCCGGCCATCGCGGCACAGGATCGGATATGGCGCGCTCGTTCGCCAGCTACGGCCAGCGCGTGTCCGGCCCGCAAGTTGGCGCCATCGCGGTGATGTCGCGTGGCCGTCGCGGCGGTCATGTCGGCGTCGTCAGCGGGGTCGATCCCAACGGCAATCCGATCATCATCTCCGGCAATCACGGCCGTCGCGTCGCGGAAGCGACCTATTCCCGCGGGCGCGTCTACGCCTACGTCATGCCGTCGAGCTGACGCTCGGCAATCCCGTCAGTCAGGGATTGTCATCGTATCACCGGCGGCGATGTCGCCGCCGGTGATCACCTGTGCATAGACCCCGCAGTCGCTGTGGCCGAACGCCTGCGTCAGGGTGTGGGGGATATTCAGGTCGCGCTGTGCGGTGACGGGATCGACGTTGACCGCGGCGCAACGCACGATCCGCTTCACCACCTTCAGGCGGACATCGCCAATGGCGATCTCCCGCCCGAGCAAGTCGAATTCGCGCCAGGCCGGCCAGCCGCTGACATAGAGGTTGGCGCGAAACCGCAACGGATCGATCCTCCGCCCGATCACGTCCTCGATGGCCGCGACGCTGCTGAGGTTGATGATCGAGATCACCTTGGCGGCCACGTCCGAGAAGCTGTGGCCGGGGGCCGACAGCACTTTCGGCGGCCCGCGCAGCTCCGCGGCGAACTGGTCGGCAAAGAATTGCTCGATCGCGGCGCGGCCGTGTGCCGTTTCCAGATCGCCCCGCACCACCTCCACGCCATCGCGGCGGATGGTGAGGACGTTCGACGCATCGTCGAAGCGCGTCTGCAGGCCGGCCAGCCGCTCGTCGCGCATCAGCATCAGAAACCGGATTTTCGGAAAATATTTCGGATCGGCGGGGTCGAAACCGGTGGGCCCGTTCTCGATGGCGTAGCGGCGGTCGGCGGGCACGGTCTGCCCGGTCGCGAGCCGCGCGCCGGCGAGTTGTTCCGGCGACAGCCCCTTGACGGGATAGCGGTAGAGACGGGCGATCCTGGCGGGTTCGGACATCCTGTAGTCCTATGCGGATTCGGCGCGCGGTGCCACGCCGACGAATTTTTAGCCCGGCCTCTTTCACCGGCGACCCCGGGTTCCCACATCATCGAAGCCGGCCCAGACCGGCGACCGCTCCGGGTTGAGGAACGTCAATGCCGGCGGCGGAAACCCATTGAAGATGCTGCGTCCGTGCCTTCGGGGCGGGCGGGCAGGCTGAGGGAAACCGAATGAACATCGAAAAATATACCGACCGGGTGAAGGGATTCATCCAGTCCGCGCAGTCTCTGGCCATGCGTGAGGGCCATCAGCAATTCACGCCGCTCCATATCCTCAAGGTTCTTCTCGACGACAGCGAAGGGCTGGCCGGCGGTCTGATCGACCGCGCCGGCGGCAACTCGCGCGCCATCCTCAAGGCGACCGAAGATGCGCTGGGCAAGATGCCCAAGGTGTCCGGTTCCGGCGCCGGCCAGGTCTATCTTGCGCCGGCCACCGCGCGCGCGCTCGACGCCGCCGAACAGGCCGCCGACAAGGCCGGCGACAGTTTCGTCACCGTGGAGCGGCTGCTCCTTGCGCTGGCGCTCGACAAGGACAGCGAGGCGGGCAGCCTGCTCGCCAAGGGCGGGGTCAACCCGCAGAATCTCAATGCGGCGATCAACGCGCTGCGCAAGGGCCGCACCGCCGATAGCGCCTCGGCGGAAAACGCCTATGACGCGCTCAAGAAATACGCCCGCGACCTGACCCAGGCGGCGCGCGACGGCAAGCTCGATCCGGTGATCGGCCGCGACGAGGAAATCCGCCGCACGATTCAGGTTCTGTCACGCCGCACCAAGAACAATCCGGTGCTGATCGGCGAGCCCGGCGTCGGCAAGACCGCCATCGTCGAGGGTCTGGCGCTGCGCATCGTCAACGGCGACGTGCCGGAAAGCCTCAAGGACAAGCGGGTGCTGTCGCTCGATCTCGGCGCGCTGATCGCCGGCGCGAAATACCGCGGCGAGTTCGAGGAGCGGCTGAAAGCCGTGCTCCAGGAAGTCACCGGATCGGACGGCCAGATCATCCTGTTCATCGATGAGATGCACACGCTGGTCGGTGCGGGCAAGGCGGATGGCGCGATGGACGCGTCCAACCTGCTCAAGCCGGCGCTGGCGCGTGGCGAACTGCACTGCATCGGCGCGACCACGCTCGACGAATATCGCAAGCATGTGGAGAAGGACGCGGCGCTCGCCCGTCGCTTCCAGCCGGTGTTTGTCTCTGAGCCGACCGTGGAGGACGCGGTCTCGATCCTGCGCGGCCTCAAGGAGAAGTACGAACTGCACCACGGCGTCCGCATCACCGATTCCGCGATCGTGGCCGCGGCGACGCTGTCCAACCGCTACATCACCGACCGTTTTCTGCCGGACAAGGCCATCGACCTGATCGACGAGGCGGCGGCGCGGCTGAAGATGCAGATCGATTCCAAGCCGGAAGAACTCGACAACATCGATCGCGAGATCGTGCGGCTGAAGATCGAGCAGGAGGCGTTGAAGAAGGAAACCGATTCCGCCTCGCGCGACCGCCTGCAGCGGCTGGAAAAGGAACTGGCCGAGCTCGAGGACAAGGGCGACGCACTGACCGCCAAGTGGCAGTCGGAGCGCGACAAGCTGTCCGATGCCCAGAAGGTCAAGAGCGAGCTGGAGCAGGCGCGTCAGGAATTGGCCGACGCCCAGCGGCGCGGCGAATTCCAGAAGGCGGGCGAACTGGCCTACGGCCGCATCCCCGAACTGGAGAAGCGGCTCAAGGCGCTGGAAGACAGCGAGAAGGCCGGCAACATCGTGCTCGAAGAAGCGGTGACCGCGAGCCATGTGGCCCAGGTCGTCTCGCGCTGGACCGGTATTCCGGTCGACAAGATGCTGGAAGGCGAGCGCGAGAAGCTGCTCAAGATGGAGTTGCAACTGGCGGAGCGCGTCATCGGCCAGGCCGAGGCGGTCGGCGCGGTCTCGACGGCGGTGCGCCGCTCGCGCGCCGGCTTGCAGGACCCCAACCGCCCGATCGGCTCCTTCATGTTCCTCGGCCCCACCGGCGTCGGCAAGACCGAACTGACCAAGGCGCTCGCCGAATATCTGTTCGACGACGAGACCGCGCTGGTGCGCATGGATATGTCGGAATACATGGAGAAGCATTCGGTGGCGCGGCTGATCGGCGCGCCTCCGGGCTATGTCGGCTATGATGAGGGCGGCGCGCTCACGGAAGCCGTGCGGCGCAGGCCCTATCAGGTGGTGCTGTTCGACGAGATCGAGAAGGCGCATCCCGACGTGTTCAACGTGCTGCTGCAGGTGCTCGACGACGGCCGCCTGACCGACGGTCAGGGCCGCACCGTCGATTTCCGCAACACACTGATCATCATGACCTCGAACCTCGGCTCCGAATTCCTCGTTGGTCAGGCTGAGGGCGAGGATACGGCGGCGGTGCGCGATCAGGTGATGGCGATTGTGCGTTCCAGCTTCCGGCCGGAATTCCTCAACCGCGTCGACGAGATCATCCTGTTCCATCGCCTGCAGCGGGCCGAGATGGGCCGCATTGTTGATATCCAGATGAAACGGCTGACGAAGCTGCTGGAGGATCGCAAGATCACCCTGACGCTCGACGACAAGGCGCGCGACTGGCTGGCGGCGAAGGGCTGGGATCCGGCTTACGGTGCTCGTCCGCTGAAGCGGGCGATCCAGCGCGCGGTGCAGGACCCGCTGGCGGAAATGATCCTGTCGGGCCGCGTGCACGACGGGGAAACGGTGACGCTGTCCGCCACCGACGAGGGGCTGACCTTCAACGGCACGGTCGCGCGGATCGATACCGAGGCGCCTGCGGTGCCGAAGAGCAAGCTGAACTGATTGACCTGACGGCGCCTTCCGCAGAGATGCGAAAGGCGCCGGTTATGGCTTTTGGCGATCGGCGGCTTCCGTCCGGATGTCGTATACGAGCAGCCGTCCTGTCGCGGCCCAGTCGTTGTTGATGGTGCGGGTGTCTTCGTAAAGCGGCGTCAGGCTCGAAAAAACTTCCTCGTAGAACCGTTTCATTCGGATGTTCTCCGCGCTTGCCAGAGTCGCTCGCGGATCCAGAAAACGCTCATAGTTGTTGCTGGAGATCGCAATGTGCGTATAGCCGCGCTTGCGAAGCTCACTGAGCGATTCGATCATTCCGAGATGGTAAAAAGGAATTTCGATTTTCTGCATCAACAATGGATTTGTCGGATCGACAGCCACTCGCTCGGGTGTCGGCAAGCCGGTGAAGTATTCCGTCGCAATTTTTGCATCGGGCGGAATGTTTTGCGCGATCCACTCGCCAAGCCGAGCGCGAGGATCGTCCACCATGCCGCTAACGGCGGTGGTGAATGACGCTATCGTCGTCGTAGCGGCGATGATCAGCAGGATGATGGGGGCTGCTCGGATTGCGCGAGACGAAGTGGAGTTGAGCAGGAGCGCCGCGGTCCACACGGCAGCGATGGTGGCCGTCAGGGTTGCGGGCAACACGTACCGAGAGAGGGACACCATCGACATTTGAATGGTTGCAAGCAACAGGAGTGGCGTGAACAGGATGATTCGATCCATCGTGACCGAGCTTCTCCTGTCTTTGTTCGCCGCCGGGTGGGATTTCGGGTGCGCGGATTGCCAGAGGTGAAGTCCCATTCCGGCGATCCAGAGCGCAATGAGCGCGGGTGACGTGCTGTGCCAGAAATGAATGAGGGTGCGCGCCGACGTCGGTCCCCAATAAATATCGGCGTGTCCGGTCGTAACGTGCTGGAGTTCGGTCAGAAAACCGTCGGTCAGGGTTGATGTCCCAAACAGACCCGGGCTGTTGATCGCCAAGAAAACGGCTGTCGCGGCAAGCACACAAATCAGTCCCTCGGTCCATTTCACGCGGCTGGAGATCAGCATCGCTGCGGCCGGGAAGATCATGACAATGCCGATATATTTTGCCGACATCGCCAGCCCCACGGCGATACCCAGCAAAACGATATTCAACTTGCTGGGGCTGTTTTCGATGGTTTGGATGGCAAGCATAACGAGCGCCACGCCCATCAGCAGCGTGGCGTCTTCTTTGAAGAAATGGGCGCTCAAGAATATGGCAGGCGTTGCTCCGACCAGCACTGCTGTGAGCAATCCGAAAGATTTTCCAAATCTCCGGGCAACGAGCAGGGCCGCAATCGTCGTGGCGGCGGCTGTCGCGACAACGGAGACGTATCTTCCAGCCAAAACCGTGTCGCGCATGGAGCCGTCAAATGAGAACAGCTTCCTGAAGATTTTCGCCAGACGAAGAAGAAGCTGGGGATGATAAAAATTATACGTTCCCGATATGATCTGTGTGGCTTTGGATACTTCGTCCGCATGCCAGTAGATGGGAAATCCTATTTCGATCGCATTTAGCGTGCTATCGGCGATAAAGATCAGGCCCAGAAAGAGCAGCATCAAAAAGCCCACTCTGAAGCCGTGTTCGCGGTGCAGGTTCGGCACTAAGACTGCTTTCTGTAGAATCGATTATTGGGCCTGAAGGTGGAGACTCGCCGTCTTGGAGCGAAGGCGGCTTTCTAACAATCGCGGGCTGCGGCGGTCCAGTACTGCTGGCGATGCAGCGTGTTCGCTTCCCGGAATGAGAAGCGGCGCGGGTTGCCTTCTTCCAGTGATTTGGGAGATGACGTTTCCAAGATTCGGATATTGGCGTCAGCGATTGCCGATCTCGGCGGTCTTCTGGCCCTTGGCGGCCTGCGGCTGCGGGCGCACGCCGCCGGGGCGATTCGCCATGGTGGCGTCGAGCCGGTCACGTTCGACCTCGAAGTTGGCCAGCAGGGTCCCGTCGAGCGAGCGGCCGCGCGGCAGCTTGATGCGCATCGGATCGACGAAGCGGCCGTTGACGAGAATTTCGTAGTGGCAGTGCGCCCCGGTGGACAGGCCGGTGGAGCCGACGAAACCGATCACCTGGCCCTGACGCACCCGCTTGCCCGGCTCCATGCCCTTGGCGAAGGCGGTCATGTGGCCGTAGGCGGTCTCATAGCCGTTGGGATGCTTGATGCGGATGTATTTGCCGTAGCCGCCTTCCCAGCCGGCTTTTTCGATCACGCCGTTGCCCGAAGCGTAAATCGGGGCGCCATAGGGGGCCGCCCAGTCCACGCCGGTGTGCATCTTGGTGTAGCCGAGAATCGGATGGCGGCGGCCGCCGAAGCCGGAGCGCATGATCGCGTTGTTGACCGGTTTGCGCACCAGGAATTTCTTCGCGCTCTTTCCGGTCTCGTCATAGTAATCGACCACCGAATCATCGGGGGTCTGGAAGCGGTAGTATTTTTTGGTTTCGCCGCCGACCGTGAGCGAGGCGTACAGCACTTCGGCTTTCTCGGCATTGGCCGGGGTCTCGTCTTCCCCGGCGAAGAACACCTCGAACGAATCGCCGGCCTGCGCCCTGCGCTGGAAATCGACGTCGTAAGAATAGATCCGGATCATGTCCTCGATGACGGTGGCGGGAACCTTGTTGCGCAGCGCCGTCTCGTAAATGCTCTGGTAGAGACGCACGCCGGTGCCGTCATCGTCGTCGTCATCGTCGTCGTCCCGGCCGGCGGCCGCTTCCGCCACGCTGTTGAAGCTCTGCACGTCGACCGCGACGTATTTGCCGAGATCCGATAGCGCGGCGACGGCTTCGACGGTGGTGTCGTTGGCGACGATCACCCGCACGGGCTGCAGGCGGAGCTGGCCCGGGCCGGTGCCGGCCATCATGATCCGCAGCTTGCGGCCTTCCTTTAGGCCACCCTCGCGGCCGGCGGCGCCGAGATTGTTGGCGATTGCCTGGGCCTCGCCCGGCGTGGCGCCGAGGTCGCGCAGGATCGACTGGATGGTATCGCCTTTCTTGACGATGTGAATTTTCTCGCTGGAGGGGTTGCCGCCGGTGGCCTGGTCCTTGGTCTTGGGCAGCAGCGTGACATTTTCCGGCACCACGCGGGTCTCGAAGCCGGCATAGAGATCGGGCGCGCCTTCCGCGGCATAGGCCATCTGCATGCCGGCCCCAGTGTTGGCGGCGTAGCGCACGGCGCTGTTGCCGCGCCAGCTCGAGGCGTCGCGCACCCGCATCAGCACCTCGTCGATCGCGACATTGGCGGCGATCTTGGCCCGCGGCAGCACCTGGGCGAGATCGCGCGTGACGAACGAGACCTCGGCATCGGGCTCGGCGGCGTTGGCGTTCTGATCGTCGCCGTCCGGCGACGCTTTGCTGGTGGTGTCGGTAAGCAGGCGTTGGGCGTTGAACGGGGGAATCTTGGCGGAGAGTTCGCTCGTGCTGAGCGCGAGGTTGCCGGCGATTCGGATGTAGGGGCGCACCTTCATGACGTCGCGGTTGCCGGCCCGGCTCACCGTGGAGACGCGGATGACCTGTCGGGCGGCGGCGGATTCGCTGGGTGGGGGGAGGCGGTCGCTCTTGCGCGCCACGGCCGTCCTGTCGGCAGCGCCGAGGGCGCCGCGCAGGGCGCTGCCCACCTGTTCCGGCACCTTGGCGAAGGTCATTTCACCATCGAGGGATGCGAAAACGGCGCCGCCGATGAGGGCTGCGCCGCATAGACCGGTCAGAATTGTACCGCTGAACCACTGCACGGATACGCGGCGGCGGTCGATAACGGCGGCTTCCGAACCATCGACAGAGAGCGGCGGCTCATGGCCGAGATCGATGATCCCGGCGCGTCCATCGTGTCCCCCGCGTGACGTTCCGTGATTCAAACCGTCGTCCCCCAGATCTTCTTACAAGTCTTCTTGCACACGGTCTTGCCGGCGGCGATCCCCTTGTCCGCCAAATTGCTGGCGAGGCCAGCGAACGTCAATGCGCGGCCTCTGCCGGATTTCGCTCGCGTCCCTGTTCCGGCGCGGTTGAGATCCGGCGAGGTTCGGGGTTGGAGAGAGGACGAAACGTCCGGAGTTTCGAATCCGCCGTCCCCGACCATCGGAAATTTCGCCCGCCATCGTCCGGCCGCCGCATATTTCCACCGCAGAACGTCGCAGGAATGTGGCTCAAGTGCGGCGCGACCCCTTGATAAATGGGCACTTCCTGGCCTGTGGAAAGTTTTTTGGTGCGATGCGACGATTTTCTGACAAGGCCGTTGACAAGCTTCGAAGGCGTGGCCTATAAGGCGGCCACTGAGCGCGGCGGCGCCGGGGCCAAACGGCCCAGGCAAGCTTCCGTGCCTGTTAAGCTCCTCTCCCCGATGAGTGAACAAACAGCCGATAGTTGTCGGTTGTTATTCTGCGTCGGAAGGGGTTGCAAAGGTCTCTCTAAAGGTAGAGACTAGAAGTTTCGCCGCCCCGTTGACGGGTGGCTGGGGCCTTCGGGTTCCGGGCTGTTTGACAAGTAAAGATGAAGAAAGAGAAACGTGGACGGCGGAGTCCTTGCGGGTCTCGAATTTGAGAGCTTCGGCTTTCAGGTCGGGACCGGACGAAAGACTTCGGCGGTACACGTTTCAAAGGTTACACCATCGTTGTCAGCGATGTGAATCGCAGACAGCAAGTCGATTTCGGTCGACAATGGTGGGACCTCGTCAAACGTTGTGATCAGCCGGTTCAAAGTTCAAGTCCAACTTGAGAGTTTGATCCTGGCTCAGAGCGAACGCTGGCGGCAGGCTTAACACATGCAAGTCGAACGGGCGTAGCAATACGTCAGTGGCAGACGGGTGAGTAACGCGTGGGAACGTACCTTTTGGTTCGGAACAACACAGGGAAACTTGTGCTAATACCGAATAAGCCCTTACGGGGAAAGATTTATCGCCGAAAGATCGGCCCGCGTCTGATTAGCTAGTTGGTGAGGTAACGGCTCACCAAGGCGACGATCAGTAGCTGGTCTGAGAGGATGATCAGCCACATTGGGACTGAGACACGGCCCAAACTCCTACGGGAGGCAGCAGTGGGGAATATTGGACAATGGGCGCAAGCCTGATCCAGCCATGCCGCGTGAGTGATGAAGGCCCTAGGGTTGTAAAGCTCTTTTGTGCGGGAAGATAATGACGGTACCGCAAGAATAAGCCCCGGCTAACTTCGTGCCAGCAGCCGCGGTAATACGAAGGGGGCTAGCGTTGCTCGGAATCACTGGGCGTAAAGGGTGCGTAGGCGGGTCTTTAAGTCAGGGGTGAAATCCTGGAGCTCAACTCCAGAACTGCCTTTGATACTGAGGATCTTGAGTTCGGGAGAGGTGAGTGGAACTGCGAGTGTAGAGGTGAAATTCGTAGATATTCGCAAGAACACCAGTGGCGAAGGCGGCTCACTGGCCCGATACTGACGCTGAGGCACGAAAGCGTGGGGAGCAAACAGGATTAGATACCCTGGTAGTCCACGC